>NZ_CP177102.1:0-2182500 GCF_046717765.1 Corynebacterium sp. LaCa117 | reverse complement strand
TTCCTCCTCTGGGATGATGCTTGCCGTCGTTCATGGTAGCTAAACTATAAGAGGTAATTTCCCATTTACAAGGAGAATTTGTCTCATGACTGATGCTGCGGCTCGCGCCGTTGACTTGTTCAAGCAATACGGAAGCGACGACACAGCCGTTGTGGCCCTGGATCATGTATCCATTGAATTCGGCAAGAACGAATTCACTGCGATCATGGGTCCATCGGGCTCCGGTAAGTCGACGCTAATGCACACGATGGCTGGTTTGGATTCCGCGACTTCCGGCTCGGCGTTTATCGGCGATACCGATATGTCGGCGCTCAACGACAAGGACATTACGGCGCTGCGCCGTGATCGGCTGGGCTTTATCTTCCAGTCCTTTAACCTTGTTCCTACGCTGACTGCCGCGGAAAACATCACGTTGCCGACCGACATTGCGGGTAAGGACGTCGATAAGCAGTGGTTCGAAGAGGTAACTCGCCGTCTAGGCTTGGCAGAGCGCTTGGAGCACCGACCGGCTGAGCTATCAGGCGGCCAGCAGCAGCGCGTGGCCTGTGCCCGCGCGCTGGTTTCCCGTCCGGAAATTATCTTCGGCGATGAGCCAACCGGCAACCTGGACTCCAATTCTTCGGCCGAGGTGCTCGATATTTTGCGCACGGCAGTGGACAAGGATGACCAAACCGTGGTCATCGTGACGCACGATGCGAAGGCAGCGTCGTACGCGGACCGAGTGGTTTTCCTTGCTGACGGCAAGCTTGTCAACGAGTTGCACAATCCGACGATGGAGGCCATTCACCAGGTAATGGCGGAGATTGAGGGCTAAATGGCACGCGGAAATGCAATGCGCAGGGTGTCCCTGCGCAATATCGTGGCGCATAAGTTGCGCCTTGGGCTGACAATTCTCGCGGTGGTCTTGGGCACGGCGTTTATTGCCGGCTCGTTTATGTTCACCAATTCGCTGAAGTCTACTTTTGACTCCGCCGTGGATAATGAATTTCGTGGCGTGGATGCGGTGGTGAGCCAGAAGGACGACAATGGCGCGAAGCTGGATGAAAAGCTTCGCCAGAAGTTGGCCGATGATGAAGATGTCAAGAACATCAATATTGCGGATTCGGAGACTGTCGTCGCAGCCAATGAGAACTCGGAGGCCTATCAGACTCAGGGCGGTACGGCTAGCGTTGTCCCGTTTTATCCAGAGGATAAGGTCGTTGGCGGTGCCGATAAGCTGAAGGAGGGCGAGGAGCCGAGCGGTAAGGACGAAGTCCTTGTCAATTCCTCCGCGGCGGATAAATACGGAATCTCCGTGGGACAAAAGCTCATTGTGGTTCACCCCGATGAGCAGGATACGGTTACCGTTTCTGGTATCTCGGAGCCCGCCGTCGACCAGGGCGATAGCATCGTGCTGAGCATGGCCGAGAAGGACTACCTGGAGCGCTACGGCGATCCGAGCCAGCTCAAGGTTTCTGCGGCCGAAGGCGTGGATGCGAACGCCTTGGTGGATCACCTAAATGACAAATATGACGTCAAGGCGGAGTCGGGCGAGCGCCTGGCGGAGGAAACCTCTGAGATGATGTCCTCCGCCTTGAAGTTCATTAACTATTTCCTCATTGCATTCGGCTTGATTGCGCTGCTGGTGGGCACGTTTATCATCGCTAATACCTTCTCCATGATTGTCGCCCAGCGCACCAAGGAATTCGCACTTCTGCGTGCGCTGGGTGCTTCCCGCCGCCAGATTACGAACTCGGTGGTAGTGGAATCTGCCATCGTGGGACTTCTGGGTTCTATTGTTGGCGTCGTTGCCGGTATGGGCTTGGTGGCCATCATTAAGGCAGTAATGAGCGCGAAAGGAATGCCGTTCGACGGTGGCTTGGGCCTGAGCGTTTCGGCCATCGTGGTCCCGATTATTTTGGGCACCATCGTGACGGTCGTATCCGCGTGGGCCCCGGCACGGCGCGCAGGTCGCGTGCAGCCGGTTGAAGCGATGCGCACCACCGAGTCTGCTTCTGCAACGTCCCTGAAGGTCCGCACGATTTTTGGTGCCATTATTTTGCTGGTTGGCATTGTTGCGGCGTTGGCAGGCGTGCTTTCCGACGGCGAGACGAACGTCCGCGCCGTCCTCGTCGGTGTGGGCGCGTTCGGGGTCATTGTCGGTTTCTTCTTGGCTGGCCCGGCCTTGTCGCTGCCTTTGGTACCGACAGTAGGCAAGGTAATCGGTGCGCCTTTCGGTGCTATCGGTTCTTTGGCGGCGACGAACTCTCGTCGCAATCCACGCCGCACGGCAGCTACTGCATTTGCCCTGACCCTAGGCGTGGCCTTGGTGACGGCTATTGGCATGCTTGGCGCGACGATGAAGTCCTCCGTGGCCGATACCGTGGAGCAGAACATCACCTCCGATTATCTCCTTTCTGGCCCTAGCTCCGGTGAATTCCCAACACCGAAGGACACAGGTAAGCGTGCGGCTGAGGCTGAGGGCGTAGATAAGGCCATCACCATCGGTATGGCTCCGGTGACCGTTGATGGTCAGGCATCGATGGATTATGGTCCGCAATTCCAGCAGACCATGACTGCGGATGGTGATCCATCGTCGATGATTGCTCTCGACATGGTCGAGGGCGATGCCAACTTGGATAAGGGATTCATTGCTACCGAAGACTTTGCCAAGGAACACGGCTGGAAGGTAGGAGAGACCTATAAGGTAGCTTCTGCGGAAAAGGACAAGAAGGCCGAGGCCAAATTGGTCGGCATCTTTAAGTCCACCGATGTGGTGCAGAATATGGTGCTCTCGCAGGAGGTAGCTGAAAAGGTTGCACCGGAGAAGTCCTTTACCGTCCAGATGGTGGGCGTCTTGGGCCAAGAAGGCTATGACAAGGAAGAACTGCGCCATAACCTGGAGGATGCGGTCAAGGATCTGGTTGTGGTTCAGGTCAATTCCGGTGAGGAGTATGCGGGCCAAGCTGCAGGCTTTATTGACCAGATGCTCTCCATCCTTTATGGTCTGCTCGCCCTTGCCGTCATTATTGCGGTGTTGGGCATTGTCAATACCTTGACCTTGGGCGTAATCGAGCGCCGCCAGGAGATCGGTATGTTGCGGGCTGTGGGCACACAACGCCGCCAGATCCGCACGATGATTACCCTGGAGTCCGTGCAGATCGCGCTCTTTGGCGCGGTGATGGGCATCCTCATTGGGCTCGGCTTGGGCTGGTCCTTCATCAAGATCCTCGGCGATGAGGGACTAGACTCTGCGCAGATTCCGTGGGCGATGGTGCTCATTATGCTTGTGGGCTCGGCCCTCGTCGGCATTATCGCGGCAGTATGGCCGTCGCACCGCGCGGCGAAGACGCCGCCATTGGAAGCAATCGCCGACTAGCTGCCTAGTCTAAGGCCTCCCCTCATCACACGTTGAGGGGAGGCCTTAATGCTTTTACGCGGCCATCCATGCCTTGACTGCCGATACCGCATCCTTGGTCTTCATATCGGGCAGGTAGGCGTGCATGGTGGCCAGCGCGATGGAAGGAAGCTTCAATTCATCGTGATAGCACAGGTACCACGGGTGCTCCTCGGGTTGAAATTTGCGCTTGCTGGCCGCGAGGGTGCGGAAGCCGTAGAGCGGTTCGACTTCTTCCCCAATGCGATTGAGGGCGACGTCGAGCCAGTTAGGCTCGTCAGGCTGTCCAGCCAATGGCGCACCGGACAAGGAGATCCAGGCAAGGCCTTCGGACTGGGCAATGAGCATAGCCTCTGAGATGAGGAGCTCAATTACTCCCTTAAAGCCGTGCTCGTTGCGGCGCATGACGTCGAGAACGTAGCCGGCAATAGCTCCGTTTTCGTATACCGGCATCCAACTGGTTACACCATGCAAAGTGCCATCGGCGGACTCAGCGAGCAAAAGCCGGGTGCCGGTCACCATCATTTCTTCTAAGCCGCCGAGGGTAAAGCCCATCTCGGGTAGGGCCTTGTCGGAAACCCAGTCCTCGCTGAGTGCGCTAATGCGGGCGGTAGAGGCAATATCTAGCTCCTCCCACGTGGTCCACCGAGTGCTAACACCTTCCTTCTCGGCTTTGTTTCGGGCCGTGCGCACATTTTGGAATTTCTTTCCTTTGAATTCCACGGATTCGCAGTTGAGGACTGCTTCTTCTGCAACTTGAAGGCGCTTGAGCTGCGGGTGAGCATCCGCGAACTGTGCGTTGACGGAGTACCACGCCACGGCCCAGCCTTGTTCGGAGGCAAAGCGCTCGAATTCGGCGCTGATATCGTGGCCGACGGGGGCGCCCAGCGTAAGCGCGATGCCATTGGAGACACGGTAGGCCACATAGGAGTCACCGTGGAAGAAGTACCGGTTGGATTTCCACAGCGTCATGAAGGAAAGATGATCGCCGGTGCCGGATTCGAGCAGGTGGCGGGCCGAGTCGCGGTCGGATTCTTGTGCAGGATCAACGGGCCGAGAAAAGCCAAGGTAGAGCCGGACTGCCAGCAGGATCCAGAAGGCGTTTCCAACCCATAGGTAGATGAACCAGGAAAACATCGTTGCCGGCGCGACGTGGTGGGGAAGGATAAGCGCAACAACGGCCGGAACGAAGCGCAAGGGAGTCTCTGCGAGGATGTCGGAAAGATTCGCTGGGGGAACGGTGTTGTGCAACGAGGCCGTAAGGATCCACAAGCCCGCGCCGAGGGTAGAGGCAAGGATAGCGAAGACAATAGTGCGGGTGAAAAATGCGCGGTTTTCGCGGATCCGGAAGAGCGAACGATTGATAATCAGCATGAACAGTGCCAAGAGCCAGGGAAGGATGACGAGCACGAGGTTGGGCAGGAGGTAGCTCAGGCGGGCATCGTCCCAAAGCTGGTAGGTCAGCAATGCGATGGCCAGTACTTGGGTGATAACCGCCATCCACCAAGCGAGCACGCGGCCCCGCATGAGACCAAAACACACCACCAGCTGGATGATAAACGGCATGATATTGGCTACCAAGGCGCCGATGCCTTGGGCACGGGCGAGATCGACTGCGGCGGTACAGCTGGTAGAAGTTAGCGAATCTGCGCAGACTTGAGTGGCCTCCAGAGCCGAAAGGTGTGGTGCCCACAGGAGCTGTGTGATTTGGGAGAACGGACCTTCGGCCATGGGGTCGAGTGCCACGAAGGCGGGGCCAATGGCTACGCAGGCGATACCGACGGCGAGGAGCACGCGACGCTCCCTGATGGAAGGCGGCGCGGATTCGGGCTTAAAGAGCAATTGGCCAGCCGTAATAGAAAGCATGGCGGCGACGATGCCGAGAACATCTGACATGGTGCCGGAATAGAGCACAAAAGTGGCGGTAAGCACGATAAGCGAAACGCGCAGTCGGCGACGCCAGAGGCGGGGGAGTAAAGCCGAAGCAAAACCAGCGGCACCGGCGATAAAGCCGATAGGGGTGAGGAAGGTATCGCTCAATAAGTCATTGCCCCATCGATTTAGGCCTACGGTCTCAATGCCGCGGGCGAGCACGATGGACAGCGGGACGCTGATGAGCTGGGAGACAACTCCTACCGCCAATGTGCGCAAGGAACCTAAGCGCCATTCAGCGGGAACGAGCCAGAGCACGATGAGCACGGACAAGATGATGGCGCCGCCGGGATGCGCGGTAGTCAGCGCCAGCCAGTGGGAGGTGGGGAAGTCCACTAGGTGAAGCGCCCACATAATGACTAAGACGGCTAGGGAAACGGGAAAGCTGGTCAGGATGGTTTTAAGAACGGACATCGTGGGCTCCAATTCCATCGAAGGGATCCTTGATAGCGGTCATTCCACCGCGGCTAGCGGCCCAAGCGAAAGATTCGCGCAGGGCTGGGCGCCACACCTGAAAGGAGTGGCCGCCGGGTCGGGTGCCAAAGTAGGTTTTCATGCCGGCAGCGCGGGCGGCATCGGAAAGCGAGCGCAAAGCATTGACCGAAGCAGTGTCCTTATCGCCAGCGATGAAGATGGCCTGGGTAGAGAAGTGCTTGTGGGCGAGCAGGTGGGCGGGGTCTTGGTCATTGAAGGCGGATTCGTCCCCGGCGAAGAATTTCTTCACCGTCGCCGCGTGGTTGCCAATGGTGGGCTCAGCATCGCCGGAAATGTCGATGATGGAACCATAGGCTTCGGGGCGGTTGGTGGCGATCTGTAGGGAGCAGGTGCCGCCGTAGCTTAATCCGCCCACCGTCCAGGTGCGCTGATCCGGGTTAACTTTGAATTTTTGTTTAATGGCCTGTGGTACGTCCTGGCTGAGGTAGGTCATTACCTTAGCCTGGGAGCTATCGGCGCAAATGGGGTTGGCGGTTTCAGAGCCGGTGGCGTCCACGGCTATGACGATGGGGCTGCGGCCCCCGTTAGCCGCCTGGAATTGGTCTGCAGTTTCGGCCGCCTCGCCCGAACCGAACCACTGATCTGGGCCGCCCGGGTTGCCGTGCAGGAGCACGATGACAGGCAAGGTGTGGTCCGTCCAGTATGCCGGCGGAATATACGCCGTGGCTTGCCGAGCGGCGAAATGGGAGGTGGTGCCGGGAAGATCCACATGGACGATGGCTGCACCAGACTTGGTGTGGGAAAACTCTTCGTAGCTCATTTCCTTTGCCACAGGGCGCGGGTCAAGGGACGCAATATCTGGATAGGTTTGGTATTCCATGTTGACGATGCCGACCGTGGCCAAAAGGGAAAAGATTCCGACGGTGACCGTGACAATCTTAGGTTTGCGTACCAGCGCCGCCACGGGGACGAAGGCGGCGAGGAAGATGTACCACGGTACTTGCCAGTGACGGAGTAGGAACCAAGCAATAATGCACAGCAAGGCGGCGATGACCAGTGGCCACACCTTGCGTTGGAGGAGAATGATGATGGCCGCAATCGCGAGGATGGCGTAAAAGATCACGCCATTGATGGGATCCGCCAAAGGCAGATTCAAAAGGAAACTCACGCGAAAAATATTAGGCTCGAGCGGACCAAAAGTAACTGCTAGTTGGCTGGGAGTTTGCCGCTTAAATCCCGTGATAAATGCGGGCCGCCCAGATGGTGCCGCGCCAGGCTAAAACGATGCCGAGCCCGATGGTCCAGAAGAGATACTTGCTCAGCCGCCACCATTGTTTGCGTTTGATCATTTCTCCTAGTTCCTTGGCCAGCGTGGACCAGGTGGACAGGCCACCTGCAAGGCCGAGGGCGAGGAAGGAGTGGATGAGGGGGGCGTCGGCAAGCTGGGCGAAACCATAAGCCAGGCCGAGGGTGAGGGAACCCAAAATATTCGCCACGAAGGTGCAGTAGGGGGCGGGTAAAAGCCGGGTAAAACCATAGCGGAGGCTGCCGCCTATGAAGCCGCCGAGAAGGACGCAAAGAAGATTCATCGCAGCTTGTCACCCGCCAGGTAGCCGCCCACGCAGCCAACGATGGTGGCTAGGACATAGGCTAGGGCGGTGGACCACTGCGCCTCGGAGGTGAGGAAAGCGAAGGTAGCGAAGCTAGTGAAACCGCCCAGCACGCCCGTGCCCCAGAATGGGCTGGGGCGGAAGTAGCCCATGAGCGCGCTGCCAAGGATATTGATGATGAGCAGCGGGATCATGCCGCCGCCGAGTGCTACGGAAAGCAAGTATCTGGCAGCCGCACCGAGCGCGGCGCCAGCACCCACGACGAGGAATTGAGGCATGCGGCCTATGTTACTTCCAGTCCATTCCCTGGGACTCTACGAACGCGCGCACCTCATCTACCGGTTTGTTGAGCTTGGGATCAAAGGCTAGGTACGCCTTAGTCTCGCGGGCTACTAGGCCGGAAAGGAGAAGCAGCCCAATGAGGTTCGGAATGGCGATGAGGCCATTGGCCAGGTCGGAGAAGGTCCAGGCAAGCTCGAGCTCTGAGACGGAACCGACAAAAAGCAGGCAGGCAAAGAACATGCGGTAGGGGATGGAGGCCTTGCGGCCGCACAGGGATTCCAAGGAACGCTCGCCATAATAAGCCCAGGCCATGATGGTGGAAAAGGCGAAGAAAATAATGGAGAGCGAAACGATGGTGCCGCCCCAGTCTCCGGGCAGTACACGAGAGAAGGCCTCAGCTGTCATGATTCCGGCTTCGTCTCGGCCCATGTCCCAGGTGCCGCCGACCACGATGACCAAGCCGGTGATGGTGACCACAATGATGGTGTCAATGAAGGTCTGCGTCATGGAGACTAGCCCCTGGCGCGCCGGGTGCGGGGTTTTGGCGGCCGCCGCGGCGATGGCGGCGGAGCCCATGCCGGACTCATTAGAGAAGATGCCGCGGGCGACGCCGTATTGAATAGCCATCATGAAGGTAGAACCCACGAAGCCGCCGCCGGCGGCCGTGCCGGTGAAGGCATCGCTGAAAATCATGGCAAAGGCGGCGGGGAGCTCTGCGGCATGGGAGAAAATCACGTACAGCCCGCCAAGAACATAAACGATGATCATTAAAGGCACGAAAGCCGCGGTGATGCGGCCGATGGCCTGGATGCCACCAAGGAGAACGGAGCCTACCAAGACAAAAAGGATGGCACCGGTGGCCGCCGGGGCGATGCCGAAGGTCGATTCCATATTGGTGGCCACGGCATTGGCTTGCGCAAGGTTGCCGATGCCAAAAGAGGCGCAGATTGCGAAGATGGCAAAGAAGACAGCTAGCACGGTTCCAAGAGGGCCGGGGATGCCGCGCTTGAGATATTGCTGCGGGCCGCCGGACATCTCGCCCTTGGAGTCGGTGGTGCGAAAGCGCACACCCAGGTATGCCTCGGTGTATTTGGATGCCATGCCCACTAGGCCCGTAATCCAGATCCATACCAGCGCGCCGGGGCCACCAATAGACAGCGCGGTGGCCACGCCCACGATATTTCCCACGCCTACGGTCGCGGCAAGGGCGGTGGTCAGCGCCTGATAATTGGAAATATCTCCTTCGGTGGACTCATCATCAGAGTCTGTGGCAAAGACGTGGCGCGTCGCACGCCCTAGCGTCCGGAACTGGAGGCCACCCAAACGGATTGTCAGCCACAGGCCCGTGCCCAACAGGAGTGGAATGAGGATGAATGGTCCCCATACCACGGTGCTGATGGCGGAGAGAATGGAATTAAGCGAGTCCATTCTGCAAATCTAGCGAACTATAGAAATGGAGTAAATTTACCCATACCCCCAGCCGGGGGACTATCCGTCCTGCGCAATCACTGGGGAGAAGGCAAGCTATAGCTATACGGACCCCAACCCCCAAGGAGTACGCCATGGCCCACGAGCGCGCCGGCACCCTGGCACAACCATCGGACCTCATCGATATCGCGGAACTGGTTACCGCCTACTACACCCGCACCCCGGACGCGGAGAACCCGGATCAGCAGGTCTCCTTTGGCACCTCTGGGCATCGCGGTTCCGCACTCGACTGCGCTTTCAATGAGGCGCATATCCTGGCGATCACCCAAGCCATTGTGGACTATCGCGCGGAGCAAGGCGTTACCGGGGCAATTTTTATCGGCCGCGATACCCATGCGCTATCCGAGCCCGCCATGGTCTCCGCCCTCGAGGTGCTGCTGGCCAATGGGCTGGAGGTTCGCGTCGATGATCGTGGCCGCTATACCCCGACCCCGGCGGTATCCCACGCAATTTTGACCAATCCCGGTACCGACGGCATTGTGATTACCCCGTCTCATAACCCTCCGCGCGATGGTGGCTTCAAGTACAACCCGCCAACCGGCGGCCCGGCCGATGCGCAGGCAACCGATTGGATTGCAGGCCGCGCCAACGACTACTTGCGCGCCGGGCTGGAGGGGGTCAAGCGGACCTCGGTTCACGGCGTGCTGGATGAGCGCTGCATCAAGCATGATTACGTGCACTCTTACGTTTCTGACCTAAAGAATGTGGTGGATATGCAGGCCATCAAGGATTCTGGCTTGCGTATCGGCGCCGACCCCATGGGAGGTGCCTCGGTGGACTACTGGCAGGCCATTGCGGATTACTACGGGCTGAATATGACCGTGGTCAACCCTGAGGTGGACTCCACCTTCCGCTTTATGACCTTGGATACGGACGGCAAGATCCGCATGGATTGTTCCTCGCCGGATGCCATGGCCTCGCTTATCGACGCCCGCTCAAGCTTCGACCTTGCCACCGGCAATGACGCCGATGCGGATCGCCATGGCATTGTCACTCCCGATGCGGGCTTGATGAACCCCAATCATTACCTTGCCGTGGCTATTGAGTACCTCTTTAGTCACCGTCCGCAGTGGGGGAATGCCGGTGTGGGAAAGACTTTGGTGTCCTCCTCCATGATTGACCGCGTGGTGGAAAGCCTTGACCGGGAGCTGGTGGAGGTTCCCGTCGGCTTCAAGTGGTTTGTGCCGGGGTTGGTTGAAGGCACCATTGGGTTTGGTGGCGAAGAATCGGCCGGTGCTTCCTTCCTGCGCTTCGATGGCTCCGTGTGGGCTACCGATAAGGATGGCATCATTATGGATCTGCTTGCCGCGGAGATCACCGCGGTAACGGGCAAGAGCCCGTCCCAGCGCTATGCAGAGCTGGCGGAAGAATTCGGTGCCCCAGCCTATGCCCGTACCGACGCCCCAGCCAACCGCGAGCAAAAGGCCATCCTGAAGAAGCTCTCTCCCGAAAAAGTTAGCGCTACGGAGCTGGCAGGGGAGGAGATCGTGGCCAAATTAACCGAGGCTCCCGGCAACGGTGCCGCCATCGGCGGTCTGAAGGTGTCGACTAAGAATGCGTGGTTCGCTGCCCGCCCTTCTGGTACGGAAGATAAGTACAAAATCTATGCGGAGTCTTTCCTGGGTGAGGAGCATCTCAGAAAGGTACAAGCAGAAGCACAGGCAGTTGTTACCCATGTATTAGAGGTTTAACGCTAAACTCATCCTCGTGAGTAGCAAGAATAAAGGGAAGCTGGTGCTCGATATCATCAGCTTCATCGCCCGCTTTGGCATGGCCTGGGTGTGGATTGAGGCCGGCGTGCACAAGCTCGGCAAAACTCTGGACATGACCCAAGCCATCAAAGGCTATGACATTTTTACGCCTGATTGGGCTCTCTATCTGGCGACGGTCATTGGCCCATTGGAAGTTATTGGTGGCGTGCTCTTGCTACTCGGGCTGTTTCTGCGGAGGTCCTCCATCGTGGCAACCATCGTGTTGCTGCTGTTTATGGTGGGTATCGCGCAGGCCTGGGCCCGCGGGCTAGATATTGACTGCGGCTGCTTTGGCTATGACGCCCAAAATCCTGACCGCGGAATGGATTATGCGAAGACGCTATTGCGCGATGCCGCGTATCTATTCCTCACTGTTTGGACTATTAAACGCCCTTTCACTAAGTTTGCCCTTCACCCCTAATAGGTGGGCAAGGTAGGCTGTATTGGTCCGAGAATTTGTAAAGGCAAGGTTCAAATGAGCAAAGTAACTGACCCGAACGCTAAGGGTGGCAACGGTTTTATCTGGGGAGTCGGTGTACTTCTCGTCATCATTGCCGTTGTTATCGGCTATATCGTGTGGAATGGCAAGCAGTCTGATGATGGCGTCGAAGACGTCAATATGACTATGGAGTTCAATGATGGTGCTATCACGTTGAAGGGCGAGAGCGCTACGGACGATACCCCTAAGGTAGATCTGTACGAAGATTACTCTTGCCCGCACTGTGCTGAATTGGCTCAGGCTACCGACGGTGACATGAAGAAGGCTATTGAAGAGGGCAAGCTGATCGTTCATGTGCGCACCCTCAACTTCCTGGATGGCAAGGATATTGAAGGCCAGGAAGGCTACTCCACAAAGGCGGCAGCCGCTATGTCGGAGTTGGCAAAGTCCGGCGACATCAAAACCTATTGGAATTTGCGTGACTTCCTCATGCAAAACCAGCAAAGTGTTGCTAATAAGTGGGGCATCGAAGACATTGCTAACCAAGCCAAGGAGCTTGGCGCGGAAGACGACGTTGTTGAGTCCATGAAGGACGTAGACATCAAGCAGGGCAATAAGGTGGCGAAGACCAACTACGACAAGCTGGATAAAGAAACCGGCTCTGTCTCCTCGCCGCGTATTGTTCAAAATGGCAAGGATGTTCCATCCGAAAAGGACCAAAAGGCCGGCAAGAACCTGGGCGATTGGGTAGAAATCGTCACTCAGTAGCAGGCGATTTGGAGAGTTAAATACCCTCCATGTATATTTAAGCGAGTTGCAGCCCACAGGGTTGCACCTCGTTTGAGGGGCTATGGCGCAGCTGGTAGCGCACCACACTGGCAGTGTGGGGGTCACGGGTTCGAATCCCGTTAGCTCCACAATATAAGGGAGAGGAACATTAGTTCCTCTCCCTTTTTGTTTGTCTTGGGGGATATGCGACAAAAAGTGTGTCTTTTTGTGTTGCCCCGTGTCGGGGTTAGGCGCCGGCCCATCCTTTTTGTATCCCTAGGTTGTGTTCGTATGAGTCTGGGATAGCGTTGTCGTAGAGGGCTGGTCGTCCTGTTTCGTGGTCGGCTTTGTTCTCGTTGTGGGGCGTGGCGTGGACTTTGGCGAGTGCGTCACGTCCCCAGTTTTGTTCTTTAGCTATTTGTGCTGGTGGTATAGGGTCTTCGGTGTGAAGGTAGAGCCACCATTCCAGCATTCGTCGTTGTCGTTCTCCTGTTCTTCCGCGGTGAAGGCGTGCAAGTAGTTTCAGTTGGGCGTTGATGGCGCCTTCTAGATGGTTTGTTGTAGCGGCCCATGTGTAGGTGGGATTGGCTGGGGGTCCTGGGGGTTGTAGGAACGCGAAAAGCCATTGCTGGCGCGATAGATGTGATGGGGTTGCCCGCAAATCGTGGACACGTAGTGGGGCTACCTAGTGCTTAGGCAGCTATTTCTTTTCTACTGGTGGTTAGACCAATGTGGTTTTCGAAGTCGACGGGGCTGACCATCCCTAGTGCAGAGTGCCGGCGCCGACGGTTGTAAACGACTTCCATCCAGTAGGCAACGGCCTTGCGCGCGGCATCACGGGTTGGCCAACGCTTGCGGTCGTAGAACTCGGTTTTAAGCGTCGACCAGAACGACTCAGCCATCGCGTTATCAAAGCACACACCAGTACGCCCCACAGACTGAGCAATGCCCAGGTTATGGCAGACTTCCCAGAGCTTCTCGCTGGTAAATTGCGTTCCGCGGTCAGCGTGGAACACCAGCCCATTAGGAACGTCACCGCGCAGTGTATGTGCCATCCGCAGGGCCCGTTCGACCAGGCATGTATCTTGAACGCTATCCATTGCCCATCCCAGCACCCTGCGGGAATGGCCGTCGCGGACCGCACACAAGTACAACCATCCCTCGCTGGTGCGTAGGTAGGTAATATCCGACATCCACACTCGGTTGAGCTCACCAGTATCAAACATGCGCTTGACCAGGTCAGGAAGAGCTGACTTACGCTTGGATTGAATCGTTGTCACCGGGACAAAGGCACGCGGTGAAATCCCTTCAATGCCCATCATGCGCATCCGCTTAGCCACAGTCTTGCGATTCAGGGTGATCTGGTAGCGCTCGGTAAGTTCTGCGGTGATCCGGGGAGCACCATAAACCTCATCGGAGTCTTTCCAGATCTGATGAATCTTGCGGTCAACGCCATCGTAAAATGCAGCACGATCATTTTCGCCAGATAGTCGCTTCTGCTGCGTATCAGCCCATTTGTAGTATCCAGACCGAGACACTTTTAATAGCCGTGCCATGCGTTTGATGCTGTAGTTTGCCTTCTCCTGCTGCATCAATTCGAACTTTTCTGCTCGCGTTGCTTCGCGGCGAAGAAGGCTGTCGCTTTTGACAAAAACTCATTATCCATCTTGGCTTCCGCCAACTCACGGCGCAGACGAGCATTCTCAGCACGAAGATCCGCCTCACTCATCCCATCCGAGGCCCCTCGGCGTTCACGCTCGAGTTTGACCCACCGGCCTAAAAGCCCGGCGGAGACGCCAATCTCCTTAGCCACATGAGCGATCGGGCGCTCTGACTCGATTACAAGGTTCGCGGCTTCACGCCGGTACTCCGGCGTGTACTTCTTGCGCTGTTGACTCACAATGAACATCCTCTCCTACGGACACAGGATCCGTACAAATAGGGTGTCCACTAAACGAGGGTAACCTCAGTGACAAGCTGTTGAAGGCTCGTCTGACGCGGATATGGGTAAATTCTCGTTTGCCGGTGTAGATGTTGAAGGTCTTTTCATCCATCCAGCGGCGATATACGTCATGGAATTGTTGCAGCTTAGCTGTCCATTGCGCTGCTTTGTCGAGACTATCGACATGGGTGAGGTCGCAGGCAAGTACGTAGATTGCTTTGCCCGCCTCGGTGCGTGGCCGGGAGGTGACATGCCTGCGTACGACGCGTTGGGCATGGACAAGGCAGCGCTGGATGGTCGTTTGTGGCCACAGTTGGCAGATCGCACTGTAGGCGCCAGTACCACCATCGAGGACCACCATCAGTGGTGGCTGGAGTGGTTGAAGTAGTTGCTGGTAGGCCTGTGCGGTTTCGTGTGTGGCCCATACCCAGTTCAGGACGTGAAAGCGTGTGGCTGCAATCAGAAGGCACCCGGATCCGGTGTAGGTTCCGTCTATAAAAATCTGGTCGTAGATGCGGAAGCTGTCTATGTGGTGAGGGATGTCGATGAACCAGAAGGTGTGGAATCGTCGTTCCACACTGCGCCGGCTGATGTTGTGGCTAGCAGCGACGTGCGTTACTGAGGCGCCGCCGCAGATGCAGTCGATGAAGGTGTTGAAATCTGCGGATAGTTGACGGTCTGGACGGGTCTTTGTCGTGGATGCCCCGCACGTCGGTGAGGTGCAACGCCATCGAGTTGTGCCTTTGGTCGTGGTGCCGTTTTTCTTCATTGCCCCAGTGCACACAGGGCAACGTGGTCTGTTTTTCTTCATCCCCTAAGACAACACGCACGCCTACCACAGACTCCGCATTGGATCGTGGATTGACCGTTGCCTAGGCGTTTATATCGCTGTGAGGATTATAAACGCCCCAGTTTTACCTCTTTACCTGCGTGGACCCCACCCTCACAGACACACTTTCTGTCGCATATCCCTGTCTTGGGTGCCTATAGTTTTGCTAAGTCCTCATCAAGCATGCACTGGTCGATAGCAATGCCTACGGCGGCGCCGCTACCCATCGCCTGGGAGACCTGATCCGGCGAGCTGACTACATTGCCGGCTGCCCATAGGCGCGATATTGAGGTTTGGCCACGTTCTGCTCTGACCCAGCCATTGGCCGATTCGCAACCAGCGTCCCGTAGCAGTGCATCGTTGGGCAGAAAATCGGGCCCAGTAAAGCATGCTTCGTAGATGCTTACTCCATCGGCGCTATGTATTTCTACGCTGGTAGGTGATGCCTGATCCGGTTGGACTTGTGTCACTTTTGCATCGTTTATCTCTACGCCCAATCCGGCGAGCTGAGTGAGGTCAAGATCGGTGAGCTCAAGGCCGTTGGAGTAGAAGGTCAGAGCACTCGTCCACTTGGAAAGCAGTTTGCTAATGCGGATAGTAAAAGGCGGATTCGCGCCGCCAATGAGCGCAACCTTCTTCCCTTTGACTTCATGGCCGTGGCAATAAGGGCAGTGAAAGATGCGCGTTCCCCATAAATCACTAAGACCAGGGACCTCAGGGAGCTTGTCTGTGAGACCAGTAGCAACGAGGACATGGCGGGATTCTAAAAGCGTGCCATCGGTGAGTCTCACTTGCCACGGGGCTTGCTCGGAAGGCCGGGAGAGGCTTTCCACCGTGGCGTGGGAAATATTTCCACCAAATTTCTGCAATTCCGCGTGGCCGCGTTCGAGAAGCTCGGTGGGAGCCACGCCATCGAGACCGAGGATGCCGTGGGAATGTTCGCTGAAGCGATTGCGGGGAGTGCCGGAATCGATTAACTGAACATTCCGGTTAGCGCGGGCCAAAGTGATGGCAGCGGCGGTGCCGGCAAAACCTCCGCCGATGATGATGACGTCTGATTGCATTGCTCATCCTTTATGGGAAGTGGGTAGCATGGTTCGCAGCCGAGTATATGCAGTCAACGTCGAAGGGGCCCGCGCGTTATGACTTACGAATCCACGGGGTTCTTTACACGCGATGCGCTCTACGGGGCGTCTCCTGCGCAGGCAGTGGGCAGGTTCTTTATTCGATACTTCAACTTCCTGGGCCGAGCGTCTGTGAGTGAGTTCTGGTGGGTATTTGGCTTTCTAGTGTTGATTTCAGTGCCCATTAACGCCATCGATCAGCATTATGGCGTGAATATCAAGCCTGTTGTAAAAGGATTTCTTGCTATGCCGGTCGTTTCCTTAATTTTCCGGCGGTTGCACGATTCTGGGAGAACGGGGTTCTTATGCTTGATCGGGTTTATCCCCGTGTTCGGTGAGCTAGCGCTTCTATTCATGATGTGTTTGCCCACGCGGGAGCGCGGAGCGCTTTAAAATTTCCTTGCCGGATTAGGCTGGGCGCCATGCAGACTTTTTCAAAGCGAGTACGCGACACAGATCAAGCTGGCGCCGAGGCGGCAGGATTGCGGTGGCTTGGGGAAGCTACCGACGCGGTGGTCAACGTAGTAAGCGCCGACGGGCTAGAGATCGTTACCGAGCGCGTGGACGAGGTCATGCCCACGCCGGAGGCGGCTCGGAAGTTTGGTGCGGAGTTGGCTCGCATGCACCGCGCAGGAGCCGAAGCGTTTGGCGCACCTCCTGCCGGATGGGAGGGAAAGAACTTCATCGGCAGCATCGAGCAAGACTGCATCCCGACGGATAACTGGGGTGAGTTCTACGTCGAGCAGCGCGTGCTGCCGTTTGCGGAACTGGCTGGGATTAGTTCGGCGCAGTTGGATTTGGTAAGGCGAGCTTGCGATGCCATCGCCGCGCGCAGTTGGGATGTGGCGCCGGCTCGCATCCACGGAGACCTGTGGGCGGGAAACCTGCTCTTTGGTTCCGATGGCGGCATCATGATTGACCCCGCTGCCCACGGCGGGCATCCGCATACGGATTTGGGAATGCTGGCCCTTTTCGGGGCACCATACCTAGAAGAAATTTTCCAGGGCTATGGTGCGCCGAAGGATATCGAGAAGTGGATTCCTATGCATCAGCTGCATCCACTAGCGGTGCATGCGCTTACGCACGGCGCTAGCTATAACCGGCCGCTGGAGCGTGCGGCTGCCGCAACCTTGGAGGCACTGGCCTAAAGGTTTGGCCCCTGCGGCATGATGCGTTTATGAGCGCCGCGGCGCCATAAGGTTTCGATGCGTTCGCGGGCGGCGTCGGGAACCGCCTTGCCCTCCAGGTAGTCATCGATGTGGGCGTAGGTGATGCCGAGGGCTTCTTCGTCGGGAAGCTGGGGCTTATCGTCTTCCAAGTCCGCGGTGGGGACCTTCTCCCAGGTAGAGCGCGGGGCGCCGAGGTGCTCTAGGAGGGCGGCGCCCTGGCGTTTATTGAGTCCGGCCAAGGGGAGGAGGTCTGCCGCGCCATCGCCCCACTTAGTGAAGAAAGCGGTGACGTTTTCCGCCGCATGATCGGTGCCGATGACGAGGGCGCCGACCTCGCCGGCGATGGCGTACTGGGCGGTCATGCGCAGGCGGGCCTTAGTATTGCCGCGGTTGAAATCGGTGACGTCGGCAAGCTGCATAGCATCCGCCACCTGCTCGTCGAGGGCCAGGGTGGCCGGCTTGATATTGACGGTGGGGCGGTGATCGGGCTGGATAAAATCCAGGGCAATTTGGGCATCGTCCTCATCGGCCTGCACGCCGTGAGGCAGGCGCACGGCCCAAAACTCCGCGCCGTCGACGCGGTCCACCGCCAATTGCGCGAGCTTTCCCGCCAAGGTGGAATCCTGGCCGCCAGAGATACCCAGCACGTAGCCTTTAGCGCCGGTGGTGCGCAGGTAGTCAACCAAGAAATCCACGCGCCGCTGGACTTCGGCTTCTGGATCGATAAAGGGGCGCACACCCAGGGCTTTTATGATGGTTTGCTGCAGGTTTTCGGCATCGTTCGACATGACGTTCATGGTAGCCGCCTGACACAATATTGTGCTGTGAATAAGGAAGTTTATGTCAAGGTAGTAGCTGGCATAGCGGCCCTAGGCGGGCTGCTTTTTGGATACGACACCGGAGTGATGTCCGGTGCCTTGCTTTTTATTAGCCCCGCATTCGACATGAGCGCGCACCAAGAGGGCTGGGTGACCTCGATGCTGCTCGTGGGGGCTGCAGTAGGGGCGCTGACGGCCGGGCGCATCGCCGATAGGTATGGGCGCCGCTTCACGCTGATTGCAGGCGGCATTATTTTCGTGTTGGGTTCCATCTGGTGTGCGCTTTCCGGCTCGGTGGGAATGCTGGCAACGGCGCGCACCTTTTTGGGCTTTGCCGTGGGTGCAGTCTCCATCGTGTCCCCCATGTACATCGCGGAGATCGTGCCTGCCAAGGTGCGCGGGCGCATGGTTTCGCTCAATACCCTCGCGATTGTGGTGGGGCAGTTGATGGCCTACCTGGTCAACTCCGCGCTGGCCTCTACTGGCAGCTGGGAGTGGATGCTGGGCTTGGCCGCCGTGCCAGGACTAGCGTTGGCGCTCGGAATGGTGTTTCTGCCAGAGACGCCGGTATGGCTAGCGACGAACGACAAGATGGCTCGTGCCCAAGAAATTGCCGGGCGCGCTGGAATGGATATCTCGGAGCTGACTTCGCAGGAGACCGCGCGCAAGTCCAGCGGGTCTGAGTGGAAGGAGCTTACCGCCAACCGGTGGATGCAGATTACGGTGCTGCTGGCCATGCTGATGGGGCTAACGCAGCAAATTACCGGTGTGAACGCCATCGTGTACTTCGCGCCGACCATGATGAATCAGGTGGGGATTTCTACGGCCAATTCGGTCTACACCTCCATCGTTATCGGCACGGTATCCGTGCTCGCCTGCTGGGTTGGCCTGAAAGTAGTAGACCGCATTGGGCGCAAGCGCCTATTGCTTATCGGCCTGACCGGCAACGTGGTCTCGCTATTCATTCTTTCCTTCGCCTATTCCCACGCCCAGGATTCCACCGCTATGGCCATGGTGTCTTTGGTATTTATGGCGCTGTTTATCGCCTTCCAACAGGCGGCGGTCTCACCCACGACATGGCTGCTTATCTCCGAGCTAGTACCGCTGCAGGTACGTGGTCTAGGCATGGGCATTGCGGGGCTATCGTTGTGGGCCACCAACTGGGCCGTGGCGCAGTACTTCTTGCCGCTAGTGGAGTGGCTGACTGGCCCGGTGGCGTTTATGGTCTTTGGAGTCTTTGGTCTCATCGCCATTGCCTATACCCGCATTTTGGTTCCAGAGACAATGGGACGTAGCCTGGATGAGGTAGGCGAGGAGATGAAGTCGCGCTACGAGCGCGAGTCCGCAGTCGTCAAGCCTTAGTGTTTTGGTATTGACGGCCGTGTGAGGTAAAATTTTTCCTCGTGTCATGGCTGGGGATTCCCAGTCCGTGCTTTACTTATTCAACCGCATGTAGATTGCGCATAACGAAAGGAGCGCCCGATGAAGGTCCGTAAGTCCCTTCGGTCGCTGAAGAAGAAGCCGGGCGCCCAGGTTATTCGCCGCCACGGTAAGGTCTTCGTGATCAACAAGAAGGATCCCCGTTTCAAGGCTCGTCAGGGCTAATTGATTCGCGATTCCATCCGCTCCCTCCGGCTATCCGGAGTGGGGCGGATTTTTTTATGGGTGAATTATGGCACAAGGGATAATTTTCGGCTTAAGGGACATTTCGTGTGGATTTGCGGCGTGTCGCGTTAAGGGACATTTCGTGTGGATTTAGGCGCGTCCGGCCCAGCCTTTTCTTATGCCTAAGCTGGGGTTCCATTCGCTGTCGATGTGGGTGTCGTATGTGGCTGGTCGCCCGTCTGGGTGGCCGTGTCGTTTAAGTTCTTCTTTCGCCCAGGCTGCGCGTGCGGCTTTTTCTCCTTGGCGTCCGAAGTCTTGTTGCTTGGCTATATCCAGTGGCGGTACAGGGTCTTCGGTGTGGGTGAAAAGCCACCAGTCCATGGTGATGCGCTGATGCTCATCGAACATGCCACGATGATTGCCTGCTAAGTCTTTAAGTTGTTTGTTGATGCCGCCTTCCAGCAGGTTCGTGGTGGCTTTTAAGTCTTGGGTGACACCATCAGGCGGGGTAAGAAAGACAAATAGTTGTTTTGCGTGGATGAGTTTTTCTAACCGTTTGAGGGCCCTGCGGGCGTTGCGGTGGGTGTACCACCATTTCTGGTTAGGGCTGACCCATTTGGGTACTTGGCCTGGCGGTATGGTGCTGCGATAGGTTCGCTCTTTAAGCCAATCAGCAAAGGTGATGCGAGTGTGGTGGACTGCAGTGGTAAACCGTGCAGCATCGTCGGGACTGTGTACCGTAACGAGCATGTAGCCCAGTTTCCGGATTGCTTTATGTGCTGGATGAATCGGATTGCGACTGATGTCGGCGAAGGTGTTGCGCTGGACGTGAACAAGACACCGCTGAATGGTCACATCGGGCCATTTAGCCCGTAGTGCTTTTAAGGCTCCACCTGCCCCGTCGGTGGTGACAACGAGTGGTTGCGCGATTTTGTCGAGCAGTTTCAGGTACTCATACGAGCTTTCGCGCAAGCACCAATGCCAGGCGATGACGTGTGTTTGGGTGCAGGCTACAAGCAGGCATTTCTTGTGAAAGTAGGTGCCGTCGATAAAGACTTGGTCATACACGCGATGCGGATCTGTTGCTGTTGGCACGGTGATAAACCACAGCAGTGTGAACCACCGGGTTAAAGTGCGCCGTGTTACCCCGAGACGTGTGGTGAGATGGTCTGCGGATTCGCCGGACAGGATCCAGTCGATAAAGATGTTAAAGTGCCGAATCTCGCTGGTGTGCGCGCGAGTATTAATCGACGATGCTTGGCACTGCGGGCACAGCCAGCGTTGGGTTCCTGCAGCTGTCTTGCCGTTCTTAACCAGTCCGTGGCCGCACATGTCACACGACGGCCGGTTCCTATTAGCCATAGAAACTGGCTTTACCGCATCAGTAGCAGCTTTCTTACCACAGACCTAGGACTGCCTGGTGTTAATTTCACCGATCAGGCTGTTGGAACCAAATCAAAAACAAGATCGCGGCATCGCCCAAGGCTGCCCCAGGAATCCGCATCGGGTTATCCACACGAAATGTCCCTTAAGCCTAATTTTCTCCAGGGCCACGGGGAATAAAGAGACATGTATGAATATAATCAAATCGCCGTTATGTGTCGTGAGAAAGAAGAATAATGTCCCGGCGAATTGTTGCTGTGCTTGCTGCTGCAGCCCTTGGGCTATCCGCCCCTATTGCTAATGCCTCTCAGTCGGAGTGGGAATCCTCTGTTCCAGAGTCCTTTGGGATCAATGACCCTTCCTGTGTGCCTTCTGGCCAGATTGTTGAGCCGGTGGTGCTACTGCATGGCACCTATAACAATGCGGGTGTGTGGAAAAGCTTGATTCCGATGTTGAAGGATCAGGGCGCGTGCGTATGGGCCTTTGATTATGGAGCGGATGATGTTTCTTTGCAGAATGCCTCTCCCTCAACGAAGGCCATTTCAGATTTGGATGATGCGGCCGAGGAAATAGCGCGGCACGTGGACTATGTCCGAGCGGTAACCGGCGCAGAGAAAGTGGACTTGGTAGGCCATTCCCAGGGCGGTACCCATATTAAGACCTATACCCAAATGTACGGCGGGGCTGAGCACGTCGCTCGGGCTGTGGCTCTAGGCGGCAACTTCCACGGCACCACGCTGGGTGGGCAGGGCGAAGGTCTGGCCAAATTCATCGCCTTCGCACCCCGCCTCGCCGCCTTCTTGGCCAGCACGGCCGGCATCCAACAGGTGGTGGGTTCGGAATTTATGCAAAGGCTCAATGCGCTGCCGGACACCGCGCCAGGCGTGCTCTACACTTCCATCTACTCGCCGGCGGATAAGACGGTAACTCCGAATAGCTCTTCGCAGCTGGCGGCCGTTGACGGCGCCGATGTGGTAAACCTCAACCTTGGTGAGGTCTGCGGCGTGGCTCCTCGGCACGATAAGCTGCCGACTGACCGCACGGCGCTGAGCCAGGTCATTTTTGGCCTGAAGCGCGCCCCGGGGGAGGGGCCGCAGCCGTCGACCTGTGTCTCCGGGGAGTTATCGACGGTCGGTTCCTAAAGCGGGACACGGCACCTAAATGTGAACTTTGACACACAAAACGGTGAATTCCAGGTAAACCCGCAGGAATCTCATTGATGTAGTTTCATGGCTGTCCTTGGGTGTAGTCAACATGTGGGGCCTGGGGGTGTGCCATCCTGGGAATACCATGCCTGTAACTACTACATATTGTGTTGGTTGCGGGTATTTCCCCCAAAGTATAGTGTCGTTGATGTTGTTCAGAGCGGCGCAGGAAGCGCCCGAATGAGCGGGAAAACGCTCCCCGTTCTGACGAGTTTTCAATGCAGGAGCTTTAAGGATCTATATGTCTATCACCGTTTACACCAAGCCAGCGTGCGTCCAGTGCAACGCCACCAAGAAGGCCCTCGATCGTGCCGGACTCGAGTACAACCTAGTTGATATCTCTGCCGACGACGAGGCTCGCGACTACGTAATGGCATTGGGTTACGTTCAGGCCCCAGTAGTTGAGGCCAACGGTGAACACTGGTCTGGATTCCGCCCAGACCGTATCAAGGGCTTGGCTTCCCTAGCGGCATCCGCCTAAGGGGTAGGGGAGGCCAGTAGCGATGTTGGTCGTGTATTTTTCCTCCGCAACGGAAAATACGCACCGGTTCGTGCAAAAACTGGGCTTTCCCAGCGCGCGCATTCCGCTGCGCCGCACGGAGGAGCCCCTCAAGGTCAACGAACCTTATGTCTTGGTGTGCCCCACCTATGGCGGGGGCGCGTCCATTAGCCACCAAAATTCCCGTCCCGTGCCCTCACAGGTAATTAAGTTCCTTAATGATGAGCACAACCGCAGTTTCATTCGCGCGGTAATCGCGGGTGGTAATAGCAATTTTGGCGCCGACTTTGGCAAGGCTGGTGATGTCATCAGCGCCAAATGTAAAGTGCCCTATGTATATCGTTTCGAGTTGCTGGGAAACGATGACGATATAAAAATTTGTCGTGAAGGCTTAATGGCTAACGCCGCCGAGCTTGGGCTCGAGGCCGCGGCCTAGCACCCACCACGACTTAAATAAAGATCCTGATTTTTAAGAAAGGCCTTGTCAGCTGTGAGTACGCAATTGGGGAAGACCGTCGCCGAGCCAGTAAAGCCGGAAGAGCAGTTGGACTACCACGCTCTCAACGCGATGCTGAATCTCTACGACGCAAACGGCAAGATTCAGTTTGATAAAGACCGCGAGGCCGCAAACCAATTCTTCCTGCAGCACGTTAATCAAAACACGGTCTACTTCCATGATCTGGAAGAAAAGATCGATTACCTGATTAATAACAAGTACTACGACCCACGAGTCATCGAGCAGTATGACTTCTCCTTTATTAAGGAGCTTTTCAAGCGCGCTTATTCCTATAAGTTCCGCTTCAAGTCTTTCCTGGGCGCGTATAAGTACTACACCAGCTACACGCTGAAGACCTTTGATGGTCGCCGCTACCTCGAGCGCTTCGAGGATCGCGTCTCCATGACCGCCCTATTCTTGGCAGACGGTGATACTGGCTTGGCAGAGCGCCTTGTGGACGAGATTATGAACGGCCGTTTCCAGCCGGCCACCCCAACCTTCCTCAACGCCGGCAAGGCCCAGCGTGGCGAGCTCGTGTCCTGCTTCCTGCTGCGCATCGAGGACAATATGGAGTCCATTGGACGCTCCATCAACTCCGCGCTGCAGCTTTCCAAGCGTGGCGGCGGCGTGGCCCTGCTGCTGTCTAATATTCGTGAATCCGGCGCGCCCATTAAGCACATTGAGAACCAGTCTTCCGGTGTTATCCCGGTAATGAAACTGCTGGAGGATTCCTTCTCTTATGCCAACCAGCTTGGTGCCCGCCAGGGCGCTGGTGCGGTCTATCTCAATGCGCACCACCCAGACATCATGGACTTCCTGGATACCAAGCGTGAGAACGCGGACGAGAAGATCCGCATTAAGACCCTCTCGCTGGGCATCGTCGTGCCGGATATCACCTTCGAGCTGGCCAAGCGCAATGACGATATGTACCTCTTCTCGCCGTATGACGTAGAGCGCGTCTACGGCAAGGCCTTCGGTGACATCTCCGTTACTGAGCACTATGAGGAGATGGTGGAAGACCCACGCATCCGTAAGAAGAAGATCAACGCCCGTCACTTCTTCCAGACCGTGGCAGAGCTGCAATTCGAATCCGGCTACCCGTACATCATGTTCGAGGACACCGTGAACCGCGCTAACCCGGTAAAGACTTCGTGGATCAACATGTCCAACCTGTGCTCGGAGATCCTGCAGGTTAACTCCGCTTCCGAATTCAATGCGGATCTGACCTACCAGGAGCTGGGCAGCGATATCTCTTGTAACCTGGGCTCGCTGAATATCGCGATGACCATGGATTCGCCGGACTTCGCCACTACGGTGGAGACTGCCATCCGTGGCCTGACCGCTGTGGCGGATAAGACGTCCATCGATTCCGTGCCGTCTGTGCGCCGCGGAAACGACGAGTCCCATGCTATCGGCTTGGGCCAGATGAACCTCCACGGTTACTTGGGCCGCGAGCACATCGAGTATGGCTCCGAAGAAGGCTTGGATTTCACTAATGCCTACTTCGCGGCCGTGCTGTATGCGGCATTGCGTGCTTCTAATAAGATTGCCCGCGAGCGCGGCGAGTACTTTAAGGAGTTCCCGCAGTCCGAGTACGCCTCCGGCGAATTCTTCGACCGCTATGATCCGGAAGAGTTTAAGCCGAAGACCAAGAAGGTCCAGGAGCTTTTCGAGTCCTCATCGATCCACACTCCGTCCGCCCAGGACTGGGAGGAGTTGAAGCAGGACGTGGCCAAGTACGGACTGTATAACCGCAACCTGCAGGCAGTGCCACCGACGGGCTCGATTTCCTATATCAATAACTCCACCTCATCCATCCACCCGATTGCCTCCAAGATTGAGATCCGCAAGGAAGGCAAGATCGGTCGCGTCTACTACCCGGCGCCGCACATGGATAATGACAACTTGGAGTACTTCAAGGACTCTTATGAGATCGGCTTCGAGAAGATCGTCGATACCTATGCCGTAGCCACCAAGTACGTGGACCAAGGTCTATCGCTCACCCTCTTCTTCAAGGACACCGCAACCACCCGCGATGTCAACCGTGCGCAGATTTATGCGTGGCGCAAGGGGATTAAGACCTTGTATTACATCCGCTTGCGCCAGATGGCGCTGGAGGGCACCGAGGTCGAGGGCTGCGTATCCTGCATGCTCTAAACCGTAGGTTGAACGCCTCGATGCACGTCGTGGGGAAGGACGTGCATCGAGGCGTTTAACCGTTTTCTGCCCTGGTGCGGTCGAGGATGGTGCGGGAAGTGCTTTCGGCGGCGTCGGCAAGCCCAGCATCAATGGCGCGGGCCAGCTCCATGTGCAGTTGTGTGGTCCCGCCTATGGGATCGCGCTTGCGGGAACCAAAGACGGACTTGCCCTTGAGCATGGCTACTAGCGAAGGGGCGAGCGCGGCCAGCATCTCATTGCCGGAAGCCCGCAAAATTAAAGTGTGGAAGCGCAAATCGGTTTCCAGTTCCTCGCCCACGCGCGGGGAAGGAGTGGATTCTAGCTCGGCTAAACGCGCGGCGAGGCGAAGGAGTTCCGCCCGCTGCTGGGCGCTGGCATTGCCGGCTGCGAGTCGGGCCGCCACCGGTTCAATTCCCAGCCGCAACTCGTTGAGGCGTGCCACTTGCTGCCCGCGGGTTTTGTCATTATTTAACCGCCAACCAATGATCGCCGGGTCATATACTGCCCAACTATCCATCGGCAGCACCGTGATTCCCACGCGACGCCCAGAGCGGACCATGCCGAGGTGTTCGAGCGTGCGCATGGCTTCACGAGCCACGGTGCGGGAGATGCCAAAGCGCTTTTCGACGTCCCCCAGACGAAACCGCTCGCCCTCGGCGATGTCTCCGCCCACGATCTCGGCGCCGAGTCTATCCACCACGGAACCCAGCAGGGGAGGGGTGGCACTCATGCGGAAATCCTTTCTTTGCATGCTCCGAAGTAACTGAGATCAGTATAGGTAAGTGGTATCCAGCACAATGGTTTGGAAGGCGGGCGAATTGGGTATGCTGGGAACCTGAATTTGTCGTTTTTAGTATTGGAGTGACGCCGCGTGTCGCACGAGTACGATGACTACGTTTCTAGTCATGAAAAGCCAGTTAAGGCTATTAACTGGAATAGCATCCCGGATGAAAAGGACCTCGAGGTATGGGAGCGCCTCACCGGTAATTTCTGGCTGCCAGAAAAGGTCCCAGTCTCCAATGACCTTCCCAGCTGGAAGACGCTGACGGAGAAGGAAAAGGAAACCACCATGCGGGTTTTCACCGGCCTGACGCTGCTGGATACCATCCAGGGCACCGTCGGTGCGATTTCCCTCCTCCCGGATTCCCAGACCCTGCATGAGGAAGCGGTGTACACCAATATCGCCTTCATGGAGTCTGTGCACGCCAAGTCCTATTCCAATATCTTTATGACCCTGGCGTCCACACCCATGATCAACGATGCCTTCCGCTGGTCCGAAGAAAACGAGAAGCTGCAGAAGAAGGCCAAGATCATCTTGTCCTATTACAAGGGTGATGATCCTTTGAAGAAGAAGGTGGCCTCCACTTTGCTGGAGTCCTTCTTGTTCTACTCCGGCTTCTATCTACCGATGTACTTCTCTTCCCGCGCGAAGCTCACCAACACCGCCGATATCATTCGCCTGATTATCCGCGATGAAGCCGTGCACGGCTACTACATTGGCTACAAGTTCCAGCAGGCCTATAAGCAGCTGGATGAGGAGCGCCAGGCGGAGCTGAAGGAATACACCTTCGACTTGGTCTACGACCTGTATGACAACGAGATCGATTACACCGAGGATCTCTACGATGACCTGGGCTGGACTGAGGACGTTAAGCGCTTCCTGCGCTATAACGCCAATAAAGCACTGAATAACTTGGGCTTTGAGGGGCTCTTCCCATCCGATGAGACCCGCGTTTCTCCGGCCATTTTGTCCTCGTTGTCGCCGAATGCCGACGAGAACCATGACTTCTTCTCCGGCTCTGGTTCCTCCTACGTCATTGGCAAGGCCGAGGACACCACGGACGATGACTGGGACTTCTAAGCATTCTCGCTGATCAGCGTGGTCTAGCGGCACACCTTCTGCTCCAACTCAACCGAAAGGTTGATAACGAGCGGGGGTGTGTTTTCGCGTTTTGGGGGTGCACAATTCAGCCCGTCTGTGACATATAGCACGGTAATTGGGGGGCCGAAAAACCGTGCCGGAATTGGCGGCCGCGCCACGTGCAGGGCCTATGTGAAAGATGTGGTTAGTGTCGAGGCGTGGTCGTGCGGCTCATCATTGGGGGAAGCTGGAAAGAACAGGGGAAAATGGCCTAATATAATGCGAGTAAACCTAGGTGTAGGTGGGCCCTGCCCACAGACACTTTGTTAATCAGGAGGATTTTATGACCGCTGTGGCGCCACGGGTCGACGATTACGTCGCCCCTACACGTCCAGAGCCAACCGGTAACGCGAAGACCGGTTCAAAGGCTTGGGTATTTCTAACCACCACCGACCACAAGCAGCTGGGCATCATGTACTTGATCATGTCCTTCAGCTTCTTCTTCCTCGGTGGCTTTATGGCACTGTTGATCCGCGCGGAGCTGTTCACCCCGGGTCTCCAGTTCTTGTCTAATGAGCAGTTCAACCAGCTGTTCACCATGCACGGCACCGTGATGCTGTTGCTGTTTGCAACCCCAGTTGTGTGGGGCTTTGGTAACTACATCCTGCCGCTGCAAATTGGCGCGCCGGACGTGGCCTTCCCGCGTCTGAACGCCTTCGGCTTCTGGGTTACCCTGCTGGGCGGCACCGTGATGCTGCTGGGCTTCGTCACCCCAGGTGGTGCAGCTGACTTCGGCTGGACCATGTACATGCCGCTGGCTGATGGTGTCCACACCCCGGGCATTGGCGCCGATATGTGGATCGTCGGCGTGGGCGCTACCGGTGTCGGTACCATTGCCTCCGCTATCAACATGATCACGACCATCCTGACCTTGCGCGCACCGGGCATGACCATGTTCCGCCTGCCGGTATTCAGCTGGGCAGTATTTACCGCATCCGCCATCGTGCTGATGATCTTCCCGCTGCTGACCGCTGCAGCACTGGGCGTCCTGTATGACCGCAAGCTGGGCGGCCACATCTACGATTCCGCTAATGGTGGCGGCATCCTGTGGCAGCACCTGTTCTGGTTCTTCGGCCACCCTGAGGTTTATGTCCTCGCACTGCCGTTCTTCGGCGTTGTTTCTGAGGTTGTTCCGGTCTTCTCCCGCAAGCCGGTCTTCGGCTACATCGGCCTGGTCTTCGCACTGCTGGCCATCGGCGCCCTGTCCATGGCTGTGTGGGCTCACCACATGTTCGTTACCGGCGCTATCCTGCTGCCGTTCTTCTCCTTCATGACGTTCCTTATTGCGGTGCCTACCGGCGTTAAGTTCTTCAACTGGGTCGGCACCATGTGGAAGGGCCACATCACCTGGGATACCCCGATGATCTTCGCTATGGGCTTCATGGCAACCTTCCTCTTCGGCGGCATGACCGGCGTTATGCTGGCATCCCCGGCATTGGACTTCCACCTGGCTGAGTCCTACTTCTTGATTGCTCACTTCCACTACACCCTGTTCGGTACCGTTGTGTTCTCCGCCTTCGCGGGTCTGTACTTCTGGTTCCCGAAGATGACCGGCCGTATGCTGGATGAGCGTTTGGGTAAGATTCACTTCTGGCTGACCTTCATCGGCTTCCACGGCACCTTCCTGGTTCAGCACTGGGTAGGCAACATGGGTATGCCGCGTCGTTACGCTGACTACCTGGAGTCTGATGGCTTCACGGTCTTCAACCAGATTTCCACCATCTTCTCCTTCGTCCTCGGCGCCTCCGTTATCCCGCTGATTTGGAACGTATTCAAGTCCTGGCGCTACGGCGAGATTGTCACCGTGGATGACCCATGGGGCTACGGCAACTCCCTCGAGTGGGCAACCTCCTGCCCACCGCCGCGCCACAACTTCGTGTCCCTGCCGCGTATCCGCTCCGAACGTCCGGCCTTCGAGCTGCACTACCCGCATATGGTTCAGCGCATGCGCGAGGAAGCACACGTGGGTAGCCACTAAAGCGAAGTAACTCGCACAAACTCCTGACTTAAGCCGCCTCCCAGCCCTTAATGGGTAATGGGAGGCGGCTCTGGCGTATCTTCTGTACCCCACGTGCGATAATGGGCGGCGTGAGTACTCAAGCTGATACCAATGCAGTCATCACCACCAGCGGGCCGGATAAGCCTGGGGTCTCGGCGGCCTTTTTCCGCGTTCTGGCGTCCCATAACGCTACGCTTGTCGACGTCGAACAAGCCATCTTTTCCGGCCGCATTACCCTCGCTGCCCATACCCGCATTCCTGGTGCGCGCGCCGAGCAAATTGCACAGGGGCTGCGCAATACCTTGAGCATTTACGGTCAGCAGGTATCCATAGACCTGCGGGAGGAAGAATCCACCGCTCGAGCCCGCTCAAGCTATGTGGTGGTCCTCATGGGTACGCAGGTTACCGCCCATCACATGGAGGAAGTTGCCCGCGTACTGGCCAACTTCGATGCCAATATCGATCGCATCCGCGGGCTTTCGACCTCTCCGTTGACCGGGCTGGAGCTCTTCCTATCTCTCGATGGTTCCGCCGCACCTGTGCGCCAAGCATTAGCGGAGCTGGCGCAGCAGATCGGCATCGATATCGCCATTGAGCCCGCGGGCCTGGGTCGGCGTTCCAAGCGTTTGGTGTGCTTCGACTGCGATAGCACCCTCATTCAAGGCGAGGTCATAGAGATGCTGGCCGCTCATGCCGGAAAGGAAGATGAGGTTGCCGCAGTAACGGCCCGGGCCATGCGCGGGGAGCTGGACTTTGAGGCTTCCCTGCGTGAGCGCGTCGCCGTGCTGGAGGGGCTGGATGCCGCCATTATTGATGAGGTGGCCCGCGAGATTCAATTGACTCCGGGCGCCCGGGAAACCATCGCCACGTTGAAGCGCATTGGCTACCGCACCGCTGTGGTCTCCGGCGGCTTCATTGAAGTTCTGGAGGGCCTGGCTGCGGAGATGGAATTGGACTATGTCCGCGCAAATACGTTGGAAATCGTAGATGGAAAGCTTACCGGCCGGGTGACCGGCAAGGTGGTTGACCGCAAAGCGAAGGAGGAATTCCTCCGGGAGTTCGCTGCGGATTCCGGGGTGAGTATGCAGCAGACCGTCGCGGTAGGCGATGGCGCCAATGACATCGATATGATTACCGCCGCGGGGCTGGGTATTGCCTTTAATGCTAAGCCGGCGCTGCAAGAAGTAGCGGATACCTCCGTGAACCATCGGCGGTTGGATGAGGTCCTGCAAATTTTGGGTATTCCGGCCGAGGAGGTTGTTGATGGATAAGTTCGAAAGAGCGCATCAGCGTTTGGTGGAAGCCTGTGATTCACGCTCCTGGCGCGACGATCCTGAGAACCCAGATGATCCGGCCACGATTCAAGCTATGCAGATTGCGCTTAATCTGCCGAAGCAGGAGCCGCCGACACGTACGGCGGTGCTAGAAGCGGCCGCACGCGCCGTAGTGGCAGTGTGCCTCGACGAGCGTGCGGGCGAGGACGGCGCCTTCGCTCAGGCACTGGGCCAGTGGTATGGCCACCGCATCCGCAAGATTGCCCGCCGCGCGCGCAATAAAGCTTGGCGCGATGTGCAAAGCCTACCCGGCGTGACCGTAGCGGACCGCGCCCGCGCTTTTGCGCCCTCGGCCGTAGCAGAGGTGGATCCTCTCATTGCCAAGCTGCAGATTGGCCACACCGACCTTGCCTATGATGAACCCGGAGCCCCGCTTAGCGATGCCCCCGTTATCTACGTCGACCGCAGCCTCGACATGTCTGCGGGCAAGGTCGCGGCACAGGTAGGCCACGGCTCGATGATGCTGGCCGCTGCGATGTCGGTGGATGAAGCGCGCGACTGGGCAGAAACTGACTTTCGGCTTTCGGTGCGCGAGGTTTCCGCGACGGATTTTCGCACCGCCTGCGCACAGGACGGCGCCGTGGTCATCGTTGACGCCGGCTTTACGGAAATTGCGCCAGACTCGGCTACCGTGTGCGCCCTGCGGCGACCAATCGCTTAAGCGCACCCCGGACCGTGCTCGCGTCAGTGGTCTGCCAAAAGCGCGGCATGGAGGCCTTGAGGAAGCTGCCGTAGCGCTTATACTCCAGGCGGTTATCAAGCACGGCGACCACACCGCGATCGGTCACGTGGCGCAGCAGACGGCCGGCTCCCTGCGCCATCAACAAGGCGGCGTGATTGGCGGAGACCTCCATGAACCCGGAGCGGCCGGCGGCATCGGCTGCTTGGGCGCGCGCCTGCATGAGGGGATCGTCTGGGCGAGGGAATGGAATGCGGTCGATGATGACCAGCGAGCACGCCGGCCCTGGCACGTCCACTCCCTGCCATAGGGTAAGCGTTCCGAAGAGGCAGGAGTTTTCCTTCAGCGAGAATTTCTCTACTAGCGCACCGATGGAATCTTCGCCCTGCACGAAGAGGTCAAACGGGATACGCGGCTTGAGCGCGGCGGCTGCTTCTTCCGCGGCCCGGCGGGAGGAAAACAATCCGAGAGTACGCCCGCCGGCGGCCATGATGAGCTCATAGATCTCCTCGATCGATTCTTTAGACAGCCCATCGCGGCCCGGAGCGGGCAGATGCTTGGCGGTGTACAAAATGCCGGATTTGGCTGGGTCGAAGGGTGTGCCCGCGTCCAAGGTGTCATAGGTGCCGCTCGGCATGCCCCACTGTGCGGCCATAGCATCAAAGCGGCCGCCGAGGGCGAGGGTGGCCGAGGTAAGCACAACAGTTTGTTCCCCAAAGAGGTTCTCGCGCAGCATGTGGGCGATGGACAGGGGTGCCACGGCGAGGGTTTCGGCGTCGCTGCGCGGATCGCGTTCGAGCCAGACTACGTCGTCCTGCTTGGCTGGGTCATCGGTGGCGAAGACCTCCAGCATGCGTGATACGGCTTGCGCGAGGTCGGAGAGGTGGTTGCTTAAGTTCTGGCGCTCCGCGTTCTTTTCTGGGTCATCGGTGGCTTCGCCTTCGGGTGCGCGAGAAACGAGGGACTTAACACGCAGGAACTCTTCGGCAAGCGCGCGCAGGTGGCTCTGCGAAGTTTCATCCAAGTCGGTCCACCGTCCGGGCTCCTGGATTTTCATCAGGTCATCAAATTCCTCGGCTAGATCCGAAAGATTGCCGGCATTGCCTAAGGACTTCGCGCGGTTGGCGGCCATCTTGATGGCGCGGGTAGTAATCTCCGCGGTGGACACGGAGGTGATCCGGCCGTCGAGCTCGTGGGCCTCATCGATAATGGCCACGTCGTGCTCTGGCAAAATATTTGCCTCAGAGATAGCGTCGATGGCCAGCATGGCGTGGTTGGTGACAACGATATCGACGTCGGCAGCCTCCCTGCGAGCTTCTTCCGCAAAACAGTCTGGCCCGTGCGGGCAACGCGAAGCCCCCAAACACTCGTTGGACGTTACCGACACCGCCCGCCACACCAGGTCCGGTACACCTGGATCGAGGTCATCGCGGTCACCAGTTTCGGTTTCCTGCGCCCACTCATGGATGCGGCGCACGGCCTTGCCGCGGCGGGAGATCTCGGATTCGTCGATAAGAGCTTCTGGGTCATCCGGGGTCGCCGCAATCTTATTCATGCACAAGTAGTTATTGCGGCCCTTCATGATGGCGAAGGTAGGAGTGCGCTCCATAACAGGGGCAAGGGCCTTCGTGAGCCGGGGCAGATCGCGCTCCACCAGCTGGCGCTGCAATGCCAGGGTAGCGGTGGAGACGATGACGGTGGACCCTGAGTTCATTGCATGCCGGATAGCCGGGACTAGGTAGGCCAGCGACTTACCGGTGCCGGTACCGGCCTGCACTGCTAAGTGGCGCTCCTTATCGAGCGCGGCCGCGACGGCCGTGGCCATGCGCACCTGGCCTTCGCGCTGGCTGCCACCCAACGCAGCAACGGCCTTGTCCAGCAGCGTTTCCGTGTCGAGGTTTAGGGGCTCATCTGCGTGCTCACTCACCCCACACAGTCTAGCGGCCTACTTTTTAAAGCCCACCATCCGCGTGGGCACTGCTGCTTCATCGCGGGAGAGCGCCAGGCCTTCCCACGGCAGGGTCTTGCGGGCCTGATCCAAATACTCGCGGGAGGCATGCAGATCCGGCAGCTCATCCACGATGTGTCCATCGCGCATGAGAGGAATGGTCATCTCGCGGGTATCGAGCTGGCCGGTATCTGGCGCGGGCGCGTCAAAGGGATAGACGATCTCTTCCACCGCCACGCCCGAGGAACGGTAGGTGCGTAGCGCGCGCTTGGCACCGCCGACGGACTGCTTGGAAGTAGAGCGCTTGGCCACTGGGATGCCGTCTACTTCTACGACCTTGTAGACCATGCCGGCGGTGGGCGCGCCGGACCCGGTTGCTACGGACGTACCGACGCCGTAGACGTCTACCGGATCACCGCGCAGGCCGGCGATAGCGAACTCATCAAGGTCGGAGGATACCACGATATTGGTGTTGTGGTTGCCCAAATCATCCAGCTGTTTGCGCACGCGGCGGGTAACGGCGCCCAAGTCACCGGAATCTATGCGGACCCCACCTAGCTGCGGGCCACCTACTTTCACTGCGGTTTCTACGCCCTTGGTGATGTCATAGGTATCCACCAGTAACGTGGTGTCCACGCCCAAGGTCTCGATCTGGGAACGGAAGGCGGCCTCTTCGTTCGGAGTGCCATCCGGGTTCGTATGAGCCAAGGTCCAGGAGTGGGCCGCGGTGCCGGAGACAGGGATGCCGTAGCGGTAGCCCGCCTCCAAATTGGAGGTGGCTTCGAAGCCAGCCAGGTAGGCTGCGCGGGCGGCGGTTACCGCCGCATACTCGTGGGTGCGGCGCGAACCCATCTCGATGATGGGGCGGCCGTCAGCGGCCGTGACCATACGAGAGGCGGCCGAAGCCACCGCGGAATCGGCGTTCATAATGGATAAGATGACGGTCTCAAGAATTAAGCATTCCCCAAAAGTGCCGCGCACCGTCAGGATAGGAGAGTTGGGGAAATAAAGCTCACCTTCGCGGTAGCCATCGATCTGGCCGGAGAAGCGGTAGTGACGCAGGTATTCCTTGGTTTTCTCATCCAGGAAGTCCATCTCTGCCAATTGATTGGCTGAAAAGCGGAAATCCTCCACCGCCCGCAGGACCCGCTCGGTGCCGGCAACCACGCCGTAGCGGCGCTCATTGGGCAGACGGCGGCCGAATACCTCGCAGGTGACCTGGCGGTTTGCCGAGCCGTCTCGCAGCGCGGCCTGGAGCATAGTGAGCTCGTATTTATCCGTCAGTAAAGCGGTGGAGCGATCATTAGGAATAGCTTTGTCATTCACGTGAGTGATAATACCCACTGACTAGGTGTTTTTCAGAGGTTTAGATTCTTTGGACCTAGATTGTCCGCAGCTAGATTGGGCTGGCCCACAATAAATCCCCAAAAGTGGTTAGGCTAGAAAGCATGAAGGCGCAATTTCCCGTAGTCCGCATAAGCTCTCCTATGGCTACGCCCGAATTGGATGAAGAACTCGACGTAGATGTGGCCACGAGTGAGAACCTCCCGTGGATGTGCATCGTGTGGGATGACCCAGTCAACCTCATGAGCTACGTGTCCTACGTATTCCAAACCGTTTTGGGATACGACAAGAAGCGAGCCAATGAACTCATGATGCAGGTCCATACTGAGGGCAAGGCCGCCGTCTCCAGCGGCGAGCGCGACAAGATTGAAGCGGACGTGAAAAAGCTCCAGATCGCTGGTCTGTGGGCGACGATGCAGCAGGCAGGTTAAATAGATGCAACCGTGGAAGAAAAAGAAGTCCCTTATGCGCGCGCCAAAGATTACGGCCGTCTTTGAGCCGATGGAGCGCGAGGTGTTGGGAGATCTCACCGCTACCGTCTCTGAGGCCATCATCGGGCGCGCCCAGTCTGCACCCAAGGACGAGCTGGCAGAGATGCTGGATATGCCCACCGGCCATACCGAGGCCCCGGAAGATCCCTCGCTGGCCCGTCTCTTCCCGGACTTTGAAATGCCTGGTGATGAGGAATATGAAGGCGATGCTTCTTTGCTGCGGTCGCTGCACGAGAATGATATCGCGCGCGCCAAGTTGGAAAACCTCCAGGTGATCGGCACTGCCCTCGGCCCTACCGGTGGGGTAGAGGTCAGCATTAATGAGCAGGAGGCCCACGCCTTCGTTGCCGGCCTAAACGATCTGCGCCTCTACGTTGCGGCGGGCGATGTTTCTGATGACAACCTGATGTTGGACCGCGATAGCCTGGTGGAATGGCTGGCCTTTTGTCAGGATTCGCTGCTACAGGTGTTGATTGACTAATGCTGGATGGGATCAACATCGGGCACTATAGCGGTACCGATACCGGCGTTACGGTGCTTTATTGCGGTCCGGGCGGGGCCCTCGGCAGCGTTGATGTGCGCGGTGGGGGGCCAGGCACCCGCGAGACGGATCTCTTGCAGCCACATAATACGGTCGAGCGAGTCCACGCCGTGGTGTTGTCGGGCGGCTCCGCCTTTGGCTTGGCGGCCGCGGACGGAGTGATGAATGAGCTGGCAGAGCAGGGGATTGGCTTCCCGGTCTTCGGCGAGGAAAAACCCGGTCCGCGTGTACCCATCGTTCCCGGTGCCGTCATCTTTGACCTCTTGGTCGGGCCTTCCCGACCTGGGCCGGAAGAGGGCGCGGCCGCGCTCCGAGCCGCGCTGGCGGACAATGATGAAACCATGGGCACGGTGGGAGCCGGCGTGGGTGCTACCGCCGGCAAGCTGCGGGGTGGCTTCGGCCTAGCTACGCGCCGGGTGGGACAATACGAGGTTAGCGCCGCGATGGTCGCCAACCCTGTGGGTGAGGTCATCGATCCGCAGTCCGGCCGGCTCTACGGTGCGCCAGGGAGCACCGCGGTCAATGCTGCTGCCTACCGCGCGTTGCCACATCCAGCGGAGTCCAAGCTCAATACCACCATCGGCGCCGTGCTTACCGACGCCCCCATTAATACCGCCCAAGCCCAGCGCTTGGCCATGACTGCCCACGATGGCATCGCCCGCGCGGTGCGTCCTGCGCATTCACCACTAGACGGTGACACCATCTTCGCCTTATCCACCGCGCAGCACCCAGCCGCTGATCCTGGTGCCCTTGCGATGACACCCCTGTGCGCCGCTGCCGCCGATGCCGTGGAGGAAGCGATTGTCAACGCGGTTACCGCCGCCGAGCCTGGCTTGGGCTTGAGCGTGTACCGCGATCTGCTGGACTAAGATAAGGCGCATTATGACTTCAGGTGGAACATTTAACTACCGGCCGGCGCCCGCAGGCCAGGTCAATCGTGGCGATTCCAAAAACTACACTCGCAGCGGGCGCATCACCACCGGATTTTCTATAGCTTTCGGCTTCCTCGTGGTGGAGTGGGCGGTCCACATTATTAACGCCTTCCTGTTTGGCGGCCAGCTATCTAATTACGGCATTCGCCCACTGGACTTCAACGGCATCTGGGGCATATTTACCGCCCCACTGCTGCATGCAAACTTTGAGCACCTCATGTCCAATTCGGTGCCCGGCGCCATTTTCTGCTTCCTTATCGGCCTGTCCGGCCGCAAGGCTTGGTGGGAAGTTACCCTGATTACCACTCTGGTCGCAGGCCTTGGCACGTGGTTCATTGGTGGCCCCGGTACCTCCCACATCGGGGCGTCCAGTTTGGTCTATGGCTGGCTGGCATATCTGATTGTGCGTGGCATCTTCAATCGCTCGCTCATCCAGACCATTTTGGGCATTGTTCTCGGCTTTGCCTATTCCGGCTTGGTGTGGGGCGTGCTGCCCGTCTACGAGGGAGTGAGCTGGCAAGGCCACCTTTTCGGCGCCATCGGCGGCATTCTAGCTGGCATGACCATTACCTCGGACGATCCGGTTAAGGCAGTGAAGCGCTAATGCCTACCGCAACCTCTCCCATTGGCATCTTTGATTCCGGCGTGGGCGGGCTCACCGTGGCACGCGCAGTGATGGAACAGCTGCCGCACGAATCCGTCATCTATACCGGTGATACTGCCCATAGCCCCTACGGTCCGCGGCCCATCTCAGAAGTCCGCGCCTTTTCTCAGGACGTGGCAGATCGGCTGGTGGAACGCGGCTGCAAGATGCTGGTCATAGCGTGCAATACCGCCACCGCCGCCTTCTTGCATGATGCGCGTGAACGCTACGATATCCCCATCGTGGAGGTTATCCGTCCCGCGGTGCGCCGCGCCATGTCCACCACGCGCAACGGAAAAATTGGCGTCATCGGCACCGAAGGCACCATCAAATCCGGCGCCTATCAGGACCTTTTTGCGCTCAACCCGAAGGTGCAGGCATTTGCTACCGCCTGCCCGGATTTTGTTCCCTTTGTAGAGCGTGGCATTACCGCCGGACGCCAGATCCTCGGCGTCGCTGAGGGCTACTTGGCCCCGCTGCAAGCACAAGGAGTAGACACGCTGGTCTTGGGCTGTACGCATTATCCGCTGTTGACCGGCATCATCCAGCTAGCTATGGGCGATAATGTCTCGCTGGTGACATCTTCGGAGGAAACCACCAAGGACGTTATGCGGATCCTCACGGAAACCGATATGTTGGCCCCCGCAGATAATCAGCCGGTCCACACCTTTGAATCGACCGGTGACCCGGAAGCCTTTGCCCGCCTTGCCACGCGCTTTCTCGGCCCGCGGATTGCATAAGTAGGTGCAAATTTCTCCCCCGTTTGCACGTTGAGTACGCATGCGGGGCGATTTCATGGAACTATTGAGCCCATGAAGCTGACCATCTTAGGCTGCTCCGGTAGCGTCCCCACCGCCCAGAACCCCGCCTCCGGCTATTTGCTGTCCTTCGATAATGCGCCGTCCATCGTCCTCGATATGGGCCCTGGCACCTTGGCGCAGCTGGAACAGCAGCAGGATCCTTGCGATGCGCACGTGGCTTTTAGTCACCTGCATGCCGATCACTGCCTGGATTTCCCCTCTCTGATGGTGTGGCGCCGCTTCCATCCCACGGCGCCCGCGGCCTCAAGAAATATGTGCTTCGGGCCGAAGGCTACGCCGACGCACCTGGGCCGCCTGTCTTCCGATGAGGTCGATGGCATCGATGACATGTCCGATACCTTCGCCTTTAGCGCATGGGAGCCGGGCGAGCGCCAGCTTGTCGACGATGTATATATCACTCCCTTCCCGGTCACCCACCCGGTAGAGGCCTATGCCTTGCGCGTGGAACATACTAAGACGGGCCAGACCATCACTTACTCCGGAGATTCTTCTTATACGCCCGCGCTTGTCGACGCCGCACGGGGCGCCGACATTTTCCTCTGTGAGGCAGCCTGGGGCGCGAGCTCGGAGGGGATGGCACCGGATATGCATATGTCGGGCGCGGAAGCTGGCAGGGCGGCGCGCGAGGCGGGCGTGGGCAAGCTCGTGCTCATCCACATCCAACCGTGGGGCGATGCCCAAGCTACCTTGGAGGCCGCTCGCTCCGAATTCGACGGTGAGATTATCCTCGGCGCCGCGGGTATGGAGTTCTAAGATACGCTGGACGGCATGACTGAATTTACTCGTGCCGATGGGCGCGCGCTGGACCAAATGCGCAGCGTCCGCATTACCCGCAATTTCACTACCAACCCTGCCGGCTCCGTGCTGGTGGAGTTTGGCAATACCCGCGTCATGTGCACCGCATCCGTGGAATATGGCGTGCCACGCTTCAAGCGCGATTCCGGTGAAGGCTGGCTTACCGCCGAGTACGCCATGCTGCCTTCTGCCACCCACGATCGCATGCCGCGCGAATCCATGAAGGGCAAGGTCAAAGGCCGCACCCACGAGATTTCCCGCCTCGTCGGCCGCTCCCTGCGCGCCGCGGTGGACCTGGAGGAGCTGGGCGAGAACACCATCCAGCTCGACTGCGACGTCCTCCAAGCCGATGGCGGCACCCGCACTGCGTCTATCACCGGCGCCTATGTTGCGCTTGCCGACGCCATCGCACACCTCAAGGCCGAGGGCGTCGTCCCCGGCGAGCCGCTGCTCGATCCCATCGCTGCAGTCTCGGTAGGCATCATTGACGGCGAAATCTGCCTTGATCTGCCTTATGAGGAGGATTCCCGCGCCGAGGTCGACCTCAACGTGGTGATGCAAGAATCCGGCGACTTCGTAGAAATCCAGGGCACCGGCGAGCACGGACTCTTTGGCCGCGAGGATCTTAACGAGATGCTGGACGTAGCCCAGAAGGGCTGCCGCGAGCTTATCGCCGCACAAAAGGCGGCGCTGGGGTGGTAATTCTCGTCGCGTCTAATAACCCTAAGAAGCTCGGCGAGCTGGAACGGATTCTGGCTGATGCCGGCATCGAGGGCGTCGAGCTGCGCCCGCTTTCCGCCGTGGAACCTTATCCCGAACCGGTAGAAGATGGCCGCACTTTTGCCGATAATGCGCTCATCAAGGCCCGTGCCGGCGTGGCTGCTACTGGCTTTGCCACCGTCGCGGATGATTCGGGCCTAGCCATCGAGGAACTCAACGGCATGCCCGGCGTGCTTTCCGCCCGTTGGTCCGGCCAGCACGGCAATGACCAGGCCAATAATGACTTAGTCTTGGCGCAGATGGCCGACGTCCCTGATGAGCGCCGTGCCGCAGCCTTTGTCTCGGTCTGCGCGCTCGTCACGCCCGAAGGCGCAGAGCACGTGGCCGAGGGCCGCTGGGAAGGCCGCTTCTTGCGCGAGCCGCGCGGGGAAAACGGCTTCGGCTATGACCCGCTCTTCCAGCCGGAAGGCGAGTCCCGATCGGCTGCAGAGATGTCCCCAGAAGAAAAGAACGCGGTCTCGCATCGCGGCCGCGCTCTTAGTCAACTTGTCCCCGCCATCGCGGAGCTTGTTCGCAACTCTTAGAGTTGGAACTCCTCCGCGATTTCCTTGCGGCGCTTGTGCTCCATCCAGAAGGACAGGAAGGGCACCACGCCGGCAAGGGCGGTGGTAAAGAGCTTGCCCACCGGCCACAGCGCGCGCGGGCCGAGGATGAGGATGGACAGCAGGTAGGTCATGTACGCGATGCCGTGCACGATCGCGATATAGGTGGCCCACTCGGGGATATCCATGCCAATGATGTACTGGCAGACCATGCGGATGACCAGGATGATCAAGAAGATACCGGTCACAGTGGCCGCGATGGAGAAAAACTTCAAGGGTCCGCGGATGCGGGCTTGGCGGGCGGGGTGAACTTTATTGGTCATAATCAGCTTTCTTCATTCTCGCCGCGCCGGCGGCGCGGGGTATTCATGGCGTTGAACGTTTCCACATCCATCTGGGGCCGCTGGGGCAGGAAATCCTCATCAATTTTGGTTTCTGCCTGCGGCTGTGCGGGAGCGTCGGCCGGGGCCTTTTTGTCTGTGTCATCCATATCCCGGGCTTCTTCCTCGGCCGCGAAGCGCTCGTTTTCATAGCGCAGCGTGGTGCGATAGGCATAAACCACGAACACGGCAAACAGTGGCCACTGGAAGGCATAGCCCAGATTTTGGAAGGTGCCCGAGCCGGAGCGGAAGCGGGTCCACTGCCAATAGGCCAGGAATAGGAAGAGCACGACGAAAAACGCGATGAGGAGGATGTGCCACCATCGCACCTGCACGCGCTTGTTTTTCTGTTCCTCTTGAGTGCTCACGCGTTCCACCCTACCCACCAGCGGCCGGAAAACAGAACACCCCTGGTTTCTGGATTACCCGCCCACCGTGTACACTATGTCAAGTCCCCCGCGCCCGTGGCGGAATTGGCAGACGCGCTAGATTTAGGTTCTAGTGTCTTATGACGTGTGAGTTCAAGTCTCACCGGGCGCACCATAGGCGCCGTCGACCCTCGTGGCCGGCGGCGTTTTCGCATATCACCGTCCGCATTTCACCCTAAGATGGGCATTATGAAAAAGCTGTTTTCCACCCTTATCGCTGTCATTCTCATCGCCGCCCTGGCGGTAGCTGCGGTGGTGGTGTGGCAAGTCCGGGAACCGGTGGACGTGGAGACCGAATCGAGCAATACCAAGGTCATCAAGGCCGTGGAGCGCGAGGAACAAGTGGTGCTCGTCTCCTTGGGGATTGAGGGATTATCAGAGGAGTCCGCCACCAGCACGCTGTGGAATTGGCAGGTCCCAGGCAGTGAGCGTACCCAATACATCAAGTACTCCTACCGCGCGAAGCTCGGCATTGAAGGATCCCAGGTGCACGTAGAAGAGGAATCCCCGCACCACTTCCGCGTGCAGATCCCAGAGTTCATTTTCATTGGCCACTCGGATGAGAACTTCGAAACCGCGGTGGAAGATAATGGCGCGCTGAGCTGGATTACCCCGGATATCGATAAAGCGGAAACCATCACCAAGATTCTGGATGAGGACAAAAAGAAAAAGGACATCGCGGATAATCGCGATGTCCTCCAAAGCCAGGCCAAGCAGTTCTACACCGGCATTATTTCCGGCGTGGACCCGGAGGCTGAGGTAGATTTTTCCTTCCGTTAGCTAGTCCACCTCGGTGAACTTGCGGTCCCAAGAAGAACGGACCGGGTTGGCATCGGCTAGCAAGATATCGAAGCGGTCGTTGGCAATCTCTACGATCTCACCCAGCGCGGTGCGGTACTCCTGCTCCGGGGAGTTGGCCAAGCGGCGCACGCCGGCATCAATGACGCGGTCAACGGTGTCATTGGTATCTAGATAAGCCACAAAGGGCATATCGAAGCGCTCGCGGTAGGCAGCGGAAAGCTCGGTAATGCGCTCGGTCTGCACATCATCCAAGTCGGTTAGCCCCAAGGAGCCGCGGTCGGCGGAGATGGTGGCGGCTTCGTCAGCGTCGGCAAGCAGCAGCTCATCCATGGCCGGGTAATCGTGGATGAGGGCAGCACGGCGGGAATCATCCGCGGTCAGCACGGCTACCTGAATGGCGGCGCGCAGCTCATTGACATCGCTGAAAGGCCGAGACTCCCACGCCAGTTCGAGCGGCCACGTCTCGTTATTAAACAGCGGGCGCAGCGCGGAGACGAATTCCTCGCGGGAGGCATTGTTGAGTTGCTGTAGGCTTACGCTCTTGCCGACGGCCCGAGACACCTGCGTGCCCTGCTTACCCCCGGTGTGGAAGAACAGCAGGTTAAGCACGATGGCGGTAATGGCGCCGATGGACATGCCGGAGGAGACGAAGGTTTGCGCCCACTCCGGGAAGGCGGTGGCGATATCCGGCTTGAAGGTCACCAGCATGGCCAGGCCGAGCGCGGAGGTGACGATGACGGAATTGCGGCCATCGGAAAGATCGGCCTTGGCGATGGTCTGCAGGCCCACCCACGCTACGTTGGCGAAAAGCGCCAGGGAGGCACCGCCAAGTACAGGGGAGGGGATGGCGGCCACGACCGCACCGGCCTTGGGCAAAATGCCCAGCACCATCATGAATCCGGCGGCGGCTACGGCCACCCAGCGCGATTTCACGCTGGTCAGGCGGACCAGGCCGACGTTTTGGGCAAAGCAGGTATAGGGGAAGGAGTTCATCACGCCGCCCACCAAGGTGGACAGGCCATCGGCGCGAATCGCACGCACGACATCATCGCGGCGGATGCGCTTTTTGACAATCTCGCCGGTGGCAAAGACATCGCCAGTGGTCTCCACCATGGTGATGATCATGACAATGATGAGCGAGAAAATAGCCACCACGTCGAACTTTGGCATGCCGAAGTAGAACGGGGTGGTGATACCGAGGGCGGGGGCGGAGGAGACTTCGCTAAAGGAGGCGTCGCCTAGCACGAGCGCCACGCCCGTACCCAAGACTAGGCCGATGAGCACGGCCAGGGTGCCTAGGAAGCCAGAGGAAAAACGCTGCACCAAAATGATGACCGCGAGTGTGCCAAAACCGTAGAGCAGGTCACGGGTGGCTGGAACTCCCTCGGCGTAATTGACAAAGTCATTGGCCGAAACCCCCAATAGAGAAGTGCCCATAACCAGCAGGACCGAACCGGTGACCACCGGCGGGAAGAAACGCAGCACTTTGCCAAAGACCGGCGCCGCGAAGAAAGTAAATAGGCCGGCGACGATGATGGCGCCATAAATGGTCGGCAGCGAGGCCACCCCGCCTTCGCCGTCGGTTGCGCCCAGGCCAATGGCAATAATCGGGGAGACGGCCGTAGTGGTTACGCCCTGCACGATGGGCAGGCGCACGCCAATGCGCTTGCCGACGCCCATAGACTGAATGATCGTTGCTATGCCACAGGTCAAAAGGTCCGCATTGATGAGGTGGATGGTGGTTTCCGCATCCAGGTTAAGCGAGCCGGCGATGAGCAGTGGAACGATAACCGCCCCGGCATAAAAGGCCAATACGTGCTGCACACCTAGGGCAGCTAATTTGGGGGCGGGTGGGACGGTATCTACTGGATGCTTGGGCTGGGAAGCCACGAAGTCCTCCTTTGTGCGGAAGCGAAGCTGAACGGGTTTAACAGTAGAGGTTCGTGCAGGTAGCGGCCAAAAAATCGGGGTGATGAGGAACACGTTCGGGGCTAGTTCACCCCCGATCTAAGACGTACGTGCGTTCTGCATGAAATCACTAACCAGCAAAACAACACGACCGGTTTATATTTAGCCTTTCCAACGTCTGCTGAACTTGTTATTACCGCTGATGTAGTCAACAATTGAGGCCAGAGGGGCTTGGTGCTGTGGCTCGAAAAAGCGGCATTTACCCCTGATAGAAATTCGCCCGAAAGAAGGGAATTATGACTACCGCAACGCAGCCTCAACAGTTTGAAGCGTGGAAGGGATTTGAGTCCGGTCCATGGACCGAGGGCATCAACGTCCGCGACTTCATTCAGCGTAACTACACGCCGTACGACGGCGATTCCAGCTTCCTGGCGGGCCCGACCGAAAAGACCAAGCGCGTCTGGGAGACCCTGGAGAAGAACTACCTGTCCGTCGAGCGCGAAAAGCGCGTCTATGATGTTGACACCCACACCCCGACCGACATTGACGCTTTCCCGGCCGGTTACATCTCAGACGACGATGACGTAATCGTCGGTCTGCAGACCGATACCCCGCTGAAGCGCGCCATGATGCCGTTCGGTGGCTGGCGCATGGTCAAGCAGGCTATCGGTGAAGCGGGCAAGGAAGTAGATCCTGAGGTGGAGAAGATCTTCACCCGCTACCGCAAGACCCACAACGATGCGGTCTTCGATATCTACACCCCGCGCATCCGTGCTGCTCGTTCATCACACATCATCACCGGTCTGCCGGATGCTTATGGCCGTGGCCGCATCATCGGTGACTACCGCCGCGTGGCTCTCTACGGTGTGGACTACCTGATCGAGGAAAAGCAGGCTTCCCGCGATTCCGTCGCAGACGCTGGCTTCTCTGAGCACTGGGCACGCTTCCGCGAGGAGCACTCCGAGCAGATCAAGGCCCTGAAGAAGCTCAAGAAGATGGCTGAGTCCTACGGCTTCGACATCTCCAAGCCGGCTAAGACCGCTCACGAGGCAGTACAGTGGACCTACTTCGGCTACCTGGCATCCATTAAGTCCCAGGATGGCGCCGCAATGTCCATTGGCCGCCTGTCCGCCTTCTTCGATTGCTACTTCGAGCGCGACCTCGCTGCTGGCATCATCACCGAGGAAGACGCCCAGGAAATCATCGACTCCCTGGTTCTCAAGCTGCGTATCGTTCGCTTCCTGCGCACCATCGATTATGACCAGATCTTCTCTGGCGACCCGTACTGGGCAACCTGGTCTGATGCTGGCTTCGGCAACGACGGCCGCCACATGGTCACCAAGACCTCCTTCCGTCTGCTGCAGACCCTGGTAAACCTTGGCCCATCACCGGAGCCAAATATCACCATCTTCTGGGATCCGAAACTGCCAGAGGGCTACAAGGAATTCTGTGCCCACATCTCGATTGAGACCTCCTCCATCCAGTACGAGTCTGACCGCCAGATTCGTGAGCAGTGGGGCGATGACGCCGCAATTGCATGCTGTGTTTCCCCGATGGAAGTGGGCAAGCAGATGCAGTTCTTCGGCGCTCGTGTGAACGCCGCTAAGGCTCTGCTTTACGCCATCAACGGTGGCCGCGATGAGGTATCCGGCAAGCAGGTCGTAGAAGGCTACGAGCCCATCAAGGGCGATGGCCCGCTGGACTTCGATGAAGTTTGGCAGAAATACGAAGAGATGCTGGACTGGGTTGTTGGCACCTACGTTGAGGCCCTCAACATCATCCACTACTCTCACGACAAGTACGCCTACGAGGCAGTCGAGATGGCGCTGCACGATTCCAATATCGTACGCTCCATGGGCTGCGGCATCGCCGGCCTGTCCATCGTCGCCGACTCCCTGGCTGCTATCAAGTACGCCAAGGTCACCCCGGTCCGTGACGAGACCGGCCTGATTACGGACTACGTCACCGAGGGCGAGTTCCCGTTCTACGGCAACGATGATGACCGCGCCGATGACATCGCCGCAACCATTGTCCACACCGTGATGGAAAAGATTAAGGCCATCCCGATGTACCGCAATGCCATCCCAACCCAGTCCGTGCTGACCATTACCTCGAACGTGGTCTACGGCAAGGCAACAGGCGCCTTCCCGTCGGGCCACAAGGCCGGCACGCCGTTCTCCCCAGGCGCTAACCCTGAAAACGGTGCCGACAGCCACGGCATGGTTGCTTCCATGCTGTCGGTTGGCAAGCTGGATTACAAGGACGCCTTGGACGGCATCTCGCTGACCAACACCATTACTCCTTCCGGATTGGGCCGCACCCCAGAAGAGCGCATCAATAACTTGGTGGGCGTTCTGGATGCCGGCTTCATCATGGAGAAGTAAAAACCACTCAACCCTCAACCATCTCGAAAAGGAGAAAATCATGGCAACCCCAACTTTCGAAGACCGTATGTCAGCAATGAAGGCAAACCGCGATGCACACCAGATGAACTCTGGTCTGTACCACGCCAACATCAACGTGCTGGACAAGTCCACCCTCGAGGACGCCGTTGAGCACCCAGAGAAGTACCCGAACCTCACCGTTCGCGTCTCTGGCTACGCTGTCAACTTTGTCAAGCTGACCAAGGAGCAGCAGCTCGACGTTATCTCCCGCACCTTCCACCAGGGTTCTTAATCATGGCTGATGGCGTTACTGGTGTTGTCACCCTCTCTCCGGAAGAAGGAGAGCGTGTCCGCGGCGTAGCTGCGGGCCTGGGAGATAATGCACAACTCGATGACATTACCCGCCCGGAGCTCATGGAGGCGCGCCGTACCGGCGATATCGCCCTCGTGCACTCTTGGGAGCTCGTGACCGCCGTCGATGGCCCGGGAACCCGCATGACGATGTTCATGTCCGGATGCCCACTGCGCTGCCAGTACTGCCATAATCCAGACACCTGGGAGATGAAGACCGGCACACTGGAGCGGGTCGAGGATGTGGTCAAGCGCATCAAGCGTTATAAGCCCATCTTCCAAGCTTCCGGTGGCGGTCTGACCATCTCCGGTGGCGAACCCCTCTTCCAGATTTCCTTCACGCGCCGCGTGCTTAAGGAAGTCCACGATGCGGGTATTCACACCACCATCGATACGGCTGGGTACTTGGGCGCGCGCTTGCGCGACGAGGACCTAGACAATATCGACCTCGTGCTTCTCGACGTCAAGTCGGGCGACGAGGAGACTTACCGCAAGGTCACCCAACGCCAGCTCCAGCCAACACTGGATTTCGGCGACAGGTTGAACAAGATAGGTAAGCCGGTGTGGATCCGCTTCGTAGTGGTGCCTGACCTCACGGACTCGCCAGAGAACGTGGAAAATGTGGCCAATATCGTGGCTCGATGGAAATCTAACGTCGAACGCGTCGAGGTCTTGCCCTTCCACAATATGGGCAAGGACAAGTGGGAAGGTCTGGATATGACCTACCAGTTGGCAGACACGAAGCCGCCGAAGCCGGAGGACGTGGAGAAAATCCGCGACGTCTTCCGCTCGAAGGGCTTGGAAGTCTACTAGCCTGGGAGGGCATGACCGACTACCGCCGCTTTGGCCACATAATTAAAGAACACCACCTAGAAGTCCCGTGGGATTATTCCAATCCCCACGGGACTTTTGGGCTTTATGCCCGCGAAATTATCCCGCCCGGTGGAGAGGATCTGCCCGCGTTGCTTTACCTCCAGGGCGGGCCTGGTTTCCCAGCACCCCGGCCGCTGACACCCACGGGGCTTATTGGCAAGGCACTGGAGCGGTACCGCGTGATCCTCATGGACCAGCGCGGCACCGGCCGATCGCACCGCATCGATGCATTGAGCCCGGCCGCGGAGCGCACCGCAGCGCACTTGGCGTTGCTGCGCCAAGATAATATCGTCCGCGACGCCGAGCGCCTGCGCGAGCACCTCGGCCTGGAGAAGTGGTCGCTTTTCGGCCAATCCTTCGGCGGCTTTTGCATTACCGCCTACCTATCCCAGGCCCCCGAACACGTGGAGCATGCATTTTTCACCGGCGGCATCCCCACGCTGAAGGGGGCAGACGATCTCTACCGCGCCACTTTTAGCAAGCTCAAGGCCCGCCAGCAGCGTTTCTACCGCGAATTCCCGTGGGCCCAGGACAGCATCGAGGAGATCATCTCCCACTTGGACAATTCGGATGAGCGCCTTCCCACCGGAGAGCGCCTGTCCTCGCTGCGGTTTCGCACCATCGGTATTGAGCTCGGCCGCGGCACCGGTTTTGATTCGCTGGCTTATCTGCTGGAAGAGCCTTTCCGCACCGTGGCAGGGGAGAAGCGGCTGCGCGGCGATTTCTTGGTGGACGTCGGCCAGCGCGTGAGCTTTGCAGACGGCCCGCTCTATGCCGCTATCCATGAGTCAATCTATGGCGGCGCCGGCGGGCAGGCCGTTACTCATTGGGCGGCGCATCGTGTGCGCGAGGAATTCCCGGAGTTTGCGGAGTCCGGCACCTGGTTGACTGGCGAGCATATCTTTCCCTGGCAGTTCGACGAGGACCCTGCTCTGCACGCGTTTGCCGACGCCGCCCACGGCCTCGCCCGCCACGAATTCTCCCCGCCCTATGCGCTCGGTGAGGTGCCGACCACGGCCGCGGCCATGTATGTCGATGATATTTTCGTTCCGCTCGAAGAATCCTTGGCTACCGCTGCCCACCTGGGGGACCTGCGGCCGTGGATTAGCAACGAGTTTCAGCACAACGGCATTCGCGAAGACGGTGCGACCATCTTGGGCAGGCTTTTTGCGCTTATCGACGATCACTAGCGTTTCGCTATTTCCTATGCGAAAATATCGGTGATTGTCACGACATTTAGGGAGATATTTTGATCGCCACCATAGTTATAGTCCTCATCCTGTTGCTTATCTTGGGAACCCTCTTTGATGGCTATTTCATCGTTCGCACTCGAGAAGCTGCCATCTTGGAGCGCTTGGGTAAATTCCAAAAGGTGGCGCATGCTGGCCTGCACTTCAAGTTGCCGTGGGTGGACCGTGTGCGCGATAAAATTTCGCTGCAGGTGCGCCAGCTGGATGTGATGGTGGAGACCAAGACCAAGGACAATGTCTTCGTCCAGATCCCTGTGGCCGTGCAATACGAGGTAGTTGAAGGCCGAGAGCGTGAGGCGTACTACATGCTCTCCAACCACGAGCAGCAGATTGTGGCCTACGTGCAGGACAATGTTCGCTCTTCCGTGGCGAATATGGACCTAGATGATTCCTTCTCCTCCAAGGACACCATTGCTCGCAATGTTGCGGCTTCCCTGCGCGATAATATGGCCGAGTACGGCTGGAACTTTGTCAACACCCTGGTTACCGATATCCGCCCAGACTCCCGCGTGCGCGAGTCCATGAACTCCATTAACGCGGCGCAGCGTGAGCGCGAGGCGGCCGTCGCTCAGGCAGAGGCCGAGAAGATCCGCGTGGTCAAAGAGGCCGAGGGCGCTGCCGAAGCAAAGAAGCTGCAGGGACGCGGCGTTGCGGACCAGCGCAAGGAAATCGTCGAGGGCATTGCCCAGCAATACGAAATGCTTCGCGACGCCGGCGTGGAAGAATCCCCCGAGGCGCTCATGCTGGTCTCTCAATACCTCGACGCGATGGTCGATGTCTCCCACAACGGCCAGGCCTCCGTGCTCTACATGCCCTCCAACCCGCAGGGCATGGGTGATCTCTTCAGCGGCATGCGCGACGTGCTCATGGCCAACCGCGCCCTCGACTCCGCCGAGGGGGCGCCTCAGTACCGCCGCCCGCAGCCGCACAAGCCATCCCGCGCCGAGGAAATCGAGCGCGAGTCCAAGCGTCAGGCAGAGCGTGCCAAGCGCGAAGCCATCGCTGCCTCCCAGCGTGCTGAACAGGAGCGCTCCGAGCAAAACCGCGGTGAGCAAGAGTCGCAGCAGGGTCAGCACTCCACCGCGCAGCCCCAGGCTGCTCGCGAGTATTTCCAGCAGCTGCGCGACCAACTCAAAAACGAGGACTAGCCCTGAGCATCGATAACCTCTTTGACGCCTATACCGCCCAGCGCGGTATTACCCGCCGCGCAGAAGTTGTACCCGACCACGAGTGTCAGATTTTCCCCGCCGAGGCCAAGGTTGCCTCACAAGTCGATGCCTTAAACGCTGCCCGAAGCCTCGTTCACGACGTCCTTTCTGCCGACCAAGAGCATGAGCCCCAGCGCGACGGGGACAATTCCGACAACAAGTAGGTAGGTCCGCTCCGCACCTGCCGAGGAAGGGTCATACAGCGTCGACAGCGTTCCCGCTAGCGAGGTTCCAATGGCCATGGTGAGAAAATACAGCGCGGAAAAGCGCGTCGCGTACGCTCGCGGCGCGTGCGCGGCCGATGCCGCCATGCCCACCGGCCCGATGAATAGCTCGCCGAGCGACATCAACAAGATGGTCACGGCCAACACCACAAATGGCGTTGAATTTTCTCCGCCCCCGACGAACGGCAACAGCACAAACATTCCGGAACCTGCCACCATGATGCCTACGGCCATTAGCACACGCCGCGAGCATGCCCACCGTGACATGCTCGCCGCCAGCGGTAGGGACAATGCCAGGATGAACAGTGGATTGAGTGATTGCGTCCATGCTGCCGGAATCTCAAACCCGCCGACCATGCGGTCTACACGTTGATCCGAGTACACGGCTAGCACCCCGTAAATCTGCGGCTGGAGAGTCCAGTAGGCCGTCGAGCAGAAAAAGAGCGGGATATACGCCAGAACCTGCTTCCGCTCCGGCACGCTGACCCGCGGGGATCGCAGCATGCTGGCGAAGAGGGTGAGGGCGGCCGCGATCGTCGCAAAGAGCAAAAGCATAGCCAGCTTGTCTGGTGGAACCGTCACCGCGACCGCGACGCTGCCCACTACAGCCACCACAGCTACCGCCGCGGCCTTGCCTGGCGCGGCGGTAGGGTTGGGAGGCTGGGTATCGAACCCCGTGACTACCCGCTGGCGCAATAATCCGTAGAAAACACACCCGCAACACATGAGGCCTGCGGCTGCGAGGAAACCGGCATGGTAGCCGTGCTTTTGTGCCAGCCAGCCCGTGAGCATCGGTCCGAGTAAGGCGCCGATATTTATTCCCAGATAAAAGATTTGAAAAGCTCCATCCCGTGCGCCGGCCGTGGGAGGAAAAGCCGCGCCCAGAATGGTAATTGCCGCAGTTTTAAGCAGCCCTGAACCCAGCGCAAGCGGCAACAGTCCGGCCACGAGGCCCGCCAGACCAGGCACCAAGGACAGCGAAAGGTGCCCGCACATGAGCAGGCCCGCGCCGGCAAGCAACGTGCGTTCGGCACCCAGGAGCCGGTCGCTGACCCACCCGCCAACGAACGTGCACAGGTAGAGCAGACTGCCGTACGCGCCGACGAGCGCCGTGGCCTGCGCTTGGTCCATGCCGAGTCCGCCGGAGGTGGAATAGAGGTAGTAGGCGAGGATGGCCTGCATGCCGTAGAAGCTAAAGCGCTCCCACATTTCAATTCCGGCGATAGCCGGCAAAGCCACCGGTAAACGCCGAATTGAACGATGTTTAATAATTGTCATAAAAGCACTATAACGGCCGAAAGTCTGTGATAAACCTAAAATCATGGATATTTCAGCGGAGGACATTGCCGCTCTCGACGCACGCCACATTTGGCACCCCTACGCCGAGCCAGGCGAGCCCACGCTTGTGGTGGACTCGGCCGCCGGCGTTTATTTAACACTCGCGGATGGCACCACGCTTATCGACGCCATGTCTTCCTGGTGGGCCGCCGCCCACGGCCACAGTCACCCACGGCTCAAGGCGGCAGCGAACGAACAAATCGAGAGGATGAGCCACGTCATGTTCGGCGGACTCACCCACGAACCGGCTGCGCGGCTTACTCGTAACCTCATGGAATTAACGCGTGGTGATTTTGAGCGGGTCTTTTATTCCGATTCCGGATCTGTATCGGTAGAAGTAGCCATCAAAATGGCACTGCAGTATGCCCGTGGCGCAGGGCACCCAGAGCGCACCAAGATGTTGACGTGGCGATCGGGGTATCACGGCGATACCTTCGCGGCGATGAGCGTGTGCGATCCCGAAGGCGGCATGCACTCGATGTGGACCGGTACCTTAGCACGGCAGATTTTTGCCCCGGCGCCGCCTACTCGCGGGGCTAGCCCGGCCGAGCGCGCGAACTATCTGCGCGAGCTGGAAGCGTGCATCACGGAAGAAGTTGCAGGGCTAATTATTGAACCTGTAGTCCAAGGCGCGGGTGGCATGCGCTTTCATGACCACGAGCTGGTCCGCGGGGTCCGAGAAATCTGCGACCGCCACGGTATCGTGCTGATCGCGGACGAAATCGCCACCGGGTTCGGCCGCACAGGCGAACTTTTTGCCACCCAAGCCGCTGGCGTTGTGCCAGATATCATGTGCGTTGGTAAGGCGATGACCGGCGGTTTTATGACCATGGCTGCCACGCTCGCCACTGCGAAGGTAGCCGAGGGGATGAGTCCGCGCGCGCTGATGCACGGACCAACATTTATGGCTAATCCACTCGCTTGTGCCGTTTCGGCCGAGGCAACTGCTCTCATTGCGGAAGGGCATTGGCGCGAGCAGGTAGCGGGCATCGAAAAGCAGCTGCAACGAGGGTTTGAGGGCCTGTCCGAGGAACCTGGGGTAGCCGACGTGCGCGTACTTGGCGCCATAGGTGTGGTGGAAATGGAACGCGATGTAAATATGTCCGCAGCGACGGCCGCAGCCGTAGACCAAGGTGTGTGGTTACGTCCGTTCGGCCGGTTGATTTATATCATGCCGCCGTTTATCAGCACCGCAGATGAAATAGCGCAAATGTGCCGCGGCGTGCGCGCTGCGGTGGCAGGAGGACGACAGTGATTATTTATGTAACGGGAACGAATACGGACGTCGGCAAGACTGTGGCCACGGCCGCGCTCGCCAGCGCGTTCAAGCAACGCGGCCGCGAGGTCATCTACGCCAAACCGCTGCAGACGGGGGAGCCGGAAGGCAAGGGGGATGCGGCGACCGTCGGCAAGCTGGCGGGGGTGGAGGTAGCAGAGATGGTGCGCTTTCCGGAGCCACTGGCGCCGAATCTTTCTGCGCGCCGGGCCGGCATGCCCCAACCCAGCCTGCAGGAACTTAAAGAGTGGATTGCCGCCCTTGACGCACCCGGCCGTGTGGTGCTCGTGGAAGGCGCCGGCGGGCTCCTCGTGCGTTTAACGGACGCCTATACGCTTGCCGACGTCGCCGATAGGCTCCTCATCGTCACCTCCCTTAACCTAGGAAGCCTCAACGCGGCCGAGCTGACCGTGCGCGAGGCACAACGCCGTGGAATTGAGGTGCTCGGGCTAGTTGGTGGCTCGCTGCCGGCCGATCCGGACTTGGCTACGCGCCTGAACCTGGAGGAGATGCCGGAGGTGACAGGCTGTACGTTGTGGGGCAGCCTGCCGGAGGGCATGGCGCGCATGGCACCGGCCGATTTCGCGCGGGTAGCCGCGGAAGTCTACGCGGACTTTGTCGAGCACGCCGAGTAGCGCTACCTCGCAGAGGCAGCGCTAGCGGACCCAACGTACCTTGCCATTGACTCGGGCAAGGCGCCCACGCAGCGGCGGGGCATTCGGATCATCTTGGTTAACCCCGTTGTGATACGGGCAGCACACGGTGAGGTTGTCCATATTGGTCAGTCCTCCGTGCTTCCAAGCCTTCAGGTGATGGATCTGGGCCTTGTCCGCCGGGTGGTTGCACGGCGGCCACGGGCAGGTAGGGTTTTCGGCCGCGGCCATCTGCCGCTGTTTCTCGGTGGCGTAGCGCGAGGTGCGATACAGGTTGACGGGGCCTTTAACGGGATGGATAAGGGTGGCTAGTCCGTGCTCGGTGAAGGTGCGCTCGACCAACTCGGCACCGGTAATGGTGGCGCCATTAGTCAGCCGCAGGGTGACTTCTTCACCGTCGCCGTCCAAGATGTGGTCCAGCGCGTTGAGCGGGATGATGACGTTGGTTGTGGTGCGCGCGGAAGGGGCGCCCGTGCCGCGAAGGAGATCGCGCAGGGAATCGAGTGGGCGCGCGGGGTCGAGCGCGGCGTCAAACTCCGCGAGGAAGGCCGAGGGAGCGGTAATCCGCATGGTCCAGGGGCCATTCGGGCGGCGAAGGAGCTGCACCCCTTCGCGGGGCGGCGTGCGGCGCGGGCGGAGGTCGCGGAGGCGTTGCTTGGCGCGGCGGGCGATTTCAGAGGCGGGGCCTCGCAGGCGGCACAGCTCTACCCGCAAGTTCCACGCATCGCGCTGTGTGCGCACGCGGGAGACATATTTTTCAATCAGCTTGAGCGTTATGAGGTCATGGTGGCGAGCGGCCGTGGTGGCGTGGCGTTGCTTCCGGCTGAAGCGCGTTGGGCCGAAATAAACCGCGGCAAGCGCGCGGAGGTCGCGGGCTTCTATATCGGGTAGACCCAGCTCGATGAGGGCGCGCTCAGACATGCCGCGGGCCTCGGCGAGGATATCCATCGCCGAGGTTATGTGGGAGGCATAAGCCTTCAGTGCGCTCATGGCCGCAACTCTAAACAGGACCGGCAGTAGAACCGAGTCATAGACGGCCGCAGCTGTGGATAGCTTGTTTAAGCGTCAACTGCCTGCGGTGGGTAGCAATGGCACAAAGGCGCGAAACAAGCAGGTGCTAGATCGCTGCCACCGTGCTAGAAAGGCCCCCGGATCGCGCGCAGTTGCGCAATTGTACCGTACGGCCAGGCTGTGGATAAGGAGTCCGGCCCGGTCAATGCGTTCGTCACTGCGCTGGACGACGCCGCGCTAGCTTAGGCCCTTCATCACGCGGGCGACGTGGCCGGTGGCCTTGACATTGTAGTGCGTTTGGCCGATGGTGCCATCTGGTTCGACCAAGAAGGTGGAGCGGATAACGCCCTGGACAACCTTGCCGTAATTCTTCTTTTCTCCAAACGCGCCATAGGCGGTCATGACGGACTTATCCGGATCCGACAGGAGCGGGAAGTTCAGCTCATGGTCCGCGCGGAATTTTGCCAGCGCCTCTGGCTTATCGGGCGAGATGCCTACGACGGCAATATTGAGATCATTGAGCTGTTCCAGGGAATCGCGGAAATCGCAGGCTTCCTTGGTGCAGCCCGGGGTATTGGCGCGGGGGTAGAAGTAGACCAGTACGCGCTGGCCTGCGTAATCGGCGAGGGAAACGGTGTTTCCGGCGTCGTCGGCAAGCGCAAAGGCAGGGGCGGTATCTCCAACGTTCAAACGGTTTTCAGTCATAGTTTCCACCTTACTTACCGCCCGGGCTGCACGCTTTTGGGCCGGCGGGGTAGAATGACCCCGTTAAGAGCGAACCTAAGTTAAGAGGAGAACTTCGTGGCACGCAATATTGAAGACATTCAGCGCGATATCGAGCGCACCCGCCGCCAGCTGGCCGGCACCCTGGACGAGCTGGCACAGCGCAGCAAGCCGCAGAACTTTGCCAACGAGGCTAAGACCGCGGCTACCGATAAGCTGCAGGACCGCAACGTGCAGATGGCCTTGGGCGGCGTCGGCGCCGCTGTGGTTGGACTGATTGCTTTCTCGGTCTTCCGCTCTCGCCGCCGCAAGAGCGACCTGAAGGAGCTGCAGCGCCTGCTGTCCGAGCGCCACTAATTGTGAAGTCCCCGCACACCGCGGGGACTTTTTTCGTAGGCTGGGTTGGGATGAAGACACCAATCCCTTTTTATTTGCAGGAAATCCTCACCAAGGTGCGCGATAATCGCGACGGTGCCGTGGCGGATTATATTCCGGAGCTGGCCAAGGCAGAGCCCGAGTATCTCGGCGCCGCGATGTGCACCACCACCGGCCACGTCTACTCTGCGGGCGATGATGAGGTGGAATTTACCCTGCAATCCTTGTCCAAGCCTTTTGTTTATGCGCTGGCGTTGCAGGAGCTGGGATTATCTGCGGTGCGTGAGATTGTGGGTATGGAGCCTTCGGGCGAGGCTTTCAACGAGCTTTCGCTCAACCGCGATGATCACCGGCCGGTCAACCCCATGATTAATGCGGGCGCGATTGCGGTCACGCAGCTGATTAATGGCGTGGATTCGGAGCCTGCCGCGCGCGTGGAGCGTCTGCGCACCTATTTCTCGCGGCTGGCGGGGCGTGATTTGCTTATCGACGACGCCATGCGCTCCTCCGAGCTCGATGTCAGCGAACGCAACCTCTCGTTGGCGCACATGTTGCGCAACTACGACATCATCCAGGACGAGGCGCACGATGCGGTGTCAACGTATGTTGAGCAGTGCTCGATTGTGGTGACGGTGCGGGACTTGGCCGTGATGTCGGCAACGTTGGCGAACGGTGGCGTGCAGCCGGTGACGGGCGACAAAATTTTGGACGCGGACGTGTGCCGGTTGACGCTATCGGTGATGAGCTCGGCCGGCATGTATGACGGCGCCGGCCGTTGGATGGCCGAGGTGGGTATCCCGGCGAAGTCGGGCGTCTCGGGTGGCCTGCTGGGCACGCTGCCGGGCCAGTTGGGCGTGGCGACATTCTCGCCGCGGCTGAACAAGGAAGGCAACTCAGTGCGCGGGGTGGATGCGTTCAAGCTGCTGTCGAAGGACATGGGTCTGCACCTGATGTCTACGGACGAGCGCTATGGCGTGAACCCGGTGCGCAAGGTGGAGCAGGATGCGGAGCTGACCGTGATCTATCTGCAGGGCCTGATCAATTTCAACGCGGCCGAGACCATCTTGTACGAGCTGATGGAGTCAGATTTTGGCGAGGGCACGGTGGTGCTCGAGCTATCGCATATTACGGGCACGAACCGCATGGGCCGGCGCATGCTGAAGGAGGGGCTGCGCCGAATTCGCGAGTCTGGCTTCGATATCGCCATCGTGGATCCGGATGGAGAGCTAGAAGATCGCACCATGTCGGACGGAACCGAGGTGCCCAAGGGCGAGCCGGAAGACTACGCGATCAACGGCGAACCCGTTTAGGTTTGGGTTACCTTACTTAATCAGGTTAGGATGTCCTATGTAAGGCCCTTTGCGTTAACTGCGAGGGCATCCAACGACCAAGGACTAAAAATGGCTCATACCCCCTTCAAGGTAATGGCGGTTGTGGCGGCATCGGCAACCGCACTCGTCGGCTGCGGCGCAGCTGAGGAAGTAACTGGCGGCTCCAGCGGCGATGCTGAGTTCTCCTTCACCGATATCATCGGCCGTGACGTGGAACTGGATAAGGCTCCCGATCGTGTGATTTTGGGGGAGGGCCGATCGATTTTTGCTACCGGTGTACTCGACCCCGATAATCCACTGGACAAGGTCGTCGGCATTGGCACGGATCTTAAACAGACCGTGCCGGATTACTACGCGGCGCTGGAAAAGGAACTGCCGTCCGTAAACGAGGTTCCAGAGATCGGCGGCTTTGCCAAGGGCGATGTCACCGTAGAAAAACTCGTGAGCCTAGACCCGGACCTCATTGTGCTCTCGCTGGATCAATACGATGCCTCCCGCGAAGCTGGCCTGACCGACAAGATGGATCAGGCTGGCTTGAAGTATGCGGTCACCGACTTCCGCCGCGACCCGCTGGAGAGTACGCCTAAGACTATGGACATCTTCGGTGAGATCTTTGGCCAAGAGGACCGCGCGGAGGAATTCAACGCGGATTGGCAAAAGACCGTGGACTTGGTGGAGGAGCGCGCGGAGAAGGTTAAGGATAAGCCAAAGACCTTCGTCTGGCGTTCGGCCGGCGTTTCCGACTGCTGTGGTTCGTGGAACGATTCCAATATCTCCCAGCTGGTCAACGCGGCCGGTGGCGAGAATGTCGGCGATAAAGTCATTCCGGGCGAGTCTGGCACGATCACCCCGGAAAAGGTCCTGGAATCTGACCCGGATATGATCATCGCCACCGGTGGCGATTGGTCTGAGATGAAGGACGATGAAGGCCACCCTGTCGGATACGCTGCAGTGGGCTACGGCATCGATGAAAAGGAAGCCAAGGGCAGTGTGGCTAAGCTGCCGGGTAAGCAGGCTGGCTTCGATAAGCTGCGTGCGGTCAAGGAACACCACTTCCACAGCATGTGGCACCAATTCTATAATTCGCCGTTTAATTACCTAGCGTTGCTGCAGGTGGCCGAGTGGATCGACCCGGAGGCGTATGCCGATATGGACGTCGCCAAGCAGTGGATGGATGCGCAAGAAAAGTACTCGCCGGTCTCTGGTGAGGGAACCTTCTTTAGCACCAACTAATGGAGGGTGCAGAGGTAGCCGCCCTCGCGCGGCAACATAAGAAGTTAACCTGGCAACGCATAGGCATCGTTGCGGGCCTGACCCTGATTGCGGCCGTGGCCTTTATTATCAGCAACTTTGTGGGCGCGATTGATATCAGTCCGGGCGAGGTAATAAAGGGCATCGTGAATCCCGCGGGTCTGGAGGACCAGACGCGCACGGTGCTGTGGCAACTGCGCCTGCCTATGGCCGTGATGGCCGTGCTTATCGGTATGGCCTTGTCCTTGGCCGGCGCGGAGATGCAGACCATCCTCAATAACCCGCTAGCCGAGCCCTTCACGCTGGGCATTTCGGCGGCCGCCGCGTTTGGCGGCGCCAGCTCCATCGTGCTCAAATGGCAGCTGATTGCGCAGCCGCAGTTCAATCTCGCGTTGGTGGCGTGGCTTTCGGCCGCGGTAGCCACTGCGATCATCGTGATTGCGGCCGTTATTCGCGGCGCTAAGGCGGAAACTATGGTGCTGCTGGGCATCGGCCTGGTGTTCTTCTTCCAAGCCATGCTGGCGCTTATCCAATACCGGTCTTCGGCCGAGGCGCTGCAGCAGATTGTCTATTGGTCCATGGGTTCTCTGACTCGCGCCAACTGGGCGGCCAATGGCGTGCTGGCGGCCGTGCTCATTATCGCCCTGCCTATCCTGTGGGTGCTGGGCTGGCGCCTGACGGCCTTGCGGCTTGGCGACGCCCGCGCTACCGCCATGGGCATCAATACCTCGCGCCTGCGCGTAGTGGTGCTTATCGTGGTCTCGCTGGTCGCGGCGACGACCGTGGCCTTCGCAGGCATCATCGGCTTCATTGGCTTGGTGGGCCCGCACATCGCCCGCATGCTGGTAGGCGAGGACCAGCGTTACTTCCTGCCGGCCTCCATGGCGGCGGGTGCTGCCGTGATGTGTGCAGCGCATGCGGTGAGCCTGATGATTAAGCCGGGCCTGGCCATTCCCATTGGTATCGTTACTTCGCTTCTGGGCGTGCCATTCTTCATTGCCATCGTTATGACCCGAAGGAGGGCACTGTGGACGTAGAACTGACTATTTCCGGGCTGAGTGCGGCCTATGGCAAACACTGCGTGCTGGAGTCCGTGGATGTGGAAAAACTCCACGGCGGGCAGCTGGTGGGATTGTTGGGGCCGAATGCCTCCGGCAAGACCACGCTCATTAAGTCCCTGGCCGGCGTGCACCGCGGCTGCGACGGAGACGTGGATTTCCGCGTCGATGGCACGGCCCCGCGCGGCAAGCGCCGCCGGCAGCTCATCGGCTACGTGCCGCAGGATCTCACGAGCACGGCCGCGCTGCGGGCGTTTGAAGCCGTGCTGATCTCTGCGCGCCGTGAGGCCTGCGAGGACCCGATTACGCGCACCGGCGAGGTGCTGCACTCGCTAGGGCTGGACGCGATTGCCTCGCGCTACCTCAACGAGCTTTCCGGCGGCCAGCGCCAGTTGGTGGCGGTGGCGCAGATGTTGGTGGGCAACCCGGGCCTGATGCTTCTCGACGAACCTACCTCCGCCCTCGACCTCCATCACCAGATCTTTGTCTTGGATGAGGTCCGTGCCAAAGCGCAGCGCGATGGCAGCCTGGGACTTGTGGCCATCCATGACATCAACCTGGCCGCGCGCATGTGTGACCAGCTGGTGGTGCTTAAAAAGGGTCATATTCGCGCTCAAGGTAGGCCTGCGGACGTTCTCACGGGGGAGCTCGTGGAGGGCGTGTATGGGGTAGAGGCGGACGTCGTCCAGCATGGCGGCGCTCCACTCATTGCCCCGTTGCGGGTGAGATAGCACAGGGCCGGGTAATCACCCGGCCCTGTTTTAGTGGTGAGCCATCAGGCGTCTGGTTTCTTGGCGCTGTGAGCACATAAGTCATGCGCAGCGCGGTGACAGGGACTGGCTCGTAAAAAGAAAAATCTCGAGGTATCGTTCTAAGAACAACGCCTCGAGATTTATATTGTGCGCCATCAGGGAATCGAACCCCGAACCCACTGATTAAGAGTCAGTTGCTCTGCCAATTGAGCTAATGGCGCATTGTTGACTTCCTGCCGTGTGGCTCTCTGTGCAACGAGTAGATACTCTAGCAGCCATTCTTTAAAAGTGTAAAATCGCCTGGTCAAAGCGGTTTTTGAAGGGTGTATAACAAATTGGTTAATGCCTGAAGTGGCTTCTGGTAATTGGCGAAGGGAGACGCTAATCTATGTTGGTCTTTGAAAGCAGCAATTACGTGTCTAAGGGCAACTCAGTGAAAAATTCCCTCCCTATCGCGCGCCGTCTCGTAGCGGCCGCAGGCGTTGCGTGCATTTCCCTAGCCGCCGCCTCCTGCTCCTCTGATTCCTCAGCCGAGAATCAGGCTGCCGACCAAGAATCCACCGCCGCCGCACATGCGGATGGAGACAGGGACGGCGGCAAAGAGTCCGAGAAAAAGAAAGGCGGCCTTGTAGCCTCCGTAAAGGACGGGGCGACGGATGTAGATCCGTCCAAGCCAGTCACCGTGGAGACCACGGGCAAGCTCAAGAGCGTCACCATGACCAATGAAATGGGCGTGGAAGTTAAAGAAAAGCTCTCCAAGGATGCCAAGACGTGGTCTACGGCGGAGGACCTGGGCTATAACCACACCTATTCCATCGTGGCCTCCGATGTAGATGGCAACAAGAAGAACCTCAGTTTTTCCACTCCGCAAGCAGCGGGTGTTGCCGAAGTCTCGCTTTCCCCTATCCCGGATTCTGAAGTCGGCGTCGGTCAGGTTATTGGGGTGAATTTCGGTGTGCCAATTACGGACCGGAAGGCGGCTGAAAAGACCATTACTGTGAGCACTAACCCCAAGGTGGAAGGTGCTTTCCACTGGGTCAATAACCAGGAGGTGCGCTGGCGTCCGAAGGATTACTGGGAGCCGGGCACTAAGGTTGAAGTAAAAGTGGACCAGTATGGCAAGGACCTAGGTGGGGGAATCTATGGCGGTGAAAACGCCAAGACGAATTTCACCATCGGTGACCGCACGGTGGCCATTATTGATAACGTCACCAAGACGATGAAGGTCTTTAAGAATAAGAAGTTCTTGCGTGCCATCCCGGTCTCGCTTGGCCGCGATTATCAGTACGATACGCCCAATGGCCGCTACGTTATCGGCGATGAGCACCCGCAGCTAGTCATGGACTCGGAGACCTTCGGCCTAGCCCATGACGCTGGCGGCTACCGCACGACTGTGGACTGGGCTACCCAAATGTCTTATTCCGGCATCTATGTCCACTCCGCTCCGTGGTCCGTGTGGGCGCAGGGAAATACCAATACGTCCCACGGTTGCGTCAATGTGACGCCGGAGGCTGCGCAGTGGTTCCAGGAGACGATGAAGCGTGGCGATGTGGTGCGCGTGTTCAACTCCTACGGTGAGACGCTCAACGCCTTGGATGGTCTCGGTGACTGGAATATGTCCTGGGATGAGTGGTCGAAAGGTAACGCGGACGCTAATCAGTAGCGCCTAACGGCCGCACAAGGCACAAGCGCATGGCTACAGTGGTGGCCATGCGCTTTTCTGTTTTGGACCGCGGGGCAGCCGGCCCACTGGATCGGGTGGCCGAGCACGCCCGGCACGTAGAGAAGTTGGGTTTTCAGCGTTTTCTGGTGGCCGAGCATCACGGTGTGCCGGGAATTCCAGCGGGTCAGCCGGGGATACTCGCGGCGCACGTTGCGGCCCAGACGTAGCGCATTCGGGTGGGGACGGCCGGCATTATGTTGCTCAATCACCCGCCGTTTCTGGTGGCCGAGCAGATTAATCTCCTCGAGGCGCTGTATCCCGGGCGCATTGATATAGGGATTGGCTCCTCCGTCGGGTTTACCGTGCCGGTGCGAAAGGCGCTGCGCCAGGGGGAGCCGGCCGAGGTGAAGCAGCGCTTCGAGGCGGAGCTAGCCACGCTCTTGTGCTACCTGCGCGGCGAAGAGGCGGTGACGGTCAGGCCTGGGTATAGGGGCACCCCGCTCTATGTTTTGGCGGGCTTTCGCTCGGCAATGGTGGCGGCAAAGTTGGGGCTTGGTGTCATTCTGGGCGGTCCTGTAGCCACGCAGGAGGCCGCTGCGCGAGTGTATCGCGAACATGCGCTTGCCGACGCCCCGCCCATTATCTCTTCGCTCAATATCGCCGTTGCCGAGACGTCCGCGGCCGCCCGTGATCTCTTGTTGCCGGAAGCCTATGCGAAGGTGCGAGCGCAATCGACCGGCGAGTTCGCGACCTTGCGGCCAGCGGGCGAGCTGGACATGGATGCCCCCACGGGGCAGCAGCGCCGGCGCATAGAGGAGGCGTTGGCCCATGACGTATGGGGAACGGTGGAGGAAGTGAGGGAGGAACTAAGGGGCGTCGGCAAGCGGCTAGGCGTTAGTGAGTTTGTGGTCACCGGAGATATGCCAGATGTTGCTGGTCGGGCTCGTTCGGAGGAGCTGCTGGCGAGCATGCAGGTAGAAAACTGAAAAAGCCCGAGCGTAAGGCTCGGGCACTTGGGGTGGCTGACGGGACTCGAACCCGCGACACCCAGGATCACAACCTGGTGCTCTACCAGCTGAACTACAGCCACCATCGCTGCGTGAAAGCAACGAGATATAGGTTAACTCACGCCGCCTAAATTACAAAAACGCCTGGTAATCTGCGGTAGTTTCGGCCTTAATCTGCTCCGCCTCGGGGGAGGTGGGGCCCTCGTCGGTGCGAAAGACGCTGCGGCGGTAGAAGTCCAACTCGCGGATGGATTCGATGATGTCCTGCAGTGCGCGGTGGGCCATGCCTTTATCGGGCTGGTTGAAATAGGCGCGCGGGTGCCAGCGGCGGGCAAGCTCCTTGATGGTGGACACGTCGATCATGCGGTAGTGCAAGGCACTATCGAGCCGGGGCATATAGGTGCGGATGAACGTGCGATCAGTGGCGATGGAATTGCCGGCCAGGGGAGCGGGGTGCTCCGGATCGCAGTATTCGTTGATGAGCGCAAGCACGGCATCTTCGGCCTCGCCGATGGAGGTGGTGGACTCGCAGATTTCTTTATCCAACCCGGAACTGGCATGCATCTCGGTGACGAAGGAATCCATCTGTGCCAGCTCCTCCTCGGTGGCGTGGACGACCAGATCGATGCCTTCTCCCAGGATGTTGAGATTGCCATCGGTGATGACGGCGGCGACCTCGACGATGACATGGCGCTCGGGGTCCAGGCCGGTCATTTCCAAATCGATCCAAACGAGGCGGTCGTGCTTTGCGGCAATGTCGGAATGTGGCATGCGGCCCATTCTACTCCCGCGTGCTTTTACCCCTGTATGGGGTACGAGCCGGGCTGCCCTGGAGGGGCGATTACTACTGGACAACGCCGGCTTTCAGTAAGTGTGGCGCCATACTGCATAAAATTATTCGGTGATTTGGCTCACTCATTGATGTGAGTTAGGGCATACTCTGGTTAATCGCTCTTCATTCGGGAGGTGCGACAGACTTAGGAGAGACCAGATGGCAAACTTCCTCGATGCCCTCAATACCGTAATTTGGTCCCCCGTCTTGGTGTTTTTATGCCTCGGCGCGGGTATTTATTTCACCGTGGTGACACGCGGCCTGCAGGTGCGTTGCATCCCGGACATGCTCAAGCAGATCGTTAACGGAGAAAAGTCCGCCGATGGCGTGTCTTCCTTCCAATCCTTGATGGTTTCGCTCTCTGGCCGCGTGGGCGTGGGCAATATCGCCGGCGTGGCCACAGCCATCGCCTTCGGTGGGCCTGGCGCCGTGTTCTGGATGTGGGCAGTGGCGCTGTTGGGCTCGTCCACCTCGTTCATCGAAAGTACGTTGGCGCAGATTTACAAGGAGAAGGACCAGGACACCGGTGAGTACCGCGGCGGGCCCGCCTATTACATCGAAAAGGCCTACAAGCACACTAAGGCCGCGCCATTCATGGTGGTCTATGGCATCGTGTTTGCCGTCGCCATGATCTTGGCTACCAGCTACTTCCTGCCGGCAATCCAGGCCAATGCGGTGGCCGCCGCGGCCGATACCGCCTGGGGCATCAACTCCACCTGGGCAGCCGTCGTCTTGGCGGGCATTCTGGCCATCATCATTATTGGCGGCGTCAAGCGTATTGCGACCTTCGCCACCATTGTCGTGCCATTCATGGCGCTCATTTATATCGTGATTTCCGTGGTGGTCATGTGCATGAACTTCTCGCAGATTCCGGAGGTCTTCGGACTCATCTTCAGGTCCGCATTCAATATGGAAGCCGGATTCTCCGGCATGCTGGGCGCGGCCATCATGTGGGGTGTTAAGCGCGGCATCTACTCCAATGAGGCTGGCCAAGGTACCGGCCCGCAGTCCGCTGCAGCCGCCGAGGTCTCTCACCCTGCTAAACAGGGCTTCGTGCAGTCCTTCGCGGTGTATGTCGATACGCTCTTCGTCTGCTCGGCTACCGCGTTCATGATTATTTCTACGGACATGTACACCGTCTTCCGCGGCAGCTCCGAGGACGGCGAAGTGGTCTACAACGGCTCGCTTCCTGATGGCGTCGAGGTTGGCCCTGGCTACGTGCAGTCCGGACTCGATAGCGTCTTCGCCGGTTGGGGCCCAACCTTCATTGCCGTCTCCATTGCCTTCTTCGCCTTTACGACAGTCCTGGCGTACTACTACATGTCCGAAGTTAACCTGACCTACTTCAACCGCTGGGTCCGCTCCCGCACGGCTCGCCGTGGTCTGATTTGGGTGCTGCGCGCGCTGATTATTGTTTCCGTCGTGGTTGGCGCCACCACCACTCCGGGTGCGGCGTGGGCGCTGGGCGATATCGGCGTCGGCACGACGGCATGGCTCAATATCATCGCCATCCTCTTCCTGCAGGTTCCCGCCATCAAGGCGCTCAAGGACTACGAAAAGCAAAAGAAGGCCGGCAAGGATCCGCAGTTCGACCCAGAAGCTTTGGGTATCAAGAACGCGGACTTCTGGGTAGAGCGCAAACGAGCACGCGGCGAGGGCAGCGTGCTCAAAGACAAAGACAAGGACTTAGAAGGTGCCGGGGCCTAGCCCATCTTGGCGTAGAAGCTGCCTACCAGCGGTGCAATCACCGGGGTGGGCAGCACCTGGCTGAGGGTATTCATCGCCTTAGATAGCGGGCCGGGCACCACGCGGCGCTGATTGCGGCGCATGGCCTCGATGGTTTCTTGGGAGCATGACTCGTAGGTGGTCCACAAAAAGTCCGGTACCACCTTGTCTACGATCGACTGGTCTTCCTCTGCGATGGTGGCCTCGCGCACGGGGCCGGGGGCGAGCAGGGTGCACGAGACACCGGAGCCCTTCAGCTCGTAGTGTAGGGCCTCCGTAAACGCATTGACGCCCGCCTTGGTGAAAACGTAGGTGGCGTTATTAGGGATGGGGATATTGCCCGCGGCAGAGCCGACATTACAGATAGCGCCGCTGCGGCGAGGCAGCATTTGCGCCAAGGCGGCTCGCGTGAGGTGGTGGACGGCAGTTCCGTTGAGCTCGAACTGCGTTGTCTCGTACGACCAATCCTGGTCCATGAAGGGGCCGAAGCTGGCGATGCCGGCGGAATTGACCAAAATCGATACCTCGCGGGTGGCGATGGTCTCGGCCACGCGGGCGACGTCGTCAGCTACCGCTAGGTCCGCCGGCAGGGCAATGGCCTCGATATTATGGCGCTGCTCGAGCTCGGCGGCGATGGACTCCAGGACCTCGCGGCGTCGTGCCACAAGGATGACGTTATATCCCAGTGCTGCGAAATCCTGCGCCATGGCCTTGCCAATGCCTTGGCTGGCACCCGTAACGAGGGCGTAGGACGTGCGGGAAGGAGCGGGAAGTGACATGGTTAAGCCTTTCCGGAGTGGGGGCATGGTGAGTCCTAGCGTAAACAAAAAGCCTTGAAGCGGCGAGAAACTCGGCGCCTCAAGGCTTTCGCGCGGTGCCCCCAGCAGTGTCTGAGTTCATGACATATTTGACAGTCTGTGCCTGAGGGAACCGTCGTGATGCTTGACAGATCAGCCGCGACATATTTGACGCTTAGGGCTACCTTACCGTGTCGGGTGATACTTGACTGGTGAGTCGGGACATGTTTGACACTATGAACAGTCCTAATCGCAATATGGCAATCGTTAAAGCTGTACGCCATCAAGGTCGCAATCCAGTGGCGTCGAAATAAAGTGCGGCCATTTAGGACTTAAGGAACCTTCTAGAGCCCGAGAGGGAAATGGCTCCGACCGTCAGGCGTAAATGTTCTTTACGACGTCTTGGTACTGCTGCTCGGAACGGTGAACCCTTGCTCTGACCACCCGATCAAAGAAACCGGCACCCCAGAACAAAAGCAACTGAGATGCCGGTTTGTCAACGATGTCGCGACTCATCTGTCAAACATGTCGCGACTCATGACACGGTGCCCCCAGCAGGATTCGAACCCGCGACACATGGGGTAGAAACCCACTGCTCTAATCCACTGAGCTATGGGGGCTTACAACGCACTCATAGTAGCCCACGAGGGCGAGGAAACCTAAGCCAGGGTGCGCTGCGGCGAGCGCAGGATGTCCACCAAGTCTTGGGCAGCTGCGGTCAGCTCGCGATCCGTGCGGTAGGCCACGATGGCGTAGTAGCGCGGCAGGTCATCAGCAATGGGGCGGGTGATGATGCCGTGCGGCTGCACAGTAGGTGCGCAATTGGGCACGATGCTAACACCCAGTCCGCTGGAGACCATGGGAATTGCGCTATTGAGGCTGGCGACCTCCTGGGTCTTTTCCGGCTTGAGGCCCGGGCGGCTATTCCACAGGTCGTGGTAGAACTCGGCCAGTTCCGGAAGTTCGCGGCTGCGCGGTGGGACAAGCCAAGTTTCCTTCTTCAGCTCGGCGAGGGAGACGGGGGATTCCAACTCGGCGAGGCGCTGGGGAAGGGCGACGGAGTAATCGAACGTGGCCACCTGGTGGACGGTGAGCTCGGGGGAGTAGCGGCGAATGAAGGCCTTTGGATCGGACGTCGGCAAGAGCGCTAGGTCCACCTGGCCGTCCAGCAGGCGTTTGATGGCGGTGGCTGGCGCGGCGTCGTCCAGCGAGATAGTGGCAGTGGGGTAAATCCGCTTCAGTTCGGCCAGGGCGGAAGGGGTAAATTCCCAGTTCAAAATGGGGGCGGAGGCGAGGGAAACGGTGCTGGCCTTGTCGCCGGTGATTTCGCTGATATGGCGCTGGGTTTCGCTCAGTAAAGCGTCAACCTTGACGGCCGTTTCATAGACATAATCGCCGGCCTCCGTGGTGGAGACGCCGGAGCGCCCGCGCGAAAGGAGCTGGGCATTAAGTTCCTTTTCTAGCTTTCGTATGGAAAGGCTCAGGGACGGCTGGGTCATGTCGAGGGACTCGGCAGCGTGCGTGAAGGAGCCATTGTCTACAACGGCGCGGAAATAAAGAAGTTGACGGGTGTCCATAAGCTCCATCATGACACATGTAAAGACAAAATGTGTGTTAGGTGGGGAACTAGGTTGCGCTATACAATGCGCACTATGGCAAATGAGCAGGTTAACAGTGTAAATAAGGCGGGGAAGAAACCTCGTTCTTCCTGGGGAATTTATGTCGCGGCGATGCTTATTGCCGGCTTGATCGCTGGTTTCATTTCCCTGTTCCTCCTCGCCGATTCCCTAGCGGCCCTGGGAATTCCAGACCCCGGCCGCATTACCACCTTTGGCCTGCCGCTCTTTCGCGGCTTGGCTTGGATACTCATGGCTTTGTCCATCGGCTCGTTCTTAGCCTCGTCGTTCCTCATTGCTCCGCGTGGAGACAACGCTGCGCTTATCGACGCCCCCTTGTCCGTCGACGGCCACATCGCCGCGCGCACAGGTACCTGGGCTTCCTTCGGTATGGCGGCCGTAGGGCTAGTGGAAATTCCGCTCATTATGTCCGATCTCACCGGCGCGCCATTTTTCCAGGTATTTGAACCTTCCACTATGAAGATGGCGTTGACGGAAATTTCTACCACCATTGTGTGGGGAATCTCCGTACTCATCGCCCTTGTCGTGGGCATTCTTGGCTTGTGCGGTCGCGGCTGGTCGATGCAGCCGGTGCTGCTTTTCTTGTCCATCTTGCAGGTTGTGCCCATCGGCATGGAAGGCCATTCCGCGGCTGGTGGTGACCACGACTATGGCACCAATTCGCTCCTGTGGCACTTGGTCTTTGTCATGCTGTGGGTAGGCGGGCTCATGGCGCTAATCGCCCATGGTCGGCGCCTTGGCCCCAATCTCGCCTTTGCGGTAAAGCGTTACTCCAGCATTGCCTTCATGGCCATTGTGGTGCTGGCAGTATCTGGCTTGATCAACACCCTCATCCGCATGAATATCTCCGATTTGGTGGATTCTGCCTATGGCATCATCTTGATCTCTAAGTTCGTACTCACGATTTTGCTGGGAATCTTCGGCCTTGCTCACCGCGAGCTCACCATCCCGCAGCTGGGCAAGGATCCGCGCCTTTTTATCCGTATCGCCATTGTGGAAGTAGCGGTTATGGCCGGCACCATTGGCGTGGCCATTACGCTGGGGCGCACCGTGCCCCCAGCGCCGCGCGATCCGAACCTCAACTCGATGCAGATTTTGATGGGCTATGAGCTCTTTGAAAAGCCCACGGTGCTCAACGTGTGGACTATGTTCCGCTTTGACATCATGTTCGGCACCATTGGCCTGCTCTTGGCCGCGGCGTATGGCTACTGCGTCTACCGCGTGCATAAGCGTGGCCTGACGTGGAACAAGGGACGTACTGCATGGTTTATGAGCGGCGCGCTGGGCATGACCCTCGTGATGTCTACCGGCCTAGGCCTCTATATGCCAGCGATGTACTCGATGCACATGTTGGTACATATGATTTTGTCGATGGCGGTACCGCTTCTGCTCGTCCTTGGTGCGCCACTGACCCTGCTTATGGAGGCCTTTGAGCCTGGGCCAAAGGGTCAGCCGAGCCTGCATGACTATGCGCTGGCGGCCACCCAATCTAAGGTCGTCGCGTTTATTACCAATCCGTTTGTCAATCTCGTGCAGTACCTATTTTTCCTGTACGTGTTGTATTTGTTCCCGAGCCTGTATCAATTTGCCATCTCGGAACACGCAGGCCACCTTATTATGAACTTCGCGTTCATCGTCTCTGGCTGCTTCTACTTTTGGGAAATCATCGGGCCGGACCCGCTTCCCAATCGTCGATCTACGCCATTCCGCTTAGCCGTGCTATTCCTTTCCATGCCGTTCCACCTTTTTGCTGGTGTATATCTCATGCAGCTGCAAAGCGTGCTGGGTGCCGACTTCTATCAGTATTTGGACCTGCCGTGGGATCAGGATCTGCTCCAAGATCAGCGCGTGGGCGGCGGCATTGCGTGGGGCTTTGGCCAGTTCCCGCTGGTCATCGTCTTTGGCAAGCTCTTCCTGGATTGGCTGGGCGATGACCGTGCTACCGCCCGCCGCCATGATATGCAGGCGGATGCGGACGATGATGCCGAATTGGAACGCTATAACGCGATGCTGCAGGATATGGGACACGGCGATGAATCGAGCTTCCGCGGGCGCTAGCCTGTGGATAACCGGTTAAAAATCTCCCCAAACTCTGTCCTTCGTTGACGGATACAACAAGTTATTCACAGGGTTGGGGTCGCCGGCATGGTGTGGCTTGTGCGCGGGTATCAGGATGTGGAAACGAGCGAGGAAAACCACACTCGCCAACCCAACTATCCAGCAAAGGATTTTCTAGCACCATGTCCCAATACCCAATTACCTTGACCGGTCGCCTTACTCGCGACCCAATCTTGACCAAAACCTCCACTGGGGCCTATAAAGCCAAGCTGCGCGTCGCCTCCTCGCGCCGGATCCCGGACCGCCAAGCCGATGCCGGTGTGGACAATACGGAAGGACACAACACCAAGGCGCCGCAGTGGCGTGACGTGGATCATCTTTATATCGACGTCGAGATGTGGAATCAATTCGCCATCAACGTGCGCAAATCCCTGGCAAAAGGCATGCCTCTAGTCATCGTGGGGTCTCTCGTTACCGAACAATGGCGCGATGACCAGGGCGCCGATCATTTCCGCACGTATATTAAGGCGCAGTACGTGGGCCTGGACTTGAACCGTCACGTTATCGGTACAAAGCGCCTCGTCCCGCAGTACAACCAGGAAAATATCGCGGTCCCAGAGCTGGGGGACAATGCTATCGAACCAGACGTGGACCACAGCCTGCCGCAACAACAGGTAGGGGCTGGAGATACCGCTGCAGATACCGCGGCTGACCGTTATCTAGCTGCACAAGCCGCAGCTGCTCGCGGTGGAGAAGAAGAGGCCTTCGACGCCGAGGTGGAAGAGGAAGCTGCCGAGGGGGAGTCCGCAACGGTCAACGCTTAAGCGTTTCGCCCCTTGCTTGATCGCCTCGGGTGTACCTGACCCGAGGCACTCGAGCGGTGGTTCTGATGTAGTGTTTGTGTAGATAAATACGTCTCCCAAATTTTTGCAAAGGGGTAAAAGTGGGCGAATTCATCTACACGATGAAAAACGTGCGCAAGGCAATTGGCGATAAGGTCATCCTTGACGATGTAACAATGGCGTTCTACCCAGGTGCCAAGATTGGTGTGGTCGGCCCCAATGGTGCCGGTAAGTCCTCCATTTTGAAGATTATGGCCGGCTTGGACCAGCCTTCCAATGGCGAGGCCTTCCTAGATCCGGGCGCCACCGTGGGTATCCTGCAGCAGGAGCCGCCGCTCAATGACGAGAAGACCGTACGCGGCAACGTCGAAGAGGGCTTGGGCGATATCTTTGAAAAGAAGCAGCGCTTCGAGCAGATCGCCGAGGAAATGGCCACCAACTACAGCGACGAGCTCATGGAAGAGATGGGCAAGCTGCAGGAGGAACTGGACGCCGCCGATGCTTGGGAGGTTGATTCCAAGATCGAGCAGGCAATGGAAGCTTTGCGTTGCCCGCCTTCCGATGCCCCAGTGACCAACCTTTCTGGTGGCGAGCGCCGTCGTGTAGCGCTGGCTAAGCTCCTGCTCACCGAGCCGGACCTGCTGCTGCTCGACGAGCCTACGAACCACCTGGACGCCGAGTCCGTGCAGTGGCTGGAGAAGCACTTGGCCGATTACCCGGGTGCTGTCTTGGCCGTGACCCACGACCGCTACTTCCTTGACCACGTCGCGGGCTGGATCTGTGAGGTTGACCGCGGCAAGCTCTACCCGTACGAGGGCAACTACTCCACCTACCTGGATAAGAAGCAGGAGCGCTTGGAGGTTGCTGGCAAGAAGGATGCGAAGCTGCGCAAGCGCCTGAAGGACGAGCTGGAATGGGTTCGCTCCGGTGCAAAAGCCCGCCAGGCCAAGAACAAGGCTCGTCTGGAGCGCTACGAGGAGATGGCTGCCGAGGCCGAGAAATACAAGAAGCTCGACTTCGAAGAGATCCAGATTCCTACCCCGCCGCGCTTGGGCAATAAGGTCGTGGAAGTCAAGGACCTGCAGAAGGGCTTCGATGACCGCGTCCTGATTAAGGACCTCTCCTTTACCCTGCCGCGCAACGGCATCGTGGGCGTTATCGGCCCGAACGGTGTGGGTAAGACCACCCTGTTTAAGACCATCGTTGGCCTGGAGCAGCCGGATGCCGGTTCCGTCGAGGTGGGCGATACCGTCAAGCTGTCCTACGTGGACCAGAACCGTGAAAACATCGACCCCGAGGCAACCGTTTGGGAGGTTGTCTCCGGCGGCCTGGACTACATTCACGTCGGCCAAAACGAGATGCCGTCGCGTGCTTACCTGTCCGCCTTCGGCTTCAAGGGCCCGGATCAGCAGAAGCCATCCAAGGTGCTTTCCGGTGGTGAGCGCAACCGCCTGAACTTGGCGCTGACCCTGAAGGAGGGCGGCAACCTGATCCTCCTTGACGAGCCGACCAACGACTTGGACGTGGAAACCCTCGGCTCACTGGAAAACGCGCTGGAGAAGTTCCCGGGCTGCGCCGTGGTCATTTCCCACGACCGCTGGTTCCTGGACCGCACCTGTACCCACATCTTGGCCTGGGAAGGCAATGTGGAAGAAGGCCAGTGGTTCTGGTTCGAGGGTAACTTCGGCGATTACGAGAAGAACAAGGTCGACCGCCTCGGTGAAGAGGCAGCCCGTCCTTCTCGCGTGACCCACCGCAAGCTGACCCGCTAAGTAGCTGAAGCCTTTACTGAGGAGAATGATGGCAACCCCAAGTGTGCACACGTATCGTATTCAAACCCGCTGGTCGGATTTTGATATGTACGGCCACATGATGAATGCAAACTACATCGAGCTTGCCCAGGAGGCGCGCTTGGCCTTTGCGAAGGAACATATCTATTCCAAAGGCCTTGACTTCATTGCGTTCGTGCGCCACCTCGATGTGGACTTCCTTCGCCCGATGGAGTTTAAGGACACCACTACGGTGGAGGTAGAAACTACCATTTCGCAGATTGGCACCACCTCGTTTACCACCACCCAGCAGGTCAAGGATGACCAGGGTGAAGTCGCGGCAACCGTGGAGTGCGTGCAGGTAGTCATTGATCGTCAGCAGCAGACTCCTCGTCCGCTGACGGAACAGGAAAAGGATATTCTGCAAAATACCGTGGCTAATTAACCGCGGAACAGAGCGAAGATGAGAAAGGCAGGGCCCGAAGGCATGGTCACCGAAACTCTAGAAATTGGAAGCGGTGGACCTGGCCTTCGGGCCCTTGTCACGCGCGCGGTTGGCTTGGATTCGGGTGCTTCGGTGCGGCTACGCCAGCTGACTGACGACGTCGTCGATGTCTTTGTCACCACACCTTTCGAGGTGGTTGCCGCCCGCCGCGTGCAGGGCGTCGTTTCCCGCGACGGGGCAGTGGTTTCTGCGGCTACCCTGGCCGAACAGCTCAAGGAGCACGAATCGAGCGGAACGCTAGATTTGGGACCTGCCCACGATGCGTCGTGGCCGGGAGCGCTTCCGCCGGCCACTGGCTACAGTGTGGTCGATACCTTGCCGGTTACCGTGGTACGCGAGCTCTCCGATAAGGGCCAACAGCTGACCCGGCAATTTTCTGGCCCCATGGGTCCGCCATCCAGCTTGCTGAACCAGACCGTTGTCACGGTGGAGGCGGAAGGTGCCACGGTGGAAATCCCCATGCGCATGATTTTTGCCTGCACCAATTTGGGTTTGATCCCTGGTTTTTCCGCACCCATGGACGTGCCGCGGCACCTGCGGGTGGCTCAGCTAGGCAGGTGGGTGCGCCTCGACGCCCCCTTTGGCAGCATCTACCGTTCCACCCGCTTGTCGCTGTTCTAACTTCGCTCGCTCGCGAAAAACCGGCCTGCCACGTAGCGGTTCTGTTCAACAGAATCGGCGCGCACGCGCCCTGCTTTGGAGATTTTTGCCCGAAAAGCGGTCCGTCTTAGGGGGAGGGGGACTCTGGCCAAGTGGGGGCGATACTCTTTTGAACTGCACATTTACAATATGGATCGCTGTGTTGCTACCCCCGCTTTGTGAATTCAGGAACATAGTGCCGCACGCAAACGTGTCCTGCGTTACCCTTACGTGGTCGATGTAATTTACTCCACCCACAAGGAGATTGTGTAATGCGTATTTCTGTGCCTAAAGAAATCATGAATAACGAGAATCGCGTGGCTCTCACCCCGAGCGGCGCTCAGACCCTCGTTCACGACGGTCATGAGGTCCTCATTGAGACCGGTGCTGGTGAAGGCGCATCCTTCCCAGATTCCGAGTACGAGGCCGCCGGTGCCAGCATCGTTGGCACCGCGGAGGATACTTGGGCACAGGCGGAACTGCTGCTGAAGGTCAAGGAGCCGCTCGAGTCTGAGTACCCGTACCTGCGTCCGGACCTTACCGTCTTTACCTACCTGCACCTTGCCGCGGACCGCCCTTTGACTGAGGCGCTTGTTGGCGCCAATACCACGGCCATTGCATATGAGACGGTTACTGACCGCCACGGTACCTTGCCACTTCTTACCCCGATGTCCCAGGTGGCAGGCCGCCTTGCCGCAATCGAGGGCACCCACCACCTGCTGTCCACGCAGGGTGGCCGCGGTCTGCTGGTTTCTGGTGTTCCAGGTACCCAGCCAGCACGCGTCGTCGTGATCGGCGGTGGCCAGGTTGGCGCGTCCGCCGTTGCCATGGCCCACGGTCTGCGTGCCGAGGTCACCGTGCTGGACCTTGATCCGCACGTTTTGCAGCGCTTCGATGATCAGTACGCCGGTGGCGTGCGCACCTTGATTTCGGATCCGGCCACCATCGATAAGGAACTGCAGGAAGCTGACCTCGTTATTGGCGCGGTACTCATCCCAGGCGCCGCTGCACCGAAGCTGGTGCGTGAGGAGACCGTAAAGAAGATGAAGAAGGGTGCCGTCCTCGTGGACGTCGCCATCGACCAGGGTGGTTGCTTCGAGAACTCCAAGAAGACCTCCCACGATGACCCGACCTTCCAGGTCCATGACACCTTGTTCTACTGCGTGGCGAATATGCCGGGTGCGGTAGCCAATACCTCCACCCGTGCCTTGTCCTCCGCAACCCTGCCCTACATTCGCGCGGTAGCCAATGACAGCCTGGATGCCGCCATCAAGCGCTTCCCGGGCCTAGAGGGTGGCGTAATGACTCGTGGTGGCCGTTTGGTCTCCGAGCCTGTACGTAATGCCTTTGACTGGGAAGACTAAGCATCAGGTCCCCATAGTGTGGGCTAGATAAACCACAAGCCCGGTTCCTCGCTAAATAGCGGGAGCCGGGCTTGTCTCTTGGGCGGGGCAAGACGGTGCGATTATGGTGCCTTGTTGATCATCATGGCGGCCACGCGCTGCATATGATCCCAGATCATTTCGCGGTAGGCCGGTGGAATGGTTTCCTCGTCGATTTCCGCGAGGGAGTTACCCATTAGCTCTAGCCACCGGTCATGCGCGGTTATATCGATGGGGTAGGGGGCGTGGCGCATGCGAAGGCGCGGATGGCCGCGGTTTTCAGAGAAGAGCTGCGGGCCACCCCAATACTGCGCCAAGAACCAAGTAAGGCGCTGCTCGGCGCCTTCCCAGTCATTATCGGGGTACATGGGACCGATGACATCGTCCTCTTTGACCTGCGAATAAAAGCCGTGGACGAGGCGCTCAAAGGTCTCCATACCGCCAATAGCCTCATAAACAGAATCCATTTACTCTTCTTCTTCCTTGCGGGGATCGGGAATGCCGATGCCGTGCGGGTAGGGGGTAGTAATGCCTTTAGTGTGCATGACATTGAGCACGCGGGATTGCAAGAAACGCTGGACGTCCCACTGCTTGCCCGGCAGGGTCTTTGTAGACACGCGGAAGGAAACATAATCCGGTTCGAAACCGGACATGCCATCCACACGAGGCGTGCTGAGGATGAGCTTGCGTATCTTATCGTCCTGCGCGGCTTCCTTCACCGCGTCCTCGATGACCTCGCCGGCGAGCTCTGGGTCATTAGAAAGGCCCACAGGAATCTGGATGCGGGCAACGGAGTACTCATCGGAGTGGTTAGCTACCTGGAGGATTTCGCCATTGCGCACGTACCACAGAGCGCCGTCAATATCGCGGACCGTGGTGATGCGTAAGGAGATGGACTCGACATCGCCAAAGACGCCGTTGCCAAGGTCAACCACGTCGCCAATACCGTATTGGTCCTCAATGAGCATGAAGATGCCGGAGAGGAAATCCTTCACCAGCGCTTGGGCGCCAAAACCAAGGGCGACGCCGATAACTCCGGCGGAGGCGATAAGCGGTGCCACGTTAACGTCTAGTTCATCCAAGATGGCAATAACGGCCCATACCCAGACAAAAATAGCGGCGGCGGAACGGGCCACTCCGGCTAGCGTCTTAATGCGGGAGGCGCGCCGGGTTTCGCGGGTATGGCGCATGGCCTCTTCTTGCTGGGTCGGTTCGGGGCGGTTGGCTCGACCCTTGAATTTTCCGCGGAAACGCTGCTTATCCAGCCCGGAAGATTTGATGCTGTTTTCGGCCACCTTGTTGATAATGCGGTGGAGGAGCCAGTGGGCAACGACGGCCAGGATAAGGATGACGGCGATGCGAATGGGGCGCTCGATAAGCCAGCTTTGCACCTTTTCGTCGTTCCAAAAGCTGGAGACGGACTCGATGGCCGAATCCTTGGTGGAAGCGGCTGAGGCTAAGAATTGAGTATTCATCATTCTTTCTAAGTCGAGGACAAATTGAACCGCGCCCATTGTAAAGGCCGAGCCTGAAAACGCGATGAGTGGTGGGGGTAGGTGGGTGAAAATAAATACCTATCTTTCCTTAGCAAGTGAACAGCTTGGTCTAGACTGTGTGACTATGACAGAACGCAGCACGCAGAACCTCGCTCAAGGCTTTACGTCCCGTTCCATCCATGGCGGCTACCACCCAGACCCGCACATGGGCTCTATCAATGTGCCGATCTATGCGTCAACCACGTTTGCGCAAGATGGCTTAGCGCAGCTGCGCGGCGGGTTCGAATACGGACGCGTGGCAAACCCCACCGTGCGCTCGCTCGAACGCACTCTAGCGGCGCTAGAGGGCGCTGAGTATGCCCGCGTGTTCTCTTCCGGCATGGCCGCCGCCGATACGCTGATTCGGATCTTGGTGCGCCCAGGGGATCACGTCATTTTGGGTAATGATGCCTATGGTGGTTCCTACCGGCTACTGAATGATTTCACTGAGTGGGGCGTGGAGATGTCCATCGTTAATACCAGCGATACCGCCGCAGTAGCTGCGGCGGTCCGGGACAATACCAGGCTTATCTGGCTGGAAACGCCCACCAATCCGGCGTTGAATATCACCGATATCGCCGCGGTGGCCAAGATTAAGGGCAACGCGCGGGTCCTGGTGGATAATACTTTTGCTACGCCATACCTGCAGAACCCATTGGAGCTCGGTGCGGACCATGTGTTGCACTCGACCACCAAGTACCTGGGTGGGCATTCCGATGTACTGGGTGGTGCGGTGGTTACTAATGATGCCCACGTGGACGAGCGCCTGCTCTACTTCCAAGGCAATGTGGGTGCGGTGAGCTCGCCTTTCGACGCCTACCTTACGGCCCGCGGAATCAAGACCCTTTCGGTGCGGATGGACCGCCACTGCGCCAATGCGCAGAAGGTGGCAGAGTTTCTGCAGGGCCGCCCCGAGGTAAAGCAGGTGCTGTACCCAGGGCTGAAAGATCACCCAGGGCATAAGTTGGCAGCACAGCAGATGCGCGGATTCGGCGGCATGATGTCCGTGCGCTTCCATAGCGCGGAGCATGCCCAGCAGATCTGCCTCAATACGCGGCTTATCTGTCTAGCGGAATCGCTGGGTGGGGTGGAATCGCTCATCGAGCACCCGAAGAATATGACGCACGTATCCGCGGAAGGATCCGAGCTGGTGCCGCCAGATGATATGGTGCGCATCTCAATCGGAATCGAAGATATCGATGACCTGCTCGCGGACTTGAAGCAGGCCCTCGACGCGCTATAGGCCGCGGAACCGGGGCCAGGACCGGGACCGAGCCCTTAGCGCGGTGGTGGCTAGGAGCGCACCACGGCGAGGAGGGAACCGGCGGTTTTATCGGTTTCCTGCAGCATGAGCGGGTCCGTGCCCGGCATGGGGGAAATGGTGGTGTCCGGCCACTGGGAATAGGTGGGGATGCCCACGATGTGCAGGCGTGCATCCAACTCACCGTCCGGGTGAACGGTGCGGCGTGTGGCCCCATCCGTTTCCGGCGAACCGGTGGGTTGTCCGTGATCGGGGAAGGGGCGAACGCGGCCGGAATCTACCAGGCAGCGGGTCATGGAATCGCCGGCGGTGCGGATATCGGGGCGGTGCATAAAGGCGTCGACAAGCGTGGGTGCAGAAGCCGAGCGTGGGCCGGAGGTTAGGGTGAAGTGATCTGCCTCGATGGCCAGGGTGGGGTGATCGCCTAGGAAGTGGGCCAAGCCGGCGTCAACAAGCGCGAGCAGCTGGCGCACGCGGAAGAGCGGCGGGCCGGAACCTATCATCTGGCCAAAGGACATTACTTGGGCATAGCGGCCGGTGCGGGACTCGCGGGTATAGCGGCCCTCCGCGCCAAGGATGGAGGCGGGCTTGCGCGATTGCGATAGCGACCATAGCGCGGCCTTGATGGGGGAGTCGTGGCCGGCGGCGGCTTCCCGGATATCGCTTTCCATGGACTGGGCAATATGCTCGGTGAGCTCATCTATGTCCCCGGTAAACCCGGCAATTTGGTACATGAGATCGTTCATGTCCCACGGCTCGGTAACCATGGGCGCAATAGCCGCGCCTAGCTCATCCGGGGCGGTGGCATCGATGACCTCGAGAATGTCTGCGCGCGGGCGCAGCAAGGAATCCGGGCGCACGCGCTCCAAAGTGGTGATATAGGCCTCGTAGCTATCGCGGGCGATAGCGGGCCAAACCTGGGCGTCAAAGTCGATGTCATGGGCGCCGCTGAGCTCCGCAATGACCTTCTTCAGACGGCGGCGTGGCATGGTAGGCGGCAGCTCACCGTATTCGGACTTGGGGTGGTAGGGATAGCCGCGGCCGGAGGAAATGATGAAGTTGGGCTCGTCGCCGCAGGGCTCATAGCGCAGGCCGGAACGTGTGGAAGAATCCTCCACGAAGGTGCCGCCGCGCTCGATGGTGGTCAGCGCCATGATGTCATAAAAGCCCATGCCCAGCCCGCGTACCAGCACGTCTTCACCGCCGGGGATGGCGGCGTAGTCCTGCTCCACTGGGCTATCGGGAGCGATCCAGTTCAGGCCGGAAGCCGCCAGCTGCTTTTCCTGCTCGTTGTACTCCGGAACCATCCAGCCATAGGCCAGCACGGTGGCATCGGTGCGCACCTCGGAGCCATCGGCCAAGCGGAGCACGTCTACGTGGCCATCCTCGCTGATGGTTTCCAAACGGCTGAAGTGGTTCACGGTGGAAATGCTCTTAGGCAGACGTGCAATGACCACGTCATAGACCCAGCGCAGGTACTCGCCATACAGCGCGCGCGAGGGGTTGGATTCGGGGCGGGTAGCGGCAAGTTCTTCGCGGTAGTCCTGCGCAATATGTGCGGCCGGAGGATGCTGCTCAAAAAGCTCACGCTTGGCGGCGGAGACATTGTCGCCATCGCCGCGCAGTAGCTGAATCCACTCGTATTGGATGGGCCCCTCGAGCACGGGGGCGTCCACAGTGGAGTCGGGCTCGGTGAAAAGGGTGACAGCGCCGGCGCGAGTATTCATGCACAGGGTCTTGGTTTGGTCCGTTTCCCAGATGCGGCCGGCACCATGTTGGGCATCATCGATGAGGTGGACGGTTATGGGGTCGCTGGAATCGTCCATGCGGGCGGAGAGGCGTTCCAAGATGGAAATGCCGCGTGGGCCCATGCCGACGATTGCGATTGCTGGAGTAGACATACTACCTATCGTGCCACATCCAGACCCTTCCAGGAGCATCGAACCCGGCGGTGGTATTTAAATAGACTAATCAGTCTATCCAAAAGTTTCTTTTCCCTTGTTATGGCAGGTAATAGGGTAGACCGTCCAGTCTTGTAATTGTGGGTATGGATATGCTCTAATGGGCGAGTACTACTTAAGAATTAAAGGAACTCGAGCTTTTATGAAGCAACTTTCTCGGCTCCTGAGACCAGTGGCCGCGGTCTTGGCCAGCGGTGCGCTAGCTCTCTCGCTAACCTCCTGCGCCTCTACTTCCCACGCCGCGGAAGATGGCATGGTCACCTACGTCGAGCCCAATATGTTCAATAACCTTTATCCCCCCTCCGGCGGCTATTACCCCAACGGTGGCGTGCTCAATAACATCACGGACCGCCTGCTCTGGCAGGACCCGGATACCCTCGAGCTGCACCCGTGGATTGCGGAGGAGATGCCTAAGGCGAACAAGGACAATACCGAGTTCACCTTTAGGATTCGCAAGGGTGTGACCTACTCTGATGGCTCCCGCCTGGATGCCGCGAACGTGAAGAAGAACTATGACCTCTACGCCCTAGGCGATGAGGACCGCATGCTCACACCTTCGGAGCAGTTGCCCAACTATGAAAAATCCGAGGTTATTGATGATTACACGGTGAAGTTCTACTTCAGTGAGCCCTCCCCAGGCTTTCCTCAGTCCACCTCCGTGATGAACCAGGGCCTGCTTTCTAATGCCACGCTGGATTTAGATGACACCGGCTTCGCGCCGGGCAACGCCACCGCGATTTCTGGTTCTGGCCCCTTCGTCATCGAGGAAGAAGAGCTGGGCACCAAGCTGGTGCTCAAAAAGCGCGAGGACTATGACTGGGCACCGCCGGCCCGCAAGGACCACCAAGGGCCGGCCGATATTGAGGGCATCAATATTGTTCTCGCAGCCGAGGATTCCGTGCGCGTGGGATCGCTCGTGGCCGGACAGTCCGATATTGCTCGCCAGATCGAAGCCCCCGATGAGAAGCACCTCAAGGATCAAAACCTGGAGATTTTCGCCGCGCCCACCCGTGGCGTAAACAATAGCTTCCACTTCCACTTCCGCCACCCACTCTTGGCGGATAAACGCGTGCGTCAGGCCATCATTCACGCCATCGACCGCGACAATATCCTGAACACCCTCTTTTCCGATTCCTATCCCAAAGGCACATCGATCCTGGCCAAGACGGCTATTGGCTATAAGGATCAATCAGCGAATTATGCCTTCGATCCAGAGGAATCTAAGCGCCTGCTCGATGCAGCCGGTTGGCGCGAAGGAGAAGATGGCATCCGCGAGAAAGACGGCAAACGCCTGTCCGTGACCTTCAATGAGGCAGTCCCGCAGCCGCGCTCTAAGGAGATGTTCACCAAGGCCCAAGAGATGCTCAAGAACGTCGGCATTGAGGCCAACCTCAACCCGGGCGACCGCTCCGCGCAGCAGAAGGCCATGAAGGACCAAGACACCGTGCAGGTACGCCACACCATGACCGGCCGCGCCAATGTGGATACCTTGGCCACGTGGCTAGATGGCACGGGCCGCAATTCTTTCCTCAACTATGACGAAAAGACCGATAGCTTCGGCGATAAGAAGCTGCAGAAATTGGTGGACGAGTACTTCGACCTCAGCAGCGAAAAGGACCGCCTGGCCATGACCGGCCGCATGCAGGACTACCTCTCCGAACAGGCCTATATCCTGCCCATGTTCGAAGAGCCACAGGTATATGGTTTCCAGCCTTATATCGAGGGCTTTAGCACCGAGGCCATCGGCCGTCCATCGTTTTATGCGGTAGACATCAACACCGCAGAAGGGGAGGACTAATCCATGAGCCTGAAATCTATCGCCCTACGCATCGGCCAAGCCCTGCTCGTAATCTGGGCTACCTTCACCCTTTCTTTCATCCTTTTGGCGGCGCTGCCTGGTGATGCCGTCGCGACTCGCTATGACAACCCCACCCTAGGGCTCAACGCCGAGCAATTGGCCGCTATCCGCGAGGTTTATGGTGCCGATGAACCGATCTTGAGCCGCTACTTCAGCGCGCTCGGTGGATTCCTCACCGGTGATTTCGGCTTTTCCGTTGCTACCGGCACTGCCGTATCGGAGATGTTGGCGGACGCCCTTCCTTCCACGCTGGAGCTGGCCGTCCTCGCCTTTCTCGTAGGCGTAGTCTTGGCCTTCGCGGTGGCCATCGCCTCCACCTTTGGTCCATTTTCCTGGCTGCGCAGCTTCTTCCGTAGCCTGCCTTCCGTGATGGTTTCCCTGCCCACCTTCTGGATCGGCATCATTTTGATCCAGATATTTTCCTTTGGTTTGGGATGGGTGCCGGTCATCGGAGCGAGCGATGCCCAAAGCCTTATCCTGCCGGTGATTACCTTGGCCATCTTCGTGGCCGCACCGCTGGCACAGGTGCTCCTGCGCTCCATCGATGAAGTAATGGAAATGTCCTTCGTGCAGGTAGTGCGTGCCAAGGGTGCTAGCGGTGCCTGGTTGCTGTGGCGCAATGTTTTGCGCAATGCGTTGCTGCCGGCGCTGACCATGGCCGGCCTTACCTTTGGTGAGCTCGTTGGCGGCTCCGTGGTGACGGAAGCGGTCTTTGCCCGCCACGGCATTGGCGCGCTGACCGTGGATGCGGTGGCCAACCGCGATACCTCCGTATTGCTCGCAATCGTGGTGCTGGCCGCGGCCGTCTTTGTTCTTATCAATCTCATTGTGGACCTGCTCTACCCAGTGCTTGACGTGCGCCTGCGTGAGGGCAGCCACGATAGCGCACGCAGCAACACCACCGCCACCGCTGATACTCCCGCAAAGAACGAGAAGAAGGTCCAAGCATGAAGCTTAAATCCACACGCCTGAAGCTCACCCCGGGCACCATCATCTCGCTTATTGTGCTGGGCCTGGCGGTGCTCTGCGCACTGTTCCCCCAACTATTTACCTCCCAAGACCCTAACCAGGGCGGTGACACCACAGCGCTGCTGCAACCCAGTTTCCAACACTGGTTCGGCACCGATGCCGTGGGCCGCGATCTCTATACCCGCGTGGTCTATGGCGCGCGCCAATCCCTACTCGGCGCGCTATTGGCGGTACTTTTCGGCCTGATCGTCGGCACCGTCTTGGGCACCATCGCCGGAGTGCGCTGCGGCTGGGTCGATGCCGTCATCATGCGCATCGTGGATGTGCTGCTGTCCATCCCTGGACTCTTGCTCTCCCTGTCCGTCATCATCGTGCTCGGACACGGCATCTTCAATGCCGCCATCGCCGTGGGCATTACCTCCGTAGCAACCTTTGCGCGCCTCGCGCGCTCCCAGGTGCTCAGTGTGGCAGGCTCCGATTTCGTCGAGGCCGCCTACGGCTCCGGCGGCTCTGCCTTCCAGGTGCTCGTGCGCCATATCCTTCCCAATTCACTCACCGCAGTCTTCGCCGTAGCCGCCTTGCAATTCGGCCTGGCCATTTTGCAGCTAGCTACCCTTGGCTTCCTTGGTTACGGCGCCCCGCCCCCAACCCCGGAATGGGGCCTGCTCATTTCTGAATCACGCGACTATATTGCCACCGCCGGCTGGTTGACCATCGCCCCCGGCATCGTTATCGTCGCCGTGGTTCTTGCGGCCAACCACCTCAGCCAGACACTGCGAAAGGCGGCCTAATGTCCCTGCTTAGCATTAGTGATCTATCCATTACCTACCGCACCGCCCAAGGTGAGATGGAAGCGGTCAGCGGCATTGAGCTCGAGGTGAACCCCGGGGAAATGACCGCCATCGTGGGCGAGTCCGGCTCCGGCAAGTCCACCTCCGCTATGGCCGCCATTGGCCTGCTGCCAGACAATGCCTCGATTGTCTCCGGCACCATTACTTTCGACGGCCACGATGTCACCCATTTCTCCCAAAAACAATGGCGCACCCTGCGTGGCCGCCGCATTGGGTTGATTCCGCAGGATCCCAATAACTCGCTCAATCCGCTCAAGACCATCGGAGCCTCGGTGGAAGAGGGCATGGCCATCCACCAGCAGGGCGATAAGGAGTCCCGGAAGAAGCGTGCTCTGGAGTTGCTGGAGCGCGTGGGCATTGATGATCCACAGCGCCGTTATCATCAGTACCCGCATGAGCTTTCCGGCGGCATGAAGCAACGCGTGCTCATCGCTGCCGCTGTGGCACTGGAGCCAGAGCTCATCATCGCCGATGAACCTACGTCCGCACTCGATGTCACCGTGCAGAAAATCATCCTGGATCTCCTTGATGAAATGCGCGAAGAGCTCACCATGGGCATCCTTTTTATTACCCATGATCTGGCCGTGGCGGGTGACCGTGCCAATAACATCGTGGTGATGGAAAAGGGCACCGTCCGCGAGTCGGGCGTAGCCGCCCGTGTCCTCACCGATCCCCAGCATGCCTACTCCAAGCGCCTGCTTGCCGACGCCCCCTCGCTCACCGCCCCTACTTCCTCCCAGAGCGCATCTCCGGTGCGGAATAGTACGCCCGCCCAGCAGGAGACGTTGCTCGAAGTCGAGGGGCTCACCCAGCGCTTCGGGGATTTCACCGCGGTAGATGGCATCAACTTTTCCGTAGCCCGCGGCACTACCCATGCCTTGGTGGGGGAGTCCGGCTCCGGAAAGACAACTACCGGCCGCGCCATATCTCTGTTGAGCACGCCTACCTCGGGAAGTATTCGCTTGGCGGGGGAAGATATCAGCACCGCCCGCGGCAAGCGCCGCCGGGAGCTGCGCCGCTCTATCCAGATGGTCTATCAAAATCCCTTTGGCTCGCTCGATCCACGATTGAGTATCGGCGATACCATCGCTGAGCCGGTGCGCAACTTTATCGGGGCCTCGAAACGCGATGCACGCGCGAAAGCACAAAAGTTTCTTGATTTGGTGGCCTTGGACTCTTCCATGGCAGCCCGCCGTCCCCGTGAGCTCTCCGGCGGCCAGCGCCAGCGCGTGGCTATCGCCCGCGCCATGATCATTGAACCCGATCTTGTGGTGCTCGATGAGGCCGTTTCTGCACTCGACGTCACGGTACAGGCACAGATCCTGCGCCTGCTCGATGAGCTGCAGCGCGAGCTGGAACTTACCTATATCTTCATCTCTCACGACCTCGCGGTAGTCAACCAGATTTCCGATACCGTCTCCGTGCTCTCCCACGGCACACAAGTGGAGTCAGGGCCTACGGCGCAGGTCTTTGCGCACCCAGAAACCGAGTACACCCGTCAGCTAATTGACGCCATCCCAGGCTCCCGCTACCGCGCTGGAGACCTAAACTTGGGGCTATAAACCGAGCCCTAGAAAGGTTGGACTGAGAATATGACCGACATTATTAACGAGCTCTCCCACGCTTCTGCCGAGGTGCAGCAACTGCGCCGCGCGCGCCAAGAGGCGCAGGACAATGCGCAGCTGAGCTTTAGCGCTTTGCTTGAGCCTGCAGAGGCAGGTGAATTCACCTATGCAGAGCGCTATGCCGTCGCGGCTTTTAGCGCTGCGGTCTACCAGGCGGGCGAGGCAGCAGATTTCTACTTCGACCTGCTGGGTGATGAGGCCGATGCGGACCTTGTTGCCGCTGTGCGCGCCGCAAGCCAGCGTGGCGTGTCTACCGGCCCCTACAACCAGGGTGACTTCCTTATTTTTGGCGATACCGCTGCGGAGGCAGCGCTCGGAGAGCGCCTAGCCGCAGCCTTTGACTGGGCGCACCTTTTGGCCTTCCACCCCAAGGATGCCTCCCCGCAGGCCATCGGACACCTCGACGCCGCCGGGTGGTCGGCTACCGATATTGTCAGCCTGTCTCAGCTGGTGGCATTTTTGGCTTTCCAGCTGCGCGTGGTCCACGGTCTGCGCGTGCTCTCTGGCGAGGAGAGCGCTGCACGTCCCGCTGCCGAGCGTACAGCCGGGGTAGCTGACCCAGGCTGGCAGGTTACCGCGAATACCCTGCAACCCGATACCGTGCTGCCGGACCACTTTGTCAACCACTCCCTGGGCTGGAAGCCTTGGGTAGAGGCACTGGCGAAAGAGGACTTCACCGCAGCGCATACCGACGCCCTCATCAAACCAGAGCGCATTGATTCCGAGTACTTCCGCTTGCTCGCCCGCGATCCCGCGGCTTTGAAGGCGCGTACGCTGACTGACCTGGACATCTTCTATAACACCGAAGGTGGGCTCTCCCGTGCGGACCGCGAGCTTGCCGCCACTGTGGCATCGCGCTACAACGGCTGCGAGTACTGTGCCTCCGTGCACCAGGCGCGGTGCGTCCAGGAAGGCGGCGACCGTGAAATTGTAGACCGCCTTTTGGATAAAGGCATCGACGCCGACCTAGGTTCTAAAGAGTGGGACCTTATCCGTCGCGCAGCTGTGGCGTTGACCGAAACTCCCTTCGCCTTCGATGCGCAGCTATGCACCGACCTTCGCAACGCCGGTTTCGATGATCAGTCCATTCTGGATCTCATCTACGCCTCGTCCTTTTTTAACTGGGCCAATCGCTTGATGCTTACCTTGGGACAGCCGGATGTGCCCAAGCGCTTTCGCCAATAGGTGGTGATTGGGTTGGTGCGGCAACGACAGCGGAGGATCCCTATGATGGGGCGGCATGACTGATACTAAGAATCTCGCCACACACTCAGATGCCGCAGTCCCGCAAAAGGTCGCTGTCGTCACCGGCGCCACCGGAGGCATGGGCCGCGAAATCATCGCCGACTTGGCCGGTGATTACCACGTGTACGCCCTGGGACGGAGCGCGGCGGACTTGCCTAAATCGGAATCCATCACGCCGGTTGCCATCGACCTAGTAGCCGGCCTCGATGAAGGTATGGCGCTGCCGGAGCTGGATCGCGTAGATGTGCTCGTGCACGCCGCCGCACGGGCTACCAAGTACTCCGTGGAGGAAGCCACTCCGGAAAATTGGCGCGCGCACATGGACCTCAACGTGCACGCCCCCGCAGAGGTGACCCGCGTTTTGCTGCCGCAGCTGCGTAAAGCCGAAGGCACAGTGGTCTTTATTAACTCAGGTGCTGGCCGCCACAGCTATGGCGATAACGTCATCTATGCGGCCACGAAGCACGCGTTGTATGCGCTGGCCGACGGGTTGCGTATCTCCGAGCCGGGGATTCGCGTATCCACGGTGGCGCCAGGCCCTACCGATACCCCGATGCTGCAGGGACTGCAGGATTATGACCCCTCACAGGTCATTGCCCCGGCTGAGGTAGCCCGCGCCATTCGCACCGTAGTAGAGGCGGGGCCGACCACTCAGTTGACGGAAATCCAGGTCAGGCCGCGAATCGAATTATCTCTGCGCAAGTAATAAATCAAGTGTAATTAAGGTTCATCATGCAGTGATGGGGGTTGGTTTCGGCCCGCCCGTTACACTCGAGGGCTGTGACTTCCCAAAGCCGAAAACGGCCCGCCTATCTCCTTATCTCAGATGCCCTACGTGACAAGATCGAGCGCAATGAATTAGAGCCTGGTCAGCGTTTTCCTACCGAACGCGAATTGGTCCGAGAATTTCATGTCGCGCGCATGACCGTGCGCCATGCCTTAGACATTTTGGAAGATGAAGGCCTTATTGATCGCCGCCGTGGGCGCAGCGGCGGCACCTACGTGCGCACGGTTCCCCCTACACTGAGCCTGACCAATAAGGGCAGTATCGCCACTCAACTGCGCGAGCGTGGGCACGAAATCACCGTGCGGGTGGTCTCCGTGAATAAAACCCATGTGCCCAAACACGTGGCAGCGGCCCTAGGCGTGAATGATGCCACCTATGCGTGGGATATTAAACGCCTTTTTATCGTCGATGGTAAGCCCGTCATCGTCTCGCGCTACACCATCCCAGTGGACATGGCTCCCGAGCTCAATCAGCACGACCTGCGCGAGCCCATCCTAGACATACTGGCAGGCTATGACCTCCAGCCGGTCTTCAAACGCGAGAGTATGAGCGCCGCTACCGCTCGCACAGAAGAACAGAAACTCTTGGGCGTGAGCCGATCGCACCCGCTTTTGCGGTTCGTACGGCTGCTGAAGAATGAGACCGGCGTGGTCTTTGCCTATATCGAAGAGTCGCTGCGCTCTGATATCGCCAATGTAGAAGTGGTCTTGGGCGAGGATCCTGCGCCACAACCCGTACAAACCCGGGACGGCGGCGCAGGAAAGCCGGCTTAGCCAGCGTCCACCTGGCGGTTGCGTAGCGCGCGGGCCACGCGGTCGCGCTGCTCGGTGACTGTACGACGCAGACCACCGGGCAGGTCCTTCTGCAAGAAGGCATCGGCGCGGTCCAAGCCCTTGCGGGTGATATCCCAGGACGGGAAGAGGCCGGTAACTGTGGTCAGAGCCACCTCGGAGGATTGGGAAGCCCACACCTTTTCCGCGATATCGAAGAACTCCGCGGTGGGAAGGAACGCATCGCCATGCGGATAGAGCAATCCTTCAAGTTTGGAAGTCAGCTCGCGGTTGGTGAGGTTACCCGCCACGATCTCTTCCCATACCGCACGCTTGTTTTCCGCAGTTGCCACCGCGGCGCGAGCGCGCAGCGAAGAGTAGTAGCCGGTGGCGGAATTATCCCGCTCCAGTTGCGCATCTGCAGCAGCGGGGACGTCCTCTATTGCTCCATCGGCGGCAAGTGCCGCGAGCGCGGACCAACGCAGCCCTGCATCCTCGGAGGATTCGAGTACGCCGCGCAGGTAGTCACGCGCGCTATCGTGCAGGCGAATTTTCGCCAGCGCCTGGGTGCAGATGATGGAGCGCTGGGCGTCGGTGCTGTGGGCACCGTCGAGGAGGGCGTCGGCAAGCAGGGTGCTCTGCGCGGCCCACCGTGGATCGGCATAGTTCTTCAGCGCGTTCGAGGCCTGCAAAACAATGCGTTCGAGGACGGCAAGCTCGGTCTCAGCCTGCATACCGCGGGCCACTAGTTGGATGAAATCGCGGGCGCGCATAGTTCCGGCGCGGGTCATCTCCCAGGCGGTGGACCAGCACAGGGTGCGGGCCATAGGATCAGCAAACTTATCGATATTATCCAGCAGGAATTGCAGGGAACCCGCGTCCAATTCGATGAGGCAGTAGGTCAGGTCATCGTCATTGGGCAGCAGGAAGTCAATGTCTGCTAGCTGGCGGCCGATGAGCTCTGGAATCTCGGTGGAGGATCCATCGACATCCATCTCGATGCGATCGGTGCGCACCACCTGACCATCCTGCAGGTTATACAGGCCTACCGCCACGCGGTGGGTGCGCAGGGTATCGCCGCCCTGAGTGAGGTAAGCATGGGTAATCGTGCCGGACTCATCCGCATTGAGCGCCACGCTCAGCGTGTTGATGCCGGAAGTCTTAAGCCACTGCTGAGCCCAGAAGGAAAGATCGCGGCCGGAGGCCTGTTCCAGGTGGCCAAGCAGATCATCAAAGGTGGCATTGCCCCAGGCATGGGCGGCGAAGTGGCGGCGCACGCCGGCCAGGAAGTTCTCGCGGCCGACATAAGCCTGTAGCTGCTTCAGCACCGAAGCACCCTTGGCGTAGGTGATGCCATCGAAGTTTTGCTCGACGGTTTCGATATCGCTTGCATCGGTAGAAATCGGGTGGGTGGTAGGCAGCTGATCCTGCTGGTAGGCCCAGGACTTTTCTACGTTGGCAAAGGTTACCCACGCGGTATCGTATTCGGTCTCTTCCGCTTGGGAAATGGCCGCTGACCAGGTGGCGAAGGACTCATTGAGCCACAAATCGTCCCACCACTGCATGGTGACGAGATCACCAAACCACATATGGGCCAACTCATGCAAAATGGTATCGGCACGGCGCTCGTATTTATAATGCGTGGCTTGAGAGGTAAAGACGTATTCATCGCGGATGGTAACGCAGCCGGCATTTTCCATCGCGCCGGCGTTGAACTCCGGCACGAAAATCTGGTCATACTTGCCAAAGGGGTAGGGGAAACCGAAATTGCGGTGGTAGAAATCAAAGCCCTGCTTGGTCTCCGTAAATAAGCGCTCAGCATCTAAAGCATGGGCGAGCGAAGCACGGCAGTAGATGCCCAGCGGTACTTCGAGCTTTTGGGCCGGCTTGCCCTCTGGGTGTGCGGTCAGCTCGCCGCGCCAGGTATCGGTGACCTCGTGGTAGGGACCGGCGCACAGGGCTACCAGGTAGGTCGATAGTGGGTAGTCTATAGCCGTGCTGGCCACGTCTCCTTCCCAGCTCACTGGTCCATTGCTAATGACGGTCCAATCCTCCGGTGCCTTGAAATGCAGCGCGTAGGTGGCCTTCATATCCGGCTGGTCAAAGCAAGCAAAGACCCGCTTGGCATCGGCGGTTTCAAATTGGGTATAGAGGTAGACCTTTTCATCGGCGGGATCGACAAAACGGTGCAGGCCCTCGCCGGTGCGGGAATACGGGATTTTCGCGGTGACTTCTAGCGTGTAGTCGGCCACTTGGAGGCCGGAAAGCGGAATGCCGTAGGTGGGGTTATAAGAATTCGTGGGCAGCGGATTGCCGTTGAGGCGCACCTCTTGGATTTCCTCGGCGCGCAGATCGATGAAGGTGGAGCCAATCTCGCGCGAGGTGAAGCTCACCTTCGTAGTGGAAAGGAAATGGGTATCTGAATACTTGAGGTCTAAAGTGACATCATAGTGGCCTACCTCAATCATTCGGGAGCGCTCAACCGCTTCCGTGCGGGTCAGGTTTACGGAGGTCATAGCCTGTATTCTCCTTCTGTGCCGAAAATAGTTCTGCATCCACAGTAGTCGCGTGCCTAGGCTGGTGGGGCAAACTTTTATCAATCAAAGGAGCAATCATGGCTGACGCAGTAAAGTTCTGGTTCGACGTATCTTGTCCCTTCGCTTGGGCCACCTCGCGGTGGATCAAGGAAGTAGAAAAGGTACGCGATATTGAGGTCGAGTTCGAGCCGATGTCCCTGTCCGTGCTGAACGATGGCCGCGATCTAGACCCCACTTACATGGACATGATGAAGGCTAACTGGGGCCCAGCCCGCGTCTTTGCCAAGGTAAAGGCCGAGCGTCCGGAGAAGGTAGACGAGCTGTACACCGCGATGGGCACCCTGGTTCACGCCAAGGGCAACGGCGGGCGCACCCGATTTGGCGCTTATGATGACATCATCGCACAGGCTTTAGCTGAGGTGGAACTTCCGGCCGAGTTCGCCGAGGTAGCCAATACCGAAGACTATGACGAGAAGCTGCGCGAGTACCACCACAATGGCATCTCTTCCGTGGGTGATGAGGTCGGCACCCCGGTTATCAAGCTGGGTGATACCGCGTTTTTCGGCCCAGTCATTACCCGCATCCCTACCGGTGAAGAAGCGGGCGAGCTTTTCGACGCCTCCTTGCGCCTTGCCCAGTACCCCTATTTCTTCGAGCTCAAGCGCTCCCGCACCGAGATGCCGCAGGTAGAGGAGAACTAAGCGCTCTTTTCCCGTCGGCGCAGTTGAATTGCGGCGCCGACGCACAGCGCGATGGTCAGCGGGGTCAAGATGAATGCCGGAAGGCCCGCGATATTGATAGCGGGCAGCGCCATGCCGGCTCGAAAGTCTTCCCACGCAACAAGTACCCAGGAAGCCCATGAGGCGCCGGCAAGAAGCGCGATAATGCCGGCCGCAATAGCGCTCCCGTTGGCCCGCGGATTTCCGCGCACCTTCTGCGCAATCCACCACACGCCTAAGCCCACGTGCGCCAACGTTGCGAGGGTGCTGGCGATAAGCGGCAGGAGGAAGCCTCCGCCTCCGGAAACCTGAACGCCGAGCATAATGAGGCAGGCTAGAAGGAGCCCGCCGTATAGCGTGAGGACCGGTTTGGTTATAGGCATGGCTTTCCTCTCTTATCGCGAAAATGCTTGTCCGCGAGCCTATCAGGAATTTGTAATGCGAAACAGGGCGGGCGCTAAGCCTTCTCAACGCACGCCGGGCCGGTAGGATAAGGGCCATGCGCGTATATCTAGGAGCAGACCACGCAGGTTTTGAAACCAAGAACCTGATCGCTGAACACCTCACTAAACAGGGCCACGAAGTCATTGACTGCGGCGCCCACACCTACGATGCTGAGGATGATTACCCGGCATTTTGCATCGAAGCGGCACAACGCACCGTCAATGATCCGGGTTCCTTGGGCATTGTGCTTGGCGGCTCCGGCAATGGCGAGCAGATTGCCGCCAATAAGGTCAAGGGAGCCCGCTGTGCACTAGCGTGGTCCGCCGAGACCGCCCGCCTTGCCCGCGAGCACAACAATGCCCAGCTCATCGGCATTGGTGGCCGCATGCACACCGAGCAGCAGGCACTGGAAATCGTCGATGCCTTCCTGGATCAAGAATGGTCCCGTGCGGAGCGCCACCAGCGCCGCATCGACATCTTGGCGCAGTACGAGCGCACCGGTATCGCCCCAGAGCTGCCCGAGGCCTAAGCCTTGAGAAAATTAACGCCGCGGAACAAAGGTGGTTCCGCGGCGTTTCTTTGTGTTTCGGCCAGGCATAGCCAAGGCGCTAAGCCTTAGGCATCATTCATGTCATTCGGGTGCGGGCCGCCGCGTCCCTCTTCGCCTTCGTCCAAGGCGGTGATGGCAGCCATCTCCTCCTCGGTTAGTTCAAAGCCGAAGACATCAAAGTTTTCCGCAATGCGCGAGGGCGTCGCAGACTTGGGGAAGAGGATGACGCCATTTTGTAGGTGCCAACGAATGATGACTTGCGCTGGGCTGACATCGTGCGCTGCAGCGGCGTCGGTGACCTCGGGGGCATCCAAGATATCGCTCTTTCCCTGCCCCAGCGGGCCCCATGCCTCGATAGCCACGGTGTGGGCGCGGAAGGCGTCCAGTTCCCTCCAGCGCTGCAGATAAGGATGAAGCTCGACTTGGTTGACCGCTGGCTTTATATCGGTCTTGAGCTCCAGCTGTTCCAGGTGCTCCAGCTCGAAATTGGAGACGCCGATGGACTTTGTCTTGCCCTGCTTCTGCAGATCAATGAGTTGCTGCCAAGCCTCAACATAGGTGCCCTTTGCCGGTGTAGGCCAGTGGATGAGGTAAAGATCCACATACTCCAAGCCGAGCTTTTCCAAGGACTCATCGAGCGCTGCAGCAGCATCGGTCTGGCGGTCATTCCACAGCTTGGTGGTGATAAAAAGCTCCTCGCGGGGAATGCCAGACTTGGCAATAGCCCGTCCTACGCCTTCCTCATTGCCGTAGATAGCGGCGGTATCAATATGGCGATAACCCACGCGCAGGGCCTCAGCTACCAGATCTTCGGTCTGCTCCGGATCCATCTGGAACACGCCAAAGCCCAGCTGCGGGATGGTATTGCCGTCATTAAGGGTGATGTTAGGTACGCTCATGCGCCCCAGACTACCTATCTATTGCAGCGGGCCGAGAGTGATGAATTTATTCCACGTCTCCCACTCATCCTGCAGGCGGGCACGCTCATGGGGCGGGGTAGCGGTGCCGTCGATAAGCGAGGCATCAATCATGCGCACTCCATTGTCAAAGAACAACGCTGCGTGCCCCGAGGCGCCGTGCCGCAGCACCGGTACCAAGTTCAATCCATCAAAGGACAGTTGTGCATTAGGGCGTACGTCGAGGCCGGCAATGGCAGCGAGCGTAGGCGCTAAGTCAATAGGGGAGACCAACTCATTATTCTCCCCGCTTTCGGCTACACCCGGCCACAACACGGACATAGGCGAATTTCCACCTAGTAGCGAGCAGACGGCGATGACGCCATTGACTTCGTTGAGTTCTTCCAGGCTGGGCTGCTCTAGCAAGCGAAAGACATCGCTACCGGCCGGCTGCGTATCCTCGCGCACCTCATAACCCACGCCCGCGAAAACCTCGCTAATACGCGTGGTGGCTTGGCGCTGCGGATATTGCCCGGTCAGCGTGCCGCGGCGGGAGTCAGCGTACGTTTCCGACGGTACCCACGTGTTGTTGAAGCGCACGCCCCGCAGTGCAGTCTCAGGTGCATGGTCAAAGGTGGCAAGAGTGATATCCATAGCCATAATTCTAGGCTTGCCGACGCTCCCTTCGGTGAACTTTGCTCAGTGACATTGCTGAGCGGACGCTTGCCGAGGCGATTCAACGATTTCGTCCCCACAGATCGCCTGTCTCGTCGACGGTTGCGGTGTTTTAGATGGACGAAATCGTTGAAAGTAGCTTCCTGATGGGGCGGGGGCTAATCGAGGTCGAGGCCATCGATGCCGTGAACTGTCACGGTTTCCGAAAGTGGCGCGCGGCCTGGATTCGTTTTAAAGACCGGGCTGGATTCATCAGCTTTACCAAAGGTAATGGCGGTGACCAGCTTGTAGTCCTCGTCTACACCGAGGAATTCACGCGCGGTTGGCGCAATCAAGGAAATCATCCCTTGTGGGATGCCGTGGTAGCCGTGTGCTTCCAAAGAAAGCAGGAAGTTTTCGGTATAGGTTCCTTGGTCAAAGGCGGCGCGAATGCGGTCACCCATCGGCGGGATAAAGAGAAGTACCGCATGGGGTGCGCCAAAGAAGCGTAAGTTTTCGCGGACGAATTCCACGCGACCTGCTTTGTCCTCGCGCTCAATGCCCAGGAGGCCGTACATTTTGGCGGCTAGCTCTTGGGAGCGCTTGGGATGGATACCCTCACCATAATCGGTGGTGAAGTCTGGGCTGAGCCCGTTGGTGTCGAATTCCTTAATAAGCGCGGCGCTTAGTTCCTTGAGCTTTTCTCCACCCACCAAATGCACGTCCCACGGTTGAGTATTGGAGTTGGACGGTGCGGATTGAGCATCCAGCAAAACCTGCTTGATGTCTTCTACCGGCATGGGTTCTGGCAGGAACGCTCGGGGCGAATGGCGGCTGCGAATAAACTCAGAATACTTATTGGTTGAAGTCATGCGCGCCACCCTACACTTCTTCGCATGTGCTCGCCGTATACCGTGAACATCCGGCTTAAGGGACATTTCGTGTGGATAACCCGATGCGGATTCCTGGGGCAGCCTTGGGCGATGCCGCGATCTTGTTTTTGATTTGGTTCCAACAGCCTGATCGGTGAAATTAACACCAGGCAGTCCTAGGTCTGTGGTAAGAAAGCTGCTACTGATGCGGTAAAGCCAGTTTCTATGGCTAATAGGAACCGGCCGTCGTGTGACATGTGCGGCCACGGACTGGTTAAGAACGGCAAGACAGCTGCAGGAACCCAACGCTGGCTGTGCCCGCAGTGCCAAGCATCGTCGATTAATACTCGCGCGCACACCAGCGAGATTCGGCACTTTAACATCTTTATCGACTGGATCCTGTCCGGCGAATCCGCAGACCATCTCACCACACGTCTCGGGGTAACACGGCGCACTTTAACCCGGTGGTTCACACTGCTGTGGTTTATCACCGTGCCAACAGCAACAGATCCGCATCGCGTGTATGACCAAGTCTTTATCGACGGCACCTACTTTCACAAGAAATGCCTGCTTGTAGCCTGCACCCAAACACACGTCATCGCCTGGCATTGGTGCTTGCGCGAAAGCTCGTATGAGTACCTGAAACTGCTCGACAAAATCGCGCAACCACTCGTTGTCACCACCGACGGGGCAGGTGGAGCCTTAAAAGCACTACGGGCTAAATGGCCCGATGTGACCATTCAGCGGTGTCTTGTTCACGTCCAGCGCAACACCTTCGCCGACATCAGTCGCAATCCGATTCATCCAGCACATAAAGCAATCCGGAAACTGGGCTACATGCTCGTTACGGTACACAGTCCCGACGATGCTGCACGGTTTACCACTGCAGTCCACCACACTCGCATCACCTTTGCTGATTGGCTTAAAGAGCGAACCTATCGCAGCACCATACCGCCAGGCCAAGTACCCAAATGGGTCAGCCCTAACCAGAAATGGTGGTACACCCACCGCAACGCCCGCAGGGCCCTCAAACGGTTAGAAAAACTCATCCACGCAAAACAACTATTTGTCTTTCTTACCCCGCCTGATGGTGTCACCCAAGACTTAAAAGCCACCACGAACCTGCTGGAAGGCGGCATCAACAAACAACTTAAAGACTTAGCAGGCAATCATCGTGGCATGTTCGATGAGCATCAGCGCATCACCATGGACTGGTGGCTTTTCACCCACACCGAAGACCCTGTACCGCCACTGGATATAGCCAAGCAACAAGACTTCGGACGCCAAGGAGAAAAAGCCGCACGCGCAGCCTGGGCGAAAGAAGAACTTAAACGACACGGCCACCCAGACGGGCGACCAGCCACATACGACACCCACATCGACAGCGAATGGAACCCCAGCTTAGGCATAAGAAAAGGCTGGGCCGGACGCGCCTAAATCCACACGAAATGTCCCTTAACGCGACACGCCGCAAATCCACACGAAATGTCCCTTAAGCCGAACATCCAATGATGATGGGTGGAAAACGAAAAATCGCCCACCTAGAGGTGGGCGAAAACTGGAGGGAATGACGGGAATCGAACCCGCGTCTTCAGCTTGGAAGGCTGAGGTATTAGCCACTATACGACATTCCCACAGCGCGCTATCTCAACGCTGGGCCATACTTTAGCGCAACCGCGGCCAAAAAAGAAAATAGGGAACTAGGCTGGCGCCTGAGCCGTTGTTATAAGAGGAACGGACCTATCTATAGAAAGCGATGATCATAGTGGGAATTTTGCTCGTTGCGCTGGCAATTGGTGGAGGCGCCTGGTTTATTTCCTCCCGTAGCTCTCACAAACGTCGGGAAGAACGTGAGGCACAGCAATTGGCCGATGCACAGGCTGATGCTCGCCGGTGGATTGAACGGCTAGGTGGCCAAGTAATGCAGATTTCTGGCACAGATTCTGCCTCCAAGCAAGCGATGGCTGATGCTTCTGAGCGATTTACTGCAGCTAACGCGGCGATTTCGCGTGCTACTACCGCCAAGCAGGCGAATTTGGCGCGCGAGTCGGCCCTGGAAGGCATGCATTATGTGAATGCCGCGCGCGAAATTATGGGCATGAACCCAGGCCCAGAGCTCCCGCCGCTGGAGGGGCAGCGTGCGGCTGGCAAGGTGACGGAAGAGCGTACGGTCGAAGCGAATGGCCAGGAGATTACGGCCTCACCATATGCTTCTGCGAATACTCCCAACTACTACCCAGGTGGAATCGTGGCAGGGCGTCCGGTTCCGGCAGGTTGGTACTCCCGTCCATGGTGGGCCGATGCGCTGCAAACCGGCGTGTGGATGGTGGGCTACTCCATGATGTTTAATGCCCTATTCTCTGGCATGTCAGGCATTGGCTACTCTGCGGCCGCTGCAGAAAGCGGCGATTGGGGCGGTCCCGATGGTATGGGTGATGCTGGCGACTTGGGTGGTGACGCCGGTGATGCTGGCGACGTTGGTGGCGGCGATGATGGCGGCGGTTTCTTCGATGGTCTAACTGACGGCGACGGTGACGGCTTCTTTGATGGAATGTTTGATTTCGATTTCTAGCTGAAGCACTGTCAAAATCGGCCTCTGTGCTGCGCTGATTCCGTTAAGTGGGGGTCCGTTTAGGAGATTTAAAACGGACACGGTACACTGTCTCAGGTATGCAACGCAGCCAAGGCAACTTGGTGGCCTACATACGGGGCGTGGCGCAGTTTGGTAGCGCACCTGCTTTGGGAGCAGGGGGTCGCAGGTTCAAATCCTGTCGCCCCGACGTATGGGGGTCTGGAAATGCCCTAATAAGGATTTCCGGACCCCCTTTAAGTTTATGTACGTAAAACAATGAAGCCAGGGAGATTCACTCGTGAAGACCACCGTAGACAAGCTGAGCGATACCCGCGTTAAGCTCACCGTCAACGTTCCGTTTGCGGAGCTGGACCAGGAAATCGATCAAGCTTACGCGGCAATCGCGCAGCAGGTTTCTATTCCAGGTTTCCGTAAGGGCAAGGCACCGCGCCAGCTTATTGACGCTCGCTTCGGCCGCGGCCCCATCCTGGAGCAGGTTGTCAATGACATGCTGCCTTCCCGTTACGAGCAGGCAGTCAAGGAAAACGATCTGAAGGTGATCGGCCAGCCGGACGTTGACATTTCCAAGATCGAGGACAAGGACTTCGTGGAGTTCACCGCAGAGGTTGATATCCGTCCTGAGTTCGAGATTCCGGACTTCTCCAACATCTCCGTTACCGTCCCAGCCCTGAAGGCTGACGAGGATGACGTCGACAAGGCTCTAGAGGAGCTGGCAGAGCGCTTTGGTGAGCTCAAGGACACCAAGCGCAAGATGAAGACCGGCGACTACGCCATCATCGACATTACCGCTGAAATTGACGGCGAGAAGATCGAAGACGCTTCCACCGAGGGTCTGTCTTACCGTATCGGCGATGATGACCTCATCAAGGGTCTGGACACTGCCCTGCGCGGCATGAAGACCGGTGAGGATAACGAGTTCACCTCCACCATCCAGTCCGGTGAGCACAAGGACGAAGAGGCCACCATCAAGGTCCATGTCCAGCAGTCCAAGGAGCGCAAGCTGCCGGCTATGGACGATGAGTTTGCTCAGATGGCTTCTGAGTTCGACACCATGGACGAGCTGCGTGAATCCACCAAGACCCAGGTGGAGGAGACCAAGAAGGCTGAGCAGGCTGCACAGATCCGCGATGAGGTTCTGAAGTCCGCACTGTCCGAGGTTGAATTCGAACTGCCGCAGTCCGTAGTGGACGAGCAGGCTCACTCCCAGCTGCACCAGATCCTGGGCCAGCTGGCTCACGATGAGAAGGCACTGGCTCAGCTGCTTGAGGCACAGGGCACCTCCCGCGAGGAGTTTGATAAGCAGACTCGCGAGCAGGCAGAAGAGTCCGTGCGCACCCAGCTGTTCCTTGACGCTGTAGCAGAGAAGGAAGAGCCGGAAGTTTCCCAGCAGGAGCTGACCGACCACATCCTGTTCACCGCTCAGTCCTACGGCATGGACCCGAACCAGTTCATCCAGCAGCTGCAGTCCAACGGCCAGATCGCAAACCTCTTCTCTGACGTGCGCCGTGGCAAGGCACTGGCTGCCGCTATCTGCCGCACCACCGTCAAGGATGAAGAGGGCAATAAGGTTGACGTTGACCAGTACTTCGGTGAAATCGAAGAAGAGGACGCTGCAGAAGCTTCCGAGGAGAAGTAATCTCCCGCTTGTAACGCGCTGCTGCCACATGTGTGGTGGCGAGCGCGCATGAAACCCCGGATTCAGGTAACTCAAGGATGAGCCTGAATCCGGGGTTTGTGTCATTGTGAACGCCCTCTAGGAGTCTTTGAGTACTTCGAAGAGGGCGTGATGTGTGTTGGCTGGGGATACCGCTAGCCGTTCTTGGCTCTAAAGGCCTCGTCGGTCAACTGCAGGAAGCGCATAACGTAATCCTTGACAAAGTCTGCGGTACGTTGATTGAGATGTCCGGACTCTTCGAAAAGGGTGGGGGATTGGCCCAGAAATACTTCGGGCTGACCAGGGAGCGGCATGTCGAAGTAGGACAGAGCGAGGCGAAGGTTCTTCTGTGAACTGTAGCCGCCCATGCGGCCTACAGAGTGGCTAATGATACCTGCGGGAAGGTTCTTCCACGCCACATCTGAGTTGGGTTTAGAGCCGATGTCCACTGCGTTTTTGAGGCAGGCAGGGATAGTGCGGTTGTTCTCTGGCGTAATGAAGAGGATCCCGCTCGAGTTCTTGATGGTCTCGCGAAAGGTGGTGTACTCAGCCGGAGTGGGCTTGTCCGTGACGGCGGGGTCATCGTAGTCGAAGTCATAGAGCGGCAAGTCACGGATTTCCACGATGTTTGCCTCGTAGCCTTCAGGGATCATCGTGAGCACCTCGTGTGCAATCTTGCGTGCAAATGACTCTCGGCGCAGGCTGCCGACGATAACGCTGATACGTGGGGTGGTCATGGTAAACCTTCTTTCTTAGTTGGGTGTAGGGAGACGTGGTCAAGGGAGAAAAGGCTTGCAGCCAAAGGCCGGTGGTGGGCCGGCAGCGTGGGCGGCGGTGAGGAAGCCATCTACTTTGTCTCCTTCTTCATGGCGGAAGTACAGTTCGATGAGTCCTAGAAGCCCCCCGAGGACGGCCTCTCGTGCGGCGGATGTATTCAACAGCCGCATGGCTGCGGGTTGGTTTCCTTCGCGGATGGCTTCAAACAGCGCGATGGTCTCAAGCCAGCTTCCTTGGTCCGGTCGCGGAAAAGGTTTAGAAATCCCAGTCATCATCACTCGTTTCTTCAGCAGTACCAATGACATAGGAGGAACCAGATCCGGAGAAGAAGTCATGGTTCTCATCTGCTCCGGGGGCTAGGGCCGCGAGGATTTCTGGGTTCACTTCCGTTTCTTCGGGCGGGAAATAATCCGGGTAGCCCAAATTCATGAGTGCCTTATTGGCGTTATAGCGAACGAACACGGCTACATCATCCATGAGTCCCAAAGGCTCATATAGCTCGCCGGAATAGTCCAGCTCTAGTGCATAAAGCTCTTCGAGCAAAGAAATGGTGAAATCATGCATCTCCTTCTGCCGTAGCGGGGTCGTGGATTCCAGACCGCGCTGATATTTGTAACCCGAGTAGTAGCCGTGCACTGCCTTGTCACGCAGAATGAGGCGGATCATGTCTGCCGTATTTGTCAGGGTGGCGTGGACAGAAAAGTGCAAGGGAAGATAGAAACCCGCGTAGAGAAGCAGCGAGGAAAGCAACGTCGATGACACCTTGCGTTTGAGTGGATCCGGCCCAAAATAGTGCGCGAGAACTTTCTTGGCGCGTGCCTGGAGAAGGTCGTTATTCACCGCCCAGCGGTATGCTTCATCAATTTCCTTTGTACTGCTCAGGGTAGAAAACACTGAAGAGTATGAACGGGCATGGACTGACTGCATGAAGGCGATGTTGGTATACACGGCCTCCTCGTGTTCGGTGCGGGCATCTTGAATCTGACAGATTTCACCCACGGTGGCCTGGACAGTATCCAGGGTGGTGAGTCCTGTGAACACCCGCATGGTGAGGTTGCGTTCCTCGGGTGTCATCTTCTGCCACGCCGGGAGATCATTAGAAAGCGGGACCTTCTCTGGCAACCAAAAGTTGGCGGTTAGACGGTTCCACACTTCAAGATCCTTGTCATCGCTCACCCGGTTCCAATTGATGGCGCGGATGCGGGCTGAAGGATCATGCCGGTAGCTCGGCGGAGTAACTGAAATGCTGGTTAGTTCAGCACTATTCGATGTTGACGACATAGCTTCTTTCTTTCTGAGTGAATGGTTGTGGACAAGGGGGAGGACCGTGCTCCTACAAAGCACAGGAGACGCAGCCTTCGACCTCGGTTCCTTGGAGCGCGGATTGGCGTAAACGGATGTAGTAGAGGGTCTTGATTCCGGCTTTCCAGGCATAGATTTGTGCCTTGTTGATGTCCCGCGTGGTGGTATCAGCGGTAAAGAACAAGGTCAGGGAAAGCCCTTGGTCCACGTGTTGGGTGGCCATGGCGTAGGTGTCGATGATTTTTTCGTATCCCACGGCGTAGGAGTCATCGAAATACTCCAGGTTGTCGTTGGTCATTTCCGGCGCGGGGTAGTACACGCGCCCCAATCGGCCTTCCTTGCGTATTTCAATTTTGGAGGCAATTGGGTGGATGGACGCGGTGGAGTCATTGATGTAGGAAATTGATCCAGTGGGTGGAACTGCCTGCAAGTAGGCGTTGTAGATGCCGTCTTGCATCACTTGATTCTTGAGCCGTAGCCAATCCTCGCGTTGAGGGATCTGCACGCCTGCTTCGTGGAAGAGCTGTTTTACGTGTTCAGTGGCTGGCGCCCAGTCTTGGTCGATGTATTTGTCAAAGTAGGCGCCAGTGGCATAGGTGGATTCTTCGAAGCCTGTGAATCGTTGACCTTTTTCAACCGCGAGTGCATGGGATGCGCGGAGCGCATGGTAGGTCACCGTGAGGAAATAGATATTTGTAAAGTCCAGTGCCGCGGCGCAGCCATAAGGAATACGCTGTGAAGCAAGGAAGCCGTGGAGATTCATTTGGCCCAGTCCAATGGCATGCATGGAAGCATTTCCGTGAGCGATGGAGGGAACAGCTTCGATATTCGTCAGGTCTGAAACCTTCGTGAGGGCACGCACTGCGGTTTCGACGGTCTCCCCGAAGTCCGGCGATTCAAAAGCCTTCGCAATGTTGAGCGAACCTAGATTGCAGGAAATATCCTGGCCAACGGTGGTGTAGTCACCCGAAGCTCCGTAGGTCGATGGCGTGTTGACCTGGAGGATTTCGCTACACAGGTTGGACATATTGATATGTCCTTTGAGGGGATTAGCGCGGTTGACCGTATCCTCAAAGAGGATGTAGGGGTATCCGGATTCAAACTGAAGCTCAGCCAGCGTGGTGAAAAACTCGCGGGCCTTAATGGTCGTGTGAGAGATTCGCGGATTGGCAACCAGCTCGTCGTAGTACTCGGTGATGGACATGTCAGACATGGCTACGCCGTACTCGCGAGCGATGTCATACGGGCTAAAAAGATGCATATCCTTGTTCTCTTTGGCCAGACGGAAGGTTATATCTGGAATAACAACCCCCAGCGAAAGAGTCTTGATGCGGACTTTCTCATCGGCATTTTCCCGCTTGGTATCCAGGAAGCGAAGAATATCTGGATGGTGCGCATGCAGGTAGACGGCTCCAGCGCCCTGCCGGGAGCCCAATTGGTTGGCATAGCTGAAGCTATCTTCGAGAATCTTCATGACTGGGACTACGCCGGAAGCCTGGTTCTCAATCTTTTTGATCGGGGCTCCGGATTCGCGCAGATTGCTCAGCAACAGGGCCACTCCACCACCGCGCTTTGATAGTTGCAGTGCAGAGTTCACGCAGCGGCCAATGCTCTCCAAATTGTCTTCGATTCGCAGGAGGAAGCAGGAGACCATTTCGCCGCGCTGGGCTTTGCCTGCGTTGAGAAAAGTAGGGGTGGCGGGCTGGAAGCGTCCGGTCATGATGTCATCCACCAGCTTTTCTGCGAGCTCTTCGTCGCCCTGTGCAAGGTATAAAGCTGTGGTGGCGACGCGTTCTTCGTAGCCTTCTAGGAATCGGGAGCCATCAAAGGTTTTCAGTGCATATGAAGTGAAGAACTTAAATGCGCCGAGGAAGGTGCGGAACTGATGCTTAACTCGATGTGCTCTGTCGTACATGGCGCACAGAAAGGCGTCATCATAAAGCTCAAGGAAATCCCGCTCGTAGTACTCGTTATCAACCAACCATTCCAAGCGTTGCTTGGTGGAATCGAACTGATGCATGCGGGGAGCGACATGGTGCGTGACATAGTCTTGTGCTGCCTGAATGTCCTTGTCAAACTGGATTTTTCCAGAAGCGTCGAACAAGTTCAGCTGCGCGTTGAGTGCGTGGTAGCTCTTGCGCTTGCCGACACCGCCGGCATTGTCTGCTGAAGCGGTGCGGGGCGTAGCGCCAATAGTCTGTGTGGGGGTGGCATCAAGAGGCCACATTGTGTTTTCCAATCTGTGTGATGCGGATGTGTTCTTCATCTTGTGGGGGATTAATGGGGTGTCATCGTTAGCTGCTTTTGCTGCTCCCAAAACTTCTGAAGGCCCTGCTTTACGGCGGCGATGTCCTTCTGGGTGCCGAGAAGCTCGAAGTGATACAGCTCCGGTACGTGGCACTTGGCGGAAATGATGCGTCCGGCGACGCAGTAAGCACTTCCGAAGTTGGTATTCCCTGAGGTAATAACGCCCCGGATAAAGGAGCGGTTGATTGGGTCATTGAGGAAGTCGATGACCTGTTTGGGGACTGCGCGTTTGAGCGAGCCGCCGCCGTAGGTGGGAACGATGAGTACGTACGGGTGTGAAACCTGGATCATCCCGGTTTTCTTGGGGCGCAGTGGAATGCGCACCGCGGGTCTATCTAAGCGTTCGACGAATCTTTTCGTGTTCTCTGAAACGCTGGAAAAGTACACCAAATCTGGTGAGTCTGACATGGCAATCCTGCTCATCCTGGCCTTAGCCATAAGTGGGGTAGGTGATATTCGAAAAGACTAACTACGCAATGCCGTAGTTGCAACTACGGTCTAACGTAGTTTTGAAAAGGGCAGGTGAGAGCAGGATTAATGCAAAGGGGAATGTCTAAAGGTTGTGGTGTGCTACAAACACTGCGTCGGTAGCTGGGCGTCCAAGTACTACCCACTGAGTGCCGCCGGCCACCTGTATTTCGAGAGAATCTGAAAAGGGCGCTCCCTCGCGCGTGCTAAGAACAGCCCCAGTGACAATGCCGCGCTCTTCAAGGAACTTCAGCAGTTGTGGGTCGGAATCAGAAATGCGTTCCACGGTCACCTGCGATTGTGCACCGCTGTCGGTGAGGCGATGCGCACTGGGGATGGTGATCTGTCCATCAACCGTAGGGATAGGATCGCCGTGCGGATCCCTAGTGGGGTAATCAAGGAACTTATCCACACGTTCTATGAGCATGTCAGACACCGCGTGTTCGAGATCTTCGGCTTCATTATGGACTTCGTCCCAGGTGTAGCCCAATGCTTGAACCAAAAAAGACTCAAGCAATCGGTGACGGCGCACCATGACCAATGCGTACTGCCTGCCAAGTTCGGTTAACTCCACAGAGCCATAGGGCGTGTGTGACACGAGCCCTTGCTTCGCCATTTTGCGCACTGCATCGGAAACCGAGGAGAGCTTGAGTCCCAGCTGTTTCGCTATAAGCGTGGCGGTAACGGGCTCGGATGACCATTCCTTTAGCCCCCAGATAGCTTTCAAATAGTTCTGGGTACTGGTGGACAGCTCGGAAACAGACATGAGTAAATGTTAACCCAGCTTCCGTGTGCGCCTTTGGCGCTGTGGCCCAACGCTCATAGCGAACAGAGGCCAAGTTTGAGAGGAATGCCGGTAAGGTGGGGCCAGTTAAAGCATTCTTCACTTGAAGGAGAACCACTAATGTCTGAGAAGATTTCAATGAACTCGTCGTCTACGGGTATGAATCTGAGCGATAGCGTGTACGAGCGCCTGTTGCGCGAGCGCATTATCTTCCTGGGAACCCAGGTCGATGATGAGATTGCGAACAAGCTGTGCGCCCAGATCCTCCTGCTGTCCGCCGAGGACCCCACTCGCGACATTTCGCTCTACATCAACTCCCCGGGTGGCTCTGTCACTGCGGGCATGGCTATTTATGACACCATGAAGTACTCGCCGTGCGATATCGCCACTTACGGTATGGGCTTGGCAGCTTCCATGGGCCAGTTCCTGCTTTCCGGCGGTACCAAGGGTAAGCGCTACGCGCTGCCGCACGCTCGCATTATGATGCACCAGCCTTCCGCTGGTGTCGGTGGTACCGCTGCGGATATCGCCATCCAGGCTGAGCAGTTCGCTCAGACTAAGCGCGAGATGGCCGAGCTCATTGCAGAGCACACCGGCCAGACTTTTGAGCAGATCACCAAAGACTCCGATCGCGACCGTTGGATGACCGCACAGCAGGCCAAGGAATACGGCATTGTTGACCATGTCATTGAATCCGTCAACGGCCCGTTGAGCAACTAGGGAATAAGGAGAAAATCACTATGAATCAGTCCCAGATGCCAAGTTCCCGCTACGTTCTGCCGTCCTTCATTGAGCAGTCCGCACAGGGCACTAAGGAAACCAACCCATACTCCAAGCTTTTTGAAGAGCGCATCATCTTCCTGGGGACCCAGGTGGATGATACTTCCGCCAATGACATCATGGCGCAGTTGCTAGTCCTGGAAAGCCAAGACCCGGACCGTGACATCACCATGTACATCAACTCGCCGGGTGGTTCCTTTACCGCGCTGATGGCTATTTATGACACTATGCGCTACGTGCGTCCTGACGTTCAGACCGTGTGCTTGGGCCAGGCTGCTTCCGCAGCAGCAGTGCTCCTAGCTGCGGGGGCGCCGGGCAAGCGCGCAGCGCTGCCAAACTCCCGCGTGCTTATCCACCAGCCGGCGACCCAGGGTACCCAAGGCCAGGTTTCTGACTTGGAGATCCAGGCCGCCGAGATTGAGCGCATGCGCAAGCTGATGGAAACCACCCTGTCTGAGCACACCGGTCGTACCGCTGAGCAGATCCGCATTGATACGGATCGCGATAAGATTCTGACCGCTCAGGAAGCCGTTGAATACGGCATCATCGATACGGTCTTTGATTACCGCAAGCTCAATGCATAATTTGGAATAACGCTTTCCACGTGGCCCCTGCCATGCAACCGGCACTCCGGTTGCATGGCAGGGGTTTTCTGCTTTTAAAGCAGGGAAGGGGGTGTCCTGTTGGCTCGCGCTGCACCCGAATGGGGTATCTCTCTTCATACAATTTCTGCAGGTCGTTAGGTGAATTTCTATCGTGCGACACTAAACCCATAATGGTCGATTTGTGATTTACACCTCTAAGTGGTCATATATTTTTATGGAGAAACACACATCCGACGCGGCGGCTCAGGCCGCTGCGCCCACGCCGCAGAGCGGCGAACGTACATTTTTTGGGCACCCTTGGGGTTTGGCCAACCTTTTTGGCGTGGAAATGTGGGAGCGCTTTAGCTTCTATGGCATGCAAGCCCTTGTCTTGCTGTACATGTATTACGCCACTACCGATGGTGGCCTTGGCCTGGACCGGGCGGACGCGACGTCTATTGTGGGTGCCTACGGCGGCTTGGTCTACATGGCCTGCTTGTTGGCTTCTCTTGTTGCTGACCGAGTCTTGGGTGCAGAACGCACACTGTTTTACTCGGCCAGCATGGTGATGCTTGGTCACATTGCTTTGGCGTTTATTCCCGCAATAACTGGTTTGGCCATTGGCCTCGTTCTTATCGCCATCGGCTCCGGCGGTGTTAAGACCACCGCACAGGTTGTGCTTGGTTCCATGTATAGTCGCGATGACCCGCGCCGCGATGGTGGCTTCTCCATCTTCTATATGGGCGTCAATATTGGCGCACTCGTTGGTCCGCTGCTTACCACCGCCCTGTGGGGCTGGCAGGGTTTCCACTGGGGTTTTGGCATCGCAGCAATTGGCATGGCGCTCGGCCTGATTCAGTATTCGCTCATGCGCAAGACCACCATTAAAGACGCGGGGCATGAGGTTCCAAACCCGGTGAGCCCCAAGCAATTGCTTATGGGCGTGTTGGCGGTAGTGGCCATCATTGTGGTCATGGTAGTGGCACTGGCAACCGGCGCCATTCAGGTTGATTGGCTTTCTAATATTGTTACCGCGGTGGCACTTCTGGCTGCAGTTTATCTGTGGGTTCAGATGTATACCTCGAAGTTGGTGACTCGCGAAGAAAAGAACCGCCTGCTGGGCTTTATCCCGATGTTCATTTCCGGTGTTTTGTTCTTCGGCATCTTCCAGCAGCAGTTCACCGTGATGACGATTTATTCGGATGTGCGCTTGGACCGTCACATGTTTGGTTGGGAAATCCCTCCATCGCTCGTCCAGTCCATTAATCCAATCTTCATTGTTATTTTCTCCGCGGTCTTTGCAACGATGTGGACGAAGCTAGGGGATAGGCAGTGGTCCACCCCGGTAAAGTTTGGCGCTGCCAATATCGTCATCGGCATTTCCTTGTTCTTCTTCCTTCCTTTCTCGGGTGCGGAAGCGAACTCCACCCCGATGTATGTCATCATTTTCATTCTCTTCCTTTTCACCATGGCGGAGCTCCTCCTTTCGCCGGTGGGCAATGCCCTGGCTACCAAGGTGGCGCCAGAGGCATTCCCATCCCGCATGATGGCGGTATGGATGATGGCAGTGGCAATGGGCACATCCCTGGCTGGCTCTTTGGCTAGTTTCTACAACCCAGATGATGCAGGCGCGGAGAATACCTTCTTTATCTCCCTTGGCGTTGTATCTATCGTGTTGGGCGGCATCTTGCTTGTCCTCAGCCGCTGGGTAGTAAAGAAGTTCTCTAGCTTCCGCTAAGGGAAGTTAAAGCACCCCGAAACGGGAGGTATGTCGATTCAACTGCGACATGCCTCCCTTAGTGGTTTTTTATCACTCAAGCTAAGCGGTGGGGGTAAAAGAATATAAGTATTCTAAGCAGGGCATTTCTAAGCCGGTGGAAACCCCAAAAGGCACGGTTCTATGCTGCGGTAGGTTAACTAAAGGTTAACCAAAGAAAACGTTAAAGAAAAGCAATTGTCTATGGTCCGGGGCTGGAGTATTCTGCATTTCGTCCGCGACGCGTGAAGGCGCCGTAGATACGTACCGTGTTCATCTTTTTCTTTCCAAGGGGCCAACGCTGTGACAGCGACTCTGATCATCCTCGGCATTGTGGTGGTTACCGCCCTTGCCTTTGACTTTACGAACGGATTTCATGACACTGCCAACGCGATGGCTACGTCCATTGCCACCGGTGCTTTGAAGCCATTTACTGCGGTGGCAATCTCCGCAGTCCTTAACCTGGTTGGTGCCTTCCTTTCGGTCAATGTTGCTGCGACCGTAGCGAAAGGCATTGTTAACCTCGATTCCTATGACTTGTCCGGCGCCGCAGCAGACACTGACAGCCAAGCACTGCTGATGGTGGTTTTTACCGGTCTTATCGGCGGCATTATTTGGAACCTTTTCACTTGGTTGCTGGGTATGCCGTCGAGTTCCTCCCACGCGCTGTTCGGTGGCCTTATCGGCGCTGCTTTCGCGGCGATGGGTACGTCCGGCGTTGAGTGGTCCTCCATCGCTGGCAAGATCGTTATCCCGGCCGTTGCCTCGCCGATTATTGCGGCGCTAGTTTCCGCGTGTGCCACCTTCCTTGTCTACTGGGTTACCAACACCATTCCGAATAAGGCTAAGAATGAGCACTTCCGCCATGGCCAGATTGTCACCGCTTGCTTGGTGTCGCTGGCACACGGTGCTGGCGATGCGCAGAAGACCATGGGCGTTATCTTCCTAGCGCTGGTTGCCTCCGGGCATGCGGTTGCTGACTCCCGCATCCCCACCTGGGTCATCGTCTGCTGTGCCGTAGCAATCGCAGCCGGCACCATGTCCGGTGGCTGGCGAGTTATCCGCACCCTGGGTAAGGGACTGGTGGAGATTGAGTCCCCGCAGGGTATGGCTGCTGAAGCTACCTCCGCGGCAATCATTTTGACCTCCGCCACCGGTGGTATGGCGCTGTCCACCACTCACGTGTCCACCGGTTCCATCTTGGGTACCGGCCTGGGCCGTCGCGGTGCCGAGGTTCGCTGGGGTGTTGCGATGCGTATGGTTTCCGCGTGGCTTATCACCCTGCCCTGCGCTGCGTTTGTTGGCTTTGCTACGTGGTGGTTGGCACACGGTGTTTCCTCCTTTACTAACGTGGCAACTGGCGCCATCGTTGACTTTGTCTTGCTGCTGGCCATGGCCGGACTTATCGTCATCCGCTCCCGCATGAACCCAGTGGATGCCTCCAACGTGAACAACGATTGGGATCCAAACTCCGAGTCCGTGGATTCCTCCATGGGAGCTGAGTCCAACCGTCAGGAGCCGGTTGCTGCCGGCGCCGCCCCAGTTGCTGCAACCCAGGCGGAGGACACCTCCGCGTCGTCTACTGCTCAAGAGGAGCGCTAAACCATGACTGCTGCAGAAATCTTCCAGTCTCTTCTCCATGTTGCCGGCCTGGCATTGGTATTTGGCGCTGGCATTCCGCTCCTTTTCTCCCTGGGTATGCGTTGTATGACCGGTGACCCCATTCGTGATGACAACGGTGTTGTCGTAGGGGATACTCCGGCAAGCACTCAGATGAAGGTGCTTGGTTGGACCGTTTACGCAGTGCTAGCCGTAGTTATCCTCGTGGCCATCATGTGGATTGCTCGCGATACGTTGGACCATTACTTCGGCTTCGCGCCGTTCGGTGACCTCTAAGTTATCCCTCCCTTCCTGAGAGGGAAGTCAACCTTCCAAGTGATGCGTGGCACATTCTCCGAAAGTTAACAAAAGGTTAACTTTAAGCGACCTATGGGTTGCCTAACGGGGCTGTGTCACGTATATTCTTCTGTATCAGACAGAGAGAAAGCCACATGGAGGTGTGAGAAATGAACAAGATGCGTTCTTTGATGGACGGCATCGCTGATGCGTTCAAGGGCTCCACCACTGGTACCGGCCTGGACACCATTTCGGAAGCTCCGGTCCGTGCTTTGGTGGCAGAAACCCTGCTTGACGCTGATAAGACTCCTGCTAAGACTAAAGACGTAGCAGAAGCGCTAGAAGCCGTCACCGGTCATGCACCGGATGAAGTTGAGATGCTCGACGCAGAACTCTTCCTGCTCGACTTCGACTGGCTGCAGTAAGCAGCTACTGAATGAAATCCCCACGAGGCCCCTTGCCGCATACTGTGCAGCAAGGGGCCTCGTGCTTTGCCGGACTCGGTGGACTTCGGTAAGCGCGGCTAATCGCGCGGCGGCAAGATGGCCTCCGGGGTTTCGGGCAGGAGTTGGCCGCCATCAATAATGAGGGTCTGGCCGGTAATAAAGCCTGCCTCTTCTGAGGCAAGGAAAGCCGCCGCATTGCCGATATCGCGCGGAGTGCCGAGACGATGCAGTGGCACCGATCGCGTCATCTGATCGAGATACTCTTGGCCTTGGGCCTTGAGGCCCTCAGTGAGGATATTGCCGGGAAGAACACCGTTGATGGTGATGCCATCGCGAGCGACTTCAAGCGCAGCTGAGCGCATAAATCCTTGTTGGGCGGATTTGGAGGCGCCGTAGTGGGCCCAGCCAGGAAAGCCCGTGTGCGAGCCGGTGATGGACGTGGTAATTACGATGCGTCCATAGCGGCGTTCCTGGAGGTAGGGGAGTGCTTCCTGGACCACCTTAAAGGTACCGTGGGTATTGATGGCAAACATGGCCTCCCACTGCTCATCGGTCATTTCTGCTAATGGGCAATTGGGAAAGACGCCGGCATTGGAACAGACGATGTCGAACCCGCCATGCATGGCAACAACGTGGCGGTACATTTCTTGTACAGAAGTACGGTCGGTGACATCCACATGAATCGCACTGGCGCCTAGCTCTTTTGCGGTAGCGGTGGCGTGCTCAAGGTTGACATCAGCAATGATGACAGAGGCGCCGGCCTCGCTAAGTGAAGCGGCAATGCCGCGGCCAATGCCGGAAGCACCGCCGGTGACAATGGCTACGCGGTCTGTGAGATCGAACATAATTCTCCTGTTCCTAACGGGGCGGAATGAAGGTCGTTTCACCTTTTAGCTTAGGTCGCAGGAGCAAGAAAAGTCGGGGAAATTCGCCACGCGGAAGGGAATGAATGAAGGGCCTGTCGGGTTGATTTACTAAGGTAGAAATAGATGAAGATTAAGCCGCTCGGAAGGGTAGAATCATCCTTCCATTTGTGGATAGCGGTACGAAAAGCGAGTGTGAAAGAACTTAATGGCACGTATGCAAGAAAGCGCTGACCTGCTCAAGTGCTCCTTTTGTGGCAAGAGTCAGAAACAGGTGAAAAAACTCATCGCCGGCGGCGGTGTCTACATCTGTGACGAGTGCATCGAGCTATGCAATGAAATCATCGAAGAGGAACTGGGCCAAGAACAGGCGCAGGAATCCTCCGACGCGGAGGTGCGCCTGCCTCGGCCCTCGCAGATTTCTGCCTTCCTGGATAAATACGTCATTGGCCAAGACAAAGCCAAGCGCGTGCTATCTGTGGCGGTCTACAACCACTACAAGCGCATCAAGGCGGAAGAGTCTGCCGCGTTGGAAGCACGGCGCAAAAAGGCCGAGGGCGATGAGGTGGAGATCTCTAAGTCCAATATCCTAATGTTGGGACCTACTGGTTCCGGCAAGACTTACTTGGCACAGACCTTGGCCCGGCTTCTCGACGTCCCCTTTGCCATCGCCGATGCCACTAGCCTCACCGAGGCCGGCTACGTGGGTGAAGACGTGGAAAATATCCTGTTAAAGCTGCTGCAAGCCGCAGACTTTGATGTGGAGCGTGCCCAGCGCGGCATTATTTATGTCGACGAAGTGGACAAGATCTCCCGCAAGTCCGAGAATCCGTCCATCACCCGCGATGTCTCCGGTGAGGGCGTTCAGCAGGCCTTGCTGAAGATCCTAGAAGGTACCGTGGCGGCCATTCCACCGCAGGGTGGGCGCAAGCACCCGAATCAGGAATTCATCCAGCTAGATACCTCGAATATCTTGTTCATCGTTGCCGGCGCATTCGCTGGGCTCGACCAGGTTATTGCGGATCGAGTGGGCAAAAAGGGCGTGGGCTTTGGTGCCAACTTGGATACCAAGGATGAGCGCGAAAAGGTCGACCTCTTTTCCCAGGTACGCCCTGAGGACCTTGTGAAGTTTGGCCTGATTCCAGAATTCATCGGGCGCCTGCCCGTCGTGGCCACGGTGGATAACTTGGATCGTGAATCCTTGGTCAAAGTGCTTACCGAGCCAAAGAACTCCTTGGTCAAGCAGTACAGTCGCCTATTTGAGATGGATGACTGCGAATTGGAATTCGAGCCGGCGGCGTTGGATGCCATCGCGGAGCTTGCCTTGGAGCGTAAGACAGGTGCACGTGGCCTGCGCGCCATCATGGAAGAGCTGCTGGTGCCAGTTATGTATGATCTGCCGGACCGCGAGGATATCGCCGCGGTACATATCACCCCAGAGTGCGTGACAGAGGGCGCGGAGCCGCAGTTTAGCTATAAGGACGAGGCGAAGGAATCTGCCTAAGCGCCTGCCGGCGCGACTACTCCTCGCTGTAGATATCCTGTGGTGAGGCCTCGTCTCCCTCTTTCGTATCGAACGAGGAGGAGGTGAGGTAGGACTCGTGGCCCGAGTCTGGAATATTGGCGGTCAAAAACGCCAGCACAGCATCGACGGTAAGCCTATGCATACCGTCGATATTTTCTTGGGTATTGAAGTTCACGCCCAGCATGTTTTCCACCATCACCTGGTTGGTTACGCGGTAGACGGTCAACGAGGAAATCAGGGTGAAAATGTCATTGGCGGAAATGCCTGGGCGGAAAGCACCGGCGTCTTGGCCCAAGAGCAGCAGGCGGTCGAGGTGGAGGGCGACCCCGGCGACGTCGGCAATAGCTTGCTGAGCTGGGTCCACAATCTGCTGATTGCTCTCCCACACCAGCATGCGAATAGCATCCGGGTTGGCCACGCGTTCGCGGAAGAGCCAATCCACCAACTTGCGCACGCCCTCGACCGGAACCGCGGTATCGATTTCCAGAGCGTCCTGCGGCGGATTAAGCCGCTGCGCGGCCGTGCTGAGTGCACGTAGGTACAAGCCCTTTTTATCGCCAAAGTGGTAGTGGATCATGCGCTTGGACATGCCCGATTCTTGGGCGATGGTCTCCAGCTTGGTTTCTGCGAAACCACTGCGGGAAAAGTGCTTGATTGCTACGTCCACCACGGAGTCAATGCTGACGGATTCCGCGTGGGCAGCGTGAGGAGAATCCGCCTGGCCTGCAGCCTGCAGTGCATCAGTATTCTCAGTGCTCATGGCGTAAGTCCTTAATCCTTGCGGCGCAGCGGTGGCGCGGTCAACTGATATCTAATAGTGCGGGAGTAGATAGGCCCCATGCAATCTGTGTGCGTGGCGTGGGGGAGAGCCCCGCTTTTCCTTTTCCCATCATGCCCGATTAGTCACCCGTTGCGGGAGCTTCTTATCCATTGGGGGCGTTAATTTGGAGGTAAATGGGGGTAATTTAGCGCAACCTCAGCGAATATCCCCTCCAAAAGAGGGGGCCAGATTCACAGCGCGAGAGGCGGCGGTGGGGCTAAGCTCGGGGATGGGTACATTCCGTGGCGGTGCGAGCAGCCTGGCTCGCGTGTGCCGCCCTTGACGCAGCCATTGAGGAGGCTTTTAACCATGACTCAGCCCGTCAAAATCACTGTCACCGGTGCCGCCGGCAATATTGCTTATTCGCTGCTGTGGCGCATCGCTGCCGGCGATGTTTATGGCAAGGACACCCCGGTAGATCTAGCGCTGCTGGAAATCCCCGCTGCGGTGGGCAAGGCCCAGGGCGTGGCCATGGAGCTCAATGACTCCGCCCTGCCGTTGGTCAACTCGATTACGGTAACTGATGACCTAAAGGAGGCCTTTGAAAACACCTCTGCTGCCTTCCTCGTAGGCGCGCGCCCGCGCAGCAAGGGTATGGAGCGTGCGGATCTGCTGGAAGCCAATGGTGCCATCTTCACCAAGCAAGGCAAGGCCATCAATGACTATGCCGCGCGCGATGTCCGCGTGCTTGTGGTGGGCAACCCAGCAAATACCAATGCTCTCATCGCTGCGAATAATGCCCCGGATGTGGACGATTCTCAGTTCAATGCTCTGATGCGCTTGGACCACAACCGCACCTTGAGCCAGCTAGCGCTGAAAAGCGGCAAGTCCACCACCGATTTCACCAAGGTGGCAGTCTGGGGCAATCACTCCGCAAGCCAGTTCCCAGACATCACCTTTTCCAATGCCGAGGTGGATCAGGATTGGTACCGCGAAGAGATGATCCCCAAGGTAGCGAAGCGCGGTGCCGAGATTATTGAGGTGCGTGGCAGCTCCTCGGCCGCATCGGCGGCGTCGGCAGCCGTGGACCACATGCATGACTGGATTCATGGCACCGAGCATTGGCGCACCGCGGCGGTGCCCTCGGACGGTTCCTACGGCGTCGACAAGGGCCTCATCTGCGGATTCCCCACCATCTGCCGTGATGGAAAGTGGGAAATCGTGCAGGGGCTAGAGCTTAGCGAGTTCCAAAAGGAGCGCATTGCAGCGTCTGTGGCCGAGCTGCGTGAGGAGCGCGAAGCCGTAGCAGACCTGCTCTAAAACCCACTCGGTGCGCACCACATACTCGGTGCGCACCCTGCCTAGATGAGCCGGTTGACGTGCAAGGTAGAATCGGCCAGGTGACTGAGCAAAATAATGAGCAATTAGTTGGTACCAACCGCGCTGATGCGCTGCCCAAGTCTTGGGAGCCGCAGGCCGTAGAAAAGGACCTCTATGAGGGCTGGGTAGAAAAGGGCTACTTCACCCCAGACGCACATTCGGAGGCCGAGCCTTATTCCATCGTGCTGCCGCCGCCGAATGTGACCGGTCAGCTGCATATGGGCCACGCTTTGGACCACACGCTGATTGATTCCATTATCCGCCGCAAGCGCATGCAGGGCTACGCCACCCTGTGGCTGCCGGGTGCCGATCACGCCGGCATTGCCACCCAGACCAAGGTCGAGGCCAAGCTCAAGGAGACCGAGGGCAAAAAGCGCTGGGACTACGAGCGCGAAGAGTTCATTGACAAGGTCTGGGAGTGGAAAGAACAGTACGGTGGCACCATCCAGAACCAGATGCGTGCCATTGGTGACTCCGTAGATTGGTCTCGCGAGCGTTTCACCTTGGACGATGGCCTCTCGCGCGCTGTGCAGACCATTTTTAAGAACCTTTATGATGAGGGCATGATTTACCAGGCTAACCGTCTGGTCAATTGGTCGCCGGTGCTGGAGACCGCCGTCTCTGATATCGAGGTTGTCTACAAGGACGTCGAGGGCGAGCTGGTTTCCATTCGCTATGGCTCGCTTAATGATGATGAACCGCACCTCATCGTGGCCACCACCCGTGTAGAGACCATGCTGGGTGACGTTGCCATTGCCGTTCACCCAGACGATGAACGCTATGCCGATCTTGTGGGCAAGGAGCTGCCACACCCATTCCGCGATGACCTCAAGCTCAAGATCATCGCTGATGATTACGTCGATATGGAGTTTGGTACCGGCGCGGTGAAAATCACCCCGGCGCACGATCCGAATGACTACGCGATGGGCACCCGCCACAACTTGGACATGCCTACCGTCATGGATACCACCGGCCATATTGCCAATACTGGCACCCGCTTCGACGGCCTGACCCGCGAAGAAGCCCGTGTGGAAATCCGCGAGGCACTGCGTGAGCAGGGCCGTATTGTCAAGGAAATCCGTCCTTATGTTCACTCCGTGGGACACTCCGAGCGCTCTGGGGAACCCATCGAGCCGCGCCTGTCCCTGCAGTGGTTCGTAGACGTATCAAAGATGGCCAAGGACTCTGGTGCTGCTGTGCGCGAGGGAGATACCACCTTACATCCGCAGTCGCTGGAGCCGCGCTACTTTGAGTGGGTCGATGATATGCACGATTGGTGCATCTCTCGGCAGCTGTGGTGGGGTCACCGCATCCCTATTTGGTACGGGCCGGAAGGCGAAGATGGCCAGCGAGACATTGTCTGCGTCGGCCCCGATGAAGAGCCCCCAGCAGGCTACGAGCAGGATCCTGATGTGCTGGATACGTGGTTCTCCTCCGCGCTGTGGCCATTTTCCACCCTCGGCTGGCCGGAAAAGACCCCGGATCTGGAGAAGTTCTATCCCACCAACGTGCTGGTCACCGCCTATGACATTTTGTTCTTCTGGGTGGCCCGCATGATGATGTTTGGTACCTTCGCTGGCTCCCATACCCCAGAGCTTTTGGGGGAGGGCACCGATGGTCGCCCGCAGGTTCCATTTAAGGATCTTTACCTGCACGGCTTGGTTCGCGATGAGCAGGGCCGCAAGATGTCTAAGTCTTTGGGCAACGGCATTGACCCGATGGATTGGGTGCGTGACTACGGCGCAGACGCCCTGCGCTTTACCCTTGCTCGCGGTGCCAACCCGGGTGTGGACCTGCCTTTGGGCTCTGATGCTGCAGCGGCCGCCCGTAACTTCGCCACCAAGCTTTTCAACGCCACCAAGTTTGCCCTCATGAATGGTGCCGGCGTAGCTACGTTGCCCAACCGTGACGAGCTTAGCGACGCCGACCGGTGGATCCTCGACCGCGCCGAAGAGGTCCGCGCCAAGGTGGATGCATACCTGGATGATTACCAGTTCGCTAAGGCAAACGAGCTGCTCTACCACTTCACCTGGGACGAGCTGTGTGACTGGTACCTGGAGATTGCAAAGACCCAGATCCCGCGTGATGGTGTCAGTGAACAGGGCCGCAATACCCAGATTGTCCTGGGACGCGTCCTAGACGTCGTCCTGCGCCTGCTGCATCCAACCATGCCTTTCGTGACCGAGGTGCTCTGGAAGGCTTTGACTGGTGGCGAGTCTATCGTCGTGGCACCGTGGCCTACCGTTGCCGATACCAATGGTGGCGCTACCAAGGATGAGGTGGCCGCCCGTCGCATTGCGGACGCGGATAAGCTCATTACCGAGCTGCGCCGCTTCCGCTCTGACCAGGGTGTCAAGCCTTCCCAGAAGGTCCCGGGCCGCCTCGACTTTGCCGCAGCGGATCTCGCCGGCCAAGAGAAACTGGTGCGCAATCTGGCCAATACCACCGCTCCGGCCGAAGACTTCGATCCTTCCGCCTCCATTGAGGTACGCCTTTCCCAGGCCACCGTGGAGGTCACCCTAGATACCCACGGCGCTGTAGACGTGGAAGCTGAGCGCAAGCGCCTAGAAAAGGACTTGGCCAAAGCCAATAAGGAATTGGAGCAAACCGGCAAGAAGCTTGGCAATGAGAACTTCCTGTCCAAGGCGCCGGAAGAAGTGGTTAATAAAATTAAGCAGCGCCAGCAGATCGCTCGCGAAGAGGTTGAACGCATTACCAGCCGTTTGGAAGGCCTGAAGTAGTGGCGGAAAAGGACAAGGGCACAGAGGATTTTGAGATCGTCGATGCCCTCAAAGAAGGAACCGATGGCGGCCCGGTGGAAATCACCGAGTCCGGCCTGACGCTCAATCTGGGCATGGGCGGCGAGGATGAGTACAACGAGGCCGCCCCACAGGAGGTTTCCGCCGCGGAGCTACGCGCCCTCGCGGAGGTTGAAGAAGAACTCAATGAGCGGTGGCCCGAAACCAAGATTGAGCCTTCCCTCGAGCGCATCGAGCTGCTTATGGATCTGCTCGGTCACCCGGAGCGTTCTTTTGATGTCATCCACATTGCCGGCACCAATGGTAAGTCCTCTACCGCGCGCATGATTGATTCGCTCCTGCGTGCCTTCCACCGCCGAGTGGGCTTGGTAACTAGCCCACACCTGCAGCGGGTTACTGAGCGCATCGGCATCGATGGCCAGCCCATTCACCCGCGCGATTACGTGCGCATTTGGCACGAGATCAAGCCGTTTGTGGAAATGGTCGATGCCCAATCGGACGTGCCTATGTCTAAGTTCGAGGTCCTTGTCGGCTTGTCCTATGCTGCGTTTGCCGACGCCCCCGTAGATGTCGCTGTCGTCGAAGTCGGCCTTGGCGGACGTTGGGACGCCACCAATGTGGTCACTGCAGACGTTTCCGTCATCACCCCAGTGGGCATGGACCATACGGATTATTTGGGCGATACGATCACCGAAATCGCAGGTGAAAAAGCTGGCATTATTAAGCCGCGCGAGGATGCCGATGATCCGTTGACCCCGAATGAAAACATTGTCGTCATCGCGGAACAGGACCCAGAAGCCATGCGTGTCATCTTGCAGCAGGCCGTCGATGTCGAGGCGGGCGTGGCCCGCTCCGGTTCCGAATTTGCGGCCCTCGAATCCCGCATTGCCGTCGGCGGCCAGCAGGTCAATATCCAAGGCCTCGGCGGCCTATACGAGGATATTTTCCTGCCCCTCCATGGCGAGCACCAAGCCAAGAATGCTGCCGTGGCCCTTGCAGCAGTAGAGGCTTTCTTTGGGGCTTCGGCCGGCCACCCATTGGACGTTGCTACCGTGCGCAATGGCTTCGCCCAGGCGATTTCGCCCGGCCGCCTCGAGCGCGTACGTACCTCGCCCACGACGTTTATTGATGCCGCGCATAACCCCCACGGTGCCAAGGCTTTAGGCGCAGCGTTGGACCGCGATTTCGACTTCGCCCGCCTCATCGGTGTGTTGTCCATCTTTGCGGATAAGGACGCAACTGGCATTCTCACCGCGTTGGAGCCGTATCTGACCGAGGTAGTCATTACCCAAAACTCCTCGCCGCGGGCCCGCGACGCTTATGATCTAGCCGAGACTGCACGCGATATTTACGGCGAGGAACGCGTCCACGTTGCCGAGGATCTTCCCGGCGCTTATGCCCAAGCCGTTGAACTTGCTGAAGACGCGGAGGTGCAATCCGGCTCCGGCATTATCATCACCGGCTCGGTCGTCACTGCCGGTGACGCCCGCGCGATGTTTGGAAAGGAACCTGCATGAGCAGCGATAAGCACCGGCCGCACCCGCGCCGTCGCACCCGCGAGGAACAGATCCCAGAAAGCGAGATCGGGCCCCTCGGCATGGGCCAAGCCCCCGTCAAGGATCCGCTAAAAAGCTTCAACGGCATGGTTATTGCCAGCTCCTTGACCATGGAAGCTCTCGCCCTATCCTTCTCGCTACCAATGCTGTACAAGCTCTATGACGGCACCCTGTGGACGCCTTTCAACTATTGCTTTGTCCTTGCTGCCATTGCTTTCCACCTCGTGATGATCGCGTTCATGAATAAGAAGTGGGCGCTAACGGTCATCGTGTGGGTACAGCTGCTGTGCGTCATCTTGGGCTTTATGGTGCACTGGGCCGTAGCCGCCATCTTCATCATCTTCGGCTTGGAGTGGCTGCTGGCCGTTTACCTGCGCAGTAACCTCATCGCCCGCATGAAGCGTGGCTACCTCACCACGCAGCACCTCAACGAGAAATAGCCCAGTTAACTCCAGTGGGCAGGGGAGTCGCGATAGACTAACGGCCATGCGCACTCTCTATCTCGTCCTTGCTGCACTCGCCTGTGTTGCCGCGGTGGTAGCCCGCGCTGCCACCGGAACACCATGGCTGCCGTTAGTTGCCCTTCTGATTGGTGGCCTCTTTCTTGCTCTGGCGCTGCGCAGTTATTTCCAGCCGACACAGGAAGCCACCCTGGAGGATCTGGATAAGGAGCAGCGCGCGGAGATTAAGCGATTGCTGGCTAATGGCCAGTTCGGCGCTGCAGTCGGGCAAGTGCGCCTGTGGTTTAGGGGCACCTCGCAGGATCGCGCCGAAGAGATAGTCAAGCAGCTTACTTAGCGCCCGATCCACGTTCTTCCCCCAAGATATACCCCAGCGCGCGACGCAGTCGGGTGGTTTCGGTACAGTGTGGGGCATGACTGAACGTACACTGATTCTCATCAAGCCGGACGGCGTAAAGAACGGCCACGTAGGCGAAATCATCTCCCGAATCGAGCGTAAGGGCCTGAAGCTGGCCGAGCTCGATCTGCGCGTTGCTGACCGCGAGACCGCGGAGAAGCACTACGAGGAGCACAAGGATAAGCCATTCTTCGGTGACCTCGTCGAGTTCATCACCTCCGCACCGCTTATCGCTGGTGTTGTTGAGGGCGAGCGCGCCATTGAGGCTTGGCGCCAGCTGGCCGGTGGCACCGACCCAGTTTCCAAGGCCACCCCGGGCACCATCCGCGGTGACTTCGCCCTGACCGTAGGTGAGAACATCGTGCACGGCTCCGACTCCCCAGAGTCCGCAGAGCGCGAGATCGCTATCTGGTTCCCGAACCTCTAAATTTCTGCGCACTTAGCGCATCATTCTGCCCGAGCCTGCAGGCTCGGGCTTTATTTATTGCTTGACCCAGAGACCCCGGCGGAGAGTCGCATACCGAGTATCCGCCCCTACACTGAATAAGCATTGAAACGACAAGCTGCAAAGGCCTAAAGAGGCAGGGGCTGAGGAGGGGCCTTGTTCTGGGGTTGAAGGTGCTTATCGCGGCAGATCATTGCTGAGGATATTGCACGCGAGGTCATTCACTTCGCAGACTAGGACTGGAGCTCTCCTAATCGAAGGAAAGCAATTGGCGCAGTGTGCTGAAGGCTTCCTTTTGCACTCGATGGGTAACGGTACGGCCCGATTGTTGCTTGATTAAAAGGCCGGATTCCCTTAACTTGCCGAGGTGATGGGATACCGTCGGTTGGCTGAGACCGGAAAGCGCGGTCAACTCCGTAACACTCATCGGGCCGCAGCCCTCATCGCACAATATGGATAGCAGGCGAAGGCGGGTTGGGTCAGCAAGGACTTTAAATTGCTGGGAAAAGCGCAAGGAATCGCTCTGGCTGAGCGGGCCACTGCTCAGGGAGCAGCACTGCCCGTCGGGGGTGTTATCGGCATTGCTAGGGGAGGAGTCCATGTACACAGTATAAGGAGACGGCATAAGGAAACTGCTTCCCACTCCGTTATATTGACGAGTATCAATATGGGCGATTAAAGTACTGCCTTGAAATGTGAATTCCTCGTCGTGCAAGGAGAATCATGGCTATTCCGCAACGCCCAAAGTTGTCATTTCTCGATAGATTCCTTCCCATCTGGATCATCATGGCTATGGCTGTGGGGCTATTGATAGGCCACTTCCTGCCAGGCATTGGAGAAGCACTGTCGGCTCTAGAGGTTGGCGGTATTTCTCTTCCCATTGCACTGGGTCTGCTAGTCATGATGTATCCGCCCCTGGCTAAGGTTCGCTACGAAAAGACCCGAGACATTGCTGCCGACGGCCGGTTGATGGTGGTATCGATTGTGTTGAACTGGCTGGTGGGGCCTGCATTGATGTTCACCCTGGCGTGGATATTTCTTGCCGACCAGCCCGAGCTACGAACCGGCCTGATTATTGTTGGGTTAGCCCGCTGTATCGCAATGGTCCTGGTGTGGTCCGACCTCTCCTGTGCTGACCGAGAGGCCACCGCTGTTCTCGTAGCTATTAATTCCGTTTTCCAAGTAGCTATGTTTGGCGTTATGGGCTGGTTTTACCTGCAGGTTCTTCCTGGCTGGCTAGGCCTGGATACCACCTCTGCTGATTTTTCTTTCTGGTCCATCGTCACGGCGGTTCTCGTATTTTTGGGAGTGCCACTGCTGCTTGGCGTCCTCTCGCGGGTCTGGGGTGAGAAAGCCAAAGGCCGCGAATGGTTTGAAAACCGCTTCCTTCCGGCAGTTTCTCCCTTGGCGATGATCGGCTTGCTTTATACCATTGTGTTGCTGTTCTCCCTGCAGGGAGAACAGTTGGTAGCGCAGCCCACGGCGGTGATCAAGGTTGCGATTCCGTTGGTCATTTACTTCGTTGGAATGTTCTTCCTAGCTCTGGGCGTGGCAAAGGCAGTGGGAATGAACTATGCGCAATCTGCTTCCGTGGCCTTTACTGCAGCAGGCAATAACTTCGAACTGGCCATTGCGGTTTCCATTGGCACTTTTGGCGCGGCGTCTGCACAGGCTCTAGCCGGCACCATCGGGCCGCTTATTGAAATTCCGGTACTCGTCGGACTCGTCTACGTAATGCTCTGGATAGGGCCGAAGCTATTTCCGGGAGACGAAAGCTTGCCGCGTTAACGCTTGCCCAATTGGTAGAGGCAACGAACCCCGGTCGGTGTGACGGTGTTTTTCCAATCCTTGGGGGCAGAGCGCAGGGCGATGCGGTCAAGTTTTACTAGTCCTGCCTTTGCCAATTCATCAAGGTTCTCGCATACTAGGTCGAGATCAACCTGCATGAATTTGGACAGGGCTCTAGCGGAGACCGTATTTCCTTGCACCGCGCCGGCGGCTATGAGGGCGGTGAGGGTGTCCACGTGGGCGTCGGCAAGCTCTAGGCGAGCCTCGGTTACTCCTTCGAGCGGATCTTTTTCCAGGATCTTATTGATGCGCCGCCGACCAATCCGAAAGGATTGGGAAAACATCGCCCACAGTCCCAAAGGCAAGCCGCATGCCCACCACGCCCCTGACAGGACACCGGCAATGGGCGGGGCAAGTTCTATCTCCGGCACCAGCCCGGCTGCACTCAGTGGGGCCATGGCCAGCGGCGCGGCGATGGGGATTAGCGGGGCGATATAGGCAATGGTGGGATAGTCGCCCTCGCGATACTCCTCCCGCGCGGCGTTGATGCCGCGTGGGTAGTTGCGGATGAGGTGCACTAACCCCAGCACCGCAAAGATGGCAAAAATACCGGCTCCTACCAGCATATAATCCACGCCGGTGTTGGCGAATCCAATGGCAAAGCCGGCCGGTACGCCGAAGTAAAGCGCCGAGCGTGCGGGGATCTCGTTGCGCTGCCGATACTGCGCCAGCTCGCGGGCGGGGATTCGTGCTAGTTCTGCCACCCTGTCAACATAACACCGCCTGCCAGCCTGGCTGCGTTTCTGTGACACAATGGTAATTAGCGCGTACGAGACGCGTAATAACTTAATACCCACAAACTTTTATAGCGCGCTAAATGCCTCGCGCGGCGGCGGTACAGTCCATGGCTGTGCCTGCGCCCGAGGTAGCGCCAAATACGGACGATGTACAGGAGTAAGCCCGAACATGGTGGCACAGAACTCTCAAGAAACAACTGAAAACCTCAAGGCGGCGGCGTCTTTGGCCCAGAACTTGGACCGTGGCCAGCTCAAAGACAAGGTCCGCGTTTATGCCCTTGCCAAACAGTTGGGGCTTGCCTCGCGCGATCTGGTGGCGCAGCTGAAAGAGATGGGGCTAAAAAAGAGCGCGCAAAGCTCCCTCACCCGTGAGGAAGCAGGCCAGGTGCTCGATGCTGTGGCTCAAGCCGCGGCGCTTGGCGATGCCCCCTCTGGCGATACCCGCGAAGCCTCCACCGCCGCACCGGACAATGAGCCCGCAGACAAGGCTGCTGTACAGCCGGAAGATAATTCAGGCAAGCAGCCCGAGAAGAAGCCGGCGAAGAAGCGCGCCAAGCGCGCACGCAAGGCCACTCGCAAAACCGCAGCCCCAGTGTCCGAAGAGTCGGCTGAGACCGACGCAGCGGGGGAGCAGCCCGCAGAAGACGAAGAACGCTTGCGCCACCGCGTGCGCAAGAACGTGGATAATGAGATCTCCCAAATCGAAGACAAGGTAGAAGCGTCACTCGCCAAGGCCGCAGCCGATACCGACTCAGCTGCCGAAGACGCCGCAGCGGCGGAATCCACGGATGAGGTGGAAGAAGCGCCGGCGAGTGCACTCGATACCGGCACAGTTGATGCGGCGAAACTGCATGAAGCGCTTGCGGAGGCCGGCGAGGATTTCGAGGATGACTACTACGCCCCGCACATTGTCCCGCGCGCCGAATCTGAGGAAGAATCCGGACACTATGACTTTGCGCCGATCTTCATGGCCCCACAGCAAGATGATGCAGCGCCCTTCGCACCAGTTGCAGACGCTGCGGAGGAAGATTTCTCCGGCGATGACTCCGAAAGCAACGATGTTGCCGAGGAAGTGAGTGAGCAGCCGGACTCCGGCCGTAGTTCTGGTAAATCCGAGGCTCGCCGTCGAGGTCGCCGCGGCGCCTCCCGCGGACGCGGCGCTAGCTCGAACCGTGAGGATCAGGCCACCGAGTCCGAGTATATTGACGAGCCGAAGGCCATCCGTGGCTCCACGCGCATCGAGGCCCAAAAGCGCCGCCGCGCGGAACTGCGCGCAAAGGGCCGCACCCGCCAGCACATTGTTTCCCAGGCAGAGTTTCTTGCCCGCCGCGAAGCCGTGGAGCGCACCATGGTGGTGCGCGATAAGGAGCGCGAGGATGGTGCCGGAATCATCACGCAGGTGGGCGTGCTAGAAGATGACCTGCTGGTCGAGCACTTCGTTACCACCGAGTCCCAGGCTTCGCTGATTGGCAATATTTACCTAGGACGCGTCCAAAACGTGCTGCCGTCGATGGAGGCGGCCTTCGTGGATATCGGGCAGGGCCGAAATGGCGTGCTCTACGCCGGTGAAATCGATTGGCGCAAGACCAAGCTGCATGGGCGGGCCCGCAAGGTAGAAAATGCTCTGAAGTCCGGCGATCAGGTATTGGTTCAGGTGGCCAAGGACCCAATTGGTCACAAGGGCGCGCGCCTGACCACCCAGATTTCCCTTGCCGGCCGCTATCTGGTCTATGTGCCAGGCGGCCGCAGCGCGGGCATTTCCCGTAAGTTGCCCGCCCCAGAGCGCAAGCGCTTGAAGGATATCCTGGGTCGCGTGGTGCCGGGCGATGGGGGAGCGATTATCCGCACCGCTGCCGAAAATGTCTCGGAAGAGGCGATCGCTACCGACGTCAACCGCCTGCACAGCCGGTGGGAGGACATCATCGCCCACGCCAAGAAAGAAAAGTCCTCCAAGGGCGCCAAGCCGGTGACCATGTACGAAGAGCCAAATATGCTCATCAAGGTGGTGCGCGATCTCTTCAACGAAGACTTCACCGAGCTCATCGTTGATGGCAAGCGTTCGTTCAATACCGTCCGCGCCTACGTCGATTCCATGGCGCCGGACCTTGCAGACCGTGTGGTGCGCTACCGTGCCAAAGACCACGGCGGGCAGGACGCCTTCGAGGCCTACCGCATTGATGAGCAGCTGCATAAGGCGCTCTCGCGCAAGGTATGGCTGCCATCCGGCGGCACGCTGGTTATTGACCGCACCGAGGCTATGACCGTCATCGACGTCAATACCGGAAAGTTCACCGGTTCCGGAGGCAACCTGGAGGAAACGGTTACCCGCAATAACCTCGAAGCGGCAGAAGAAATCGTGCGCCAGATGCGCCTGCGCGATTTGGGCGGCATGATCGTCGTGGACTTTATCGATATGGTCCTGCCGGAAAACCAGGACCTAGTCCTGCGCCGCTTGAAGGAGGCTTTGGGTCGCGACCGCACCCGCCACCAAGTCTCTGAGGTTACCTCGCTGGGCTTGGTACAGATGACCCGCAAGCGCTTGGGCACCGGCCTCGTGGAAACCTTCTCCACGGAGTGTGAGTGCTGCAACGGCCGCGGCATCATCATTCACCAGTACCCAGTAGATGAAGCTGACGACGAACAACACTCGAAGCACTCTGGTCGCAAGGCCAAGTCGCATAAGAAGCAGCATCACAATCCGCAGCAGCACCCGGCAGCGGTGGCGATGCATAAGCACGAGCTTGATGATGCCCCCGAAAGTGATTCCAAGCCCAAGCGCTTTAAGAAAACGCAGGCGCCGGTCTACGGCACCGAGCACGAAGACACCGCACGGGAATCTGCAAAGACTTCGTTGGAGGATCTCGTAGCCAACGTCGTTGTGGATGAGCGCGGTGCGGACGAGCCGCACGCTGATCAGAACACGCACAGCGGAGACCGAGACAGGGCTAAGGAGCGCGGACGCGGCCGTGGGCGCCGTCGGGCTCGCAAGCACACCCAGACTGAAGTATCCGATATCGAGGCCATCGCATACGCTGCGGCGGATAATGCTGCGGAGAGCGACGAGGTACAGGAATTTAATTCCTACGTCCCCGATGCGGATACGGATGCGGACTCGGGTGCCGCCGCTAAGGCCCACCCAGATGCTGGGGAGGGCTCCAAACGCAGCAAGAAGCAGCGCCGGGCGACCCGCCGCTCTAAGGCCACACGCGCTAGCGCAGGCAGCGAGCAGAAAGCCACGGAGTCTGCAGCAGGCAAGACCTATGAAGAGGCTGTGGCCGAGTTCGAGGCTTCCCCGCGCCGCAAGCGCCGCACACGCGGCAATTCGCGTTCTGATAGGCGTCCACAGCCGCAGGAATTCGCAGTCGCCGGTGAACAGGAATCTGCCGTACACAAGGCCGATCAGGCGGTACCCGCATCCGATGGCGATAACGCAAGCGAGACCGCAGCGCAACAGGGGCAGAAGGACTCGCGCGGGGAGCAAAAGGGTCGCCGGCGTGGTCGCCGTCGCACGGTGCGCACTCAACAAGCCCAAAGCCGTGTTTCCTCGCGCCTGCCACACGAGGTAAAGGAGAAAACGCAGGAGCACGAGCAGGAGGGTGGCTCGGCCGAGCAGCGCCATGAAAAGGCCGTTGGCACCACGCGTGCGGGGCGCACCGGTGGCAACGGCCGCGGGCGTCGCCGTGCCGTGCGTCAGGCTGCCCCTAAGAAAGCCGTAGCAGAGAACCCGAAGGCAACGAAGGCCGAGTCGGGCCGTTCTAGGCGACAGGAAGGCTCGCCGGAGCGCACCGGTTCTGGGAACCGGGCGGGCTCGAGCGATTCCAAGGTCTTGCGCCGTGGCAAGAAGAGGGCGGTGCGCAAAAAGGGGACGTCGGCAAGAGCGAGGGCCCCAAAGGCACAGGATAACGGTGCCCAGAAGCAGTCTGCGGCGAGCGGAGTCCACCCTGAAAAAGCCTCAGCTAAATCTGGGCGCGGGCGGCGCCGTGTAGCACGGCGAAGCAAGTCTTAGGGCTACGCCACGCGGGCACGAAAAGCGTGGTTTGTATTTTGTGCCCGCTACGGGGTAGTCTTTGACAGTCGCTGTTTAGTACTCACAGCGCTGGATCAGTCCGACACTCACTCAGTGAGTTGTGCGGGCATGTTCGCGCGGGAACTAAACGCAATATGTAAGTGTCCATTCGGAACGCGACCTCCCCGGTTGCTTCCGAGCGAGTTTAGATAAGGGGTAACCCTCTATGTACGCGATCGTCAAGACCGGCGGCAAGCAGTACAAGGTTGCTGAAGGTGACCTCGTCAAGGTCGAGAAGATCGAGGGTGAGCCAGGCTCTGCCGTAGCTCTCACCCCGGTTCTGCTCGTCGATGGCGCCGATGTTAAGTCCAAGGCTTCCGACTTGGAGAAGGTTTCTGTTTCCGCAGAAATCGTTGAGCAGGGTAAGGGCCCGAAGGTCGATATCCTGAAGTACAAGAACAAGACTGGTTACAAGAAGCGTCAGGGCCACCGTCAGCCTGTGACCACCTTGAAGATCACCGGTATCAAGTAAGCCTTAACCGGCTGTAATTATCCCTGAAGGAGGGAAAACCACATGGCACACAAGAAGGGTGCTTCCAGCTCCAGCAACGGTCGCGATTCCGAGTCCAAGCGTCTCGGCGTCAAGCGCTTCGGTGGTCAGCAGGTTAATGCCGGCGAGATCATCGTGCGTCAGCGCGGTACCAAGTTCCACCCAGGTGAGAACGTAGGCCGCGGCGGCGACGATACCCTGTTCGCGCTTGCAGCTGGCTCCGTTGAGTTCGGTATCAAGCGTGGCCGTCGTATGGTCAACATCGTCCCGGCTGAGGAGGTTGCTGCAGAAGCAACTGCCTAACTAAGGCCGACTAAGAAAACATCCCCGAACAAGCTCTTACTTAAAGTGGGAGTGGTTCGGGGATATTTTTGTTTTATAAGCGATCCTGGTTGTGGTGCCGGGGAGCCACAGACCGCTCCCTTCTCACGTGAGCTTTTGGGGGAGGACAAATAAGCTGCCTCTACGATGCAGAGCTTTAGGAGTCTGGTAGGCATCACCCAGGTGACACCGCGTCGCATGTGCGAATATCAAGGGATGCGGTGGCTGCGGGGTAGTTGAGCGATTGGAATAGCTATGGCGTAATTTCGCTCAGAATGCTTCAAGTTTTGCTTCTCAAGAACCGGCTTGCGTGCAGAACGCTTCCTCCAACTCGCCAGTGATGGAGCACTTGGAGGAATAGATTCTATGGGTCAATAAATTCCTTGATTTTAGCTGGACGGAAACCCAAAAATTTCTTCATTTAGCCTTGTCACACGGTTGGAAAGGTTCAATTTACCGAGTAACATACTTTGGGAATAGTGCTGAGATTGTGTGTTTATGCGGTAAACGGATCATATTGTTTTCGGCGGTTTTGTAACCGGAAGGATTACGCAAATATGGCTTTTTCTGCCAATAGCCAGCATCGTTTCCATAGTCCGCTCACCGTGCGGTTGATGGCCTGTGTAACGATCCTTTTAGTCGGGCTCGCGCTCCTAGTAGTGCCTCACAATGAGCCTCAGGCTGAGGCCGCTACTACTTCAACGACCACTGGCTCGCCATTTGGGGACTGCACCTTCCGAAAGGGAACTGGCGTAACCGAGCCATGGGCGAGCAAAATTTGTTGGTTGGATGTTAGCAACATGACCACGCCTGGTCACAAGACCAGAAAGATTGGCGACTACACCATTGAGTTTGATCTCTCGATTGATGCTAAAGACTCGGCGACCAAATATACTGCAGAACCCAATCCTTCGTGGAACTTAGCTGTCTTTGGCAAGCCTGGCTTCTTTGAAAAGGGAAGCGAAAACCTCAAGGACGTCCTGCAAATGACGGGCGGCAACAATAGCTTTACTAGGTTTACCTTGGATAACATAGTGGTCAAACGAGGGGAAAGCTCTTCCCCCGTATCGAATTATAGGTTCGCAGTCGCCGATGCGGAGGCAACCGGTGCGGGCGGTCCCGGTGAAATGATCAGCGTAGACGGAGGGCAAGTAAGCGCACCCACCGAGCTGAAATCAGGAACCGGTGAGAAACCTGCCTGCGAACTCAAGTTTGGTGCGGGTAATGAGCCTGTGGACAATCGGTGGGGTCCAATGGCCGATGGAAGGAGCCGCGGCTTTGTCTGCCATTCAAAGCAAACCGGCAGTCACGCCTCCTGGATCGTAGGAGTGGATAAGCCTCAGAAGATGCAAATCAGTATGGGGTCGTACTCAAACGGTACTCAAGCAGTTGCCCTGGGCGTTGCATTGAGCCGAATCAACTTCGGTTCCGCCAAGGATTTCGCCCAAGTAGAATCCACGACCGAGGAAAAGCTGAGCGGTCAAACCCGAACTGCTAGCTATACTCCGTTCCTTCGTGACGGGAACACGGATACCAATTTGCCGGCACCAGAAAATGGTTATACCACCGCGATGCGTAGGTTGGACACGACGGGTACAGCGCAGGATCGGATTGGTTTTCGCTCGCAGACTAATCCCACGGACAAGGCATTCGATCGGTATGATCCCGTATGGACCTGTACTCTGAGTTCCTCCGATGGAGCTAGCGAGACCAAGGTAATTAAAGGCGGTAGCGTTCCTGACGGATACTCTCTTGAAAAAGATACCGCGAGTGGAACGTCTCGGCTGCTTTTGCCGTCAAGCGAAACAAGACAACCTAACTGTAGCGTTGTATGGAAGTCAAAATTTAAGCCCGCTTCTCTGACTCTGGGCAAAAACGTAGAGGGTTCAGCTGCGAACTTTAGTGATGTGCAGCTACAAAAATTTACGCTGCATTATAAGTGCACTGCGCCTGCTGGGTTCACAACTGCATACCCAGACATCAAGCTGGAAGATGACGTAAAGCTCGAGCGTGGTACGAACACCGTAATCGACCGTTTGCCTCAGGGCGCTAGTTGTACTGTAACTGAGAAGTTGACGGAAGGTGCTCAGCCTAGTGCAGGCATCGATTTCAGCCTGTCTTGGAATGGTCAACAAGCCACAGGAAACATTGATAGCCCAGTAAAGGTTGATCTTAATCCTGCAGCAGGAGACACCAGTGGTGTCGTTGCGGGTTCAGCCAAGGCCTTAAACAAGTATGACTATCAAAAAGCTTCGCTGAAACTGAGCAAGCACATTTTGGGAGAACCTGTCAGTAACGGGAAGGTAGGAGGATCCTACCGATTCGGCGTGCGGTGCGAGGGCACCAATCTGGGGCAGCGAGAAGTCTCCTTTGATCTAACAAAAGCCAGCCCCACCAACGCAGTGACGATTTCGGATCTTCCAGTGGGGCGCGATTGCGTCTTAACCCCGTTGACCGACCTCACCGAGCAGCAACGCCAAACGATCAAACTGGACAAGCGCGATGGTTCCCTAAACGGCCAGCACCTTGATCCTGATGGAAATAATGGCTTTCACTTCACCTTGGGCAAGCAAGGTGAAACAAAGGAACTCCACTTCGAAACTAGCTATTCCTATCTAACTTCGCCCCTAGTTATCCGCAAAGAGATAACAGGTTTGGCCGCGGGTAACGACGATCTAAAGGCACTAAGCTTTGATATTAATTATCGTTGCTCTTCTGAGGGACAAACCGTAAGTGAGGGTAGAACTACAATCGCCGCAACCGACGGCGAAAAGAGCGTTGGCGAAGTACGGATTGGCGCTGACTGTTTAGTCTGGGAAAATGAACCAGGAGATACCACCAATACGCATTTTCAAGGTGCCCGGGTTCGCGCCTCGGATGCTAGCGACAAGGTAACGGAACTGGATAATTCCGACGCAAAATCTCAAAAAGTAGCGACTATTCGAAAGGTTACTGGCACAGACCGCAACCTTGTCACGGTCTCAAACATCTACGATCCAAAACTGGGAACCGTGGATCTGCATAAGGTTGTGGATTCACAGGTCGAAGGGGGGCTGCCCGATTCCTATACGTTTACGTATCGCTGTGGAACCCGAAACATTGCGGGAGATAACGGTAAAGCTCTTCCTGTTGAGCTAAGCGGTAAGGTAGTTGTGCCAGCTGATGGAACGACGCGGTTGGAATCTGATGATCCTACCCTTGCCTCGAAGCTAAATAGCCAAGGTGGAAAGTTGGGCGTTCCCTATGGCAATGACTGCACCTTCACTGAAGAGACACCAAATGTTGCTGGTGGAATTATCTTCAGCACAGATGTTGATAGCGCAAAGACTACGGTCAACGCCGAGAACAATACCGCAACGGTAACCAATAAATTCACCGCTGCCGGAAAAGGCCTTACGGTTTCCTTGCGTACCGGCGGGCGGAGCACTCTTGCGCCTGAATCGCTGTCGTATTCATTGCGTTGTGACAATGGCTATAACACCAACTTTGACCTTAAATCCGGCGATCAGGCAGTCATTCCTGCCCAGAAAGTTCCGAAGGGCACTAATTGTTCGCTAAAAGAGTCAGGTGACTCAGATAAACGGACCTCTGAAAGCGGCAACGAATATCCGATTCGCAATGATTCAGAATACTTGTACGCCGCAGACGATAATGAAGGTAACGATATTGGCGACGGGGCACAGTTCACTATTGGTGACCAATCAACCATGGACGTGCATCATCACTATGACTTCGTCCAAGCTTCGGTTGAAGACTCCAAACAGGTGGAGTTTAACGACCCTGATTCCTTGATTTCTGATGCACGCCGCAAGATTAAGTCGGAGCGTGTCTTCCCTGTCGAATTGAAATGTACTAACCCAGATGGCTCCGCAGGCATTGACGTCACAACGACCGTTCAACAAGGAGTTCAGAGCGAACCTATCCAGGTCAACGTGGGCTCTGACTGTACTGCCTCAGAGGGAGAAACAACCACAGCGGTGGGCATCACCCTAGACAAGTCGATTAATGTCAATGGAACCCCCACAGAGGGAGGAACGGCGAAGTTTACCGTAGGCAATTCAGATAGTGTCGACGTAACTTTCGTAAATACCTATTCCCGTCGAACCACGTATATTGAGCTCAGCAAAAAGGCAATTTTGCCGAGCGACAGCATTCGTGATCAGTACAAGAATGCCAATAAGGATCTGCAGGATGCGCTTTATGATCACCATTTTGATCTAGTATGCCGTGATCCGGAAACGGGAGACGAGGCAGTACTGCAGAGCCAAAGCGGATCCATTAAGGGCGAAGGCAAGACTACCTTTACAGGTGTCCCAGTGGGTGCGGATTGCCAAATTACTGGTGACCACTTTGGCTCCCTAAAGCTGACCATGAACGATGGCAGCGATGATCTAAATGCGTACTTACGGCCCGCCTATGTTGACTGGGTGGTGGATAGGCAAGGTGGAAACGCTTACCCAGATCAGAAGCTGGATAATGAAAAGACAACCTCGCCAGCATTCCTTACCGCGGATGAACCGAATGACAATAAGATTCGACTCGACAACCATTATGAGTACGAAACCTCAAAGGTAAAGATCAGTAAGGATCTAGTAGGCAAAGATGGCAACCTGAAGGAAATTCCGGAGGATTATCCTTTCAATTTCACTATGCAGTGCAAGGCCATTGGCTATCAGACAAATAATATTGGCGAGACCTCCTTTATTCCAAAGAAGCTGCGTCCACAGTCGAGTTATATCTTGCCGTCGACGTTGAAGAAATCGGAATTTAACGGCACTGGTTCAAGCGGTGATGAGTCCATCTTGTCCTTCGCTTCGGACGAAGCTATCGTCCCTGCTGGTTCGTACTGCAGGTTCGCTGAAGAAGAGAGCTCTAGCACTCCGCAGACTTTACGGATTACACCAGACGAGCGAACCGTGACTGCGTATGCGCCAGCCCCAGACGCAAGTGACGCTCAGGACCTGCATTTTGTCAATCGCGTTGAGCGACGGACTGCTCCTGTGAAACTAGTCTTGAGTAACTTTGGTTACCTAGTGGGCGCCGATTCCCAAGGATATGAAGCTAATGTTGTGTGCAAGGATCCCGCAGACTCGGCGGCCTCTCAACAATTCCCACTAGCTTCTATTGCTGCTACGGAGCTTTCCCAATCGGACCAGGCTCCAGCAAATGGCCAAACTGTGGAGCTGCCAGTGGGCGGTGACTGTGAATTGGAGCTCAGTGGCCCAGCACTGCAGCCCCGCGGCGAACTTGAGGTGACGAACGGCGAACGAACCCCGTTGACTCAGTACACCAAGTGGTCACAAGGCGATCGTGAGGGTGCACAAGGATCACTTTCGGATATTCCTACCGAAGACGTATCTGCCGAAAACAAGAACCTCAAGTACTCTTTCGCTACGGCTGGAAATCTTCCTTCGGATAAGACGGAGCTAGTAATCGGTGTGGATATTTACCACCCCAGGGCTCATTATGATGCCACCTTTACCAAGACTGCAGATGGGGCCGTGGGCAAGGATGCTACTTTCCGGTTCGAGCACTCGTGTAGCGATCCAGCGTTGAGCGATTCTTCGCAGAGCAACGCTTTCACGCTTAAGGCAGGACAAAGTTATACGATTAAGAACATTCCGGTGAACAGTCCTTGCACCGTTAATGAAGTAGATGACGGTGTGAAGAACAATGACTCGATTTTCCATATTTCGCAGCATGGCGATTTGATAGAAGCAGATACTGAACACTCTGCGGCTATTCCTAGCAACCCTAAGGAAAATGGTTCTGAGCCGATTCGACCGGTATCGTTCACGGTTCGGCCGGTGACAGACGGGAAAGATACTTCTCGCTCTGGTGACCGTTGGACGCTGACCGCCGATAATAAATTCGCGGGCATAAGCGTCACGAAGTCGATTGAGGGCACGCCTTTGGGCAACCTGACCGGCGATCTCTTTGGAACCACCTTGTTGCCTGCTGAGGCCGAGAAGATGAGTATGTCTTACGAGGTAGCCAATGATGGCGCGTATGATTTGTCCGACTTCCGAATCCAAGATGCTTCTCTTGCAGGACTAACCCTGGTTAAGGACGGCACATCGGTAGAAGTAGGCAAAGATGGAGTCGTTCCGTCGAGCGTATGTGCACCGCCACAGTCCCTGGCTAGGGGAGAACCTTTCACTTGCTCTTTCGACGTCGTAATTCCAGCAGACAAGGACGAGACCTATCGCTATCCGGATTCAGGCCAGCCTGAAGTTAAGGTGACCGCGCAGGCCTCTGAGGGCGGACATCAGTTCACTACCTCAGCTAGTGATTCTCACGGAGCGCTTCGACCTTCTGGGCTCATCGGAGGTCTTTTGCCAGAAACCGGAATGCAGACCTTGGTGTGGGTACTGGTACTTGGGTTGATCCTCTTAAGCTTCGGCTTGTGGCGCTATCTACGTCGTCCAGATGAAGATGGCGAAGAAGATCGTCCAACCGGTCAAGATTAAAGCGCCGCGCACTGTTCCCGCTCCTTGAAGTAAAGGAGCGGGAACAGTGGGGCAGGGCCCTTAAGACGCAGTGCTTATCGGTCTATGAGCGGCTAGAGCGCGTGTTTTATATTCAGGAGGTTTCGCGCAATTAGAGCCAATCTCGGTTAATAGCAGTCCTATTAAAGGGGGATTAGTTTGCGAAAGACTGAAATATAACCCAAAACTTTGCCAGCGGAAGGAGCTTCGCAATAAGTATCTCCATGGGTAGTAGCGCCCGTGCGAGGACCTGGAATCGATATTTGTTCGATGCTATTTTGCGATGCGTAGATTTAATGGTTCTCCCGCTTGTGCTGGGGTTATGTATTCACATATACTCTGTTCAGAATTTCCTTCACTCAACTCTGTCGGCTCATTTGGAAAAGTCGAAATGGGTATTAACGAGAGGATAACCCTTATATGTCTCGTATTGTTTCCAAGACTTTCGCTATTGCACTCGCCGCCGGATTGGCCGCTGCTAGCCCTGCGGCATTTGCTGCACCTGGCGACACCACAACCGCTGCCGCTCCTTCTGCTTCGGCCCGCCAAACCATTGATGCCAAAGCAACGGGTTCCCTTACGATTGACAAGCGTAGTGGTGAAGTAGGCTCCGAGAACAAGCTCGCGGGCATGAAGTTCAAGATCGAGAAAGTTCAAATGGACAATACTCTCGATACCGCTGCAGGTTGGAAGGAAGCCGGAGAAAAAGTCGCTGCAGGTCCTGGTGAGGCAACGATTGACTCCGGATTTCAGGCTAAAGAGCTGACCACCGATGCAAGCGGCACCGCTAAGTTTGATGGTCTTCCAGTAGGACTGTACAAGGTTACTGAGGTTCCAGTAGAAGGCTCCAAGTACACCGTTGGTTCGCCGTTCTTGGTCACTATTCCTATGACCCAGGAAGACGGATCTATTAATTACAATCCGACTGTATCGCCAAAGAACCAGCTCATTCAGCCAAAGAAGACTTCCACTAATAACAATGCCAACGTGGGAGATAATATTGGCTACACCATCACCGCACCGGTTCCCGCTGGCGACGTCGATAAGAGTGGTGCGCGTACCCTGCCTAAGCTGCAGGTGACGGATGATCTGTCCGAATACCTCGATTATGCAAGCACTGCAGACCAAGTTTCCGTTGCAGTCAAGGGTGTCGATCTTGTTCGTGGCGATGACTACACCGTACAGATTTCTGGGAAGAATCTGACCGTCGATTTCACGAATTCGGGACTTCAAAAGCTGGCGCAGGCGCGAGCTGATCACCCAGATTTGGCAGTGGAGATTAAGTTCGATGCGAAAGTTGTGAAAATTCCAGCCAATGGTCAGATCACCAACACCGCTGTTGAGCATATCAACGGAAATGACATCAATACCTCGCCGACTGATAAGACAGACGGGCCGACGGTCACCCACTACAACGATGTTTCCATTACTAAGAACCTGAATGGTAATCCTACCGAAGACGGTAAAAATGGTGACGGCGCTGAATTTCAGGTCTTTGAATGTACCGAACAGAGTGGAAAGTGGACGGTAGCTGATGGTGCTGCCCCGATTAAGGGCGCCAACGCTGAAGGTACAGCTGCTGCGGACGCCACCCTCAAGGCTGTAGGTGCCGATAAAACCAAGGCAGCGGTAGCAAACGGCTACTTCCTGCAGTTTGATCCGGAAAAGGACTACTGTGCGGTTGAGACCAAGGCGCCGGCAGGCTACCTGGTGAACCCAGACCCACAGCACCTGACGGCTTCGCAGGACAAACGTGATGAGCGTGTCATCTTTACCGCCACTGTGGATGACGTGAAGGATAATATCTGGGGCAAGCTCCCGGCCACCGGTATGCGCACTATGTTGATTATCTTGGGCCTTGGCGCCCTGCTGTTCATCGGTGGTGCTGCTTATCAGCTGAAGCGTCGTAACGCTTAGCCTGCGATTATTGTCTATTCCGGCGCGGCCTAGAGTCGGCGTCGGAATAGTTTTTGAGCAGCAAGGGCTCGTGGCTAGGCGTGCCCTTGGACGCCCTGTCGAAGGAAGGTCTTGAAGGTGGGTGAAGGACAACGACGGCCCCGCATGTTTCGCGCGGGAGTCGTTGCGGCTAGCCTTTTAACGGGCTTGGCGGCGCAACCATTGGTAGCGCCATCTTTCGGTACAGGAGAAACCGCGGTAGCAGCTGCTCAAACGTTGAACGGCCGAGCCAGCGACGTGCACGTTGATCTCACTGAGTCAGTGGGTGCCGAGTGGTTTGGGAAAATTGGAGATAGAAAACTGGTGCTTTCGCGCATCAATGGCGTGGGCACTAAGGATCTTCCGGCCCTGGATGTTCCCCGGTTGCTCAAAGACAGCCCGGAGGACTTCGTCCGCATAGATGAGGCTGTGACTGCCGATGGCAAGGCCACCTTCCGCGGTGTTAAGCCCGGGATCTATTTGATTGACATCGCAGACAACCCAGGCTCCCAAGATCCGAGCGTGTCCTATGCTCCCTTTGTTATAGCTATTACTGGTGATGGTGAAGAGCATCGGGTGGAATTGAAAGCACAAGTCCTCAACGTCAGTATTATTCCGCGGACGTCGTGCTTAATTCCTGGTGAGCATTATGCGGTCGCCCCTGGCGGTGTGGTGAAATACGAGATTTCTGCTGCTACCCCGAATACGAGCACGGATGGGTCGATTGGCCATTATCGGCTCACCACAGAGTTATCGGACATGCATGAAGCACAGGATGGTGGCACGGACTCGGTTCAGTCAGAGCCAGCTTCCTTCGTTGAAGTCGAGTCCGTACGTCTTGTTGGTGCAGGCGAGATTTTCGAGCTTGATGCGAAGAGCTACACCGTAGAAAAGAAAAAAGGCAGCGTCACTATTGAACTTAAAAAGGAAGCCCTAGATAGGTTGGCGCAGCTTCGTGAATTAGACCCTAATACCGCAGTTAAGGTCACGCTTCGTTCACGGGCTAGGCAAGATGCTACGGGAGAGCTGCGTGCAACAACTACACTAGCCGCGGACGGCATGGATGCACAGCGCAGTGAGGTAGAGACGTCGGCAAGCACCGACGTTCCTATCTATAAATTTGAATCGTGTTTTCCACCCTCTGAGTCAAGCACCACCACTTCAAAAACCACTCCGGCGGTAACGCAGCATACGGAGCCGGAGCCTTCCGCTTCGGCGCCTTCCGCGTCGCGACCTTCCGCTGAACCTGCGGAACAAGGCTCCTCAAAGCCACACCCAGATAAGCCAAGTGACATTCCAGGCTTCCCCACGCCCCCAGATGAAGATGGGCACACAGGGCCGTTGACGCCCCAAGAAGGCGATCCCGAAACTAGCGATGAATCTGGAGAACATGGCGGTATTGTAGGCAGTCTCGCTTCCACGGGTGCTTCCGTTATTGGAGTGACAGTTCTAGCGGTGTTGCTGATTCTCGCAGGTATCATTTTGTTGATCCGGCGCCGAGATGACGAGGAAGATTCAGCCACAGCAACCGAAAAGGACGAGGGTTAATTGTGACAACAAGCGCGAAAGATAGGCCGGCCTCGACGCAAAGGAAGCGCAAGAAGGGCAATGCAGTGTCTATCATCGCGCTGCTTCTGGGGGCTTTGTTGCTGTTGTATCCAGTGGTATCAACACTGGCGAATCACAATAAGCTGATGCGCCAAACAGAAGCCTATAGTGGAAAGGTCGCTGATTTAAGCCAAGACGAAAAGGAACGGCAGCTACAGCGGGCCCACGAATACAATGACCGTCTTTTGGCAGAAGGTCCGCACGCGCGGCCACCGGTGAACACGGATCCCGGGATGGAAGACTATATGTCGCAGCTGAATGTGGATGGCCCCCAGGGAATGATTGCCCGCATACGCATTCCATCGATTGATGTGGATTTGCCGGTGTTCCATACCACCGCGCCAAAGGTGCTGTATCAGGGTGCTGGTCACATGTTTGGCTCAACCCTGCCGGTGGGCGGGGATGGGACCAATGCGGTGCTGTCGGCGCATACCGGCATGGTTAATGCAGCTATGTTTGACCGTTTGCCCACCCTTAAAGAAGGCGATGATATCTTCATCGACGTAATGGGGGAACGTTTGCGGTACAAAATGACCAGCCGGGAAGTAGTTAAACCCGATGATTACGAAGCCGTTACTTATGAACCAGGGCACGATAAAATCACGCTCATTACGTGTACCCCATATGGGCTCAATACCGATAGGTTATTGGTTCATGCGGAGCGATATCCATTGGATCCTGGGAATCCGGAACCATCGCCTGCGGGGTTCGGTTGGTCATGGTGGATGATTGCCGTCGTATTAATCGTCTTACTTACCCTGTTGCTCATTTTGTGGAAGAACCGGCGCAGACGAAAGAAGCGCAAAGAGCGGGAAGAACAAGAAGCCGCGAAGAAGAACCAGCCTGCAGTTGAAGGTGGATCTGATGCTGGGCACTAAGCCTCGCTAGCCGCTGTTTAGTTTGAATTCAGACGGTAACTGATAGACTTTTGGTCTCAACAAAATTCGAGGAGAGAGCAGTTCATGGCACGTTTTATTGACCGCGTCGTCCTGCACCTGCAAGCAGGCGATGGTGGACACGGCTGTGTGTCCGTCCACCGCGAAAAGTTCAAGCCTTTGGGCGGACCTGATGGCGGCAATGGCGGCCACGGCGGCGACATCATCCTCGAAGTCTCCGAGCAGATTCACACCTTGATGGACTTCCACTACCGCCCGCACATCAAAGCGCAACGCGGCGGCAACGGTGCCGGCGATATGCGCAACGGTGCCCGCGGTGAAGACCTGATTCTAGAGGTTCCCGCCGGCACTGTGGTGCGCACGGAAAAAGGGGAGACCCTAGCGGATCTCACCATTCCGGGCACTCGCTTCGTTGCTGCAGAAGGCGGTTATGGCGGATTGGGCAATGCCGCGCTGGCTTCCAAGAATCGCAAGGCCCCGGGGTTTGCTCTTCAAGGCGAGCCAGGTCAAGCGCACGATCTGATCCTCGAGTTAAAGTCCATGGCAGATGTCGGACTGGTGGGCTTTCCCTCGGCAGGTAAGTCTTCGCTGATTTCGGTGCTTTCGGCAGCCAAGCCAAAGATCGGCGATTATCCGTTTACTACCTTGCAACCGAATCTCGGCGTGGTGGATATGGGGGATAGTTCCTTTACCATCGCAGACGTGCCAGGCCTTATCCCCGGCGCAGCCGATGGCAAGGGCTTGGGCCTGGATTTCCTGCGCCACATCGAGCGCACCGCGGTGCTTGCTCACGTGGTCGACACAGCTTCCATCGAACCGGGCCGTGATCCGGAATCCGATATCGAAGCGCTAGAAAACGAGCTGGCTAAGTATCAGGAAGCTCTCCAGGAAGACACCGGTCTTGGCGATCTTCGCGAGCGCCCACGCATTATTATTCTCAATAAAGCGGATGTCCCAGAAGCGGAAGAGCTGGCGGAGTTCGTTAAGGATGACCTCAAAGAGAAATTCGGCTGGCCCGTCTTCATTATCTCCGCGGCGGCCCGCAAGGGGCTGGATCCGCTGAAGTATAAGCTCATGGAGATGGTGACGGAACACTATAAAGCGCAGCCGAAGCCAAAGCGCGATCCGAAGCACAGCATCATTCATCCGAAGGCACAGGCGCACAAGAAGAACACTGGTTCCTTCGCTGATTTCGCCATCGCCCGCGATCCGGAAGTCGAAGGCGGCTTCATTGTCGAGGGCGAGAAAATCGAGCGCTGGATCACCCAAACCGACTTCGAAAATGACGAGGCCGTGGGCTATCTGGCTGACCGTCTGGCCAAGGCCGGCGTGGAGGATGAGCTGCGCGCGCAGGGTGCCGTGGAAGGCTGTCCGGTGACGATCGGCGGTATTACCTTCGAGTGGGAGCCTATGACTGGCGGTGATCCGACGATGGCCAGCCGCGGCGAGGACGCCCGTTTGAAGGGCACTAGCCGCGTTTCCGCCGCCGAGCGCAAGCGTGCCTCTCAGGCACGCCGTGGTCTTATCGATGAATACGATTACGGCACCGATGAAGAGGTCACTCGCGAGGGTGCTAATCGGGATAGGTGGCAAGGCTAGTTCGGTAGGCCCCCTCTTCTTGGGGTGTATAAGAGGGGGCGCTTTGTAGACTCGGTTGGCATGTCTTCTGATGAACAGAAAGAGTCCATCCTTCCACTTCCGGTAGAGCCTTTTGCTGGGCCTACCGCCGATACTCCCTTTCCAGAATCGCTCGATGAGAACCCGGTAGCCTCCGGTTTTGAATCGGAGCTTCGCCACGATATCGCGCACGCTAAGCGCGTCGTGGTCAAGATTGGTTCCTCTTCCCTCACGGATGAAAATTTCCGTGTTTCGCAGGAAAAGATTGATCACATCGTCGATGCCGTTCATGCGCGCATGGGCCGCTCCGATGTCATTATCGTTTCTTCGGGTGCGGTCGCCGCCGGCATGGGGCCGCTCGGGCTGCACCAGCGTCCCACCGATCTGGCTACCAAGCAGGCCTCCGCTTCTGTAGGCCAGGTGCATTTGGCCTATGTGTGGGGCCAGTCCTTTGCTCGCTATCAGCGCACCATCGGCCAGGTTTTGTTGACTGCGTCAGATACTGGTCACCGCGATCGCGCCCGCAACGCGCAGCGCACCATTGATCGCCTGCGCCAGCTGCGTACCATTCCTATCGTCAACGAGAATGACGCCGTGGCTACTTCGGAGATGCACTTCGGCGATAACGATCGCCTCTCCGCGCTGGTGGCCAACCTGGTGGGCGCGGATGCGCTCTTCCTCTTCTCCGATGTGGATGGTCTCTACGACAAGAACCCGGCCGAGCCGGATGCCAAGTTCATTGATGAGGTGCGCACCGGCAAGGACCTGAAGGGCGTTGTCGCTGGTGATGGCGGTAAGGTCGGCACCGGCGGCATGGCCACCAAGGTGTCTGCGGCCCGCTTGGCTACCCGCGGTGGCATTCCCGTGCTATTGACCTCCACGGATAATATTGGCCCCGCGCTTGCCGACGCCTCTGTGGGCACCGTCTTCCACACCCGCGAGGAACGCCAGCTTTCCGCCTGGAAGTTCTGGGCACTCTACTGCGCCGATACCGGCGGAGCCGTCCGCCTCGATGAAGGCGCCAAGGAGGCCGTGACCAAGGGCGGCATTTCGCTGCTTGCCGTCGGCATTACCGATGTCCAAGGCGAGTTTAATAAGGGCGAAATCATCGATATCCTCGGCCCGAACGGCGAGGTCATCGGCCGCGGTGAAGTCCGCTTCGACTCTGAGGAGTTAAACACCATTAAGGGCAAGAAGATGGAGGAGTTGCCCGAGGAACAGCGCCGTTCCGTTGTTCACGCGGACTACCTCTCCAACTTCGCCTCGCGTATTTAAACCTAGGTGCGAGATTGCCCGTATGGTTGGGGCATGAAATATTTCATGGGACCGGAAACCTGGCAGCCGATGGTAGAAGATATCGAGGCTGCCGGGCACCAACGTGTGGAGCGCATTGAAGAGGCCGAGGTTTATATCAATAATGCTCCGAACCCGCGCCGCATCCCCGAGATGCCGGAGAATATTGGCTGGGTGCAGCATTGTTTTACCGGCGTAAATCAGCTCATTGATGCCGGGGTCATCACCCCAGACGGCGTGCCATGGTGCAACTCCGCCGGCGCTTTTGCCCAGCCGGTAGCCGAATCTGCACTTGGCCTGGCCCTGTCACAGGCGCACCACCACAAAGCTTTCGCCCAGGCCGCTTCGTGGTCGGTAGCACAGGAGCTGGACGAGTCCCAGGCCTGGCTTTATAACCAGCGAGGGCCGAAGAGGGCAGCCATCTTCGGCGCTGGGGGCATCGGCAAGCAGCTTATTAAGCTGCTGAAACCGTTTGGCGTGCACATTACCGCGGTCAATCGCTCCGGCCGCTGGGTGGAAGGCGCCGATGAGGTCGTGCCCATGGATAAGGCCGACCACGTGTGGGTCGAGGCCGATTTCATTTTCTGTATCCTGCCTGCGACCAAGGACACCGAGGGGTTAATCGATGCCGCCGCCTTCCGCGCGATGAAACCCTCCGCCATCTTTATCAACGTTGGCCGTGGCAGCACCGTAGTAACCGATGATCTGGTGGCGGCCCTGCGCGACGGTGAGATCGCTGGCGCCGGGCTGGAGGTTATGGATCCCGAGCCACTGCCTGATGGCCATCCGCTCTATGACCTGCCCAATTGCACCATGACGCCGCACATGGCTGCCTCCGCGCACGTAGCGCAGCACCACCTGGGCGCTATCTTCAACGCCAATGCCGCGGCGTGGGAGAGGGGAGAGGCGATGCCTACCCGCGTCGATGTGGAGGCGGGCTACTAATGAAGTACGCGATGCTACCCACCCCGTGGGAGGAAACCCTGCAGGCACTCGATGCAGCGGGTCACGAGCGCGCCCCACTGGAAGATGCCGAGGTTCTCATCTTCAACGGCGGCCCAGATGATTTCCCACGGCCCCTGCCACCGAGCGTGGGCCTGGTGCAGGTCCCCTTCGCTGGGGTGGATCACCTGCTCGACGTCATGCGTGATACCACCGCCCGCTGGTCTAATGCCGCCGGCCTGTATGACGCCACCGTGGCGGAATCCACCATTGCGCTCCTGCTCGCCCATTTGCATGCGCATAAGCGCGTAGGGACTAGCTGGGATAACCGCGATGAGGTTGAGGCCCACACCAGTTTCCTTTTTGAAGATAGGACAGTAGCGGTGGTGGGTGCCGGGGGCATCGGCAAGCGGCTTATTCGTATGCTGGAAGGCTTCGGACCACGCATAATCGCGGTCAATCGCTCCGGCAATCCAGTGGAAGGCGCCGATGAAACCTTTGCCACCACCGATATTGAGCGCGTGTGGCCGGCCGCCGATTATTTTGTGGCACTTGCGCCGCTAACGGAAGAGACCCACCAGCTTTTCGATGCTGCTGCCTTCCGCGCCATGCCCGACCACGCAGTGGTAATTAACGTCGGCCGCGGTCCGCTCGTGGACACCGAGGCCCTTGTTGACGCTCTTCGTGCCGGCCATATCGCCGGCGCTGGCTTGGATGTTACCGACCCCGAGCCGCTGCCCGATGGGCACCCACTGTGGGACATGCCTAACGTGGTCATCACCCCGCACCTGGCCAACCCTCCCTATTCGGTGCGCCGGCGCATCGGCTCGCATACAGTACAGGTCATGGAGCGTTACTCCGCAGGTGAAGCAATCCCCACGGAAGTCGATATTCAGGCGGGTTATTAATGGACAACGCCGCCTCACAAGACGGTTCTTATCAAGGGAGCTCTTTTAATCCCACCGAAGCCGAGGTCGCGGATATGAAGGAACGCCGGAAGAAGGTACAGGCGGTCGATTATGCTGCCTGGGCGGCCACCATCCTTTCCGTCGTGCTCGGCTATTTCTTCTTCCACTGGTCCTATTTTTGGGTTATCCCGATTTTCTGTTTTATATGCTCGGCCGGAGCCCGCCACGTTTATAACTTGAGCTATTACGAAGAGGAATACCTCATGTTCGAGCGGAAGGACGAGAAGCGCCGCCGCGAGCTCGGCCAATAAGCAGACCACCGTGCGGGTGCTTGCCGCCCAACTGGCTGAAATGCGCGTGGCCTTTCGTTAAGCTGGTATGGCATGAGCAACACTGAACGCGAAGAAGTTCTGTCCAAAGCCCGTGCTGCCAAGGAAGTGGCGCCCGTCGTGGCGCAGCTGTCCACGCCGCGCAAGAATGAGATCTTGCAGCGCGCAGCCGACAACCTCATTGCCCACACCGAAGCCATTCTCGCCGCCAATAAGCAGGATATCGATGCCGGCCGCGAACGCGGCATGTCCGAGTCCCTTATTGACCGCCTGTCTCTCGACGCCGCGCGCGTGGAAGGCATTGCCGGCGGCCTGCGCCAGGTAGCCGGCCTGCAGGACCCAGTAGGGGAGATCCTGCAGGGCCGCACCATGGATAACGGAATCCAGATGAAACAGGTGCGCGTGCCGCTCGGTGTCATGGGCATGGTCTATGAGGCCCGCCCGAACGTCACCGTGGATGCTTTCGGTCTGGCTATCAAGTCCGGCAATGTGCCGCTATTGCGTGGTTCCAAGTCCGCCCGCAACTCCAACGCCAAGCTGGTAGAAATTTTGCAGGATACCCTCGCCGAGTTTGACCTGCCGCGCGAGGCCGTGCAGCTTTTGCCGTGCGAGACGCACGATTCCGTCCAGGACCTCATCACCGCCCGTGGTCTGGTGGACCTGGTTATTCCGCGTGGTGGCGCAAAGCTTATTGAGGCCGTCGTTACCGGCGCCACCGTCCCCGCCATTGAGACCGGCACCGGCAATTGCCACTTCTACGTGGATGCTTCTGCAGACATTGAGAAGGCCATCGACATGGTCATCAACGGAAAGACCCGCCGCACCTCCGTGTGCAACTCTACGGAGTGCGTGCTAATCGACGCCGCTTTGGATGACTCCGTCAAGCTCCGCATCATCGCCGCGCTGCAGGATGCTGGCGTGACCATCCACGGCGACGTCGCCGAGCTCGAGGCCTTCGGCGTCAAGGATGCCGTGCAGGCCACCGATGAAGACTGGCGCGAGGAGTCACTATCTATGGATATCTGCGCCAAGGTGGTCGACGGCGTAGATGGCGCCATCGCGCATATCACCGAGTTCACCACTGGCCACACCGAGGCCATCGCCGCGCAAGACGCCGATGTCCTAGTGAAGTTCGGCAACGAGGTGGATGCCGCCGCGGTGATGCTCAATGCCTCGACCGCCTTCACCGATGGCGAGGTCTACGGCATGGGCGCCGAAATCGGCATTTCCACCCAGAAGCTGCACGCCCGTGGCCCAATGGCGCTGCCGGAGCTCACCTCTTCTAAGTGGATCCTGCAGGGTACCGGTCAGACCCGTCCATAATTCTCCCCGCCATGATTCGATCTGCTTTCTTCCGTACCGCCGTCGCCCTAAGCGCCTCGGCGGCGCTTGCCGTTTCTATAGCCCCCGCCGCCACCGCGAATGCTGCCCCCGTCGTGCCCCAGGCAGCGGCACAATCCGCCCCATCGCCGCAGCCTGCTGGGTGTCCCGAGTTCGTCGTTTTGGCTGCTCGTGGCTCCGACCAGAATGAGGAATACGGCGAGTATTTCGGACCGCAGCAGTATTCGCCGCATGCCGCGCCGTCGAATGGCTATGAAGGGGCAAACCTCTCCGCGCTTTTTCATCTAGTGGAAAAACGCCATCCCGGCACGATGGATAAAGTCCATGTCCTCGCCCTTGACCCCCAGGCATACCCGGCATCAATGAACCTGCCGCCGCTGGCGCAGGAAGGTGAGCAGTTGAATCCGCTCCAGCTTATTCGCCGCCTCGGTGGGGTAGTGATGGAGCATCCGTTGCACGAGCTGGCGTATTCGGTCACCGTTGGTTTTGTACATAGTTTGCGCACCGGCATGGCCAATGCTCCGCGCGTGGTGGAAAAGTATGAGCGCGAAACAGGCTGCCAGCCGCGCTATATTACGGCTGGCTACTCCCAAGGCGCCATTGTCGCTACCAGCGCGGAGCGCTACCTTGCACAACGAGGCAAGCTCGCGGGGGCAGTTTACCTGGGTAATCCCCTCAGCCGTCCCCACGGTATGGCGGGCTGGCTACCGCAGCGTTTGCTCTTACAACCTGCGGCATTGCCGGAATCGCGCCGGTTTAACTATTGCTTGGACGGAGACTTTGTTTGCGACCTGAACCTCGCCTCCGCCCACGACGCGTTGGCTACCAAGGCGGCTCGCCATGCTTCTTATTTTGTAGAGCCCTCGCTTGGCGACGCCGCTTTTGCCGACTCCCTCGCCACTTTGCTCACTCCCTCCTCGGCCGGGGGACTATAATCACCACCCATGACTAGCCCACAGCGCATCGGCATCATGGGTGGCACCTTTGACCCCATCCACAATGGTCACTTGGTAGCCGCCAGTGAGGCCGCGCATCGCTTTGCCCTCGATAGCGTCATCTTTGTGCCCACAGGTCAGCCTTGGCAGAAGTCTCACCGCGAGGTCACTGCGGCCGAGCACCGCTACTTGATGACGATGGTGGCTACCGCATCCAATCCGCGTTTTACCGTCTCGCGGGTAGATATTGACCGCGAGGGGCCTACCTATACCATCGATACGCTGCGGGATCTGCGTAAGCTTTTCCCAGAAGCGGAGTTCTATTTCATTACCGGCGCCGATTCGCTGGCCTCTATTATGAGCTGGCATAACTGGGAAGAGATGCTGGAGATGGCCCACTTCGTGGGGGTTACCCGCCCAGGATACGAATTAAGCGCTGATATGCTGCCCGCCGATGCGCAAGAGGATATTGACCTCATCGATATCCCCGCCATGGCCATTTCCTCCACCGCGTGCCGCGAGCGCTCTGCCCAAGGCCAGCCAGTGTGGTACCTCGTACCGGATGGGGTGGTGCAGTACATCACCAAAAACAATCTCTACGGTCCCAATCCGGATAAGCCCCTGTAGAAACTTTCACGGCCTTTCCCGGATTTTGGGCACGGGCCTGCTAAACGTGCAAGAATAGATTCTCACTAGAGATAGTCCATATCGAATGCACTCAGACGCGAAAAGGGAATTTATACACATTGTCTACTTCTGATCTCGCCCGCAGCATGGCAGAAACCGCGGCACACGCGGCGCAAGAAAAGTTAGCCACCAATATCGCGGCTATTGATGTCTCCGATGTCCTCGCAATTACTGAGGTCTTCGTGCTGGCTTCTGCAGATAACGAGCGCCAGGTGGGCTCCATTGTGGATGAAGTCGAAGATGAGATGACCAAGCAGGGTTTTGAACCGCAGCGCCGTGAAGGCAACCGCGAAAATCGCTGGGTGCTGCTGGATTACGGCAATATCGTCGTCCACGTCCAGCGCAATGACCAGCGCGAGTTCTACGGCTTGGACCGCCTTTACCATGATTGCCCGGCACTGGAGATTGAGGGCATCGAAGCCCCGGAGCGCCCGGGTGAATGGACCAATGGCGTCAACCCGCGTGAGGTAGATTCCATCGACGAGCTCCCACTGGCCGATAAGGTCCCAGGTGAGGACGAGGAGCTTTAAACCCATATGAGTCGCCGCCTGATCCTGATCCGCCACGGACAAACTACCTATAACGCCACCGGCCGCATGCAAGGCCACTTGGATACCGAGCTGTCCGAGCTGGGCTATGAGCAGGCCCGCGCCGCCGCGCGCCTGCTGCAGGATCAGGGCGTTTCTAAAATCGTTGCCTCCGATCTCATCCGCGCGCGGGAAACCGCCCGCGTTGTCGCTGAAAGTCTTGGCGTGGACTTCACCACGGATGCCCGCCTGCGCGAGACCCACTTAGGTCAGTGGCAGGGCAGAACCTCTGCTGAGGTAGATGCGGAGTTTCCAGGAGCGCGCGCCATTTGGCGCCACGATCCCACCTGGGCCCCACCGGAGGGGGAGTCTCGCGTGGATGTGGCTGAGCGTGCCCGACCCGTCATCGATGAGCTCATGGAAGACTTTGCCGGCTGGGACGCCGGCCCCGTCCTCATCGTGGCCCATGGCGGGGCCATCTCGGCGCTTACCTGCCACCTGCTGGGCCTTGACCATGCGCAGTACGGAATCCTTTCCGGATTGAAAAATACCCACTGGTCACAGCTGACGGCCCGCCCTGATTTCAACCCGGAGACGCCGCTGTCCTCGCTGGATTTCACCCCAGAGAATGTGGGCAGCGCCCAGTGGTATTTCGACGGCTGGAATATGGGCGGCGAGGTCACCGGGGACGGCGGGGCGGATATCTAGTGACGGTTCGCGTCATTACGGATTCCTCCGCGGGCCTGCCGCCAGAGTTGGCGGAGCAGCTATCCATCACCGTCATTGACTTACACCTCATGGAAAGCCACGGCAAGGATGGTCTGGAACATTCCACCTCGGGCTTGAGCGCGCTGGAGCTGGCCGCCGCCTACGGCCGCGAAATGGAGCGCGCCCAAGATGATGGCGTGGTAGCCATTCACCTGTCCAAAGAGCTATCTTCCACCTATTTCGCCGCGGTATCGGCCTCCGGCGTTTTTCCGCACACGGTGCGGGTCATTGATTCCGGCACGGCCGGCATGGCCATGGGGGCGGCCGCCATGTCCGCGGCGAAGCTCGCCTCGCGCGGCGCCAGCTTGGACGAGTGCTACGCCGCGGCCATCGATACCCTCAAACGCGCGGCTACCTGGGTTTACCTGCACTCCACGGAGGATCTGCGCCGATCCGGCCGACTTTCGCCGGCCACGGCAGTGCTGTCTACGGCGCTGTTGGCTACTAAGCCGATCATGTCGATTACCCGGGGCAAGCTGGAGCTGGTGGGCAAGACCCGCACCCAGACCAAGGCTTTTACCAAGCTGGTGGACCTCATCGCCTCCCGCGCCAACGGGGAGCCGGCCTTCGTCGCCATCCAGCACAGCCACGTTGAAGGCGCGGCCGCCAAATTGGAAGAGCTCCTTGCAGCAGCCCTGCCGCAGGGCTCGTCCTTCATCTGCACCCCGCTTAACGACGTCCTCTCGGTCCACACCGGCCCCTCCGCCATCGGTGTATCCGCCGTGTTTAGCTCCGCGCCGCCCGCTGAACCGGCGCATCTTCACACGCGCGGTCGACCCCGCGCCTTCCCACCGCGCCGTTCTGTGGATAACTAGCCCTACCACGCCGGGTTCTTTGACGCCTACAACAAGTTATCCACAGCCAGACTCCGCACTACCTACCGCCTGTGTGCGCTTGCGCTTAGTCTCAGCGCCATGGCGGCACCAAAAATCAGCGAACGACTCCGCGAATTTACTCAACCCACCGGCGAGGAAGAGCTCCTCTCCGTCGATTACCCGCGCCCGCGATTGCGAATCAGCCCTTGGCAAGCCTGCGCGGTGGCGGTCATTCTCGTCGTCGGCTTGGTGGCGTGGCTTGGCATCAACGCCCGCTCCGATGAATCCTCGGGCATGCCCGAGCCCGCGGCAATAAGCGGTGAATCCGGCGCCGCACCCAGTGCAGAGCCCAGCGAAATCATCGTCTCTGTCATTGGCGAGGTGGCCGAGCCCGGCTTGCAGACCCTCGAGCCCGGCGCGCGCGTCGCCGATGCCCTCGACGCCGCTCAACCCCTTCCCGGTGCAGACACAATCGCGCTCAACCATGCCCAGCGGCTTTCCGACGGCCAGCAGCTCCACATCCTTCCCTCCGGCGCCGCCCCACCTCCCGCACCTGGCGAACCAGCCCCAGCCGGCGGCAACGGCATCAGTACCGGCGGCGTGAGCCTGAATAACGCCACCGCGGAGGAACTTACAGAACTCAAGGGCGTTGGCGAGGTGACCGCGCAAGCTATCGTGGCCTACCGCGAGGAGCATGGCGGCTTCCAGGATATCGAGGAATTACTCGAGGTCTCCGGCATCGGACCGGCAAAGCTAGCGCAGCTTAAAGACCAGGTCCAGCTCTAGGCTGAGTACGAGCGCGCGATGCGAGAACTGCGGCTCGTCCCCGGCGCGGCCACCGCTTGGCTGGCTGTCATCGCTGTGCTGCTAGGCGGCCGTGGCTGGGCAATCTTTATCATTGCGGCGGTCGTCGGGTTCTGCCTGATCGCTCGCCAATGGGGCCAAGCGCTATTTTCCGGAATGGTCGCGACAGCCGCGGCGCTGGTCGCCGCGGTGCGCCAGGCCCGCGCCGCTGCGTTCGACCTCGGCACCGAGGTTACCGGCCGCCTGATCACCGCGCCGACGCAGACCAGCACGGGCGGCTGGCTGCTCAAGCTCAAGGTGCCAGGGTATCCGACTCAACTGCCGGTCTTTAGCTCGGAACCGGTCCCAGCCGCCGCAGGCGCCGAACTCACGGCCAGGGTGAAGGTGGGGGAGTCGGATAGGGTGGGCGTCGGAAAGCTCAGCGCCACTGCCACGGATGTGCAGGTAATCGGTGAGCCTGAGGGCCTAGCCGGCTGGGCGGCCCACGTGTCCGACACATTTCGCGTGCTGGTTGTAGATACCGTCGGCCCTTCCAGCCAGGGGCTCATACCCGGCATGGTGCTCGGCGATACCGCGCTGCAAAGCTCCGCCGAGCGCGACCTGTATATCATCACCGGTCTTTCGCACTTAAGCGCAGTTTCCGGTGCCAATGTCGCCATCGTGTGCTCCGCCGCAGCCATGGTCTGCGCCGCTTTCGCGCTGGGGCCACGCGCCCGCGTGGCTGCCTCTCTGTGTGCCTTGGCCACCTATGTTGTGCTCGTGGGTTTTGAACCCTCCGTCCAGCGCGCGGCCGTGACTGGGCTGGTGGGCCTGCTCGCCGTGCTCAATTCCACGCGCATGGAGCCCATCCACGCCTTAAGCCTCGGCATCATCGCCCTGCTCTTCGTGGATTCCGACCTCGCCGTGCACTTTGGCTTCGCCCTTTCCTGCGCGGCGACGCTCGGCATCGTGGCGCTTAGCCCGCTCATCTATAAACACTTGGCCACAACCGGCTGGCCTGCCATCTTTCTGCGCGTGGTCGCTGTGGCCATTGCCGCCGATATCGTTACCCTGCCGCTGGTGGCGCTTATGTCCGGCGAGGTCTCCGTGGTCTCCGTGTTGGCCAATATCCTGGTTGAGCCTGCCACCGTGCCAATTACCATCGTGGGGCTTATCGCCGCCGTCTTCGCCCAGCTCGGTCCGCTCGATGTGCTAGGCGCGGGCCTGCTGCGCCTTATAGAACCCTTTTCGTGGTGGATAAATACCATCGCCCACGGCGTGGCCCACCTTCCGGTGGTCACCATCCCCGCCAACCCGCTTTTTACGCTGTTGGCCTACGCCTGGATCATTGCCGGCCTCCTCTATCAGCGCCCTTGGCTGACTCTGGCGCTGACGCTAGCGGGCATCGCCTGGCTCGGTGTGGCGGCAGGTTAGAATGGCGGGCATGCCTCCAGTACACCTCATCCTCGGCGACGATGAATTCCTCACCGAACGCGCCCGCCTGCAGATTCAGCGTGCCGCGGCCGAGGAGAGCGGCCCAACCGGTGCTCGCCCCGAGCTGACCAAGCTTAAAGCTTCCGAAGTCTCCGAGGGCGAAATCCTTGAGGCCACTAGCCCCTCTCTTTTTGGAGATAGCCGCGTCATCGTCATCAGTGACTGCGAGCGAGCCGGCAAGGAAGTAGTCGATATCATCCTGCGTGCCTGCGCGAACCCCGCGCCGGGCATGACCATGGTCATCATTTACTCCGTGACGGCCAAGACCCTAAAGAAAAAGAAGAAGCAGCCTGAACTGGTGGCTAAGCTGCGTAAGATTGCCGAGGTTCACGAAGTCTTTTCGCTCTATCCCAATGAGCTGGGGCAGTGGGCCACCCGCGAATTCTCCTCCCATGGTGTGCGCCCGACCCCGGACGTCATCCATGCCGTGCTCGAAGGTGTGGGCTCTGACCTGCGCGAGCTGGCCTCTGCCATCTCCCAGTTGGTGTCCGATACCGGCGGCAACGTCACCCGCGAGGCCGTGCAGAACTACTACGTCGGCGTGGCCGAGGTTGCCAATTGGGATATTGCCGATGCCGCTGTTGCCGGCCGCGTCGAAGCCGCCGTGTCCACCTGCCGCCGTGCCCTGCAGCTTGGCGCCAGTCCCGTGGCGATTGCCGCGGCGCTAGCCAATAAGGTCGGAGCCGTAGCCCGCCTGTATTCCGCCCGCGGGGACCAGTATTCTTTAGCTAGCCAAACCGGCCTAGCACCCTACGTAATCAAGATGACCCAGCCGGTCGCTCGCCGCTGGTCCGCCAATAATGTCACCCGGGCCGTCATCTTGGTTTCGGAACTTGATGCCGCCGTTAAAGGCCAGGGCGGTGAGCCCGAATTCGCCATAGAGGCGGCCGTCAAACGAGTCGCGGAACTGGCGCGATAAGCTAGAAGCTATGTCTGAGACGCAAGTGCAGGAATTCGCCGGTCGGCTCTTTGACATGGCACGCGAGGGCAGCTTGGACCTCCTGGCCTATATCGACCACGGCGTGAATATTGACCTCGTGAACCAGGACGGCCAGTCCTTTCTCATGCTCGCGGCCTATCACGGCCACGCCGAGCTGGTTACCGCACTTGCTCGCGCCGGCGCGGACGTTAATCTGCTCAATGACCGCGGCCAATCACCCCTGGCCGGTGCCATCTTCAAAAAGGAAGATGCGGTAATTGACGCCCTCTTGGCCGCCCACGCCGACCCTGCCGCTGGCCATCCCTCCGCGCTGGATTCCGCCCGCATGTTTGGCCGCGAGGACCTCATCCCGCGCCTAGAAAGCGAGGCAGGGGAGTGACCTGGACGTCCTTTTTCACCCTCTTATTGATGAATCTGGTGGGCGTTGCTTCGCCCGGACCCGACATTATTTTGGTGACCCGCTACGCCACCCGCTCGCGGCGCCACGCCATAGCCGCAGCCGCCGGCATCCAAATCGGCGTGCTCTTTTGGTGTACCGCCACCGTTTTCGGCGCCGCAGCGCTGCTGACGGCTTTCCCAGAAATCCTCGGCGCGGTACAGGCCATCGGCGGTTGTTTCCTCGTGTTTATGGGCACTCGCGCGCTGCGCAGTGGCATCGCCCAGCGCGCCAACCCGCCGGTGGATCTGGAAGACGCCGCCGCGCAACTCGGGCGCCTACGCTCTGCCTTCAAGGTCGGCTTGGCGACGAATATGTCCAACCCGAAAATTGTGCTCTTCCTCGCCGCGATGATCGCCCCGCTGCTTCCCGCCAGCCCGCCCATCTGGTTGGCCATCGGGCTGACGCTGTCCTTATCGCTTTCGGCCTTCCTCTTTTTCCTCGTCGTTGCCACGGTAATTTCTACCAACGCCGTGCGCCGCAAGCTCATCGCCGCTGGTCCGTGGATCGATATCGGCTCGGGCCTGTTTTTCCTTGTCGCCGGCATCGTCCTCATCGTCTCCGGTGCGCAGAACCTAATGCACTAAAACAGCCGCGGCATTCCCTCCGCCACCGTATCGAGCACCCACTGGATCCAGCGGGCGACGGTGGAGGCGCGCCGCCGGGACGTCGCCAAGCTCAGGCCCAGGTCCTCCATCGCCGCAATAATTTCCGCGGTGCTGGCGACCGCGCCGCGAGCCAAGCTGAGTTCGAGCACCTCGCGAAATACCCGCCGCGCCGCCAACGTCCGTATGAGCGCCGCATTTCGGGCATCGCGCTGCGGCTGCTCGATAATTCTCCTCCCGCGCTCGGTGGGCTCCCAGGCCTCATCCACCTGCACCGCCAACCCCAGGTAGCGCGCGGCGTTGGCATAATAGTCCGCCTGCCGCGGATCGAAATCATAGCGCTGAGTAATCTCTGCCTTACTCAGCGGCTGCAGCGCCATGAGCTCCAAGAGGTTGACCACCCGCTCAAAGTTATTGGCCTGCGGAAAGGGCACCTCCGGCTCGACGACAGGCTCCACTGCCCGAACGATATCCAGAGCCGCCTGCGCATCAAGGTGCGAGGCCGACAGTGCGTAGCGGGCGCTATCGACCAGCGCAATACTGCGAAAATCGGCCGGATCCCTAAATTCATAGCGGTATAGGTGGAAAATGCCATTGGAATACACCAGGTAAACCGGTACCACTTCCTTGGCCAGGCGCTGTTGGAAGCGCCGGTAGGGAAAATATAGCTGCCGGATATTGAAATCATCCGAGAGATGATTTTTCGCCTCCACCAGCACTAGATGCTCGAGCGATTCAAATCCGCCGTCGATTTCCATCTGTGCGCGGTCCACCGCCACCTCCACGCCCAGGTCTGGCAGCCGCACCTGCATCTCGCGCGTGGACATGCGGCCTGCCACCGTAGCTTGCAAAGGCCCGCAGGCCAGAAAGTCTTCTAGCATCCCGCTTGCCGACGCCCCATTTAACGCCACCGCCTCCGAGCTCACCCCCTCCAACGAGAGGGTATCTAGACCCGCTGGCAGCTGCAGCGTACGTACCTCCCCGCGCTGTGCCTGCGGAAACTTCTCGTAGAGGTTGAACCGGCCCACCAAGTATTCGCTGCGGCTTACCGGCACGATGCCGAGCTGTAGGCGCTGAAAGATCCAAGGCCGCGAGGTGGAAAAATCATGCTTGGCCATCAACCGTGGCTGCCGAGCAGAGATTTTCTCCACTTCCCGCGCGCTGATGAAAAAATACCCTCGCCGTTCCAATTCTTCGCCGTAGCCAGCCGCCAAGATGCGCAGCCAACCCCAGTCATTAACGCCTAGCTTCACCGACTCCGGCACGCCAAAACGTGCCCGCAGCTCCTCCTGCAGCTCCCGCCCCGCGTGCGCCTTCGGTCCGCTAGTCACCACTGACCTCATAATTGCGCACCAGTACCTCATCGACCTTGCCGCGCTTCGAAGCGACGGAATTGATCGCCCGCGTTGCTCCCACGATGCCTACCTCATAATCCGCATAGAGCTCTCGAATGAACTCGGTGGCCGAATTCGACAGCAAAAACTTTGCCCCGCGTTCGTCCAACTCATCGCAGACCTCTTTGAGCCGTTCTTGCTCCGCGCGGTCAAAGCCACCCTTTTGATAGCCGGTAAACGAGCTCGTCACATTGACGGGGTCATAGGGCGGGTCGAAATAGACAAAATCGCCTTCGCCTGCTTCTGCCACCGCCGCGGCGAAATCGCCTTGGGAAAAGATCACCTCATTTTCCGCAAAATAGCGGTGCACCGCACGCAGCGTGTCTTCATCGCAAATGGTGGGATTCTTATAGCGCCCGAACGGCGCATTAAATTGACCTGCCGTATTCACGCGATACAGGCCGTTATAGCAGGTGCGGTTGAGATACAGCGTTCGTGCAGCACGCTCGATGGGGGAGAGGGCGGCAAACCGCTTCGCATCCCTGTCCACTGCGCGCAGCGCATAGAAGAACTCCGCCTCATTGGGATAGCTCACGAGCTCTGCAATGAGCTCGTCGACGCCGCCGCGTACCACCTCATATAGGTTGATGAGCTCAGCATTGAGATCATTGACCCGTGCGCTGGCTGGTTGGAGAGAGAAAAGCACCGCGCCGCCACCGATGAAGGGCTCATAAAACCGCCGCGGGACATCCGCCGGTAGGGCGGCGTGGATATGTGGCAAGAGCTGGCGCTTCCCGCCCGCCCATTTCACCAGTGGCTTAACGTTTTTCATCGTTGACTCATCTTAGCGGCCCTACCCGACACGAGCACCATTGGGCTTTCGAACGTGCGGGCGGATAATTGGAGCGGATGGCTGGCCGCACAGATACTGTGGTTGTCTAACATCACAGCTTTGTTAAATAGTTCTATGACGGGCCTAAACGTACGGCCGTGCCGGTAGTAAATTCTTCCCGTGCGCACGGCTGTTTCCATAGTTGAATATGAGGTAATAAAATCACCCCAAACGCCTTAGTTTGTAGGGAAATACCATTTTCACCTAAAGATTTAAGGGTTTAGAAAACGAAAGTAAGGCCCTTAGAGCGTCGGGACAGAAAGGGGCATTTATGCCGCGTATATCACAAATCCGAGTCGCTGCGCTCAACCTCGTCATCGAAGCCGGATACGGCGGGTTCACTATGGAGGAACTCGCCCAAAAGGTAGGCGTTTCCCGCCGTACCCTTTTTAATTACATAAAAGACAAAGAATCGGCAGTTTTAGGTCCCGAATTTTCGGAGGAACTAGAGCACCAATTTCAGAATTTCGCCGCCGGACTGCCCACCGGAAGCCTGCGCGAAGATTCTGAAATCGTGGCCAAAGCCGTATTTGACCGCGCCGTGGGTGATGAGTTCTTCCCCGAAATTTCCCAGCTGACGGCCCAGGCGCTAGCTAAGGATACGAAGCTGCGTGCCCTGTATTACCAGCGCAATAGCCGCACTATTGAGCGCCTCCGCCAAGCCGTGCAAGCCCGTGAGGGCTGGAAATCCTCCGATTCGCGCCTCACGCCGACCGTCAACATCATCCACACCCAGTTCCTGACCGCCTTCGAGATTTTTGTGGAAACCCGTGGTGGAACTTCGCTTAGTGAAGCCTTCCGCAACGCCGGTGCCATCTTCGAAGATTACTTCAACGACGAACTGGCCTAAGCCTCCCCGCTCGGGCAGATTCTAGTGGTCGTGGAAACACTTCCTATGTTTCGGTTGAGTTTATCAGTGCGGCCATTTTCTCGGCTGGTGTTTGAAAGCCCAGGGTTTTGCGGGGTCGGCGGTTGAGTTGCATGGCGACGAATTCTAGGTCCGCTGCACTATGGACGTTGAGGTCTGTCCCTTTAGGGAAGTACTGTCTTAGTAGTCCATTGGTGTTTTCATTGGTGCCTCGCTGCCACGGCGAACCAGGATCGCAGAAAAACACGGGACAGTTTGTAGCTACAGAAAAGGCCTTATGGCAGGCCATTTCACTTCCCTGATCCCAGGTAAGTGATCCTTTGAGATGATCTGGCAAGGTAGCAATCGCTTTTGTAAGTGCTTCATTTACTTCGGTAGCACTATGCCCATTCGGTAAATGCAGCAAGATGACATAGCGCGTGGTTCGCTCTACTAGCGTTCCAATTGCGGACTTATTACCCGCGCCTAGAATGAGGTCGCCTTCCCAATGACCTGGTACTGCCCGGTCGTCTACTTCTGCTGGGCGGTCGGAAATCATCACCATAGGGTCAACAAACCGCTTGCGGGCACTGCGCGTGCCACGAGGTCGACGTTGGGCGTGACCGCGACGCAGTGCAGCAGCGACTTCCTTTTTCAACTCGCCTTTAGCCTGGAAATACAAAGACTGATAAATCGTTTCAGGACACACGTACATAGTCTCATCACCGGGATAGCAGCTGCGCAACCTCCCAGAAATCTGCTCTGGCGAGTACCTATCTTTCACCATCGCCCAGACCACCGTGCGCAAACGTGGATTGGCATCAATCTTGCGCTTTTTCGGTCTAAACCTACGCAACACCGATTTACGGTGCGCATACGTGGGAAGATACACCCCAAATTCATCCCGGTTGCGTTTAAGCTCCTTGCTGATAGTGCCAGCAGAGCGGGCAAGACGCCGAGCTATCTCACGTACGCCTTTGCCTTGCCGGTCAAGATCAAAGATGAGCTCGCGCTCTTCTACCGACAAGTAGCGCGAAGAAATACGCCTATCGATACGCTGTTGCGGAATAACCTGGACTGGAACTGCTTGGCGACCATCAACGTACTCAATTACCTGCATAAGCCTGTTATACAGCGCCACATCCGGGCCAGCCGGGACAAAAGGCACACGCCCGGTAGAAAGCTTAATGACACCTTTGTCTATATCAGCAGCATTACGCGGATGAATGCCACAGGCTAAAGCTGCATCTTTGCGCCCTAAAGCATTCGCACGCAGTTGCAGATAGCTACATCGGCCAGTTGTTGCCGCAGCTTTGCGGCCATATGGATTGCGCTTCCACAAACCAAGCTCAATACCGATGCGGTACACCGGAGAAGAGCCTATAGAAAGCTGGCGCGCAATATCCATCGGTGCCACACCTTCCAGCCACAGGCGAGCTATTTCCTGACTGTCATCCGAGCTAGTAGTCCTGCGGCGCTTGCGCGGCAAGTCCAACTCACCAGCAAGCCGATACGCCACCGAACGCGCTAAACCAACCACCCCAGCAGCCGCCCGTATTGAACTACCAGCCCGAACCAACGACGCAAACCGCGCCACAACAACAGAATCCGGAACCCATTTCGACTCCACACAATCACCTAACCCATGTCAGGTGTTTCCACGACCACTAGAAATCAAGCCGGATGAAGACAGAAAAATCCCCTAGGCACCGTACTGGGCCTAGGGGAAAGGAGACGTCAGGGTTTTAGTCGAACTGGCCCTGGATAATGGCCGCCGCATCCAGTGGGGTCACGTGGTAGGAGATGGGGTTCTGGTTAGCACCGGCCATGAGCGCGCCGGCGCAGGAGTGACCGGCGCCCATCATGTGGCCCAGCTCGTGAGCGATGGTGCCCTGGATTGCCTCTGGGTACTGGGCATTAGGAATCTTGATGAAGACCATCTTGTGATCCGGGTAAGCGGCACCCTGGACGTAGCCATTTGGGTCGGGCTTGAAGATGATGGCGATGGTGTCATCGTCAGCCTCAGAAGGCTTAACTTCCTTCAGGGAAGCCTTGCCCTTGAGGGCCTTGTTCCACTCGGCAACCGCGGCATCCAGCTGCTTGCGGTACGGGAAGTTTTCAACCACCTTGTACTCCAGCACGCCATCTTTGAAGTACGGCTTTACGGAGTCTTCATCGTGGAGGATGGAAGGATCCGGGACTGGCTTGCCATCGTTGGCCAACTTGGTGATGGTCTTGCAGGTGCCTGGAGAAATGAGGGAGCGAACTGGGTCGCTCTTGGCGCTGGCGGCCGGTGCGGCGACGGTGCCGAGGATGGCTGTTGCAGCCAAAGTGGCGGCAGATAGCTTCTTGAAAGAAGGCATAGGCAGTGAATTACCTTTCGGTTGATTTTAAGGTTCGCTGAGTGCAATATTCCCAGCAATATCCGTGGTAAACGGCACTGCATGGGCATCTTATGCGTGCGAGCATATATCAGTTTCTTATCTTCTGCAAAGGGAAAAATAAGAATCTAAGGTGTCAGCTGCCTATTCGCTGCTTCTAGTTCAGGCGCTGCCCGGTGGTGGTGCCAAACAGATGCACTCGGTCCGGGTCGGGGGAAACATAGAAAGTATCGCCCACCGCGTAACGGCCGCGGGCATTGACCAGGATGCCGGTCTGACCGCCCATGCGGGTAGAGGACTTAAGGATGCCATCGGCGGAGCTGCTGCCCGCGGCGTCGTTAAGGTCGCCATAAACGTAGGTCTGGTTGCCCAGCTCCTCGATATGCGCGACGGTGAACTTCGCCCCACCATTGCCGGTATCGCTTAGCTGCCAGTCTTCAGGGCGGATGCCCACGGTGACAGTCTCAACGCCATCGAAGTTGTAATTGGCCAAGTTGATGCGGGTAGAGCCGATACGCAGCTCCGAGGAGTTATGGGAGAGGTCGTAGATATTCATCGCCGGGGAGCCAATGAAACCGGCGACAAAGACGTTCTGCGGGCGGTCATAAATGGTACGGGTGGTATCCACCTGCTGTAGGACGCCGGCGTTGAGAACTGCGACGCGGTCACCCATGGTCATCGCCTCCGTCTGGTCATGGGTGACGTAGACGGTGGTGGTGCCAAGGCGGCGCTGCAGGTTAGAGATCTGCGCGCGGGTGGATACGCGCAGCTTGGCATCCAAGTTGGACAAGGGCTCGTCCATGCAGAATACGGCTGGCTCACGCACGATGGCGCGTCCCATGGCCACGCGCTGGCGCTGGCCGCCGGAAAGATTGGCGGGCTTGCGGTCCAGCAGATCTTCCATCTGCAGGATTTTCGCGGCCTCTTGCACGCGAGACTTAATCTCGCTTTTAGGAACCTTGCGGTTTTCCAGTGCGAAAGACATGTTCTGCGCTACGGACATATTGGGGTAGAGCGCATAGTTTTGAAAGACCATGGCCACGTCGCGGTCCGAGGGGCTCACCCCAGTGACGTCCTTACCACCGATACGAATAGAGCCGCGGTCGGTGGGCTCGAGGCCGGCGAGCATACGCAGGCTGGTGGACTTACCGCAGCCGGAGGGGCCGACAAGGACCAAGAATTCGCCATCAGCAATATCGAGGTTGAGGCGGTCAACGGCGGGGCGTTTAGCATCCTTGGAGTAGATGCGGCTTGCGCCATCGAAGGTGACAGTAGCCATGGTTACCTTTCAGAATGTAGTGAGGGGAGGAGGGCGCCTAGGGGAGCCTACTTATTGATGACGGTCTTGACCTGGTTGTCATAAATGGACTGCAGGGTCTTTTGCAGGTCTGTAAGCACCTTGGTGACGTCATCGCGGTTGGTGACAATCTTTTCGAAAGCACCACCAATCTCCTGGTCCGCGCCGGGCAGGAAGACACGGGCATTATCCTGCGGGCGAGTCTCCGGAAGTTGCTTGATGGCGGTTTCGAAGTTCGGGTTTTCTTCCATGAACTTCTTCTGGTCCTTGTTGTCTACCGCGGTGGAGCGCACCGGCATATAGCCCACGTTCTGGGACCAGTAGCAGGTGTTTTCCTCATTGGTGATGAAGTCGATGAGCTTAATTGCAGCCAACTGGCGGTTCTTGCTGATGCCAGCTGGGATGGCAAGGCCAGCACCACCGGTGGGGCAGGCGCCGTCGCCAGTCGGGTTAGGCAGGAAGGCAGTACCGAGCTCGAACTTAGCGGTATCGGTCAGGCCTGCCAGGTCACCGGTGGACAGCACAGTCGCGGCTGCGCGGCCGGTGCCGAACTCCATGGCCATGTCATTGCCCACGTAGGAGTAGCCCTTCTTTTCATCGGTGATGTCTTTGAGCCACTCGACGGCCTTGATGGTCTTGTCATCGGTGAACTTCAAGTCCCACTCATCGGAGTAGGCACCGCCCTTGGACCACAGTGGGCCTTGGAAGATCCAGCCCAGGTAGTCCACGGCATCGCCCCAGCCAAATGGCTTCATCTTGGAATCGGCCGCGGCGAGCTTCTTGGACCACTCGTCCATCTCATCCCAGGACTTCGGACCGCGGTCTGGCAGACCGGCCTTCTTCCACGCGTCCTTGTTGTAGTAGAACAACGGCGTGGAACGAGCGAAAGGAAGCGCAAAGTGGCCGCCGTCGTAGTTGTAATCCTCGTAGAGGGGCTGCACATAGGTAGACAGGTCGATGCCGGCTTCCTTCGCTAGGTCATCCACGTTGGCGATCTGGCCGTTGATGGCAAAGTTGTACCACCAGACGTCGGAAAGCACCACGATGTCCGGTAGATCTTGGCCGGTGAGCGCGGCGTTGAATTTCTGTGCAGCCTCTTCGTAGTTCTTGCCGGCATCAACGAGGTTGACCTTGATATCAGGATTCTCCTTTTCAAAGCGGGAGATGATTTCCTTCTCAATGTCCTTAGACGTGCCCGGGTGGTTGGACCACCAGGTCAGTTCGGTGACTTCACCATCGCCGCCTTTGTCTTTACCGCCTTGTGGGTTAGTAGAAGAGGTGCCGGCGCAAGCGGCGAGAGTGGTAGCAGATGCGGCTGTGGTAGCAAGGGCGAGGAATGTGCGGCGTAGCATGTAGTTCTCCTGAAAATTCCTGGTTAAGGGGGGAAATAAAATATGTGGAAACGGCGAGCGTGGGTGGGGTAGAAGTCCTTCTATCCCTTGACGGCGCCAGTGGTCAGGCCTTGAATCATGTACTTTTGCAAGGCTAGGAAGATGATCACCATCGGGATGATGGTGAGGATGGTGGCGGCCATAACCGGACCCCAGTTGGTTACGCCATCGTTGTTTTGCAGCATGGTCAGACCCACCTGCAGTGGGGCAACGTCCTCAGTATCGGCCATGAGGAATGGCCACAGGTAGGTATTCCATTCATTGACCATGGTGATGACGGAAAACGCGGTCAGCGTTGGCCAAGAGACCGGCAGGAGCACCTTGGTGAGCAGGCGGATGGGGCCGGCGCCGTCCATACGGGCGGCTTCCACCAGCTCATAGGGCAGGGATAAAAAGTGGTTGCGCATGAGGAAGGTGCCGAAAGCCACGCCGGCCAGCGGCACGATGATGCCCACGAAGGTATTGCGCCAGCCCAAGGAATTGACCAAGGCGTAGTTAGAAATGACGGTGATCTCGCTGGGCACCATGAGTGAGGAAATGACCAATAAGAACACCAGATGGCGGCCTGGGAAGCGCAGGATGGCCAGCGCATAGGCAGAAATGACACCAAGCACAATCTTGATGATGGACAGCACTGCGGTAATTACTACCGAGTTGCGCAGGTAGGTCCAGAAAGGCACGCGGGTGGTGGCATCGGAGTAATTCTCAGTCTCCCATACCGGCGGCAGCCAGTTAACCGGATCCGTATAAATATCGCCCTTGGCCTTGAAAGAGGTCATGAGGATCCAAAAGAGCGGGAGACCAATAAGGAGCAGTACCGCGAGGATGCCCAAATAGCCGCCTACGAGCTTCGCGCGACGGGTGGTGGGGGATTCATCCGTGACCATGTGAAGGGTTGAAGTAGCCATGTGGGTTAACCTCGCTTATCCATGATGCGTACCTGGATCAGGGTGATGATGAGCAGGATCAGGAACAAGATGGTGGCGGCAGTCGCACCGTAGCCGGCGCGGAAGTTGACGAAGGTCTCGTTATAAATCTGGAAAACCAACGTCTGCGTGCCATTGCCCTGCGGGCCGCCACGGGTCATGACGTTGATGATGTCGAAGACCTGCACGGAGTTAAGAAGCACCGTGATGGAAAGGAAGAAGGTCGTATTGCGCAGCTGCGGCATGGTCACACGCCAGAATTTGCGCCAGCGTCCGGTGCCGTCGATAGCGGCGGCTTCATCCAGTTCCTTGTCTAGGCCTTGGAGCGCGGCTAGATAAATGACAAAGGTATATCCAAGGTTTTTCCACACGAAGGTGAACGTCACCATGAACATCGCCCAGCCTGGCACGGCATAGAAATTCGGGGAGTCGATGCCGAACCAGCCCAGCATGTCCTGGATGAGGCCAAAGTTCGGGTCAAAGACGAATTGGAAGGCGATACCAATGGCCGCGCCAGAGATGGCATAGGGCGCGAAGACCACCGAGCGTGCAAAGTTGCGGCCCTTAATGTTCTGGTTGAGCAGTAATGCCAGCGCTAGACCAATGACCATGGAGCCTATGACCGCAAAGAACGTGAATACCAAAGTGTTGAGCACGATGGTCTTCGTATCCTCGCGGCTAAACCACTCCACATAATTGTCCAAGCCTACAAAGGTGGAGGTAGGGCTGGAAATATTCCAATTGAAAAAGGATAGCCGGATATTATCTAGCAGCGGCCGGTAAGTAAACACAGCCAGCAGGATCAGGTTCGGTGCTAATAGCGCTGCGGCCAGCAGCCATTCCTTGTGGCGATTGCGCGCTGCTTTGCGCACCAGTGCCGCAGAATCACTGGGGTTTTCCGTGTGGGCGGGACGGGCGATGGTAGTGCCTGAGTTGCCGCCACTGAGAGAGTCTTCCTGAAAGGTCACCCGGTCAATCTAGGGTGGACGGGTGAAGCCCAGATACATGGAAAACAAACAATCAGTGAATTATTAATGTCCGATGGGTTAAAAGTGGATGCGTCATTGATCCTTTAAAAAACTCCAGCTCAGCGGGCCATGGCGTCTGTCTCTTTACCATAAAACTATGGCTGGCATTACAAAAATGCCTTGCTTGCCGACGCCCACCTTCCTCCCACCCTTCTACACTGGCACCCATATTCCACCGCGATTCCACAAGGAGGAAGCAATGTCTGTCCGCACTGTCTGCAGTAACTATGACTCCGTCAAAGTTTGGCAGGAGCCACTTTATAAGGACCTGCATCAGCACCCAGAGCTATCAATGCAGGAGGAGCGCACGCTTGGCATCATCAAGGGCAAGCTTGCTGACTTCGGGTTTGAACAAGTGGATGTAGGCGGTGGCGTGGTTGGCATTTTAGAAAATGGTGCCGGGCCAACTGTCATGCTGCGCGCGGATTTTGATGGCCTACCAGTCAAGGAGGACACTGGCCTGGATTATGCCTCCACCGATACCGCCCTTGACCCGGATGGAAACCCCATACCCGTCATGCACGCCTGCGGTCACGATTCGCACGTGGCCAGCCTGCTGGGCATGGGTGCGCTCATGGCGCAGGCCACCGACCAGTGGTCCGGCACCCTGCAACTAATTTTCCAACCGGGCGAGGAAATCGCCGCCGGTGCCCAGTCCATGGTGGATGACGGTCTGGTAGATAAGGTAGCAACTCCCGATGTTGTCCTAGGTCAACATGTTTTTGCTAGCCAATTTCCTGCTGGCACCGTTGCTCTTGCCGCAGGACCCTTCATGTCCACCGCGGTAAGTCTGGATGTCAAGGTTTATGGCCAAGGCTCGCACGGCTCCATGCCACACCTCAGCGTCGATCCAGTGGTGCTGGCCAGCTCCATTGTGATGCGCCTTCAGACAGTCATTTCCCGCGAACTAAGCCCTTCCGAGTTTGGTGTGTTGACCGTGGGTGCTATCAATGCCGGTTCGAAGGCAAATATCATTCCCTTTGAGGCTAACCTGAAGATCAACGTGCGTGCCTATAGTGAGCAAGTACGCGACAAAATCTCCGACGCCATCGAGCGCATCGTCAACGCTGAGTGCCAGGCTGCCGGTAGCCCTCAGCCTGCTGAATTTAACTATCACGATGCCTACCCGCTTACCAGCAATGATGACGAGACCACGGCGCGGCTCCAGAAAGCCTTCACATCCTACTTCGGCGCCGACCGCGTTCTCACCGCAGAGCCCCTAACAGCCAGCGAGGATTTCTCCACCATTGCGCGAGCCTATGGGGTTCCCTATTGCTTCTGGGTATTTTCCGGCCGCGAAGAAGGAAAGGATGTTCCCAACCACAGCCCGCACTTCGCCCCACGGCTCCAACCCACATTGCGCACTGGCACCGAAGCACTTGCTGCCGCTGCATTGAGCTATTTGGGCAACGACTAAGCGGGAAACTGTACATGGCCGCACGGTTTTTAAAAGATGTGCGGCCAATGCTGCTGGCATCCGGGCTGTGGGGGAGTAGTACATAGCCGCCAGGTCTGGTGAGTTTTCTCTATGCAAGGTATTCCTGTGTTCACCGCGCTTCTTAGTGCAATTAACCGGCAGACCCCTAAAACAGCTCCAACGCCCGGGCCTCACTTGGGGCCGCAGGGCGCTGGAACTGGTTCTCTCTATCTCTCTTGCGTTCTCTCAAACGCATGAACTTAAGATAACTCCCTAGCCTGCTACAGGCCTGCGTTTTACCTGTGAGTATTGTGGTAATGGGGTGGAAATCGGCTAATAGACGCGCAAACCCGCCCACGGTGTAAAAGGCGGCGACCTCTAGGCCGATGAAGAACTATTCATAGGGGTGCGGTTCTGCGTAGGATTCTAGGTAAAACTAAAAGTGTGTTCTCGGGCTTCGGTTGGGGTCGAGAAGCCTTTAAATAGGCGCTAAAACCGTGTCAGAGGAGGAGATGTGTCGCAACAATTTGATCCAGAATTGCACCGGCAAATGGGCGTGGAAGCGGATGTTGTCTTGCGGGTGGGAATGCTCCTAATGGGTGCCGGCACTTCTGGCTACCGTGTTTTAAGGGGGATGAAACGCAGTGCGCGAGCTTTGGGGTTTGACCACTTAGATGCCACAGTGGGTTTGACGCAGATTACTTGTACGTTCCACCGCGGGGAATATTTCAGGACAGTGATTGCCCGGCAACATTCTCCTGCGGTTGATGCTTCGCGGATAGAAGCCTTAGAAGACCTGACCCATAATCGTCTCTATGCAGGGATTACTGCCCAAGAGCTGGCGGCAATGCTGGATGTTATTGAGTTTGGTGTCAAAAAGCGCTGGAGTGGTTTAGTTCTTTCTTTTGCCGCCGCGATCGCGTGCGCGGCGTTTGCGTATCTTAACTTTTTCCCGCTAGAAGCGGTGGGGTTGGTGGCTCTAGCGGCGTTTGCAGGCCAGTTTGTGCGGTACACGGTTCTCCACCGGCACGTCCATCAAATCGGGGGAGTAATTGCTGGCGGGACAACGGCAAGTATCGTTTTCTTCCTTTTAACGGAATTTTTTGGCGCGATAGGCTCAGTGGATCCGAGTGAATTGTCCTCGGGCGTGGTAGCAGCGGTTTTATTCTTGATTCCCGGATTTCCTCTTTTCTCTGCTTTGATCGATATTGCGCGTTTTGATTTGGACGCAGGAATAGTCAGGTTAGGGTACGCCTTCACTGTTATATTTACAGCGACTTTCACGGTCTCGATGGTTAGCTGGTTGACACAACTTACCCCTGATCCACCCGCCCCTGCACAGGATATGAGGTGGTTTTTGTTGGCGCCGGTCGCAAGTTTTCTGGGAATTGCTGGCTTTGCCTTTCTTTTCAACTCTTCCCGCCGCATGGTTTTGGTCGCAGCGTGTGTCGGAACGGTGGCAAACGAGCTCCGTTTGATCCTCATTCACGCTGGTACAACTATTTTCTTTGCGGCATTCGTGGGAGGGCTATTGATTGGGCTGCTAGGTGCGGTTGCTTCTAAAAAGGCCCGCCTTCCTCGTATTACAACGACCGTTCCGGCTGCAGTGATCATGATTCCGGGGGTGACAATGTTTAGAGCAGTGTTTTATTTGAATGACGGTCAAATGGATCAAGCTTTGGCAAACGTTGCGACAGGAATGATGGTGGTTGGCTCCATTGGCGCCGGATTGGTGTTTTCTCGCCTGCTAACTGATAAGGATTGGGCATTGGGCCGACTTATTGATTTTGATAAAAAGATTCCGCAGAAGCCCTCTACAGCATGAAGTTAGGGTCTTAACTGGGAAAACGCCTGTGGCCCCCACTTCCTTTCGGAACTGGGAGCCACAGGCGTCTCTCTCACTGTTTCCATATATCGGCATGTGCCGCCCTGTGGAAACTGCAGGGGGTTCTCTCTATCTCTCTCGTATGCGCTCTCTCAAGCGCACGATCTCAGTATGGGGCACTGTGCTGTAGCCTCCATGAGGCTCGGCTGTTGGGTGGCTGTTAATGGCTGGGAAAGGATGGATAAGGCGCTGACAAGCGTAACAATTGTGAGGGAGCGCAATATTGGCGCATAAAAGTGACGTACACCATAAGTTGATTCTGTAGGGTTGAGGGCATGCGCGCAGCGGGCCTGCGCCGTTTTCAACTGCTTGTATAGCTACAGAATTGAGGTGAGGAGCATGTCTCCTCTCACTTCCCAACCCCCAGCCAATGATGCCGTGCCGGCACAGGTGGAAGATACAGAAGAAACAAAACGCCAGCATCGCTCGGCCATAAAGGCAGCGTTTATAGGCACCTTCATTGAGTGGTTCGATTACGCGGCCTATATCTATATGTCCGCGATTATCTCCCGGGTCTTTTTCCCAGAGATGGAAGGCCGCCGTGCCCTGATTATGACGTTTGCACTCTTTGCGCTGTCATTTTTGGTACGGCCTTTGGGTGGCATCGTATGGGGTCACTTCGGTGATAAACACGGACGCATCCAGACCCTAACGGTCTCCATTGTGATGATGTCCCTGGCTACCGCGTGCATCGGTTTCCTTCCCGGCTATGTCACCATCGGCTTCGCCGCGTCCCTTTTGCTGCTGCTGTGCCGCATGGTGCAGGGCTTTTCGGCAGCCGGTGAGTATGCAGGCGCGGCCACGCACTTGGCCGAGATCGCTCCGGCCGGCAAGCGCGGCATATATTCCGCGGTGGTGCCGTCCGCTACGGCTTCCGGCTTGTTGCTGGGCTCGCTCATTGCGGCGTTTCTGACGGGCGTGCTCGACGATGCTGCCTTGGATTCCTGGGGCTGGCGCGTGCCTTTCTTGATTGCGCTGCCTTTGGGCATGTACGGTCTGTGGATTCGCCGTCATACGGAGGAGTCCTCCCACTTTGAGGATCAGGATGAACCGGAAGAATCTCCGCTGCGTGAGGTGCTCAAGTACCCCAAGGCCTTGGCCATTGCCTTTGCTGGTGCGGTGCTCAACGCCATTGGCTTCTACGTCATCTTGACCTACCTGCCCACCTACCTCTCAGAAGAGCTGGGTATGGCCGCAACCCCGGCGTTTATAGCATCCTCTGTTGCCTCCGCATTTTATGTGGGCTTTGCCTTGCTTACCGGCATGCTTTCGGACCGCCTGGGCCGCCGCACGACCATGCTGTGCGCCGCAGCTTTTATGGGCGTGACTATCATTCCGGCCTTTATGCTTCTCGACGGCGCCGGAATCCTCCTCGTCATTATCATTCAAGTCTGCTTGGGTGGCGTGCTGGCGCTTAACGATGGCGTCCTGCCTTCCTTCCTTTCCGAGCAGTTCCCCACGCACGTGCGCCTGTCCGGCTTCGCGCTGACGTTTAATACGGCCAATGCTATCTTTGGCGGTACCGCTCCGATGATTGCCACCTGGCTTATTGATGTCACTGGTCTGCAGCTTGCCCCTGCTTTCTATTTGGTGGCTGCGGCGCTGGTGACTGGAACCGCGGTGCTATTCGCGTCGAAAAAGAATAAGCTGCACCAGTAGCGTTTCGCTATAAAAGGATAAAACGCCTGCGGCCCTCGGAACCGGAAGGAACCGAGGGCCGCAGGCGTCTCTCTACAAGGTGTTTCCATGTATCGGCTTTAGCCGCCCTCTGGAAACTGAGGGGTTCTCTCTATCTCTCTCGTATGCGCTCTCTCAAACGCATGATTTAAGTATGGGGCACGGGGCTGCTACCACAATGGATTGTGCCTGATAGGTCCCTGCTAGTTGCTGAAAGTTTACTGCTAGCCCATTTGTGGCTTAGTAGTCATAACTTTCGGCAGTATTTGCATCTGCGCCAATGCGTTGCAGGTGTGTGCGGCGTTTTAAGCGGATGGCCGGGCGGGCTGCCCTGCCGAGGCTGCCCAGGAGGTAGAAGACGGTAGCGACCATCGACAAGCCGGCAAGCGTTAGCACCGAGCCGAGGATAAACACCACGGAGATGGCGATGTCATTGGCGATGGAAAACGTCTCGTATTTGTTTTTAATTTTGATTTCGTTATTCTGCCCGAGCTTGATTTTTAGGTCGGGGTCCTTTTCCTGTTCTGACATGATGCCTCCCACCTTGTCAGACAGGAAAAGTCCTTGTCGAACCACCTTTTGGTGGGATTATTGGAACATTCCCCAGATGGTGGCAAAGAGCACGATAAAGCCCATGACCGCCACGAAATAGTTGGTCTTTTTGCCGCGGAAGCGGGCTAGGGCGTCCACTCGGTAAATGACCCAGATGGGAAGCAGGTAGGTCATGAAGGCGAAGAAGACGCCGCCCACGACAGAAATCATGTCCAGGATGGAGGGGTTGAAAATTCCTACCAGTGACGTGGCGATGAAGATGAAGAGGTAGGTCCATAGGTCAAGCGTGCGGGCAGACATCTTCTTTGTGGCTTTCGGCGCGGCCAGGTTGAAGAGGTACTGGGTGCCCTCGATGGTGCCAAGGGCATGGCCGAAATAGGAAGAAGCCACTGCACAAATAACCACGATGGGTGCCATGTAGGCCATAAATGGGGTGCCGGTTTCGTTGGCGAAGTAGGAAAGTACCGGCAGGTTCTTGTCATTTGCCTCCTGCATGCCGTCTGCGCCCATGGCCAGTGCGCAGGACCAGACAAAGAACATGGTGAAGACGGTCAGCAAGATGGCGGAATTGCGGATAACCTTATCGGACTGTGCGTGGTGGTCCGCTCCGTATTCCTTTTCCATGCCCAGCGAGAATTGGGAAATCGCAGCAACGAAGGAGAAGGAGAATACCAAGACGGGAAGGATAAGGATAATGGCCTTGATAACCCCGCCAGCGGTGTGATCGCCGGCCTCCATGAAGGAGCCGAGGTCCCATTGCGGAATGAGGTAGAGCGATACTGCTGCCAGCGCCACGATGAGCGGATAAACCACGAACTGAGCAATCTTCAACATGATGGCATTGCCAAAGGCAAGTGCCAGCGTCATCAGTCCTACGCACAGCGGTGCCAAGATATAGCGAGAAATTTCCGGCCCACCTAGCTGGTTGACGATGAAACTATCGACCGTATTAGTAATCGATACGCCGTAAATGAGCACCACCGGGAAGATGGTGAACCAGTAGATAATCGCGAGGATGATGCCGTTGCCCCGGCCAAAGAAGTGGGTGAGTACTGCAAGGACGTCTTCGCCATGCAGCGGCGAATAGCTAATGATCCAGGAGAAAGCACGGTGGGCCAGGTAGGTCATCGGGAAGATGAGCAGGGTGGCTACCAGTAGCGGGACGAAGCCGAAGCTGCCGGCGGAAATCGGCAAGAAGAGGATACCTGCGCCCACGGCAGTGCCGAAGAGCGTGATGGTCCACTGGCTATTGACGGCCTTATTGGTAGTCACCTGGCTGCCGCTTGGGGTGTCTGCGCCGCCGGTAGTGGGTAAACTGGCCGGTGAAGCAGGCGCATTCGCAGTCGTGTGAGACATAGAATTCATCCTTCAGTACGTGTGAATAAGACAACATAAACAATCTATCTGAGGGTTTTGGCGAACGAAAGTAAAAGTGTGATCTAAGTTAAATAAATATTAAAGACCGCCGCACCGAGGGTGGTGTAACGGTCTTTGGGAATCTTGCTAAGGCTTGGCAACTAGTCCGCGATCAGGTTTTCTTCCTTCAAAAAATCGAGTGCCACGGTGGTGTAGTCCTCACCGCCGACGTCGACGCGGGCATTGAGTTCCTGCATCTTTTCGTTGTTAAGCAGCTGTGAAACGAACAAGAAGAAGGCCGCCGCACCATCAGTGGTGCAGCGGCCTTCTCTTTGAGACTGGCTAGGAAACTATGTTCCTAGGGAAGAAGTAGGAGTTCTTAGAACAGACCCTCAGCCTTCTTGCCGGTGTCCTTCAAGGTGTGCTCGCGGGAGTCAACGTTCTGGTCGTTGTGCTTGGAGTCATCACCCTTGATGCGGGAGGTCTGGGTTACCTCGATGTTATTGATGAGGCGGCCTTCCTTGGTCTTGCCATCGCCGAAGTCCAGGTTCGCAATGCGAGCCTCTTCGCCAGCGTTAATCGGGTTAGCCAGGGTTACCTCGAAGGAGCGGGTGGAGGTCTTCTCGTTGAAGCCCAGGTCACGGATGTGAGCGCCGTTGGAGGAACGCGGAGTGATGAGGCGGTCAACGCCCTTCGGACCCTTAGCGGTCTTTACATCAACGCGGAACTGGGTAGCTGGGAACTCACCGTAGTAGCGCTCGGAGCCAACGTTCTTGGCGCGGACTGCAACGGTGCCTGCGAAGCCAGCGTGCTTAGCGCCGGAAACGGTCATGTAAGGCTCGAGGTCGAGCTTGTGCTTGGAGTCCTTCTTGTCCTCCTTGGCATCAACCTCTTCCTGCTTCTTCTTGTCAGCAGCCTCTTCGTTCTTGCCCTCTGCCTCGGATACCTTCTCGGTTGCTTCCTTGGCGTTGCCCTCGGAGTCCTTGATTACCTCAGCGTCAGCCTCGAGGTTCTTGTCCTCTTCCACAACCTTCGGGTCGTTGACGTCGGTGGTGTTCTGGGCGTCCTTGTTAGGAGCGTAGGAGTCAGACAGCTTGTCGTACAGCTTGACGCGAACTTCGTTCTTAACCGGCTGCATTGCATTCCAAGCGGTCGGGGTGGACCAGGTGCCGTTTGGCTTGCAGTACTGCTGGGTACCGGTCATGTTCAGCACGCGGAAGCCGTAGGTAGCTTCACCGGTGTGGTTTGGCGGAACGTCGTAAGGTCCGATGGACTGGCCAGCCTCCCAAGACAGGGAGTAGGAGGCGCTAGCACCAATCTTGGTTGCGATCTCGTGGGAGATGCCTGCGGAGCCTTCGGCATTCTTGCCGGAGCCCTTGCCGCCCAGGTTCATGGACGTGGTCTCGGTGCGGTCACCGTTGACGGAAACGGAGATGGACTGGGACTTGGACAGATTCTGCTGTAGCGGGATGTCCTTCTTGGTCTGGTTGGTGGTGGAGATGGTGCCGGCCGGCAGGAAGCGATCGGAAACCTTGTAGACCACGGTGCGGTGGTCCTCCCACGGGTTACATACCGGGCGAGGGTTCAGAACGTTCGCCTTCATGTGGTCGGAACCGTGGGTGGTGTGGATGATTGGCAGATCCGGGTTCAGCGCCGGGGTTTCCGGGTAGGACTCGGTCTGGGTGGTGGCGCCAGCCAGCGGTGCCGCGAATGCGGTGCCGGCGACGATGAGGCCGGCGGTCAGGCCGGTCATGCGACGACGAATCGACATATAGAACTTCTCCTAATGCAGGTAGAAAATGAATGAACTTATGAATGAAATCCAGCAACTCTCGATGTTGCGCTAAGAAAACGCTAAAACAGGCTTAGAGTTAATTCATCTCTTAGATGTCTATATATCTGCGCTGCTGGAAGGTAGGTATTTTTTATATAGACTAAGTGGTTTATTGGATCTTGTCCCCGCTAAGCGGCCGATAGTGCGTCAAAAATTATTGATGGATAGATGTCTATACATTGCCTATTTGGCGCGAATTGGAATACCCCCTATATGGGGGTATTTGACTCTTTTCTAAAGTGACGTGCGAGTCTTGTGGTGAAATTATGGGCGTGCCACTATATGCGTCGTACGCTGCATTTAAGCGGGTGAAAGGGGGTTATAAAATGCCTGCGCGTGAATGTTACGTGACATACGTTATAGGTGTTTACATGGCAGAGGTTGGAGTGTTTCGCAACAGGAGCTTATTGGGGCCTTCCGCTGAGGGGTGAGAAGCAGGGCTAGATTAGGGCAGCTTCAATGATGAGCATGAGGGCTGCAGAGATGGCCACAATGATGACGATGCGGTTGAGCAGTTTCCTATCTATAAATCGGTTGAGGTAGTTCGCTGCGATAAGTCCAATGACAATAAGGGGGAAATAGGCCGCCGCAGCGGTTACTTGGGTGCTGCTGATCTGTCCATTGAGCGTCAAAATTATAAGAGAAATTAAGGTTCCGAGGACGAAGGTGCCCGCCAAAGTGCCGCGGGTACGGTTCGGATCAAAACGCTTCATAATCAACGCCATGGGCGGGCCGCCTATGGAAGTAGAGGTGCCCAGGATACCGGAGGCTACGCCGGCGATGAGCGTATTGAGGGTGGTTGGCCGCGGGCTCCATCCCAAACTGGATAGGGTCATGGCAAAGAGTACGGCGCAACCGATGAAGATGGATAATCCATCGGGGGACAGACTCGCGATTGCCCAAGCGCCTATTAAGGAACCGGGGATGCGGGCAAGAGAAGAGATTCCCACCACGCGCCAAGAAGTCTCGCGGTAGGAGCGCGATAACGTATAGCTAGAAATGCACAACGCGAGCAACAGAATGAGCGTGGGTAGGAGCTCAGGTCGAATGAGCGCGATGATGGGTGTGACAATGGTCCCTAAACCAAAACCGATGGCGCCTTGAGTGATGGTGCCGGCAAGGATGAGGAGGCCGATGAAGATATAGGACCATGCGTCCGCGGAGATTCCCAGAAACATAACGAGTGCTAAGTGTATCTGGGCTCAATCCTGCCGGCTAAACCTAGGAAAGGCGAGCTGTCACTTTCTCATTGGAGGCGATTTCCTCCAACCGCTCTGCTGGGCACACGCCGGCAACGATGACGGCGGAACCTCCCGCGGCGAGGGGCTCGAGCACGGCGCGGGAAAAAGACTCATTATCAGACCAGCCGGTAGATAGCAGGCGCTCGGCGCTCGCAGGTGTATTGACGAGTTGCGGCAGTGGCTGGGTTTCACCAAAGTACTGATCGCCGTAGAAGCGCACGGTGGGGCCGAAATCAATAGCGCCGGTGGGTAGATCGCCGCCGGATTCTACGACGCCGCGGCCAAAGGGGTCCTCGCTGATGAGCACGATATCGGCTTGGGGTTGGCGTTCATGGGCGGCGGGGTAGCGGGAGGGGGAGGTAAAAACGACGTCGGCAAGCGTGGCAGACTCGCCAAAGCTATAGGAAGGGCCGGAGGCGAGCGCACCTAAGGCCACAACGGCCGCTTGCCACGAGGAGGGCAGATCGATGGCAATGGTGGAATCTGCCTCTAAGTCGAGCTCTTCTTCCAGCATATTGGCGATTTTCGCTACCCAATTGTCGAGCGTTTGCCCGGAAAAATCCATGCGTGCGCCGGTGGTCTCGTTATATACGGTAAGCCGCGGAGAGGCGGCATCGGCATGCAGAAGATGGGCGAGTAGTTCCATACTCGCCCATCGTAGGGGAGAAGTGCTAGTTCACGCAGCGCGGGCCATCGCCACCGGCGTCGATTTCTGGGGAAACCTTGGCGGTACCGAAGTCATCGCCCGGGGTGCCTACCGGCTGGCTGGACTTGTCTTCCTCCGGCTCTTGGGCGCTGGCCTCCTTATCGGAGGGGCCCTGGTAGTCATCGGTAGCCACGACGATGAGGGTGTCATTATCGAGCTGCGGGTTCTCTGCCACCGGCAGGCCACCCAGCTTCTTGGCTAGGGCTTTCGCCTCCTTGCTCGTCGGATCAGCGGCTACCACTTGCGACTCACTGTAGATGCCCGGTTGCGCGTTAGCGGAGCGCTCTACCGTATAGCCCTTGCCCTCAAGCCAAGAGCCGATGCCGGAAGCTAGGCCGTCAATATTGCCGGCGTTGAGGACGTGGATATTGATATTAGGATCGACGTCCTTGTCCTTGTCCGCCTTTTTCTGCTTGTCCTTATCCTCGGCCTTGGCCTCATCGGTGGCTTCATCGTGGGACTTAGCCAAATCGTCCATGAAACGGTGAACCTCGGCGGCGTCGATAGTGACGATAGATTCGCCATAATCGCCCTGGCCGTCGATGGAGGTAACCGGGATGGTGGTGAAGGTGACATTGCCGCCCGCCAAGCCGGCAAGCTGGGTAACAAAGCCCATGATGTCCCAGCCCTCATCGATGACTACGGAGCGTTCCACCGCCTTGGCAATCTTGGAAAGCTTGGAGGGATTAGCCAGGGTGTCATTGTCCAGGATTTTATTGACCAGGGAAGCCATAAAAGCCTGCTGGCGCACGATGCGGTCGAGGTCGCCGCGCGGCAGGTTGTAGCGCTGGCGCACAAAGGCTAGGGCCTTGGCGCCATCGAGGGTCTGCTTGCCCTTGCTGAACTTAGCGCCAGACATATCGTCATTGACGTCATCATTGAGGCAGACTTCGACACCATCGACGGCGTCGGTAAGCAGGGTAAAGCCCAGCAGGCCCACCTCCGCGTAGTGGTCGATGGACACACCGGTCAAGGACCGCACCATGGCCAATAACCCTTCGCGGCCGGCCTCGACGCCCTGCTTTTCGATGTCCTTATCCGAGTGCGGCTTCTTTTTGCCCTTTGCTTCAGCCTCTGCGTTTTCTTGCTTGAGCTCGTCCACCTTGGCGTTCTTGTGAGAGGCGAAGACAGCATTCATCTTCATATTGCCGTACTCCGGATCCTTAACATAGGTATCGCGCGGAATGGACACGGCGGTAGCACGGGAACCATCCTCCGGAACGCGGATGAGCATCATGGTGTCGGTATTTTCCTCACCATCGGCCACGCCGGCGTGCAGGTCTGCTAGTTCCTTATCGGAGAGGGGATCGCCCTTTGCATCGGTACGCGAATCCTTGCCCACCAGCAAGATATCCACCGCGCCATCGAGTGAGTCACCGGAAAGCCCCTTGCCGCCTAAGGACAAGTCCTTGGCAGAAGACATACCATTATCAAGCCGGCCGACGGTGGCATAACCCACGCCAGATACCACCAGGATAAGGGCGGATAGCAGGGCAACGATCGTCTTTATGGCCGTGGAACCTTTTTGCTTTACCGCACTAGCGGCAGAGGGCGCCGGCTGAATGGTGCGCGCCCGGCGAGTGTTCTCAGAAGTCACAAGTGGAGGCTTTCTAGATTGGTGGGGATCTGGAGACAGTTTAGGGCAGAACGTTAAAAAATTAGTGATCCGCGTCCGATTTCGCGTGTTCGGGCAGTGTCCCTGCCCAGCGCGAGGAGTGCTTGTGACTAAGCTCGTGGCCATTGTGACTACTCCAACTCAACTCCCTCTGGCCGTGATCACCGTGACTTATAGTCCCGGACAATACCTCGGTAGTTTTTTAGACTCCCTGCCGAGTGCGTACGCCCGCGGCACCAAGGTGGTGCTTGCGGATAATGGCTCTACCGACGGTGTTCCCGAGGCTGCCGCCCGCGAGCGCGCCGGGGTAGATTTCCTCGATACCGGCGGGAATATCGGCTACGGCGCTGGCATGAATGCCGGTGCCCGCTTTGCCCGCGAGCGCGGCGGAGTAGATGAGGAATTTTTCCTGATTTCCAACCCGGATGTTGCTTTTAGACCGGGATCTATCGATCGGCTCATCGAGTGTGCCCGCCAGTGGCCGGACGCCGCGGCCGTGGGCCCGCGCATAGTAGAGCCGGACGGCACCAATTACCCCTCTGCGCGTGCCGTGCCCACCGTAGCGACCGGCATTGGGCACGCCCTCTTTTCCTCGATCTGGCCCTCTAATCCGTGGTCGCGCGCTTATCGCAATGAAACCGATATGACTACGCAGCGGCCGGCTGGTTGGTTATCTGGTTCCTGCCTTCTTGTGCGTTGGGATGCTTTCGAGGCCATCGGCGGATTTGATGAGCGTTACTTCATGTACCTCGAAGATGTAGATCTAGGCGATCGCTTCGCGCGTGCCGGCTACCAAAACATTTTCTGCCCAGAAGCAGTCATCAGTCACGCCAAGGGACATTCCACACAAGCGCACGCCGGCGCCATGCTACGCGCTCACCACAACTCCGCCTATCGCTTCCAAGCAGACCGCCACCCCGCCTGGTGGCAGGCCCCATTGCGTGGTGCACTGTGGCTGGGGCTGCGGGTGCGTGGGTTAATTGCCTCGGCATCGGCAGGTTCTTAGGCCGCGGTGCGCGTGCCGTTGACCTAGATTGCGCTTTTAAGCTCTACACTGTCCCTCAGAAAATCACCGAATAAAACTGTCCGCATACATAAGGAAGACTATGACTGAAGCAGTCACCACCCACGGTGCCAGCACGGATGCAGTGATTCTCGTTGGCGGTCGCGGTACCCGCCTGCGTCCACTAACCATCGGTACACCGAAGCCGATGCTGCCGACGGCCAACTATCCGTTCCTGCAGCATCTTCTCGCCCGCATCAAGGCCGCCGGCATCGAGCACGTGGTCATGTCTACCTCATATAAGGCTGAGGTCTTTGAGGAGTACTTCGGCGACGGTTCGGACCTCGGCCTGGAGATTGAGTACGTGGTGGAAGAGACCGCACTCGGTACCGGCGGCGGTATCCGTAATGTCTACGACAAGCTGCGCAATGACACCGTCATGGTCTTCAACGGCGATGTGCTGTCCGGCATGGACCTGGAGGGAATCCTCACCACGCACCATGACAAGGATGCCGATGTCACCATGCATCTGCTCAACGTGGCTGATCCTCGGGCCTTCGGCTGCGTGCCTACCGATTCCAATGGACGGGTAACCGCCTTCTTGGAAAAGACTGAGGACCCGCCGACCAACCAGATCAACGCCGGCTGCTACGTATTCAAGCGTTCGGTCATCGAGTCTATTCCGGCCAATCGCGTCGTCTCTGTCGAACGCGAGACTTTCCCGGGACTGCTGGCAGAAGGCCGCCTCGTCGTCGGTCACGTGGACAACTCCTACTGGCGCGACATGGGCCGCCCAGATGACTTCACTCGCGGATCGTCGGACTTGGTGCGCGGCATTGCGCCTTCCCCGCTGATTGAAGGCAAGACCGGCGAGTCGTTGGTGGATCCTTCGGCCGGCATCGCTGGTGGCGTGCTGCTGCTGTCCGGTACTGCCGTGGGCCGTGGCTCCGAGGTAGGCGCCGGATCTCGCCTCGAGGGCACCGTCGTCTTCGATGGCGTGCGCATTGAGCCAGGTGCCATCATTCATAACTCCATTATTGCCTCCGGCGCTCATATTGGCGCCAACGCGGTCATTGAAAACTGCGTCATTGGCGAGGGTGCCCACATCGGAGCGCGCTGCGAGCTTCTCGACGGCATGCGTGTCTTCCCCGGCGTTTCCATCCCGGACGCTGGAGTGCGTTTTAGCTCCGATGCTTAACGCTCCTGCCGTGGGCTAGGCACTGCGATAAGTCCAACCAGGACAGGCCGAACTGAGGACAATGCGTCTTTGGTTCGGCCTTTTTCATGCGGAATTACTCAGTCCGTCCTTCTAAGGTTGCCACCATAATGCGAAATCTGTGCAGCGTTGCTGAGTACGTAGATCCCTTCTTTGAGAGATTGTGCGCGCGACACGCCGGAATTTTCTGAAAATTGTTGACAGAAAAACGGGGTACCACTACATGTAGTACCCCCTACCCACACCCCCGGTGGGGCGTAGTTGTTACAGATGTGACGTGTGGGGATCGTGTGCTGCGTTTTTGCTGAAAAGTGCGAAGAAGCCACTAATTCGGGTTGACGATATTTAGTGATCCGGTGTGAAATTACATCAGTGAAAGAAACAGCGGCCGACGCCGTTACTTCCACACCGGCCCGGCGGGGTTACCCAAAGGGAATGTGGTGTACGGTCGGTTGCACTGATTAGAATTACCCAACCTCGGAGAAAGGAAAAGGCGTGGACAAAATGGCTAATAACAACGCCATTCTCCGTGGCGGTGCTGCTGCAGAGATGTCACTCGATGAACTCTTCGGTGCCGTCGAGCAGGAGTGGCAGGACCAAGCGCTGTGCGCACAGACGGACCCTGAAGCATTCTTCCCTGAAAAGGGAGGTTCTACCCGTGAGGCTAAGCGCATTTGCCAGGCCTGCGCGGTGCGTGATGAATGCTTGGAGTACGCGCTGGAGCACGACGAGCGCTTCGGTATTTGGGGCGGGCTTTCGGACCGTGAGCGCCGCCGCCTCAAGCGCGAGATTGGATAATTAAGGTGTCCAGAAAGGCCCCGGGCAAGCACATGACGTGCGGCCCGGGGCCTTTCTGCTAGGTCATATCGTGAAGGTGGCTACCAGCTATAGCGTGGATCCACTTCCTCCGGATCCAAGTTGAGATAATTCGCCACGAGCGCGGTAATAACCGTACCTAGAAGCTCAGAACGCTCGGACGGGGTGGAAGCGCGCTGCTCGATGGGCATGCGGAAAATGACCAACCGGGCGCGCGTGGGGTGGCCTGCGGAGTCTACGCCGGCAGGAACCACGCGCCCGAGGGGGACCGGCCCATCGGCGATAATCTCATCCGGGAGCACGGTCATATCGGGTGAGAGTCGCATGCGCGGAATGGTGTCTACGGCTAGGTCGAGGCCACGCAATTGCGGGGCGAAGGAGTTTTGGATGGGGGCATAGGCCTCCAAGACGGCCATGTCGAAGTGCTCGCGCGCGCTGCGGTAGCGCGGGGTCTGCTGGGGGAGGAGGGGTCCGCGCATGCCGTGGCCGTGTCGGTCGCGGGCGGGGCGGATATGCGGGCGAGCGGCGGTCATGCCCTGATTCTAAGTCGCAGGTGGTCTGGATTTAGCGGAGCCACGCCGGGGCGAAGACTATCTAAATCTCAACTAAGGGTTTAGACTTATGCGCTGTGACTATTTCTCGCCATTGCTCCCGCCCAGGCTGCGGCCGCCCCGCCGTGGCGACATTGACCTATGCGTACGCGGACCAGACGGCCGTGGTCGGCCCGCTGGCGGAAGAAGAGAACCCGCACAGTTGGGACCTGTGCGCCACGCACCGCGATCGCATCTCGGCTCCGGTGGGCTGGGAGCTGGTGCGCGTCGATCGCATCGAGCTGGATGAGGAAGACGATTTGATGGCCCTGGCAGAGGCGGTCAAGGAAGACGGCCGCGTGACCACCGGCTTGGTCGATGACGGTAGCGCCGGTTCGGGGGCAGACCCTATCGACTATTCCGCGACCTTTGATGGCGCTGACCCAGCTAATTCGAATCACCCGGTCTTTCGTACCCGTCGCGTGGCTTATGCCAAAAAGGCCCGCCGTGCCCACCTTTCGGTTGTACCCGATGAAACAACGCCGGCGGAATCGGAACTGGACTGACACGGACCCCGCAGTGCGGTAGTTTCCCTGCGGGCGAGAGTACTATTGCTGGGTATGCGAACTCGTGAGCAGCTTGATGCAGTAATTAAGGCCTATGACGTCCGTGGCGTGGTGGGCGAAGATATCGATGAAAACTTCGTGCGCGATACGGGCGCTGCGTTTGCCGCCATCTTGCGTGAGGAAGGCGAAAATACCGTGGCCGTCGGCCACGATATGCGTCCCTCCTCACCGTCTTTGGCGCGCGCCTTCGCTGAGGGTGTGACCTCGCAGGGGCTCAATGTGACCCTGTTGGGGCTGACCTCTACCGACGAGCTTTACTACGCCGCTGGTTCCCTGGAGTGCGCGGGCGCTATGTTTACCGCCTCCCACAACCCAGCCAAGTACAACGGAATTAAGCTCTGTCGTGCCGGCGCAGTGCCTGTGGGCCAGGAGACTGGTTTGGGGCAGATTAAGCAGATGCTTATTGAAGGCACCCCGGAGTACACCGGCACTGAAGGTGCGATTGCAGAGCAGGAGATCCTGGCTGGCTATGCGGACTTCCTCCGCAAGCTGGTGCCGTTGGAGGATTCCAAGCCTCTCGTCGTGGCTGTAGATGCCGCCAATGGTATGGGTGGCCACACCGTGCCGGCTGTCTTCGATGGCCTGCCTTTCGAGGTTCGCGATTTGTACTTCGAACTTGACGGTACCTTCCCGAACCACGAGGCTAATCCGCTGGACCCGAAGAACCTAGTGGATCTGCAGAAGTTCACCGTGGAACAGAAAGCCGACATTGGCTTGGCGTTCGATGGCGATGCGGATCGCTGCTTCGTCGTGGATGAAAAAGGCCAGCCGGTTTCCCCGTCTGCCATTTGCGCGTTGGTGGCAGGGCGCTACTTGGATAAGTTCCCCGGCGCTACCATCATCCACAACTTGATTACCTCTAAGACCGTGCCGGAGCTCATCAAGGAAAAGGGCGGCACCCCAGTGCGCACCCGCGTGGGTCACTCCTTCATCAAGGCCCAGATGGCTGAGCACAAGGCCGCCTTCGGCGGTGAGCATTCCGCGCACTATTACTTCCAAGAGTTTTGGAATGCTGATTCCGGCATGCTTGCCGCTATGCACGTGCTGGCAGCGCTCGGCCAGTCCGATAAACCGCTGAGCGAGCTCATGGCAGAATACTCCCGCTATGAAGCCTCTGGTGAGATCAATTCCACCGTGGAGGACCAGAAGGCCGCTACCCAGGCAGTGCTGGATGAGCTGGCGGATAAAATTGAGTCCGTCGATGAGTTGGATGGTGTGACTGTCGAGCTCAAGGGAACCGAGGCCTGGTTTAACGTACGTGCCTCCAATACGGAGCCGCTGCTGCGTCTTAATGTGGAGGCAAAGACCGCCGACGAGGTTCAGTCCATCGTCGACGAAGTCCTCGCCATCATCCGCCGTTAAACCTCGGCGCGCGAGTGGGAGACCATGTCCTCCCACTCCACGAACTTCTTGCGTTCGCGGCCCTCGCGTTCGCCCAGTGCGCGCTCGGCCGCGTCCAAACGCTGCCAGTCCTGCCACGTCAGGTATTCGATTCCCCGCTCGCTAAGAACCTCGGTGATATCTGCGGCGCTGAAAGGGGAGGGGAGGGTGCCGGAGGCGGCGTCGGCAAGCAGCATGCCAATCGTTTCCGTGGCATCGGACTTGGTATTGCCAATGAGCCCCACTGGCCCGCGCTTAATCCACCCGGTGGTGTACAGGCCCGGAACTACTTCGCCGGCCGCATCGATGACATGGCCGCCATCATTATTGATGACGTTTTTGTCCTCGTTAAAGGGCACGCCATCGACTGCATCGGAGCGGTAGCCGGTGGCGAAATAGACCGCCTGGACCGGCCACTCGGTGAACTTCCCGGTACCGTGCACGTTGCCATCTCCATTAAGGGCGGTGCGCTCGGTCTTAATCCCGCTGACTTTGCCGTCCTTACCCATAATCTCCACCGGCTGCTCAAAAAGGTGAATCTGCAGGGTGTGCGGTGCCTTTTTCGGATCGCGGATAGCGTACTGCTCGAGCACCTGGCACACCAAGTCAGTGGACTTGCTTTCTTGGCGCGCGGTTAGCGAAGCCTCGTCATAGTCAATGTCTTCGGGGGAGACCACGACATTAATGGACTCGGAATGGTCCAGCTCCTTGAGCTCCTGCGGGGTGAACTTGGCCTGAGCCGGGCCGCGGCGGCCGAAGACGCGCACAGTCTCGGCCTGGTTCTGGGCCAGGGAATCGTAGACATTATCGGGGATTTCGGTCACCTTGAGCTCGTCACCGGTCTTGGACAGGATGCGGGAGACATCAAGGCCCACGTTACCCACGCCGATGACTGCAACCTCCTTGGCAGAAAGATCCCAGTCCCTCTCGAAGCGCGGGTTGCCATCGTAGAAGCCCACGAACTCGCCGGCACCATGTACGCCGTCGAGGTCCGCGCCGGGGATATCGCGGTGGCGGTCGCCCACGGCGCCGGTGGCAAAGATCACGGCATCATAATGCTGCTGCAGCTCATCGACGGTGATATCCCGGCCGATGTGCACGTTGGTCAGCAGGCGAATCTGCTCCGTATCGAGTACGCGGTGGAGGGATTTAATGATGCCTTTAATGCGCGGATGGTCCGGTGCTACGCCGTAACGGATGAGGCCAAAGGGGGCGGGCATCTGTTCAATGAGGTCAATCTGTACCTCACCACCGGTCTTTTTTACCAAGATGTCGGAGGCATAGATGCCGGCCGGGCCGGCACCGATAACGGCTACTTTTAAGGGCTGATTCATGCTACGCGAATGCCTTTCTCTTTCCTGCGGGGCTAGACCGCTGGGTTCATTTTCTTTGCCTTATTCTTCTGGCAATTGAACCGTCTGGTCTAGGTTGCGGCAAGGCTATGAATTAGTTTCTAAAAATATTCTGACTTTTGTGCAGGTTATGGCGATTTTTACTTGAAAATAAAAAAGACCGCTTTGTCTGCCTGATTTAGACAGGTAGGTTGTCTTTCAATACTTAGGAAAGGCAGGTTGAGATCTACACCATGACCACCGCGACTAATACCAAGCGCACACCCCGCGCCAAGAAGCCCGAAGGCCAATGGAAGATTGACGGTACCAAGCCCCTCAATAACGATGAGGTAATTAAGCAGGAGGATGGTGGGCTTTCTGCCAAGCAGCGCGTCATCGATATCTATTCCAAACAAGGATTTTCCTCGATCCCTTCTGATGACCTAGCTCCTCGGTTCAAGTGGTTGGGCCTTTATACCCAGCGCAACCAGAACTTGGGCGGCGAGATGACCGCTAAGCTTTCTAACGCTGAGCTGCAGGATGAGTACTTCATGATGCGCGTGCGCTTCGATGGCGGCCGCGCCGATCCTGCCAAGCTGCGCGCCGTGGGTGAAATCTCGCGCGATTATGCCCGCTCCACCGCGGATTTTACCGACCGCCAAAATATCCAGCTGCACTGGATTCGCATCGAGGATGTCCCCACCATTTGGGACAAGCTTGAGTCGGTGGAGCTGAGCACGCTTATGGGGTGTGGCGACGTGCCCCGCGTTATCCTGGGCTCGCCTGTCGCGGGCGTGGCAGAGGACGAGATTATCGATGCCACCCCGGCCATTGAAGAGATCAAAAATACTTACCTGCCGCGTGAGGAGTTCCATAACCTACCGCGCAAATTCAAAACCGCCATCTCTGGCAACTCCCGTCAGGACGTCACGCACGAGATTCAAGACGTCGCCTTCGTAGGCGTGAATCATCCGGAGTACGGCCCCGGATTCGATTGCTTTGTTGGCGGGGGCCTTTCCACTAACCCGATGCTCTCGCAGTCCCTTGGTGCATGGGTTCCCCTAGAGCGTGTGCCTGAGGTGTGGGCCGGTGTGGTCGGCATCTTCCGTGACTACGGCTTCCGCCGTAATCGTAACCGCGCCCGCCTGAAGTTCTTGGTGGCTAAGTGGGGCATTGAAAAGTTCCGCCAGGTGTTGGAAGAGGAATACCTAGATAGGCCGCTATTGGATGGCCTTCCGTTGGAGGTTGAGTCCGGCTCCCGCGATCATCTTGGTGTGCACCGCCAAAAGGACGGCAAGTTCTACGTGGGCGTGAAGCCTACCGTGGGCCATGCCACCGGCGAACAGCTCATCGCTATCGCAGACGTGGCTGAGAAATTCGGGATTAGCCGTATTCGCACTACCCCGATGAAAGAGCTGCTTTTCCTCGACGTCGATGAAGAGGACATCCCGAGCCTATCCCGTGCGCTCGACGAGACCGGCCTGTATTCCCAGCCATCCGAGTTTCGTCGTGGCGTCATCTCCTGCACTGGGCTGGAGTTTTGCAAGCTCGCGCACGTGACCACCAAGGCCCGCGCCATCGAGTTGGTGGACATCCTGGAAGACACCCTGGGTGATCTGGATGTGCCGATTTCGATCGCGCTTAATGGCTGCCCCAACGCCTGTGCGCGTTCGCAGGTATCAGACATTGGCCTGAAGGGGCAGATTGTCACTGATTCCGAGGGCAACCGCGTCGAGGGTTTCCAGGTCCATCTAGGCGGCGCCCTTGGCCTGTCTCCGGACTGGGGCCGCAAGCTGCGTGGCCACAAGGTCGTGGCCGATGAGGTGCCTGAGTACGTCATTCGCTTGGTCAACAAATACAAGGAACAGCGCGAGGAAGGTGAGCAGTTCCGCCACTGGGTCTTGCGCGCAGCTGAGGAGGACTTGCAGTGAATTTTCGCCGCCAGCCCAATCCCAACCGCAACCATCCCAGCTTCTGCCCGTATTGCGCCGGAACCGACCTCTTTCCGGACGAGGAAGACGACTTTGCCTGGAAATGCCAGGAATGCTTGCGGATTTTCTCCGTGCGTTTCCACGGCCAGGACGATGCCCCGGTAGCTCCTGCACCGGCCGTGTCCTCCAACGAAGCACTGAAGCGCTCGCTTGCCCGCCGCGGCCACACCACGGCGCCAAAGGCTTAAGGATGCCCCATGCCCGCACTCATTACCCTGTCTCACGGTTCACGGCATCCGGGTGCTGCGGCCGGAATTGAGCGTTTGACCCAGGCCACGGGCCTGCGTCCAGCTCGTGCGGCGCACCTGGAATTCAACGAGCCCGACCTCACCGCGGCCGCGCTCGAGCTTGCCCAGGTGGGGGAGACCGAGGCAATTGTGGTTCCCCTGCTTTTCACCCAGGGTTACCACCAGCGCGTTGATGTTCCGCGCGCGCTTGCCGCAGCCTCCCAGACCTCACACTTGTCCCTCCACCTCGCCGCAGGCCTCGGCACTGGCGAGGACCTCGCCCATGTGCTCGCCTCACGTACCCGGCCCGGCGACGCCCACGTGGTCATCTATTCCGTTGGTTCTTCCGATTCAGCGGCGAATGATGCCATCCGTGAGCTCGCCCACCGCACCTTCGCGCTCACCGGCGTACCCGCGACGGTGGAATTTGCTACCCGTGGTGGTCGCGAGGGGATCGTGCGCCTGTGCCGCGAGCATGCGGCACCTAAGCGCGTGCGCGTCATACCGCTCTTTGTCACCGAGGGGCTGCTCCTAGACCGATTGGCGGGTGTTCCCGCGACCGTTGAACACCCGCTCGGCACTGATCTTTCAGGCCTCGTCGCAGACCGTTTTCATCATGCACGCCGCGGCGCACAGGAGGTATTCGCGCCATGCTAACTCTCATTCTTATCGCCCTCGCCGGCGCGGCCGCCAACCTCGTGGACGGTGGCATCGGCATGGGGTTCGGCGTCACATCTACCACGATGCTGCTCCTTGCCGGCCTAGGTCCCGCGCAGGCCTCTGCCGTCGTGCACACCGCTGAGCTTGGCACCACTGCCATTTCCGGTTTGAGCCACGCACGCTTCGGCAACGTGGACTGGAAGACGGTGGTCCGCCTTGGCGTCCCCGGCGGTATTGCCGCGTTTGTGGGGGCCACGTTGCTTTCGAATATTTCCACTGCCGCTGCCGCACCGGTGACCGCACTCATCCTGGTAGGCATAGGTGCCAACCTCATCTGGCGGTTCGCTCAGCCACGCCGCCGCGGTTCCGCCTACAAGCGCTCGCATTCCACTCCGTTTCTCGCTGGCCTTGGCCTGGTGGGCGGATTTGTCGATTCTACCGGTGGCGGTGGCTGGGGTCCCGTGTCGACCTCCACGCTTATGGCCATCGGTCGCGAGCAGCCGCGCCGCATTGTGGGCACGGTCAACGCCGCCGAATTCCTCGTGACCTTGGGCGCTACCGCGGGCTTTATCGTCGGCCTTTGGCACGACATTGTCGGCAACCTTGCCGCCGTTATCGCGCTTCTCATCGGCGGCGCCATCACTGCTCCCATCGCTGCGTGGCTCATCTCTCGTATCAACCCGGTCCTGCTTGGTGGATTGGTGGGCACGGCCATCGTAGGGCTTAATATCAGCAAGGTTATCGGCGGCGCCGAGACCTACTTTGGCTGGTCAGTGCCATCAGCAGTTACCTGGGTAGTCATCGCCGTCGTGGTCGCTGCTGGTGTGGCCGCTACAGTTTGTGGCACGCTGCGCACCAGGCGTGCCCGTGCAGCGGAATTGGAAGCAGAAAACGCTGAGGAAGCCGCCCACGCAGACTTTCATACCCCGGATTACCCAGAGCGTGTCGCCGCCGCCCATCACTTCCACGGTTCGCGCAGGTCAGGTGTCACCATCGTGCAGGATAAGGCGCCCGAAAGCCCCGCCTCGGACCGAATGTAGCGCATCGACTGCAGCCTTTGGCCAGGCAATAGACCAAAGTTCGGCTGCAGTAGGCGGAACGCGGCCGAAAGTGGGGTTAGGGCTTATGCGAGTCTTGCTACCCTGAACCCGCTAGAGGCCGGCCACCTCGCCGATGACATAGACCGCCGGCGAGGAGATATCGTGCTCTGTCATCGTCTGCGCCAGTGTGGCCAAAGTGCAGCGGTAAGCGCGCTCGGTAGAAAGCGTGCCTTCTTGGATGATGGCGCAGGGGGTGGAAGGGGAGAGGGAGGCTGCAATAAGCGTGCTAGCAATCGCCGGTGCATTCTTAACCCCCATAATGACCGCCAGCGTGGCGCCAGAACGGGCGAGAGCTTCCCAGTCCACCAAGGACTTCTCGTGGCCGGGTGGTAGATGCCCGGAAACCACCGTGAAGCCGTGGACGATGCCGCGCTGAGTTACCGGAACGCCAACGGCTGCGGGAACGGAAATAGCTGAAGTTACGCCCGGAATGACCGTGGTGGGAATCGAGGCTTCCGCCAGCGCTTGAACTTCCTCAAATCCGCGCCCAAAGACGAAGGGATCGCCACCCTTAAGGCGGGCTACCTTGCGGCCAGAGCGGGCATGAGTGATGAGCAACTCGTTGATCTTTTCCTGCGAGATTGACTTCTTATAGGGGAGTTTAGAGACGTCAATGAGCTCTTTGGAAGAAATATCACACAACCTATCGAGCTGCGCCGTAGGTCCCAGGTGATCGGCGAGAATAACCTCTGCATCCTGCAAGGCGCGCATGCCGCGTACGGTAATGAGGTCCCACGCGCCGGGGCCGCCGCCAATGAGGGTCACGGGATGGATCTGTGCGGAAGTCATGGGACTCCATCTTAGTGGGTGCCCGACTATGCTTAAGCCACATGGATACCGGTAATTATGATGCCGAAACCGTGCGCTTTTTTGATGTCGCGCACGAAGGCGCTCAAATCCGCCTACTGGCCGGAGAAGTGGAGCTTTGGAGCGAGGCGCTCCGCGGGCTTAATCCTCGCTCGCTGGTCATTATCCCCACCGATGCGATTGCCAGGGAAGCCGCCCACTTGGGTGTCGGCCTTGCAGAGCCGCTGCGAATCCCGCTCGTCGTCACCGAATCGCTCCCGCGTTACGTGGGAGCATTGGACGTGGTTGTTGTCGTAGGCGAGACCGGCGAATGCGATTGGGCTTCGCGCGCATTAATTGCCGCCAGCCAGCGCGGCGCCACCACCGTTTTGATTGGCCCGGCCAAGGGCCCGCTCGTGGAGGACTGCCCGGACGATACCCTCATCGCCCCCCGCCTACCTACGGCAGAGGGCAGTTCGCCCGCTCGCAACATCGCCGCACTGCATGCTCTGTGCTGCCTGCTCTACCAGGACCCGACCGCGGTGAAAGAGATCCTGGAGGATCTTGCTGCAGCCGTGGACCGAGAACTCGCGCAGCTTTCCCCTGAGCGCGATGCCACTACCAATCCGGGCCGCCAACTGCGCGAATTTATCGAAGGCGCCCGCATCATCCACTCCTGCGTGCTCGACCCTTATTCCTTTTCTGAGCGGCGTGAGCACGTGCAGATCGACGCCCTCGTCGCTCGTATGGCTGCGACCATCTGGGCGGTGCATGGCCTGCCGAGCGCTTTCGTGGACCCTGCGGAATTGCGACGCGCACTCGACCGAGATTCCGGTAGCTCCCCAGCAAATGATCTCTTCTTTGACCCCTTCATTGATGGCGATGGCACTGCGGATGCTTTGGTACCCTTGAAGGTGATTTTCTGGGGGCAGGAAGAGGCGAACCTGCCCAACTCGCTTGCAGTCCGCAGCATTGACCCGGAACCGGGCCTCGGGCATCTTGCCCGCTCACTGCAGCTAATTACGCGGAGTTTTGCCGCGACCGCCTACGAGATTTCTAAAGGATAGAAACACATGCAGCTGTTGCACAGCGCCACCCGCAACTATTCCTGGGGCTCGCGTACCCTCATCCCACACCTGCAGGGTCAGCCCGATTCAGAAAAGCCCGTCGCAGAGCTGTGGTTCGGCGCCCACCCCGGTGACCCGTCTATGGTGGATGACCGCCTGCTCAATGAGGTCATTGCGGAGGATCCAGCAGGGCAGCTAGGCAGCCGCGTTTCCGCCGAGTACGGTGAGCGCCTGCCTTTCCTCCTCAAGGTGCTTGCGGCCGAGGAGCCGCTATCCCTACAGGCGCACCCGTCGAAGGAGCAGGCAGAGGAAGGTTTTGCCCGCGAGAATGCCGCTGGGATTGAACTCACCGCACCCAACCGCAACTACAAGGACGATAACCACAAGCCCGAGCTTATCGTTGCGCTCACGGATTTCTATGCCATGGCTGGCTTCCGCCCGCTGGCGCGCACTCGCGAGCTTTTTGCTGCCTTGGAGTGCCCCGAGCTGGATCATTACGTTGCCATGCTGGACGAGGACCCCTCGGTAACCACCGAGTCCGCCAACCTTCGCGTTCTCTTTACCACGTGGATTACCATCCCGTCCGCCAAGCGCAAGGAACTCATCGCCGCCATAGTCTCCGCTGGTGAGCGCCTTATTGCCGCGGACCCGGCCGATTGGAAGTCCCGTGTAATGTCCACGGTGCTGGAACTCAACCAGCGTTACCCGGGCGATATCGGTGTATTGGGTGCACTGTTGCTTAACCACATCGAACTTTCTCCCGGCGAGGCCGTCTACCTAGATGCCGGCCAGCTGCACGCCTATGTCTCCGGCCTTGGCGTAGAGATTATGGCCAACTCCGATAACGTTTTGCGCGGCGGCCTTACCCCCAAGTTCGTTGACGTTCCCGAACTAGTCAAGGTTCTCACCTACGCGGCTGCCGATGAACCGCGTGTTCAACAGCAGGATAAGTCCGCTCAGAATAATGTGCACGATGCCGCCGCATGGTCTTACCCGGTCCCGATTGAAGAATTCCTGCTAGACCGTGTAGAGCTTAGCGGAGCATCTTCTGTGGATTTTGATTACGATGGCCCGACCATCGCCCTGTGTACCGCAGGCTCCGTTACCTTTACTGATGCCGCCGGCAAGACCCTCACCGTGACCCCCGGCCAAGCCGTCTGGTTGCCTGCCTCTGAGGGGCGAGTCACCGCCACTGCGGCATCCGACGCCGCCGACCTCTTCGTCGCCCGCGCTTAGCCCGCCCGCGCTTAGCCCGCCTGCGCTTGGCTCGCCTGCGCACCAGCGCGCTTTGCCGAACCCCTCTTCGCCGGGGTTCAGGCGAGGCGTGGAACTTCAATTCCAGCGCGCTGCCGCCGCTTTCGTCGCTGCGCGAGTGCCTCATATGGCTGTTTCTTTCACAGCTCTAATGGTCCGGCGCATACAAAAAGCACGTTTCCTCGAAATTCGCGTTCAGAATCGAGGAAACGTGCTTTTGTATTCAGCTAATTGCCCAGTGGGCTATGGATTAGTGCGAAGCGGCTGCTTTGCGCGGCGCCTGCTTGGTCGGCACGAAATCGGTCGGCTCTTGGTTCTGCTCGGCAGAAGGCTGCTCTGCGGCGGCTTGATCGTCGCGTGGTACTTCTGCCTCTGCGACCTCTTGCTGCTTGTTTTCGGTTAGTTGTCCCCGGTCCGGGTTGGGCTTGTTCTCGCCAGTGGTTGTGCCCGTCCCAGTTTGCTCCGAAGGCTGCGTCGGGGAAGGCTGCGGAGCGGACGGGGCAGTGGTGGTTTGCGGAGCGGTGCCGCCATTGCCGCCATTGCCGCCGTTGTTGCCCTGGTTGCCCTGTGGGGAACCGGTAGCCTGCGAGCCGTTTTGATTGCTTGGGTAATCAGGCGTCGGGTACAGATTGCCCTGGCCGGTGCCTTGTCCACCCTGGGCGTTGCCATTGCCCTGCGAGGTGGTTCCTTGCGGGGAAATATTTTCCGGGCGGTAAACCTTGGTGGGCTGGGTAGCCGCCTGCGGGTGCATGATCGCATTGGGGGCTAGATACGGATCATTGTTATGCGGCTGGTGGTGCTTCGAATCGCCGGAGGAAGCTGTAGAGCTTGTCGCATGTGCAGAGCGCTTCTTTGAAGGCGAATGGTCCGTGGAAGAAGTGGTGGTCTCCTCGGCCGCAGTGTGCGTCGGGGAGACGGAGGTGGTCGCGGACTGATCCGCGGCATTGGAATAGTTAGCGCTCGGCGAGCTCATGCGCCAGACTGTGAATCCGACGACGGCCGCGGCTATCAGTCCGGCCACAATGAACACGTAGACGCGGCGCGAATCTGGCTTCATCGTGGCTGTCCTTTCTGTGAGGTGGGCTGATTTAACCCCATGGGAGGTGGCGGTATAGCACCCCGGTAACAAGTTGGTAACGAGACTATCATGTTTAGGAAACATTGCTACGGCGTTGCGATTCTGTGATACGCCAACAAAACGCCAGTTCGCGGATGTAGGACGCCCTGCAAACCTTTTCATTGCGTGCTTTCTTTAGCTGGGAAAGCGTGTATAAATGGCGCTGAAAGCACCGAAGGAGTCAAAAAGTGAGTACTTGGGACGAAGATATTTTCAGCACGGACCTCAACGTCGATTTCTTGGAAGAAATGGCAAACCTCGATGAAGAAGGGGTAATTCGCGCCGTTGAGGATGCCTGCGAAGTAGCACATAGCAAGCCACAGCTCAGTGGAGAAGAGGAACAGAACGCGCAAGCAGCAGCCACCATCGCTGCCATTTGGGCTGGCGCGCCCTTCAGTGCGGGCGAGGTTGTTGAAGACTACCCCTATATTAGGGAGCTGGTGGGGTCTGGCAGCGAAACCTTGACGGAAAATGCCCTCGAGGTACTAGAAAATGTCGAGGAAGAATATGACCTCGAAGCGTTTATAGAGGCCCTCTCCTAAGCCATACCTACTGCCCGCAGCAGTGGCCTCATGCCAGACAAAATAGAAGGGAAGGTACCCCACACCTATGCTTATCAGCATCGAAGGCATCGACGGTGCCGGTAAGAATACGCTGGTCTCCACAATCAGGGAGTCGTTGGATCGACCCGTGGAGGTCATCGCCTTTCCGCGCTATGCAGAATCGATTCACGCCCAGCTCGCCCAAAAGGCGCTCTACGGAAAAATGGGTGACCTGACAGATTCGGCATATGCCATGGCAACTCTTTTTGCCTTGGATCGTTACGGCGTAAAAGACCAATTGCAGCGAGCTAAGGGTACGGACGCCGTGGTGCTATTGGATCGGTATGTGGCTTCCAATGCGGCATATTCGGCGGCGCGACTCGAAGACGATGCCGTCATGGACTGGGTGCATGATCTGGAATTTGGCACTTTAGGCCTGCCGCAAGCGGATCTGCAGGTTTATCTGGATACTGCGGTAGAGGTGGCGTCGGAAAGAGCACAGGCAAGGGCCCAAGCAGATGCCAACCGGGAGCGTGACCGCTACGAGCGCGATGACGGATTGCAGGAACGCACCGCCGCGGCCTACCGGCGCCTAGCAGATGCGGGCTGGGGTGGACGCTGGATTGTCACCGCCGATGCGGATACTATAATTTCAGCGATAAAAGACCTTGTAGGAGAATAAAACGTGGCGCCCAAGATTTTGGTAGTCGATGACGATCCGGCTATCTCGGAGATGCTGACCATTGTGCTCGAGTCCGAGGGACTCAAGCCCATTCCGGTCATGGACGGCAATGACGCCGTGCCCGCCTTTGAGCAACACGAGCCGGACCTCATTCTGCTGGACCTTATGCTGCCGGGCATGAACGGCGTGGATATCTGCCGCGCCATTCGCCGTGAATCCTCCGTACCCATCGTTATGCTGACCGCCAAGACGGACACGGTCGATGTGGTGCTAGGCCTTGAATCTGGCGCGGATGATTACATCACCAAGCCATTTAAACCCAAGGAACTCATCGCCCGCATTCGCGCGCGCTTGCGCCGCACCGATTCCGCGGAGTCTGAAATCTTGGAGGTGGCGGACCTCGTCATTGACGTGCCGGAGCATACCGTGCGCCGCACGGATGGTACCGAACTGAACTTGACTCCTTTGGAATTTGACCTGCTGCTGGAGATGGCGCGCCGCCCTGGCCAAGTGCATACGCGTGAGTCGCTGCTGGAGTCCGTATGGGGCTACCGCAATGCCTCTGATACGCGCTTGGTTAACGTCCACGTGCAGCGCCTACGCGCCAAGATCGAGCATGATCCGGAGGATCCGCAGATTGTGCTGACCGTGCGTGGCGTGGGGTATAAGACCGGCAAGCCCGGCGCCGGGGAGTAAGAACCATCGGCATCATTGAGCGTTTAAGGCGTATTCGAGACGCCTTCATTACAACGTGGCGTACCTCTTTGCAGGCGCGCGTCATTGGCATGATTTTGGTCGCCTCCTCGGTGGTCATGATCATCTTGGCCTACGCGTTGGTTTCTGTGCTGACTCAGCGCTTGGTTAGTCAAAAGGAAGACGTGGCGCAGCAGGAGCTGGAGCGTGCCCGCACGGCCGTGGAACAGCAGATTGATGCCACCAGTTCCGCGAATTCGGTGCAGGTACGCATCAATTCTGCACGTGCGGCACTGGGCCAGCTCTCTGCCCAGCAGGGCGATGCCCAGGCGGTTTATGAACCGGTCATCGTGGTGGAAAACCAGGATGGCTCGGTTATTACCTCGCCAGAAGGTTTCCCCGTGCCGGATCAGTTGCGGGCGATGGTGGATCAAGGCCAGATTGCGCAGCAGTATTTCCCGGCTCCGCGGGAAAACGGTGAGCACTACAACGCTTTGCTCGTAGGCACACCGACCGATACTGATATTCCGCATACCCAGGTCTACTTGGCACTGTCCATGGAATCGGAAGAATCCACCATGGCGTTGATGCGCGGCCTGCTTTCGGCGGCCGGTGTGGTCGTCGTGGTGCTGTTGGTAGGCATTGCTTGGCTGGCCACCCAGCAGGTTATTACGCCGATTCGTTCGGCCTCGCGCATTGCACAGCGCTTGGCGGCTGGTCACTTGAAGGAACGCATGGCCGTCGATAGTGACGATGAGATGGGGCGCCTAGCCGCGTCCTTCAATAACATGGCCGATAAACTTTCTTCCCAGATTGCGCAGCTGGAGGAATACGGCGACTTGCAGCGGCAGTTTACTTCCGACGTCTCCCATGAGCTGCGTACCCCATTGACCACCGTGCGCATGGCCGCGGACATGATTGAGGCCGAAAGCGATAGCTTGCCGCACGGCGCCCAGCGAGCTTCCCGCCTGATGTCGAGCGAGCTCGATCGTTTCGAGGAATTGCTCGCGGACCTGCTAGAGATTTCTCGCCACGATGCCGGCGTCGCGGACCTGTCTACCGCCGCCATTGATCTGCGCTCCTGCGTGGAGTCCGCCTATGGACAAGTCGAGCATTTGGCTCGCGAGCTCGACGTGGAGGTTCAGCTCAACCTGCCGGATGAGAGCATCGCCGTCGAGGCCGATTCACGCCGCCTTGAGCGCATCTTGCGCAATCTTTTGGCCAATGCCATCGACCATTCGGAAGGCAATCCGGTGGTGGTGGATGTCGCCACCACAGAAACTGCGGTGGGCGTTACGGTTACAGACCATGGTGTGGGCTTGAAACCAGGCCAGGAGGAGCTGGTATTTAACCGCTTCTGGCGCGCGGATTCTTCCCGCAAACGCCACTCCGGAGGCACCGGCCTGGGGCTGGCTATCGCCCGCGAGGACGCCGTCTTGCACGGTGGCACGCTGGATGCCACCGGCTACGAGGGCTTTGGCTCGCGCTTCCGGCTCATTATTCCGCGCACTCCAAATACCGAGGTGGGAGAAGAACCCATCTCCGTGGAGATCCCTGGCGCACCCGTAAATAACACTACGGAGGGCGGCTCGTCGCCGGAATCGACCCCAGATGCCGGAGTTGAACTTCCAGAAGCGCAGGACTCTAGCACCGACAATCCGGGTGTCGAACCCGCCTCTGCTACGCCTGCCATTGCATCCGGGATGAGCTCACCGCGCGCCGAAAAGAGCGATAAGACTACCACTGGCCAGGCGGAGGGGGATGGCATCCTATGGCCCTCGGAACGAGAGCTCAACCGTGGTGCGGCCGCCCCAGATAGGCGCGCCTATAAGGCCCCGGACTTTGAGGGGAGGAGGAAGTGAGCGTGTTCAGCAGCAACTATTGCAAAACCGCGGTTTTTAGCACCGCAGCGGCAGTGCTTTTTGTCAGCGGTTGTTCCACTCTGCCGAGCAACACCGGGCCGCAGGTGGTCGGGACCTACCAACGGCAGGAAGACAGTCCTGGGGAAGTCATCGCACCGCAACCGGGCGATGACCCGGACCTGACCTTGCGCGATTTCTATCAGGCTTCGGCCGTGCCTGGAAATGACCACGAAGTCGCCCGTGGTTTTCTTACGGATACTGCTCGTGGTGCATGGGACGCCAGCGGCGATGTGATGGTGGTCGATAGCCTGGATATCGTTACCGCGCCCGCCAATAAACAAAGCTCGAAAGATAATGAACGTGCCTTTACAGTACGTGGCACTATTATCGGCCGCCTGAAATCCGGTGGCGCGTATGTCCCGGAAAATGAGGGCTATGAGGCAGTCATCTACATGAAGATGCAAGACGATAGGTGGCGCGTCGATGGACTGCCGGCCGGAGTGGTGATGGAGCGCAATGAGATGCGCAACCACTACGCCCCGCAATCGCTGTACTTCTATAAGCAGAGTAACGATGTGCTGGTTCCGGATCGTCGCTGGTTGTATAAGGGCGGCGAGCAATCGGAGTCGACGCTCATCACATTATTGATGGAAGGGCCTTCAGCCAGCATTGCCCCTGCCACCCGCCGCGCGGCGGCGGAGAACGTCACCTATGCCGGCTATGACCGCGAACAGGGCTACCAATTCGAAGGCCTGGTGGATCTGGACGCCCATGACCGCACGCTTTTTGCCGCCCAGTTGGTGTGGACACTTTCGGAAGCCGGTCATACCGGTCCCTTCAGGGTCAAGGCCGATGGCGGTGACCTGGTGGAAGGTATGGATAGCTTGAGCGTGGATGACTTTGCGGACTATAACCCGGAGGAAAGCAGCACCGCGTTGTCTAAGCTCTATGCCCTCAATGAGGGCAACCTGCTAGAAGTAGACGATGGCGTGGCCGAGCCGGTGAAATCCACGCTGGGCAGCAGCGGCGACGTGCAATCCGTGGATGTGGCCGATAGCGGCCTCGTTGCGGCTGTGCGCCGCAAATCTAATAACGAGTTCTCGCTGCAGATGGGCGAGCTCGATGGCCAGCTGCAGGATTCGGTGGATGGTCGCACGCTCGCACGGCCGACCTTTGAATACAACGGGCAAGCCGCGTGGACTGTGGTTGACGGAGATCGCATCGTGCGCGTGGTGCGCTCCAAGACCACGGGCCGCATCTCCAAATCCGAGGTGGATGCCCGCAGCATTGACGATATTGAGGGCGAAATCTCCGTTATCCGCTTGTCCCATAGCGGTGCCCGCGTGGCCATGATTATCGATGGTCACGTGTATATCGCGGCGGTTGCCCAATCCAGCAGTGGCGATAAGCGCATCGTCAACGCCCGCGAGGTCGGCCCGGAAGTTTCCGGTTCGGCGCTATCGTTGGACTGGAATATGGATGGCTCGCTCATCGTTGGTACCTCCTCGAGCCAGTCACCCGTCTGGCGCATCGAGCAGGATGGTTCCTCGGCTTCGACCATGCCTACCGGTAATATCACCGCCCCCGTGGTGGCTGTGGCTTCCTCGCCCACCAAGCTTTTCATCACTGATTCTCACGCCATGCTTGAGCTTCCTTCCACCGTGATGGATGAGACCAACTGGCGTGAGGTCTCCGGGCTGCAGGGCCGGCGTTCTTCCCCTATCGTTTCTAACTAGCCGTCGGAAGGCTTGTGCGGCTAAGGGGGAGACAACGCGATGAGCTTGGGGGAGCTTATTTTTCCGCGCGCGTGTGCTGGATGCGGCGCGCCGGGCGAGGTGTTGTGTGCACAGTGCCGCGAGCACTTGCGGCACCCGCCCTACTTGGTAGCACGGCCCCGGCTGCTGGGGGCGCCCGTGTATGCCCTTGGCTCTTATTCCGATATTCGCCGCCGCATCATCATTGGCATGAAGGAGCGCGGCAACCAGCCGGTTCGCGAGTATGTCGGGGCCGTCTTTGCAGCTGGGCTGGCCTATCTGAGTGCCCGTGGTGATATCCCGCGCGAGTTCACCCTTGTTCCTGCGCCTACCCGTCCGCGCTCGGCGCGGGCGCGCGGGGGAGACCCTGTGGCCGCTGTGTGCCATACAGCGGCGCGGCGGCAGCGCGTGGGCGTGTGCGCGGCTCTTTCCATGGGGCAGTCCACCGCGGATCAGTCCGAGCTTAACGCGCAGGATAGGTGGGCTAACCTGCAGGGGCGAGTCCGCGTTCATGCTCCCATTGCTCGCGCCCCTGCGCTGCTTGCCGACGACGTCGTTACCACCGGCGCTACCCTAGCCGCGAGCATTGCTGCCCTGCAGGCCGCGGGCGTAGAAGTATGTGGAGCATTGGTCTTTGCGGATGCCTAGATAAGGGTGGGATCTACCCTCGAGGTAGGGGAGCGGAAAAAAATTTCGCCCTGTCAGGTCATAACCAGTGATACCATGAGGAGTGTCACAGAGAGATAGTTACTGTGATTGATTCCAGTCCCCACTACTCAAGGGAGGCATTTCAATGTCCCAGCCAAACAAAGCTCAGGTAACGATTACGGGCCGTAATGTCGAGGTCCCTGATCACTTTCAAGAGCGAGTCAATGACAAGCTGGCCAAGATTGAACGCCTTGACCCCACCCTGACCTTCTTCCACGTGGAGCTGCAGCACGAGCCGAACCCGCGCCGCGATTCTGAAGCGGATCGCATCCAGATCACCGCTACGGGTAAGGGGCACATCGCCCGTGCCGAAGCAAAGGAAGATTCTTTCTACGCTGCGCTCGAGACCGCCTTGGGCAAGATGGAGCGCTCCCTGCGCAAGGTGAAGGTGCGCCGCGAAAACGTCAAGAGCGGTCACCGCGCGCAAAAGGGCACCGGTGAGATTGCCGCTGAGATGGTGGCACAAGCTGAGGCACAGCGCGCCAAGGAAGAGCGCTACGTTGACCCTTATGCTGAGACCGTCGAAGATGTTCGTCCCGGCCAGATTGTGCGCACCAAGGAGCACCCGGCTACCCCGATGAGCGTGGATGATGCCTTAAGCGAGATGGAGCTGGTTGGCCACGACTTCTTCCTCTTCGTTAACGAGGAGAATAATAAGCCCTCCGTGGTTTATCGCCGCCACGCCTTCGACTATGGCCTTATCTCCCTGGCTGAAGACGCGGAAGCCTAAAGCGCTCGCACTCTCCTGAGGTAATGACCCCGCTGCATAACTGCAGCGGGGTCGAATTCGTATCAAGGGAAATGGTGTGGTTGGTGGGGGGGGAAGTTCGACGTCGGCAAGCGGCTTTAAAGGCTTAGATATGCCAGATGAAGGTTGCGCGCATGCCCTATGCGCTAGGCGGAAGGTGCTTTGTGAATGCGAGTGAGTACAATAGCGACGAGTTAACTTTATTGTCGCGACTAGAAGGACTAACTAACCGTGTTTGGACTTTCCAAGCTGCTGCGCGCGGGCGAGGGCCGTACGGTCAAGCGCCTGGGCAAAATGGCAGACGACGTAATTGCCCTTGAGGATAAGTACGCGGAGCTTTCGGACGAAGAACTTAAGGCAAAGACCGATGAGTTCAAGACTCGTCTGAAAGACGGCGAAGAGATGAATGACATCTTGCTCGAGGCATTTGCCACCGTCCGCGAGGCTGCCTGGCGCGTCCTCGATCAAAAGCACTACCGCGTGCAGATCATGGGTGGCGCGGCCCTGCACTTCGGCAACGTTGCCGAGATGCGCACCGGTGAGGGCAAGACCCTGACCTCGCTCCTGCCTGCCTACCTCAATGCGCTTGAGGGCAAGGGCGTCCACATCGTGACCGTCAATGATTACTTGGCAAAGCGCGACGCGGAGATGATGGGCCGTGTCCACCGCTGGCTCGGCCTGTCCGTAGGCGTCATCCTGTCTGAGATGCGCCCACCAGAGCGCAAGGCTGCCTACGATTGCGACATTACTTACGGCACCAATAACGAGCTAGGTTTTGACTACCTGCGCGATAACATGGTGCGCTCCCTCAATGAAGTGGTGCAGCGCGGTCACAATTTCTGCATCGTGGACGAGGTTGACTCGATTCTTATCGATGAAGCCCGAACCCCGCTTATCATCTCCGGCCCAGTAGACGGTTCCTCCCAGTTCTACAGCGTCTTCGCCCAGCTGGCACCGCGCATGCGCGAAGGCATCCACTACGAGGTGGACCACAAAAAGCGCACCATCGGTGTGCTGGAAGAGGGCGTGGAATACGTAGAGGATCAGCTCGGCATCGATAACCTCTACGCCCCAGAGCACTCCCAGCTGGTGTCCTACCTGAACAACGCCTTAAAGGCCAAGGAACTTTTCACCCGCGATAAGGACTACATCGTCCGCAATGGTGAAGTCATGATCGTCGACAGCTTCACCGGCCGCGTGCTGGCCGGCCGCCGCTACAACGAAGGCATGCACCAGGCTATCGAGGCCAAGGAGCAGGTAGAGATCAAGAACGAGAACCAGACGCTGGCTACCGTTACCCTGCAAAACTACTTCCGCCTCTATGAGAAGATCTCCGGCATGACCGGTACGGCAGAGACCGAAGCCGCCGAGTTGCATTCCATCTATGGCCTGGATGTAGTGCCGATTCCTACCAATAAGCCAAATCAGCGTGCGGACCACTCTGACCGCATTTACAAGACGCAGGAAGCCAAGTTCGCCGCCGTGGTGGACGATATTGCTGAGCACGTCGAGGCTGGTCAGCCAGTCCTGGTAGGTACCACCTCTGTGGAGCGTTCCGAGTACCTGTCCCAGCTGCTATCCAAGCGGGGAATCAAGCACAACGTGCTCAACGCTAAGCACCACGAGGAAGAGGGCCAGATCATTGCCCGTGCCGGCCGCCCCGGCACCGTAACCGTGGCTACGAACATGGCCGGCCGTGGTACCGATATCGTCCTTGGTGGTAACCCCGAGGTGATCCTCGATGAGAAGCTGCGCGAGCGCGGCCTCGATCCATTCGAGGATGAGGAAAAGTACCAGGAGGCCTGGGAGGCAGAGATCGATGCCGAAAAGGAACACTCCAAGAAGCTGGGTGACCAGGTCCGCGAGGCCGGCGGACTCTACGTGCTGGGTACCGAGCGCCACGAGTCGCGCCGCATTGATAACCAGCTGCGTGGTCGTACTGGCCGCCAGGGTGACCCGGGTGAGACCCGCTTCTACCTGTCCATGCGCGATGAGTTGATGGTGCGCTTCGTGGGACAGTCCATGGAGAACATGATGAATCGCCTCAATGTGCCGGACGATGTTCCAATCGAAGCCAAGATGGTCTCCAACTCCATTAAGGGCGCCCAGGCGCAGGTGGAGAACCAGAACTTTGAGATGCGTAAGAACGTTCTCAAGTACGACGAGGTGCTTAACGAGCAGCGCAAGGTGGTCTACGCTACCCGCCACGATATCCTCGATGCCGGCGATATTCAGGACAATATCCGCGGCATGATTGATGACACCGTTTCCGCTTATGTTGCCGGCGCTACCGCCACCGGCTACGTGGAGGATTGGGACCTAGATGCGCTGTGGAACGCATTGGATTCCCTGTACGGTCCCACCATTTCCCACGAGGAACTGGTCGAAGGCTCCGAGTATGGTTCCCCAGGCGAGCTTTCCGCTGAGCAGCTTCGCGACGCTTTGGTAGAAGACGCCAATAACGAATATGACAAGCTCGAGGAATCTGTAACCGCAATTGGCGGCGAGCAGCAGATGCGCAATACCGAGCGCATGGTCATCCTGCCGATTATTGACCAAAAGTGGCGTGAGCACCTCTATGAGATGGACTACCTCAAGGAGGGCATTGGCCTGCGCGCGATGGCGCAGCGCGATCCGCTGGTGGAGTACCAGAAGGAGGGCGGCGAGATGTTCAATGCCATGAACGAAGGCGTCAAGGAAGAGACCGTTCGCCAGCTCTTTATGCTGCGCAAGCAGTTCAAGCAGCAGGAAGAGGAACAGGCTGGTGAGTCTTCGGCCGCTGCGAACAACAATGGTGGGGATACCGTAGAGGCCTAAAGCTCGGTGTCCTTTCTCAAACTCCGCCCCGCTCCCACTTTTAAGAGTGGGAGCGGGGCGGGTTTCTTTTTAGGGAAAAATGAGTAGAATATAAGAATCTTGTCCAATCTGCTTTTTTCCTGTGAGGGACTCCACTGACGATGCGTCGCCGTTCTTTGCGTCTAGGAATTACGACGCTTCTGTCTGCTACCTTGCTTGGTGGCGCCACCCCAGCCGTGGCGTATGAGATGCAGCGCGACTCCGCGTCCTCTCTGCGCATCATCTTGGACTCGGGCGAAAAACTAGAACAGGACAACGCGGCAGCGGCCATTTTGGCTATCGCTACCCAGCGTAAGGAAGCGTTGGTGGCAGATGGGATTTTGTCGCAGGATAAAGCGGATGCTGCCTTTGATTATTACTTTGGCGCATCCCGGCTCAACACTGCGCGGGCCGATGGCAATATCTATTCCACGCCGCTCGATTTCCCGTGGGAGCCCGACGCGCGTCCACAATCGCGGGAAGGTAAGCAGTTCACCGAAGCTGCCGTGTTGGATTACCTTGACGTGCTGGGTGCCAACTATGCCCAGGCGGTGATTCGCGCCGAGCTGGGTGAATTCACTAAGGATCTGCCGCAGTCCACTGCAGGCAATGCAGAGTCTTCTCCGCGGCCACAGAGGCCCGCCACCGGGGATACAGGCTCCGCCTTCCCGGATGAGTTCCCGGATTACGCGTCAGCGCTGCGCGATATCGTCACTATCACCAAGCAGGTCAATGCTCCCTTGGAAAAGGCCGCAGCAACCCACCGTGGTGTGAATACCGTACTCGCGGATGGCACTGCTGATGACAATTCCGGGCTATCCGTCCTGGAAGGTGGTCTGCTGACTACCGGTATTGCGGCGCTAGCAAGCGCTGCCGGAATTGGATGGTCCGCACTGAACTGGTCCGATATCCTTTCTCAACTCGGCCAGTTCATTTCCTAGGCGGTGAGGTCCGTTCGCATAGCTTAGAGCAAGCGGAACGAGGTTAATCCCGTGTGACTGGCTGATCCTGTAAAGGCATGCTGCTGTTGACCTATATAAACAGAGCCGAAATACTCTCCGTTTGAGCGCGCGTGCAGGCTTGTCAATTGCAATCTGTCCGTGGTGTAGGGGCTGGAGCGTTGGCGCACCCACGAGCCAATATGCAGCCGGATTGCGTCCGAATAGCGCGCGGAATTGAGGTGAGCTAGCGGCCGATAGCCGGCAGCAACCTCGAGTGCGAAGATTACCCAGCCTTGGATGCGGTGTTGGACGGCGACCTCCGCGGACGTCGGCAAGCGGCCATAGCGCACGCGATGAGGCGCGAGGAAGAGTTTGAGGTGTGAGTAGCCAGGAATGGGCTCGTACATGATGGGGAAGTAGTGCTCCTGAATAAGGACAGGAGACGGACGCGTGATAATTGTCTCATGCCCGCCCCACGGCCGCCATTTCTGAGGGTTTCCTGAAAGAGGTGGGCGCGAATGTGCGCGTGGTTCGCTATACTCTCGGGGAGTTAAAGAGAAAACCGTAACCAAAGGATTTAAGTACATGCGTGGTCTGATCGTTGACTATGTCGGCGTCCTCGACGGCACCGAAGAAGATAACCGTCGCTGGAAGGCGCTGCTGGCCGCCGCAAAGGCAAATGGCGCGGCAACCGCCATCCTCTCCAATGACCCGGGCGGTCCAGGCGCGGAGCACATTCGCGAGTGGGAGTACCGCGGAAACGTAGATGCAGTAATTCTCTCTGGTGAGGTTGGGGCGGAAAAGCCAGAGGTCGCTGCATTTCAGGCGGCCGCAGATGCCCTAGAGCTTCCGCTCAATGATTGCGTCATGGTTGATGATTCTATTCTCAACGTCCGCGCCGCCGTGGAAACCGGCATGGTGGGCTTTTTGTACACCAGCTTTGATCGCGTTTCCGTAGAAATCCAGGCTGTCTTCGACATTGAAGGTGAGTTTTAGTGGCTAAAGCCCGCGTCTACATTCCCGCAACTTACGCCATGCTGGCGGAATTGGAAGAGACTGGTTCCCTTTCTGCGCGTTCCGGCTGGGGTTTCATGGTGACACCAGCGCTGCAGGATTTCTATACCGAGGGCGATGAAGAAGAGATTGCCTACTCGGCATTCCTCGAGGCATCTATGGCCTCTATGCGCCTTCTGGCCATCGGCGATGATGAAAAGTTCCCGCATCGCCGCGTGGTCATCTCCGTGGACCTGGATGATTCTGTCATCACCCCACGACCGGATATGGGCGAGCCGGTGGTAGAACTTCAGCCGGCGCAGTTTAGCAAAGACGATTTGGCGGCCATCCACGTGGATATTGCGGAATCCGAAGAAACCACCGCGAAGGCCATTGAGGCTATTGACACCGCAGACCTTGGCGATGAGGACGCGGAGCTGGCCGTGGGAGATGCGCTGGATAAGTTTATGGCCTTTTATCACCCCAGCGAGCTGCCTTTCCTCGTAGAATTGCTCTAAAACTGAAGGAGAAAACATGACTCAACGTTTCAAGAACCTGGCTGCAGCTACCGTTACCGCAGGTGTAGCCCTCATTTCCGCGCCAGCCGCTCTGGCGGCCGATACCACCCCGGCCGCAGATGCCGCTGCCGATGTCGTGCCCACCACCCCGTGGCTAGCATTGCTAGAGACCTCGTCCCAGGGCACCTGGGGCCAGATCCTCGATGTGGTCTTTGGCATCGTAGATGGCCTGCTAGGCGTTATCGCCGATACCGGCTTCCACCTTTAATTTTCCCAGTCCACGTTGGTGCGCAGGGCCTCAAGTAGGCCGCGCACCGCGTCGCGCCGCCGCGCACTGGCGGTATCCGGGGGGATAAGCGCAGGGTCATCCAGCCCGCATTCTGGGTCCGCAGGCGGGCCCATATGCGTACAACCACGGGGGCAATCCTCGACGGCGGCCGCAAGAGCTTCAAAAACGCCGAGCACGTCATCAGCATCAACATGTGCGAGGCCGAAGGAACGAATGCCGGGGGTATCGATAATCCAACCGCCAGAGTATGCATCATCGGCGGGGAGGGGAAGCGCTACCGATTGGGTAGAAGTATGCCTGCCTTTGCCTACGCCCGATACTTCCCCCGTCTCCCTATCCGCATCCGGAACCAGGCGGTTGACCAGGGTGGACTTGCCCACGCCGGAGTGGCCGATGAGCGCGGTGACGTGGCCATCGATGTGCTGGCGCACGGACTCGAGGCCGTCTTCGACGCCGGCTTTCACCACCGTGACATCAAGATCAGCAAACTCGGCCGCGAACGGCTCAGGATCCGTGAGATCTGTTTTAGTCAGGCACAAGATTGGGTGGATATTGCCCACGAAGGCGGCGATGAGGGCCCGCTCGACAAACCCGGAACGCGGTGGTGGATCGGCCACGGCGGTGACGATGAGCATTTGGTCCGCATTCGCCACCACGATGCGCTCGTAGGGGTCGGTGTCATCGGCGGTGCGCCGAAGAACGGAGGTGCGCTCTTCCAGCTTCACTATGCGCGCTAAGGTGTCTTTCTTTCCGGAAGTATCGCCCACGACACCAACGCGGTCGCCCACCTCGATGGCGGTGCGGCCCAGCTCGCGGGCGCGCATGGCGGTGACGCGGGGGCCGTCGTCTAGCGCTACGCCCCAGCGCCCGCGGTCCTTGGTGATAACCATGCCGAACTTGGCATTTTTGTGCTTGGGGCGGTCCTTAGTACGCGGCCGCGAGCCCTTGCCGGGGCGCACGCGCACATCGGATTCATCGAAAGAACCGAAACGCCTAGCCATTGCTCTCCTGTTGCTCGGGGTCCACCATCGTCTCCCACATGCGGTCGAAGCCGGGAAGGGTCTTCGCGGTGGTGGCAATGTCTTCTACCTCTACGCCCGGTACCCGCAGGCCGATAATCGCGCCCGCGGTGGCCATGCGGTGATCCGCGTAGCACGGCCACTCCCCGCCGTGGAGAGGGGCGGGGTCGATGTGTAGGCCGTCGGCAAGCTCGGTGACCTTGCCGCCGAGGGCGTTGATATTATCCGCCAGCGCCTTCAAACGGTCGGTCTCGTGCCCGCGCAGGTGGGCAATGCCGGTGAGCGTGGAGGGGGTTTCTGCCAGGGCACACAGCGCCGCGACGGTGGGGGTGAGCTCGCCAATATCACCCATATTGCGCTCGATGCCCTGCAGCACGCCGCTCTTGGCGCCCTTTGCGGTGACAAAGCCCGGCTCTTGGGTGACCATAACGCCCATATCCACCAAGATATGGCGAATAGCGTCACCTGGCTGGGTGGTATTGGCGGGCCAGCGCTTGATGGTCACGCGGCCGCCGGTGACGGCAGCGGCAGCAAGGAAAGGCGTGGCATTGGACAAGTCCGGCTCGATCGTCCACTCCCGGCCGGCAATCGGGCCGGGGTGCACGGTCCACGTATTCTTGCCGGAGTCTACGCGCACGCCTGCCTGGCGCAGCATGCCCACGGTCATTTCCACGTGCGGCAAAGAGGGCAACGGAGCGCCCTCGTGGGTTACGGTGATGCCCTTTTTAAAACGTGCACCGGCTAGCAGCAGTCCGGAGACGAACTGCGATGACCCAGAGGCATCGATGGTGACCTCGCCGCCTTCTGGCACCCCGTGCGAGCGCACGCTAAAGGGCAGGCTATCGCCGTCCACCTCTACGCCAAGCTGGCGCAGCGCATCGAGGGCGGTGGACATGGGGCGGGCGTAGGCCTGCTCGTCGCCGTCGACAAGCACGGCGCCATCAGCCAAGGCCGCAACCGGCGGGATAAAGCGCATCACCGTGCCTGCTAGGCCGCAATCTACCGTTGCGCCCTTGAGCGGGCCTGGGGTGACGTGGATGTCCTCGCCGTCGTGCTCGAAGCGCACGCCCATAGACTCCAACGCCTTTTCCATCAGCTGCGAATCCCGCGAGACCAGCGGAGCGCGCAGGGTAGAGGGGCCATCGGCCAACGCGGCCAAGATGAAGGCGCGGTTGGTAATAGACTTTGAGCCCGGCACGTGCTGGGCCCACGTAATGGGGCCTGCCGCTTGCGGGGCGGACCATGGTTGAGACATATCGTCCATAATAGAGGGCATGTGCGGAAGATTCGTTCTTTTTACCGAGTCCCTCCTTGATGAGGTGGGAGAGCTGCCCGGAGTCACCGAGGTACATGCCCCGCAAGGAACCCCAGGGCCCCGCTACAACATTGCGCCCACCCAGCCGGTGGCCATCGTGCGCGTGCGCGAAAGCCTTGCTCAAGTCGATCCTGCGCGGTGGGCGCTATTGCCGCACTGGAAGAAAGATCTTGAGGGCCCGCCGCTGTTTAATGCGCGGGCGGAGACCGTGGCCTCCAAGCCTTCTTTCCGGCACGCCTTTAAGGGGCAGCGCTGCCTCATCCCGATGAATGGTTACTACGAGTGGCGCCAGGAAGAGGGCGGCAAACAGCCCTACTTCGTGCGCGCGGAGGAAGGCCTGTTGTGGGCCGCAGGCCTCTGGGACACCGGCTTAGACCGCCTGTCCGCCACGATCATTACCACTGCAGCCACGGAAGAAATGGAGTGGCTGCACCACCGCCTGCCGCGCTTTTTGGCGGCCGAGGAAATGCGCGCCTGGCTAGAGGGCAGCCCCGAAGAGGCCGCCGAGCTGCTCTTGCCGACGCCCCTGCGGGGCTTCCACACCCACCCCGCCGACAAGGCCGTGGGCACTGTATCCAACGACTATCCAGAGCTACTCGGCGAGTAGATCGGCAAAGCTGGCGTCACACAGCTGCGCGAGGTCCTCCGCATTGAGTTCGATATCTAGCCCGCGGCGCCCGCCAGAGATGAAGACGGTATCGAAAAGGATGGCGGTTTCCTCGATAATGGTGGGCAGTGGATTCTTCTGCCCCAGCGGGGAGATGCCGCCGGGAATATAACCGGAAGACTTGGTCGCATCGTGCGGGTCCGCCATAGTGGCCTTGGAAACCTGGTGTGCGACTGCGGCTTTTTTCAAGCTCAGGTGGTGGGTAGTAGGGATAACGCACACCGCCAATTTGCGCTTGGGTCCCTTGCCCGCCGTTAAATCGATGACCAGGGTTTTGAGCACGCGCTCCGGCTCTACGTCTAGAGCTGCGGCGGCGTGATCACCAAAGTGATCGGTGCCCGCCTCAAAGGTGTATACGCGGTGCTCGATACCGGCGTCTTCTACAACTTTGAGCGCTGGGGTGGCTGCATGCGGGGACTTTTTAGACATGACTGGGATTCTAACGCTAGGCGTTAGTATGGAAATTGTGGCTAAAGAAACAATCAGCGAAAAGGAGCTGCAGCGCCGTTTTGAAGCGGAAGCGCTGCCCCTGCTAGATCAGCTCTACGGTGGTGCCTTGCGCATGACGCGCAATCCCCAAGATGCTGAAGACCTAGTGCAGGAGACCTACCTCAAGGCCTATAAGTCCTTCCATTCCTTTACTCAGGGCACGAATCTCAAGGCATGGCTTTATCGCATCATGACCAATAACTACATCAACTCCTACCGCAAGGCGAAGCGCCGGCCAACGGAGTCCTCGGCTGATGACTTGAGTGATTTTCAGCTCTATACCACTGCCGGACATGATTCCACCGGTCTGGAATCCGCCGAGGTAGCCGCGCTCAAGGACATGCCAGATTCCACCATTTCAGAGGCCATGAATGACCTGCCCGATGATTACCGCATGGTGGTTTACTACGCGGATGTGGAGGGCCTGGCATATAAAGAAATTGCGGAAATCATGGACACTCCTTTGGGCACAGTAATGTCTCGGTTGCACCGGGGAAGAAAACTACTCCGAAAAGCGTTGAAAGACGTGGCACGAGAACAAGGTATTGGATTAGAACACCCAGACATGGAGGAGAAGTAATGGAACGCGCAACGGAACACAACTGTGGTGCGTGTAGCTCCCCAGAGGTACAGGCCCTCCTGTGCGAGCTTCTCGATGAATCCACCACCTATGCCCGCGCGCTCGCCATCCGCGAGCACATCGCCCAGTGTGATTTTTGTCAAAAGCGCCTCGAGAGCGAGGAGATTATTCGTTCGCTGGTGCGCAACTGTTGTAACGGGCAGGCCAAGGCGCCGCAGGCGTTACGCCGCCGGATCTCGGTTGAAATCACCCGCATCGAAACGGCGTGGTAGGCACTGTTGCTCACCCGCTGTGGTGGGGTCTGGTCGCATGATCTTCCAACTTTTTGCTTGAGTCCATACCGATCGGGCCGAATTGAGGGCGGAAGGGCCGAATTGAGACCCCAATGTGTTCAATTCGGCCCGATCACATTGGACTTAAGGCACGGAGAGGTTAAGCGGGGAGCTAGGAGACGACATTGATTTGCGTCTGCCATAGCAAAAGCCCGGTTCTACGGTCGAAGTGACCGAGGGAACCGGGCTTTGAGTAATGCTGTGCGTTATGCGCTAGGACGCTTGCCGTGATTAGCGGACTTCTTGCGGCGATCCTTGCGCTTGCGACCACGCTTGCTCATTGCGCACTCCTTCGTTGAGGGTATCTGAACTTTATTCAACTTTAGCGGCTAAGGGCGCCGAAACGAAAATTGGGGGCCAATGATTAAGCGGAAACGCGGGCGCGTCCACGGCCGCGGTTACGGCGGCGCTTGAGGGCGCGGCGCTCCTCTTCAGATAGACCGCCCCAGACGCCGGCGTCCAAGCCGGACTCCAGTGCCCACTTCAGGCAGGAAGAGGCAACAGGGCAGCGGTTGCAGACCAGCTTGGCCTTAGCGATTTGGGTAAGTGCAGGACCAGAATTGCCTACTGGGAAGAACAGCTCGGGGTCTTCGTCGCGGCAAACAGCTTCGTGGCGCCAATCCATGATTGATATCTCCTAACAAAAATTCGACAGCAGTAAGCACAAGCGCTTTTCACGAAAATGAAAAGCAACCAATGCCAGGGTGGGTGGTTGTGTGAACTGGTCTGCGTGCAGTGGGGCCCGGTCTCGAGGTCGGGCCAGCGTCGCCGCCGCCAATGGTTCACATTGTGGTTACTTGAAGTTTCCTTCAAGTTAAGAAGAGGTTTACGTCCTCTTTCTTTTTGCTACCCCAGAATCATGACATGTTTACTCAGACTCCGCTAGGGGTAGAGGCAAAATTGTGGCCAACCTCACTTGAATGAAACTAGTGTGGGGGTCATTTAGGGCCACGATTGAGTTGAAAGAAGCCTGTGAGAAACGCGCTGAACTGGCGTATTGTCCAAAAATCATTGAGTGCGGTGACTGAAGAAGCGTCAAATCTACCCGGCTAGCCCCTGCCCCCGCGAAACCTGAGTGGCGCACAAGGAAATGTCGTTGACCGGTGAGTAGACTGTGGCTTTGTGTCTAAGCAGAAGAAAAAGCAGGTAAACAAAAAGCAAAGTGCGGCCTCGGCGCAGCCGGCGCGTGAGGTGAAGCCCCAGCAGGGCGCGCCACAGCCGGTTCTCGTAGCCGCAGCGCTCGCCGTGGTTCAGTCCATCGCCGTCATCTGCTTCGGTATCTTCCTGATCGTGCGCGAATTGACCGGTGCGGAAAACGGCTCCATGGTGTCGGATTCGGGCTCTGGAAGCTTTGTGGGGCTAGGCACCGCACTCTTTATCTTTATCGTGTTTGGTTTTGTCATCATTGGCGCTTGGGCCATGGTCAAGGGAAAGCGCTGGGGTAGGGGAGCCATTATTTTGGTGGAGCTAATCTTGGCGGCTAGCTCCTTCCAAATGTTTAGCGGTGGATCGCCGCTACTGGGCGTGGTGACATTGCTGAGCGCCGCAGTGGTTATCTTCTTGCTGATGTTCGTACGCGCCTCCACTGAGTGGGCGGCAGCAAACTTCTAAAGTCGTCTTCACGTGTAAAAGGCCGCGCTCGGGAAAACCCGGAATGCGCGGCCTTTTTATGCGATGGTGGGGTACTAATCGGCGCTAAGGCCCACTACCTTATCGCCGCGGGCTTCCACAATGGTCTCGCCCGCTAAAGTGAGATAAACGGCACCGTGGTAGGCGCCGCGGTCAACCGGGATGGTTCGCAGTGTCTTGCCAGTGGACCAGTCCATGACTGCAATTCCTTCTTTGGTAGGCACCAGCATCTGCTCGTTGACAGCGATGGGGGTGCCGATGGCCTCTTCCACGATGCGATCAACCGAGAGGTCGCTCGGCTTAAAGAGGTAGAGCCGGGAGCCATCAAACCAGGTCATATGGTGCGGCAAGTCCGCAGTTGCCGGCGCGAAGGGGGAGTCGCCGGTGTCTATAGCCGGAGAAGGCTCTGCTGGGGAAGAGTCGAGCTTTTTACCTTCATTGTTATATGACTCGATGGAGGGGTGTGGTCCTGGCCGGTATACGGCGGCGGCCTTTTGGCCTACGGCGACAAGGCGGGCGCCATCGGTGGCAATGTCCACATCGGCGGCGATGTCCGGTTGACGGGAATCATCGGGGGTGGTGTCTTGGAAGCGCAACCAGGTGGTATTCGGCTTATCGGGGCAGGACTCGGTCAGGGCTAAGTTCTCGGTACGGGTAAGGGCCGAGCTGAGCGTGCAATCCTCATGCGGTTGCTTGTCCGGTTCTTGTTTTGCCTCCACGTCACCGTATTCCACGGTACGCACCATATCCGAGCGCCACAGATCGATGCGGTCGGTGGAGACCGTTCCTACCCGGTCATTGGAGGATATGGGTACTACCTCGTCCGAATTTATGGCACTACGGGTGCTGTCATACTCACCAGTCGCGGCATCAATCGCCACGGTATCTCCGCAGCCCACACCGGTCTTATAGGTGGCTACTATCTTGCCCCATGCGGCAGACAGTGAGCATAGTTCGGCATCAGTGCGCTCATAGGTCCACGCTTCGGAGCCGTCCGGATTGGTAGCCGTGAGCGTGTGATCCGCATGTGTGATGGTCAGGCCGTGCGCCGAAACTGCCCGGTATTGGCCAGGCACCGGTTCATTGGGGAGGCTGAAGGACTCGTGGAGGTTAGTCGGGACTGTGGAAAGTGCGGGTGCATCCTTTTTCCCAGGAACGGCCGCCTGGCTCAAATGTGCCTGATTGATATTGGCAGTGACGGCTGCACCGCCTACCGCGATGGCGCAGACCACGGCAATGATGCCGGTGGCCTTCCAATCAGAGAGCGTGGAACGCAAAATGGGAGCCTTAGTCATCGGCGGCCTCCTCGTCGGCGCCGGGAGCTGCCGCGGCGCGCAGTGGTACGGGTGGGGGATTTCTCGCGGACTGAAACCTGGCCTACAACCTTGGTCTCGGGGCCTACGGTCTCCTCTGCATCCGCGGGGATGTCTAGCGCTTGGGCCAGCTCTGGGGAAGTAGAAAACCATTGTGGCGGCTCCGGCTCTCCCAAATCCAGCTCATCGTTAATGACTTGCCATTTGCCCAGCTCATCGTAGCCCACCAAGGTGATGGCGGTACCGGTATGCCCGGCGCGACCCGTGCGACCAATACGGTGGACAAAGGTCATTGGATCATCTGGTACCTGATAGTTGATGACGTGAGTGACATCATCGACGTCGATACCGCGGGCAGCAATATCGGTGGCGACCAGGATGTCTACCTGGCCGGAGCGGAAGGCCTGCAGGGATTTCTCGCGGGACTTTTGCCCGAGGTCGCCGTGGACGGCTCCCACGCGGAAGCCGCGCCGGGCGAGATCATCGGCCAAATGGGCGGCCGCTCGCTTGGTGCGGGCGAAGATGATGGTGCGCCCGCGGTCGGCAGCCTGCAGGGCGTGCGCGACGATGGCAACCTTATCCATGCGGTGAGCTTGGAAGGTGACCTTGCGGGTGGAGGAATGGGTGAAATCCTGCTCGCCCGATTCGGCGCGGATATGGATGGGCTTATCCATAAAACGGCGGGCCAGCGTTAAAATCGCGCCCGGCATCGTAGCGGAAAAGAGCATGGTCTGGTGCGCATTGCCATCCAGAGCTTGCAGGATGGCCTCCACCGAGGGCAAGAAGCCCAAATCTAGCATCTCGTCGGCTTCATCGAGTACCAAGATGGCCACCCGGTCTAGTTGCAGATTGCCGCGCTCGTGGAGATCGATCAGGCGGCCAGGTGTACCGATGATGACATCGGCGCCCTTATTGAGCTTTGTGATCTGTTCCTCGTAGGGCCGGCCTCCGTAGATGGAAACCAAACGCACCGGTATGTCAGCGGCGGCTACCTGCAGGTCTTTGGTGACCTGCTGGGCAAGCTCACGGGTGGGGACCACCACCAGGGCGCGCGGGGTACCATCGAGCTCTTCGATATCGGCATCATCAAAGACACGATCCAAAAGCGGCACGCCAAAGCCGTAGGTTTTGCCCATGCCGGTGCGCGCTTGGCCAATCAAATCCTGACCGGATAAAGCGATGGGCAGGGTTAATTCCTGGATTGCAAAAGTACGCGTGATGCCACGGGTGGCGAGTCCATCGCAGATTTCGGCCGCAACGCCGAGTTCCGCGAAGCTCGGTGGCTGGGATTTTATGTCAGACACACCTTGATAGTAGCCGGGATGGTTATAGTGGGGCCATTGACAATAAAACTCTAGTTAGAGGAGGAACCCTCATGGATATCAAGTTTGGCTTCGCAGACACCGCTCGCGAGCTGGTCATTAGCGCTGCAGGTGACCAGGCTGAGCTGGCGCAGAAGATCAATAGCGCCCTGGCGGATAACTCCACCTTGGAACTGGAAGATGACAAGGGCCGCAAGTACCTCGTGCGCACTGACCGCGTGGTCTACGTTGAGGTGGGCATTGCGAAGAAGCACGCCGTGGGATTCGCCGGCGCCTAAAGACGAGCGCACCGGTCTGCTGATTCAGATTTTTAAATATAAACGGGTAACCTAAGGCCCCATGGAAGATAGGGAGACTCGCCACGCTCACCGGAGCCAGGGCCATTCGCCGGACCACCCAAATGCGGTGGTCCGGTTTGCGCGTCAATATGGCTGGTGGCGCGTGGTGGCTATCCCTTTGATGATCGCCTTGACCATCTGGTTCATTGTCGATATCGCCACCGCTTCCTCCTCTGAAGAAGGGGCGGAAGAAACTACCACAGCTGCCCCGACGAGTGCCGAGAAAATCGGGCCTGATCCGGCTGATGCGGAAGCGGTCAAACGGGAAATTAGTGAGATGCCGCCCGGTGGTGCGTTTACCAAGCAGGGAAAGGGCACTTTCCATGAGGTGGGCGAGCCCGGCGCCGTAGCCGGTAAGGGCGGCGCGCAGAAGGTGCGCTATTCCATCGAGGTGGAAGATGGCCTCAATACCGCACCGTATGGCGGCGATGATTCTTTTGCAGCCATGGTGGAGGCCACCCTTTCTGATCCGCGCGGCTGGACCGCGCACAAGGACTTCGAGTTCGAGCACGTGGCCTCTGATGCGGATCCAGATACCCGTATCCAGCTGACCTCCTTGGGTACCGCCGCGGAGCGGTGCGGGGAGAAAATTGAAACGGAAACCTCCTGCCATACCACCATTACTGGCGAGTCCACCACGATTATTAATGAGGCTCGCTGGGTGCGCGGTGCGACGCCGTTTGAAGGGGATATGGGTAACTACCGCCAGTACGTTATTAACCACGAGCTGGGCCACGCCATTGGCTATGCGGCCCATCAGCCGTGTGGTGGGCAGGGCAAGTTAGCTCCGATCATGATGCAGCAGACCTTGGATCTCAATAACAAGGTATTGCACGATCGCAAGCCCAGTGAGGTCTATCCTGATGAGGACGTGACCTGTACAGCTAACCCGTGGCCTTTCCCCAACCCGGATAATAAGGATCCCCACCAACCCGAATAGGAGTTAAGGATGCCGCTTCCCCCAGAGCATGTTTTAAGCGCCTTTCACGCGGAAACTGGTGCTACCGGTACTCGCCGCGCTCAGGGCGATCAATTAGGCCCGGTGTGGGATAACGGCATCAAGGTGGGGGACGTGGTCTATTCGCAGGCCGGTCCTTTTGCTGCATGGTCCGCCAAGACGCGCGAGCGCCTAAGTGTGCAAGGCGCCCGGGTTTCCCGGCCAATTTTATCTAGCGATGGCCGTCATACGGCCGCTGGCTGGAAGGCCACGCAGTTTATTCCGGGGCAGGTCCGTGGGCGCATTGATGAAACCGCACAGATGGCGCTGCGCCTTGATACGGCTATGGCCGAGGTGGCACTTCCCACCGGGCAGCGCGACGATGTCTTTGCTCGCGCGGAGCGCGCCGCGTGGGGAGAAACGGGGGAGGCTTATCGCCCGGCTCTGCTTGCCGACGTCCCCCTTATCCCTGCCCACACCGCTCTTCTCACCACCACGGTCTATCACGGCGCCAACCCGCCGGGAATCGTGGACATCGTGCCGGGCGAGTTCCCGCGCCCAGCCGGTTGGAGCGCCGCCCTAGTCATCGTCGACGGGCTTATTGCTCAGGCGGTTGATGATGAGATCTGCCAGCGCTTTAGCCACGTGCCTGGCATGCAGGAGCTGCTCTTGCGTGCAGTGTCGTATCGTCGTCATATCAACGATCTGCATCCTGCTTCGCGTTCAAACACGCGTTCGCACATTGAACGGGTGGAGCAATATCTGGTGTCGCGAGCATCTGCCATACTGGAGCGGTGAGTTACGACCCCCATTCCACCGCGCGTGCGGGAGTGGTCCTCCCACCGTCCCCGCAAGTGCGCCTCGTTCCCCGTACCCCGTCCGCCACGGCCCGCAGCTGGCCGGTTGACCTGCCCGAATCCGGTTCCTGGAAAGTAACCGGTGCGGCAGGCAGTGGCGTGTCGAGCTTCCTTATCGATACCGTCATTCATGCCCTGGACAGAGCCCAGGAAACTGGCGCGGATCCCTCCGGCATTCTCGTTATTGCGCCCTCGAAGGAATCCGGTGCCCGATTGCGCCGCGAACTTTCTGAACGCCTCGAGAATTACGCCGCACAGACCTCAATGGTGCGGTCTGTGCACTCCTTGGCTTTTGCGTTACTGCGCACAGCGGCCGAGGAGGAGTTACGGCTCATTACCGGTGCGGAACAAGATGCCGTCATTCGGGAGCTACTTATCGGTCAAGCAGAGGACGGCCACGGAGCCTGGCCAGAAGAGATGCGCCCCGCGCTGGAATATGTGGGCTTTGCTCGGCAGTTGCGCGATTTCCTTTTGCGCTCCATTGAACGAGGTCTGGGCCCAGGAGACCTGGAGCGCCTAGGCCACGAATATGGCCGCCCTATGTGGTCCGCCGCGGGCGAATTTCTGCGCGAGTATGAGCACGTACAGCTCCTCTCCCGTGCCCATTCATACTCTGCTGCAGAGTTGGTTACCGCGGTTCTCCAACGCCCTGAATTACTGCGCGATCATCCCTTCCACACCATTGTCGTCGATGATGCGCAACTGCTCGACCCCACCGCAGGAAAGCTCATTCTTGGGCTAGCTGCGCAGGCCAACCTCGTAGTTGTGGGTGGAGATACAGCCCAATCTGTCTTTGCCTTTCGTGGTGCTAGCTCGCGCTTTTTGCAGGACTTTCCAGCCGAGCATGATATTGAGCTCACCGAGTCCTACCGCAGGCCCACACCGGCGTGCATCTCCATCGTGGACTCGGATGGTCGGCTGCGCGACGTCGTAGCTAATACTGTGCGCCGCCGTCACTTGGAAGATGCCGTGCCCTGGCGCGACATCGCTGTCATTGTGCGCTCTACTAGTGACATTGGCCAAATGCGCCGCACCCTCCTAGCCGCCGGTGTGCCCGTACATATCAATCCCACCGACGTTGTCTTGGCCGAACAGCGTTTGGTCTCCGCTGTGCTGCTTGCACTGCGCGCCTTGGAGGAGGATCTATCTAACTCTGAGTTGGAAGAACTACTCACCGGACCTGTGGGTGGCGCCGATCCTGTCACCCTGCGCCGACTGATCCGTGGCTTGCGTCGCTGGGATTCCACCACTCGGGGCATCGATAGCCTCCGGGGCCTTCTCTACGGCGAGCTCCCAGACTTCAACGGACAGCTCACTGAACGGGAATATTCGATCCTCGAACGCGTTCGTGCAGTGCTCAGTGCCGGCCGGGAAGCGTTCACTTCCGGCGCTTCGGTGGAGGAGATTCTGTGGGCCGTATGGAGTGCTACCGAGCTGGACAACCGTCTACAGGCCTCGGCCTTGCGTGGTGGTGCAACGGGCTCGCAGGCCGACCGCGACCTAGATGCAATGATGGCGCTTTTTGACGCTGCTGGAGACTACGTAGAACGCCGCCCGGATTCTTCACTGAGCGCGTTTTTGACCCATATCACTGAACAAGAACTTCCCACCGGCGTGCGTGACCGCCGCACCGCCATCCCGCAGGCCGTAGAAATCCTGACCGCGCACGGTGCAGTGGGCCGCGAATGGGATACCGTCATCGTGGCCGGCGCCCAGGAAGGCAGCTGGCCTTCGCTAGGGGAGACTGGCTCCATCTTCGGGCAAGAAGATCTCATCGATCTCCTCGACCACGATATTGATCCCGATACTCCCGTCAGCCACATCGCCTCCCGCTTGGCAGAGGAGCGTCGTCTCTTCCACGTCGCTACCACCCGCCACCGAAAGCGCTTGCTTATTGCCGCCGTGGAGAATGCGGAAGGCGATACAGTGTCTGAGCCTTCTCGCTTCATCACCGAGTTCGCTGGCCGCGGAGTAGACGTGCCCGGTCAAGCTGCACGCAGGCAAGCCAAACGGGCGCTGCGCCGCGCTCAACTCCCGCGCGAATTAGGGCTCGATGTGCCCGAACCCGCACCCGTTTCTTTGCGCGATGGTCTGGAGATTGATCCACTCGATGTTGCGGTGCTGTCCGTGCCGGCCTTTGTCGCACAGCTGCGCCGGGTAGTTAGCAATCCGGAATCCGGTGAGGTTGAACGCAAGCAAGCTGCCCGCCAGCTCGCGCGGTTAGCGGCGGCCGAAATCCCCGGCGCCCACCCGGAGCAGTGGTGGTCGGCTCGTTTCGTTGCGGCTGAACTGCCGTTGCATACCAGCGGCAGTTTATCGCCCTCTCGCGTAGAAGCGTTGCTCAACTGCCCGCTCAAGGCTGTGCTGGGCAATGTGGCTGAGGACCCGAGTGCTGAGGAGCACCTGCTCCGCGGTACGTTGGCCCACGCCTTCTTTGAAGCCATTGGCCGCGGTATGGATGCGGAAAAGGCCAAGCTTTTGGTGATGGAGGCTTTCGAGCGCATCCAGGACGTCCCGCAGTGGCAATTGCGATTCAAACTCGACGAGTTTTCCGCGCTATTGGACCGCGCCCGCGAATGGGCGCGCCAATCTGAAGTAAATCAAGAACTAGTGGGCGTGGAAATTCCTGTGGGCGTACATGTCGGTGAAGGCGTGCGCATCGGCGGCTATATGGACCGTCTCCTTCGCGATGAAGAAGGAAACTACTTGGTCGTGGACCTCAAGACCGGGAAAACCCAACCGGCCAAGAAAGAAGCCGAAGACCATGTGCAGTTAATGACCTATCAGCTCGCGCTTGCCCACGGTGCATTCGACGGCCATCAGGTCCACGACGGTGAAGGAATGCCGCGCCAGGGAGGAGTGCTGGTTTACCCGGGCGCAACCACTAAGAAGATTGGCGAGATTTGGCAAAGCGATAAATCTCCGGAAGCACTCGAAGAATTCGCCGCACTTCTGCCCCCGCTGGTGGAGGAAATGCGTGGTCCGCGCATTACTGCGCGTACCAATAAAGACTGCGATAAATGCCCAATTCGCTCCATCTGCCCCGTGCAGGAAGAAGGAAGGATGACCACCGATGCCTAAGAGCAACTTTTCCCCACAGCAAATCGCTGCGGCCTTGGGCAAGGATTTCCCGCCTACCGACGAACAAGCCCATGTCATTGAAGGCCCATTTAGCCCCAAACTCGTGGTTGCCGGCGCTGGTGCTGGCAAGACAGAAACCATGGCCTCGCGCGTGGTGTATTTGGTGGCCAATGGTTATGTGCGACCTGAACAGGTTCTTGGCCTGACCTTTACCCGCAAAGCCGCGCAACAGCTGGAGCAACGCATTCGCAAGCAGCTGATTCAACTGCGCGATTCCGGTCTCATCCCACCAGGCAGCGATGTGGCAGAAGCATTAGAAAACATTGCGCCGAAGGTATCCACCTATGACTCCTACGCCGGAGAACTCGTTCGCGAATACGGCCTATTAGTTCCGGTTGAGCCCACCGCGCGCATCATTACTGAGGCCGAGCGCTATTCCTTAGCCTACGATGTGGTGCGCAATTACACCGGCCAACTAGAAGACGATCGCACCCTAGCCACTATCACCGAGACCCTGCTGAGCCTCAGCCAAGATATTGATAACGGTCTCAAAGACACGAGCCATATCGCTGAGCATGCGCGCGATTTTCGCGCAGATATCGATAACCTTGACAAATCGAAGAAGAATGGCCCCGAATACTCTCAAAAGCTGCTGGGCTATATCCAGACACAGGAACGCCGCGTGCAGTACGTACCGCTGCTGGAGGCCATGAAAAAGGAACAATCCGAGCGACAAGTCATCACCTTTGGCGAGCAAATGTCTGTCGCCGCCCGAGTAGCGCGTGATTATCCCGTGGTGGGCAGGCAACAATCCCAGCGCTACAAGGTTGTCATGTTGGATGAGTACCAAGACACCTCCTATGCCCAGCGCGTTCTACTTCGAAGCCTTTTCGGCGGCGAAAAAGATGAATTGTCGGTTACGGCTGTAGGCGATCCAATGCAGGCCATCTACGGCTGGCGCGGCGCGACCTCTGAAAACCTCACCGCCTTCGTGGAGGATTTTCCAGTCGCGCCGGGCACACCTGCTCCGAAGGACCAATTGACTACCTCGTGGCGCAACCCCTCTGGTGCGCTGGATTTGGCTAACTCAGTGGCGGAGAGGGTATTTGAAGGCGTTGAGCGTCCCGTGGATGAGCTTTCTGCCGCCCCACATAAAGGCGAGGGTGAAATCCAGCTGGCCTACTTTGAAAGCGAAAATCGCGAGCGCGAATTTATCGCCGAGCATTTGAAAAAGCAGTGGGACAAACGCGAGGGAGACACCTTCAGCGCCGCGGTTTTGGTGCGTAAAAATAGGCAGTCCGCACCTATCGCTGCGGCTTTAGACAAGGCGGGCGTACCTAATGAAATCATCGGTCTCGGTGGTTTGTTGTGGCAGCCAGAAATCCAGGATCTCGTGGCCATTGCCACGATGCTCGTACGCCCAGAAGATCTGTCTGCAGCAGTGCGGGTACTGGCTGGCCCTATGTGCGGTTTGGGGATTAGCGATATTCAAGCCCTCGCTTCGCGTCAACGAAACCTCGCCGGAGCAAGGGAGGAGCGCTTGCGTTGGGAACCAGGAATGGACCCGGAAGATTACCTGCGAGCGCAGTTGGAAGATGTCACCGCAGAAGAACCGGATCAGCGCGTTGGCCTTGCCGACGCCCTGGCTGACTTGGGGGAGAGGGACCGCTTTACCCCACAGGGCCTTGCCCGCATGGAAGAGGTATCTGCCAAACTGCGGCACTTGCGCACCTATTCGCTATCTAAGCCGCTGGTGGATATCTTCGCTGATATTGAGGCATTGTTTAATATCCGTACCGAAGTCTTGGCGCGCGGAAGCGCGGGGGGAACTGCCCACTTGGATAAATTTGCCGATATCGTCGCTAGCTTCCACGGTGATTCTTTGTACGCACTCTTGGACTATTTTGCGCTTGCACTCGAAAAGGAAGACGGTTTGGACAGGGGTGAGGTGCCTGCCGCAACGGACCGTGTGCAAATTATGACTGCGCATAAGGCCAAGGGCTTGGAATGGGAGCATGTCTGCGTGGTGCATGCTGATTCTTCTAGCTATAACGCGCAAGCGGAGACCTTCCTTAGCAGGATCGAAAAGGTCCCAGGGGAGGACGACTATATTGAGGTCCCAGAGGATGCCGAAAAGCGCTCGCAGTTCCAAAACGCCTGCGAAGAGTTTAAGAAAGCAGATAGTGCCCTAAAGGCGGAAGAATCTGCGCGCCTTTTTTATGTTGCATTGACCCGTACCGAATCCACGCTGACCGTTACTGGCTCGGGGACTAATAACCTTTCTTCAAGAAACAAGAAGGGGCCCTATGAATACTTGGAGCATTTGAAGGAGAAGTTCCCGCAGTACGTGGTGGAGTGGTCCGTGCCAGATGAACCGTCCGAGGAGGACTTTGGTGAGAGCGCACAGTTCCCAGCGCTGAAGGCCAACCCGGAGGCAGTTGCCGGTGCCGATGCGGTGCTTGAGGCGATGGAAGAACTTCCAGACCTCAGCCACGGTGAAACCTTTGAGTTGTGGGAGCAGGAGGCTGGCGCGCTCATTGAAGAATTCAAGGCCCTGCAACAACCGGTGGTAGACGTTGAGTTGCCCAGTGAACTGACTGCTTCTGACATGGTTGCGCTGCGGGCTGACCCGCTGCAGTTCGCCCGGAGGCAACGCCGTCCAGTGCCGTTTAAGCCGAATGCTTATGCCAAGCGCGGTACCGCCTTCCACGCGTGGTTGGAGGACCGCTTTGGCAGCCCTGCACTATTGAGCGAGGAAGAGCTGCCGGGTACTGATGAGGCGGCGGACTATGACTTGGAAGAGCTGAAAAAGGCTTTCTTGAGCTCGGAGTGGGCGCAACGTCAACCGGAATACGTAGAAGCGCCTTTTGAAATCACCATCGGTGAGGCCGTGGTGCGCGGGCGCATGGACGCGGTATTCCGCTTGGACGACGGCACGTGGATGGTGGTGGACTGGAAGACAGGCCGCCCACCCCAAGGGGAGGCTATGGACGCCGCCAAGATACAGCTTGCGGTTTATGCAGAGGCATGGCGGCGTATCCATGGCGGAGAGAAGATTCGCGCTGCTTTCTACTACGTGCACGATGGCTATACCTTCGAGCCAGCCCGCCTTCCACGTGGGGAAGAGCTAAAGAAACTCCTTGAATCGTCAGTTGAGCACCAAAAGGGCTAAGGTATGTGAGCGGTTGCGTAAGCACGCAATCTCTTGAGCAATCATTCGAGACCAGAAAAGGCGGGGCTAGTGGGCAAAAATCGTGCGCGAGCTATGAAGTCGCACTTTAAGAGTCGCTTTTTGCCGCAGGTTGAGCTGTCCTCGCAGCCGGACCACGCGCTCATTGACGTCATTACGGTGCCGAGGGATGAAAATTCCAGCCCGTGGCGTCAGTTGGGCAAGCGTGTGCTGTGGGCTTTAGGCATTGTTGTCTTCGTGACAGTCGTGGTCTATTTGGACGGCGGTGGATATAGCGAGGACATGTCGCTTTTGGATTCCGCCTACTATGCTGCGGTGTCGCTAACTACAGTGGGCTACGGCGATATCGTTCCTGTGTCCCCGCAGGCCAGGTTCATTAACTTAACGCTTATTACACCTGCCCGCCTGATCTTCCTTGTTTTATTGGTTGGCGCGACCTTGTCCGTGCTAACGGATAAGGCCCGACGTACTTTCCAAATCCAGAACTGGAGAAAGCAATTGCGTAACCACACCGTCGTTATCGGGTATGGCACCAAGGGCGCCGGAGCGGTGGCCGCGCTGCTGGCCGACGATGTTCCGTCCTCCCAGATCGTGGTCATTGATACCAACCGTGCCTCCCTAGCTCACGCAGAGCACCACGGACTAGTCACCATTTTTGGTTCCGGCACAAAGCAAGACGTATTGAAGATCGCTGGGGTAGAGCACGCAAGCTCTATTGTTGTAACCCCATCTACGGACGATACTGCGGTGCTGTGCTGTCTATCCGTGCGAGAGCTTGCACCCAAGGCCAAGATTGTGGCGTCGGTTCGCGAGTCTGAGAACCGCCACCTGCTGCTGCAATCTGGTGCCGATTCCGTGGTCACCTCTGCTGAGACTGCCGGCCGACTATTGGGCCTAGCTACCGTGACCCCGACGGTGGTGGAGATGATGGAAGACCTGCTTTCACCTAATGAGGGCTTCTCCGTGGCCGAGCGTGCCGTGCGCGAGTTTGAGGTTGGTTCTAACCCACGCCACCTGGCAGATATCGTGCTTGCTGTCCTGCGCAATAATGAGCTGCACCGAGTGGATACCGCGGACGCCTCCGCGTTGAAGCCGGGAGACCGATTGCTGTATATCAAGCACGAGATGGAACAGCCCATTGAGGTCATGGACGATGATGACGAGGACTAAATGTTCCTCCCAGTAACTCCTAGTGGCCTCGTACCGGTTACGGGGGCGGGGGAGCCGGTGCTGGTGAAAGAGGTTCCCGGGGGCGTCGGCAAGCAGGTCGTGGTGGACCTAGGCACCTTGCAGGCATGCTTGGTCTCGGAGGATAGCGCCGGGAAGTTAGGCCGCTTAGAAAGTGCAACCTTTTTTGCAGACCAGCCGGTTATCCTGCAAGCCATCGCGCTTATCCGCAACCGACGCGAACAGCGCTTTGATCCCCGGACCGGACGCCAGCTGGACTACCCGGCGCCGGGAATCGTTGGGCGCGATCCGCACGACGAGAAACGGCTGGTCTTCCCGCGCTTGGATCCCGCCGTCATTGGGCTCATTCGCCTCAGCGGTACAGACCGGATTTTGCTGGCGCGTAATCGCCGCCGCAATAGCTTCTTCTCTTTGATCGCTGGTTACGTTGAACCCGGTGAGTCTGCGGAGGCAGCCTTTGCACGCGAAGCGCTCGAAGAAACCGGGCGTAGGGTGGACCATATTCGTTATTGGGGCTCGCAGGCGTGGCCGCCGAGCGGCTCGCTTATGCTGGGCTTTTGTGCGCAGACGGCTGATGTCCACCCCACCTGCCATACTGATGGGGAACTGGAAGAAATCCGGTGGGTGGAGCGCGCCGAGCTACCTCAGCTTAAGCTGGCCCGCCCGGGTTCAATTGCACACACGATGATTATGGAGTGGTATCACGGTGACTAAGCCGGATTTGTCCCTGCTGGATGAAGATCAGCTGCGCGCGGCCACGGCGCCGCGCGGGCCCGTGTGCATCTTGGCTGGCGCGGGTACGGGCAAGACCCGCACTATTACCTATCGCATTGCCAACTTGGTAGACCAGGGTTTTGTGAGCCCGCAACGCGTGTTAGCGGTGACCTTCACGGCACGGGCAGCCGGAGAGATGCGCGATCGTCTGCGCACCATGGGCGTGGCCGGCGTACAAGCGCAGACCTTCCACGCGGCGGCGCGCCGCCAGCTGAAGTATTTCTGGCCCCAGGTAGCGGGGGACCTTCCGTGGCAGCTGCTGGATAATAAATTCCCGCTGGTCGCCCGCGCGGTGCGTTCGGTGGGGTTGGATAATTCCAAGGATATGATCCGTGACGTCCTAGCAGAGATCGAGTGGGCTAAGTCCGCGCTGGTGAGCGCCGAGGACTATGAGTCTGTGATCGCCACTACGGACCGTAGCGCTCCGGCTGATCCCGCCAAGGTGGCAGAGGCCTTTCGCCGCTATGAACAGTCCAAGGCTACGCCGGACATGATGCACCTGGATTTCGATGACCTGCTCATGCACATCGCGGGTGCCATTGAAAATGTGCCGGCGATTGCAGAAACCTTCCGGGAGCAGTATCGCACCTTTGTGGTAGACGAGTATCAGGACGTAACCCCGCTGCAGCAGCGGGTGCTCAATGCCTGGTTGGGCGGGCGCGACGATCTCACCGTGGTGGGTGATGCAAATCAGACCATCTATTCCTTCAACGGCGCCTCTCCGGACTATCTGCTCAACTTCTCGCGCACGTACCCGGATGGGACCGTGGTCAAACTGCAGCGTGACTACCGCTCGACGCCGCAGGTAACGGACTTGGCCAATCGGGTCATTGGCAAGGCCACAGGGCGTGCGGCTGGCACACGCTTGGAGCTGCAGGGCATGCGCGAGCCTGGTCCAGAGCCCACCTTCAAGGCCTATGAGTCTGAAGAGACTGAGGCCCAGGAGGTTGCCGGCCAGGTTCTCACACTGCTGGACCAGGGCGTACCGGCCTCTGAGATTGCCATCCTCTACCGCATTAACGCTCAGTCGGAGCAGTTTGAGCAGGCGCTTGCTGACGCCGGAGTGGTCTACCAAGTCCGTGGCGGCGAGGGCTTCTTCCGCCGCCCGGAGATCCTAGAGGCCATTCGCGTTCTCATCGCCGCGACCCGTCGTGAGGACTTGCCGGATGATCCGGTGGCAATTGCTCGCGCAGCCTTTGTCGAGTTGGGGCTAAGCGCCACCGAGCCGCAGGGCGCGCAGGCCCGCGAGCGCTGGCAATCCCTCAACGCATTGGTAGGGCTCATCGAGAAGATTGTGGAATCGGCTCCTGGCATAGATCTCAACGGGGTGTTGGGGGAACTGCGCCGGCGCTCCACCGATAAACAGGCCCCAGCCATGGAAGGCGTCACGCTAGCTACTGTGCACGCTGCCAAGGGCTTGGAATGGGATGCGGTGTTCCTCGTGGGGCTGACAGAAAAGCTCATGCCTATCAACCACGCTATCAAGGCGGGCGATGAGCAGATTGAGGAAGAACGTCGTTTGTTCTATGTCGGCATTACCCGCGCCCGCGAGCACCTCGCGCTGTCGTGGGCGTTGGCGAAGACCACTGGTTCGCGAGCCTCGCGCGAGCGTACCCGCTTCCTTGATGGCATCGTACCGGCGGCCGAAGACGCCTCTGGCAAGGGGACTCGCTCACGCCGCCCGAAACGCTGCCGCGTATGTTCAGGTCTGCTGGCGACACCGGCCGAAAAGGTTATCGGCCGCCACGAAGACTGCGAGGGAGGCGGAGATGAAGAGGTCTTTTCTGCCTTGCGCTCGTGGCGTTCCCAGGTTGCGCGCGAGGAAAAAGTGCCGGCCTATGTTATTTTTTCCGATGCCACCCTGCAGGCCATTTCGGAGGAACTGCCTGCCGATGAGGCAGAAATGCTGTCCATTTCCGGTGTAGGCCCCAGCAAGCTGGAGCGCTATGGCGCCCAAGTACTCGAGGTCATTCGTTCGGTGCGCAGCTAGCCAGGTTGGTTTTCCCGCCAAAACATACTGGGCAGCGCGGATGCGCAATGATGGTGCGCTGCTGGTGGTGACCGTAGACATCGACCTCCCACTGCTGCCCAGGGCGCGGCTTCGCGGTCGGCGCTCCCGGCGGCAGTGGCCGCCCCATAAGCCGCCGAATGATCACCTGCGTATGCGCTGAGACCGCATCGAGCACCACGGCTTCTGGGGTGCGGCGCACGCGGGGTAATTGGGTGCTGATGATATTCCAGCGCGGGTCTGTATCCACGCGGGATAGGTGCGCACACAGTGGGCATGGGCCTCGGCCCTGCACGCGTACCGGCCCGATGAGGCCACGATTGTCCAATAAAGACACCGGAAGCCACGTGGTTTCCGTCCCCGCCAGTGCATTGGCGCAATCCAGCGGGCAGTGCAGCTGGTCTACGGCCAGGACCGGATACATGCCGTCGAGGTCGTGGATATAGGAAAAGATATTGTCATCCTCTAACGGGATGCGAACTTGGAATCCATCTGCCTCCAGGCGTGCGCGTAAGCCTTGCGCCAGTGCGGATTCTCCCATTAAGACAAGAGTGTCCGATTTCTCTACGGCCTCTTTATAAGGCCAAAGGATGCCATAGTCCAGTGCGTCCTCGATAAGGCTATGCGCTGCGGCCTCATCTAGACCTGCGGCGCATAGTCTCCCAGACAAATCTTCTGGCCTCACTGGCTCGCGAGCGGTATTGAAGGCCGCCGCGACGGAAAGCGCGCTGCCCGTTTCTGCCACTCCAACGCGGGTGGCATCCATGCCAAATTGAACCACCGTTTCCTCGCGGCAAAACACTGCGCTGCCCGGCGCCAAAACTACCTGGGTGACACAAGCCCCCACGCCTTTACCCCTTTCCCCGATGCATGTGGATTCCATTGCACCACAGGTACAATCACCTGTCATGTCGAGCACGCAGCCCCCCGCACCACAAACCCCAGAGGTCAAAGTCATTCGTTCCGCCAAGCGGAAGAAAACCGTGCAGGCTCGCATGGTCTCCGGGGTGCTCGAGGTACGCATCCCCGCCTGGATGTCCGCTCGCGATGAGCGCGAGGCAGTGGCGGATATGTTGGCGCGGGTAGAAAAGAAACAGGGCAGTAGCCGCCGCTCGGACGAGCAATTAGAAAAGCGTGCTCGGCGGCTCAACGCGGCTTTCTTAGACGGCCGCGCTACCATCGGCTCAATTCGTTGGGTTAGCAATCAAAATACGCGGTGGGGTAGCTGTACTACCTCCACCGCGGATATTCGGCTGAGCGACCGGCTACAACACGTGCCGGACTATGTGCTGGATTCGGTAATCATTCACGAGCTCACCCACACCTTCATCCCGCGCCACGGGCGGGATTTTTGGCAGTGGGCGGACAGGGCGCCCCACGCCGAACGGGCGAAGGGCTATCTTGAGGCCTACCAGCGCTGGGGCTGCTAGTTTTCGTCGTCCTCGTTGCCCTTTTCTTTCTGCTCGTCTTGCTCATCGGCTTCCCCGGTTTCATCGCCCTGAGTAGCAGAGGAATCCTCACCGTTTTTGAGCATTTCCTCCAGCTTGGCAAACTCTTCCTCAAAGCCCTCATCAGGTCCGTCATCCAATAGGGAGTCGATAAAGGCGGCAGGGTTATCTAGGTGCTCTGCAGTTGGCAGGAAGTCCGGGTGGTCCCACGCCTTATCGCGCTTTTCCGCACCCACCGCAACGGTGGCGCGGCGCCACAACTCAGCGGCCTCAGAAACCTTGGGGGCGTTGAGCTCGATACCAACGACCTTGCTGAAGGCGTTTTCGGCAGAACCACCAGTGCTACGGCGGTGCGCCCATGCCTGGGTTAGCTTCGAGGTGGACGGGATGCGATCGCCCAGTGCCTCTGTGACGACGTGCTCGGCCCAGCCTTCCACCAATGCCAGTAGGGTTTCTAGGCGAGAGGCTGCCGCAGTGTTCTTGGACGTGATGCGTGGGGAGAGGTCCATGCCCTGCAGCTTGCTCATCGCATCCTGGATTGCCTGGGGATCGCCGGACTCTAGGTTGAGCTCGCGGGTGACTTCCTCCAAGTGGGAGGTGTCAATGACCAGACCGATGGCATATTCCTCCACAGAGGAGACGATGCGCTCTACCAACCACGGCACGTGCTTGAACAGGCGCTGCCGCGCGGCCTCGCGCGCTGCAATATAGACCAGCACTTCTTGGCCAGGAATATTGAGCTCCCGGGCAACCTTCTGAATGGTCTGTGGCAACAGTGCCACGGTATTGGCCGGGGCGATGGGAAGACCGAAATCAGAGCCGGTCAACGCCTGCGCAGCCAAATCACCCAAGGCGTGACCGAGCTGCATGCCAAAGTTCATGCCAGACATCTGACTCATCATCTTGGTCATCGGGCCCATCATCTCGCGGGCTTCTTCCGGCATCGATTCCATCTGGGCATCATTCATATGCTCCGCCACCGGAGTGACCATGCGCTGCCAGGCCGGCATGGTTTCTTCCAACCACTGCTTGGAATCCCACGCCTTGGCCGTGCCGGAGGCGGTGGGCAGGTAGGTGGCGTCATCAAGCCACAGCTCCGCTAGGCGGACGGATTCCTCGACTGCCTTGGTATCGTCCGCGCTCACACCCTTTGACTGGGAGATTTGCTGCAGGGCGATGCGCTTGGCCATGTCGTAGTTAACCGGGCCGGAATTTTCCGGCGAGTTCATGGAAGAGCCCATGCCGGACAGCATCTGACCGAACTGGTTCAGCATGTCACCGAGGCCGCCACCATTAGCGCCGCCGAATGCGCCGAACGGGTTCTGGTCACGACGCCCGTCATTATCGTCGTCATCATTATTGGGGAAAGAAAAACCGAATCCGTTGCTCATGCGTCCTAATCTACCGACACCATCCGGCTAGTTTCCATGATCCCTGCTACGCTGACAGCGAACACTACGGCAAAGGTTGTAGGGTAGTGATTCGTGAATTCTCCTGCTAGCCGTCGCGTCCGCACCATCGCCTGGGGTGCTATCCCCGTCGTCTTAACCGGTGCGTTGGTATCGCTTGACCATATCCCCGGCACCGATGTGTCTTTGACCGTCCCCTATGCTGCCGAAGGCCCAGGCCCCACGGTAGACACATTGGGTGAGGTAGACGGCACCCAGGTCGTTGACGTTCAAGCCCCGAAAACCTATGACACGGATGGTCACCTCAACATGACTACGGTCTCCGTGCGTACCAATATGACCTTGGCCCAGGCGCTGGGACGCTGGATGATGACCGATGACACCATCGTGCCCATCGATACCGTCATCCCGCAGAACATGAGCGATAAAGAAGTAGAAGAGTCCAATAAGCAGGCCTTTACTCAGTCCGAGTCCGCAGCGACTCTGGCAGCCATGGACTACCTGCATTTGCCGGTCAAGATCTCCATCGCAGAGGTCCTGGATAAGGGTGCTGCGCAGGGAAAACTTAAAAAAGATGATGTCATTACCGCCGTGGCGGGCAAGGAAGTCTCGGAGCCGGGTGAGGTCCAAGACATCATTAAGGAAAAGAGCCCCGGCGATAAGGTCACGATGACCGTGGAGCGTGGCGGCAAAAAGCACGAAGAAGAAATAGAGCTAGGGGAAAACCCCCACCAGAAGGGGGAGGCGATGCTGGGTATCGCCATGCTCTCGGTCCCGCAAGACGATATTAAGGTCAAATACAACTTGCAGGACGTCGGTGGGCCATCCGCAGGCATGATGTTTACCCTGGCGGTCATCGATAAGCTCAGCGAAGAAGACCTCACCGGCGGCAAATTTGTGGCCGGCACCGGCACCATTCAAGAAGATGGCAAGGTGGGCCCCATCGGCGGCATCCAACATAAAATCGCCGCCGCCCACGCCGCCGGCGCGGAACTCTTCCTGGCGCCACAAGATAATTGCTCCGAAGCCGCCGCGAGCGACCACGGGGACATGCCCATCGCGGAAGTGTCCAACCTGGATGAAGCGGTATCCACGATGAAAGACTTCGCGGACGGCAAGGAAATTAAAACTTGCCAATAAGCGGCCTACTTAGCTAGGCCCAATTCCTTGATCTTCTCTTCCGGATCTTCCTGGTCTGAGGAGATCATCTGCTGCATGACCATGCCTTCTTTATTGTCCACCACGGTAATAACCGCCGTGGTGCCCAGCGTGGACCAGCCCACAACGCGGTCGCCGCTATCCTCAATGACCTGCGAGCTGCGCAGCTCAGTAAGCACCTGCGTGGTCTGCTTTGCCTTGGAGTGTGAGCGGAAGAACTGGAACTGGCCTACCTTCGGCCCAGAGCAGTTATACGAGTCATCCCCGCCCGTGGAATCGCAGCGATCAAAGTGTGCGAAAAGCTCTTGCGGTGCCACGGGTGCGAAGATGTCATAGGCCTTGGACACAGACTTTTCCAATTTTTCGCTCCCAGGCTCTGTGCTTTCCGACGCCGCCTCCGAGCTCGCCGCCGCACTCGACTCGACGCTGGACTCAGAAGCGGCCTTAGAGCTGGATGCGGTGCTGGTTTCCTCAGTGGCATCCGCCGCAGTGGGAGCGGACTCGGCGCTGGCAGTGGTGGTATCTACGGGGGCGTCGGCAGGCGCGGCATCATCCGAGGAACAGCCGGCAGTGCTCACGCCTACCCCCAGCAAGAGTGCTGCTGCGGTAGCGCGGGTAGCGGTCAGGCGAGTGAGAGTAAAGCGTCGCACGGTAGGAAACTGCTCCTTAGTCGCAAGCGAGAATTGTCTTTCCAGTCTAATCTAGTTCATCCGGGTCCTGGCTCAGCCCATAGCGCAGGGCCGCGATAATCCCGGGTGCGACCTGGGGGCCGCCGCGCAGCTGGATGTCATCCTCCGCGAATGGCCCGGCCGCTTCCAACTCCTCCTCGGTGGGGCGCAGCTGCAGCAACGTGGTTTCAATCCCTTCCTCACGCAGCGCACCTGAAAACAGGCGCGCCGGGCGAGGGGAGGGGTCTTCGCTGGAGGTATCGCGGAACCTAATCTCTTGGGCCAGGATGACACCGGCCACCTCCCGCGGCCAGGCCAAGCGGGAGACATAATCGGCCAACTGCTCAGAACCGGGCTCGATGTTTTCAGGCACATTATCCTGCACGATAAGGGTAAGCGGCGCGGCATCTTCCTCATCGAGGGCGGCCAGCTGGTCTGCTACCAAGTGGGTAGGAACGAGCGCGAAGATAGTGGGGCGGGCGTCCCAGCCTTCTGCATGGACGAATTCCACGGCTTCGGTCATCGCGCGGTTTAAAGCTGGCTGTGATAATTCGGGGGAACTCATAAACATCCTTATTCGTTATCTGTGTATTGCTTCCTTAAGCTGGAAGAAGTCTACAGGTTTTAAATTCGCACTATTTGATTGGAGCTGGCGTTGTCCTTAGGGTCATCCACACCAGCCGCCCCGTTGAAGCGGCCCCCGCGGGTCGCGACAATCATTGCGGCCGTCATTGCCGTCCTCTTGTTCATCGGTCCCATGTTTGTGGGCCTGTACACGGATTGGAGGTGGTTTGGTGCGATTGAATACCGGAACGTTTTCACCACCGCGATTATTGCGCGGATAGTACTCTTTATCATCTTCGGTCTCATCGCCGCTGCCGTGGTGTGGGCCGCGGGCTTCTTTGCCTGGCGCGGGCGTCCGGATTCGCTCGACCTTGGGGACTTGAACTCGCCGGTGTATCAGTACCGCAAGTCCATTGAAAAGTCTATGGGCGTCTTCTTCAAGGTCATCCCCGCCATCGTGGGCATCATTGCCGGTTTCATCGGCCAGGCTAATTGGCGCACGGTCCTGCTATTTTTAAACGGCCAGGAATTCGGCCAACAGGACGCCCAGTTCCACCACGACCTAGGCTTCTATGCCTTCACGTTGCCGGTATTGAAGATGGTGGTCAGCACCCTATCTATCCTGTTGATCTTGGCGTTTCTCATCGCGCTTTTCGGTCACTATGTGCTGGGTGGCATCCGCATTGGCAATAAGGCCGCAGGAGTTCGCGGCTCCATTTCCCACTCGGCTCGCCTGCAGCTGGCGATTACTGCCGGCCTGTGGATGGTTGTTCAGGTCATCGGCTACTGGTTGGAGCGCTACGAGCTCCTATATACCCAGCACGATCTCTTTACGGGTGGTTCCTATACCGATATTCATGCCTACCTGCCGGCGAAAATCATCTTGATGATCATCGGCGTCTTTGTAGCCGTGGCCTTGTTTATGGCCATCGTCATCAAGGACCTGCGTATCCCCGGCCTGGCCGTGGTACTGATGCTGCTGTCCTCGCTGGTTATCGGCCAGGCATGGCCGCTGCTGATGGAACGCTTTTCCGTGCAGCCTAACCGTCAGGCAAAGGAAGAAGAATCCATTGCCCGCAATATTGAGGCCACGCGCTATGCCTATGGGCTTACCGATGACCATGTCACCTACGAAGACAACTGGGGTGGGGACGAGGTATCTGATGACAAGGTGGCTTCTGATAACGCCACCATCAATAACCTCCGCCTGCTGGATCCGGAGATTCTTTCTCCTACTTTCACCCAGATGCAGCAGCTGAAGAATTTCTACGGCTTCCCAGAGACGCTATCGATGGACCGCTATGAGATCGATGGTAAGAAGCGTGACTTCGTCGTTGCTGCGCGCGAGCTGGATCCAAATGAGTTGCGGGAGAACCAGTCCGACTGGATTAACCGTCATACCGTCTACACCCACGGCAATGGCTTCGTGGCAGCGCAGGCCAATAAGGTCGATGAGGTAGCCCGCGACGCTGGCTCTGCCCGCGGTGGTTTCCCCATCTTCACCGTGTCTGATCTGCAGACCCAGGCCGGTGAGGCTGAGGGCGAAGGTGAAACCCAAGATGCCGAGAAGTCCCTGGGCATCAAGGTAGATCAGCCGCGCATCTACTATGGACCGGTTATTGCCGGCGCTGCCGATGGCATGGATTACGCCATTACCGGCAAGACTGGCGATAACCCGGTGGAATATGACACTGATAGCTCCACCTATACCTATGACGGCAAGGGCGGCGTTGGTATTGGCAATATCTTTGACCGTACTATGTATGCCGCCAAGTACCGCGAGCTTAACTTCCTGCTTTCTGATCGCGTTGGCAGTGAGTCAAAGCTCCTCTACGACCGCGACCCGCGCGAGCGTGTGGAAAAGGTTGCTCCGTGGCTGACCACCGATTCTGCTACCTACCCGGCCGTGGTGGATGGCCGTCTGAAGTGGATCGTCGATGGCTATACCACTTTGGAATCCTTGCCTTACTCCCAGCGTGCCTCGCTTTCCGACGCCACCCAGGACACCCTCAATCCTGATGGCACCACCCAACGCCTTGTCAATGACAAAGTGGGCTATATCCGTAACTCGGTAAAGGCCACCGTCGATGCCTATGACGGCAGCGTGGATCTCTACGAGTTCGATAAGAATGATCCAGTGCTCAAGGCTTGGGAGGGGGTCTTCCCGGACGTCGTCAAGCCAGAGGCGGAAATCTCCGATGAGCTACGTCAGCACTTCCGCTACCCGGAGGATATGTTCAAGGTGCAGCGTGACCTGCTGGCGCGCTACCACGTGGATGACCCGAATGTATTCTTCAATAACGATGCCTTCTGGTCCGTGCCGAATGACCCCACTGCGGAGGAATCTCGCCAGCTCAACCAGCCGCCTTATTACGTGATGGCTGCAGATCCAGAGACCGGCAAGCCAAGCTTCCAGCTGACTACCTCTTATCGCGGCTTGAACCGCGAGTTCCTTTCTGCACACATGGCTGTCTCCTCCGATCCGGAAACTTATGGCGATATCACCGTGCGGGTGCTGCCGACCAATACGCAGACTCAGGGCCCGAAGCAGGCGCAGGATGCGATGATGTCTTCTGACCAGGTCGCCCGCGACCGCACCCTGTGGGAAGGCACTAATGACTTGCACAACGGTAACCTGCTGGCCCTGCCAGTAGGTGGTGGCGAAATCCTGTACCTCGAGCCGATTTACTCGCAGCGCAAGGACCAGGCCTCTGCCTTCCCGAAGCTGCTGCGCGTACTCGTGTCCTATAAGGGCCGCGTAGGCTACGCCCCAACTATCGGTGATGCCCTTGAACAAGTTGGAATTGACGCCAAGGCCGCTCAGAACATTGAGGAAGTCGACGGCGATTCCGGCGAAAAGACCGACACCAAGGACGACAAGAATAAGAAGGATGCCAAGGAAGACAAGCAGTCGGCCCCAGCCTCGGCTCCTTCCTCTTCCGACCAGGCTGGCGCCATCGATGACATCAACAAGGCTTTGAAGGGCCTAGAGGATGCTCGCGATGGTTCCTTCGAGGAATATGGCCGCGCCCTGGATGAACTCGATAAGGCAGTTGAGTCGTATCAGAAGACGGAAAAGTAGTTCTTTCAGTCTTTAAAAGCGGAGATTAAGGCACCTGCCCAGCGGATTTGGGTAGGTGCCTTTCCCTATGTATAGTTACATGAGTCGCCAGGACAGAGCGAATACACTTAGTGTTAACGTACTGTTCAAGCGCAGATGATGGAAGTCATCTCGACGCGGGGTGGAGCAGCTCGGTAGCTCGCTGGGCTCATAACCCAGAGGTCGTAGGTTCGAATCCTGCCCCCGCTACCAACTTCCAGGCCCCTACCAGTGGAAACGCTGGTAGGGGTCTCTTTCGTTTTATGCTGAAATCGCCATTTGGTGCACTAGTCTCAAAATCCGCACCGCGCAATCCCGCAACCGTATCTGCGCTTCACAAAGAGATCACTGCATCACAACGACGCGGATATGGTGATTTTGCCAAGAATTTCGGTCCTGACGTCGATACCTATACTTGGAACGAAGTGAGAGCCATCGAGTTAGAGGCACACACCTCGGTCGGATTCAGCCAATCTGAAGCGGAAGCACTAACCGATTATGGTATCGAGAAGCTCAAGCAACAAGGCTTGTATCAACCTACAAATATCCCGTGGAACCCTGGAGTGTTATAAGAGTGTTAACGCAGCCCACCAACGAACAGCTGACGCAATTTCAATCGGACCTCGAAGACGTCGTCACGCCAACCATTGAACAGCTTCACACGCGAATCCAGGAAACAGGGCCCCTGTCATCTGATGACGCAATCAGATTCGTTGCAGATATCACTGCGCTGACAATATTCGAGCTGGCCGAGCGACTTGACGGAAACGCTGACAAAACCGGCGCCCTCAGCTACAGGTTCGCTGCAGCAGAAGGGGAAGAAGTGCGCCTGCCTGCCGAAGTGCTCAGCGCCATCACCGGATGGCTTTCCGCTCCAAAGGATCGAAACCCCCTCGCCGGGAAGACCAGTCACCCGTACCCCTTCGACTTTTACGGAGCGAAAGACTATGCATAGCGATTCCGCACTGCTGCTCATCGGACGACTGTATGCGAAAGTTTACGACCAATCCATGGACTCGGATGCCGCCGAGCACCTCCACCATCTGTTGAGCAATATTCATGACACCACCGCCATCGATGAGGCCATCTACGCCTACCAAGGCGAAATACTCGGCATCCTGCTGGATTCAGTGAATCAGTCCGACTCGCTCGAGTTGTACACGGCGAGTACGTCGCAGCGCGAGTCTCTCAACTTGGCCATCATCGCCCTCGAAGATACACCTCAGTCTACGGCGGCACTCGACGCAATTGCGCAGTTGGCGCAGGTTGAACCACCAGCTCCCGGCCAAGCCAAAATCGACATCCCCACGGAAAATCTCTCGAGCGACGCCCGAAAACTTTCAGCGCTCGGCCTCCACCAGGGCATCGCCATTTCGGTCCCGCATTTGGGCATTCCGATCTTGGAAGGCGACGAAACCACTGACATCTCCACCTCGTCTACCGTATTGGGCGAGCAACGTTACGCCTCTGCCAAAGCCGTACCCAAGTGGCTGACTCACTTGTCGGAGACTCCGTCCGCTGGCTTCGTTACGTACCAGAATTCGCAAGGCGAGACCCTCCAGGTCAAGTTCAATGCCAAGGGAAACTACTTCCCGCTTCTTCTCACGAACCATAACGGAGACCGCCACCTCGACAAACTACCGTCTGCGAGACAAGCCGAAAACCACATCGTGGCCTGGCTCGACAATTCACAATCACCGATCATCTAGCTGCCACTCAAAAGCGGTTTGGTTCTGTTTACTTTGGAGATAGAAAACTGGGGGCCTGACCCCCGACGTGTCTACTTTCCGGGGTCAGGCCCATGAATGTCATGCGCAGGCTAAAAACGGTGGCCTGATCAAGATAAACTGATTGGTAAGGAATTTGTTGTGAAAGAAAGAACGATCATTCCGGGAATACTTTTTGGAATTGTCTTGGGTGTCGCAACCCTTTATGGCGGAGTGCTCCTGTCCACATGGCTTCCAATACCTTTCGTTTTCTATGGGCTACCTCTACCTTCATTGGTGGTGTTGGGTGTATTAGCCATATCTGTCTACATGTTGAAAAAGGATCGGCTTAGCGACCGATCATGGCGTGCTTTTGCCTTCACATTCGCCGCGGCTTTCGTCGTATCAGCGTTCTTATGGGTGAGCACCATTTCTGGCTATGGAAACTTCGCATAGCCTATAGGTATGGAACGGTTGTAAGGCCAATTACAGTTAGCCCCTCTAGATTGATGAACTGCTCCCCATTCGCCGATGAGGGCCATTTTCGTTTTCTTCGGCGGCCAGCGGCAATGGGCACGGCTTGCACTGGCTCTGGCTCAGGGCGCGCCGGTGCCGCTGCTCGACGAGCCTACGACCTTCCTCGATCCCGCCCACGCGATTAGTGTTTTGGAGCCCGTTCGCAAGCAAGCCCGCGCTGGTAAGGCAGTCGTTGTTGTGCTGCACGACCACATGTTGGCTGGTCAGTATTCCGACACCAGGGCGGTTATGAACAACGGCGAGGTCATAGCCCGGGGGACTCCCAAGGAAGCACTGCGGAAGGATATTTTAGCCGCAGCCTACGGTATCGATGTAGAAATCTGGGACGATCCTTTCAGCGACGCCCCCGTCATCGTTTCCCGCGCTGTGCTCAAGGGCTAGAGCATTCGAAAGATGAACACCAAAGACCGCAGTTTGGAGTTCGTTCGCAGAGGCTGTAGATGATCGTGGCTAGAGCGGATTTCGGTTTCCGCTCCTCACCGCTATCCCTCATGGAACTCATCCTGTGGCTGCATGGTCTGTCATGGAGAGGGAAGCAATCAGGCTCTAGACAGTAAACCCTTATAAAGCTAAGGTAAGCCTATGCAAAAGAGAGACTTCATGAATGTGCGTGCAGTTATCGCACTTGTAGCCACCCTAGCCCTAGGCGCAGGCCTTGTTGCGTGTTCTTCTGATTCTTCTCAGGGACCGGGTGAAGATAGGAAAATCGAGCGAGTTGTGGCGCTCGATTGGCGCTATGAGGAAATTCTCAAGGCCCTCGATGTGGACCCTGTGGGAATCGTAGAAATCGGTAAGTCGGAGGCACCTACTACGTTGAAGGGACAGTTAGGTCAGGCGACCTCTGTGGGCCAAGCCAAGCAGCCGAACCTAGAGGTTATCCAGTCTTTGGAGCCAGATCTGATTTTGGCTAGCCCTACCCGGCAAGCTGATATTATGCCGCAGCTGGAAGAGATTGCGCAGACGGAATCCTACCCAGATGAAACTTACTCGGACGTGTTGGACTCGATGGATGAGATCGCGGCCAAACTCGGCAAAGAGGAAAAGGCTAAAGAAGTCCGTCAGCGCATCGAGGACAAGATTGCTCAGACCAAGGACACGGTAAAGCCGGGGAGTCGTGCGGTCGTGGCTGGCTGGTCCAGCGAGATGCTCTATACCTGGGTCAACCCCTCTTTCCCTCAGTCGCTACTGAGTAAAGTGGGCTATGACTATGCCTTTGAAGGCGAGAAGTCTTCTATCGAATCTAAGACTGATGTAGCGGAACTGACCGGCGATAAGCTCCCTGGCATGAAGGCTGACCGAGTCTTTATGTACAAGGACGTCGAAGCGTTTAAAAAGACGCCCTATGCCAAGGGCAGCGGTGACATCGTAAAGGTAGACCAAGATATCTGGTCGCGCGCTCGCGGGCCACTTTCCGCCGAGCATATGCTCGATGACATTATCGCCGCTGAAAAGTAGTGGCATCACGAACTAAAGCCAGTGCCTGCCTGGTCTTTGCAACCGCTGCCGCTGCCTTTGTGTGGTGGTGGCGGCTCCGCCATGTTCAGGTGCCAGTTGATACCCCGTGGTTGGAAGAAGAGCTGCATAGCGTGGCTTTTGACCGTCTCCTTGCTACCACGGTGGTCGGTATTGCACTAGGTGTAGGCGGGTTATTGCTGCGCACGGCAACCGCGAATCCGCTCGCCGATCCGTCCATCACTGGTGTGAACTCCGGTGCGGCACTCGGCGCAGTCGCAACCGCAATGTTTTTTGGGAGCGAAACCTCGAGCGTTGACCAGCTGCCCGGTGCGCTGCTGGGTGCGGGGATTGCTGTGGGGGTGACGGTGGGCGTCGGCAAGAGCGGTGCGATCCAGCGCATGGTACTCGTGGGCGTTGCCGTTTCCGCGCTGTGTAGCGCCTTGACCTCCATTTTTCTGGTGATAGATGAAGCTCAACTGGCGACGGTGATGTCATGGCTCTCTGGCCGGCTTGCCGGTGTACGACTAAGCGATATTATGCCCGCGCTGGTCGCTGTGCTGGTCGTGATTCCCTTGACCTTAATCGGTGCGAAAACGCTGGACTTGCTCGTAGCCGGTGATGCCGTGGCTGGTGCTGTGGGGGCGAAGCCGGAGCGCATTCGGTTGGCTGCCATTGTGGCGGCGGTAGTGCTCATTGCTCCTTCGGTAGCCGCAACCGGGCCGATTGGATTTTTGGGGCTGATGGCCGCGACCGTAGCGTGGCGAGTGTGCGGCTCGCACCACCGCATGGGGCTGTGTGTGGCTGGAATTGTAGGAGCAGCAGTGCTTCTGGCGGCAGATTCGGTTGGGCAGGCAATTTGGGCGCCGGCCGAGACCCCAGTGGGCATCGTGACTTCTTTGGCTGGCATGCCCTTAGTGCTGTGGTCCGTCCATGCGCTGGGGAGGAGGAGACATGCGGCATAAGAGAATTGTAGGGGTTCTAGTAGGGCTCATCCTGGCGTTGATATTGAGCGCAGTCATCGGCATGGGCGTCGGTGCGGTGATGAAATCGCCGGGCGAGGTGACCACTGGCTTCTTTACCGGAGATCCGCTCATCTGGAAGTACCGCGCACCGCGATTCTTGGTAGGTATCTGCGCGGGCAGTGCCATGGCTGTTTCTGGTTGTCTATTGCAATCCGCGCTACGCAATCCTTTGGCCGCTCCAGATACGGTGGGTATTACCTCCGGCGGTGGACTCGCGGCCGTTGCGGTACTCATGGGAGTAGGCGCCCTGCCGGCCCACCTGCTGACCTTTATCGCCTTTATCGGCGCGTTGGCTGGAACTGGGGTGGTTCTCCTTTTTGCTGGACGCGGGGTAAGCGATCCGGTGCGCCTGCCCCTTACCGGGGTGGCGGTATCTTTCGGGCTGGGTGCCATCACTGAATTGCTCTTGGTGCGCGCCGCGCCAGAGGCAGGAGCGGCCATGACATGGCTGAAAGGTTCGCTTTACGCCCGCTCGCTTGGCGACGCCACTATTGTTGCCCCCTTTATCCTTTTCGCCCTAACCATCGCGATGGTGGTCGCAAAACACCTGGATATGCTAGCGCTGGATGATTCCACCATGGCCGGCATCGGAGTGAGTACCAAGATGTGGCGCCTAATAGCAATAGCTTTGGCCGTTGTCCTAGGCGCAGCGGGAGTCGCCGCGGCCGGGGTCTTGGGTTTCGCCGGGCTCGTCGTCCCACATGCTGCCCGCTTGATCGTTGGTTCGAACCTGCGCCGGCAAATGCCCGTGGCGGCCCTAGGCGGCGCGACCCTTGTGACTGTATGCGATACGTTCGGTCGCTGGGCCTTCGCCCCCACGGAAATCCCCGTTGGCGCGCTCATCGCGCTGATTGGCGCACCCTATTTCATTTTCCTATTGACTCGGCTAACCCGAGTGCGAAACGGAGGCTAGACATGACACTGACGTGTAGCGGATTGACCGTGGGTTACGGTGGCCCCGATGTGGTCAAAGATGTAAATCTCCGCTTATCTAGCGGTCAAGTAACGGCTCTGATCGGGCCGAATGGCTGCGGCAAATCGACGCTTCTCAAAACATTGGGGCGCCAACTTACGCCCAGCGCAGGCGCGGTGTACCTCGCGGACCAAAAAATCAGCGCGTATTCCTCGCGTGCCTTTGCCCGTGAAGTTTCTTTCCTGCCACAACACCCTGTGGCTCCGGAAGGGGTACTAGTGCGCGAAGTCATCGGCTACGGTCGCTATCCCTATACGGGGGCGCTAGCGACGATGCGAGCCGTAGATCATGCAGCGGTTGAGCGTGCTGCCGCGCGTGCTGGGGTGAGCGAGCTTCTCGATGCCTCCGCCGCAGACCTTTCCGGCGGTCAGCGCCAGCGCGTCTTCCTCGCCATGACGTTGGCCCAAGAAACACCAATTACCTTGCTTGATGAGCCAACTACTTACCTCGACCCCGCGCACCAATTGTCCATCTTGGATCTGATTCGAGATCTCAATGGCGTCGGGGTCACAGTGGTCATGGTGGTCCACGATATGGTCCATGCCGCACGTTACGCCGATAGAATCGTAGCCATGCGTGAGGGACGCATTGTGGCCGAAGGGGTCACCGAGGAGGTGATGACTGCTGAACTCGTACGCGAAACCTTCCATGTTGAGTGTTTAGAGATGACTGATCCCTCCACCGGTCGACGCTTTCCCATACCCATTTCCGTGCACGCTCCTGAATTTTCTGGAACCCTAGAGGGGAGAAGATAAATCTATTTAAAGGAGTACGCAGCAATGGCGAATAACCTAGGCCACGAAGTTGACCTGGACCGCAACGAATACAAGTACCTGGCCTCTGAGGACACTGTGTCTTCGGCAGCTAAGTCGGCCACCTCCGCTCAGTCCGGCGCGGCTGCAGCGGGTGCAGGGGTTGCAGCGGCAGGCGCCGCGGGCGCAGCCGGCCTATCCACACCAGTAGGCAAGCAGGCTGCGGATAATGCAGAATCCACCGCCAGCAAGTACGAGCCGCAGAATCATGTCGTCGCTGGCGCCGACGAAGAGCATGTAGCCCCTGCTTCTGAGCAGCCAGATCTGCAGGAGAAGCTGGACGAGGATAACTCGGACTATGCGCCGAGCCAGCACATTGTCGGTGGTGCGAAGGAAGAGCATATTGGTTCCGCTCCGCAGCAGCCGGACCTGCAGGAGAAGCTGGATGAGGACAATTCGGACTACGCGCCCAGCCAGCACATTGTGGGCGAAGCAAACGAGGAGCGCATTGCAACTGCACCGAACCAGGACAACGTCAATGGTCAGCAGTCCTCTGAGCGCTTGGATCAGCTAAAGGACAAGGCGTCCGAGGCAGGTAGCGCCGTAGGTGATGCCTTCCAGCGCGCTAAGGGCTTCGTGGAGGACAAGGCACACGAGTACCAGGAGGAGTCCACGAAGAAGGGTGGCTTCTTTGACCGCGTCAAGGGCGCTGTGCGCGATGCGCGCGAGTCCATTGAGGACAAGCGCAAGAATTAACCAGCGCCGAGTTTAAGCCGCTTTCCCCGGGTTGGGGAAGGCGGCTTTAGTCGTATATACAATCCTGCTATTCGTCCAAGGCGTGGAGATATAGCCGGCTGATAAGCAGGCGCCTCGGCACGTCCACGAGCGGGCGCAGGAAGGGGAGGAAGGGCTCTGAGGCGGCGTCGATAAGCAGCAGCGTGCGGCCATCGCGCAGGCGCTCAAGGGTGAAGGTTTCTTCGCCGCGCTCGAGGTGTCCGGGAAGGGTGCCGTAGGTGAACCCGCAGCGGCCGTCCTCGTGGAAGACATCGACCACGCGGCAGCGAAAATCCCACGGGCCGAGGCCCATGGTGACCTCCGCGCCGAGCTCCACCACCTCATGGGTCGGGCGGACACGGAAAAGACCGCTGCGTTGTACTGACCAGCGGAAAAGTCGGTGTGCGGCGGTGTCAAAGTCAGCATCGATAACCCGCGACATATGCAGCTGTGGAAAGTCGGAGACATCAGAATAGGACAGCGGTGTGGGCATGCTCTCCATGATAGGGGAGGGGTGATCACCCCCGAATTCTGGAAGAAATATAACGGCTTGGACACAGTCACAAGAGTTTGCTGTTTCCACAATCTTTTCGTGCCAGTATCGAGCTTGCACGATGTTGACAACTGAAAGTAGGTACCTTGATGCTTCGCATTCCGCACCTTAAGAAAGTCCTGGTGGGCTCGGCTTTCGCTGGTGCGTTTTTTCTGGGTTCCCCGGCCGCAGGCGCCCAGGAATTGCCCCAACCGGATTTCGACTCCGCAGGGATTATTAACCAGGTCCGCGATGGCCTGGCGGAGGTTGGCATCCAGACCCCGCAGGTGGATAAGAACGTCACCGATGCTGTAGATGCTTCTGTGCGCAATGCGCAGGACGTGGCACAGCAGCATGCACAGTACGCGGAACCGCTGACCAACCCGAATCCCATCGGCCTAGCGGAGCAGGCTACCCAGCCGGAGTTTAAACCGCAGGGCACCAATCCGAACTATAAGTGGAAAAACGATGGATTTTCCAAGGTAGCCGCGGGCAAGCCACAGGCTGATTACGTCCTGCACCGTGTGCCGGGTTCCATGTTTGATGCCCCACGCATTCCAGAAGAGTCTGTTGCAGCCATGAATCAGGGTGAGTCCCTCTATGGTCCAGGCACCCCGCTCTACGTCAATGACAAGACGATGTGCACTCTGACCGCGGCAGGCAACGATAATGGTGGCCGCAAGGTGGGGCTGACCGCTGGCCACTGCGGCAATGTGGGCGATTCAGTTACCTCCGCTGATTCGGAGCAAATCGGACCGACGGGCACCGTGGTGTCCAAGAATGAGGATCTGGACTATGCCGTTATTGAGTTTGGTTCCAAGGCTAAGGTGTCCCGTTCCTACAATGGCGTAACCGTCAATGAACTAGGCGGTGGCGTCAAACCAGGGCAGCAGGTGTGCAAGCAGGGCGTTGCCACCGGCAAGACCTGTGGCATTACCTATCAGCAGGCAAAGAAGATTCAGGTAAACCAAGTTTGCGCCATGATGGGTGATTCTGGTGCGCCGTTGCTAGTCAATGGCCGCCTCATTGGTTCCATTTCCGGTGGATTCCTGCCGGTGAATTTCCCGTGCCGTACTCCATTGCAGGGGCCGGTTCATAACCCGACTGCTGCCACCAATATGGATGCGGTCTTGGCGGATATGAACCGCCGCGGCGGCGTAGGCGCTGGTTTTACTCTGCCACAAGACTAGCCGCGCCTAACCTTCGCCCGCTCCCGCTGCTGCTGGGGGCGGGCGCTTTTTGTCTATGGTTAGTGCCGATAATCACAGCTAATCGGAGCTTGTGTGAAAAGCTTAGACGAACTAAGGTTAGCCTTATCTAGTAGCTACTTGGGTGTGGCTAATATCACCGGCATGGTCCGGTCAGAGAGAACCGAGGTAACCGCGCGATGTTGCAGCTGTCCCTATAGTCCCGTACCCGGCGCCAACCGAGATGTGAAAAATCCGAGTGTCTGCGCGCCGATCAGGCGCCGGTGGACGCTTTGGTGGAACTTCCTGAGTGCTGCTTGCAGCACGCCATCGACGAGCAGCCGGCGTTGGCGCTGCGCTTGCGGGAATTAGGTTTCCGCCCAGGTGTGCGCGTACAGATTGGCCGCAAGGTAGCCGGCGGTGCGCGCCTCGTTACCGTGGGCACCGCCCACTATGCGGTGGATGTGGCTACCCTTCGCCAGCTCGAAGTCATCCCGGTGGCAGCATAATGGCACGAAAAACCGCCGCGCCGAGCTGCCATTCCACCTCCGCCATGCGCATTGCGAAGGAGGGAACGCCGGTCCTCGCATTGGTCGGGGCTCCAAATTCCGGCAAGTCTACCTTGTTTAATGCGCTAACCGGAGCGAAGGTGCAGACTGGAAACTGGCCGGGTACCTCCGTTGAGATAAGCCGTGGCTTGTGGAATGCGCAGCCAGAGGTCTTTGACATCATTGATCTTCCTGGTGCTTATTCATTGGATCCCATGAGCCCAGACGAGGAATTTACCCGCGATATGCTCGTGGAGGCTCCGCCGTGTGAGCGCCCCGATGTGGTTGTGGTGCTCGTGGATGCCACTGCGCCGGCGCGCGGACTGAACCTCGCTTTCCAGATTGCGGAGCACCCGTATCGGGTAGTGATTGGGGTGACCAAGGAGGACATCGCTAAGCAGCAGGGCATAAGCATCGATACGTTCGCGCTTTCACACGAGGTGGGCATACCGGTAGTCAGCGTTAACGGCCGGCGGCGCGAAAACTTGGACGCGCTCGAGCGCGAGGTTGCCCGTGCAATGCACACTGAGCCGCGGACCATCCGGCCCAATGCCGACTTAGACCAGCGCTTTGTGGATTTGGACGCGGCGGAAAAGGTTGCCGTTTCACGGATGGATACTGGCGAACCGCTCAGCCACCGCGTGGACCGCCTAGTCCTGCACCCAGTGCTCGGACCGATTTTATTTCTGGCGGTGATGTGGGCGGTCTTCTTCATCACCACTACTGTCGCGGGGCCACTACAGGACGGATTAGAAGCATTCATCACCGGCCCCGTCTCCGCCGCTGCGCGCAGCATCCTCCCGGATAACTGGCTGATCACAGGCTTGTTGGTGGATGGTCTCATCGGTGGCGTAGGCATGGTGCTCACCTTCGCGCCGCTTCTCGCGCTGATGTTTTTGTGCTTGGCGGTGCTGGAGGATTCCGGCTATATGGCGCGCGCGGCCGTGGTCACTGACCGCGTGATGCGCGCCATCGGCCTGCCGGGTAAGGCTTTTATCCCCATCGTGGTGGGCTATGGCTGCAATGTACCGGCTATCTCAGCCACGCGCGTGCTTGGCGACGTCCGCCACCGCATCCTCACCTGCCTGCTTATTCCCTTTACTTCATGCTCTGCGCGTCTCATCGTATTTATGATGCTGGCACAGGTATTTTTCCCTGCTCATGCCGGTTCCGCGGTATTTGCCATGTACGTGCTGTCCATCGCTTTGGTGGTGTTGGTAGGCCTGGCGCTGCGCCGCACGGTGTGGCGGGCCATGCCAGCCGAAGCCCTCGTTATCGACCTTCCGGCCTATCAGCTGCCCACGTTTAGACTCACCATCTCAGTAATGTGGGTGCGCCTCAAGGGCTTCTTGCATACCGCCGGCGGCATCATCGTGGCCACGGTGGTAGTCATCTGGCTGCTCATGTCCATCCCGGTCACCGGCGGGCACTCCTTTAACGAAGAGGCAGTGCAGCCACAGGATTCCGCCTATGGTGCCGTTGCTCAGGCAATGTCTCCCGTCTTTGCCCCAGCAGGCTTTGATTCTTGGTCGCTGACCGGACCCTTGGTCACCGGATTCGTGGCGAAGGAAACCCTCATTTCCACGTGGGCACAGACGTACGCAGTCGAAGACGTCACTGACGATGCACCGGAAGAGCAAGCAGAATCCCCACTGGCCAGCCATATCCGCGCTGATTTTGATGCGGCCTCTGGCGGGCACGGACTCGCGGCGGTATGGGCGTACATGGTATTCCTGCTGGCCTACACCCCGTGCGTGGCCACGGTAGCCGCGCAGCGGCGAGAAATAGGCTGGAAGTGGACACTCATCGGCTTCGCCCTACAACTCGGCTCCGCCTGGATCCTCGCGGTGGGAGTTTTCCAAGTCCTCAAGGTCTTCCTATGAGCCCCACGGAGCAGGTCAAGGAGGCCATTACACAGGGAAAATCCAACCCGGCTGACATTGCAAAAGCTACTGGGTTAGGGCAGGGGACCGTGGAAATCATTCTCGGCCACCTCGAACGCACGGCGGAGCTGGTGCGTGAATCGCTCACTTCGTGCCCCACCGGCGGCTGCGGCAGTTGCGTGCAGGCGGGTGGTTGTTCCGGTGCAGCTACCGAGCACCGCGGCCCGGTAGTGCTCCAGCTGCGGAGAAGACCCTAGCCCTGTAGTGCGGCGAGGGCGTGCTTATGAAGCAGTCCGTTGGAGGCTACGCCGGATCCGCCATGCGGTCCGGGGTTTCCTTCAAGGTCGGTGAAGGTACCGCCGGCCTCGGTCACGATGAGCGAGGGCGCAGCGAGGTCCCACAGGGAAACCTCCGGTTCGGCGGCGATATCTACTGCGCCTTCGGCGACGAGGCAATAGGACCAGAAATCACCATAGCCGCGCAGGCGCCAGGTCTTGTCCGTGAGTGCGAGGAACTGGTCGCGCAGGCCGCGCTCGGCCCATCCGGTTAGCGAGCTCATCGCCAGCGAAGAATCGGAGAGCTTTTCTACGTGGGAAACGCTCAAACGCTTCGGCTCGCCGCCGAACACGCGGAAGGCACCCGCGCCCTTGGCCGCGTACCAGCGGCGGCGCAGGGCGGGAGCGGAGACGACGGATACCACCGGTTCGCCGTCTTCCAAGAGGGAAATGAGCGTGGCCCATACGGGCACGCCACGCACGAAGTTCTTGGTGCCGTCGATGGGATCGATGACCCACTGGCGGCCTTTATAACAGGCCTCGCCGCCGTATTCCTCACCCAGCACCTCATCGCGCGGGCGGGAGCGCTTGAGGGATTCGCGGATGTGCTTCTCACAGGTGAGGTCCGCATCCGATACGGGAGACATATCCGGCTTTTCCTTAACGGAAAGATCCGAAGCCTCGAAACGATGCATGGTTACTACATCGGCATGGCCCGCCAGCTCGAGCGCGAGGCCCAAGTCTTCTTTGAACTTACCCACGGAGCCAATCCTCCATCTGATCCACTACCAATTTATTGCCGGCGAGGCACCATTCGACACCGCCGGCTTCTACCTTGCGGGCGGCACCACCGGCTGCTTCAACGAGAGCTTTGCCGGGGAACCAATCCCAATCCGCGACCGAATGCTGCATCCATGCGCCCCACGTGCCATCGGCTACGGAGGACAGGTCAACAGAACCGGCACCGAGCATACGGACTGTAGCAAAGTTTTCCGCCACGCGCTGCCATGCCCCGCGGATATCCCCATCCATCAGCGAGGTCGGGTGCAAATAGGTAGATAGCGAAATCTGCTTGGCCGGCTGAGCCGCAAGGCGGGAAACTTCCTTACCGTCCAGGGAAGTGGGGTAGTCACGGCCACCGAACCACGTATAACCCATGGCGGGGCGGTGGACAGCACCAAGGGTGATCCCGGTGGCGTCGGCAAGCGCGAGGGCAGAGCACCAATAATCGGAGCCGGAAGAGAAATTGTAGGTGCCATCGACTGGGTCAATGACCCAGGTGCGGCCGGATTGGGACTCGCGGGCGGCGCCCTCCTCACCCAGGATGCCGTCCTCCGGGCGCACGGCCTCGAGCACGCCCGCGACGAAGCGCTCGGCCGCGCGGTCTGCATCCGTGACAACGTCCGAGATGGAAGTCTTTTGCTCCACGTCCACGCCCATCTCACGCAGGCGCCACGCTAGGCGTCCGGCGTTATAGACGAGGGCCTGCGCAAGGTGCGCATCCCCGTCATTCGCATGCGCGACAATAAAGGTCTTGATGACCGCGTCGATCATCTCCTGCAAGCTCGGCTTTTGATCCATGCCCACCATTGTCACCCTAAACGCGGCCGATGGCTAATTGTGATGGCCGGGTGGGTAGGATTGGGGCCTATGCGTCCCGAAGTAACAGCACGGCTCAAGCAACTAGAATCCACCCTGACCACCATTGAGAAGGTCATGGACCCAGAGGCTTTGGCTGCCCGCATTCGGGAACTAGAGGCCCAGGCCGGGGATCCATCCCTGTGGGACGACCCCGTACATGCCCAAAAGGTCACCTCTGAGCTTTCCGCAGCGCAGGCGAAGGTTCGCAAGCTAGAAGCGCTGCGCGGGCGTCTCGAGGACATGCCCGTCATGTACGAACTTGCGGAAGAGGAAGGGGATTCTTCCCTAGCAGACGAGGAGCTCGATTCCCTGGAATCTGCCATCGAATCCCTAGAGGTGACCACCATGCTTTCCGGTGAGTATGACCCGCGTGAGGCGGTTATCAATATTCGTTCTGGTGCCGGCGGTGTGGATGCGGCGGACTGGGCTGAAATGCTTATGCGCATGTATACCCGCTGGGCAGAAAAGCACGGCCACAAGGTGGATGTATATGACATCTCTTACGCGGAAGAAGCGGGCATCAAGTCCGCGACCTTTGTGGTCCATGGTGAATACATGTATGGCCAGCTTTCCGTGGAGCAGGGAGCACACCGCCTAGTGCGCATCTCGCCCTTTGATAATCAAGGCCGGCGCCAGACCTCCTTCGCCGAGGTAGAAGTCCTGCCGGTGGTGGAACAAACGGACCACATCGATATCCCAGATAGCGAAGTGCGCGTCGATGTTTATCGTTCTTCGGGCCCTGGCGGACAGTCCGTCAACACCACCGACTCCGCGGTGCGCCTGACCCACATTCCCACCGGAATCGTGGTCACCTGCCAGAACGAAAAGTCGCAGATTCAAAATAAGGCCTCGGCTATGCGCGTGCTGCAGGCAAAGCTCTTGGAGCGCAAGCGCCAAGAGGAGCAGGCCGAGCTCGATGCGCTTGGCGCCGGTGGCAATGCGTCCTGGGGCAACCAGATGCGCTCCTACGTGCTGCACCCGTACCAGATGGTCAAAGACCTGCGCACCAACTTTGAGGTGGGTGATCCCTCCAAGGTGCTCGATGGAGATATCAATGGCTTCCTGGAATCCGGCATCCGCTGGCGCATGCAGCAACAAGAAGACCAAGCTTAGATCCATACTGATCGGGCTGAATTGAACGCAAAAAGACCGAACTGAGGGGAGAAAATCCTCAGTTCGGCCTGATCTTTATGGACCTAACCCACGTAGTCCATCGGTGCACCTGGTCCCAGCGGGAGACCGATGAGGTACCAGATAACGAAGAAGATGAACCAGCCCACCAGCATGCACAGCGAGTAGGGCAGAGCGAGCGACATCAAGGTACCCACACCCGCGTGCTTGTAGTAGCGCTGCAGGAAGGTCAACGCCAGCGCGAAATAGGGCGACATTGGGGTGATGATATTCGTCGGTGAGTCACCGATACGGAAAAGCATCTGGGAGACCTCGGGTGAGACGCCCACATACATCATCATCGGTACGATGACCGGCGCCATAAGCGCCCATTGGGCAGAGCCAGAGGTAATGAATAGGTTGAGCAGTGCCACCATGGCGACCAGCGCGGCGAACATGAGCAACGGCGGCAGGGACCAGTGCTGGAGTAGCTCGGAGCCCTTAATAGCGGTCCATACGCCGAGATTGGACCACTCGAACCACGCGAGGAACTGGGCGACGGCGAAAAAGAGGACCAACATGGGAACGAGAGTCTCGATGCCCTTGGCCATAAACGTCGGCACATCAGCAAAGGACTTCACGGTGCCAGCCGCCAAGCCATAGGCAATGCCGCACACCAAGAAAGCCAAGGCAATGGGCACCGCGATGGCGCTGATGAGCGGCGACTCCATAAAGCTGTCTTCTTGGCTTGCCAGCGGGGAACCAGGGATAAACAGCAGGGCGAAGAAGGCGGCGAGGAAGATCACCAGGGTGACGCTGGAAGCTATCAAACCACGCTGCTCGTTGGGTTTGATGCGCATGGCCTCTTCATCATCCGTGAAGTCGTATTCTTCCTCTTCCCCTTCCGCGTTGGAAGGGCCGCCAGCGGCTTTGGAAAAAGACACCTCTTCATAATTAATGTGATCGTGGTCCACCAGCTCGCGGGCCTTTGTGACCATGAGGTATTCAGTGACCGCGGTAATGATGAGGGAGAGCACCACTGCGGATGGGATGACAAAGAAGATATTGGCCAGCGGGCTGACTTCATATTCTGGGTCCACAAACTGTGCGGCCGGGGTAGAAATGCCCGCCAGCAGGAGGTCGGTGATATTCAGAATCAGCGAGGCATTAAAGCCGGCAGACGACGCCGCAAAGGCCACCATCGCGCCCACGATGGGGGAGCGGCCTACCGCGTGGAAGGCCATCGCGCCCAGTGGAATCAGGATGACATAGATGGCGTCGGAAGCCACCGAGCCGGTCACGCCGGCCAGCGCCACAACGAAGGTCAGCATTTTGGCGCTGACCTTGGTGACCATGCCGCGCACCAAGGCGGAAAGCAGGCCGGACTGCTCGGCCACGGCCACGCCGAGCATCACGGCAAGGATGACACCCAGCGGTGGAAAACTGGTGAAATTCTCCACGGCGTCCGTAACCATGCGCGAGATATTCTCGGTGGTCAGTAGCGATTGCACCTCAATGGTCTCGCCGGTCTTGGGATCCTCGGCGCTCATGCCAATGAGGTGCCCCAGCCAGGAGGTCACAGCAACGATTGCCGCGAGGATGACGAAGAGCCAGAACGGATCCGGCAGCTTATTGCCAATCTTTTCTACAGTGCCCAGGAAGCCGCTTGCAGAACGTGGTTTTTCTTTAGTTTCGGTTTCGGCCATAGTATCGGCACTTTCTGTCGATTGGGTCGGAACAAATTAGTGTCTTAGACCACATTACTTAAATATAGTTCACAGCGCGGTGTCAACTTTGGTTGCTACAGTGATTCGCGTGATTAGATTCGACAACGTGACTAAGGCCTACTCCGCCGAGTCCCGCCCAGCGCTCGATGGGGTGTCTTTCGAGATTGCGGATGGTGAATTCGCTTTCCTGATCGGTCCATCCGGTTCCGGTAAGTCCACCTTCTTGGAGCTGATGGTGCGCTACAGCAACGTAACTGAAGGCGATATTTACTTTGATGATTTCCACGTCAATGAGCTTTCCGGCAAGCAGATCAACGCACTGCGTCAGTCCATCGGCTACGTCTTCCAGGATTTCCGCCTGCTTCCAAAGCTGACGGTGTATCAAAACGTGGCCTTTGCGCTGGAGGTCATTGGCAAGAGTAAGTACCGCATTTCCACCGCGGTCCCGCAGGTATTGGAGCTGGTGGGACTCCACGATCGCCACAACGCCTATCCGCATGAACTCTCCGGTGGTGAACAGCAGCGGGTAGCCATCGCTCGTGCAGTGGTTAATCGGCCAAAGCTCTTGCTTGCCGACGAACCCACGGGCAACCTCGATCCTTCCACCGCCGACGAGATCATGGACTTGCTGCTGGGCATCAACCGCCGCGGCACCACCGTGGTCATGTCCACCCATAACGCCCGCGCCGTCAATAAGGCGCGCAAGCGCGTGCTGGAGCTGCGCAATGGAGTGCTCGTGCGCGATGAGCATGACGCACAATACGAGGGGGAAGCATGAAGCTAGGATTTATTTTCCGCGAAGCCACAAAGGGTCTGGGCCGCAATTTGACCATGACCATCGCCATGATCATTACTACCGCGATTGCGGTGGGGCTCGTTGTCGCCGGCATTATGGTGACCAACCTGACCAAGGACACCAAGGATATCTATCTCGACCGCGTCGAGGTCATGGTTCAGCTCAATGAGGATATTTCTGCCGAGGATCCAGACTGCACGAGTCCGGCCTGTGCGGATATCAAGGAACAGTTGGAGGCGGATGATTCCGTCGAGTCCGTGGAATACCGCAACCGCGCAGATTCCTATGAGCGGTTCAAAGAACTTTTCCAAGACACCGACCCTGTGATGGTGGAACAAACCTCCCCTGATGCGCTGCCGGCTGCATTCCACGTGCGGCTTGTAGACCCAGAAGACGCCTCCGCAATCGATGCGATTCGGGATAACCCAGCGGTAGAGGACGTCGTCGACCAGCAGCAAGAGGTGCGCAATGCCGCCAGCAACCTCGACTCCATCCGCAATGCCACCTTCATCCTGGCCATCGTGATGTCTGTGGCGGCCATCTTCTTGGTGGCTAATATGGTGCAAATTGCTGCGTTCCACCGCACTCGCGAAACGGAGATCATGCGCATGGTGGGCGCAAGCCGGTGGATGACGCAGGCGCCATTCGTCATGGAAGCAGTCTTGGCCTCCCTCATCGGTGTACTCCTCGGCGGGGCCGGCATCTTCTTGGGCAAGTCCCAAGTGGTAGACCCGTCCCTGCAGGGACTTTATGAATCCCAGCTGCTGGCTCCTATGAAATCCGGCGACCTCTGGATTGCCCTCCCGCTCGTCGGCCTGCTAGCGCTGGTGGTTACCGCCGTCACGGCCCATATCACCCTGCGGTCTTATGTGCGCAAATAGTCTGTTTGCCGGGCCAGTCAAAAGGGCACTACACTGGCATAACTATGGCTAAGAAGGGCAAGAAAAACAAGAAGGCGGCATCCGGCGAGGCTACGCTTGCGACCAACCGCCGGGCCCGGCACGACTACAAAATTCTCGAGGAATACGAGTGCGGCATTGTCCTGCTCGGCACCGAGATTAAATCCCTGCGGGAGGGCAAAATCTCGCTCAATGATGCCTTTGCCACCATTGACGATGGCGAAGTGTACCTGCGGAACCTCCACATTCCGGAGTACTCCATGGGCTCGTGGACGAACCACAGCCCGCGGCGCACCCGCAAGCTTCTATTGCACCGCCGCGAGATCGACAAACTTTATGGCCAGGTGCGCAATGGCAATAAGACCCTGGTGCCGCTCAAGGTTTATCTCAAAAATGGCTACGCCAAGCTCTCGCTTGCGCTGGCCCAAGGTAAGCAGGACTATGACAAGCGGGAGGATATTAAGCGCCGCGACCAGGACCGTGAAATTTCCCGCGAGCTCGGCCGCCGCGTGAAGGGCATCAATGTTTAAGACAGCGAAAGTCCACGACGTCGTCAAGGGTGAGGACACCATCGAAGGCGTCGGGGTGCTGGTGGATCGGATGTGGCCCCGGGGCGTCGCCAAGAGCGATGTGGACTACGAGAAATGGTTCAAGGACGTCGCACCAAGCCCCGAGCTGCGCAAATGGTGGAACCACGACGAGGATCGTTTCGACGAGTTTGCCCGCCGCTACAAGACTGAGCTGGATGACAAAGACTCCGAAGAGCTCACCCAGCTGCTTGCGCTTGCCGACGCCACCCTTCTCTTCGCCGCCGCCAACCGCAAGGTCAACCACGCAGTGGTCCTCAAAGAGTGGCTGGAGGAGCACTTGAGGAAATAAAAGTGGGTGGGGTAGTGTTGTACGAACCGTAGGGAAGATGCACTATCCCGTCCCTACCGCATGGGGTTGATTTGGTTTCGACTTCGTGCACTGAGCCAGGGGAAGCGTGCCGGTGCAGGCTAACGACCACCGTATAAGCGTCGTAGCAACCAATAAACGCAGAGAAGAACTCTCAGCGTGACTACGCCCTCGCTGCCTAATTACAGCGACGCGTGTCTGTCAGCCTAGGTTTCGTTCCTGACCTAGAACCTGGCATCGACTAAGGAACTAGCCGGCTGGCCGGGTCATCAGGACCAGTCGGGACTCTTACTGGTGACTGGGCCCATCATCCGGACGTGTTCGCCCGATCCGGAGGGCCGAGGAGAGATCCTGTGCGAACTGCGCACGGAGAAGCCCTGGCAAGGTGACGAAGGACCCGGGTTCAATTCCCGGCAGCTCCACCGATAGGCCCCCGAGAAATCGGGGGCCTTTTTCCATGCAAGGAGCCCCTTGATTTCTAGTGGTCGTGGAAACACCTGACATGGGTTAGGTGATTGTGTGGAGTCGAAATGGGTTCCGGATTCTGTTGTTGTGGCGCGGTTTGCGTCGTTGGTTCGGGCTGGTAGTTCAATACGGGCGGCTGCTGGGGTGGTTGGTTTAGCGCGTTCGGTGGCGTATCGGCTTGCTGGTGAGTTGGACTTGCCGCGCAAGCGCCGCAGGACTACTAGCTCGGATGACAGTCAGGAAATAGCTCGCCTGTGGCTGGAAGGTGTGGCACCGATGGATATTGCGCGCCAGCTTTCTATAGGCTCTTCTCCGGTGTACCGCATCGGTATTGAGCTTGGTTTGTGGAAGCGCAATCCATATGGCCGCAAAGCTGCGGCAACAACTGGCCGATGTAGCTATCTGCAACTGCGTGCGAATGCTTTAGGGCGCAAAGATGCAGCTTTAGCCTGTGGCATTCATCCGCGTAATGCTGCTGATATAGACAAAGGTGTCATTAAGCTTTCTACCGGGCGTGTGCCTTTTGTCCCGGCTGGCCCGGATGTGGCGCTGTATAACAGGCTTATGCAGGTAATTGAGTACGTTGATGGTCGCCAAGCAGTTCCAGTCCAGGTTATTCCGCAACAGCGTATCGATAGGCGTATTTCTTCGCGCTACTTGTCGGTAGAAGAGCGCGAGCTCATCTTTGATCTTGACCGGCAAGGCAAAGGCGTACGTGAGATAGCTCGGCGTCTTGCCCGCTCTGCTGGCACTATCAGCAAGGAGCTTAAACGCAACCGGGATGAATTTGGGGTGTATCTTCCCACGTATGCGCACCGTAAATCGGTGTTGCGTAGGTTTAGACCGAAAAAGCGCAAGATTGATGCCAATCCACGTTTGCGCACGGTGGTCTGGGCGATGGTGAAAGATAGGTACTCGCCAGAGCAGATTTCTGGGAGGTTGCGCAGCTGCTATCCCGGTGATGAGACTATGTACGTGTGTCCTGAAACGATTTATCAGTCTTTGTATTTCCAGGCTAAAGGCGAGTTGAAAAAGGAAGTCGCTGCTGCACTGCGTCGCGGTCACGCCCAACGTCGACCTCGTGGCACGCGCAGTGCCCGCAAGCGGTTTGTTGACCCTATGGTGATGATTTCCGACCGCCCAGCAGAAGTAGACGACCGGGCAGTACCAGGTCATTGGGAAGGCGACCTCATTCTAGGCGCGGGTAATAAGTCCGCAATTGGAACGCTAGTAGAGCGAACCACGCGCTATGTCATCTTGCTGCATTTACCGAATGGGCATAGTGCTACCGAAGTAAATGAAGCACTTACAAAAGCGATTGCTACCTTGCCAGATCATCTCAAAGGATCACTTACCTGGGATCAGGGAAGTGAAATGGCCTGCCATAAGGCCTTTTCTGTAGCTACAAACTGTCCCGTGTTTTTCTGCGATCCTGGTTCGCCGTGGCAGCGAGGCACCAATGAAAACACCAATGGACTACTAAGACAGTACTTCCCTAAAGGGACAGACCTCAACGTCCATAGTGCAGCGGACCTAGAATTCGTCGCCATGCAACTCAACCGCCGACCCCGCAAAACCCTGGGCTTTCAAACACCAGCCGAGAAAATGGCCGCACTGATAAACTCAACCGAAACATAGGAAGTGTTTCCACGACCACTAGAATCTGCCCCCGGTGGTCATCTTGCTGATAATTGTCCGCTCTCCCCAATCCATTTTTTAGGGATCGCCCACCTAAAGGTGAGCGGTCCACCAGAGAGGCCTTTCAAATATGGGAGAAAGCATCTCGATTGCAGGCTTCCTTGAGGCATTAGTAGCTATGGGGCCACTTAACCAGGTAAAACTCTGCCATAATGCCCGTTATCCTGGGGATTTGTGTTGTTTGGTTGTGGTGGACTACATTAATCCAAGTCGCCGAGAGGTTGCCGTGAGGTTACTTGATGGTGACATTGTGTACGGACTTGGTTTGATGATTTGACTTTGTTCTTTGAGTTGAGTAAGTTTGTACGGGCTGCCGATGAGAGGTTAACGGGAAGTTAATTTTTTGTTGGTTGGTGATGATGTTTGAGAACTCAATAGTGTGCCAATGTACTTTTTATTTTTTGTGTGCATGGTTGTGTGTTGATTGGTTTGTCTGCCAATAAGCCTTTTGGTTGGTTTGTTGGTTGGTGTGTGCCGGTTGGGTATGTGGAACACGTACCTTTTTGAATGCTGTTTGGTGTTTCGGCTGCATTGAGATGGATTGGTTGGCATGTGATTGTGTTTACCTTTTTTGGTTTCCTCTTTTTGACCCCGTCGGGTTGAGGGGACTGTAATTTTTTTCTTTGTAGTAATTTTTTGGACGCCAGCATGAGCTTTATGAAGTGTTTTTGCTTTGTGGTTTGTGGTGGTTTGTTCTTTTGTTGGGTTTCGGGCTTTTCACGGCCTGTTTCGGATTTGTTCTGAAATTTTTTTGTGGAGAGTTTGATCCTGGCTCAGGACGAACGCTGGCGGCGTGCTTAACACATGCAAGTCGAACGGAAAGGCCCTGCTTGCAGGGTACTCGAGTGGCGAACGGGTGAGTAACACGTGGGTGATCTGCCCTGCACTTCGGGATAAGCCTGGGAAACTGGGTCTAATACCGGATAGGAGCCATTTTTAGTGTGATGGTTGGAAAGTTTTTTCGGTGTAGGATGAGCTCGCGGCCTATCAGCTTGTTGGTGGGGTAATGGCCTACCAAGGCGGCGACGGGTAGCCGGCCTGAGAGGGTGGACGGCCACATTGGGACTGAGATACGGCCCAGACTCCTACGGGAGGCAGCAGTGGGGAATATTGCACAATGGGCGCAAGCCTGATGCAGCGACGCCGCGTGGGGGATGACGGCCTTCGGGTTGTAAACTCCTTTCGCTAGGGACGAAGCTTTTTGTGACGGTACCTAGATAAGAAGCACCGGCTAACTACGTGCCAGCAGCCGCGGTAATACGTAGGGTGCGAGCGTTGTCCGGAATTACTGGGCGTAAAGGGCTCGTAGGTGGTTTGTCGCGTCGTCTGTGAAATTCCGGGGCTTAACTCCGGGCGTGCAGGCGATACGGGCATAACTTGAGTACTGTAGGGGTAACTGGAATTCCTGGTGTAGCGGTGAAATGCGCAGATATCAGGAGGAACACCGATGGCGAAGGCAGGTTACTGGGCAGTTACTGACGCTGAGGAGCGAAAGCATGGGTAGCGAACAGGATTAGATACCCTGGTAGTCCATGCCGTAAACGGTGGGCGCTAGGTGTGAGGGTCTTTTCACGACTTTCGTGCCGTAGCTAACGCATTAAGCGCCCCGCCTGGGGAGTACGGCCGCAAGGCTAAAACTCAAAGGAATTGACGGGGGCCCGCACAAGCGGCGGAGCATGTGGATTAATTCGATGCAACGCGAAGAACCTTACCTGGGCTTGACATACACTGGATCGGGCTAGAGATAGTCTTTCCCTTTGTGGCTGGTGTACAGGTGGTGCATGGTTGTCGTCAGCTCGTGTCGTGAGATGTTGGGTTAAGTCCCGCAACGAGCGCAACCCTTGTCTTATGTTGCCAGCATTTGGTTGGGGACTCATGAGAGACTGCCGGGGTCAACTCGGAGGAAGGTGGGGATGACGTCAAATCATCATGCCCCTTATGTCCAGGGCTTCACACATGCTACAATGGTCGGTACAACGCGCAGCGACACTGTGAGGTGGAGCGAATCGCTGAAAGCCGGCCTTAGTTCGGATTGGGGTCTGCAACTCGACCCCATGAAGTCGGAGTCGCTAGTAATCGCAGATCAGCAACGCTGCGGTGAATACGTTCCCGGGCCTTGTACACACCGCCCGTCACGTCATGAAAGTTGGTAACACCCGAAGCCGGTGGCCCAAACTTGTTAGGGAGCCGTCGAAGGTGGGATCGGCGATTGGGACGAAGTCGTAACAAGGTACCCGTACCGGAAGGTGCGGGTGGATCACCTCCTTTCTAAGGAGCTTTATTTATTGGGCACAGTTGTGCCGTGCTGCCACGGTTGTGGTGGGTGTTGGTTGAGTGTGCGAGTGTCATGCTGCCAACGTTGTTTGTTTGAAAATTTCCGGGTGGAAGATACACCTTTAAGACAAAGACCGAGTGTTTGAATGGCGCTTTGTGACACGCAGTGTTGTGCACATGGGAAGTAAGTGTTTGTATGTTGGTGCATTGTTGGGTGTCTGGGGCATTATCCCCTTTTTTGGTGCCTGACCATTTTGCTGGTGTGCATGGTTTGTGTGTGCTGGTTTGTGGTTGGGGTGTTGTGTGAGAACTGTATAGTGGACGCGAGCATTAAACACATGTGGCAGGCTGCGCTTTTGTGTGGTGTGTTGTGTGTGTTTGTGTGATTTCTTTTTTGTGTTTATTTTGTCAAGTTCACTTGTGTGGCCACTCGCGCTTGTTTGTGTGTGGTGGTTTGTGTGTTCGTTATTAAGGGCGCATGGTGGATGCCTTGGCATGCTGAGCCGATGAAGGACGTGAAAGGCTGCGTTAAGCCTCGGGGAGTTGTCAATTAAGCGTTGATCCGAGGATGTCCGAATGGGGAAACCTGGCCCTGGTTATGTGGGGTTACCCTTCAGTGAATTCATAGCTGTTGTGGGGGTTTACGCGGGGAAGTGAAACATCTCAGTACCCGTAGGAGAAGAAAATAATAATGATTCTGCTAGTAGTGGCGAACGAACGTGGATGAGGCTAAACCGTGTGCATGTGATACCTGGTAGGGGTTGTGTGTGCGGTGTTGTGGGCCCTGATGTGCGGTGACTACCATTGCCGCGTCTGCGCATTGTTGTTAGGTGAAGTGGTTTGGAATGGCCTGCCGGAGTAGGTGAGAGTCCTGTAGCTGAAGATGATGATGTGTGGGTTGTTGGGTTGCCCGAGTAGCAGCGGGCTCGTGGAATCTGCTGTGAATCTGCCGGGACCACCCGGTAAGCCTAAATACTCAGTGTGACCGATAGTGTATGAGTACCGTGAGGGAATGGTGAAAAGTACCCCGGGAGGGGAGTGAAATAGTTCCTGAAACCATGTGCTTACAATCCGTCAGAGCACCTTTGTGTGTGTGATGGCGTGCCTTTTGAAGAATGAGCCTGCGAGTCAGCGGCATGTCGCGAGGTTAACCCGTGTGGGGTAGCCGTAGGGAAACCGAATCCTAATGGGGTGTTTAGTGGCATGTCCTGGACCCGAAGCGGGGTGATCTACCCATGGCCAGTGTGAAGCAGCTGTAAGAGGTTGTGGAGGCGCGAACCCACGTAGGTTGAAAACTGCGGGGATGAGCTGTGGGTAGGGGTGAAAGGCCAATCAAACTCCGTGATAGCTGGTTCTCCCCGAAATGCATTTAGGTGCAGCGTCGTATTATAGCTTGGTGGAGGTAGAGCTACTGGTTGGTTGAGCGGGACTACAATCTTAGCAATGTCAGCCAAACTCCGAATGCCATTAATTGTGTTGTACGGCAGTGAGACTGTGGGGGATAAGCTTCATAGTCGAGAGGGAAACAGCCCAGATCGCCGGTTAAGGCCCCTAAGGGTGTACTAAGTGGAAAAGGATGTGGGATCGCGAAGACAGCCAGGAGGTTGGCTTAGAAGCAGCCATCCTTGAAAGAGTGCGTAATAGCTCACTGGTCGAGTGGTTCTGCGCCGACAATGTAGTGGGGCTCAAGTACACCGCCGAAGCCGCGGCAACAATTTTTTGTTGGGTAGGGGAGCGTCGTGCATGGGTTGAAGCGTTACCGTAAGGAGGCGTGGACTGTGTGCGAGTGAGAATGCAGGCATGAGTAACGAATTGATAGGTGAGAATCCTATCCGCCGGATGACTAAGGGTTCCTGGGTCAAGTTCGTCTTCCCAGGGTGAGTCGGGACCTAAGGCGAGGCCGACTGGCGTAGTCGATGGATAACCAGTTGATATTCTGGTACCCGTACATGCGCGCCCATGATAAAGCACTGATACTAACCACCGCGGATGCATTGCTGGTCTTCTTTGAAGTCTGGTGGTGTTGATGTCGTGGGGCCTGATGTGTGGTTCAAGTGATGGGGTGACGCAGTGAGGTAGCCACGCCACTTATTGGATTGGTGGTGTAAGCGTGCAGACCGTGTGGTAGGTAAATCCGCTGCACATTATGGTTGAGGCGTGATGCGTAGACCCGATGGGGTTGATGGTGGTGATCCTGTACTGTCGAGAAAAGCCTCTAGCGATGTGTGTGTATGGCCCGTACCCTAAACCGACACAGGTGGTCAGGTTGAAAATACTAAGGCGTTCGGGTGAACTGTGGTTAAGGAATTCGGCAAAATGCCCCCGTAACTTCGGGAGAAGGGGGGCCCTACGATGTGAAGGTCCGTGCGGCTGGAAGCGTTGTGGGGTCGCAGAGAATAGAGGGAAGCGACTGTTTATCAAAAACACAGGTCCATGCGAAGACGTTAAGTTGATGTATATGGACTGACGCCTGCCCGGTGCTGGAAGGTTAAGAGGACCGGTTAGTAGTCTTTGACTGCGAAGCTGAGAATTTAAGCCCCAGTAAACGGCGGTGGTAACTATAACCATCCTAAGGTAGCGAAATTCCTTGTCGGGTAAGTTCCGACCTGCACGAATGGCGTAACGACTTCTCTGCTGTCTCAACCACAGGCCCGGTGAAATTGCACTACGAGTAAAGATGCTCGTTACGCGCGGCAGGACGAAAAGACCCCGGGACCTTCACTATAGCTTGGTATTGGTGTTTGGTTCGGTTTGTGTAGGATAGGTGGGAGACTTAGAAGCTATCACGCTAGTGGTGGTGGAGTCGTTGTTGAAATACCACTCTGATCGGATTGAGCATCTAACCTTGGCCCATGATCTGGGTTGGGGACAGTGCCTGGTGGGTAGTTTAACTGGGGCGGTTGCCTCCCAAAATGTAACGGAGGCGCCCAAAGGTTCCCTCAGCCTGGTTGGCAATCAGGTGGTGAGTGTAAGTGCACAAGGGAGCTTGACTGTGAGACAGACATGTCGAGCAGGGACGAAAGTCGGGACTAGTGATCCGGCACCTACTTGTGGATGTGGTGTCGCTCAACGGATAAAAGGTACCCCGGGGATAACAGGCTGATCTTCCCCAAGAGTCCATATCGACGGGATGGTTTGGCACCTCGATGTCGGCTCGTCGCATCCTGGGGCTGGAGTAGGTCCCAAGGGTTGGGCTGTTCGCCCATTAAAGCGGCACGCGAGCTGGGTTCAGAACGTCGTGAGACAGTTCGGTCTCTATCCGCCGCGCGCGTTGAAACTTGAAGAAAGCTGTCCCTAGTACGAGAGGACCGGGACGGACGTACCTCTAGTGTGCCAGTTATCCCGCCAGGGGTATCGCTGGTTGGCTACGTACGGAAGGGATAACCGCTGAAAGCATCTAAGCGGGAAGCCTGTTTTAAGATGAGGTTTCGTTAAGGTCCCCTAAAGACGATAGGGTAGATAGGCCAGACCTGGACGCACTGTAAGGTGTGAAGGCTACTGGTACTAATTGACCACAACAAACACCAACACACACTATGTGTGCTGGCAAAAAACAACAACAACAAAAATAATCAGTCACTGTCGTGACCGCGTCCACTATGCAGTATCTGACACAACACCCACACACCCATGAAGAGGGTATTGTTCTGAAAGTTTGTCGGTGGTCAATAGCTGCAGGGAAACGCCCGGTCCCATTCCGAACCCGGAAGCTAAGCCTGCACACGCTGATGGTACTGCAACCGGGAGGTTGTGGGAGAGTAAGTCACCGCCGACACCAAACAACACAAACACAACAAAATACAACAAAGAAGAGGACGGCACACCACCGCCCTCTTCTTTCGTCGTTTTGCTAGGCTCAAACGCATGGACCAAAGGCAGATTTCTACTGTGGTGGAACAAGTAGAGCAGGGAATTGTTGGCTTGCAGGACATCGATAAGCTGCTGGCTTATTTAGACAGCTTGCATCCGGATGAACTGGGCGGAGTGGAATTCCTCGTTGATCGCATGTTTGAGGAGGAGGAGCGTAACCAAATATGGGATCTGACAGAATCTCTCAAGGAATTCCTCTCGGATTTAAAGGAATGCCAGAAGTAAGGCAGACGCTTGCCGAAGCAACCATTAACTTTGTAAAGCCCGCCGGACTAAACTTGGCTGACCCCGACGATTCGAGCCAGTACGCCGACCAGGTGTGGCAGGTCGGCGAGCTTCTCCAGACTGCCATTTTTGCCCCTCATCTTTTAGCCGGCTATGGTATTGAGCCAATCAAGGCTCAAAATATCTTTCCAGTGGCGCAACGGGCAGTTGACGAAGTTCTGCAACAGTTGCCGCTTATTGAGGATGTCAATGAAGCCGTGCGTTGGAGTGCCGAGCGCTTGGCGCAGGAACTACCTCATGCAGCTCAACTGTCAAAGGTTGACGGGCTGTACTTGGCTCAGTGGCTCTTGGGTATTCTTGAGTCGCCGTATGCTGAACAAATAGATGTTGACCCCGTGCAGTACGAGGAATCTTTAGGGGCAGAGGGCGTGAAGGAACTTCGCGATCGGGCGCATGGAGCGTATGCGAGGCGTCGGCTGGCGGTGCTTTCTGGCTCTGTCGAGGACGTATTTCGTACTCACACGGACGGATACGAGCAGCTGATTCGCGCCCTTTCAGAGATAGGTCAGTTTGAGCTTGCCGATAAGTACTCAGAGAAGGCCATGCTGGCGTTGCCCACGGAGGATACTTTCCATATCGTTACTTTTTGGGCCGCGCTTTGCGACGACCACTTTCCTCACCGCAGCCCCGCCGTGCACCGGATAGCCTTCGATAGTTTTCCAATGCTATCGACTGCGCGTGGGCTTTTCGCGGCCGTAGGGGACACCGCGTCAGAACTCATCCAGACTCGCCTGCGGGATAAGCCATGGGACCTAGCGATGTTCCAGTACCTGTGCCTAAATGATCCGGAGCGTGCTTGGGCAACAGCCTCGGACGCAGGAATTGAATGGAGCTTGGCAGAACATCTCCTTCCGGACTTGCCGGACGAGACCATTCCTGTTCTGATGCGAAAAGTCGAGGAGCAGTTGGAAAACAAGTACGGTCGCGACCAAGCGTATGAGTTGCTCGGGAAAATCCAAAAGGTTGCTGAACCAACTTCCTTTGAAGAATTCTTGGGTCGGCTAAAGCGGAAGTTTGCTGACTGCCCCGAAATTCGCTCCTTGCTCGCCGGCGCCGACGAACTCTAAACCATTCCTTTTACCCCCGTTGCCTATTGGCACTCGACTCTGGGGATCCCTGCGGGTTTAGGTCAACCTATTCGAACAAAAACACCCCCATTACGCGCATATGTCCGTAACTCGGGCTACTATAAGGTCACTAGTTAGAAAACACGTACGAACCCCTGCTTCCTGTTGGAGTACACCCCGTGACTGCCACACTATCCCCACCTCAACCCGATACCGCCCTCGACTATCCCGACACCCTCCTCATTTCCGGCGACCCCGATACTGATCCTCTAGATGACGGTGATGTGCCCGAAGCGTTCTACACCACTAACGCACCCGGCAACCACATCGGCCAAGCCGGCACCTACACCCGCAAAACCTCCTGGTTTCTCTACCGCGCAATCCTCCCCCAACTAGACGAAGATGTTGATTTAAGCCTGACCAGTCTCGCCAAAGACCTTGGTATCTCCTACTCGAAACTCCAAGGCTTCCTGCGCGCCCACTTCCGCATGCGCCAGTTACCTCTAGTCACCGAAGTGCAAGGCCTCCACTGGATCCTCGATCTGACCAAATTACGCATCATCGACCGCGAACTACACCGACTGGAAAATAACCTAGATGACCTCGAAGCCATCGACGCCGCACTCGCAGACTTCCTTACGCCCACCGCACCGAATCAAACAGTACCCACTGATGCTGAACTACGCCGCTTCATCCGCGGCTTCATCGACACCCACTTGCGACCCGGAGACAAAGAAGAAAAGCCGCAACCCACACTCCGCATAAACTACAACCCCGATAACACCACTACACTATCTTTGACCTGCGATAGTGCTACCGCCACAATCATCGCCCGCCATATCGATGTGTACACCAACAAGGCACACACCACCGCAGCGCAGGGCCTTTGAGGTTACCCTCGTTTAGTGGACACCCTATTTGTGCGGATCTTGTGTCCGTAGGAGAGGATGTTCATTGTGAGTCAACAGCGCAAGAAGTACACGCCGGAGTACCGGCGTGAAGCCGCGAACCTTGTAATCGAGTCAGAGCGCCCGATCGCTCATGTGGCTAAGGAGATTGGCGTCTCCGCCGGGCTTTTAGGCCGGTGGGTCAAACTCGAGCGTGAACGCCGAGGGGCCTCGGATGGGATGAGTGAGGCGGATCTTCGTGCTGAGAATGCTCGTCTGCGCCGTGAGTTGGCGGAAGCCAAGATGGATAATGAGTTTTTGTCAAAAGCGACAGCCTTCTTCGCCGCGAAGCAACGCGAGCAGAAAAGTTCGAATTGATGCAGCAGGAGAAGGCAAACTACAGCATCAAACGCATGGCACGGCTATTAAAAGTGTCTCGGTCTGGATACTACAAATGGGCTGATACGCAGCAGAAGCGACTATCTGGCGAAAATGATCGTGCTGCATTTTACGATGGCGTTGACCGAAAGATTCATCAGATTTGGAAAGACTCCGATGAGGTTTATGGTGCTCCGCGGATCACCGCAGAACTTACCGAGCGCTACCAGATCACCCTGAATCGCAAGACTGTGGCTAAGCGGATGCGCATGATGGGCATTGAAGGGATTTCACCGCGTGCCTTTGTCCCGGTGACAACGATTCAATCCAAGCGTAAGTCAGCTCTTCCTGACCTGGTCAAGCGCATGTTTGATACTGGTGAGCTCAACCGAGTGTGGATGTCGGATATTACCTACCTACGCACCAGCGAGGGATGGTTGTACTTGTGTGCGGTCCGCGACGGCCATTCCCGCAGGGTGCTGGGATGGGCAATGGATAGCGTTCAAGATACATGCCTGGTCGAACGGGCCCTGCGGATGGCACATACACTGCGCGGTGACGTTCCTAATGGGCTGGTGTTCCACGCTGACCGCGGAACGCAATTTACCAGCGAGAAGCTCTGGGAAGTCTGCCATAACCTGGGCATTGCTCAGTCTGTGGGGCGTACTGGTGTGTGCTTTGATAACGCGATGGCTGAGTCGTTCTGGTCGACGCTTAAAACCGAGTTCTACGACCGCAAGCGTTGGCCAACCCGTGATGCCGCGCGCAAGGCCGTTGCCTACTGGATGGAAGTCGTTTACAACCGTCGGCGCCGGCACTCTGCACTAGGGAGAGAGTGTCTGATGGTTTGTGTGTGGGTTCCCAACCTGCATGAGGAGATGGACCAGAATGACTACTGTGGCACGACGAGATCCGGCTGATAAGGCCAAGATTGATGCGATTGAAAAGAAGCTGCTTGCTAACCCTGAAATCGCGAAGCTGATTGATGACCTAGGCACATCCACAACGGATGCCAACGACCTGGTTCGCGGCATGTTGCAGGCCTCGATTACCAGGGGACTCAACGCTGAGATGGATGCGCATTTGGGCTACGAGTCTGGCGACAGGAGCGCTAAAGCTGCTGCTGGGACAGACAATCACCGCAACGGGTCGTATCCAAAGACCGTGGATTCTAACTACGGGCCAGTTACCGTTGATGTCCCGAGGGATCGGGCGGGAACATTCTTGCCGACTATGGTCCCTAAAGGCGCGAGGAGATTGACTGATGTCGATGACATGATCGTCAGCTTGTACGCCGGTGGGATGACAATTAGGGATATCCAGCACCATATGGCAACTGCGATGCGTGTTGATGTTTCCCATGAGACGATTTCCGCAGTCACCGATGCCGTCCTCGATGAGGTCATGGTCTGGCAAAACCGCCAGCTAGATGAGTTCTACCCGGTCATTTTCCTGGATGCGTTGCGCATTAAAGTCCGCGACGGTGGCCGAGTGGTCAACAAGTCCGCGTACATGGCTATCGGTGTGGATCTTGACGGTATCAAGCACATTTTGGGATTGTGGATTGCCAAAGAAGAAGGCGCTTCATTTTGGGCGCAGGTATGCGCCAATCTTTCTAACCGTGGGGTCAAAGACGTCTTTATCGTCTGCTGTGACGGGCTTAAAGGCCTGCCTGAAGCAGTCGAGGCAACCTGGCCGAACTCTATGGTGCAAACCTGTATCGTGCACCTGATTCGTGCAGCTAACCGGTGGGTAGCCTACGGGGATCGCCGGGGCGTATCGGCCGCGTTGAAAAAGATTTACACCGCCGCGGACGAACCCACAGCTAAGGTTGCTTTAGACGAATTTGAAGCCTCTGAATTGGGAGAAAAGTATCCACGCTCAGTCAAGGTCTGGCGAGATGCATGGGCGCGTTTCGTACCGTTTCTACAGTTCCCACCAGCGGCCAGAAAGGTTATCTATACGACGAATTCGATTGAATCATTCAACAATGAACTGCGTAAAGCTACCCGCAACAGGGTGCAGTTCACCAACGATGAATCAGCGCTCAAGACGCTGTGGTTGATGATCTGCAACATTGAAGATAAACGAGCGGCAAAGAGGGCAAAGCAAGGCAAACGAGTCTCAGCGACAGCCGGCAGACTCATGGAAGGAGCCCGAGTTTCCGGCTGGAAACAAGCCATTAACCAGATGGCCGTGGCCTACCCCGACCGCTTCGACAAATACCTATAAACCTAGCCCCACACACAAACAACTTGACACGCTCACTAGGGATGGTCAGCCCCGTCGACTTCGAAAACCACATTGGTCTAACCACCAGTAGAAAAGAAATAGCTGCCTAAGCACTAGGTAGCCCCACTACGTGTCCACGATTTGCGGGCAACCCCACCTTATCGATCTCATCCTCGAAGACACCCATACCAGCGTCGCTATAAACACCTTCACCACCAACGAAGACACCAATATCGTCTTTCATCCCGGCGCAGGTTGGATAAATCTCAACCATGCCCCCACAGACAACACCTTCATCCGCCGGCTTAACGCCGACGAAGTAGACTCCTACATCCCTAACGCCGACATCCGCGCCTACACCCAAGGCAGAGACGCCACCTGCCGCTGGCCCGGCTGCACCATCCCCGCCACACAGTGCCAACTAGACCACCGCATTGAATACCACCAAGGCGGACCCACCAGCCCGGATAATTTAGTGAATCTGTGCCAACACCACCACAACATCAAAACCGACCGCCGCGTCCACTACATCCTCGACCACATCACCGGCACCATCGCCTGGCTCCACCGAGACGGCACCTACCAACTTGACCACCCCACCGGGCCCTTATCCGCACACCAAACACACTGGAATCACACCTGGGCACAATACCTCGCACTACAACAACAGCGATCAAAAAGAGAGAAAGTGAAAGGATAAAGACGCCCGCCTCGCCGTTTAATTGTGATTGCGCGGGTTGCATATTTAGCGCGTAACTCGGTTTCTCGTTGAGGGCTACCGAGGCGTTAATCTTGCCTCGTGTGCTCACAGGACGAGGCAAGATGACGACCAATTCCTTGCCTGGCGTGGAAGTTTCAGTTGGGTCTGTGAACGGACCTGTATCCGACGTAGCTTATGCAGCTCTAGAGAACCAGCAGGTCGAACTTGGTAGCCTTCACGTCGGAAAGGCGCTTGCGGGCGCGCTCGAGGCGCTGCCATTCTTCTTGGGGGATGGATTTCCGGGCAATGGTGACGGTCTCGGCGTCGGGAGTGCCCCAGGCGATTGGCATGGGAGTAATTTGCTGCCAATGGTTGTTGTCTGCGCGGCCGGAGACAGCCGCAACGGGAACCTTGGTGCCTACGGTCCGTTGGGTGCCGGGGATGGCGGTCACGGTGCGCAGGCATGCAGCCCAGCGGGGAGGCAAGGAGGGATCCACGTTTGTATTAACCAATGCGAGCAAGACCATATCGCGCTCATTTACTTCGGCGATGACGGCCGGAGCAAGGGGATAGGAGTCATAGAGTTGCTGGGCGGTGCCAACCTTACGGGCGGCGGCAAAGCCGACGATGGCCACCATGATTCCGAATAGAATCATGCCCAGGCCGATAGTAATGCCCCAGGAAAATCCCCACCAGATCGCCGCGCCGCCGATGATGAGCAGGATGCCCAGCACGAGGCCGGAGAGGCGAAGGCGGTTGGAATCGCGCAAGAGCTCGTTATTGGCCTTGGCAAAGGACTCGTCTACGTCGAACTTGAAGATTTTCATTGTTCTAAGTCTAGTGCGTCGATAAGCCGGTAGGCATATCCCTGCTCGGCGAGGAAACGCTGGCGGTGCACGGCGTAGTCGGCATCGAGGCTATCGCGGGTGACCAGCGAATAAAAGAGCGCCTCTTCTTCCTTGGGGCGGAGTAGCCGGCCAAGGCGCTGAGCCTCTTCCTGGCGGGAACCGAAGGTGCCGGAGACCTGGATGGCTAGGGCGGCTTCGGGGAGATCGATGGAGAAATTGGCGACCTTGGACACCACCAGAACGGGAAGGCTGCCATCCCGGAATTGCTGGAAGAGGCGTTCGCGCTTAGCAGTGGAGGTGGAGCCATCGATTACGGGGGCGTCAAGATGCGCGCCGAGTTCTTTGAGCTGGTCGACGTAGCCGCCGATGATAAGCGCCTGCTGTGGGTGGCGGTCGAGAATCTTGTCCACCGCTCGCAGCTTGGCGGCAGCCTGGGCAGCGATACGGTAGCGGTCGCGAGGTTGGGCGGTGGCATAGAGCATGCGCTCCTCGTCGTCCATGTCTACGCGGACTTCGATGCACTCGGCGGTGGCGATATAGCCGGCCATCTCGAGCTCTTTCCACGGGGCATCATAGCGCTTGGGCCCGATGAGGGAAAAGACATCACCCTCGCGGCCGTCCTCGCGCACGAGGGTGGCGGTGAGCCCTAGCCGACGCCGCGACTGAAGATCCGAAGTCATACGGAACACCGGCGCGGGCAGGAGGTGGACCTCGTCGTAGATGATGAGACCCCAATCACGGGAATCGAAGAGCTCGAGGGCGCGGTATTCGCCTTTGGTTTTACGCGTGACCACCTGGTAGGTGGCAATGGTGATGGGCTTGATTTCCTTCTTCTCGCCGGAGTATTCGCCGATTTCATTTTCCGTCAGCGTGGTGCGGCGCAGGAGCTCGTCGCGCCATTGGCGGCCGGCGACGGTATTAGTGACCAAGATGAGCGTGGTGGATTCCGCCTTGGCCATGGCTGCCGCACCGACGATGGTTTTGCCAGCACCGCACGGCAGCACCACGACGCCAGAGCCGCCGGACCAAAAGGCCTCGGTGGCGTACTGCTGATAATCGCGCAGTTGCCATCCATCATGATTGAGGGCGATAGGGTGGGACTCGCCATCGACGTAGCCGGCGAGATCCTCTGCCGGCCAGCCTGCCTTGAGGAGGGCTTGCTTGAGTCGGCCGCGCTCGGAGGGCGGGACGGCGATGGAATGCTCGTCGATGCGAGAGCCAAGGAGCTTTCCGGTTGCGCCGCGGGAGAGTTCTTCCAGGATAGGTGGCTCTTCGGACTCGAGAATGAGGCCGTGGGCTGGGTGGGCCTGGAGGCGGACGCGGCCGTAGCGGGACATGGTTTCGGCGACGTCGATAAGCAGGGCTTGGGGGACCGGAAAGCGCGAGTAGTTTTCGAGGACGTCGACGACCTGCTCGGCGTCGTGTCCGGCCGCGCGGGCATTCCACAGCGCGAGCGGCGTGATGCGGTAGGTGTGCACGTGCTCGGGGGCGCGCTCCAACTCCGCAAAGGGAGCGATCGCGGCGCGGGCCTCTGCGGCCTGGGCGTGATCCACCTCGAGCAGGACGGTCTTATCCGACTGCACAATTAATGGTCCATTCATGGCTCCAGCGTAACGGAGGTGATCCGGTGCAAGGGAAATCGGATAGTGGAGCCATCGGCCGCGCGGGCGTCGATTTGCCCACCCGCGACCGTCAGCGGGGTAACGGTGCGGTGCTTTTCGTTGCCGTTCTTATCCGCATAACCAATGGTGATCGGCCGGGCAGTGCGTGCGGCGGCGTGGACTATATCGAGGTTGGGAGTGGCAGGCGCGGAGTCATCGCGCAGATTGCGCATAGCCTTCGCAATGTCCGGGGAAGCGGTGGCTCGACGGGCGGTGGGGGTCGGTAGCGTTGCAGGTTCGGGTGCGACGGTGAGGCTCGCGCCGTTGTGGTCCTCGGCCGCGGGAGAAAGACCGTGATCGCGCAGCCGCTCCAGCAGGTCGTGTACCGGCAATTGGGACACCGCGACGGTGGGCGCGAGCAGTCGCAAAGGCGCGGCCTTGAGCGCAATCTGCAGGAGGGCTGGGTCCTCGCTGCGCAGGTAGGACAGTGCAGGGCCGGAGCGCAGGGTGCCATGGCGCTCGGCGACGTCCCCGATATGGAACTCCAGCGTCTGCGGCACCTCTCCATGGGCCGCGAAGAAGGCGTGGATTTCCTCCCCAGTCATTCCGCGATCAAGGCCGCGGCGCAGGGAAGCGTCCGAGATGCGGTAAACGCTGGCCAAGCCGGGGGATTCAAGGTCCGCGACGGATTCGAGCCGTTGGTGGGTCTCTGGATCGAGCGGGCCAGGAACCAATACGGTCATATCTGCCTGAATTAGGAAATAGTCAACCGTATCTGGGGTCAGGCGGGCGGCGGCCTCGGGGCCCTCGATAAGCACGCTGGTGGGGCGATCGAGGGCGATTGCGCCGATCCACTCGGCTTCCGCGCGGAGCTCGGCGATAGTCTCGTCCGCGGTATGCGTGGCAAAGAGTGGGAAGTGGAAGCGGAGGGCTTCTTCGAAGGTGGGTTTCGCTCCGCGCAGATAGACCTGCAGGACCTTTTCCCTAAAGCTCGGCAGGCGGTCATTGGTGTGCGCCAGCGTGCGGCCTTCGTTGGTCCATGTGGAGGTTGTCCATGACTCGAGCAGGAGCTGCCATTTTTCGGCGAGGCTGGCGTCGAGCCAGGTTTGGGCGAGCTCCGTTGGGGCGAGGAAATTGCCCTCCATGTTTTTCGGCTCGCCGCGGCTTAGTAGGCGGGCACTCATGCCGAGTTCGATGAGGCGGCGCAACTCCTCCTCGCCAATGTTAAGGGTCTTGCTTAATCCGGTGAGCTGGCGAACGCCGACGGTCTTGTCTTTGAGGAGTTCTATCGGCCGAGCGCCTAGGGAGTCAATGACACGCTGCATGCCGCGCACCGTGGATAGGCCTGCTGCGGTGCCAGCATCATCGGCCTTGGAATCAGGAGCGGGGGATTCGGTGATTCCCTCCACTGGGATAGGCGCGGTGGCTTTGCCGTTCAGCGCAAGGTGCACGGCGCGTGGCAGGCGGACGGTGGTTGAGTCAACGCGGTGGAGCAGCTGCTTGGCGATGAGCCGCGGGATCGGCCGGGTCGGATCCGCATCAACGGCTGCGTCCCGCGTGGTGCCGAGGCCATTGGACCGGGACAGGGTCTCGAGGACCTTGCGCTCTTCAGCTGGCAGCTCGGCGATGTATTCCGGGCTTACTCGGATTTGTTCGAGGAGGGACCAGTCCGTAGGTAGGGCAGGCATGACCTCAGGCGGAATAAGGACGTTGCCGTATGCTAGTCCGCGCTCCTTGAGCTGGCGGGTGATCTCTGGATGCAGGTTTTCTACCTCCTCGAGCTCTCCACCACGGCGCGCGATGTCCTCGATTTCCGCGAGCAGCTCCGCAGAGCAGTCCATAAGGGCTCGCGCGATAGAGGTGCGCAGCAGTAACCGGGTGGCAAGCGCGGCGATACTTGGGGGTAGTGGATTGAGCACATCCGGTCGGTTGCGGAGGACTGTTGCCAGCTCTTCTTCGTCAAGGGAGGCAAGCCACGTGCGGAAATGCGGAAGATGGGAAGACTGAGTCATGATGACTTCCCAGTTTAGCTATCGATTGAGTTACGTTTTTGCGCAAGGTTTGAAATAATGGGGACTATGTCGAATGAGAAGAAGGGTCACGTTTCCCCGGCTTGGCCGAAGAACGAAAATCGCGAGCACGCAATCACCGAAATCTCTGCGCCTTTTGCTGGTGCCTCCAGCCCCTACGGCGATGATCTGATTTTGCCGATGCCGGCAGAGAAGCTGAACTACGTTCACCCTTATACTCGCATCAACCGCTAAAGCATTCCCCCGCCTCGGTGCGGGGAATTTCTCTCTCACGCAGAAAAGGCCCCTTGCATGAGCAAGGGGCCTTTCTTCGCTGTGTCTTAGCGGGTGATGTTCTCAATCATCTGCGCAATCGGGTCGATGACGTTGCGGTTGGCAGAGTAGAAGTTGTTGAAGTCGTGGCGGTTAGCCTTGTACAGCTCGGTGAACTGCGGAGGCAGAGCCAGGCCGTAGGAGTTAGCGGCGTTTTTGATGGTGTTGTACAGAGCATCAACGGCCAGTTCGTCGGACTTCTGGGCAGCAGCCTGCTTAACCGGAGCCGGTGCCTGGGCCGGAGCCTTAGGTGCAGCGGACGGAGCGGTGCGCTGGGTAGGAGCGGAGTTCAGGCCAAGGGAAGCGGAGCAAGCCGGCCATGCGCCCCAGCCCTGGGAAGCAAGTACGCGCTCAGCAACAACGATCTGCTGCTCGCGGGAAGCCTGGTCAGCGGTAGCTGCGAACTCGCCGCCGCCATTAGCCTGCCAGGTCTGCGGGTTGAACTGCAGTCCGCCGTAGAAGCCGTTGCCGGTGTTGATGTGCCAGTTGCCGCCAGCCTCGCACTGTGCCAAGCGGTCCCAGTCGGAATCCGGGGCAGCAGATGCGGTTGGTGCCATGATGGCAGCAGCGGCGCCGAAGGCGACGGTGCCGGCGGTGAACTTAGCGGCCATGCGGTTCTTAGCGGAGTGGCGTCCCATGTAGTTAGTCCTCTCTGTGCGCCCGCATTAAGTGCAAAGAATATGTACCAAAAAGAAAGGGCGGGCGAGGGCAACTTTCTTAACGGCTCTTAAATGTATGGGGACAGCGTAGCGGTTTATAACGAAAGTGTCACGTTATGGGCACTAAATGGGAAAGGAATGGGGCGAATGTGGCGCGTGCGAGGGCATTTGTGCAGGTGAGTGGCAACATGTGATCTGTGACACATATCGGAGGTGTGTCGCGTTAGCGTGCGCGACTTCTGTTGTTTTGACCAGGCAGCTAAAATAAAGATTTTCCCCTAGAGAAGAGGTGGGTACCTATGCCTATTGGCAAAGTGAAGTGGTATGACGCCGAGAAAGGTTTCGGTTTCGTCAGCAACCCGGGCGATGAAGACGTCTATGTCGGCCGCAACGTGTTGCCTAAGGGAGTAGAGGAACTGTTCCCAGGCCAGCGCATCGATTTCGATTTCGCGGCTGGCCGCCGTGGTCCGCAGGCGCTGCGGGTCAAGGTATTGGATAAGCCGCGTCGCCGCACGCCGGCCCGCAAGCCCGAGGAACTCGGCAGCATGGTCTCTGATGTAATGACTTTGCTGGAGTCACAGATTCAGCCGGTGCTCAATTCCGGCCGCTACCCGGAGCGCAAGACTGGCCGCCAGGTAGCAGAAATCCTTCGCGCAATTGCGAAGGATTTGGATAGCTAGTCAGAAGCCTTCGTGGATTCCTCCGCGGAGGCTTCTCGTTCTTTATCGGTCATCGTGGTGAGCGACCACACGGTGGCCAAGGGGGTTTCGTCACCGTTGTCATCGGTGCCGATCATCATGGAGGAAATCTCTACCACCTTGAGGCGGGGGCGCTTGCCGGTGGAGGCCTTGATGGGCTCTACGGAGCCGGGGATTGATACCTCAGAAGTTTCGTTCGCGCCGTGTGCGGTTTCATCATTGGCGGCGGGGTCATCGTAGATGGAAAGAATCTTCCATTCATGATCAGAAATTTCTTCGGGGATATCCAACTTGAGAGTGTCGTCTTCTCCCACGGTGAGGTTCGGGACCTCGCCTTCTGGGCAATCGGTGCCGGGCTCGCACGCGATATAGGGGCTGACCTCGAGGGAATTATCGCCCACGGTGGCGGTCACCTTGATGTCGCGCGGATCTGGGCCTGGACGCTGGTTCCACCAGTTCTGGAAGATCACTACGGCCGCGACGATGACTGCCACGACCACGATGAGGGCCAAGATCTGCAGCAGCGACTTTTTCCTTGCTTCCTTACGGGTTGCCATGGGCCTTTACCTTACTCGAACGTGGAAGAGTTCTTTCCACCGCTTGCCGGTAAGCCAGAACTCATCGTCTTTGATGTGCGCGATGCCGTTGAGGACGTCATCGGGGTCGGTATAGCGGGATTTATCTATGGCGTCGGTGGAAATGACGGCGGTCACGCGGCCGGTGGAAGGATCGATGCGGTAGATATTGTCATCCATCCACACATTGGCATAAACGGAATCGCCCACGCACTCCAGCTCATTGATGTCCTCGAGGGGTTTTCCTTCCAAGCTGACGTCGGTGGTCGAGCGCTCGGCAAAAGTTTCCGGATCCATATGCCGCAGGGTAGCGGAGCCATCGGACATGAGAAGATCCTCGCCGTTATTACAGAGACCCCACCCTTCACCGGTGTAGGAGGCGGTATCGATCTGGCGCAGGTCCTGGTCGTATTTCAGGGCCTGGCCGGACTTCCAGGTTAGCTGCCAGATGGAATCTCCGGCCTGAGTGATGCCTTCGCCAAAGTAGCGGTTATCCAGGCGCGTTTTGGCCAAGGTTTCGCCGGTTTCGGGGGAGAAGCGCTCCAGACGAGATTCGCCCCATTGGCCGGTGCCAAGGAGCAGGTTGCCGTCCGGATCCGTCTCAAGGCCTTGAGTAAAGGAATTGGCCGGCAGGGAAGCGGTGCCTAAGACCTCGACGGCGAGGTGCTCAACTTCGGGTTCTGCAGGGGTAGAGGAACAGGCGACGAGGGCGCAGGGCAGGAGAATGCAGGCAGTGCGGGAAAGAAACGACATGCACCATATGTACCACCGTGTACGCCCCATAATGAATAATGAGGGGCGTGAGTAAGCGAAAAGCAAATCCGTTGATCGATTCCCGCGCCGTGCGCATTGCGCGCGAGGCGCTGGATGAGGTGGGGGAAGGGGGCGTCGGCAAGCATATCGGCGTCGCTGGGATGGGCCGAAACGTTGCTACCCACCGATTTGAAGCAGAGATGCCTGGCTACCCCGGCTGGGAATGGCAGGCGGTGCTCGCCTGTGCGGAGGGATCGCGCTACGTCACCGTCAATGAAGTGGCGCTGGTGCCAGGCGGGGAAGCTCTGCAGCCGCCGGAATGGGTGCCCTATGAGGATCGCGTGCGGCCGGGCGACCTTGGGCCGGGCGACCTCATGCCACCGGCCGTAGATGATTCCCGCCTGGACGGCGACAAGCTTTCCAAGTCCGGCATGGAAGACGCCAAGAAGCGCTGGCGCACCGAGCGTGGCCCGAATACGGATATGGCGGCCAAGGCGCGCCTGCAATGCCGCACCTGTGGGTTTTATGTAGAGCTGATGGAAAACTACGGCGTCTGTGCCAATGAGTATTCTGCGGATGGCCGGGTAGTGCACTCGCGTTATGGTTGTGGCGCGCATTCCCAGACACGGGTGCGGGAAGAAAAGAACCCCGAAGTTGCCTTCGATGATGAAAAACCCATCTTCCAGGATTTTGATTTCGAGGATTAAGGCAGCACACTTATGGCGTAAGACTCGCTGTACGTGAAAGGCGCAGGCGTTGAAAGCCACTCTCGATCGCTATTTCCATATCTCTGAACGTGGTTCCTCCATTGGAACCGAGCTACGCGCGGGAACGGTCTCGTTCTTCGCCATGGCCTATATTATTCTCTTGAACCCACTTATCCTCGGCACCACCGAGGACGCAGATGGCTACGCGCTGGGCGTGCCGCAGGTTGCCGCCGCCACCGCGCTGGTCGCGGGCGTAATGTCTATCCTCTTCGGCGCGATTGCCAAATACCCCTTCGCCATGGCCGCCGGCCTGGGCATGAACACCTTCGTGGGCGTGAGCATGGTCGCCACCAGCGGGCTGACCTGGCAAGAATCGATGGGCCTGGTGGTTATCGAGGGCATCATCATCGTTCTGCTGGCCATTTCCGGTTTCCGCACCGCCGTCTTCGACGCCATCCCGCAGTCCATGAAGGCGGCGATGGGCGTAGGCATCGGCATGTTCATCGCCATGATCGGCCTTGTGGACGGTGGTTTTGTCACCCGCGTGCCGGACGCTGCGCATACCACCGTGCCGGTGGGCTTGGGCATTAATGGATCGATTTCCACTTGGCCGGCGCTGGTCTTTGTCATCGGCCTTATTATCTGTTCCTTCATGGTCATCCGGAACGTGCCGGGTGGGCTTTTTATCGCCATCGTGCTCACCACCATCATCGCTTTTATCGTGCAGGTATTTACCGGCTCCGAGGACTGGGGCATGGCCGCGCCCGTCAAACCAGAAGCGCTCGGTGGGATTCCGGACCTGTCCATTGTGGGCGATGTGAACCTGGTAGGCGCATTCACGAAAATCGGCGTGGTTTCCACCGTCTTGCTCATTTTCACCCTGTTGCTTACCAACTTCTTTGATGCGATGGGCACCATGACCGGCCTGGGCAAGCAAGGCAAGCTTGTCGACGCCGACGGCAACCTCCCCGATATGAAAAAGGCCCTCGTCGTAGAAGGCTTTGGCGCAGTGGCCGGTGGCCTAGGCTGTGCTTCTTCCAATACCGTCTTCGCGGATTCCTCCGCCGGCATTGCCGATGGCGCCCGCACCGGTCTGGCCAACCTGATGACCGGCCTGCTGTTCCTCGCCGCGATGTTTTTGACCCCGCTTTATGAAATCGTGCCTATCGAGGCCGCCTCCCCGGTGCTAGTCATCGTCGGCGTGATGATGGCCGCGCAGCTGACCGAGATCCGCTGGACCAAGATGGAAATCGCCATTCCGGCCTTCCTGACCATTGTGACCATGCCCTTTACCTATTCCATTGCCAACGGTATTGGCGTAGGCTTTATCTCCTTCGCGCTCATGTCCACCTTTGCCGGTAAGGCCAAGGAAGTGCACTGGATCATGTGGCTCTTGGCCGGCCTCTTCGTGATTTTCTTTGGCATGGATCCGATATCCAATGCCATCGGCTAGCCTAAAGGCATGCTGATTACTGACCCTGCGGACCCTCGCCTGGACGATATTCGGAACCTCAACAAATCCGATAAATCCGGCGAGGGTCTCGTCATTGCAGAGGGCCCGCTGGTGGTCTCCCGGCTGGCCGAATCCCGGTTCCCCATGCGTTGCTTGGTGGGCTTTCCTAAGAAGCTGGAAGCATACGTTTCCGAGTATGGCGAGCCTGAGTGCCCCATCTACGAGGTCTCCCGCGAGACCCTCGCAGAGGTAGCGGGCTTTGATATGCACCGCGGGCTTGTCGCCGCCGCGGACCGCGCCCCAGAGCCGGATCTGGGAGAGATTTTGAAGACCGCGAAAACCATCGCAGTGCTGGAGGGCGTGGGCGATCACGAGAATATTGGCGCAATCTTCCGCCACGCCGCCGGCATGGGGGTGGACGCGGTGCTGCTCGGCTCAGGGGCCGCAGATCCGCTCTATCGACGCTCGGTGCGCGTATCCATGGGGCACGTGCTGCGCTTGCCCTTTGCCCATTTGGAAGGCGGGTTCACCACGTGGCAGCGTTCCTTGCAGGCGCTTGCCGACGCCTCCTTTACCCTCATTTCCTTAACCCCCAACCCCCAAGCGGTGCATTTGGCCGAGGCCATGCATGGCTTGGATAAGGTGGCCATGCTCGTCGGTGCGGAAGGCCCTGGCCTTACCGAACACGCAATGAAGGCCACCGATGTGCGCGCACGCATACCGATGGCCCCGGGTACGGATTCCCTCAATGTGGCAACGGCCGCCGCCATTTCCTTTTATGAACGCCAGCGCTCCTTGAGCGACCTAAACGTCTGAGCGCCCCAATTGCCGATGAGGGAACCCAGATGCTTCGCAGTGGAGATGATCTCCTCGCCAGTGGATTCCGGCTCGGCGCTGTGGTCCTCGTAATCATCATAATCGTTCAGACCCAGCTTATTGGCCGACTGCGCAGCTAACTCGCCCACGGTCCGCTTCGGCTTCGGCGGGTCGATCTTCGGCTCTGGGCGGCCGTCAACCGCGTAACCCACGACGTCCAGATCCGGGCCATCGTGTCCTACCTCGATGCCGAGCCAGTACTCCTGGGCCGCCTCCATGATGCCCTGCGGCTCGAAGGGCAGGGAAATGCCACCGATCGGTTCGTACTTTTCTCCTGCCCAGTAGGGCGCCTCGAAAGGCTCTGGTAGGCCGGTGTCTTCATAAAGGTGCTCGCGCGTAGCGCACAGGCAGCGCTTGAGCTGGCCGCCCTCCCACAGGGCGAAGCCGGCATAGCCTTCCTTTTCATTACTCGCCAGCGCAATGACGCGCTGGGCGGGGACCGCATTGAGTAGGGTTTCCGGCAGCTGAGAGAGGAGGACGGAGTCACCTTCGCACACCGTCTGTACCACGGTGATGCCGGGGTAGCCGCCGATGTAGTACTCATGGGGATCCGTCTGCGCGGAGCGGTTAAGCGGGAATTGCCCAATCGGGGTGACCGGGAAGGTCGGGTCTAATTGGGCGAGGAATTTTCGCCCAAAGCCGCGATCCGCCTTGGGTTCGGTCTTTAGCACCTCTTCTGCGTTGGGCTTAGAGATGTACCAGAGAGTGAGTACTGCGTGAGAGATGTCCACGATTAGTCCCTAGGGCGCTTGGTATTGGAGCGAACGCCGAGTAGTACGTCCTCCCAATGCGGAGTGACGGCCTTGCGGCGGCGCTTGGCGGGCTTTTCTTCCGGGGAGGGGTTCTGCAGGAACTCCTCTTCCTCTGGCTCTTCCGGCGGGGTGGTTGGCGCAGTGAGGTCAGTGACGTTGCTGGGCTGATCGCCGTCGATAGCTTCGTCGTAGCGGCCACTGCCCAACGAGGTCAGCGAGCGTACCGGCTGTACGAAGTCCGGGTCCGTTAGGTCTGCGGCCACCGAGTTGCGGGCCTCCACCGTGGCGGGCGAGGACATGGACTGCTTGAAGTACCACTCGGCCTCGTTCTCGGACAGTCCGGTCTTCCATGTCACGCGCACTATCCAGGCCTCGCCCTGGTGGCGGTAGGCGTCCCAGGTGGATTCGGACAGTGAGTGTCCGCGAGCGGCAAAGGCGGTGGCAAGAACCTCCCACAGGGTGAGCTTGGCGGGGCCGTCCTCGCGTACCGGGTGGGCCTGCTTGGCAATCTCCGCGATGCGGTTGCGCTCCAGCATGACCGGGTAGGCGAAGGGTTCAATGCGGGATTCAGGCACGCCCATTTCTTCCGCCACTTCCGCCGCGGAGGCACCGGCGCGGATGCGGTTTTGGATCTCCGCCGGGCGAATCTTTGCCTCTTCCACCGGTTCCGGTTTGGCGGGCTTGGCAAGGCTGATGGCGGGAGCCGCCGGCTCTTCTTCCGGGGTTTCCTGCTGCTCACCCTGCAGGGCCTCGCGCAGCTCATCGGTGATGGAGAGGAAAAACTCTTCGCCGTCTTCGGTGCGCAGCACCAAAGAGGTTTCGGTCGACTCGCTGTCAACTGGGAACAGCTCGCGCATAATAGGGCGCTCCTTTTGCCTATCGACGGCGGACAAATCTGTGATGCATTCAACTATAACGCGAAAAAGCCCCGCGGCCTGCGAGGCGGCGGGGCATGTTGGGGGTGATGCGTTAATTCGCATCCAAGACGTAATCGATGCACTGGGTCAGTTTGGCGATATCGGCCGGCTCAATAGCCGGGAACATGCCGATGCGCAGTTGGTTACGGCCCAGCTTGCGGTACGGCTCCACGTCCAGGATGCCGTTGGCGCGCAGGGTGGCGGCGAGCGCTGCGGCATCGACGGAGGCTGCAAAGTCGATAGTGCCCACCACGAGCGAACGAGAAGCAGGATGTGCGACGAATGGAGTGGCCTCTGGGCGGGATTCGGCCCAGCGGTACAGGTTAGTAGAGGACTGCGTGGTGCGCTTTACCATGTCGTCCAAGCCTCCGTTCTCATTCATCCACTGGATTTGGTTATCCAGCATGAGCAGGGTGGCAATCGCCGGGGTGTTATAAGTCTGGTTCTTGCGCGAGTTATCCACTGCTGTTTGAAGGTTGAGGAAGTTAGGGATATAGCGCTCAGAGGCGTTGATCCTTTCAATCCGCTCTAGGGCGGCGGGGGACATGGCGGCTAGCCACAGGCCGCCGTCAGAGGCAAAGCATTTCTGCGGCGAGAAGTAGTAGACGTCCGTGTCGGCGATATTTACGGGCAGGCCGCCTGCACCAGAGGTGGCGTCTACAACCACTAATTGTTGGTCGTTGCGCGGGTGTGGGCGGGTGACCTCTGCCATCGCACCGGTGGAGGTTTCATTATGCGCCCAAGCTACGACGTCGGCCTCCGGAGAGAGTTCGCGTGGATCGGGTGCGGTGCCCGCGGGAGCCTCCACGATGGACGGGGCATCAAGCCAAGGGGCACCCGCGGCAGACTTTGCAAACTTAGTGGAAAACTCGCCAAAGGTAAGGTGCGCGGAGTGGCGTTCAATGAGCCCGAAAGTGGCTGCATCCCAGAAGGCGGTGGCGCCGCCCACAGAGAGGACAATTTCGTAGCCTTCTGGCAACGAGAAGAGAGCGCTTAATCCTTCCCGTACCGAACCCACGAGGTTTTTGACCGCAGGCTTGCGGTGGGAGGTGCCCATAACCTCGGGGTCTATGGCCGCAAGCTGGTCGGGGCGAACCTTGGAGGGGCCGCAGCCAAAGCGGCCGTCGGCAGGCAGGAGATGGGCGGGCAGCGTAAGTTCTGGAGTGCTCATGAGTGTCAGTGTAGGACAGTTCCGGTCGAACGGCAGTTATTTTAGTCGACCGAAACTTGTAGGCGGCGTCACAAAGTTTGCTAAACTGTGAAGAGCTATCCAACTAGCTTCTTTAAGTTAGTGCCTAATAATGACTCTCACAAAGAGAAAGGAACTTCCGTGGCTTCTGAAGACAACAAAGTAGTGCTCCAGTACCCAGGCGGCGAGTACGATATGGACATCAAGCAGTCCACCGAGGGTGACTCCGGCTTTGACATCTCCAAGCTCCGTAATGAAACCGGACTTGTTACCTTCGACCCTGGTTACACCTCCACCGGTTCCACCGAGTCCAAGATCACCTTCATTAATGGTGAAGAGGGCATCCTGCGCCACCGTGGCTACGACATTGCAGACCTTGCAGAAAATGCTTCCTTCAACGAAGTTTCTTACCTCCTGATCAAGGGTCACCTGCCCAACGAGGAAGAGCTCAGCCACTTTAATAAGGAAATTCGCCACCACACCCTGCTGGATGAGGATTTCAAGGCCGCGTTCAACATCTTCCCGCGCAACGCACACCCGATGGCGGTGCTAGCTTCCTCCCTTAACATTCTCTCCGCTTACTACCAGGACCAGCTCAACCCGCTGGACCCAGAGCAGCTGGATAAGGCAACCGTTCGCCTGCTGGCTAAGGTGCCAATGCTGGCCGCCTATGCCTACCGAGCTTCCCAGGGTAAGCCTTATATGTACCCGGATAATAGCCTGAACGCCCGCGAGAACTTCTTGCGCATGATGTTTGGCTACCCAACCGAGGAATACGAGGTTGACCCGGTCGTAGCTAAGGCCCTGGATAAGCTGCTCATTCTGCACGCTGACCACGAGCAGAACTGCTCTACTTCCACCGTGCGCATGATTGGTTCCGCGCAGGCGAACATGTTCGTCTCTATTGCTGGCGGCATTAACGCTCTGTCCGGCCCACTGCACGGTGGTGCAAACCAAGCCGTTCTGGAGATGTTGGAAGATATCCAGAACAACCACGATGGTGACGCTACCGACTTCATGAACCGCGTGAAGAATAAGGAAAAGGGCGTTCGCCTCATGGGCTTCGGCCACCGCGTGTACAAGAACTACGACCCACGCGCTGCCATCGTCAAGGAGACCGCACACGAGATCATCGATCACTTGGGTGGCGACCCGATGCTGGATCTGGCCATGAAGCTGGAAGAGATTGCGCTGAACGATGACTACTTTGTCTCCCGCAAGCTCTACCCGAACGTGGACTTCTACACCGGCCTGATCTACCGCGCCATGGGCTTCCCGACGGACTTCTTCACCGTCCTCTTTGCTATCGGCCGCCTGCCGGGCTGGATTGCTCAGTACCGCGAGCAGCTGGAGATCAACACCAAGATCAACCGTCCGCGCCAGATCTACACCGGCGAGTCCCTGCGTAAGGTTACCCCACGTAACGAGCGCTAAAGCGCCCCGCGGGTTCGCCGAATTAAGCCGAATCGGGTGGTAGCACCTATAATAGGTGCAGCTCGGTTCGGTTTTTAATGCGACCGCACGAACAAACTAGATTTCCCAAGGAGAATAATCCCCATGGATAAGCCTGTTATTGAAGCCCAGTCTGGCCCAGCGCCGACGGACCTTGTCGTAGAAGACATCGTCGTCGGCGACGGTGCTGAGGCACAGCCTGGTGCCGTAGTGGAGGTCCACTACGTCGGCGCTGAATACGAGACCAACCAAGAATTCGATTCCTCGTGGGACCGTGGCCAGTCCATCGAGTTCCCACTGACCGGTCTCATTGCCGGCTGGCAGGAGGGCATTCCGGGAATGAAGGTGGGCGGCCGTCGCAAGCTCATCATTCCGCCGGAAAAGGCCTATGGTCCTGCCGGCGGTGCGCACCCGCTATCCGGCCGCACCTTGGTCTTCATCATTGACCTCATCCGCGCCGACTAAAAGCGCTCAACCCCAGGTTCGCCCTGGGGTTTCGTCGTTTTCGGCGCGGCTTTAAAAACTGCGGCACAATGGAGGGCATGACTGTGCCAACCGTAACTTTTAATGATGACCGCGAAATGCCCCAGCTGGGCCTAGGTACGTACAAGCTCTATGACGAGGAATGCATCCGCGTTATCCGTGAGGCCATCGATTTGGGCTACCGCCACTTCGATACCGCTACGCTGTACAAGAATGAAGAGGCGGTAGGCACCGCCCTCAAGCAGGCAATGGATGCCGGCGATGTCACCCGTGATGAGCTCTTTGTTACTTCCAAGGTCTGGCATTCCCACCACGGTGCGCACAAGGTAGAAGAGGCATTCCAGCAGTCGCTGAAGGATCTGCAGCTGGACTATCTTGACCTGTATCTCATCCACTGGCCGTGGCCGCAGGGTGGCCTATACAACGAGACCTTTGAGGCTATCGCCCGCCTGCAGGGTATGGGTCAGATTGCGTCCATCGGCGTGGCCAACTTCTACGAGGACGTGCTCAAGGACTTGATTTCCACCACCGGTATTTCTCCGGTGCTTAACCAGGTGGAGATTCACCCGGGCTTTACGCAGTCCGGTTTGCGCGCTTTCCATCACGATAATGACATCGTCACCGAGGCATGGGCCCCGTTGGCACGCGGGGTAGTGCTCAATAACCCAGTGATTGAGCAAGCTGCCGCTGACCATGAGGCCACCGAGGGACAGGTTGTGCTGGCTTATCTCATGTCTAAGGGGATGTCCGTGATCCCGAAGTCCGCGCGCACCGAGCGGCTAAAGGAAAACCTCGCTTCCACCGAGTTGGAGCTTACGGCGGAGGAAGTATCCGCCATCGATGCCCTGGAAGGCCAGGAGGGCTTTGGTCGCATGTTTAATGACCCGCGCGAGTTCCCTGGCGACGAGGAATAGTCTCACCCGCAGTTTAAGCCCCCTCACCGGGGGCTTTTCTTTTGTCAAGCGGCTGTTAACAATCTTCGCAAAAGGGGGGGGGTTGTTTCCACCGATGGGGGTAGTTGGCTAAAGACGTTGATCCAGCTCGGCGGAACCTATCAGCTTGAAAGGGTGGAGAGGTGAGGTGTTTTCTTGGCAGAGTTCACAACCTTGCAGAAAATGTTCGGTAACTTACATGGAAACATGGATAGTGATTAATAACACATTATCTCGTGTGACCTAAGTTCCTCTCACCCAAGGAGACGAAGCTCTATGAGTGACGTAGCTGCAACTCCTGTCTCGCGCCGCGAACCCACCGGTAGCGAGTTCATCGCGATGCGCGACTCCGCCGAATTCGGCGAGCTGCGCCGTACCTACCGGAGTTTTACTTTTCCCATGACCGTGGCCTTCTTTGTGTGGTACGTGGTCTACGTTCTAGCTGCCGTGTTTGCCCCTGGCTTTATGGCAATCGAGCTTGGTGGCGGCTGGAATATCGGACTGGTTTTCGGCCTAGCCCAGTTCCTCACCACCTTCATTATCACGTGGATCTACGTGAAGTATGCCAATAAGAATATCGAGCCTAAGTCGGCCGCCATCCGTGAAGAGCTGGAGGGCATGTAATGATTACCACCACCCTCGCCGCCGAATCTTCCGCTGGCAATCCCATCTTGAATATCTCCATTTTCGGCATCTTCCTTTTCATCACCATGGCGGTGGTGCTGCGCGCCGGAAAGACCACGAAGAAAGCCTCGGACTTTTATACCGGCGGCGGCACCTTCTCCGGCCGACAAAACGGCCTAGCCATCTCTGGTGACTACCTTTCCGCGGCATCGTTCCTGGGCATCGTTGGTGCTGTGGCGCTCAATGGCTACGACGGCTTTTTGTACTCAGTCGGCTTCTTTGTTGCCTGGCTGGTAGCACTCATGCTCGTCGCTGAGCCCATGCGTAACGTGGGCCGCTTCACCATGGCGGATGTCTTGTCTTTCCGTTTGAAGCAGAAGCCCGTGCGCGTAGCGGCGTCCATCGCCACCCTCTTTGTCACGCTCTTCTATCTCATCGCACAGATGGCAGGCGCTGGTTCTCTAGTGGCCGTGCTGCTGGATATCCACGATTTTAAGTGGCAGGCGGTCGTCGTGGGCATCGTTGGTGTGCTCATGATTGTCTATGTATTGGTCGGTGGCATGAAAGGCACCACCTACGTTCAGATGATCAAGGCTGTGCTCCTAGTAGCCGGCGTAGTCATCATGTGCTTCTTGGTATTCATTGCACTGCGCGGTGGATTTAGCGCGCTGTTTAACAACGCCATTGATATGCACGCCGCCTCTGAACAGATTAAGGAGAAGGGCTATGAAGCTAAAGACATCATGGCCCCTGGCCTGAAATACGGCGCCACCACCGCCACCAAGCTGGATTTCATCTCCTTGGGCATTTCGCTGGTGCTTGGTGTGGGCGGCCTGCCGCACGTGTTGATGCGCTTCTACACCGTGCCTACCGCTACTGAAGCCCGCCGTTCTGTTACCTGGGCGATTGTCATCATCGGCGCCTTCTATCTGATGACCTTGGTCCTGGGATACGGCGCCGCCGCCTTGGTCGGTCCGGACCGCATCCTCGCCGCGCCGGGCGGGGCTAATGCCGCGGCACCACTGCTTGCGCTGGAGATTGGCGGCTCTATCTTCATGGCGGTTATTTCCGCAGTGGCCTTCGCCACCGTGCTTGCCGTGGTTGCTGGCCTGGCCATTACCGCCTCGGCATCCATCGCGCACGATATTTACCATGCGGTCATCCGCAATGGTAAGTCCACAGAAGCCGAGCAAGTTCGCGTTTCCCAGGCCACCGTGGTGGTCCTTGGCATCGTGGCTATCATCTTGGGCATTCTGGCCATGACCCAGAACGTGGCGTTTTTGGTCTCCTTGGCTTTCGCGGTTGCGGCTTCTGCCAACCTGCCGACTATCTTGTACTCCCTGTACTGGCGTCGCTTCAATACCGCAGGCGCGGTGGCCTCCATGTATACCGGCGTGGTGTCCTGCTTGGTGCTCATCTTCTTCTCCCCAGCAGTCTCCGGTTCTGAGACCTCCATGTTCCCGGGCGCGGACTGGGCTATCTTCCCGCTTTCCTCGCCGGGCTTGGTATCCATTCCGCTGTCCTTCTTCGTCGGCTGGTTGGTCTCCATCATGACCAAGCCAGACGACTTGGAGGAGCTTTCTGCAGAAATGGAAGTCCGCTCGCTTACCGGCGTAGGGGTGGAGGCACCCGTCCAGCATTAATTGCCTAGATAGTGCACTCAACCGGTAACATGTATCGACGTGTTTAGAACGTCGTTGACTCGCAAGGCGGCATCAGCCAAGGCTGGTGCCGCTTTAGCCGTATGTATGCTCGCCTTGACCGCCACCGCGTGCAGCACCAGCGAAAGCGATAGCGGCGCGCTTGCCGACGCCCCTTCGGGATTAACAGACACCAACCGCGACGTCCCACCAGAAATCAATGAGTTTCTAGAAGGCGATGAGGGGCGCTCTGTTACCTATATTCGGCTGCATGATGGCATGCATATGGGTTCTGCCTCGGAGCACGAGGCTCGCCCGGCGCTCAGCCTCATCAAGCTCTATATCGCCACCTACGTCATGGAAAAGGGCGAGTACGAAGATAAGTATGAGGCGCTGGATATGATCGCTAGCTCCTCCGATAAGTCCGCCGAGGATCTCTTTGAAAAGTACCCAGAGTCCATCGACACCATTGCCGATGAATTCAAGTTGGAATCCACCAAAGCCGGCGAGAAATGGGGTTACTCGCAGACCTCTACGTATGACGTTGCCAGCTTCATTTCGCAGCTCATCGAGCGCGATGAAACCCACCCAGTGCTCGTAGCTATGGCACATGCCGATCCCATCTCTGAGGATGGCTACCGCCAGGACTATGGCACCGCCAAGCTCTCTAACGTGGTGGGCAGCAAGTGGGGCTGGTCCAATGATAAGTCCATCAACTCTTCCGTCTCCTTTGGTGAGAACTTCGTAGCCGCAGCCTCAATCAATGGCTCGTCCGATGAGCTTACTGATTACGTAAAAGATGAGGTCACCGGAAAGAGCCTGGGCAAGGCTACCGAGCGTTTCCTCAAGTACAAAGACGGCGAGGGCGTGCCGCCGATTGAAACCACTACCTCGGAGACCTCCACGACGTCGTCTAGCAAGAAGGATAAGGACGAAAAACCCGGCACAGGGAAGAAGGATAAATCCGCGTCGAAGGAACCTACCAGCGAATCCACTACGTCCGAAAAGAAGGATAAAGGCAGCTCCGATAAGAAGTCCACAGATAAAAAGAAAGGCTCAGAGAAAACCTCCGAGCCCTCTAAAAAGTAGTACTACCGCGCCTTAGCAACCGTTTCTGCGACGATCTTCGCTAGCTGGCGAATTTGATCGTTGCTCAACGTTTTACCATTGAAAGTGACGCCATCCGCAGTTACCTGCGGTAGCTCTGGCAGCTCTGGATGTTTGCTCTGTAGCTGCGAGCTCAGCTGATTTACCAGGTCGGACGAGCCATTGCTCGGCGCCGTGGCCTGCGGCTGAGTCTTTGGCTGTGTTTTCTTAGTGGTTGGCTTCTTCGCCGGTGCAGGTGCTGCGGACTTGCCCGGTGTCCACTGGCCCCAGTCATCGGCGTAGACCTCGTTAACGTCTACGATGACGCCACCAATGGTCTGCTGTTTGCCGTGCGGCAGCTGGTGAATAGTGGTGCGCGGGTGAATCTTGCCATTAGAGCCCCAGTCATGCATCCAGAAATACTTGCCGATGCCATCCTGGATTGCCCACTCGATGGTGTTGTAATTGCCGTAGACACCTGTCTGGTAGCCGGCCAGCTCCAGCGTCTTGGAAAACGCCTGCAGGTATGGGCGGATTTGGCGGGTGTACTGCTCGCGGGTGGGGTTATCGTCGATAGCAATGTAGATGGGGCGGTTTGTTGGGCCGCCTGCCTTCTTGTGTAGTGCAATCGCCTTCGGTGCGTGAAATGCAGCACCTGCTGCGCCCTGCTTCCAATCCGCGGTTTCCGCGCGGCCAAACTGGTATACGGAAGCGGTGGGCAGGCCTGCTGCCGCATTGGCCTTGGTCTCTTTCAGGGTTACCGGCTTGCCGGCCATCCACGCTGCATCGGGGCGCTTGTCGGAGACGTACCGAATCGCACCCATATGGCCGGCCTTCTTAATTGCCTGCGGGGAAGGAACGCCGGCAGAATAATCGATGATGGTGCCGCGCACCGGTCCGAGCGCCGCCGCATGGGGAGCGGCAGCACCGATGGCGCATGCGGTCAGGGCGAGAGCGCCGACCTTAAAGAGGCCGCGACGGGAGAAAGATGGTGACATGTTGAGCTCCTGCAGTAATCACATTTGTCACAGTAGTTAACAACTGCACCATAGCAGGAGGTCTAAAGCCCCAGAGGCAGCGAAAGCGCATGTCGCGCATTTACTTCGTAGTGCTATTTCGAGTCATTGCTAAACAACACTCGTGTGGGATTCTCAACCGTGCGCGACACCGTGCAGTCCTTCTCATGGGAGATGCGAATCAGATTGTCCACCAGCTTGCGCGCTTGGTTTCCCTCGGGCGTATCAGGGAAAGAAAGATCAAACCCCACGCGAACCTCCGACAGGCGCGATGCCCCGTCCTCCTTTACGCGGTCGCCTTCCACATGCACATCAAAAGATTCCGGTTCCGCACGCCGTGACGTCACCACATCCACGTCCACCGCCGAACACCCCGCTACGGCTGCAAGCAAGAGTTCAACAGGGGAGAGGCGCCCCTCACCACTGCCAAACTCAATGCTGGCTCCGGCGGAATTGGTAGCGCGGTATACGGCGGTATCGAGGCGGGTGAGGTCCAGGGCGTATTGCTTCGTTACTTCAGACATGAGGCCAGTTTAAGGCGAAGAAGCAGGTCGTTCGAGTTTCTAATATTTATTGGAAATCCTGCGTACTGTGAATTCCATGAAGATCATTGCTATTTACGCAACGGAAACTATGTCTGATTGGGAGTATGCCTACCTCACAACGCAGGTAGCTGAAGCTGGGGCCCAAGTGCCGGGTCGCTTTAAGGTTTTGTTTGTTGGCGAATCGCTAGAAGCCGTTCGCTCCAAGGGTGGAATCGAGGTGGTTCCAGCCCTGACCTTGCAGGACATCCAGAATCGGACTGATATTGCGGCGTTCGTGGTGCCGGGAGCAGATACATACTTTGACGGGCACGAACAGCTATTGGAGACGGTTAATGTCTTAAAAGAGAATGAAGTGCTCTTGGCAGCGATCTGTGGTGGAACTTTGGCCCTTGCTCGTGCTGGGGTGCTTGACCACTGCAAACACACTTCAAACGCGCATGGCTTCCTTGCCTCAGTGAACTACGCCAATATCGATGGTTATAAAGAAGAAGATGCAGTTTTTGATGGTGGAGTGATTACAGCTTCAGGCTTGGCTCCAGTGCCATTTACCGCAGCGGTATTGCACGCGGCGGGCGTTTACCCAGATGATGTCGTGGACGCTTGGCTGCAATTGCATGAGCAGCGAACAGAAGCGGCGTTCGTTGAACATATGAACAAGGTTCAGGCGTGGGCCTGTTCAAACTAGCTGGAGTTACCGAAGACCACTTCAACGATTCGGGTTCTTGTTGAAACAAAAGCGGCCTGACATTCAGCGCTTGTATTTCTCGGCGCAGGCCTTTGAATATTAAGCTACCGGACCTAATAATCAACTAACTAGTTGACCGCAACTTCAACCAGCCCTGTGATTCAAAACGATGACGAATGTAGAAGGATAAGTTCTTAGAGTATTTGATTCATCGCTACTCCGGCCGTGGCAGCGGTTGGGAAGGAGAATGACCATGAAAGCTTTGTATTGGGCATCTATTTTCTACCTTGTCTTGGGATTGGGGCTGGGGTCTTCTACCGCGAATTCACGCGTGCCAATGATTTCCCCGAGGGTGAGTTCACTCAGCTGAGCGTGGCGCATACTCACTTGCTGGCGCTCGGTTTCATGATGAGCCTTATCTTCTTGCTATTGGAGAAGGTCTTTGGTCTGTCACGCAGTCGTGGTCAGTTCAACGCGTTCTTCTGGCTGTATAACGTCGGCGTGGTCGTCACCGTTGGAGTCATGATCTGGCACGGATGCTTGACTGTCCTAGGGGAGGAGTCCACTGCAATGATCTCCGGGATCGCTGGTCTTGGTCATATCCTCATTACGATTGGCCTGATTGCATTCATTGCAGCACTAGGCAATGCCATCAGCGAGGATCAAGAGGCTAAGGCTCAAGCCGTAGCAGGTGACTAACGATGAGCGAGATGGCTACTGAATAGGTGCAGTGCCAACAGGGCGAGACTGAACCTAACTCATGCGCACTGGGGTAATAGTTTGTATGCGGTCCTGTATGCAGCGCTGTTGTGGGCCACAGGAATGATTGCCGATAGCTGGGGTCGCAAGCGTTCATTTCTGGCGTGGCTGCGGTTGGATCATTGACTTGCCATTGACGCTCTACGGCTTGGGCTTTGTGCCTGTGCAGTTGATAGGCACGCTGCTCAGCGAGATTCCGGTGAATAGTTTCGGTCAGGCTTCGGCTACCCAGAGTACGGTCCACCAGGTCGGTTCCGCGCTGGGTACCGCGGTTTCTGGGTCGGTATATTTCAGGGCCCTTGGGTTAACGTTGCCGAAGACGCTCGAGTCGGCCGGCATCATGGGGCCGGGTGCCGCTGGCATAGCAGAAGCAACGCGCCAATCAGCTGGTTCCGCTATTGCAGAACTGCGTGTTCAAGGTGGGTATAGTCCCTTTAGCGAGCAGACCAACGTTGTGGTGCAGGCGCTTAGCGACGGCCTGACCGGCGCCGCCCGCTACTCCCTTCTTGCTGCAACGGCATTCCTGGCGCTGGGCTTTGTTAGTGCGATGCGGGTTCGCCGTGCCGCGAACGAAGGCGAAGCTGCAAAGCACGAAAAGTTGAAATAACCGGAGCCTCTAGGAATATCGACTTCTTCGGAGGGACGAACTCATAGACGAGCTTTGGAGCTCCAAAGGCTACCCTATCTATTAGTCTTCCTCCAACTGCCCAGTTTCGTTCGCCGACGCCATGATATTAGCTAAGGCCTCGACCAGGCTCTCGAGAACATTGCGGTCGCTAGAGACCAGTGCATCGCGCTGCTTGCGCTGTTCAATGCCGCTAAAGATCGCACGCGTGGCTTCGGTCTTGAACTTCTTGGAGCGCTTGAGCTGCTCCTTAGTGTTTTCCTTGCCGAGCTTTACCGCGACTGGCTGCTGGGAGAGAGTTCCCCACGCGGCGACAATCATCTGTCCGGTTTCGCTGCTGTCAACGTCGACGCCAGCAAGTGAGAACAGATCGTTGACCTTTTCAACAGCTTCGTCGAATGCACTGCGCAGCGGGGTTTGGGGCTCGCCGAGGCGGACCGTGAACTCTGGAACCTTGAGCGGCTCTGGTTCGGTATCGGAAACGCGGTGATCTTCTTCGATTTCACCTTGCGCAATGGCAACGCCAGCCAACGTGACGCCAGTCAGGAAATCTTCGTCTTCGACGTACTCCGTAACGTGCAGGTTCGGCTCCAGAACGCTACACAACATGGCACGGCGCGATACATCGGCATCTGCGTAAGCAATGATTTGGGAGAGAAACTCATAGGCGTGCCGATATTTTAGTACGTGAGCCTTGAAGTCTTTGGCATGCTCCACAGTGTCTTTGTCGGCTGACTTGCGGTCATCGCGCCAGCGGCTAAGGATTGCATCAGCGGCACCGCGTAGCTTCTCTGAGTCCTCGCCGGCCATATAGGCTTCGGCGACCTTATTCATCTCGTCGGGATCGTAATAGCCTGCGGTATCGAGTTCGTCGGCAAGCGTGTGCAGCGAGTTTGGGTCAATGTCGGTATCAATCGAGGCGCCTTGGTAGTAGCGTTTGAAGTCGGCCTCAATGAGCTCGGGATCGTTGACGAAATCGACCACCATCGGAGCGGGCTTATTCGGATATATTCGGTTTAGGCGAGATAGAGTTTGTACCGTTGCCACGCCAGAGAGGTGTTTGTCCACGTACATCGCGCACAGGCGCGGCTCGTTGAAACCAGTTTGGAACTTATTCGCCACAATGAGCACGCGGTAAGGCAGTTCATCATCCTTAAACGCGCGTTCCACGTCGGACTCGCCGTTGAGGCTTACCTCGGTCACGGGTTCCGGCTCGTCCTCCATGCTTACGGAATCGGAGAACGCCACCAACGAATGGAACCCGTAGCCCTTTGCAGTGATGTAGCGGTTCATTTCGTGGGACCAGTGCACTGCTGCCTTGCGCGATGAGGTCACTACCATGGCACGAGCCTGACCATCAAGGTGGTGGGCAACATTGCGACGGAAGTGCTCTACAACGACTTCGACCTTTTGGGCAATGGAGGTCGGATGCAGGCGGACAAAGCGCACCATGTCCGTGACTGCGGCGGACTGGTCTACCTCCTCGGTTCGGCCCAATTCATCGCGGACTTCCGCCCACATGGTGTAGGTGGAGTAGTTGGTAAGCACGTCCATGATGAAGCCCTCGGCGATAGCCTGGCCCATGGGATAAGTGTCGAAGGCGATGTAGTGGCCGTCCGGGGTCTGCGAACCGAATAGGCGCAGGGTTTTGCCTTTCGGCGTGGCCGTGAGCGCTACAAAAGTCATGTTCGATGCGGTAGCGACTGCTTCCTGCCGCAGCTCTAGCAGATCATCAGCGGTGTAATCCTCCGAATCACCCAGCTCAACCTCAGCGAGAAGCTCACGCAGTGCTGAGGCGGAGGAACCAGTTTGTGAGGAGTGGGCTTCATCCGCAATCACACACCAGTTGCGGCCTTGAATATCTGGGTCGTCATCTAGTAGTGAGAGCACATACGGGAATGTCTGCAGCGTACAGGTGATGATGTGCCCGCCCTCGACCAGTGCTTCGCGCAGCTGTGGTGATTTCGCGCCGGAGTTTTCACCGACCGAGACGACCAAGCCGCGTGACGCAGCGAGCGCCTGCATGTCCTGGCGGATATTGGTGTCGAGTGCTGTGCGGTCGGTGACCACGATGACGGAATCAAAGGTCTTGGTACCGTCCTCAGCCACCTGCCGAATCAAGCGATGGGCCAGCCACGCAATGGTCTTTGTCTTGCCTGAGCCAGCGGAGTGCTCGATGAGGTAGCGCCCGCCAGCGCCGCGCTGAGCTACATCAGTGGTGACTTTCTCCACCGCTCGCAGCTGGTGGAAGCGCGGGAAAATGAGCTTGCCTTGAGCACCACGCTTGGATTTAGAATCCGGCTCCCACACAGCAAAGTCGCTCAAGATACGTAGAAGGAGCCGAGGCTGCAACACCTGTTCCCACAGGTAAGAAGTCGCAGACTTGCCAGCGATTGGCGGGTTTCCGCCTGCACCATCGTGTCCTTGGTTAAATGGCAAGAACACAGTTTCCTCGCCTTTGAGCACCGTGGTCATGTAGACTTCATCATTCGACACGGCAAAGTGGACAAGCGTGCGGCCTGGCAGCAGTACACGGCGGTTCCGCGAAGGTTTGCGATGTTCGCTGCGATACTGCTTCATTGCCTGTGCCACGGATTGGGTGTTGTCCGTCTTTAGCTCAAACGTGGCCACCGGAATACCGTTGACCGTGGCAACGAGATCGAGCGTCTTGTTACTGCCGGGCTCGAAATGCACCTGGCGGATAATCCGCAGGCGGTTCTCCTCCGCACGCTTGGCTGCAGTGACACTTAGCGGGTTGGCTGGTGGGAATGCCACCATGGGGCCAAAGGTTGCTGAGCGCGCGTTAGTCTGCGCGTACTTGAAGCCCTCGCGCAACGTCCCCAACAGACCACCGCGGATGCGCCCGGTTTGGGCGTCCTTGCGGGTTGCGGACTCTAGCCGCTTGGCGACGTATTCCAGCAGCAAATCCTGTGCGTTCTCCCGCGTTGCTTCGGTCGCGTCCTGCGGCACGGCCTTGGCGTAGTCCTCGGGATACTGGGTTTCCAGCCAGTGCAGCACGTCTGCAGGAAACAGACCAAGGCGTGCATCCCAGCCAGTGTCCTTCATCCCTGGCTCATAGATCCAGCCGCTTGCTTGCAGCGATTCGCAAATAGTTTCTTCCAGGCGCTCTTCGCGCATGATGTCACGTTTAGGCATGAGCTTCGTCCTTTGAAGTAGGGGAGACAGGAATATCAATCTGGCCAGTTACCGCCGCCGAAATCACCGCCGCACGACGCTCCACAAGCAAATCCCGCAACTTCGTAATGTCCGACAACATAGAATCAATCTCAGCGGTCTCACGGTCTATCTCGTCGGCGATGCGGTGCTGTTCGGCAAGGGGCGGGAGGGGGATACGGAACCGGCTGACTTTTTCAGCAGTGAAGTGAGGAAGGGTGGCAGTGCTTGCCGCAATCTCTATCTCTCCTATTGCCTGCGCATGTCGAAGAGCATAAGCGATGAATGGGCCGTGGGCTAAAGACTCAAAAGCGCGAATTCTTACAATAGAGTTTTGGAATCCCCAGCCTTTCAAATCGTTCTCTATCAGGGCAGAACGGCCGTACCCCGCTCCGCCCTCGACTACTACCACGTCCCCCTTGCGGATAGTTAGAAACTTCATCTCCTTAGTAGAAAACCACATTTCTTTGTATTCGACAGAAGTATCAAGTGTGCCGGGCTGGGGGACGTGAGCTGCACGTAGATATGGAGCTTGCCGTTCGCTACTGGATTTCTGAGTAGGCTGAACCATCTTTCCCAAGGTGATATCCGCAGCAACTGCAATGGGGTGGTAAGCACTTGGTGCTGACGAGATAAGGGTTCCAATTATTGCCTCTCGCCGCGTCTCCAGCAGCCGCTCCATCTCGTCCAAATCGGTACGCATACCGTCGATCTCGGCGGTCTCGTGGTTTAGATAGCCAGCGATGGCGTGCTGGGAATCCAGCGGTGGGGCGGGTATTCTCATTTGCCCCAGGCTGTTAGAAGATATTTCGGCAAACGTTGTGCCATTTCCCCGGTTTTCTAGTTCTGGGCGCGCAGCGATTAGCGCGTACGCAACATACTGCGCTTGTACAGGATCGGGGATGGAGATTCCTTTACACCCCTGGTTGAAAGCGACTTTTGTGGTTGTCGTTCCAATAGAACCTATTGGTGCACGGCAAGAGACCAAGACACCAGCTTCGATTACCGAAGATTGAGTTGCGCCGATTTCCGTCACTGTCCTCTCGGATGTAGAAACAGGCGCGCCGTCCAACCCGGCTAGTTCAGTAGGTGTGATGAAAGGGAGAGAGCCGTTCCAATTTTGAGCGTCGGCTTTTGGAGTGCCTCCTCCCTGGACACGTCCGAACAAATAAATTGGGTGGTAAGGCACGCTACGCATTACTTCCTCACCTGCCCGAACTTCTCCATAAGACGGCCCATGACCTCGGCCACGTCGGCATCGATCTCAGCTAAAGGACGAACCGGCTCTGGGGTGTAGAACACGCGCTTGAATGGGATCTCGTAGCCAGTAATGGCCTTGGATTTGTCCCAGGTAACATCGGGTGCGAAGGGGAGTACTTCGCGCTGCATGTGCTCGTCAATGTCTTCGGTCAGTGGCACGCGCTCAGTCATGGTGAATGACGGATCGAGAACTGGGTTGCCCTTGCGGTCTACTGCTGGCTCTGCGTCCGGGTCGGGGGAGGCGATGGCCTTGGAGATGGTGTCGATAAGCGTGGTGGGCATCTTCACACCGTGCTCCTTGGCCGCGGCTTTGAGTTCGTTCGGCAGGTCGTTGTAGGAAGTGTCAGCCACCGCGCGCACAACGTCGGCGTGTGCGTCAACGGCCTGTTTGTGTTCCAGTACCTCAGCAATTGCTTCTTCGGTGACGTGAACTCCCAGTCGTGCCTGCTTGGTTGAAGTGTCCCGGGTTTTGTTCCTAGGCATTTGCCTTGATTTCCATTATTTCTTGGGCCGGGTTGGTTTCCCAAAACTCTGACTCAACCTCAGCTGGCGTGCGATAGCCGAGACTTTGGTGAAGCCGTACCTCGTTCCACCAATTAACCCATTCAAACGTCGCGATCTCCACGTCAACCACGCTGTCCCACGACCGCCGATGAATCAGCTCATTTTTGTAGGAACCGTTGACGTTTTCGGCCAAAGCATTGTCATAGGAATCTCCTACTGTCCCGGTAGAGGCAGCAATTCCATACTCAGCCAGCCGTTCGTTGTAGACAATGCTGACGTACTGTGAGCCATGATCTGAATGATGAATCAGCCCCGTTGTTTCCTTCGCGCTGACAATCGCCTGATTAAGCGCCTGCAGCGGCAGCGCCTCGGTACGCATTGAATCAGATAGTGCCCACCCGACGATCCTTCGGGAGAACACGTCGGTAACAAAAGCGGTGTACACGAATCCTTTTCTAGTGCGCACATAAGTAATATCGGCCACCCACAATCGGGCCGGTGCCGGGGCGTTGAACTTGCGATTAACTAAATCAGGACGCAGATCTGGTCCCTTCGGCTTGCGGGTAGTAATAGGAGACTTACCTTTACCTTTGCCTCTGACTCCAGCAAGACGCATCAGGCGTGCGGTCTGCTCACGGCCAATGTCGATTCCTTCACGGCGCAGAGTATGCCACATCTTACGGATGCCGTAGACGCCAAAATTTTCTTCATGGACCTCGGCGATGTGCGCGACTAGAGCAGCGTCACGAAGACTGCGGGCACTCATACCACGGGCTTTTGATTGGCGGTATCCACGGGACGTGATGAAACCGCCAACACGGTGGGTGTTTAACGTCTCGCAAATGAACTCGATGGAGAAACGATCCCGATACTCATCGATGAACCGGATCATTTCCGACGTTTTGGGTCGAGTTCCGACGCGAAAAAAGCCGAGGCAGCCTTCAGTAGCTCATTGGTGTCGCGTAGCTCTTGATTTTCACGGCGTAGCCTCGCGTTTTCCGCGGCCAAGTCTTCAGGCACAGGTTCTGGGATGCTTCCCGCACGACGGGCCTGCTGGGTCCACTGACGAGCCGTGTGCCATGAAACCCCCAACTTTGGAGCTACTGCCTTGCACGCGGCTTGCATCGACATATTTTCCGCCAAGATACGGTCCTCTACAAGACGGACCACACGGTCCTTCGCATCCTGGTCAAATTTTCTTGGCATATTCCAGATTTTCCCATCTACTCAGACGGAACAAAACCTGGGACACTTCAGGTCACCTTGACATCGCGGAAGCCTAAGTCGTCCGGCGTGAGGACCTTGGACATATCGCTATCGGCAAAGTCGCTGTAGGCTTGGAGCACCTTGTTTCGGTCGGCCTCGCGCATCTCGCGACGCTTATCGCCTAGGCCCTTGTCTGGGACAGACCAGCACTCGGAGGCGTCGATAAGCTGCACAAAGCCCTTACGGTGGTCTTCTTTGTTGGTGTCCAGAACCCACACGTAGGTGGAAATACCCGTGCCGTAGAACATGTTGGTGGGCAGCTGGATAATTGCGTCCACCAAGTCGTTTTCTAGAAGCCAAGTGCGGATCTGGTCAGGGCCGGAACCAGGGCTGCCAGTAAACAGCGGCGAGCCGTTAGACACCACCGCACCACGACCACCAGACCCGTTTTCGCCTGCCGGCATGAGCTTGGCGGCCACGTGCGAGAGGAACAGCATCTGGCCATCGCTCTTGGTGGGAAGGCCATGGCTAAAGCGAGAGCCAGGTACCTTCGCCTGCTCCTTGACCGCGGACTGCTGCACCGACCAATCGGAGCCAAACGGCGGGTTGGACAGGATGTACTCGAATTGCTCGCCCTCATACAGGTCTGTCAGCAACGTATCACCGTGGCGAATCGCGTCCGGCTCACCGCCCTGAATGAGCAGGTCGGCCTTTCCGATAGCATAGCCAGTTGGCATAAGCTCTTGGCCGGCGAGATTGACCTCGATGTTGGGGTTGAGCTCCTTCAACGCGCGTTCGGCCACGAGCAACATGCCGCCGGTGCCCGCGGTAGGGTCGTAGACGGTGCGTGAAGCTCCGGGAGAGGTTAGCCCCAAATCATCAGATTCAAAGAGGATGTCCACCATAAGACGAATCGCATCACGTGGAGTGTAGAAGGCACCCGCTGCTTTGCCCTTGGTGTTAAAAGCGCGGTACATGACGTGCTCGAACAGGTCACCCATTTGTGCGTCCGGCAGGGCTTCGACCGACATGTCGATGGTGGAGAAGTGCTTGACCACCGGCCACAGACGGCCAGCTTGGTCGAGAGTACGCATCTTGACCGCGAAGTCGAACGCGTCCCAAATATCGCGCACGCTTTGTGAGAATGCGCCGACGTAATCCATGAGTGAGTCGAACACGTGATCATCGGTCTCAGCGATTCGGGTCAAGTCCAACTGCGATGTGTTGTAGAAGGACAATCCGAACTGAGACTGTACTTCCCAGTCCAGGTAAGCCTCACTCATGCCTTCGGCATTGAGCTTGGTGGCAAGGTCTACAACCTTGTCCTTAGTGGGAGCCAAGATGCACTCGAGACGGCGCAGGACAGTCAGCGGAAGGATGTAGTCGCCGTAGTCCTCGGGCTCAACGATGGAGCGCAGGTACTTGTCGGCGGTGTTCCACACGACGGACTGATTTAGCTCAGCGGTGCTCACTTTGCAGGGTCTTTCTGTCTTAGAACTAGGTAACGTCCTATGTAATCTTAGGGTTCTGAACCCGTTGTTCTTCTTTCGACAGGCCTTAGTGATTCGCCTTCATTTTCTGGCTGTTCAGCTTCAACTTTTGACTTTTTCTTAGTGGATTCCCTCAAATTCTCCGTTGCTTTTGAAACTGGGTTTCTGAAGCATTCCAGGACTCAACTCAATCCCAATTTGCTTCTAAGGTTTATAAGGCGGACTTAAATAGAAAAACCGTGAAAGGTTAGGAAAGCGGAGAGCGATGGACGCAGAGTGGATTGGAACAGTAGGAACTTGGATCGGTTCCATTGGTACAACTGGCGCAATGGTTGCAGCCCTTCGGCAACTCAGACTCGAAAGGAAGATCAGGAAAGAGGAAGAAACACTTCGAGCCAAAGAGCAAAAACATCGAGACGAAGAAGCCAAACGCGAGCAAGCCAACAAAATTAATTCCTGGATAGACCCAGAAAATGAATCAAATGCACTCATTGTTAACGACTCAAACCAGCCAATCTACTGGGTAGTTATTCATCTGGTTATTTCCGTAGGCGGAGGGCCCCAGACGAGTGAGGCGGTATCAGCCATGAGTGAAGATTGTTGCCCAAACGTTAATCGGTACTTTCGTTGGATGGTGCCCCCTGGAACGTATTTGATGTGGTTGGAACATACCTGGGGAGGAATGATGCGGAAGCCGGGAGTGGAGATCTCGTTTACGGATGCTCGTGGCGAGCATTGGATTCGGCGTAACGACGGGACTGTCGAACCGCTTCCGCATCGCCCTTTTGAATATTTCAAAGTGGAAAATCCATGGGGTGATTTTCCAATACATCCTGTTAAATGATTTTCTCCTCAATGGCTACTAGCCAGGTGATTTTATAATTAGGGCATGTTTTTAAACCTTTTTACTGGAGTAGTGTCCGGAATAATTTCTGGCTTCCTTGTCGCGTTTGCTATTTGGACATTGGATAATTTGCGAAAGCCGGACCTTGAGTTGCACTACCTTGGTTCTCAGCGAGCGGTCATCAAAAACAATCGATTCAAAGCCGTAGTTATAGGTGGGGCATGGGAGTTTGAGAATGGAGAGGTGTTTTATCGACCGGATGGTTTCAGGGGAGGCACCCGAGGGTTCTATATTCCCCGATATGGAGACTTTATAGTCGGAACATCGCACTTTGGACCTGGGCAGACAGCTGATGTGGCTTATAAGCGTGTGAAGAATACAAACGACTTTCAAGAGCGGGTAAGGCTTGAAGAAAAATTCCAGGTGGAGGTGTTCGATGTAATTTCGAAGCCGGAAAAGTTTCCGGGGTGGAAACTTGCTCGCCTAGCTTTCAAAGCAGGTAGCTGATATCGGCCTCTAATCCGGGTTAAGGCGGAAGTGGTTAGCTGAAAGTCTTGCCTAGTCGGTACGGGAAATAGCCTGGGGATCTATACGCGCAGGGTAGCCATTCTTGCGTCAGAGCAATTCATAAAAGTCGTACTGGCTGAAAATGAATCTAACTGTAAAAGTATCGCCGAGACGAAGGTTCGGGATGAAAATGCTCTCGTAAAACCAAGTCTAGCTTAAGTTAAGGAACCTCTAGTTGCGGAATCTGCGGGGTTTGCGGTTCTAGGTTGTATTTCGTTGGTCTGTCTTAGGTTGATGCATTTCGCTGGAGGGTGGGGATTTCTCGATAATGTCTCAGCTGGTTTCGGTGTTGAGAAAGGGCTGGCGGATTTAGTTGCGGCTAGTGCAAAGCGATGCAGCGTTAGGGCTCTTCATTCTGTAGGTGGTGTGCAGAACCCTTGCATGTCGTATATAGATTACATATAGTCGTGTATACCCGACATGAGGAGATTTAATGAGTCGTTTGAAAAATGCGAGGCTGCGAGCTGAGCTGACCCAGGCTCAATTAGCCAAGGATGTCGGGGTTACGCGTCAAACAATCAATCTGCTTGAAAACGGCCGGTATAACCCGACCCTTAAGCTTTGCCTTGCGATCTGTCACAGGTTGGATAGCTCGCTCGACCAATTATTTTGGGAGGAACCGAATTGTCATTCCTAAATAAACTTTCGGACGAACGGCTGCTTGCCAAGAACCTGCGAAACATCAGGATTGCTTTCGTCGTCCAGACTCTCGGCGTAATTGCCGTGCTGGGCTATGAATGGATAAAGAATGGGGCTTACGCAGTTTTCGCCGAGCCATTGTGTCTTGTCTTGCTGGTGAGTATCTCGGTGTATCTGGCACTGACGATTCCCATTGCACGAGAAAACGGTGAAAGATAACCGAGAAGCTCTCGAAGTTAGAGTCGAGAGTTTAATCTAAATCCCTGTTGATGCTGGTCAACAGGGAATTTTTGTGAAAATTTTGTGCCCCAGAGTGGATTCGAACCACCGACACCGGCTTTAGGAGAGCCGTGCTCTATCCCCTGAGCTACTGGGGCGGGGTTGCGTGTGCAACTTGGCTAATCATAGCAGTGGGGCAGGAGTGCCCCGAAATGGCTGGGGCGTGGGTTAGCTTTCGGCCAATTCCTTCTGCTTATTGCGCACGGAGGAGGCCTGTGGGTTGGTCTCGTGGGTGCCGTCGGAGTAGAGGACGGTGGGGATGATGCGGTTGCCGTCGTTGACGGATTCGATCCAGGCGTTGATGTCTTCGGTGTTGTCGCCCTCGACGTCGACAAGCGCGTACGGGGTTTCGGTGCGGTCCAGGTTCTTGATGAGCTTGGCGCAGAAGGGGCACCAGTCGGCGTAGAAGATGGTGACGTCAGCGGTGGTTTCGGGGGTTTGTACAGACATTAGGCTGCATCCTTTCGGTCGTAGGTTAAAAAGCGGTATTTGATGGGGAGATCGCTGGCCTCTTTGTCCGGCAGGGCCAGGTGGCCCTTGGCGGAGGTGAGCCAGTCGGTGCTGTGGGCAAGCCCGAACTCATCGGGGATGGTGGGGGCGTAGATGGACTTCTCGCCGTAGGTGCTGCCGATATTAACGCCCATGAGGGTGACTTCAATGCGGTCCACCTGGTCCAAGGTGGCGGTGTAGATTTGGCCGCCGCCGATAACCCAGGCGTCGGAAAGCGAGGGCATTGCGGTAAGCACTTGGGCGCCGGCGGACCACTGGCCGGGGGCGCGGGAGGAGAGTACGTAATTCTCGCGGCCGGGAAGCGGGCGGAACTTGGGGTTGAGGGACTCCCAGGTCTTGCGGCCCATGATGACCGGCGCGCCCATGGTCACGTCCTTAAAGTGCTTGAGATCCTCCGGAACGTGCCAGGGCATCTGCTCGCCATCGCCAATGATGCCGTCTAGGGACTGCGCCCAGATTGCGCCCAACATTAAACGGACACCTGCGCCTTGATGGTGGGGTGGGGGTCGTAGCCCTCAATCTCAAAATCGGCGAAGTCATAGGAGAACATGTCCTCAGCCTTGTGGAGGTTGAGCTGCGGGTACGGGCGCGGCTCGCGGGAAAGCTGCTCTTTGACCTGCTCCACGTGGTCGTTATAAATATGGCAATCGCCGCCGGTCCAGATGAGCTCGCCCACCTTGAGGCCGGCCTGCTGGGCAAACATGTGGGTCAGCGCCGCGTAGGAGGCGATATTAAATGGAACGCCCAAAAACATATCGGCCGAGCGCTGATAGACCTGCATGGACAAGGTGCCATCGGCCACGTAGAGCTGGAAGAGCAGGTGGCAGGGCATCAGCGCCATTTGGTCTAGCTCAGCGACGTTCCACGCAGAGACCAAGTTGCGGCGGGAATCCGGGTTATTCTTCAGGGTGTCGAGCGCCTGCTGGATCTGATCAATGTGCTGGCCGTCCGGGGTGGGCCAGGAGCGCCACTGCACGCCGTAGACCGGGCCCAGCTCGCCGTTCTCATCCGCCCACTCATTCCAGATGCGGACCTGGTTCTCCTGCAGGAACTTAATATTGGATTCGCCTTTGAGGAACCACAAAAGCTCGCCCAATACCGCGTGGAAATAGACCTTCTTGGTGGTCAGTAGCGGGAAAGACTCGGCCAGGTTATAGCGCAGCTGCGCACCAAAAATGGAGCGCGTGCCGGTGCCGGTGCGATCGCCTTTGGGCGTGCCGGTCTCTAGGACCTTTCGCAGCAGATCCTCGTATGGGGTCTCAATCATGGGCATTAGTTTAGAATCCGCCGTGCTCCGCGGCAAAGGCCTGGGCATGCTCCAGGATTTCATCCTTAAGCTCTGGGCGGCAGATGAGGATATCCGGGATGAAGGTGTCTTCATTATTGAAGCGGATTTCGGAGCCATCGAGGCGGCAGCAGTGCAGGCCGGCCGCCTGGGCGACGCCCACCGGAGCCGCCTGATCCCACTCGTACTGGCCGCCGGCGTGGATATAACCGTCATAATCGCCCAGCAGCACGTGCATGGCCTTGGCACCCGCGGAGCCGACGCCCACGACTTCATAGCTCATTTTCTCCGCAATGTAGTCGGCTACCTTGGGTGGGCGGTTGCGGGAAACGACGAACTTCTTAGACAGCGGGCCGGTGACCGCCCGGACGTCCGAGGACTTGAAAGTAACGCCGAGATCCGGCAGGCCCACCGCCGCGTGGATAGGAATGCCGTTCTCTACCAGGGCGATGTGCACGGCCCAGTCCTGGCGGCCGGTGGCAAATTCCTTGGTTCCGTCGAGCGGATCCACGATCCACACGCGGTCTTTCTTCAAGCGGGCAAGGTCATCGGAGGCTTCCTCAGAGAGCATGCCGTCCTGGGGGCGGTGCTGCTCGAGGACGCGGGCGATCCATTCTTGGGCGGCTTCATCGCCGGCGTCGCCAAGCGAAAGGCCCCGTAGTAGGCCCCCATTGCGCACGCCTTTAAGGATCTCACCGCAGCCCTGGGCGAGGGAATTGGTCAGGCGGGAATCAGAAATCTCGACGGTCATGGTGCCCACATTACAACGCGGACTAGAGTGTGGGCATGCCAGAAAACATCCTCGACCGCTTCCGGCCCCAAGTAGCGCAGTGGTTTCAGGATGTATTTGCCGCCCCGACCGCCGTGCAGGCGCAGGCCTGGGAGAAGATTTCCCGCGGTGAGCATGCCCTTGTAGTAGCTCCTACCGGCTCCGGTAAGACGCTCGCTGCGTTCTTGTGGACGCTGAATAATTTGGTTGAGCGCGAAGGCCAGCTGGCGCTGCCGGTGGGCTCTGGGACTACTGGATCCGCCGCTGGCGTGAAGATGCTGTATATCTCGCCGCTGAAGGCACTCGGCGTGGACGTGGAAAATAACCTGCGCGCCCCGCTGACCGGAATTGCCCGCACCGCGGAGAACCTAGGGCTGGATGTGCCGGATATTTCGGTAGGCGTGCGCTCAGGCGATACGCCGTCAGCCGAGCGTGCGCGGCAGGTGCGCAAGCCGCCGGATATTTTGATTACCACCCCGGAGTCCGCCTATTTGATGCTGACCTCCAAGGCAGCGGGGATTTTAAAGACGGTGGATACCGTCATTATCGATGAGATCCATGCCCTGGCTGGCACCAAGCGTGGCGTGCACCTGGCGCTGACCTTGGAGCGCCTACAGCAGGTGGCCGGAGACTTCCAACGCATCGGGCTTTCCGCCACCGTGCGGCCGTTGTCTGCCGTATCGAATTTCTTGGGTGGCAACCGGCCGGTGGAAATTGTGGCGCCGGCCGCGGAGAAGAAGTGGCAGCTGGACGTGCACGTGCCCGTGGAGGATATGTCCGATCTCCCCACGCCGGAGCAAGGCTCCACCATTGGGGAGATGACGGTGGATGATGCGATTGGCATCAGCTCTCCTTCTGTGGATGAGTCCGCGCTGCCCACGGCCAAGTCCATCTGGCCGTTTATTGAGGATGACCTCTATGCGGACATCATGGCGCATCGCTCCACGCTGGTATTTGTCAACTCTCGGCGCACGGCAGAGCGGCTGACCAGCCGGCTCAATGAGCTCTATGCGGCCGAGAACGATCCGGAATCGCTCTCGCCCGAGACCCGCCGGGACCCAGCCCAGCTGATGAAGCAGGTCGACGTCGCCGGCAAGGCCCCGGCGGTTATCGCCCGCGCCCACCATGGCTCGGTGTCTAAGGATGAGCGCGCGATGACAGAGACCATGCTGAAGGAGGGCACGCTTAAGGCCGTGGTGGCCACAAGCTCGTTGGAGCTGGGCATCGATATGGGTGCTGTGGAGCTAGTTGTGCAGGTGGAATCTCCGCCCTCCGTGGCCTCCGGCCTGCAGCGCGTGGGACGCGCCGGGCACTTTGTGGGCGCGGTATCGCATGGCTCCTTTTATCCCAAACACCGCGCGGATCTGGTGCAGTCCACGCTGACGGTATCGCGCATGCGCGCCGGGCTCATTGAGGAAATGCATACCCCGCGCAACCCGCTGGACGTGCTGGCGCAGCAGACGGTGGCGGCCGTGGCCGCGGCCGGCGAGGACGGGCTCGATGCCGATGAGTGGTACGAGATGGTCCGCCGGGCCTGGCCCTACCGCGATCTGGCGCGCGAGGTCTATGACTCTGTGCTGGATCTAGTCAGCGGCGTCTATCCGTCCACGGACTTTGCAGAGCTTAAGCCTCGTGTGGTCTATGACCGAGTGACGGGAGTGATGACCGCGCGGCCTGGTGCCCAGCGCGTGGCCGTGACCAGTGGTGGCACGATTCCGGATAGGGGCATGTTTGGAGTATTCCTCTATACCGGTTCGGGCGAGGGCTCCGGTGGTGCTCCGCGCCGGGTGGGCGAGCTGGATGAGGAGATGGTTTATGAGTCCAGAGTGGGCGATGTGTTCACCTTGGGCGCTACCAGTTGGCGCATCGAGGACATTACGCGCGATCAGGTGTTGGTCACGCCCGCGCCGGGGCATACCGGGCGCCTGCCATTTTGGAATGGCGATGGCGCGGGCCGCCCCTATGAGTTGGGCAAGGCGCTAGGTGAGTATCGCCGCGAGGTCTTTTCCTCGCCGGATATCATTGCGGATGCCGATGATAATGCGCGCTCCAATATCGTGGCTTACCTGCAGGAGCAGAACGAGGCCACTGGTGTCATCCCGGATGAAAAGACGTTGGTGCTGGAACGCTTCCGCGATGAGCTAGGCGATTGGCGCGTGGTGCTGCATACCCCGTTTGGCCGGCCGGTCAACTCCGCGTGGGCGTTGGCGGTGGGGGCCAGGGTAGGCGAGCGCACCGGCATGGATCCGCAGGCAGTAGCTGGCGATGACGGCATCGTGCTGCGCCTGCCGGAAGCCGAATCCGAACCTGATGGGTTCATCTTCGCCTTCGACGCCGATGAGATTGCCGATATCGTGGCCGAGCAAGTGGGCAACTCTGCGCTCTTTGCCTCCCGCTTCCGCGAGTGCGCGGCGCGTGCGTTGTTATTGCCTCGGCGTAACCCGGGCAAGCGCGCGCCGCTGTGGCAGCAGCGCCAGCGCGCCGAGCAGCTTTTGGACGTCGCTCGCAAGTACCCGTCCTTTCCCATCATCTTGGAGACGGTGCGCGAGTGCGTCCAGGACGTCTACGATGTCCCAGCTCTTACGGAAGTCATGCGGGAGCTGGGCCATCGCCGCATCCGCATTGCGGAGGTCACCACCGAACAGCCCTCGCCCTTTGCCTCTTCGCTGCTGTTTAATTACACCGGCGCGTTCATGTACGAGGGCGATTCCCCGTTAGCAGAAAAGCGCGCGGCCGCTCTGGCCCTCGACCCTGCGCTTTTAGCCAAGCTGCTCGGCACGGTGGAGCTGCGCGAGTTGCTCGATCCGGAGATTGTCGCCGAGGTCCACGCCCAGCTCCAGCGCACCGATCCCTCGCGCCGGGCCCGCACCACCGAGGAGGTTACGGACCTGCTGCGCGTGCTCGGGCCGATTCCCGTAGACGAGCTGGGCGAGCACGCCGACGTGCCGCTTTCCGCCCTGGACCAGCTGGGCACCCGGATTATGCGCGTGCGCATTGGCGGGCGCGAGCACCTAGCCCAGGCCCAGGATGCACCCCTGCTTCGCGACGCCCTAGGTATCCCCATTCCTCCCGGCATCCCTGCCCAAGTGGCCACCATTTCCGATGCCCTGCCGCAGCTGGTCTCGCGGTGGGCGCGCACCCGCGGTCCGTTTGTGCTGCGCGATCTCACCGCGGCCTTCGGCATATCCGTCTCCGCCGCGCACACCGTCCTCGGCGCGCTCGATGGGGTAGTAGAAGGCCGTTACCGGCAGGGCGTCGACGAGCAGGAATACTGCGCGGCAGCGGTGCTCAAGACCATCCGCTCCCGCTCGCTCGCCGCCGCCCGTGCCGCTACCGAGCCGGTCTCGGGCGCCTCCTTCGCCCGCTTCTTGCCGGAGTGGCATAGCATCGCACCGGCTGGAAAGCGCCCGGCCCTGCGCGGGGCCGATGGTGTCTTTTCCGTCATCGAGCAGCTAGCCGGAGTGCGCCTGCCGGCCTCCGCGTGGGAATCGCTCATCCTGCCCGCGCGGGTGGGAGATTATTCGCCCACCATGCTCGATGAACTTACCTCCAATGGTGAGGTGCTCATCCTCGGCGCCGGCAAGGCCGGCGCGGCAGACCCCTGGATCATGCTGCTGCCCTCGGACTACGCGGCCCAGCTAGCCCCGGAAACCGATGCCGAGGGCGTGAGCATGCTGCAACGTGCCATCCTCGAAGTCCTGGGCCGCGGCGGCGGCTTCCTCTTTGCCGATATCGCTGCCGAGGTCCCCGGCACTACCGAGGAGACCCGCGAGGCCCTCTGGGGCTTGGTGGAGATGGGCTTGGTGAGCCCCGATTCCTTCGCGCCATTGCGTACCCGGTTGTCTTCCGGCGGTTCGCGCTCAGGCCGCACCGCGCATCGCTCAAAGCGGCGGCCCACCCGCTCTCGCCTGCGCATGGGGCGCACCTCTTTTGCCCAAGCTCAGAACGCTGCGGCCGCGCAGACTCCGCCCGATGTCATGGGCCGATGGTCGCTGGCTGTGTCTGCCGCCACTGATGCCACCTCTCGGTCGGTGGCACACGGCGAGGCTTGGCTCGACCGTTACGGCGTGCTCACCCGCGGCTCCGTCGTGGCCGAGGACGTGCTCGGTGGCTTTGCGCTGGCCTATAAGGTGCTTTCCGGTTTTGAGGAATCCGGCAAGGCCATGCGCGGCTATGTCATCGATGGGCTGGGCGCCGCCCAATTTTCTACCCCCGCCATCATCGACCGCTTGCGCGGCCTGGCCGATTCCCCGGATGTTACCGGCTGGCCGTCTGGTACCACCGAGCCCGAGACCTTTGTCCTCGCCGCCTGCGACCCGGCCAATCCCTACGGTGCGGCCCTGCCCTGGCCACAGCGCGACGACGCCGACGGCAAAGCCACCGGCGGCCCCACCCGCTCGGCCGGCGCACTGGTGGTGCTTATCGACGGCCTACCCATCGCCCACCTCACCCGCGGCGGGAAAACCCTCACCACCTTCCTGGAATCGCTGCCGGGTGGCATCGACCCGGCGGAGGTATATCCCCGCCTGGTAAGCGCGCTCACGGATATGGTGGCAAGGGGAGTGCTGTCCCCGTTGGTTATCGAAAAGTGCAATGGCAGTCCCATTCATAAGACCGATGCCGCCCACCTGCGCGAAGCCGGTGCCGGAATTACTCCCAAGGGCGTGCGCATCTCCGCACGCGCCGCTGCTCCGCGCACCCCACGCGCCGGACGCCGCGTCAGTGAGGCCATCGAAGAACTCAGCTTTGATGATCCGCCGCCTGCACCGCGCAATAATGGTGGCTTCCGCCCGCGCGGCGGGTACCGTCGCTAAAGATCCACTGGAGGTGTTATGCCCGAAGGCGATTCCGTCCTGCAGCTATCCAACCGCCTGCAGTTTATGGCCGGCCGTGAGGTCACCGGCTGTTCCGTGCGCGTGCCGCGCTATGCCACCGTGCACCTAGACGGCATGGTGTGCGAGCGCGTCTGGCCCTATGGCAAGCACCTCTTCATGCAATTCGACCAGACCATCGTGCACACCCACCTCAAGATGGAAGGTACCTGGGCCATCCATTACGCAGGCGACCGCTGGCGCAAGCCCGGACATACCGCGCGCATCGTCCTGCAGCTGGCCAACTCCCCGCGCGATATTGAGGTCGTTGGTCACCAGCTAGGCTTCGTGGATATCTATCCCGCCGACCAGTACCACCAACGCATCGCGCACCTTGGACCGGATATCCTCGACCCCGACTGGGACCGCGAAGAAGCCCTGCGGCGGCTAAATAACCGTCCCCAACGCGCCATTGGCGCGGCGCTGCTCGACCAAAAGGTCGTCGCTGGCATCGGCAATGAATACCGCGCCGAGGCCTGTTTCCTAGCAGGGGTGCACCCGGCCACACCAGTATCCGAGGTGGATACCGCCCGCATCCTCGACATCTCTCGGCGCATCATGTGGGCCAACCGCACCTCCCCGGTGCGCGTAACCACCGGCGTGCGCCGCGCCGGGGAGACGACCTATGTCTTCGGGCGCAATCGCAAGCGCTGCCGCCGCTGCGGCACCTTCATTACCAAGGGCGCACTCGGCGGCGTGGATGCCGGCGGCGATGAAGGCGAACTCGAGCGCATCATCTGGTGGTGCCCGCATTGCCAGCCGCTTCACCCCGCGAAATAAGATTCCCGCGCTAGTGTGGGGGACATGCGTACCTTTCTTAACATCGTTTGGTTTATCACCGGCGGGTTCCTCCTAGCCCTTGCCTATTTCCTCTTTGGCATCATTGCCTGCATCTTCATCGTTACTATCCCCGCGGGCGTGGCGTCGTTCCGCATGGCTAATTTCGCCCTGTGGCCATTTGGCCGCTCGGTGGTGCAGCCAGTCAAGGGCAGTGGCTCCATGTCCACCTTCTCCAACGTCGTCTGGTTCGTGGTCGCCGGCCTGTGGCTGGCCATTGGTCACGTAACTACCGCGGCGGCACAGGTAGTGACCATTGTGGGCATCCCGGCCGCGCTGGCCAACTTGAAGATGATCCCGGTGACCTGCTTCCCATTTGGCCGCCGAATTGTGAACTCGGAAGAGATTCCCTTCGGCTGGGAGCCGATGGTCAAGCTCTAAACCGCATTCCGCTGACAAAACAAGCACGTTCTGCCTAATGTTCCTTTGATTTGGGGCAGAACGTGCTTGTTTTACATCGTCGTGGGGCAAGCGAGGCCATAAAGCAGCCGCGTTATCCGCCCCGCCGAGTTGGTGGGAGGAGATAACGCGGCTCAAAGTAGGCGTTAGCGGTGGTTGCGGTACCAACCGATGAGCTCATCGGTGGATTGGTCGCCGGATGCGGCATCCTCCTTGCCAGAGACGGCCGGCGCCAGGTCATTAGCCTGCTGCTTGCCCAGCTCCACGCCCCACTGGTCGAAGGAGTTGATATCCCAGATAACGCCCTGGGTGAACACGATGTGCTCGTAGAGCGCGATGAGTGCGCCGAGGGTCTGCGGGGTGAGTTCCTCGGCCAGGATGGTGGTGGTCGGGCGGTTGCCTGGCATGACCTTGTGCGGCACGATGGCCGCGTCCACGCCCTCCGCCGCGATTTCCTCTGCGGTCTTGCCAAAGGCCAGGACCTTGGTCTGGGCAAAGAAGTTGCCCATGAGCAGATCATGCATGGAGCCGGAGCCATCGGCGGTGGGGAAGTCCTGCTTCGGGCGGGCGAACCCGATAAAGTCCGCCGGGATGAGGCGAGTGCCTTGGTGCATGAGCTGGAAGAAGGCGTGTTGGCCATTGGTTCCTGGCTCGCCCCAGTAGATTTCGCCGGTAGACGGGACGGTGACCGCGGTGCCGTCGCGGCGCACGGACTTGCCATTAGATTCCATGGTCAGCTGCTGCAGGTAGGCCGGGAAGCGGCCGAGGTCCTGCGAATAGGGCAGCACGGCGTGAGTCTGGGCGCCGAAGAAGTTGGTGTACCAGACGCCAAGGAGGCCCATGAGTGCGGGGACGTTTTCCTCCAGCGGAGTAGTGCGGAAGTGCTCGTCCATGGCGTGGAAGCCCTCCAGGAAGCGCATGAAGTCCATCGGTCCAATGGTGCACATAAGGGACAGGCCAATGGCGCAATCCACGGAGTAGCGGCCGCCAACCCAATTCCAAAACGGGAACATGTTCTCGGTATCGATGCCGAACTCGGCTACCTTTTCCGCATTGGTAGACACAGCGACAAAGTGCTTGGCCACGGCGGATTCATCGCCATCGAATTGCTCGATGAGCCAGCGGCGCGCGGCGTGTGCGTTGGTCAGCGTTTCCTGGGTAGTGAAGGTCTTGGAGGCGATGATAAATAGGGTGGATTCTGCATCCAGGCCATCGAGGGTGGCGGCCATATCGGCCGGATCCACGTTGGAAACGAACTCTGCGGAGATGCCAGCGACCTCATAGGAGCGCAATGCCTTAGCAGCCATGGCCGGGCCAAGGTCGGAGCCACCGATGCCGATATTGACTACCTTTTTGATGGTGTGGCCGGTGTGCCCTAGCCAGGAGCCGGAGCGCAGCGCGGTGGCGAAGTCACGCATGCGGCCTAAAACCTCGTGGACATCGGCGGCGACGTCCTGGCCGTCAACGGTCAAGTCCTCTTCGGCCGGGATACGCAGCGCGGTATGTAGCACGGCGCGCTCCTCAGTGTTATTGATGTGCTCGCCGGCGAACATGGCATCGCGGCGGGACTCTAGATCGGCAGCCTTGGCTACTTCTACCAGCTGCTTGACGACGTCCCCGTCGATCAGGTTCTTCGACAGATCAACGTGTAATCCGGCGGCGTCGAAAGTGAAGTTGCGGGCGCGGTCTGCATCGGCGGCAAAAAGCTCGCGGAGGTTAAGGTCCTTTTTATCCTCATATACTTTCGCGAGCTCGCTCCATTGGGCAGATGCGGTGATATCCATGATGGTTGGCCTTTCTGGCAACTAGCGCATTGGCAACATTTACCCCTCCCACCGTAGTCCAGAAAGGGCAACCGCGTCGGGCCCTTCTAGAGGATGAGCGCGCCTGCCCAGCCGGCGATGAGCAGCGGAATATTGAAGTGGATAAAGGTGGGAATGACCGAGTCGCGGATGTGGTCGTGTTGGCCGTCTGCGCCGAGACCGGCGGTGGGGCCGAGGGTGGAATCGGAGGCGGGAGAGCCGGCGTCGCCAAGCGCGCCTGCAGTGCCAATGAGCGCAACGGTGGCCGCGGGGCTAAAGCCTAGCGACATGCACAGCGGCACGTAGATAACGGAAATAATGGGCAGCGTGGAAAAGGACGAGCCGATGCCCATGGTGACTACCAAGCCCACCACCAGCATGGCACCGGCGGAGAGGACCTTATTGGTGCCAAAGAGGTTGGCGGTGGCATCCACCAGTGGGCCGACCTCATTGGTGGCCGTCATGACCGAGGCAAAGCCCTGGGCGGTAATCATGATGAAGCCGATGAGCGCCATCATCTTCATGCCGTGGGTAAAAACGTCATCGGCATGCTTCCAATCCACCGCGCCGGTAAGCAGCAAAATACCCAACCCGGTAAGCGCACCCACCATGAGGCCATCGGACTCGAAGTCGAGCGCCTGCATGACAATTTGCACAGCAAAGGTGGCAATGATGGCCACGACGGAAACCCAGACCTTATAGGTAGAAGGGGTCTCTTGGTGCTCCGCAGCGGCGATGGGTAGGTCCTTATAGTCACGCGGTTTGCGGTAGCTAAAGAAAATAGCGATGAGCAGGCCTGCGAGCATACCGAGCGCCGGCACACCCATAACCTGCATGATATTGATATCCGAGGTATCCAACCCTGCCTGCTGGATATTAAAAAGCAGGATGTCATTTAAGTAGATGGAGCCAAAGCCCACCGGGATGAACATGTAGGTGGTAATAAGGCCAAAGGTCAGGCAGGTGGTAATGAGCCGGCGGTCTAGGCGCAGTTTATTCATCACCTTAAGCAGCGGCGGAACGATAAGTGGAATGAAAGCAATGTGAACCGGGATGAGGTTTTGGCTCATCACGGACATGGCAATGAGCCCGAGGATGAGCATCCACTTGGTGGCTAGGGCCGCCTTGGGATCCGCTTCGCCGCTGCCGCCGAGCTTGCGAATGAGGAAGTTCGCCAGGATTTGCGGCAGCCCGGCCGAGGCCACGCCCATCGCAAAAGCGCCCAAAAGGGCATAGCTCAGCGCAATCTTGGCGCCGCCGCCCAAGCCATCTTGGAAGGCAACCATGGTGGCATCGAGTCCCATGCCGGACATGAGTCCGCCGACGATGGCACCCAAGAAGAGAGCCACCACCACGTGCACGCGCAAAAGGGCGAGCACGAGCATGACTATGACGGCGATGAGAACTGCATTCATGCTTAGCCAGGATACTGCATAGTATCGGCTGGCCAGTAATTATTCGGCTAGCCCAACCGCCCGCGGCCCATGCGCAGCAGCGCCGAGGCAATAGTGGGGCCTTCTTCGCCGAGTTCATCGCGGAACTGATTCAAAATTGCAATCTCGCGTGTGTGAACGAGGCGGGTGCCGCCGGAGCTCATGCGGGTGCGGCCGATGGCCTGCGAGACTTCCGTGCGGCGCTTGGCAGCATCCAAAATGATGCGATCCATGCGGTTGATTTCTTTGCGATACTGCTGGATCTCCGCATCAGAAAGGGGATCATCCGTGCCTGAAGGCGTGCGGATGTCCAAGCCATTATTGACGATGTCCTTTTTATCTTCTGCGGTCATAAAACCATATTGTGCCACCCGCTCGTGCAAAAGGAAATAGCAGCTCGCACGGCGGATACGGGGCGTGTCCGATGGGGCTAGTAGGTTGGAAGGCATTATGAACGAAAACTCTCCTTTTAGTCCTTCCCCGTCTACCGGCGGTGCATCCGCCCCAAGCCCCTTCGGTGGCTTCGGCGCACCGCGCGGGGCGAGCCCGCAACCCGAATCCCCTGATGCTTTGACCGAGGGCCTTAACCCACAGCAGCTTGAGGCCGTAACCCACTCTGGAAGCCCGCTGCTCATTGTGGCCGGCGCCGGTTCCGGCAAAACCGCCGTGCTTACCCGGCGTATTGCTTATCTCATGCGCCACCGCGGGGTGAATCCGTGGGAGATCCTCGCCATTACCTTTACTAATAAAGCCGCCGCGGAAATGAAGGAGCGCGTGGGCGGGCTAGTTGGCCCTGTGGCCGAGCGCATGTGGGTATCTACCTTCCACTCCATCTGTGTGCGCATCCTGCGCCAAAACGCGCAGCTCGTCCCCGGCCTTAATACCAACTTCACCATCTACGATGGCGATGACGCCCGCCGGCTTTTGTCCATGATTGCCAAGGACATGCAGCTGGATCTGAAAAAGTACACCCCGCGCGTGCTGGCCAATCAGATTTCTGATCACAAAAACGAGCTCATTGGTCCCGAATCTGCGCTGGAGAAGGCGCAGCAGACCAAGAACCCGTTTGAAATTACCGTGGCCCAGGTCTATGCCGAATACCAGCGCCGCCTGCGCGCGGCCAATGCCGTGGACTTTGATGACCTCATCGGTGAGGTGGTGCGGATCTTCACCCAGCACCAGCAGGTGGTGGAGTTTTATCGCCGGCGCTTCAAGCACGTGCTTATCGACGAGTACCAGGACACCAACCACGCCCAGTATGCGCTGGTTGCCGCGCTCGTGGGCAGGGGAGAGCTCGGCCCTGACGCGCCCGAGCTGTGTGTGGTGGGCGATTCCGATCAGTCCATTTATGCCTTCCGCGGGGCCACCATTCGCAATATTCAGGAATTCGAGCGCGACTACCCCCAGGCGCACACGATCTTGCTGGAGCAGAACTATCGCTCCACCCAGACCATTCTCAACGCGGCCAACGCCGTTATTGCTAAAAATGAGAACCGACGCGAGAAGAATCTGTGGACCGCCCACGGTGAAGGCGAGCAGATCGTGGGCTACGTTGCCGATAATGAGCACGATGAGGCACGGTTCATCGCCTCCGAGATTGATTCTTTGGCGGATAAGGGGCGCAGCTATTCCGATATTGCGGTCATGTACCGCACTAATAACGCCTCCCGCGCGCTGGAGGATATCTTCATTCGCTCCGGAATTCCCTACAAGGTAGTCGGTGGCACGCGCTTTTATGAGCGGCGCGAAATTCGCGATATGGTGGCCTACCTGCGCATCCTGGATAACCCGGACGATACGGTGAGCCTGCGCCGCATTATCAATGTGCCCAAGCGTGCCATTGGGGATAAAGCACAAGGGCACATTGCCCTCCATGCAGAAAACCACGGCATTAGCTTTGGCAAGGCGCTTGCCGATGTCCCTCGTGGCGAGGTTCCTGGCCTTGGCACCCGGGCCATTAACGCGGTCACCAAATTCAACGAGATGATGGAGGGTATCCGCAATCAGATCCCGTCCATGCGCGATGAGGTTACTGGCCAGCCGGATTTGGGTGAGCTGCTCACCGCCATTTTGGATGCCACGGGATACAAGGCGGAATTGGAAAACTCCAACGACCCGCAAGATGGCGCGCGCCTCGATAACTTAAACGAGCTGGTATCGGTGGCACGCGAATTTACCTCAGAGGCCGCGAACCAGCTGGCCGCATCTGGTGCAGATGCAGTGGATCCTTCCGAGTTAGTGGAGGAGGGTGAGGCCGCGCCGGGCTCGCTGCAGGCCTTTTTGGAAAAGGTGTCGCTGGTGGCTGATGCTGACCAAATTCCGGATTCTGAGACCGGCGTGGTCACTATGATGACTCTACACACCGCAAAGGGCCTCGAGTTCCCCGTGGTCTTTTTGACCGGCTGGGAGGATGGCCAATTCCCGCATATGCGCTCACTCGGTGACCCGAAGGAGTTGAGCGAGGAGCGCCGCTTAGCCTATGTGGGCATTACTCGTGCCCGTGAACAGTTGTATCTCACCCGTGCCATCTTGCGCTCGGCTTGGGGCAACCCGGTGACTAATCCTGCCAGCCGCTTCCTCGGCGAGGTCCCTGCAGACCTCATCAACTGGCAGCGCGAAGACTCCGATAGTTCCTTAACCGGTGCGTGGGGCGAGGACGATTACCAATATGGTCGTTCCTACGGCCGCGACTGGTCTGGGTGGGGCAGAGGTGGATCCCGCGGTGGCCAGCGCGCTGCGTCTTCCCCATCGCAACGCACTAGCAAGCCGGCGGCAACCTCAATGCCTAAGAACAATAACCTCAACCTGGCCGTGGGTGACCGTGTCAATCACGCTAAGTACGGGCTCGGTACCGTCATTGAGACGTCCGGCACCGGTAAGCGTGCCACGGTCACCGTGGACTTTGGTTCTTCCGGTAAGGTCCGGCTGATGCTCATCGGCGGAGTGCCGATGGAAAAGCTCTAGACCGTAATGCCGCGCTCGTTGAACCAGGAGACTGGGTCAACGGGTGCTCCTCCACCTGGGTGAATCTCAAAGTGGAGGTGTGGGCCGGTGGAGTGTCCGTCGTTGCCAATGCCGGCGATTTCTTGGCCCGCGGTAACGTGGTCGCCCACATTTACCTTGAGCTGGTCTGCAGACATGTGGCCGTAGACGGAGATGGTGCCGTCATCGTGCTGGATGCGGATCCAGTTGCCAAAGCCCTGTGCTGGCCCGGAGTTGATGACGGTGCCATCCATGACCGCGTGAATCGGGGTACCCACGGAGTTGGCCACATCGATGCCGTTGTGCATCGTGCCCCAACGCTGGCCGAAGCCGGAGGTAAGGGTGCCGGAGGTAGGAAAGACCACTGTATTGCCCGCGGAGTCCTTGCCGCGCTTCGTGGTGAGTCCGGAGTGATTTCCCTGGGGAGCGAATGCTTCTTTCAATCCCGGTACAGAACCCGGATCCAAGACAATATTTACTCCGCCGGATTCGTTTCCATCTACCTGCGGGGTAGCCTCGCCGTTGAGAACGCCTACGGTAGTGGTGGCCAAGCCAACGAGGGCGTCGACCACACCGGCGTTATCTACGTTCGTAGCGGAGGGCTCAGAAGAGCCGTCCGATACGTCCACGCTAGCCACTGGCTCTGCAGCAAAAGCGGTGGTGCCGGTAGCAAGTACGGTGCCGAGCGTAACGATGCTCAGCGCCACGTTCTTGCGTGCGCGGTTCATGCGCTTCATATCTTTAGTCCTTTTCATGGCTTGCATGGTCTCGGGACGCTTGCGCCCTACTGAGGGCGGCGTCTTGCAACTGCCAACCGCGACACGCCGAAAGCTGAAATGCTTGCGTTCGAAATCGCTCGTGGCAACGAGTTAAAAGTTAGCCCGCCTGAACGGCCGGCGCAATCTTAAAAAACGCTGGTAACAGCGGGAAAAATTCGAAATTATTCGAACATGCCAGCTTGTTGCGCGTGTTACGAATGTGGCTAGAGTGGCGTGTGTAAAGTGTTGGTTTAGGGACTGGGGGTAGACTTCGGGGGTGGGTATGTCGCTCTGGAAATGGCGTGTTGCGTTCAAACCCAGTGATTAGCGGAAAATGTGCATTTACCTGCGACAAGGCTGCGCGCTGGACTTGCCTGTGCGGCGCAATTTGTGTCTAGGTCCGGTGGTGGAGCGCTTGTCTCGACGGGGCTTGCCCTTTGTTGGAGGCGCAATGGGAAGGCTGCAACGCACTTGAGTCGTCTTGGGGAAGGTTGGCTGCAGCCGCGGTGGTCGGGAGCCGTCGCTGGTGTCTTTAGGGCAATTGTGGACATGAAAAAGCGCCGCAGGAAAGCCACTGCGGCGCTTAACAAGAAGGTGTTGGGGTGGGGGCCTTAGAGGTCGATGCCTCGCTCAGCCAGCCAAGGCTGCGGATCGATTGCCTCGCCACCGTTCGGGTGAACTTCGAAGTGGAGGTGGGAGCCGGTGGAAAAGCCCATCGAGCCCATGCCGGCGATCTTCTGGCCGGCATGCACGTGCTCGCCAACGGCCACGTCAAGAGTTTGCATGTGACCATAAACGGTCATGGTGCCGTCGTCGTGCATGATGCGGATCCACTGGCCAAAGCCGGAAGCTGGACCGGAGTCGATGACCGTACCATCCATGACGGCAAGGATTGGGGTGCCGGGAGAGTTGGCGATGTCGACGCCCTTGTGGAAGGTGCCCCAGCGCATAGCGAATGGGGATGTGAATGCGCCTTCGGCAGGGCGGGCAACGGAAGGTGCGCGAGCGGCTTCGTCAGCGGCGGCGCGCTCCTCGGAAGCCTGGATGGCCTTGTTGAGCTGATCGGATAGATCTGCAACCGGCTTTGCTTCAGCTACGTTGAGGATCTGCGGAGCGGTATCAACGGGGGCCTCAGCAGCATCCTCAACCTGGGTGGAATCAGAGGCGAGCTCGAAGTCAACGGACTGCGTCTTGGTGGTGGCCGCGTCATCAGACTGGATGTTTGCGGCGGCTGCGCCACCTACGCCGGCGGTGGATATGGCACCTGCCGCAACCGTCATTACGGCGATGCGGCCCTTCGCGGTCTGCGAGGTGACAATCTTGCGATGGCGACCGGCGCCACGCTGAACTTTGCTTCGCATTAGGTCTTCTTTCGTCTTTTTCACAATCTGCGCAATCTGAGTGTTACGTCCCCACCGAGTTAGTTACGAGATTGTGACCTTCTTGTTACCAACGAGATGTAACAGTAGCGTCTCGAAAAGATAACAGCAACCCAAATTAAGAAATTTTTAGGCGTTGCTCGAGGGAATTGCCCACGAGCAGGCAACATAATCCGAATGGCATATTATTACTGCGACCAAGATCCCACTCGGGCTGCGTGTGGGTCATATAAAACCGATGACTTTCCATTCATGTTACTGCAGCCAGAGTTAAAGGTGTGAAACCAGGGTAGATTTTATACTCCTAATATATATGTGTGGTCAAGGTGCAGGGGTGTCGCCGGTGATTTTATGGCTACCTCGTCGCGCCACCCCAGATCTGCTGCCGGAAAGTGGCAAAGTGGACGCCGATGAACAAAAACACCAGCCCCCATTCTCGGTCAACGCCCCGCCCGCGTAGCCAGGCGCGGGGCAGGACGGTGCGCACGGAGCGCACCCCACGCGCGCCCCATCCCAGCGGGGCCCGCCAGCCCTCTGGATCGGCGCAACGTGTCGCCCGAAAGGCCGGATCTAAAGCCAAAGCGCGCCGTACTCCTGCGCCGCTGACTAGGGCAGGCCGCATCCGACGCATGCTTATCACGGCGGCAGTGCCCAACGTGGTCATTGTCCTTATCATTATGGCCATTGCCCTCGGTGGTCTTATGCTGGCCGGCTCGCCCATGGCGTGGTGGTACACCATCGTGGCGGAGTCATGGATGGTCTTTAACCTCGCGCCAGTTTCGGCGGCCGAAGTGCACATGTCTTTCTTGCCCGCCTTACCCGCGCTCATCTTGGCTGCGGTGGTGGCGGTCCGCGTGCGCAACGCGGTTAAGCACAAGGTCAGCGTCAAAGACTTGCTTATTCTTCTCAGCTGCGTACTTGGCGTGCCAGCGGTTTTTACCATCATCGCCTGGCTGATGCTTTGGGACGCGGGCAAGGTCTATGATGTCTCCCCGCCTAACCTGGCACAGGCATTGCTGCGGGTTATCGTCCTACATCTTGCTGCCATGGCAGCCGGTATGGGCTCGCGCTTGTGGCGGGCATTGGCCAAGCGTTATGGGGTGCCGCGCCAGATTGTCGACGCCACTCAGATCGCCCTTCGCTACCTCGGCTACCTAGCCATTGGCGCCGCCGTAGTCTTTGTGGTGGTTTTCCTCCTCAATATTTCTCGCCAGGGCGAGATGATGGACGAATATCCCAGGGTCTCCGGTCTAGGTGTGGCCGGGCTAGTGCTAGTGAGCCTGCTATACATTCCCAATGCCATCGTCAGCACCGCTGCGGTGGTGGTGGGCTCAGAGTTTTCCATCGGCGAAGGTTCGGTCAGCCTCTTTAGTGCCCACCTCGTGCCGCTGCCACCGCTGCCGATTACCGGTGGAATCCCGGCCTCCGCGCCTAGCTGGGCCGTAGTGCTTCTACTTGTCCCGCTCGGCGCCGCAATCTACGCCTTATATAAAAAGCGGCCAAGCTTCCAGGACGTACTAGTAGCCACGGTGGCCTCCGCGGTAGTCATGTTTATTGCCTGCTACCTTGTCAGCGGCGACCTTGGCTACTACGGCGCCACCGGCCCGAATCTATGGACCGCCGCAGGCCTAACCGCCCTGTGGATGGCCGTTTTCGGCAGCGCCGTTGCCGCAGGTTTTGCCTTTGTGGCATGGCGCGCGGCGCGCACGGCACGTGTCACGGCCCCTGATACTCCCGATTCGGATGCCGCTGAAGACGACGCCCCTGAGGCCGTCGCTGAAGCCGACGAGACCCCAGTTGAACCGGAGCGCGAGCCCGTTACCGATCCGGAGATCGTTGACGCCGAAGTAGTTGAGGACGAGCCCGATGACGCCGCCCCTGACGCAGCCGCGGATGGGGAAGAAGTCACCCCGGCTGAGGATGCGGCGAAGCAGCAGGAGGAACCGGAGGAATCTGAGAAACACGAGGAATCGGACGAACTTGAGGACGCTGAGGAGAAGAAAAGGGGCGTCGCCAAGCCGGTTAGCCAACAGCTCAAGGGCCAAATGGGGGAGAGCGAGCAGGCTTCCTCGAGCGAAAATTCCTCCGCGGAAGGGGAGAGAGACTAGGCTATAGCGCGTGACTTCACCGATGCCTCCGCGCTATGCCGCTGACCCTGAACGCCTCCGAGTGGTGGTGCTCGTTTCTGGAACGGGATCACTGCTGCAAGCCATCGTGGATGCCCAAGCAGGGCACTACCAAGTGGTAAAGGTGGTGGCGGATAAGGAATGCCACGGTATTTCGCGCGCACAGGACCACGGGATCGATACCGAGGTCGTGGCGCTGGGTGCCGATCGCGCCGAATGGAATCAACGTCTGGTTGACGCAGTAGATGCTGTGCAGCCAGACGTTGTTGTTTCTGCGGGCTTTATGAAGATCCTGGGAAAGGAATTTCTCGACCGCTTCGAAGGCCGCACCATCAATACCCACCCGGCGCTGCTGCCTGCCTTCAAGGGAGCGCACGCCGTGCGCGACGCCTTGGACTATGGCGTGAAGATCACCGGCTCTACCGTCCATTTTGTGGATTCGGGAGTGGATACCGGACCCATCATCGCGCAGCGATCCGTAGCCATCATGGCGGACGATGATGAGTCCACTCTCCACGAGCGCATCAAACAAGTAGAGCGCGATCTCATCGTGGAGGTACTGCGCGCAGCAGACGTCCACAATGAGGAACTTATTATTCAACTCGCAGACTAAGACTTTTCGAAAGGCTTAATCCTCCTCATGAGCGAAGACCGCAAGCAGGTAAAGCGCGCCCTTATCAGCGTGTACGACAAAACCGGGCTGGAGGATCTGGCCCGCGCCCTCGATAAGGCAGGCGTAGAAATCGTCTCCACCGGCTCCACCGCGAAGAAGATCGCGGACCTAGGCATCGAGGTCACTCCGGTAGAAAAGCTCACCGGCTTCCCAGAGTGCTTGGAAGGCCGCGTCAAGACGCTGCACCCGCGCGTACACGCCGGCATCCTGGCCGATACCCGCAAGGAAGATCACCTCAACCAGCTCTCCGAGCTCGAGGTAGAGCCTTTCCAGCTCGTCGTGGTCAACCTGTACCCCTTCCGCGAGACCGTTGCTTCTGGCGCGGACTTCGATGGCTGCGTCGAACAGATCGATATCGGCGGCCCGTCTATGGTGCGTGCAGCCGCCAAGAACCACCCGTCCGTTGCCGTGGTAGTAGATCCCTCCCGCTATGACGAGGCCGTGGAGGCCATCAATAACGGGGGCTTTACTCTAGAGCAGCGCCGCGGCTTGGCCCGCGACGCCTTCCTGCACACCGCGGATTATGATGCGGCCGTCTCCGCCTGGTTTGTCGACCAGCTGAGCGAGGAAGGCCAAACCACCCCGCTGCGCTATGGCGAGAACTCCCACCAAAAGGCCACCATCACCCGCATCGGTTCTACGGGCCTTGCCAATGCCACCCAGTTCAACGGCAAGGAGATGAGCTACAACAACTACCAGGATGCGGATGCCGCTTGGCGCGCCGCGTGGGACCACGAGCGCCCCTGCGTTGCAATTATTAAGCACACCAATCCTTGTGGCATTGCCGTTTCTGAAGAGTCCATCGCCGCCGCTCACCGTGCGGCGCATGCGTGTGACCCGATGTCCGCCTTCGGCGGCGTCATCGCCGTCAACCGCGAGGTCACCGTGGAGATGGCCGAGCAGGTCAAGGAAATCTTTACCGAGGTCATCGTCGCTCCTTCCTATGAGGACGGCGCTATCGAGGTCCTCAAGGCCAAGAAGAATCTGCGCGTGCTGCAAGCAGAACACGAACACCAGCACGAAGAGCGCAAGTACATCTCCGGCGGCGTGCTCACTCAAGAGCCAGATACCTACCAGGCCGAGGACGATGACCCAGCCAACTGGACCCTGGCCGCAGGTGAGGCCCTCAACGAGTCCGATATGGCCGAGCTCGAGTTCGCCTGGCGCGCCGTGCGCGCGGTGAAATCCAATGCGATCTTGCTGGCTAAGGACAATGCCACCGTGGGCGTGGGCATGGGCCAGGTCAACCGCGTTGACTCTGCCAAGCTCGCCGTCGAGCGCGCCAATACCCTGGCGGATGGCGCCAACCGCACCAAGGGCTCTTTCGCAGCTTCCGACGCCTTCTTCCCATTCGCCGATGGCTTGCAGGTGCTTCTCGACGCCGGCGTGAAGGCCGTTGTTCAGCCTGGCGGCTCCATCCGTGACGAGGAAGTCATTGCGGCGGCCAAGGAAGCCGGCGTTACGCTGTACCTGACTGGTACCCGCCACTTCGCGCACTAGCCTAAGCTAGTTTTCATGACGTTCCCTATCCGCCGGGCCTGGGGCCCGGCAGCTGCCCTCATCGCCTGCGCACTCTCCTTGGGCGCGTGCGGCGATGAGGAGACGGCGGATAATTCCCCTACTTTTGTCAACACCGAGGCACGCGGCACGGCCGATCCCTTGTACGGAGAGACCACGGCTGCAACATCTGCGGCCTCATCCACAGCCCCTGCTGCCGAGCGCGCCCCGTCTGACTCCACGGAACCTCCGGCCGCAGCCCCTGCCGATGACGTTCAAGCCGTACTTGATCGCATTGTGGCGCACCATGGAAATGTTGGCATTGCGGTCTCCGATGGCACCTCTACCGTCGAGGCTGGGCGCACCGCTCCCGAAGCCGCGTGGTCAACCTCCAAGGTGCCCGTGCTTATTGCGGCTCATCGTACCGGTGTTGCCGATGACCAGCTGGTCTCCTCTGCAATTACTTACTCCGATAACGAGGCCGCCAAGGCCGCGTGGGCAGCATTAGGGGAGCCGACCGTGGCCGCACAGGCCGCCCAAAGCGTTATTGCGGAGGCAGGCGATACCGCCACCCAAGTCCAATCCCAGGTCACCCGCCCGGAATTTACTGCCTTTGGTCAGACCATGTGGAGCGTGGGCAACCAGGCTAAGTTTATGGCTGGGTTGCGCTGCGTGGATGGAGCTCAGCCGATTATCGACGCCATGGGTACCGCCGATCCCGCGCAAAGCTACGGTCTCCGAGCCTTGCCGGGCTCCTTTATGAAGGGTGGCTGGGGGCCGAGCCCCACTGGCGCCTACGACGTGCGCCAGATGGGTATCGTCCGGTTGGGTGGGCACGACGTTGCCATAGCAATGATTGCCTCGTCCCCTGATGGCCAGTACGCCTCCGCTCAGGCGGTTCTTACATCCGTTGCCGAAGACCTCGCTCAAGCTGATACGCAGTGGCCCAGCCCCGCCTGCTAGGCCTGTCATTAGAAAGGAAAGCTTATGCCTTATCGCTCTCGCCTCCGCTCACTTATCGCCGCGGGGTTCGTCCCGCTCATGGCCGCCAGCCTCGCGCTCAGCGGCTGCAGCAACGCCAAGGATGAAGCTGCCCCTAGCTTCAAAGGGCAGGGTAGTGGAATGACCACGGTCGACAGCGCGGATAAAGAAGAGAAGGGTAGTGAGGAAACCACGGCTGCGCAGGAGACCGTAACGAAAGAGAAGAAAGCCCCCGAGGAGCCACCGGTAGTTACGGTCACGCAGACAGAAAAGCAGGAATCACCATCTTCTTCCGGCGGGGGTCAGAAGAGTGGTGTGGGTAAATATATTTCCAACTTCAACGAGTACGGATGGCTGGATGGCGGTTACGCCAACTGTCAGCGCTTTGAGCGTGCCTTATTCGCCGGTTCTGGGCCGGACGGCAGGGTCATCATTTGTGAAACCGGCGGTGGAGTCAAATTCTATCGCTCGTCGATGTTTGACGGACAGTTCCAAACGAGCGACGTTACCCAAGACGGGAATAACTACTACGTCAATGCGGATCCCTCGATTATCGTGGTGACCCCGAGTGGCGTCAGCGTGCGCGAAGGAGGCGGATTGGCTGCCACGGGAGAGTTCACGGAGTCGTGGCAGCGCTAATGAGGGGTTAGCGCGACTTCTTCTTGCGGTCGGCCGCTGCTGCGGCGGCTGCGGAGATGGAGTCGTTGCGATTCTTCAAAAGCTCGAGGGTAGTTTCCTCGGCGTTATCGGGAACGGAGGCGCCGAGGACGGCTAAGGCGGCGTCGGCAAGCATAGCGGCCGTCTCCGGCACCGACTGGGAAGCGTCGAACGGCGGGGTGCCGTTATTGGGCCGCATTTCGATGACGGATAGCGCAATGTGGAAGGGAAGCTCCACGCGGGGATCCTCCTCGCCCACAATGGCGGTTGCGGTAGAGCGGAAATGATTCTGCAGGCGGTCGCGCGATTCGTGGTATTCGGAAAACTCCGGAGAATTAGCCACCGGCAGCTGATATAGGCGCCCCACGTTCCAGCCGCTGGTGAGCAATAGACGTGATTCCGCGGCGACCAAAGACCACAGGCGTTGAGCCGGATCGGCATCAGTGCCGGCCAACTCATCGGCCAACTCCAAGGATGGTTCGATGGTGGAATTGAGCAGCGTAAGGAAAATCTCCGTCTTGGACGGGAAATGGTAATACAGCGAGGCCTGGCGGATGCCAACCGCATCTGCAATCTGGTGCGTGGATGTAGTAGCAAACCCTTGAGTAGTGAAAAGCTCGGAGGAGGCGTCCAAGATCTCCTCTCGGGCGCTGTTTCCCCTGCGCCGCGGGCTGTGTTTACGCGGCCTACCGACAGTGCCTGCCATGCGGTGGGACGCCTCCTTTCACAAGAAGAAATTGCTTTTAATTACCAACTGTACAATCTTATGCCCGACTAGGTACTGCTTCCGAATCCGCACCTTAGGGACTATTTATATTCTTCTGCCCGCTGCGTAATGGACTCAAACACGGCCGAGACAATACGGCACGCCGAGCCATAAGCAGTGCGATCCAACGGCGGAAGATCCCGCAGCGTGGCTGGGCGGTCACTGACGCGCTCGTACCAACGGCGCAACTCTAATGCATAGCCGGTACGCCACGCTAGATCCAAAGACTCTGCGTCGGTGGCGGTGAGGACAGCGCGCTCAACGCCAATCGCCAGGCGATCTACCGTCGGGCGAGGCCCCGGCGCCGCCCAGCGAGCGATAGCTGCAATGGGGGAGAGCAGTGTCGCCTTGATGTCCACAGCTGCATCGCGGTCCGGCAGGCCGTCCACCATTTTCAGCGTAGGCGGGCGTTTGGTCAAAGCTTCTTCTAGGAGCGCTTGTTCTCCGCCGTTTCCCAGGGGAAGGCCGGCATCGACGCGCGCGGCAATCGAATCGGCGGCCTCGTGAGCCTGGAGGCCGACATCAGAAAAGACTTCCTGGAGATCGGAATCCTGGCCAATCCATTCCACAGGCATAGATGGCAGCTGGTCGCCCCGAGCGGCAGCACCGGTAAGGCGTACCGGTGAGTTGACCCCAGGGGAGCGAACGATATCTACCAACAAGTGGGAATACCAGTGAGCCAATTCAATCTCATTATCTTGGTGAGCGACCGCATTGCGCAAGATATCTTGGGACTCTGCGAGCAGCCCGCGGGCCGTAGCGCGAGACTGGCAGTGCGGGGCAAGCTCGGAGAGATCGAGTAGGGATTGGTGTAGGGCCATAGCTCACTGCCTTTCACTAGTGCGAAGCCGGTGCTTCCCCCCAGTGGCTGCGGGGCGCACGAATGCTTTAAATCTAACACCTTGGCCGCGTGGGCTGAATATGTGGGTCTAAAGGCGGTAGTAAGAGGGAGAAAACGACTATCGCCGCCTGCCCTCGAGGAGGGAGGCGGCGATAGTCTATGGATCTTTTACCGTGTCACACTTGCCAGCGGCAAAAGTGCGCTGTTGATACCCAGCTACTGTTTAGCGGGTGGTGAACGGCAGGAGAGCCATTTCGCGTGCGTTCTTGACTGCGGTAGCAACCTGACGCTGCTGCTGCGGGGTCAGACCGGTGACGCGACGGGAACGGATCTTGTGACGATCCGAGATGAACAGACGCAGAGTCTTGGTGTCCTTGTAGTCCACCTTCTCGATGCCCTCAGCCTTCAAAGGGTTCTTCTTCGGGCGACGGCTCTGCTCCATACGGAACTTCTTTTGGTTATTGCGCTTATTAGCCATTGTGCAATTACCCCTTTACCAGCTGGACTTACGAACGCCCGGCAGCTCACCACGGTGAGCCATGCCGCGCATACGGACACGGGACAGGCCGAACTTGCGGAGGTAACCGCGTGGGCGGCCATCGGCAGCGTCACGGTTACGTACGCGGGCTGGGGAAGCGTCACGAGGCTGGCGGTTCAGCTCGAACTGAGCCTCCAGGCGCTCCTCATCCGGGGTGTTCGGGTTCTTGATGATCTTCTTGAGCTCAGCGCGACGCTCCGCATAGCGGGCGACGATTTCCTTGCGCTGCTCGTTCTTAGCGATCTTGGACTTCTTAGCCATTGATTATCGCTCCTCGCGGAATTCGACGTGCTTGCGGGCAATCGGATCGAACTTCTTCAAGGTGATGCGATCCGGGTTGTTGCGCTTGTTCTTACGGGTCACGTAGGTGTAACCGGTGCCCGCAGTGGACTTCAGCTTAATGATTGGGCGGATATCGTTACGTGCCATACTTAAATCTTCTCCCCACGTGCGCGAATCTTAGCCACAACGGACTCGATGCCATCGCGGTCGATGATCTTCATGCCCTTGGTGGAAACATTCAGGGTGATGGTACGGCCCTCAGAGGGCAGGTAGTAGCGACGACGCTGCACGTTGGGGTTCCAACGGCGCGAAGTGCGGCGGTGCGAGTGCGAGACCTGCTTGCCGAATTCCGGCTTGCGGCCCGTTACCTGGCAAATAGCCGACATGGGTCTTCTTTCTCCTAGCCGCCCACATCATGGCTATGGACAATGAAACGCCGACTGCCGAGTGAGGGTGGCAGTGCTCATAAGTGAGGTGTGAGCGGGTGCGGCGCCATCGTCGAACGCCAGTAGACGGGGCGTAAAACGTATATTTTGACAACAGCAAGGGAAAATCTTACAGCCTTGGGCGCGAATTACCTAATCGCTACCTTGCTGTGGTCAGTGGGGCTGTTTGTGGTTGTGGGGTGGCATTTGGCTGTGGCGTGCCGCCATGCGTAATACAAGAAACTGGTGTGAAATGAGTGGTCGGAGCGGGGAGGGGATTTCGCATCTGGGGTAGTTGACTGTAGGATAATTCAGGTTGTTGACCCGTGCCGCACGGCACGTGGTTAGCAGAGTGAAATTTGTACGTCCCAACTCGGGCACGATCCGCTCCATAAGTGAGTGGAACCGACCCGTAGTCCAACCCTGAGGGAATATATATGAAGAAAGATATTCACCCGGATTACCACCCGGTAGTCTTCCGTGATGCTGGTACCGGTCACTCCTTTTTGACTAAGTCCACCGCTTCCTCCGACCGCACCGTGGAGTGGGAAGATGGCAACGAGTACCCACTGATCGTTGTTGACGTTACCGCTGAGTCCCACCCGTTCTGGACTGGTGCACAGCGCGTTATGGATACCGCCGGCCGCGTCGAGCGCTTCAACCAGCGCTTCGGTGGCATGGCTCGCCGCAAGAAGAAGAACGCGTAAGGAGGAGAGTAGAAAATGGCAACTCCTAAGTTTAAGAAGTCCCGTGCGAACACTCACGCACGTCGTTCCCAGTGGAAGGCTGACAACGTGGCCCTCCAGGAAGTCACCATCGACGGCCAGACCGTCCGCATCCCGCGCCGCTTGGTCAAGGCTGCCAAGCTGGGCCTGGTTGACGTAGAGCAGTTCTAAGCTCGTTTCGCACTTTCCCCGTTCGCTCTCTGTAGGAGGGTTGAGCGGGGATTTTTGCTATCTTAAGTATTATTTGGGGGGCTATGGGGGTAAATATTTCTCATAACTTCATGAAGTTGCCTTTCATCAGTAATAATTAGGATCATGAAAATCCTTGTGGTGGATGATGAACAACCCGTCCGTGAATCGCTACGCCGTTCCCTACGTTTCAACGGCTACGATGTGCTGACTGCTAACGACGGCTTAGAGGCAGTAGAGACGGTGCGCTCTGAGAATCCAGAATTGCTGATTCTGGACGTCATGATGCCAAACATGGATGGACTTGAGGTGTGCCGCACCCTGCGTGGTGAAGGCTGGGACCGTCCGATTCTCGTGCTGACTGCCCGCGATGGCGTATCGGACCGCGTAGCTGGTCTCGATGCTGGCGCCGATGATTACTTACCAAAGCCATTCGCACTGGAAGAACTCTTGGCGCGCGTGCGTTCCCTGGTTCGCCGCGCTTCCGCAGATTCCATCGCTGCTGAGGCTCCGGTGGAGAGCAAGCTTAGCTTCGAAGACCTAGAACTCGATGCTGATACTCGTGAAGTAAGCCGCGGCGGTCGTGCAATTTCTTTGACGCGTACCGAATTTTCCCTACTGCAGCTCCTTATGGAAAATCCCCGCAAGGTGCTTTCTCGTAGCAAGATTCTGGAGGAGGTATGGGGCTATGATTTCCCTACCTCTGGCAATGCGCTCGAGGTCTATATTGGCTACCTGCGTAAGAAGACGGAGGGAGACGGCGATTCGCGTCTTATCCACACTGTCCGTGGCGTTGGTTATGTCTTGAGGGAGTCTCATCCGTGATCTTAAGGAAGCCCGCTTCCCCTGCAGTGGCTTCCGGGAAAGCACAGCCCACACCTCTTACTGAGTTCTCTGAAAGCCAAGGGAGCTGGGCTTCACGGGCGCCACTGCGGTGGCGCCTTGCTACTGTTACTGGCCTTGTGGTGGCCGTAGCCGTTGCCGTAATGACCTTGGCAACGTACTGGGTAGTATCTATGTCCCTGACTGCCTCCGTAGATGACCGCTTGGAGGCCAAAGCGGATGCCTTGTTGCGCAAGAGCCAGGACCCGCGGTTTATCGACAACGTGGATCAGGAAATTGACGAATTTAAGTCCTATAACCCTGATACGCGCGTTTCCTTATCGCCGCCCTCCACGAGCTTGTCTTATGGCGATACTATTCCCCTCGGTGGAGACTTCCATCGGACGGAAGACTATACAGATACCTCCGTGCGTACGGTCGGCGGCGAGCGTATTCTGGCCAAACGCCACGATCTAGGCTCTACCGTTATCGTTGCGCAATCTCTGGCTCCGACCCAAGAATTCATCGCCATCCTCGGCACGGTTTTGCTGATTATTGTTGCGCTTGGCATTTTGCTCGCCATCTTTGCTGGTCTCATCGTGTCAAAAACCGGCATGCAACCCATTGCGCGCTTGAAACGCGCAGTGGATTACGTGACGCAGACCAATGATCTGCGCCCCATCGAAGTATCCAATAATGACGAGATGGCTCAGCTGACCACATCCTTTAACCAGATGCTGGAGGCGCTGCAAGAATCTCGGTCGCAGCAGGCCCAGTTCGTCGCCGATGCCGGGCACGAGCTGAAGACGCCGTTGACCTCAATGCGTACCAATATTGAGCTTTTGATGATGCTTAATCGCGCCGGTGGCGGCTTTGGCATGAGCGATGAGGACCGCAAGGACCTTGAAGATGACGTCATGTCCCAGATGAACGAACTCTCCACCTTGATTGGTGACCTCGTTGACTTAGCACGCGAGGATGGCAACGAACGAGAACCGGAACCGGTGGACCTGTGCGAGGTCATGATGTCTTCCTTAGAGCGTGCCCGTCGCCGCCGCCCGGACGTGGAATTTCTGGTGCGCTTTATCCCGTGGGAGCTGGATGGTGACCCCTTCGCATTGGGCCGCGCTACGTTGAATCTGATGGACAATGCGGCTAAGTGGTCGCCGGCTACTGGCACGGTACGCGTGTCCATGGAACAGCTATCTTCCCACGAGGTGCGCCTGCGCTTTGATGACTCCGGTCCAGGCATTGCGCCGGAGGAGCGGGAGAAGGTTTTCGAGCGCTTCTACCGTTCGGCAGAGGCGCGTTCTATGCCTGGCTCTGGTTTGGGCCTGGCTATCGTGAAATCGGTGATTGAGCGCCACGACGGCACCATTAAGATCCGTGAGTCCAATGATGGTGGCACGCGCATGGAAGTAGTCCTGCCGGGAAAGCCCGTGTCCGGAGAAATCTTTGTCGATGGTTTGGCAGAGCCGCATGAGGGGCAGCCGGGCGGCAATGAAGATCCCAGCGATCGCGGTGAAATCTTTGCTCAACGCTGGTTTAACCAAGGGTAGTCTGCGGCCCTTTATACTGGTGATCGCATACAGCTACCTTTCAGGAATTCCTAGTAGGTTGGCAGATCAGTAACAGTCTTGACCAAGCGAAGTGAGGCATAGTTTTCTCATGAACATGAGGAATGACGATTACCGCGGCTTTGATGGTTCCTTCCCGGAGGGAGCGTCCCAAGAAGGGCCGGGTAAGGCCGAGCCGGTACACGGTGGTCCGAACTTTGGAGACACCGGGCAACCAAACGCAAACGCTGGCACCGCCGGCCCCTATAGCAGCGACGCCGGCGCGCAGGAATATGGGACTGGCTCGTATTCACAAGGCTGGAACCAGCCGCGCGGCGGTGCAGAAGGAGCTGATCCCAGCGCGCTAGGTTCACAGGCGCCGTACCCGCAGGGCCCGCAGACCCAAAGCTTTAATACTCAGGGCCAGGAAGGTCCGATGGTTACCCCGCTGCCCCCGCAACCGGAACAAAAGAAAAAGATTGGCCTCGGCGCCGCAACTGCCTTGGCTGCCGTAGCCGCAATCGCCGCGGGTTCAATCGCTGGAGCCGTGGTCGGTATGAATTCTGGGGGAGGCAACAACGATACGTCAGTGGTCAATGAGGCGCTCAAGGCCCAGCCGGCCAATAACAGCACCGGCAAAGAACCAGAAAAGGGCTCCGTTGAAGAGGTAGCCTCCAAGGTTTTGCCGGCGGTGGTTTCTATCCAGACGATGACTCGGACGGGCGGGGCAGAAGGCTCCGGTTCCGTTATCTCCCCGGACGGCTACGTGTTGACTAATCACCACGTTGTCGCAGGCGCTGAGCACGGCGGCATGATGCAGGTGACCATGAACGACGGCAGCAAGCATGACGCTGACGTGGTGGCTTCCGATGCGAATACTGACGTTGCCATTGTGAAGATAAAGGATGTCAAAGACCTGCCGTTCTTGCAGTTCGGTGATTCTGATTCCGTCGCCGTGGGGCAAGAGGTTGTGGCCGTGGGCTCTCCTCTGGGCCTTAATGCGACCGTGACTTCCGGTATCGTTTCTGCCAAAAACCGCCCGGTGCGCGCCTCTCAAGAAGGCGGCGAGTCTTCCTTGATTGACGCCATTCAGACTGATGCCGCGGTCAACCCGGGCAACTCCGGCGGTCCACTGGTGGACCGGGACGGAAATATCGTGGGCATGAACTCCATGATTGCTTCGCTGTCCAGTAATTCCACCGGGGAGGGCGGATCCATCGGACTGGGCTTTGCCATCCCGTCGAACTTTGCCAAGCGCATGGCGGACGAGCTCATTAATGATGGCAAGGTCACTCACCCGACCCTAGGCGTGAAGGTGCTGGCGCGTGACGACGGCAATGGTGCCCGTATCGCCGGGGTTGAGCCAGGTGGCCCAGCAGATAAGGCGGGCCTGAAGGAAGGTGACATCGTCACCCGCGTCAATGATCGCTTGATTGAAAACGCCGATGCTTTGATTGCGGCGGCGCGGTCGCAAGATTTTGGCGCGACAGTGACCTTGGAGGTTACCCGCGAAGACTCGGATGAGCCTCGTCAGGTAGAGGTAACCCTCTCAGGCGAGTAAATTACTGTGCAAGACCTCATGAGGTGCTGAATGCACCGTACCTCACACCGCCGAAAGGCCCTACTGCCTTAATTTAAGGAGAATAATGCCAGATTTGCAGCAGGACTTGACCGACTCCGGGCGACCGGAGGGCGAAGGCAAGCACGATTCCTTGATGGATGTTGCCGAACCCGATGATGCCTTCCTGCTAGCGAGCGAGCAGGAGGATAGCCTAGCCGCCCCGCGCCGCGCTCTCATCGTTATAGTCACCGATCACCCTGGGGAGCAATCCGATAGCACCTCTCAGTTGGTCAATGAGTTGCTCGCGGAGGCTAATTTCCGTGTCGATGGCGCCATCGTGGTGCGTTCCAAGAAGTCCAAGATTCGCCAGGCCATTGAGACCGCCGTGGTCGGTGGCGTGGACTTGGTGCTGACCGTGGGTGGTACCGGTGTAGGCCCGCGCGACAAGACCCCGGAGGCTACCCGCTCCGTCATTGACAAGATGGTTCCGGGCGTGGCCCAGGCGCTGCGTTCTTCCGGCCAAGCCTGCGGCGCGGTGGATGCTTGCACGTCCCGCGGCTTGTCGGGCGTTTCTGGTTCGACTGTAGTGGTCAACCTTGCCTCGTCGCGCGCTGCGGTTCGCGATGGCATGGCTACCTTGGCACCGCTGGTGCATCACCTCATTGAGCAGCTGCAACAATCCAGCGTTCAGTAATCACAAGGCATAGTCTATGACGTTCCGGAAAAATCGCCGGCGAGTCTTCCGTCAATCGGAAGCTGCCGATTATGACCGTAGTGCTGATAATCCCAGCACATCGGCTGCCCACGGGGTCGATGAGGATCGGATTGTTAACGTTGATGACGCGGAATCGGCCACCGCAGCAGAAGGGGAGTCTGGTCAGCGCGATGAGCAGTTCTACCGCGAGAACCAGCCCCCACACTATGGCGGCTAGTGCGAAGGAGAAGAGTACAATCACGCACTCAGTAAAGGGATAGATAAAAGCCCGCGGTTTCTACTTCCTCGGAAGCGAAACCGCGGGCTTTGTGCTGCGAACAGCGACAGGCGTATAGCGAAAGGCTACTTGGCCTGGTGGCGGCCGCCGCCGGTGGAACCGTAGTCTGCGTCCTCTGCGGCGTGGGAGGAATGGCTAGTGCCGGTTCCCGGGATGTCCGTATCAGAGACATTTTGGGCTTCGAGCAGATCGCGGATTTCTGCCAGGAGCTCCTCGGAGGTTGGGGCGGGAGCCTCAGGGTCGACACCGTGGCGGCGCTTAGCGGCCTCGGTGAGCTTATTAATCGGCATCACGATAAGGAAGTAGACTACTGCGGCGATAATGAGGAAGTTGATCGCCGCGGAGATGACAGCGCCGAAGTCCACAAAGGTGTTTTTTGCCTCCGTGATCTGGAAGCCAACGGCCCCAACCTCGGCGGAGCCGAGGGAGTTAATGATCGGCTGGATGATAGAATCCGTCACGGATTTGACGATTGCGGTAAAGGCAGAACCGATGATGACTGCGGTGGCAAGTTCGATAACATTGCCGCGCATAATGAAGTCTTTGAAGCCCTTGAGCATGGTGATAAGCACTAACCTTTCTGGGAATAACTAACGGTAGGTAAAAACCATGGACACTGCGAAACCTTAATGGAGCCGGTAACTGACCACAACTGTTGTGGCTGAAAAGGTCTAGTGTTGCTGCGGGTGAGCGCGATCACCAACTATGACCACCGTGAGCGGCTGGCTTAACGACGCCGCGGCAACATCATTGGCGTGGTCCTGGGGCAATGCGAGTAAAACGGTCGACGAGGAAGCCTCGCCTTCCGGGCTGGAGGTAGACACCACGCGTCCGCCGGAGGCGATAACGCGTGCGGTAGGGGTTGCGGCAGCCGCCCCCGCCTCAACTGCGGTCACCACATCCACCGTATCGCCATGATGCAAATGGGGGATGATATCGGGCTCGGCAAGTTTGACCGGAATCATCCGACCGGACTCGGCCCCTGCGCCACTCACCAAGCTGGAGACAAGATCTTCTCCTAGAAGGCGAGCATCGGTAATCACTTCGCCCTTGTTGGCGGCGGCGGTAATAACGCGGCCACTTAGTTCTTCTGGCTTTGCCGTTAGCGCAGAATCGGGGATGGAGGAGGCAGGAAGCCGGGCTAGGTCGACGTCGGCAAGCGCAAGCTCCGCTCCCGCCGGCAGATCGCGGCTAAAAACGGGCACGCGCGGTAGCTCCTTGGCCGCCGAAAGGGCCGAGACAAGCGCGGCAATAAGGAGGGCCACCGCAATGGCGCGGCGCACTACTACGCCGCGGCGGTGGCCAGGGGTGCGGAGTGTATAAACGAGGCGGGGCAAACGAGAAGTGGGCATACTTTTTTAGACTGCCCAAAACCGCTCATGGTTCCCGTACCCCGGAAACTAGAAGCGGGTGATGCCCTCAGCGGTGACGACGGCATCGACCTTGCGGTCGTGGTCTTCGGTAGGTAGCTCATCTAGCAGCTCGGTGGGGTAGACCATGGCGAAGACCGGTGGCTTGCCGTGGGGAAGTGGCTCTAGTGCGCGGTCATAGTATCCGCCGCCTTTGCCCATGCGGTTGCCCTTGGCATCTACGGCCATGGCTGGGGCGAGTACCAGATCGCACTCGGCCAGGACGCTGCTATCAAAGCTTGGGCCTTGGGGCTCATTCAACCCCATCGCACTTTCGCGCATTGCTTCTTTGCCGCGGTATTCAGCAAAGGTCAACGTGCCATTCTCCCCGGAAATTGGCAAGAATACGCGGGAGACATGATCCTTGAGCCACGGCACAAAATCGGCGCCGCCCGGCTCCGAACCCAAAGGCCAGTAGGCAGCCACGGTCATGGACTCGGTGAGTTCGGACTCGAGATGCTTACGCACGCCAGCGGTAAAGGCATCGTGGTCTTCGGCGGAAAGTTCGCGGCGGGCCTGGACCAAGCGGGCCCGCAGCTCGTTCTTAGCAGTCATGGAAGAGGTCATAAATTAATCATAACCCCGCGGCGTAGCGGTGCACGGGAAAATAATGTGGCGTTGTACGCTATTACGCATGGCTATAGAACGCGAAGATTCCGCCCGCGGAATCACCACGGTTGTAGTTCCAGCGGCAGGTATGGGCACCCGATTTTTGCCCGCCACCAAGACGGTTCCCAAAGAACTGCTTCCCGTTGTTGATACTCCCGGCATCGAACTCATCGCAGAGGAGGCGGCCTCTGTAGGCGCCCGCCGCCTTGCGGTGATTACCGCGCCCGATAAGCAAGAAGTCATGCGCCACTTCGAAGCTTTCCCAGAACTGGTGGACACCCTTGAATCCCGCGGGAAGGACGAGCAGGTTGCCAAGGTTAAGCGCGCTAATCAGCTCATTCACCCAGTTGCGGTGGAGCAGGAAAAGCCCCTGGGTTTGGGCCACGCGGTGGGCCTGGCAGAGGAGGTGCTGGGCGAGGATGAGGACTCCTTTGCCGTCATGCTTCCAGATGACATCGTGCTGCCTGCCACCGTCATGGCAGACATGGCTCGCGTGCGCGCGGCTTTGGGCGGTAGCGTGCTGTGCGCCTTCGAGGTCCCGCGCGAGCAGACCTATAACTACGGCGTCTTCGACGTAGAAGATACCAATGCCCCCGGCGTTAAGAAGGTCGTGGGCATGGTGGAAAAGCCGGCGGTGGAAGATGCCCCGTCTAATCTCGTGGCCACCGGTCGCTACCTATTGGATCGCAAGATTTTTGATGCCCTCCGCCGTATTAAGCCAGGCAAGGGTGGCGAGCTGCAGCTTACCGACGCCATCGAGCTCCTCATCGAGGAAGGCGAGCCCGTGCACGTGGTAGTCCACCAAGGAAAGCGTCATGATTTGGGAAATCCCGGTGGGTATATCCCCGCCAATGTGGATTTTGGTCTGCGCGATGAAAAGTATGGCCCCACGCTGTATAAAGCGATTAAGCAAATTATGGCCGAGTATGAGGATGAGTACGGCCTAAACTAGGGAGATTTCCCAAGGGCAGAGGACATGAAAGCGAAGAAAGGGCTGGCATAGACCTTATGCGTTCAGTTGATGACCAGTTGGCGCTAGTAACGGATGCGGCGAACACGCCGGAGCCGGTGCGCATCGGTATTTCCAACGCGCTGGGGTTGATGTGCGCCGAGGAGGTGCAAGCTAACCAGCCCCTGCCGGGCTTTCCACAGGCAGCCATCGACGGCTATGCGGTGCGCGCCGTTGATATCGGAGGCGAGCGCGGCCTGAGATTACGCCGACCCAAGGAGCAGGAGGAGCAGGCTGCGGAGGGGGAAGAAGAGAAGGCACCCCAGCAACCGGAGGTCGAGCGTTCCTTGCCCGTGGTGGGCGAGGTTCCGGCCGGCTCCAAGCAACCGTTGCGCCTGCAGCCCAAGCAAGCCGTGCGTGTGTATACGGGCGCGCCTTTGCCCACGCTTGCCGACGCCGTCCTGCCCCTCGAGTGGACCGACCGCGGCCGCAAGCGCGTCACCGCCCATCGCCCGGTGCGCTCCGGTGACTTTGTTCGCCGGGTAGGCGACGATATCCAACCTGGCGATGTGGCTGTATCTTCCGGCACCGTTTTGGGGCCCGCCCAAATCGGCCTGCTGGCCGCGGTTGGCCGCTCTAAGGTATTGGTCTATCCGCGCCCGCGCATCACCATCATCTCCTTTGGCCGCGAACTGGTTGATTTGGACCAAGAACCGGCACTGGGCCAAGTCTTTGACGTCAACTCTTATTCCCTCGCCGCCGCGGCCCGCGAGGCTGGGGCAGAGGTGCATCGCGTTGGCATCGCCGAGGGGGAGCCGCGCCGCATCCGCGAAGCGCTGGAAAAGCACATCGCTCGCAGCGAGGTCCTGGTCATCTCCGGTGCGGTTGGTGGAGCCGGTGCCGAGGCCATCCGTGAGATTCTTGATGACCTCGGTGATATCGATACCTCTCGTGTTGCCATGCATCCCGGCTCCGTCCAGGGGTTTGGTCTGGTGGGCGAGGAACGCATTCCTACCTTCTTGCTGCCGTCTAATCCCGTATCCGCGCTCGTGGTCTTCGAGGTATATATCCGCCCGCTCATTCGTTTGGCACTGGGCAAACGCAATGCGCACCGCCGTGTGGTGCGTGCCCGCGCGCTGAACCACATCGATTCCCGCCCTGGCCGGCGCGGCTTCATCCGCGCTCGTTTGATGCGCGATGCGGAAACCGCGGATTATCTGGTGGAAGGGCTGGGCGGTGCCGCGGGTGCCCCAGCGCACCTATTGGCCGGTCTTTCAGAGGCCAATGCCATGATTCGCGTGCCGGAAGAGGTAACGGAAATCCGCCCGGGCGATGTGGTCGATGTGTTGTTTTTGACCCAGCGTAGCTAATGCTCGATCCCTTCGGTACTGCGGCGGATAGGTTCCGCCTTCCCGCTACCGGCCCCACGGATGACATGCATCCGGGATGGCCGGAATCTACTCCTTTTGTTAAGCTTCCCGCTTCTACTGTCTTCCCCTCTGGGGCGCGGATGCGCCTGCGGCCGCTGCTGCGATCTGATGGGCATGAGTGGCGGCGCCAACGTATCGAAGATGAAAGCTTCCTCCGCTCAGTCGAGCCGACCCAAGCAGCACCTTGGGCGGCGGCGCATAGCCAGCAGGCGTGGTGGAATCACCTGATGTACCTGCGTACCGCCGCCCGTGAAGCACTGGTGGTCCCACTCGTCATTGAAGTGGAGGGTCAATTCGTAGGCCAAATCACCTTGGGGAATATTCAGCATGGCAGCATTCGCGATTGCTGGATTGGTTACTGGGTTTATTCCGCGATCCACGGCGCCGGGGTGGCTACGGCTGCCACCGCCTTAGGCGTGGACCACGCCTTTGGACGGGTGGGCCTACACCGGGTGACCGCTACCTATCTAGAGAGCAATCCTGCCTCTGGTCGCGTCTTAGCCGCCAATGGCTTTCGACACGAGGGATACTTGCGTCGCAATCTGCATATAGACGGTGCCTGGCAGGACCACCATTACGTGGCTTTAGTCAAAGAAGACTATGCCTCCACGGCTGTCGAGCGCCTGCGCCAGGCTGGCCGGTTGGCGTGAAATAGCTCCACAGTTGCTGGGATATCGACCTCAATTTTCACAGAAGTCACAACATTGTAATTTGTGGGAATTTGGGGTGCTATGGTGCGGTTTCACCGTTTAGAGTGGAGTAATCATCTGTATTCAAGGGGAAGGTCCTTTTCGTGTCGACAGCTGTGCCGGTTATCGCGATCATCGTGGTGTGGCTCTTCGTCCTCGCACCATGGATTCTGGGCAGGAATAACCGCCCAATGAGCCATACTGGTGAGGCCTTTGAAGATACTCGCGTCCTTTTTGAAGGAGATTCTGGCAAAGTCCCTGGCCGCCGGCGTCCACGCCTGCGTGCCGATGATGTGCACCGCCGCGAGGACCAGGACGAGGCGGACTATGAAGTAGTAGAGGCCGCAGACACCCGCGTGGATGAACCGGATGCCGAGGCTACTAAGCCCTCTTCGCGCTCCGTGACTATTGCCGGTGCTGCCCGCCGCGCTAAGTCCCAACCTTTCGGTACCGGCAGCCGTGCGTTTTCTGCGGCGTCTTCCTCCGCAGCTGGTGAGGACACTCAGCCAGAAGCAGAAACTATCGACGGCGAACTGGTCGAGGAAGCGACTGTAGAAGGCGACGATCCTGCAGTTGAGCCCCAAGCAGTCGCGGTCCCAGCCTCCCAGCACGCTGATACGGCGGAAGTGGGTGACGACACCGAATTCGATGATGCCGATGACGTACTTCTTGAGGACGAGGAAGACGCCGCAGACCAGGCCGCAAAAGATGACTCTACCGATATTGCTGCCGCCGAGGCAGAGGTCTTTAGCGCTCCCGCGGTCTCTACCGTGGCGAGTGATGCCTATGACTACGACGAGACTTATACCTCGCCGGTGGACCTTATGTACCCCGGTGCCGTAGATAAGGCCGAGGTCGCTGAGAAGGATTCTGCCGATTCGGAAGGCGCGGCTAACGCTGAGCCGGTATCCGTGGACAAGGCAGAGGCCGAGGACTCTGGCGAACTCATGGAAACCGCTGCAGCAGACGACGCCGGTATGGATACCAACCTGTCCGAGGATGAGGTGGAATTCGCGCAGCGTCGCATGGGCCGTGGCGGCTGGGATCCGGTAGCAGAAAAGGAAAAGTCTGTTACTCGTTACCAGCGCCGTCAGCGCACCCTGCTGGGCCTAGCCGTGGCCGTGGTACTCACGGTGGCACTGGGGATCGTGGCCGGCGGCTGGACCTGGTGGTTGGCTGCGGTGGCCGGTGTGCTCACAGTTGTCTATCTGATGGCTCTTCGCGCTCAGGTTCGTCAGGAACGAGCCCTGATGCGCCGCCGTGTGCGCCACTTGCGCCGCGCCCGTCTGGGCGTGCGCAACGCCGAGGATGAAGCTTTGAAGATTCCGCGCAACTTGCGCCGCCCAGGCGCTGTGATCGTGGAGATCGATGACGAAAGCCCTGACTTTGTGCACCTTCCGCTGCGCTATAACGATGGGGAAGACGGCGATTTTGATGGCCCTCACGCCGGGCCCGACGGCTATAGCCGGCGCGATGACCTAGCAGCCCGTCGCGCTGGATAGGAACTGGTGCCGGCTTAGCAGGCCGCGTTCCGGAGTTCAGTGGAAGGCGCCGACCGCGGGTTTGTGAGCGCGTTGTATTCCTGCGCTAGGCCATAATGCGGCACACCGCTGTCGTGCCATACCCCGGAGGTTCCGCGGCGGTGAGAGCCGATGAGATGGGTATCAATCATGCCGATCGCCTCCATGAGTGCGAAACAAGTGACGGGGCCAACAAAGCGGAAGCCCTTCTTCTTGAGCTCGCGTGACATCAACTTGGATTCGTAGCTCTTTTTCGGAATATCTTCCATTGCGGTGGGGTAGAGGTTCTCCGGCGGTTGGAAGGACCAGATGAACTCCGCCAGCCCGCCCTCTTCACGTAGGGCGATGGTGGCTTTGGCATTAGTGATGGCGGCGCGGATTTTGGTCTCGTTGCGAATAATGGAGGCGTCGCCAAGCAATCGCTCAACATCCGCTTCGGTAAAATGAGCGACTTTTTCAGGATCGAAGTCGCAAAAGGCCGCGCGGAAGGACTCGCGCTTTTTCAAAACCACCGCCCAGGAAAGCCCGGACTGGAAAGACTCGAGGCTCAAACGCTCATAAAGAGCTGCTTCATCAAAAATAGGCAGGCCCCATTCGGTGTCGTAATACTCCTTCAACATCGGCGAGGACATTGCCCAAGGCGGGCGGCCAAGTCCATCATCGTCATAGACTAAGGCGGTGCGCTCTTCGGACTGCGTAGCTGGTTTGCTCATGGTGTTCTCCTTTAATCTTTCTGCGTGGTTACCATTGAAACAGTCCGCGTCACTATATGCCGTTCCTTCCCCGGCAAAGGGCGAAATCCCCAGCAGTATGGGCGTAGGCCATTGCCTTCGCATCGGGTGAGGGGTTCAGGGTAATCTGTTCAGCATGAATAGACCTGCCGTACGCGATGCCGCTTTGCTTATTTTTCGAGCGGTCCTCGGATTAATCTTCATCGCACACGGCGTGGATAAGATGTTTATGACCGGCATGGACGAAACCGTGGGGCAATTTTCCGCCCTTGGGGTGCCGCAGCCACAACTTTCCGGCTATATCGCCGCCATCGGGGAGATGGTTGGAGGCGCCTTCCTCGTCGTCGGTTTGCTCACCACCTTTGTGGCCGGCGCGCTCGCCCTGCTGATGGGGTGCGCACTGTACTTTGTGCATTTGGGACATGGTCTTTTTGCTGCCGAAGGCGGAATCGAATACCCACTGGTATTGCTGATGTCCTTATTGATGATCGTGATTTTTGGCTCCGGTCGAGCCAGCATGGACGGGGTGCTCAGCAATGTTGACGCATAGCCAAGTCCAAGCGGCGATTTCTGCGCAGCTGGATGGTGAGCACTCAGATCTGGCAGAGGACGTAATCGATGCGCACTTGGAAAGCTGCGCCGAATGCCGCGCCTTTCGCGATAAGGCGGCCGCGCTTTCGCGATCATTGCGTTTTGTGGAGCCTGCGGAATCCGGTATGGCGCCACCAACGGATCTCTCCGATGTCATCTTGGCCGGCGTGGAGCCGGAATGGCGGCGCACCTCGAGCGCTCGCCAAGCCAACCTGACGGTTGCGCGTGCCGCCATGGTGCTCATGGGCGCCATCTTTGCACTCTGGGCAGTAGTGCTCATCGTCCATTCCTCCGGGCTTGTACCGTTGGGTGGGGAAGGAAAGGTTCTAGATCCCACGGCGGATCCGGAACGAGCCAACCTGCTGATGGAAGGCGCAGCCGTACGCTTTGGCATGGCCTGTGGCCTATTTTTTAGTGCCTGGCGCCCCGCAGCGCTTACCGGCCTGCTCCCGGTCTCGGCCACGATGTTTGCTTTCCTCTTCGGGTTCGGCATGCGCGATATTGCGCTGGGCACCGTAACCATGGAACAGGTATATTTTCTTATCGCTACCGCGCTGGCGACCTTCAGCTTGGCGTGGGCTTGGGCGGCAGAAAAGGGCTACTTGGTGCGCGCCTGGTGGAAGTCCCTCAACGCGCAACCTCAATAAGTCCCGCTTGCGTGCGGCTAGGTCCAGCTAGGCAGCCACATCATGGAGTGGTACCAAGAATCCGGGATCTTGTAGCCGTACAAAATGGGAGAGAAATAGAAGAACATCGCCACTACCAGGGCTAGGTAAAACACGGCGGCGATAGTTCCCCAGCGTACGGGGCCGCCTGCCAAACTCTTGAGCCATCCCCACTGCACTGGCCTGCCATGGCCGATGAGTTGGCCGAGCGCTAAGGCAATCAGCACGATGACAAAGGGGATAAACGCAGTGGCATAAAAGAAGTACATCTGGCGGTCGAAGGCTGCAAGCCAGGGCAAGAAGCCTGCCCCAAAGCCCACCAAGGGGATGAGGAAGCTGCGGTTGCGGCGAATGATAAGTGACCACAGGCCCCACAGGACGGCCGGGATGACCAGCCACCAGATAGCCGGTGTGCCAAAGAGGTAGAGCATCTTGCGGCACTCGTTGCTGCCATCACCGCATTGCAGGTCGGTGGAGGAGTAGTACAAGATGGGGCGGGCGGCTACCAGCCACGCCCAAGGCTTAGAGTCCCACGGGTGGTGGTGGCCACCGGAGGAAGTCAGGCTGGCGTGGAATTCTAGGACAGAGGAATGGTAGTAGAACCAGCCTGCCAGGGATTCGGGTAGGTGCATCAGCCACGATCCGTCCTCGATCGTTCCATCTACTTTGGCGTGGCGGTACACGGCGGTTTCGGAGGAAAACCAGGCTCGCCAGGTCCAAGCGTAGAGCAGCACCGGCACCAGTACGAGGGAGGCTAGGGCAGCAGGGGTATCGCGCACGAGAGTGCCCACTATGTAGCGGCGCACGCCATAGCGCTTGCGCAGGGCAAGATCGCTAAAGACGGACATGAGGCCAAAGAACATGATGAAGTACAGGCCGGACCACTTCACCCCCAGGGAAAGGCCAAGGCAGACGCCCGCGAGGAGTCGCCACCAGCGGAATCCAAAGCGTGGTCCGAAGGCGGAGGAGCCCAAACGATTTTTAAGGAAAGCGGTGTGGAGGCGCTGGCGCATCTGATTATGATCGCGAGCGAGCGCCCAGGCGGCGGAGACAACAAAGAAGACCTGGAAAATGTCCAACATGCCGAACTTGGAAGAGACCAAGAGCACACCATCAAAGACGGAGATGAGGCCAGCCAGGGTTGCTACCTGCCAGGATAAAGAGACGCGGCGGGCCAGGGACATCGTCAAGAGCACGGTGGCTGCGCCGAAGAGGGCAGTCATAAAACGCCAGCCCAGTGGGGAATAGCCAGCGACCCATTCGGACAGCGCCACAATCTGCTTGCCCAGCGGTGGGTGAACCACCAGGCCATAACCGGGGTTGGATTCTATACCTCCGATGAAGAGGTTATCCCAGCTTCGCACCATGTCCCAGGCTTGCGGAACGTAGTGCTTTTCATCAAAGACGGGAGTGCCCTTTGATACGGGCGCGGTCAATCCGGCAAAGCGGGTGATGAGCGCGAGTACGCCAACGACGCTAGTGCTTATCCAGTCAGCCTTGCCCCACTGATAGGTGCGGGGCGCTGGCGGGGCCACAGTGTCGTGCGTGGTGCGCGATGGGGCAGCGGTAGCAATAGTCACTTGGTTGAGTCTAGGCGACAAGGCACCGCGCCCGCGCATTAGAGAGTATGGAATGCTAGAGATATGTCTGTTTCAGGTCTGGATCCACTACCGCGCGGGGTCATCCTCGCCGCCACGCCGCTGGGAAACGTGGGAGATGCCTCCGCGCGTTTAATGCATGCCTTGCAGCATGCGGACGTCATTGCGGCGGAGGATACGCGGCGCGTGCGGAACTTGGCGCAAGCTTTGGGCATCGAGATTTCCGGGCGGGTGGTGTCCAATTTTGATCACAATGAAAAGGACCGAGCCCAGCAGCTTATCGACGCCGCCGCGGCCGGCACTGTCCTCGTCGTTACGGATGCCGGCATGCCCATCATTTCTGATCCAGGACTGTCTATTGTGGCTGCAGCAGCTGACCGGGATATTCCCGTGACTTGTTTTCCTGGCCCTTCTGCCGTGCCGACGGCCCTAGCACTGTCTGGCCTAGGCGTGGGTCACTTCCTCTTCGACGCCTTTCCTCCCCGCAAACCCGGCCCCCGCAAGGCCTGGTTGGAGTCACTGCGCAACGAAAAGCGCGCCATCGTCTTTTTCGAATCCCCACACCGGGTAGCCGAAACTCTAGCCGAGGCCGCGGATATCCTCGGCGCCGAGCGTCCAGCAGCGGTGTGCAGGGAGCTTACTAAAACCTATGAGGAAGTCCGGCGCGGCAGTTTGGGAGAGCTAGCCGAGTGGGCGGCCGAAGGGGCACGGGGAGAAATCACTGTGGTGATCGAGGGCGGAACCGCCGCGGCCGCTACCGCCGCAGATTTGGTTCCCCAGGCGATGGAATTGGCGGCGGCGGGGATGCGGCTAAAGGACGCTTGTAAGCAGGTAGCGAAAGGCACTGAGGTTTCGAACCGCGAGCTTTATGACGCCGCTTTAGCAGCTCGCAAAGACTAGCCCCCATCGACGTGCTGATTAAGTCACAACTTTTGGTACCCGTAGATGGCTTCACTAAAGCAAACTTTGTAACTGAATTGTTATAGTGTTCGGGCGTGTGGGTAGCTTAAAGCGCTATTTACATGGGGAAATGAAGCGTAAAAACCGTTCAAATTAGCGTGGAAAATTCCTGGGAAATGGCGCTGAGCAGCGAAGTTTCTTCCCGCTTCGTTTGATAATTGAGTAGTTCCGCACCACTGTATAGTTCATGACAAACTCGGAAAATATGGGCACAGGCGTGCCAGAAGAAGGAAAGGAACCGGTCGGCGCACAGGCGCAGCCGGCTTCGGCTTCTTCGAGCGAGCAGCCTATTGAGAATTATCAGACTGTAGACGAACAGCTGGACGCACAATCTGCCACCGGCCAGCTGCAGGATATGATTCACTCCGACGGTTTCCACCCGGAGCGCTACGACGATCCTGAGGTGGAGATTGCGGCCGATCGCGACAATATGCCAATCGATTGGTCCATCGTCGGCATTGCCGGCGTGCTTGTTGCCGCGATCGTTGTCTGGGGTTTGGCTGCCCCGGATAACTTTGCCAACTTCTCCGCTTCGGCCCTGACCTGGGTAGTCGACAACTTTGGTTGGGCATATACTCTCTTCGGCACCGTCTTTGTGGTGTTCGTTGTCTTCATTGCCGCCTCCAAGTTCGGTTCCATCAAGCTGGGCCGCATTAATGAGGAGCCGGAATTTTCCACGCCCTCATGGATCGCCATGATGTTTGCCGCCGGTATGGGCATCGGTCTGATGTTCTATGGTGCCTCCGAGCCGCTAGCTAACTACCGTGACGGCACCCCAGGCGAGGGAACCGGCAACGTTGGATCTTCCATGGCCTATGCAATGTTCCACTGGACACTGCACCCTTGGGCGGTCTATGCCATCGTTGGCTTGGCCATTGCATACTCCACTTTCCGCATCGGCCGTAAGCAGTTGTTGAGCCAGGCTTTCGTGCCGCTGATTGGCGAGCGTAATGCCAATGGTGCAGTGGGCAAGCTCATTGACATCCTGTCTATCTTCGCCACCGTCTTCGGCACCGCCTGCTCCCTGGGCCTGGGTGCCCTGCAGATTCAGGCCGGACTGAAGGCATCCGGAATCATCGATAACCCCACCAACTCCGTGGTTATCGGAATTGTGTTGGTTCTGACCCTCGCGTTCATCCTGTCTGCGATGTCCGGCGTGGGCAAGGGCATTCAGTATATCTCCAATGCGAATATGGTCCTCGCCGCTGTGTTGGCGATCTTCGTATTCATCTTGGGTCCGACCGTTACCATCCTGAACCAGATTCCTGGCTCCATTGGTAACTACCTCAACTACTTCACCGAGATGATCGGCCGCACCGCCGAGTCCGAAAACGGCGCCGCCGCTGAGTGGCTTTCCGGTTACACGATCTTCTACTGGGCTTGGTGGGTTTCCTGGTCCCCGTTCGTGGGCATGTTCCTGGCCCGTATTTCCCGTGGCCGTTCCGTCCGCGAATTCTGCTTGGGCGTCCTGCTCATCCCAGCCGGCGTATCCACCCTGTGGTTCGCTATCTTCGGTGGCACCGCCATCCACATGGAGCAAAACGGCGAATCCATCACCGGCGAATCTGCCGAGGAAGAGCTGTTTAACCTCCTGCAATCCATGCCTGGCGGTTTCGTTGCCGGCATCGTTGCAGCAATCCTGTTGGCTACCTTCTTCGTTACCTCGGCAGACTCCGCGTCCACGGTGATGGGCTCCATGTCCCAAAATGGTGCCGCTACTGCTAAGCCGTGGCTATCCGCCGCGTGGGGTGGATTGACTGCCTTGGTAGGCCTGACCCTGCTCTTGGCCAATGAGGATGCACTGTCTAACCTGCAGAACGTCACCATCGTTGCCGCACTGCCATTCCTGTTCATCGTGGTTGGACTGATGTTCGCCATCTACAAAGCGTTGAGCGAGGATATTATCTACCTCGAATACCGCGAAGCACAGCAGTTCCAGCGCAAGATGGCCCGCGAGCGCCGCCTGCACCGCGAGTACCAGCGCACGCAGGTTCTGAAGAAGCGCCGCAACGAACGCCTGAAGCACCCGATGAAGCGGAAGTAAATCGCTTTCTTCGCGGCTGCTCTAAAAGCGCCCATCGTTTCCTTAGTGGTAGGGAAGCGGTGGGCGCCTTCTGCTGAAAATGCAGTTCACCTGCGGGAGAAATGTCCGCCCTAATCGTGTGTATAGGAGTCGGCTTCGATAAAGTAGAACCCATGACTGAGTCTGTAGTAGTTAATGTTGCTTGGCCCTACGCCAACGGCCCGCGCCACATCGGACACGTGGCCGGTTTTGGTGTTCCTTCCGACGTCTTTGCACGTTTTCAGCGAATGCGTGGCCGCAACGTACTCATGGTCTCGGGTACGGATGAGCACGGCACTCCGCTATTGGTACAGGCGGATAAAGAGGGCGTTTCCGTTCGTGAGCTCGCAGACCGCTATAACCGTCAGATCGTTACTGACTTGGCCAACCTGGGCCTGTCCTATGATCTCTTTACTCGCACCACTACCCGTAACCACTACTCCGTGGTGCAGGAGCTGTTCAAAGGCCTGTACGCCAACGGCTACATGCTCAAAGAGACCACCAAGGGCGCTATTTCGCCGTCTACCGGACGTACCCTGCCGGACCGCTATATCGAGGGCACCTGCCCAATTTGCGGTGCGGATGGCGCCCGCGGTGACCAATGCGATAACTGTGGCAATCAGCTCGACCCCGTGGACCTTATCAACCCCGTATCTAAGATCAACGGTGAGACCCCGAAATTCATCGAAACCGAACACTTCCTGCTGGATCTGCCAGCCATCAAGGATGAGCTGCAAAAGTGGCTTTCTACCCGCGAAGATTGGCGCCCGAACGTACTGAAGTTCTCCCTGAACCTGCTTGAAGATATGCGCCCGCGCACCATGACGCGCGATATTGACTGGGGAATTCCTATCCCCGTCGAGGGCTGGCAGGACAATAACGCCAAGAAACTCTACGTGTGGTTCGATGCGGTCATCGGCTATCTGTCTTCCTCCATCGAATGGGCGTACCGCACCGGTCAGCCTGAGGCCTGGAAGGACTTTTGGCAGAACCCAGAGGCCCGCCACTATTACTTCCAAGGCAAGGACAATATCACCTTCCACTCCCAGATCTGGCCGGCCGAGCTTTTGGGCTATGCCGGTAAGGGCAACAAGGGCGGGGAACTCCACAAGTACGGCGAGCTCAACTTGCCTACGGAAATCGTCTCCTCCGAGTACTTGACCATGTCTGGATCCAAGTTCTCCTCGTCCAAGGGTGTTGTCATCTACGTCAAGGACTTCTTGGCAGAGTTTGGACCCGACGCCTTGCGTTACTTCATTGCCGTGGCTGGCCCTGAAAACAACGACACGGACTTTACCTGGGATGAGTTCGTTCGCCGTATCAATAATGAGCTGGCAAATGGCTGGGGTAACTTGGTCAACCGCACTGTGTCTATGGCCTTTAAGAACTTCGGAGAGGTTCCCGCACCAGCGGCATTGGAAGAAAAGGACAAGGAAATCCTGCAGCTGGCGGAGGAGACCTTTGACACTGCCGGTGGCTTGCTGGAGCAGTCCAAGTTTAAGCAGGCGATTACCGCTATCATGCACGTCGTCGGCGAGGCCAATGCCTATATTGCAGACCAGGAGCCGTGGAAACTAGCCAAGGATGAGTCCCAGCGCGAGCGTCTAGCCACCGTGCTGTGGACTGCCCTCCAGGTAGTTTCTGACTGCAATGTCATGCTCACGCCCTACCTGCCGTTTACCGCGCAGAAGGTGCACGAAACCTTGGGCCGCAGCGGCGTGTGGGCAGCCCAGCCGGAGGTACACGACGTCAAGGACGATATTCCGGTAGAACTCGTGGGCGCTGGTTTGCCGCCAGAGGGCCACGAATATCCGATTATCATGGGTGACTACACCCAGCAGCAGGCGAAGTGGGAGCGCATCCAGGTCGAGCCGGGCACCGCTTTGGCAAAGCCCAAGCCGCTCATCTCCAAGCTGGATCCAGAGTTGGGCGAAACCGGCCCAGAGTGGGCGCCTGTCTCCAAGTAACACCATATAAATAGCCGCGTTATCGCCCTCTTTTTAAGAAGTTAAGGGCATAACGCGGCTATTTGTGTGCTCCAGTGCAGAGGGGCGCGGAGCGGCGGGGAAATACCTGGCGGTTAGCGCTGGAAATCGCGCTGGAGGTGTACCAGGCCGAGGCGGACGCCGTCTTTGGTATGGATATTCGGCATACGGCCGGTCTCGGTGAAGCCGAACTTTTTATGCAAGGCGATAGAGCCTTCGTTGGTATCGACGATATAGGTGATCATCGTCTGTACGTAGCTGTCATCAGCGGCGTAGTCCATGAGGGCGTCGAGGAGCTCGGAGCCTACGCCCTTGCCCTGGGCGGAGGGAGCAATGTAGACGGAATCTTCGACGGTGCCGTAATAGATAGCAGGGGTCACGAACTGGAAATATGCGGCCCAACCAATGATTTCATCATCGTGGACGGCTACGAAGACCGGGGAGCCGGCCTCAAACATCTCCTTGAGCCACTTTTCACGGTCATCCACATCTTCTTGCCACGTGACCAGGTTGGCGGCGGGTTTCGCTGCGGAGCCGGCGTTGTAGATGGCGGTGAGCGCGGGGGCGTCGGCAAGCTCGGCAGGGCGGATATGCATAGAAATTCCTTTACACCAGAAGTTGTAGGTGGGTGAGGCTCAGCCAACGATCGAACTTGTAGCAAACCTCTTTAAGAATACCCACGTTTTCAAACCCAAACTTTTCATGCAACTTAAGTGATGCCGCATTGGTGGAGACGATGAGGGCGAGCAGCGAATGAACCTTTTTATCGGCGCGCGCCGCCTTTACCAAGGCGTCAAGTAAGGCAGTGCCTACGCCTTGGCCCTGAGCGGTGGGGGAAAGATAGATGGTGGTTTCATAACAGCCGGTCCATACCTGCGGATCGCGGTAGGGGTGGTAGAGCGCCCACCCCCAGGTAGTCGCCAGAATCGGACTCCGCGATGAGGCATGGGCAGTCCTTTCCCACAGCTCGCGTAGGTAGTCTTCGCGCTCTGCGACGCTGGCCGGGGTAGCGCGGAAGATGACGTCGGTGTGTGCGATGGCCCAGTTGAGGGTCTCGGTCATGGCGGGCACATCCGCAAGGCCGGCGGGTCTGGTCAACATGGCAGCCAATATTACAATTGCGTGCATGGCTAAAAAGAAGCGACGACCCACTCCCGTTCCGGCACCGGGCCTCAGTGGCCTTATTGATGCGCACACGCATCTTTTCTCGCACAAGGACACCGATGAAGTGCTGGTGAATCGCGCACGCACCGCCGGTATCAGCCGCATGGTGACGGTTGGTGATGACCGCCGCGAATCGGCAGCGGCTCTGGCGACTGCACATGCCTTCCCGGATGTTTATGCTGCCTGTGCCATCCACCCAGTGCGCGCTAATGAGCTGGATGCGCCGACCAAGGCAGCGCTGGAAGAGATGGTGGCGGATCCGCGCTGCGTCGCGGTGGGAGAGACCGGCCTGGATGCGTACTGGGTGCAGCATGAGCCAGAGACCACCGCGACCATGGCCCAGCAAGAGGAATCCCTGCGGTGGCATATTGACCTCGCAGTGCGCCATGGCAAGACGCTGATGATCCATAACCGCGAAGCGGATGCGGACTTGCTGCGCATTCTTGCCGACGCCCCCGCTCCCCACACCGTCATGCTGCACTGCTTCTCCTCGCCGCTGAAGGTAGCGGAGGAGGCCTTGGAGCGCGGCTACGTGTTGTCCTTTGCCGGCAACGTAACCTTTAAGCGCAACGCCGAGCTGCGGCGGGCGGCTGCCAAGGCGCCGGCCGGCCAGCTGCTGGTGGAAACTGATGCACCGTATATGACGCCAGAACCCTTCCGCGGCCAACGCAATGAACCGGCTCTTATCGGGCACACATATGAATGCATCGCCCGTGTACGCCACCAGACGGTGCAGGCGCTAGCGGCGGAGGTTAAAGAAACCTTTGACCGCGTCTACGGCCTGGGCTAACTCCTGGGTGATGGTTTTCACAATTTCAAAACCCGCTGGCCAGGGGTGGCGTGGGTGTTTGGTGTGGCGGTTGTGTGCTCAGTGAGGCATGTGGCGAATTGGTTCTCGACTTTATGTTGCTGTTATCGTATTGTTATTAATCGTTCGTTTAGGTTTTAGGGATCCGCAGCGCCACCCACGGTGCGGCAGCAGCGAATCTGAGCAATGCAATTGCCTGCGCGGAAATTCTTGCTGGCCTAAACTCTAATAATTGTTGAAACCTGCACTATCGGAGATTCATTCAGCATGTCACCTCATCAAATCAAGCGCATCAATAACTCCCGCTCGCTGCCACTGCGTCTGGCAACGGGTGGCGTCTTGGGCACCTTGGCCGTGGGCGGCGTCGTTGCCGTTGCGGCACAAAAGGATGTCACCGTGGACGTTAACGGCGACAAGGTGGAACTGGCTACCTTTGCCAAGGACGTTGACGGCGCGCTGGAGGCAGCTGGCGTTCAGGTGAGCGAGGAAGACATCGTCTACCCGGCACCGTCCGAGTCCGTGGGCGATGGCGATGAGATCTCCGTTCGCACTGCCAAGCCGGTGGCCGTGACTATCGACGGCGTGCAGCAGCAGTTGTCCACCACCGACCTCACCGTTTCTGACCTATTGGGTAACTTGAGCGGCGTGGCCAAGGGCGCTTCCGTCAAGTCTGGTGACGCTGACGTGGACCAGGATGCCCAGTTGGAAGAGGGCATGGACCTAGAGGTTGTCTCCCCGAAGATCGTCAAGATTAATGATGGTGGCAAGGTAACTTATACCAAGATTGCTGCTAAGACCGTCGAGGACGTTCTTAAGGCGCGCAATATCGACGTTGATGACGATGATCGTGTCTTCCCGTCCAAGGACACCAAGGTCACCGATGGCATGTCCATCAAGGTGGATCAGGTTTCTACTACGACCTATGACTCTGAGGAAGAGTTCGAAGCCGAGCCTAACTTTGTTGATGACCCGGAGCTGGAAGAGGGCACCGAAGAGGTCCGCGAGGAAGGCGTTAAGGGCAAGCGCGTTATCACTCGCAAGCTAGTGATGAAGGACGGCGCCAAGGAATCTGATGACGTCGTCAAAGAAAAGGTGACCGTAGAGCCTAAGGCTGCCACCATCGCCCGCGGCACCAAGAAGGCCGAAGAAGAAAAGCCAGAGGAAGGCGGTAACTCTGGTGCTGCTGCTCCGGCTGTCGCCGATGGCTCCGTCTGGGATTCCATTGCTCAGTGCGAGGCCACCGGTAACTGGGCTATCAATACCGGCAATGGCTTCTCCGGTGGCCTGCAGTTCACTCCATCCACTTGGGCCGCATTCGGTGGCACCGAGTACGCACCGGAGGCATGGCAGGCTTCCCGCGAGCAACAGATTGCCGTGGCACAAAAGGTGCAGGCGGCGCAGGGTTGGGGCGCTTGGCCGGCATGTACTTCCAAGCTGGGCTTGCGCTAGACTGAAGCGCTTTATCGCCGCACACTAAGTGGTGTGCGGCTTTTTCATCTCTTCTACTAAGTTAGAAGGCATGACTGATTCCACCGGCGCCGCGCTTTTGGGCCCCGTAGAGATCCGCGCCCTCGCGGAGAAGCTCAACATTGTGCCCACGAAGAAGCTAGGGCAGAACTTTCTGCATGATCCGAATACCATTCGGCGCATCGTCGCTGCGGCCGAGTTGGATCCCGCAGACCGCGTCCTCGAGGTGGGGCCGGGCTTGGGCTCGCTAACCCTCGGCCTGGTAGAGGCTGTGGAAGAAGTTACCGCGGTAGAAATCGACTCGCGCCTGGCTGCACAGCTGCCCGATACCGTGGCTGAGCGCGCCCCGGAATATGCCCAGCGCCTTCAGGTGGTGGAAAAGGACGCACTGCGGGTAACAGAAGCTGACGTCACTGAGCCGACCGCTCTGGTAGCCAACTTGCCGTATAACGTGGCCGTCCCGGTGCTGCTGCACCTATTGGAGACTTTTCCTTCCATTCGTCGCGTGCTGGTTATGGTCCAGCTAGAGGTGGCGGACCGCCTAGCTGCGCAGCCGGGCAGCAAGGTGTACGGCGTGCCTTCGGTCAAAGCGGGATTTTATGGCAAGGTCTCCAAGGCGGGCACGATTGGTAAGAACGTCTTTTGGCCCGCGCCCAATATTGAGTCTGGGTTGGTGCGTATTGACGTCTTCGACTCTGCTCCGTGGCCCGTCACTGACGAGTCGCGTGCTAAGGTCTGGCCGGTTATCGACGCCGCCTTTGCCCAACGCCGCAAGACCCTGCGCGCGGCATTGTCGGGTCACTTTGGTTCGGGAGCAGCCGCCGAGGAAGCATTGCGAGCTGCGGACATCGATCCGAAGCAACGCGGCGAAAAGCTCGCCGTGGAGGACTTTGTACGATTGGCAGGAATCTAATGACCGCCCCCATCGATAACGAACCATTCGTCTACACGGCGCGGGCTCACTCCAAGGTCAATATTCACCTGGGAGTGGAGGAACCGCGAGAGGATGGGTTTCATGAGCTTGCCAGTGTTTTTCAGTCCTTGGAACTACATGACACAGTAACGCTGACTGACTTGGGCAACCCGGAGGTGGATAAGCCGCGCATTCAGGGCCTGAAGGTTACAGGCCCTCACGCGCAGGGCGTGCCAGAAGACTATACGAACCTAGCGTGGACCGCGGTAAACCGCATCATGCAGTACCTGTACAGCACCCATGGGCCGAAGGCGCTGCCGGAGGTAGCGCTGGAAATTCACAAAGCCATTCCTACCGCCGGCGGCATGGCAGGTGGATCGGCGGATGCCGCAGCCGCGCTGCGATTGGCCGAGCGCTGCTATGGCGGCTATTACGGCATCGATTCGGTGGGGGAGCCAATCCTAGACGCGCTGGGCGCGGCATTGGGCTCGGATGTTCCCTTCACCTTGCTGGGAGGCACCGCGCTCGGCACGGGGCGCGGCGAGCAGCTGACCCCGATGATGACGCGCGGTACCTACGATTGGGCGCTCATCGCCTCGGACCGTGGGCTTTCTACCCCGCAGGTCTTTCATAAGCTCGATGAGATGCGGGAAAAGGGCCGCGGCGGTGAGCCACACATGGACACCGCAGCGGTATCGCAGGCGCTCATCTCGGGCGATCCGCACCGAGTGGCGCAGCACTTGCATAACGATTTGCAGCCGGCAGCGCTGTCGTTGCGCCCAGACCTGCGCAAGACCCTGGAGGCCGGTGTGGCCGCCGGAGCCCTAGCAGGGATTGTCTCCGGCAGTGGTCCGACGTGTGCCTTCCTTTGCGCTGGGGCAGAAGAAGCTCAGGAAGTAGTGTCCCAAGTGACGGTGGAGATTCCCGGAACCAAGGGAGTGGCTACCCAGGGGCCAGCTAGCGGCGCCGTGGTGCTGTAGCTAGAGCACCGTCATTTCGGTGGGCTCGATGTCGAGGTCGAAGCGGTTGACTTCCTTTTCCTGCAGGAGGTCAATGACTACGAGCTGCTTCTTCTGGGCGTCAGTGATAAAGGCATAGCCATCGGCAGCCTGCAGGATGGGCCCTGGTTGCTGCCATTCTTTGTTTTCCTTCCACCGGGAGATGGCATCAATTTGCTTGGTGATTTCACCGGAATCTGGGTCGATGACGTTGAGTTTGCCGTCGGTGGTCAGCACAAGTGCCTCGCCCAGCGGGCCGCGGGCTAGGGAGCGGAACCAGTAGGAGGCATCGAGGTCTACCTTCTTGGCTGAAAAGTCTTTGGTATTTACCAAGGCTACGGAGGTAGGCCGTTCGAGCTCTGCATCCTTGTCGGTCTTATTATCGGCCAGGATGACATCGGATTCTTCCGAACCGGCGGCATTGCCAGAGCGCTGGTAGCCTCCTGCACCGGCATAAGCAGAGGCGTCTACCTTGTGGAACTCCTAGCCATCAAAGACCACCGGGCCGTCCTCGCAGTCAAAGAAAATATTGCCGTTTCCAGCGGCAGCCTCGCCGTGGACGCCAGGGCATTTGGTGGTCTCAGTAAGAACTTTGCCCTCCTTATCCAGATGCTGGATGGTGTGGCGCTCGTCCTCGGTGCCCTTAGTGATGACCACCGAGCCATCCTTCAACGGTACGGCCACGCCGTGGTGTGCGGCCCCGGTGTCAACGGTATTGACTGGCTGGGCGTCCTTTTTGCCAATGTCTTCGGTCTTATAAATCCTTGCCACGCCATCGCCATCGGAAAATAGCGCGGTAAAGCCATCGTGGTGGACCACGTGGCCGGCATGCGGTGCCTTAATGGGGGCGTCGCCAAGCGCGGGCTCAGCGGTGTAGTAGTGGTTGTGATCGCCATGGCCCTTGGTGATGCGCCCAGTGTCGTAGGTGAGGAAGCTATCGCCCTTAGTCACCATGACGTGGCGATTATCGCCGGCATCGCTGAGACGAAGGAAGGCATTCATCTTGTCCTCGCCGATTACTTTGCCCGTTTGGGCGTCATAGGCGGTCAGACCATCCGCATGGGAGATAACGATGCGGGTGGGCAGCTGGGCTACCTCGGTTTCTCCCTCTTCGGCTTCAAAGCCTTCGTGTGAGTGTCCGGCGTGGTCATCGCCGTGCTCATGGTCATGGTCGTGTTCATGGGCATGCTCGGCCTCACTATGCGCGTGGTCGTGGGAGTGCAGTGAGTCCTTTTCTTCCTCGGTGGGGGCAGAGCAGGAAGCGATGGCTATCGCCACAGTGGAAAGCACAGCGCAGAGAGAAAGTGTGTAGCGTTTCATACATTGGCAGGGTATTGGACCTGAAAATCAATGGCAATAGGTCGCAGAAATGCGGGGGTACAGGCAGGGAAGTATTAAGATGGACACTCGTTATGGCAAACCTGATTAACCTCGAGCAAGTCAGCAAAACTTATGGATTAAAAACCCTTTTAGACGGGGTGTCCCTAGGTGTGCAAAGTGGCGATCGCATCGGCATCGTCGGCGTTAATGGCGGTGGCAAAACCACCTTGCTGGAGGTACTTACCGGCATCGAACCACCCGATGCCGGCCGCGTATCCCATACCTCTGATCTACGCATGGCCGTGGTCACCCAGCGCTTCGATCTGCCCGATGAACTGACCATCGCCCAAGTCATTATCGAGCCCCTCGAACTGGAAACCTATGAGTGGGCCTCCAATGCCAAGGTGCGCGATGTCTTGGGTGGCCTGGGCATTGTGGATCTGGGATTGGATACCCCAGTTGGCTCACTTTCCGGTGGCGAGCGCCGCCGCGTGAATCTAGCCGCCGCGCTGGTGCAGGACTTGGATCTCGTGGTGCTCGATGAGCCCACCAACCACCTCGACGTGGAGGGGGTGCAGTGGCTCGCAGATCACCTCCTTAAGCGCAACTTGGCCGTAGTCGTGGTCACCCACGATCGCTGGTTCCTCGACACCGTAGCCACGTGGACCTGGGAAGTCCACGATGGCGTGGTTGATACCTACGAGGGCGGCTACAACGATTGGACCTTTGCCCGTGCCGAGCGCGCCCGCCAGGCCGATGCCATGGAACAGCGACGCAAGAACCTCGCCCGCAAGGAGCTGGCATGGTTGCGCCGCGGCGCGCCCGCGCGTACCTCCAAACCGCGCTACCGCATTGAAGCAGCCGAGGCGCTCATCGCAGACGTGCCGGAGCCGCGCAATAAGGTCGAGCTCATGGCCTTTTCTAAGCAGCGCCAAGGCCGCGTGGTCATCGAGCTTGAGGATGCCACCGTGAAGTCCCCAGACGGCCGCACCTTGGCGGATCACCTCACCTGGCGCCTAGCTCCCGGCGAACGCATTGGTTTGGTGGGTGTTAATGGCTCCGGCAAGACCACGCTGCTGCGCACCCTGGCCGGCGAATACGAGCTGGCGGCCGGCAAGCGCATCGAGGGCCAAACCGTGCGCCTTGGCTGGTTGCGCCAAGAGCTCGATGACTTGGATCCGCAGCGTCGGCTTATCGACGCCGTCGAGGACGTTGCCACCTATGTCCAGCTCGGCAAGAAGGAACTTTCCGCCTCTCAACTGGCTGAGCGCCTAGGGTTTTCCGCCAAGCGTCAGCGCACCCCAGTGGGGGATCTCTCCGGTGGCGAGCGCCGCCGCTTGCAGCTCACCCGCGTACTGATGGCCGAGCCCAACGCGCTGTTGCTCGATGAGCCCACCAACGACCTCGACATCGATACCCTGCAGGAACTGGAGTCTCTCCTTGACTCTTGGCCGGGCACGATGGTGGTTATCTCGCACGATCGCTACCTCATTGAGCGCATCGCGGATAATACCTACGCGCTCTTTGGCGATGGCAAACTCACTAACCTCCCCGGCGGCATCGATGAGTACCTGCGCAAGCGCGCCGCACTTGAGGCGCAACACAACTCCGGCGTGCTCAACTTGGGCGAAAAGAAGCCAGACAGCTCTGCTCCTAAGCCGGAAAAGAAGCTCTCTTCCCAGCAAGAACGTGAAATCACCAAGAAGATGAACGCGCTGGAGCGCAAGATGCACAAACTCGAAAAGGCGGCCGCACAGATTAATGAGAAGATGGCGACTGCCGCGGAAAAGGTCGACACTCAAGCCTTGACCGAGCTAGACGGAGAACTAAAGGACAACCGTAGCGCCTACGAGGAACTGGAGATGGAATGGCTAGAGTTGGGGGAGAAGCTCGAAGGGTAGAAGCCCGCATCGCCGATATCGTCGGCCACCTTGACCTGTGGGGCATTATCGGCGCTGCGGCGCTTTTTACCCTAGGCCTTACCCCATCCCTCCTGCCGCGTGACTGGCTCTACCAAGGGCTGGTCTCCGGCATTGCCGCAGGACTTGGTTATACGCTGGGTATTGCCCTCAAACACGTGTGGTACCGCCTCGTAGTGCGTTATGCGGCACCACGGTATTCCTGGCTGGATGCCACCACCTGGCCGCCCCGGCGCTACCGCCTTGCTTCTCGCATCGCCACCGGAGTTTTTGTGCTGTGGATGGTGGGCTTTGCGGTCTTCGCCGTGCGCTGGCAGCGTCAACTTGCAGATGCCCTAGCCGCCCCAGCGCCGACCATTGCCAGCTATCTTCTTGTGGTTCCGCTCGCTCTTGCAGTATTCACTGCTTTCCTTTTCATTCTGCGCGTGCTGCGCTTTTGCGTGCGTTGGCTCTCCAGCCACTTTCCCCACCGCTTCCGCGCCGCCTATCGCGTCGTGGGCGCGGTGCTCATCGTAGCCCTCGTGGGCACCTACACCGTGGAAAACCTCATCCCCGGCGCCATCGTTGGCGTGGGCGAGAGGATCTTTACCGCTCAAAACGCCGACCCCGATCCCGCCATGAAGCGGCCCATGTCCGCAGAGCGCAGTGGTTCCCCGCAGTCCCGTGTGGACTGGAACGGCGTGGGCCTGCAGGGCTCGCGTTTCCTTTCTTCCGGTGCGCACCGCGCAGACTTGGAGAAGGTAAGCGGAAAGCCTGCCAAAGAACCCATCCGTGCTTATGCCGGATTGGGCAATCGTGACTCGAATGAGGAGCGAGCGCAGCTGCTTATCGACGAACTCGAGCGCACCCACGCCCAAGACCGCAAAGCCCTGCTTCTCATTATGACCACCGGTACGGGCTGGGTGTCTTCTTATTCTGCTCAAGCCTTCGAACTACTCTACGGTGGCGATACCGCCATTGCGGCTGCCCAATACTCCGCTATGCCTTCCGCCCTGCACTTCCTATCGGGCGGCGGCCAGGTAGAGCGCGCCGGGGAAGAGTTCATCAACCCCATCGTGGACTGGTGGAACGGGCTGCCGGAGGACAAGCGACCGAAGCTCTACCTTTATGGTGAATCCCTGGGCACCACCGGTATTGAAGCGGCTTTTTCTGGGGTGCGCGACATCGCCAACTCCGTTGACGGCATTCTGCTGACCGGCCCGCCGCACTTTAATCGCCTGCGCACGCAATTTGTGGAAAGGCGTGATCCCGGATCCTCCGAAATTTCCCCCGAATACGCCGGGGGCCTCGTGGTGCGTTTTGCTAACGATGACGCGCAGGTACGCCAGTGGGGACCGGTGCCGGAAGAAGAGTGGGGACGCACCCGCATGCTCTATATCCAACACCCCTCGGACCCAGTGGCCTGGTGGTCTCCACAGATGGCCTTCAAGGAGCCGGATTGGATGCGCGAGCGAACACCGTATTCTGCCGAGCGCGTGATGCGATGGATGCCCATCATCTCCTCTCTCCAAGTGGCGGCGGATTTGCCCGGTGCAAAAGATGTTTCCGATGGGCACGGTCACAACTATGGAGCATCGGTGCTTGATGGCTTTGCCGCCATCGCTGGTCCGGACGTGGCAGGAGCCATCGACCCCGATGAGTTACAGCGCGAATTCGCCGCGCTCGACGTCGGCGTTTACTAGGTGTTTAGCCAAACAGGGCCGCGATGGCCAACATCGCCGGCAGCGAGAGGAAGGTAGTGAGAAAAACCGTATCCCGGGCTACGTTTTCTCCTACCTCATAGGTGGCGGCATAGTTATAAACGTTCTGCGCCGTGGGCAAGGCAGCCAGAATTAACGCAGCATACAACTCCGCGCCGTCAAGACCTAGTGCTGCACCAACCGCCAGCGCGATAGCGGGCATTCCCACCAACTTCAATACCGTCGCGGTAATGGTGGGCAGGCGGTCTTCTTCCAGCAGCGCGTCGCCCTTTAAAGAGGCACCAAAGCTCATGAGAATCATGGGGATAGAGGCGCCGCCCAGAATCTCCAGTGGCTTCATTACTACTTCCGGTACCTGCCACTTTGCCGCGGAGACGATGAATCCCGCCACCGCTGCCAACACTACGGGCGCGGTAACTCCTGAGACTACGGAGCGCCATATAGATCGCAGGCTTGTACCCTGCACATTGAGCCCCGCGATGATAAACGGAGAAAGCACCGCCATTTGCAGAACTAAGGCCGGGATAGCGTACGTGGCATCACCAATGACATAGGTAGCGATGGGCAGACCGATATTAACTGAGTTGTAATAGCTTGCGGCTGCGGCACCGGCCATGGTTTCAGCACCGCTGCGGGAAAAGAATAGCTGGCTACACAGCCAATACAACGCCATGGTGGCGATGGATGCAGCAGCTATAACAGCCACCACTGGGGACACGAAGGCAGAGGTATCGGATTTAGCCACGCTGGAGAAAATGAGTGCCGGCGTGGCCGCCCAAAAGGCCGTTCGATTGAATTGCAATCGTGCCTCGCCTTTGCCAATAACACCCCTGTGCGCCAGCACAAATCCCACACCGATGACTACGAAAATGATTGCAAAACCGGTCAATACGTCCAGCAACAGTCAACAACCTTTCGCAGTACTAAAGAAAAATTCGCTGTGGACAATTGTCCCATTATCTCTGTCGGCCATAAGACACGGGGGACCATAACAAAGTTGTATCCAAATGCCTGAGCACCACGGAAACGCCTTCCACACTGCTTGTGCTTTATGGCACGGTGGAGGACATGAAGCTTTCTCACCGCGCAATCGTAGCCGCCCTATCCACCGCTCTTGTCGTCACCGGTACTTCCACCGTGGCCTCTGCTCAGCCGGCCTTGCCGCCACAGATCCAGCAGGCTTCTTCGCAGGCTCAGCAGCTTTCTTCTGATCCTTTCGCCGCTTTAGAAGATTTCCGCCTCACCCTGCCGCCGCAGGCCTATGAGCTGGCTGAGAAGTACAATATCCCGCTGCCAGAATTCCTCGCCAAGCCGGTGGGCCAGGCGCCCAAGGTTGCCGGCCAGCTAGGCGCCGCCACTACCGCCCACCTTGAAAAGGCCGGGCACCATAAAGATGCGCGTGCAGCGGCTATCGCCCAGGAATGGGCCAATCAAGGTGCTGCCGGCAAGCTTGAGTACAAGGGCGGCATTGCTCACGGTTTGAATCACAAGGACGAGGGCCAGGGCACAGTTCGTCGCCTTAGCGAACAGCAGGCGCAAGATCGCCTGAACTGGTTCAACCGTGACGTCCCAGTCAATGCTGGTCCCCAGCACGGCTTTGGCGTGGCAACCGCCTATGACGGTACCTATATCTATGTTGCGGAGTTCTTCCTCAACTAAACTTCTTTCCCCAAGCCTCGATTCCGCCGCGTTCTTAGCATTCATCTGCAACGATGACGAAGCCGCACGGCGCCGGTAGAATCGGGGCATGATTTTGATCAACGTACAGTTCCACGTCAAGCCCGAATATGCAGAGACTTTCCTCGATGAAATCAACTGGTACACCGAGGCCTGCAATGCAGAGCCGGGCTGCATCGACTTCAAGTGGTTCCGCGATCCAGAAGATCGTCAGCGTTTCTTGCTTCTGGAGTCCTACGCCGACGGCAAGGATGTCGAGCACGTCCAGAGCGAGCATTTCCAGCGCTCGACCGAGGAGTTCCCGAAGTACCTCGTGGAAACCCCAGACATCATTAACGTCCATATTGACGGCCGCACCGGCTGGGACAAGATGGGCGAATTCTCCGTCGACTAATCCCATAGACAAAAGGCTCGTCCTCTACCACGCGGTAGAGGACGAGCCTTTTTCATGCCTTAGTTGCCATTAACGCACCACCCTTCGCGCTCACGGTGGTCGTTGTTATCAGTGGCGCACGAGCCCTCCGTGAGCGCGAAGGGCGGGGGAGGGGCTAGGCGCTTGCCGACGCCGTGCCCTCCCCCTGCTGCCTTTCCTCTACTGCGGCACGCACTGCGAGGACACGGTCTTGTCGTAGTTTGAATACCGCTCTAGAGCTTCGTAGAAAGCATCCGAGTACTCGCCGGTGCGTTCCGGCATTGGGTGAACACCATCGGAATAGAGGATTCCGGGGTCGCTCTGTGCGTGTCCGCACCAGTCAGCGACGTATACGTTGTCGTATTCCCTGGCTGCGTCGAGGACATCCTGCTGGGACTGGGACATCCATTCACGGTCACCATAGGGTACAGCCATGACAACGGTGCGGTCTTTGCCGATGATATCGAGAGCTTCCTTGATCTGATCCGGGAAAGCAGGGCCATTGGTACCGAACCCGAGGAAGACGGTATCGCGCAGCTTTCCGGAATCCTTGAGTTGCTGCAGAATCTGAATGCCTGCAGTGTAGTGGCGGGATACGTCTGCGTCGACGTAAATCTGCGGGAAGCGTTGTTTGAGGGCGCCGCTAGAAGCCAGCATCACTGAGTCACCGATGGCGGTAATGTCCTTGCCCTGCGGCATGGGGCGGGTCTTCGTATTCTTTGAGTTATCCTTGTCGGTGTCGCCCGCGACAGGCGGCTGCGGGGCAGCATCATTAGGTTGAGCCGGAGCATTGTTGCTGCTCTGGTTCTGCTGCTGGAGCTGTTCCAATTGCTGTTCCAACTCAGTCTTATCGCTGGAGTTAATAACGCCGTAGACTACGCCTGCTACAGAGGCAATGACGAGGAATGGGACTACCGGCCACATGGTCTTGCCAAAGCCATCGCGCAATTCGCTAAATCCTGGGCGGGATGACCAGTAGGTCTTCCACGTCTTCTTATATCCGCCGCGGCGGAAAGGATTCTCGATGAACTGATAGGAAATCTCGGATAGAAGCAGCGAAATTGGTACGGCTACAAGACCCAGGATCCAGGATTTATCGGAATTCTGGTTGCCCTCGAAAAGCGCCTTGAGCATCATGATGACCGGCCAGTGCCAGAGATACAGCGAAAAGGAACGCTGGCCAAACCAGCGCATGACCTTGGTCCTAAATAGGGGGGTCATAGGACCGTATTCGCGGACCACGCCCCACACCATAAGGACACCGAGCACGCTGGTGAGGAAGAGCCCACCGCGGTAGGTGAACTCCGCGTCATCCGGCATGAGGAATAGCTGCGCACCGTAGCCGATGAGAGCCAAAGTGCCGATGACCCCAGCGATGCGGGACTCAGCCTTACCCGCCGCGGCCCAAGAATCGGCCTGTGGATTCGATTGGGTAGAAGTCATCAGGAGAGACAGCACGGCGCCAGTGAGCAGGCCAAAAGCGTGGGTGTCTGTGCCGTAATAGACACGCGTCGGGTCCTCACCGGGCACGAAGATTAGCGCCATGGCCACGGCGGATCCGAGGGCTAAAAGCGTGGACACGAGGATAGGAAGTCGGCGCGGCTTATGGCGAGAAATGAGGAAAATACCCGTGATAAGGAGCGGCCAAATTACATAGAACTGCTCTTCCACGGCCAGCGACCAATAGTGGGCAAAGACCTGAATCTCATTGTCCGCGAAGTAGGACTGGGAGGTTGCGATCTGTGTCCAGTTATTGACAAAGAACAAAGTGCCCAAGAACTGTTGGCGCAAGCCTACCGCTAAGTCCCCGCCGATCCATGTCACCAGCGCGGTGCACATGACGAGAACGGATACTGCGGCTGGGAGGATACGCCGGAATCGTCGCACCCAGAAGTCCTTCAAGCTAATCCTGCCGGAGGTACGGAATTCACGCACCAGCAACGAGGTGATGAGGAATCCGGAAAGGACGAAAAAGAGGTCAACGCCCAAGTAACCTCCGGGAAGGAGGGCAGGGAAGAAGTGATACAGCACCACGGCAATGACCGCGAGGCCGCGCAGTCCGTCAAGCCCCTTGACCTGGCGGAGGCGGGCATGGCGCTTTTTCTTGACTACCTTGCTTTCAGGCGGCGTAGCCAGGGCCTCAGGGTCATTGGCCTGCTTTTGCAGTGGATACTTGGATTTAGCGTCCTTCTGCGGAGCTGTGGCTTTCTGTGTTGCTGGTTTCTGGGCAGCTGGCTGTGCTTGGTCAGGCGCCACTGGTGCCTTTTGCTTATTGGAAGCTGGCTGTGGTGCCTTTGCTGGCTGTGCCTTGTCTCGCTGCCATTCTTTAGCCGCGGCGGTGGCCGCTCCTGCTCCAGCTAGACCACCTGTCGCTGCGGACGTGCCAGTCTTTCCTGAAGCCGCCTTTGGGGCAGCTTGGGGCTCTGCCTTCTTCGGCTGGGGCTGTCCAGACTGCTGCTTCGCTTTGGGCTTGGGGACAGCGCGCGGTGGCTTTTGCTGAGCCGAGGTAGGGGTGCCTACCTGCTGTGATTTGCGAGCCAGTCCGCGGCTGATATCAGATGGTTTTACCTCTGGGCGGCGCTTTGTCGTCTTCCTAGCCTTGTCCTGAGGCGTCGACACCTTCGGCTGCGGCTGTGGCCTTTGCTCCTGCTGCTTATCAAGACTGCCCTTTGAGGAGCCGCTTTGGTCCTTCTTCGGCTGGGCTACCTTATCCCTATTGTGGGCAGCCATCTTCTGAGTCGACCTAGTGGGCTGCAGGAAAGGGGCAGTCCCAGTCTTTGGTGCGGTTGCCTTCGGCGTGGGGGCAGTAGTGCTCTTCTTTTGTGTAGCAGTCTTCGGTGCTGATGCCTGCGGGGCAGCCTTTTGGTTTGCGGTACTAGGCGTGCGTGTTTCGCCCTTGCTCTTAGAAGCCTGTGAACCCTTAGAGGGCTGTGCTTTCTTTTTCGATGCTGGGCGTGGCTGAGTCGTCTTCTTTGCCGTGTCTTCCTGCCTGCGCTCTTGGGGGCGCGGATTCTGCGTTTTCTGTTGCTGACCTGCGGCTGGCTTGGCTGTGGTCGGCTTGGCTGCGGCAGGTTTAGCGGTGGCAGGCTTGGCCTGTTGCGGCTTAGCCTTCTGTTGTTTAGCTGGCTTAGAAGGCGCCTGTGCTTGTGCAGCAGACGGGCGCGGCGACGCCGGCTTCGGGGAAGGCTTTTTCGGGTTGGGAGAGGTGGACGGCTTGGGTGTCTTCTCCGGTTGTTGGGCTGCGGGTCGAGCCTGCTGCAATGGCTTCGCAGCGCCTTGTTGAGACGGCTTTTTGCCAGGCTTGCTCTCTGTCTTCGGAGGGGTATCGCGGGCAGAATCGGCCTTCGGGGAGCTCGGCGAGGTCGTGGAGCTAAAGCTGGCACCGCGGCGCGGTCGCTGAACCGGTTCGTGCGCCTTGCGTCGTGGCTTCTTCTCCTGCGCGTTCGATTGCTGCTGTTTCTCTACAGCTGCTGACTTAGGAGAGGCTTCAGGCTTGCTTTGCTTAGCGACGGCAGGTTTAGATGCGGAATTTTGGGAGGCTGGTTTGTCCTTCGCGGCTTTGTCTGCGGGCGACTGCGAGCCTACCTTTGTCCGCTGCGACTTTGCGGATTGGGTCGTGCCGGAGTGCGGCTTCGCAGCCTCGGGGCGAGCGGTGTCTTTAGCGGCAGTAGGTTTGGACTCGGTAGCCTTCGCGGGCTTTCCTGCAGGTGTCTTTTTAGCTTGGTCCTTAGACTGGACCTCTTGCGCAGAGTGGTCCTTGGACTTGCCTTGCGGCGTCGTGGACTTTGCACCGGTGGTGGAGTCGGTGTTGTCTGATTTTTGGGGCGCGGAGGCCTTGTTCTCAGAAGGGCGAGATGTACTGGTGGAGCCAGCTTTGGGCTTTACTGCCTGATAGACCGATGGGCGTGGTTCATCTGAACGCCCAGGTTTCTTCTTACCCAGCAGTGAGCGCAAAATCTGCTTCACAAAAACTCCCAAAGCACTACGTATATTTTCTAAACGGACTATTTTAGCCTGCGTACGAGGTTTTCTCCCATGAGGGTGAAGTAAAGAAGCGGCACGCGGGCCGGAGGCGAAAATTCGATTCTAGGACTCTTCGCTGTCAAAAAGCTGACGCAGGACTGTCATGACACCATATTCGGTATTGGGTGGGGCTATGAGATTGGCGATTGCTTTTAATTTTGGGTGCGCATTTTCCATTGCGATAGCAGTGCCGGCCTCGCAGAGGAGCTCATAGTCATTAAGGAAATCGCCAAAGGCAGCGGTGCGAGACATGGGAACCGCGAGGAGCTTGGCCATGGTGTGCAGCGCTTCGCCTTTATTGACGCCCGCGGCCATGACGTCGAGCCAGACGGCGCCGGAAATGGCGATATTGTGCTCCGGAACGGCCGCGAGGAGAGGCTGGTGGAGGTGCTTTTCGCTGCCGTCGGCGCAGTAAGCCGCGATCTTGATGATGTCCGCATCGAGTAGGGCATCGAGGTCATCTACCCATTCCACTGACCTGTAGTAGTTGGAAATTTCTGCGCGGGCATGCTCATCGGCGCTCTTGTGGACAAAGGCGGTATCTGGGGTGCACAGCACTACGGTATGCGCGGCGTCGACAGTGCGGAGAGCGGAAACGGCGGCGCGCACTGCCGTGGTGGGCAGGGTAGTGGCGCTAATGACCCGATTATTGTGCACGACGACGGAGCCATTTTCTGCAATGAAGGTATCTTCATGCGGAAACATTTCTTGCAGGGTGGCAAGCTGGCGACCCGAGGCGGGTACAAGGGTGACGCCGAGCTGGCGGGCGCGGGTGCTGATCGCGGAAAAATCTGGTGGAAGCTGGCCGTTGCCGTCCAGTAGGGTGCCGTCCATATCCAGGGCGATGAGCTGTGGGAGCAAAATCCGAACCTATCTGTGAATCAATCAATGGTGGCTAAGGGGGTGAGCTGTGTGTCACACTAGGGGTATGACCAACGCTTCACCCATCGTGTCCTCAATCCGTAACCATACCGGAGTGATTGAACTCAACCGTCCCAAGGCTCTCAATTCCCTCACCCCGGAGATGGTAGAACTCATCGCGGCGTCGCTAGCGCAGTGGCGTGAAAACGATGAGGTGGAGCAGGTGCTTTTTCTCTCGGCCAGCCCAAAGGCATATTGCGCCGGTGGTGACGTCCGCTATGCCCGCGAAGGGGTCCAGGAAGGAAAAGTAGGCGAAGTCGACACATTCTTTGCGGATGAATACACCTTAAACGGCGATATCGCGGAGTATCCCAAGCCAGTTATCGCGCTCATCGATGGCATCGCTATGGGAGGTGGCCTGGGTATCTCCGCCCATGGATCCCATCGAGTAGTTACGGATAAGACCTTTGCTTCTATGCCAGAGATGAATATCGGCTACGTCACCGACGTAGGCATGGCCTACGCCGCCCAGCGCGCGGTGGGAACGCGCGGAAAGGCCTCGCCCGAGCTAGCGAAGTTCTGGGGTATCACCGGGTATCGCATGTACGCCGCAGACCTCCTGTGGAGCGGGTTGGCCACTCACTACGTGGCAGACGCAGAGGCTTTTGCTCACGCGGTAATTGAGCAGGGCATGGCTACAGCGCTAGCCCAGCACGCCACCGAACCCGCGGGTGAGCCCGCTTTGGCTGAGCTTATTGGTTCCATCGAAGACGCCTTCTCCCACGAGACCTGGCAGGATATCACCGCGGCTTTGGATAGCCACCCAGAGCTCAAGCAGTTGGTAGGGGAGCTGACTGCACAGGCCTGCCCCACCTCTATCGTCGCAGCCATGGAGCTATTCCGCGCCGAGCAGGAGTGCAGCAGCGTGCGGGAGGCGCTCGACATGGAAACCAATCTGGGTGCCTTCATGTACCGGCGCGCGGACTTCGCCGAGGGAGTGCGTGCGGTTTTGGTGGATAAAACTAACGATGCAGCGTTTGAGCCAGCTGCGCTTGACGACGTCGACGTGGACGCCATCCGCAGCGCCCTACACGTCCACCCCGCGAAATGACGCGTAGGCGGCGCGGGCACGATCGGCATCGATCCAATCGGGAGGGTTAACTTCTAACGTTGCCGCTGTGGCGGTGGGCGTAGGCTTGGGCAAGTGCAGCTCCGGCGCATCGAGGAGGACGAGGCCGACGCGGCCGTCGGAAAGCGTAGTGCCAGCCAGCATCCAGATGCCAAGGATAGGCAAAGCCAGGTGGGGCAGTTGTTGCCTGCGCGCTAGCTGGAGCGGAAGGTGCGGGCGAACCAACTCGGGGACGACCTCGTTCATGCCAAAGCGTGCCAAACTTCCTGCCCACCGGGCGGCCGCAGAGTCCTTAAGCGAGGGATCGGCCCAAGCCCAGGTGAATTCCTCAGCGGATATGGTGGCTATAAGCACCGCCTTCGCCGCAAACTGCCCACCGCGATAGGACACGGTAGCGGTGGCCTTGTCTACATCGAGTTCTATTGTGGCGGCGGGGAAACGGCCCTGGAAATAGAGTTGGTTCTCCACACCGAGATAAAAGGCATCCTCGAGGATGCTGGTGGCGCTAAAACCCGGGGTGATGCTGGAAATCTTGTGCACGCCGTGGTCGGCTGGTTCGAAACACACCGTGGTGCCATCGGAAAAATGCACGTACGGCTCTTCCTCGGTGGAGTCCATGTCCAAGTAACGAGCAAGGGTGAGGGTAGGGACCTTTTCATCCTCGTCCGCTCTGCTGTGTCGCAGGCCGTGCAGCAGGGCCTGGCGAAACTCCAGGCGAGGGTGAAAATCTACCGCAACGATAGCCACGTGCTCACCCTGCTGGGCGCGAAGTATCGGCATATTGCCCACGATGAGGGAAGCTAAAGCAATCATGCTTTCAGGGTCTCTCGTCATCGAGATACTCTGTGGCAAATCAGCACAATTCTCGGTGGCCGTGGTGGTCCAGTGCCAGGTGCCGGCAGAAATGACGGCTAGCCGCACGCCACGGAAATCAGAAACCTGCCGCGTGGAACTTATCCTCGCCTCCACTAGCTGATCGGTGACAAAATCGCCTTTACCATCCGTGGAGGCGCCGAGGAAATTAAATTCCACGTCGGTCGCCTTCCCGATGCGGTCTTGAAATGCGGCATTAACGCCCGCCTGAATGAAGCGGGCGTTATGCGCGGTGCTCGATATAGGGGCTTTCTTATCCATAACTACTGCCGAGCATACGGATTAAAGCGCCCATTAGGCTAGCTAGTCGATGGCGCGCACGGTAGCAAAGGCCGTGCGTACTATCTCATGCTTGGCGTGAGCACTCAGTGATTCTTCGGCCTGGGAGCGGCGGTGGATTTCTTTCATGCTCACCGCGGCGGCGCCCGCACAGGCCTGGAGGATGACCGCGACCTCAAAGCGCGATTTATCCGGAACGCGTTGGTGGAAAGCTTCCAAAACTTGCTCGGATACGACCTGGAATTGTTGGCGCTCTTCTGTGGTATGGCTCAAGTTTTCTAAAGCCTCGCCGATAGTGAAAAGAGAGGTGATGGAATGCAACTCTTTTCCCTCATTTTCGGTGGCATCGAGCGTTACCTGTTCGAAGAATTCAGAAATGGATGAGTTAGGGAAGACGGTGGGCACTTCCTTAGAAAACTCGGCAAGCACATTGGTGCCAAAGGACAGTAGCGCATCAGAAACCGAGGAGAAGTAGTTGTGGAAAGTGCGCGGGGAAACCCCGACGGCGGCAGTTATGCCTGAAACCGTGGCAGCTTCAGCGCCACCCTCGAGGACGAGGCGCGCTGCCGCATCGGCCATGGCCTGACGAGTAGCTCGCTTCTGTTCTTCGCGCAGACTAGTCACGGTGTGTTTCGCCTACCTTTTCTCGTTGGGTGCGCAAGAGCTCTTCGCGCTTAGAGTGCAAAGCCTCTCCCTCGATATCCATGTTTGGGGTGATCTTATCCAACCAACGCGGGAACCACCATGCCTTCTTATCCAGCACGAACATGGTGGCCGGGATGATCATCATGCGGACCACGAAGGCGTCGATAAGCACGCCAGCAGCCAGGGCAAAGCCCATGGTCTTAATAAACGGCTCATCCATCAAAATGAAGGCGGCGAAGACCGAAATCATAATCAGGGCCGCAGCCGTCACCACGCGGGCGCCATGCTTAAAGCCATTGGAGGTAGCGTTGCCAGCCGTCTTGCCATTGACAAAACCCTCGCGCATGCGGGTGACCAAGAAAACCTGATAGTCCATGGCCAGGCCGAAGGTAAGGCCGATGAGCATGATGGGCAGGAAGGAAAGAAGCGGCTGCGGGTCATCGACGATGCCGAACATACCCTCCTGCCAAATGGCTACGGTGATGCCGAAGGTGGCAGCCATGGAGAGCGCGAAGCCGGCCGCGGCGATAAGCGGCACCCAGATGGAGCGGAAGACCAGCATCAAGACAATGAAGGCCAAGCCCAGCACGATGGCTACATAAGGAATGAGCACGTTATTGAGGCGCTCAGAAATGTCATCGAAGATGGGGGTGATGCCGGTGATGCCGTAGGAGCCACCGGTCTTTTCAAACTCACCCTGGTAATCGCGCAGGTGGTTGAGGGTCTCGGTGGTTTCTTCATCGGTGGCGCCGGTGGTTGGCGTGATCATGATCTGTGCAGCATCACCGTTGTCAGTGGTCTGCACGATTTGGGCGTTTTCTACACCTGAAGTGCCATTGAATTCCTGCAGCAGGTCCTGGAACGCCGGCATGCGGTCCTGCTCGGGAACGTTGGCCACATCAACGAACGCGATCATCGGCGCATTGCGGCCTGGGCCAAAGGCATCTGCCGTAATCTCATAGGCCTCGCGCTGCGGGGTACCCGGCTTCGCGGTGCCATCGGTGGGCATGGCCAAGCGCAGCTGGGCGAATGGTACAGCCAGGATGCCCAGCAAGACGACGCCGGCGATAAGATGCAGCCACGGATGGGCGCGCACACGGCGCACCCAACGCAGACCCATGGTGGGCTTTTCGTCCTCTGGGTCCGGCACCTTGGGGCCGGGGACGCGGCCGGCAAAAATCTTGGTGCCCAAAAGTCCCAGGAGGGCAGGGATAAAGGTATTGGCAACGAGCACTGCGATGATGACCGTTGCTGCCGCGGCGATCGCCATGGTGCCCAGGAACGGAATACCGATGATGGTCAATGCAGCCAGTGCGATGACCACGGTGGTGCCGGCGAAGACGACGGAACCGCCCGCGGTACCCAGCGCCATGCCCATGGCGTGGGCACGGGTGGCCTTATCCATCTTCTTGAGCTCTGCGGCTAGCTCCTTAGGCGAAAGATCATTGAGGCCAGAGGAGGTAATGAGCTCATTGCGGAAACGGTTAACAATAAACAGTGCGTAATCGATGCCGACCGCCAGGCCGATCATGGAGGCCAAGGTCGGGGTCATATCGGAAATGGTATCCGTGAATACGGTGGAAACCTGCACGCCAAGGATGCCGATGCCCACACCAATGATGGCGGAAATAAGCGGCATGCCGGCGGCGACGAAGGAACCGAAGGTAATCAGCAGCACGATTGCGGCAACGATAAGGCCGATAACTTCGGCGCTGCCACCCATCTCTTGACCAGCGGAGTTAAAAGCATTGCCCTGGTACTTGACCGTGAGCTCGCCCTCGTCGTACTTGTTCAACACATCCGTTACCGCAGTCATATCCTCTTCCGGGATGTCCATGACAGCATCGGCGTCGAAGGTAATAGTGACGGTACCGGTAGTTTTATCCTCGCTGAGAGGGGAGAGCTGTTGCAGGTTCTTCTTCACCTGCTCCTCCGGCATGTGCTGGGCCTTCATTTTTTCGCCCATTTGCTTTTCCATGCCAGCGGCGGCCATAACCGGGCTGACCAGCTTGTCTTGGTCCTTAAGCGCACCAGTGTCTTTGAGGTCACCGAGGAGGTTATCCACCTCGCCGGCCACCTGCTTATCGGTGAGGTCTTTGCCCTCCGGTGCTTGGATAACCACTGTGCCCTCGGGAGCGCTCATGGCATCGGTGTCTTGGCCAAAGCGTTCCATCATCTTGTCTTGGGTGGTGGTCGAGTCCATCTCCGGCATGGAGAAGTTGGGGTTCGGTGACTTGGCAAAGCCGGCGGATAGGCCCACCATGGCCACCAAGACGATAAGCCAGAAGGCCAGGAAGGGCCATACCTTGCGGTATGACCAACTTCCTAGTCGGTAGAGAAATTTAGACATATGCGTGCTTTCTAGTCGAGTGAGCGGGCAATGTTATGCGCGCGGATAAGCGCGGATATGCGATCCGCGAGCAAAGATTGCATTTCATGAGAAACATTGCACAGTCTATGCAAAATTGCCGAGCGTACGCAAAGGTACGTGTGGTGCATCATAAATTGACGCTATCGAGAGATAAAACATTCAACCTCTGCAGCGTCGGAGATTTCGGCGTGGAGCGGTAGACTATCCGGCATGCTCCATGCCGTTAGTTTCGCCCTTTTGGATTCCGTTAATGCCTTACTTATTGGCATCCTTGTGGCCATCGGCATCATCTTGCCCCGCGGTAAGTACCGGCGCATCGCCGCATTGGTGGTGGTAGGAGATTGGGCCGGGGTGCTCGTCGCAGCGGCCGTGGTCATGTTTTTGCTGCTTGGGGTAAAAGATCAAATTGAGGCCATTTTGAGTTCGCCCATTGCCGGCTGGGTGCTGGTCGCAGTCGGCATCGCCGTGGCTATCGGCTCGTGGCGCTCCAAAGGGCAACCCAATGCCTTGGTCAACCGGCTACTAGAGCCGCTCCGCACGCCGTCGCTGATTACGGCACTCATCGGCTTTGTGATGGGTGTGGTGCAATCACTGACCTCGGTGCCTTTTTATTACGGGCTCATGCACTTGGCCACAGAAGATATCTCTCCAGCAGCGCAATATGGGGGCCTAGTGTGGTATGCCAGCCTAGCCCTATCCTTGCCTACCATCTGTGGCCTATTTATCGCTGTGGTGCGCGCACATCCCGATTCGGCGGCGGGCAGGCTTTTTGCCGCTGCCCGTGCTAATAGTACCCAAGTGGCGCTCTTTGGCGGTTACCTCGTGGCAGTCTTTCTCATCCTCATGGGCGTAGTGTCGCTTTAATCAAAGAGGACTTCATCCAGGCTTAATGCCTCACTAGATTGGCGCTGGGCGCACTCCACGTAGCGCGCCGCGTGTGGGATGAAGGCTCCCGATTCTTCTGCGCTGAGTTCGCGGCGGACCTTGGCCGGCACGCCGGCGGCAAGGCTGCGCGGCGGAATTTTTGTGTCTTCTAGTACCACGGCACCGGCGGCGATCAGCGAGCCCGTACCTATAGTGCAGCGCGAAAGTAATGAGGAGGACATGCCCACTAAAGAACCTGACTCCACGTGTGCGGCGTGGACCATCGCCATGTGCCCCACCGTGACATCATCTTCTAGTACGCAGGGGGTATCTTCTTCCACGTGGAAGGCACAATTGTCCTGAATATTGCACCGCGCGCCAATCCGAATTGCCCCTACATCACCGCGCAGCACGTTGCCATAAAATACGGAGGATTCCGGGCCGATTTCTACGTCTCCAATGATGGTGGCATTAGGGGCAATCCACGCGCTGCGATGGATGCGTGGCTTCTTTCCAGCAAAGGGCAAAAGGAGCATGTGCGGATTCCTTTCAAAAGTTATTCGACTACTAAAGCCAAGGCGGGGGAGAGCTCATATTCGCCGGGGTGGGGTAGGTGGTCTAAGAAGGCGTCGGCAAGCGCGGGCGTAAGCGGAATAACCCAGCCGCGCCGGGGATCCTTGATGGGCAGTGCATCCTTCTTTACAGCCAGAAAATGAGCCGTTGCGGTGGGAGAAACCAGAGTGGCCGATTCGCGGGAGCGTGCTACCTCGCGCAGTACCTCCGCGCCGGGCTGATTGGTGACCACTATGATCAATGAGCCGGCGGTGTGGATTTCCAGCCTTTCCACCTGGGCAGTGGGGGCAGTGGAATCGGGGTGTGCTAAGCGCGGGGACTGCGTGCCGGTGAGCCGAGCAAGTGCATCTTTTAATCCCATAAGCCTCTAGCCTAGTGAGCGCGCACGGTAACGGTGTGGCCGCGCTCTAGATCGAAGTAGGTGCGTTGTCCCGTGGCGGCAACGTGCTCGCGAGCGAGAGATTCGTCTTGGGTAACCGACGTAGCAAAAAATACTAAAGGGCCGCCTGGGTGGCGCCAGGTACTGAGATAGCGTGCGCCCTCTCGCCTGGCTCGTGCGAGGGCTGTGCGTATCGCGTCCGGAGTGGGCTCATCTGCTTTCAGTAGCGCCGTTGCGGTAGGGGCGTAGGCAAACCCGGTGCGGGGTTGCTGGCCGGTTTCGATATCGAAGGTGCCTTCCTCGTCCGCGAGTAATTGCCGGAAAATGCGCTTCATTGGGTCCAGCGTAGTATGGGGCATCATGATTGACGCTAAGAACACCGCACTCGTTATTGAAGGCGGCGGCATGCGCAATTCCTATACGGCAGCCTGTATGGTCAAGCTCCTCGAAGAGGGCGTGGACTTTGGCTGGGTAGGTGGCGTCTCCGCCGGGGCTTCCCACACCATCAATTACCTCTCGCGCGATGCCCAGCGCACAGAAGAGTCTTTTACGGACTTTGCTCAAAGCCCCAGCTTCGGCGGCGTGGGTTCGCTGGTGCGTGGTAGCGGGTATTTCAATGCCGAGTACATTTATGAGCGCGCCGCGGACAAGGATTTTCCCTTTGATTGGCAGGCTTACCGCGACCATCCGGCCGATATGGTGCTCGCTGCAGCGCGCGCCGATACTGGCGAGTCTGTCTACTGGACGCGCCAGGACATCCACACCCCGGAAGATCTCCTCGTGCGTGTGCGCGCTTCTTCCACGCTGCCGTTGATTATGCCGATGCGATTTATCGACGGCGCGCCGTACGTGGACGGTGCTTTGGGCTCTTCCGGTGGCATTACCATTGCGCAAGCAGAAGAGGCCGGATACGAGAAGTTCCTGTTTATCGGCACTAAGCCGCGTGGGTATGTGCGCCCTGAAGTGGCGCGCCCAGCCTTTGTCCGCCGCGTCTTCCGCAGGTACCCCGCTATTGCCGACGCCCTCATAGCCCGCCCCGCCCTCTATAACGCAGCCAAAGACCGGCTTTTGGAGTTGGAGCGCCAAGGCAAAGCGCAATTATTTTTTCCGGAAGATATGCAGGTGTCCTCTACCGAACGCAATGTGTACAAGCTGCGGGCGAACTATCAGGCGGGTAAAGCCCAGACCTATACGGAGTGGCCACGGTGGAAGGAATTCCTCCTCGACTAGTTCACTTTGGATAGTTGCTGTGAGATGTACCGCTGCTGGGGGTGGTCGGTCGACGGTGAAACTGGTCTAAGCAGTAGCGATGCCGAGTGCAGGCTTTGAAGAAAGTGCCTTTCACGTGGCACTTTGCTGGAAAATGCCTAAACTATTCCAGCGTGTTAGCAATTTTTGATGGAAATATATGGCTGAGCATCTTTTTCATAGTGCTGCTCGGCACGTTATTTGGCATGATTCCTTTCGGGCCGCTGCGCTTTGGCGCGGCCGGCACGCTTTTTGTGGGTTTGGCCCTCGGCTCGTTTATTGACCTGGACAAAGACATTCTAAGCTCCCTGCAAGAGATGGGCTTGGGTCTCTTTATTTATATGCAGGGGCTCTCCGCCGGCGAGCGATTCTTCAAGGGCTTTTCTAAGCAGATGAAGCACATGCTCACGGCCACTATTGCGATCATCGTGGCCGCGGGCGCAGCCCTATTCTTTGGTGGCATGCTGGGACTAGACACCCTGGCTTCCGTTGGCGTTTTCGCCGGCGCCACCACCTCGACACCGTCGCTGGCTGTTGCCCAACAGCAAACGGGTGAAGAACTACCTGCCGTGGGCTACTCGCTGGGCTATCCCGTGGGTGTGGCGGTAGCCATCTTGGTGGTGGCCTTCCTACTCAAGCAAAACTGGCCTGCCAAGCGGGATAAGGACAATTCTGCCTCCAAGATCTTCCGCTCCCGCACCATCCGCGTCACCAAAGACGTGAACTACGATGATCTGGAAGAAAAGTTCAAGGATCACTTTGTGATCGCTACCATCCGCCGCGGCAATAAAGTGCGCGTGGCCGGTGACCGCCCCGAACTGCGCAAAGGCGATATTCTGCGCGTGATGGTCACCAAGGCTAAGGCCCGTGAGCTCACCCAAATGCTGGGCAAGCGCCAGCCGCAGACTCCGTTTGTGGATAAGCGCCTAGTTATTGAAACCGTGGCTGTATCTAACCAGGATATTGCCGGTCGCACCGTAGAGGAGTTGAACCTGTTTTCTCGCTATGGCGGCCGCATCGTGCGCGTACAGCGTGGCGATGAGGAGTTCCTAGCCAATAATGAAACCCACTTGGCCTCTGGCGATACGCTGGAGCTCATCGTGAAGTTTGACCGTTTGGGCGATATCCGGGATTACTTCGGTGACTCCGTTAAGTCCTACTCCGAGTTGAACTGGGTGGCACTAGGCGGCGGTCTTTTCTTGGGCTACCTGCTCGGCCAGGTCGTAGTACCGATGCCGGGAGGCGCCTCCTTCGAACTGGGCTTTGCACTCGGACCGCTGATTACCGGCCTGATCCTCGGCGCGCTGCACCGCACCCGCCGCATCCCGTGGCAGGTTCCGGCCTCCATTAACACCGCCTTCCAACAGTGGGGCCTCGTCATCTTCTTGGCATCCGTGGGCCTATCTTCTGGTGAGGCATTCCTGTCCACCGCATTCTCCTGGATGGGGCTGAAGTGCATGATCCTTGCTGCCATTGTTACCTCGGTGGCTGCTGTGTTGTTCGCCGTGGCGAATCGCTTCATGGGGCAATCTGAAACTCGCACCGTCGGCGGACACTCCGGCATTTTTGCCCAGCCAGCCGTAGTCAATTACGCCACGGGGCTTAGCTCCGACTCGCGTATTATGATCGGCTACGCCGCCACGATTGTGGTGGCACAGGTGGTCAAAATCGCCGTTGTCCCAGTGATGTTGATGCTTTAACCGGCAACCGAAAAAGGCCGCTTCCCAAGAATGGGAAGCGGCCTTTTGCTTGTCTTGTAGAGAAAAGAAAGCAGTGCTGCTTTAATCCGCCACCAGCGTTTCCATGGTCAGCTCTGGGTGTTCTTTCTCAATGAAGGCGAGCTTCCACTTATCACCAAAGAGCGCGATGAGCTCGCCATCTTGGCGGGTAAAGATCTCCACTCCGCGCTGGCGGCCCAGTTCCGGGGCAGACTCGGCATCGGTGCGGCGGGCCACGGAATAGGGGATGGGCTCGGTGACGGTTTCCACGTTATATTCGAACTCCATGCGGGCCTGCATGACCTCGAACTGCATGGGGCCAACCGCCGCCATGACCGGCGAGGCATCGCCACGGGCCTCGTTCTTGAGAATCTGAACCACGCCCTCGGCTGCTAGCTGATCCAGGCCCTTGCGGAAGGCCTTGTACTTGCCCAGCGACTTCGCGCGCAGAATCTGGAAAGCCTCCGGGGCGAATTGTGGCATCGGCTTGAACTGGACCTTTTTGCCGGAATAGATGGTGTCACCAGGGGCGAGTGAGCCGGCGTTGACCAAACCTACGATATCGCCCGGATAGGCGGTATCCACGGTATCGCGCGTGCGGCCGAAGACGGTCAGCGCATATTTGGTGGAAAAGCTGCGGCCAGACTGGGCGTGGTGAACCTGCATGCCGCGCTCAAATTCGCCGGAGACCACGCGCATGAAGGCCAAATTATCGCGGTGCTTTTGGTCCATACCTGCCTGAACCTTAAAGACGACGCCGGAGAAATCATCGCTTACTTCGCGGACCTCGTCGATAGCACTGGTGGCAGCCTCAACCGCCTTAGGATCAGACTCGCGCGAGTGCGGGGCCGGGGCAATGGCACACAGCGTATCCAGGATTTGGTGCACACCAAAGTTCAGCATCGCAGAGGCAAAAATGAGTGGGGAGGTCACGCACTGCTCGAAAAGCTCCTGATCATGCAGGGCACCATCGGCGGCGAGGAGCTCGGCCTCTTCGACCGCGGTTTCCCACACCTCTTCTTCTTTCTCACCGGCGGCATCCGGATCGAAGTGTTCCTCCGGGGCGATGGTAGAACCACCGGCGGTGCGGATGAAGTGGATATATTCATCGGCCTCGCCATCCTCGTTGATGTGTGCCAAGCCGCGGAAGTCACCGGCAATGCCTACCGGCCAGTACAGCGGAGTGGGCTGCAGCTGGATTTCGTTGACGATCTCATCAACGAGCTCCAAGGGCTCGCGGCCCACGCGGTCCCACTTATTGATCACAGTGACGATGGGCAAGCCGCGGGCCTTGCAGACGCGGAAGAGCTTGAGGGTCTGGGGCTCGAGGCCCTTGGCGGCGTCGATAAGCATGACTGCCGCATCCACCGCGGTGAGCACGCGGTAGGTATCTTCAGAAAAGTCCGCGTGGCCTGGGGTATCAACCAGGTTGATCATGTAGGGCTCGCCCTCGTGTCCCTCGGGCGCATACTCGAACTGCAGCGCCGAGGAAGCCACGGAAATACCGCGGTCCTTCTCCATGTCCATCCAGTCAGACACGGTGGACTTGCGGTTGCCTTTGCCGTGGACCGCGCCGGCCTCATTAATAACGTGTGCGTGTAGCGCCAGCGCCTCCGTCAGCGTGGACTTACCAGCATCCGGGTGGGCGATGACGGCAAACGTGCGGCGGCGTGAGGCCTCAGAAACGACAGAACTCATGCGGCATAGTCTAGTGGGTTTGCGCTACCACTCCACATTGAGGCGGCGCCCCAAATCATCAAAGACGCGGCGGGCCACCGATAGCTTCTTCGCAATGGGACGCTGCAGGCCGGGTTTGCGCTTGGCGTTGTAGTATTCGCCGGATTTGAAGTGGATGCCTTCCGTGCCGGTCAGGTAGTAGGCGAGGTTATCGCCGCCTTCGGCAGGCTTGCCAAAGGTTTTGCCGATCAGTCCGGAATATATTTTGGACATCATGCCAGTCGAGGACTTGGAGAAGTCCGTGGCCAGCACGCCCGGGTGGAAAGAGACTGCATTAAGCCCGTGGGCATCGAAATAGCGGGTAAGCAGGATATCCCCCAACTTCGCGTTGCCATAAGCACGCTCGGGGCTAAAGCGCTCCACAGTATCGGGATCGTTTGGCTCAAAGTAGGACATGAGAAAATTGGCCAGCGAAGCGGTCTGGACCACGTTCGCGTTATCCTCGCGCAGTTTGTCCCGAAGCAGGGAAGTCAGCAGAAAGGGCGCAACCACGTTGACTTGCCAGGTGCGCTCAAATCCATCAGCAGTGGTGGAGGGGCCATCGAAAATGCCGCCAGCATTATTGCCTAGCGCATGGATATGCTCCAGCTCGCTCAACTCTCCAGCCAGGCGGCGCACCTGCCCCAAAGACTCGAAATCGGCAAGGAAGTACTGGCCGCCCACTTCCTGTGCCACCGCGCGAGTCTTTTCCGGGGTGCGGCCAATAATAACCAGGTTGTCTTGCGGGCGGGTGCGGTGCAACTGGCGTGCGGCCGCGGCGCCCAGCCCGCCCGATGCGCCCGTAATCACAATCGTCTTGGCAGTGCTATTTGGCGAAGTCATAGCCCCAATCTTAACTTCGAGGCGGGGGTGGTGCCTGCTAGCAGTTTCCTTGCACCCCAAGCAGGTCTATACTTCCGCTCGTGAAACATCTGTTTTCCATACGGCACTGGGGACCGGCGCGCTTAACCGCAGCCGGCTTTCTTTTGCTCATTTTGCTGGGAACGGTTTTGCTCATGCTGCCGTTCGCCGAGGCCGGCACCGCCCGCGCTTCTTTTTTGTCTGCGCTTTTTACCGCTACGTCTGCGGTATCGCTCACCGGACTTATCGTGGTCGATACCGGCAGTTTTTGGAGCCCGGCCGGCCAAGTGGTCATCTTGGCACTCATCCAACTGGGTGGCTTGGGCATCATGTCCTTGGCCTCGCTATCCGGCCTGCTTTTTACCGGCCGGATAAGCTTCAAAGCACGCAAAACGGGGGCCTATGAGGGGCGCCCCATTGCTCCTGGCGGAATTCGCAAGACGCTGATTTTTACCTTTGCCTTTACCGCCGTGGCAGAGATCATCATCGCTGTCATCGTGGCTGCGCGGTTGATGATTGGCTATGGTCATTCCTTTCCGCGCGCGGTATGGGAAGGCATCTTTCACGCCATTTCTGCATTCAATAACGCGGGATTTAGCACCAATAGCGATAACCTAGTGCCCTTTGTTGCAGATGCCTGGATTCTGCTGCCCTTAGCCGCCGCGTTGATTGGTGGCGGCTTGGGATTTCCGGTATGGGCGGAGTTGGTACGCCTCGTGCGCCGCAACCGTTTCGTGGTCCACCGCATCTCCATTACCGCGCGCATGACTTTGGTGGCTACGACCGTGCTTTTGGTAGCGGGTGCGGTCTTTTTCGCCTGCATGGAATGGACCGGGCTGTTGTCGTCCATGTCGCTGGGAGACAAGTTGCTTAATTCCTTTTTCGCCAGTGCATCTCCGCGCACGGCCGGCTTTAATGCCATCGACTACGGGCAGGCTCACCCCATTACCCTGATGGGCACCGATATCTTGATGTTCATCGGTGGTGGCTCGGCCGGTACCGCCGGCGGCATCAAGGTCACCACCGCGTGCGTGCTCCTGGCAGCCATGGCAGCAGAGTTCACCGGGCGCGAAACCACCACCATCGGGCACCGCAGCCTTCCGCGCTCGGTAACCCGCCAGGCCCTAGCCTTGAGCTTTGCCGGAGTCATGGTGGTCACGCTGGGAGTGGCGGCCCTGCGCTTTTTCGATCCGGAGTTTAGCGGTGACCAAGTCTCTTTCGAAGTGCTCTCCGCATTCGCTACGGTGGGCTTGTCCACCGGAATTACCGCCAGCCTATCTGCACCCTCGCAGATAGTGCTGTGCCTAATCATGTACCTGGGCCGGGTTGGCCCAACCACCTTGGTAGCGGCGCTGGCGGCAAAAACCGTAAGTCGACGTTTTAGCTATCCCGAAGAAAGGCCGTTCCTTGGCTAATATTCTCAAGGCGCTGGGCCGCACCCGCGCCGGCATCGATATTCCACCCGTCGTCGTCATCGGCTTGGGGCGATTTGGCTCCTCGCTAGCCCATGAGTTGATGGCCAATGGCGTTGAGGTCCTGGGCATTGACTCCAGCGAAAAGCGAGTGCGCGAGGAAGCGCCTTACCTCACTGAGACCATTGCGGCAGATACCACTGACCCGGAAGCCTTACGTCAGCTGGGCGTGGAGGAGGTCGAGCGCGTCATCGTCGCCATCGGCTCCCACCTAGAAGACTCCATTCTTACCGCGTCTAATCTGGTGGAGCTGGGGGTGAAAGATATCTGGGCCAAGGCAGATTCGGAGGCGCATGCGCGCATTTTGAGCCAGATTGGCACCCACCATGTCATCCGTCCGGAGCGCGATACCGGCCGCCGTGTGGCCTATCTTTTGGGCGGGCGCTTTCGTGATTTCGCGGAGATTGCCACCGACTACGGCGTGACCCAGATGGCCGTTCCTAGCTCATTGGTGGGCCGACCGCTCGACCTTTCCGCCATCTGGCGCACCCACCGCGTGCAATTGGTTTCGGTGCGTTGTGCGGAAGGGCAGTGGGCCCCGCTTGCCGACGCCACCGAGCTCGCCCCCACCGATTTCATCGTCGCCGCCGGCAGCCCGCAGGCCCTAGAGAAATTTTCCCAGTGTTAGCGCGAGTGAATCTGGTTTTGGGCCTTGCCTAGCCCTTCGGTAACGATGAGTCGGGCGGATTCAGCCGCGGTGGCAATGGCGGCGTCGAATCCCGCACCGGCATCAACTGGGCCCAGCACGTAGTCCGGAATCGAGGCTCCCTTGGGTGGGCGCGCAATGCCAATGCGCACACGCAAGTAGTCGCGCGTGCCCAAGCGCTCGGTGAGGGACTTGAGCCCGTTGTGCCCGTTTTCATTGCCACCCTGCTTGAGCCGGATTTTATTAGCCGGCAGATCGAGCTCATCGTGGAGGACAATCACATGGTCTGGAGCGATACCTAATTGCTGCGCTAACGGTGCTACAGGATCCCCCGACAGGTTCATAAAGGTGCCCGAACGCACGGCAAGTACTTTATGGCCCTCCCAATTAAGCGAAGCAACCTGCAGATCTAGCCCGCGCACCGGCTCGAGAACATCTCCACCAGCTGCGAGGAGATCATCGATGGCCATATAGCCCACATTATGGCGGGTAGCGGCATACTTCGCGCCGGGGTTGCCCAAGCCCACGATAAGCCAGTCCGCCTCAAGCTCGGACGGTGTGAGTCCTAGTTGCGGCTTATCCTTCGAGCCAAAGATCCGCGCGAAAAAATCTCCTAAAGCTGCCACTGCGCTAGCTTCCTCTCTCGGTAGGGTGGGGTGGTATGAGTCAGATTATTAGCTCCCTTTCCCGTAGCGTAATTCCCGCGCCAATGGCCGGTGGCCCCACCACCCCGGAACTGGTGCACGCAGCTTATGCGGCTGGGTCTTTCGGCACCCTAGGTTTGGGCTCTGCCAGCATCGACTCTGCTCGCACACAGATAGAACAGTGCGCCGGAATTCCGTTCGGGGTGAATCTCTTTTGCCCACAGGAACCACTTACCGAGCCGTACTTGGCAGCCGCACGCGAGCTGGCTCAAGCAGAAAGCCAGCCGCTACCCGAGCCCGACTATTCCTTTGGCTTTGAAGAAAAGCTGGAGCTAGCCCTGCGCGGCGGAGCCCGGGTGGTGTGGTCCATGTTTGGAACCTTCACACCCGAACAGATAGAGCGAATCCACGCTGCGGGCGCAGAGGCGTGGACCACCGTTACCACCCCTACGGAGGCAATTGCGGCCGCACGTGGCGGCGTCGACGTGCTCTGCGTCCAAGGTCCGGCGGCTGGTGGACACCGTGGAACCTGGGAGCTTTCCGCAACCCCAGACTCCCGGGACTTAGAAGAGCTAGTGGCTGATGTGCGCGCTGCGGCGCCAGAACTTCCCCTTATCGCAGCCGGTGGCCTGCGCACCGCGGCTGATGTAGCCAACGCTATGTCCTGGAGCGGAGTTGCCGCCTGCTCTTGCGGGTCCGCCTTTTTGTTGGCTGCCGAGGCCGGCACGAGCGACTATAACCGGCAGCTTCTTCGCCGTGGTGGGAAGACCGTATCCACCCGTGCCTTTTCAGGCCGCTTTGCCCGCGGTTTGGAGACCGAGTACACCCGTAGCCATCCCGATCTTCCACCGGTGTATCCGCTTTTGAATCCCGTGCTCAAGGAACGCCGTGCGCAGCACGATGATGCCGTAGCTTATTGCCTCGTAGGAACCGAAGTGGAGAAAATAAACGGGGGTACTGTGGCCGACATCCTTAACCGACTATGCCAAAACCCACACTAGTAGGCGCTAATATTTATGTTTGTAGATTCAATGCCACCCCCGTGACAGAAAAGGAATGAATTACGTGACCGCGAACGCACATGTTGGCCATGATGATTGGAACGAGCGCCTTGAGCTGGCGCAGCAGATGATTCCACTCATCCACCAGCTGCACCGCAACAATAACGTTGTCACCACCATCTTCGGCCGCCCGCTGGTGGGGCAGACCGATATCGACATCATCAAGTCTCACCGTTACGGTCGCCGCATTGCGCAGCGCCACCTGTCCACGGCGGAGACCCTGCCAATCCTGGTGGAATTGGCGGACATGAACCTAGGCGCCGCCAGCGTGGATCTAGGCCGCTTGGTTCTGGGCTGGGAGGAGTCCAACGAGGAAAACCTCCGCATGTACCTGGAAGGCGAGCTGTGCGAGATCGTCGGTGCCGGCGTTGACCTAGAAACCACTGATGTCGTTCTCTACGGATTCGGCCGCATTGGCCGCCTGCTGGCCCGCCTGCTCGTCGCCCGTGAGGCAGCTTATGGTGGAGTTCGCCTGCGCGGCATTGTCCTGCGTAAGAAGGGCGATGGAGACATCCTCAAGCGCGCCTCCTTGCTGCGCCGCGATTCCGTCCACGGCGCTTTCAACGGCACCATCTCCGTGGATGAGGAAAACGAGGTCATCTGGGCCAATGGCACCAAGATCCAGATGATCTACGCTAACGATCCCTCCGAGATTGACTACACCTCTTATGGCATCAACAACGCCATCTTGGTAGATAACACCGGCGCGTGGCGCGACCGTGAGGGCTTGTCTCAGCACCTCAAGGCCAAGGGCATCTCTCGTGTGCTTTTGACTGCACCGGGCAAGGGCGATATCAAGAACATCGTCTACGGCATCAATAACGAAAAGATCACCGATGAGGATCAGATCCTCTCCGCTGCATCTTGCACCACCAACGGCATCACTCCGGTACTCAAGGTCATCAATGACCGCTACGGTGTCACCCACGGCCACGTGGAAACGGCGCACTCGTTTACCAATGACCAGAACCTCATTGATAACTACCACAAGGGCGATCGCCGTGGCCGCGCCGCAGGCCTGAACATGGTGCTCACCGCTACCGGTGCTGCTAAGGCTGTGTCTAAGGCCCTGCCGGAATTTGAGGGTAAGCTCACCGGCAACGCCATCCGCGTTCCTACCCCGGACGTGTCCATGGCCGTGCTTAACCTTGAGCTGGAAAAGGAAGTAGAGCGCGAAGAGGTCAACGACTTCCTGCGCAATGTCTCTCTGCATTCTGACCTGCGTCAGCAGATTTCCTACATTGCCTCCCCAGAGGTTGTTTCCTCTGACTTCATCGGCAATACCCATGCCGGCATTGTCGATGGTGTTGCCACCATCGCCTCCGGCAAGCACCTCGTGCTTTATGTGTGGTACGACAACGAGTTCGGCTACTCCAACCAGGTAGTACGCATCGTAGAAGAGCTGGCGGGTACCCGCCCGGTTGTTCTGCCGAAGCGCGTATCTCCTGCTGAGCTTTAAGGCTCAATGAACTATAGCCCGCGGTTATCCGCGGGCTTAAGTCGTTTTCCAGGGCTCAGGGCTAAACGTTTGTGACTCAGCGTGTTGGTGGGATTAGATTTGGTCTTCTTGGATGCTGATTGAATGGTTTGGGCACCCCTAGCCGGTGTAGCTGAAGTCTCGGTTTCACCGCCTTCAGGCGATCGGATTGTCAAAGACTTTCCTATTGCGCAAGACTCCACGCTTGAGGGTGGTATTCAACGATTCTGCTAGGGGTCAGGCCCGGTATTGATGGTGTCTTTGGCTATATGTCGGCCAAGTCTGTCGTAGGTATACCAGTAATAATGCGCAGCACCATTCCAGCCAGCTGACTAGTTTTTAACGTGTCAGGATAAAGCTTCTTTTTAGTCGTCGAAGTCTATTCCTGCTGCTTCGGCTTGCTTGAGCCTTTGTTGTAGGTCGTTTGTGTTGTTGAAGAGTTCTGTGAGTTGGTCGTGGAGTGGTTGCAGGATCTTGGTGGTGCCAATGAGGCTGAACATGCCTGCTTCGCTGTCGAATTCGATGCCGTTGGTGGTTACGTTTGCTTGTCGGAGTAGGTACTTGGCGAGGTTGTCGAAGAAGTAGCCGTTGGGTGTGTGCCCTGCTTGTTCTATGACGCCGGCTGCTTCTTCTGGCATGGTGTCCATGGCGGCGAACAGGGTGGTCATACCGTCGATTTCTGCGAGGTGGAAGAGTGGCTGGTCTTCCTGCTGTGAGTCGGTTTGCATAGTGTCGTGTTCCTGACTTTCAATGAAGTCGGGGCGCGTGGGGCGCGGGGTATCGATTAGACCGTAGTAGGCGAGTGCGTCTTCAAGGGCATATTCGATTTCGCGGTGCTCGCCTAGGACAGGGGTCATAAAGTAGGTGCCTTCTGGGGCTTCATCCGTGGTGCCGCCTTGCGGCGGATTTGTGTCGTGGATCGTGTAGTTGATGATCCGTCTTTCCTTTGGCACCCATTCATCTTCTTTTGTTGTGGGGACGAATGCTTGCTCCTCTGGTGACCATAAGCTCGCGAGTGTGTAGTCGAAGTAGTTGTCAAAAGGGATGGTATTAGGATGGCTTTTCGCTGGGATTCTCTGAAAAGGTCCGCCTTTTCTGAAGTCACTCTTGACGATCTGAATTGGCGGAATAAGCAGTTCGTTCTTTTCGACGAGTGGAAACCAGGTTGTATCTGATGGATCGCTGATGAGCGCGCGATAAGGGTGGAGCATTGCGGCCGCACCAAAGAATGCTTCGGTGGAGGCGACGCCAACAGGGATGTAACCGAGGGTGGTTTTCATCAGGTAGAGCTGTCCCGCTTTAGGGCGGCTGCCTTTAGGGCTGTCTAAAGAGAATTTTAGCATCTAGGGGGCCTGACCTCCGGAAAGTAGACACGTCGGGGTTAGCTATGCTGCTTGGATCAGCATAGCTGATGTGAGTGCTTCGAAGTCATCGGGAGCTAGAAGGTTGCATCAGGAGTGTCGTCTGCGCGTGTTGTAGCGCATACACCGAGCGTGTCAAGTTGTTTGGGTCCTGAGAGAGTGTCTGATGGTTTGTGTGTGGGTTCCCAACCTGCATGAGGAGATGGACCAGAATGACTACTGTGGCACGACGAGATCCGGCTGATAAGGCCAAGATTGATGCGATTGAAAAGAAGCTGCTTGCTAACCCTGAAATCGCGAAGCTGATTGATGACCTAGGCACATCCACAACGGATGCCAACGACCTGGTTCGCGGCATGTTGCAGGCCTCGATTACCAGGGGACTCAACGCTGAGATGGATGCGCATTTGGGCTACGAGTCTGGCGACAGGAGCGCTAAAGCTGCTGCTGGGACAGACAATCACCGCAACGGGTCGTATCCAAAGACCGTGGATTCTAACTACGGGCCAGTTACCGTTGATGTCCCGAGGGATCGGGCGGGAACATTCTTGCCGACTATGGTCCCTAAAGGCGCGAGGAGATTGACTGATGTCGATGACATGATCGTCAGCTTGTACGCCGGTGGGATGACAATTAGGGATATCCAGCACCATATGGCAACTGCGATGCGTGTTGATGTTTCCCATGAGACGATTTCCGCAGTCACCGATGCCGTCCTCGATGAGGTCATGGTCTGGCAAAACCGCCAGCTAGATGAGTTCTACCCGGTCATTTTCCTGGATGCGTTGCGCATTAAAGTCCGCGACGGTGGCCGAGTGGTCAACAAGTCCGCGTACATGGCTATCGGTGTGGATCTTGACGGTATCAAGCACATTTTGGGATTGTGGATTGCCAAAGAAGAAGGCGCTTCATTTTGGGCGCAGGTATGCGCCAATCTTTCTAACCGTGGGGTCAAAGACGTCTTTATCGTCTGCTGTGACGGGCTTAAAGGCCTGCCTGAAGCAGTCGAGGCAACCTGGCCGAACTCTATGGTGCAAACCTGTATCGTGCACCTGATTCGTGCAGCTAACCGGTGGGTAGCCTACGGGGATCGCCGGGGCGTATCGGCCGCGTTGAAAAAGATTTACACCGCCGCGGACGAACCCACAGCTAAGGTTGCTTTAGACGAATTTGAAGCCTCTGAATTGGGAGAAAAGTATCCACGCTCAGTCAAGGTCTGGCGAGATGCATGGGCGCGTTTCGTACCGTTTCTACAGTTCCCACCAGCGGCCAGAAAGGTTATCTATACGACGAATTCGATTGAATCATTCAACAATGAACTGCGTAAAGCTACCCGCAACAGGGTGCAGTTCACCAACGATGAATCAGCGCTCAAGACGCTGTGGTTGATGATCTGCAACATTGAAGATAAACGAGCGGCAAAGAGGGCAAAGCAAGGCAAACGAGTCTCAGCGACAGCCGGCAGACTCATGGAAGGAGCCCGAGTTTCCGGCTGGAAACAAGCCATTAACCAGATGGCCGTGGCCTACCCCGACCGCTTCGACAAATACCTATAAACCTAGCCCCACACACAAACAACTTGACACGCTCGGTCCTGACCCCTGTTTGGTAGATTACCTTTCTTCCCAACCCAACCGGGCTGGATATCAGGTGTCTACCAAACAGGGGTCAGGTCCGCCTGTTTATCCGTAGCTATACACCCACTGCTCGAATGTCTTGAAGGGGCCTTCAACGTAGTCCTTTTCTTGAAAATCGTACATTCCACATATAACCGACCCATTGGGCTTCTGTTCGAAGACGCCCCAGACAAAACCGTCATCATAGGCTACTGGGAAGTGAAGTGTCCCAGGTTTTGTTCCGTCTGAGTAGATGGGAAAATCTGGAATATGCCAAGAAAATTTGACCAGGATGCGAAGGACCGTGTGGTCCGTCTTGTAGAGGACCGTATCTTGGCGGAAAATATGTCGATGCAAGCCGCGTGCAAGGCAGTAGCTCCAAAGTTGGGGGTTTCATGGCACACGGCTCGTCAGTGGACCCAGCAGGCCCGTCGTGCGGGAAGCATCCCAGAACCTGTGCCTGAAGACTTGGCCGCGGAAAACGCGAGGCTACGCCGTGAAAATCAAGAGCTACGCGACACCAATGAGCTACTGAAGGCTGCCTCGGCTTTTTTCGCGTCGGAACTCGACCCAAAACGTCGGAAATGATCCGGTTCATCGATGAGTATCGGGATCGTTTCTCCATCGAGTTCATTTGCGAGACGTTAAACACCCACCGTGTTGGCGGTTTCATCACGTCCCGTGGATACCGCCAATCAAAAGCCCGTGGTATGAGTGCCCGCAGTCTTCGTGACGCTGCTCTAGTCGCGCACATCGCCGAGGTCCATGAAGAAAATTTTGGCGTCTACGGCATCCGTAAGATGTGGCATACTCTGCGCCGTGAAGGAATCGACATTGGCCGTGAGCAGACCGCACGCCTGATGCGTCTTGCTGGAGTCAGAGGCAAAGGTAAAGGTAAGTCTCCTATTACTACCCGCAAGCCGAAGGGACCAGATCTGCGTCCTGATTTAGTTAATCGCAAGTTCAACGCCCCGGCACCGGCCCGATTGTGGGTGGCCGATATTACTTATGTGCGCACTAGAAAAGGATTCGTGTACACCGCTTTTGTTACCGACGTGTTCTCCCGAAGGATCGTCGGGTGGGCACTATCTGATTCAATGCGTACCGAGGCGCTGCCGCTGCAGGCGCTTAATCAGGCGATTGTCAGCGCGAAGGAAACAACGGGGCTGATTCATCATTCAGATCATGGCTCACAGTACGTCAGCATTGTCTACAACGAACGGCTGGCTGAGTATGGAATTGCTGCCTCTACCGGGACAGTAGGAGATTCCTATGACAATGCTTTGGCCGAAAACGTCAACGGTTCCTACAAAAATGAGCTGATTCATCGGCGGTCGTGGGACAGCGTGGTTGACGTGGAGATCGCGACGTTTGAATGGGTTAATTGGTGGAACGAGGTACGGCTTCACCAAAGTCTCGGCTATCGCACGCCAGCTGAGGTTGAGTCAGAGTTTTGGGAAACCAACCCGGCCCAAGAAATAATGGAAATCAAGGCAAATGCCTAGGAACAAAACCCGGGACACTTCAAAGAAGCGTTTTGAATCGACAAGATCGGCTGACCGGAAATCTTCTAGAAACCCTTCGAAGGCGTTTTCATAGACTCCATATGGGGCAGGTGTGAAGAAAATTAACGATGGCGGAGAAAAGGCCGTGTAATGCTTCCAGAATTGGAAGTATTGTTCGGGAATCCAAGATGGAGCCACCGATTTCAGCTGAGACAGTTCACTTTTACTTAGACCGTGGCCGTACAAGTATGAGAGTAGCTTATCTGAGAGTTTTTTCTGACCGGTCATAAATAGTCCAATGCCTTTTCTTTCCAGTATGTGTGTCTCCACTCCCTAAAGAATGCGCGGTAGACAGGGGGGACATCTGTTGGAAACTCGCTCCTATTCATTCCGTGGAATATATGGAGAAATTTAGCGTTTTCTGTGTGTATCTGTTTTGTAATTTCTACCACGGCTGATCGATCATCTTGTCTGATATGGTGCAAATTCACTGTGTTTCCATCTACCCCTATGGGGGCGCGCCCATGCCTCATTAAATCGACACTGGTGCCAATTCCACTACCAATTTCCCGAGGAAGGTACACCTCTTTGTGCGGATTGAATACCTGTCTACCAGTCTGTTGATATACAACCTTCCCTTGAACTTCCTTGGCCGCCCAACAGCCGTGCAGTCCCAGCACGTCGACCCAGTGTGCTGCGTGGTCGACATACCCCTGTGCGGAGGCGAGCCGTGGTGCAAGTCCGAGTGGGTCTTGGGCGTTATAGGTACCCAGGTGGGACTGTAGTAGCGGAACCGGTTGTACGCCCAGTCTGATTCAGCATCTTCATATTGGCTGGCAAACAGCAGGGGACTGGTGCACCGACCAGATCATGTGCGTGTGCCGTAGAGGGTTTGGATGGTGTGTACCTCTAAGACTCCAGTGGTGGTGTTGATGGTGTTTTGGCCACGCGTCGGACGAGTCCGTCGTAGGTGTAGGAAAGGAAGAGGCTTCGGTCGCTGACTCTGCTAGAAATGTGATGTCTATGGAGTTTTTGGACACGGAGTCTAATGGATTTTTGGACGGGGAGTCCAGATAGTTTTTGGTCACGGAGTCCAAAGACTTCCTTGTCGTGATGTCTCAAGACTTTTTGGACAGTCGGTGGGTTGGAATACCAAGATGGCTATTTCAACCCATCTCCGCAAGAAAATAGCGGACTTCGACCCAGTAAGAGACGGACGAACCGTCACCCAATTCTGCAAGGATATTGGCGTATCTCGCCAAACCTATGCCAACATCAAACGCCGCGTTGAACAACGCGGCCGTGCAGGCATCCTGCCTGACTCCACCGCCCCGCATTCCCCAGCCAGAATCTACGATGATCACCTTCGTCAGAAAGTCATCACAGCTCGATCAGTGCTCAAGGCCCAGGGACGTGACTATGGCCCGTGGTCAATCTATTACTACCTCATTGATGACCTTGGTTTAGAGCACCCACCGGCACGGTCTACGATTGCGCTTTGGCTCCACGAAGCTGGTGTTGCTGAGGCCAATGCCCGTAAACGTCCTCGTAAAAGCTATAAACTCTGGGCACGCGATAAGGTCGATGAGCTGTGGCAACTCGACGGGTTTGTCTACCGACTCTTTGACACTCCACATACCCAGATCACTATCTACCAGCTGGTTGATGATGCCAGCCGGTTTGATCTGGGCTCACAAGCCTTCGCCGCCAAAGAAAACGGATTCGATGCTCGCACTACCTTGGCCGCAGCAATAGAAACGTATGGTCGCCCGCAGGAACTTTTGACCGATAACGGTGAAGCTTTTGCCACCTATCACCGGGGCCGATTGTCCGATACCGAGCGCTGGCTCGCCGCCCAAGGTATCTGGTCCATTGCAGGTTTTGGCCCGCAAACCCAAGGCAAAGATGAACGCTCGCATCAAACCATGACCAAGTTTCTCGATGCACGCCAACCTACGACACTTCAGCACGTCCAACAGCTGTTGGACGACTACCGCGAGTTTTACAACACCAGGCGCCGCCATCAAGGCCTGTTAGTCGGCAAAATGCACATCACTCCAGCCCAAGCCCGTGAGCACTTCGCCCACGCTCAATCCCCAACACAACCCATTGACCCGGATATGCTGTGGGCCAAGATTGTGAAGTCATACCGGGATACACACTCAGAAAGCGCGATACACCACGAGCATCGTATCGAGAATGGGGTTAAAGAGGCGATGGCGCCGGTTGTGGGAGAAGTTGCAGCTTCTCCCACAACCATCGATGACGATAACGAACCAATCCAGCAAGAATCATCTCCTACCGTCAGTCCCACCGTAGACGGTCTATCCGCCCAGTCAAGCAACGCCTGGGGTATCCCCGACACACTGTGGATCAACAAAAGCGGAGTGGTGCGCATCCTGGGCTATGGATTCTATGTAGGACTCCGGTTTAAAAACCGGCTCATATACAGCCACGTTACCGATGACACCGCTGAGTTCTTCACTGATCATGATGGTGAAGCACTGTTTTCATTCCCACTGCCCATCAAGCTACTTGAGCGTCCAGCCGGCGGACAGATCAACATCGGGCATGTCGAAGGAATGTGGCACCGCCGACCACCAGAGATCAAACCAATCCTGTCGCGTCCGCGCCCGTCGAGACGAAAGAAACCATAACCGGTAAGACGAGCTAGAGACTGTCCAAAAACACCAAAGACTCCCTGCCCAAAAAGCAGGGAGACTCCACGTCCAAAAAGTCATTGGACTCCTAGCCCAAAAAGTTACTGGACTCCGTGTCCAAAAAGTCCATGGACATAACATGACTCTGCTAGAAACTCACTAGACTTAAGTCTCTGATGCGGGGCTAAATGTTAAGTGCAAACTAAGCGGCACTAACTCGCCCTCACTATTTTTCGTGAAACCTTTCGGGGCACTTAATGAGATTTCTGTGGAGCCGGACCATGGTAAGGAGTAAAGAGCTCCGACAAATCCCTCCGAGCCTGCAACCTGGCTTTCAACTACATCTGATATTTCTATTTTCCCATCAAAAGTATCAATGACATGCTTGGAGAAAGCGTTTTGCTCTTCGATGGGTGTATCGGTAAAGCAAACAGTGGCTGAAAACTTCTCGCCTATCTCTAGATCTGGAAGCGCTACTGCAAATGCGCCCTTGGCTCTACCGACCGGCGGATTATCCGACCAATGAAGTTCGGTTCCAGTAGATCCGTCGCCAAACACTTCAAAAATGTAGTTTGTTGGCTCGATCTTAATGAGAAAGGATTTCAATCGTATACTCCTAATCAGTTAATTTAACTCTAAAATAGTCGCCATTGCCATTTTTATTAGAGCGGTAGAAACTGGACAATGAGCCTCCTTGACTTCTCTGCGCAAAACGCGATATCCCATTAACGAATGCTCCTGCGCCTCCCTGTCTACTTGATCTGTACGGAAATTCATCGAGGCGGTTCATTGTGCTGAGGCGAGGCGTAGGGCGAGCCCGAGTGGGTCTTGAGCGTTCTAGGCGCCCAGCGTGGGGCTGTAGTAACGGAGGCGGTTGTAATCCCGCTCGGATTCAGTATCCCGATACTGGCCGGCAAATAACGGGGGCTCGTGCACCGGCCACTTCAGATGCTTGAGCCTAACCCCTGGCGTGTCCACTTTCCGGGGGCAGGAACCAAAGCAGGTGTGCCCCTAGCGGTAGCCCTATTGATGGTTAATTCTACTGCTTATGCGATAAAATAGACGATCTAGTAGGAAAGATTGAGGGATTGGGGATTGATGAATTTCTTGCGATTCATAAAAGGCTTTATTGTTGCAATATAAACATCTAGATAAAAGGTTCGGTAAGCGCTCTTTCAAGTAGGGTATCGATCAAGATGTATTAGTGGAATTAATCGATAGGAAATAGAGTGGCTGCGACTACTTTTAATGGTCTAGGTTGACATTTGGAAATTCTATATTTTTGACAGTCTTGCTTGGAAAAAGAATTTTCCAAACTTCTCCGATCGCCTTTGCGGTGCCTTGGGTGCCTTCCCTCGGCTATTGATTAGAAGCGATATGAAGGATGTAAAATCTTTTGATACTTGGAAAACTTTCCCTTCGTCTTCATATAGTATGCTTCCGATTGAAAACTCTTCATTGGAGAGGTTAATTAAAAACTTGTCCTCGGGGGGATTGCTTGCTTCGCAAAAGTAAAATCCCCAGTCATAGAGCCAAGTAGGGTCCAGTTGAATGGCATTTCCCCATATGTCGATTGGTGTCGCGTTTCCAAAAATCATGGTTGCTTCAACTTCGAGAGCAGTTGAGTCGTTTGTCCTGAGCTGTACATGTGAGTAGGTCTCGGAAATGACTCCACCTCCATGAAGGGATAAAAATTCTAGATAGTCTTCAGGCAGAGATGAATCTACGGTTCGCTTTAATTCTGAAAGTTCCTCCTTAGTAAACGGATCGCCATTAATTGAGAAAAAGTCTGACGGAAGTTTCATTTATTTATCCTTTCTTGCCCCAAAGGCTAAATCCACCTTTGTGAGGTGCTCTGTGTGCGCCTTTTTCAACTAGCTGCATTCTTCCAGTCTCCTGATGGTGGTGCCAGGTCAACCCGTCAGCAGAGCGATACTCTTACGGGGCTTAGTTTGCCGGCCGCAGCGTTTTAGTTTTAAGCAGCCGGATCACCATCCACGTACCAGCCGTGGCGAAGATTCCTGTCAGCGCCGCCGCAAGAATATAGCGGGCAGGGGAATCCGCGTTCATGGGCCATGCGGGGAAGGCGATCAACCACAGCGGGGTTCTAGCGAGGACGTCTCCACCCAGGGTCACGGAGACGATAGTGCAGACGATGCACAGTGCCAGGCCACTCATGATGCCCAGACGAATCACGATGAGAAGAGAGAAGACCGAAATCACATATCCCACCCCAATGGCTAGGGGCAGTTGGATGATCGTCGTCGAAGCCGGGCTACCAGAAGCAATAAGCGCGAGCGAAGCGCCCATGCATACTGCGGATACTATCCCGAAAAACCACCAGAGGAGGGCGCTGGAACAATGGCGGGATTCCATGTAGCTGAGCGGCCATACCGGCGCGAGTAATGGCCACACCACAACCGGTAGCACACCTGCCCCTACAGGGAGAAGCAGAAAAATAAAGAAGCCCTGGACATAAGTCGGAGGATAGGAAAGGGCAAGAAATAGCAGTGCCAAGGCACTTAACGCCAAGCAGGCGATAACCGCTGGGCTGCACGCCGCCCGGTGGAGACCAACTAGCGCGCCTGCAAAGCGGGGGCGGGCGGTGGCACGCGGTGCTGTGGCCGGGCGCCACGTGGCAGTGGCGCCGCTAAAGGCAGGGGTCGTCTGGCCGCGGCGAGGTAAGGCGAGGCGGCGCAGGCGGCGCGGAGTGACGATGGCCGCATAGATGCCTACTGCTGCGAGAAGTAGCGTCAGAGCGAGGGCCGGCAGCGGACTTTCTTGCAGGAGTGGATCGCCTGGGTCCAAGGGCACGCAATTTTGATGAATGTGCAGTGAATGAAGCAGTAGCCGCAGGGGCCAAGCTGGTGGAAAAGCCCACCACGTAGGGCCTTCGACGACCTTGGAAGTCACGCTTAAAACCTGCCAGATAACGCTGAGTATTAGTGTCGCGCCAAGGCCATAGCGTCGCGAGCAGGCAGAGGCTAGGCCAGCAATGCCAATAGCACCGAGGAAAGAATATAGCCCGGCGAGTGCCACGAGGTGGTGCTGTTCGCGGCCTTGTGCGAACACTATTGCCCAGGACACCCCAAAGTTGAGGAGGTGGAACGCGGCCAAGCTGGCGAGCACTACCACTAAGCGGGCAGTGTGTTCGTAGCGGGTAGTGAGGCGGCGCCACCATGTGCCGCCGCCACGGGCGAGAACCTCTCGGCGCTCTGTAACCGCGGCAAATACCGCAACGAGCGGCGCGTACATGCCGGTGACAAACATAGATTGCCAGCTGAGAACACCGGTAGCATCCTTAGCCGGGGAAGCGATAGCGGAAAAGACTATGGTCATTAGCGCAAGCGGTAAGGCGAGAAGAGGTAGCCACTGCACAGCGCTGCCGCGGCTGCGCAGCAGCTCTGCCGAAAGGTAGCGCTTAAACATCGGCCTCACCGCCCAGAGAGGTGAGGCGGAAGAACTCGGATTCCAATTGGCCGCTGGGGGCAAGCTCCTGTAGGGACCCGGAGTAGCGAATGGTGCCCTGAGACAAAATGGTGATGTCGTCGGCCAAATGAAGGACCTCGCCAAGTTGATGAGAACTGACTACAACAGTATGGCCGGCTGCTGCCAAGTCTCGCAGCAAAGTACGCAGCTCCACTATGCCCTGTGGATCAAGACCATTTTGAGGTTCATCCAGCAGCAAGATTTCTGGATCACCTAATAAAGCCTGCGCCAATGCCAGGCGGGCCTTCATACCGGTGGAAAAGGACTTGGCTTTCTTGGAACCGACCTCGGTGAGTCCCGCAATGGCTAAAACACGCTCTACCTCAGACTCCGGCAGACCTAGCAAGCGGGTATGTACGCGCAGGTTGGCAGCGGCGGAAAGATGCCCGTAGAAGGCGGGCCCGTTCACGGATGCCCCCACATGGTCGAGTACTTCACGTGACCAAGGAGCACCAGCCACGCGTACTATTCCGGAATCTGCCGGCAGCAGGCCAAGGAAGATGGAAAAGAGAGTGGATTTTCCGGCCCCGTTGCGTCCAAGGAGGGCGTGGACTCGGCCAGGGGCAATACGAAAATCCACATCCCGCAGTACCGCGTGGGAGCCAAAGGATTTGCTGACGCGTTCAAAGGAGATTTCAAAACTCATACCGCCTAGTCTCGCGGCAGAGCGCCGCAATAACCTCCGCCTAGGCTGTGGACCTTAGCGCGAAGTTCTCCTACCACGGTAGGAGGCTTAGGCGATGCCAGCCTTTTGCGCCAAGAGCACTAGAGCTACGCGGTCGCGTGCAGCCAGTTTGGAAAGCAGAGAGGAAACATGTGTCTTGACAGTCGTATCCGCGATGACCATTTCACGGGCAATTTCCGCGTTGGTGGCACCGCGGGCGATGAGGGCTAAGACTTCTCGCTCGCGACGGGTGACAAGGCTTAAGCCTTGGCGCTCTTGCGCGCTCAGCTGTCCGCGCGCAATTGCGGCGCGGTAAGTCTGCAAAACTGGGCCGGTCACCTTAGCGGCTAGGACCGATTCGCCCTTGGCGACGTCCCGAACAGCCCCCGCCAATACTTCCGGATCCGCGTCTTTGAGGAGAAACCCATGCGCGCCAGCGGCGATAGATTGAGCCACCAAATCATCTTCATTAAATGTAGTGAGCATGATGATTCGGCAGTCAGGCGCCCGAGAAAGGATGGCTTGAGCCGCGGCAATACCGTCCATTCCGGGCATTCGGATATCCAGAATGGCGACGTCAATGCGGTGGCTTATCGCGGCAGTAACGGCTTCTGCGCCGGTGTGCGCGGTGGTAACGACCTCAATATCATCCTGAGCATTGAGGATCGTGGACAAAGCGGCGGCGAGCAGCGCTTGGTCATCGGCAAGCAGTACACGAATCTTAGACACGGTTTTCCCTCTGCAACGGAAGCTCGGCGAGCAGGGTGAATTTTGTGGCATCGCCCCAGCTCTCCAGCTTTCCACCCAATGCGAGGGCACGTTCTTCCACACCGATTAGGCCCACGCCGCTACCTGGGACTTCGCTGGGAGTCGGGGAGGGAGTGGAAGAAATTAGGGTGAGTCGGGCGACGTCGGCAAGCGCAAGCTCCACATCCACCTGGGTTCCTGGGCCCTGGTGGCGCAACGCGTTGGTCAAACCCTCAGAAATGATGCGCACCAACGCCAATTGCGTAAGTGCTGGAGCCTCGTATGCCTCAGGTATATGCGCGTTAATGTCCAAGCCTGCCGCTCGGAAGCCATCGATAATGCCCTCGATGTGCTCTAGCTGCGTGGTGGGCTCCAGTGAGGTAGGTCCGGTGCTTCGCAGTGCAGTGACGATGCCGCGGACCTCTTCCAAAGCAGAATCCGCGCCATCACGAATACTGGCCAGCGCATCGTGGGCAGCCTCGGTGTTCGCACGAGCGGCAATGATCCCGGCGTTTGCCTGAACCTTGATCAAAGTGAGGGAATGAGCGAGTACATCATGCAGCTCCCGTGCGATGAGCAGGCGTTCTTCTTCTTGGGCTTGGCGAAATCGCTCTTGCGCTAGCTGCTCGCGCTGGCGTGCTAAATCGAAGTAGCGCGCAGCTATAAAATATGTGCTGCCTAGAACCGCCCAGTGCACGACCAACATGGCCAAGTAGCGGCGGTCCAGTTGGTAATGCAAAAAGAAAGACTCCGGATCTATGCGCCACATGAATGGCGAAATGAAGGAGCCAAGAATCGTTAGAGCCAGTACCGTGCGGGGAATGGCGCGGCGTGTGACATAGCGGGAGGTGGCATACACCGCCATGGGTGCAGTCAGGGCCCAGGGGGTAAGCCCTAGATTGGTGGGCAGCTGACTCATCCAAGCCACAGCCCATGCCGCGAGCAGCACAATGAAGCCCATGGCGCTGAGCACGGGACGGCTACGCCAGATCCACATAAATGGCAGGAATAGCAACGATAGAATTGCCTGAATAATCTCAATTATGCTGGGATTCGTCGCTGCAGAAATGACATAAAATAGCGCAATGAGCACCGCCACCGCGGTAAGGATTTTATCTCCTAAGCGCGCTTGCGTGACGGTGTCAGTGCTCATGAATGAAGATAGTAATACAGCCGGTGCTGCTACTTCTTCTTATCCTTCTTCTTGCCCTTCTTAGAGGTTTTCTTCGCGGTCTTCTGCTCGGACTTGCGTTCCAGCTTGGCTGCTACATCAGGCACATAGCGGAACTCTTCGCGTGCTGGGCGCTCGTAGGTCTCGCCATCAGACTCAGGGCGCTGCGGGATTTCAGGCATCTTGCGCTCAATCTTCTCGTAGGGAATGGTGCTGAGAAGGTGCGAGATGACATTGATACGCGAGCGCTTCTTGTCTTCCGATTCCACGGTGTACCACGGGGCGGTTGGGGTATCGGTGTGAATGAACATGGCATCCTTCGCGCGGGAATAGTCCTCCCAGCGGGTAATGGATTGCAGGTCCATAGGGGAGAGCTTCCAGCGGCGTAGCGGATCATTGCGGCGGGACTCAAAGCGCTTAATCTGCTCCTCATCGGAGACAGAGAACCAGTACTTGCGCAGCATGATGCCGTCTTCTACCAGCATCTGCTCAAAGGTAGGTGCCTGGTGGAGGAAGCGGACGTATTCCTGATCGGTGCAAAAGCCCATGACGCGTTCGACACCGGCGCGGTTGTACCAGGAGCGGTCAAAGATGACAATTTCGCCCTTGGTTGGCAGCTTTTCCACATAGCGCTGGAAGTACCACTGGCCCTGCTCACGGGAGTTCGGGGCGGGCAGTGCCTCGACGCGGCAGGTGCGTGGGTTGAGGTACTGGGTGATGCGCTTGATAGCAGAGCCCTTGCCGGCGGCGTCGCGGCCTTCCATGATGATGACGACGCGGGCTCCGGTTTCAACGACCCACTGTTGCATGTCCACGAGTTCTGCCTGGAGGCGCTCGAGTTCCTTCTCGTAGGCCTTCTTGTTGAGTTTCTTAGGGGCTTTACTGCTCTTTGTGCTCATTGTCTCAGCTTAACCGCCGTTGATAGCAGGGGAGAAAACGTCAACGCCCTCGTTGGAGTGAGAATCTGGGCACAGTCTAAGAGCAGGTACAGCCTGGACCGCAGCCTGGTTCGCCGAAATAAGTTGTATTGGAAATATGTCCCAAGCCTTCGATGGTGATGGTGACGTTCTGGCCGTCCTCGATAAATTGCTGCGGGGTGCGGGCAAAGCCCACGCCTTCCGGCGTGCCGGTAACGATGACATCGCCTGGATTAAGCGGATAGAGCTGCGAGCAAAATTCTATCAGCTCAGCAACTGAAAAGATAAGGTCATCGGTATTATCGCGCTGCCTTTCTTCGCCGCCCACGGTAGTAGTAAGTAAAGCACCAGAACCAGGTGCCCATTCCTCCGCGGTGGTGAGCCACGGGCCAAAGCCCGCGGTGCGATAGAAGGACTTGCCAGCATGGAACTGGCTCGTCTGACGCTGGAAATCGCGCAGCGTGTAGTCATTCATGATGGCATAGCCGGCGACATAGTCGAGCGCCTCATTCCGGTTCACGCGGTGGGTGCGCTCGCCGATGATGACCGCCAGCTCGCCTTCATAATCCAGCTTCTGTGTGGCATATTCTGGAATGAAGACATCATCATAGGGGCCGGTAAGGGCATCTGCGAACTTGATAAACAAAGTGGGATGCGCGGGGAATTCGCGGCCCATTTCGCGGATGTGTTTGGCGTAATTAAGCCCGACGCAGATAATTTTGCCGGGATTCGGGACTACGGCCTCCAAGTCGGCGTGGTCGAAGACCACGGGTTCGCCGGAAAGCTGTGCGGCTTTTCGCCAGTCCTCGCTGCGTAGCAGCTGGCCCACATCCTCATAATCCAATTCGACACCCACGTTATCGCCGTCGATGCGGATAGCGGAAGTGCCAAAGCCGGTGCGTAGGGTAGCCAGTTTCATGGCGACTATATTACGCGCAGGATCTCATCCACCGCGTTGGCGCAGATGATGGGGATTTCTGCCCGTTCCTGCTTGGCCCAAGGCTTGAGCACAAACGATGCCGGATCCATGCGGCCCGGTGGGCGCCCAATTCCTATAGAGAGGCGTTGATAGTCCTTTGTTCTCAGGGACTTGGTGGTGGAACGCAAACCATTATGGCCGTGGTCGCCGCCACCGTCGCGGAGTTTAATGGTGCCAAAATCGAGTTCCAGTTCATCGTGGACGACGATGATATCGGCGGCGGAGAGATGAAAATATTGTGCTAGGGCTTTGATCGGCCCACCGGAAAGGTTCATAAAGGATCGCGGCTTCGCACAAATAATTTTACGGTCACCGACCATCCCCTCAGCAACTTCGGTATTGGTCTTCTTGTGCACCGAAAAGCTGCTGATGAGTTCGCCGGCCAGCTCGTCAGCTACATCGAAACCGATATTGTGCCGAGTACCTGCGTACTTGGGGCCGGGATTGCCAAGGCCTACTACGAGAAGTGGAGTCACGCGCTCAATTGTCTCATAGGCGCCAAGAAATACGGCAAGGCCGCCGCGAGAAGTGATTCTCACGGCGGCCTACGCGCTTGAAGGGGAGGGGATTACTCCTCGGAGTCAGAGGACTCTTCGCTCTCCTCTGCGGACTCGGCACCAGCGTCAGCGCCGCCTTCCTCAGCAGCCTCGGCTGCTTCCTCGAGCTCCTCATCAACCTCAGGCAGGGAGATGGAGACGATAACGGTGTCTTCTTCTGCTACCAGGGTGGTGTCTTCCGGCATGGTGACATCGGCAGCGGTGATAACCGCGCCCTCCTCGAGACCCTCGATGGAAACCTCGAGCTCCTCCGGAATGTTCAGTACGTCTGCCTCAACCAACAGTACGTCAGCATCCTGGATGTGCATGGTGCCTGGGGCTGGCTCGCCGGTCAGGGTAACCGGAACCTCAACCTCAACCTTCTCGCCACGCTTAATGGCAAGCAGGTCAACGTGGTCGATGTCGAAGGTCAGGACGTTCTGGTCAACGTGCTTAACCATGGTCAGGTACTGCTCGCCGTCGATCTCCAGCTCCAAAACGGCGTTGACACCGTTGTTGCGGACGAGGGACTGGATGTCCAGCAGCGGAACTGCGAAGTGAACCGGCTCCTGGTGGGCACCGTAGATGACGCCTGGGACCTTCCAGTCGCGGCGCAGGCGGCGTGCGACACCCTTGCCAAACTCGGTACGTGCTTCAGCCTTGATTACTGGGCGCTGTGCCATGCTTCATTCTCCTTAGTCAAAGTAGTGCGGCGCGGCCAACGCGATAAAAACGACGAAAGCCTGCCGATGGACGTCTTGGACGAGTCATCGCAGGCGTATATAAAAGCAACGTGCTCTAACTTCAATCGCGTCGATAACGGCTTCCTCATCCTGAGGTCGCCCTCGCCGAGACTGGGTTAGATTAGCACGTGTACCGTTAGCAAATCAAAAGCCGCCGAAGTAAATTCTCGGCGGCTAGTGATAGTAGATCATGCTTAGGCGCGGTCAAACAAGGTGGTGACAGAACCATTCTCGAAGATCTCGTGGATGGTCTGTGCCAGCAGCGGTGCGATGGACAGCACCGTGAGGTTGGACCAGCCCTCGGTGGACTGCGGCAGGGTATCGGTGGTGATAACTTCCTCCGCACCGCACTCAGACAGACGCTCGCGGGCGGGATCGGAAAAGACGCCGTGGGTGCAGGCAATGATGACCTTCTTGGCACCGGCGTCCTTCAACACGCGCACGGCGCCAGCAATGGTGCCGCCGGTGTCAATCATGTCGTCGAGAAGCACGCAATCCTTGCCCTCAACATCGCCGACCACGCGGTTGGACACCGTCTTATTAGCCTCGGTATTGGAGCGGGTCTTGTGCACGAAGGCTAGCGGGGCATCGCCCAAGTCATGGGCCCACTTTTCCGCAACCTTTACGCGGCCAGCATCCGGGGAGACCACGGTGATGTTATCGGTGGCGTACTTGGACTTGATGTAATCAGTCAGGATGGGCTGAGCGTGCATGTGATCGACAGGGCCATCGAAGAAGCCCTGAATCTGATCGGTGTGCAGGTCCACGGAGACGATGCGGTCCGCGCCGGCTGCCTGCAGTAGGTCTGCCACTAGGCGAGCGGAAATCGGCTCGCGGCCCAAGTGCTTCTTATCCTGGCGTGCATATGGGTAGAAGGGCAGGATGGCGGTGATGCGCTTCGCGGAGCCGCGCTTGAGGGCATCGATCATGATGAGCTGCTCCACCAGCCACTTATTGAGCGGCTGGGTGTGCGACTGCATCACAAAGCAATCTGCGCCGCGTACGGACTCTTCAAAGCGGATGAAGATTTCGCCATTAGCGAAGTCGCGGGCGGTAGTAGGAACCAGATCGGTCTTGAGCTCCTTAGCCACAGCCTCCGCCAGCTCTGGGTGTGCACGCCCAGAGAAGAGCTTCATGTTCTTGCTGCTACCAGTTACCTTGCCAGTCATGGGAGAATATGCCCCTTACTTTTCGTTGTCCTGCGCACGGGCTGCGGCCTCAGCCGCGGGAGTACCCGGACGCTTCTTTTGAACCCAGCCCTCGATGTTGCGCTGTTTGCCACCGGAGACTGCGAGTGCTCCCGCAGGAACATCGTCCTTAATTACTGTACCCGCCCCGGAGTACGCGCCATCACCGACATTGACCGGAGCGATAAACATTGTGTCAGAACCGGTGCGCACGTGGCTGCCGATGGTGGTGTGGTGCTTGTTCACGCCGTCATAATTCACAAAGACGGAAGAGGCGCCGATATTGGAGTGCTCTCCCACGGTGGCGTCGCCGATATAGGTCAGGTGCGGCACCTTGGAGCCGCGCCCAATCTGTGCATTTTTCGCCTCTACGAAGCCGCCGAGCTTTCCGTCCTCGCCCACCACGGTCTTCGGGCGGATATAGGTAAACGGGCCGACCTTAGCGTTGGTGCCGATGACAGAATCGCTGCCATGGGTGCGCACGACGGAAGCGCCCTCGCCCACTTGCATATTGGTCAGGGTGGTATCGGGGCCAATCTCGGCATTATCGGCGATGCTGGTCGCTCCCCACAGCTGGGTGCCGGGGTGAATGATGACATCGGAGCCCACGGTGACATTGACCCCAATCCAGGTGGTCTCCGGATCTACGATGGTGGCTCCGCCGCGCATCGCCTTTTCCACCATGCGTCGGTTGAGCTCGCGGCCGGCAGCGGCGAGCTGCACGCGGTCATTGACGCCCGCGAGCTCGGCCGGATCCGCTGCCACGTGCGCGCCGACGCCGTGTCCAGCGGTGCGGGCGATCTCGAGCACATCGGTGATGTATAGCTCGCCTTGGGCGTTATTGGAGTCGAGCTTCTGCAGGGCGTCGGCAAGCACGCGGCCGTCAAAAGCGAAGACGCCGGAATTGACCTCGTTGACCTGGCGCTGTTCTTCGGTGGCATCTTTTTGCTCCACGATGGCGGACACGCTGCCGTCCTCAGCGCGGATGATACGGCCGTAGCCGGTGGGATCCTCTAAGCGCATGGATAGCACCGTTACCGCATTGCCCTGCTCGGTGTGGGTAGCGCGCAGGCCCTCGATGGTCTCTGGGGTAAGTAGCGGTACGTCGCCATTAGTGACGATGATGGTGCCCTCAAACTCCGGAATCGGCTCCAAGCCGCAAGCCACTGCGTGGCCGGTGCCCAGCTGTTCTTCCTGTACTGCCTGCAGCACCTCGCAGTCCAGCTCCTGGGAGATGGCATCCACAGCGGGGGAGACCTGGTCGCGTTGGTGGCCTACCACCGTGACAATGCGTTCCGGATTAATCCCGGCCGCGGCATGCAGAGCGTGGCCGAGCAAGCTGCGCCCGCCAATCTCGTGCAAGGTTTTTTGCTTGGTGGATTTCATGCGGGTGCCGGCACCAGCCGCAAGGACGACTACGGCACACGGGGTTGTTGCTACCACGGGTTATTGAGCTCCTGGGGGTCGAGTCTGATTCTTATCCGGACTACATCCTATAGCCCGAGTGCGATTTATGTGTGAGAAACCTCTTTCAGGCTGCGGGCGCGCCACACCCCGAGAAAGCCGATGAGGGCGAGGAATAGCAGGGCCGCCTCTGGCCCGGCCAGCGCCACCACGGAGGAAATGCCACCGACGATGAGCAAGATGATGCCCATCATCGTATTAGCCGCACCTACGTACTGGGTACGCTTATCGCCACCGGCCATATCCACCACGTAGGTCTTTCGCGCCACTCGAATGGCCGTGTGCGCCAGATTCACGGCGAAAAAGCCAATGGGCATGACCCAGGCATTGACCCCATCTGGGGCCCAATGTGAGCTGGCGACCAAGAGCACCAGCACGAGGGAGGCCACAGCCGCCCCCGCAGCCATGGTGTTTTTGGAGGATTTATCCGAATACACACCGGAGATCCGTCCGCCCACCAACGAGGACAGGCCCGAGGCAAGCACGAATCCGTACAGCCCGGAAAGGTTGCTGCTGAGCAGCACGATGAAGGAGGTAGATAGCGCCGAAACGAGCAAGAGCGCGCGGACGATGACGAAGTTACGAAATTGTCCGTCGCTAGTAAAAAGCTGCCAGGTATCTTTCCACCACTGCTTATCGATGCCCCCTTCGGTTTCCTCTGGCACCGGCTCATCCACGCCCGAAAATACCCACGCGGCGATGGCCCACGTGGCCGCGCCAACGCCGAGGACCGTGCCCATCATGGGGATACTGAGCTCACCCAAAAAGTAAAGGATAACGCCGGTCAGCAAAGTGGCACCGCCTCCGAGTGCTGCCGCGCTACCGGTTACTCGGCCGCGCGCACCCTTGGAAATCGTGCGCGCCTGTACGTCCTTGCCCGCAATCGAGCACAGTGCGCGGAAAAGGGAAAGGGCCGCCAAGGCCAGCAGTGTTACTACACCCAGTGCCGTTCCGCGAATAAAAAATGCCGCTAGCGCGATGACCGCGGCGGACAGTGCTTGACCCAGTGAACCGATGATCCACAGGCGCTTGCGGGCCCTATGCGTAGTCACCCACGGGGTCAGCGCCGCCTGCGGCAGCATAGAACCAGATTCGCGAATAGGGGTGAGCAAACCGGTAAAGAACGCAGGCACGCCGGCTGCACTAAAAAGCGCTGGCAGCACCGTCTTGGCCGCCACAATCTGATCGCCCAAATTTTGCAGGCCATTGGACCAGATGAAATATCGGGCATTGGATTGAGACATGAGAAATTCGATCTTTCAGAGAAATGAGTTGGTTAAATAAAAGCCATGCTGACACGCCGGAGACTAAAACACGGCCGCAGTCACGCCGAAATTCTACCCGCGCGGCAGGAGGCCTAAGAATCATGCATGATGTTGATCCCCTCATCAATTCCCTCTATCAAGCCTTTGACCTCCTTGGCGTGGTGCTAAACGGCATCATTGGTGGCACCATTGCCCGCCGCCGCGAATTCGACATCGTGGGCTTTGTATTCCTCGCCCTCTTTTCTGGGCTAGCCGGTGGCATGATCCGTGACATGCTCATCGGCGATGGAGCAGCGGCTGCGATCTCCGACCCGTGGTACCTAGGGCTTGCCTGCGGCGGTGCACTCATTGCGTTTCTTATCGATCTTAAAGGCAAGGCATGGGAGCTTTTCCGCGAACATGGCGATGCCATCATCCTCGGTGTGTGGTCCACTACCGGTTGCGTCAAGGCACTCACACACGGCATGCCACTTATTCCCTGCGTCTTCCTTGGCGTGCTTACCGCGGTGGGCGGCGGAATGGTTCGCGATGTTGCTTCTGGGGAAATCCCCTCTATCTTCGGCGGCAGCCCTCTTTATGCCGTGCCGTCCATCCTGACCGGCATCGTTATGGTGACCTTCGCCCACAACGGGCAATTTGCCCTCGGCATGATCATTTCCCCCATCGTCGGAAGCGGCATGGCCATCTTGTCCTATTGGCGCGGTTGGGTTCTGCCTCGCGCTGGGGTGGCACCCGTAAACTACACGGCCGCGCAAGTGGCGGCGATTGCGAAGAAAGCCGAGCTCAAAGGCTTTCGCCGGGGCCGGAAGAAAAACTAAAAAAGCTTCCCCACCAGGACTCGAACCTAGAATGACGGTACCAAAAACCGTAGTGTTGCCGATTACACCATGGGGAAACACAGCAAAGCGCTGTAGGCATAGCGTACCTGACGCACCCGGGTAAATCACAAATTGCGGGGCGAGGGATAGGGTAGAAGGTATGGCTCGACAAAGGATGACCGGCCGAGAACGGCGCGAACAACTCATTTCCATCGGACGCACCGCATTTGCGGAACTAGGGTTTGAAGGGGCCAGCGTCGAAGAGATCGCGGCTCGCGCTGGGGTGTCCAAGCCCGTTGTCTATGAGCACTTTGGGGGCAAGGAAGGCCTCTACGCGGTGGTCGTTGATCGCGAGATGCTAGCACTGGAAAAGGCCATTACTGACTCCTTGGAGACCGGAAGCTGGCGCGAGCGCATCGAGCAGGCCGTCATGGCCATCTTGACCTATGTCGAGGAAGAAACTGATGGCTTTCTCATCCTGGTGCGCGATGCCAAGCCGGGCGATGAACGCAGTTTCTCCACGCTGTTGAATTCCGCGGTAGGCCAGGTTTCCTATATTCTGCGAGAAGCATTCGAGCACCGTGGCATCGACCCGGATTTGGCGGATATTTACGGCCAAGCGCTGGTGGGGATGGTATCGACCACCGCGCAATGGTGGTTGGATGAGCGCAACCCGGACAAGGAAGTCGTCGCCACGCACATTGTCAATCTATGTTGGAATGGTTTGTCCGGTATGGAAGTAAAGCCCAAGCTAGGAGGCAAATAGATGGCTACCCCAATGCTGGCCGGCCTGCTCAAGGTAGCGGCCTCGGATCCCAAGCTCAAGGGCATGATTTCTCATGTGGGCGAAGACCTCCACATCACAGGCTTGGATCAGTCCCGGCCGTGGGCCTTAGGCACCTTGGCTCATCATGCCCCAGTGCTCGTGGTAACCGCTACGAGCCGCGAGGCCGAGGACCTCACCGCGGAGCTTACGGCGATGCTGGGGGAGAAGGTGGCCATGTTCCCCGCATGGGAGACTCTGCCGCACGAGCGCCTGAGCCCCGGCGTAGACATCATCGGCCGCAGGGCGGAAGTTCTGCACAACCTCGATAGCCTGCAGGTCGTCGTCACCGCTGCCCGCGGCCTGTCTCAGCCCATCCTGCAGGAGGTGGAGGGCCGCGCTCCCGTCCACCTCGAAGAAGATCATGAATATGACTTTGATGCGGTAGTCCGCGAGCTCGAGTTCCGCGCCTATAAGCACGTAGACATGGTGGCTAAGCGTGGCGAGTACGCTACGCGCGGCGGCATCATCGATATTTTCCCTACCACGCTGGATTATCCGGTCCGCGTGGAGTTTTGGGGTGATGAGATTACCGATATCCGCCAATTCTCCGTAGCTGACCAGCGCACCATCCCGGAAATCGAGGTCGGCCGCGTAGATATTTTCCCTGCCCGCGAGCTTCCTATTACGGATGCTATTGCTCAGCGTGCGGCCGAGCTTGCCGTCAAGCACCCCGGTAATCCCGCCTTGGTGGAGCTTTTGACCAAGGTGAGCGAGCACATTCCGGCCGAAGGCATGGAGGCGCTTTTGCCCGTGCTTTCCGACGCCCCCATGATCACCCTCCCCGAATTCCTCCGCCCCACCACTCACGTGGTGATGGTCGGCCCGGAAAAGATTCGTCGCCGCGTCGCGGACCTGGAAAAAACCGATGCTGAGTTCCTCGCGGCTGGCTGGGAAGCCGCGGCCATGGGGGCTGATGGCCCGTTGGCCACCGAAGGACTAGATACCGAGGCCTCGAGCTACCGCTCCTATGAATCGCTCGAGGTCTCCATTAGCGAGTCCGGCCTGCCTTTGTGGACTTTCTCCCCACCGGGAATGCTCGCTGCACCGGAAGAGGAGACCCTCCCACTCGAATTCGAGCCAGGGCCCACCCCGCGCGGCAATATTGAAGAGATCGACGCCATGATGGCCCAACTGCTCGCGCATACCAATGCCGGCGGCCGCGCGGCCTTCATCGCTCCGGCGCAGGGCGCTATCAAACGCATGGTGGAGCGATTTGCGGAAAAGGGTATCCGTACCAAGGTTGCTACCCCTGGCTGGGAACCTAGCGCGGGGGAAGTTACCCTCTACCAAGCACTAAGCCACGCCGGCCTGGTATTTCCCAAGGTGAAAAAGCCCAAGGACGCCGAGGCCCTCCCACTGGTCGTTGTCACCGAGACCGATCTGACCGGCAACCGCGTAGGCGATATCGCCGAAGCGAAGCGGCGCCCCGCCAAGCGCCGCAATAAGGTCGATCCGCTTGCCTTGAAGCAGGGCGATTTTGTGGTGCACGAAACCCACGGCATTGGCAAATTCTTAAAGATGGCCGAACGCACCATCCAGTCCGGCGATGAGACCAGCCGCCGCGAATATATCGTGCTCGAATACGCACCCTCGAAACGCGGTCAGCCCGCCGACCAGCTCTGGGTCCCCATGGACTCTTTGGATTTGCTGAGCAAGTACACCGGCGGCGAATCGCCCCACCTGTCTAAGATGGGCGGCTCCGACTGGAAGAACACCAAGAAGAAGGCGCGCGCCGCGGTACGCGAAATCGCTGGCGAGCTCGTTGAGCTTTATGCCAAGCGACAAGCAGCACCCGGCCACCAATTCGCCCCTGACAATCCGTGGCAGGCGGAGATGGAGGACAATTTTCCCTTCGTCGAAACCGAAGACCAGATGCTTGCAATCGACGCCGTCAAACAAGACATGGAATCTACGGTGCCGATGGACCGCGTCGTCGTCGGCGATGTGGGCTATGGCAAGACCGAGGTGGCCATCCGTGCTGCTTTCAAGGCCGTACAAGATGGCATGCAGGTGGCCGTTTTGGTGCCTACCACGCTGTTGGCGCAGCAGCACTTTGATACCTTCAGCGAGCGCATGACCGGCTTCCCTGTCAAGATCGAGGTGCTCTCGCGCTTTACCTCGAAGAAAGAAGCCAAAGACATCTTTAAGGGCTTGGCCGATGGCAGCGTCGATATCGTCGTTGGCACGCATCGCCTCCTGCAGACCGGTGTGCACTGGAAGAACCTTGGTCTCATCGTCGTAGACGAGGAGCAGCGCTTTGGTGTGGAGCACAAGGAACATATCAAGGCTCTTAAAGCCAGCGTGGACGTGCTCACCATGTCCGCTACACCTATTCCGCGCACCTTGGAGATGTCCATGGCGGGCATTCGCGAGATGTCTACCATCCTTACCCCGCCGGAAGACCGCCACCCCGTGCTGACCTACGTCGGTGCCTATGAAGACAAGCAGGTCGCCGCGGCCATCCGCCGTGAGCTGCTGCGCGATGGTCAAACCTTCTTCATTCACAATAAGGTCTCTGATATTGAAAAGAAGGCCCGCGAGCTGCGTGACTTGGTACCTGAGGCTCGCGTCGTCGTCGCGCACGGCCAGATGAACGAGGAAGTGCTGGAGCAGACCGTTCAGGGCTTCTGGGACCGCGAATATGACGTTCTGGTGTGCACCACCATCGTGGAAACCGGCCTGGATATCGCCAACGCCAATACCCTCATTGTGGAAAACGCCCATCATATGGGCCTGTCCCAGCTACACCAGTTGCGTGGGCGCGTGGGTCGTTCCCGTGAGCGCGGCTATGCCTACTTCCTGTATCCGAAGGGCGCTACGCTTACGGAAACCTCATATGACCGCCTAGCCACCATCGCCCAGAACAACGACCTTGGCGCAGGCATGGCCGTAGCCATGAAGGATTTGGAGATGCGTGGTGCCGGTAACGTGCTCGGTGCCCAACAGTCCGGCCACATTGCCGGTGTGGGCTTCGATCTCTACGTGCGCCTCGTTGGCGAGGCGGTAGAAACCTTCAAATCTCTCGCTCGCGGCGAAGCTCCTACCGTGACGGATGAGGGACCGAAAGAAATCCGTATCGATCTCCCCGTGGACGCGCATATCCCGGAGGCTTATATCGATTCTGAGCGCCTGCGCCTGGAGGTCTACCGCAAGCTTGCGGCCTCGCAGGATAATGGTGATCTCAAGGCCGTCATCGAGGAAATGGAAGATCGCTTCGGCCCGCTGCCGCAAGAGGTGCTGCGCCTGCTCTCCGTTGCCCGCCTGCGCCACCAGGCGCGCCGCGCCGGCGTGGCAGACATTACCGTGCAGGGCACCCGCATCAAGTTCCACCCAGTGGAGCTGCCGGATTCCAAGCAGGTGCGCCTCAAACGCTTGTATCCAGGATCCAGCTTCCGCGCGGCGGCGAAGGCCATCAATGTGCCATTCCCGAAGGCGGGGCGCAATGTTACCTCGCCGAAGCTGCGCGATACCGAGCTCATTCAATGGGCGGCGGATTTCTTGAGCGCGCTTTTCGACGTCACCTCTATCAACGTCAGCGGCGCCCAGCCCAGCTCCTCGAACGTGGTGAGCGTAGGGGAGTAGCTAGAGCGTGAGCCAGCCGGTGCTCAAGCCCCAAATGGCGGCGGCGGCACCGGCCAAGACAATGGCCACTACGCACCACTCGAACGTGTTGAAGATGCGTTCCTTCTTCCACAAACGGGTACCGACATAGGGGATAAGGCCGGGTACTACGGCCAGCGCGCCGAGCAGGACGTAGACGGGGTCAGCCGCGTAAATCAGCCACAGGGAATAGATGAACGCGAGCAAGGAAATTGCCAAATGCTTGCGATTTTCCTTGCGGCTTACCTCTGGTCCGGAAAGATCGAACTTGATACCCGCCTGCGGGTGAGACAGCCCCTTGCCACGCAACGTCAGAAGCAATAGGTACAGGGAAGAAAAGATATACGGCAGCAGATACATGATGGTTGCTAGCTGCACCATGGCGTTATAAGACGCCTCGTTGAGATAGAAGACGATGATGAATAGCTGGATAGACATCGTGGAAATCAGCTGCGCTACCCACGGCGCACCGGCTACGTTGATGGTGCCGATGCGCCGGGGAATGAGGCCGTCGATGGCCATCATGACGATGGGCTCGGCGCACAACATTTGCCAGGACACGTAGGCGCCCAGAACGGACAAGCACAGTCCGATGGAGATGAGGGCGCCGCCCCAGGGGCCGGTGACTTCGGTCAGCACGGACGCCATGGAATTATCTGGCAGCGCGGCCAATTCTTCCTTGCTCATGACGCCAAAGCTCAAGGTGGACACGGAGACTAATAGCGCCAACACGGAAAAGAAGCCGATTACGGTCGCGCGGCCGACATCGGTGCGCTTGGAGGCTTGCTTGGAATACACGGATGCTCCCTCCACGCCAATGAAGACCCACACGGTAAAGAGCATGATTCCTTGGACTTGCTCGAAGACGCTGGCCTCAGAGGCGCGCCCCCAGAAATCCACGGTGAATTTATCCCAGCTGAACCCGAGGAAAGCGATGAGTACCACGAAAGCCAGGATGGGAACGATCTTGGCAATCGTGGTGATGAGGTTCATGAAGGCGGCCTGCTTGATGCCGCGGGCGAGTACCGCGAAAATTCCCCACGACAAGAGGGAGACGGCGATGGCGGAGGACCAGTAATGGTCGGCGTCGAAAAGCGGCAGGTAATGGCCCAGCGTATTGAAAAAGAGGGTGGCATACCCTACCTGCGCCATAACGGAGCCCAGCCAGTAACCCCAGCCTGAGGTAAAACCAATAAAATCGCCAAGGCCGGCGCGCACATAGGAATAGACGCCAGAATCGAGGTGCGGCTTGCGGCGGGCCAAAATCTGGAACACAAAAGCCACAGAGAGCATGCCGACGCCCGCTACCAGCCAGCCAATGAGCATCGCGCCAGGGCCGGCAACGGAGGCAATGTTTTGCGGCAGCGAGAAAATACCCGCGCCAACGGTGGAACCGATAATGAGCGCGACGAGGGTCCACAACGTCACGGAGTGGGATTTATTCTGGCTGGAGGTCATTGGCCTAAAATACCTTGAATAGCCCCATAATGGGAACTCGGGCTAGACTTTGTGCACATGACTGTGCTGTTGCTCGATGAACGCTGGCCCACCATGATCCCTATGCAAGCACACGGGAAGCTACGTGGCCCCGTTTACTTCACCGGTGAAGTTCCGGTTTCCGTGCGGTGGAATTTTTCCGATCTCCTCGTAGGGGAGGATGCCATTGGAACCTTGGTCAGCACCGACGAATGCGATCCTGAAACGCGTGCTCGCATAGCTACTGGGGAGTCGGTCATTCGGGCCGAATCCCTCGCGGATCCAGTCATGCAGGCGCGCCAGACTATGGCCACTGCGCGGCGCATTGGTGAATGGGAGCGTGAACAAACCCATGCCTCCCTTTTGCCCTACCTTGAGGAAGAATCCGCCGAATTCGCCGCGGCCGTGCGCAATCGTGAGCCGGAAAGCGAGATTCTCAAGGAACTGGGCGATATCTTCCTGCAGGTCCTTTTCCATGCGGAAATCTCTGCCTTTTCGCTTGACGACGTCGCCCAGAGCTTCGTCACCAAAATGCGCGCCCGCGCCCCGTACCTATTTGATGGCACGACTGAGATAGTCGATGTTGACACGCAAGAGCGGCTGTGGCGCGCCGGCAAGGAGATGTAGGATAGCTTCCCATGAAGAGGCTGCTGCAGATATTCGGGGGCTGCGGGGTAGCCGTAGTCGTGATCATCGCGCTAGTAGCATGGCTATTGACTGGGCACGGTACCTCTCAGCAGCCCGTACCTGAAAACATCCCGCCCGTTGAAGGCAAAGAAGTCGCGCACATTGACGTCAATGCGCCCGGACGCACCGCAGATAAACTCACCTACTGGGCCTCTGACTTAGCTGATCGCACTGGCATCCCGCCGGCCGCCCTGCGCGCCTATGGCAATGCTGAGCTCATTGCTCAGCAAAAGTGGCCCAATTGCCACCTGCGTTGGAATACCCTTGCCGGCTTGGGCTATGTAGAAACACGCCACGGTACCTATAACGGCAATTGGTTTAAGCACTCCAAGCTTGACGACGCCGGCTACCCCCAACCCCCCATCAACGGCATCGCCCTCGATGGCCTGAACAACACGGCCCACACCCCAGACACCGATAACGGCGAAATCGATGGAGACTCCGAATACGATCGCGCCGTAGGCCCAATGCAATTTATCCCCACCACGTGGGAAGCGGTGGGCGCTGATGCCAATGGTGATGGGAAGGCTGATCCCAACCAAATCGATGACGCCGCTGTTGGGGCGGCCGGACTTTTGTGCTTCGGTGACAGAGATCTCTCTAACCCAGATCAGTGGAAAGAAGCAATCCTAAATTACAATCAGTCCAGCGACTATTTGCATAAGGTTGCGCACGCCGCCAATGCTTACTCAGTTCCACAAAGTGCCAAGTAGTGTCACACGGCTACGTTTTCTGCAACAATTGAGAACGTGGCTGGGCCGGCTGGTCCAGAGCGAACATTTTGATGAGGAGTGAAGAACAGCATGGCTGATATCATCCACACTTTCGCCCGCGAGATTCTCGATTCCCGTGGCAACCCAACCGTTGAGGCAGAGGTATTCCTTGACGATGGCGCCCGTGGCGTAGCAGGCGTTCCTTCCGGTGCCTCTACCGGCGTGCACGAGGCCCACGAGCTGCGCGACGGCGGCGAGCGCTACCTGGGCAAGGGTGTTTTGAAGGCTGTTGAGAATATCAATGAGAAGATTTCCGATGAGATTGCTGGCTTCGAAGCTGACGATCAGCGCCTCATTGACCAAGCATTGATTAGGCTGGACGGTACCGATAACAAGTCGGAGCTGGGCGCTAACGCTATCTTGGGCGTTTCCATCGCCGTAGCCAAGGCCGCGGCAGAGTCCGCTGCATTGCCGCTATACCGTTACATCGGTGGCCCCAATGCTCACGTACTGCCAGTGCCGATGATGAATATCCTCAACGGTGGCGCACACGCTGACTCCGGCGTTGACGTCCAGGAATTCATGATCGCCCCGATTGGTGCTGAGTCCTTCGCTGAAGCTCTGCGCATGGGTGCCGAGGTCTACCACGCACTGAAGGCAGTGCTGAAGGACAAGGGCCTATCTACTGGTCTGGGAGACGAGGGCGGCTTCGCTCCTTCCGTTGATTCCACCAAGGCTGCTCTGGACGTCATCGTTGACGCCATTAAGAAGGCTGGCTACGAGCCGGGCAAGGACGTAGCCCTCGCGCTCGATGTTGCTTCCTCCGAGTTCTTCAAGGACGGTAAGTACCACTTCGAAGGCGGCGAGCATACCGCTGAAGAAATGTCCAAGGTTTATGAGGAACTCATCGATGAGTACCCGATTGTCTCCATCGAGGATCCGCTGCAGGAAGACGATTGGGACGGCTACACCGCCCTTACCACCGCCATTGGCGAAAAGGTACAGATTGTTGGCGATGACTTCTTCGTTACCAACCCTGCCCGTCTGCAGGAAGGTATTGAGAAGAAGGCTGCCAACGCACTGCTGGTGAAGGTAAACCAGATCGGTACCCTGACCGAGACCTTCGATGCTGTCGAGCTGGCTCACCGCAATGGTTACCGCACCATGATGTCCCACCGCTCCGGTGAAACCGAGGACACCACCATCGCTGATCTGGCTGTCGCACTGAATTGTGGTCAGATCAAGACCGGTGCTCCAGCCCGCTCCGAGCGCGTAGCTAAGTACAACCAGCTGCTGCGCATCGAGCAGGAGCTGGGCGACGGCGCAGTCTACGCTGGCCGCTCCGCATTCCCACGCTTTAAGGCTTAATCGCCTCCTTGTGTAGCGCCCTCGTATTACTGCGGGGGCGCTTTCGCATGTCCAGATATTGTTGCCAAGTTTGCTTCCAGTTCACGGTGCGCGGTGCCAAAGGTCCTTGGGCGCGATCAATCTCGAAGGTGCCGTCCGAAAAGAGCCAGACGACGTCCCCGGTGATCGGATCCATGATGTACTGCGCTCTTCCATCGGTCTTCACGTTGTGGTGGTGCTGACACAGCGTTACCAAATTATCGACGCTCGTCGGTCCGCCGTCGGCATACTCCACTCGATGATCGAGCTGGCAATAATGCGCTGGCATTGAGCACCCCGGCCATCGACATGTGGCATCGCGACCGTGGACCCATGTTCTGATTTGTTCGGTGGGAACGTAAGAAGAAGTTTCTTGCGGGCACAGCTCACGAGTCATGGAGTAACTATTTAATTGCTCCGTAAGTACGCACCACCCCGCCGAAGGGATATACACCCGAGATGCATCATCGCCAGATGCATAAGTATTAATTACTACTTTTGTCTGGGTTCGGTTAAAGATTAACGCCTCCAAAGCCTCTGGTTTGGTGATGTTTTTCTTTCGCGCTGCTTTGTCGATATGGCGGGATATAGCGCTGGCGGTGGCTTTATCCGTTTTTAATGTGATGGTGGCTTGGCCTTTGGAATAGGAGATGGAAACGGAATGCTCGATTTCCTTCTCAATATCCGGCTTGAGGATGCCATCGATATAGTCACGCAAGAACCTCCGGATTTCGGATTCCGTGGGGACATGCTGAGCAGGTTCCTTTGGAGTGAGGAAGTCCGCGAGGGCGGCATCGACTAGTTGGATGCTTTCTGCGTCGTCGCCAAGCGGGGCAAGTTCGGCATCAATTACGTGCAGCCGCGGGAGGTCAAGGATCCAATGCTCGGTTTGCACCGCTGTGGTCAATGGCAATTCCTGCATGCGTAGGTGGGAGCGGAGCGCGGATAGAACTCGCCAGTAGCTCAGACCCACACGCTTAGATAGAGCGGCGGTGGTGCATTCGACATCGTCCTCTAATCGTGGAAGCACAGATTGGTACAATTGCCAAGATTGAATGCGCTGGAGCAAGGCCAGGACGCAGACAGTGTCGTCGAGGTTATTGGTGGAAAAATAGGCCTTCTTTGACGGTGTGTCGGTAGCTGTCACGAAATGGTCCCCCTGAAAAAAATCGCACACCCAATCGAATTTACGTCCCTTAGTCTAAAACACTTATTCGATCCCCGCAAGGTCAAAAGCGAAAGTTTGTGCGAAATTCCAGGGGAGAGCTAGAGGCTGAAGATGGCGTCAGCGACTGCTTCGAGTTCTTTATCGGTGTATTTATCACCGCATGTTGCCAGAGAGCCAACACTGGCCATGTATAGGCTGAATAGCCTGTCTTCAGGAGGGGCATCGGCTGATATATCAAGCGCTTCGTAGACGGGGGCGTATTTCTGGTCAAACTCTTCGGGCTTGGCGGCGAGCTCCGCAAGTGCGCCTTCGCCATGGTTTAGCAAATACTTGGCGTCGTCCAGGATCTGATCATTGTTGCAAGCAACAGTACCCGCCTTCTTCAGGGTCGTGGCATTGACCTCGTAGCTGGTGGGGCCTTCTTCGGCCTCGGAAGCTCCGGAGGCGAACACATTCAAATAGTAGTCCGGAATCGTCCCATGCTCTTTGATGTGGTAGATGAAGCCGCTCTTGGTATTGAGATCGTAGCTTCTGCTTGTGGTGGTGGGAACCTCGCTGCTGGTAGTGCTGTTGGGCGTGGAGGATTTAGTCTGGGCGGTAGATTCTTCCTCTTGGTCGGAAATGCTGCAGGCGCTCAGTAGAGTGCCGACGGCTACTAGTAGAAGAAGGCGCTTGAGGGGCATGACTATTCCTTAAGTGAGGGGAATATGATTCGAGCCTTTAGCTCGTGTGCATGGACGCCGCGACCTTTTCCAGTTCTTCATCGCTGAACTCATCGCCACAGGACATAACAGCACCCAGCGGGGTCATCGCTGCGGCCATATACTTGTCATTATCAGGTGCGTCATCGGGGATGTCGAGGGCCTCAAAAACGTCACCATATTTTTCATCGGGTCCGCCTGCTGACGTTACAGCTTTACCTAGCTTGTCCGTATCGCCTTGGAAAAAGTCCTTTGCGATTTGCAGCAGTTCGTCATTCTTACAGGTAACTTCGCCGGCCTTTTTGACGGACGCCGCGTTGGCTTCAAAGCTCTCCGGCTTATCGTTCCCGTCTAGCTCTTTAGCATCGTGGTCGATGTAATCATCTGGCAGGGTCTTATATTCCTTGAGGTAGTCGGCCATGCCGTCTTGGGTGCTTAGATCGTAATCGTCGCCGTAGACGGGATACTCACCATCTTGGGCGGAGGGGCTGCAGCTGGCGAGGAATAGGCTTGCGGTAAGGACAGGTAAGAGGCGCTTGAGAGACATAAAAATTCCTTACTGGGAGGGAGAATTTCTTTTAGTGTACCCAAAATGCGCGTGCCAAGTCTCTGTTACAGGAGTGACGACGCTAGGATTGGAAACCTATGGCACGCGAAAGAAAGATGCAGCGAAACCGGAGCCGCACTAGGGTTCCGGTAGCCTCGCGTGCTGCAGATGTCCGTAAAGCTCAACGCGCACAACTAAAGCAGAAGCAAAAACCAGACCGGATGAGTATTGCCGGAGTGGGCGTGATCGTGGCTATCGTGCTGGTTGTATTGCTGGTTATCGCTGTTCCCCTGCGCAATTACTATCATGGCCGGTCCGAAATTGCCCGCTTGAATGAGTCAATCGCTGCCAAGCAAGATGAAAAAGCTGCTTTGCTGGAAAAGATTGATAAATATAAATCCGATGAGTACATCAAGCAGGAGGCGCGGCGCCGATTCGGGGTTGTTGATGAGGGCGAAACTGCCTATCGCATCATTGACCCGCAGATTAAGCCGGAAGACCAGCTCACCACAGACGGTCAGAAGGAAGAAGATTCCCGCGACTGGTATGAGGTCTTGTGGGATTCCGTGGCTGAACCCCCTAAAGAAGAAGCGCCATCCGAGCAGGTAAATCATCTTCCGATTGAGCCGGCACCGGAAGAGAAAGCGGATGTGCGATAATTGTCCGCATGACCGTCACTGATGCAGACATCGCTGTAGTAACTGAGCAATTGGGCCGCACTCCGCGCGGAGTACTGGAGATTTCTTATCGCACACCAGATGGCCAGCCTGCGGTGATTAAGACAGCGCCTAAGCTTGCCGACGGCACTCCATTCCCCACCCTCTATTACCTCACCGACCCACGGCTTACGGCCGAAGCTTCGCGCTTGGAAGTTGCCCACGTCATGAAGTGGATGGAATCCCGACTGCGTGAGGATGAGGACTTGGCTGCTGATTACCAGCGTGCACATGAATACTTTTTGTCCAAGCGCAATGACATCGAAGATCTCGGCACCGATTTCTCCGGTGGAGGTATGCCGGATCGCGTGAAGTGCCTGCACGTGCTCATTGCCTACGCCCTGGCTGAGGGGCCGCAGCATTTCCGGTTGGGAACTGAAGCGGTGGCTATGGCCGCCGACCATGGCAAGCTTCGAGGAAGTGCCATCCCCCAGGATTGGCCCACGGTAGAAGATTTGGGAATTGACCTAGCGCAGTTCGATTTTTCGAACGCGGAATAGGAGGAATGCTATGACTCGCGTTGCTGCGATTGATTGCGGAACTAATTCAATTCGTCTGCTTATCTCTGAAGTTCAAGATGATGGAAAGGTCCGCGATATTACTCGTACGATGGAAATCATCCGTCTGGGAGAGGGCGTGGATGCCACAGGTGAAATCGCCCCTGCGGCTCTTGACCGTGCACGCGTGGCCCTGGAGGGCTATGTTCGCCAAATGAAGTTTGAAAAGGTCTCCCGGGTGCGGATGGTCGCTACCTCTGCTACTCGCGATGCCAAGAATCAGCAGGAATTCTTCGATATGACCGCTGAGCTGCTCGGCCAAATCCAGCCAGGTGCTCAGGCAGAAGTTGTTTCGGGCGAGGAAGAGGCCCTGTTGTCCTTTAATGGCGCTGTGGCCGATTTAGAGCCAGACCGCGGTCCATTTTGCGTGATTGATCTGGGCGGCGGCTCGACTGAGTTCGTTGTAGGAACGGCGGATGGCGAAATCTTGGGTACTCATTCGGCGCGCATGGGGTGCGTCAGGCTGACCGAGCGCATCATGCGCACCGATCCACCTACCGAATCGGAGATCGAGATCGCTTCGGAGTACGTCGGTGAGCGAACAGCCGAGGTCGAGGACATAGTACCTATTTCTAAGGCTCGTACCATCGTCGGCTGTGCGGGCACTTTCACCACACTGTCCGCACTGGCGCAAGGCCTCGAGCGTTACGATGCCGATGCCATTCACGGCTCTGAGCTCCGTTTCGGTGCCCTGCGCGTGCTCTTGCAGCAGCTTATTGCCCTGCCTTCCGACGTCCGCGCCCTCAACCCCGTCATTCACCCCGGCCGTGCCGATGTCATCGGCGGTGGGGCAGTAGCCGTGGAAGGTATCATGCAACTCATCGAGCGAAATTGCGCTGCGCGTAGTTTCTTTATTAGTGAAAAGGACATTCTCGACGGCATTATTGCAGGTCTTGCTGCAGAGGGTACCCCTCGTTAACTCTTGCGGGGCAAGGTAGCCTAAAATATTTCTTGCCTTGCCCCCATAGCCCAATCGGCAGAGGCAGTCGACTTAAAATCGATTCAGTGTGGGTTCGAGTCCCACTGGGGGCACCGTGTGAAGTCTCGAGACATCGTTCCTATGGTGTCTCGAGATTTTGTTTTGGTAAGTCTCCACAGCCTTTATGGCTTAAGGGACATTTCGTGTGGATTTGCGGCGTGTCGCGTTAAGGGACATTTCGTGTGGATTTAGGCGCGTCCGGCCCAGCCTTTTCTTATGCCTAAGCTGGGGTTCCATTCGCTGTCGATGTGGGTGTCGTATGTGGCTGGTCGCCCGTCTGGGTGGCCGTGTCGTTTAAGTTCTTCTTTCGCCCAGGCTGCGCGTGCGGCTTTTTCTCCTTGGCGTCCGAAGTCTTGTTGCTTGGCTATATCCAGTGGCGGTACAGGGTCTTCGGTGTGGGTGAAAAGCCACCAGTCCATGGTGATGCGCTGATGCTCATCGAACATGCCACGATGATTGCCTGCTAAGTCTTTAAGTTGTTTGTTGATGCCGCCTTCCAGCAGGTTCGTGGTGGCTTTTAAGTCTTGGGTGACACCATCAGGCGGGGTAAGAAAGACAAATAGTTGTTTTGCGTGGATGAGTTTTTCTAACCGTTTGAGGGCCCTGCGGGCGTTGCGGTGGGTGTACCACCATTTCTGGTTAGGGCTGACCCATTTGGGTACTTGGCCTGGCGGTATGGTGCTGCGATAGGTTCGCTCTTTAAGCCAATCAGCAAAGGTGATGCGAGTGTGGTGGACTGCAGTGGTAAACCGTGCAGCATCGTCGGGACTGTGTACCGTAACGAGCATGTAGCCCAGTTTCCGGATTGCTTTATGTGCTGGATGAATCGGATTGCGACTGATGTCGGCGAAGGTGTTGCGCTGGACGTGAACAAGACACCGCTGAATGGTCACATCGGGCCATTTAGCCCGTAGTGCTTTTAAGGCTCCACCTGCCCCGTCGGTGGTGACAACGAGTGGTTGCGCGATTTTGTCGAGCAGTTTCAGGTACTCATACGAGCTTTCGCGCAAGCACCAATGCCAGGCGATGACGTGTGTTTGGGTGCAGGCTACAAGCAGGCATTTCTTGTGAAAGTAGGTGCCGTCGATAAAGACTTGGTCATACACGCGATGCGGATCTGTTGCTGTTGGCACGGTGATAAACCACAGCAGTGTGAACCACCGGGTTAAAGTGCGCCGTGTTACCCCGAGACGTGTGGTGAGATGGTCTGCGGATTCGCCGGACAGGATCCAGTCGATAAAGATGTTAAAGTGCCGAATCTCGCTGGTGTGCGCGCGAGTATTAATCGACGATGCTTGGCACTGCGGGCACAGCCAGCGTTGGGTTCCTGCAGCTGTCTTGCCGTTCTTAACCAGTCCGTGGCCGCACATGTCACACGACGGCCGGTTCCTATTAGCCATAGAAACTGGCTTTACCGCATCAGTAGCAGCTTTCTTGAGAGTGTCTGATGGTTTGTGTGTGGGTTCCCAACCTGCATGAGGAGATGGACCAGAATGACTACTGTGGCACGACGAGATCCGGCTGATAAGGCCAAGATTGATGCGATTGAAAAGAAGCTGCTTGCTAACCCTGAAATCGCGAAGCTGATTGATGACCTAGGCACATCCACAACGGATGCCAACGACCTGGTTCGCGGCATGTTGCAGGCCTCGATTACCAGGGGACTCAACGCTGAGATGGATGCGCATTTGGGCTACGAGTCTGGCGACAGGAGCGCTAAAGCTGCTGCTGGGACAGACAATCACCGCAACGGGTCGTATCCAAAGACCGTGGATTCTAACTACGGGCCAGTTACCGTTGATGTCCCGAGGGATCGGGCGGGAACATTCTTGCCGACTATGGTCCCTAAAGGCGCGAGGAGATTGACTGATGTCGATGACATGATCGTCAGCTTGTACGCCGGTGGGATGACAATTAGGGATATCCAGCACCATATGGCAACTGCGATGCGTGTTGATGTTTCCCATGAGACGATTTCCGCAGTCACCGATGCCGTCCTCGATGAGGTCATGGTCTGGCAAAACCGCCAGCTAGATGAGTTCTACCCGGTCATTTTCCTGGATGCGTTGCGCATTAAAGTCCGCGACGGTGGCCGAGTGGTCAACAAGTCCGCGTACATGGCTATCGGTGTGGATCTTGACGGTATCAAGCACATTTTGGGATTGTGGATTGCCAAAGAAGAAGGCGCTTCATTTTGGGCGCAGGTATGCGCCAATCTTTCTAACCGTGGGGTCAAAGACGTCTTTATCGTCTGCTGTGACGGGCTTAAAGGCCTGCCTGAAGCAGTCGAGGCAACCTGGCCGAACTCTATGGTGCAAACCTGTATCGTGCACCTGATTCGTGCAGCTAACCGGTGGGTAGCCTACGGGGATCGCCGGGGCGTATCGGCCGCGTTGAAAAAGATTTACACCGCCGCGGACGAACCCACAGCTAAGGTTGCTTTAGACGAATTTGAAGCCTCTGAATTGGGAGAAAAGTATCCACGCTCAGTCAAGGTCTGGCGAGATGCATGGGCGCGTTTCGTACCGTTTCTACAGTTCCCACCAGCGGCCAGAAAGGTTATCTATACGACGAATTCGATTGAATCATTCAACAATGAACTGCGTAAAGCTACCCGCAACAGGGTGCAGTTCACCAACGATGAATCAGCGCTCAAGACGCTGTGGTTGATGATCTGCAACATTGAAGATAAACGAGCGGCAAAGAGGGCAAAGCAAGGCAAACGAGTCTCAGCGACAGCCGGCAGACTCATGGAAGGAGCCCGAGTTTCCGGCTGGAAACAAGCCATTAACCAGATGGCCGTGGCCTACCCCGACCGCTTCGACAAATACCTATAAACCTAGCCCCACACACAAACAACTTGACACGCTCGCTTTCTTACCACAGACCTAGGACTGCCTGGTGTTAATTTCACCGATCAGGCTGTTGGAACCAAATCAAAAACAAGATCGCGGCATCGCCCAAGGCTGCCCCAGGAATCCGCATCGGGTTATCCACACGAAATGTCCCTTAAGCCGCCTTTATGCGGAAACTGTTCGCAAAACTTTTAGCTACAGGGAAAGACTGCGGAACTTTATAGGGCGGTGTCTCGTTGAACAGGATGAGATAGCTAAATTGCACCTCTCTTAGAAAGGACAACCGTGCGTTCAAGCAATCCGGTAATGAGTTCTCTGACCGAAAATAGTACCCGCCAAAATTCTGGTTACGGGGACGAAGCTGCTCGTCCAATGACCGTGGATGACGTCGTCACCAAGACAGGCATCACCCTCGGCGTCATCATCGTCGCCGCAGCCATCAATTTCGGGCTAGGAATGGTAAATCCAGGTATTGCCATGGCCTTGACTCTGGTCGGTGGCATCGGTGGCTTCATTACTGTGCTGGTTGCCTCTTTTGGCAAGAAGTGGGGTTCTGCTGCGGTCACACTGATTTACGCCGTATTTGAGGGCCTATTCGTTGGTGGCTTCTCCTTCATGTTTGCCAATGTGAACTTCCAAGGTGAAGGCGGAATGGCTATCATCGGCCAGGCAATCGTTGGAACCATTGGTGTATTCATCGGCATGTTGATTGTGTACAAGACCGGTGCAGTTAAGGTGACCCCGAAGTTCACCAAGATCCTCTTCGGCTTGGTCTCCGGAGTTGCTGTCATGGCGTTGGTTAACTTCTTGGGCGCAATCTTCTTCGACTTCAACCCTTTGCGTGATGGCGGCCCGATTGCCATCATCTTCTCGCTTGTTTGCATCGTTCTTGGTGCGCTGTCCTTCCTGACTGACTTTGATCAGGCTGACCGTATGATCCGTGCCGGCGCTCCCGCTAGCAATGCTTGGGGCGTAGCTCTCGGCCTCGCTGTGACCTTGGTTTGGCTCTACACTGAGATTCTTCGTTTCTTGAGCTATTTCCAGCGAGACTAATCAACTTTTCACGTAGGCCCGCACTGAGATGCGGGCCTTTTTGCTGCCATAAAACGCTTACAAGCGTGTAATTAGTGGGGTAGTTCGGGGGATAAAGTGAGGGTTTAGGCTTTATTTGGTCTAGAAGGGTGGTCTCAGGAGTAGTACAGCTAATAAGCAGGAAACTTCGCCTTTTAGGCGTTATGGATGTGACATATGGGGCGAATAATTTTGTTAAATCGCCGTTAACCTTCTTGGTTGCGTAGAAAATTCGTGGAGTTCCGTGCATGCTGTGTACCGGAGCAGGAAAACGAAGTGAAGAGTTCTCTTCTTCACTATCTTGTTCCTCTCGTCAGAAAGTGAGTGCGCGAAGGATTGTTGTGAAGCGTCAGGTAACCGTAGCAACGTTGATGGTCAGTAGCTCCGTTGTGCTGGGTAGCTGCGTTGCGGACATCGGTACGAGGAGCGCGTCAGAGGAAGCCACGAATGTGGACGAGACTGGCGGCATTAGTTCGGCCGACGGTGCAGGGGGAACCAACGGGGACCTGGGGGATGACGCGGACAGCAATCAGGGGGAATCGGCACGCACCGACGGCGAGAAAAATGTGAAAGGCGCCGGCCAATCGGGGGAGGCCGGCGCCACGGGGCCGGGAGAATCATCCGGTGTCCTACCGCCACTGGGGGAATTCGACCCGACTCAGCCAGGGTTCCAAGTGTTCGATCCATGTGTAGAGATTTCGGAAGCCAAATTGCAAGAGCTTGGGCTGGAACGCTATGAGGAACCGGATATTGCGGAGTCTGGTCATAAGGGGTGTAGCTACAAAGCAATTTCTGAGGAGACAGTTCTTTCCATCAGTTCTACTTACGAACCATTTGATGATTCGAAAGTAAATCCAAATTTGGTGGTAGAAACTACAGATAGCGAATTGTCTGGAGTTGTAATTCAGCGGGGAGAAATTTTCCCGGAGCTCGCGTGCAGTGCAACGCTATCTACTGTGCGAGGAGTGGTTACGGTTTCAGCGAATAGCTTTGGAAACACCGAAAGTAGCGCTTGCGAAAAAGCTGGAAAAGTGACGAAAGATTTAATTTAACTGAAATTCGGGGGAATAAATGAAAATTAATGTTGCTAATGTAAGCAGAAATATAAATCAAATTGAGCGGTTGAATCAAGGCATTGCTGGCAACAATATTGCTGCTGAAAGCCCTCTAACCGGCAGCTTTTCTTCGGTGACTGGAATCGATCATGTTGGTGCAATTCATGAGCGAGTTTTGAGTTCGGATCCTGGATCTGCTCGGAATTCCATTTCCAGCTTTGTTAAACAGCTTGATTGGCTTTCTGATTCTTTGGGGAGGGAAGCACGTGGCTTTCAGGCGCAGGAGGACGCGAATAGCAGGGGAATGGAGATTGCGGATGCGGGTGGGGACATAGGCGTAGAGTCGATGCCGATTATGAACCAGCCGGAGCCAGGGTACAGTCCCTTCGGGTTTTCTATGCCGGTGGTGAATGTGGGTACAGACATCGTGAAGCTCGCGACGGACCTGATGTCGACACAGATTTGGAATGTGTCGGAGGCAAATGCGCGGTGGAGCTCATTGGCGTCGGAAGTCGACGATATTGTCAGCGGGTTAGAGGAAGCAGCCGGGTCTTTGGAAAGCGAGAATGACAGCGAGGCTACGTCGAGGGCTGCGGCGAAGATTCGGGAGGTGGCGGCGTCGGGAAGCCATTTTGTGGCAAATGCAAAGGTCATGGGGGAGAAGCTAACCGGATTCCATGCCAAGCTCATGGGGATGCAGCCGGCCGCGATGGCTATGGCTATGGAAGTGATGGCAATCCCAGAACCGGTGGAGCGTGAAATTGCGGAAAAGGCCGCATTGGCCATGCTGCAACCAGACCTGCAGCGGTTCGCGATAGAGGCCATGCCTTACCAACATGCATTGATGGAGCAATCGCCGGCGTCGGGAGGCGGAGGCGTCGATGCGGGACTTGCCGGAGTGGAAGGTGATGGTCAGCGCTACACTACCGAAGCAGTGGTGTGGCCGAAGAAGATTGCGGAGGCGATTGCGCGAGGCGATTTGGGCCCCGGAAACTTTGACGTTGTCAATGGAAACGTGAACGGATTGGATGCTGTGGGGATGAGCCCGCAGGAAATCAGCGATTTTCACCAGCAGATGCATACTAGTGGCAGAAATGCGCTGGAAGGCTTGGGGCTGGGAGAACAAGTAACCATTGGGGGCAACGAAGTATCCACCCAAGGGGCATCGATGCCGGGGGCTGTTGCAGCGAATGGGGTGATGGGGCAGGTTCCTAGTGACACAGCACATCCCGTTGGTGCTGGAGTGAGTACGGGGACGCTCAACGGTAGCGGCCCGGTTGCGCCACCAGCTAATGCACATTCTGCGAGCGGGAGTATGGCACCAATGATGGCATCCGGAAGGACCGCGGATGCCGGTCGCGGTGCCCTTGGCAAGCAACAGCCGCTGCGAGGTGGGTTCGGAGCCAACCCGGGAATCTTCAGCAGCAGCGCCGACATAAGGCATGCCGGAAGGGGTGCGCAACTGGGCCAAAGCCTTGGACGCGGAACTGGCGCGGCAATTCCCTACGCTGGAGTTGGTTCGCGCGCAGGTCTTGGCGCCGGTACAGGAATCGTAGGAGGTTCCGGTATGCGTGCCGGTGCGGGCGGCAGCCTTGGTCTTGGAACCGGAAGCGGCGAAAGCAGCCCGGCAACGCGCGGGGGCAATGCCGGTCGTTCTACTGGCGGGGCGCGGGCTTATGGCCCGATGATGGGGATGCGCGGTAAGGATAGTGAGAAAAAGCGCGTAAAGTCCGTGACTACGCAGGTCGAAAGGGACCCCAATAAACGCGACCTTTTAGGCGAGCCGCCCGCTGTAGTGCCCGGCGTAATCGGGGACTGGGTGCGGGAAGTAAACGTGGAAAAATAACATGAAAAAGGGCCGAGGAAACCCTCGGCCCTTCCGTCTTTTTACTGCTGCGGCAGCTCGGTGGCGGTACCATTCAGGTGCGGCTGTGCTGGCTCCTCAGGGACACCGGACTCAACTACAGGCTGCTGCTCTTGAACAACGGACTCAGGTGCGGAAGAGCTGGTGTCAGCGTCCTTTTGCATTGGGGCCTCACCAGTGAAGGTAGAAGCATTTTCTACCTTGGAATCAGAGTCCTGCTGGTTGGGTGGGTGGCAAGCAGCGAGGGAGAGGCCGGCGGTGAAGACGAGACCAGCGGCAGCGTAACGGGAGAACTTCTTCATGGGGATATGCTCTTTCTCCAAAGTGGTAATTGGCTTAAAGTTTAGGACTCGCGCGGAGTAGCGGCCTTAGCAGAATCATACGGCGCAGCGGATTCGATGGTGACGGAAATGGTCTTGCCATTCGGAGCGGTGTACTCGCGGGTCTCACCTTCCTGCGCGCCGAGGATGGCAGCGCCCAGTGGCGACTGCTCCGAATAGGTTTCCAAATCCTTGTTGTCAGAAGCAGCGGCGCGGGTACCGATGAGGAAGGTCTCCTTATCGTCCTTGTCACCGTTGTAGTAAACGTGAACTACGGAACCAGTGTGGGCTACACCCTCCTGAACAGCACCGCGCTCGGTGGTGGCATTCGCGAGGACCTCAGAGATCTGCTTGATGCGGGCCTCTTCCTGGTCCTGCATTTCACGAGCAGCATCGTAACCGGCGTTCTCCTTGAGGTCGCCTTCCTCACGGCGCTCGTTGATCTCAGCCGCGACTACTGGGCGATGATCGATAAGCTCCTGCAGCTCGGCCTCGAGCTTCGCCTTGGTTTCTGGGGTGATGTACTGCTTTTGCTGCTCAGCCATTCTGCAACCTTCCGTAGATAGGAATTGTGGTCAAAGCCCCTAGTTGTCCCTGGGGCCATAAGTAAAATTGGAACTAGGCAAATGCCCAGTTCTAGGCGCTACAAATCCTAGCACACGCGGCTAGCGGCTTTCCGCGTAGTCAGGGTTATCCATATCCAAGTATTCGGGGATATTGCCAGAGCAACCATAAGCGCCGCCAGCGACGGCGCGGGCGTTGGTCGGGACGTCAACAGCGATACGCTGGGTTTCATTTCCGCCAGCGGGAACAGGAAACTCGCGTCGGCCTACTTCGGACTTGGAATAATCAAAGGCTTGGACAATGCAATAAGCCTCTTCATCGGTGTGGTTACGGGTGACGTCGACCCAGACGCGGGTGGTGTCATCGCTCAAAACCTCTTGGGTCACGATGGAAACCTGCGCGTTCACGCGCTCCTTTTGTTGAAAGTACCGGAAGCCAAAGAAGATGAGCGCGATAAAAATGGCGATAAAGATCAGCACCAGCGCCTTATTAGTCCAGCTACCTGAGTTCTTTTCAGAAGGCCCCCGAGAGCCATAGCGGGCGGCTGAGCGAGATTTTCCGGCGGAAGTCATGCTTCCCACTCTAGCTGAGGACCACTGTTTTCCAATTATCTACTAGGATAATCATCTGTTCAAAGAACCTAGATTTATAAGGGGATGGATTTTCAGTGAGCGATTTTCGCCTACTAGCTATCCACGCGCACCCGGACGATGAGTCTTCCAAGGGAGCTGCAACCACCGCGCGCTATGCCGCAGAAGGCAACGAGGTTTTGGTGCTGACCTGTACTGGCGGCGAGCGCGGCGATGTGATTAACCCCGCCATGGACCGCCCTGGGATCAAGGAACATATGGGCGAGGTTCGTCGGGAAGAAATGGCTAAGGCTGCGCGTGCGCTAGGCGTGCACCATCGCTGGCTGGGCTACGTTGACTCCGGTTTGCCGGATCCGGTTGAAGGCAAGTCTATGGAGGAGCTGCTACCGGAGGGCTGCTTCGCGTTGCAGGGAGACGACACCGTTGCGCAGGAATTTGTCCAGGTGATCCGCGAGTTTCGCCCACACGTCATCATCACCTATGACGAAAATGGCGGTTATCCGCACCCAGATCATTTGATGGTGCATCGGGCCTCGATGATTGCGTGGGAAAAGGCCGGCGATGCCGCGTATCACCCAGAGTTGGGTGAGGCGTGGACGCCGCTAAAGCTGTACTACTCGCATGGCTTCGTCTATCAGCGCATGAAGATATTCCATGATTTGCTCTTGGAGGAGGGCAAAACTAGCCCCTATGGGCCGATGCTGGCGCGCTGGGACACCGCGTTTGGAGATATCATGGCGCGTGTAACGACCCAGGTGGAATGCGCAGACTATTTCAGCAATCGCGAGGAGGCTCTGCGTGCGCATGCCACGCAGATTGATCCGGCTGGTGCTTTCTTGGCGACGTCGGTGGAGGTACAGCAACGCCTGTGGCCCACCGAGGAGTTTGAGCTGGCGAAAACCCGCGTTTCTACCTCCTTGCCAGAAAACAACCTTTTTGCAGGCATCGAAGAAAAAGAGGAGGCTTAAGACATGAGCGTGTATGGCTCTTTCGTTCTAGCCGCAAATGATGCATTTGTACTTGCTCAAGGCACCCAGGGCGCCGAAGGCGGTCCAATGGGTCCTGAATTTGGCAAAGCTTCGCCCATCGGCTTGCTGATCTTGGCCCTAATGGGAGTTGCAGTGTTAATCGCGGGATGGAATTTTCACCGCCGTTACTCACGCTTCCGCCGCCGCATGATGTTTGCGGAAGACCACGGTATCGATCCATTTGATGAGGAAGCCGTGGATGAGGCGATGAAAGAAGCTGGCATTTACGATAACCGCAAAAAGTCCATTTTCTAGGCGGATAGACTAATGAGCGTGAGTTCTCTCAAACAGCTGGCTTACCCGGCTTATGAAGCGCGTCTGGCGCGCCTTATTAAAGGCAAGCCGCAGCCCAAACACATTGCCATCATGGCCGATGGCAATCGCCGGTGGGCGCGCGAGGCTGGTTTTACCGATATCAGCCACGGTCACCGCCAAGGCGCGAAGAAAATTGGAGAGATGATCTCATGGTGCAGCGATACCGATATCGAAGTAGTCACCATCTATTTGCTGTCCACGGAGAATCTAAAGCGCAGCGAACAAGAAGTAGAGCTGCTCTTTGACATCATCTCGGATGTGGTTACGCACCTATCCCACAGCGATGTCGGTTGCCAAGTCCGCCTTGTCGGCCACCTTGATCTGCTCCCGGATGATATTCGCCAGCGCATGGTGGCGGCGGCAGCGGAAACTAAGGACAATACCGGAGTCATCGTCAATGTGGCAGTGGGATATGGCGGACGCCAAGAAATCGTAGACGCAGTGCAGAACTTGGTGCGCGCGGAAGCCGAGAAAGGAACCTCTGCTGCGGAGATGGCGGATCGCGTCACCGCAGAATCTATTGGTGAGCACCTGTACACTAAGGGGCTTCCGGACCCAGACCTGGTTATCCGTACCTCTGGTGAACAACGACTTTCGGGCTTCCTCCTATGGCAGGCCGCGTACTCGGAGATCTGGTTTACTGATACTTACTGGCCGGCATTCCGCAAGGTGGATTTCCTTCGTGCCCTGCGGGATTATTCCCAGCGCTCGCGCCGCTTTGGTAAATAAGCGCTAGAGCTTGCGCATCCGCACCTGTTCCACCAAGTGATGCGAGCCCTTTTTGAGTACGAGGGAGGCTCGTATTCGGGTGGGCAGGATATTTTCTACGAGGTTGGGCAGGTTGATGGACTGCCAAATTTCGCGGGCTTGGGCGCGGGCTTCCTCATCGTCCATATCTGCAAAGGCAGAGAAGTGGGCATTAGGTTCGCGGAAAGCGGTGTGGCGCAGGGTGAGGAAGCGATTAATATACCACTGCTCGATATCATCGGTGCGGGCATCAACGTAGACTGAAAAGTCAAAGAGATCCGCCACGGTGAGCGTAGGGCTTGTTTGCAACACATTGAGACCCTCTAGGATCAGGATGTCAGGTTGATGGACTTCCTGGTATTTTCCGTCCACGATGTCATAGCTGATATGCGAATACAGTGGAGCCTTGACCAGTGGCTTTCCTGATTTTACGTCGGTGACAAAGCGGAGCAATGCGCGCCGGTCATAGGATTCCGGAAATCCCTTGCGCTGCATGAGACCGCGTTCTTTTAAGGTCTTGGTGGGGAAGAGGAAGCCGTCGGTAGTAACTAGCGCGACCTCGGGGTGAGAATCCCAACGCTGCAGAAGCACCTGTAGGAGACGGGCAGTGGTGGATTTTCCTACCGCTACCGAACCTGCCACGCCGATGACAAACGGAACGTGTGTTGGAGGATTCCCCAAGAAAGATTCAGTAGCTGAGGTGAGCTGTTGGCGCGCCGTGACTTGCATATGGATAAGGCGGGAGAGGGGGAGGTAGACATCAGCTACCTCATCGAGGTCTATGCGGTCTCCTAGGCCGCGAAGTTTTTCAACCTCTGTCTCCGTGAGCACCTGGGGCATGGATTTACGCAAACCACGCCAGGTTTCGCGGTCAAAATCTAGGTAGGGACTCGAATCCAGTGTGCGCGCCATGGCTCCATTGTTGCACTTGCATAATCTGTGGGTAAAAGTATGCCCCCTTAGGGAGCATGGCACGATAAGATATGCAGCATCCCATACCGCTTGATTTTGAGAAGGGGACCACACCTTTATGGCTTCTTTTACCTCTGACCTCCGCGACCTTGACCCGGACGTATTCGGCGCTATCCAGGGAGAGATTTCCCGCCAGCGCGAAACTCTGGAAATGATCGCTTCTGAGAACTTTGTGCCTCGCGCCGTGCTCCAGGCGCAGGGCTCCGTGCTCACCAATAAGTACGCTGAAGGCTACCCAGGCCGCCGCTACTACGGAGGCTGCGAGCATGTCGACGTCGTGGAGGACCTGGCTCGTAACCGCGCGAAGGAGCTTTTTGGCGCAGAATTTGCCAATGTGCAGCCACACTCCGGTGCGCAGGCGAACGCAGCGGTGCTTTCCACCATCGCTGAGCCGGGCGACAAGATTTTGGGCTTGTCTTTGGCCCACGGCGGCCACCTCACCCACGGCATGAAGTTGAACTTCTCTGGCAAGCTTTATGATGTCGCTGCCTACGAGGTGGATCCAGAGACCATGCGTGTAGACATGGATAAGCTGCGCGAGCAGGCGCTGAAGGAAAAGCCGAAGGTCATTATCGGCGGCTGGTCTGCCTACCCGCGCACCATGGATTTCGCGGCCTTCCGTGAAATTGCTGATGAGGTCGGCGCTTACCTGTGGGTAGATATGGCCCACTTTGCTGGTCTCGTAGCGGCCGGCCTGCACCCGAGCCCAGTGCCTCACGCGGATATCGTGTCCACCACCGTGCACAAAACCCTGGGTGGCCCACGCTCCGGCATGATTTTGGCCAAGCAGGAGTACGCCAAGAAGATCAATTCCAACGTCTTCCCAGGGCAGCAGGGCGGACCGCTGATGCACGTAGTCGCTGCAAAGGCCATCGCCATGAAGATTGCCGCGACCGAGGAGTTTAAGGAGCGCCAGGAGCGCACCTTGGAGGGCGCTCGCATTCTGGCGGAGCGCCTTACCGCGGAGGATGCCAAGGCGGCTGGCGTGGACGTGCTCACCGGCGGCACCGACGTGCACTTGGTCTTGGCTGACCTGCGAAATTCCGAGTTGGATGGCCAGCAGGCAGAGGATCTGCTGCATGAAGTAGGCATCACTGTTAACCGCAATGCCGTCCCGAATGACCCTCGTCCGCCGATGGTCACCTCTGGCCTGCGCATTGGTACCTCTGCGCTGGCAACCCGCGGTTTGGATGCTGAGGCCTTTACCGAGGTCGCAGATATTATCGGCACCGCCTTGGTACAGGGCAAGAACGCCGATGTGGAGGCCCTCCGCGCACGCGTGGATAAGATTGCCCAGCACTACCCGCTGTATGAGGGCCTCGAGGGCTGGAAGCTGGTCTAGTCCTTTACCTCATGCCCACGGGCCTGCGCCATGGTGGCGCGGGCCTGCTGGAGCCATTCTGGTTGCTCTTGGAGGAGCTGATTGATTTCCGCTGTGGTTAGCGGCTTATCCATATCGTTTTTCTTGAGCGCGGTAACGGAGATGCCCAGCTTATGGGCGACTTCCGGGCGAGGGTGAGGACCCTCGCGACGCAAGGTTTGCAGCCACTCGGGCGGGTTATGCTGCAATTCGCGCAGCTCTTCGTGGCTAATGGCACTATTTTGAAACTCGTCCGGCGCAGCGGGCAGGTAGATGCCAAGCTTCTTCGCCGCGGTCTGGGCCCGCATGGCGGTGCCGGATGGTTGCTTATGTTCTTCAGTCACGCTTTTACCGTAGCACTTTCAGTAGACTGTCCTCTATGCTGCGCTTAGCTTTTGCCACCGGTACCGAGCCTGGAAAGTGGTTCCGCCGTTTCGAAGAAAATACTGCTCATGGTGGTTTATACACCGTTGATGCGGACGATGCGCTAGCTCCGCTGCTAGGCGGAGAGGTGGATGTGGCCCTCGCGCGTCTGCCGGATGCCCGCGTGGATGACTCCTTTCATGTGGTGCGTCTTTATAAAGAGGCACCCGGCATTGCGGTTCCGAAGGACTCGGTCTATGCCGAAGTAGGCGAGGAGCTTACGCTTGCCGACGTCGTAGATGAACACCTCAACTACCGCCTCTCCGATTCCGGGCTTGTTGATGTCCCTGCGGTCCGCGATGCCCTCCAAGTGGTGGCGGCCAATGTGGGAATCGCTATTGCGCCGCGCCCTCTTCTCAAGGTGCTGAGCAAGAAACAGGTGGTGCCACTCGAGCTAAAGGATGAGTCCGTGCCGGTGACAGAGATTGCGTTGGTATGGCGCAAGGAGGATGACGGAGAGGCAATTCAGGACTTCGTGGGCGTCGCCAAGGGCCGCACAGCGCGGTCCTCGCGGCAGGAGAAGCCGAAGCGCAGCGCCAGGGAAAAGGCGAAGGCAAAGCAAGCGCGGAGAAACGTTAACAATTCGTTACAAAATAGAAAGAAAGCTTTTAAGCAGCGCAAACGTAGGTAGTCCTTTAGTATTTGCTGTCCGCTTCCTGTCCGTGCGGGTGGCGCTAGCTGGGTAGTGCCATTACGGTGGGCGTCGTTCGTCATGAAGGACGATTAAACAAAAATTTAGAATTAACTTACTTTCTCGCTGAAAGGATGATGCAGAAATGCAGAAGATGACTCGTCGTATCGCAGGTGGATTCGCAGCCGCAACCCTGTCCGTTGCTCTCGTGGCTTGCTCCGATGCTGAGGATGCAGCTAACGACGCTAAGGACACTGCTGGTTCCGTAGCAGCTAACGCTTCCGACGCTGCTGGCTCCGCCGTGGATGAAGCTACCTCCGAAAAGGATAAGGACGCGGAGTCCTCCGAGTCTGAGGGTGCGGATGATTCTGAGTCTGAGGATGCTGATTCCAAGGATGGCGACACCAAGACCGTTTCCACTGCCAATGGCGACCAGGAGGTTCCGGCAGCTCTGGCGTCTGCCATCGAGGAGAAGAAGGCTGAGTGGGGCGACGTGCAGAGCGTAGAGTCCTCCGATAAGGGTTCTTTGGCAACTTTCGATGGCGGCAACCTGCTGGCTATGGCCAAGGGTGGCGATGAGGCTCAGCCAATCGTCGGCAAGATCGCTGAAACCTGGAAGGAGCAGGGCGGTCTGGACGCAGAGGTAGGCCTGCCTAAGGCTGCAGAGGAGAAGGCTACTGAGGGCAAGGGCTGGACCCAGCAGTTCGACAATGGCGTTATCTCCTGGCTCCAGGATGAGAGCGGCAAGTTCACCTCTTCCGTAGAGAAGTAAAAAGCTCTTTTTGAGGTAATCCCTTCGCAGCATCCGCTGCGGAGGGATTTTCGTTTTCTTAAAGTTCATCTTGCACCCATGTAATTTCAACCTTCGGTGCCTACGTTGGGTGGCAACCCCGGAATTTGGGGCTATACGGAAGAAGTTTCATCTACCGCATTTCAAGGGAGAACCCTGCCACCATGACTCGTCCCTCTGTACTTTCTACTCCGCTTGCCACAACCGATAACACCGTCGCTACCAAGACTTATGTAGTGGATACCTCGGTCTTGCTTTCTGACCCTTGGGCTTTGCGCAAATTCGCAGAGCACGATGTGGTCCTTCCCGTTGTGGTTATTTCTGAATTGGAAGGAAAACGTCATCACCCGGAGCTTGGCTGGTTCGCCCGCCAAGCTCTTCGCTTTTTGGAGGAACTGCGCGCTACTTATGAGGCGCTAGACCAGCCGGTGCCCGTCAACGTAGAAGGCGGCACACTGCGCGTGGAGTTGAATCATCAAGATCAGTCCTTACTGCCAGCCGCGTTCCGCGGCCCAGAAGGTGACCACCGCATCTTGGCCTGCGCCCTCAACCTTGCACACGAAGGTAAAGATACCGTGCTAGTCACCAAGGACGTGCCACTGCGTGTGAAGGCCGGTGCGGTAGGTGTGCAGGCGGATGAGTACCACGCCCAGGATGTGGTTCTGACCGGCTATACCGGAATGGCAACCGTGCAAACCAGCTCGGATGTCATCGATGCCCTCTACCGTGATGGGGAAGTCATGCTAGACGGCGTTCACACTGAAAAGGGCACTGCCGTGGAGGAGCTACCAGTCCATTGCGGACTGACCCTGGTAGCGGGAGCGCAGTCCGCGCTGGGGCGTATCACCGCGGATGGCGTGGTGGAGCTCGTGCGCGGTGATAGCAATGCCTTCGGCCTGCAAGGGCGCTCCGCGGAGCAGCGAATCGCTTTGGACTTGCTAATGGATCCAAGCGTCGGAATTGTCTCCATCGGGGGACGCGCCGGTACTGGTAAATCGGCCCTCGCCCTGTGCGCCGGACTGGAAGCCGTACTCGAGCGCGGCGAGCACCGCCGTATCGTAGTCTTCCGCCCGATGTATGCGGTAGGCGGGCAGTCGTTGGGATACCTTCCGGGCACCGAATCGGACAAGATGAACCCATGGGCGCAGGCAGTCTATGACACCTTGGAAGGCTTGGTGTCTGAAAACGTTATGGAAGAAATCCATGAGCGCGGCCTGATTGAGGTCTTGCCCTTGACGCATATTCGCGGCCGCTCCCTGCATGATGCCTTCGTCATTGTGGACGAGGCACAGTCCTTGGAGCGCAATGTCTTGCTCACCGTGCTCTCTCGGCTGGGCAAGGGCTCGCGGGTGGTGCTCACTCATGACGTAGCGCAGCGCGATAACCTGCGCGTGGGCCGTCACGATGGCGTCCAGGCAGTGATTGAAAAGCTCAAGGGGCACGAGCTTTTTGCGCATATTACGCTGCAGCGCTCTGAGCGTTCCGCCATTGCAGAGCTCGTCACCGACCTGCTGGAAGGTGGCGATTAGGCCAGACATGTTCGCGTATGGCGATCGTGATGTGCACAGCGTGGCGAACCTGGGCATTGCCCAGTAATAATGTTGAATATGAGCGAGAACGCCAAGCAGACGTCTTCGGACGAAAAGAAGAAGGATTTCCGCATCCGCCCCTTTACCGCGGCGGACTATCCCCAGATGCGAGAGATCTATGAACAAGGACTCAATACTGGGCACGCCACCTACGAGACCCGTTCCCTGACCTTTGAAGAATTCAAAGCCGGCAAAATCATGCCCTCGGTGCATGTGGCTGTTGAAGCCGATGATGATTCGAAGGTCTTGGGATGGGTGTCTGCGGCGCCGGTATCTACCCGCACCGTCTTCCACGGAGTAGTGGAGGATTCTATTTACTTGGGCTCCGAGGCGCAGGGCCGCGGCATCGGCGGCGCGCTTTTGGATCGCTTGATTGAGGTGTGTAAGGACCTGCATAAGTGGGCTATCCACTCGTGGATCTTCCCCGAAAACGCCGGTTCTGCGGGGCTGCATAAGTCCCGTGGATTCGTGAAGGTGGGCACTTACTCTCACATGGCGAAGATGACCTACGGCGAGCTTGCGGGCCAGTGGCGAGATACCGATGTGTACGAGCTGCTTTTGCCCAAGCCGGAGGAAAAGAAGCGGTAGCTTCTCCCAAAGCGCACGGACAAAGTAAGGGAGTATTCGTGCCCTTGCTTTGCCCACCGTTGCGGCTATGACGGGCAGGGGCGCTTTCTGTTCCTACAGCGGGAGCTGTGTCCTATCCCTCCGCAGGCTCGGTGCCTGTTGCCCAGTTGGATATCACCCAGGTTGATGGTGGTGTGGCCTATGTGTTTGCCACTCCTGAGCTACAGTCCCATATCGAGACGGTGACTCGCCAGTTGCATGAGTTGCGCGCCAAGGCCTGGGATGCCAATCTTCCGTTTGCTGGTGCTAGGCTTCGCGACGTCGCACCGGACCGCACCGCATATATAAACGGCATGTCCTGGAGCAGGGGATTGGAACACTCCGCGATGCAGCGCGCTGCGGAGGAAAACTACGATTTTGATCATCGCCGTGGAGACGGGGAGGAGCCGTGGACGGTAAAGTCTGGCGCCTTCTTCGCAGAAAACCTCACCTCTTCACCGATGGAACGCGCCATTGCCAACTGGTCTACTGATGGCGGTTCTGGCAGCGAGTGGAATCAGCTCATTCGCTCTAGCGGTTCCTATTCTGACGGTGCGGGGCATATTTACAGCTTGCTTAACCCAGCCAACCACTATTTTGCCCAGGCACAGGTTGGAAATACGACGGCCGGCCATTATTCCGAGCACGCGGTGTCGGGCGCCCCAGAGCGCCTCGAAGGACGGCACGCATTTCCCATTGCGGTACCGGAAACCGCTCTGGCAAGCGCGGCTATACGTTTTAGCGGCGGTACCCATGTGGGCGATTCCGGCAGCATTGGCGTAAGCATTGCGGGATGGGACGGTGCCCGGTTAGGGGTGCCGGGGTCATCGCTAACCTCGTCCGATCCGGAGGTTCTTGCGGTGCATTCTGACGGGACTTATGAGGCCTTGCAGGAAGGCACGGTTGAGGTGCGTATTACTCCATACCTGCTGCGCAACGGGGAAACTCGCCCGGCTGGAGAAGCACTGAACCAGACGGTAGCGGTCACCAAAAAGCCAGCGATAAGCGGCAGTGGTGGAGGATCGAGCGCCGGCGCGGCTATCGGCATCATTGCCGCCATCGTTGCCATTTTGGGAATTGGGTCCCAAGTTTTGCGGCAGATGGGTTTCTGGCAATAAAAATACCCCGCCGAGAGCGGGGTGTGTGGGGGACGCTACACCGTAGGAACGTCCCAGGGGCCGAACCAGCGCTGCGCCGATGAGCGCATGTTATTGCTCAAGCGGCTAAAGCGCGGGATCGGGATACCGTGTGCGCGGGCTAAGGAAACTAGATAGTCCCTAGTGCGCCATACCTCGATGGGTTTGGCTTGGACATTCAATGCCGCCTGCAGGCCGCCAGGAGCATAGCCGAGGGCGGATTCAATGGGGGCGTCGGCAAGCGGGAGTGCATCGCGCAAGGCATGCAGCTCTTGGCTTGTAGCCTTAGTTTCTGCAGGTGTAAGCGACATTAGTCAATGGTTTCCTTCAGTCGCTCCTCGCGCAGAGGCAGGAGGAGAAGGAGGGCGACGATGACCAACGGAACCATCAGAGCGATAACCGGGGTCAGGCCGTCATTATAGGAATTGAGGATTGCTTCCTCGATTGGCTTGGGGAAAGACGCGACCAAATCCGGGGTGAGGCTATTGGCACCACCATCGGCATTGCCAAACTTTTCTGCATAGGCGGCACCCTCGGGGCCCATCTTTTGGAAGGCTTCTGGCATGCGGGTGGCCATCTCATCCTTCATATTGTGGATGAACATGGAGCCAACCAGGGAAGCACCCAGTGCGGAACCGATTTGGCGGAAGAAGTTATTCGCCGCGGTAGCGGTACCCACCTGGGACAGTGGGAAGGAGTTCTGGACGATGAGCACGAGGACCTGGATAACCATGCCCAGGCCGATGCCGAAGACCAGGAACTCGCAGCCCAGCTGTTTCAGGGAAGTCTCTACGGTCAGGTGAGACATCCAGAACAATGCACCAGCGGTAATTGCCAGGCCGATGATGGGGTAGACCTTGTAGTGGCCGGTGCGGGCAATGATGAAGCCCACGCCAGTGGAGGTGCCGATAAGACCCACCATCATCGGGATCATCATCAGACCCGCCTTGGTTGGGGTCAGGGTGTGCACCATCTGCAAGTAAGTAGGCATGTAGCCCAGAACACCGAACATTGCCAGGCCCAGTACCACGCCGGACAGGGTAGTAAGGGCCATGTTGCGGTTCTTGAACAGGCGAACTGGAATGAGCGGTTCCTTGGCGCGCAGCTCCACCAGGATGGTGATGATGGCGCCAATGATGGTGATGGCACCCAAGGTGAGGATCATCGACGAGCCCCACTCGTACTCGGTGCCGCCCCAGGTGGTCATGAGAATAAGGGAAGCGGTAGTAATCGCGATGAAGGTTGCGCCGAGCCAGTCAAAGCGCTTCATGTCGGCTTTACCGACGCGCAGGTGCAGCACCAAGGTGCACACGATGATGGCGAGGATGCCAAGCGGGATGTTCATCCACATGCCCCAGCGCCAACCTGGTCCGTCGGTGAACCAGCCGCCGAGGACGGGGCCGAGGACGGAAGACAGGCCAAAGACGCCGCCCATGATGCCCATGAACTTGCCGCGCTCACGGGAGGAGGTGACCTCGGCGATGATGGATTGGGAAGAGATCATCATGAATCCAGCGCCAAAGCCTTGCACGGCGCGGGCGATAATCAGCAGCGACATGGAGTTGGCAAAGCCACCGAGGGTGGATCCCACGACGAAGGTGGCGATACCCCCAATGTAGAGCCACTTGCGGCCCAACATGTCACCCAGCTTGCCGGAGATAGGCATGGCGATGGTCATGGTGACAAGGAAGGCGGAGATGACCCAACTCATGTGGTCGACGCCGCCGAGCTCACCAACGATGGTTGGAAGAGCAGAAGAGAAGATCATTTGGCCCAAGGAGCTCATCAGCATGGTGAGCATTAGGGCCGAGAAAATAAGCCCGAGGTTATCGGCGCGGGACTGGCCCTGCGAGGGGGCCTTAGCAGCCGTATCTACCATCGCATTCCTTTCATAAAGTCTGTTATTAGCGTGAGGGAAGTATCGAGACGCGCGCCGAGGTCTAGGCTGCAATCTGCATCCGGGGATGCCATCGCCAACCACAGTGCCTCACGGACGAGGCCGGCGATGAGCATCGCCTCGGTGCTAGAAGAGCAGCTGTCAAGGACGCGAAGCTCCGGCTCTTTGTTAAGGCGCTCTTCAATGAGATCGATGAGCTCAATGGATTTTGCTCGCTTCCGGCTTATTGCCGCCGCAGCTGCATCTGGATCATTGGAGATGCGTTTGCGGCGATCCCGGATAGTCGGGTTGATGTGGTGGCCTTCCATATGCCGTCTGACCAACTGAAGGACGAGGTCTACCATGCTGGTCGTTGGCTCATTAAGGAAGAGTTCCCGCATCTCTTCCGTAAACTCGGTGCTTGGAGCGCCCAAAACGGCGGATTCCTTGGAATCGAAGTAATTGAAGAAGGTGCGCCGAGAAATACCGGCTACTTCGCAGATCCGCTCAATAGTGACTGCGCTAAAGGATTGTTCATCCACCAGTTTTGTGGCGGCATCCTCTATGCGCAGGCGCGTCTCGAGGCGTTTCTGCTCGCGTAGTGATAGTTCTTCTTGCACGCCATGCAACTTTACACTCGGTGCAAACTTGCACCAAGTGCAAAAAGGGTGATTTTAGAGGTGCATCCTTCTTTATGTGAGATGTGCCATTGCTCTTGCCGACGCCCCCCTTACCCTGGCATGCGAAACCCCGCCCGGGTCCTGCCCGGGCGGGGTAGCGGTGCGGCGGATACTTAGAAGTTATCGCGGTCGCGGTTAGTCATGCTCAGTACGTCGAGGCGCTTATCCAGCTCTTCCTCGGTGAGGTTTTCGCCGTCGACAAAGCCCAAATCAATGACGGCCTGGCGAACAGTGATCTTCTCATGCAGGGCGTGCTTTGCTGCCTTTGCTGCGTTCTCGTAGCCGATGGCAGAGTTGAGCGGGGTCACGATGGAGGTGGAAGACTCCGCAAAGTGCTTCATGCGCTCCTCGTTGGCCTCGATGTGATCGATGCACTTATCAGCGAAGACGCGGGAGGCATTGGACAGCAGGCGGGCAGACTCGAGCACGTTGCGTGCCATCATCGGGATGAAGACATTGAGCTCGAAGTGGCCCTGGGCACCGCCGAAGGCGACTGCAGCGTCATTGCCCACCACCTGGCCGGCAACCATGGTGACGGCCTCCGGAATGACCGGGTTGACCTTACCCGGCATGATAGAAGAACCTGGCTGCAGGTCCTTCAGGTGAATCTCTGCCAGTCCGGTCAGTGGGCCAGAGCCCATCATGCGGAGGTCATTAGCAATCTTATTAAGGGACACAGCAACCGCGCGCATGGCGCCGGAGAACTCTACCAAGCCATCGCGGGCAGCCTGTGCCTCAAAGTGGTTCTCTGCTTCCTTTAGTTCCGCAACACCGGTGAGCTTCTTGAGCTCTTCGGTGACCTTAGCGCCAAAGTCCGCAGAGGTATTCAGGCCGGTGCCGGTGGCGGTACCGCCGATGGCCAGCTCGCCCAAGCGTGGCAGGGTGGCCTCGATGCGCTCGATGGCCAGCTCGATCTGGCGGGCGTAGCCACCGAATTCTTGACCGAGGGTAACCGGGGTGGCGTCCATCAAGTGAGTACGGCCCGCCTTGACCACATCGGCGAATTCCTTGGCCTTCTTGCTCAGGGACTCGTGCAGAACCTTCAAGCCCGGAATGAGGTCATTAACGGCGGCCTCAGTAGCGGCAACGTGGGTGGCGGTGGGGAAAGTGTCGTTAGAGGACTGACCCATGTTCACGTGGTCATTCGGGTGAATCTCCACGCCATTTTGGTGTGCCAAGGAGGCGATGACCTCATTGGTGTTCATATTCGAAGAGGTGCCGGAACCAGTCTGGAAAACGTCGATAGGGAAAGCATCATTGTGCTTGCCCTCGGCGATTTCAGTAGCGGCGGCGATAATGGCATCGGCCTTGTCCGCGTCCAACTTGCCGGAATCCTTATTTACCTGAGCACAAGCTGCTTTAAGGAGGCCAAGTGCGCGAATCTGCGCATTTTCGAGGCCGCGGCCGGAAATAGGGAAGTTGTCCACTGCGCGCTGGGTCTGTGCGCGCCACAGGGCATCTGCAGGAACCTTTACTTCGCCCATGGTGTCATGTTCGATGCGGTATTCAGTCATGTGAAGATCACCTCAGTTAATTGGGTAGTGTGTGCTTTCCAGTATGGCGGAGATCTACCAGGAGGGCCGCCTTCGGGGGTGACCCCTAGTTTTTGGTCGGGGTGGTGTAATCCACTACGGAATATTCCTGCAGCTTGGATAGCTTATGGATGGAGTCGATGTAGCGGATGGTGCCGGACTTGGATCGCATAACCAGGGAACGGGTAGTAGCGCCGGAATTGCGGTAGGAAACACCGCGCAGCATGTCACCATTGGTCACGCAGGTGGCAGCGAAGTAGCAGTTTTCGGAGGAGACCAAGTCAGTGGTCTTGAGGACGCGGTCCAAATCGTGGCCGGCTGCGCGGGCCTTTTCTACTTCCTCTTCATCCTTTGGCCACAGCTTGCCCTGGATTTCGCCGCCCATGCAGCGCATAGCGCAGGCGGTGATAATGCCCTCTGGGGTGCCGCCGATGCCCATCATCATGTCGATGGAGTTGGAATCCTGGCAGGTGGCGATGGCGCCTGCAACGTCGCCATCCATGATGAGGCGTACCTTGGCACCTGCGGCGCGAATTTCCGAGATGAGCTGCTCGTGGCGCGGACGGTCAAGGACCACCACGGTCAGGTCTTCTGGGCGAATCTTCTTAGCCTCCGCGACGGACTTGATATTCCACTCCACGGATTCGTTGATGTCGATAGCGCCCACGGCCTCGGGGCCAACAGCAATCTTTTCCATGTAGAAGACTGCAGAAGGGTCATACATGGTTCCGCGCTCTGCGGCCGCGATGACGGAGATAGCGTTGGGGCGGCCTTCTGCCATCAAACGAGTTCCGTCAACGGGGTCCACGGCGATATCCATGGCGGCACCCTCGCCGGTGCCTACTTCTTCGCCGTTAAATAGCATTGGGGCCTCATCCTTTTCGCCCTCACCAATGACAACGACGCCCTTCATGGCAACGGAATTGATGAGCTTGCGCATGGCGTCGACCGCCGCGCCATCGCCCTCATTCTTCTGGCCGCGGCCTACCCAACGGCCGGATGCGAGCGCTGCTGCCTCGGTGACACGAACCAGTTCCATCGCCAGGTTGCGGTCAGGAAGATAAGACGTATTTTCGGACATGTGTAGTGGTTGCCTTCCATAGTTTTCTCATCGAGGGGTGTTCCCCTTGATGCTCTACCTTTCCATTCTCGCACTTTTTTGCTCTAATGGGTCCGATTTTGCGCCCCATTTGTGGGGGATTCGTCAAACTTTCGGGGGAGAAGGGGCCGTGTGGCTTTTTGGAAGCACACCGTGCGATACTAAGGCGCGTGGCTGCAGAAGAAAGACCAAAGATTTTTGAAGGCGCGAAGGATATCTCCCTGTCCCTCGCCGTCGTGGTGATCATGATGCTGCTGGCCGTGGGAGCGACCGGCCTATGCTCGATCAATTCCGAAACTCAACAGGGAGCGGTGCAGGAAGTGGATGAACAAACCTTCCTTGAAACCCAAGCTCGCGCGGGAATTGGCGCTATTCGCAATCCTGATATGCCAGAGGGCTGGGAGGCTAATGCTGCCCGCCGCGTTGATATGGGTGGAGAAAACGCCACCGTGGTCAGCTGGGTGACTGCTGACCAAGGGTTTGTGGAGTCTACTCAGACACAGGTGGCGGCCGATGATGCGGGCAAGGAATACGACGCCAACTACCGCGGCATCGAATCTGCCCGCGAAGTCAAAGGGCACCAAGTGCGGGTACTAGAAAGTGATGACGACTCCGTGCGCCGCCTGTGGGTGACTGATTTGGGCGACGCTCGCCTCATCATCTCCGGTGCCGCGGACGATAGCGATTTTGAGGCTGCTACCGCTGCGTTTATCGACGCCGCACCTATAGCCGAAAAATAGCCTCGCCCAATCCTTCTGCCGCAGCGGTGGCGCTAAGACCGTCGCCGGCCTGGGCAATGACCTCTGCGAGGGATTCCTCATCTAGGCCGCTGAGGCGCGTCTTTCCCACAAAAACATCGATGCGCTCACGCTGGGAACGCTGCGGATAAATAGCGATTTCGCGTACCTTATCGCCTGTAAAGCGCAGCACCACGGATTGGGAGAAATAGCTCACCTCGTCATCATCGCGGGTATGTGCTGGGCCAAAGAATTCCTCTACGAATTCCCGGGAGTCTCCCGCCATGATGGAACCGGCGGCCGCAGACTTCGACACAAAATCCACCCGCTCACCTGGATACCCATAAATCTGCACTACTCGTCTCCTTCTGCGTCTGCTTCTTCGGCCCTCTCGAGCGCTGCTTCAACGCGCTTTGCCGCGCCGTCGAGATGTGCCTCGCACGTTCGGGCAAGGGCCTCGCCGCGTTCCCAATACTTCAATGACTCATCCAGGCCCATCTGCCCGAGCTCTAAGATCTTTACGGTTTCAATGAGCTCGTCTCGGGCTTGCTCATAACTCAATTCTTCTACTGGGGTAAAAGCATCCTGGCCTGGCTGACCGGTGCCAATGGTGTCCTCCGACATTATTTTCTCCTCGTTTGGTGGTTAATCGGCGGCCTGGGAGGCCATAGAAACAGCGGTAATAGATCCATCGCCCACGCGGATGCGCAGTTGCGCGCCAGGAGGCGACTGCTCATAAGAGGTGACAACTTCGGGGCCGGAGCCATCTTTGGGTACCACTTGGACGATGGAATATCCGCGGGCGAGAGTAGCTGAAGGTCCCAAAGCTGAAACACGAGCGCGCAGCGACTCCACGTGGCGGGTCTCACGTTCTACCATGACCTCAATTTCGCGGCGCATGGTGGCACGAGTGCGCTCTACTTCCTCGCGGCGCGTACGAATGGGGGTCATGGGGTCTGCCATGACGGGCCGGGAACGAATATTGTCTAGGCCGCGTCGCTCCCTTTCCACCCAGCCGCGCAAGGCGGCAGCCATCCGGGAGCGTGCCTCTGCGACAATGGCACGCTCCTCGGCCACGGAGGGGACGACGCGTTTTGCGGCGTCGGTAGGCGTGGCGGCGCGCAGGTCGGCGACGTTATCGAGCACTGGGCTATCCGGCTCGTGGCCAATGGCGGAGACCACCGGAGTGCCAGCAGCCGCGACCGCGCGTTGCAGCGCTTCTTCTGAGAAGGGCAGCAGATCTTCCACGGAGCCGCCGCCACGGGCGATGATGATGACGTCCACCTCAGGATCCGCATCAAGCTGCTGGAGCGCATCAATAACCTCAGGTACGGTATTCGCACCCTGAACCGCGGTATTGAGTACCCGGAATTGCACCGCTGGCCAGCGATCATGAGCTACCGCCATCACATCTCGCTCCGCGGCCGAACCGCGGCCGGTAATCAGCCCAATTTTGTACGGCAGGTAGGGCAGTGGCCGCTTGCGAGCAGGATCAAAAAGTCCCTCTGCCGAAAGCTGCTGGCGCAATTTCTCAATGCGCGCGAGTAGATCACCTATGCCCACATGACGAATCTCCGTGGTCCACAGTGAAAAAGAACCGCGGCCGGCGTAAAAAGCCGGCTTGCCATGGACAATGACGCGGTCGCCGTCCTTTAGCGGTGCTGACAATGACTGCAACATTGATGATGGACAGGTCAGCTGCACGGACTTTTCCTGCTGTACATCACGCAGCGTGAGATAGGACAGCTTCCAAGTGGGTTTGAAATTAATTTGGGTCAATTGACCTTCTACCCACAGGTAGCCCAGGCGCTCGATCCAGCCCTTGACCTGGTCATTGACTTTACCAACGGGCCAGGGAGTATCCGGAGTATTTGCCGGTTGATTCACACAGCCTCCCTTTCTTCAGTCTGCCGTGTTCTTCCGCCTAGTTTAGGGGCCAGCGCAGATGATTGCCCCGCTCGGGGTAGCCGGAATGGCGGCGGTGGGCCCCACTATTGTTTTGCGTGCTGTTTCGATACTCTGGGAGCCATGACTGAAGGTAAAAATGTTCTCCTCGCGGCGCCTCGCGGATACTGCGCAGGCGTAGATCGCGCGGTTGAAACCGTAGAAAAGGCGCTGGAAAAGTACGGCGCGCCCATTTATGTACGCAAGCAAATCGTGCACAATCGCTACGTCGTAGAGTCTTTGGCAGAACGCGGCGTCATCTTTGTTGACGAGGCCTCTGAGGCCCCAGAAGGTGCCCACCTAGTCTTTTCCGCCCACGGCATTTCCCCGGCCGTCCGGGCAGAGGCAACGCAGCGCAAGCAACTAACGTTGGACGCCACGTGCCCATTGGTAACCAAGGTGCATAAGGAAGCCCAGCGCTTCCAGCGCGATGGCTATCACATCCTCCTAGTTGGCCACGAAGGACATGAGGAAGTGGAAGGAACCGCCGGCGAAGCACCGGAGGTCACCCACCTCGTAGACGGTGTCGAAGGTGTTGCTAAGCTGCCAGATTCCCTGCAGGACGAGAAGCTTATCTGGCTATCTCAGACCACGCTTTCGGTGGATGAGACGATCACCATCGTCAATAAACTGCGCGAGCGTTTCCCGCATTTGGAAAACCCGCCTTCAGACGATATTTGCTACGCCACCCAAAACCGCCAAGAATCCGTCAAAGCCATTGCCCCCAAGTGCGACCTGATGATTGTGGTGGGGTCTAAAAACTCCTCTAACTCGGTGCGCTTGGTGGAGGTGGCGCTTGAGGCTGGGGCTAAGGCTTCGCACCTCGTGGATTTTGCCAAGGAGATCGACGATGCCTGGCTGGAAGGCGTGCACACCGTCGGAGTCACCTGTGGTGCATCGGTACCAGAATTGCTGGTACGCGAGGTATTGGAATTCCTCGATGCGCGTGGCTATAGCGACGTAGAGCAGGTAACTACCTCTACGGAGACGATTACCTTCGCCCTCCCGCGCGACCTGCGTCCAGCACGCACTTAAATGGGCGCGCGCTTAAACTACATCTAAAACAAAAGAAAGGCCCGGAAACGGGCCTTTCTTTTGTTTTAGTCCTCGTCATAGAGGTTATCGTCCCAACCTTGCTTGGGTGCTTGCTTGTGCTCCTTAGAGGCCGGTACCGAATCGCCGGCGCGCCGGGTTGGATCCGGGCGCATTGGATTTGCGCGTTCCTCTTGTTGGAGGCGGCGGCGTTCCTCTCGGTCGCGCCCACGCAGGCGATCCTTGGGCGCGGGGCGGGACTTCCTTAACGTATGAGAGGCGCGGGCGCGCTGCGGAGTGGCTTGAGTTTTAGTAGGTTCCTTTGCCAGCCTATCGCGCGCCATCAAGTCAGCGACCGATAAACGCTCAGCGCGATTGCGGCGGTCTTGCTCAGCATCGGAACGGCGGGAGGAAGTTTCCATTTCAGCGGTGCGACGTGCCGTCTTACGGTAGCGGACCCATCGCAACCAGCCGATGACTCCTGCACCTACTAAAGCGATGAGGAGCCAGAGAAAACTTTGGACAAGGGGGAAAGCTGCGGTTACGGTAGCCGTCTTGGAAAACGGTGATGCTCCCTCTGGCAAGTTGGCCTTGGTAATAAAGAATCCGGCCAGTACCACCGTGATGGCATACAAGATGGGGATGGAAGCCACCGTGAGGAAGAGGCCGCGTTCTTCTACGATGAGCGCCACCAGCAGCGAGCCGATGACGAGGAAGGCGAGGTAAGCCCACCCGATGGTACCCATCAGGATGGAAATCAACGCGCCGGTGAGCAAAATTGCCGCGAGCAGCCCAAGGCCCGTGCCCAGCGCGATGCTGGGGAGTCCAGAGCTTTGGGCGGCGGAAGACTTTCTTTGCTTGGCTTGTGACACGTCGAAAGATCCTACCGGTTCGTGCCTGCCCATGGCTATTTCCACGCACTAAATCGCCGGATTTATAGTGGCGAATGCCCGCGCGGCCACGTATCGATGGCTACGGGCTCCCGCGGCGTGCGGTCAGTGCGGCCCGGGATATCCATCTCGTGCAATTTGCGGGCCGTGACTCCGACACGGGAATCTAGCGAGGACAGCGTGGCATTGTAGGCCTCGACTGCCTTTTCTAAGTTGTGGCCCACCCTGCCATAGTGATCAGAAAGCGTATTCAGGCGCGTGTACAGTTCGCGCCCTAAGCGCTGAACTTCTTTAGCCTTGGCGGAGATATCTTCTTGATGCCACCCCATAGCAACCGTGCGCAAGAGGGCGAAAAGCGAGCTGGGGGTGGCTATTACTACGTTGCGTTCAAAGGCATACTCGATGAGTTCTGGGTCCACCGACAATGCAGCATCGAGGAAAGGATCTGCAGGGACAAACAGGATGACGAATTCGGGTGTGGGTTGAAACGCTTCAATATAGTCTTTGTGCGATAGTGCTTGGACGTGGCCACGCATCAAGTGTGCGTGGCGGCGCAAGAAGCCGGCGTGTTCTTCTGGGTCATCGGTCTCCAGCGCGTCGAGGTAAGAAGTAAAAGGCACCTTGGCATCGACGATGATATGGCGGCCACCAGCCAACTTGATAACCATGTCTGGGCGAACGGTGCGACCACCCAGCGGAGCAGAAACCTGGCAGTCAAAATCCACATGTTTGGTCATGCCGCCTATTTCAACCACCCGCTCCAATTGCACCTCGCCCCAACGACCGCGGGTATTGGGCGAGCGCAAGGCACTAACAAGTTTGTCAGTGCGTTCAGTCAGACGAGAGGAGGTGCGGGTTACCGCTTGGACCTGGCTGGAAAGGGAAGCGAGCAGCGCGGTGCGGTCTTCCTCAATTTCTTGGAGCTGAAACCCCAAACGGTCCATGGCCTTTTCCAGCGGCTGGAGCTCAGCTTGGCGACGCTGCGATTCTTGCAGCGCGCGGTGTTCGGCACTTGGCGCCGAACGAGCAGCGGAGTAGGAATGGGCCAACCAACCCATTACCGCGCCGAGGGTGAGGCCGATAAAAAGTAGCAGCACGGGCAATGTGGAAGTCATGGAACCCAGCATGGCACGAGCAGCCGACACAGCCCACTATTTTTTCGAATCTCCGTTCAAAAGGCCCTCGAAGGCATCGCGGGCACGGCGCAGGTTGGAGCGCACGCCGGGCTTCTCATGCTCTTTCGGGGTGGATTCCACGTTGAGGGCAGCGTCGAGGGAATTGGAATTGCCGTCCGCGGCTACGTCCGCCACTGCGCCCTCTGGGGCTGCGTAGTCCGGCATTTTAAGCCACGCCTCGCGCTTATAGCGCCCTTGCTCCTCCGTATAACGGCCGATGAGGTAGCCAGCTACGGTGGAAAAGTCCAGCTCCGCGGCGGTCTTTTCGCCCGACTGGAGCTTCATCATATCTTGGCTGTAGCGATAGGCCACCGCGAACATCGCGGCTGCCGGAACCGCGAGGAAACCTCCCACCAGGCCAAATAGCGCAGAGCCTACGGTCACAGAAACCAAGACGATGACGGGGTGCAGGTCCATGGCCTTGGACTGCAGCCAAGGGGAAAGGACATTTCCCTCCAGCTGTTGGACCAGCAAGACCAGTCCAAGAACGAGCAAGGCCTTGGTAATGCCAAGGGACACCAATGCGATGGTGACGGAAAGGGCACCGGCCACAATTGCGCCGACGAAGGGGATAAAGCCGGCGATGAAGGTGATGATCGCCAAAGCCATGGCCAGGGGGACGCCGATGAGGGCGAGGCCGATGCCGATAAAGACGGCGTCGACAAGCGAGACAACTGCCTGCGCACGAATAAAGCCTCCAAGCGTGGTCCATGCGCGGGTGAGGAGCTCAGTAAGGTGCCAGCCGGCGCGTTTGCCCGTGGCATCGCGCAGCCAGGGGAGGAACTTGGCGCCGTCCTTGAGGAAGAAGAAGGTTAGCACCAACACAATGAAGAGGGTGACCAGGATGGAGGTAGCGGTGCCGATACCGGTAAAGACGGAACCGGCGATGGCGCCAGCGCGCTGTTGTAGCCAGGAAGCCGCTTCATCGATGTAGCTGCTCATATCCTCGCTATCGAGGTTGAGAGGCGGGCCTTGTGCCCAGAGCTGCAGGCTTTGGATACCGGAGACCGTCTGCAAGTACAAAGAGCGGGATTGGCGCATGAAGTCCGGGGCAACGAAGGAAATGAGTCCACCCACTGCCGTGAAAGAAACCAAAATGGTTACGGCAGCCGCCAACGCGGCGGGGAGGCCAATGCTGCGCAACTTCTTAGCCACTGGGGCTAGGACGGTGCAGATGATGAGGGCCAAAAGCACTGGCAAGATGCCCTGCCAAAAATTGCCGAGCAAGCGGTAGAGGGCGTAGAGGAAAACGCAGATGATGAGCAGGCGGACCGCCCAGAGGGACGCAGACTTAACTACCTCGCCGGCAATGACGGAGCGATCTACCTGATCGCCCGGCGGATGTGGCGATACATCCTCCAGCTTGCTGGTATCGAAGCTTTCATCAAACTTATCGCCCAGGCCCGTCTTGGGAGCCTCGGGCAGCGGTTGGTTATCAGAACTCACCCCACCATCTTGCCTTAAAAGAAGGTGGGTGAGTTAGGATTGGCCCCGTGAGTCTTACACTAGGAATCGTCGGCCTGCCCAACGTGGGCAAGTCCACATTGTTTAATGCCCTGACCCGTTCCGAGATCCTGGCGGCGAACTACCCGTTTGCCACCATCGAGCCCAACGTGGGCCTGGTGGAGCTGCCGGACTCCCGCCTGACCCACCTGGCGGAAATGTTTAACTCGGAGCGTATCCTGCCCGCCACTGTGTCCTTCGTGGATATTGCCGGTATCGTCTCTGGCGCTTCGCAGGGTGAAGGCATGGGCAACGCCTTCCTAGCCAATATCCGTGAGGCAGATGCCATCTGCCAGGTGGTGCGCGCTTTTTCCGATGACAATGTCATCCACGTTGATGGCAAAGTTGACCCGCGCAATGACATCTCCGTTATTAATACCGAGCTCATCCTCGCGGACCTCCAAACCATTGAAAAGGCTCTGCCGCGCCTAGAAAAAGATGCGCGCAAGAATAAGGACCTAGCTGCTGAGGTGGAAGCCACCAAGAAGGCGCAGGAGATTCTAGAAGATGACCGCACCCTCTTCGCAGCAGCTAAGGAGGGCGAGATTGACCTCTCGCTCGTGCGCGATCTGCACCTGATGACGGCAAAGCCTTTCCTCTATGTCTTTAACTCGGACGAGGCCGTGCTTACCGACGACGCAAAGAAGGAAGAGCTTCGCCAGCTCGTCGCCCCGGCCGAGGCCGTGTTCCTTGACGCCCAGACAGAAACTGAGCTGCTTGAGTTGGAAGAAGACGAAGCGCGCGAATTGCTTGAGTCCGTGGGCCAAGATGAGCCGGGCCTGGCTACTTTGGCCAAGGCGGGTTTTGCCACGCTGGGGCTGCAGACTTATCTCACCGCCGGTGAGAAGGAAGCCCGCGCGTGGACCATCAAGCAGGGCTCTGCCGCCCCGCAAGCCGCCGGCGTTATCCACACTGACTTTGAAAAGAAGTTCATCAAGGCCGAAATCGTTTCCTACGATGACCTAGTAGCCGCCGGTTCTATGGCCGAGGCTCGCGCTCACGGCAAGGTCCGCCAAGAAGGCAAGGACTACATCATGCAAGACGGCGACGTGTGCGACTTTAAGATCGGCGGTTAATTCCGCGTCCTCTAAGTCTTGGGCCTCCTAACGGAGAAGGCACTGCCCGCGCAGGCGGAGAAATTATAGCGAATGAGAATCTTCCGCGTTATTTTGGGCGAGGTACCCAAACTATAGGAGGTCACATTATGGCTGAACTAGACAACAAGACCATTGCAATTATCGCTACCGATGGATTCGAAGACTCTGAGCTGACTTCCCCCTTGGAGGCCGTGAAGAACGCTGGTGCTACCGTGCGCGTCATCGCCCCTAAGGCCGGTACTATTACCGGCAAGAAGGGCACGGAGATTTCCGTTGACGCCGCTACCGCTGACTCCACCGGCGAGTCTTTCGATGGCATCATCTTGCCTGGCGGTACCGACAATGCCGACCTGCTGCGCTTGGACAAGGCCGCAGTAGAAATCGTGCGCAACCACATGAGCAAGGAGCTCCCGCTTGGTGCTATCTGCCACGGTGCATGGATCTTGGCCGATGCTGAAGCTCTAAAGGGTCGTACCTTGACGTCCTTCCCCTCCTTGCAGACCGACCTGCGCAATGCAGGCGCTACGTGGGTAGATGAGGAAGTCCACTGCGATCAGGGCTTGGTGTCCTCCCGTACTCCCGATGACCTGCCAGCCTTTAATGCCAAGCTGGTTGAGGAGTTTGCAGAGGGACAGCACTAAAGCTCCTCGCTTGCACGCCACGGGTATCACCCGTGGCTTTTTTTGATCTTGCGCCAGAGTTCCGGCCCCTATAAGGTTATAGTTTCCTGAAGGGGAGTAGTTCCCTCGGATGATTCGAGATGCCTGGTCGACATACTGGCGTTTAGCCCGGCCAGCCAGCGTCCGCAATGTACGCGGGCGTGAACGAGACCTTCGGTCAGCAACCGCACCGAAGGGAAAGACTATGTCTTCAATTGCCTCTGAACAGCGCATTCTTGAGCGCTTTATGCAGTTTTCCATCGCTGCCGCCTTAGCCACCATCGTCCTCAAGGCTTTGGCAGCGTGGCTTACCGGCTCGGTGGGCTTCCTATCTGATGCCCTTGAATCCGTAGTGAACCTCGTGGCGGCCGTCGCCGGTTTTTATGCCCTCCGGATTGCTGCCAAGCCGGCCGATGATAACCACCAGTTTGGCCATGGCAAAGCGGAGTACGTCTCCGCCTTGGTGGAAGGCGCGATGATTTTCAGTGCGGCCGGCATGATCATCTATACGGCCATCCAGCGCTTCTTTATTCCGCAGCCGATTGCGGAGGCAGGCTGGGGCTTGGCATTATCGACGCTTTCGTCCGTGCTTAACCTGGTGGTGGGTATCGCGCTCATCCGCGCCGGCAAACGCTACCGTTCTGCCACCTTGGATGCGGATGGGCATCACCTGCTTACCGACGTCTGGACTTCCGTCGGCGTCCTTGTCGGTATCGCCGCCGTTTACCTAACTGGCTGGATGTGGCTAGACCCTGTAGTAGCACTCGCTGTGGGTATCAATATCTTGTGGACTGGTTACACCCTCCTGCGCGATTCCGTGAGCAGTTTGCTTTCTGAAGCACTTCCCGCGGATGAGCGCCAGCAGATTCGCCAGCTGCTGGCCCGGTTGGAAAAGGAGCAATCGGTTACCTTCACAGACCGGCGTACTGTCGCCTCCGGCCGTCAGCGCTTGGTCTACCTGACCATGGAGGTGCCAGGAGAGTGGAGCGTCATGCATTCCCACGAGGTTGCTGACGTCGTGGAAATCGCGCTAGATGAACTGTATCCGGGCTGCAGTGCATTCATTCATGTGGAACCGGCGGGCGTGGAAAACCGCCGCCCGTACCTGTTCCGCTAGGCCTTAATATTCTAAGTTTTCCGGCGGTCACTGGGGCTGATTTTTTCTAGACCAATGTGTGTATAGACCCGTTCGGGTGAATAGGGCCTGTACATAAACTGTGACTTTCCACAGAGGGCATACACCCTATTGAAAGCGGGCTGTGAGTTTACTGGCACCGCATTTTGGGGGTGCGGTAAGTCCTGAATGATTTGGAGAAATTGGAGGGTGTTGGCTAGGGCGCTGCGGGCAAGTGAAACGACATCCAATTTTTAGCTTCGGGCCATTTATGGTGCAGATTTCTTAACGTTATGAAAATGTTATTGGTTGCTCTGAGCTGCATGAAGCCTTCTCTGGGTAAATAAAACGGCAAAAATTTCTCGCTGTCGGTCGAAAAATTTTGAATTCTCCGTATGGTGGTTGTCACACCAAGCAAATAGCGATTCTCACCCCCCGCATTCCACATGTGGGGGCAAGAATATGTCCTTTTGATTGGTTGAAGAGAGCTATACCAATAGTAGAAAGGATTTACTGACAATGGGTAAGAACATTAAGGATCTGTTTAACGCAACCGCATACGACAAGGACGGCGAGAAGCTGGGCAACGTTAACGAGGTATTCGTTGATGACCAGTCCGGCCAGCCTACCTTCGTTGAGGTTAACCACGGCCTGTTCGGTATGAACTCCAGCCTCGTTCCGCTGCGCGGCCATGACTTCTCCGGCGATGACCTGAAGCTGGGCTTCTCCAAGGACCGCATCAAGGACGCTCCGGACTTCGATTCCGATAAGCCGCTGACCCCAGAGGCACAGTCCGATATCTTCAAGCACTACGGCCTGGATAATGCACAGGACGTTACCGATTACAAGGACTCCAACCTAGACTCCAAACGCGACGTTCAGGCTGGCGCTGACAAGGACCACAACCTGACCGCAGGTGCCGGCGTTGCTGGCGCTGGTGCAGGCGTTGCTGGCGCACACGCTAACGAGAAGAAGGAAGCTACCCACAGCACCGATGCCGCTGCTGCTGAGCGTAAGGCTGGCGTTGCCGATAACGCTGCTTCCAAGAACACCGCAGCTGCGCACACCAACAATGACGGCGAGCTCATCCGTTCTGAGGAGCAGCTGAACGTCAACAAGGAGCGTGTAGCTACCGGCGAGGCTCGCCTGCGCAAGTACGTTGTAACCGACACCGAGACCGTTGAGGTTCCGGTTGAGCGCGAAGAGGTCCGCGTCGAGCGCACCCCGATCAACGCTGAAGATGCCAAGAACTACAACGGCACCATCTCCGGTGACACTGAGGAAGCTTCCGTCACCCTGCACGAGGAGCAGGTAAACGTGAACAAGGAAACCGTTCCGGTTGAGAAGATCAACTTGAAGAAGGACACCGTTCGCGACACCGAGACTTACACCGAGGAGCTGCGCAAGGAGCAGATCGACACCGATGGTGTTGATGGCCTCAAGAAGTAAAAGCGCATAGCTAAACGCCCGCAAGGTTTTCCTTGCGGGCGTTTCTTATGTTTTTGAGAGCTTATTTAAGCCTTGGCACCGATGGCTGCGGCCGAGTCAGAATCCATAATGTCCTTGACGCCGCTCTCTGCTGCGTCCCAGGTTGCATTGTCTTGGATGCCGGCGCGGTTAGCAACGACGGTGGCGCACAGTACCTGCCCGGTGACGTTGAGTGCAGTGCGTCCCATGTCAATAATCGGCTCAATGGCCAGCAGGAGACCGACACCAGCCAGCGGAAGGCCAAGTGTAGATAGCGTCAGCGTGAGCATAACCGTTGCGCCCGTGGTGCCTGCGGTAGCAGCGGATCCAATGACGGAAACAAAGATGATGAGCAGGTATTGGGTGAAGTCGAGGTTAATGTCGTAGAACTGGGCAACAAAGATGGCTGCAATGGCCGGGTATACGGAGGCGCAGCCGTCCATCTTGGTGGTTGCTCCTAGCGGAACGGCAAAGGAAGCGTATTCAGAGGGAACACCCATGGCCTTTTCGCTAAAGCGCTCGGTAGCTGGCATGACACCCATGGAAGAACGGGTAACAAAGCCCAGCGAGGTGACCGGCCAAACGCGCTTATAAAAGCCCATGACTGGAATCTTGTTGAACTTCAGTACGGCGGGGTAGACCACGACAAAAACCAGACCAAGGCCCACGTACATGGCCAAAACGAACTTGCCCAGCGAGCCCAAGGCGTCCCAGCCGTAGGTTGCTACTGCCTTACCGATAAGGGCGGCGGTGCCAATCGGTGCAAGGCGGATGATCCACCACAAGATGACCTGGATGACCTTGAGGAAGGACTCGGTAAAGCGCAGGAACGGCTCCGCGGACTTTCCGGTCTTGACTGCGGCGATACCAATGGCCAGTGAGATGACAAGCAGTTGTAGCGCGCCAAAGCTGAGGGATACTTCGCCGTCGGAAAGCGAGGCAGAAAGGCCTACGAAGTTCTGTGGCAGAAGCTGCTCAAAAAACGCGGTCCACGAGCCGACGTGGGAAGGATCCTGCGCAGTGGCGGCATCGACGCTCGTGCCGACGCCCGGCTTCATAATGATGGCAACGAAAATGCCCATCAAGACAGAGAAGAATGCGGTAATGGCGAACCACACCAGTGTGGAAATCGCCAGGGAAGCCGCGTTAGCCACCTTGCGCAAATTGGCGACTGAGGTAACAACAGCGGCGAAGATCAACGGCTGGATCATCACCTTAAGCAGCTGGACGTAGGCGCTACCGACTCCCGTGAGCAGGGTGGTCAACCAACCGGGATTGTCTGGGTCGGTATCCATGCCGGAGGCGATGAAACCCAAGATGAGGCCGATGATAAGGCCGGCAATAACTTGCGCGCCGAATCCTGTGGCCCAGCCTGGGAGCCTAGAGCGCGAAGATTCCTGTTGAGACATAAAGGTTCCTTTGAAAATAAAAATGGACAGATCGGACTATTTTTCAGATACTGTCCTGTTCAACTTCAACATCGCTCAGTTTATTCCTTCGACGTCTTTAGGTACAAGACGTGGGGATTCTCCCGTGCCTGCGACCTCATCCTTCGCGCTCACCGGCAGACTTCCTAATACCTGGGGTTCTTTTCCCAGTGAGCGTGAGGGGGAGGAGGAATTGTGGTGGGCGCTCTTGGCGCTCACCAGAGCGGGGTGGAAGCATCACCTTCACGCTGCTGGAGAGCGCGAAGGGAGGAGGGCGAAGCGCAGAGCGAGGAGGGGCTGCGATTTCTGGAATACTGGCAGCATGAAAATCCTCGTGACTGCATTTGACGCCTTCGGCGGAGAAAGCATTAACCCTACAGAACAGGCGCTGGAGCAATTACCTGAGGAGGTTGGGGGAGCAGAGCTTGTCAAGGCGGTGATTCCGACCAAGTTTGGGGAATCCCTGCGCCGAGTAATTGCACTCGCAGAGGAATCATCAGTCGATGCAATTGTCTGTATGGGGCAGGCAGGTGGCCGGGCACATATCACCCCGGAGCGAGTCGCCATTAATGTGATGGATGCCGAAATTCCTGATAACGCGGGTTATCAGCCAGTGGATGTACCGGTCGTGGAGGGTGGCCCAGCGGCGTATTTTTCTACGCTACCGGTAAAGGAAATGGTCGCGGCGATGGATGATTGTCCGGCGCGGGTGTCGAATACGGCGGGGACTTTCGTGTGCAATCAGCTCCTGTATGGTCTTTTGCATCACTTCGCGGGGACGGAGGTGCGCGCGGGATTTGTACATGTTCCCTATATTCAGGAGCAGAACAAAGCGGATAAGCCCATGATGGCGCTAGCTGAGATAGTCGAGGGGATAAAGCGGGCACTCTGGGCGGTGCAGGCTAGTTAGGGTAGCCTTTGTGGCTTTTTGGACCAGCGAAATATAGATTTATGGATATGTCTCGCTTTAGCCCTCTCAACTGGCCAGTTGTGCGCCAGCTGCGTAGCGGCGATCCCTTTGGCAGGGACGTCAATACGCAGTCTCAAAAGAGCAAGGATAAACATGGACGCACCGTGGAAGCGGACCGCGTGGTGCAGTCAGTGTGCCCGTACTGTGCGGTCGGTTGCTCGCAGCGCGTGTATGTCAAAGATGACCGTGTCATCCAGGTAGAGGGTGATCCGGATTCGCCCATTTCTCGTGGGCGCTTGTGCCCGAAGGGATCTGCGTCGGAGCAGCTCATTAACTCTGCTACGCGCCTGACCAAGATTAAATATCGCGCGCCTTACTCTTCGGAGTGGCAGGATCTTGATGAAGATACCGCGATGGAGATGATTGCGGATCGTTTCTTGGAGGCGCGTCGCAACGGTTGGCAGGATGTCGACGATGAGGGGCGCACCCTCAATCGCACGATGGGCATCGCCGGTTTGGGCGGTGCGACCTTGGATAATGAGGAAAATTACCTCATTAAGAAACTGTTTACCGCAGCCGGTGCGATACAGCTTGAGAACCAGGCTCGCATATGACACTCTGCCACCGTTCCTAGTCTAGGAACTTCGTTTGGCCGCGGCGGCGCAACCCAACCGCTGCAGGATATGGCGAATGCGGACTGCATCGTCATTGAGGGTTCTAATATGGCCGAGTGCCACCCAGTGGGATTCCAGTGGGTAGTGGAGGCCAAAAAGCGTGGTGCACGCGTTATTCACGTGGATCCGCGCTATACGCGTACGTCCGCGTTTGCGAATCGCCATATTGGTATTCGCGGCGGCACGGATGTAGTGCTATTGGGTGCAGTGATTAACTATCTGCTGGAAAATGAGCTGTACTTCCATGACTATGTGGTGGCGTATACCAATGCGCCGATGATTATCTCGGAGGACTACCAAGACACCGAGGATCTAGATGGTTTGTTCTCTGGCTATGACCCAGAGACCGGAAAATACGTTACGGATTCGTGGCAGTACGTGCAGAAGCCCGAGGGTGCGTCGTGGAATGTGGAACGCGATGAATCGCTGGAGCATCCGAATTCGGTCTTCCAGATTCTCAAGCGCCATTATGCACGCTATACGCCTGAGATAGTGGAGGAGACCTGCGGTATTGCGCAGGAGGACTTCTATTACCTAGCGGAGTCGATCGCGCGGAATTCCACGCCGGATCGCACCACGTGCTTTGCTTATGCTTTGGGCTTTACTCAGCACACTTTGGGCGCACAGTTCATCCGTACCGCAGCAATCTTGCAGCTGCTGACCGGTAATGTGGGCCGACCAGGCTCGGGCATTATGGCGTTGCGTGGACACGCGTCTATTCAGGGGTCTACTGATATTCCGACCCTGTTCCACTCCCTGCCGGGGTATTTGCCTATGCCGGGCGTCGATAAGCAAAGCTGGCCTGAGTATGTAGATGGCATCCGCAATGAGTCGCAGAAGGGCTTCTGGCAGATCGGAGAGAACTATGCGGTCTCGCTGATGAAGTCCTACTGGGGCGATGCAGCGACCAAGGAAAACGGGTGGGGTTATGACCTCATGCCACGTATTTCTGGTGCGCATTCGACCTATGAAACGCTCATGGCAATGCTGGATGAGCAGGTGGAAGGCTATTTTGTCTTCGGCCAGAATCCGGCAGTGGCGCAGTCTAATGGCGGCATGCAGCGCCGTGGCTTGGCGGCGCTTAAATGGCTGGTTGTGCGCGATTTCCAGGAGATTGAGACTGCCTCGTTCTGGAAGGATTCGCCGGAGATTAAAAACGGCGAGCTTAAGACCGAAGATATCGGTACCGAGGTTTTCTTGATGCCGGCGGCCACCCACGTGGAAAAGGCGGGAACCTTTACCCAGACGCAGCGCATGTTGCAATGGCGTTTCCAGGCGGCACCGCCGCCAGGTGATGCCAAGAGTGACCTGTGGTTCTTCTACCAGTTGGGCAAGAAGATTAAGGAGCGTCTGCGCGATTCCACTGATCCGCGTGATCTGCCTTTGCAGAAGGTCACGTGGGATTATGTGGAAACCGAGGAAGGCGAGCCGAATTCTGAGGACGTCCTCAAGGAGATCAACGGTTATTACCTTGAGGGCCCGAAGAAGGGCGAGCTTTTGCCTGCCTTCGTGGAGATGAAAAATGATGGCAGCACCTCGGGTGGCTGCTGGATCTACACTGGCGTGTTCAAGGATGGTATTAATCAATCCGCGCGCAAGGTTCCTGGGTCGGAACAGAATGAAGTAGCCCCGGAGTGGGGTTGGGTGTGGCCAGCAAACCGCCGCCTGCTCTACAACCGTGCTTCGGCGAAGCCGGATGGCACTCCGTGGTCGGAGCGCAAGAAGTATGTGTGGTGGGATGCTGACCAGGGGAAGTGGGTTGGCGATGATGTACCGGACTTCCCGGTTACTAAAGCCCCTGACTACAAGGCTCCGGTCGACGCCGTGGGGCCGGACGCCCTCGATGGCACCGATGCCTTCATCATGCAGGCTGATGGCCGCGGTTGGCTCTTTGCACCGACCGGGCTTTCCGACGGCCCCTTGCCCACCCACTATGAGCCGCACGAGTCCCCGGTACACAATGTGCTGTACAAGCAGCAGCAATCGCCGACGCGTCTGACCATTAAGCGGCCAGATAACCTGTCGCGCCCAGAGCCAGGCGAACCTGGCGCGGAGGTGTTCCCATTCGTGTTCTCCACTTATCGTTTGACGGAGATGTACACCTCGGGTGCGATGTCACGCCGCTTGCCGTATCTGGCGGAGCTGCAGCCGGGCCTATTCTGCGAGGTTGATAAGGCTTTGGCGGAAAAGCGCGGGCTGGAAAATGGTAAGTGGGCCACGATCATCTCGCCTCGCGGCGTGATTGAGGCGCAGGTCTTGGTCACTGACCGCATGCAGATGATGAAGATCAATGGTGAGGAGTTCCACCAAATCGGTTTGCCGTATCACTATGGCGAGTCCGATTCCACAGCCGTAGCTGGCGATGGTGCCAATGATTTGCTGGGCCTTACGCTGGAGCCGAATGTATTCATTCAGAATTCCAAGATCGGCGCCTGCGATATCCAGCCGGGGCGTCGTCCTCGTGGTGAGGCCCGTGTGGAGATGCTCAAGGAGTACCAGAAGCGTGCGCACCTGAACCTAGATTCCGGCAATGATCTACTCACCGTGGATGATTCCTTCACCTATAACCCAGAGCCGCAGCAGCCCGTGGATGCGGACACGCCCGGCGAGAAGGGCGAGGAAAGCGAAGAAGGTAAGTAAATGACAAATCTACTGACCGAGAACGCGAGCCGGCACGGCTACGATAAGTACCGACGCATGGCCTTTTTTACCGATACCTCCATTTGTATTGGTTGTAAGGCCTGCGAGGTGGCGTGCAAGGAGTGGAACCGCAATCCGGTAGAAGGCTATGACGTCACCGGTGATTCCTATGACAACACCGGTGCGCTGGGAGCTAATACTTGGCGGCACGTGGCCTTCGTTGAACAAAATAATGACCGTATCGAGCACGCCCGCGAGGAGGGAAAGAAGCTCATTTCTTTGGGCATGCCTTCGGTCGGGGCGCAGCCGCAGGAAGTTGATACCACTCCGCCGGATACCGATACCTTCCGGTGGCTGATGTCCTCGGATGTCTGCAAGCACTGCACGCATGCAGGTTGCCTCGATGTCTGTCCTACCGGCGCACTGTTTCGCACCGAATTTGGCACTGTGGTGGTGCAAGATGACGTGTGCAATGGCTGCGGTACCTGCGTAGCCGGTTGCCCGTTCGGTGTCATTGAACGCCGCGATGATGGCGGTGTGGCGCTGAAATATGACAAGACCGCCACGGTGGATTACGTGGATAATTCCCATGCTGGCGTCAACGTGTTGAAAAAGCTCAAGCAGCTTGCCCCGCAAGGCCCGGACCATACACCGGGCGAGGCGATGCCGATCAAGAACTTGGGCGTGGCCCAAAAGTGCACTATGTGCTATGACCGCTTGAAGCAAGGCGAGCAGCCAGCGTGTTCTAAGACCTGCCCGACGGATTCCATCCAGTTTGGCCCTTATGAGGAGATGGTGGCCGCCGCCAAGGAACGTGTGCGGGTACTGCACGAGCAGGGGATTACTGAAGCCCGGCTTTATGGTGCTAATCAAGACGATGGTGTTGGCGGAACCGGTTCCATCTTCTTGCTTTTGGATTCGCCAGAGGTCTATGGGCTTCCGCCTGATCCACGCGTGCCGACGGCGGATTTGCCGCAGATGTATAAGACCGCAGTGAAGGCTATCGGCGGTATGGCGCTGGCCGTGGCCGGTTCCTTCCTGATTGGGGGACGTAAATGAGCAACTTTGATGAGTACCGCCCGCCGCAGCCGGAGCGTCGTAATCGCTACCGGAAATTTGATGGCACCAAGCCTAAAAAGAAGCGCAAGCGCCCAGGCGCGGGCGCGCAGGATGGTTCCAAAGAAGAGCGCATGGCGCAGGATTTCGAGTTCTCGTCCTACTACGGCCGGCCAGTGGTTAAGGCGCCGCCGTGGGAATGGCCAATCGGTGCGTATCTCTTCTTGGGCGGCGTCAGTGGCGGATCGGGGCTTTTGGCCGCCGGCGCACAGGCCGTCGGCAATGCACCGCTGCGTCGCACCACCCGCCTTTCTGCCTTTGGCGCGGCGGCCGCGGGATCAGTCTTTTTGATTCTGGATTTGGGCCGCCCGGAGCGCGCGCTGAATATGTTCCGCGTCTTCAAGGTGACCTCGCCGATGTCTCTGGGATCGTGGATCCTGTCGGGCTTTGCGAGCGCGGCCGCGCTGCCGGCCGCAGCGGAAGTGGATGCAGCGACTGGGCATAAGCTGCCCCTGCCTAAGTTCGTGCGCACGGCGCTGCAGAAAGCGGCTGGACCAGCTGGCGCAGTCGCGGGAGTGCTCGGTGGTCCGCTGGCGGGGTATACCGCGGTATTGCTGTCGAATACCTCGAACCCGGTGTGGAATGACATGAAAAAGCACCTGCCGTATGTCTTTGTTTCCTCGGCAGCGGCGGCGTCATCGGGAATGGCTATGGTGACGACTCCGGTCGAGCACGCAGGTCCTGCCCGCGTGTTGGGCATGGCCGCCGCGGCCAGCGATCTAGCGGCGACCAAGGTCTTGGAAGAAGGCATGGAGCCTGAACCGCGCCAAGCACTGCACGAGGGAAAGCCGGGCACGCTGATGAAGGCTTCGGAATACCTCATTGCGGCCGGTGGCGTGGGGAGCATGCTGGCTGCGGCCACAAAGTCCCGCGCGGTATCGGTGGCCGCGGGGCTATCGTTGTTGGCGGGATCGGCGTGCACCCGCTTTGGTGTGCTCAACGCCGGCCTAGAAGCAGTGAAGAATCCGGAGACTACCATCGGGCCGCAAAAGCGCCGGGCGGAAAAGCGCCGGCGCGAGCAGGGTCTCGACCACGATGTAGTGAGCCCGGACTAGTCCACCTCCCGTAGGGCGGGAGCGAGTTCCGCGCCGATATCTTCCCTGCGTTGCTGCTCGGCTGCGGAGCAATAAAACTGCCGGTCGGTGGACCCGAAGGGGAGGGGAGCATGCGCTTGGCGATGCCCCCTCGGTTGCACACCCCATCAACCCCAGCGCGGCTAGGGGCGCTGGGGAGGAGAAATTTTAGGCCTTGATATAAGCATCGCCAGTGCGCTCGGTGGTGTGGCCGATGACGGGGTAGCCGGGGACCTCGCCGATAAGGAGGAGGCCGCCGGAAGTTTGGGCGTCGGCAAGCAGCACCAGCTCTTCCTCGCTCAAGGAGGTTTCCAGGTGCGGGCGTACCCAGTCGAGGTTGCGGCGGGAGCCGCCGGGGATGAATCCTTCCGCCAAGGCCTCTTTCGCGCCGTCGATGGTGGGCACTGCGGAAAAGTCGAGCTCCGCGGCGATGCCAGAGGCGCGGCACATCTTATAAAGGTGGCCGAGCAGGCCGAAGCCGGTGACATCGGTGGCCGCACGCACGCCCGCCTCCACCGCGGCACGGGCGGCCTCGCGGTTCAAGGTGGTCATGGAATCGACTGCGGCTTGGGATACCTCGCCGGTGGCCTTGTGTTTATTGTTAAGGATGCCTACGCCGATGGGCTTGGTGAGGGTAATGGGCAGGCCGGGCTCGGCGGCGTCATTGCGCATGAGCTTTTCGGGCGCGACGATACCGGTGGCGGCCATGCCATAGAGCGGTTCAGGGGCGGTAATGGAATGGCCGCCGGTAACAGAGATGCCGGCTTCGGTGGCTATGTCCATGCCGCCGCGCAAGACCTCGCGCAGCACGTCGAGTCCGAGCTTTTCATTGGGCCAGCCTACGAGGTTGATGGCGGTAACGGGGGTGCCGCCCATGGCATAGACATCAGAAAGCGCGTTGGCCGCAGCCACTCGCCCCCAATCGTAGGGGTCATTGAGCATCGGGGTGAAAAAATCCGCGGTGGAAATAACTGCTAGACCATCCTGGATTTTGACGGCCGCGGCATCATCGCCATCATCTAGGCCCACCAGTACATTAGGGTCGGCCTTGCCCATCAGGCCCTCGACGGCAGACTCAAGCTGGCCAGCGGGAATCTTGCAGGCGCAACCGCCGCCTGCGGCGAAAGAGGTGAGTTTAATATCTTCGGTCATAGCGCCATTTTACTCATCTCCAGAGATTATCTGGCTGCAAAGCTAGGGCGGGAAACCGCTTGTGGCGACGTGTGGCGATAGGGCAGAGGGCGCTGAGTTTTCGCCTTCGAGGGGCTTGGTAGACGTAGGGGTGACAGGTGTATTGGTACCAGGGAATGCGCGTGTAAGGTGAGCACACGGAGGCGTACGTGTCCTGGTGGGCGCCCCGGTCTTCAAAACCGGTGAGGCCGAGCATCTCGGTCTGGCAGGTTCGATTCCTGTCCGTCTCCGCCACTCGCGCGCAAGGAGGAATGCCACAGTGCCCACGCCCACCCCTGCAGCCCGCCCCGATCCCCGTCGGAATATTCCCCGCATGGATGAGCTGCTCCAGCTGCCAGAAGTAGAAGCCGAGCGACAGCGACTTGCCGAGCACACCATTCGTGCAATTGTTCAGCGCACGGTTGCCCAAGCACGCCGCGGCGAGCTGCCTATCAACGATATCCCCACAGAAATTGCGCAGCGCCTGGGGCAGAAGCGGGTGCATTCCCTGCGGCCGGTCATCAACGCCACCGGCGTCATCATCCATACCAACTTAGGGCGCGCCCCTCTTCCGGGAGCCGCAGTAGAGGCCCTTCATGACGCCGCCTCTTATACCGACGTGGAAATGGACCTTGATTCCGGCAAGCGCTCGAAAAGCCGCGGAGCTGGCGCCACGGCTGCGCTGCTCGCCGCCTGTCCCGGTGCAGAAGATGCCCTCGTGGTCAATAACGGTGCCAGTGCCTTGCTTTTAGCCACTGCCGCACTCGCCCCGGGCAAAGACGTCATCATTTCGCGCGGCGAACTTATTGAGATCGGTGCGGGCTTTCGTTTGCCGGAGCTCATCGAGTCTACGGCCACGCGCCTCAAGGAGGTCGGCGCGACTAATCGCACGCATCTGGCCGACTATGAGCGCGCGCTGGGGGAAAATACCGGCGCCATTTTGAAGGTACACCCCTCCAATTTCCGCATTGAGGGCTTTACTTCTGCAGTCGGGGTGGATGAGCTGCACCGCCTAGCAGCGCAGCACCATACGCGGCTCATTGTGGACCTGGGTTCTGGTTTGCTAAATCATGATCCCGCATTGCCGGAGGAACCAGATATTCAGGCCCAGCTGCGCGCCGGCGCCGATATCGTCATTGCCTCCGGCGATAAGCTACTCGGCGGCCCGCAGGCAGGAATTTTGCTCGGTACCAAGGAGGCGATTGCTGCGGTGAAAAAGCACCCACTCGCGCGCGCCGTGCGTATAGACAAGCTGCGCCTCAACGCCTTGGAGGCCGCAATTTCCACGCCTTCGAATGCGGTGCAGGATGCATTGCATCTGGCCAGAGAGACCCATCGCGCACGCACGGAAGCGATAGCGGAGGCAGTCGGTGCGCGCGTAGTGCCCCACGATGGCCGCGTAGGCGGTGGCGGGGCGCCCGAATACCCGCTATCTGGTTTCGCGGTTAGCCTGCCCGAACACTTTGCGGAAGCGCTTCGCCACCACGAACCACCGGTGGTAGCCCGCGTGCATCAGGGCAGCTGCTTAGTGGATATCCGCTGCGTTCCCGCAGAACAAGACGCCATGGTCATTGCCGCTATTAAGGCGGTGGGCTAGGTGTACGTCGTTGCCACCGCCGGCCACGTGGATCATGGCAAGTCCACCCTGGTGCGCGCACTTACGGAGATGGACCCGGACCGGTGGGAAGAAGAAAAGCGCCGTGGGCTCACCATTGACCTAGGATTTGCCTGGACCACCTTGCCCTCTGGTGCAGATGTGGCTTTCGTGGACGTGCCTGGCCATGAAAAATTCTTGGGCAATATGCTTGCCGGCGTGGGCCCGGCCCCAGTGGTCCTTTTCGTGGTGGCAGCTGATGAGGGGTGGCAAGCCCAGTCCACCGATCATCGCGATGCCTTGCGCGCACTGGGCGTAGAGCATGGCATTATCGCTCTTACCCGCAGCGACCGCGCCACCGTGGATCGCACCGCCGAGATCCGTGCGGAGCTGGCAGATACCCCGCTTGCCGACGCCCCCATTATCCCCGTCTCCGCCCCTACCGGCGAAGGCATTGCAGAGCTGCGGCGGGCGCTGGATGATGTGCTTGCTGAAGTACCTGCTCCCGATCCGACAGCCCCAGTGCGCCTGTGGGTCGACCGTGCGTTTAGCGTAAAGGGAGCGGGCACCGTGGTCACCGGAACACTCGCCGCGGGCAGCTTGCGCGTAGGCGATAGCCTGCAAGTGGTGACAGCTGAGGGCGAAAAGACGGTGGAGATTCGGGGACTGCACAGCGAAAATCGCGCACAGGAATCCCTTGGCCCTGTCACCCGCGCGGCCGTCAACTTGCGGGGCGTGGATGCCGCCGAGATACACCGCGGCGACGTAGCGCTGAGCCCAGGCGCATGGCGCCTGGTGGAGCACCTCGATATTCGCCGCACCTTTGGCGCCGAGCTCGATGGGCTGCCAGATAACCTCGTCGTCCACACCGGTACCGCCGGGGTAGAGGGCCACTTGCGGCCCCTTTCGCCCGATTTCGCGCGCCTTAGCTTGGCCCACCCGCTGCCCCTTCGACTCCTCGACCGCTTCGTCGTCCGCAGCCCCGGCGGCCGCCACGTCGTCGCCGGGGTAGAAGCAGTAGATCTCCGCCCGCCGGAGCTTAACCGTCGCGGTGCAGCCCGCCGCCGCGCAGAAGAACTCAGCGCGCAGGAGTCATTTAGGGATCCTGCCTCCTATCTGCGGCGCGTCGGCTACGCCCGCTTGGATGACCTCGCCCGCGATGGCTTCGATACTGCCGCGCCACCGGCAGGCATCATCGCCTTCCGCGAGTGGTGGATAGCCGCTTCCCAGGTAACGCGGTGGAAGGAAGCACTCAACGATGCTCTGCATGCCCACGCTGCCGCACATCCCTTGGCACCGGGAATGCCTCGCAAAGCGGCCATGGATGCCCTCGGCCTGCGCGACGAAGGATTACTAGGGCTTGCGATTGCCGCTGCGAAAGCAGAAAGCAGTGAGGGAGTGCTGCGCTTGCCTGGGCAACGGGTGGAGCTCGGCGCGGCTGAGCAGGGCATTGCTGCTCTCGAGGAGAGACTTAAAGCAGCACCTTTTGCGGCACCGGAGGCAGATGATTTAGCGGAGCTGGGCCTGGGTACCAAGGAGCTTGCTGCCGCTGAGCGCGCCGGGCGCCTGTTGCGTCTTCAGCACGGCATTGTGCTTTTGCCCTCGGCGCCAGAGGAAGCGCGCCGGCACTTGGCCGAGCTGGAACAGCCCTTCACGCTTTCTGCTGCCCGCCGGGCCTTGGGGACGACGCGACGGGTAGCCATTCCGCTCCTGGAATATTTAGATGCCCAGCGGATTACTCGCCGCGGGGAGGGAGGCTGCAGAACCTTGCGCTAGCAAGGACACTTTGGCGGGGCCGGTAGCTATTTGCGGTGGTTTCCTCCGCGGTGGTGGGAAGTCTCGCGTGCTACGCGCCGAGCCCGCACGCGCGCGGATTCGGAAGAATAACGGCCTGGTTCCTCGGCTACCGGGAGCACGCGCCAACTAAAACTCTGCTCGCCTGGGACAGAGGAGACCAAATCTGCAAGCTTGGCGCTGGCTTTAGGCGGCGTGGCCGAGTGAGCAGTTTGTTGTAGCGAAGCTGGCTGGGAAGGCGCAGCGGGTGCGGCTGGCTGCGCGTGCGGTCCTTGCGGACGACGCGAGCCCGTGGGAAGTGCAGTGACGATGGTCTCGCCGGATACTGTTTGATCCCAGACTTCGGGCGGCGTGGGCATGGATGCGGGCGCGGCGGCAGGAATCGCAGGTTGGGGAGCAGGCACGCGCAATGGTGGGACGGCGGGGGAGAAGATTTCCTCGGTGGTGGCGGTATCGGCGGGGATATCGACTGCAAGCATGCCGTGGCTCGTGTAGGCACGGGCGGACAGCCCCGCTCCGGAGGCACTAGCAGCCTCGAATGCGGCACGCAGACCAGGCAGCGAGGCGATATCGCCGCAGGGGCCGAGAACCATATCGTCGCAGGTAGCCACAGCCGTACCGGAAAGGTCTTCCAGGGTAACGAAGAATTGTTGCGTACCCATGCACTGAAGCTGGGGTGAGGAAAGGTCGCCGGCGGCGACGTCGATAAGCACGCCTCGTCCTCCGGCAAGCAGCGCGGTTCCTTGGGGCTGGTCATTGACCGGAACCATCCACGGCCACAAGCCAAGGGACACGGCAATCTCCACCTCGCCGTCAACTACTTCCACTGTGGCAATAGTCTGTGGCTGGGCAAATGAGTTTTTCAAACGCTCTAGGGCGGGGTACGCCGCGGCTTCGACTTCGTCCAAAAAACCTAAGAAGCCGAAGTCTGAGCGGATGCGCCAGCCGTTGGTGTAGGTATCGGGCTCTAGGGAGACATCGACAAGCGCTGCATGCTCGGACACGCCGGGGATACTCAACGCGGTGCCCAGCACGGGGTGCTCAAGGACTGCGACATGCTCCACGCCGAAGTAACTAGTCGCGAGCGGGTAAAGCGCCATAGAAAGTCACTCCCAAGGTTAAAGGCCGGTAAACAATGCTGGACCTATTTTACGCATATGGGGGTAAGGCTGACGCCAGCTTTATATCCAGCGAGTTTCTATTAATGTGTAGACATCTCTTTCAAAGTGACGCCTGAAAATAGAATAGGAGTAGAACCATCTCTTCTTCACCGTCTTCTTCATCCCGCCCTGTGCGCGGGGTAAATAGCTCGGAAGAAAGTAAAAAACGCACCCGCAACGCCAAGCGCATTCTCAAAGACATTATGTACCCGCATAATATCCACCCTGCGCTGGTGCCGGGCGTTTCCATTGAGGATCAGAAGGTTAAATATGGAGTGGATAAGCCGATCCTCGTGGCGGTCGGCGGCCTAGTCATGGCCTTCGTCATTTGGGGTGTGGTTGCGCCCGAGCAAGTCTTTGATGCCTCTTCGGCCGCGCTGGATTGGGTAATGCGCAACTTGGGTTGGATTTTTACTGCCTTGGCTACGTTCCTGATGTTTTTGCTCCTCATCTTGGCCTTTTCCAAGTACGGCAAGATTCCACTGGGGCTCGATGGGGAGAAGCCAGAGTTTTCCACGGTGAGCTGGGCTGCGATGCTCTTTGGTGCCGGCATTGGTATCGGCATTATCTTCTTCGGACCCTTCGAACCGCTGAGCTACTACCTTTCGCCGCGGCCAGGCGCGTACGAGGCAGCTAGCGATGAAGCCGTGCTTGGGGCAATGGCTCAGGCCGCCATGCACTGGGGATTTAATGCTTGGGCAATCTATGCCATCGTGGGCTTGTGCGTGGCCTATGTGTCTTTCCGCCGCGGCCGCGTTCCCCTGATGAGTTCCATTTTGATGCCGCTTTTTGGCAATCGCTCTACAGATTCCCTGCCGGCGCGCATCATCGACGGCCTGGCCATTATTGCCACGCTCTTTGGTACCGCCGCGACCTTGGGCATTGGTGCGCTGCAGATCGGCCGCGGCGTGGAATTGGTTAGCGGCTGGTCCACCACCGGCAATACTGCGGCGCTGGTCATTATCGTGGTGCTGTCTATCGGCACGATTTTTTCGGCCGTTTCGGGCGTGGCTAAGGGCATTCGTTGGCTCTCAAATATCAACCTTGTGCTAGCGCTTGCGCTGGCGCTGTTCTTCTTCGTGGTAGGTCCCACCGCTTTCTTGATCAACATGTTGCCGGCAGTGGTGATTGAGTATCTCGATGAAATGCCGCAGATGCTCTCTGCCAATATGGGCGAAGGCGAAGATATGGTGGAATTCCTCTCCTCATGGACCACCTTCTACTGGGCTTGGTGGGTATCGTGGTCACCATTTGTGGGTGTTTTCGTAGCCAAGATTTCGCGCGGGCGTACCATCCGCCAATTCGTGCTTGGCGTGCTGCTTATTCCATCGGCCATCATTGTTGCTGCCTTTACCGTCCTTGGTGGCACCACCATTTGGCTGCAGCGCCGCGATGGCGATATCGCCCCGGACGGCACCATTGACTCTATGCCGGCGGCAGAAGATATCTTCTTTAAGGTCCTGGACCATTTCCCAGGTGCTGAGTGGATGGCACCCATTGTCATTCTCATGCTGGTTGTCTTCTTCATTACCACGGCGGACTCCGCATCCATTGTGAACTCGCAGCTCACGCAGCGGGGTAACCCCAAGCCAAACCCTATTGTTACCGTCTTTTGGGTGGTGTGCATGGCCGGCATCGCCGTGGTCATTTTGCTCGCTGGCGGACGCAATGCGCTGCAGGGCCTGCAGAATCTTATTACGATTACCTCTCTGCCATTTGCGGTCATCATTGTGCTTATGTGTATCGCGCTGGTGCGCGAGCTGCGCCATGATCCAATCTCTATCCGTCACTTCTACGAGGATGAGGCGGTTTCTAATGCGATTGTGCGTGGCGTGCGCGATTATGGTGATAACTTTGCCTTGTCCATTGAACCGACGGAGGGGGACTATGCAACGGGCGCGCACTTCAACTCCACTGCAGCAGAGGTGACCGATTGGTACGCGCGCACGGACGAGGAAGGCCACGCTGTGGGCTATGACTACGAGACAGGCGAGTACGTGGACAATGATCCTTCTATCAAGAATGGCGAATTTATCTCCCCTGTGCCTGAGGACAAGGATGAGGGTTAATACCTGATAATTATTATCAGGTAGGGTGCCAGCTATGACTCTTAGTACCTTTGCTTTCGCCTTCGCCTTGGTGCTGCTATCGGGGCTATCGACCTCGATTGGCGGAGCCTTGGCGGTGGGCAAGCGGCAGCCAGGTCCGGCTTTCATGGCTGCAGCCCTAGGTCTTTCGGCCGGTGTCATGCTCTACGTCTCCTTCATGGAGATTCTCCCCGAAGGCATGTCTCAGCTTTCCGACGCCCTCGGGGGCGAAGTCGCCGGCACTTGGGCCGCCGTCGGCGCCTTCTTTGCTGGCATCGCCGTCATTGCCATCATTGACCGGCTCGTGCCGGAAGAGATCAACCCCCATGAGCCGGCTACGACGGCCGAAGAGGCACGACGCAAAAAGCTGATGAAAACTGGCGTATTTACCGCCTGCGCACTGGGCCTGCACAATTTTCCGGAAGGATTCGCCACCTTCTTATCCGGCCTAGAATCTAAGGAAATCGCGGTGCCGGTGGCGGTGGCAATTGCCATTCACAATATCCCGGAAGGCATCGCGGTGGCCGTCCCGCTGCGGGAGGCAACCGGATCACGCACGAAGGCCTTCTGGTGGGCCACCTTGTCTGGACTGGCGGAGCCGATTGGCGCACTCATTGGTTTCGGCATTCTCATGCCGGTTATAGGGCCGGCCACGATGGGAATCAGCTTCGCCGCCATCGCCGGCATCATGGTCTTTATCTCACTGGATGAGCTTTTGCCCACCGCCGAAGAAACCGGCGAGCATCACCACGCCATTTATGGCCTGATCGCCGGCATGGCCGTAATGGCGGTGTCGCTCATGCTATTTATGTAGCTGCTGGGCTGCGGTGATTTAAGCCTAAGCCTCCGCCTGCTTGGCAGAGGAGGCCGAGGACTTGCCAAAGGAGGCCTTGACCGCCATGACGATGGTGGCGATGACCGTGCCGAGAACCAGTCCGCAAACCATGGACATGCCGGTCTCTGCCAGCCAGGCCAGGGCGCCATTAGAAATCTTTTCGGTCACGGAAGCGATGAATTCGTGTGGCTGATTCATGCCGAATTCGTGCAAGCCCTTGACCACGATATGGCCGCCGACCCATAGCATCGCGGCGGTACCGATGACGCCGATAATATCGAGCACAATGGGCATGCCCTTGACCAGCGCGTTGCCCACCGTGGATTTGCCATTGTGGCGCTCATTTAAGGCTATGCCAATATCGTCCATCTTGACCAATAGGCCCACGGCACCGTAGACACCCAAGGTCAATATGATGCCGACGAAAATGAGGGCTCCGAGGCGTATCCAGAACGGCTGGTCGATGACCTCGTTCAAGGAAATGACCATGATTTCAGAGGATAAGATGAGGTCAGTGGTAATCGCGGACTTGACCAAGCTGTCTTCGGCGTCGGCACCCTTTTCTTGCACCGACTCGGTTTCTTTCTCTCGGTGGGGAAGAAGGTGGTGCAAGATTTTCTCGGCACCCTCGAAGCAAAGGTAGGTACCGCCGCACATCAAGATAGGTGTGAGTGCCCACGGCGCGATCCAGGAGAGGATCATCGCGATGGGCAAGATGATAACGAGCTTATTGATAAGCGAGCCCTTGGTGATGCGCCAAATCATCGGCAGCTCGCGCTGCGGCTTAATCCCTTCGACGTATTGCGGGGTTACCGCGGCATCATCGACTACAACACCAGCGGCTTTTACCGAGGTCTTGCCCGCGAGTGCGGCCACATCGTCAACGCTGGAAGCAGCGGAGCGGGCGATCAAAGCGACGTCGTCAAGCAGCGCAAATAGGCCACCGGCCATAAATTATCCTTCTGGGGTTAGGGTAATGTCATCGGACCACGTCAAGTTTATCCCTTGATGTGCCAACCAAGCCATCGCATCGTCACCACTGCGAGTAATGCCTTCCACTGCGGTTAGGGTGGTGTCGATCGCTTTTTCTGCCTCCTCGGCAGTAATCAAGCCAGCGGAGGTGGCGGCAGAGAGCTCATCAATATCGAGCACGGAAATGGGCTCGCCGCTCGTTGCGACCAGGTCCACATAAAGATCGCGGGTGGTCCAGACCTCACCATCGCGCTGAATTTCGGCAACGTCGATATAAAAATCCTGGTGGACGTCTACGCCCGGACGGAAGTGAAAGATATTGGCACGCAGGTTAAGGCCGGGTAGCAGCCACGATTCTAGGTAACCAAAGCGTGGGTGATCGGCGCCGCGGGCCATGTACAGACCAAACTCGGTTTCGGCGTAGGTATCGACCTCGCGCAGGAAACCTTTGGGGTCGGTATTGGTGTAATCGGTGGTATTAAAGGTCTCGCGCTTGACCGGATGGAGGTCCGCCGCCATTTACTTCACCTCAAGGAAAGCGGCAGTGGGGGCGAATTTGCAGTGGGACTCTTGGGTTTTAACGCCGCCGGATAGAAGCGCGATAACGGTACCCTTGCCGGTCTGGGCGGTGCCGGACAAGGTAGTGGGGCCATCCTGGTTGATGCCGTTGTTATTCAGCGGGGTGATGCCGCTGCGCAGGGTATCGAGGTTGAACCACTGCACATTCATTCCGCCCTGCTCGCGCGCGGCCGGAGGAGTACCAAGAGCAGTAAAGAGGAAGACGGTTTCGCCCGGTTTTGCGCCGGGTGCCGGCATTTCCGTGGGGCCAGGTACGGCAATGGCCGAGCCCATGGCATCGCTGGTGCCGCCGATGCAATGCGCGGAGACCGTGGGCCAATAAAACTGGCGGAAATTCGGGTTATTGCCCTCCGGCATAGCCACGCCGCCCTTGCCATCGCCGCCGCCGGCGAAGAATGCGAGGCCGGATAGGATGGCGTTGCGGGCATCTTCTGGAATCCACGGTTGAGCCGCGAAGGCGCGGATGCGATCTTGGGTTTCCTGATTGGGGCGGCCTAGCTCGTCGAGGGGGCTATGGGAAGAAGCCTGCTGCACCAGGGAAGAAAGGTCTGGTGCAGATGCTTGCGCTGGGGCGACGAGTGGGGAGGCGAGGCCGATGAGCGCGGCCGTGGCGGCGGAAATATAACCGATGCGGCCGGATAGGCGCCAGGTGGTGCGGGCGTTGCTCACGTTATCAATTCCTTGGGTGCGGTCTCGGTCAGGGCATTCAAACCCCATTAGTCACAATCGTAACAATAGTACCTAAAGTAACGATAGTGATAGCTAGGGAGGTGTCAAGTGTGTTTGCGATCTATAAGAATCTTCGCTCGCCCTATACGGTGCGTTACCGGGTAAAGCCAACCCCAATGCTGCGCTTGGCCCTTTAAGGGGGTATCGTGGGAGGTCGTTCAAGATCAATTTCGCGCGCGCAAGCGCTGTAGATCCTCCGAAGGAGTAACCCACTAGTGAGTAATACCGAGTTCCGTAATGTTGCCATTGTCGCGCACGTTGACCATGGCAAGACCACCCTGGTCAACGGCATGCTGGAGCAGTCCGGCGCCTTTGGTGACCACGGTGAACACACGGACCGCGTCATGGACTCCAATGATCAGGAGCGCGAGCGCGGCATTACCATTCTGGCCAAGAACACGGCCATTCACCGCAAGGGCCTAGGCAAGGACGGCCAGGACCTGATTATTAACGTCATCGACACCCCGGGCCACGCCGACTTCGGTGGCGAGGTCGAGCGCGGTATTTCCATGGTGGATGGCGTCGTCTTGCTCGTCGATGCCTCCGAGGGACCGCTGCCGCAGACCCGCTTCGTGCTCACCAAGGCACTGGAAGCCAAGCTGCCGGTTATTATCTGCGTGAACAAGACTGACCGTCCGGATGCCCGCATCGACGAGGTTGTCTCCGAGTCCCAGGACCTCCTGCTGGAAATCGCCGCCGGCCTGGAGGATGAGGAAGCTGCAGCCGCCGCCGAGGAGCTGCTGGACCTGCCGGTTCTCTACGCTTCCGGCCGCGCCGGCGTTGCCTCCACCGAGAACCCAGGCGATGGCAACGTCCCTGCGGGTGAGGATCTGCAGCCGCTTTTCGACGTCATCTATAACGTCCTCCCAGAGCCTTCCGCTACCGTCGACGCCCCACTGCAGGCGCACGTGACCAACCTGGACGCCTCCGACTTCCTAGGCCGTATCGCGCTGCTGCGTATCTACGCCGGCCGCATTAAGAAGGGCCAGCAGGTGGCCTGGATCCACTACGACGAGGATGGCAACCAGCACACCAAGACCGTGAAGGTCGCCGAGCTGCTGCGCACCGTCGGCTTCGAGCGTCAGCCGGCCGAGGAAGCCATCGCCGGTGACATCGTGGCTATCTCCGGCATTTCTGACGTCATGATTGGTGACACCATCGCCGATCCGGAGCACCCTGAGGCTTTGCCGCGCATCACCGTAGACGAGCCGGCCATCTCCATGACCATCGGCGTGAACACCTCCCCGATGGCAGGCCAGGGCGGCGGCGATAAGCTCACCGCGCGTATGGTCAAGGCCCGCTTGGAGCAAGAGCTCATCGGTAACGTTTCCCTGCGCGTGCTGCCCACCGAGCGCCCCGACGCTTGGGAGGTCCAGGGCCGTGGCGAGATGGCGCTGTCCGTGCTTATTGAGTCCATGCGCCGCGAAGGCTTCGAGCTGACGATTGGCAAGCCGCAGGTTGTGACCAAGGAAATCGACGGCAAGACCTACGAGCCATACGAGATCCTCACCATTGACTCCCCGTCCGAGCACCAAGGTGCTATCACCCAGCTGCTGGCCGCCCGCAAGGGCCAGATGCAGGCCATGGATGTGCGCGAGGGCGACTGGGTACGCATGATCTTCCGCGTTCCTGCCCGTGGCCTCATCGGCTTCCGCACCCAGTTCATGACCGAGACCCGCGGTGCCGGTATCGCTAACTCCATCTCTGACGGCCTGGATGTCTGGGCCGGCGATATCAAGTCCCGCCCGACCGGTTCCCTGGTGGCTGACCGCACCGGCCAGATCACCCAGTACGCGCTGACGCAGTTGGCTGACCGCGGCAACTTCTTCGTCGAGCCGGGCGCCGAGGCTTATGAGGGCATGGTCGTTGGCGCCAATAACCGTGATGAGGATATTGACATCAACATCACCAAGGAAAAGAAGCTGACCAATATGCGTTCCGCTACTGCGGAGGCCACGGTCACCCTGGCCAAGGCACACACCCTTTCCTTGGAAGAAGCACTGGAATTCTGTGGCAACGACGAGTGCGTCGAGGTCGCCCCGGACGTCCTGCGCGTGCGCAAGGTAGAGCTTTCCGCTACCGACCGCAAGCGTGCGGCTGCTCGCGCGAAGCAGATGAATAAGTAGTCAGCATCACTCTAGGTTGTGGTGATTGAGGTTGTGGTGATTGCCGCTGACGTGGCAACCATCGCCGCCACCGCTGCCGCCTCCTCAACTACGGCCTTGATCGCAGAGGAGGCGGTTTTGTCATACTCGACCTCCTTTTTGATTTCCTGAATGCGTGCCCGCATCTCCCGGCGCTTCATTCCCTCCGCATCGTTTTTCAGCAGGGTATAAGCCCCGCTGACCTCGCGGAGAATATCTAGGATGATGACGTCATTGATCGCGGCCGGACGCTGCGCTTTCAATACTGCAACCAGCCGCTCGCGCAGTTCGTTTTCTAGCTCCAGGTCCGTCATGATGTAGCGGTCGCCGCTTATCTGCCACCACTTGGCCTTTTCCACATCGAGCTGTCCATTCGCGTGGAAATCCAAAGCGATGATTTCCCGCGGGGTAAACCACGAAGCCTCCAAGAGGCTCTGCATGCTGGTGGCCTTGTGCTGCTGCAGCTCCTCCCAAGCCCAAGCCAACACGGGGTGCTCCGGGCGCTGTGGAGTAGTCTCCACCCTTTTCTTCTCACCGAGCTCTACATGCCCGCCCAGCAGCAGGTCCGCGAGTACGGTGGCGCGCAGCGCGGCCTCATTATTGGACACCCAGTCTTCCTTCTTGCCGTTGTCCTTGGTCAGTAGAAGGAACATTTCTTGGCAGATGAGCATTGGGGCCTCCTCAAAAAGTAGCGGTCTATGGCCGAGTCTAGCGCCATTAATCTTCGTTTCGGCGGGGTAGAGGGACTAAAGTAGTCCGCGATGAAAAAGAATCCGGCTTCAACAAGGCGCGCGGCGTTGGCAATGGCGGCGGTGCTGAGCGCCGCTAGCCTTGCTTTCTTAAGCGCTTGCGCGGCTAACCCTGGCCCTCCACCGGTGGTGGAGGATAATGCCTCCGCGCTGCAAGAGGATCAGGCCACCACCACTGCAAAACAGCAAGAAGAGCCACCCCAAGACACCGATTCCGCCAAGCGTCCTACTATCTCAGTGGGCGTAGATCCCCTGCGCGCGGGCTTAAATCCTCACCTGGTGGCCAATAACTCCGAGCTGGTGGACCAGATTGCGGAACTGGTGTTGCCTTCAACTTTCCACGGCGGCCAGAGGGACGCCGATATCCTGGAATCCGCCGCCGAGGTAAATGCCCCCAAGGGGGTGGCGCAGCGGGTGCGCTATGTTATTGCTTCACCTGCGCAGTGGTCAGATGGTACGCCTATCTCTGGCGCGGACTTTAGCTACTTGTGGAAGCAGATGACCACGACCGCCGGTGTACGAGATCCCGCTGGCTACCACGCCATCTCGGCAGTGAATACCTCTGATGGTGGTCGCGTAGTCACGGTGGATTTTTCTCAGAAGGTTAAGGACTGGCACCTGCTGTTCCATAACCTACTGCCTTCGCACTTATTGCAAGATGATAATTTCGACTCTGCTTTAGCGGATAAGATTCCAGCCTCGGCCGGACGCTTCCTTGTCGATAGCGTGGACCGCGGCCGCGGAGTCATTACCTTGAACCGAAATGATCGGTTCTGGGGCGCTAACCCGGCCCAAGTGGATGTCATCCAGCTAAGTGAGGTGCGCGATAGCACCCAGGCGCTGAATATGCTGCGCTCCGGACAGATTGGATTCGCGGACTTTACTCCGGACCAAACCTCAGAGGAGGCGTTGGGTCTTTTAGGGCATGTTTCTGAAAAAGCACTTACCCGCCCACGCCAACTGCGCCTGCACATGTCTACTGCAGAAGGCGCATTGGAAGAAAGGGCAGAGCGCCGCGGATTGGCCTCACTGATTGATACGGATCAGGTCGCCCGCTTGGCCACCGGCCGCGCTTCCAATCTGGAGCCCGGAAATAACCCCATAAGTAAAGACACGGATCTTACTGCGTTGCGCGCACGCGCCAGCAAGAAACCGATTCGCTTTGCGGTAGACCCTACTAGCCCCACTGCCTTGGCCGCGGCAAATACCCTCTACGATGTCCTGGAAGCCCACGGGATAGATGCCGAGGTGGTTTCCGAGCGCCTGACCACAATAACCTCCAAGCTTTTGCCAGAAGGCGATGTGGATGCTGTGGTCACTTGGGAAGATATCTCCTTGAACTCGTTGGCCGCGGCAAATATCTTTAGCTGCGATAATAAACAACCACTGGCAGGCGATTTGTCCGGAATCTGTCCGGAGAATGCGGAGGAGATTCGCAAGGAAATCTTGTCCGGCGCCCTCAGCCCAAAGGAAGCCCTTCGCCGCATTCGAGAAGTGAACTCTAAGGAAGCGCTCTACGTGCCGCTGATGGATGAGACGCGTATCCACGCGCTCGGGAAGGGTATTGTAGGCCCCGGCCAAAGCATTGATGACTGGGACGGGGGTCTTATCACCGCGCCCCGCTGGAGGATAGATGAAGACTAAGGATTTAACCGGCTATCGCGTGGTGGCAGTCCACGCCCACCCGGATGATGAAACCCTTTTTATGGGCGGTACCCTGGCGAGCCTCGCCGCACGCGGCGCCGAGGTCACCGTTATTACGCTCACCTTGGGCGAGGACGGCGAGGTTATCGGTGAGCCCTATCAGGGCCTGGCCGATCATGATCAGCTCGGCGGCTTTCGCGCTCGCGAATTGGCTAACGCACTGGAGGCTCTTGGAGTAAAGGGAATCCAGCTCGGCGGTTTCGGTCACTTCCGTGACTCCGGCATGGCGGGCTCACCCTCGCACGAAAATTCGCGCGCGCTGGTCAATCGTATCGATGAGGCTGCCGATTTCCTCGGTGAGGAGCTCGAAGCAATTGACCCCCACGCCATTTTGACCTACGGGCCCGATGGTGGATATGGCCACCCGGATCACATTGCGGTGCATAAGGTGGTGATGAAGGCGGCGTCGCCAAGCGTGCGCATTTGGTACGGCATTTTTGAACGCGCCGCTAACTACGCCGGTCTGGAAACCCTCGATGCCCCAGCTGGATGGACCAAGCCCAGCCAGGACTACTTGGACAATTTCACCAACGAGGGGGCTGATGTCACTGTCGCTCTCTCTGACGCCGCCTTGGACGCCAAGCGCCGCGCCATGCGCGCTCACGCCTCCCAAATTTGGTTGGCCGATGGCTCCACCACCCGCACCAATCCCGCGTCCGCTGTGGCCGCGCTCCATGAACCTCAGCGCGTGCCCGGCGCCTTTGGCCTGTCCAATCTGCTAGTTATGCCGCTGCTGCCTGCCGAATACTTCCAACTGAGCCAAGGCGAGCCGGCCGATGATTTGCTCGGTGGCCTGTGATGCGCACGGATTTTAGCCGCGGCGAGCAGGTAACCGGCCTGGTTTGGTTGGCTATCGGCGCGTTGCTTTCGGTATTTCTCGAGGTCATTTATCTCACCGCCCGCATCCCGCTATCGAATGGGGCGAGCGTAGCCTTTCCCATTACCATTGTGATCGCGTGGTGGTTTAACTCCGTGCTCACCCGCACCGCCCGCTTGTGGAGCCGCACCCCGGTAGTCGGCGCCATCCCGCTCATCGTATGGTGCTTGGGCTTTTTCGCCTTCATGCTGATGGTGCCAATGACTGGAGACATGCTCTTGGCCAATAATATTCTCAGTCTGCTCCTGCTTTTGGCGGGAATAGGCGGCGGCGTTTGGCCATTTTTCAAGCAGAAGTGACATACTATTAATCACCCCAAATCCTAGACATCAGGAAGTTTCAAGGAATCTCCATGACTTATACGATCGCACAGCCTTGCGTTGACGTAATGGACCGCGGCTGCGTTGAGGAATGCCCTGTTGATTGCATCTACGAGGGCAAGCGCATGCTCTACATCCACCCGGATGAGTGTGTGGACTGCGGCGCCTGCGAGCCGGCTTGCCCGGTCGAGGCCATCTTCTACGAGGATGACGTTCCCGATGAGTGGCTGGACTATAACGACGCCAACGCAGCCTTCTTCGATGACTTGGGCTCTCCGGGTGGCGCAGCTGCCCTCGGCCCGCAGGACTTTGACGTTCCGATGATTGCCGCGCTTCCGCCACAGAATCAGGAGTAAGACATGGCTCGCACACCGCTAGGAAAGACGCTTCCAGACTTCCCCTGGGATTCACTGGCCGGCGCCAAGAAGAAGGCCCAGGCCCACCCGGGTGGAATCGTTGACCTCTCGGTGGGCAACCCCGTTGACCCAGTAGCCCCAGGCGTGCAGCTTGCGTTGACCGCAGCCGCGCAGGCCTCCGGCTACCCGCAGACCGCCGGCACCCCGGAGCTGCGCGAGGCCATCGCCGCCGCGCTGACCCGCCGCTACAACATGCAGGTAGATCGCGTACTGCCGGTAGTTGGCACCAAGGAGGCCATCGCCTGGCTGCCTACGCTCTTGGGCATGCGCGGCGAGACCGTCGCCTTCCCCTCGGTGGCTTATCCCACCTACGAGGTGGGCGCGCTGCTTGCCGGAGCGACTCCGCTGCGCGCGGATTCTGATTTCCACGACGCCTCTTTAGTCTTTTTGAATTCGCCGTCCAATCCCACGGGCCGTGTGCTCGGGGTGGAGGAGCTGCGCCGCATCGTGGCGTGGGCGCGCGAGAACGACGCCATCATTGCCTCCGATGAGTGCTATATGAGCTTGGGCTGGAATGACGATAATCCACCGGTGTCCATCCTCGATCCGCGCGTGACCGATGGCGATAACACCGGGCTCATTGCCATGCATTCGCTATCCAAGACCGCGAATATGGCTTCCTACCGCGCTGGCTTCTTCGCGGGCGATAACGACCTCATCGACGAGCTGCTGCTGCTGCGCAAGCACGCCGGCCTCATCGTTCCAGGGCCCATTCAGGCCGCCATGGTCGCCGCGCTTAACGACGACGACACCGAGACGCTTCAGCGCAACCGCTACGCCTCCCGTCGCGCGGTGCTCATGCACGCGCTTATCGACGCCGGCTTTACCATCGACCACTCCGATGCCGGCATGTACCTCTGGGCCACCCGCGGCGAGAATTGCCGCGAGACCATCGACTGGCTTGCCGAGCGAGGTATCCTCGCCGCCCCTGGCGACTTCTATGGCCCAGCAGGCGAGAAGCACGTGCGCATTGGTCTCAACGGCACCGATGAACGCATCGATGCTGCAGTAGACCGCCTTGCCGGTGCCTAATTCCGGCAGGCCTCCCGCACGCGGGGGCATATCCCCGCGCAAGACGGTATTGCGCGGCCACGTGCCCGAGCAAGGGGAGTACTTCGCCGCCCGCGCCGGCGATTCCCCTTATCCGCCTGGGGCTTTGCTGCCGGCTGGGGCCGCGCTGCCGCGTCCCGTGCCCGCCTGGTATCACCCCACTGTGCCTGCCGAGCGCCCCATTCCTTTCGACTACTCAGTCATCTACGCCGACCGCGACCTCATCGTGGCCGATAAGCCGCACTTCCTGCCGACGACCACCAACGGCCGACTGCAACGCGAAACTCTGCAAACCCGGCTGCGCGTGGACTTCGGTGAAGACGATATCGTGCCGCTGCACCGCCTAGACCGCTTGACCGCCGGCCTTGTGCTGTGTTCCCGCAATCCCGCCACTCGCGCCGCTTACCAGCGCATCTTTGGGGAGGGGAGTGCAGTGAAGAGGTATCGGGGCGTCGTTAAGCGGCCGCTTTATGTGGACCGGGAAATCACCCTGCACATGCACAAGCCCCGCGGCTCGCGCCAGGTGCTCGTTGCTTCCGATGGCACGCCCACCTCTACGTATGTGCGCGCCGCCGGCCGGGAGGTGACCATGTGGCCGCGCACCGGCCATACCCACCAACTGCGCGTGCTGCTTAATCATCTGGGGCACCCGCTTCTCGGGGAAGACACGTATCCCGCCCCGCGCAAGCTCGACCTGTATGATTTTCGCGCCCCGCTCGCCCTACTCCATGAGGCTATCTCTTTTATAGATCCTCTATCACAATCCGAGCGTCAATTTTTCAGTTCGCAGGACTTAAGAACTACAATCGAGTAGTTATTAAATCACTGGCTAGAAAGGCGGCCCATGGCAGACCTCAGCGTCGCGCGCTTTGTGTCCAATTTTGGGCAGTTTCTCAAATTCGGCATTGTTGGCGGCTCCGGTACCGCGGTTAATCTCTTTGTGGTCTATTTGTGCAGAAAGATTACTTGGTGGTCTGGCGGCATCGAGGCGGATGATCCCTTCATCAATCTCTTCGGTTCTGTTTTCCATATCCGTTGGTACCATGTGTTTTTGACCATTGCGTTCTTGGTCGCCAACACTTGGAACTACCAGCTGAATCGCATGTGGACTTTCCGATCGGTGGCGAAGGTGTCTTGGCTGCGCGGTTTCTTCCCATTCCTTCTCGCTGGAATTGGAGCTTTTATCGTAAGTCAAGTTGTGGCGACACTCTTAATGAATCCGACTTCGCCGCTGCACTTGCCCACAGACATTCTGGATGATTCGACCGGTTTGCGTACAAAGGTGTACTGGGCATCGGCCATTTCTATCATTGTCGCTATGCCGATTAACTTTATCTTGAACAAGCTGTGGACCTTCCGCTCGCAGCCGAAGACGCCTCAACTTGTCGAGGAAACCGAGCCGGCCTAGCTAGGTCCCGTATTTCCTTCCTCTCCGCCCCCGCGCTCACCAGCGCAGGCTGGCGGAGATTTTTCTTTCTCCCAGTGAGCGCGAAGGGGACAGTACCTCCCGCCGCGCTCACGGGGAACGAAAACAAAGAAAACCCACCGTCCGCGGTGAGCGCGAAGGGCGGGGTGAGGTGCCGGAGTGAAACTAGTCTTCTAACTCGGCATCGAGGCGAGCTTGGTCGCGGCGGTGCTGGCGGCGACGAATGAAGGGGGTCAGGGCGAGCACGGTAATGGCGCCGACTGCGGTACCGATGAGGTAGGAGACGGGGTCGTGGCCGTCGGCTGGCGCATAGGCGTTATAGGCAATGCCGGCGAACATGACTATAAGAGGGATGAGGTAGACAGCGATAGCCGTCCAATTGCGGCTAACAATTGGGGTGGCCACGCGCTGGCGCATCCAAGCAGAACCGATGGAGTTGCCCACGATGGACGGCACGAGCGCGAGGAAGCACAGCATGGACATTTGGCCAGGAAGGACCCAGGCGAGAATTGCGGCGACGACGAGTTCGAGGAACGGGATTGGGGTCATTCCGATTGCGCAGGCCTTGTAAAGAGTGTCGCGTTCGAATTCATCGCGAGTCGCGCGATCGATTTCCTTGAGGGAGTAATTGGCGATGGCGTTAATCATGTTGTTCAGCTCCAAAAATTTCTTCGACGGTTTTTCCTAGTTCGTGGCAAATATCCAGTGCGAGGTGCACGGAGGGCGAGTAGTTGCCGCGTTCGATATTGGCGATGGTTTGGCGGGATACGCCAACTCTTCTGGCGAGTTCAGCTTGTGATAATTCGAGCCAGCGGCGCCATTTGCGGACCATGTTGGGGTGCTCGGCCACCTGTTCTCCTTTACGGGCTGTCGTTCTTGCATTACCGAGTGTACAGGAAATTTGTCACCAAGGCAAGGGTTATACGCACAGATGTCACCGCCAATAGGGCACAGTGGCTGAGGTAGGGAGCTGCGGACTACCGCCTTTTAGCACTTCCAACGTGGCCTTGACGAGCAAAACGGCTTGGCTGAGGTGGTGGATGATGTCATCGGCAGTAAAACGCAAAACGGTATAACCGTGAGCTACAGCCGCGTTCTGCTTGGTACGGTCAGCTTGAAAGGCCACACTGTGCTTGTGGTATTCCCAGCCGTCAACTTCTACCAGCAACTTGCCAATCTTCAGGTCAAAGCGGTAGCCGGCGATGAGAACATTGTGCTTGGGGTAGATTCCTTCTGCGCGCAGCTGCCTGCTTAGCGTGCGTTCCGGTGAGCTATCTGCACCTATAGCAGCGTGTCGTATCATCTCTTTAAGAGGCTTCGGAACGCGCCGCATTCGCCGACGGTCCTCTTCGAGGCGGCCGGGCCCGTGCTTTCCGCGGTAGTGCGCTTCCAATAATGGCCTGCGCACACGCGAAATCTTGCGCGCAGCCCATAGCGGTTGCACCACCGGTAGGCCATTGACCTTGTGTGTGGCCCGGAGACGTGAGTGCGAAACGTGGAAGCAGTTTCCCTTCAATGTACGAGGCCCCTCCGCTTCCAGTGGAAAGGTTAGCTGCCGGCCGAGATAAATCTCTTGTGCAGTCTTTCCGGTGAAATGGATTCGGCTGAGCCCATGCGCCAAGGCCCGCGCCACCGCCTGGGGCGTCCATGTATCGGTGTAAATCCCCCGATGTACGCGAAAGAGCTTGCCCTCACGCACCTCGCGGCGAATCGCCTCTTTGCTCAAACCTTGCTCGCGTAGTTCCGCGGTTGTCCATTCCCCCATGTGATTGAACGTAAACGGCCGCAGTGCGTGATGGCTACGCACACCCTGGCAGCCTGTGGATAACTCAAAGGTGGGGCCCTATTTTCCATCGCGTGGCCTGGATCGCTGTGGATAACCGCCCCTCGCGCTCACCGTGAACACGGATCACCGTCAAAGGGCGGCTGCCGGTGAGCGCGAGGGGAGCGATAGAAAGCCCATGACCTTTGCGCTCACCGGCAGAGCTTTCCGACGTCCCCATTCGCTCCCCGTGAGCGCGGCGGGCGGAACATCGGGCAACTCACCCCCTCGCGCTCACTGGGGGACGAAAAGAGGAGCCCCTCCGCGTGCCGGTGAGCGCGAAGGGCGGGGAGTAGCGGGGAGCGGCAGGGGGGAAGAGGGGCAGGGGGAGTCAGGGAGGGGCTAAGTCAGCGGCAGGGTGGAGGTGGGGTCAATCCCGCGAACCTTGGAGTTGATGACACCGGCGACGGCGAGCACCGCGAACATAGCGGTGGCGGAGAGGAGTTGGGTGCGGGCGGTGGCGTCGGTAAGCATGAGCACCGCGATGGCCGCGAAGAGCGCGAGGGCGAACCAGGTGAGGTAGGGGAAGGCCCACATGCGGATGGGGAGGGGATGGAGTGCTTCGAGCTGACGGCGCAGGCGCAGCTGGCTTACGGCGATAAATACCCACACGATGAGCAGGGAGGCGCCGGCGGCATTGAGCATGAAGGTAAGAAGCCAGCCGGTATCGGCGTAGTTGAGCACCACCATGACGGCCGAGAGTAGGACGGACAGGGCAATAGCGGTGGTGGGAACGCCGTCTTTATTTGTAGTAGTGAAGATGCGCGGAGCCTCGCCGCGGGAGGCCAGCGAGTGCATCATGCGGGAGGAGGCGTAGATCTGCGAATTGAAAGCCGAGAGCAACGCGAGGACGATGACAACCTCCATGATGCCGGCCGCGCCTGGGATGCCGGCGCGCTCGAGGACCATGGTGAAGGGCGATTCCGCGGCCGTGGAGGCACCTCCCAAGATGGAATAAGGCAGAAGGAACGTGATGACGAGAACGGAGCCCAAGTAGAAGATAGAGATGCGCAAGATGGTGGAACGAACGGCGTTGACCAGGGATTTTTCTGGGTCCTCGGATTCGGCAGAGGCGATGGCGACGACCTCGATGCCGCCGAAGGCGAAGGCTACGGCCAAAAGGCCGGCCGCGACGCCGCCGAGGCCATTGGGCATGAAGCCGTCCTCGAGGAAGACGGAGGTGCCGATGAAAGAATGGCCAGGCAGAAGTCCCAGGATGAGTAGCGCGCCGATGATGAGGAAGGCCACGATGACGACGACCTTGATGAGGGCGAACCAGTACTCGAATTCGCCGAAGCTACGGACGCGCAGCAGGTTGATGATGCCGAAGAGGACCACGCAGATAGCGGCGGGAATCCACGGCGAGACGTCGAACCAGGAGCCAATGAATCCGGCCGCGCCGGTGATTTCGGCGCCGAGTACGGCGACGGTGGCCAGCCAATAAATCCAGCCCTGGGTAAAGCCCGCCCAGCGGCCGATGCCATGTTCGGCGTATTCGGAAAAGGAGCCGGAGGCGGGGATAACGGTGCCCATCTCGCCCAGCATCTGCATCACCAAAATGGCCAGGAAGCCGGCGATGATATAGGCGAGGAGCACGGCGGGCCCGGCGGCGGAGATACCGACGCCGGTGCCGAGGAATAGTCCGGCACCGATGGTGGAGCCAAGCCCCATCATAGTGAGGTGGCGGACCTTCAGACCAGAACCGAGGGAGGAGGAGTTATCAGTCACTCCTCCATCATATTTTCCCCGATTGGTCTATAGGAATCGGGGGTATTAATTCTTGTGCAGCTCGTCGTTCAACGCGACGGCCTCGGCCTTCCATTCCACAGCCTCGACGGCACCGGAGATGGAGTTGCGGCGCAGCAGCATACCGGAGGCACCAGAAAGCTGGGAGCCCTTGACGCTCTCGCCATTGTCGACGCCCAGTGCTTCCGCGACCTTGCCAAAAACGGTCACCTTGGTGCCGGCGGTGACGTAGAGGCCGGCTTCAACTACGGCGTCGTCGCCAAGCGAAATGCCGATGCCGGAATTGGCGCCGAGCAGGCAGCGCTCGCCGATGGAGATGACCTCCTTGCCGCCGCCGGACAAGGTGCCCATGATGGACGCGCCGCCGCCGATATCGGAGCCATCGCCCACGACGACGCCCGCGGAGATGCGGCCCTCCACCATGGATGCGCCCAAGGTGCCGGCGTTGAAGTTTACAAAGCCCTCATGCATGACGGTGGTTCCCTCAGCAAGGTGGGCGCCCAAGCGCACGCGGTCCGCGTCGCCAATGCGAACGCCGGACGGTACAACGTAGTCCACCATGCGGGGGAATTTGTCAACGGAGTAGACAACGACCGGGCCGCGGGAGGCGAGGCGGCCGCGCACCATCTGGAAATCGGAGACGGCGCAGGGGCCATAGTTAGTCCAGACCACGTTATTGAGGTGGCCGAAGATGCCATCCATATTCAGGCCGTGCGGCTTGACCGCGCGGTGAGAAAGGAGGTGCAGGCGCAGGTAAGCATCGTAGGTATCGACGGGTGCGTCATCCAGATCCTTGATGGAGGTCTCGACGGCAACGCGGGCCACGCCGCGCTCCTCGTCTGGGCCTGCCAGCGCGGAGAACTGCTGAGGGACCTCTTCCAAGCGCTTGGTCTCGGTGGTCTCTACGTTCTTATCGGTGTATACGGCCGGGAACCATACGTCCAAGACGGTGCCGTCATGGGTAATGGTTGCTAGGCCACGTGCGGATGCAGAAGTCATGCCCGCTAGCTTAGCAACTACTTCCGCGCCCCCGCGCGCTGGCCGGTGGGAAGCACGAAGGACAAGATGACGAGCACCGCAGCCAGGATGAGCACCGAGATGACCTGGTTGCGCGCGGCCGGATCAAAGAGCATCAGCAGGGTCAGTCCGGCCAGGGCGGCGGCCGTAACCCACGGAAGCCAGGGGAAGCCGGGTACGTGGATCTCGGTCAGCTCGCCATTATCGCGCAGGGCGGGGTGCAACTTGATAAAGGAAGCCACGATGAAGGACCAGATGACCAGCAGGCATCCACCGACCGCGTTGAAGAGGAAGGCCAGGAGCCCCGGCGGGTTCCAGAATTGCAGGCCTACCGAAGCGAAGGCGAAGACCATGGACAAAATGACGGCGTTGATGGGGGAGCCCGCGCGGTTTTGCTTGAGGAAGAATCCCGGGGCGCAGTGGTCCTTGGCCATATCAAAGACCAGGCGGGAGGTGGCGTAAATCTGCGCGTTGAAGGCGGAGAGCAGGGCGAGGGCGATAATCGCTTCCATGAAGCCGGCCGCGAAGGGAATCTTGGCGGCCGCGAGCACCAGGGTGAAGGGGGAATCGGCCGCGACATCAGCGTCCTGGATGGAGCTAAACGGCAGCGCCATGGTGATCACCACGATGGAGCCGATATAGAAGATCATGATGCGCACGATGATGGCGCGCACCGCGGTGGCCACGTTGTGCGCCGGATCCTCGGACTCGGCCGCCGCGATCGTCACCAGCTCGATGCCGCCAAAGGCAAAGGCAACGGCCAGCAAACCGGCGGCGAAGCCCGGCATGCCATTGGGCAGGAAGTTATCGGTGAAGTTGGTACCGGCCAAGGAGAAATCCATGCCCGGCAGGATGCCCAGCGCCATGAGTACGCCGATGACGAGGAAGGCGACGATGACGCCAACCTTGATGATGGCGAACCAGAACTCGAACTCACCAAAACCGCCCACGGCCGCGAAGTTGACCACCGCGAAAAACGCCACGGCGATAAGCGCTGGAATCCATGGGGCAATATCGAACCAATTGGAAATGATGGCGGCCGCGCCGGTGATTTCGGCGCCCATGACCATGATCAGCATGAACCAGTAAATCCACCCCATGGTAAAGCGTGCCCAGTGTCCGAAGGCCTGACCGGCGTAGGTGGAAAATGACCCCAAAGAGGGGCGGGCGGCGGCCATCTCACCGAGCATCCACATCACTAGCGCAATGAGCGCGCCGGCCACGGCATAGGAAATGAGCACCGAGGTGCCGGAAATCTGGATGCCGAGGCCCACTCCGAGGAAGAGGCCGGCGCCCACGGCAGAGCCAAGGCCCATCATCGTGAGATGACGGGATTTCAATTGAGCGGTTTCGGCCATTGTTATCACCTTAGGGAGGACGAAATATTTACAGTGAAGTGAACTTTACACAATGCGGGGAGCTACGCGGGGCGCTAGCATGGCGCTTTGTGACTTTAGATCTATATGCAGACCCCATCGAACTAACCAAGGCGCTCGTGGATATTCCGAGCCCCTCCCACCATGAGGAGGCCATCGCAGACGCCGTCGAAGAAGCGCTGCGTGGTTTGGACGTCGAGGTTGCCCGCTACGGCAATACCGTGTGCGCCCGCACGAACCGTGGGCTAGATTCCCGCGTGGTGCTCGCCGGACACATTGATACCGTTCCGTTGGCAGAAAATGTACCGCATCACATGGAAACCACTAAAGACGGGGTGGAGATTATGTGGGGCTGTGGCACCGTGGACATGAAGTCAGGCATGGCCATCTACCTTAATGCCTTTGCCCAGCTGCACGAGTCGGAGGAGCTGAAACATGATCTCACCGTCATCGCCTATGAGGGTGAAGAAGTAGCCACTGAATTTAATGGCTTGGGCCATCTGCAAAAGGACCACCCGGAGTGGCTCGAGGGGGACTTCGCGCTTCTGGGCGAGCCCTCTGGCGCCATGGTGGAGGCCGGTTGCCAGGGCTCCATCCGCCTGCGCGTGACCGCACACGGCACCCGCGCGCACTCGGCCCGCGCCTGGCTCGGCTCCAATGCCGCGCACAAGCTCGCGCCCATCATGACCCGTATCGCCGCCTATGAGTCCCGCGACGTCACCATTGACGGCTGTACTTACCGCGAGGGCCTCAATATCGTTCACCTCGAGTCCGGCGTGGCCACCAATACGCTGCCGGATGAGGCGTGGATGTTTGTGAACTTCCGCTTCGCCCCGGACCGCACGAGCGAGGAGGCGCTGGAGTACATGAAATCCATCATCGGCGAGGAAGAAGATGTCACCATCGACATCGACGACATTGCCCCGGCCGCCCAGCCTGGGTTGGGCCAGCCAGCGGCCAAAGCTCTTATCGACGCCGTCGGGGGCAACGTCCGCGCCAAGTTTGGCTGGACCGACGTCGCCCGCTTCTCCGAAATGGGCACCCCGGCCGTGAACTTCGGCGCCGGTGACCCAGGGTTTGCGCATAAAAAGGACGAGCAGGTCCCCACCGCGCAGATTAGTGAAGTATCCACCGCCCTCCTGAAATACCTGAAGGGATAGACCATGACTCCTGAGCAGATGCGCACTCTGCGCGGCCCGATGCTGCTGCGCACCGAAGGCGAACAAGCCTCCACCTTTGATCAGCGGCTCTTGGAATCCGGTGCAGACCACGAGTGGCAGCATGCCGATCCGTGGCGCGTGCTGCGCATCCAAGGCGAATTCGTCGCCGGCTTTGATGCGCTATCCAAGCTGCCGAAGGCCGTTACCGTCTTCGGTTCCGCACGTACCACTCCAGACGATGCAAATTACCAGCTGGGCGTCGAGGTGGGCCGCAAGCTGGCCGAACACTCCTATGCCGTGATTACCGGCGGCGGCCCCGGCATCATGGAAGCGGCCAACCGCGGCGCCCATGAAGCCGATGGGCTTTCCGTGGGCCTAGGCATCGAGCTGCCCCACGAACAAGGGCTTAATGAATATGTGGACTTGGGTCTGAATTTCCGCTACTTCTTTGCCCGCAAGACCATGTTCTTGAAATACTCCCAGGCTTTTATCTGCCTGCCCGGCGGCATGGGCACCATGGATGAGTTCTTTGAGGTCATGTGCATGGTCCAGACCGGCAAGGTGACCAATTACCCCATCGTGCTCATGGGCACCGAGTACTGGACCGGCCTTTTGGAATGGATGGACAAGACGCTAGCAGCGGGTGGATTTATCAACGAAAGCGACCGAGAGCTTTTCCTGCTTACCGACGACCCTGATGAAGCCCTCTCTCACATCATTAAGCGTCACGAGGTCATGAGCGATAAGCGCATCAGGGAGCCACGTTGAGCCTTGCGCGCGTGATGGCGATTGTCAATCGCACCCCGGATTCCTTCTATGACAAGGGGGCAACCTTTGACCTCGACCCGGCACTGCGTCGCTGCGATGAGGTGATTGCGGCCGGCGCCTCGATCATCGATATCGGCGGCGTTAAGGCCGGCCCTGGTAAGGCCGTCGATACGGCGGAAGAAATCGAGCGCGTAGTACCAACTATCGAGAAGGTGCATCAGCGCCACCCGGATGTTCTCATTTCTGTCGATACGTGGCGCAGCGAGGTGGCGGAGGCAGCCATCGCAGCCGGTGCTGGACTGATCAATGACACCTGGGCTGGCTGGGATCCCGAGCTCATCGAGGTCGCCGGCCACCACCGCGTAGGCTACGTGTGCTCGCACACCGGTGGGATCACCCCGCGCACCCGGCCGCATCGCGTCCATTTTGATGATGTGGTGGCCGATGTCGTCGCGGAAACTACCCAGCTCGCCGAACGCGCCGCAGGCCTTGGCTGCCCCGAAGAGCTTACCTTTATCGATCCCACCCATGACTTTGGCAAGAACACCTTTCACGGGCTGGAGCTTTTGCGGCGCATAGACGAGGTTGTGGCCACCGGCTGGCCGGTGCTCATGGCGCTATCAAACAAAGATTTTGTGGGCGAGACGCTAGACCGCGGGGTAGGAGAGCGCGTTGCGGGTACCCTAGCCGCCACCGCGTGGTCCGCTGCCCGGGGCGTGGCTGCCTTCCGCGTCCACGAGGTAGCAGAGACCGCTGATGTCATCCGTATGACTGCCGCCATCCAAGGCGAGGTCGCCCCGCTAGCAACCACGCGAGGCCTTGCATGAGCGTCTCCGTTATCATTCCAGCGCTCAACGAGGAGGGCACCGTCGCAGACGTCGTGCGTGCCTGCCTAGCCGATGACCCCCTTGAGGTGCTGGTCATCGATGCCGATTCCACCGACGCCACCGCCTCCCGCGCTGCCGCAGCCGGCGCCGAGGTACGCAATTGGCGCGATGTTCTGCCAGAAGAACCGCGCCCCGGCAAGGGCGAATCCCTCTGGCGCGGGGTCGCCGCGGCGAAGGGAGACATAGTTGTCTTCGTCGATGCGGATCTTGAATCCGCTGCGCCCGGCATGGTAGCTGCCCTAGCCGCTCCTTTTTCCGACCCCGCGGTAGAAATGGTCAAGGCCCGCTACCGCCGCAGCCTCAACGGCCAGCCCACCGGCGGCGGCCGCGTCACCGAGCTGACAGCCAAACCGCTCATTAAGCAATTTTTCCCAGAGCTCGCTCATATCGACCAGCCACTCGGAGGCGAATACTCTCTGCGCCGCGCCACCGCCGTCGAGCTGCCCTTTGTAGAAGGCTACGGGGTGGAAGCGGGGTTATTGGTGGACGTCGGCAAGCGGGGCTCAATAGCGCAGGTGGACTTGGGAACGCGGGTGCACCGCAACCGACCGCTGCATGAACTCGCGCCGATGGCCGAGGTAGTCGCGCGCACACTGCTCTCCCGCGCCGGGGTTACCGCGCCCGTTGCTCAACGCCCGCCGCTAAAAGGTAAGGTTTAAGCCATGCTGTCTTGGATTATGCTCCTCCTCGTCCTTTTCTCCCTGACCGTCATCGGGACCTGGGTATGGGGGTCGATTTTTGGCCGCGGTGAGGTTATGCACCCGCTCGATGAGCCGGAGAAGGTGCGCGAAAATAACCGCGCCGCTGCCCGCGAAGGACGCCTTGACCAGGTGAAATTCGAGGTTGTGCCCCGCGGGTACCGCCAGGACCAAGTAGATGATCTCCTCGCACAACTAGAAGAGCAACTATCTTCCACGCCGAAAAGGTCTAAGCTGGAAGGAAAAGAAGTTAACTAAAGGAGACTCACTATGGCAGCAATGAAGCCGCGCACCACGGGCGGAGAAATGGAAGCAGTAGAGGAGTCCCGCAAAATCGTCATGCGCATCCCCTCCGATGGCGGCGGGCGCATCGTCATTGAGCTGAGCAAGGACGAGGCCGCCGAGCTTGGTTCTCTGTTGACCGAGGTTTCTAGCTAGTCTAGATACATGCTTTCTCATATCGTCGACATTCTGGCTGATCCCAATGATGGCACCGCGCTTTCTGGTGCCGATGATTTCTCTCGCCTCGTCTCGGAATCCGGCCACTCTTTTGATGTGGCCAAGCAGGGCTACGTCACCCTCGCGGCCGGCGCCGGACTCAAGCACAAGGGCGATGACATGGACATGGTCAACGCCCGTGAGACTTATTTGGCCATGGGGCACTTCGCGCCCTTCGTGGAGGCCGTGACTGGGGCAGTCCAAGGGGCGCTGGATTCCGCATCGTTGGCCGAATCTACGCCCGCCTCTCTGCTTGAGGTGGGCGCTGGTACGGGCTACTACTTGGCCCACACCCTCGACTCCATCGCTGAGGCCCGCGGCGTCGGGCTCGATATTTCCCCGCACGCTGCGAAGCACTTGGCTAAGTGCCACCCGCGCGTTGGTGCCGTCGTGGCCGATGTATGGGAGCGCCTGCCCATTGGTGATGAGTCCGTCGACGCTATTTCCGTCGTCTTCGCCCCACGCAATCCGGCCGAATTCCAGCGCGTGCTCGCCCCAGGCGGCCAGGTCATCGTCTTGACCCCTGATGCCGGCCACTTGGACGAGCTGCGGGAGCCATTGGGCATCCTCGGCGTGGAAGACGGCAAGGTGGAGCGCATGTACGAGCAGGCCGAGGGATACCTCGAGCAGGCGGCCGATCCAGTCGATATTTCGTTCCCCATTGAGCTCGATAAGGCCTCAGTTGCCGCGCAGGTTGGGATGAGCCCGTCCGCGCGTCACATTAGCGCCGGAGAACTCGCCGAGCGCATGGCCGCTCTTCCTCCGACACTTACGGTTACCGCCCGCGCTCGACTGGACCGCCTCCGCGCAGTTTAGCCCCGGCCCTTCTGCCTCATCTCCGCCTTTCGCGCTCACTAGGAGCGCGTGGGGCGGTTCTTTTCGTTGTTCCGGTGAGCGCGAGGGGTGGTTCCTCGCCCTTGCCGCTCACCAGCACACGCTTTCCGACGCCCCAGCGTCTCCCCGTGAGTGCGAAGGGCGGGGTGGAGAACCGAGCGGGGCGTCGGGTGATGTTTAGAGCTTGGAGCCGGAGCGCTGCCAGTCCTGCTCGATGACGGCATCGCCGGAGGTTTCGACGCGCAGCCCAGAGCAGCCGCCCTCGAAGTAGACGCGGGAGGCCATCGCGATGAGGCCACCATCGACGAATACCTCGACGGTGGAACCGTCTTGGATAATGGTGAGGGTGTCGGAGTCGCCCTCGGCAAGCGTGGCGGTGGCAGGCTCAGAATCGGCAAAGCAATGATTGAAAGCCTTGTTCATTGAGCGATCGAGGCTGATGTCATCGCCGGAGTGGCGGATGGTGGCGGCGGGGTCACCGGCGCCGTCGAGAAGCGTGACGGTGACGCAGGAACCGGAAGGCACCTCCATGACGCCGGTCCATGAGCGGGCGTAATCGGAAAGCTTGACGGCATCGGGCAAGCCCCGGGCGGGGGCTTGGTAAAGGACGCCGCCCTCGAGGGTGACTCGGCGGGGTAAGGAAAGGGCATTGGCCCAGCCTTCGGCTTCCCACGAGGCGTGCTTGGTGGCGTCATCGCCGCGGCCGTTGCCGTTGAGGAGGCCAACGATAACGGCGCGCTCATAGCGCTGCTCGGGGGTGAGCGTGCCGGTGGTGGTGTTGGTATTGCGCGGACGGGAGAAGTCGTGGCCAAAGTCCACGCGGCGGAAACCCGAGGCCACGGTGAAGGTGGTGCCTTCGAGTCGGCCGACGAGGTAGCCGGATACATCGCGGCCGCCGCGCTCCAAGGTGACGAAAAGGACATCGTAGACATTGCCGTCAACCTCATCGCGCAGTCGGACTAGGCGCGGGGAGACGACTGGTGGGATGGGGGAAGTAGCGGGAACTTCACCTTCGAGGAAGCCGGGGTCGCCGTCGAACTTGAGGCTGCCGCGCAGGCGCCAGGACACGCCATCGGCGGATTCAAGGATTACGGGAACTGGGGCATCGGAGTGGCCGGTGAGCGCCAGCATGAGCCAGCCGTCGTGGCCGTCAGCGCGGTCCTCGGAGGCCCAGTCGGGCACAACGGAGGGCGAGCGGAAGTGATCAAAATTGCGGATATTTCCTACGACCTCGCCAAAGCGAACGACATTGGGGTCGAGGGCCTGTGGGTCATCGGAGACCTCGCAGATTTCGTCCACGTTGGCGTAGCGGGCGAGGTGGACAGCAATACCGGCGGAGGTTACGGAGGTGAAGTAGAGGTGGATATCCTCTGGTCCTTGGGCCACGGAACCGGCGCGCAGGGAGAGTTCGCCGCCGACGGGGGCGAGGACATCGTCGCAGTCTAGCCAGTCGAAGGGAGTTTCTTCGGAGTAGGTGTGGCCCCAGCGGGCGGGGGAGTCCGCGGTGGGGCGGTACTGGTAGAACAGATGCCAAGTATCGCCATCGCGCAGGATACCGGCGGGGGCGTCGAGGACGCCGTCTTCAGGGACAAAATGCAGTTCGGGGCGGTGGGTTGTCACGGCTATCCTTCCTTAAATCAGGCTGCGGTAAATATCGACGGTCTGGGCGGCAATCGTAGCCCAAGAAAAATCACGAATGGCACGCTCGCGGCCGGCGCGCCCAAATTCGGCAGCGCGCTTTTTATCGGCGGCGACGTCATTGACCGCAGCGGCGAGGTCGGCCTCGAAGGCTGCGGTATCGGCGGCGTCATAATGCACTAGCACGCCGGTCTCACCATCGACTACTACCTCGGGAATGCCGCCCACGTTGGAGGCAACAACGGCCGTGCCACAGGCCATTGCTTCCAAGTTCACGATGCCCAGCGGTTCGTAGATGGACGGGCAGACAAAAACATCGGCACCGGTGTAAATCTGCTGGACCTCGTTGCGCGGGAGCATATCCTTGACCCAGAAAATGCCATCGCGCTGGGCTCGCAACTCATCGACCAGTGCCTCGGTCTCGGCCGCGATTTCGGGCGTATCAGGGGCGCCGGCACACAAGACCAGTTGGATGTCTGGATCGAATTTCTGCGCCGCCTGCAGCAGGTGCTTTACGCCCTTTTGCCGGGTGATGCGTCCGACGAAGGCAGCGATGGGGCGCTGCTTGTCGACGCCCAGCTTGTCCAAAACATCGCCCTCTCGCGGCTGCCATAGCTCGGTGTCGATGCCGTTGAGGACGACGTGGACCTTGGAGGCATCGATGCGCGGATAGGCATCGAGGATGGAGTCCTTCATACCGGCGGAGACGGCGATTACGGCATCGGCATATTCCATGGCGTTCTTCTCGGACCATGAGGAGATGTCATAGCCGCCGCCAAGCTGCTCGCGCTTCCAAGGGCGGTGCGGCTCGAGAGAGTGGGCGGTGACCACATGCGGAATATCATAAAGCCGGGCGGAGAGGTGGCCAGCAAGGCCCGTATACCACGTGTGGGAGTGGGCGATGTCGATATCGGAGGCGGCATCGGCCATGCGCAGCCCAGTGGACAAAGTCTGCAGCGCGCCATTAGCCCCCTCGAGTGCGGGGTCCACGCCGTGGACAAAGACGTATTTTTCTTCGCGCGGGGAGCCCATGCAGTGCACGGAGACATCGATGATATCGCGCATGAAACGGGTGAGCTCAGCTACGTGAACTCCGGCTCCGCCGTATATTTCCGGCGGGTATTCTTTGGAAAAGATTCCGGCTCTCATGCCCACCCAGAATACGTATCTCTGCTGTCATGTGCAGAATTCCGAGATGGGGGTAAAAATGTGCAAAGTTCTGCTGCGGAATGTGGGATTTGCGGATAGGTTTGAAAACGTGAGAAGCCTGCCGAATGTCCTAGCCATTGTCCTCGCCGGCGGTGAGGGAAAGCGCCTTTTCCCCCTGACCGAAGACCGCGCAAAGCCCGCCGTGCCCTTCGGTGGTTCCTACCGCCTCGTTGATTTCGTTTTGTCCAATCTGGTCAATGCCGGTTATCTCAAGATTGCGGTGCTGACTCAGTACAAGTCCCATTCTCTGGACCGCCACATTTCCCAGGCGTGGAACTTGGCGGGTCCGACTCCGCAGTATATTGCCTCGGTGCCCGCCCAGCAGCGCCGCGGCAAGCGCTGGTACAACGGCTCGGCAGATGCAATTGTGCAGTCGCTGAACCTCATTTATGACGAGAATCCGGATTATGTCATCGTCTTTGGTGCAGACCACGTATACCGCATGGATCCGGCACAGATGGTAGAAGAGCATATCGCCACCGGATTGGATTGTTCGGTGGCTGGTATTCGCGTACCGCGCTCGGAAGCGACGGCCTTTGGCTGCATCCAAGCCGATGGCATGGGCACGATCACGCAATTCGTGGAAAAGCCCGCGGACCCGCCGGCTACTCCGGATGATCCGAATATGAGCTATGCCTCGATGGGCAATTATGTCTTTACAGCGCAGGCGCTTATCGACGCCCTTTTGGAGGACGAAAAGAACGAGGACTCCGCCCACGATATGGGCGGCGATATTATCCCGTACTTTGTGGAGCGGGGACAGGCGCATGTGTACGATTTCATGGCCAATGAGGTGCCAGGGGCTACCGAACGTGACCACGGCTACTGGCGCGATGTCGGCACCATCGATTCCTTCTACGAGGCGCACATGGACATGATTTCGGTGCACCCGATTTTCAACCTTTATAACCAGAATTGGCCGATCCACTCCACGGATGATTCCAATTTCCCGCCGGCCAAGTTCGTGCAAAACGGCATCGCGCAGTCGTCGATGGTGGCCCCAGGCTGCATCGTCTCGGGCGGCACTGTGCGCAATTCAGTGCTGGCGTCCGATGTCCATGTGGCCGACGGAGCTACGGTCGAAGGATCAGTGATCCTGCCTGGCGTGCGTATCGGGCGCGGTGCAGTGGTGCGCCGCGCGATCCTAGATAAGAACGTCGTTGTTAGCGATGGCGCGATTATCGGAGTGGACCGCGAGCGTGATGAGGAGCGCTTTAAGGTTTCTGACGGCGGCGTGGTCGTCGTCGGCAAAAACCAGAAGGTCTAGAGCTTCGTCACGAGGGTGAGTCCGGAACCCAGCGGCAAGCGGGTTACGCTCGCCCCCTCGAGCTCGCGCAGGTACTCGTCTGCTTCGCGGGCGGCGGCGGTGTCGCGGTCGGTCCGGGAGGCGTCGGCAAGCGTGCCATCGAGCAAGGAATTAGCCAGGACTAATGTGCCGCGCTGGTGCAGCAGTGGCCACGCGGCCTTGATGATGGCTGGTAACTCGAGCGCGGCGACGTCGGCGTAGATGACCTGATAAGCATCGTTGGCGAGGCGACCCATGACCTCGAGCGGGCGCGATGGCAAAAAACGGCCGCGGGATGGCGCGTAGCCAGCCTCGCGGAATGCGGTCTTGGCGCTGCGCTGGTGCTCTGCCTCGGGGTCGATGCAGGTCAAAATGCCGTTATCGGGCATGCCGGCGAGCACATAGAGGCCCACTACATTGGCGGCCGGGGTAATGGCCACAGCTTGGGGACGCTCGGTGGAACCAGTGGAGGCAGCCGTCAGGGTGGTGAGCAGCTGGCCGGTGGATTCATCCGGGACTGGCAGGCCGTACTCTGCGGCATGGTCGCGTGCGCCACTTAGGGCCGGGGATGCTTCGCTGGTGGTCTCGATATAAGAACGCAGTGCTTCGTATGCGGTATTAGTCACGTAATAAACCATAGGGAAAAGTGTCCGCCAATGTGGCAAAAACGCGCTTAGCCAGCAAGGTTGTGGTCGGTGGGGATAATGTGACGGGCTCACAGGATATTATCAGCACTATGGCTGGAGTTTCTGTGCTGAGTGTAGAAAGATGACATGCATGACAAAGATGAAGCGCGATGCCGAATCCCTTCAACCTGCAACCTCTGAGGCAGAGTTGACCGGTACCGCAGCATTCGATGCTGGCACGGGCGACATGCCCGCTTGGGGTGACCTCGTGGCCGAGCACGCCGATGGGGTCTACCGCTTGGCTTATCGCCTGTCCGGCAATCAGCATGACGCCGAGGACCTCACCCAGGAAACCTTCATGCGCGTCTTCCGCTCCTTGGACAAGTATCAAGCCGGAACGTTTGAAGGCTGGTTGCACCGTATTACCACTAACCTCTTTTTGGATATGGTGCGTCACCGTTCCAAGATCCGCATGGAGGCCCTGCCAGAGGATTATGAACGCGTACCTGGTACGGATATGACCCCGGAGCAGGCTTATTCCGTGGCTAACCTGGATCCAGCTTTGCAGTCCGCGCTCGACGGCTTGGCTCCCGATTTCCGCGTGGCCGTGGTCTTGTGCGATGTCGTTGGGATGAGCTATGACGAGATTGCAGAGACCCTTGGTGTCAAGATGGGTACGGTGCGCTCGCGCATCCACCGCGGCCGTTCCCAGTTACGCGCGGCGCTAGAAAAAGAGGCGCAAACCAATGCGGAAACGCGCATGCTGCTGCGTACGCGCTAAACTTTAGAGAAACTGCATAGTCCCCGCTGCCGGCGGGGACTTTCCGCGTCAATGAAGGCCGAGCAACTAGTGGAGGAGGGATCGATGGACTCGCTGCGAGGACGCCGAACCTTGTCCACGCTGAGCGTGCACGGCGGATTTGATGCCGCCCAAGCCAAGGCTCGCGATAGGGCGAAGGCCAAGGCGCGGCGTAGCGATACCATCGGGCATTTGGGCCCAGAGGCGGTTGTTGCCTTTGTGGACGGCGAGATGGAGCCAAAATTTATGCACCGTGTGCGCATTCACCTGGTGCACTGCGCTGAATGCCGCGCGGATGTGCATCAGCAGCGTCGTGCCTCGGAATGGGTGCGCCACTGTGCGGAGTCCGCAACGGTCAAGGCGCCGCAATCCTTGCTCGCGAAGCTTGCAGGCATTGCCTCGGAGGGGGTAACCCCGGGGCCCGATGCAGCAACGCCAGCGCACCGGCCCCAGCAGGACTTCTTGGACAAGGTGGAGATGGTGGTTCGCGCAATCAAGCACAATCAGCGCGGCTAAGAGCGAAGGACTAGTATTTAAGCGTGTTTTCTTCCATTGGTTGGCCCGAGATTTTCGTCATTGTGCTCTTGGGCATCATCGTCATCGGCCCAGAACGCATGCCTGAGGTGATTAAGGACGTGCGCGCAGCCATTTATGCGGCGCGGAAGGCCATCAATAATGCCAAGGCGGAGCTCAATGGGGAGATGGGCTCTATCACCTCGGAATTTGATGATATCCGTGGCCCGCTTACCCAAGCCGCGCAGTGGACGCGTCTGGGGCCGAAGGGCGCAATCACCAAGGCTCTTTTCGACGGCGACGAATCCGCCTGGGATGACTTCAATCCCCAGAAGATGGCAGAAGATATTAAGAGCAATACCGCTCCCAAGGAGCCGGAACAGCAGCAACCGCAACAGCGCCCAAGCTTCGACTATTCCCAGGTTTATGCCGAGCAGCCGCAGCAGCCACAGCCACAGCCGCAGCAGCGCGCCGCAGCTTCGCAACCGCAATCAACGGTGCAGCCTGCGCCCGAGAAGAAACCGCCGCGCGGTGGGGAAGAATCCACCGGCGGCGGCATGTGGGAAGATGTAACCTAGGGTCTAGTTCACACCCAAGTTCAGGTTTTTACCCACTAGGGAATCGGAGCGGATGGCCAGCTTATCGGCCACCGCCTGGATCTGTTGGGCGGCGGGGGACTCGGGGGCATCTATAACGATCGGAGTGCCGGCATCGCCACCGCTGCGCAGGGTGGGATCCAGAGGCACCGAAGCCAGCAGTGGAACCTCATGGCCAAGAATGACGCCGAGGCGATCGGCCACAATCTGTCCGCCGCCGGTACCAAAGACATCCATGGTGGAACCATCCGGCATGACCATAGCGCCCATATTCTCAATCACGCCGGCCACGCGCTGGCGCGTCTGCTGGGAGATGGAGCCGGCGCGCTCTGCCACCTCGGCAGCTGCGGCCTGCGGGGTGGTTACGATAAGTAGCTCCGCATTAGGGATGAGCTGGGCCACGGACAGGGCGATATCGCCCGTGCCTGGAGGAAGATCCAGCAGGAGAACGTCTAGGTCACCCCAGAAAACATCGGCCAAGAACTGCTGCAATGCACGGTGGAGCATAGGTCCGCGCCAGACCACAGGGGCGTTGCCTTCGACGAATTGCCCGATGGAGATGTGCTTAATGCCGTGGGAAATCGGGGGCAAAAGCATCTCATCATCGAGAACGGTCGGGCCATCGGTGCAGCCCAGCAGATTAGGAACAGAGTGGCCGTAAATATCGGCATCGACGATGCCGACTTTAAGCCCCTTGTGCACCAGCGCTGCGGCGAGATTTACCGTCATCGAGGACTTGCCGACGCCGCCCTTGCCAGAAGCCACCGCAAAGACTCGCGTGGTGGATTCTGGCTTGGCAAACGGGATTTCCGGCTCAGCTTGGCCGCCACGGAGCTTCTTTTTCAGCTCGCGGCGCTGCTCATCGCTCATGGCTTCCATCGTCACGGTGACGTTTCCTACGCCCTCGATATCCTCTACCGCTGCGCGAGTATTGGACTCGATGGTGGACTTCATGGGGCAGCCGGCGATGGTGAGGTAAATTTCTACGGCTACATCGTTTCCGGTGACAGAAACTGATTTCACCATGTTGAGCTCGGTGATGGGGCGCCCGATTTCGGGATCTTCAACGCGGGAAAGTGCCTCGCGTACGGCGGATTCAGTAATAACGCTAGACATAACCCTTGCCATCTTAGTCGGGCCGCAACAGGAGGTAAACACGTCCTCGGTGTAGAATCATCTAGACGCTCGAGCGCCGCCAATCTGAAGGAGAATAGTATCGCCATGCGCAGCTGTGCCCGCCCTGCCCACGCCATTGCTGGCGTGGGGCTCTCTGCCATGCTGCTTACCGGCTGCTCCTCCCAGTTTGATGGAGATCCTTATGCGGATAATGTTAAGCGTGCGCCCGTTGGCATCATGGTAGATGCTGGTGAGACCGACCAAGTAGTGCTGGCGGAGATCTTCCGCCAAGAGCTGATCAGACAGGGGCGTGAGGCCTCCCTTGTTAGGGAGGATATTTTCCAAGAGTCTAAGTCCGGTCGCTATTTGAACCCTAATGGTAATTTTTATGTCGGCTGCACGGGGGCTTTTCTCAGCGTTCTCAATCCCGGTGAGGCGCGGGAAGTATCCAAGGACTATAGAAAAGCTCAGCAATCCTCCCAACCCGGCGGCGAGGACTACCTGGCGCGTACTCACATCGCTTTAATGTCTGCACTTCCAGGCGACCTAGCCGCGGTGGAACCATCCAGCGCCACTGGCTGTGAGGACGCGGAGCCAAAGCTCCCCGAGAATTTTGTGGCGCTCTACCAGGATGATCTCTTGGACCGCGAGGAACGCCAATCTATAGCTTCATTGACGAAGTTCATCACGCGAAAAGACATCTCTGAATTGGCGCAAGAGGCAGAGCAAAAAGGCGACGTGGCAAAAGTGGTTCGCACGTGGCTGCACGGCTCCGGCACGAAAATGCTCGATGAGGAAGGCGACTCAGATTCTTCCGGTGGGTCTGATCTCACCGGAGGCTCCAAATAGTTTTTCTTTGGCGGGTAGGCGAAAGTTTCCAGGCGTCGACAACTCGGAAACCACCAAGTCAAGTAAAATCAACGGGCCCGACAGCTCGTGGTTATCTGAACGGCGCCCAAAGCCTTCGAGATTGACGTAGATGCCAATTCCCGAACAATTCAGCAGGTCCCATCAACGGTGCTGTTGCGAACGCGGTCGGCCATAGCACAGCAATACCCTCACTCCCTCCCTTCGCGCTCACCGGCAGCGCACCTTTCTCGCATCGGGCACTCCCCGTGAGCGCGAAAGGAGTGAAGTGTGCGCTAAGAACGTGAGAGGCAAGGAGAGTCGAGTCAGAAGAAAGTTCTAGTTGAGAAGCGAGCCGAGTCCGTAGTTCCTGAGGAAGGTTGGCCCGCATGAGTAAACCCCAGTGAGGAGCCCTCACTGGGGTTTAAACGGGGCAGAGGTGACTAGACGTCAAAAGCCTCTTCCAGCAGGTTCTTCTGCTCAATCTGGTGCACCTTGGCATTGCCGGTAGCAGTCGAGGACTGGGCACGGCGGGAAACGCGAACCATCTCAGGCATATCTGGGATCAGGGTGCGCAGGTGCTCGTTGTAGAACGGCCATGGGCCCTGGTTGGCCGGCTCGTCCTGTACGAAGCGAACCTGGGTGGCATTCGGGTAAGCATCAAATGCCTCGCGCAGGCGGTTGAACGGAATCGGGTGAAGCATCTCCACGCGGACGATGGCGATGTCATCGCGGCCGTCGGCCTCGCGCTTCTTCTCCAGATCCCAGTACAGCTTGCCGGAGACCAGCATGATGGTCTTGACCTTGTCGGTATCGCCAACCTTCTTGCCGTCAACGTCAACGTAGTTCGGATCGTTGATAACGGACTGGAAGCGCTTGACCTCGGTGAAGTCTTCCACGGCGGAGGTGGCCGCCTTGTTGCGCAGCATGGACTTCGGGGTGAAGACGACCAATGGACGCTTCATCTCACCAAGTGCCTGGCGGCGCAGCAGGTGGAAGTGGTTAGCCGGGGTGGAAGGCTGAGCCACGGTCATGGAACCCTCAGCGCACAGCTGGAGGTAGCGCTCAATGCGGGCGGAGGAGTGGTCCGGACCCTGGCCCTCGTAGCCGTGCGGCAGGAGGAGCACCAGGCTGGACAGCTGGCCCCACTTGGCCTCACCGGAGGAGATGTACTCATCGATAATCGTCTGGGCGCCGTTGGCGAAGTCACCGAACTGTGCCTCCCACGCCACGAGGGCGTCTGGGTTGCCCACGGTGTAGCCGTATTCGAAGCCCATGCCAGCGTACTCGGTCAGCGCGGAGTTGTAGACCATGAACTTGCCACCGTTGCCCTTAGAAGCGGCGATGGCGTGCATCGGGTTGTACTCATTGCCGTTGCGTGGGTCGAAAGCGACTGCGTGGCGCTGGGTGAAGGTGCCGCGGCGGGAATCCTCGCCGGCCAGGCGGACGACCTTGCCCTCGCCGGCCAGGGAACCGAAGGCGATGAGTTCGCCCCAGCCCCAGTCGATGCCGCCCTCACGAGAGGACTTCTCGCGATCCTTGGCTACCTTGCCCACACGCTTGTGGTACTCGAAGTCCTCTGGTGGGTTGCCATAGGCGGCACCCAGCTCGGCGAGTTCCTCGGCGGTGATGGAGGTATCCAGGCCGCGGGTGAGCTCCTGGGAGGAGGTGATGCCAGTCTGCTCCTTCGGGCGAGCCTTGCCAGCTTCCTTGTGCTCGGCAAAGACGGACTCCATCTGATCGTGGAAGTCACGTGCGGCTGCTTCGGCGTCTTCGGCGGAGAGGTCACCACGGCCGATGAGGTCGTTGGTGTAGTGCTCGCGCACTGCCTTGTGCTCGTCGATGACAGAGTAGAGCTCCGGCTGGGTCATGGATGGGTCATCGGCCTCATTGTGACCGCGCAGGCGGTAGACCATGAGGTCGATGAAGACATCCTTGCCAAACTGGCGGCGGTACTCGGCAGCCATCTGGCCCACCCAAACAACAGCCTCTGGGTCGTCGCCATTGACGTGGAAGACCGGGCAGTCGAAGCCCTTGGCCAAGTCGGTGGCGTAGTGGGTGGAACGGCCGGAATCCGGGGTAGTGGTGAAGCCCACCTGGTTATTAACCACGATGTGGACGGTGCCGCCGTTGGTATAACCGCGCAGCTGGGACAGGTTGATGGTCTCCTGGACGATGCCCAGGCCGGTGAAGGATGCATCGCCGTGGAGCATGACCGGAACAACGGTGTGGCCCTCTGGGCCCTTGTCCAAAATGTCCTGCTTAGCGCGCGCGATGCCTTCCATGACTGGGTCCACGGCCTCGAGGTGGGACGGGTTGGCGGCAAGGGTGACCTTGATTTCGCCATCGCCGAACATCTGGAGGTGGTGGCCCTCGGAACCCAAGTGGTACTTAACGTCGCCGGAGCCGCCGAGCTGGCCGCCCTTGTAGTTGCCGTCGAACTCGCCGAAGATATCGGCCAGCGGCTTGCCCACGATGTTGAACAGGACGTTCAGGCGGCCGCGGTGCGGCATGCCGATGACGACCTCGTCCAAATCCTGGCCGGCAGCGGTATCGATGATGGAATCCAGCAGCGGGATGAGGGTCTCAGCGCCCTCGAGGGAGAAGCGCTTCTGGCCTACATACTTGGTCTGCAAGAAGTTCTCGAATGCCTCGGCGGCATTAACCTTCTGCAGGATGTACTTCTGCTCCGCATTGGTGGGCTTAGGCATGCCAGCCTCGAGGCGGTCCTGCAGCCAGCTGCGCTCATCACGGTCCAAGATGTGGGTGTACTCGGAGCCGACCTTCAAGGTATAGGCGGCGCGCAGGCGGGACAGCACCTCGCGCAGAGTCATCTGCTCCTTGCCGCCAAAGCCACCGACGTTGAAGGTGCGGTCCAGATCCCAAATGGTGAGGCCGTGGGTCGCAATGTCGAGGTCGCGGTGATCCGGGTTAGGCAGGCCCGGCTGTACCCAGCCCAGCGGGTTGGTATCGGCCAGCAGGTGGCCGCGGGAGCGGTAGGACTCGATGAGCTGCATGACGCGGGTGTTCTTGTCCACGCCGGAGTTCGGCACGTCCTGTGCCCAACGGAATGGCTCATAAGGCACGCCCATGGAGGAGAAGAGGTCGTCCCAGAACGCGCCGTCGACAAGCAGCTGGCCAATGGTGCGCAAGAATTCGCCGGACTCTGCACCCTGGATAACGCGGTGGTCATAGGTGGAGGTCAAGGTAACCAGGCGGCCTACGCCTAGGTCAGCCAAGCGATCTGCGGAAGCACCGGCGAACTCGGCCGGGTAATCCATAGAGCCCACACCGATGATGGAGCCCGCGCCCTTAGTCAGGCGGGCGATGGAGTGGCGGGTGCCGATGCCGCCCGGGTTGGTGAGGTTAATGGTCACACCAGAGAAGTCATCCATGGTGAGCTTGTTCTTGCGGGAACGGGTAACAATGTCCTCATATGCCGCAACAAATTCGGAGAAGGACTTGGTCTCGCACTCCTTAATGGCGGCAACGACCAGCGCACGGGAGCCATCCTTCTGCGGGAGGTCAATAGCTAGGCCCAGGTTGATGTGCTCGGGCTGGATGACAAAAGGCTTGCCATCCTTGAGCTCGTAGCGCACGTTCATATCTGGGTGCAGCTGCACGGCCTTGACCATGGCGTAGCCGATGATGTGGGTAAAGGAGATCTTGCCACCGCGGGTGCGCTTGAGGTGGTCATTGATCATGGAACGGTTTTCCCACATGAGCTTGACCGGCATATCGCGCACGGTGGTAGCGGTAGGAATCTCCAGGGACTCTTCCATGTTCTTAGCAATGGCCTTGAACATTCCCTTGAGCTGGCGCTCTTCGCCGCCCTTGTAGTCCGCAATATGGTCCAGCGGGGACTCAGACTTCTTCACGGACTGCTGTGCCTTAGCGGACTTCTCCTGTGCCTTGGACACGGACTTATCCACGTTGGTTTCGCGGACCTCCTGCTTGCGGGCGGTAGTAGTACCCTCAGTCTTCTTCGCGGCTGGCTTAGACGGCTTCGCGGCTTCCTTGGCTGGGGCCTTAGACTTAGGCGCGCCGTTTGCCTCGAAGTAGTCGCGCCACTCCTTATCTACGGAGCTCGGGTCCTTGGAGTACTGCTGGAACTGCTCGTCTATCAGCCACGCATTGGGGCCGAAGATATTCGATGTGCTCACGGCAGGTATTCGCCTCATTTCTCTGCTTTAAAATGGTCGTTTATTCGACTTTAGTGCGGCCTTTGTACGAGCGCATACGTCACCCGCCAAAGAGTCTGCCTACATGATACGGGGCATACCCCTAAACTCACTATGTTAGGGGTATCAATAGCCCCACTTTCCGGTTTCTGGCTACCCCTAGCCTTAGGTAAGGGGGGAAAGCTGCTCGCCGGCGTGCTCGATGACCTGCTTAGCCAGCTTGCGATTGGCGGTGGTGCCTAATACCGCGCCAATGCCCATGGGCATCAGTTTGCTTACCCACGCCCACTTGAGGCGTTTGGTGACTTGCTTGGTAAAAAGCTTGGTCAGGCGGCCGTTGATGCCAGATAGAGTGGGGCCGGAGAATCGGGACAGGGTGGCGGCCGAGCGCATGCCCGCCACGCTATTGAGATCGCCCACGAAGGTATCCACCAAAGCGGACCCCTTTGAACCGGTCAGCACCAAAAGTACAAGGGCGCGGCGGCGCTCGGGGGGACTTGATGTCATCGCCACGCAGGTAGGCAGAAGCCAAGATGTACCAAGCTGCGGCCTCTAAGAAAACCACGGACTCGCCAGCGATGGTGGCAGCGCCGGTTACCAAACCAACGCCCGGGATGGCGGCGGATGCACCTGCGGCCGCACCGGTACCGGAGGTGATATTAAGGAAGTGCTTGTCAATGAGCTCCTGCAGCTTTTGTGGGCTTGCGCCCTTATTGCGCTTTTTCAGGCTCTCGACATACTTGATGATGACGCCAGATTGTATCGATACCGCCCGGTCCAAAGAGTTGAGCAGGGCGGAGGTAAAGCGGTTGCTGTCCTCCGGATCGATGTCATAGGTATCGACGGTATCCACCTCGGTGGAGTTGTCCTTTTTATCTTTAGTAAATAAACCCATGTTTCCTTCTCTTTCGCTAAAAATTATCCGTGCCCAGCATAGTAAAGGCTGCATTAATGTGCCGCCGCGCCGCAATCAGATCGCCCTGGGCGTGCAGGCCACCTAAGCTAGTGGACATGGTTAGGCCGCACGAGAATTACCGCGATTCCGGGGATGTCTTCCCGGAGGAGTCCTCCGCGGCGGCGCGCCTGAAGGCGGAGCAGGCGCACGAACGCGCCCGCCGCGCCTACGAGGAAGCTCGAAACGCCCTGGCAGATGAGCTGACGGTGCGCACCACCTCTGGTTGGGTACGCGGTGTTATTGAAGAGGATCTGCGCCCCGATCGCCCCATTAGCGCCGGGCCGGTGTTGACGTGGCGCGGAATCCCGTTTGGAGATACCACCGCTGGGGACAACCGCTTCCGCGCCCCGCAGCCCGCGCCGGCGTGGGAGGGCGTGCGCGATTGCAGTCAATTCGGCCCGCCGGCCCCGCAGCCCACGTATTCCTGGACCGACCGCATTATTGGATCTGAGGATTGCCTGCACCTAGATATTGTGCGCCCACGCACCGAAAAGAAGCTTCCCGTGGTGGTCTATTTACACGGCGGCAGCTTCATTATGGGTTCGTCTCATATGCTCATGCTTCGTGGTTTCGAGCTAGCCACCCGCATGGACGTGGTCTACGTATCCATCAATTTCCGCCTTAACTCTTTGGGCTATTTGGACCTGCGAAGTCTAGGCGGCGACTGCAGTGCCAACCCGGCGGTGGCTGACCAGATTTTGGCATTGCAGTGGGTGCGCGAAAATATCGCTGCCTTTGGCGGTGACCCTGACTCTGTCACCCTCATGGGCGAGTCTGCCGGCGGTGCGGCCGTATTGACCCTGATGACGAGCCCGCCCGCAGAGGGTCTATTCCATCGCGCCATCGCCCAGTCCCCGCCGATCGCCATGATTCACTCACGGGCTCAATCCACCTTGTGGGCGCGCGAGCTGGTTCACCGGTTGGCCTTGCCGCGCCGCACCTCGGTAGAGGATTTGCGCCAGGAAAACTTTGCTGATTTGGTGCGCTCCGGCCAGTCCATGATGTGGCGGGCAGGCGAGCTTATTCACCTTAATTCCTGTTATGCCCCCACGGTAGATGATGAGCTTATTCCAGAACACCCCATCGCCGCCTTTGAAAACGGCCACCAGCACCAGGTTCCGCTGCTCATCGGAACGAACTCGGACGAGGCTAGCTTTGGCAAATTCCTCTTCCAACGCCAAAGCTCCCGCGAGCGCGCCGCCCTGCGCCTATTGGCCTCCTTCGATCCCCAGCATGCCCCTGAGGTGGTTGCCGCTTATGACGGCGCAGTGGCCCGGGAGGACTTTGCGCACCTGCTTGCCGACGCCCTCTTTTGGGCACCCTCCACCCGCATCGCCGCCGCCCACGCGCAGGTGGCACCGACGTGGATGTACCGCTTCGACTTCGCCTCTGCCGTACTCAAGTGGTTGGGCCTAGGCGCCATGCACTCGATGGAGCTGGGCAACGTCTTTGGTGACCCACATTCTTCGCGCGCGTCCTTCCTTACTAATTGGGGCTCGCGCGCGGAGATGGAAGAACTTACCGCCACCATGCAGCAGCACTGGTCCGCCTTTATCCACGGTGGCCGCCCGAAGATGAGCTGGCCGCGCTACGGGCTCAAGCAGCGGGCCACCATGATCTTTGATGCCGAGGCCTATATTGAAAACGCCCCGCACGAGCTTAAGCGGCAAGCGTGGGAGGGATACCACATGTTGGAGTGGGGAAGTGGGCGCCCAGAGCTGGTGAAATCTTTGGGCTTTCAACCATACGGGTGGGAATAGCGGTAGACTCCACAGTGACCGCGGGCGGCGGCTTGCCTACCGTGGGGACCTCTGCTTCCGAAGGATGGATTTTAAACCACCATGAGCTTTTTCGAAGATATTGCTTCTGCATTGGATGCCGAGGGCATCGAGTCCCGCGTCAATGATGACGTCATGTTCGTTCCAATCACCTCTGATCTGGAAATCCAATTTATTGAAATCGATCCGCTCCTGCCTGCAGCAAATGTCTATATCGCTGCGGCAGACGTTGATGAAGACGATGAGGAATTTGAGGCAGTCTTGGTCTCCGTCGCCTTCTCTGTAGATGACGCCGTGGAGGCGGTTTCTCGCCACATCGCTACCGACCAGGTGGTCACCGTCCTGCGCGACCTGCTGGAGGGCACCGATGAACGCATTGCGGAACTAGAATTTTCCCAAGATGAGCTCAACCCGCACCTTGTCGTGGCTGAAGTGGCCAATGACTCGGAGCTGCGCGTGCTTGTGGAAACCATTGACGGTGTCCCTTCTGCCATCGTCCGCTTCCTCGCTTTCGACTTCGACGAAGACGATCTAGATGACATGGAAGATGAGGCAGTTACCCTCGCCTGGGAAGTTGATGAAGAGGATGAGGATCTCGATGAGGCCGACCGCCTCGCCCTCTTTGATAACGCCGACTTTGATGATGTCCCCATCGTGGAGGTTCCTGCCGAGGCCCTCGAGCTTGGTACCTATACCGATTTCGATCGCCTCTTCGACGTCCTGGGGCTTGTCTCTGAGCAAGCTTTGGACTGGGAAGCGCAGCTCGTATCCTTCGATGATGAAGACTATGAAGAACCGGACGTCTACGACATCTTCGGTGAGGATGACGGGGACGAAGAGGAGGACTACTTCGACAACGATGATGCCGACGTGGACGATGAATCCGAGGCCGAAGCAGCTGAAGAAAAGTAAACCCTGCCTCCCATAGCCCAGCTCACCGTCTTCTTGCGGTGAGGCTGGGCCTTTCTCTTTTTCAAAGCATCATTGCAGGTAGGTGTATAGATTATATATTCCTTATTGTCTTGCTACTTTCACGCGCCGGCAACTAGGCTTTAGAAGGTTCCCGGCTTGGGGCTGAAAATCCGCCCCAGGCCAAACCTTATGAGGAGTAGAAAACCATGGCAGTGAACCGCGATACTACGTGGCGATTCGTTCTTGTCGTTGTCGCCGTAGCACTCTCGCTTGCCGCGTGGTTTTGCACCGTCCTTGGCGTGTACTCCACGGTGACCGAGACTTTTGAATCTTATCTGACCGCCAGCGTCTGGGTGCTGCTCTTGGTGGCCGCGGTGCTGTTATACACCTCGCAGTATGGGTTGGTGCCCAATTGCATCCTCTTGTATCCCATCTTCGGTGCCTCGATAAATTTATTGCTGGGCTCATTGACGGTGCGCTCGCAAATCCCGTTGTTCTTCGATGCTGTGGGCACCTCCATCGTGGCAATCATCGCCGGTCCTGTGCTGGGCATGGCCACGGGCTTGACCACCACGGTGTTGGGAGGAGTGTATTTTGCCTATGATCTCGCCTTTGCTCCTGTGGGCATCTTTATCGGCGCCGCCGTGGGGTTGATGGCCCGCCGCGGGGTATTTAATAGGCTCTCGTCGATCATTTTTTCCGGCTTCGGTATGGGCATCGGCTGCGGCGTGATGAGCGTATATGTCCTGATCTTTTCGTTCAGCGGGCGACCCCGCCAGGGCCCGCAAAACCTTACCAAGTTCTATGAGCTGATCTTTCAAGATGAACGCCTAGCCATCATCCTGCAGGGCCTTACCTCTGACGTCTTGGATAAGGTCTATACCGTTCTCATCGCCTGCGTGATCCTGCGTTTTATGCCCAAGGCAATCGCTCGACACTACACAGTGACCTTCAATCGCGAGGTCTTGAGAAAGATCCTTTACGCGCCTGACCCGAATGCAACACCGGATGTGCCGGGGAAGCAAACAAAACAGCCCGCGACCGCTTAGGCGGCTTGGGTCAAGCCGACGAATAGCGACTCGGGGGAGCGGACGGGCTGATAAGAGCTATCCACTAGCCACACATAGGTGGCATTGGGGCCGCGAGAGACCTCGTGAACAGCATCCACCATCTCCGTCGGCACAAGCGTGCGTACCCAGCCTTCGGCCACGGCAGGGTCCACCGGCTGGCCAAAGTTTTCGGTTATGCGGATGGTGATGAGGTATGCGGGAATGCGGTCTTGCCCAAAGCCACGCACCCGGGCCTTTACGCGCGAACCCACGCGGTGGCGGGTAATGCTCATGCAGTAGTCTCCGCCCGGTCCACCCGCGGCGGTGGGCAGCTGCTTGAGCGGTGGACGCCAGGTGGGAGTTGGGCGCGCCAGGGAACGTGGGTGGTGCAGGATAGCGGTAATGGACTTGATGGTGTCGTATTCGTGGTAAAGCAGGTCCGCGGCAATCTCGCTAGCGGAACGTGGGAGGAACATCGGGGTGGACTGGGGAAAGTTCTTTTGTGCTTTGTACATGGCCATCACCTTAGGGTCCCGTGCGGACACAAGCCTGCGCCATTAGAACACACGTACGACGGGCGATCGAAAATGGCTTTCCAGTAACTGAAGGATTAGAGTTGCAGCCGATATGATGAATACGCAGAGTGGGGAAATAAGCCCAGAACAAAAACCGCACATTCCACGCGAGATCTGGGTTATGGTCACCGCCGCATTCATCATCGCGTTGGGATATGGTCTCATCGCTCCGCTCTTGCCGCAGTTTGTGGTGAGCTTCGATGTCTCCATGGCCGCCGCGGGCCTGGTGGTCTCCATCTTCGCCGCCTCGCGCCTCCTTTTCGCGCCGATGTCTGGCTCCTTGGTGGATCGCGTTGGTTCACGCCGTGTCTACCTCATCGGGCTCATGACCGTCGCGGTAACCACAGGACTCGTCTCCATTGCTCAAAGCTACTGGCACATCGTAGCCCTGCGCGCCCTAGCCGGCATTGGTTCGACCATGTTCACGGTCTCGGCCATGGGTCTTATTGTGCGCATGTCCCCGCCGTCGATTCGCGGCAAGTGTTCTGCCACCTATGCCACGGCCTTCCTGCTAGGAAACGTTGCTGGCCCGGTTCTCGGCGCCAGCCTGTCCTTCCTGGGCTTTCGTTGGCCATTTTTCATCTACGGTGTAGGCGTCGCACTCGCCGCATTCGTCGTTTGGTGGCAAATGCCCCGCGTCAACCACAAGCAGGCCAATAAGGATAAACTGCCGCCCATGCGCCTGCAGGAAGCCTGGGGCGATACCGCCTATCGCGCGGTATTAACTTCCAACTTTGCACATGGCTGGATCAATATGGGCGTGCGCGTATCCGTCCTGCCTCTTTTTGCCGCCTCTATCTTCCACAATGGCGCCGCGGCATCCGGCCTTGCGCTAGCAGTCTTCGCCGCTGGGAACGCCATCGTCTTGCAATTTTCGGGCAGGTGGTCCGATATCCACGGCCGCAAGCCACTCATCCTCATCGGCCTGGTCGGTTCCGCCATTTTTATGGTGCTCATGGGCATGGCTACCAGCGTCTGGTTCCTCCTGCTCGTGTCCGCCTTCGCCGGCGCATCCTCCGGGCTCATTAACCCCTCCCAGCAGGCCGCAGTGGGCGACATTGTGGGCAATGAGCGCTCCGGCGGCAAGGTACTATCCACCTTCCAGATGGCCGGAGACTTCGGCCAAATCTTGGGCCCCATGCTCATTGGCCTGCTTGCCGACGCCTCCGGCTTCCCCCTCGCCTTCACCGTCTGCGGAGCCATCGCCTTCATCGGCATCATTGCCTGGGCATTCGGCCGCGACCCACACGCTGAGGTAGGGAATAAGCCGAAGCGGGTGCCGCAGGAGAACTAAGCATTTGGAGTTGGGCTAGAAAAGTTCAGCCAATTGGGAGACGCATAGATAAACGAAGGCGACGGAGATAATCGCCATCAAGGTGTTGACGAACCAGCCATTTCTCCATTTCTTTGGCGTGTGTCTGGTATTCAGCAATACCAGGAGGGTCAGGCCTAAAAAGGGCATGAAAAGTGAGCCGAGGACTCCATAAGCGATGATGAGCCCAGTTGGCTTTCCAAGGAGAAGCAACAACATTGGTGGAAAGGTTAGCCAGATGAGATAAGCGCGGTAATACTTTCCACCGGTACTTGTCCTCGGATCGCCTTGCGGAATCTTTTTGAGGTGGCCAATATAGTCGGCGAACATGAGGGACACGCCGTTCCAAACGCCAAGGCAAGAGGAGAATGCGGCAGAGAAAAATCCGATGATGAACATTTTAGAGATGAAGGTTCCGTAGCGGTCCTCAAGTACATCCGCCATATCAACGAGGCCCTGATCGTTATCGGATACGGCGACGTTGGCGCTGTAAAGAAGCTCGGCGCCCAGCACGAGTGTAGCTAGAACGAAGATTCCGGTTACTGCGTAAGCCACCGCATTGTCCATCCGCATAACGTTCATCCATTTCGGTGTGTACCATTCCTTCTCACGAAGCCAGTAGCCGTAGGCGGCAAGCGTAATTGTGCCGCCGACTCCGCCGACGATGGACAGTACATAGACGAAGGAGCCATGGGAAACTTGAAAAGTTGCAATATATCCAACCGCTAGGCCGCGTGAAACAGGTAACTACCATGGGCGGAGTGGTAGGGGAATGAAGCTCCGGCCTGGGGTGACACGGTTACCCATTAGTGGGGGTAGCCGGACAACCCGAGTAACTGGCGTGGTCATGGCTTTTATCGCGCAGGGTCTACTTATTGCTATGGCCTGAAGTCGGGGACGTGTATCCCAGGGGTGTAACGCCTGGTAGACTCCCCGCCTTGATTTACCCCCTAATGGGTAACTTAAACGTCTACCGTCGTGCCCCAGGACGGTCAGGATGGATAGCCCTCATGTCCGGCCCGTGTCGTATGGTGTGTTTATGAACCGGTTTCAATTCTGGGAATGGGGTTTATGGCCCTGGCTGGGTGACGTTATCGCCTCCCAGCCGTTCCTCACTCTCATGGTGCCCGTGGCCACTCTCACGGGCGTGGTAATCACCACGAAAAGTAATGAACGTATCCGCCGCCGGGAACTCCAGGGGGAGGGAGAACGGTGGCGTTATGAGGTTGTGAAAGATAGCGCGGCGGTGCAACGCCAGGCGGTCCTCACGTTCCTGGCGGCGGTGGCAAACCTACAGGGCAAAATGGAGGCTAAAGCCAACGGAGCCGCCCTGGGGTACATGTCAGAAATAGATCAACTCGTTGATGATGAACCCGGAGACTATGAGGTGGTTAACGGCCAAATGGATACGGTCCGCTGGTTTCTGAATGAGGCCATTACACGCGTCCTCACGCTGGAGTTGTCACTGGCGGACCCGGTGGTCCGTTCTAACGCCGTGGTCGTCCGCCAGGCTATGGAGACGGACAAGTCTAGGTACTACGCGCCGGAGGGAGAACCGAAACAGATACTCCCTAGTCCCTATGTTGATGAATTACTAACGGAGACTTACCCCATGTCTAAGGCTGTAGAGACGGCCCTGGAGGACTTGAAAGAAACGGCCATTAACCGCCTCCACCCGCTCCCGCCGGAGGTGTCAGTGGAACAGCCACAGTCGAACTGGTGGCCGTTCGGAAAGAGGGGTACGCCATCGACTGCGAAAAGAAGTAGAAGATGACATGGCCCACACCAGTTACTTTTACATGGGTTTTAGGGGAAGGTGCGCGAGTTTCCAGCGCCACAATCTCGTTGACTTCACAAACTTCCCAGGGCTCGATTTTGACAGCCGGGACTTAAAGCCCTGCACCGTCCACCAAGGATTGTTGGTTCGTTCAAGTATCTTCATAACGTCTGCTTGCTGGGTCTGATTTTGAATACGTCGCCAATACCGTTTGAGCAATGGATTAGTGGACCACACCGGTTTGTATGTCAATGAGAGAGACTCACCTAGTCCGATTGCGCAACCGACAACAATCTCTCCCCGCCCATCGCACCTCATTTCGCTTATGTGACCGCGAAAACCGTCTTTGGGATAAATCAGGTCACTACCTTTTTCGAGCGCAAAAGTGTCCCCAAAAACGACCGTGCGAAACCCGTTGTTCCGTAGTAGCGCCGTTTCGTCATCAATGCGTCGGAGTTCTAAGCGTGGGCGAGAGGTCCGTTCAATAAAACCGAGAGTAGAGGCAACCAAAAGACCAGATATAACGCCCGAGACGGTTCCGTCTGTGATCCCGTTTGACCAGCACATTGAATGAGGTTTCCTTTACATAAATTCCATCACTGGGCGTTTGGATATTCTACCTAACGCATACGAAAAGGACCCCGCCTTGAACTGGCCCCCGAAAATTGGACTGGTTTAATTCTAGGCGGTTAGGGCTTCAAGGGTCTGATCTCGATATAGGGGGGCAAAATACCAGGAAGTCTACCGACCCATTTCTCGCCACCCATGGAACATGATGTTTCCGGTAGCAAGGCTATACCGTCCAACACCTTCGACCAGAACAATTTTCATAATCGTACCGATTATGACTGCCCACAAGAGAGCGTATCCATAACTTTGACCGGCAATCATGGTGGCAACTAGGTCTGCTGCGCTGACATCTGTTGCTGCAGCAACTAGTCCAGGTCCGACTAAAGTCCATTTCACTTTTGTCTGGTTGGATGAACTCGTGTCAGGCATGCCCCCTGCGGGGTGGGCGGAACTCGATTCGCTGGTCTGGCTTATGGCACCCTCTCGATTGATTGTGTTTCTAGTCACTGGAAGGAGAGCGTTGCCTACTATCAGGAAATGGGAAATTCTATTCCCCAAGTGAAAATTTATGCCACTGTTCTCCCCGCAGCATAGAGAGCCTTAGGCATCGACCTTTGGAGCTTCCATTCAAATTGGATCGGCTTTTCCCCATGGTGAGATACATAATCCACAGCGCCTAAATAGGTATAGGCGCTCGCTGTACCGACTTCGTTTTTCTTATTAAAGCGCGAGGCTATGAGAATCTTGCCATCACGATTCTGATGGCCGATGTAGCGTTTAGCCGCCTTCGACTTCAGCGTCGTTGTTGATTGAGATTCCCAGTGCAATAGATCGGGTGAAATTGGATAGTCTCGGTAATTCGTAGAGGCACTTACCTGTTCGTCTTTTTGAAACGTCACCAAGAACAGGTCCGTATTGATATCCGGGAAGTATTTCACGCCCTCGCGGGGAAGGTTTACAAGTTGTGCAAGGCTCCCAGTCTCCAAAGCGCCAATTAGTTCGGCCAATGAATAATCCGCGTGCGTTTCCAACACAGACGTCTCGCTATGCTGCGGAATGATTCGAGAAGAGTCACTGCACAGTTGCATAACCTGTTGCAATTCCCAAGCGACCTGCGGGTGCTGGCGCAAAATTGTCAGTGCCTTGTCATAGGAACCGGGATGCGGAGAATTTGAGTTCGCCCAGAACCCGAGGACGAGCATTCGGGTGAAGGCTTGATCGGATTGGGCCATGTCGGCGTAGTGGAGATCTGGGGTGGAGAGGATGCGCAGATAGGCGTCGACTCGGTGCGGATCGTTGACGTGCAGGAAAACCCGAATCCGATTGAGCAGAAATGTTTCAGTCTCATTGGCGTTCTGCTGAATAAGGCCTTCTTCACGAAGAAGCCGCGTCCACGAATATTTTGAGGGGCGGTAGATATCTTCTAGCTGGAGATTTGATTCCTCAAGGAACTCTTTAAGATCTGTAGTTCGAATTTCAGAAAGTAATGCACGTACTTTGCGTAGTGAATTTCGTGAGATCTTCTTGACATTGCGAAGAACCTGCTCGGTTGTCGTTTGGTCTAGCTGAATATGTGACCCCGGCGGAGTTGTGGGAAATCCCTGTTCAATTTCTTCGGTCAAGCGCTTGCCCCGTTTCCGTGTTAGGGCATGGAACTTTCGCTCGAAATCAAAATCCGCATGCTGCTGGCCAATGAAATCGAAAATGACACAGGAGTCTTTACCTGGAGATAGACGGAGACCGCGACCTAGTTGTTGCAGAAAGACCACGGGGCTTTGCGTCGGGCGGAGCAAAAGTAGGGTGTTAACAGCAGGAATGTCTACGCCCTCGTTAAATATATCTACAGAAAACAGAACTTTGACCTCACCAGCCTCCAGATCTCTAATGGCCTGGGCCCGCTCGGCGGCGGAGAGTTCGTTCGTTACAGCGCGCGCTGGGATTCCAAATTGTTGGAATTGCGTTGCCATATATTTTGCGTGAGCGACAGTGACGCAAAAACCGATGGCTTTCATCTCCGAGAGATCGAAGATGCGCCGGTTCAGCTCGTTAATAATGAAGCGGGTGCGCTTTTCTCCTGCTTTGATGTAGAACTCGGAGAGCTCTCTGGAGTTATAGTCTTTCTTGCCTCGGATCCAGGTCAACGAAGAAAGATCCGTCCCATCAGCGATCCCGTAGTAATGCATGGGAACTAACAGCTGCAAACGCAAAGCATCCCACAAGCGCAGTTCATGGGCTACGCGATAGTCAAAGTACTTCTGAACGTTTTCGCCATCACCACGTTCCGGCGTAGCTGTTAAGCCTAAGAGCTCTCGTGGTTGGAAGTGGTCTAAAAGCGCGTTATAGGTGGGAGCTTGTGCGTGATGAAACTCGTCGATTATTACGACATCAAAGCGTTTGGGATCTAGCTGTTCTAGACGGGAAGCACGTAGGGATTGCACGCTGGCAAAGACAAAATCCCAATGGTGCGGCTCGGCGCCGTCGACAAGCAGCTCGCCAAAGTCTGCGTCTTTGAGAACTTCCCGGAATGTCCGTCGGGCTTGGTGAAGAATCTCCTTCCGGTGAGCCACGAAGAGCAATCGGGGACGTCGCTTCCATTGTTCGCAAAGATTTCGATAATCCAGTGCAGCAACTACGGTCTTTCCAGTTCCTGTCGCAGCTACCAGGAGGTTTCGATGTCGATCCTTTATCTCCCGCTCTGACCGCAACGCCTCGAGCATTTCTTCTTGGTATGGGTAAGGCGTTACCTCTAGGCCAGAAAGCTCCAATTGGCGTAGTGCTCCGGACGATTCACCGCCTTTGGCTATGCGTAGAGACCGCTCGAGACGCTCCATGTCACTATTTGGGACGAAGGTTTTAAAGTGGCTGTCGTGCCAGTAACTATCGAAAGTCTTGATGAACTTATCAATCACTTCCGGTGTTGCGGTGTTAGAGCCGCGGACATTCCATTCCCAACCATCGACAAGTGCTGACCTTGACAGGTTAGAACTACCAATAAATGCAGTGTCGAAACCGGATTTTCGGCGGAACAGCCAAGCCTTGGCATGAAGGCGAGTGGATTTGTGTTCATAGCAAATTTTCACGTCTGCCTGATACTTCTCGACCAATCGCTTGAGCGCGGCTGCGTCAGACGCACCGCAGTACGTAGAAGTAAGAAGGCGGAATGGGATTTTGTTATCGCGAAGATACTCCAGCTGTCTATCGAGGACGCTAATGCCGGAATTCTTGATGAAAGCGCACAGCAGGTCTACCGAATCGGCCGTTTTAATTTCTCTTTCGATCTCGCTGGTTAAACTAGATTCTCCCCGGGCATTGGTAAATAGTGCGCTCTTGGTGAGTGAAACGTCAGGAAGGAGGGGAGGATCCGCTAATCCGGAGTTGTACACAGCATAGAGGAGCTCCTCGGAATCGATTCCTTCATCATCGCCCAGCAGAAGCGCAATGGCGTTGATGAGGGCAACGCGGTCCTCGGGCGACTTCAAACCGCGGAGACGGTGCTCTAAGAGTGAGCCGATGTGTTGAGAAACCGCCGAAGTATAGCGGCCCTGAGCTTCCTGATCGGAGCTTCTCCCAATACCGAATCCTGCAGCAGGGTGTTGGTTTAGCGTTTCCTCCATTCGCTCGCGAATACGGGTCGTAATGGGGGTTTCGTATACACCGAAAGGTAGGGAGGAATCGGGACTGATGCTCATAATGACCAAATTCTAAAGGCTGGGCATCCTAAAGTGGCATAAGAGAGCATTAGTGACTAAATATTCTCCCGCTGGTGTTGCGTCTAGCGGAGGATGTCCGCCGAATGCTGACGAAAGGACACTACGAAAGAAAGGAACTTTCGTTCCTTAGTTGTGAGTAGAAGCTAATGCTTCTACCGCTGGAATATCAGCGGGAGCCCAGTCCAAACTGGTGGCCTCTGCGGGGGTAACCCATTGTGCAAGGTCATGGTCGGTCAGGTGGAGATCGCCGTCAATAAGCGTGCAATAGAAAGTCGTTAGCTCAATAGTGGCGAATTCGTACTCGTAGGTTGTTGTCGCGACCTTAGCTCCCACCTCGGCTTTGAGGTTGAGCTCTTCGTGTATTTCTCGAGCTAGGGCTTGCTGAGGTGTTTCACCAGGCTCTATTTTTCCACCTGGGAACTCCCAGAGACCTTCTAGTGGCTTGCCTGGCTTCTTGCGGCAGGCGAGGAAGCGCTGACCGTCATGGAAGACAGCGCCGACGACGCGGATGGGTTTAGACATGACTCTATTGTGCCTTGGATCTCGAAAACGTCTAGACAGTGAGCTGTTACTTAGCTAACATATCCCTAATGTTCGCGTAAAGGCTGTCACGCGGGCTTGATTTTTGTAGGCAAGCTTGAGGGGACGGTTTTACTGTGACTTCTACCGAATCGGTTTACTCCTCCATCCAGAGCCATGACGGGGAAATCCCGCAGCCTGGGGGACGGTGGAAACTCTTTTTATATAGCGCGATTGGAGCGTTCGTATTCTTCCTGCCGGTGACGTATCAGGATAAGCGCTCCATTCCTTTGGACCACATGGTCACCATGGTGCGTGAAGGGATTCCGGCGGCGGTGCCGTGGATTATCTTCGCCCTGGCCGTGTACGGAACGGTGCGCAGTTTTACTACTGGCGCGTTTAAAGAAAGCGTGCTTCAGGCAGTCTTTGCGGTGCTCAATATTGTGGGCGCGGTGGTTTCGTTCCTGATGGTCATCGACGCACTGCCGTGGGTGCTCGGTGACGAGGACCTGGTGCCATTCTTGTGGAACTCCATTGCCACTCCGGTTGGGCTTATCGTGCCGATTGGCGGTGCTTTCCTCGCGTTTCTCATTGGCTTTGGTTTGCTGGAATTTGTCGGCGTGCTCATGCAGCCCATCATGCGGCCACTGTGGAAGACTCCGGGGCGCTCAGCAATTGACGCGGTGGCCTCGTTTGTAGGCTCGTATTCACTGGGAATCTTGGTCACGGACCGCGTCTATCAAAAGGGCGGCTATACCGGGCGCGAGGCAGCGATTATTGCCACAGGCTTTTCGACGGTCTCTGCGGCCTTCATGGTCATCGTGGCCAAGCAGCTTGACCTGATGAAGGTCTGGGGCACCTACTTCATTGTCACGCTCATCGTGACCTTTGTGGTTACCGCCATTACCGTGCGGATTCCCCCGCTGCGCACCATTCCGGACGAGTATTTTGCGGACGCACACCCAGATCCGGAAAAGCCGGTAGAAGGCTCGCGCATCAAAAATGCGTGGCGCGAGGCGATGCTGGCGCTACAGCGCGCACCGTCGTTGTGGGAGTCCATCTGGGAGAACTTGCGCGATGGCGTCCGCATGGCGGCGGCCATTGTGCCTTCCATCATGTCGGTGGGTCTCATCGGCCTGTTGCTGGCGCGCTTTACACCCATCTTTGAGTGGATTGGCTACCTGTTCTACCCATTCGCGTGGGTAGTGCGGCTGCCGGAGCCGGTACAAGCCGGCAAGGGTGCGGCCATGGGAATTGCAGAAATGTTCCTGCCCGCCACCGCAGTGGCAGGCAGCGACAGCATGGTGCTCAAGTTCGTCATCGGCGTGGTGGCAGTCTCTGCCATTATCTTCTTCTCCGCGCTGGTGCCCTGCATCCTGGCTACCAAGATTCCGGTGAAGCTGAGCCACCTGGTCATCATTTGGTTCGAGCGCGTGGCGCTGACCATTCTTATCGCCACGCCGATTGCTCACCTGCTGTTTTGATTTAAGAGCTAGGCCCCGAGGTGGGCCGTGACGATGTCATCGATAAGCCGCGCCGCCGCTTTGGCGGTGCGGTTATCTATGTCAAAGGTGGGATTGAGCTCGACGACGTCCACCAGGGCCAGCTTGCCCGTCCGCGCAATTGCTACGGCCATGGCGCGGATGCGCTCATAACTGACGCCTAGCGACGCCGGGGCGGATACTCCCGGCGCGGTGGACGCTGGCAAAACGTCGAGGTCGATGGACAAGTGGACCTTGTCCTTGCCCTCGGTAGCCTTGGCGGCTAGCTCAGCGCACTCGGCTGGGGTGAGATTGACTAGTTCCTCGTCCAGGGTGATGGCGACGTTCAGGCTCTCTGCCTCGTCGAAAAGCACAGCGGTGTTATTGGGGCGGGAGATTCCCAACACGGTGTAGTCGAAGTCGTCGGAAAGCTCCGAAATCTGCTTGAACGGGGTGCCGGAGGTGGCGTGGTCCGCGCGGCGCAGATCGAAGTGAGCGTCCAGATTGATGATCTTGGTGGCGCCTACCGCGCGGTAGAGGCCACGGTGGGAGCCAAAGGCAGTCTCGTGCCCGCCGCCCAGGATGATGGGGAGGGTGCCGGCCTCGACGAGTTCCTGCACTTTATCGGAAAGAGCATCGTGGGCGCCGTCGAGGTCGTCGGCCTGGGTGGTGATCGTGCCGGCGTCGGCAAGCGCATGCTCATGGTGGACTGCCAAGGAACCTAGGGCAGCTCGCAGCGCGGCCGGGCCTGCGGCTGCCCCCTGGCGGCCGCCATTGCGCAGCACGCCCTCATCGGAGGCAAACCCCAGAAGCGTTACGGGGGCGGGGGAGTCGGTGGATTGATTGATAACGCTATGCCAGCGCGCGTGCTCTGGTCCCGGGCCATCGGAGCGGCCGGACCATTCGGGGGCGGGGGTGAAAAGTTCAGCTTTTTCAGTGTTCATGGTTTTCGATGTTAGGCGGAAACGACGAGTTCTTCTGGCTCTTCGGTGGGTTCATCCTCATGTGTTACTTCGTGCCGGTTGGTGAGGAAATAAACCGCCGTCATAATGGCGATGAAGGCCACGCCCACAACGAGGGAGATGCGGTATTCCTCTTGCCAGACCATGATGCCGAAGGTCATGAGGATAAATGCGATGGACAGGTACTGACCATAGGGCCAGAAGGGAACTTTGTATTTGAGGTTCGCTACGTCTTGTGTGCTCATTCCGCGCCGGGAGTACAGGTGAGCCAGCAGAATCATGAGCCATACAAACACGGTGGCGAAGGTAGCTAGCGAGGCGATGACCTCGAAGATATTTTCCGGCAGGAGGGCATTGAGGATAGTGCCAATGATCATGGTGGCGATGAGGATGATGGTGGTCATTACGGGTACGCCACGCACTACCTTGGACATGAAATTGGGGGCGTGCTTTTGGTGGGCAAGGCCGGTGATAACGCGTCCTGCACCGAAGAGGTCGGCGTTGATGGCCGATAAAGCGGCGGTGATGACCACGAAGTTGAGCAAACCTGCAGCCCAGGAAACGCCGAGGGTATTAAAGATTTGGACGAAGGGGGACTGCTCGCCGGTAATCTCGCGCCATGGGGTGATCATGAGAATGACTGCGATGGCAAGGACATAGAAAAGCAGGATGCGCATGGGCACCGTATTGATTGCTTTGGGTACGGATTTTTCTGGGTGCTGGGCTGCGCTGCCGGCAACACCGATGATTTCGGTGCCGCCAAAGGCAAAGAGAACGAGGATGAAAGAAGCGATCATGCCCGTGGGGCCGTTAGGGAAGAAGCCACCGTCGTTGACGAGGTTGACGGGGCCGGTGGTGTGGGCATCAGAAAGCCCAAAGGCTAATACCGCAAGGCCGCCGGCAATCATGGCGAGTACGGCGCCGACCTTGATGATGGTAAAGGCAAATTCCAGTTCACCGAAGGCCTTTACGGTGGCGAGGTTTGCGCCGCCCACGATGAGCAAGGTGGCTGCTACCCACACCCACTGCGAGACGTCTGGGAACCAAAAGCGCATATAAACGCCGATGGCGGTGAGGTCCGCAAGCGCTACGATGACCATCTCAAAGGCGAACATCCAGCCGGTGATGTAGCCCGCCCATCCGCCCATGAACATGCGGGCGTAGCCGGCGAAGGAGCCGGTGATGGGGTGGCGCACGGCCATTTCGCCTAGGGCGCGGAGCATGAAATACACCACCGCGCCGGCGAGGAGATAGACGACGAGGACAGAGGGGCCGGCGGCTTGGATAGCGCCGGCTGAACCATAAAACAGTCCGGTGCCGATCGCGGATCCGAGGGCGATGAAGTGCAGGTGCCTGTGTTTAAGGCCGTGTTGGGACATGGCATCTCCTAGCGTATGAAAGGTTTTATGTAGTCTAGGTCTCCATTTTCTAAAAGTGTGTCGTGGAACATATTTATTTGTCTGGAATTTCAGACTTGGTGCCGTGTGCTGCACTGATAAGCGCCACAGTGGTGCTTAAAATTGCCCTCCGTGAGTACCAACAGAGTCCCGGCGGCGCGTCATGCGATGGAGATCCTCAAGCTGTTATCCACCATTGACGTCCCTATATCTGCCGCCCGCATCCAAGGTGAGCTCAACCTGCCACGCTCGTCTACATACCACCTGCTGGCGGAGATGGTTGATGCTGGTTTTGTAGCCCATCTGCCGGAGCACAAGACCTATGGACTGGGCCTGGCGGCATATTCCATGGCTTCGGCCTATGTAACGCAGCAGCCCTTGGTGCGCATGGCCACTCGGGACTTGGAACAGTGTGCGGCGCTGGTGGGTGGATCGGGGCACCTGTCACGTATGGCTGGATCGGAAATTTTGTATCTGCAGGAGGTGCGTGCGGCCGGCGCTACCTCCTTGGTGACCGAGGTGGGTGTGCGCCTGCAAGCGCATAAGACGGCGTCCGGGCGCGTGATGCTGGCGCATCTGCCTGATGCGGAGGTGCGCGCCGCCTTTGATACTGCGGGAGGTAGCGGCTTTGCTGCATTGAAAGAACGTTTGAGTTTGGTGGCTGCACGCGGGTGGGACCAGGAGATTGAAGAAATTACCCGCGGTCAGGCCTCTGTAGCGGCGCCCATCCTGGATCACTTGGATCGTCCGGCGGCAGCGGTGGCGGTGACGTATCCGGTAGGGACGTCGGATCCGAAGGTAGACGCCGCCATTCGAGCTTTGCTGGAGGTATCGGACAAGGTAGCGGCCAAAATGTACCGCAATCGCAAAAAGTGAGGTAGCATACATTCATCGCGTTAGGCTGTCGCGCGACACATCACAATTGTTGATCCCTTATGTAGAGGAGTATTTGCCATGCCTAACGTCTACCCAACCACCGTGACCGTAAATGTCGGAGCACTGAGCATCGAGGATGTCGTTGCCGTTGCCCGCTATGGCGCGCAGGTGGAGATTGCGTCTGAAGCCCTAGAAGAGGTGGCCGCTACCCGCGAGCGAGTGGAAGAACTAGCACAAGATCCCACTCCGGTCTATGGCATTTCCACCGGCTTTGGTGCGCTCGCTCGCCGCCATATCCCTGAGGAGATGCGCGCCCAGCTGCAGCTTTCCCTGGTGCGTTCGCACGCTGCGGGTACCGGCCCGGAAGTGGAAGAAGAAGTCATCCGTGCACTGATGTTGCTGCGCCTGTCCACCTTGTGCACCGGCCGCACCGGCGTGCGCCCCGTAGTGGTGGAAACCTATGCCAAGGCCCTCAATGCCGGCATTGTGCCGGTGGTGCGAGAGTATGGCTCGCTGGGCTGTTCCGGCGATTTGGCGCCGCTTGCTCACTGTGCGCTGGCCCTGTTGGGCGAAGGTGAGGTGCGCGTGAACGGCGAGCTGCAGGATGCGGGCGAAGCCTTGGCTGCAGCTGGCATCGAGCCGCTGCAGCTGCGCGAGAAAGAAGGCCTAGCGCTTATCAACGGCACCGATGGCATGCTGGGGCAGCTCTGTTTGGCCATTACTGACCTGCGCGCGGCCGCAAAGACCGCCGATATTGCCACCGCCATGACCGTGGAAGGCCTGCTGGGTACCCTCGTGGTCTTCGCGGATGACCTGCAGCAGCTGCGGCCGCATCCGGGCCAGGCCGATGCCGCGGCCAATATCCTCCAGGTGGCCGAGGGGTCACAGATCTTGGAGGCCGCGCTGGAGGAGTTCAAGAAGAATCAGGTGCAGGATGCCTACTCCGTGCGCTGCGCCCCTCAGGTAGCTGGCGGATTCCGCGATACCTTGACCCACACCGCCCAGGTAGCAGAGCGCGAGCTAGCTGCCGCGGTGGACAACCCGGTGGTGACCAAGGATGGTCGCGTGGTCTCTAACGGCAACTTCCACGGCGCGCCGGTGGCCTATGCGCTTGACTTCCTAGCTATTGTCACCGCGGACTTGGCCTCCATTTCTGAGCGTCGCACCGATCGTTTCCTGGACCCGGCGCGCAACCGCGGGCTGAATGCCTTTCTTGCCGACGACCCCGGCGTTGACTCCGGCCACATGATCGCCCAGTACGCCCAAGCCGGCATCGTGAGCGAAATGAAGCGCCTGGCCAACCCCTCCTCGGCTGATTCCATTCCTTCTTCGGTCATGCAGGAAGACCATGTGTCCATGGGATGGTCCGCCGCCCGCAAGCTGCGCAAGGCCGTCGATGGCCTGCAGCGCGTGCTTGCCGTAGAAATCCTCACCGCCGCGCGCGCTATTGACATGCGCGAGGGTACCCCAGCCAAGGGAACCGGCGCGGTCATCGCCAAGCTGCGCGAGACCGTCAAGGGGCCAGGTGTGGACCGCTACCTATCGCCGGAAATCGAGGAGACCGTGCGCCTGGTTAAGGAGGGCGCGCTTGTCGAAGCCGTCGAGAACGCTACTGGAAAGCTGCGTGGCTAATATGTCGACTATTTCTTGGCGCCCACAATCTGAGCCCAACCCCTTGCCGTTTTCCCCTTTTAAAGCGAGCACAGTGCCGCGCCCCATTGGTTGGCTTTCCAGCGTGGATGGTGAGGGCCGCGAAAACATCGCGCCCTATAGCCAGTGGCAAAACCTCACTTTCGATCCACCCATGGTGATGTTTTCGGCCAACCAATACCCGGATGGTCGCCGCAAGGACACGGTGCTTAACGCGGAGGAAACCGGCTGGTTTGTGTGGAATATGGCCACCTATGACCTGCGTGAGGAAGTCAATAAATCCGCTCAGGTGCTTGACTATGGCGACAGCGAGTGGGACCGCCTTTCCGTTAACAAGGAATATGCGGACAATCACCACATTCCCATGGTGAAAGAATCGCCAGTGAAGTTCGAGTGCCAGTACAAAACCACGCTGCGCGTGCCCGGCAATTCTAAGGTGGGCACCATCGACCTCGTGGTAGCGGATGTAAAGACCATCCATATCGATGAATCCGTCATCGATGAGGAAGGCAAGCTCGACATCCTCAAAATCAAGCCCATCGCGCGCATGGGCTACTTTGACTACACCGTGGTCACAGAAAAGTTCGAGATGCGCGTTCCCGGCTCCGACGACGCCGCACGCGCCGGGCTAGAGGGCAGCGCGTAGTGCATCGGCCATAGCCCGCTGGCCCGCGTGGGTGGGGTGCATGGGAAAGGAATTAGTCTCCTGGCCCGTGAAATCCACCCACGGTGAGGGGGAGCAGGCGGTGTGGTCTAAGGCGGCGTCGGCAAGCACGTATATAGCCCCATTGCGCTCGGCGGCCTCGCGCACCGCCTGGTTGATGCGCTCGATGGAGCGTGCCAACCATTCCCGGTCACTGGCCGGGATTTTTTCTATGTAGGGGCAGGTCTCGCCACGCTTAATCAATGGCAGGTAGCCGGTGGCTAGGACCTTCGCAGCAGGGGAGCGGCGGTGGATCTCCTCGTAGACCTTGTCTAGACGGCGGGGTAGATCGCGAATTTCCAGGTCTATCTGCGGGCCGGATTCCGCCTGGCAGATATCATCCGTGGCGCATTGGGTAAGGCGTACGAAGCTGGCGTCATTGCCGCCGATGGACAGGCTTACCAGGTCGGTGTCTTCCCGCAGGGCGTCGACCTGGGCGGGGTGCTCGCCGGCCGAGGAAAGTACGTCGAGGGTGCTAGCGCCCTGGCAGGCTACATTGGTGAGCTCCGCGTCCATTTCCTTGGCTGCAAGCTCGGGGTAGGAATCCTGAGCGCGCACGCAGGTATTGGGCGGATCGAGCGGCAGCGTGGTTGAGCCCATGGCCGCATAGGAATCCCCCAGCGCGACATAGTGGGGTGGCTGCGGCTCCTCGGCGGGGGTGGAACAAGCGGCGAGGAGGGCCACGGAAAGGAAGGGGATGTACCGGCGCATGCAGGCCATCGTAGATCATCCCGCAGGTGTCTCATATACGAGACAGTTGGGGTGCATGTGGCATGGTACACAGAGCTGGGTCACAGTACTTTATGACATGTGACGCTGAACAAGTCCTCGGGGACAGCCCCGGGACACCGGCCTAGGGGGCTTGGGAAGGCGTCGAAAAAGCACGAAGAAAGGAAGCCATGTCTCAACCACGCGAAGTACGCGCGCCGCGCGGAACCGAACTGTCCGCCAAGTCCTGGCAGACCGAAGCGCCCTTGCGCATGCTCATGAATAACCTCGACCCCGAGGTTGCCGAGCGCCCCGAGGACCTCGTGGTCTACGGCGGCACCGGTCGTGCAGCGCGCAGCTGGGAAGCCTTTGACGCCATCGTAGAATCCCTCAAGGACCTCGAATCCGATGAAACCCTGCTGGTGCAGTCCGGCAAGCCGGTGGGCATCTGGAAGACCAATGAGTGGGCACCGCGCGTGCTTATTGCTAACTCCAACCTGGTGGGAGACTGGGCTAACTGGGAGCACTTCCGCAAGCTCGAGGACGAGGGACTCATGATGTACGGCCAGATGACGGCCGGCTCCTGGATTTACATCGCTACCCAGGGCATCCTGCAGGGCACCTTCGAGACCTTCGCAGCCGTGGCCAAGAAGCGCTTCAACGGCACCCTGGCCGGCACCTTCACCCTGACCGGCGGCTGCGGCGGCATGGGCGGCGCACAGCCGCTGTCTGTCACCCTTAACGGTGGCGCCTGCCTCATTGTCGACGTTGATGAAACCCGCCTGAAGCGCCGCCAGCATAAGCGCTACCTCGATGAGGTTGTCACCGACCTAGATGAAGCACTCAAGCTGGTTCTTGACGCTAAGGAAAACAAGAAGCCGCTCTCCGTAGGCCTGGTAGGCAACGCTGCCGAGGTATTCCCAGAGGTCCTGCGCCGCCAGCGCGCCGGGGAATTTACCGTGGACATCGTCACAGACCAGACCTCGGCCCACGATCCATTGTCTTACCTGCCCTCTGAAATCACCATGGAGGACTGGCATAACGAGGCCAAGGCAGACCCGACCACCTTTACCAAGAAGGCTCGTGAGTCCATGGCGGCCCAGGTTCAGGCTATGGTCGAATTCCAGGATGAGGGTGCCGAGGTCTTTGACTATGGCAACTCCATCCGCGATGAGGCTCGCAAGGCCGGCTACCAGCGCGCTTTCGAATTCCCCGGCTTCGTCCCGGCTTATATCCGCCCACTCTTCTGCGAGGGCTTAGGCCCGTTCCGCTGGGCCGCCCTGTCCGGTGACCCAGAGGACATCAACGTCACCGACCAAGCGCTCAAGGAGCTCTTCCCAGATAACGAGCACCTGCACAACTGGCTCGATGCCGCCGAGGAGTACGTCGAATTCGAGGGCCTGCCGGCACGGATTTGCTGGCTCGGCTATAACGAGCGCCACAAGGCCGGCCTGCTCTTCAATGACCTGGTGCGCGAGGGCAAGATCAAGGCTCCTATTGTCATCGGCCGCGACCACCTAGACTCCGGCTCCGTGGCCTCCCCGTACCGTGAGACCGAAGCCATGCTCGATGGCACCGACGCTGTAGCTGACTGGCCGCTGCTCAACGCCATGACCGCTGTGTCCTCCGGTGCTACCTGGGTTTCCCTTCACCACGGCGGCGGCGTAGGCATGGGCCGTTCCATCCACGCCGGCCAGGTTACCGTTGCGGACGGCACCGAGTTGGCCGCTGCCAAGCTGCGCGCGGTGCTGACCAATGACCCGGGCATGGGCGTTATCCGCCACGTTGATTCCGGCTACACTCGCGCAAAGGAAGTCGCCGATGAGCGCGGCGTCCGCATTCCAATGGAATTCAAGGCAAGGGACTAGATGAGCACACTTTTTACCGGCATTTCAGAACTCCGTACGGTCAGCGAGCGCGGCACGCTTAACGACGCCGCCCTGGTAGCCGAATCCGGCACCATCTCCTGGATTGGCCCGGCATCCGAAGCGCCGGCCGCCGATGAGAAGGTGGACCTGGGTGGCCGCGCCGTCCTGCCGGGATGGGTCGATTCGCACACCCACATGGTCTTCGACGGTGACCGCTCCGCTGAGTTTGAGGCCCGCATCTCCGGCGGCTCCTATGAGGCTGGCGGCATCGCCGTAACCATGGACGCCACCCGCCAGGCCGGCACCGACCGCCTGGACAAGCTGGTGGCAGATCGCGTGGCCGCTGGCCGTCGCGGCGGCACCACCACCTTCGAGACCAAGACGGGCTACGGCCTCAACACCGAGTCCGAGGTAGAGGCCGCAAAGGTCGCGTCGCGCCACGTAGATGACGTGACGTTCCTTGGCGCCCACTTGGTGCCGCCAGGGGCAGATGCGGAAGATTACCTCGACGAAGTCGTTGGCCCGATGCTTGAGGGCGTCGCTCCCTATGTGCAGTGGATCGACGTCTTCTGCGAGCGCGGAGCCTTCAACGAGGAACAATCCCGGCGCGTACTGGAAGCCGGTAAGAAGCTAGGCCTTGGCCTGCGCGTGCATGGCAACCAGCTGGGCGAAGGCCCAGGCGTGGCCCTAGCCGTGGAGTTGGGTGCGGCCTCGGTAGACCACGTCAATCACTTGAGCGACGAGGACGTAGAACTGCTGGCCAACTCCGATACCGTGGCCACGATGCTGCCGGCTTGCGATCTGTCCACCCGCGAGCCGCTAGCCCCAGGCCGCAAGCTTCTCGACGCCGGCGCAACCCTCGCCATCGCCTCCAACCTCAACCCCGGCACGTCCTATACCTCCTCGATGAACTACTGCGTGACCACCGCGGTCCTCCAGCAGTACCTGTCCGTTGATGAGGCCATACACGCGGCAACCACCGGAGGGGCGACCGCCCTGCGTCGCCACAACGTGGGCAATGGTCTCGACCCGCAGGGCCGACCCGCTAAGGGCACCATCGTGGAAGGCGCCGCCGCCGACCTGCACGTGCTCGACGCCCCCAGCGCCGTGCATTTGGCCTACCGCCCAGGCATGCCGCTGAGCTATCGCACCTTTATCGCCGGAGTCTAGCGCTCTTCTAGAAAGGTCGCCGCTATCTGATATAGCCGGCGGCCTTTTTCTTTTGTCATATGTAGCCACGCATCCTTCTTGCTGATAAAGACTGCGCGCGATCCATCCGGATCTTCCACCATAAAGAGGGTTTCTTCGTCTTGTGCACCGTGGACAGTCCACGACTCTGGGTCGTAGAGGCGACGAAAGCGCCCTAGCTCTAGCTTTACGTCGCTGCGGGTGAAAGCCGGTGGCCGGTAGGGGAGGTTGTCGGGACCATAGTCCTTTCGCGGGCCTTTTCTTTCTCCGCGCTCAAAATCGCTATAGACCTCGCTCACCTGGGCACGCACCAGCCCATTGTCGTCCTCCGTGGATTCTATGCGCAGGCATAAAGGGTGCCGGGGCCGTGAAGTAAAGCAGGAGTATAGGTGGCCTATCTTCGGCTTATCGACGGCGCTAAAGGTCACAAACTTGCCACGGGATGCGAAATCAAACTCCACCGGAAAGTAGGTTGTGTTCTCGTTGTCCACCACGCTGCCGAGGCTAAGAAGCTTTGGGCGTGCGGCGTATTCCGTGCAGTGAAAGCGCACTGGCTCTAGCTCCACCACATAAAATTCAAAATTATCCTCCACCCCGGTTATGCGAAAGACGGGGTTTAGATGAAAACGCCGGTCTGTTATGTGTACAAACTCTCCGCGCTGTGGCCGACGGCTGCGTCTAGTGGGGTATATAAGGCCCGTAGACAGCGAGGACAAATATAGGTCTACCGGCGGGTCCAGTTCCGTGCTGAACCCTGGATAAGAACTTAGCTTGGCGCGGATACGTGCTTGGTCGTCAAGGAATCGTGGGCGTGGATGACTCATAGGCTGCACAGTAGAAGACCGCCCCGACACCATACTTCAGTGTTTTCGAACTGTTTCGAACAGGGCAGGAAATCTGGGCTAGGAAAGCCTAGGAGCTGCGCAATGGAGTTTATAGCTGCAATCGCGTAGGGTTGGTGAAGCAATGAGCATTACCGATAACGCCACCGGCGGCGTCAACGAGCCGGAAGATTTTAAAAAGTCGGAATCTCAGGACAACTCGCAAGGTGTCACCAAGGACACCAGGGCTGCGAATACTTCTGAGGACACCGGCGCTGAGTCTCAAGACTCGGCCAACGACAACTCCCAGGGGTTCGCACATCTTGGCCTGCCAGAGAAGATTCTGGAAGCCGTTGCGAAAGTAGGCTTTACCAAGCCGTCCCCCATTCAAGAAGAAACCATCCCGATCTTGATGGAAGGCCGCGATGTAGTCGGCCTCGCCCAGACCGGTACCGGCAAAACCGCGGCCTTCGCGCTGCCAGTTCTGTCGCAAATTGACGCTAAGGCCCGTCACCCGCAGGCACTTGTGCTCGCGCCAACCCGCGAGCTGGCCCTGCAGGTGGCAGACTCCTTCCAGTCCTTCGCCGAGTCCCTCAAGGGCGTCGAGGTACTGCCTATCTACGGCGGTCAGGCCTACGGCATTCAGCTATCCGGTCTGCGTCGCGGTGCGCAGGTCATCGTGGGTACTCCTGGTCGTGTCATCGACCACTTGGAAAAGGGCTCGCTGGACCTGTCTCAGCTGCAGTTCCTCGTCCTTGATGAGGCCGATGAAATGCTGAACATGGGCTTCCAGGAAGACGTTGAGCGCATCTTGGAGGATACCCCGGACCGCAAGCAGGTGGCGCTTTTCTCGGCTACCATGCCGAACGCTATCCGGCGCCTTTCTAAGCGCTACCTCGACAACCCTGCCGAGGTCACGGTGAAGTCCGAGCGCCGCACCAATGACAACATCACGCAGCGCTTCCTCCTCATTCCGCATCGCGCGAAGATGGATGCTTTCACCCGCATCCTTGAGGTCATTAATTATGATGCCATCATCGTCTTTTGCCGCACGAAGCACGAGACCGAAGAGGTAGCCCAGACCCTGCGGGACCGCGGTTTTAGCGCCGCAGCCATCAACGGTGATATTGCGCAGGCGCAGCGCGAGCGTACCGTCGATCAGCTCAAGGATGGCCGTCTGGACATCCTCGTGGCTACCGATGTTGCCGCTCGTGGCCTCGACGTCGACCGCATCACCCACGTGGTTAACTTCGATATTCCTAACGACACCGAGTCCTACGTGCACCGCATCGGCCGCACCGGCCGCGCGGGGCGCTCTGGCGAAGCCATCTTGTTCGTCACTCCGCGCGAGCGGCGCATGCTGCGTTCCATTGAGCGCGTAACCAATGCCCGCTTGGAAGAAATGGATTTGCCTTCCGTCGATGAGGTCAATGAAAAGCGCAAGGAGAAGTTTGCGCAATCCATTACCGCCTCCATGGACAATAAGCAGGCTGACTTCTTCCGTACCCTCGTGCGTAAATACTCCGAGGACAATAATGCGGCAATGGACGATATCGCCGCGGCTCTCGCAGTCATGCTGCAGGGCGGCAAGAACTTCCTCATGGAGGATAAACCGCTACCAAAGCCCAAGCGTGATCGCCGGGACGATCGTAAGCGCGACCGTGATTTCAAGGGCGGCGGCAAGGGCCGTGGCCCGAAACGACCCGATGGGGATTTTGAGACGTACCGGTTGGACGTCGGCAAGCGGCAGAATGTGCGGCCTGGCGCTATCGTTGGCGCCATTGCCAACGAAGGTGGCTTGTCCGCTAAGGACTTCGGCCGCATCACCATCGCGGTAGGCCACACCTTGGTGGACCTGCCGAAGAATTTGGATCCAGCTGTGCTCAAGCGCCTAAAAGATACGCGCATTTCCGGCCAGCTCATCAATATTCAAAAGGACACCGGCCGACCACCACGCCGTGACCACGGTGGTGGACGCAAGCGCGGTGGACGCTGGCGCGACTAAATTTTTCGACTCAATGGGCCTCTTCGGAGGCCCATTTTTTCATGCGCTGTGACCAGCAGTTTTACTATAAACGGGGGTAGCGTGTCGGAGCGATTTTATATACTAAAAGCGCAAACATGTTCTAGGGAAACTTCTGCGGGGGAAGTCTATGAATGCGCCCTACTTTGCCAGTACCAATCCACAAAATTCAACTTCACGAGCAGCTACAACCATACGCAAGGCCGAATACCTGCTATGGAGGCGCCTGCATCCAGATCCGGATGAGGATATCGAAATCATCAGCCAATCGTTGTCGGACCTTACCGGTACGCGGCAGTCTCGAATTAGAAATATTATCTTCGCCTTTGAGCGCTTAAAAGAGCTACCACGCCTTCAAGCGCGGCAGGAAGAGCTCTACCACCTAGATTTAGACCGCTTAATAACTATCGACCAGACACTCTCCAAGCTAGGGGAGATTGGCACCGAGCACCGACAGCTTATCGACGTCGAATTAACCACCTATCTCACCCCCAAGCGCCCCAACCAGAAATTGCCGTCCCATCGCAACCTGCGGCGCAAGTTGCGGGAGCTTATTGTCCGCCTCGATCCCACTATCGCCGCGCGCGATCCACGCCGTAAGGAGTCTTATAACCTCGAGCCCACAGGAGGGGAGTGGGCTGCAGTTTGTCTCGACGTGGGCCTAGAAACCGCCGAAATCATTGACCGAAATATCCGCAGCGTGGCTACGGAGAAGGACATTTCCTTGGCCCAAGCGGCAGTTGCCCTTCTCACCGGCGAGGCTGAAGCCAAGGCGAAGGTGGTGCTCAATATGTACCGCTGCGATCTTCCTGATGCGCCAGCCTTCGTTCAAAGTTTGGGTTGGGTCTCGCCAGAGGTTGCCGACGACATGCAAACGCGGGCGACAACCGTCCGCGATATGGAAAAGGCAGCACAGGACGAAAGTGGAAACTACTTAACGCCGCCACATATCCGTGCCTTTGTGGAAGGACTCGACGGAACCTGCCGATGGCCCGGCTGCACGCGGCCAGCAATGGCTTCCCAGATGGACCATCGACACGACTTTGCCGAAGGAGGGCCTACGGCGGCGGCCAATCTTGCGTGCCTATGCCAACATCACCACAACATCAAGACTGATGGGCGGGCGTTTTATATAAAGGATCCGATTAGTGGGGACATAGTCTGGCTTTTTGAGGATTCCACGTGGGTCTATGACGAAGCTAGCGGGCCACTCGCAGCGAAAAATCGGAGGTGGGCGCAGACGGTGGCGCAGGCGACACAGCGGCGTCGGCACAATGCGCACGAAGATGCACAGAAATTGAAAGAAGAGCTGGAAAATGAGAAACTGGACAGCAAAGAAACTGTCCCGGAAGAGTAGATGGCCTTCTAAAAGACCATTTAGAAGTGGACGTACATCAGGATCAGGCAAATGATCCATAGGAGGTTAAATACGCCACCGAACGCGGACAGTGGCTTCTTTGCCGCCGCGTAGTCAAAGTTTTCGTTGGACTCGAGGGCGGCCATTGCTTTCTTCTGCTTAGGAATGATGACGAAGAAAAGCAAGCACCACGCGATGATGGCAACCAAGATGGCGATGTGGAAGTTTACCTCGGATTTGTAGGCGCTGATATCGGAAAGGAATACGCCGAGTCCGAGGATAGGCACGATAGCGGAGATGTAGCCGTAGGTATTGGTGATGTTATGCAGAACGCGGGCGGAGCCGAGGGCTGCGTGCTCACCTTGTGCTGCCTTTGCCATCTGAGTCTGGAAGCTGGAGGTAGATACGCAGACTGGACCGATTAAGAGAATAGCTGCGGCCACGTGGAGGAATACAAGGAAAGTAGTCATTGAAAGAATCCTTCAGTTGCGAAATGTTGCTACGACAACCCTAATCAATTCCCGGCAGGAGTTCGAACCGACATTGCCGCTGCATAACCCGTACGTCCTTGGCGGGGAGGGGGAGGGAGTACTTCTTGGCGACGTCGGCAAGCCGCCGAGAATAGGCACAACGATTGGCGGGCGGTAGCCATTCGGCAGGAAGAGCATCCGACTTTTCTTGGTTGAGCTTGCGGCTGGTGGCTACGAGATTGAGCGGATCGTTGCCAAAGCGCACTTTGGTCTCGCGGTCCCACTCGGAAGCGCCCATGTCATAGGCCGCGGAGAGCGGAAAGATGTGGTCGATCTCTATGGGTGAAGTGGCAGGAATGGTGGTGCCACTATAAGGGTCATAGACGGTCCCACTGCGGGCATGGCAATCGTGGAGGGGATCGCTAGCCTGGCTTTCCAGAATGGCCTCGCGGGTGCTACAGGCACCGTGGGGCTGCCAGATGCCGAAATCATCGCGATTGTAACCAGCGGCGTTAGGGCGTGCAGCTACGGTATCGACCTCAAAACGTGGAAAAGGCCACGCATACCATGCGCCGATAAGGACGGTGACGCATGATAGCGCGGCCAGATAATAGGACTTCATGTCCTATTGGACTGCGTGGAGTCCGTGATGGTTCCGATTATTTATCGGTGACCTTTTCCGCGGCCTCCTCGAAGTCGAGGCTGGAGTCCTTTTCCACGAGTTTGGCCAGCTTGGTGGCCTCTTCAAACTCGCTAACAACTTCCGGTGCTGGCTCCTTGGTGAGCTTGGTGACGATGACGGCCACGATGAGGGCCAGGAAGAAGCCAGGAACCATCTCGTAGAGGGTATCGGAAAGCGGAGACATGCCCCAGCCGATGGCTACGATGGCGCCGGTGAGCATGCCGGCAATCGCGCCGGTGGCGTTGAAACGCTTCCAGTACAGGGACAGCAAGATGATTGGGCCGAAAGCGGAACCGAAGCCTGCCCACGCAAAGCCCACAAGGCCAAGGATGGAGTCAGACGGGTTGATCGCCAAGAGGGCGGCAATGACCGCGATGGCAACGATTGCGGTGCGGGAGAGGTTGATGAGGACCTGTTCGCCTGGCTTCTTCTTGGCAAAGATGAGGAAGAGGTCCTCGATGAGGGAAGTAGAGACGACGAGCATCTGGGAAGACATGGTGGACATGATGGCGGCTAGAACCGCGGTCAGGACGAAGCCTGCGGGCAACGGGTGCATCATGGCCTGTGCCATGTCCAGGAAGATGGTTTCGAAATTGTCCTGGTCGGTGATGCTGTGGCCGGTTTGGGTGAAGTAAACGGTGCCAGAGAGCGCGACGAAGATTGCGCCGATGACGGACAGACCCATCCAAGTCACGCCGTAGAAGCGGCCTTGGCTGGCGTCGGAAGGCTTACGCAGCGCCATGAAACGGACAACGATGTGCGGCTGGCCAAAGTAGCCCAAGCCCCAGGCCAGGTTGCCGATGATAACGCCGGCGGATACACCTGCGAACATGGAGAAGTAGCTGTCATTTTCCACTACACCATCGGTGCCATAGGGATTATCGGCGGCAAACGAGAAGATCGAGGATGGATCGCTGAGAGAGACAATGGCCATGATCGGCACGATCATGAGGGCGACGAACATGAGCACGCCCTGGACGACGTCCGTGTAAGACACCGCCAAGAAGCCACCGACGAAGGTGTAGAAGATGGTCACCGCAGCGATGACGAGCATGCCGGTGAGGTAGTCGCCACCGAAGGTGGACTCGAAGTAGCGGCCACCGGAAACCATGCCGGAGGAGACGTAGAAGGTAAAGAAGAAGATAATGATGGCTGCGGAGATAATGCGCAGCAGGCGGGACTTATCGTGCAGGCGGTTTTCAAAAAAGGACGGCACCGTAATCGAGTTGGCCGCGATTTCCGAGTAAGAACGCAGGCGCGGTGCGACCCACTTCCAGTTAGCCCAGCAGCCGACGAGCAGGCCAATGGCCATCCATAGCTCGGACATACCGGAGAGGAAGAGGGCGCCGGGCAGGCCCATGAGTAGCCAGCCGGACATATCGGATGCGCCAGCGGAAAGAGCCGCTACGAATGGGTGCAGGCCACGGCCGCCCAAAACATAATCATCATATTGGTCGGTTTGTTTGTAGCTCCAGTAGCCAATGGCTGCCATTGCGAGGAGATACACGATCATCGCAATGACGTACCAAGTTGAATCTTGCACGTTTTACTCCTTGTAGTGATATGTAGGACACATTCACGTTAACGGGGTCACAAGGTTAACCCAAGCGAAAATACAGGTGTGGCATAGATCTCCGATGAGAATTTCTGTCGTTCAACTGGGGAAAGGAGGCAATATAACGAGCGTGTAACAAAATTGGAAGGGCTGCTATGCTGGCGGTTATGGCTTCTTACCTCGTGCATGGACTATGGCTCCCCGTTACGGGGCTTGGTCTGTGGATTGAACAGGTAGAAGGGCACAAGATCGTCATGCCCAATGCCGTTCCTGAAGGCACCTTCCCGCCAGCGGTGGAGTCCATCCTGGGGAAGAAATCTTTCCGCAACCGGGCGCGGGTCTCGCTGCGCACACCCAAGGGCAAGGACGTCTCTTTGATGGTGCCGATGGCGATGTTCGGCCCAGAAGAGGCCGTCGCGGCGCTCGCCCAGATGGAACACCTGAATCACAAGCCGCCTGCCACCATCGCCCCTGACCTCCAGTGGCTGCTCCATGCCTACAGTGGCCTATGCAAATTCGTGCGCGCCGGGCGGGTGACGTTCCGGCTGGCCTACCAGGCCAATGAGTGGTTCCCCATGTGGCAGCTGGCCTCCGGCTTGGGAGAACGCGGGTGGCTTGCAGAGATGATGGCGGCCGCGCCCGGCATCTTGCATGTTAATAACCGGGCACTGTCGGATGACATGGCCGATGAGCTCACGCACTGGATCGCTTTTCGAGAGCTGCGGCCCGTGGCGGAAGCACCGCGGCCGATGCCGTGGCACGAGTTCGCCCGCGCCCTGCTCGATACGCAGCCGATCCGGCGTGGGCGCGCGCAGCTTTTGCGCGGGCTCAATGAGTGGAAGAATTCCATCTACGAGGTGGAACTCCAATTGGTCTACATCGTGGAAGAACCGGCAGAAGATGACCCGGATGCGGCCAAGTGGCCGGTGCGCGTGCGGGTGCGCTCGGGCACGGATGCTCCGCGGCCAGTGTCAGCGCAGAGTCTGGATAGGGCGAGCGTCGAAAAGCTGAGGGAAGCCCACCGCAAGGCCGTGCGCATCGCTCCCACGCTGGGGGAGACCGCACAACTGCCGCAACCTGGCGATGGTGACTGGGATGTCTACTTAGAAACCCACCAGCTCACCCATTTTGTCACTCACGAGGTGGACAAGCTCAAGGCCAGTGGCGTGACTGTCATGCTGCCCAAGGCCTGGGCGCAGATGGAAACGAAGGCCAAGCTGGAAACCCACGAGGCCCGCGATCCGGCCGAGGCCGCCACTAAAAAGCACATCGGCATGAATAAGCTGGTGGACTATAACTGGCGCATGTCCGTGGGCGATGTGGAGTTGACCGAGGAAGAAATGGAGGACCTGGTCAACTCCAAGTCCGGACTTATCCAATTGCGCGGCAAATGGGTCATGGCCGATAAGCAGGTTGTCTCCCAGGTCACCGGCTATATGGACGCGCTGCGGGAGAAGTCCCTAGCGCGCAAAAAGAAGGAGCTAGAGCAGCTAGCCGCCACCGCAGAGATGGCCAAGCAGCTCGAAGAGCCTGGGTGGGAAGCATTGATGGCGGACGTGGAGCGGCGCCGCCAAGAGTTCAACGAGGGCGGCGAAGAACACGAGCAGGTTACCGTGGCCGAGCTGCGCGAGCTGGCGCTCGAGTCCATGACCCAAGAACCCATCGAGTTCACCGGCAGTACCTGGCATACGGCCCTGCTCGGCGGGGTGGATAAGGTCGCCCCAGAGCGCGTGGACATTCCCAAAACTGTCCATGCGGAGCTGCGCGAGTACCAGCGCCGCGGCGTCGACTGGTTGTACTGGATGTCGCGCAATGGCATAGGCGCCGTGCTTGCCGACGACATGGGGCTCGGCAAAACCCTCCAACTACTGTCCCTTCTCGCGGTGGAAAAGGAGCGCGGTGAGCAGACTGGCCCCACGCTCGTCGTGGCGCCAACCTCCGTGGTAGGAAACTGGGCGCGCGAGGCGCAGCGCTTCGTCCCGGATTTCAAGGTTATGGTGCAACATGGTCCAAGCCGCCCGCGGGGCGAAGACTTCGCTCAAGCCGCTACTGAGTGCGACCTGGTTATCACCACATATGGCACCGTGGGCCGCGATTTTAAGGATATGGGCGAAGTAGGCTGGCAGCGCGTTGTCCTAGATGAGGCCCAAGCCATCAAGAACTCCGCGACGCGCTCGTCCAAGGCCGTGCGCTCGCTGCCCTCGGAGCACCGCGTGGCGCTGACCGGTACCCCGGTGGAAAATCGCCTCTCAGAGATGCGCTCCATCCTGGACTTTTGTAATCCCGGAGTATTGGGCACCGCCTCGTTCTTCCGCAATCACTTTGCTAAGGCCATCGAGCGCAATGATGACGAAGAGATGTCTGAACGCCTGCGCCAGCTCACCGCGCCGTTTATCCTTCGCCGCGTGAAGACGGATCCGAATATTATCGATGATCTGCCAGAAAAGTCCGAGCAAATCCTTACCGTTTCCATGACCACCGAGCAGGCTGCCCTGTATAAAGCACTGGTCAACCAAGTGAAAAAAGACCTGCAGGAAGCTACGGGAATGAATAAGCGTGGGCTGGTGTTGTCCTCGCTCACCCGTATCAAGCAGATTTGTAATCACCCCGCGCATTACCTGGGCGATAGCTCGCCGGTGACGCTCAAGGGCAAGCATCGCTCCGGCAAGGTTAAAGAACTCATGCGCATCGTGGACGAGGCCACTGAATCCGGCGAGCGCCTCTTGGTCTTTACCCAATACAAGGCCTTTGGCGATATCCTGCAGCCATACCTTAGCGATCAGCTCGGCCGGGAGATCCCCTTCCTCCACGGCGGGGTGAGCAAAAATAAGCGCGACCAGATGGTGGAAGACTTCCAGTCCGAGGATGGTCCGCCGGCGATGATCCTTTCTCTCAAGGCCGGCGGTACCGGCCTGAACCTGACGGCCGCTTCCATCGTCGTCCACATGGACCGCTGGTGGAACCCGGCGGTGGAAAACCAGGCGACGGACCGCGCCTTCCGCATCGGCCAGCGCCGCAATGTGCAGGTATATAAGATGATCACCGCGGGTACGCTGGAGGAATCCATCCAGGACATTTTGGACGGTAAGACGCAACTGGCCGGCGCCGTCGTGGGCGAGGGCGAGGGCTGGCTTACCGAGCTGGACCCAGATCAGCTGGCCGCACTCATGAGCTACCGGGGGAGGGAGTAATCCATGGCTGTTAAAGGCGATGACAACGTCATCTATGCCAATTTTGGTACCCGCAAGCGGGTAAGCACCCCGGCTGAGGTCAATCACGTCGACCGCAGCGGACGCATCCTATCCACGACGGCCTCGCGTATCGCGGCCTTTACCTCCCACGGCGCGGATCGCGGCCGGATTACCCGCGGCCGCCAGTACGCCGAGGGCGGCCACGTCGTGGGACTGGAGGTGCGCAACGGCGCCATCCACGGCCGCGTGGCCGGCTCCCAGAATGAACCCTTCGCGGTGCTCATCCAGCTGCCGTACCGCAATAATGACGATATTGCCCAGCTGGCCACCGAATTCGCCCGCACCCCCAACTCCGTTGCTAATGCACGCAAAGGCCTGCTTGCCGACGCCGCCCTAGACACCCTCTTCGCCCCCGAGGCCGAAGACCTGCGCCTGACCTGCGACTGCCCGGACGGCGAGTACGTGTGCAAGCACATCGTGGCGGTGGGCGATAAGCTCGCCACCCGCGCCGATGCGGACCCGGCCGTCATCTTTAATATGCGCGGGCTGGATTTTGCCCGGCTGGAGCGCATGGTCTTAGAGCAGGCCAAGACGGTCAGCCGCGAAAGCTTTACCCCGAGCGATCTGTCCGAGGAAGAAAAGAATGACATCTTCTGGAACGGCCGCGAGCTGCCGAAGCTGCCGCAGCCCAAGGTAGCCCCAGCCATCGATGACTCCGATCCGGACCTGTTGCGCAAGGCCATGCGCTCGGTTTCACACACCAATCTGGATCTCCTGCGCGCGGTATCCGATATTGAAGACCTCTACTATCACCTCTCGCACTAATGACTGCTACCACGTTTATCCATACCTCCGATTTTCAGCTGGGCATGACCCGCTGGTTCTTGAAGGGCGAGGCCCAGGGCCGATTTAATGATGACCGCGAGGCCGCGATCATGCGGCTGGGCGAGCTGGCCGAGGACACCGGGGCGGATTTCATCGTCGTAGCCGGCGATGTCTTTGAGCACAATTCCCTCTCCCGCGAAATCCTCGCCCGCGCCACGGAAATGTTTAAGCGCCTACCTGTACCGGTCTACGTCCTGCCCGGCAATCATGACCCGCTGGTGGCGGACTCGGTCTTTTATAAGACCAGCGCCGATAATGTTCACGTTATTGCGGACTCCCAGCCGATTGAGGTGGCCCCCGGCGTGGAGCTGGTTGGCGCGCCTTATCTGTCCAAGCGCGCGAACCACGACTTAGTCCGCCACGCTCTCGAGCCGCTGGAGCCGGCCGAGGGCATTCGCATCGCCGTTGGTCACGGGCAGGTGGATTCCCGCTCTGGCGAGGATGACGCCGATACCATCGATCTAGCCTTCGTTGAAGACTGCCTGGACCGCGGGGTGATTGACTACCTGGCGCTCGGAGATACCCACTCCACTGCCAGCCTCGGCACCACCGGCCGGGTGTGGTTCTCCGGCAGCCCGGAGACCACGGATTATAAGGAAACGATCACCGGCGGCGGCGAGTCGGATTCTGGCAATGCGCTGGTGGTGCGTGTGGGGGATGAAGTGGACGTCGAGAAGCGCCGCATCGGACGCTGGACTTTTGAGGCCGTCGATGCCGCCGTGGATTCCGCCGAAGACGTGGACCTGTTCTTGGCACGCTTGGACGAGTACCCGGATAAGGTGCGCACGGCCGTGAAATATAGCCTGCGCGGCACGCTCGGCATCGAGGCCCACGCCCGCCTGCAGCGCGGACTAGATGAGTACGAGGCCGTATTTGCCTCTCTGCGCCCGCGCGAGCGCACCATGGATCTCTACCTCGAGCCTAGCGAGGAAGAACTAGCTAGCCTCGATATTTCCGGCTACGCGGCCGAGGCCCTCCAGGAGCTTCTGGATAGCCGCGAGGATCCCGTCGCCCGCGACGCTGCCAACCTGCTATTCCGCCTGGAGGGACAGTCCTAATGCGCATTCACCGCCTAGAACTTAGCAACGTCCGCAGCATTGAGCACCTGGTCCTGGATGAGTTGCCAGAAACCGGCGTCGTGGTCATCCATGGTGAGAACGAGGCCGGCAAGTCCACCATCGTGGAGGCGCTCGACGTGGTGCTCACCGAAAAGCACAGTGGCCGATCCAAGCGCATTCGTGCCTTGCAACCGGTGGGCAAAGACGTGGCCCCGGAAATCACGGCTGAACTTAGCGTAGGCGACTACCGCTTTAGCATTGCCAAGCGCTGGCTTTCCAAGAAATCCTGCGAGCTGCACATTTCTTCCCCGCGGCCGGCGCAATTTACCGGCAGTCAGGCCGATGATGAGTTGGAGCGTATTCTCTCGGAACACTTGGACCGCTCGCTTGTCGACGCCCTCTTTATGCGCCAAGACGACACCGGCGAGGCCATCTCGGCCGTCGGCATTCCTAGTCTCACCCGTGCCTTGGAGCGCGAATCTGGCCTGGCCGAGGAAGAGGTCTCCGGCGATGATTCCGCGCTCCTTGCCCGCGTGGATAAGGAATACCAGCGCTATTTCACCGCCGCGAAGGGCAACCCAGCCGGTGAATACAAGGAATCCGCCGAAGCGCTCACGCAGGCCGAAGAAGAACACGCCGAGGCCACCCGCGTGCTGCGGGAGCTGGACTCCGTGGTTGAACGCTACGAGCAACTCCAGCGCGACCAATCCGCCGCCGAAGCCGAGCTTCCCGCCGCCCGGGCCGATCTCACTGAAAAGCAGACCCAGGCGGAGGAAGCCGCAACCGCGCAGGCCACGCTGGATTCCCACAAAGCCACGCTCGAGCGCGCCATCGAGGATCTTGCCCGCGCCCAGGCAGCGGTTACCGAGCGAGCCGGGCTCGTCGCCGCAGCCGATGAATCTGCCACGGCTGCCAAGGACGCCGAGAAGAAGCTCACCGGCGCGCAAGAAAAAGCTCAAGAAGAAGCTGCGGAAAAGGAGTCACTGGACAAGCGCCTGGCAGAGGCAAAAGAGGACTATGCCGCGGCCCGCAGCACTCTCAAACAGGCTCGCCGCCTGCAAGATAAGCAGAGATTTGCACAGTTAAGCGCCCGGTTGGAATCACTCGACGCTCTCGCCGCCGAGGTAGACCAAGCCCGCGCGGCCATTGCCCAGCGCGGACGCGAGATCACCGCGGCCGATATCAGCAGCCTGCATAAGGCGGACTCGGCGCTGTCGGTGGCCACGCGACTGCACGAGGCGGCGGCCGCCAAGGTGCACTTTTCGGGTCCGGATGGTTCTAGGATCCGTGTTGATGGGGAAGACATCGAGCTAGGCGAGGACACCGCCATCGAGCTTGTCGACGCCCGAGTTATCATCATTGGTGAAATCACCGCCCGCTTCTCCGCTGGGTCCTATTCGGCCGAAGCCACCCTGCGCGATGTGGAACAGGCCCGCACGCGACTGCAGGATCTGCTCGATACCCTTGGCGTGGATTCTGTCGAAGCGGCCGAAAGGACCCATGAGGAGCACCGCGCGCTCAACGACACTCTGGATGCCGCCACCCGGGCTCTTGCCGTGGAACTGGGGCCGGATGATTTAGGCGACCTGCGCGCCCAGCATTCCGCTTTGTCCGAGAAGGTGGCGGACCTTGAAGATGCGGGTGAGGTCGATCTCGCTGCCACCGAAGCCGAGGAAGAAGCAGCCAGCGAAAAAGTCAATGCGCTCGACCGCGAGCTTGTGCCGTATCGCGAAAGCCGTCTTGCCCACGAGGTAGTGCGCTTAAACGCCGAACTGACCGCCGCCCGCGAGAATGCACAGCGCGTGACCAGGGAGCTTTCCTCCGCGCGCGAGCATGCCGCCGACGAGGCGCTCCATGCCGAGGTCACCCGTTTGGAGACCGTCGTGGCACAGCTGCGCGGGCAGCTCGAGCAGATGGAAGCGGTTGATCTTGATACCGCCAATTCGCTGGTAGAAGGCGCGCAGTCCCACCTGGAATACCTCACCGGACGCATCCAGCGTTGTGAGGTGGACCTCGGCAGACTATCGAGCGATATCAACTTCCACTCTGGTGCCGCAGAGCGCGCCCAGCAGGCGACCGCAGCGGTAGAGATGGCTCGCGCGGTGTACGAGAGCGTAGACAAGCGCGCGCAAGCAGCCCGCTATCTGCGCGAACTTTTACTCAAGCACCGCGATGCCGCCCGCCAGCGCTACGCCGCGCCCTTCGTGGACGCACTCTCACAGCTGGCTCGCACCGTTTATGGTGGCGATATCACCTTCGAACTCGATGAAGATCTCCGCGTGACCGCCCGTACCCAGGACAAGGAGACGGTGAACCTGGCCAGCTTGTCCGGCGGTGCGCGCGAGCAGCTGGCCATCCTCACCCGCTTTGCCATTGCGCAATTGGTAGGGGCAGAGTCGGTGCCGGTCATCGTAGACGATGCGCTGGGGTCTACCGATGCGCACCGCCTACAGCTTATGGCTACGCTCTTTTCCCACGTGGGACGAGATAATCAGGTGCTGGTCTTTACCTGCATGCCGGAGCGCTACTCTCGCGTGCCGGGTCGCAGCGAGCGCGACATCGCTTCCCTCAAAGGGGTAATCTAGTGCCATGCCTTCTCAAACTCGCTGGTTAGACGACGAGGAGCAGGAGCTATGGCGCCTGCTCCTTGGCGCTGTGCGCAAGATTAATAGGGGAATGGATGAAACGCTCAAGGCCGGCGGCGAGGTATCTGCCTCCGAGTTTGCTGTCCTCGTTGCCTTGTCTGAGGCGCCAGAGCAGCGCCTGCGCCTGCACGAGTTGTGCACGCAGCTAGAGTGGGACCGCTCCCGCGCCTCCCACCAAGTAACCCGCATGGAAAAGCGCGGCTTGCTTTATAAAGAACCAGATGCGGAAGATGCCCGGGGGATTAATGTGTGCGTTACTCATGCAGGCCTAGAACACCTGCGGCGCGCCGCCCCCGAACATGTGGAATCAGTCCGCCGCATGGTCTTTGACCACCTGCAGCCCGAGGACGTGCCTGCGCTGCGGCGCTTTTTCAACGGCGTTTTGCAGGCCAAAAACCTCCCCGGCTATGAGGGATATGTGCCAGATTCGCTACTACACGGAAGGGATTAAGCTCCATGATGGGACAAGAGCTCTTCGAGCACCCAAAGAATCAATATAAGACCTACGGAATCACCGCGTTGGAGGAGCTTAGCCCGCGCATCGGTGACCCCGAAGCGCACTTGGATGATGCCGCTAGTGAGGACCAAGTTGCCGCCATGGAGGAGGCCCTAGAGGCCTACCCGGACTACGCGTTGACTTATGACCAAGACACCGAGCTATGGATTGTCGGCGCGGAAGAGGACATCGAGCGCATGCTCGCGGACCGCGAGTCTTTCGTAGAGGCGCTGCTCAATAACGAGGACCCCGGAATTTAAGGGCGAAATTTCGGTGTCAATCAAAAGTGCGAGGAATGCGGCCTTGTAAGCACTTAACTGTTAAGATATCCGTAGTTAATCCTCGGTGGATCGAAAGGTTTTATCATTATGAACGAGCGTGAGGCTCAGGAACAGCGCGAAGCAGCAGCTCGCGATAAGGGCAAGGGCTGGGTTCCCGTATTCCTTCAGTGGATTCCTTCCATGCTGCTAGCCGTAGTGATGCTGGCAGCCATGTTCTTCGGTATGTACTACATCGAGCACGGCACCTTGGACATCACCCAGCCGATCACCAACGAGTTCATTACTCAGTAGCTTCGGCACATAGAAGAATCCGGCTCCCCCTTGCACACGGCAGGGGAGCCGGATTATTTTTATTTGCCCACCGCCTGGCGCCAGGTCATCTTGCGTCCATTATTCAAAATGGCGCGGCGGTAAATTCGACCGACTAGCACGATAATCAGTGCGGTCACCACAGCCATGAGCACATAGCTAGCCAGCAATCCCAGCCAGCTGAGGTTGCCCCCGGCCACCTGCATCGGAGCGACCAGCATGGAAACCGGCGGCAACCAGGTCATAACCTGCATCCACGTGGCATCCAGATGCATCCAGCCGAACATCGGTACATACATGGTGGCAAAGACAAGGAACAGAATCGGTGCCTGCGTGGACTGGAGATCCTCGGTGCGCTGCACCATGGAGCCGGCTGCAGCGTAGAGGCTGCCAAAGAAAAGCAATCCTAAAATCTCGCCTACAAGGAGGACGGCTACCAAGCCATAGTCCAGCTCGAGGTCACTAGCCAGGCCGGACGCAGCAATCGAAATCGCGCCACCGCCCAGGATGAGGAGGGTGGCCAAGAAACCGACGATGGTATTGCCCAAAATCTTGCCGGCTAGGAAGTCCACCGGGCGCACGGAAGATAAGATAATTTCCACCACGCGGGAGGACTTTTCCTCCGTGACGCGGCCGCCAATCAGGCCAGCGAAGGTCATGATGGAAAAGACCACTGCCATTGCGCCAATGAGGACCGTGGCTACGCCGGCCATCTTTTGTTCAGTGCCGTCCTCTTCTTCCAGGTTCACCTGATTTACCGTGGTCGGGGGAGTAGCCTCCTCCAGTTCTTGTGGGTCAATATTGAGCTTTTCCAACGCCGTTGCTTGTGCTTGAGAAGAAACGATTTGGTTGACGGTGGTAGTCACCGCAGCAGGCGTATCGCCCTTGCTCAAGAGATCCCAGCCGTCATTTTCTGCCGGCACGAGGGCGGCATCGGCCTCGTCATTTTCCACCGATTGCTGGGCTTCCGCGCGGTCTTTCGCCGCTGTGGCATCGATGCCGGAATCTTTGAAGGCAGTTGCTTCCATCCCCACGACGGCTACGGAATCAGGTTCGTCATCGCCGCTGAAGAAGCTGATAGCAATTGGGGCGATAATGGCGCCGAGGATGAGCAGCAGCATTGTGCCCACTACCATCTTCGACTTCAGCGCGACTGCCATTTCCCGCTTGGCTACAACTCCGATGGTCTTCATTGCGGAATACTGCATGGTTTAGGCCTCCTCATTCTGGTTGCTGGTAACGACGTCCTGGAAAAGCTCGGTCAGGTCTGGGATCTTGCGACCGAAGGAATGCACTGGGCCAGCGGCTAGGGCAGCCTGCAGGATTGTCTGGTCATCGACGTTAGGATCTGCTTGGAGCACCACGGCGTCGGGAGTTTCGGCCACCAGCTCCGTGCCCTCCGGGTACCAGCCGCGTGCTGGGGTAGCGACCTCAAAGCGCGGCGGGCCCTGGCTGCGCAGCTTATCGACGCCCCCTTCGGCCACCATGTGCCCCTTCGTCACAATGCCCACGCGGTCACATAAGCGCTGCACCAAGTCCAACTGGTGCGAGGAGAAAATGACGGGAACGCCACGGTTGGCGCGCTCGCGCAGCATATCTGACATGACGTTGACCGCAACCGGGTCCAGACCGGAAAAGGGCTCGTCCAGAATCAGCATGTCTGGGTCGTGAATCAGGGAGGCCGCGAGCTGTACTCGCTGCTGGTTGCCCAGGGAGAGGTCATCGAGCTTATCGTCCATGCGCTCGCCCAAGCCCAGCTGCTCAAGGAGCTCAGCGCCGGTGCGCTTAGCGGCAGACTTATCCATGCCATGCAGCGTGCCAAGAAAGACCAGCTGGCTGAGCAGCGGTTCTTTCCCGTAGAGGCCGCGCTCTTCCGGCATATAACCAATGCGGCGGCGGTTATCGTCATTAATCGGGGCGTCATCAAAGTAGACTTCGCCGGAGTCTTTCGCCAGCACACCTAGTGCAATGCGCATAGTGGTGGACTTTCCGGCGCCGTTGGAGCCGACAAACCCGAAGATTTCGCCCTCGCCAACGCTAAAGGTCATATCCCGCAGGGCTTGCGTCTCCCCGAAGGACTTATTGAGATGGTCAATGGTCAAGGTGGGCATGTTTAGTTCTCCGAGTTCTGATTGAAGGTTAGTGCGTAGCCGACAGCGGGCAGGGTGGCAGAGATGAAGTAGCTAAAAAGCAGGTAGTAGCCAGCTCCTAGGAGGTATTTGGTCGCAATAGTTCCAGTAATTCCTCCTCCGAGGAACCAATTTCCCGCGAGGAGCGTGGCAAACCCGCCGATAAATAGCAGGGAAGTAGACAGCTTAAAGGCCCTGCGGCGCCACTGATCGAGGGTCTGGGCTTCATATTCATCGAGAGAGGCCAGAGACTTCGTATCCTTGGAGTCGATGGAGATTCGCAGAATGGTCCACGGGACGCAAGAGAGCACGATTGCTATAGACATAGCGAAGAGGGCCCAGTATGAGGAAAGTGCCAGTGCGATGATGAGGAAGATCGCGGATACGGCTACGCAGCCATACATTGACGCGATTAATCCACGAGTGGGGCCGGGGCGGCGGAATCGTTCGGCGCGAATCGTTGTTGAAACAGGGGCGTCGTTTGCTGTCATGTATCCAAGTGTTGCATAAACCCAACACTCTGGCAAGAGATTCTGCAGATTTTTTCTGGGGTTGACCCTGACGCAGCGTAAGGCGCGACAATAAAATCATGGACGACATCGATGAAGTTCTTTATACCGTTGGCGAGGTAGCAGCGCTCTTCCGTATTACGGTGCGCACGCTGCATCACTGGGAGGCGCAAGGTTTGCTGTCACCCACGTGGCGCAGCTGGTCCAACTACCGGCTATATACCGAGGAGGACTGTGCCCGGGTGCAGAAGATTCTCATCTACCGCGCCACCGGTATGAAATTGACCGATATTAAACAGCTGCTAGATGGCGCTGCCTCCGATATAGAACATTTGCAGAGGCAGAGGGAAAGCTTGCTTGCCCAGCGCGACAACCTCACTGAAATGCTGGCAGCGATTGACACCTTGATGGAGGATGCAATGAATAAACGAAAGCTCACTGTGGAAGAAATCGGACACATTGTCGGCGATGCCAACTTCGCCGCGCATCAACAAGAGGCTGAAGAGGCCTATGGATCGAGTGAGGACTGGGCAATGTATCAGCAACGCACTGCCGACTGGTCGAAGCAGAACTGGAGCGATGCCCAAGCGGCAGTTGCTGAGGTGGAGAAAGAGCTGGCCCAGGCTGTAGCCGGTGGAGTGGCAGCGGACTCGGAGGAGGCCCAGGGGCTCGTCGAAAAGCACCGCGCGGCACTCAGCGCCTTCTTTCCTGTAACGCCGGCAAAGCACTTCTTAATTTCCCGCGGCTACGTTGCCGATGAGCGCTTCCGTGCTCACTATGAGGCGCAGCAGGAAGGGTTGGCCCAGTGGTTGGCAGACGCGATTGAGCTTGCGGCTAAGGCACAAGGGGTGGATACCGCAAACCCGGAGTGGAAATAGCTAGCGGGGCGGAAGATAAATAAACCGCTGGCCACCAGAAAGTACTGGTGGCCAGCGGTAACCGTGTCCCCGACAGGGATCGAACCTGCGACCTTCGGTACCGGAAACCGATGCTCTAATCCGCTGAGCTACGGAGACATCGCTGGGAAAATTCCCAACGATGTGATTTTAGCGCATGGGGTAGTGGGGGACTAAATCAACCCGGGGGCGTCGGCAGTAGTGACTTCACCGGTGCGCAGGTAGTGCACACCGATGTCATCGACAACCTTATTCCCAGAGGCAAAGTGCGCGTGGCCGGGGCCATGGACGGTGACCACGCGGGACTGCATCGGCTTGGAGAGGCTCGTGTGGTACTGGTACGGCGTTTGCGGGTCGCCCGTTGCCTGAATCTGAAGGGGCTTGGTGGCGAGCTTGGAACCGTCGAGAGGCGCCTGGCCCGTGACCGGTGCACGGCCACCGCAGCCCGCGCCGGAACCGTATAGGGAATTGATGAAGGTGAAGGGATCAACGCTGACGAAGTTAGCCCACAGGTAGCTCGGGTATAGCAGCGGATTGCCAGGCACGGTGTTTTCATTGCAGACAATGAGGTTTTGCATATTCATTGCCTGGGCTTGGGACTCTTGCTCTTTGCGCTGTGCCTCTGGATCGGACTGCTCGGTAGCCATAGGCTCGCTGCCATTTAAGTGCTTGGCAAAGGCATCCCACTGTGCAGGAACCGGAACGAGGAGGCGCGTCATGGTGAGAAGCGGGGAGGCTACCTGCACAGCGTTAGGCTTTTTAATCTTCTGGCTGAGGAACTCCGCCTGCACGCGCAGTGGACCGGTGGCGGTCATAATGTCCGCACCAGGCTGACCGGCAAATTCCAGGCCAGGAGGAAGGTCACCAATCTTGGCATTCGGTGGCAGGACAGTAGGGCGTACACCTGCCTCACGGGCTACCTTTTGCGACCACTTTTCATAGACCTGCAGTGGGGTGGTGCCGAGGTGATACTTCGCATCATTTTTGGCAATGAATCCGAAGAGATCGTGCAGTCCCTTTTCATAGCCGCGCTGTTGAGAGGCAAAGATGCCATTCCACGCCAGCTTGGGGCTCATACCGGAATCCAATAAGACTTTGCCGGTGTGCTCCGGATACTTGGTGGCGTAGGCGGAGCCGAGGTACGTGCCATAAGAGGTGCCGGCGATATCAATCTTTTCTTCACCCAAGGCGCGGCGCACCATTTCCCAATCTTCCAAGGTATTGGCGGTGGTTAAAGAATTGGTATAGCCCGGGGTGTTCTTCTCGCAAGCATCGCGAGTGAGTTTTCCTATCTGCAGGCTATCTCGGAGTGGGTCACTAGCAGCCGAAGCATCGCACTTGACTGGAGTGGAGCCAGGCAGACCACGTGGTTGTACACCGATGGTGTCCCATTCATCGCGCACGGCCTGAGGCCAAGGAGCAGCGCTATTGCCGGCCCATCCATAAGCATCGCCACTTGGGCCACCAGGGTTGGTAAACAATGCGCCACGGCGGGCTTCTGGGTTGGCGGCGGGCACCCGCACGAAGCCGACGCTAATGGTGCCGGCCTTCGGGTTGTCATAGTAGGTAGGGACTTCGATGCGTCCGCATTCGGCGGAGTCGATATCTACCTGCTCGGGGCAGTCTTCCCAGGAAATAACGGGCTTAGTGTCCAGCGGTGCGGGGGCAGGTGCGGCCGTAGCAATCGGTGCAGTAACACCAATGGTGACCGCAGCAGCACCGAGCGTGGCCGCAAGCTTCGAAGAAAAAGAAAGCATAGGTTAGGTCTCCAGAATAAAAAATAATTGGTAGACCTAGCCTATGCTTTTTTGATGCTTTTGGCATCATATTCACAGTAGGTGGGTGCCCTCACCGGCCGGGGCGGGGGCTATGCACCTACTTGACGATGAGGACGATGAGGTCACGTGGGCCGTGTACGCCCTCGACACGAGTGAGCTCGATATCAGAGGTGGCGGAAGGGCCGGAAATCCAGGTTGCAGGCTTCTCTGGATCCATGCGGGAGATGACCTCGGGGATGCCGTAGACGATCTCATCCTGGTGGACGATGCACAGGTGGCGATCCGGAACCAGGGTGAGAGCGCGACGGCCGCAGCGCTCGTCAGACTCGAGCACGATGGTGCCGGTCTGGGCGGAGGTGACGTGAGACAAGGTGACAACGGCGTCGGTCTCATTGAGGGTGCGCGGATCGACAGTCTTATCGTCCGGCTTAGCATCGAAGCCCTCGAAGAGGCTAGCGTCCATGCCCTCGGCATAGCGGATGTCGTTGCACTCGCGATCCTTAAGGATCTTGGCGATGGCCTGCTTCAGCTCGCCTTCCTCGGTGACGTGCACCTCGGCCTTGTAGTCCTCGAGTCGGTCAATGAGCATATCGCGCAGTTCGTCCGCGTTCAGGGTGCCTTCGCGCTGGTAGTCGCGCGGGGCATCAACGTGGTCGGGGAGACCAGCCTGCTTTTGGGCGGAGCGGATGCGGCTTAGGATTTCCTGCTTTGCGTTCACTTTTTGGACTCCTCACGGGCCTCGGCAAGAAGTTCCTTGCCTTCTTCGGATTCAAACCACTGGCGGAAGGACTTCTTCGGTGGAACCGCGGTATCGCGGCCCTCAGACCAACCGGACATAAACAGTGGCAGGGATTCGATGGTCTTGTTGGTGCCACCCAAAATGCGGCCCAAGGCGACCATGTGGCTTGCCTTGTTCCACAGCTTCGGGTTGCTCCACAGCAGCTGGATGGTCTTGAAGAGCTTCGGCTCGATTGGTGGGGTGGCGTGGGTGACCTTCTGGTGACGGTTTTCCAAAATGACGTCAGAAAGCGGAATCTTAACCGGGCAAACCTCGTCGCAGCGGCCACACAGCGAGCAAGCATAAGGCAGGCTGGCGGAAGGATCATTATGGTCCTTCATGCCGGTGAGCTGTGGCGTCAGGGAAATACCAATTGGGCCTGGGTAGACCGAGCCGTAGGCGTGGCCGCCAGCGCGCTCGTAGACTGGGCAAACATTCAAGCAGGCCGAGCAACGGATGCACTTGAGGGCCTGGTGGCCAATCGGGGAGGACAGGGCCGCGGTACGGCCGTTATCCAGCAGCACCAAGTGGAAGTTCTGCGGGCCATCGCCCTCAGTCACGCCGGACCACATGGAGGTGTACGGGTTCATACGCTCCGCGGTGGAAGAACGCGGCAGCAGCTGGAGGAAGACTTCCAGGTCCTGGAAGGTAGGAACCAGCTTTTCAATGCCCATCACGGTAATGAGGGTCTCCGGCAGGGTCAGGCACATGCGGCCATTGCCCTCGGATTCCACGATGTTGATGGTGCCGGTTTCTGCCACGCCGAAGTTGGCGCCAGAGATGGCAACCTTAGCCTTCATGAACTGCTCGCGCAGGAACTGGCGGGATGCCTCGGCCAGCTCGGCCGGCTCGGCCTGCAGGGTGTCATCGGTATTCGGCATCTTGTTGACGAAGATATCGCGAATCTCGGCGCGGTTGCGGTGGATAGCCGGAACCAGAATGTGGGATGGCTTATCCTCACCCAGCTGCACGATGAGCTCCGCGAGGTCGGTCTCGCGAGCGTTGATGCCCGCCGCCTCTAGGTGCTCGTTCATGCCGATTTCCTGCGTGGCCATGGACTTAACCTTGACCACATCGGTCTCGCCGGTGGCGCGAATCAGACCCTCGATGATCTGGTTAGCTTCCTTGGCATCGCGTGCCCAGTGGACAGTGCCACCGCGCGCCTTAACTGCCTCTTCGAACTGCTCGAGCAGTTCTGGCATACGGGCGGCGACATCTTCCTTAATTGCGGAACCAGCGGCGCGCAGCTCCTGCCAATCATCCAGCTCTTCTACAGCGCCAGAGCGCTTCTCTCGGATGGCGGTGGTGGCATGCTGCAAGTTGTGGCGCTGGGTGGCGTTATTTAGGCCAACGTGTGCGAGGGGAACAAAGGCCTTGCTGCCGCGCAGGTTACCGTAGCCTTCCGGCGCACGCGGTGGGGTGGTATCGAGGAAAGAGGTCATTAGAGCATCGTCTCCTTGGAGTAGGCGGCGGAGGTAGGAGTCCATGGGTGCTCCTTGGTGGAAGCCAAGATTTCAGCCATGTGAACGGCGCGGACACCGGAACGCTGGCGGCTCAGGGCACCACCGATGTTCATCAGGCAGGAGGAGTCACCGCCGGTGACGAATTCTGCTTCAGTCTCCTTAACGTGGCGGGTCTTATCAGTGACCATCGCGCGGGATACTTCCGCATTCTTGATTGCGAAGGTGCCGCCGAAGCCACAGCATTCTTCCTTATTAGGAAGGGTGACCAGGTCGATGCCCTCTACTTCTTGGAGCAGCTGCAGCGGGCGGTCGCCCAGCTTTAGGAAGCGCAAGCCGTGGCAGGAGGGGTGGTAGGTCACGCGGTGCGGGAAGAATGCGCCCACATTGGTCACGCCGGCGACGTCTACCAAGAATTCGGGTAGATCCAGGGTCTTCTGGGTGGTCTTGCGAGCGCCGTCAACGTCGGCGGAGTTGCCGAAACGGTCGGCGATGCGCTCGTGCTGCTCACGAACGGCACCCACGCAGGAACCGGAGGCTGCAACTACGTAGTCAATAGAGGGATCTGCGAAGGCATCCGCATAAGAGCGGATCATGCCCAACGTTTCCTTTTGGTAGCCGGTATTGATGTGCATCTGGCCGCAGCAGGTCTGCTCTTCCGGGAAGACCACCTCGTGGCCCAAGCGGGAGAGAACCAGTGCCGTTGCCTTTTGTACGTCCGGGAAAAGGGCGTCACCAATGCAAGTGGAAAATAGCGCAATGCGCATACGGTGCTCCTCGTTGATTTTTGACATGGGGTAGCCACAACCTTACTCCCTTTAAGCAGTACGTGCGTAATGCGTCTCCTCGTTGACCAGCGATTATTTTGCAATATTAGTGTTGCAGAAAGTGTTTATCAGCCGTTTGTGCAGTAAAGGGGAGTTTTAGGTCCCGGCCCTTTTCACACTTGACTTTTCAGTCCACTAGAATCGTGCGACATGACACCAGCTGATTTGGCCACACTGATTAAAGAAACTGCCACCAAGGTCATGGAAAGCCATGACCTTGACTCCTCCGTCTTGCCTGAAACGGTAACCGTCGAACGCCCTCGCAATCCTGAGCACGGCGATTATGCCACCAACGTGGCACTGCAGGTGGCCAAAAAGGCCGGAGCTAACCCGCGCGAGCTGGGAGGCTGGCTAGCAGAGTCCCTAGCGGAAAATGACGCCATTGCGGAGGCCGACATCGCCGGGCCTGGTTTCATTAATATTCGCCTCGGTGCCGATGCCCAGGGGGAGATCGTCGCGCAGATTCTCCGCGCCGGCAAGAATTATGGCTCTAATGATTCCTTTGCAGGCAAGAAGGTCAATCTAGAATTCGTCTCTGCTAATCCCACCGGTCCGATCCACCTCGGCGGTACTCGTTGGGCCGCAGTGGGAGATTCCTTGGGTCGCGTGCTGGAGGCATCCGGCGCGGAGGTTACCCGCGAGTATTACTTTAATGACCATGGCGGCCAGATTGACCGTTTCTCCCGCTCCCTTGTGGCGGCCGCGAAGGGCGAGCCAACTCCGGAGGATGGCTACGGCGGAGCCTATATCCAAGACATCGCTGCGGCCATGGTGGAGAAGAATCCATCCGCCCTGGAGGGCAGCGATGAAGAAGTGCAGGAAGCCTTCCGCGCAGACGGTGTAGAGATGATGTTTGCGCAGATTAAGCAATCTCTGCATGAGTTTGGCGTGGACTTTGATGTCTACTTCCACGAGAACTCCCTCTTTGAATCCGGTGCGGTCGACGCTGCGCTGGACAAGCTCAAGGCTGAAGGCAATATGTATGAGGCCGAGAATGCGTGGTGGCTCAAATCCACCGACTACGGTGATTCGAAGGACCGCGTGGTGGTTAAGTCTGATGGCAATGCGGCCTATATCGCAGGCGATATCGCCTACGTAGCTGATAAGTTCGACCGCGGCCATGATTTGAATATCTACATGCTGGGTGCGGACCACCACGGCTATGTGCCGCGCTTGAAGGCGGCAGCGGCCGCCTTGGGCTACGATGCCGATGCTGTCGAGGTACTGATTGGCCAGTTAGTCAACCTTTTGCGCGATGGCAAGCCGGTGCGCATGTCCAAGCGTGCGGGCACAGTTATCACCATGGAGGACCTCGTGGCCGCCATCGGCGTGGACGCCTCCCGTTACTCCCTGGTGCGTTCCTCGGTGGACCAGAGCATCGATATCGATCTCGGCCTGTGGGAATCCCAGTCCTCCGATAACCCCGTCTACTACGTGCAGTACGGCCACGCCCGCCTGTGCTCTATCGGCCGCAAGGCAGCCGAGCTGGGTGTCGATGCCGAAGGTGCGGACCTTTCCCTGCTTACACACGAACGCGAGGGAGATCTCATCCGTACGCTGGGTGAATTCCCGGCCGTAGTGGAAGAGGCAGCGCAGTTGCGCGAACCGCACCGCATTGCCCGCTACGCCGAGGACCTCGCTGCGGTATTCCACCGTTTCTATGACTCTTGCCAGGTGCTGCCCAAGGCCGGCGAGGAGAAGGCTCCTATCCATGGCGCCCGCCTGGCACTGGCGCAGGCAGCCCGCGTGGTCCTGGCTAATGCCTTGACCATGGTGGGCGTAAGCACCCCGGAGAAGATGTAAATGGCGGATTTTAATGAGTTGCCCGCCCATGTCTGGCCGCGCAATGCAAAGCGCGAGGAAGATGGCGTAGTTACCATCGCTGGCGTTCCGCTGCCGGACTTGGCCGAGGAATTCCACACCCCGCTCTACGTTTTCGACGAAGATGACTTCCGGTCCCGCTGCCAAGACATGGCGCGTGCCTTTGGCGGCCCGGAGCATGTGCACTATGCCTCCAAGGCATTCATTTCCAAAAAGATCGTGAATTGGGTCAATGAGGAAGGCCTGTGCTTGGACGCGGCCTCTCTCAACGAGCTCAAGATTGCACTGGCGGCAGAATTCCCGGCCGAGCGCATTACCACGCATGGCAATAATAAGGACGAAGAGTACCTGCGGCTGTGTGTAGATGCCGGCGTGGGTCACGTCGTCATCGATAATGAGCACGAACTCGAAGAACTCAATCGCATCGCTGGGGAAGCGGGCAAGGTCCAGCCGGTCATGATCCGCGTCAAGCCGGGCGTGGATGCGCATACGCATGAATTCATCGCGACAGCGCATGAGGATCAGAAATTCGGAATTTCGCTAGCCACCGGTGCGGCCTTCGCCGCGGCCAAGCGTTGCTTGGAGGCGGAGAACCTGCACTTGAGCGGCCTGCACTGCCATGTGGGCTCCCAGGTATTCAACGCGGAAGGTTTCAAGCTTGCCGCTGAGCGCGTAATGGGCCTGTACCGTCAGATCTTCACCGAGCTGGGCGTGACTTTGGCAGAGCTCGACTTAGGCGGCGGCTTCGGCATTCCCTATATGCCCTATGAGGAGGCACTGGATATCGAGCGCGTGGCCAGCGATATGCTCGGTGCGGTCAAGCACACCGCAGAGGAGTTGGGCATCGAGGCGCCCTTCCTCCTAGTCGAGCCTGGCCGTTCCTTGGTCGCCGGCTCTGCGGTGACCGTCTACCGCGTGGGTACCGTCAAGGATGTAGAAACCGGCAAATCCGATCTGCCGCTGCGGCGCTATATCTCCGTCGATGGCGGAATGTCGGACAATATTCGCCCAGCGCTCTACGGCTCGGCGTATGACGTGCGCGTGGTCAACCGCTTTAGCGATGGGGAAGAGGTGCCCTCGCGCGTGGTGGGTTTCCACTGCGAATCCGGAGATATCCTCCTTGAGGATGGCGAGCTACCCAATGATATCCAGCCGGGGGACTTGATTGCCTTTGCAGCTACCGGCGGCTACCAGTACATGATGTCCTCACGCTATAACGGTGCGGTGCGCCCCGCGGTCGTCGCCACGCGCGTGGGACATACCAAGCCAATGCTGCGGCGCGAGACCATCGAGGATCTTCTTTCTCTCGAAGTAGACTAGTTCGCCCCCCAGCCCCGCCACAAGGTCTAATTTAATTCAGGCCTTGTGGCGGGGATTTTTCTGTCTATGGGTCTATTAAGGGCGATAGTAGACAGCTTGTTCTGTATAGTGTCCTGTATCCGCACTGAGCGGTAACGACACGTTAACCCCAACTTCAATATGGAGACGGACTATGGCTGCACCGACTAGTGAGCTTCAGGCACAAAAGCATTCCGGCAAAGGCGAAGGCGAGACCGTTGGTATCGCGCTGCTGGGCTTCGGCACCGTTGGTGGTGAGGTCTTCCGCCTGCTGGGAGAAAATGCTGATGCCTTTGCTCACCGCATTGGCGGCCCAGCCGAGATTCGCGGCATCGCCATCCACAATAAGAATAAGCTGCGCCCAGGGGTGCCCCAGGAGCTATTGACCGATGATGCCAAGGCACTTGTTGCGCGCGAGGATATCGACCTTGTAGTTGAGGTCATCGGCGGCATTGATTTTCCGCGCGAGCTGGTCCTCGCCGCTCTCAATTCCGGCAAATCCGTGGTTACCGCCAATAAGGCGCTGGTGGCCGCGCATGCGGATGAGTTGGCAGAGGCCGCTGACCGTGCCGGCGTGGACCTTTATTTTGAGGCTGCCGTGGCCGCCGCTATCCCGGTGGTGGGCATGTTGCGCCGCTCCTTGGCCGGCGATCAAGTAGAGCGCATCTCCGGTATTGTCAACGGCACCACAAACTTTATTTTGGATGCCATGGAGTCCACGGGTGCCTCTTATGATGAGGCACTGGCCGAGGCCACCCGCCTGGGCTATGCCGAGGCTGATCCCACCGCGGATGTTGAGGGTCACGACGCCGCCTCCAAGGCCGCTATTATGGCATCTTTGGGCTTTCACACCCGCGTGAAGTTTGAAGACGTGCACTGCGAGGGCATTACCAAGGTCACGGCCTCGGATATCGCGGCGGCTAATGACGCTGGTTATTCCATCAAGCTGCTGGCCATCTGCGAGCGCCTTCGGCGAGAGGACGGTTCCGAAGCTGTCAACGCCCGCGTACACCCCACTTTGGTGCCCAAGGAGCACCCGCTGGCTTCTGTCAGCGAGTCCTATAACGCCATCTTCGTCGAGGCTGAGGCCGCAGGTTCCCTGATGTTTTACGGCAATGGCGCAGGTGGTAATCCTACTGCTTCTGCCGTGCTTGGCGACGTCGTCGGTGCAGCCCGCAATATCGTCCACGGCGGCCGCGCACCGGGTGAAAATACCTACGCCAATCTTCCTATCGCTGACTTTGGTGAGGTGGAAACCCGCTATCACATCGATATGGAGGTCCAAGACCGCACCGGTGTGCTCGCGGCCATCTCTGCGGCCTTTGCCAATAATGGCGTATCCCTGCGCACGGTACGCCAAGAGGACGGCGAAAATACTGCTCGCCTCATCGTAGTTACCCATGCTGCCAAGGAAGCCACCCTGGACAAGATCGTGGCTGACTTGGATGAGCTAGCTGAGGTCAAGGCTGTTCATTCCGTAATCCGCCTCGGCAGCTAGACCGGCGCAAAAGACGCAATAGACTGGATAGCTATGAGTATCGAAGTTGAAGTCGGCACCAAAGCAATCGTGACCGTTCCCGCTTCTACGGCGAATCTTGGCCCCGGTTACGACACCTTGGGCATGGCGCTAAGCCTTTATGACACCGTCGAGGTAGAGGTCACCACCTCTGGGCTGGAGGTAGAGATTTTTGGTGAGGGCGCAGAAGACCTGCCGCGCGATGGCTCCCACCTAGTGGTTAAGGCGATTCGCTCCGCGCTTTCGACAGCCGATGCTACCGTGCCGGGCCTGCGGGTGGTTTCGCATAATAATATTCCGCAGTCGCGGGGCTTAGGCTCTTCCGCCTCTGCCGCTGTGGCGGGCGTGGCCGCTGGCAATGCGCTGGCGGGAAGCCCCCTCACCCAAGACCAGGTGGTGCAGCTTTCTTCCGCTTTTGAAGGACACCCCGATAATGCGGCCGCCTCCGTGCTGGGTGATGCCGTGGTGTCGTGGACCAATGTCCCCGTCGATGGCCACTCCTTGCCAGACTATCGCGCTGCTTCCATCAAGGTGCATAAAGATATTCGTGCCACCGCGCTCGTGCCGGATTTCCACGCGTCTACCCAGGCGGTGCGTCGCGTATTGCCGTCGCACGTGACTCATTCGGATGCGGCGTTTAACGTCTCGCGCACCGCGGTGCAAGTGGCTGCATTGCAAAACTATCCGGACCTTTTGTGGGAAGGCACCCGCGATCGCCTGCACCAGCCGTACCGAGCGGATGTGCTTCCTGTGACCGCGGAGTGGGTCAACCGTCTGCGCAACCGAGGATACGCAGCTTACCTCTCCGGCGCCGGTCCGACCGTAATGGTGCTGCACACCGAGGACATCGATGAGAGCATTCTTGCCGACGCCCGCGAGCAAAACCTCCGCGTCCTCGACCTCGCCATCGCCGGCCCAGTCAGCGTGGAGCTTACGCAGGCTTAATTTCCAGCCTGCATACGTTGTGAGGCTGGCGCGGGACCAGGTCAATGGTGGTGCCTTCATCGGTAGTTTCTTGCAGGAAGCCAGCGTGTACTGCGCAGAGGAATGGTGAAGGCTGGAGTCCTGAAGACACAAACGGGCAGGCACGGAGCTCCATGTCGGTAGAGTCCGGCTGCATGGCGGGGTCAAAGCCCATATCGCGCAGCGTGGAAAAGAGCGTATCGAGTGCGCGATCGGAGCCCTCCGCGCCTGCGGCGCGTGCCCAGCGGCGCCCGATCTCGATGGCCTTGGCTGACGCGGCGTCGTCAAGCTCTTCCTTGCCCGCCAGCATGGTGGTCAGCACTTCTACCAGGGTGATGTATTCCTCTGCCACCGTCTTATTATCGGGGACGCGGACTTGGAAAATCAGGGAAGGGCGTCCCCGGCCCTTACTTGGGGCGGATAGCACGTTTATAGCTCCGGCGTTGACCAGCTCATCGATGTGGCCGCGGGCGGTGTTGACGTGCATGCCAAGCTCCTCGGCCACGGTGCCAGCTTTGGCGCCATTGGGGTGGCGTTGTAAGGCTGCAAGTACCTCGCGCTGCTTTGGCGAGAGGTTGAGGGCCTCGGGGAAGAGTTCGGTGGTGGGCCGGGGTAGTGAGTCAGGCATGGTAGGAAATCCGCCTTGGGGTCTGCATAACAGAGAATTTATTTGGGGTGGACAAAAACGTTTGCTGTAGATATTGCCAAGGATACGGTGCTACCCACCGCAAAACCTAAAGCAGACTCGCGGTCTACCGGTACGGTGGCCTCGTAACCGCCCAGGTCTACGCGCAGCTGAGCGGCTGCGAGGCTGGTGGCCTCGACCGCTAGGACTCGCACAGCCCACTGGTTGCAGGCTTCTGGCACGGCGTCGATGGTGACCGCATGCGGATCGAATGTCACCGCCACCTCCTGCCCAGGCTGAACAGGCGCGTGTTCCGGCGTTGCCAAAATAGTAATCTCCCCGCAGGCGACCTCCACAGTGGCCGCGCCTATGGCGGTCACCGTTCCTTCAAGGCGGTTAAGTCCCGCGAGTGCTGCAACGAAGCCAGTCGGCGGGGAATTAAGGAGCCGCGCGGTAGCGCCGTGCGCTCGCACCTGTCCGGCTTCCATTACCAGCATGTCCTGCGCCAGGTTCGCAATGTCGAGCGCGTTATGGGTAACGAGCAGGGTGGTCCTATCCTCGCGTGCCGCGTGCAGAAAGTGGCGCCACCTCTCAGCCGATTTCACGTCGACTGCGGCAAGGGGCTCGTCCAATATGAGAACGGCTGGTCGCGCGGCTAACGCGCGCACCAAGGCCACGTGGGCGGCCTGGCCGCCGGAGAGGGCTGTTACTGGGACGTCGGCAAGCTCGTGCAATCCTGCTGCCGCGAGAAGCTCCTGCGCACGGGTCCTATCGCGGGTAACCATGGCGACCGCTTGCTGGGCCGTCGAGTGCGGCGGCAAGCCCGGCCGCTGGGTGAGTAAGACGATGCCGGTTGTGTCTGGAGAAACCTCACCGCCGCTCAGGCGCCCAGCAATGCGTCCCATAAAAGTGGTCTTGCCGGAGCCGTTCGGCCCCACCACGGCCGTAATGGCTCGCGGAGACAAAGCCGTGCGCACGCCATCGACCGTCACGGATACCGCCTGCGCATTCGTGGGCTGGGTGAGCTCGCGGAGCTTGTCCACGTCCAGTGAATGCAGCTGCTTTGCCTGTGGCTGGTAGCGCCGCCTTCGCAGGGCCGGCAAGCCCGCAAGCGCCAGGCAGACCAAAGCCAGCCCGATAAGCATGGCGGAGAGCACGTAGGCGCCGTCCGCGTCGACCTCGCTCTCTAAATAGATACCCAGCGGCATCGTGCGGGTAACCCCGGGCTGAGAGCCGGCAAAGGTCAGTGTCGTGCCAAATTCGCCCAATGAGCGCGCGAAGGCCAGCGCCGCGCCGGTAGCTACAGCCGGCGCGATCGAAGGAAGGGTGATCTTGCCGAGTATCTCCCAACGCCCCAGGCCCACGCCCCGCGCAGAAGCGAGGATTTCCTGGTCTAGTTGGCGCAGTGCCGAATCGACCGCTACCACCACAAAGGGCAGTGCCACGAAGGTTTGCGCCACCACGACTCCGGGGAAGGCGAAAGCGAGGTGGATCCCCAGGGAGTCGAGAAGCGGGGCGAGGTAGCCCTTGCGCCCTAAGGCTGCGGTAAGGGCCAAACCGCCGACCACCGGTGGCATAGCCAGAGGAAGGTAGACCAAAAGACGGATAATGGTGCTGCCGCGGCCGAGCTGCTGGACCCATAATGCCAGGCCCAAGCCCAATACGAGTGCGAGCAGCATGGATTGGAAGGCCGCCGCCACGGAGATGAGCAGCATGTCTCGAATCTCTTCGCGGCCAAGGTATTCGCCGATGCGTGCCCACGGCACCCGCAGCCCGAGAGCTACCACGGGAACGATGATGGTAGCTACCGCAATGAGACCAATGAGGCCGATAAGCAGCGGGGCCTTGGGGCGGACAGGCTGAGGGGCGGACATAGACTACTCCGCTGGGCTGAAGCCAAGGTCGCGCCAGGTGGAATCGAAGTCACTGCCCAGTACCTCGAGCACCGCGCGTGCCTGGTCGGGATGAGAGGCGTCCGTGGCAACGGCACCCAAAATCTGGTTGGAGAATTTCTCCGCCCCAGGAATATCAATCACCTCAACATCATTGCCGGCCGCGGCGGCATCTGTGGAGTAGACCCATCCAGCATCGGCTTCGCCCGAGGCCACCTTTCCCAAAACGTCTGCCACCTGGCGCTCCTGGGAGGAAGGGTGTGCGTCCAGATGCTGGTCATCGATGATTTGGGAGGAAATATCGCCGCAGGGTACTTGCGGATCGCAGAGTACGAAGTGATGGGAGTGGGAGAGATCGTGCACGGAATGGATTCCCGCCGGATTTCCCTTGGGAACCACCATGACCATGACATTGGTGGCGAGCACCTCAGGTGTGGTGACTGTGCCATCCTGGACCGCCTTATCCATGGTCTTCTTAGAAGCTGTGAGGAGAAGATCGGCCGGGGCACCCTCGCGCAGCTTGCTCACCAGATCGGACGAGCCGCCATTTTCAAAGCTTAGATTCACTGCTGGATCGAGCTGGCCCGCGCGCTGGGTAAGTTCCTCATTGATAACGCGGGTGGATGAGGCCGCCAGTACATTGAGCGTGGGATCCGCCGTATCCTGCGGCGAGGTTACTGACGTGTGCGGAGCGCAGGCTGAAACGGCGAATCCCAAGGCAACGAGGAGTGCGGCGATGCATCTTTTCATCTGCGGAGAGCTCCTTTTCGGCTTCTTCGGCGACGGGCTTGACCTACCTAGAATAGCCCTCCGCCGGACAAAGGTTTAGCTCACGCGAGTGAACTTGATATGGAAGTCGTTTTCTTCTTCCTGGAGGTAGTCGAGCTCGAACTTCTCCTCGCGGGACTCGACTTCTTTGAGCAGCGGAATGGGGTTGTGCGGGGCGATGAGGATCATAGACTCTCCCACGTTAAGGGTGCCCAATGCGCCATGGATGGCACCGTGGCGAACGGCGTGCGGAATTTCTGAGGCGTTGAGGGTGGGGATGGAATGCGGCCTATTGGCGTCGGAAATGGGCAGCTGCATGGCAAGTAGTCCTTTCTACTGGGGTGCTAGTTTCGCTCTGACCCCAATATTAGTACGATAAAACTCGTGCAAAATAATAGCGTGGCGCATCGCCTTATCTTTCTCGCCTGTGCAGGTTTATCCCTGCTGGTTGGGCTGGGTGCGGGCGCCTCCCTCCTGGGTTTGAACGCCACCCCGGGAGCATCCTTTGCCGCCGACCACGGGCCGCTTATGGTCTTCGGCTTCATAGGCGGGGCCATCGGCCTCGAACGCGTCGTCGCCGCGCGCACCACGTGGGCCTGGGTGGGGCCTGTATGCCACGTCGCTGGCGTGCTCAGCATTCTCGCCGGCCTACCGCGTGGGGTCGCAGCCATGTTCTTTGCCGCCGGCTTCCTTGTCCTTGGCTGCATCTATGCCACTATCTACCGCCGTCAGGCTAGCCTCGCGATCCTGGTGCAGGCAGTCGGCGTCATTGGGGGAGTAGTCGCCGCCGCCCTCTGGGCCATGGGGCCGGGGTTTGCTACAGCGATGCCGCTGTGCGCGCTTTATGCCGTGGCCACCATCATCGGCGAGCGCATGGAATTAGCGCGCATAACCATGGCCGGAACTCGCGCCGAAAATCATCTCACCCTCTTAGTATTGGGGCTGGCGGCAGCCAGCGTTATCTATGTGCTTTCCCCGGCGGTCGGCTATCGCGCTATGGGGCTGATGCTGATCGCCATCGCCGTGGCGACCGCGCGGGTGGATGTGGCCAAGAACTTGGTGCGCTCACAGGGATTGCCGCGCTATTCGGCGGCATGCATGCTGGCCGGCTACGCCTGGCTCGCGCTCGGCGGGTACTTGTGGCTGATCTATGGTGAGGCCACCGGCTTTGTCTATGATGCCTCGGTGCACACCATTTTCCTGGGCTTTGTCATGTCCATGGTTTTCGCGCACGCGCCCATCATCTTCACCTCTGTTATTCGCCGTCGTTTGCCATACCACAAGGTGTTATATGTACCGATGGGACTCTTGCACGGCGGCCTTGCGTTGCGGGTCCTTGCAGATTGTGCCGAGCACACCACGGCGCTTCAAAGCGGCGGGGTGGTTACCATTATTGCGGTAATAGTCTTTCTTGCCTGCGGCATTACCTTGACCAGCAAGGAGGCGCGACGTGCGCATTCATGACGTATCCCTGGCCGCGCGCGGCCGCTGGCATACCCTTAGCGCTGCCATTATCGCCGGGTGGATCCTTGTCGGCCTCGGCCTGCTCATCGCTAGCTCCTTGGGCGCTCCTGTGGTGTGGTGGGATATCATCCACCCCTTCACCATTGGTGCGCTGACGACGGCAATCATCGTCTTTTCCACCCACTTCACCGAGGCCTTGACTAGGACTGCGGGCGGGGACTATCGGGGCGTCGGCAGTCGCGTGGGCCTAGTGCAGCTCGGGCTTATTCTGCTGCTCATTGATAGGGCGGGGTATGACTGGGGCCCGCTTGCCGACGCCGCCTCTATCCTCATCATCGCCGCCCTCACCTGGCACCTGTGGTTCGTCGCGCGGCGCCTACGCGGCTCATTGTCTGGTTCCTTTGCGGTGACCGTGCCCTTTTATATAGCAGCAGCCGCGTTCATGATTGTCTCTGTGGTGCTCGTCATCCTCAGCGGCAATGGGGTAGGCGAGTACTCCCTCCTCATCGGCGCGCACTCGCGCGGTATGGTCTGGGGATTTGCCTGGCTGACCGTCATCGGCACGGTGGTCACGTTGCTCCCCACGTTGTCTGCCACCGCGATTTCTCCCACTGCTCGTGCGCGGTGTACTCGTGCGCTCATCGTGCACTGCGCGGGGCTGGGATGTGCGATGGCGCTATACGCGGTAGGCCTCACCCGAGCTGCAGGCGTGGCCCAGCTACTCGTGGTCCTCGCGGCGGTGCTCGTCATCCAGCCGGTGCTTGCCACCGTCATGGGGCGCTCGCCGCGGCTGACCACCGCCACCGTGGCTGTTATCGCCGGACTGCTGTGGATGTTGTCGCTGTGCGCTGGTGATGCCATCTCCGCGGCCGTCGGAGCTTACCCGCGCACCATCACCTTGGTTGTGCTTCCCGCCTTCCTCGGCGCTGGGCTCTTACAAATGGTGACCGGTGTCTTGCACCACCTGTTGCCCATCCTTACTGGAGCGCGCCCCAATACCGCGGACCGCACCGGTTACGCTCGTCTGCTGCTCATCAACCTGGGCGGACTACTTAGCTTGCTGGACGCTACTGCGGCCGGGCTTATCATGATGGGGATAGGGCTTGCGGCCAATATCTTCGCCGTCGGCCGCGCCCTCTACTTACAGAAAAGACTGGAGAACTAAATGCTGAGCGTTTCTTCCTCACAACCCGCGGATAAGCCCGCGCCTAAGGATTCCTCTTGGTCATCGTGGCTACTCATCGGTATCGCGTTAGCGGCAGTAATCGCACTCGCGGTGGTCAATTCCACCGGCAAGAGCTCTCAGTCCGCTACGCCTGTAGCCTCTGGTGAAACGCAGACTGTTGACGTGGGTGTGGACGGCATGGCCTTTACGCCCTCGTCCATCGATATCGACCCGGGAACCCACCTGGTGGTCAACTTCACTAACTCGGGTGACCAAGTCCATGACCTAAAGATTGGCGATGCCGAAACCGGCCGCGTCGATCCCGGCGAGACCGTCCAACTTGATGCCGGAGTCATCGACTCCTCCGCGGAAGGCTATTGCACCATCGCCGGCCACAAGATGCAGGGCATGACTTTTAAGGTCAACGTCGGAGATGGCGCCGCTGCAGGGCATGACCACACGGTGGCTTCTGCAAGCAACCCCCACGTGGACGTGCCTACCGCCGCCGAACTCGGCACCCAGCGCGAAGGCTTTTCCGCCTTTGACGCCACCTTGCAGCCTGCCGCCGAAACGAAGACGCACAAAGAGACCTGGACGATGACCGAGAAGGTCGTAGAGGTCGCCCCAGGAATCAAACAGATGCGCTGGCTTTTCAACGGCCAAGCCCCAGGCCCGACCCTGCGCGGAAAAGTGGGCGATAAATTCGAAATCACCATCAAAAACGAGGGCTCCATGGCCCACTCCATCGACTTCCACGCCGGCGAGGTCAACCCTGATGAGACCATGAAATCTATCCAACCGGGTGAGGAATTGACCTATAAATTCACCGCGCATCGCTCCGGCATCTGGATGTATCACTGCTCTACGATGCCCATGTCCCTCCACATCGCTAATGGCATGGCCGGCAACGTCATCATCGATCCGCCGAACCTGAAGCCCGTAGACGCGGAGTATAACTTCATGGCTACCGACGTCTTCCTCGGTGAGGAAAACACTGGTGCCGATGCCCAGCGCGTTGCCGATGGCCGCTTCGACCTCATGGCCTTTAACTATTATCCCGGCCAGTACGACGCAGAACCCATCAAGGCCAAGGTGGGCGATACCGTTCGCCTGTGGCTGACCAATCTAGGCCCCGACCAGCCGTTGAGCTTCCACGTTGTGGGCGAACAATTCGATACCGCCTACAAGGAAGGCGCCTACCTCATTAAGGATGAGGACTCCACCGGCTCGCAAGCGCTTGACCTGCTTCCAGCGCAAGGCGGATTCGTCGAAATGACCTTCAACGAGCCTGGTACTTATTCCTTTGTCAATCACATCATGACTAACGCCGAGAAGGGGCAGCACGGCAAGTTCATCGTTACGGAGTAGGCCAGCCTCGCTCGATACGCCCTTCGCGCTCACCGGGACGGTAATTTCGCGCTCCCCGCGGCTGCCAGTGAGCGCGAAGGGTGGTGGGAAGAAGACCCTAACCCTTGCCGCTCACCAGAGCAGTGCCGTGGCCTAGCTCAGCGGCTCTCAGTGAGCGCGAAGGGGCCGGGGCGCGGGGAAGCAGAGCTCTGGAAGCTCGCGCAATTCCGCGCATGTGTCGTAGTCGCGTTCGGCGCCGGTGCCAGGGACCTCGATAAAATTCGCCCCGCGGATGAGGCGGCGGGCGGAGACGTTTCGAGTTGTCGGAAGGGATTCAAGCTGCGTGCGAAGCGCGGGGGCGTGCCAGAGGGAACACAGCGGCTGGAGGTAGCCGTCGGCGGCACGAGTGAGGGCGGCATCGGCAGTCGAGGTGGCAAGGGCCGTGCGCAGCCGGGGAAGCAGCTGGGGCGAATCGGGGGCATCCACGGCGAAGAGGGCGAGCTCCGAGCAGTGGGATAATGCATGTGCGCCGGCCGCGATGCCAGCGACAGGCCCACCATAGAGCGGGGACTCGCACACCTGGGGTAGGCCGAGATAATGCGGGGAGACGGCCACGGCCGGTGTGCCGTAGGGAAGCTGGGCGAGCAGGCGGTCGATAAAGCGCGTGCCGTACGCAGAGAGGGAGGCCTTATCGGCGCCGCCCATGCGCCTGCCGTGGCCACCGGCGAGGATTATCGCGCCGAGCATTAGGCCTCCGGAAGGGTGCGGGACCAGTCCCCGGAGCGGCCGCCAGATTTAGCCACGATGCCGCAGCGGCGGATATAGGCAGAACGGTCCACGCCCTTGACCATGTCGATGATGGCAAGTGCTGAAACATTCACGGCCGTAAGCGCTTCCATCTCCACGCCGGTGCGGTCGGCGGTGCGGACGGTGGCGGAGATGGAGACGTGGTCGTCGGCAAGCGTGAGCTCCACAGCGCAGCCGTGCACGCCGATGGTATGCGCTAGTGGAAGCAGCTCGGGGACCTTTTTGGCGGCGGAAATGCCGGCGATGCGGGCTACGGCGAGGACATCGCCCTTGGGGACCGTGCCGTCGCGCAAAGCGGTCATGACCTCGGGAGAGCAGGCAACTTCGCCCTCGGCCGTGGCAGTGCGCACGGTGGGCTGCTTCTCGGTGACGTCGACCATGTAGGCAGCGCCGTCAGAGTTTAGGTGGGTAAATTTCATAGTTGCTCCTTTAATACAGATAAACGGTGGTCTCTTCGCCCACGGCGGGCGGTTCGGAGGAGATGAGACAAAAGCCATTGGTACCGGCGAGCGATACGACGCGATGGCTGCCGTGGGGCAGGTGCGAAGTAATGGCGGGCTCCGCCTGAAAGTCTACGGTCACGGGGACAATGGTCGGCCGGCCGCGGGAGGCAGGAAGAGGCGAGTCCACACGGGCGCGCAGGTTGACCCGCTCCCGTGGCGCAGGGTGCCCGGAAAGTGCGGCGATGAGGGGCCGAGCATAAAGCTGGAAATCCACGAAGGCAGCCACGGGGTTGCCGGGCAAGCATAGTACCGGGGTGCCTTTCCAGAGGGAGTAGCCCTGTGGGGCACCTGGGCGCTGATCGACGTGACCGAACCACGCGGAATCCGTGCGCCCCAGCACAGTGTGGACCACATCGAAGGCGCCGGCTGACACGCCACCGGAGGTGATGATGAGGTCGTGGGAGGAGGCAAGCTCATCCAGTGCAGAGGCGAGGTCCGCAGGGGCATCACTCACGTGGACGTGTGCGTCTGCGCCTGCAAGGGCAGCGAGCATGGGGCCGTTGGAATCCGGCAGCTGGCCGGCAGCGAGCTCTGTTGGGGAAGAGACGAGTTCTTCGCCAGAAGAAATGATCGCTATGCGTGGGCGGCGGTAGGCCGAGACGGAATAAACGCCGGCGGAGGTGAGAGCGGCGATTACGGCGGCGTCGACAAGCGTGCCGGCTGCGGCCACTGGCGCGCCGGGCTGGATATCCTCCCCGGCAGGGCGAATATGTGACTTGGTAGGAGCATCGGTGATGGTGACCTCGTCTGGAAGCGCTACTGGGCCGGCTGGGGTGGTGGTATTTTCCACGGGCACGACGAGCATTCCTGCGGTATCAGCTACCGGGGCGCCGGTCATGATGCGCACGGCGTGTCCCGCGGGGACCTCGATAGGGGCGGCGCCGGCTGGTACATCGCCGGCGACGGGGAGGGTCCACGGGCCGGGGGAGGAAAGATCCGCGGCGTGGACGAGGAAGCCATCCATCGCCGAGTTGGCGTGGGGCGGCACGGGAAAGCGCGCGGTGGCATCGGCGGCGAGGACGCGGCCGATGAGGGAGGCATCGACGGCGGCTGACTCGGCCGGCAGGGGGGATGCCAGGGTGAGGACGGCGTCGAGGTGCGCGGAGATGCTGCGGGGCGTGGACATGAAAATAAGGTTAGCCGCCGATGGCAGACATCGGACGGTCCGGTTGCAGAAAGCCTTCGTCATCGATGCCATGGCCAGGCTTTTTGCTCCACATTTCCCCAGCCCAGGCCTCCATGATCTCCTCATCGCTGGCCTCAGAGCGCAATAGATCCCGCAGCGGGGTTTCGGAATTGCCAAAGAGGCAGTTGCGCACGGCGCCGTCGGTAGTCAGCCGCGTACGATCGCAGTCGCCGCAAAAGGGGTGGGTGACCGAGGCAATGATGCCCAGTGTGCCGCGCGTTCCATCCGGGGTGGTGGCCTCCCACAGAGCGGCGGGGGCAGAACCGCGCGGTTCGCGTGCGGGCTCTAGGGAGAAGTGGGAGCGTAGGCGGCTAAGTATATCTTCGGCCGTTACCATGTCCTCGCGGCGCCATTGCTCGCGGGGCCCAAGCGGCATCTGTTCGATGAAGCGCAGCTGAGCACCGTGGCGGACGGCATAGTCTGCTAGCGGGACGATGTCTTCTTCATTGACCCCGGGCATGACCACGGCGTTGATTTTGATGGGCTTTAAGCCCGCGGCATCCGCGGCAGCGATGGCCTGAAGGACGTGATCGAGGCGGTCGCGGCGCGTGAGCGCGGCATAGCGCTCGCGGTCGATGGTGTCGAGCGAGATATTGATGCGGTCGAGCCCGGCCGCGGCGAGGGCATCGGCCCGCTTTTCAAGTCCGAGCCCGTTGGTAGTCAGCGCGGTGGATGGAGCGTGGCCTTGGTCGGTGCGTAGCTCCTTAGTAGCGGCAATAATCTTTTCCAGCGACTTACGCAGCAAGGGTTCGCCGCCGGTGAAGCGTACTTGGCGGATGCCCAGCTTGCCGACGCCAATTCGAATCAATCGGATGGTTTCCTCATCGCTCAAGGTCTGCTCTGTGGGCATCCACTCTAAACCTTCGGCCGGCATGCAATAGGTGCAGCGCAAGTTGCAGCGATCCGTGAGGGAGACGCGCAGGTCGCGGGCTTGGCGACCATAGCGATCCAGCAGTGCGCGCGTGCCATCAGCAGCCGGGGCGGGCAGATCCGCTGGCAACTGCGCCCGGACCACGGTGGGCAGGGGCAGGGAAACTAAGGGTCGCTGCGTGGAAGAGGTCATTGGTGCCAGTCTAAGAGAGGGGACGAGGTACACCAAGCTGCAACGGCTTAGAGAAGGATATTATTCCTAGTTTTCCCGGCTTAAATCGGTGGCTTCGGTGGCAGCGAGGCGCTGCGATTCGCCTGGACCCTTGAGCCGGATGATGTTGTACTCGCCTTCTGCCAGGTGGGTGCGCAAATCCTTCTTATCGAATTTGCCCACGGAAGTTTTATCGATGGACTTTACAAAGGTCCAGTACTCCGGCAGCATCCAACTCGGCAGTTCCTTGCGCATGCTGGCGCGCAGGCGCTCTGCGGTTTCGATGGTGGGAGAAGCACCTTCTGCCAAGACGGTAACGGCCAGTGGGCGCTCGACCCATTGCTTATCGGGGTAGCCGATGACGGCGGCTTCCACGACGAGTTCGTCGGACATGATGAGGTTTTCCAGCTGGACGGAATAGATCCACTCGCCGCCGGAGCGGATGACGTCTCGGGCGCGGTCCTCTACGGTAAGGAAGCCGTCCTTGGTGACCGAGCCGACATCGCCAGTGCGCAGCCAGCCATCCGCGGTGAATTTGCCCTCTGCAGCCTCGACCTGCTTGCCGCGAAATTCGGAGGCGATTTCGCCCGGCTCAGCGGTAGGCGAGTGGTAGTAGGAACCGGTGACCAGGTTGCCGCGTACCTGCAGTTCGCCCGCGTTGCGGTCGGTTCGGGCCACAACTTGGCCGTCATTGACCACGCGGTATTCCAGCGAGGCGGGGATGCGGCCCTGGGAGATGCGGTAGGCCCACCGCGTATCGCCCGAAGCACCCTGTGGAGGGCGGGCGACGCTGCCGACGGTGGAGGTTTCTACCATGCCCCACACGTGAACAACGTCGACGCCGTAGCGTTCCTCCCACATCTTGATAAGAGTTGGGGGAACGGGGGAACCACCGGCATAAATCTCCGTGAGGGTCATGCGCTCTGGCGGATGGTGCATGTAGTGGACAAAGAGCTGGATCCAGATGGTGGGCACGCCGTGGGCCACGCGCGGAGAAGTAGCGGCAATGGCCTTGGCAAGGGTGGGGGCGGATACGTCGGCGTCGGGAAGCACGAGCGGGGTACCCGTCATGAAGCAGGTAAAGGGGACGCCCCAGCTCAGCACGTGACAGATGGGGATGCAGCACAGGAAAGTCTCACCGTGGGTGATGCACAGCGAGTCCGAGGAGCGCAGCTGCATGGCCTCCAGATACAGTGAACGGTGCGAATATAGCACACCCTTGGGGGCACCCGTGGTACCCGTGGAATAACAGAGCGCCGCGGCAGTGCGCTCATCGAGCTCCGGCCAGTCATAAATGGTGGAGCGGCCATCAATTAAAGCTTCATAGGAATACACTTCAATCCCACGGGGGAAGAGATGGGCAAACTGCTGCGCCGGCTGTGCGCCGGTAAGGATGACGCTTTTCACGGAGTCGGTACCCACAAGCACCTTGCCTAATTGCTGCGCCAGCCGGGGATCGCACACGATGGCAGATATTTCCGCGTGATTAATAATATGGCGAATCTGGTCATTCATCAGCTGCTTATTGAGCGGCGCAAAAATCGCGCCCTTGCAAGCAGTGCCAAACATGACCTCGAGGTGTTCGGCGCAATTCCACATAAAACTGCCCACCCGCTCATCGCCGGTAATGCCCAAATCATCATGAATAGCGTGGGCGAAGGCGGCTGCGCGAGCGGCGATATCGCGGAAGGTAACTTCTTCGGCCGGATCAAATTCGGAGCCGGTGCCCTCACCGTGCCAGGTCGTCACCGTGGTGCTGCCGTGCACCGAGGCGCCGTATTCCAAAATGCGGGTCAGGGAGAGGGGGATATCCATCATTGTGGAAAGCATGCCTCTACTGTAGCGGTGTCATGGTGCGGGCGTTGCGGTCTATGCGTTATACTTGTTCGCGACTGGTAGGAAACTGGAATTTTTAGCTCCCCTTTCCTATGGATTCGGGCCCAGAGAAGTTTTGCCCGCAGTCGTTTCTTGATTTCTTCCGGTTCGTGCACCCGCTGTGCGAATTCTCCTTGAGAACATGGAAGAGGCCTCATACTTATTGCCCGGCAGGACGCGCATGCGCCTTGGCACGAGGGCGAGAAGTCCTAGAAAAATACACATTGGCTTCCAGTGCAACGCCGCGAGCACAGGCTACGGCGGCTCCCGCATCATCGGACCTGGTCAAGCAACGAAAGGATATCCGTGAGCGAAACGGACAACACCGCAGCACAGGATCTTGCATCCCTGAAGCTGCCGGAATTGCGCAAAATGGCCGCAGAGCGCGGCCTACGTGGTGTCTCTGCCCTGCGCAAGGGGGATCTCATCACCGCCATCAAGACTGGTAAAGTTCCGCCAAAGGCCAAGGCCAAGGTGGAAAGAGCCGCTCGGGTAGAAAAGGCGGAAAAGGCAGAGAAATCTGATAAACCAGAAAAGCCACGCGCGCAGGCGCAGGACGATGCGCCGCAGAAGGCGGAAAAGCAGGAAGAATCCGGCGAGAAGCAGGATAACCGCCAGCAGGGCTCTGGCGAGGAACAGCGCTATGAGTCGCGTTCCCAGGCTCGCCGCGCTCGCCGCAATCGCGCCCGCCGGCAAGAGCGCCAAGAGCGGCAGGAGCGTCAAGAGCGCGAGGAACGCAGCCACAACGAGGAGCAGGGTGGCAATAAAGACAACCGCGAGAATAACTCCCAGGATGGCTCCGATAATCAGGGCGATAAGAATGACCGCGGCGATAATAAGCAGCGCGGCAATCGCCACGATGACAACAATAATCACGAGCGCGGCAACCGTCGTGGGCGCCGCAATCGCCGCAACCGCCGTGGCCGCGGAAACAATAATGACAATAACGGCGGCAACGATTTGCAGGTCCGCGAGGGCGATGAGCTGCAGGCCGTCGGTGGCATTTTGGACGTGGTAGACAATAACGTCGCCTTCCTGCGCACCACCGGTTACCGCGCCGCGGCTTCCGACGTCTTTGTCAACAACGGCATTGTCCGCCGCCTGGGCCTGCGCTCCGGTGATGCCATCACCGGTCAGGTTAAGGTCTCCGGCCCGACGCATACGCACGGCAATGGCCGCAACCGCCGCAAGTACAACCAGCTGGTACAGGTCGATACCGTCAACGGCATCGATCCGGAAGGCGCAAAGCAGCGCCCGCACTTTAATAAGCTGACCCCGCTGTATCCGAATAAGCGCCTGCGTTTGGAAACGGACCCGAAGATCCTCACCACTCGCGTGATCGACCTCATTATGCCCATTGGTAAGGGTCAGCGCGCGCTTATCGTCTCCCCGCCAAAGGCCGGTAAGACGACGATTTTGCAGAATATCGCCAATGCGATTTCTACCAATAACCCGGAGTGCTACCTCATGGTCGTCCTCGTAGACGAACGCCCTGAGGAAGTTACGGATATGCAGCGTTCCGTTAACGGTGAGGTTATTGCTTCCACATTTGATCGCCCGCCATCAGAGCACACCTCCGTAGCCGAGCTGGCTATCGAGCGTGCCAAGCGTCTGGTGGAGCAGGGCAAGGACGTCGTTGTTTTGCTCGACTCCATTACCCGCCTGGGCCGCGCCTACAATAATTCCTCCCCGGCTTCCGGCCGCATCCTCTCCGGTGGTGTGGACTCCAACGCGCTCTACCCGCCAAAGCGTTTCTTGGGTGCTGCCCGCAATATCGAAGAGGGCGGTTCGCTGACGATCATCGCCACCGCCATGGTGGAGACCGGTTCTACCGGCGATACCGTCATCTTCGAGGAATTTAAGGGCACCGGCAATGCCGAGCTGAAGCTGGACCGTGGCATTTCCGAGCGTCGCGTCTTCCCGGCCGTGGACGTCAACCCGTCCGGCACCCGCAAGGACGAACTGCTGCTCGTACCAGAGGAGGCGCGCATCATGACCAAGCTGCGTCGCATCCTTTCTGCCCTGGATTCCCACCAGGCCATTGACCTGCTCATTAAGCAGCTAAAGAAGACCCGCTCCAATGGCGAGTTCTTGATGCAGGTGGCCTCCTCGGCCCCGATGGCTGCGGATAAGGATGAAGAAGATTATGTCTAATCAGGTTTCCCTCGTTGATGACATTGTGTCCGAATACCAGGGCATTGAGATGCAGATGGGCGATCCGGAGGTGGCCGGCGACCAGAAGCAATTCCGCAAGCTCTCCAAGCGCTATGCGGAGCTGCGCCCCATCATCATGGTTAATAATGAGCTAACCCAGGCCCGCGAGGATCTCGCGGACGCCAAGGAGATGGCCTACGAGGACCATGACTTCCAAGAAGAAGCGGACCGCCTCGAAAAATCCGTGGAGAGCTTGGAAGAAAAGCTCGCTGATCTGCTCGCACCGCGCGATGAGCAGGACTCCGAGGACATCATTATGGAGATCAAGGCCGGCGCGGGAGGCGAGGAGGCGGCCCTCTTCGCCGGTGATTTGGCCCGGATGTACGAGCGCTACGCGGATAAGACCGGCTTTAACTGGGAGGTCCTGGGCCTCAATGAGTCGGATTTGGGAGGCGTGAAGGATATGACCATTTCCTTCCGCTCCAAGTCTCCCTCGCGCGATGGCGCCTGGTCCGTCTTCAAGTTCGAGGGCGGCGTGCACCGTGTGCAACGTGTCCCGGTCACCGAGTCCCAGGGCCGTATTCAGACCTCTGCCGCGGGTGTGCTGGTGTACCCAGAGCCAGAAGAGGTGGAGTCCGTCAATATTGATGACAAGGATATTCGCGTCGACGTCTACCGTTCTTCTGGTAAGGGCGGCCAGGGCGTGAATACCACCGACTCCGCGGTGCGCATTACCCACCTGCCAACTGGGCTTATCGTTACCTGTCAGAAGGAACGTTCCCAGATTCAGAACAAGGCGCGTGCACTGCAGGTCTTGCAGGCCCGCTTGGACCAGATGGAGCGTGAAGCTCGCGAGGCTGAGGCCGGCGAGCAGCGCGCCTCCCAGGTACGCACCATGGACCGTTCCGAGCGCATCCGCACCTATAACTGGCCGGAGAACCGCATCACGGATCACCGCATTGGCTACAAGGCCAATAACCTGGACTCTGTTTTGAACGGCGATATGCATGACCTTATTAAGGCTTTGCAGGACCAGGAGCGCGCCGAGCGTCTCGAGGCCGAGGGCTAAACGGGCGTGGATAACACGTATGGACAGGCGCTGCGCCATGGGGTGCAGCGCCTTCGTGCTGCCGGGGTACCAAGCCCCGAATGGGATGCGCGCATCATTGCCGCGCACCTTATTCATTGCGGCCACATGGATATCCCGCTGGACCAAGCTCCTATGCCCGGTTTCGATATGGCCTATGATGCGCTGCTACGTCGCCGTGAGTCCCGCGAGCCCCTACAGTACGTGCTAGGCAGCGCTTGGTTCGGTCCGCTGGAGCTCAAAGTGGGCCCTGGCGTATTTATCCCGCGGCCGGAAACCGAGGTGATGGCGGACTGGGCGGTGCGCAATGCGGACGGCCCGCGGCTGGTGGACTTGTGCACTGGCACAGGGGCGTTGGCACTATATCTGCACCACTACTTACCTGAGGCGCAGGTGCGGGCAGTTGAGCTTGCCGACGCCGCCTTGGCCTACACCACTGCCAATACCCGCGGCAGCGGGGTGAAGGTCATTCAGGCCGATGCTACGGATGCCACTACCTTGGCGGAGTGGAACGGGACCGTGGACCTTATCGTGACCAACCCGCCGTATGTACCGGAGACGCCGGACCTCGATCCGGAGGTCTACCATGATCCACACGACGCGGTCTTTGCTGGTGCGGATGGGATGGGCGTCATCACCGGCCTCATCCCGACGTTCGCCCGCCTTTTGCGCCCGGGCGGCAAGGTGGCCATCGAGCACGATGACTCCACGAGCGAAGCCGTACAAGCCGCAATGGCCCGCCACGGCGGCTTTGAAAGAATTTCGGCGCTGCAGGACATGACGGGAACGCCCCGCTTTGTCACTGCGGTGCGCGCGGTAGACTAAGACACCACCGAGGGCAAGAAGAGGAAAGACTATGCAAGGAAAGATTTTTAACTGTGCCGATGAGGCCGAGCGCGAAGAGGGCCTGAACATTGCGGTCAAGGCTGCACAATCCGGTCGCCTTGTGGTCATGCCCACCGATACGCTGTATGGCCTTGGCTGCGATGCCTTTGATAATGATGCCGTAGCCAATCTCTTGGCTACCAAGCAGCGCGGTCCGGATATGCCGGTACCGGTTTTGGTTGGTTCCTGGGATACCGTTCGCGGTCTCGTGGCTTCCTATACCGATACTGCGCGTGATTTGGTTGAGGCCTTTTGGCCGGGTGGCCTGTCTATCGTTGTTCCTCAGGCGCCATCCTTGCCGTGGAACCTCGGTGATACCCGCGGCACGGTAATGCTGCGCATGCCGCTGCATCCCATTGCGATTGAGCTTTTGCGCGAGGTTGGTCCGATGGCTGTGTCTTCCGCCAATATTTCTGGCCACCAGCCACCAACCACCGCGCTTATGGCTAAGCAACAGCTGGGTAAAGCCGTGACGGTTTACTTAGATGGGGGAGAGACGGCCGTCGGTAAGCCTTCCACCATCATTGATCTCTCCGGTGAGCGCCCGTATCTGCTCCGTGAAGGCGCGCTCTCGGCCGAGGAAATCGGCAAGGTCATCGGCCTCGATGCCCAAACCCTGCGCACCCGCCCCCAAGCCTAAGGAGGTATTCGCGTGAGCGGCAGTGGTGTCCCGCTGCGCGAGTTGGCCCTTGTCATCCTCGTCGCAGCAGCATTTACGTATCTGACCACCGGTGTGGTGCGCTCCTTTTTAGTGCGCACCGGCCGGGTGGCGGAAATTCGCCTGCGCGACGCTCACACGCAGCCCACACCCCGTATGGGCGGCGTGGCCATGTTTACCGGCTTTGCGGCGGCAATATTCCTCGCAGCCCAGCTTCCAGCCTTGACTCGCGGCTTTATGCCCGTCACTCCGGAAATGAATGCGGTGCTATGGGCGGCCTTGGCGCTGGTGCTCGTTGGCGTGGTCGATGACCTAGTAGAACTCAGTGCCGTCGTGAAGCTTTTTGGCCAGCTTTTCGCTGCCACGCTCATGAGTGGGTTGGGCCTTACCTGGACACTACTTTTTATTCCGTTTGGCGGCGGCACCACCGTTGTGCTGGACCAACTGCAAAGCACCCTGCTCACCGCATTCTTTACCGTCTTGCTTATCAATGCCATCAACTTTGTAGACGGGCTTGATGGCCTGGCAGCAGGCCTTGGAATGATTGCAGGAGGGGCAATTTTAGTCTTTTCCTTGACCGTCCTCCATGACCAGGGCGGTGCTGTATCGGCCTATCCGCCAGCCATTATTAGTGCCGCACTGGTGGGAATGTGCGCCGGCTTCTTACCCCATAACTTCGAACCATCCCGCATTTTTATGGGCGACTCCGGCTCCATGCTTATCGGCCTCTTGCTCGCTGCGGCCTCAACTTCTGCGTCCGGCAAGATCAACATGTCTCTGTATGGCACGGTGGATATTGTCGCGTTAATGTCACCCATCATCGTGGTCGCCGCAGCGGTATTTATTCCAGTCCTCGACCTTGTCTGGGCTGTTATTCGCCGCCTATCGCACGGCCGTTCACCGTTTTCTGCGGACAAGGCGCACATTCATCACCGCCTCCTCAAGCTTGGGCATACTCATAGGCGTACCGTGCTAGTGCTCTACTTGTGGGTTTCCGCAGTGGCATTTGGTGCGGTGTCCTTTTCCATCGTTCCCGCGCCGGTGGCCATTGGCGTGACTATTGTGGCCCTGCTTCTCGCGTTTGCAGCTACTCTCGTGCCCTTGCGGCAAGGAAAGATTGGCCCTGCTGCCCGAGAGACCGTCGTGGTGGCGGAAACTGAACCTTCGTGAGGTAGGCTCGGTCTCCGTGAATGATCCTAAAGTAAACTCTGATTTTGATGATCCGCGTCTGCCCCTCAAGCGCGCCGTGCAGCTAGGTGTCAAAGCGTTGCTTGTCATTATGTTGGTATCACTTGCCATTTGGGGGGGATTGAAAGGCCTTCCCGGAATTTGGGGCGTCTTAATTGGTGCAGCTCTAGGCGGAGGATTCGTATTGTGCACGGCTCTTTCAGTCCTATTTACAGCCAAGTCAACCCCCTCGACAACAATTGCAGTGGTGCTCGGTGGGTGGCTGCTTAAGCTAGTTTTGCTCTTGGGGGTTTTGGCAGTAATTAGGGAAATGGATTTCTATGACACGTGGGCCTTGTTTCTTAGCGTAGTTGCAGCTCTTGTTGTAACCCTCGGAACTGAAGTCTGGGGGATAGTTACTTCTAAAGTGACGTACGTGGCTTAATCGGCGTTCAAAGAATGCTGCCAAAAGCTTGAGGCAGCTCAGCATCATGGGGATACCGAGCAGCTCTATTTCATCTGTTACTTGCGGTTATGAGAGATTTATACCCCCGACGAGGGGCGGGTGAGATGTGGTGTGATGAATTCCACGCTTATGAGTTTGGCCAGCAAATCGCAGGTTTATAGCTTAATTACTTACTTTGGAATTGAAGAGTAGCTTCTATGGGGCCCCCACGTGCAAAAACTCAGGATCCAGCTGATACGATTCACTTCGGGTTACCGTGGAAGTAGGCACGTGCTCTCTTCCGGTATTGGTAAATCCCTGTCTTGTTCATGCTGATGTGCGACGGAGTCCGTGAACAGGACAGAAAGTTTGAGACGTCCATCGCACCACAAAAGCTTTTACAAGCTGTGTGGCCCGAACACGGGAGAGAACGCTGAGCGTTACAACATTGGCTATGAAAGGGCACTTCCACACGCCCGATCTAGGTGAAGAATTCTTCCCGGGGCAAATTGATGCCGACCATCTTTTTTTCGGTGACTTCGCCGGCGGATGGTTCGCGCTTGATCGCCTGATGCTGATTCGAATCTTGATGACGCTAATTGTGGTGATCCTTTTCTGGGCCGCCTTTAAGAACCCTAAGTTGGTTCCTTCTGGCATTCAGAATGTGGGCGAGAATGCGGTCGACTTTGTCCGTATTCATATCGCTGAGGACATTTTGGGTAAGAAGGAGGGAAAGCGATTTCTGCCAATTATCGCTAGCATCTTCTTCGCGGTTCTATTCATGAACGTTGCGACCGTTATTCCGGGGCTTAATGTCTCGCCGAACGGACGTATTGGTATGCCAATTGTCTTGGCCGCGGTTTCGTACATTGTGATGATTTACGCGGGTGCCAAGAGGTATGGCCTTGGTAAGTTCATTCGCTCCTCGGTAGTGATTCCGAACTTGCCACCGCTATTGCATCTTTTGGTGGTACCGATTGAGTTTTTCTCTACGTTCATCTTGCGGCCGGTTACCCTTGCTATTCGTCTCATGGCGAACTTCCTTGCTGGACACATCATTCTGGTTCTTCTCTTCTCTGCTACGAACTTCTTCTTCTGGCAGCTGAATGGTTGGACCGCACTGTCTGGACTAACCATTATTCTGGGCTTGGCTATGAGCCTGTTCGAGATTCTGGTTATCTTCCTACAGGCGTACATCTTCGCTCTTTTGACGGCGGTGTACATTGAGCTGTCCTTGCACGCTGATTCGCACTAAGGACGAGGTCGACGAGCGCGACCGAGTAAACCACCTAATTTAAACCATCGACATTCAGTCTTGAGACAGACTGAAATTCTACGAAAGGGAACGACTTTCACCATGAACGAAATCATTCTGGCAGCGGATGCCGCTTCGAAGTTTGAAGGACTGGGCACCATTGGTTATGGCCTGGCGGCTATCGGTCCAGGCATCGGTATCGGTATCGTTGCCGGCAAGACCGTTGAAGCTATGGCCCGTCAGCCAGAAATGGCTGGCCAGCTGCGTACCACCATGTTCCTGGGTATCGCCTTTACTGAGGCCTTGGCACTTATCGGTCTCGTTGCCGGCTTCCTGTTCTAAGAGCTCGAGTTTTCACACCGAATCTTTTAAGACGGGAGACCAATGAATAACGTCGTTTACTTGCTTGCAGCAGAGGGCGGAGACAACCCAGGTTCGGGTAGTTTCTCTGTTCTTCTGCCCAAGAACTATGACATTTTCTGGTCTTTGCTGTGCTTCATCGTAATTCTGTTGCTGTTCTGGAAGTTTGTAATTCCTATGTACAGCAAGATGTTGGCAGAGCGTGAAGACCGGATCGAGGGCGGCTTGAAGCGTGCCAAGGCTCAGCAGGCCGAGGCCAAGGCTGCTCTGGAAAAGTACAATGCTCAGCTGGCTGATGCTCGTGCAGAGGCAGCCGAGATCCGCGAGCAGGCGCGCGAGCGCGGCAAGCAGATCGAGGCCGAGGCCAAGACCAACGCGGAAGAAGAGTCCCGCCGCATCGTCGCCAATGGCGAGAAGCAGCTGGAGGCTTCCCGCTCGCAGGTTGTTACTGAGCTGCGTTCCGAAATGGGCCAGAACTCCATCAACCTGGCGGAGAAGATTCTGGGCGGCGAGCTTTCCGACGCCTCTAAGAAGTCCTCCACCATCGATGGCTTCTTGTCCGAGCTCGACTCTGTGGCACCGGCCGGAAAGTAGGCAACTATGAAGGCAGCTAGCCGCGAAGCACTCGCAACCTCGCAATCTCGCTTGGATGAGATCCTTGCTGGCGAGAATAGCGTCGCCACCGCCGCGCAGGCGGGCCTGGATATCTTCGAGGTTGTCGATGTCTTGGATGCAGACCGCGAATTGCGCGTCGCATTCACCGATATCGCCGCTCCGAGCGAGGCACGCAAGTCCCTGGCTGAGACCCTGTTTGGCTCCAAGATTTCCGGTGGCGCATTGCGCATCATCCAGGAAGCTGCGGCCGCACAGTGGTCCACCCCGAAGGACTTTGTCAAGGGCTTGGTGTCCCTGGGCCGCCGCGCACTGCTGCGCGGTGCTGAGGCGCAGGGGCAGCTGGGGCAGGTAGAAGACGAGCTCTTCCGCCTGTCCCAGATCCTTGACCGTGAGGGCGAGCTCACCCAGCTGCTTTCCGACCGAACTGCTGATTCCGCCCGCAAGCGCGGATTGCTGGCAAACGTGCTCTACGGCAAGGTCACGATGTTTACTGAGGCACTGGTGCTTCAGGCCATCTCCCGCCCAGAGCAGAACCCGATTGATGATGTAGCCGCTTTAGCTGATTCTGCAGCAGACCTGCAGGACCGCACCATTGCGCGTGTTACCGCAGCGGGTGAACTAAACGAAGGCCAGCAAGCAGTACTCGCTGAGAAGCTGGGCAAAATTTATGGTCGTGCGATGTCCATTCACTCTGAGGTTGACACCAGCCTCCTCGGTGGCATGCGCATCCGCGTCGGCGATGAAGTCATTGATGGCTCCACGGCAGGCAAGATTGCCCGCCTGCGTGCCCAGATGGCATAGCCGAAACGACAGAAACGATTTAAGTAAGTGCTGGAAGATACTACCGAGAGCAGGAAGAACATGGCGGAGCTGACGATCTCCTCCGACGAGATCCGTAGTGCGATTGCGAACTACACCTCGAGCTACTCCGCGGAGGCCTCCCGTGAGGAGGTCGGCGTGGTCATTTCGGCAGCTGACGGTATTGCGCAGGTTTCTGGCCTGCCATCCGTTATGGCGAATGAGCTGCTCGAGTTCCCAGGCGGCGTGATTGGCGTCGCACAGAACCTTGACACCAACTCCATCGGTGTCGTGGTCCTGGGTAACTTCGAGTCCCTCAAGGAGGGCGACGAGGTCAAGAGGACCGGCGAGGTTCTCTCCATCCCAGTGGGCGAGGAATTCCTCGGCCGCGTAATTAACCCATTGGGTCAGCCGATTGACGGCATGGGCCCAATCAACGCTGAAGAGGAGCGCGTCCTCGAGTTGCAGGCACCGTCCGTGCTGCAGCGTCAGCCGGTTGAAGAGCCAATGCAGACCGGCATCAAGGCTATCGACGCAATGACCCCGATCGGCCGTGGCCAGCGTCAGCTGGTCATCGGTGACCGTAAGACCGGTAAGACCGCGGTTTGCATCGACACCATTTTGAACCAGAAGGCTAACTGGGAGTCCGGCGACAAGGATAAGCAGGTACGCTGCATCTACGTCGCAATTGGCCAGAAGGGCTCGACCATCGCTGGTGTGCGCCGCACCCTTGAGGAACACGGCGCACTCGATTACACCACCATCGTGGCCGCACCGGCTTCCGATTCCGCCGGCTTCAAGTGGTTGGCACCGTTCTCCGGTGCAGCGCTGGGCCAGCACTGGATGTACCAGGGCAACCACGTCCTGGTTATCTACGATGATCTGACCAAGCAGGCTGAGGCCTACCGTGCCATTTCCTTGCTGCTGCGCCGTCCGCCGGGACGCGAGGCATACCCGGGCGATGTGTTCTACCTGCACTCCCGCCTGCTGGAGCGTGCTGCCAAGCTTTCCGACGACATGGGTGCTGGCTCCATGACCGCACTCCCGATCATCGAGACCAAGGCAAACGACGTCGGCGCCTTTATTCCGACCAACGTCATTTCTATTACTGACGGCCAGGTCTTCCTGGAGTCTGACCTGTTCAACCAGGGTGTTCGCCCGGCTATTAACGTCGGTGTTTCCGTCTCCCGTGTCGGTGGCGCTGCACAGACCAAGGGTATGAAGAAAGTTGCCGGTAACCTGCGTCTGGACCTGGCCTCCTACCGTGATCTGCAGGCCTTCGCGGCATTCGCATCTGACCTGGATGCTGCTTCCAAGGCTCAGCTGGAGCGCGGTTCCCGTCTGGTTGAGCTGCTGAAGCAGTCCGAGTCCTCCCCGCAGCCGGTGGAGTACCAGATGGTATCCATCTACCTCGCCGAGGCTGGCATCTTCGACGTCGTTCCCGTTGAAGACGTCCGCCGCTTCGAGGACGAGGTACACGAGTACCTCAACGCCAACACCCCAGAGGTCTTTGAGCAGATTTCCGGCGGCAAGCCGCTGACCGATGAGTCCAAGGACGCATTGGTTGCGGCAGCTAAGGATTTCCAGCCGACCTTCCGCACCTCCGAAGGCCATAACTTGGGCTCTGAGGCACCGGTAGAGCCTTTGGATGAAAACGACGTAAAGAACACCGAGCTCAACGTCTCCCGCAAGACGGCTAAGTAGAGTTCAGAACTCATAACTAACCGTCTAGATTAAAGAAGGGAGGAGAAACGATGGCTAATCTTCGCGAACTACGTGACCGCATCCGGTCCGTTAATTCGACTAAGAAGATCACCAAGGCCCAGGAGCTTATTGCTACCTCGCGCATTACCAAGGCGCAGGCCAGGGTAGAAGCATCTCAGCCTTATGCGACTGAGATGACCAGCATCATGAATAAGCTGGCCTCTGCCTCTACGTTGGAGCATGACATGCTGCGTGAGCGCGAAGACGGAAACGTCGCAGCCATTCTCGTGGTCACTTCTGACCGCGGTATGTGTGGCGGCTACAACAACAACGTCTTCAAGAAGGCCGCACAGCTGCAAGCTCTCCTGGAAAGCAAGGGCTACGAGGTAGTTCGGTACGTTACCGGCAACAAGGGCATCGGCCACTACAAGTTCCGCGAGGACGAGGTAGTTGGCAGCTGGGGCGGTTTCTCTCAGGACCCAACCTGGGAGGCCACCCACGATGTGCGCCGTCACCTGATTGATGGCTTTATTGCTGGTTCCAACGGCACTACCAAGGGCCGCGACGGCCTGCATGCGCAGGGTGAGGGCGCAGGTGTACGTGGCTTTGACCAGGTACACGTTGTCTACACCGAGTTTGAGTCCATGTTGACCCAGACTGCGCGCGCACAGCAGCTGTTGCCAGTTGAGCCGGTTATTCAGGATGAGGAGTACCACCTCGGTGACTCCGCTCTGTCCGACGCCGAATCTGCGGAGGATGTTGCCGCCGGATTCGAATTCGAGCCGGACGCAGATACGCTGATGGATGCTCTGCTTCCGCAGTACGTCTCGCGTATCCTGTTTGCTATGTTCTTGGAGGCTTCTGCCTCCGAGTCCGCTGCACGCCGTACAGCTATGAAGTCTGCTACTGACAACGCAACCGAGATGGTCGAAGACCTCTCCCGCGTGGCTAACCAGGCCCGTCAGGCACAGATTACCCAGGAAATTTCAGAGATCGTCGGTGGCGCTGGCGCGCTATCTGACAGCGCAGAAAGTGACTAGATTATGACTACAGCTCTGCAAGAGCAGAATGCACAGTCTTCGGCAGTCGCCGGTCGTGTCGTGCGCGTCATCGGTCCGGTTGTGGACGTGGAGTTCCCACGTGAGGCACTGCCGGCCCTGTACAACGCACTGCACGTCGACATCAAGCTCGAAGCTGTTGCAAAGACCGTCACCCTCGAGGTCGCTCAGCACCTCGGTGACAACCTTGTCCGTACCGTGTCCATGGCACCGACCGACGGCCTCGTCCGCGGTGCCGAGGTCATCGACTCCGGAAAGCCAATTTCCGTGCCAGTCGGCGACGTCGTCAAGGGCCACGTCTTCAACGCCCTCGGTGACTGCCTCGACGAGCCGGGTCTCGGCCGCGATGGTGAGCAGTGGGGCATCCACCGCGAGCCGCCAGCGTTCGACCAGCTCGAGGGTAAGACCGAGATTCTGGAGACCGGCATTAAGGTCATTGACTTGCTGACCCCGTACGTTAAGGGCGGCAAGATTGGCCTCTTCGGCGGCGCAGGTGTGGGTAAGACCGTTCTCATTCAGGAGATGATTACCCGTATCGCCCGTGAGTTCTCCGGTACCTCCGTCTTCGCCGGCGTCGGCGAGCGTACCCGTGAGGGCACCGACCTCTTCCTGGAGATGGAAGAGATGGGCGTGCTGCAAGATACCGCACTTGTCTTCGGCCAGATGGATGAGCCGCCAGGAGTCCGTATGCGCGTGGCTCTGTCCGGCCTGACCATGGCGGAGTACTTCCGCGATGTGCAGAACCAGGACGTGCTGCTGTTCATCGACAACATCTTCCGTTTCACCCAGGCCGGCTCTGAGGTTTCGACCCTGCTGGGTCGTATGCCTTCCGCTGTGGGTTACCAGCCAACCCTGGCTGATGAGATGGGTGTCCTGCAGGAGCGCATTACCTCGACCAAGGGCCGTTCCATTACGTCCCTGCAGGCCGTCTACGTTCCTGCCGATGACTACACCGACCCGGCTCCGGCAACGACGTTCGCTCACCTGGACGCCACCACCGAGCTGGACCGTGCTATTGCTTCCAAGGGTATTTACCCAGCAGTGAACCCGCTGACCTCTACCTCTCGTATCCTCGAGCCGGGTATCGTTGGCGAGAAGCACTACGAGGTTGCACAGCGCGTCATCGGTATTCTGCAGAAGAACAAGGAACTCCAGGACATCATCGCCATCCTTGGTATGGACGAGCTGTCCGAGGAGGATAAGGTCACCGTTCAGCGTGCCCGCCGTATCGAGCGCTTCTTGGGCCAGAACTTCTTCGTCGCACAGAAGTTCACCGGCCTGCCGGGCTCTTACGTGCCGCTGTCCGAGACCATCGACGCCTTTGAGCGCATCTGCGATGGCGAGTTTGACCACTACCCAGAGCAGGCTTTCAACGGCTTGGGCGGCCTTGACGACGTCGAGGCTGCATACAAGAAGTTGAACGAGAAGTAGGGAGAGGCACATGGCTGACATCACCGCCGAATTGGTTTCCGTCGAGCGCCTGCTGTGGTCTGGACAGGCCTCCATGGTCACGGCTGAGACCACCGAGGGTGAGATCGGCGTGCTTCCCGGTCACGAGCCAATGATCGGTCAGTTGATCGATAATGGCGTGGTGACCATCCACCCAGTGGACGGCGAGCGCCGCGTCGCCGCCGTGCAGGGTGGTTTCCTCTCCGTTACCCAGGACAAGATCACCGTCCTCGCTGATTGGGCCATCTGGTCCGATGAGGTGGATGAGGAGAAGGCTCAGAAGGACTTTGCTTCTGAGCACGAGCTCGCCAAGTCCCGTGGCGAGGCCGCACAGCGTGCTGTCCGCCGCGCCAAGGCTTAGTACCTTGGATTGATAGGAGAGGGCAGCAATAGCCGCCCTTCCTGCTCTCTAAAGGCGCCCCGGTTTAAAACGGGGCGCTTTTTGCGTTTTCTTTGCCTTTTCTTATTGGCGTATAGGTCCTGCCAAGCGCTACAATTCAAGAATCAGTTTCTCCACAAAGCGAGGATGGCGCGAAGGTCCATGAATTCAACGGTGGTTACAGTGCTTCTGTGGGCCCTTGGCATGGCCCTATTGCTGGTTATTTTTCTGGCTGCGCTTCGCTTTTTTACCGTGCGTTCCCGCGGCACTGCCGTCCTGCTACGCCGAGTACCCGCTAGAAATTCCCTTTCTTGGCGCCATGGTTCGCTGCGTTATGAAGGCGAATTTGTGGAGTATTTCAAGCTCCGCTCCGTTTCTCCGCGCTGCGACCTGCGTATCAACCGCCTCGACATCGAAGTAGTAAGCACCCGCTCGCTCGATGATGCCGAGGCTTCTTTTATGTCTGCCGCCACCGAGGTTGTTCGCTTTCGGGTCAAGGGCCGGGAATATGAGTTGGCATCTGATGCCCACGGCATTATGGCCTTTGGGGCGTGGGTAGAGGCCGCACCATCCAAACGTCAGCAGCGCTTCGACTTCCAGCAACTTCGCCAGCGCGCTACCCGTCAATCCAAGCGATAAGGTTACCCGCTAGGGTAGAGGGCATGCGTTTAGTAATCGCCCGATGCTCCGTAGATTACGTGGGCCGTTTGGATGCCCACCTTCCCATGGCAGACCGTCTACTCATCGTCAAAGCTGACGGCTCTGTATCCGTGCATGCTGACGACCGTGCGTATAAGCCGCTTAATTGGATGACCCCTCCATGCACTTTAAAAGAATCCGCCATTGAGGACCTAGACGGTGACGATACCGGCGAGGTTTTGTGGCTGGTGGAAAATCCTAAAGGCGAGCAGTTGCGCATTACAATTGCTGAGATCCATGAGGAAATCTCCTATGACATGGGTGAAGACCCAGGCCTAGTCAAAGACGGCGTGGAGGCTCACTTGCAAGAGCTTTTGGCAGACCAGATCGATACCTTGGGCGATAGCTATACGCTGGTACGCCGCGAATACCCAACGGCGATAGGCCCGGTAGACATTATGGCGAAAGATGAAAACAACAATAATGTTGCCATCGAGGTGAAGCGCCGCGGTGGGATTGATGGCGTGGAGCAGCTGACGAGGTATCTGGAGTTGCTTAACCGCGATGAGCTTCTGGCCCCAGTATCTGGTGTATTCGCGGCCCAGGAAATCAAACCGCAGGCCCGCACGCTAGCAGAGGACCGAGGCATTCGGTGCGTCGTATTGGATTATCAGGAGCTGCGTGGGCTCGAGTCGAATGAATTGCGATTGTTCTAATGCCACGGCGGAATAGACGCAAACCGCTTGAGCTTCGATCCTTGCCTAAGGATGGGTCGACTTTTCTCGGCTCCCAGACGGTCGAGGGGCCTAGCTGGACGCACGGTGAACCCTATGTCATGCGGCATATCGGTTCTGCGCGTGCCCAGAAGTACTATGTGTGCCCAGGGTGTAATCAAAATATTCCTCCCGGGGTGGCCCATATCGTCGCGTGGCCGCGCGACGTGGGCCGCCAGGGAGACGATCGTCGGCACTGGCACCGCCACTGCTGGGAGCGTAGGTAGACTAGCGGGCATGATTGTTGCATTCTCTGTAGCCCCCGCAGTAGTCAATAATGACTCCCAAGAAATGGCTGACGCCGTCGCTGCGGCAGTGCGCGTAGTCCGCGAATCTGGCCTTCCTAACGAGACCAATGCCATGTTCACCCTGCTTGAAGGCGAGTGGGACGAGGTCTTTGGAACTATTAAGAAGGCCACTGACGCGGTGCGTGCGGTATCCCCGCGCACATCTTTGGTGGTCAAGGCTGATATTCGCGAGGGCGTAACCAATCAACTGACTGACAAGGTAGATGCGGTTAACCGCCGCCTTGCAAAGGAGGACTAGATGACTTCAGCAAATAACGCTTATGTAGGAGGCGCGCTCGACCTCAGCCAAGTAAAGGCGCGGGCCGAGGCACGGCAGAAGGCGCAGGAATCTCCCCAGACCACTGCTGGCGGGATCCAGCCCTTCTTCACGGTGACGGAGGCTAACTTCGACCAGGACGTGGTGCGCCGTTCTACGGAAGTTCCGGTGATTGTACTCATTGGCACCGCCCGTTCCACGCAGTCGGAGCAGCTAAAGACCGATCTGCAAGGTTTGGCAGCGCAAGGAAACCGCAGCTTCCTAGTTGCCTACGTGGATGCAGATGCTACCCCACAGGTTGCGCAGGCCTTTGGCGTGAAGAACCTCCCCACTGTGGTGGCCCTGGGCGCTGGGCAGCCGCTGACGAATTTCGAGGGTGCACAACCACTAGATGCGCTAAAACAATGGGTAGATGCCCTGGTGCAGAATGTTGGCCCACAGTTGAAGGGCCTACAGAGCGATGCGGGAGAGCCCCAGACCCAAGAGGAAGAAGAGGATCCGCGCCTCCAAGAAGCAGAGGGCTTCTTAAATGCTGGCGACTTTGATGGTGCTCTTAAGGTCTATAACTCCATCTTGGAGGCTGAGCCCGAAAACGTGCAGATTAAGCAGGCCCGCGATACAACCGTACTGCTCAAGCGCCTTGATCCTGCCAACCAGACTGAGGATCCGATTGCGGCTGCGGAAGGGGACAAGGGGGACGTCGATAAGCAGATGCGTGCTGCCGACGCCGAAGTGGTTGCCGGCGCCCCAGAAAAGGCCTTTGATCGCCTCATCGAGACGATGAAGGCAACGGCCGGTGATGAGAAAGCTCGCGTGCGCGAGCGCTTGCTGGAGCTTTTCGGGCTCTTTGAGGGCAATGATCCGCGTGTGATGGAAGCTCGAACCAAGCTGGCGAGTGCCCTGTACTAGCTTGGGTAAGATGGGAAAGCATGACTTCAGTGCTTTTCCTGTGCAATACAAATCGCGGCAAGTCGCAGATGGCTGCGGCGCTTGCCGCCAAGCATGCGCCTGAGTGGGATATTTACTCGGCTGGGGTGCAAACTACCCCGGAGCATACCCAGCAGGGCATCAATCAAGAGGCCAAAGCTTCCCTCGCGAAGGTGGGGGCAGAAATGACTGGTACTCCTGCTCTAGTGGATCCCCACCTTGCTGCCACTGTCGACCACGTCATCGTGGTAGGTGATGCGGAATATGACGGGCCAGCGCAGAGGTGGGCCATCGAGGATCCTTCGCTGCGTGGTCTGGAGGGTGAAGAGCGCATGGATGCGCTTCGCGATGATATCGAAGCGCGCGTGGTGGAGTTCCTACGCACGCAGCGATAGGCGTTTTATTGCTCCAGTACGTACCACTGCACCGAGTTGGCCGGTAGGTGAAGCGTGGCGGAATTATCCGCCACGTGAATATGCTGAGGAAGCGGGTTCCCAGCGCCCTCATAAACGGCATCATCGGTGTTGAGCACCATTTTCCAAGCACCATCACGTGGAACCCAGAGGCCGTAGTCGGGAATGGAAGAACCCGAAAGGTTGCACACGGCGAGCAAGGCAGAGCCGTCTGCGCCATAGCGGACGTAACCCAGCACGTTATTGTTCGAGTCATCGGCCTTGACCCATTGAAAGCCGTCTTGGCTGAAATCCTGGCTCCACAAAGCTGGAGTGTCGCGGTAGATGAGGTTGATATCGCGCACGAGGCGCTTAATGCCCCGGTGCCACTCATTGCCCCAACCATCGAGGTTGCCCCAATCCACGGAATGCTCCTCGGACCACTCGGTGGTTTGTCCAAATTCCTGGCCCATGAAGAGCAGATTCTTGCCAGGGTGGGAGAACATGTAGCCATACAAAGCGCGCAATCCGGCGGCCTTATTCCAGTCGTCGCCAGGCATGCGCTGCCACAGTGAACCCTTGCCGTGGACTACTTCGTCGTGGCTAAACGGCAACACGTAGCGCTCAGAATAGGCATACACCATGGAGAAGGTGAGCTCGCCATGGTGATAGGAGCGGTGGATAGGCTCGTGCTTGAAGTACTCCAGGGTGTCATTCATCCATCCCATATTCCACTTCAGGGAAAAGCCCAGCCCGTTCTCGGAAGTAGGAGCGGTAACGCCCGGCCAGGAGGTGGATTCCTCGGCGATGGTGAGTACGCCAGGATGGGTGCGGTTGAGGGTGGCGTTGGTTTCCTGCAGGAATTGGACGGCTTCTAAATTCTCGCGCCCGCCAAACTGATTGGGTAGCCATTCATCGCGGGAGTAATCCAGGTAAAGCATGGAAGCGACGGCGTCTACGCGCAGGCCGTCAATGTGGAATTCTTCAGCCCAATACAGGGCGTTGGCTACGAGGAAATTGCGCACCTCATTGCGGCCAAAATCAAAGACGTAAGTTCCCCAATCGGCCTGTTCGCCGCGGCGGGGATCGGGGTGCTCATAAAGCGCTTGACCATCGAAGCGGCCTAAGGCCCAGTCATCTTTGGGGAAGTGGGCTGGCACCCAGTCCACGATGATCCCGATGCCGTTTTCATGCAGTGCATTGACTAATGCGCGGAACTCATCCGGCGAGCCCCACCGCGCTGAAGGCGAGTAATAGCCAGAGACTTGGTAGCCCCAAGAGCCGCCGAAGGGGTGCTCGGCCACGGGCAAGAGCTCGACGTGGGTAAAGCCATGCTCCTTGAGATAAGGGATGAGCTCCTCGCGAAGTCGGTTATAATTCGCCCCGACCTTCCACGAGCCAACGTGGACCTCATAGATGCTCATCGGGACATCTAGGTTGCCGGTGCGCTTGTCCATCCACGCGGAATCAGACCAGCCGAAGCTGGTGGAATCCACGATCGAGTCAGTTTCCGGCGGGCAGGCGGTGCGCTTGGCCAATGGGTCGGCCTTGTCTTTGCGTCCTTCCTGGCTAAAGACGGCGAACTTATAGTGTTCGCCAGCACCGATGCCTGGGATAAAGACCTCCCATACGCCGGTAGAACCGAGCGAACGCATTGGGTACTGGGTAGGATTCCAGCCGCAGAAATCGCCCACGACGGCAACACCTTGGGCATTGGGGGCCCATACGGCAAAGGACACACCGCTTACGGGGCCCATCTCTGCGTCATAAGAACGTAGGTTGGCGCCGAGGACATCCCAAAGGCGCTCGTGGCGGCCTTCGCCGATAAGGTGCAGATCTAGGGATCCGATGGTGGGCAGGAAGTGATATCCGTCTGCCACGGTGCGGGTAGGGGCGCCGGGGTAGGAGATTTCGAGGCGGTAATCGCAGTTCTCGCCTACTTCCGCTTCCCAGATGTCATCGCCGACCATATCCATGGACACGGATTTCGTGGGGGTATGAAGCTGTACCGCGGTGGCACCAGGCTGGCGGGTACGGACGGTACCTTCATGCCAGCCGTAGAATCCGTGTGGGTCATGGTGGCGGCAGTCATTGAGGCGAGCGAGGTCAGCGGCCGGGATGTTCATATAATCAGGGTACCTAGATTGGGCGCGTTCCGGTGGACAAATGTTTACGGGCGATAGTCGGTGACCTCGCGCCAGGTGAGCTGCTCCTGCAGGACGTGGTCGGCAGGGGGAAGGACGAAGACATGGGCGACGTCGCGAAGCGGCTCTAAGCGCACAAAATTGCGCTCGGACCAGTGATAGGCAGAGCCGGTAATCGTGTCTTGGACAGTATAGGACTCGCCGGGATGGCGGCCGATAGCGCGCATATCTACCGTAACGGTCGCTTCTTGCGCATTGCGCGGATCCAGGTTGACCACGACGAGAACCACATTGCCGGTGGCTGGATCGGCCTTGGAATAGGCAATGATGGCGTCATTGTCGGTGTCATGGAAGCGGAGGGTGCGCAATTGTTGCAATGCGGGGTTATCGCGGCGAATCTGATTGAGCAGCCGGATATAGGACTCTAAAGAGTCTCCTGACGCAACCGCAGCAGCAAAGTCGCGCGGCCGCAATTCGTACTTCTCCGAGTCGAGGTATTCCTCGGTTCCTGGGGCTACCGGGGTGTGCTCATAGAGCTCAAAACCGGAGTACACGCCCCATAGTGGAGACATGGTGGCAGCGAGGACAGCGCGTATGGCGAACATGGCGCGCCCCCCGGTTTGCAAAGACTCATGCAGGATATCCGGGGTATTGACAAAAAGATTAGGCCGGCAAATATCCGCCTGCTCTACGTGCATCTGGCCAAATTGGGTGAGCTCATGCTTCGTGGTCTGCCAAGTGAAGTAGGTATAGGACTGGGAAAAGCCTGCTTTTGCTAGCCCGAAAAGGCGAGGGGCGCGGGTAAAGGCCTCTGCCAAGAAGATGACATCTGGGTGGGTGGCGTGCACGCGGGTGATCAGCCAGTCCCAGAAGTTAGCCGGCTTGGTGTGTGGGTTATCTACGCGGAACGTGCTCACCCCGGCTTCTACCCAAATCATGAGCGTTTCATAGATTTCGTGATAGATGGAATCCTGCGCGTTATCGAAGTTGAGTGGATAGATATCCTGATACTTCTTCGGTGGGTTCTCAGCGTAGGCGATGGTGCCATCTGGAAGGACAGTGAAAAATTCTGGGTGGCTGGTGGCCCACGGGTGGTCGGGCGATGCCTGCAGCGCGAAATCAAGCGCAACTTCCAGGCCAAGTTCCTGGGCGCGAGAGACCAGCTTCTTGAAATCCTCTATTGTGCCCAATTCGGGGTGGGTGGTGGAGTGGTCCTGGATAGCCCACGGGCTTCCCACATCACCGGGCTCAGCAATGACCGAGTTATTTTTTCCCTTCCGATGCATCTTGCCAATGGGATGAATGGGTGGAAAATACACCGTATCGAAGCCCATATCGGCCACGCGCTCTAGTGCTTGGGCAGTAGTGTCGAAGGTGCCGTGCACTGGATTTCCCTCTTCGTCCCAGCCGCCCGTGGAACGGGGGAAGAGCTCATACCACGAGTTATAAAGCGCGGCCGGGCGCTCCACGTAGACCTCGTGAATGGCGCCTTCTACTAGGAGATCACGCAGGGGATGGGAGTGCAGGATGTCTGCGACCTCGTCCGAGAGCGCTACCTGCACGCGCTTATCGACGTCCAAAGACTCATCCTCCAAGTCCCGTGCAGCAGCAAAGACGGGCGCCACAATATCCGAGGGGGTTTGCAAGGCCGCCCGAGAAAATAGATCCGCACCATGCTGGAGGTCATTGGCCAGTTCGGCAGCGGATTGCCCAGCCGCCATCTTTTTAGTAACCGCGTTCTTCCACGTAGCAATGGGATCGGACCAGGCATCGACGCGGAAGTACCAGGTGCCTTGAGTGCCTGGGGTAAAGACGCCGTGCACTCGATCTTGGTCTTTGGGGTCTACCTGCATGGTAACGGAGGACGTAGCCGTGGACCGCGCCGCCCAGGCAGACAAAGTGGCCGAGACCGCGTCGTGGCCTTCGCGCCAGACCAGTGCGGTGACAGGAATTACCTCGCCCACAACGGCTTTAGAAGCTACAGAACCGGCGGAGATAAGCGGGCGGACATCGTCAATACCAAGGCGAGTAGTCATGCCCATAAGACTAATGCAGCTGTGTCAATTTCACCGGGCAAAGAATAAATCAGTCACAATGGAGGGCGTGAACGACGTAACTCCTACAGATCAAGATTGGCTCGTAGATTTTCGCGGCGTCGAGTTGCGCCGCGGCGGCAAGACCCTCGTTGGTCCTGTGGACTGGCAAGTGGAACTCGATGAGCGCTGGGTCATTATTGGCCCCAATGGCGCGGGTAAGACCTCGCTAGTGCGCATGGCCGCGGCCGAAGAATTCCCGTCGAAGGGCACCGCCTTTTTGATGGGGGAGCAGATCGGCAAAACTGATATGCGCGATCTGCGCGCGCTCATCGGCATCTCCTCCGCTGCAGTGCAATCGCGAATCCCCGAAAATGAGCGCGTGGACGATCTCGTCGTCTCCGCAGGCTATGCAGTGCTGGGCCGCTGGCGGGAGGAATATCAGGACATGGACTTCTCCCGCGCTGATGAGATTTTGGCCCAGGTAGGTGCAACCCACCTGAAGGAGCGCACCTGGGGAACATTGTCAGAGGGCGAAAAGAAGCGCGTCGTCCTCGCCCGCGCACTCATGACTAACCCAGAGCTGCTCATCCTAGACGAGCCTTCCGCCGGAATGGACCTGGGAGGCCGCGAAGACCTGGTGGGATACCTCGGCGATTTAGCCATGGATCCAGATGCCCCAGCCATCGTCATGATCACCCACCACGTGGAGGAGATCCCATACGGATTTACCCACGCCATGCTGCTGGATGAGGGTAAGGTAGTGGCAAAAGGTCTGATTAATTCAGTCCTCACCTCAGAAAACCTGACTCGCGCCTTCCACCAGCCCATTCAGGTAGACCGCATTGGACAGCGATACTTCGCCCGCCGAGCTTCTCTATGACCAACCCTTTTCATGACCGTATCGATGCCGTTGACGCCAGCGATACCACCGGCTTTAACGGTGGGCGCTTGGCGGCAACCGTCCTGCTTCTACGGGACGGCACCGACGGTCTTGAAGTATGGGTACAAGAGCGCGTGCACACCATGCACAATTACCCGGGGCATTCGGTCTTTCCCGGCGGCGGCGTGGACCCACGCGACTTTCCGCCGCGTTCCTGGGACTCGGGCGAACTATGGGCCGGAAAATCCGTCATCTCCATGGCCCGACGGATGGGCGTAACAAAGTATAAAGCGCACGCGCTAGTATTCGCCGCTGCCCGGGAGCTCTTTGAGGAAGCTGGCACCCTCTTTGCCATCCGCGAAGACGGAATTGTCTCCAATGCACGGCGGTATCACAAGGAGCGAAAACTACTCGAGAGCCACACCATTTCCTTTACCGAATTCCTCAGCAATAACGGCATGCGTGTCGACGCCGATATGCTCCTTCCCTGGGCCCGGTGGGTAGGAAAGGGAAAGAGCCACTGGTTCGACACCTTCTTTTTCGTCGGGGTGCTGCCCTCTGGCCAAGAACCCGATGGGGATACCGATGAGGCGGACGATGCCGGATGGTTTTCTCCCCAACTCATCCTGGACGGTTGGCGCGCCGGGCTGGTGCGCCTGGTCATCCCCACCTGGGCGCAGATGCAGAGGCTGAGCAGATACTCCTCAGTTCAAGAAGTCCTCGATGATGCGTCCTTTTCTGACCTGCGCCCTGTTATCGGGGATCCGCGCGAGGACCCTCGTTACCGCGAATTCTTTTCCACCACCCCTTTAGACCGCATATGAGTTATACCCCCGCAGAAGTCAGCTTCTTGATTGAGCACCACGAGGAAATTACGCACCTCGATCTCGCCTTGACCAAGGCCTCTCGGCTTAAGGACACCGAAATCTTGAAAGAGAAGTTCGGCGACTATGGCCGCGCAGTCATGGAACTGGTGACCGCCCGTAGTTCGGGCAAGCTTCCCAGTGATTGGCTGATGGACGCCGACTCAGCCCAACAAGCAACCCCCGTCGAGGTTGCGGCATACCGGGCGGCATTTCTTGCAGAGCAGGGGGTGGGCAGCGTCCACGACATCACCTGCTCCATCGGTACGGAAGGTCTTAATTCTCCGCTCGACTACTTTGGCTCAGACTTGGACGAGTCGCGCGTGAGAATGGCGAGGCACAATCTTTCTTCGACCAAGATATTTCGCGCTGATGCGCTCACCACTACAACGACTGCCGATGTCCTCCTTGCAGATCCCGCCCGCCGCGCCGGAGGTAGAAGAATCACCCGGCCGGAGGAGCTCGTGCCACCGCTTCCAGAGGTCGTCGACAAGCATCGCGGCAAAGAATTGGCCATTAAGTGTGCACCCGGCCTAGATTTCAGCGAATGGAACGGCCTTGTTACCGTCGCAAGCGTCGACGGCGGAGTAAAAGAAGCTTGCCTTTATACCCCAGGCCTAGGAACCGGCCGAAGGGCAGTAATGATTCGTGGACACAAGCTAGACGTCCTCGATGATCAAGAAACAAACCTGCCCGAGGCCGGAGAGATTGGTAGCTACCTCATTGACCCGGACGGTGCCGTTGTACGCGCCGGCTTGGTGCGGCATTACGCGGCACGGGAAAGGCTGCACCAAATCGATGAGCGCATCGCGTACCTGACAGGGGAGAGGATTCCGGAAGGAACCTCGGGATTTCCATTCATAGAAAAAGTACCCCTAAAGAGATTAAAATCCGTACTTAAATCCTATGACGCGGGGAGCTTGGAAATCCTCGTGCGCGGGGTAGAAGTGGACCCTGACCAGCTGCGGAAGAAGATGAAGCTCAAGGGGAAGAAGCCTTTTGCGGTAATCATTACGCGAATTGGCGCACAAGGAATCGCCTTGCTGTGCAAACCCCGAGTATCATCGTCCGAGGATAATTACGCAACATAAATATATCGGAAAGGTGAGTGCCCAATGCCAACTATCGTGGCTCTGGTCAAACACGTGCCGGATACGTGGTCTACCAAGTCTTTGGAAGATGACCACACCCTGGATCGCACCTCCGTGGATAACGTCATTGATGAGGTTAATGAGTATTCCGTGGAACAAGCCCTGCGCCTGCGCGACGAAAACCCGGATGCGGGTTATAAGGTCGTCGCGCTGACCATGGGGCCGGCCCAGGCAGACGAAGCATTGCGCAAGGCACTGGCTATGGGTGCCGATGACGCGGTGCTTGTCTCCGATGATTCGCTGGCGGGAGCGGATGCGCTGTCGACCGCATGGACTCTCAACGCTGCGCTGAACAAGCTTGGCGACGTCCAATTGATCACCGCTGGCACCGAGGCCTCCGATGCCTCGACCGGCCTACTTACTGGATTGCTCGCCGAATACCGCCAGCTACCCGCACTTACCGGGCTGCACAAGGTAGAACTGGCGGGCGGTACGCTGCGTGGCACGCGAGATGATGCGCGTGGCACCTGGGAACTAGAAGCGCCGCTGCCTGCAATTGTTTCCGTGAACGATAAGAGCGACAAGCCGCGCTTCCCTAACTTCAAGGGATTGATGGCCGCTAAGAAGGCGGAAATCACTACTTTCTCCTTAGCTGATTTGGGAATTGAGGCAATTGCGCCCACTACCACCGTTGCGGCCGCTCACAAGCGACCACCGCGCACCGCTGGCGAGGTTATTTCTGAGCCCAACCCGCAAAATGCAGCGAAGAAGATCGCTGACTTCCTAGCCGCAAAGAACTTGATTTAGGAGTCGATATGTCTCACGTTTACGTATTAGTTGAGCACGATGCGGAAAAAGTCCTACCCGTTACCGGAGAACTGATTACGGCCGCGCGCGAATTGGGTACGGTGTCTGCAGTGGTCGTCGGCAAGCAGGCAGATAAGTTCGATGCTGACCTTGCCGCCCTTGGCGCCGCGCAGGTGGTCCAAGCAACGGCCGAAGACTATGACCAGCGCCTCCTGATTCCAGAAGTCGATGCCTTGCATGCTCTCGGCGCCGCGAACCCCGCACCTATCGTGCTGGCCGCAACTCCCGCCAATAACGAGATTGCCGGCCGCCTAGCTGCCCGCCTCGCTTCCGGCGCACTGGTCAATGTCAGCGGCATCGCCGCTGATGGTTCCGCCCAGATGACCATTTTTGGTGGCTCCTATGAGACCACCTCTACCGCTACCGGCCAGTGCCCGATCTATACGCTGCGCCCAGGCGCGGTTGAGGCCGCACCACAGCAGGTTGAAGCGCAACCAGCCCCAATGCCGTTGCCGGCCGCTACTGGCAAAGATGTCAAGGTAACTTCCTTTACCCCTGCCCAGAAATCTGCACGTCCGGAAATTACCGAAGCCAAGGTGGTCGTCGCTGGCGGCCGTGGCGTAGGTGATGAATTCGGTGATGTTGTCGAGCCGCTTGCCGACGCCCTCGGCGCCGCAGTCGGCGCTACCCGCGATGCGGTAGATGAAGGCTTCTATGACGCTGCCTATCAGATCGGCCAGACTGGCGTTACCGTTTCGCCTGAGCTCTACATTGGCTTGGGTATTTCGGGTGCCATTCAGCATACCTCTGGTATGCAGACCTCTGGCACTATTGTGGTGGTCAACCAGGACCAGGATGAGCCGTTCTTCCAGATCGCTGACCTTGGCGTTGTGGGCGACCTCCATGAAATCGCCCCAGCCTTGACCGAGGAACTGAAGGCACGTCAGTAATGCCGCATTATTTTGACTACGCTGCTACCCAGCCGATGCGCCAGAGCGCGATTGACGCGTGGGTAGCTGCGGCTGGCTCCCTGAACTCCGGCGCGCAGTATGGTTCCGGCCGCAAGGCTCGGTCTGTGCTCGATGATGCCCGCGAGAAGGTTGCTTCGCTCCTCGGCTGCGAGCCAATCGAGGTGATTTTCACTTCTTCTGGCACAGAGGCAGACAATATCGCCATTCAGGGACTTTATGCGGCCGGTAAAACCAACCGCATAGTTTCCACCGATATTGAGCATCCCGCCGTGCGCGATACCGTGGCTAAGCTGAACAATTCGGGTGCTGCCGTCGAGATTCTTCCTGTCGATCGCTCCGGACACATAGCAGACCTGTCGGCTCTAGACACGCTTGCCGACGTCGCTACCTGCATGTGGGCCAATAACGAAACTGGCGCCATTCAGCCGGTCGAAGATATTGCCGCCCGAGCCAGCGCGGTGGGTACACCGGTACACGTTGATGCCGTGCAAGCGGTAGGAAAAGTTCCCATCGACTTTTCCCACCTAGGGATCACCAGCCTTGCAGCTAGCGCCCACAAGTTCGGCGGTCCCCGCGGCATTGGCCTACTTCTAGCCAAGCGGAGTCCCGCACCCCAACCCATTGCCTATGGCGGTGGGCAGGAACGCGGAATTCGTCCTGGAACTGTCGACGTCGCTGGTGCTTCCGGTCTAGCTGCGGCTTTGGAGGAATCCGTCGCGGAAATTTCTACTCAAGGTGAGCGGATTTCCGCGCTTCGCAATAAGCTCCGCGATGGAATTCTCGCCACCATTGACAATACAGTCATCAATTCCGCTGAACCGTGTTTGCCTTCTCACTTGCACGTCTCTTTCCCCGGCGCAGATGGCGATAGCCTCATCATGCTGCTAGATTCCCTGCAGATTGAGGCCTCAACCGGCAGCGCCTGTAGCGCAGGTGTAAACCGCATGTCTCACGTTTTGGAAGCGATGGGAGTAAGCGAGGCTGAAGGAATCGGCTCCTTGCGCTTTACGCTAGGCCGGCTTACTTCGGAAGAAGATGTCGATTACGTGTTGGCTCATCTTCCCGAGGTAATCTCCCGAGCCCGATCCGTCTAGCTTTCATTCCTTTCCTTCGCCGCTGCCCGTCGGGCGGCGATAGCTTGGCCCACCGTTAGCGCCCAGTTCTTGTTCTTGGGCGCTAACGGTCCTTGGGGCTCGTCATATTCCCAGCGCCCATCATCAAACAGCCACACAATGTCCCCAGTGTGCGGATCCATGATATAAAAAGCACCGCCGTCAGTCTTGACGTTATGGTGGTGCTGGCATAGTGAAACCAAATTGCTCCCTGCAGTTTTCCCTCCCCGAGCATGGTCAATGCGGTGGTCTTTCTGGCAGCTTTCCGCAGGGCGGTAGCACCCCGGCCAGCGGCACACCCCATCGCGGCCTTCCACATAGGCGCCTATGAGCGGGGGAGTAACGTAGCTTTCGCTTTCCATTTCTTTGGCTAAGTCCATGTCTCGCGTCTGAGCGGGGCGCAGGTTATCCGCGGTCTCTGGGCTTACCCATCCGAATCCCCGGATAAACGCGGGTGCAGACTCCTGATCATGGGCGCGATACATGTGCAGAACTACCTTAGTCCGAGACTCAATTTCACCCAGAATCAATTTGGCCAGTGCTTCTGCCTTGGAAAGGCCATGTTCCGCGGCGGCTTTGCTGATGTGTTCGTCGATAGCTATAAGGGTAGCTTCGTCAAATTCAACTGCTAGCCCGGCTTTGCCACCGAAGCTGGAGTAGGTGAAATAGGAGTTATTCTTCGTGGGAGCCTCTTTGTTTTCTTCGGTGGAAGGGTTTTCAATAGCAATGAGGCCATTGAGTTTTCGCCGTAAATTCGTGTTGGAGGGCAGTACCTGTCTCGGGTTCGAGGGGGTCAAATAACGAGATAGTTCTTGGTCTATCCTCTCGAGGGTTTCCGCAGGGACATCACCGAGCTTGCTAAGTACGGCGTCGATAGTAACGAGGCGAGAGAAATCCAGGAAGTAGTAGGTTTCCTGCAGGGCCATTGTTAGAGGTAACTCAGCCAGCCGGTAGAGCGCCATGGTTATATCGCGCGTGCGCCGCTCACTCAATCCCGTACGGGTGGCAAGGGTATGGCAAGAAATGTCGAAATCGTCTTCTAAGTCTGGTTTGGCATCTTTCCAGAAAAGGTAATCTTGCTTTCTGATCTCGGTCGCTTTAACTGCTAATGGATCTTTAGGATCATTGACTATGTAATAGGATTCCAAAATTATTTCCCCCGAATATTAGAACTGCTGAACTAATCTTCACAGTGTCTATCTTACGCTGTGGGTGCGCCCGCCACAAGAGGGGGGCAAAAATGTGTTCTAAATGGTGAAATTGCCTACGGTGACAGAAATAGAAGAAAAGAAAATTATCTCAAGTGGCGCGTGTTAAAGATGTTGATAGAGTGAAACCATTGTTAGACTCACGCGCATGACTTCAAAGAAGGCACTCCGAAAGAGTATTACTGCGGTAGTTACCGTGGCTGCACTAGCTATTAGTGGTACCGCTGTTGCCCAGGCGGTGAGCTTTGGCGCCCCTAAGGGCGTGGACGTTGCGGCACACCAGCACCCGGGCGGCACGCCCATCGATTGGTCTAAGGTACGTACTGACGGTCAGTCTTTTGCATTTGTAAAAGCAACTGAGGGTGGGGATTGGGTAAATCCGCACTACGTCGAAGATGTTCAGGCCGCCCACGCTGCCGGCCTTAAGACAGGCGCATATCACTACGCTCGTCCATCGACTGACGCCAAAACGCAAGCGGCGAACTTTGCCGCGCAGATTGCGCTGGCGCCAGATCAGACATTGCCCCCCGCACTCGATATCGAGGTGGATGAAGGTAAATCCGCGGCCCAGTTGGAGCAGTGGATCGAAGAATTTACCAGCGAGCTCAAGCGCCTTACCGGCCGCACTCCCATGATCTACACCTACAAGTACTTCTGGATGGGGCAGATGAATAACTCTCAGAAGTTCTCGGATATGCCGTTGTGGCTTGCGGCCTATCAGGATCAGGCGCCCGAGGCCGTGGGTGGCTGGAAGAAGCTATCCTTCTGGCAGCGTTCTGGCTCCGGCAAGGTGGCAGGAATTCCTACCGACGTTGATATGAACCTTTTTAATGGTTCCAAGCAGCAGCTGCAGTCCTTTAGCGATGGAAATTATGTGGATGTCGGCGGCGCGCTCGAACAGCTCGTGGTGGGCGATGGCGTTGACCTAAGCTCGGACAGCACGCCGCTTATTGGCGCTATCCTGGCCCTCGCAGCAGGCCTGATTGCTATTCCCCAGCTTGCCGACGCCGCCGAAAAGTCCGGCCTTGACCCCCAAGCAGCGCAAGGCCTAGCAGGCTTCGTGAAGACCTTGCAGGACAAGGATGCCCTCCCAGTAGAAGATCTGGGTGATATGGCGAAGGGCAACTTCTCTGTCGGTGACCTAGCAATCCTGCTGGACAATGCCGGTCACGTGAACAACGTTAAGTCTGGCAATGTCTCCGAGTCCGAAGTTTCGGAGGCTAAGAACGCGGCCAAGAAGGCTGGCGCTGATGTTCCCGATTTCGATGCGGGCCAAGTAGCCACGCTACTTAATCGCGTGCTGCAGTAGCACCAGCGAAAAACGCGCGGGTCCACGCCTCGTCCTTGTAGTGGGCGGGCACCGCCCCGCCAAGGAGTGCCTTAGCCAGCTGAGCGGCTTCAATGGAGCCCTCGGCTGGCATTTCCGTATCTGATGCCACAAGGATGATGTTTCCGTAGCGCCGGCCCTTAAGCATTGGTGGGTCCGCGATGACCGCGAGGTGGTCAAAAACCTTGCTTAGTCCGACCAGTTCGCTCTTTGCTAGCTGGAGATCAGAATGGTCTCCGCAATTGGCAATATAGAGTCCGCCAGGCTCTAGTGCCTGCTTTGCAGCCTGGAAGAACTCCACGGTGGTGAGGCTAGCCGGAGTCTTATCGCCAGCAAATACATCCCGGATGATGATGTCGCGGCTGGCGGGCAGGAAGCCCTCGGTTTCTTTGCGTGCTTCGCCGGCGCGGATCTTCACGGTAGGGGAACGGGGGACGTCGAAAAGCGTACGCACCAATTCCCCCAGTTTGGCGTCGAGTTCGACCACCGTGTGGCGGCTACCCGGGAGCTTGCTGGCAAAATAGCGTGGAAGGGAGCAGCCTGCGCCACCTAGGTGGGTGACACGCAGCTTATTCGCTGGCCGAGTATTGAGGTGTTCGACGGCCGCTGCAATCCAGCGCATGTATTCGAACTCCAATTCTTCTGGCTCGCCCAGCACGATGTGGCTACTCGGCACGCCGTTAACGTTGAGGATATAGGCTCCATCGCGGAACTCATCCGCCACAACCTCGGCTGTTCCGGTCGAGATTTCGAAGGTGCCGGTGATTCCTTGTTCGGTGGAGGCTCGCTTTCTTCCCATGTGACACAAGCTTAGGGAATGGATTCGATTTAAACCGCGTTGGGGCTAGGGAGTAGACTTTCGGGCCTGTAGTCAAGGTGAATTGGGGAGCGAGATGCGAGTATTGGTTGCCATGTCCGGCGGCGTGGACTCATCTGTTGCCGCCGCCCGGGCGGTAGAAGCTGGCCATGAGGTGATTGGCGTTCACCTCGCCCTGCACAAGGACGCGCAGCAAACCAGAGAGAAAGCGCGCGGTTGCTGCTCGCTGGAGGATTCAGCCGATGCTCGCCGCATCTGCGATAAGTTGGGCATCCCCTTCTATGTGTGGGATTTTTCGGAAGAATTCAAAGAAGAAGTCATCACGGACTTCGTGGATTCTTATGCTCGCGGCGAGACACCTAATCCTTGCTTGCGCTGTAACGAGAAGATTAAGTTCCGAGCACTGCTACAAAAGGGCATGGCGCTTGGCTTCGATGCTGTGGCGACGGGTCACTATGCCACCATTGACGAAAACGGCTACATGCGCCGTTCTTTGGATGAGAATAAGGACCAGTCTTATGTCCTGGGCGTCATCTCGGCCGAAGAGCTGGAGCACTGCTTTTTCCCGATTGGAGATACCCCGAAGCCGCAGATCCGTGAAGAGGCCGCGGCGCATGGCTTTTCCACCGCGAAGAAGCCGGATTCTTATGATATCTGCTTTATTCCAGACGGCAATACGCAGGCGTTTTTGGGCGCCCGCATTGGATTGCGTCCCGGCATGATCGTGGATCAAGAGGGTACGGAGCTCAAGGAGCACGATGGCGCGTGGAACTACACCATCGGCCAGCGCAAAGGCCTGGACATCAAGGCGCCGGCTGCCGACGGCCGTCCCCGCTACGTCACCGACATCGATGCTTCTACGGGCACGGTAACCGTCGGTGCCCGCGAGGACTTGGCCGTGACCTCGATTCAAGCTGATCGCCTGAAGTACCTTCACCCAGCCATGGATGGGGACTTCGAGTGCGAGGTTCAGGTGCGTGCGCATGGTTCCGTGGTGCCTTGTGTCGCGCACGTCGACCGCGATGCGGATGAGATGCGCCTTGAGCTTAAGGAACCGCTTTCCGGCGTGGCCCGTGGCCAGGCAGCGGTGCTGTATTTGCCTTCGCCAGACGAGCTTGGCGATATCGTTATCGGATCCGGCACGATCTGCGGAACTAATTAAGCACGCAGTTGGCAATGAGGCGGTCTAGGGCACGGACATCGATATTTGGGCCAATGTTGATTTTGAATTCGCCAGCCCTAGTCCACAGCTGCAGCTCCGCGTTGAAGTCAAGGAGCTTTCCTGCGTTTTCCGTGGACCACATGTTGATAGAGGAATAGGGCAGGGAGTACATCTCTACCTTTTTGCCTGTAAGGCCTTGAGCGTCGCGGATGATGAGGCGTCTATTGGTAAATACGGCGGCATCGCGGACTGTCTTAAAAGCGCACACTGGATATTCCTGTTCGGCCAAGACGGTGGAAATGTCCTGGGGAATTTCGCATTCGTTGTAGAAGGTCCAGCCGGAGTATTTTTCCACGCCCATAGTAAGGTTCCTTTCGAAGTGATACGTCGCGTATCGGATAGATAATTCTGAGAAATAATACTAGCGCCGAGGTGAATATGGATGCTTTTGGCTTAGGCCCTATGCCGGGATACTCCATGAGTGAGGCGGCAGACATCGTGATGGGTGAGACCGGTGGTCTCCCGCACCTTCCGCAGTTGCCGGACCGCGGGATTTATGCTGGGGCCATTGGACGCACAGCGGGTTTGTTGGAAGCAGTCTCCATTGACCGCGGACCGCGCTCATGGGTGCTCAGCGATCGGCCGCAGCTCATCTCGCACCGGATTGTCGACCAGATGAGCCGGGACCTGGATGATGTTCAGGACGTGTGGGGCGAGGCAGTCCCGCGCGTCAAGGTCCAAGCGGTAGGCCCGTGGAGCTTGGCGGCCGCAGTAGAACTGGGAAATGGGCACCGCGCCATTACTGATTCGGGTGCGTTCCGGGATTTGTGTGGAGCGCTGGTGGCCGGAATTCAGGAACACAAGGCGCAGGTGGCACAGCGCTTCGGGGCAGAGGTGCTTTTGCAGCTGGACGAGCCCCTGCTTGCCGACGTCCTTTCGGGCACCCTTCCAGGGACCACCGACTTCGATACGATTAGGGCTGTTTCCGCAGACCAGGTCAATGCGACACTGGCGGAGTTTGGCGCGGACTACCTACGGCTTCGCAAACCCATATGGGAAGTGGCGGCGAAGACGGTGCTGCTCGATTTTGCTGGTCTAGCCTCGCCCGAGCATCTCGATGGCTTGGGGCAGTGGATTGATGGCGGCGCTCGCGTCGGATTGGGCGTGGCAGGGCAAGATGCTCGCACGGAAGCTATTGCTATTGCACAGCACTTTGACCGCATGGGACTGTCGTGGGAGCGAATTCCAGAGCAGGTTGATATCTTCCCGTGGCCGGTGGAAAAGGCCGCGCCCAGCTACTCCTTTGCCGCTGAGGTGGCGGGCATCCTCATCCGCGACGCCGGCGATCTTTAATCGACACGCCCGCGGCTATCCGTGGCGGTGAAGTATTCGCCCATATAAGGGATGACGTAGCGCAGCTTGCCATGTGCGGTGGGTTCGATGAGGTCGGCGTCGATAAGCCGCTGGCGGGTGGCCGACAGTGAGCGCACCGTGCGGTCCATGTGGCCCGCGATGTCTGCGATAGTAGCGATGCCATCGACTTCGACTGCGGCCATCGCTTCCAGGAACTCCCGCTGCGCCGGCGGCAAGGGCAACGTCGCAGGCTGGTGCACCTGCGCGCCCATAATTGAAATCGCATCTGGAGCTATCGAAGCAATCGTCTCCTGAGAAATGCCACTTTCTTGATTCTGGCGACTGCGCTCCCATGCCAGCGAGCCAACCAATTGTACGAGGTACGGGTAGCCGCGGGTAAGCGCTGCGGCGTCCCTAATCGCCTCGGGGCTAAACTCTAACCCCGAGCCAGACGCTGTGTGCTCTAGAGCCTGCTGCGAATTGGCCGGAGAAAGCGGTCCTAAGACGAACTTCTGGGCCCGGCGCAGAAACGTCACCCCGGGCAAATCCAATAGGTGGTTGACCCCTTGGGGTAGGCCGGCGGCTACCAAAGCGATATCAATTTCATCGCGCACCAGGTCTTGGTAGGCCACGGCGATGGTGGTGAGCTCTTCGACATCGGCGTCTTGCACCTCGTCGATGGTAAGCAGGATTCCGGTGCCTTTTAGCTCTGCGGAAAGCTCACGCAGGCGAGTATTCAGCGTGGGGGTGAAGCGATCTTCCTTTTGATGGTCGAAGCCGATTGATCCCACGCCGCCGATGCCGATGCGGCTGACCTTCTTCTTGTCGCTCGGCGAGAGTTGTTCAAGCAGCCTGGGGATGGTGGTATTGACCAGTTCCTCGACCATGGTGGAGCGCCCTGAGGCGCGTAGCGTTACCCACCCTCGGGCCTCGGCGATGTCCTCCAACTCGTTGATGAGAACAGTCTTGCCGATGCCCCTTGCACCGCTGAGCACCATGGAGCGGGAAGCATTGCCTGCCGAGCCATCGAGCGCAGTGCGGAAGCTATCGAGCACGATACCGCGCCCGACCCAGAACAGGGGAGGAGCGCCGAATGTAGGGCGGAACGGATTTTCCATATGGTTAGTGTAACCCTTGTTATCGGAGATTTGGGAGACTTTTAGTCGTACTTGGAGATTTAGGAGAATTGGGAGACTTTATCCTATGAGCGGCCATGCAGTGGAGACATCCGAGGCATCGCGACCCTTGCCCTCTAAGTACTTCTTGAATGCTGTCCGATCCTCGTACCACTTGACCGCCTGGAACTCCATGAGCTCGTTTTCATCCATTTGTGCCAGGTTGGGGTAGTGCTGGCGTACCTGTTTCCATGCCACACGGGCGGCCGCCAGGGCGTCGGCAGTAGCTTCGTGGGCGTTGCCCAACTCGACGCCGTAGTGCTCGCACACGGCGCCAAGGGTGCGCTTGCCCTTGCGCCATTTATCGCTGACGCGGTCGATTACATAGGGGTCATAGACTGGGCCGGTGACCGTGAAATCGCCGGTGAGGCTTCGCAGCACAGTGAGATCAAAAGCAGCGTTGTAGACAATGAGCGTTAGACCATCCTCCCAGGCGGCCTTGATGGCCTCGACCGTATCTTTCAGGACCTCTTCGTGCGGTCGGCCCTCGGCGCGGGCTTTTTCGGTAGTGATGCCATGCACGTTGGTCGCTTCCTCCGGGATCTCGATTCCGGGATCGGCGAGGTGCTCCACCTTTTGTACATCGCGGCCATCAATGCGGACTAAGGCAGAGGTGACGATGCGGGCTTCTTTGGGATTGGCCGAGGTGGTCTCAAGGTCGAAGGCGAGCATGCGGGAGGCGTCGAAAGTCATGATCCATACCTTAGTAGCTAGCCCCGACACGAGGGATAGCTACACTTGGGCAGCGTGACTAATCCAGTTGATCTGCACCGTGAATGGAATGACCTTGCGCAGGAAGTGCGCCGGCACCGCAACCTGTACTACAACGGTGAGCCGGCTATTCCCGACGCCGACTTTGACGCCCTCTTCCAACGCCTTCTTGCGCTCGAAGAAAAACATCCTGAGCTTGCTGTACCTGATTCGCCTACCCAGCAGGTGGGTGCTGCACCGAGCGCCGGCGAGGATATTGAGCACCTTGAGCGCATGATGAGCCTGGACAATGTCTTTAGCGCTGGCGAGATGCAGGATTGGCTAGACAGGACTCCCGCGAAGACCTATCTCACTGAGTTGAAGATCGATGGCTTGTCTATCGATCTGGTCTATCGCAATGGGCGTCTGACCACCGCCGCGACCCGTGGCGATGGCACAGTGGGCGAAGACATCACTGCTAATGCACGCGTGATTGAAGACATTCCGCATGAGCTCAAGGGGACAGATGAATACCCGGTCCCAGAGCTGATCGAGATTCGCGGCGAAGTCTATATGCGACCCGAGGATTTTGAAGAGATCAATGAGGAGCGCGCGGCCGATGGCAAGGAAAAGTTTGCTAATCCGCGCAATGCCGCGGCAGGTGGACTGCGCATGAAGGATCCCGCCGAGGTGAAAAAGCGCCGCCTGAAAATGGTGTGTCACGGCCTAGGCGCGCGCGAGGGATTTTCACCCACCTCCCAACATGATGCTTATAAGGCAATTGCGGCTTGGGGGCTGCCCGTTTCCCCATATACCAAGCAGGTTCACTCGGCCGAGCAGGTCCAGGACGAGGTGGCACATTGGGCAGAACACCGCCACGATGCCATCTTTGAGATGGATGGACTCGTCGTCAAGGTAGATGATTTGGGTTCGCAGCGCGCACTGGGTGCGACTTCCCGCGCCCCGCGCTGGGCCATTGCCTATAAGTATCCACCGGAAGAGGTGACTACAAAGCTCAAGGGCATTGAGGTGGGTGTTGGGCGTACCGGGCGAGTGACCCCGTTTGCCATCATGGAGCCGGTCTTTGTCTCCGGTTCCACAGTGTCCATGGCTACCTTGCATAATCAGTCAGAGGTAAAGCGCAAGGGCGTGCTTATCGGGGATACCGTCATCATTCGCAAGGCGGGCGAGATTATCCCGGAGGTGCTCGGACCAGTGCGCGAGCAGCGCGATGGTAGCGAGTATGAGTGGACTTTCCCGGAGAATTGCCCGGCATGCGGCACGAAGTTGGCTCCGCAAAAGGATGGTGACGCCGATTGGCGGTGCCCCAATACCCAATCGTGCCCAGCACAACTTTCCGCGCGCTTGGAGTATTTGGCCTCGCGCAAGGCACTGGACATTGAGGCCCTGGGCGAGAAAGGGGCCATGGACTTAATTGAAAATGGCATTCTCGTCGACGAATCAGAGCTTTTCGAGCTCACCGAGGAAAAGCTATTGGCCTCAGACGTCTACACGGCGAAGAAGGATACAAAGGACAAGCGCTCCAAAAGAGAAGGAAATGTCAAGGTCAATACGGCCGGACAAAACTTGTTGAAGAATCTGGATGAGGGCAAAGGCCGTGACTTCTGGCGCGTCTTGGTCGCGTTGTCTATTCGTCACGTAGGCCCAATTGCCGCTCGGGCACTGGCCTCCCGCTATGGATCCATGGAAAAGCTACGCGCCGCCAAGACGGAGGAGCTGGCAGAAGTCGATGGCGTGGGTATGACCATCGCACGATCTTTCCATGATTGGTTCGAAGTGGACTGGCATCGCACTATCGTGGACAAATGGGCTGCCGCAGGGGTGGCTATGGAGGTAGCGGTGGAAGACCACAAGGAGCAGACTCTAGAGGGGCTGACCATCGTGGTGACCGGTAGCTTGGAGAACTTCACCCGTGATTCCGCGAAAGAAGCTATTGTTTCTCGCGGCGGAAAGGCTACCGGTTCGGTCTCGAAGAAGACCTCCTATCTCGTGGCTGGCGAAAACGCCGGTTCGAAGGAGGATAAAGGCCGTGAGCTGGAAATCCCGATTCTCAATGAAGCGGAATTCCAGCAGCTATTAGAAACAGGTGAGGCCTAAATCGGTCCGGCTACTTGAGGAAGCTGCCTAAGATGGTGCCGATGTGACCTAGGTGCTCCACCTCGGAGGCTAGATAGTCAGGGCCGCCGGTGCGGCCCATGGCTATAACTAGGCCGGTACCGCCGAGCGGGGCGGCGGCGAGTGCGGAGTCAAGCAGTGACCAGCTATCTGGCACCCACTCGTCACGATCAGGGCTGAGCACACGGGCGCTTTCCACCTCAATATCGTGAGGAACGGTGCCGTCATCTTCGGGGGCGGCATTGGAAGAAGCTACGCGGTGGATGGGCTCGTTGTTATCAATGACGATGCACCATGTGGAGGTCAGTGCCCTTGGGATCGCGGCTACTACCTCTTCCATAGCGGCAGTGACATTCGTGGCATGGGCAACGCGTGCTAGGAGCTCGATTTGCCCGCGGCGGTCTACGCGTCCGCTGAATGGGCGGATGGAGTCGACCTCCACTCCCTCGACAGAGGAGGCGGCGGTAATGAGGACATCGGCCATGGTGCCTTGCGGCAACTCAATGACAATGTCATCCATGACCGTTCCATCGGGAAAGTTTTCTACGATATCGACCGATTGGATATTGCCGTCGACGAGTCCAAAGGCGTCGGCAAGCTGGCCCAAGCTGCCAGGAGCATCGGGGAGCAGTACGCGGATCAAAAAGGACATGGTCTTGCACGCTTTCGGTAGTTTGTAGTCCCAGACATGATACGTGCGTCACAATGCGGGCTTCAAGCAACGCAAATTTGGGGTGACGCGGCAACCGTCGTGGTCGGTGCAGTACCATGGGTCGTTAGCAATTCACATAGTACATGCTGCCGGTGAATATTTTTCACCCGCGTGTCAATTATGCAGAAAAAGGATGGAGTTCGCGTGTCTGAGATTTCGCGTGATGAGGTAGCCCACCTCGCCAAGCTTTCCCGCCTGGCCCTGAGTGAGGAAGAGCTAGCCCAGTTCGCAACGCAGATTGATGAAATTGTTGATTCGGTTTCCGCGGTGGGAAACGTTGATACCGAGGGCGTGGAGCCGATGAGCCACCCGCACTCCGTGGACGCCCCGATGCGCGAGGACGTTATTGTGCGCACCCTTACTGCAGAACAGGCCTTGGACCAAGCACCGGCCGTAGAAGAAGAGCGCTTCGTTGTGCCACAGATTCTGGGAGGAGAATAAATGTCTAACCTGACCGTTCCCGCGGAGGGCCTGACCTCCCTGACTGCTGCCGAGCTGGCGGAAAAGATTCACGCCCGTGAAATTACTTCCCGCGAGGTAACCCAGGCATTCCTAGACCGCATTGCAGAGACCAACGAGGAGCTCAACTCCTTCCTACACGTGGGCGCGGAAGAAGCCCTCGCGGCTGCCGACGCCGTGGATAAGGCACTCGATGCCGGCGAAGAGCCTGCTTCCGGTCTGGCCGGCGTGCCGCTGGCTCTGAAGGACTTGCTGGTTACCACCGATGCGCCGACAACCGCCGCTTCCAAGATGTTGGAGGGCTACGTTTCTCCCTATGACGCCACCGTGACCAAGCGCCTGCGCGAGGCTGGAATCCCCATCCTGGGCAAGACCAACCTGGATGAGTTTGCTATGGGTTCGTCCAATGAGAACTCTGCTTTTGGCCCAGCGCATAACCCTTATGACACGGAGCGCACCCCGGGTGGCTCCGGCGGTGGCACCGCTGCTGCGCTTGCGTCCGGTCAGGCGCCGCTTGGCATCGGTACTGATACCGGCGGTTCCATCCGCCAGCCAGCTGCGCTGACCAATACCGTAGGTGTAAAGCCAACCTACGGCACCGTGTCCCGCTACGGTCTTATCGCTGCTGCCTCGTCCCTTGACCAGGCGGGCCCGTGCGGCCGCACTGTCCTCGATACCGCGCTCCTGCACGAGGTCATCGCTGGCCACGATGCTTTCGATGCCACTTCCGTTGATAAGCCGGTAGCGCCGGTTGTCGCCGCTGCACGCGAGGGCGCTAAGGGCGACCTTTCCGGAGTGAAGGTTGGCCTGATTAAGCAATTTGAGCGCGATGGCTGGCAGGAAGGCGTGATGGAGAACTACCATGCCGCCGTTGAGCAGTTGCGCGAGCAAGGCGCGGAGATTGTCGAGGTAGATTGCCCGCACTTCGATGACGCACTGGCTGCGTACTACCTGATCATGCCGTGCGAGGTGTCCTCTAACCTGGCGCGTTTCGACGGCATGCGCTACGGCCTGCGCGCGGGCGATGACGGCTCCCACTCTGCCGAGCAGGTCATGTCCCAGTCTCGTGCAGAAGGCTTTGGCCCGGAGGTCAAGCGCCGCATCATGCTGGGTACTTATGCGCTGTCCGTGGGCTACTACGATGCCTACTATCTGCAGGCGCAGCGCGTGCGTACGCTCATTGCCCAGGACTTTGCTCGCGCCTTCGAGCAGGTTGACGTACTTGTTTCCCCGACCACCCCGACTACCGCGTTCAAGCTGGGGGAGAAGGCCGAGGATCCGATGGCAATGTACAACTTTGACCTGTGCACTCTGCCGCTGAACCTGGCTGGCCTGTGCGGCATGTCTGTGCCATCCGGTCTGGCAAGCGATACCAATTTGCCCACCGGTCTGCAGATCATGGCGCCAGCCTTCCAAGATGACCGCCTGTACAAGGTTGGCGCCGCCTATGAAGCCGGCCGCAATAAATAAGCGGCTTCCTGTGGGGTCCCTGGCGATTCCATAAAGGTTTATCTACCCCCGTTGAATTTATATTCGGCGGGGGTAAATTATTGGGTATGCATTTCAAGAAGACCGCAATTTTTTCGCTGTCCGCCGCTGCACTCATGGGCGTGGGCGTTGCCAATGCCGCGCAGGTGCCCTCCATCGATCCGGGGTTCAGCATGACCGCGCCGACCAACTCTGGGCTTATTGCCCCGCTGCCGAAGGGCGCGGAGAAGCTGGAACCTCACATCGAGGGTCAGACCATCACTGGAACTCTCCACTCCATTAAGGAAGAAGGAAAGTTTAGCGTCGAATTTGCCAAGGACCACTCCTTGGTGATGAATGATGGCTGCAATACCTATACCACCACCTACCAGGTGGCAGCGGATGGCACCATCAGCGTCGGCGAGTTTAACTCCACGCTCGCGGCTTGCGATGAGCATACGCAGCAGCTTTCCGACGCCCTGCTCGGCCTCCTTGAGTCCAAGCCTTCCTTCTTTAACCTCCCTGGCGGCAACGTTGCCTTGGGTAGCAAGGAAGCGGCGGCCGAGTTTAGTGTTGCCAAGTAAAAACTCGCAGCACACTAAAACTAAAAATGCGCACCATGTCTTCGGGCATGGTGCGCATTTTGTGTGTGGGGGGGATTACTTGGCGTCGGAAAGCGCATAGGCTGCGCCCGCCGATGCCGCGGTGACGCTCAGGACGGCTGGCCAGGCGCCAATCTTCTTCGCCAACGGGTGGGAGGCGCCGAATGCGCCCACGTAGAGTGCACACAGGCCAGCAGTGGTAGCCGGAGTGGTTTTCTTTGCCCAAGAGCGGCCTGCCCACACGCCAGCGGCGGCGAGGATAACGCCGCCGAGCGGGCGGATTCCGGTCTCGCGGGCGGTCACCCACCCGCCGATAAGGCCGAGGGTGACAGTAGTGGCGGTAGAAACGTCTTGGGGCTTTTTGATATCAATCATGGACATGCGGCCAGTCTAGGCCGATAATTCTGACCCCGCTAGACTTTATGGCTATGACTGTGGAGACGCACTTGCCGCCTGAGCGCCAAGCATGGCGCGCCATGTTTGCACTGTCCCTGGGATTCTTTGTGTCTCTTCTGGACCAATCCATGGTGGCGGTCGCGCTGCCGAACCTGCAACGCGATCTGGGCGCGGGTGTGAACCAGGCCATGTGGGTATCCGCGTCCTATTTATTGGCTGCAGTGGTGCCCTTGCTCTTCGCCGGCCGCCTAGGCGACGTCTTGGGCCAACGTCGGATGTTTTGTCTGGGCGTGGCTATCTTTGGCGTCGGGGCGATGGTTTGTGCCATAGCTCCCCAAGTAGAAGTACTCATTGCCGCGCGTGCCGTGCAAGGCGTTGGGGCATCTCTCCAGATGCCGCAAAGTATGTCCGTCATCAATCGAATCTTCGCCCGCGAGCGCCGTGGGCGCGCGCTGGGCGTGTGGGGCGTCATCGGCTCGATTGCAGCACTTGTCGGTCCACTCGCCGGAGGCTTCTTAGTGGGGAACTTCGGTTGGCAGGCCGCCTTTTGGGTACACATTCCTTTCGTGGGGCTGGCCATCGTGCTGGCGCTGTTGTGGGTGCCCGAGTTGCCTACTACCGCGCAGTCCATCGATGCGCCATCGGCCGTTGTTTCTCTGATCGCGTTGGCGGCGATTGTCTTTGGCATCCAACAGAGACCGGTACTGGGGTGGGGCTGGACCATTTGGCTTATTCTGCTCGCCGGAGCAATCGCTAGCGCAGGATTTATTCGATTGCAGGCTACCGCCGATGCGCGCGGGGCGAGCCCGTTGGTGCCGCTGATGCTCTTTCGCGACCGCAATTACCTTGCCGGCTCGGTGGGCATCATTGCTATGGGGTTTATGGCGGCTGCGGTGATGCTACCCATCATGTTGTGGCTGCAGACCATGCAGGGCATTCCAGCAGGTGAGGCCGGAATTATCGTGGCGCCAATGGCTCTGGTTTCTCTACTGATATCTCCGCTCGCGGGGATTATGGCGGATTATGTGAATCCTCGAATTCTTGGAGTGGTGGGATTTTCCCTCCTTATTCTTTCTCTGCTTGCGGCATGGTGGGTGATGCATGTAGACGCCCTGCCGTGGGTACTCGGGCTACCCATTGCAGGCCTTGGCGTGGGGCAGTCCTTCATCTGGGGTTCCAACGCAGCTACCACCTTGCGCGATGTTTCGCCGGAGCTCATGGGTGCTGCTTCTGGCGTGTATAACACCTCCCGCCAAGTGGGATCCGTAGTGGGCGTCGCCTTAGTGTCTGCCGTTATGCAAACAGGTGACCCAGCAGTGGCAATTATTAATTCGCTCCTTGTCATCGTGGTTGCGCTGGTGGTGGGCTTGGTATCTGCTCTCTGCTTTCGGGACACTCTGCAGGGCTAAAAATAGCGCGCTAGATTGGTAGGTATGCGTCTAGGTGTTTTAACGTCCGGTGGCGATTGCCCCGGCCTCAATGCTGTAATTCGTGCGGTTGTGCGTACCGCATCCAATGAATTTGGAGATACCGTCGTAGGTTATGAAGACGGTTGGGTGGGCCTGATGGAGGACCGTCGTCGCGATCTCTATGATGATGCAGAAATCGACCGCATTTTGTTGCGCGGCGGCACCATCCTAGGCACTGGCCGTCTGCATCCGGATAAGTTCAAGGCGGGTCTTGATCAGATTAAATCCAATATGGCCGATGCCGAAGTGGATGCCCTCATTGCCATCGGAGGCGAAGGCACCCTCAAGGGAGCAAAGTGGCTATCCGATAACGGGGTGCCGGTAGTAGGCGTTCCAAAGACCATTGACAACGACGTCAATGCCACCGACTACACCTTTGGTTTTGATACCGCCGTATCCGTAGCTACCGATGCTATTGACCGCTTACATACCACCGCGGAATCCCATAACCGTATTCTGATTGTGGAGGTTATGGGCCGCCATGTGGGGTGGATTGCCTTGCACGCGGGCATGGCTGGTGGCGCGCATTACACGGTGGTGCCCGAGGAGCCCTTCGATATCGCAGAAATCACCAAGGCGATGGAGCGCCGCTTCCAGATGGGGGAAAAATACGGCATCATTTGCGTTGCAGAAGGTGCCCTCCCAAAGGAGGGGACGATGGACTTTGAAGCCGGCGGTGTGGATCAGTTCGGGCACCAGACTTTCAACGGTATTGGCCAGGTCATTGGCGATGAGATCAAGGCGCGCACTGGATATGACGTGCGAACGACGGTGCTGGGACACATCCAGCGCGGCGGTACGCCGACTGCCTATGACCGCGTTCTGGCAACTCGATACGGCGTGCACGCAGCCCGTGCTACCCATGAGGGCAAGTCAGGTATGTGTGTAGCTCTCCATGGTGAGGATATTGATCTAGTTCCGTTGGAGGAGGCAGTGGGAACCCTCAAGACAGTGCCGGAATCGCGTTACCGCAATGCACAAGCGCTCTTTGGGTAGAGACCGCGCACATTTCGAATATTAGGATAGCGCTCCCACTGCGTGGGAGCGTATTCTTTTGTCTATGAGTATCGATAGCATGACAGATAATCGGATGGCGGCGGCTACTGGGCCCTCCGCAGCTCAAGACCGCCAAGCATTTATTGCAGCGCTAGGCTTTCCCGTGCTTGTGATTATCGGTGGAGTGATTGGATACTTCGCACCGAATACCGCAGCCTCCTTTGCTCCGCAGGTCACCCCGCTGCTGGGCATCGTCATGTTCGGGATGGGACTTACCCTCAAGCCGGTGGATTTTGCCTTGGTGGCACGCCGTCCGCTGCCCGTTCTCATCGGAGTGGTAGCGCAGTTTGTCATCATGCCGCTGGTGGCGCTGCTGGTAGTCGCGGTGATGGATCTTCCCGATGCTGTAGCTGCCGGCGTCATCCTTGTAGGATGCGCGCCCGGAGGAACGAGCTCTAATGTGGTGTCTTATTTAGCGCGTGGTGATGTAGCCCTGTCGGTGACCATGACCTCGATTTCCACCCTATTGGCACCGGTGCTTACCCCATTGCTGACCTTGTGGCTGGCAGGGGAGTATATGCCGGTTTCCGCTTCGTCTATGGCATGGTCCATTGTGAAGGTGGTGCTCATTCCGGTAGTCGCCGGCATTCTCATCGGCATGCTGGTTCCGCGCGTGGTGGCAAAGATTAACGCGGCATTGCCGTGGATCTCGGTTGCGGCCATTTCGGCCATTGTGTGCATCGTGGTCGGCGGCGCGCACGACACCATCGCTACCGCCGGCGCCCTCGTCTTTGCCGCAGTGGTAATCCACAACGGCTGCGGCTACGGCTTGGGCCACCTGGCCGGAATGCTGACCAAGCAGCCGATCGCCGCCCGTCGCACCATGGCCGTCGAGGTGGGCATGCAAAACTCTGGCTTGGCCACCTCCCTGGCATCGACCTATATGAACCCATTGGCCGCCCTGCCAGGAGCCGTCTTTTCGGTATGGCACAACCTCTCTGGTGCGGTGCTGGCAGCCATCTGCCGCTATTCGGATTCCCGGAACTAGGACCGGGAAACCCGCTAGAAATTGATCGTGACCGCAGGATAGGATTCGTCTACATACCAGGGCTCTTTCTGCACGGTCAGTGGGGGCTGGCCTTGCTCGAAAGAGAGGGTGTCGCCGTCTTTGACGGTGGCGCCTTGCAGAACATGGTCTGCGATATTGACCAGCTTGTAATAGAGATCGGTGGGATCCATGGATTCGGTCGCTGCTTGGACTTCCGGGTGTCCGGCTTGGACCAGCCCAACGGTATAACCCAAGATCTTGTTTTCTTTTTGGGTAAGCCACACCGGAGCGATGTGCATTGGGGCAAGGTTATCCCGAACGGCCTCGAGGAAAGTATTCGGCGCGATAGAAACGTTTCCGCGGGGGTTGCGGACTATCAGGCAGTCGGGGTGCTCGGCTACCACCGCAGTGGCCTTGGAGAGTAGCTCAAGGTGATCGCGGCGGGTCTCGCGGAATTGCTTCGCGCGATCATGTTCGGTCTCACGGGGAAGCACGGACACGAGGATTTGTGCGGTGGCGGAATCGAGGCCGCGCGCATCCGCGCTCAAAATGGGGTGGAGGCCATAGCTATCGCGGGTGGGAGGGGTATCGACGGGTAGGTAGTGCAATAAGAAGGAATCATCAAGCTCGACCATGATGCTTCCCGGATTCTTGCCCGGCATGATATCTCCAAGGCGATCGCCAAAAGTGGTGGTCAGCCGTTCGCTTATCTCATCAGGGGTAGGAGCAGTGCGGAAGACTGCGATGTTGATCAATGGGGCATCGATAAGCGCGGCATCAACGCTATGTAGTGTAGTCATAATATTCAGCTTAGGGGCGTGAGCGCGCGGGCGCATGGACGTATTAAGATGGCACGCATGACTGCTGCGATGTATGACCTGATGGACTTCGATGAGGTCCTAGAAAAGTTCGAACCGGTAATGGGCATGGAAGTCCACGTAGAGCTGGATACGGAAACCAAGATGTTTTCTACCTCTCCTACGAACTTCAACGCAGCGCCTAACTCCAACGTTGACCCGGTCTCACTGGGTCTGCCCGGTGCGCTGCCGGTAGTAAATTCCAAGGGCGTGGAGGGCGCCATCAAGATTGGCTTGGCGCTTAATTGCTCCATTGCGGAGTCTTCTCGCTTTGCCCGCAAGAACTATTTTTACCCGGACCAGCCAAAGAACTACCAGATTTCCCAGTATGACGAGCCGATTGCCTACGACGGTTACCTGGACGTAGTGCTGGAGGACGGCACCGAGTGGCGGGTGGAAATTGAGCGCGCGCACATGGAGGAAGACACCGGCAAGCTGACCCACTTGGGCGGCGTGGACGGCCGAATTCACGGTGCTACGGCTTCCTTGGTGGATTGCAACCGTGCGGGCATTCCTCTCATTGAAATTGTCACCAAGCCGATCGTCGGCGCCGGCGAGCGTGCACCGGAGGTGGCTAAGGCCTATGTTTCCGCCCTGCGTGAGCTCGTGGCAGCCCTAGGCGTTTCCGATGCCCGTATGGATCAGGGCTCGATGCGAGTGGATTCCAACCTGTCTCTGCGCCCAGTGGGTCAGGAAGAATTCGGCACCCGTACCGAGACCAAGAACATCAACTCCCTGCGTTCTGTGGAACAGGCGGTTCGCTTCGAGATGCAGCGCCAGGCACAGGTACTCGAAGATGGCGGCACTATTGATCAGGAAACCCGCCACTACCAGGAGGCCGACGGCACTACCTCCAAGGGGCGTCCGAAGGAGACCGCGGAGGACTACCGTTACTTCAATGACCCGGATCTTCCGCCGGTTATCGCCCCACGCGAGTGGGTAGAAGAACTGCGCCAGACCCTTCCGGAGCTGCCATGGGTTCGCCGTGCGCGCATTCAGGAAGAGTGGGGCATCAAGGATGAAGAGATGCGCGACTTGGTTAACGCCGGCGCACTCGACCTCATCGTGGATACCGTTGAGGCCGGCGCGAAGCCGGACGAGGCGCGCTCTTGGTGGGTTTCCTATCTAGCAGGCAAGGCCAACGAGGAGGAAACCGACCTTGCCGGTTTGTCCATTACCCCGCAGCAGGTGGCTCGCGTTATCGCGCTCGTCAATGAGGGGAAGCTGACTACCAAGCTGGCGCGTAAGGCGGTAGATGGCGTGTTGGCGGGCGAAGGCGACGTCGACGAGGTCGTCGAAAAGCGCGGCTTGGAGGTCGTGCGCGACGATGGAGCCATTGAAAAGGCCGTGGATGATGCGCTGGCAGCTAACCCGGACATCGTGGAGAAGTACCGTGCCGGCAATAAGAAGGTAACCGGTGCCATTGTGGGTGCGGTCATGAAGGCCACCCAGGGAAAGGCCGATCCTGGTCAGGTCAATAAGCTCATCGCAGAGAAGCTGAACTAAGCACCACGTTAAGCCAGCCGCGCTCGCACTTCCTCGAACAGGACGCGTGGCTGGCTTTTTTGTGCCCTCATTTCCTGTCAAAATTGGTGATTATTTTCGTTAGGCGAGGTCAGTAGGGTTGGGCGTAGGGTTGTGGGCATGTCAATTAAGAGCAAAGTATTGCAAAAGGAAAACCCTGAAGCACCCTTTAAGGTCGTAGAAATCGAGCGCCGCGATCCGCGCGAAGATGACGTGGTCATTGATATCAAAGCTGCAGGCATTTGCCACTCCGATATCCACACCATTCAAAACGAGTGGGGCGAAGCCCACTTCCCACTGACGGTGGGCCATGAAATCGCTGGTGTTGTAGAAGCCGTGGGCGATAAGGTCACTAAGTTCAAGGTGGGCGACCGCGTTGGCGTGGGATGCTTAGTAAACTCCTGTGGCGAGTGCGAGCAATGCCGCAATGGACAGGAACAGAACTGCCTTAACGGCAATGTAGGAACCTATAACTCCGAAGACGTTGACGGCACCATTACCCAAGGTGGCTATGCACAGAAGGTAGTCGTCAATGAAGGCTTCGTGTGCACCATCCCCGAGGGTATTGACTTTGATGAAGCAGCCCCGCTGCTGTGCGCGGGAATCACCACCTATTCGCCGCTGGCCCGCTGGCAGGTCAAGGAAGGTGACAAGGTCGCTGTAGTGGGCCTAGGCGGATTGGGCCACATGGGTGTCCAGATCGCGGCGGCCAAGGGAGCAGAAGTGACCGTGATTTCCCGCTCCTTGCGCAAGGAGAAGGAAGCCTACGAGCTTGGTGCGAAGCACATTTTGGCCACCGGTGAAGACGAAGACTTCTTTGCCAACCACCGCGGCGAATTCGATGTCATCCTATCCACCATTTCTGCCCAGTACTCCCTCGATGATTACCTGCAGCTGCTCAAGCCGCGCGGCATCATGTCCGTGGTGGGGCTGCCACCAGAGGACCTGGGAATCCATATGGGCAGCCTCGTCGGTGGCGGTAAGGTGCTTACGGGCAATAATATCGGCGGTATCGCCGAGACCCAGGAGATGCTGGACTTTTGTGCCGAGCACGGCATTGGTGCCGTCATTGAGAAGATCGGCGTCAACGATGTCGATGCTGCCTATGAGCGCGTGGTTGCCGGCGATGTGAAATTCCGCTTTGTGATTGATACCGCAACCTTCGAAGACTAAGGCGTTTGGTTGATTTCACTGAATCTCCATATGTGATTTAGCACAACATCGGTATGCGTCAGTAGGTGTTTGGCGGGTCACTTACGTACCATTCCTTAAGGAACGCATATCGGTGTTGTGTAGCCCACGTGCTGGGGAGTGGGGGACATAGGGGCCGCGCGCACCAGTATGCGAGAGATATTCGCTACAAAAGTTAGGCAACTGTGTCTTCTAAAAACATTATCGCCATTGCAATGTCCTTCGTGGGCTTGTTGGTCGGCGCAGGCTTTGCCACGGGACAAGAGGTGGTGCAGTACTTCACTGCCTTTGGTACCTGGGGTGTTCCTGGCATCATTATCGCCGCACTCATCATGACCCTTGCAGGTACAGTGTTCTTGCAGTTGGGAAGCTATTTCCACGCCTCGGAACACAATACTGTTTTCCGCAATGTCACCCACCCGATCGTCTCCAAATTGCTGGATGTGGCGGTCATCATCACCCTCTTTGCCATTGGCTTTGTGATGTTGGCGGGTGCCGGCTCTAATATGCAGCAGCAGTTTGGCTGGAAGACGTGGATCGGTTCCACGCTCATGCTGGTCTTGGTTCTGATTGTTGGCATGCTCGACGTGGATAAGGTTTCCAAGGTTATCGGTGCGGTAACGCCGACCATCATCATTGCGGTCATTGGTGTAGCCATCTACACCGCACTTAATATGCCGGATGATATCGGTGCTGCCATGGACGCCTCCAGTCAGATCGATACTCCGATTGGCAACTGGCTGATTTCCGCACTGAACTACAACGGCCTTGCTCTGATGCTAGCCGTATCTATGTCCCTGGTTATCGGCGGCGATAATATTAGCCCGCGCGAGGCCGGCTGGGGCGGCGTCGTGGGCGGCATTATCTACTCCGTCATGATGGGGCTTGCCGGTTTCTCTTTGCTGATGAACTCGGATAAGGCACAAGGCTCCGATATTCCGATGTTGTCTCTGGTCGATGACGTCAATCCCACATTGGGCGCTGTCATGGCGGTCATCATTTACTTGATGATCTTCAATACCGCCATCGGCATGTTCTACGCGCTGGGTAAGCGCCTGTCTGCCGGCCATGAGAAGCGCTACCCGGTCATCTTCGTCATCGGCTGCTTGGCTGGTTTCGCTGTTTCCTTTGCCGGCTTTAAGACCTTGATGAACTACATCTACCCAATCATTGGCTACATGGGAATCCTCATGGTCGCCATCTTGGTTTTTGCCTGGTTCCGTAGCCAGTCCCAGATCCAGGACGAGGCAGTGCGCCGCGAGCGCGTACGTGCCCTCATGCACCTGAAGCTGCACCCGGACAAGGAATATGACGCCGAGCGCTACGACGATGAAATTGGCCAGCACATCGAGGACTCCAATATGGATAACGAGGCCCTTTATGATGAGCTGGTGGAGGAAGTCACCGAGAAACTCGACAGCGACGATGACGTGGACTTTGACAAGGAAAAGTACGAAGAAAAGCGCCACGATTACTCCTACTACACCGAGCGTGATGCGGTAGAAACCGACCGTACCCCGGAAGAAATTGAAAAGTGGGTCGAAGAAACCGGTGCATCCGGCGATCCCGAGGAAGATGAGCAGCAGCCGAAGGCTGACAAACCGAAGAATTAAGCGGACAATGGGTGTCATGAGTATCTATGCACCCGCATCTGACCGTTATGATTCGATGGAGTACCGCCGAGTAGGTAACTCTGGTCTGAAGTTGCCGGCCATTTCCCTTGGTCTATGGCAGAACTTTGGAGACGATCGTCCCCTGGCCACGCAGCGCGAGATTCTACGCGCAGCGTATGACCGGGGGATTACTCATTTCGATTTGGCTAATAACTATGGCCCGGAACCTGGCGCCGCCGAAGCCAACTTCGGCCGTATTTTCGCTCGCGATTTCCGTCCCTTCCGTGATGAAATGATCATCTCTTCCAAGGCCGGCTGGGTGATGAATGATTCCCCCTACGGCTTTGGTGGCTCCCGCAAGTACCTGGTGAGCTCCTTGGACGCGTCCCTCAAGCGAATGGGCTTGGATTATGTGGACATCTTCTATCACCACCGCCCGGATCCAGATACCCCGCTGGAAGAGACCCTGTATGCACTGCGCGATATCGTAGCTTCCGGCAAGGCCCTCTACGTGGGCATTTCCTCTTACGGGCCGGAGCTTACCGCGGAGGCCGTGGAATTTATGGAAGAGGAAGGCTGTCCGTTGCTGATTCATCAGCCGAGCTATTCCATTCTCAACCGCTGGATTGAACGTCCCGGCGAAGACGGCGAGTCGCTGCTTGACGTCACTGGGCGTAGCGGATTGGGAGTCATCGGCTTCGGGCCGCTGGCACAGGGCATGCTGACGGATCGCTATATTGATGGCATTCCCGCAGATTCCCGCGCGGCAAAAGATAAGACCTTGGAAAAGGATTGGCTCAATGAGGAGAACCTGTCCATGATTCGCGCTCTTAACGATATTGCGCGCAAGCGTGGGCAGTCTTTGGCTCAGATGGCTATTTCGTGGGTACTGCGCGACCAAGGCGACCGCACGCTAACCTCGGCGCTATTGGGCGCCTCTTCGGTGGAGCAGCTCGAGCACAACCTGGGGGCATTGGATAACCTCGCCTTCAGTGCGGAGGAGCTGGGCGCGATTGACGACGTCGCCCACGACGCAGGCATCAACCGTTGGGCCGGTGCCACTGCATCTCGCGTGCGCGGTAACTAGGCGGCCCTTTGAACCCGGCCCCTAGAGCAGGAGCAACTTGAGCGTTAGGCCAATCATGATGACGCCGATACCGAAGTTGATCCAGCGCCATACCGTGGGTCGGGACAACACGTGGGAAAAGCGTGCGGCGCCAAAGCCGATGAAGGGGAACCAAGTGAAGCTGGCGCAGATAGCACCCACGGCGAAGAGCCAGCGCCCTGATTCGCCGTATTGGTTGGCGATGCTGCCAAGCATGACCACCACGTCTACGTAGGCGCCTGGGTTCAGCCACGTTAAGGCCAGGGCGGTCAATAGTGGCTTAACCCAGGAGGGGGAGCGCTTTATCTCCACCCGAGTTTTAGTCTTCGTCGTGCTGCGTGACGTGGAACCATCGAAGGTGGCTACTTCCTGCGGGACCTTAGGCTGTGTGGATTCGACCTCAATGGCCTCGCCCTTGGTCTTTAACGCATCGCGGAAGCAGGTAAAAGTAAAATAGGCCAGGTAAGCCGCGCCAACGTATTTCAGGACTTGCAGGGCGTTGGGAAACTTTTCTACCAGGTAGCCCACGCCGGCTGTGCCGGAGGTAATCAGGATGATGTCGGAGAGCGCGCAGACGGCAATGATTAAACCGATGTGATCACGGCGGATGCCGAATTTAAGCAGCATGGCATTTTGCGGCCCGACGGCCACGATAAGCGATAATCCCAGAAAGAAACCAGCAAGCACGATGGACATGCTTTCTAGTGTGAATTCTTAGGCTGGATTAGTCCAGTTAATGCTTCTTCAGTTGGTTTAGAATAGCTTCATGAACCCGGTGCACCTAGAAACTTTGCTTGCGATCGTGGACGAAGGCAGCTTCGATGTTGCCGCAGCCGTGCTCGGTATATCGCCGTCTGCGGTGAGCCAGCGTATCAAGGCCTTGGAGTCGAGCACCGGACGAGTACTCCTTCGCCGTGCCACCCCGGTAACCGCCACGGAAGCGGGGGAGATCCTGGTTCAATCTGCACGCCGCATGGCGTTGGTGCAGGCGGAGACGGATGCCCGCCTAGGTCACCGCTTGGCCCGGGTCCCGCTTTCTGTCGCAGTGAACTCGGATTCCCTAGCGACATGGTTTCGTAGGGTTCTTAACGATACCGCGCGGCGGGGCGACGTCGCGTTGCGCATCCGGATTGAGGATGAGGCCCGCACCTTAGCTATGCTGCGGCGGGGCGATGTGCTTGGCGCGGTAACGAGGGAAGCCACGCCGGTCTCGGGCTGCGAGTCTAGCTTTTTAGGTACGATGCGGTACTTCCCAGTCGCGGCACCACATATTGCAGAAAGCTTCCATAGCGGTCACCTGACCTGGGAAACTATGCCCCTTGTAGGCTATGGGCCCAACGATCAAGTACTGGATGATGCAATGCGTGAGCGCTTCATTGATTCGGCCGTGGTGCGTGCCCGGGTGTCACAGATTCCCTCTTCCGAGGGCTACCTCGAGGCCGTTCGCGTTGGCCTGGGGTGGGGATTGCTACCCCAGGCCCAAGCGCTGCCTCTATTGGCAGCAAAAGAGCTGGTGCTTCTCGACGACTCCCCGCTCGATATCGACCTCTACTGGCAGCGTTGGCGCTTGGAGTCAGAGGTTTTGAGCGAACTTACGCGTTCGGTAATCGAGGCTGCGGCCGATCTAGTGGCGACGTAGCACGCGTGCTCGCGCGGCGCGCCGTGGTGGGTACCACAAAAGTGCAGGCACGTGCCCTAAGTTGGAGCTATGAGCGATAAGCAGCAACCGGATAAAGCCACCCCGTTTGATGAGGATATGGACGTGCCTACCTACAACGCGAAGCCCGCTAGTAAGGATTCTGTCTCCGGCCAGGGGAAGTCGAAACCTGGCCTCTTCGAGCGCGCCGGCCGCGCTGAGCCGCAGGAGATCAAGCCTTCCCAGGCACGGCAAGACCACCCTGAAACTGAGGTAATGTCCTACTCCAGCGCGAATGAAGCCGCGCGCCAGCAAAGCGGCGCCAGCGAGGAAACCGTAGCGTTTGCGCAATCGGAGTCGGCCACGCCGGTCAGTGCCGAGGAGGAATCGGCACTTGCTACTGCCGACGCCTCTGAAGAAGGTGCCGCCAGCGCAGAAACCGTAGAGGAGCGCGAGGCCCGCTTGCAGGCGGAACAGGAAGAAAAAGAAGGCTACCACCGCTATGGGCGCCGCGGCACTATCGACTTTGGTCTGCTATTCATTCGCATCGCACTGAGCGCCTACCTAATCATTGCCGGTGCAAAAACCTTCTTCGAGCTCGGTGATAGTCAGGGCTTGTCCGGTCTAGAGGGCGACTTTGCTAACTATGCCTGGGATACCGCACTGTCAATTGCGGTTCCAACCATGCAGCTTATCGCTGGTGTATTCCTGTTGCTGGGACTCATTACGCCTCTGGCTGCCATGCTGGGCTTGGTAGTGACCGGCTTTACTGCCGTGCATGAAATAGCGCAGACTGGTGCCGGCTTGGACGTCTTTAGCTGGCCAGATTCCGTATGGCTTTCCCTAGTCCTCTTCGTTATCGCCGTGGGCCTGCAGTTCACTGGCCCGGGCTTTATCTCCCTGGACTTCAAACGCTCGTGGGCACGCCGCCCACTGGGTACTTCGTGGGTCTTTGTGCTTATCGGCGTAGCGATTCTCGTAGCACTGTGGTTCTTCGGTGCGGGAGTTAATCCGCTGAACTAATCGCCAAAAGGTTATCCGTCGCACGCGCGGCGGATTTTCTTTTACCCCTTGCTTTCTCGAGTGGAAAGTATGATACTTTCTAAAGTGGAAAACAACGAAATTTGAGGGTGAAAGGGATAGAGACGATGGAAGACAGCGTGCACGAGGCACTGGCATTTAATGAAGAAATGGAGCAAGACCAGAGCGCAGGGCGGAAGACCGCGCTTAATGCATTGTTTGCTGCGGCGTTAGCAGGACTGTGGTTTGGCCTGAGCCAATTTGGGGAAGGTATGCCGCTATGGTTATCTCTCGGAGTCATACTTGCCTGCGTGGGTGTAGGCCTTTGGGTAGGCGCTAAAAAGCGTGACGTACGTGCAGGCTATAGACAAAATCCTTTTGACCAGCCGCAGCCGGACTGGAAATACTATCTCGGATTTTTTCTAATGTTTGCCCCTACGTTTTTCCAGACCTTTCTCGAAGGGCACATGGTGATTGCGGCCATCGTATTCACGCTGTGGGGCTTGGGTGTGTTTTGGGCTCTCAATTCGGGAGCAATGGATATGTCCACGCGTGGCCATAGAGACGACAAGCAGGCGAGCGGTGATGAGTGAGCTTGATCCAGTAATCCACCCGCTTAACCGGTTTAAGATTTGTGCGGTACTTAATGCTGCCGGGGCAGTGGAAGGCGCCATCAACAAAGAGATGCGCTTTGCCGCGATTCGAGACAAGGTGAATCAATCCGATGCCACGCTGTCTAAGCAGCTAAGCGCACTGGAAAAAGAGGGGTATGTCAGTCGCTTTCGTGAGTATGGATCCTCGCGTGGCAAGGACACGGTATGGGTAATGCTCACGGCCAAAGGTAAGACGGCATTCGATTCGCACCTTGCAGCGCTTAAGACGCTAGCGGGGCAGGAGTAGCGGTATTTGCGTTCCGGTTATTGCGCTGGGAGGCATAGAAAGCGGCTGCGAAAAGTGCGACGGTCAGTATGGTTAGCCACACGAAGTCATCCACCCAGAACTTCTGGTAGCGCTCCATGGCGTGGACATCGACTTGATCGCCCCACCACCACTTGGGCGGGACGGTCAGCAGCATGGCTGACCAGGCGACGAGGACGGTAAGCAGGCTGCCCGCGGCCCATCCCGTAGAAAGCCAACTCCAAGCGCGGTAAAGGAAGACTGGGATGATGAGCGTGAGCCAGACCCAGTGGTGTGACCAGGAAACGGGGGAGATGAGCAGGAGGGTGAGGGCGGTGACCAACTGGGCGTCGACAAGCAAATGCTCTTCGCACAGGCGCTTAATAAGCCACGCCGCGAATGCAATGACCACGAGGGAGGCGGTGATCCAAGCAATGTTGATAGCCAGACCATTGGCATCCATGGCCTCCGAAGAAGAATACATGCGCTGAATGGCGCCCTTGATAGAACTATTGGACTGGTAATCAGTCCCCACGCCGAAGTCGCCGCCAGAGCCCATATCGAGCAATTTGGAACTGAAGAACTCCACGAACGCGTCCCAGCGGAAGGCCGCGGCAAGAAGTGTGGCCGCGACAGCGGAAAGGAGCGCTGTGGCAATCTGCTTCCACTCCTTGCGCATGAGGAAGTAAAGCAGCATGGCCAGAGGGGTTATCTTGATGGCGGCCGCCAGACCGATCAGGATTCCTTGCGGTAGGAAGCGCCGGCGCGGAACGAGGTCGAGGACAACGAGCGTCATGACCACGATATTGATTTGGGCAAAGCCGTTATTGAGGTCAACCGGCTCAAAGCGCAATACAATTGCCCAAGTAATGGCGGTGACGGGCAGGAGGAACTCTGGCTTTTTCAGCACTGCCTTGAATACAAAGTAGAGGCAGAGGAGCACGAGAAGATCCGAGAGGACGACCACGATGTCGCCTGCCATGTCGTGGTCAATGCCATCGAAGGCCGTCAGTGGGACCATGACCAGCGCGCCAAAGGGTGGATAAATAAAGGGCAATTGAATATCGCCAGCCAGCATGGGTTCGCTGTAGACAGAGCGGTATTCAAGGAAGGCCTTGACGCCTTCGCGGTAGACCACCATATCGATGGGGAAGTCCGTAATGTGGATATCTTGGACGATCTTCCGAGCGCCAAAAATGAGCCCCAGTAAGGCCAGGGCATAGCGGAATAACGGGGTACGCGCGAATTTCATCGCAGGATATCTTATGCGATTTGCAGGCAAAAGGCGCGCACCCCACCGAAGCACAGCAATTTAGCAGCTATCTCCTGCTAATTCACATAACCGTCAACCACGCGAACCGCGCCGCGGTCAGCTGAGGTTGCCATTGCCGCATATGCACGCAGTGCCTTAGTGATCGGGCGGTTTCGGCTTACTGGGGTCCAAGGGGATTCGCGCTGTTCTTGGGCGGCGCGGCGGCGCTCCAGTACTTCCTCATCCACGTCTAGGGTGAGCTCGCGCTCGTGGATATTAATGGAGATGGTGTCGCCGTTTTCGATGAGCCCGATAAGTCCTTGGTGAGCAGCCTCGGGGGAGATGTGTCCGATAGATAGGCCGGAAGTACCGCCGGAGAAGCGGCCGTCGGTAATCAAGGCACATGCCTTGCCCAATCCGGCGCCCTTGAGGAAGGAAGTCGGGTGGAGCATCTCTTGCATGCCAGGCCCACCGGCCGGGCCTTCATAGCGGATGACCACGACATCGCCCGGCTGAACCTCCTTATTGAGGATGATAGATACCGCTTCTTCCTGGGATTCCACGACCCGTGCAGGGCCGGAGAAGGTCCACAGCTCTTCTTCGACGCCCGCTGCCTTGACGATGGCCCCGTCGGGAGCGAGGTTGCCGCGCAGGACAACGAGGCCACCGTCGGAAGAAAAGGCATGCTCGGCGTCGTGGATGCAGCCATTGGCGGCGTCGGTATCGAGCTCGTCCCAGCGGTTGGATTGGGAGAAGGGCTCCGTGGTGCGCACGCCGCCGGGGGCGGCGTAGTAGAGTTCGCGGGCCTCATCGGTGGCGTGAGGGTTGCGGATATCCCAGTCATCGAGCCACTGTTCGGCGTTGTCATATAGCGCTGTATGTACCTTGAGATTGAGGTGCCCGGCGCGGCGAAGCTCGCCCAAGATTGCGGGAATGCCGCCGGCGCGGTGAACATCTTCAATGTGGTAGGTCCCGTTGGGCGCTACCTTGGACAGGCAGGGCACGCGGTAGGAGATGTCGTTGATGTCATCCAGGGTGAAGTCCACGTCGCCTTCCTGCGCGGCCGCCAAGGTGTGCAGGATGGTATTGGTGGAGCCGCCCATGGCCATGTCTAGGGCCATGGCGTTAGTGAAAGCTTCCTTGGTAGCGATGTCGCGCGGAAGGACCGATTCGTCTTCTTCGCCGTAATAGCGACGGCACATGTCGACGATGGTGGTGCCGGCCTTTTCGAATAGGCCGCGGCGGGCCGTGTGGGTGGCCAAGGTGGTACCGTTGCCGGGCAGCGCTAGGCCGAGCGCCTCGGTCAGGCAGTTCATGGAATTGGCGGTAAACATGCCGGAGCAGGAACCACAGGTGGGGCAGGCAGATGCTTCGACCTGGGTCAGTCCTTCATCCGAGACCTCATCATTGGCGGAGGCCGTAATGGCCGTAATGAGGTCGGTTGGGGCGTGGGCTACGCCGTCTACAACGACCGCCTTTCCTGCCTCCATTGGCCCACCGGAGACAAAGATGGTGGGGATATTCAAGCGCAGGGCAGCATTGAGCATGCCGGGGGTGATTTTATCGCAGTTGGAGATGCATACCAGGGCGTCGGCAGTGTGGGCATTGGCCATGTACTCGATGGAATCGGAGATGATTTCGCGGGAGGGAAGCGAGTACAGCATGCCGCTATGGCCCATGGCAATGCCATCATCGATTGCGATGGTGTTGAATTCCTTGGGCACTCCGCCGGCCTCACGTACGGCATCGGCGACAATATCGCCGACGTTTTTGAGGTGCACGTGGCCGGGGACGAATTGGGTATAGGAGTTGGCGATGGCCACGATCGGTTTACCAAAGTCATTTTCCTTGGTGCCGGTTGCGCGCCACAGGGCCCGGGCGCCAGAGGCCTGGCGGCCGACGGTAGTTACTTTTGAGCGCAGCGGGAACATGGTTTAAAGTCACCATTCCTTCAAGGGATGTGGGGGAGAGCGTCGGTGGCGTATTTAGTTTTCGGCCGAGGGCTTGAGCTCGGGGTGGCGCTCAAGGTAGTCCGCATACTCTTCTTTGCTGAGCAGGACTTGCTGGCCGTCGCGGTGGACGATAACCACCTTTTCATCTGCCGCTTCACGGCCCTGGGTAAGGGCGTCCGGGATGCGGCCGCGGGAGGCCTCCGAAAGGCGTGGGAGCGAGTTAAAGGTGATACCGGGCAGGTTGTGCTCCGCGCCGCTTCTCGTACGAGCAAAGGCGCGGGAGCGTTGGAACCCGATACCGGCAAAATCGTCCCAAGGGATCTGGACCTTTTTCCGGAAGGCATAGGAAATGTCGATCCCGGATTCGGAGACCTTGGTGCGGGATTTTATGACCCACCACAGCCCAAGGACGGGGATGATAAACAGCCATGCGAGGTATTTGGGGGCCCACCCAATGCTTAACAGTGCAATGGTGGACAGGATGAGGATGCCTAAGATGTGGTCGCGGGATGGCTTGAAAACCTCTGCCTGGGTGGTGGACTGATGAGGTTTGTTGTCCTTATGTGGTGGAGTCATAGTGTGCAAGCCTAATTCACAGAGGCGGGCAAGGGCTAGCCAATTTTCAGACATGTCTCACTATATGAGAAACCGATCCCAAATGGGGGTAATAGCCTTAAGTGCAATACCTATCGGTGTATAGTCATGTCCATGATCATTATTCGACTTCAGGTAGTACCAATGCGGCGGTGACCGCGGCGCTCATGACGTCGACGCTTTTCGCCCCCGCAGACACACCAGCCCGCGGGGGCTTTGTTCATATCTAAAGGCGTTAACGATGATCACGACCAGTATTAGAGCAATCCAAGGAGCACATTAACCGTGGTTACGACAACTTCGCCCACGCCCGCTTCGGTGGCTGCAGCCTCACGCGCCCACGCTCCGGAGCGGATGAGTGGTGCCCACGCCATTGTCCGCACTCTTGAAGATTTGGGAACCGATCTTGTCTTCGGCATTCCCGGCGGTGCCGTGCTTCCGCTCTACGATGCTTTGCATACCTCGACCAAGCTGCGGCATGTGCTCACCCGTCATGAACAGGGAGCCGGACACGCTGCGGAAGGCTATGCGCAGGCTTCTGGCAAGGTCGGGGTGTGCATTGCCACCTCGGGGCCGGGTGCGACTAACTTGGTGACAGCGCTTGCCGACGCCAACCTAGACTCCGTCCCCATCGTCGCTATCACTGGCCAAGTGGGAAGCAATCTTTTGGGAACCGATGCCTTCCAGGAGGCCGATATCCGTGGTGTGACAATGCCGATTACCAAGCATAACTACATCGTGACGGAGCCTAGCCAGATTCCCGCTGCTATTGCTGCAGCATTCCATTTGGCTTCTACAGGGCGCCCAGGACCGGTCCTAGTGGATATTCCGAAAGACGTTCAAAATGGCCACTTGGACTACTCTTTCCCAACCGAATTCGATTTGCCCGGATATAAGCCAACGACCAAGCCACACCACCGTCAAATCGCGCAAGCGGTTGAACTCATCGCGCAAGCAGAAAAGCCGGTTATTTATGCCGGAGGCGGTGTCATCAAGGCGGAGGCGGCACGGGAGCTGCGTGCGTTTGCGGAATTTACTGGAATTCCAGTCGTGACCACACTTACGGCCTTGGGGTCCTTTCCGGAGTCTCATTCGCTGCATATGGGCATGCCGGGCATGCATGGCACCGTTCCGGCGGTCGCGGCGATGCAACGTGCGGATCTGCTCATTGCCATTGGCACACGCTTCGATGATCGAGTAACTGGGGATACCTCAACCTTTGCCCCTGAGGCCCAGGTGATTCATGCGGATATCGATCCTGCTGAAATCGGCAAAATCCGCGAGGTGGACGTGCCTATCGTGGGTGATGCGCAAAAAGTACTAGCGGGACTTTTAAAGGAATACCGTAAAAACTCCTCTCTGGATCTGCCGCAGACAGGTCCATGGCGGGACTACCTTGACGGACTCAAAGAGCGGTTTCCCCGTGGTTATGATCCCACCCCGGATGGGCAGCTAAATCCTCAATTTGTCTTGGAAAAGCTCAGCGAAACCGTAGGCCCCGAGGCAATTTATTGCGCCGGAGTGGGGCAGCACCAGATGTGGTCGGCACAGTTTATTGACTTTGAACAGCCGCGTTCCTGGATTAACTCCGGCGGAGCTGGAACCATGGGCTACGCGGTACCAGCAGCCCTTGGCGCCAAAGCAGCATGCCCAGATAAAGAGGTATGGGCGATTGACGGTGATGGCTGCTTCCAGATGACCAACCAGGAGCTAACCACCGCAGCTTTGGAGGGCTTTCCATTCAAGGTTGCCGTTATTAATAACGGCAACCTAGGCATGGTCCGCCAGTGGCAAAACTTGTTCTTTAATGAGAACTACTCCCATACCAAGCTGCGAGAGCGCGATGTCTATACCCCGGACTTTGTCCGCTTGGCAGAAGCACTGGGGTGTGAAGCCATCCGGGTCACCTGCGAGGAAGAAGTGGTGCCAGCGATTGAACGAGCCCGCGCAATCAACGACCGCCCCGTGGTTATTGACTTCATCGTTGGAGAAGATGCCCAGGTGTGGCCGATGATTGGCGGTGGGGCGTCCAACGAAGAGATTCAATACGCCCGCGGTTTGCGCCCGCTATTCGATGAAACTGAATCGGCAGCAGAAAGTCCTGCCGATATCGACGAGACCATCCAGGAGGTATAGGCATGGCACCCACTGACGTTTCCCGGCATACCTTGTCTGTCCTGGTGGAAGACGTAGAGGGAATCCTGTCGCGGGTGACCGGAATGTTTTCGCGGCGCGGTTATAGCATCATTTCCCTGGTTTCCGCCCAAACGGAAAATCCGGGTATCAACCGGCTGACTATCGTGGTTGATGCATCCGAGACAATTATGGAGCAGGTAACTAAGCAGCTCAATAAAATTGTTCCGGTCATCAAGATAGTTGAGCTTGAGGCTGACGCAACCGTGGCGCGAGCTCTGATGATGGTCAAGGTGGCTGCAAATAATACCAACCGGCCCCAGGTTGTCGATGCCGTCAATATTTTCCGCGCTCGCGTGGTAGATGTGGCGCAAGAATCCGTGGTAGTAGAAGCGACTGGTACCCCGGGAAAGCTGGCGGCGCTACTGGATGTATTAGAACCTTTTGGTGTACTCGAGCTGGTGCAGTCGGGTGACGTGGCCTTAGGGCGTGGGCCCAAAGCATTGGCTCCACCCCGAAATTAATGTATCACTAGGTGGGCATTAAATCCCACATACTGATACAATAGTGGGTGGGACGTTGATTCATTGAACTTTCAATCACTACAGAATTGAGGATTAGGACATGGCAATTGAGACCTTTTATGACGATGATGCGGATCTGTCCATCATTCAAAACCGCAAGGTAGCCGTCATCGGCTACGGTTCCCAAGGTCATGCACACTCGCAAAACCTGCGTGACTCCGGCGTTGAGGTTGTTATCGGCCTGCGCGAGGGTTCCAGGTCGGCGGACAAGGCTGAGGAAGCAGGCTTTGAGGTTAAGACCGTGGCAGAGGCTGCTAAGTGGGCAGACGTCATTATGCTGCTGGCGCCAGATACTTCTCAGAAGCAGATTTTTGAAGAGGAAATCGCCCCTAACTTAGAAGATGGCAATGCACTGCTGTTTGGCCACGGTTTGAATATTCACTTCAAGCTGATTGAGCCGCAGGCCAATGTCACCGTCGGAATGGTTGCTCCTAAGGGACCTGGTCACTTGGTTCGCCGACAGTTTGTAGATGGCAAGGGAGTTCCGTGCCTCATCGCTACTGAGCAGGATCCTAAAGGTGAAGGCCACGATCTGACCTTGTCCTATGCCGCAGCCATCGGTGGTGCGCGTGCCGGCGTTATCCCAACTACCTTCGAAGCAGAGACGGTTACGGACCTCTTCGGTGAGCAGGCCGTCTTGTGCGGCGGTGTGGAATACCTGATTCGTACCGGCTTTGAAGTTCTGACTGAGGCTGGATACGAGCCAGAAATGGCCTACTTTGAGGTTCTGCACGAGATGAAGCTGATTGTGGACCTGATGTTTGAAGGCGGGGTCGCCAATATGAACTACTCGGTATCTGATACCGCAGAGTTTGGCGGCTACATTTCCGGTCCCCGCGTTATCAATGCCGATACCAAGCAGCGCATGAAAGACATCTTGTCTGATATTCAGGATGGCACCTTCACCAAGCGCCTTCTGGCCAATATTGAGGGCGGCAACAAGGAATTGGAGGACCTGCGCGAGGAATTTGCACAGCACGAGATTGAAAAGACCGGCGCTAAGCTGCGCGATTTGATGAGCTGGGTCAAGAACCCACTGGATGCTACGGCCTAGCACATAAGGCCGCGCGAATAGCGCCAAACCCACGGTGAATTAGGGGTGTTCACCGTGGGTTTTTCTGAATTATCGGCAGGAAAGAATTAATCCTTGGGGGTAGGATGTCGGGCATGGGCTTTACGACGCCAAGTTATGATCTCAAAGACCTTTTTGCACGGATTAATCGCGGGGACATCCAGCTACCTGATTTCCAACGCAGCTACGCCTGGGACGAAGATCGCATCCGTTCACTCATTGTTTCTGTGCTGCGCGGCTATCCCATCGGGGCGCTTATGGCACTTGATACTCGAAACGAAAAGATGCGCTTTCGCCCCCGCGCCCTCGCCGGCGCGCCGGATACCGGCGTCGACCCCGGCTTGCTCCTTTTGGACGGACAGCAGCGTTTGACCACGCTGTATCACTGCTTCAACGGCGAGGGCTTTGTAGACACAACTGACTTCCGTAAGAAGAAAATTCATCGCCGTTTCTTCATTGATATTCGAGCTGCCGTGCGGGGCGAGATTATGCCGGATGACGCCATCTTTGCAGTCGATCACAAAGGAAAAATTCGATCGCACTTTGCACCGACGATTGAGGGGGACATTCTTTCGCGGGAAGACGCCCTAGAGAATATGTGCATTCCCGTTGCTTCACTATTGAGTGAAGATGGCGTTGGCATGCTCTTTGAGCTTGCAGCGACCAAGCAGGAATACAGCGCGGAGCTAGCAGCATTTAATAACCGCATCGTTAGACCATTGTCCGGCTATGACCTGCCGATGATTCGGCTTTCCCGAGAAACAGAGCGAGCCGGCATCGGGTCGATTTTCTCGCAGGCAAATTCGGCAGGCCTGCAAATGGACGTATTCGATCTACTCACCGCAGTATTTGCTTCCGAGGATCCCACGTTCCACCTGGCCACTGATTGGCAAGAAGTGGAAAAGGATCTGCGTAAGTCCCCAGCTTTGGACGGAATTGGGCGCACAGAATTTCTTTCTGCAGTATCGCTTTTAGTCTCCGGAGAAAAGGGCCGTGCTGGTGGGCAGCGCGAGGACATCTTAAAGCTGTCTCTAACGGAGTATAAGGCGGCGGCCAATGATTTACGCATTACTTTCCGTGAGGTATCTGAGTTTTTGGCGGAACGATGCATCCTTAATACGGATCAGGTTCCGTTTAATGAACAGATTGTTCCTCTAGCCGTCATCATTGCCCGCCTGGCTAAACGCGGGGGAGCGCTGTCTACCCAGCAATCGTGGGACCGCATGAACCAATGGTTCTGGTGCGGCGTCTTCGGCGAGCTTTATGGCTCGTCTGCAGTGCAGCTGCGCGCCGCTCGCGACGTGGATGAGGTCACCGAGTGGGTAGCGGGCGCAACGGATGAGGCCCCGAAGACTGTCACCGATGCCACCTTCCGGGAATCCCGTTTGCTCTCTGTAGATGATAAGGACGGTGTATGGCATGGTCTCTATGCCCTCCTCATGGCGCGCGGCGCAAAGGATTGGCGCACAGGAAAGGCGTTTAATAGGCGCACATTTGAAGAGCTTAAGCCGGGCTTTTTCCCGGTGTTCCCGCTGAATTGGTGCAAGCGCCACGGAGTGGACCCCGTTTTGGCGGAGTCCGTAATGAACTACACCCCAATGGGCAAGCGAACTGAGGTAGTACTCGATGGCTTCGCTCCCGACCGCTACCTGCCGCGCGTTCAGTCCAAGTCCATCATGGAAGACAGGCAATTTGATGAGGTACTAGCGTCCCACGATATGAATTTGGATTATCTGCGGGCGTCACAGCCGCGAGAATTCCTAGCAGACCGTCGTCAACGGTTCCTTGACATCGTGGAATATGCTTTAGGTAAACCTGTCATCCGTGATGTGGATGAAGCAAACCTGTTTGGTGGAGAGGAAGGCCCGCAAGCTTTTGATCGCTAATTCTGTGCGCCTGACTGCCACAGTGCTTGTCGCATCGCTCGCATTAGCTGCCTGTGGCACACCAGTTACTGAAACCAAACTGGTCAGGCGGGGATTGTCTGATTTGGATGAGTCTGAAATTGACCTCAACAAGGCCAAAGCGGAGAACCAAAACCGGCTGATTGACCCGAAATTTGACGGCAGGTTTGTCATCGTCAATGACCCCATAGGCATCGAGGCTAGCCGCCTATTTTTTGAAGATTCCGATTCGCTCGTCCTCTTTACCGCAGATGATAAATCAATTCTGCGCGCAGCAACGTTGGCGGTAAACCAGCATTTGCCTGCGGTGCAGTATGACGACGCTAGGCGTTTGGAAATCCATAAGCTACTCACGGACCTGGGAGTACGACGCTTGGTGATTGTCGGCGATGTGCCGTGGACACAAACATCTGGGGACTTCGAGGTGATTAAGGATCCAGGTACGCACAAAGCGCTGGGAGAGTTTACGGCATTCCAATACGGCTCCAAGGTGGTAGCTTCCCCTGAGCAAATGGTCAAAGATATTGCGCGATTGGACAAGACTCCCCAAGTGGAGCTGCGCCCCGCATGGGTGCCGTATGAAGGCGAGCCTGAGGCTGATGGGAAAAAGAAAAAACCTGTCCCAGCACAGTCCCGCAGAGATGCCCAGATGGCGCCGAATATCATCGCGACGAAAGACAGTCCTATCGCGAACGTCATCACGGCGGCAGCCTATGGCGGCAAGGTGTTGGTGGTGCCAACTGCTGATCCTTTGAAGGATAAGCACAGCATGGCCGCTGTTGCTGGCCTTGAAGACGGTGCCTTGGTAGCCCTTGGTCCGGAATTCGGTCGAGTGAAAGAATTTAAGGCAAAAATCAAGCAGGGCACTCCTTCCTGAACTACACTTCCTTGACACGCGGAAATTCCGCGTGCACCGCATCACACTTAAGCGAAGGAAGATATGTCGAAGCCGGTAGTCCTTATTGCCGATAAATTAGCTCAATCCACTGTTGCGGCCTTGGGGGATTCAGTTGAGGTTCGTTGGGTGGACGGTCCAAACCGTGCGGAGTTGCTCGCCGCAGTTCCGGATGCAGAGGCTTTGCTGGTGCGTTCTGCAACTACTGTTGATGCAGAGGTTTTAGAAGCAGCTCTAAAGCTAAAAATTGTGGGCCGTGCAGGAGTAGGCCTAGATAACGTTGATATTCCGGCGGCAACGGACAAGGGTGTCATGGTGGTAAATGCACCTACGTCTAATATTCACTCGGCGTGCGAACAGGCCATTGCATTGCTCTTGGCGACGGCGCGCCAGGTACCAGCAGCCGACCAGTCGCTGCGCGAGGGGGAATGGAAGCGTTCTTCTTTCAAGGGCGTGGAGGTATATGGAAAGACCATCGGTATTGTTGGTTTTGGACACATTGGTCAGCTCTTCGCACAGCGTCTGAAGTCTTTTGAAACGACCATCATTGCCCACGACCCCTATGCCAACCCGGCTCGTGCGGCGGCACTGGGCGTGGAATTGGTCGAATTGGAAGAGCTGATGTCTCGTTCTGATTTTGTGACCATTCATCTACCAAAGACCCCAGAGACTGCCGGAATGTTTGATAAGGAGCTTTTGGCTAAGGCGAAGAAGGGGCAGATTCTCATTAACGCGGCTCGCGGCGGTTTGGTGGATGAGGGGGCCTTGGCTGAGTCTATCGAACAGGGCCATCACCGGGGCGCGGGTTTCGATGTCTACGCTACGGAACCATGTACTGATTCTCCGCTCTTTAAGCTGCCGCAGGTCACCGTTTCTCCGCACTTGGGGGCTTCCACTGTAGAGGCCCAGGACCGAGCAGGAACCGATGTGGCGGCTTCGGTGCTCAAAGCTCTCGCCGGTGAGTTTGTCCCAGATGCGGTAAACGTCTCCGGTGGTGCTGTAGGAGAAGAAGTTGCTGGCTGGCTGGATCTCGCACGCAAGCTAGGACTTACGGCTGGACGTCTGCTGGGGCAGGCACCCGTTGCCGTTGAAGTAGAAGCTTGCGGTGAGCTGTCTACCGAGGATGTAGAAGTTTTAGGTCTTTCTGCTGTTCGGGGTCTGTTTGGCGGCGTGACTTCGGAACCGGTGACATTTGTCAATGCTATGCAGATTGCGCAGAGCCGTGGGGTAGAGGTGGAGGTATCTACCAACGCGGAATCCAAGGGGCACCGCTCCTCCTTGCAGGTGAAAGTTATCGGTGCTGATGGAGAAACTTCCTCGCTGACCGGTGCGCTTATCGGCATCGATGGAACCGAAAAGTTTATCCGCATCAACGGCCGTGGTGTCGATATGCGCGCTACTGGCCGCAATCTCTTCTTCCGTTATGCGGATGCTCCGGGCGCGTTGGGAACGGTGGGCACCAAGCTAGGTGCTGCTGGAATTAATATCGTGGCGGCGGCGCTTACTCACGCTAAGCAAGAGTCTGACGCTGTCCTTATTTTGCGCGTGGATACCGAGGTGCCTGAGTCGGTCATTGCTGAGATTAATGGGGCATTGGGTGCAGAGTGCGAACAGTTAGATATGGACGCATAAAGCTGCTGGTGCAGAATCCGTGGAGCATATCCCGCGCAGTGTCAGGTAACTTCCTGCGCTGCGCGGGTCCTTTTTGATAGAGTTGGTTAAATCCACTCTATGAGAAGGGAATCCTATATAATGAAACTTGCGGTAATTGGTGGGGATGGTATTGGGCCCGAGGTAACGGCTGAGGCTCTCAAGGTGCTGCATGCCGTTCGCTCCGATATTGACACCACCGAGTATGACCTAGGTGCCCGGCGCTACCTGCGCAACGGGGAGCTTCTCACGGATGTGGATTTAGCTAGCCTGCGCGAACATGATGCGATCTTGTTAGGGGCAATTGGTGCCCCAGGTGAAGTGCCCCCGGGCGTATTGGAGCGAGGGCTGTTGCTCAAGATGCGATTTGCGCTGGATCACTACGTCAACCTCCGTCCTTCCAAGCTTTATCCCACTGCATCTTCGCCGTTGGCCGATCCTGGAGACATTGATTTTGTGGTGGTGCGCGAGGGCACCGAGGGGCTGTACTGCGGAAACGGTGGTACCTTGCGCGAGGGCACTGAGCATGAGGTGGCCAGCGAGGTATCGCAAAACACCCGTTTCGGTGTGGAGCGCGTAGTGCGCGATGCCTTTGTGCGGGCTGAGCAGCGCCGCAAGCACCTGACCTTGGTGCACAAAACCAATGTATTGGTCAATGCTGGTGGGCTGTGGCAGCGTACTGTCGATGACGTCGCCGCTGAGTTTCCAGAGGTTCAGGTGGACTACCAACATATCGATGCTGCGACCATTTATATGGTTACGGATCCAGCACGATATGACGTAATTGTTACCGATAACCTTTTTGGAGATATCCTCACCGATCTTGCCGGTGCCGTAGTGGGTGGCATTGGCCTTGCTGCCTCCGGAAATATTGATGCTTCAGGAGCGAATCCCTCGATGTTCGAGCCGGTCCATGGTTCTGCGCCGGATATCGCTGGGAAGGGGATTGCGGATCCGACGGCCGCTATTTTGTCGGCGGCCATGCTCCTTCGACACGTAGGCGATGAAGCCAATGCGCAAAGGATAGAGGATGCGGTAGCGCAAGACGCTGCCCAACGCGGCGATGGGCCGGTGAGGACCACTGACGTCGGCGACCGAATTTCGCGCGCCCTAGCTACATAGGAACAAACCTGCCCTGCACGATGCGCTTGCCGACGCCCCCGGATCCGAACGGTTGCTTTCATCCCCTCTTCCAGGGGCTTGCAATGGCGTTTGAAAGAACACCGCAATTTACTCAAATTAACTAATTAACACCGTAACCTTTGCACACATGTAAAGGGAGCGATTGAGTAGGATTACCGCTATGCGTTTAGGACGAATTGCACACCCAGAAGGAATCTGTTTCGCCATTATCGATGGGCCGAAAGACGCCCCGATGCAAGAGTTAGTAGCAAAAGAAATTGCTGGCACGCCTTTCACGCCGCCGGAGCCAACCGGACGCGAGTGGAAGCTTAACGAGGTTCGCCTCTTGGCACCGACCCTGCCTACCAAGGTGGTAGCGCTCGGCCGCAACTATGCGGATCACGTGGCCGAGGTTTTCAAAAAGTCTGCCGATAGCCTGCCGCCCACTATCTTTATCAAGCCGTCCACTGCGGTCATCGGCCCGGATGCCGCGATCAAGATCCCAGACTATGCCACCAATGTAGAGTTTGAGGGCGAGCTTGCCGTGGTCATTTCCAAACCGTCGAAGAATATCAAGGCCGAGAACTGGCAAGACCACGTGCTGGGCTACACCATTTGCAATGATGTTTCCTCCCGTGACCTGCAGTTCAAGGACGGACAATGGGCTCGTGCCAAGGGGATCGACACTTTCTGCCCGCTCGGCCCATGGATTGAGACGGATCTGGACAGCTTGAATCTGGATGACCAGAAGATTAATGCCTACCTGACACACGAGGGCTCTCGTGAGCAAAAGCAGGATTCCAATACGGACCAGATGATTGTGAAGATGGGCGGCATCTTAGAAGAGATTTCCGCCGCCTATACCTTGCTTCCCGGCGATGTCATTACTACTGGATCACCGGCCGGCACCGCTCCGATGGTGCCGGGGGATACCATCGAAATCGAGATCCCAGGTCTGGGAACTCTACGCAATTCCATCGACCGTGCATAACTCCCACCAGAGCGAGCATCGCCCCTACGTTCCCACTCCCGCGGAAATGGAGGAGCGGTACCGCAGCACTGATCGCGTATGGTCAGGAAAACCGAACGCCACCCTTGTCGATTATGCTGCGGAGCTTGCGCCTGGCTCTGCCCTGGACATTGGCTGCGGAGAAGACGCGGACGCGCTCTGGCTTAAAAACCACGGCTGGGATGTGTTGGGCATTGACTTCGCCCCGACGGCCGTAGCCCGCACTCGCGCCCTCGGCGTTGCCGCACAGGTTGCTACGTTTAGTGGCTTTAGCCATGAGCCCTTTGACTTGGTCAGCGTTCATTACGGTGGGGTACGTGCAACGCCGGAAGAGGTCGAAAAGCTTGAGCACTTGGTAGCTCCAGGGGGAACACTACTTTTTGTTCACCACGATACGGAGTCCACAGAACTGGCGATGCCGGAATGGTTGGCGCACAACCTGCGCGAATTGGAAACTGTCACCCTAGCCCGCCGGGAGCGCCACCTGGCTGAAGGCGCAGGTGCGCACCACCGCACCGACGTCGTGCTCGTCGCCAAGCGCGTGGGCTAGAGGCTTAGCGCCTTCAAAATGGTGCGCAGCTTAGCGGTGGTTTCTTCCAACTCCGCTTGAGCATCAGAATCGCCGACGATGCCTCCACCAGCCCAGGCGCGTGCGGAGAGTCCATCGCCGGCAACCTCTGCGCAGCGAATGGCTACCATATATTCGCCGTCACCTGAACTATCGCACCAGCCGACCGCGCCGGCATAGAAACCACGGTCAGTCTCCGCAGTCTCAATAAGGGCTTGGGCGGCTTCGGCCGGGGTGCCACAGATAGCCGGTGTGGGATGGACCGCTAGGGCAAGCTCGAGCGCAGTCAAGTCTTTATCCTTGAGCGTTCCGGAAATCGGCGTGCCAAGGTGCCACATTTCATTGGTGCTTATCAGTTGCGGGACGTCCGGAATATCTAGTCGCTCGCACAATGGGGTGAGCGCCCGGCGCAGGTGGTCGACCACAAAAGCGTGCTCGTGGAGATCCTTGGAAGAATGCAAGAGGTCCTGTCCTGCGAGGTGATCCTCGGCCGCCGAGGCGCGGCGCGGAGACGAACCCGCCAAGGGAAAGGCTGACACAGTCGATCCTTGACGCTTGACCAGAACCTCCGGGGAGGAGCCGACAAGCATCGCGCCCGGCCTGCCAGCAGGCGAGAGATCAGCAATGAACCCGTCACGGTTGGCGGAGAGATCGATAAGGCGCGCCGCCACGAGGCGCGGATCGATGGCTTCAGGGAATTCGATGTCTACCGCGCGGGCCAGAACTACCTTTTCTAGTTTGGAGGTTTCAATCGTGCCGATGGCTGCCTCCACGCGGCGAAGGTGCTCCTCAGGCTCCGGATCGACACCAACTACGCGGGAGCTTAAGCTCTGGTTGCGATAATAAGCGTGCGGTTCCAGCGGGCCCTCTTCGCGGATGATGGTCTCCGGTACGGTTAGTGCCGCGGGGGTGTCCGAATCGAAGGGGATCGCACCGACGACCATCTCTACATCCTTGCTGCGGAGAGCGGAAATTGCCGCATCGGCGTCATTAAAAGTGTGGCGCGCACCTTGGGTACGGACAGACCCCGTTGCTCGTGAGAGCAAAAAATCGGGGGCGGTGCTTGGTCTGTCTTCGTGCATGAAAATCTAGCTTAATGCCTTGGGCTTTTCTTACAGAATTGAGTGTGCACTGGGCGTGTAAACAGTGTCTCTAGTGAAAAATGTGGTTAATTTTAACCTTGTGGCTAATGTTACTAAGTTTCTTCGCTATTCCCTTTACCTGATCGTTGTTGGCGTGCTGGCTAGCGGGGCGCTGCTGAGTGTGTCTCCTGCCCACGCGCAAGAAGCGCCTGCACCTGCACCTGCGCCGGCCCCAGCAAACGCACCACAGCCAGCACCGGCACCAGCACCGGCACCGGGCCCGGCACCCGAAAACGCGAAGCCGGTTATTCCGCAGCCAGATGGATCCCACCTCGTTCCAGAAGGCGTGAAAGAATCCACCCCGGCACCAGCAGATAAAGGTGCTGACCAAAACAACCCGGCACCTGCTCCTGAGGGATCATCGCTTCCGGAGCCGGCACCGCGGCCAGCGATGGTAGATACCAGCATCAACCCCAACCCGCCATTTAAGCCGGGCTCCATACAGTCGCTCACTATGGAGCACGAGGGAAAGACCCGCAGGTATCTATTGCGCATTCCCAATAACTATTCGCCGGAAAAGGCTGCGCCTGTTCTTTTCGGCTTCGGTGGATGGGGAGATTCCCCGGAGAACTACTCCAGCTACGCACGTATGCAGACTACTGAAGCTAATAATGAGGCAATCATCGTCTACCCGGAGGGGTTTGAGCGCGCCTGGGAGGCAGCACCTTATGCCAAGACGCACGATGGTGAGGACATCCGCTTCATCAAACGCATTCTTGACTCGGTAGACGTGGACTACCACGTTGACCGCAACCGCGTCTATGCCATGGGTATGTCCAATGGTGGCGGCTTTACCTCAGTGCTGGGCTGCCACGCGCAGGACACCTTTGCCGCTGTAGCCATGGTCTCGGGTGCCTTCTACAACCCGGTGGAGGTTAACTGTGCCGATGCGCCGATGAATACCCTCATCATGCATGGCGTCAATGACAAGATGATGACCTATGAAGGCGGTAACCGGCACGAGGCTGGCTACTTGCCGGTGCGCACCGTGCTTGGCGGCTACCTGAAACGCAATCGATGCGACATGACCTTCCAGGCGACTCCAGAGGCTGGCGGTTCCGAACGCCTGAACTTCAATGGTTGCCAGAAGGACGTACAGCTGGTCAAGGTTCCACAGGACCACACCTGGTTCTGGCAGCCAGATACTCCACGGCTGGTCTGGGACTTCCTCTCGTCCAAGACCAGGGTATAAAAACAGCGGCGCTTAGCCACGGATGAGGCCCAGAGGAGAGATCCTCTGGGTCTCGTTCTATTGTTGGCCGATAATCAGCGCTGCGCTAGTCGACGCGCGGCAAGTGGGCCGTGGCATCATCGGTCGGCTGCTGCGCTGGGGCCTTCTTCTTGCGGAAGAACTGGACATAGACCAACAGACCGATTCCGAGCACCAGAGCGAATGCGCCTAGTCCGGCTAAAAGGCCCGCCCAGAAGCTGCTTTTAGCCAGGGTGGCGGTATACGCAGCGGCATTAGTCAGTACATTTTCAGTGTCTTTGCCTTCCGCAGCGCCAGCATCCGGCACTCTCTGTGCACCAGCGGTGCCTGCGGCCTTGCCCTTGGTACGCTTTGCGGATTTTGCGTCCCGAGAGCCGGTGGACTTTTTGGCCGTCGAGTGGGAAGAACCGCTGGTGGAAGCAGAACGGTGCGAGCCCGTGCCAGCGCCTCCGCTTTTTCCGGATTTCGCAGTGGAGGCAGAATCATTGACACGGCTAGCCGAATGGTGGGTCGTAGCCCCAGAACCAGCACCAGACTTTCGCGTAGTACCAGAGGCGTGAGCCGAAGCCGTGGACGGCGTCTTATGTGGCGCTCCATCCTTCCCAGCGTCTTTTTCCTTGGTGCGGGAGGGCTGCTTGCGCTTGCCCGCGCTGTCCTCGTCAGAACCCTTCTTGTCTTCTTGTGGCTTGCCACCTTCTAGGAATTTCTGGCCCTCCTGCAGGGTATTGTCGAGTTCTTTGTCTAGCCCGGCGATGGCTTTGTCTACGTCTTTGACGTCTTTTTCCAGTTGCTTGGGGCGGCTATTTGAGTCGCCACCGTTGCCGGTAGCAGCGTCCGCATCGGTATAGTCCACGCCGCATAGATCTTTCGCATCTGCCTGCTCTCCGACGAGGAAGCCAGCATGCAAGTGGTGTCGGGTGCCGTCGGGAAGCTCGAAGGTAAAACTCACCGCGTAAGTACCCGGCTCGGTAAAGGCAAAGGCTGGGTGGGAATGGGAGTTGCCGGGGTAGTCCCAGGCAGAGCCATCGGCAGTGTCCATAAGCACCTTGGGGTCACCAAGATTCACCTGGTAGGCCAGGATGCGGCCATCCTCGGGGCCCTGTGCGATAGCCATGCTCAAGGTAGCGGTGTCTCCAGCAGCGAGGAGATCCTGAGACAGCTCTTGGGTATTAAAACCTAGCCAAGGAGCGTTGGGGTCTTGCGTTTGCGGCAGAATCCAACCTTCATCGGGCAGGGAAGAGTCACCGAGCTCCGATAGCGGTTGTTTAAGGTCATCAGATACCTCAATGGCAAAGGACTCAGAGTCATGCTTGATGCCCTTGTCATCATCTTTCACCGTGAAGCTGAGATCACCGGAATCGCCGCTGAGCGCCATGTCCTGGTGGCCCTTGGTGATGAGGTCGAAGTCGCTGGAAGAGCATTCCTCGGTGGATTCTTCGGCATATGCGGTGGCGGGCTCGAAGGGTTCTACTCCCGCTCCCGGAAGGGCGCCGAGGCTAATAAGTCCGGCGGCGCCAAGGGCCACCGCGGTGCGGCAGACAGGTTTCATGAGGAGACGGATTCCTTTCGTGGGGTGGGGTGTGGGGCGTCGGAAAGCGAGGCACCTGCGTGCTTGCGGGCGCCGAGCAGTGGGTGGATAGCCCAAACGCCCAAGAAAATGACGGTGAGGGTGAGCACGATGGTGGCACCGGCCGGTAAATCAATGGCCCATGCTAGGTAGATACCGAGGAAGCTAGATAGCGCGCCAATGAGGGCGGATAGCCACATCATGGTCGTGAGGTTTGCGCTAAGTAGGCGTGCCGTCGCGGCCGGAGTGATAAGCAGTGCGAGGACCAAGATATTGCCGATCGTGCTTACGGAAATGACCACTGCGGCCGTGACGCACAGGTACAAAATGATATCCAGCACAAAGACGGGCAAGCCCATTGCGCGGGCAGTTTCCCGGTCCAAGCATGTGGCGTTGAGTTGGGGGCCAAAGGCTATAACGATGGCGATAACCACGGCACATACGCAGGCCGCGATGATGATATCGGTGCGGGATACGCCGGTGAGTGAGCCGAAGAGGAAGCTTGTCAACGAGGCACTATAACCATCGGTGCGCGAGATGATCACCATGCCCAAGGCGAAGGCCGCGGCGAAGAAGATACCGATGATGGAATCCGCTCGTACGTGGCGACGCTGCGAAAAGGCGGCGATGAGCAAGGCCACAACCGCGCCGGCGACTGCGCCGCCCACAAGCACCGAGGCTTGCAGGGCGAAGGCAATGGCTAGGCCAGGAAATACCGCGTGGGAGACGGCATCGCCAATAAAGGCCATGCCGCGCAGCACGACATAGCAGCCGATGACGCCGCACACGATGGCCGCCAGCAAGGAGATGCCTACCGCGCGGGCGAGGAAGTCAAGGTGGGGATTGACCAGGTCGCGCAGGAAATCGAGGAAGGAAATTTCTATCATGCGGAGACTCCAATGGCAGAAAGCAAAGGCGAACCGGCACGCACGCCAAAGGTGTGCGTCCACGGATCCGTCTGGCGAAGAAGGCGCGAAGCGGAATCATCGGCTACCACGGTGCCGTTAAAAAGAATGAGGCGGTGGCAGGAATGTGCGGCTTCAGAAAGGTTATGAGTGGACATAATGATGGAGGTGCCGCGGTGGGAAAGCTCTTCAAAAAGCTCGAGGAGCGATTCGGTATTGGGCGCATCTAGCCCGGTAAAAGGCTCATCGAGCAGCAGCACGTGTGGTTGCGTGGCGAGGGCCCGGGCGATGAGCACCCGCTGGCGTTGACCACCGGAGAGTTCTTCGATGGGGCGGGTAGAAAATTCTTCCATGTGAACCAAACGAAGCGCCTCTGCCGCCGCGGCGTGGTCCGTGGCGCGCGGTCGCTTGAGCCAGCCGATAAGGCCAGTGCGGCCGCTGAGAACGGTGCGATAGACATTGATGGGAAAGCCCCATTCCACCTCGTGGCGCTGGGGAACATACCCCACAGTGCCGGAGATGCTGCGAGTTCCGGAGGAAGGAATAAGCCCTAAAATCGCGCGCATGAGGGTGGTCTTACCAGCACCATTGGGCCCGAGGAGCCCGATGAATTCGCCCGGGCAGACAGTGAGGTTGGCATCGGTGATAACGCTGCGGTGCGAGAGCGAGACGTTGAGATCAGCAACGGAAATAAGCGGTTTAGCCACGGCTATCGCCCCGCTTGGCTGAACGCAGGGCGAGTCCCAGGGCCAGTAGCAGTACTACGACGCCGACACCGGCGAGGACAAAGACCCAGGTGGGAATAGAGGAGCCTGCGGTTTGGGCATCGTCTGGATTCCAGGTGGTGTCCTGGGCCGCTTGGACGTCGGCATCATCGCCGACGGCGAAGGTGAGTACGCCATCGGTGCTGAAATCGGCACCGTCCTTGGTCTTGCCCTTTACCCTGATGCCTACCTGATGGGTGCCAGGCTCCGTAAACGTCCAGTTGGCGTGGGTGTGGGTATTGAGGTCTACCCAGAAGTCCTCGTCGCTCTTCTGCGCGGTGGACCACAAGAGCTGTGGCGCTTCGAAGCCGCCGTTTTGCAGGAAGAGGGAGAAATCGCCTGGCCCGGAATGGCCGAGGAATTCCATGGTGACTCCACGATCGGCGGCGTCGACAAGTGAGGGCGCCTGGGTATTCCACCCCAGCCAGGGAACACCGACTTGTTCGGTTTGGGGAACTACCCAGACCTTATCGCCGGATTCAGCGCCAACGAAGCCAAAGTCATCTGTATCGGGAAGGGTTTGCTGTGCCTTATCGCCCACGGAAAACACGAGGTCATCTAGGTGACGCCAGACTGGCTTATCGCCGGCATCATCGCGGGCCATAAGCTCAGAATCCGTGCCATCAAGCAGGGCACCAACGTCTACGTGACCGGTATCGATGACCTTTTCCTCGCCCTGTGGGGCAACGCGTTCATCGGCGCCGACCACCTGGGCGAGGTCGCCCGCCCAAGCAGGACTGGTAGAAAATGCCAGGCCTGCAGTAAGGACGCAGGCGGCGGTGCGGGTGGCGGTACGAGTAGCGAATTTAAGCATTTTTATCTCCATCGGTGGGGTTGGGGGTGAGGCAGCGCTGAAGGGAATCAGCGTTAAATTTCATAAGGTCGATGTAGGAGCTGACGGTGTCATCGAACGTGTCGCCGTAGATGGGGCACAGCTCCACGCCTTGCTCCGCGGCAGCCTGCTTCAATGTCTCGGCGCTTGCTTGCTGCACAGGTTCTACAAACACAGCTGGCAGATGTAGGTTCTCCAGCGTGCGACGCAAGGAAATGACCTCGCGCGGGGAAGGCTCGATGGCCGGATTGGGGGTGACGAAGCCGGCCACCGACATGTCATATCCTTGCTCCAGATAGGCGTAGCCGTGGTGGGTCGTCACGAGGTGCCGGTTTTCTTTAGGGATAGAAGAAATGGCGCGGTCAACATAGGTATCCGTATTCCGCAGGCGCTGGGTGTAGGCCTCCGCCCGTTGGCGGTAGGACGCCCCGTGCGAAGGATCTGCTTGCGCCATTTCCTCGGCAATGACATCGACGTAGGAGATGGCGTTGTCCACGTTGTGCCATAGGTGCGGGTCCACCTCGCCGTGGATGTGCTTTCCCAGCACCGCCTGCGGCAATAGGTAGGTATCCGCGCCCGGCCGGCCCAGGAAGCGGTAGGCCGGATCCGGCGGAATGGGCTGCAACACCGAAGAGGGGATGGACACCACGGTGGTGGCAGGGTCGAAACGCTTGTCCTGATCGCGCAAGTCAATACTGTGCTTGGCTAGGTCACCTGCAATATCCAGGTGCCCGGAATCTATCACTTGCATGCCTTTAGGAGGGTTTACTCCCACGGCCACAGTGAGGTGTTGGACGTCGGTGCCCTCTGCTTGGAACCCGAGGTGGTAGATCCCTGGCTGGGAAAACCCCCAAGAGACGTGCGTGTGGGCGTTGGCAGGCAGGGTCACTGAGTCTTCTTTTTCATCGATGCCATCGGCCGAGTCAAAAAGGACCTCCGGGGTGCCGAAGGTAGAGACCACATAGGCCGCGACGTTACCTGGTCCGTCGGCAGAGACCATGCGGAAATCCACTCCAGAAGAGCGCTGCTGTGCGCCGCTGATACGCAAGCCCAGCCAAATTGCCTCGAGCGAGACATCTTCTACCAGCGGCACGAGAGTGGCACCGCGGGTGGAGGCAGCATCGGCAACTTCCACCACGGGGGCATCGGTGGATTCGTGCAGTGTATCGATGAGAGACTGCGGCTCCAGCAAGTAGCCATTGCTCAGCGCCAAATCGGCATTGGCAACATCGCGTACCGTGCGCAGCGTTGGCTCAAAAGTATGCGGATCTTTTCCACTGGGGATAAGGCTTTGTACGCGGGCATCTTCTCCCGCAATATTGCGCGCGAGATCCGCGAGGATCGGGGTGGTGGCCACCACGGTGAATTTCTCTCCGTCTCCAGCATCCAACGCGGCCGAGGGGGCACAACCAGTGGCCAGCAGGCAGGAGCCCAGCAGCGCGCCAATGGTCCGAAGCCTGCGTCTATGGGAAAGCGCACGCGCCATTAGTCTGCTGCCTTAGCTACAGCTAGGCGGGCAATGCCCAGGCCGAGGAAAAGCATGCCCAAGCCCAGTGCTCCGATGCCAAAGGGAACAATGGGAGTCCCCGTATTGGCTAAAGAACCGCCCTTGCTGGGGGCCTGAGCGGCCTGGCCAGTGCTTGTTCCGGTACTTGTGGAAGAGCCACCAGCGCTTGCCGACGCCCCACCTGCCGCAGCACCATCTCCGCAGTCTCCGCCCTCCGGATTTACCGCAGCGCCTAGATCGAAGTGCCCGTTGTCAAAGGCTTCCGCCGGCTTGTCGCCGCCGACCACGAAGTGAAGTGTCGCTTCGCCGGCGACTTGCTTGCCCTCACCGGTCTTGGCCACCTGGCGGATGGTGACGTCATAGGTGCCCTGCGCACCAAAGACCCAGTTGGGGTGCACGTGGGTATTGGGTGCAATCGAATAGGTGCCCTCCGCCGCATCGGCATTGCCTCGGAACCACTCATCGCCCACAATCTTTCCCAATCCGCCTTGGGAGTAGACCATCATCGGGCCAGGGCCCTTGAAGCCTGCTAACTCCCAGGTGACATCGCCAGGGATATTCTCGCGCATGGTCGGACTTTGGGTATTAGCACCGAGCCACGGCACGCCATCGACTTGGGTAGAACCAATCATCCACGCCTGACCAGCTGGCACTGGGCCTACCTCTTGGGGCAGATCGACGCGGGATTTATCGGAGAGATAAAAGGTAGCGCCATCAGCATCGCGCCACTGGGAAGGAGAGACAGTATCGTCCTTGATTTGCGGAGTCATGCCCGGGGTGCACTCTTTATCCGTAGCTGCACCGGACTTATCTGCGGCTGCAGCGCCGCCCTTGCCTGCTGATCGTGGGGTGCTCGCAGTTTCCTCGTCATTGCTCACCTCGCCGGTATCAGCCGATCGATCGGCTGTGGATGCATCGCCGCCGTCGCCCACCTCCCAGGTGTAGGTCACAGCATTGCTGGATTCGCCGTTGGAATGGGCTTGCACCGTCATGGTGTACGTGCCGGCCTCACTAAAGGCCCAGTTGACGTGCCGGTGAGCAGGATTGGGCTGGTTGATGACCTCGCCGCTGGTGAGCTCCATTGAGCCGGAATCGGTCACCGTCTTCACATCGCCAAAGCCGCTCGTTTCAAAGACATACACTGAACCAGGTCCAGAGACTTCGGCGAATTCTAGGTCAACGTTGTCAAAGCCGCCATCGCGTGCAGGCTGGGTATCCCAGCCCGGCCAAATGATGCGTTGATCCTGGGTCTGCGGCAGGAAATAGGTGGGCTGGCCGATCTCCGGCACGGCCTCGGTGGCATCGGACCAAGCGTCCTCCACAACCTTGAGCACCACATCATCGCCGGAGCGTGGAACGCTCGATCCAGTGATGTCTTCCTTCATCGAAAGGTGTAGCTGACCGTCTGGGGCCGTGACATAGAAGGCGTCTACGTGGCCAGAGTCGAAGACCTCATCAAAGGCAAGTGCCGCGGCAGGGGAGAAGAAGGCCAATGCTGTGGCAAAGACGGCGGCGAATACGTGAATAAATCGGCGCCTCAGCGGGACGCGCCGAGGGGCAAAGGATGGTGAATGATGCATTGTGGTTTCCCGTCTAGTTGGTGGGGTAGAAGAGGCTTAGAAGTTGAGGCCGAAGCGTTTGCGGATGAGGTCCTCGTTATCGCGGAAGAAGTTATAAAAGGCCTTGAAAACCACCACGAGAACCGCTGGGAGGACCAGACTCCACGGGCTAAACGAGGACCCTGTGGGCTCTTCTGGCCTACCGGGGTGAGCTGGCTTGTCCGGCGTATCTGGGGCGGATGGTTGGGTGGAAGGCTCCTGGGAAGGCTCCGCGGAAGGCTTATCCGTTGGACTTTCGCTGGGCTCTCCGCTCCCAGACGTGCCCGGCGCGCGGAAGGAACAGGAATCCAACGTCTTATCGCCCACGGCAAAGGTGAGGGTTTGGGGCGCGGACTTTAGCTCCTTGCCGTCTGTGCCCGTGGCCGTATAGGTGGCCTCAAAGGTGTACAAGCCAGGCTTGGAAAAGGCCCAGTGCGTATGGGTATGGGCCGGAAAGTTGGTTTCGATGTTGTAGTCTTTAGCCGCAGAATTGGCGAGGACCGAAAAGCCCTTGCCATGGGTGCCATCGATGAATGCGCCCCATTCGGCACCGTCCGGCGTGGAGGTGGGCTTCAAGTTGAGGTTGACGGCATTGTCCTTGGTTAAGGAATAGTCCAGATCCTGGGTGTTATAGCCGGGCCAGATGATGTTTTGGTCCTGGGTTTGCGGCAGGTGATAGAAGCGCTCACCGGGCTTTCCTAGGAAATCGAACTCCTTGCCCGCGAGCTTCTTATTGCGCGGGGTAAGAGCATTATCGTGTACACCGAGTACAACGTCATCGAGTTTGCGGTCAACAGATTTCTTGTCTACCTGCGCCGTGTCATCGCGCAGAACGGTTGCAAAGCCTCCCTCGGCAGGCTGGGCCTTGATATCTACATGCCCACGGTCTAATAGGTACTTGTCGCTGCACTGTGCATTGCCGGTTTGCGGTTTTTCGGTGCCTGGCTGCGGCGCTGAAGACGGAGTATCTTGCTCGCCGGGAGTAGTCTCCGGTTCGTCAGTGGAAGTAGAAAAATTCCCATTGACTTCATAATTTTCGCCGAAAGCAAAGGACTCGGTGATTACGCTGCTGGCATGTCCGGCCTTCAGAGTGGAATGGGGGAAGAGGTTAACCTTGGCAAAATAGCCCTTGAAGTACTCGCCCTCATCAAAGGAGACCTCGCCGTGGCCATTAGTAATAGGGGTTTCCAGATCCACGGTGGGGTATTTCGCCCCTTTGGTGTCATAGAGCCCGCCGGTGAGTAGGCCGTTGAAGTTTTTATCCTCGGTATCCACCACGATCTTGGTGCCGCCATCGCCCTGCTTGCGCATGCGGATGGTGTAGCCCAGTTCCTTTAGCTCGGTTTCCTGGGTGGGGGCAAGCTGGCGCGGTTGGGAGGTTTCCTGCCACGTATCAGCGGCGGCAGAAGAATCGGTGTGGCTGGATTTACCGGGTTGGAAGTCAAGAGGTTGGGATATCCAGCGTGGGGCATCGCCCCCTGGGGTAAATACGGCCTGTACTTGGGAAGGGTCGGGGCCCATATATTCGTCCCACTGAGCATGCCCATCCTTGACGGGAAGGTCGGTGAGGAAGTAGCCGTCGATAAGCAGCGTGAGGGTGCCTTGCGCCTTGTTCTTGGCATCGAAGGAAATGGTGGTGAGCTTGTCGTCACCGTCTTTTTCGGGGTTGGACTTGGGCGCCATGCGCAGGCTGTAGCCTGCAGCAGCGGCGTTACCGGCTGCGGACTGTGCGAAGCGTTCCTTGAGGCTCGGCGTCTTTTCTTCTTTGGGTTTCTGCCCGCCCACTTGGATGGTGGTGGTCTGTGGCTCATTGGCTATGAGCTGGCCGTCCTTTCCGCGCGCACTGGTGCGGTAGGTCAGGCGGTATCGTCCGGGCTTGGTAAACAGCGTGGAGTTGTGCGTATGCGTGCCGGCAACAAGGTAAGCAGAGTGCGGCGAATCAGGGAAGGAACCGAGCATGCGGTGCAGCTGGGTGCCGGCCTCATCATCTTTATTGGTAAAAAGCTCCACCTCGCCGGGGCCATCGACGCTGAGCAAATCAAGGAACGCGACCCCGTCACGGAATTTGTCCGTGGGCAAGGAGGTATCGGCGCCAAAGCCCAGCCAAATGGGTGAAGTATTGCCGGATACTTGGTGCGGCGCTGTGTAGTAGGTCGTACCAGGTGCCCCAATGTAGTCTTGGGTCCCGTTTGCCGGAAGCGTATAGAGATACTGGTTGCTGTTATCTGTGGCGCTGTAGCCCTTGCCCACCCAGGCAACGGTGTCGGCTATCGGGGGCTCTTGACCGCCAAACTCGGACTTTAGGACGAAATCGTTGTTCTCCCAGAAAGACTTGGGGGAGTCAACGTGGGTATTGGTAGCGATGTGCTTGCCATCATCGGGGCCCGCGACAGCCGTAGCAGGAGTGATAAGCGCCAATGTGCTCAGCGTGGCAAGGAAACGGGTGCGTGGGGAAGCCACAGTTGGGAAGGCCTTTCTACAGTTCTCACAAGTTCACCAGAAACTATAGAAAATGATTCCCATAACCTGGTAGCTGTAATGGAAACCAGTTTCATCGACCTGTGGTTTTGTAGTGAATCTCGTTTTCGGTTACCCCAATTTGAGTGTAGGAATGGTGTGTAAACGGCCGCGCGCCGGGCAGAGCCCAAGGCCACTTTGGGCTGGTGCGGACTGGAATCGGCGGCTCCACTACGATGGTGGGCATGACTGAAGTACGCGTTAGATTTTGTCCATCCCCAACCGGCACACCGCACGTAGGCATGGTGCGCACCGCACTATTCAACTGGGCCTACGCCCGTCATACCGGCGGAAAACTGGTATTTCGCATCGAGGACACCGATGCTGCCCGTGACTCTGAAGAGTCCTACCAGGCCATCATTGATTCCTTGACCTGGCTCGGGCTGGGCTGGGATGAGGGCATCAATGTCGGTGGCCCGCACGAGCCTTACCGTCAGTCCCAGCGTATGGATATCTACAAGGAAGTCTTGGACAAGCTCATCGAAGGTGGCTTTGTCTACCCGGCATATTCCACCGCCCAAGAGGTAGAGGAGCGCCACAAGGCGGCTGGCCGTGACCCGAAGTTGGGCTATGACAACTTTGACCGTGATCTCACCCAGGAGCAGATCGACGCTTTTGAGGCCGAAGGTCGCAAGCCGGTGTGGCGCCTACGCATGCCGGATCAGGACTGGACCTGGACTGACTTGGTCCGCGGGGAAATGACCTTCAAGTCTGAAACCCAGCCGGATTATGTGGTTGCTCGTTCCAACGGTGCGCCCCTCTACACCCTGGTTAACCCGGTCGATGACGCCCTGATGCGCATCACTCACGTGTTGCGTGGTGAGGACCTGCTGTCTTCTACTCCGCGGCAGCTCGCGCTTTACGACGCCCTGCAGAAGATTGGCATCGCCGAGTTCACCCCAGAGTTTGGCCACCTGCCCTTCGTGATGGGCGAGGGCAATAAGAAGCTCTCTAAGCGCGATCCGCAGTCCAACCTGTTCAACCATCGTGATAATGGCATCATCCCGGAGGGCATGCTTAACTATCTCTCCCTGCTGGGGTGGTCGCTGTCTGCTGACCAGGATATTTTCAGCATGGATGACTTGGTAGAAAACTTCGACGTCCACGATGTGCTGGGTAATCCCGCACGCTTTGACCAGAAAAAGCTCGAGGCCATCAACGCGGATCACATCCGCCAGCTAGACCCAGAAGAGTTTGCCTTCCGTCTGCGCAATTACCTGACCGAATACACGGACTTTCCGGCCGACTATGACGGCGAGAAATTTGCCTTTGCAGCAGATCTGGTACAGACCCGTATCAAGACGCTTTCCGATGCTTATGGCCTCATGAGCTTCTTGGTTACCCCAGATGCCGATCTAAAGCTCGATGAGAAGGCAGCGAAGAAGAACCTCAAGGAAGAGGCCATTCAGCCGCTCGAGGTGGGCATCGAGATCCTCGAGGGCGTTGCGGAGTGGAAGACCGAGAATATCGAGGCGGCCCTTTCCAAGGCGCTTATTGAAGACCTAGAGCTGAAGCCTCGCAAGGCTTATGGCGCGCTGCGCGTAGCTATTTCTGGTGCCCAGGTTTCCCCACCGCTCTTTGAGTCCATGGAGCTGCTGGGTAAGGAATCTACCTTGGCCCGCCTGCGTGCCGCACGCGAGGTGACTCCCTACGTCCCGGCGGCGCAGTAGGTAGCGCTGCGGCAAGCGCTGCAGTCAACGCTGGGATTAAGAACTCCTCTCGCGTTAGCGCGGTGGATGACGGCTGAACTACAGCACTGTCATTCACCGCTTTTTAAAATGCCGCCTTTATGGGCTGAAAAAGCGTTATGCGCTGGCGATTTGGCAGTTTACGCGAAGATCATTATAGTTATTACACGTTGCAGCGAGCAAGGGAGAACGGCTGAAAGGCAGTTAGCTTCCCTAGCGAGTTAGCAAATGGCCTATGGTGTAATTGGCAACACAGCGGTTTCTGGTACCGCCATTCTAGGTTCGAGTCCTGGTAGGCCAGCAGTGAAAATGCTTTAAACGGCAGGCTCACTAGTTCTATGCCCCGTTCGTCTAGCGGCCTAGGACGCCGGCCTCTCACGCCGGTAACACGGGTTCAAATCCCGTACGGGGTACAAAGACCTCCAGCTTAGCGCTGGAGGATTTTTCATATCCGAGGCGGTATCCTTTCGGGGCTTAAAGGGGGAGGTATCGATTGCGACGTGTCTTCTAAAGGCCACGTGGAGATGTGGCCAAGCATGGGGGACTGGTTATAACCTAACCCCGGACCATTGGTAGCGTCCGCGCAGGCAGCGACGCGCCGCCGATAAGACCAGGGTTAAGACCACCGCGAAGTTGCGCAAACCCCTTCCAGTCCTGCAAGTACAGGCATAGACTGCAAGTACAGCAGAAAACAGACAGAAAGGAGAGCGGGTGACAGAAATCGAAACGCACCACAGCGAAGGCGCACAGGCCGAAAGCATAGCCAGGTAGTAACGCTATAATCCACAACTTCCTTCCCACCAACATTTGTACGAAGTATAGGAGCCTGCAGTATATGCACTTCGACGCACAGCGCCATCCCGAGTCCTACTAGCACAGCGCTCTCGGCCACGGACTATCCACAGACTGCATGCGGAATAACCACTGATTCGATCCGCACCCCGGCCATGAAGAACCCTCACTGCAGTAGAAGACTCGGGACCCTTTTCGTTTTCTTAGCCTCCGCCCGCAAAAACGCCCCTAAGCGTGCGATTTGTGCTCAGTTAACCCATCGTTTACTCTTAACAAGTCCGCAACGCACAGTGTGCGATTGCTGCGAACGCGCCCCGTTCGTCTAGCGGCCTAGGACGCCGGCCTCTCACGCCGGTAACACGGGTTCAAATCCCGTACGGGGTACCACTAGCAAGCTGCGAGCTTAATGGCTCGCAGCTTTTTGTTTTTAGTTCCAGGCGCATTTTTTGCGGTTGGTGGCCCATAAATCTCTCGGCCCTCAGGCGCCTGTATTCTTCAATTCTCGCTCGATTCTCGTCGAGCGCCCTAACAGTGGAGCAGGAGGCATTTCACCCACTACAGTGAGTTCTGAGTGGTCAGTTGCGCCCTGCGCTAGACCGCAGCAAGAAAGAAGCCCAACGGGCCGTGAAACGGCTCGCTGGGCTGTGTAAGGGGGCGTCGCCAAGCGCTGGCTATGCCATCACCTTCGTCTTCTTAATCGCCTTTTGTAGGCGCTTGTGATAAGCGTCCATGGCGCGGCGGATAAGGAGTCCGACGAGCAATGCTGGGATGGTAAACAGCAGCAGCATGCCCAACTCGCGCCAAATATCGCCATGGTAGATACCCGCGATGGCGCTGCGGAAAGCATCGATGGCATAAGTCGCTGGCAGCCACGGGCTGACGTTTTGGAACCATTCGGGCAGCAATGGCAGCGGGTAGGCGCCGCCGGAGCCTGACACTTGTATCACAAGCAGCAACACCGCCAAGGCCTTGCCGGCACTATCGAGTGTGATGACCAGTGAGTAAATGATCAACATGAATACCAGCGAAACTACCCATGCTGCGAACATGAGCATGAATGGATGTGCAGGCTCGATTTGGACGAAGAAGATGAGGCTGAGCACCACCAAGGTGGCTTGAGCCAGACCGACCAACGCGAGCGTGGCAAAGCGACCGAAGAATGCCTGGCCACGGGTGAAATCGCTTTCGTCGTACTTGCCGTTCTCGTCTTTTCGCAAGTACTTGCGCTCGGCGTTGGTATGGACCAGCACGCACGCTAGGAGGGCACCTACCCACAGCGACAAGGTGAGGTAGAACGGTGTCATGCCTACGCCGAAGGCGGCCACAGGATAGACCGGTTCACGGTCCACAGCCACAGGAGCAGCAATGCGGGAGGCGAGTAGCTCTGGGTCAGAGCCAACGATATCGGCCAGTTTGCTTAGGTCGCCGCCATGGCGAACCTCGTCGATCTTGCGTCCCATGTCCGCGAAACGGCCGCTTTGCTCCCGCAAGGTGGCAGCAAGGCCAGCAGTAGTATCGCGGGCGCGGGCGAGGCTTTGCTGTGGGGACTCGTTATTGCGAGAAACCGAGTCGCGAATACCAGCTATGTCCTGCTTGACAGCATCGATATCGCCCGCCACTACAGAGACGCTTTGGTTGAGCTGATCCAGCTGGGGCTTGAGGTTCTCGTTATAAGAAGTGCGCGCCTTCTCTGCGGCGTGCTTCGCATTGGCGATGGCATCCTTGGTGCGCTGGCGCGATTCTTGGGACGTGCCACGGCCCTGCTCAATATCATCGGCGGTCGAAACCAACGAATCATGCAGGGCGTTGCTCTGGGCGATAGAAGCATCAATCTGGCCCATCAACGCCTTATAGCCGCCAGCGACTGGAGCCGGCAGCGCCGCTTTATCGGCTTGCTCCTTGATGGAAGCGCGTACGCCCTCAAAGGCGCTCGTTTGCTCATTCACACGTTCAGCTGCGCTGCGGTAGGTCTGCGCCGTTTGTGCGGTGGCGTTACTTGCGTTATTGAGCAACTCATCCACCTGGGCAGAAAGCGCATCGTAGCTTTGCGTAGTAGCCGCTAAGGAAGCGTCTAATGAATCTGCAGAGTCATTGAGGGTGGAGCGCAGAATATCAATGGGGTTCTCGCCTTGGGCATTGTCCGTCTCCGTAGCCTGGCGGCCGGCCTCGGCGAGGATATTATCCGCTGCCTGCGTAAGCGGGAGGGTGGAATCGACAAGATTGCTTAGGGCACCTACAGTGCCTGAAGCCGCATCGAGGCGAGTACTGACATTATTAATGCGGTTGTGAAGGTTATTGAGCGCCGTCTGGGTGTCGTCTTCGTTGAGGTATTTATCCAAATCGGATACGACGCCGAGACCAACATTGGACACCACGCGGGTGAAGGACTCGTCGATTTTTTGAATGACGCCGTCCGCGCTCTTTTGCGTGATGGTGGTAGACAGCGCGTTCTTCTTCTCATTGGTATAGAGATTGAGCTTGCTGGGCTCGGTTCCTTCTACATAAAAGGTAAGCAGATCCGCGCTGAAATCCTTTGGCAGGACGATGCCGGCATAATATTCACCGGATTTTGTTCCTTCGACCGCATCGGCGCTATCTGTAATGACCCAATCAATTTCGTGATTGCGGCTGAGCTGCGAGAGTACTTCATCGCCCAAATTGAGCTTCAATGAGGCTAGGTCACTTTCGTGTCCCTCATCTTCGCTGGCAACAGCAATCTTGAGCTGGTTGGTATTGGCAAAAGGATCCCAGCTTGCTAGCACGTTGAAGGAAGTAAAAAGCAACGGAATGATAGCAAGACCGAAGATAATGACTGCGGTCATGACATTGGTGCGAATGGCGTGGAGGTCATCGCGGAGAATGGTCAGAATGTTTTTCATGACTTACTCGCCGCCCTTTCCGGAGTCATCGCCTTCAACGGCGGGTATTTCTTTAGTCTCGGTGGTATCAGCAGGTGCGGATTCCTCGTCCAAATCTTCCAGGAGGTAGCGGTTTGGATGTTCCTGTTGGTGCTCGAGGTGTTCCTGGATTTCTTCGTCGCTGAGATCCGCCAGGCGGTTATCATGTGCGATGCTTTGTTTGACGTACTCGAGGGAACAGATAACACCCACCGCGATGAGCGTAACCAGGCAGGCTAGGCCGAAGATGATGGCCTTTTCTCCAGGGTTAATGCGTGAGTAGATACCCAAAGCGACAACCAGCGCCAGGCCCACCGCCACGGTGATTTTCATCAACTGAGAGTAGTTCCTGCGCGCCATGCCCCACTTATCCTCAAGGCTTTGTTGATAAGCCTCGCGGTCGTTTAAGGCATAGAGGAGATCGGTGAAACGGTAGCGGCTTCCTACAAGGTGGACCTGTTCATTGATAACCAATCCACCCTTGCGCAGTTCGTCGTTGACCAACATATTGACGTTGGACAAGCCACGGCGCATCACCGTACCGATAATGTAGGCAATCGCAGCCATGCCAATGAGCGCGCAAAGGTCACGTGCGTAATGGTTACCGTAGAAACCTCCGACGGTTTCTCGCATGGCGTCAATGCCGTATGTAAAGGGGAGGAACGGGTGTACCGCACGGAAGAAATCTGGCGTCATCTCAATCGGGTAGAGGCCGGAAGCGCCAGGAATCTGGATGAAGGCGAAGACCACCGCGATGCCTCGGCCCACGTGGCCAAACGTAGACACCAAGCTATAGGTAATGCTCAGGTAGCACAGGCCTACGATGACTGCAGTACCGACATAAGCCGCTGCATTGGCATGCTCGACTCCAATGGCAAGGTTGCCGATGGACACGATGAGCGCTTGGGCGATGGCAAAGAAGGAGAGTAAAAGGAAGCGGGCAAGGTAAGCCGTGGTGATGGTGAGGTTTTTGCGACCCTGCGGGTCTACCTCAGCGCGGAAGATGATGAGCAGCATGAAAGCGCCGATCCACAGTGTGAGGTTGATAAATAGCGAGGACATGCCGGAGCCGTAGTGCTTCACAGGGAAGACAGCGTGGCTTTCCATCTCCGCAGGAGAGGCAAGGAAGGAAGAGACCTCATCGGTATTCAGGCCCTTGACCGACTGCAAGATGGAGTTGTTATTGGCGGTATTGCTCAACGCCAACACATCGCTGCGGGAGGCGCGAAGCCCTTCCTCAATGCCGTCTAGGTCTACGGAGAAGCGTTCCACTACCTGTTGGGCTTGGCTAAGCTGCTCGTCGACGCCGCCCAAGAGCCCATCGGTCTGGCCCACCAGGGCCTTTTGGCTTTCGAGCGAGGCGGAAAGTTTTCCGGTGGTAGCTGTGACGTCGGAAAGCGCGGCATTGAGCTTGGGCAAGCCCTCGGCCACATTATCGCGCAGCGCGTGGGAGTCATCGCGCGTTTGGGCAGCCATCTTATCCAGCAAGCTCGTTGTCTTATTGAGCGAATCGATGGTGTCGTTGGTATCGCTGTTGAGAGAGTCCAGGTCACCGAGGACTGCGCGGTTCTGACTATTGCGCTCACGCAAATCTCCCACCTGATCTTTAATCTGCTGGGAAACCTGTGGGGGCAGGGCTGGAGATGAGGCGAGCTTATCGAGCTGGTCAATAGCCCGATCCGCTTCACCAACGATGCCTGCTGCGCCAGCAGAAGCAGCATCGACGCGAGTGAGGGCACCGCGTAGCTTGCCAGATACCGAGCCCACGGTAGCGTTGGCAGAAGCGGTGCCGTCTGCCAACGCGGTCGTTCCTTCCACATAAGCGGCCGTGGCGTCATCGGAGAAAGAAGTGACCTCGCGCTGGACCTCGGCGGTAATGGAATTAACTTCGTTCAACGCGGTCTGCGCGTCATCGACGGTCTGTTGGACTGTCCCGAGTGATTCGCGCGCTTGCGCGATAGTCGGGCGTGCGTCATCGATGGTGGCGTGAACGTCGGCCAACTGGCTGCGCGAGTTGGCTACAGTGTCTGCGGTTTCCGAAAAAGAATCCGCGGTATCGCTCGCGGTACGGTTAATCTTCTGGCTTAAATCACCACCGGAATTTTTAAGCTCCGTCGCCACTGAATCTGCCACTTGCTCATTGAAAGTAGTGCTAATAGTGGTATCCAGAGTCGAAGCACCGGTATCAGTAATCTTCGGCGCGATTGCATTGAGCTTTTCGTTAACGTGGTATTCGAGCGTGGGCTGAGAATACGTACCTTTAAACAGGCTGACGAAATCGGCCGAGAAGTCCTCGGGCACTATTACCGAGGCGAAGACGTCACCCTTCTTAACGGCGTCCTCGGCTTCTTGCCTGTCCATGAATTGCCAGCCAAGCCTGTCGTTATCATGCAGCTTGTCAATCATTTGTCCGCCGACGTCTAAGTGGCCGGTCATCTCCGAGGTGGCGCCCTTGTCCTCATTTACAACGGCGACCTTGAGGTGTTCTGTGTTTCCGTAGGGATCCCAGAAACCGGAGATGTTTACCCAGGAATACAGGGCTGGGGTGATCATCAAACCAATAAGGATCACCCAGACCTGCGGGGTCCGCCACAAGCGGACAAAATCTTGGAGAAAAATCTTCCAACTAGTAATCACTCGAAGAACCGTAGCACCCAACCGGAAAGAACTAATAGTCTGACTGTCAGTTTTAACAGAAATGAGAGAGTGTGTCCTGTCGAGCTCGCAGATATGTTTCTGGTGTGAATTTCGGGGCGCTCTTTAGCGGAAGGGTAGACATAGAAATGGCCGCCGTGACCCACAAGGTGAAGGGCCAGGGCGGCGCACAATGAGGGGCTAAGCCCCGAGCTGCAACTAGTGCTCGTCGTAGTGATTGCCGTGTGCGGCGTGGCGGTGGCCGTCGTGCAGGTAGTCCACATGGTCGCCGTGCGGGATTGCTACGTGGCCGCAGCCTTCACCATGAGTGTGGTCGGTGTGAGCCTCGGCTTCCACGTGCTCGGTGGTCTCGCACTCGTCCCAGTGGCCATCGTGCTCGCGGTGGATATGACCTTCGTGGAGGTAGTCGGTGTGGTCGCCGTGTGGGAAGGATACGTGGCCGCAATCGGTGCCGTGGGTGTGGGTGTGGTTCTCGTGGGTGGTGTGGGTCATGATGACTGATCCTTTCTGGCGGGGAATAGTCCCCGTTGTTTTCAACGTATTTTCATTAAATCGCATTTTCAGTTTGGTCTCAATAGCTGGCGGCGAGTTTCCTCAAATTTTTTTAAATGAGTAGAAAAAGGCCATACCCGCCTCTGTCAGGATTAGGCAGAGACGGGCGGGGTGGGGTCGGGGGGGTTTAAAGCTTGCTGCTCAACTCGCGAGCGGACGCAGTAAGGATATCGGCGTACTTTTGCGCGGGTGAAGGCTGGAAGCGTTCGACAGATCCGGAAATGGACAAAACTGCCAGGAAAGTTCCGGCTTCGTCGAAAACCGGTGCAGAAATAGAGGCTAGCCCAGCTTCGCGTTCTTCAATGGACTCCGAATATCCTTGGCTTCTTGCTGCTTCGATGTCCTGGAGAGTAAACGAGGCGTCTTCGATATTGACATCTACATAGGCGGCAATGATGCGCGCTGCGGAGCCGGAGCTAAGTGGTAGCTGGCGTCCGACGGGGACGACATTATGAAGGCCAGACTCGGGCTCCCTGGTGGCAATACAGGTGCGGGTATTTCCAGTGACCTCGTAAAGCTGGATGGACTCGCCGGTGTCCTCGCGCAGCTTCTCCATAATTGGACCCGCCACTTCTAGTAGGTGGTCACGGTTGCCAGGGAGGGCTGGACCGGCCTTCCACTTTCCTTCGGGGGTGCGAACGAGGATGCGGTGCGCTTCCAGTGCGGTGGCTAGCCGGTGTGCCGTCGCCCGAGGTAGGCCCGTGGTTTCACATAGTTCGTTGAGGGTGGAGGGATGGTTGGCGGCGGCCATCATGATGGCCATTGCTCGATCCAACACTTTAATTCCGGAAACTGCGCTATACTCTCCCATACAATGAAATCTACGTCCCAAATTATGAGATTTCAAGTGTGGAGAGATGTTTATGAACCAGAAGCTGACATTGGCGGAAAAAGTGTGGCGCGATCACGTCGTCCAACGCGGTGATGCTGGGGCACCAGACCTCATCTTTATTGACTTTCAGCTACTACATGAAGTTACCAGTCCACAGGCCTTTGATGGTCTGCGGCTGGCTGGGCGTACACTGCGCCACCCTGAACTGCACTTGGCAACCGAGGACCATAACGTTCCCACGCAAGGCATTAAGTCTGGCAGCCTCTTGGAAATCAAGGATGAGGTTTCTCGCACCCAGGTATCGACCCTGCGTAAGAACTGCGAGGAATTTGGCGTGCGCTTGCATTCCATGGGAGATGCACAGCAAGGCATTGTCCATACAGTTGGCCCACAATTGGGTATCACCCAGCCAGGTATGACCATTGTGTGCGGCGACTCGCATACCTCCACCCATGGTGCCTTTGGCTCAATCGCAATGGGCATCGGCACCTCTGAGGTGGAGCACGTCATGGCCACGCAGACGCTTTCCTTGAAGCCTTTTAAAACGATGGCGATTGAGGTGACGGGCGAATTGCAAGAGGGAGTCTCCGCCAAAGATCTCATCCTGGCCATAATCGCCAAAATCGGTACCGGCGGCGGGCAAGGTCACATCATTGAGTACCGTGGTGAGGCGATCCGCAAGATGTCCATGGAAGAGCGCATGACCATCTGCAATATGTCTATTGAGGCAGGAGCCCGCGCCGGCATGGTCGCCCCAGATGAGACCACCTTTGAATATGTGAAGGGACGCGAGTTTGCTCCCAGCGGGGCGGACTGGGATGCTGCGGTTGACTATTGGAAGACGCTTCCCACCGACGAGGGGGCGGAATTCGATACCGTCGTTGAGATTGATGGTTCTGCGGTGACCCCGTTTGTTACGTGGGGAACCAATCCTGGACAAGGTCTGCCATTAGGGGAGAGTGTTCCAGATCCAGAAGACTGCGGTGACGACAATGAAAAGGCCACCGTAGAAAAGGCCCTCCAGTATATGGATTTGCAGCCGGGGACTCCGCTGCGCGATATCAAAATAGATACCGTATTCGTCGGCTCATGCACCAACGCTCGCATTGAAGATTTGCGCGCCGCTGCCGGTGTGGTCAAGGGCCGCACCATCGCCGAAGATACGCGGATGCTGGTAGTGCCGTCTTCAGCAGCTGTCAAGGCCCAAGCAGAGGAAGAAGGCTTAGATGAAATCTTCCGCCAGTTTGGCGCCGAATGGCGTACCGCTGGTTGCTCGATGTGCCTAGGAATGAATCCAGACCAACTAGCGCCGGGAGAGCGCTCAGCTTCAACCTCCAACCGCAATTTCGAAGGCCGACAAGGCCCAGGTGGGCGCACACACCTAGTCTCGCCCCAGGTGGCTGCCGCTACAGCCGTGACCGGATACCTGTCTAGTCCTGCTGACTTAAATTAAGCGCTAAGAAAGGCATTGATAATGGAGAAATTTATTACCCATACCGGAACTGGCGTACCGCTGCGCGTTACTAACGTGGATACTGATCAAATCATTCCGGCGCGCTACCTGAAGTCGGTTAAGCGTACAGGCTTTTCTGAAGGGCTGTTTTCTAATTGGCGCTCCGAAGAAAGCTTCGTGCTTAACCAAGAGCAATTTAAAAATGGGTCGGTGCTTTTTGCAGGAAGAGACTTTGGCACCGGTTCCTCCCGGGAGCATGCAGTATGGGCGTTGAGTGAATATGGATTCCGTGCCGTGTTTTCTTCCCGCTTTGCAGATATCTTCCGCGGTAACGCAGGAAAGTCCGGCCTTCTTACCGGTTTGATGGAACAAGAGGACATCGAGCTTATCTGGAAGCGGCTGGAGGCAGGAGAAACCCAGGTCACCGTTGACTTGGAGGCGCGAACGGTCACGGTGGGAGAAAATACCTACCGCTTTGACATCGATGGCTACACCCGTTGGCGGTTGATGGAGGGACTCGATGACATTGGTATCACCCTCCGTAACGAGGGCGATATCGCTGACTATGAAAAGCGACGCCCCGGCTTTAAGCCCTCTGTTATCGCCCCATAGATGGGAGCGCGGTTGGGGATGAACTTGCGCCAACACCCCTTCAGTCCTTTCTAAAGAAGGGGCGGTGGGGTGCTTTGCATTTGGGTATGAGTCTTGAGTACAAACCTTGGGGGAGCTGCGGGGGTAAAAATTGGTAACGTAAGGGTAACAATCACCTGCTCCAGTTTCCTGTAACAAAGTATGCCCCTAGCTTTAAAGCTATGAGCAATCCCTATTCGAATAATGATTCCTTTAATTCAGGAAACAATGGTCCAGGAACTCCCGGACCTGCGAGTGAATCTGCGCCCTACGGAAACGGCGCGCACGGCCAACCAGGCTACGGGCAGCAGTACGGTCAGCAACAGTTCGGGCAACCCGGATACGCTGGAAGCACCTACCAAGGAGAAGATTCCCTTATTGGTCGTGACGTAGACGCCATTCAGGTCATCGCGGATAGCTTCCGCTACTTCGGCCGCAATTGGGCGCAGTGGATTTTCGGTCCACTGGTGCAGATGGTAGTTCTCTCCATCCTCTATTTGCTGTTGGTCGCCGTCCTAGCAGGTAGCGGTTCATCCATTGATGCCCTAGCCAATAGTGGCTCAGGTTCCGACGCGCTTACCGGTGGCCTCATTGCAGTAATGTTCTTAGTCCTTATCGCCATGTTCCTCGTGCTTATTTGGGCAGCTAGCACCTGGTACAAGGCTGCTAATAAACAGGTTGCTACCGGGATGCTGGAGATAAAGGACTTTCTGAGCTTTAAAAATGTCGCCGGTCTCATGGCGGTGTATGTGCTTTCGACCCTGGTTATTTCCCTGGGCTTCATTCTCCTGATTATTCCGGGACTCTTCGCCGCCTTCTTCTTTACCTGGATGCCGGCTGTTAAGGCCGCACGCCCTGAGCTATCCGTTGGCGAGACCTTTGGGGCTTCCATTGAAGTAGCGAAGAAGAATGTCGGAGTGACCATCCTAGTAGTCGTCTTGATTGCCGTCCTGTACGCAGTGTTGAGCTTTACCTTCGTCGGCATGCTTCTGTTCCCAGCACTGAACACCCTCATTTTGGTCCTCTTCGTCCGTCGCACGCTCGGCTTGCGCGGTTAGAAAACCCCGCAGCCGCACGATAGTTGCGCAAGTAAGGCCCTGCTCGTCCGCCGCATGAGATGGAAGGCAGGGCCTTAATTGTTGGTCGGGGAGGAACTAGGAAACTAGCGCACCGGCAGTGGGCTAGCCAGGTAATCGGCGCCGGTGAGCTCGCCATTGTTGAAAGACAAGACCCACACAGAAGACTTCTTGAACTTCAGCTTGTCCACCGGCTTTTTAAGGAACTTTGGGGCGAGGTCCTCGATGATGCCGGGGATGGTGCCGCCTTGGCTGACAATAACGGGCACCCCGCCTTCGTTTACCACGCGGCGGAAGGCTCTCTTGGCTGCTTCTGGGTCGTTTTCCCAAGCCTCGTCGCCAAAGTTCTTATTGATGGAGATGTCCTTGCCCAGTTCGTCGGCAAGCGGGGCAGCTGTCTGCTGGCAACGTTGGGGCAGCGCAGAGTAAATGGCAGTGGGCTGATAAGCGCTGAGCATCGGGACCAGCATTTCCGCTTGGCGACGCCCCTTCTTATCGAGCGGCCGCAGGTTATCATCGCCTTCCCAGCTGGCGCTTTCATGCGCGTGGGCGTGGCGGACATAAAGAACGCGCGTGGCCGGTGCGATGCGTAGGCGTTTGGCGGCTTTAGCCACCACTGCGGTATCTACGTCGTAGGACAAGAGATTTTGCGCCTCGTCGATAGGCAGCCAGCGCAACTCATCGGTCTCACTATTGGCGGAATAGGTGCCGTCCAAATACTTAGCGACCCAGTAGTAGACGACCTTGGTCCGCCCCTGGACCGGATAGGTTACCTTGCCAATGAGCTTGCCTAGCCGGACGCTGAATCCGGTCTCTTCCAGGATTTCCCGTGCTGCTGTGGTGGGCAGCGACTCGCCGGGATCGACCTTGCCTTTGGGCAGGGACCAATCATCGTAATGGGGACGGTGGATTAGCGCGATTTCCGGTTCCTGCGGAGAACCACGCCAGATAACGGCGCCGGCAGCAAGGGTAGTGCGGTGGAATTCCTTGGCAGGGGCCACCGGGATTTCCTGATGGCGGCCGGAGATAAATTCCTCGTGCTGTTGATCCTTGTCGGTTTCGTGCATCTTTTTAATATTGGGCATCGTCTGCCTCCACGTGGCCTTTCCACAGTAATTGGCTTCATTTAAACAACGTCTAAGCGCCCATTGTCCCACGGGTTAGGCGCGGTGTGCATCCCTGCCACACGGTCGGACAGACATGCTTTAAAGTTGAGGTTATAGCTTTGCACGTTTGGAGGAAACACCATGGTTAATGTTGCTGTGATGGGCGCTGGTTCTTGGGGCACTACCTTGGCCAAGGTCTTTGCGGATGCCGGAAATGATGTCCGCCTGTGGGCCCGCCGCGCAGAGTTGGCGCAGGCTATCAACGAGACCCACACTAATCCGGACTACTTGCCGGATACCCGCCTACCGGCGGCTGTGCGGGCGACTCACGATGAAGTGGAAGCATTGTCATGTGCCGAGGTCGTCGTATTCGGCGTTCCCTCCCAAACCTTGCGCGGCAACGTGGAAAAGTGGGCCCCGCATCTGCCACAAAACGCGACCTTGGTCTCCATCTCCAAAGGTGTAGAGACCGCCACGCTCAAGCGCATGAGTGAAGTCATTATGGACGCAGCGGGGGTGCCAGCAGATCGCGTAGCGGTGCTATCTGGCCCGAACCTGGCTAAAGAGATTGCCGCAGGCCAAGTAGCCGCCACAGTAATCGCCTGCCCAGATGAGGAACGCGCAAAGCGCGTCCAGGCGGCGGTGGCCGCGCCGTACTTGCGCCCGTATACCAACACCGATGTTATTGGTGCGGAAATCGGCGGCGCCTGCAAAAACGTCATCGCATTAGCCTGCGGTATAGCCTCTGGCAAGGGATTAGGCAATAACACCATGGCCACCATCATTACCCGCGGTTTGGCAGAAATTACCCGCCTCGGCGTGGAGCTGGGGGCGGACCCGTTTACCTTCTCCGGCCTGGCAGGTTTGGGAGACTTGGTGGCAACCTGTACTTCGACATTGTCGCGCAACCGCACTTTCGGCTATCGCTTGGGCCAAGGTGGCACCATCGAAGAAGCCAAGGCCGCCACTAACGGGCAGGTTGCGGAGGGCGTCTACTCCTGTGATTCTATCTACCGCCTAGCCCAGCAGGCAGGCGTAGAGATGCCGATCACCCACGCGGTCTATGGCGTTTGTTATGAGGGAATGGCGGTTGAGGACATGATCATCGCTCTGATGGGTCGGTCCAAGAAGTCGGAGTAGGTCAAGGGTAAAATCTGCGGGCATGACTGAAAAGACCCGCGTGGCCGTTATCTATGGCGGCCGTAGCACCGAGCACTCCGTATCTTGCGTCTCTGCAGGTGCGATCATGAATCACCTCGATCCTGAAAAATTCGAGGTGGTGCCTATCGGCATCACCCGCGAGGGCACGTGGACGCCCGGCACCACTGAGGGACTAGAGATTGTCAATGGTGTCATGCCAGAAGTCAGGCGAGGGGCGGAACTGACGCTTTCCCTGGATCCTAATGCCAGGGGCCAGTTCCATAACGTCACCGATGGCACGCTCTTTGCTGAGGTTGATGTGGTATTTCCCATCCTGCACGGGCCTTTTGGCGAAGACGGCACCGTCCAAGGTCTCTTTGAGCTTTCCGGCCTGCCCTATGTCGGGCCGGGCGTATTGGCTTCCTCGGTGGGCATGGATAAGGAATTTACCAAGAAGGTGCTGGCAGCGGCAGGCCTGCCCGTAGCGCCCGAGGTCATTCTGAAGGGTCGTACCGAGCTCAGCGAGGAAGAAAAGCAGCACCTAGGGTTGCCCGTCTTTGTAAAGCCCGCCCGGGGCGGATCATCAATCGGCGTATCCAAAGTGAATAGCTGGGAAGAATTCCCTGCAGCCGTTGACCTTGCTCTAGAAGACGACGAGAAAATCCTGGTGGAGCCAGAAATCGTAGGCCAAGAGGTAGAAATCGGCGTTTTGCACTATGCCGACGGCACACTGTTGGCGTCTGTTCCGGCATTGCTGGCGGGCATTGATGATTCTGACGAGGGCTTTTATGGCTTTGACACAAAGTACCTCGATAATGTGGTCACCGCGGAAATCCCTGCGCCTTTCACGCCTGAGTTGACCGAGAAGCTGCGGGACATGGCTGTTCGCGCATTCGAGGCCCTAAATTGTGAGGGACTATCCCGGGTGGATTTCTTCGTAACCGAAGATTCCGTGTACATCAATGAAATCAATACTCTGCCGGGCTTTACCCCGATTTCGATGTATCCCCAGGTGCTCGCCGCTTCGGGTGTGGAGTACCCCGCTTTGCTTGAGGCCCTCATTGAGCAGGCGCTAGCAAAGTAGGGACGGAGTACTTTCTACTTTTCAGCGGTGTGCTTGGCAAGCACACCGCCAATCTCCACCAGTGCCGCTTGCGCGGCATCCTGTGGGGCGTGCAGGGCTAGGTAGTTTTCGCGGCCGAGGGCGAACCACGTGCCGGCTGTGGTGCCGTGGGCCAAGGTGGTGTCCTCGAACCACGGAATCTCGTTGACTTGCTGCAGCTTGACCCCAGCACGATAGTTTTCGGGCTTGGCCACACCGCAACGGGCCACGATGTCTTCGCGGCCATCGGCGCTCCACACAAAGGTATTCTTCTCCGCAACCTCGCGGCGGTGGTAGCCCTCGGCCACCGAATCAGGCAGGGCCTTTTCTATATCGGCGCACCTTTGGTCATCGCCCGCCTTGAGCTCCTTGAGCGGGGCCTTATGAGCGGGGGCAGGCTTTTCTTTGAGTTCTGAGAGGGCGTCGTTAAGCTCGCCCGGCTCGGCGTCGGTGGGGGCAGTAACGGCGACGATAGGGAAGCGCTGCGCCGCATACCAGGTGGTTAGGTTGGATCCCGGCGTGGCATCGCGCACCTTGTACCACTTTTCTCCCTCTAGGTCTTGGGTCTGGGCATACTCGGTGTACTGGAAAGGCATGTCCACGCCGCAGCGCACGGTGACCTTATCCTCAGAGTTAGCTGCCCATGCAGCGACACCGGAGGGCACAGGCTCGGCAATGTCTGCGCGCGGCTTATCCATGACCTTATCCGGCAGGGCGTCGATAAAGCTATGGCAGGCTTGTGAATCTGCTTCCTTGGATTCCACGGGGGAGACCGCCACGGGTGCTTTGGCGATGTTATTGAATACGTACTTTGCGCCGAAGAGGACCGCCAGAACCATCACTATGGACAACCCAAGTGAAATGAAGATCGCGGTGCGGTTAAATTGGGATGTCATAAGGGCTCATAGTATCGAAAGGACGCTGGTGAACTTAACTCAGACTCTCGCAGAGGTGGGAGAACGCAACGCCATTCGGGAAATTACCTCTGTGGCCTCGAGCAGGCTCAACGGAGATGACGCGGCGGTATTGCCTAGCGCACCACCGAATTCCCGCACCGTGGCAGCCACGGATTTGATGGTGGAGGGGCGTCATTTCCTGCGCGAGTGGTCTACCCCGCGCGAGATTGGTAAGAAAGCCATCTTGCGCAACTTCGCCGATGTTGAAGCCATGGGGGCGCGACCCGTTGCTGCCCTTTTAGCCATCGCCGCGCCAGGTGATACCCCAGTGTCCTTCGTGCGGGGCATCGCTGAGGGCATTGCGGAGCATAGCTCTTTCTATAATGCCGAGTTGGTGGGCGGTGACCTCACGAAGTCTGAACTTTTGGTCATCAACATTTCGGCCGTGGGTTTCCTCGGCGGCAGCCTTCCTGCCCTGACCTTGGACGGTGCGCGGGCAGGCCAACACGTGGTAGCGCACGGCAAGATCGGCCACTCGGCCGCCGGTCTGGCCTTGTTAGAGCGCTTCGGCCGACAGCTCCCCGCTGGGTACGAGCACCTCCAGCCGCTTATTGACGCCCATTGCGCACCCTGGCTCAATCCCGGCCGCGGTGTCATTGCCCGCGCCGCTGGGGTTACCGCCATGACGGATAACTCCGACGGCTTGATCCAAGACTGCACCACGATGTCTGAACACTCTTGCGTGCATATGGATTTGGATCCGCAGGCTTTGCAGCCGGAAGATTTGCTGTGCCAGGCCGCAGACCTTGTGGACCGTGACCCGTGGGAATGGGTGCTAAGCGGCGGTGAAGACCACACCTTAATAGGCACGACCGCGAAGGACACCCCCTCCGGATTCCGGAAAATTGGCACCGTAACTCGGGGCTGCGGGGTTACGGTGGGAGGAAAGACACCGAGCTATCAGAAAGGCTGGCTGAGCTTTTAACCATGCACCCCACCTACCATCCTTCCTGGGAACCGGTGCTGGCGCCGGTTATTGAACAGCAATGGCCACAGATCTCCCATGCTCTTGAGGGGCAGGACTATTTGCCCCCAGCTGAGGACGTCTGCCGCGCGTTACAGATGCCGCTGGATGAGGTCCGCGTGCTCATTGTGGGCCAAGACCCTTATCCCACCCCAGGACACGCCATGGGCATGGCCTTCTCGACTCGCCCGGGTGTGAAACCGCCGCGTTCCTTGGTCAATATTTACCGCGAGCTGCACGATGATCTGGACATCGACGGCTGGGCAGACGGTGACCTGAGCGCCTGGGCGGACCAGGGAGTGCTGCTGCTTAACAGGGTGCTTACCGTAGCCCCAGGCCAAGCCGGTTCGCACCGCCGCATCGGTTGGGAAGATATCACAGAGGCTGCCATTCGCGCGCTCAACCGCAGCCCCATGGTCGCGATTCTCTGGGGCCGGGATGCGCAAGCGTGTGAGCGCTTTCTTCCCGACGTCCCCTGTATCAAGTCCCCACACCCCTCACCGCTTTCTGCCAGCCGCGGCTTCTTTGGTTCTCAGCCCTTTTCCCGGGCAAACGCCCTTTTGCGGGACCAAGGCGCACAGGAAATAGACTGGCGCTTGTAAACTATTGCGCATGTCCTACCCCAGCACGCTGGATTCCCACGGAATGCGCAATTGGGCCACCCGCGCCGTGGGGGAATTAGCCCATCGCCGCGAGGAAATTAACTCCCTCAATGTCTTTCCCGTACCGGATTCGGATACTGGTTCAAATATGGCGCACACCATGGAAGCAGCGGTTGCGGAGCTCGACAATGGTGGCGATGTAGCTGATTCCCTCGCGCGTGGGGCGGTGCGTGGGGCACGCGGAAATTCGGGCATGGTGTTGTCTCAGGTTCTGCGCGGCGTAGCGGAGTCCACGGTGGACTCAGTTATTGACGGCTCCGTTTTTGCCCGTTCTTTGCAGCAGGCCGTGGAGTTGGTGGACCGAGCCATCGCCGAGCCAGTGGAAGGCACGGTTATTACGGTTTTGCGTGCAGCAGCGGAAGCCGCCGACGACTCCGCGGCGCGTCCTGGCGCGACCTTGCACGGCATCGTCAGCGGCGCAATCTCGGCCGCTCGGACTGCTCTAGAGCGCACCCCATCGCAATTGCCAGCCCTGCAGGAGGCTGGAGTAGTGGATGCTGGCGGAGCCGGCCTCGTGATTCTCTTAGAGTCCCTTCTCGCGGAGATTGAGGGCTCTACTGGGCATGCAGGTCTACCCGCCCCAGAGGAGGTCACCGTGCTGGAAGTGGTCTTTTTCTATGAAGGAGATATCGACGCGCTGCAGGCGGCAATTGCACCGATGGGAGATAGCTTGGTCATCGCTCGCGCTACCGAGGACAGCGCTAATGTGCATATCCACTCTCCGCAGGCGGGCGCCGTCATTGAAACCGCCTTTGCTAAAGGAAAGGTGACCAACTTGCACCTTGAGGTGCTGCCGGCTCCCACCGAACCCGCCGCCGAAGAATCAGTTGCTCGCCGAGTATACGCAGCCGCGCCGGCCGGGCCTATTACCGATCTTTTGGAATCTGCGGGCGTTACCGTTGTGCCACCGGAGAAACCCATTGCGGCCGAAGATGAGGACATTGTCCTAGTTACGGGGCTGAGTTCGCAGACTGGTGCCGGGCGAGTAGTGCCTGCACAGTCGCTAGTTGCTGCCTTGGCCGCTATCTCTGTCAATGAACCTAATAACCCAGATACGGGTGCTGTGGTCGCTGCTATGCGCGATGCAGCCAATTCCATGCGCGTAGCTCATCCCAGCCAGGAAACCCTTGCGTCAATCAGCGCCACCTGTCGCGATCTCTTGGCAGAAGGCGGGGAGCAGGTCACCATCTTAAGTGCTCTTGACGTAGATGAGGAGGATTTGGGCCAACAGCTACATGTGGATGTGGTGGCGCTTAACGTTCCGGATATTGCAACCGAAATCGGAGTGGAGTAGCAATGCTCGGCTGGCAGGACAACCGACCGTTGACGGAGGTTCTTGCGGCGAAAGACGCCGCGAAGATTACCAAGGCGTTGGGGTATGAGACCTGCGGTGAGCTTTTGGCTCACTATCCGCGAGACTATATTCGCCACAACAAGGACGTTGGCCTAGGAGACGCTGCGGAGGGCGATATCGTCACCGTTACCGGGACTATTACCGGCTTCAACCGGCATGACAGGGGCAAGACCACCATCATCAATGTGCAGCTCGATGACAGCATTATGGCGACTTTTTTCAATGCCAATTACGTCATGCGCATGCTGCATCGCGGACAGCGCGTCATGATGAGCGGCAAGCTCAAATTCTTCCGCAACCAACCGCAGCTGCAACAGCCAGACTTTGTGGAAATCGATGCGTTCGGCCGTCCCGATGGTGAAGTGGATGGCTACCGCCAGCCGGCGGCCGAATCTGGAAAGAAGAATCGGCCCAAGGCCACCGGCTCATTGCGGAACCTCTCGCAGTTTGGGAGGCTTGATCAGCTCCTTTTGGAACGAGAATGGATCCCGGTGTACCCAGCCACGTCCAAGGTGACCTCCTGGTACATCATGGGGGCTATTCACTACGTCCTATCTAAGACCCCGCCCATCGAAGAGCCACTGGATTATCAAATGATAATCAGCCTGGATAACGCGGTGCGGGAAATTCACGAGCCTGGTAAGGCAGGGCCTTATCGTGCTATCCAAAGGCTTAAATATAACGAGGCTTTGTCAATTGGCTTGGTGATGGCATTGCGCCAGCGCGATGCGGAAGCTCGAACCGCTCCGACCATGCCGGCAACCTTAGGCGGCTTCCGCGAAGAACTGCTAAGTCATTTGCCTTTCGAGCTCACCCAAGGGCAGCGGCGTGTTATCAGTGAGATTGAAGATGACCTAGCCCGCCCATTGCCCATGATGCGTTTGCTGCAAGGCGAGGTCGGCTCGGGCAAAACCATGGTGGCTACCTGCGCTATGCTGCAGGCTGTTGACGCAGGAACTCAGGCGGCGTTGCTAGCGCCTACTGAGGTGCTGGCTTCCCAGCACGCTGCCTCCATCGGAACCGCTGTTCCTGAAGGCGTCACGGTGGTACTTCTCACCGGCTCGATGCGCACTGCGGATAAACGGCAGGCAATGCTGGATATCGTTTCCGGAGATGCGGACATCATTATTGGAACCCATGCCATCATCCAAGACACAGTGGAGTTCTTCAACCTTGGACTAGTGGTAGTAGATGAGCAGCACCGGTTCGGCGTAGAGCAGCGCGATAGCCTGAGACTGAAGGCTAACGAGGGGCTAAGTCCTCACGTACTGGTGATGACGGCTACGCCGATTCCTCGCACCATCGCGATGACCGTCTTCGGCGACCTTGCCGTATCGACCCTTACTGAGCTGCCTGGTGGCCGCAAACCTATTCAGTCAGCGGTGGTAGCTGAGTGGCGCCCTACCTGGGTATTGCGCGCCCTTGAGCGGATTCGCGAGGAAGTGGCCCACGGCCACCAAGCCTATATCGTCTGCCCGCGCATTGAAGGAAAAGGCGGAGTGCTAGAGCTTGCGGAGCAGCTAGAAAACGGGCCGTTTAAAGGGCTGCGCATAGCAATCTTGCATGGAAAGATGCCCAATAAAGACGAGGTTATGACGTCATTTGCTAGGGGAGAGATCGATGTATTGGTCTCTACCACGGTCATCGAGGTGGGTGTGGATGTTCCCAATGCTACGGTGATGCTCATCCGTGAGGCCGAGCATTTCGGCGTCTCCCAGTTGCATCAGCTGCGTGGGCGTGTGGGACGAGGCGGCAATGCCTCTATTTGTCTTCTGCACACGATGGCAGGCGATAACACTCCGTCCTTCCGCCGCATCAATCAGATTGCCCAAACCTCGTCCGGATTTGAGCTGGCCGAGCTCGACTTGCGTCAGCGCCAAGAGGGAGACATTTTGGGCACCATGCAGTCCGGAACACACCGTACGCTGCGGCTATTAAATCTGGCGGATGACCAAGACATTGTGGAACGCACCCATACGGATGCCCGCGCAATGGTGATGCGCAATCCCGAGTTGGCCGAGGAACTCACGCGCAACTTGAGTGAAAGCGAACAGGAATACTTGGAGAAGAACTAAGACAGGTTAACCTAGAAGCATGAACGTCCTTGTCCCCTTTGCAGGCATCTTCCGCTGCCAGGTGAATGGGGAGGCACCGTTGATATCGGCGTCGCGCCCGCGATCGTCGACGCCACGGAACTAGTCGCTTCCGTAGCGAGCCCAAGACTAAGCAAGGCATACCGCATTGTAGTCGCTGGCTTGAGGGACGTGGTAGCCGGAGACCTTTTGATGGAGATTGGAGAAATATAAATGACGCGCATTATTGCCGGCGAGGCCCGCGGCCGCACCATTAAGGTGCCTGCCGAAGGAACCCGGCCTACTGCAGACCGTGCCCGTGAAGGGCTTTTTTCATCCCTCGCGGCACGGTGGGGCTTTGCCGGTTCTTCGGTTCTCGACCTATTTGCTGGTTCCGGTGCACTCGGCCTTGAGGCAGCTAGCCGTGGAGCAGAAGAAATTGTACTAGTGGAATCTTCGGCGGATGCGGTGAAGATCATTCGGCATAACATGGGCGTCGTCAAGCACCCCGGCGTGCGCGTGCAAGAGATGAAGGTAGGCACCTACCTGGGAAGTGCCCCGCGGCGGCACTTCGATCTGGTGTTGGCGGACCCGCCCTATGCTTTTGATGAGGTAGATGAACTCATCGCCGCCATTGAACCGGTGCTCTGCGATCACGCCATGGTAGTCATTGAGCGCCACGTTGATTCCGCGGAAACTGCGTGGCCTGCAGGTTTTGAGCCCACTGGTCAGAAACTGAAGAAGCGTACCTTTGGCATCGCGCGCATGGATATGGCGGTCTATACCCGCCCTGGCAGCGAGGAACCCGAAGACTAAACCCCTGAAGAAAAGGAAGCGACAAAAGCATGACTAAGGCCGTGTGCCCAGGATCATTCGACCCCGTGACCTTAGGTCACGTCGACATCATTAACCGCGCTAAGCAAATGTTTGATGAGGTCACCGTATTGGTAACCGGTAATCCTGACAAACCCTCCGGGCTCTTTAGCGTGGATGAGCGTATGGAACTAATTCGCCAGAGCGTGGATTCTTCCATCAAAGTGGACTACTGCTCTGGGCTTTTGGTGGACTACACCACTGAGCATGGGGTGGATGTTTTGGTGAAAGGGCTGCGCAGCTCCCTAGATTATGAATATGAGCTGCCTATGGCGCAGATGAATCGGCGCCTTTCCGGCATTGATACCGTCTTTTTGCTCACGGACGAAAAATACGGCTATATCAGTTCCTCACTGTGTAAGCAGGTGGCGAAGTTCGGCGGCGACGTGACCGGCATGTTTCCTGAAGCCGTAGGCCGTGCGGTAAAGGAGAAATACCGAAAGTGAGCCTAGCACTGGTCATTTTTCTCGTTGTGGTCGTAGGTTCGACCCTCCAGCGAGTATCTGGAATGGGCCTCGGTCTCATCGGCGGTCCTATTCTCATGCTGATTATGGGGCCGGTAGAAGGAATCTTGGTCATCAACGTTTTAGCCTGCATTAATGCGGTGCTGACCACTTATTCCGTGCGCGAGAATGTGAGCTGGAAGAAATTTGGACTCATAGCCCCAGTCATGGTGATTGGTTCCTTGGCCGCGGCGCTGCTCATTAGGCGCATGGATACAGCAGGGCTTATGGTCGTTGTGGGCCTTGCGCTTTTGGCCGCGCTGACGGTAGTGACCTTTGGCAAGAAGTTCGTCCCGCCAATGGAAGGCAAAGGCCCAGCTATTTCCGCGGGCATCCTCGGCGGCTTTACCAATACCTTGGCCGGTGTGGCAGGCCCAGTTATTACCGTCTACGCGCAAGCGGCAAAGTGGCCTCAGCAAGTGTACGCAGCTACGCTGCAACCCATTTTTGTCGTAGGCGGATTCTTTTCTGTCATGACAAAGACGCTCACGGGGGCGGCACACTTTGAGGGTTTGCCCTGGGTAATGTGGCCCGCCGGAATTATGGGAATGTTCGTCGGGATTTGGGCCGGCACCCGCATCGCGCAGCGTGTGCCCCGGGAGAAAGCCCGCGTGCTCTCGCTTAGCGTTGCCGGACTGGGCGCAGCGAGCGCATTGGTTCGCGGCCTGGTGAGCCTCGGTTAAACGCCGACACCATGGACAAGGCCCGTCGCCTCTGCAGAGACAGAAGCTGACGGGCCTTTGCACAGTCAATCATGTGCTATGGGCTTAGAGTAGATTGGCCAAAAAGTCCTTGGTACGTGGCTGTTGCGGATTATCCAGCACTTCGGCGGGGCTACCAGACTCGATGACCACGCCGCCGTCCATGAAGAAGACTTTATCTGCCACCTCGCGGGCAAAACCCATCTCATGGGTGACTACGAGCATGGTCATGCCCTCGGCCGCGAGATCCTTCATTACGCGTAGTACTTCGCCGACAAGCTCTGGGTCAAGGGCTGACGTGGGTTCGTCGAAAAGCATGAGCTTAGGATCCATGGCTACCGCACGAGCGATGGCGACGCGCTGTTGCTGGCCGCCGGAGAGCTGTACGGGGTAATTATTGGCCTTGGAGGCTAAGCCAACATCCTCGAGCAACTCCATGGCGCGGGCACGGGCGGTTTCCTCTGGGATCTTCTTCACCTGCACCGGTGCCTCAATGATGTTTTCAATCACCGTCCGGTGGGGGAAGAGATTGAAGGATTGAAAGACCATGCCGATATCGGAGCGCTGCTCGGCGGCTTCCTTTTCGCTGATCTCATAGAGGGTCCCGTTTTTCTCTCGGTAGCCAATCAGCTCGCCGTCGACGTATAGGCGCCCGGCCGTTGCTTTGTCCAAGTGGTTAACGCAGCGCAGGAAGGTAGACTTGCCGGACCCCGAAGGTCCTAATAGGCAGGCCACTTCGCCGGCTTGGACCTCGAGGTTAATGCCTTTGAGGACTTCAAGCTGCCCGAAGGACTTGTGGACGTTCTGGGCAGAAATCATGGGAGTAGCCATTATTTTTGAGCCTCCGAAATCACGGATACGTTGCGGGGAATGGTTCCTTCAGCATCTGCAAGAGCAGCAAGCTGGCGGCCGGTGAGTTCGCGGGTTGCACCGCGCTCAAAGCGGCGCTCCAAGAAGTACTGACCCACCATAAGTAGGGAAGTAACCACGAGGTACCAGGAAGCCGCGACCAATAGTAGCGGGATGGGCTGGAAAAGGGCGGCGGAAATATCCGTGGTACGGCCGAAGATCTCCTCTGTATAAGGAATGGCCACCACGAGGGAAGAGGTCTTGAGCAAGGAAATAAACTCATTGCCCGTAGGCGGAATGATAATGCGCATGGCCTGGGGAAGGACGGTGCGGCGCATGGTCATCCACCACGACATGCCGAGTGCCTTGGAGGCCTCCTTTTGGCCCTCTGGAACGGAAGTGATGCCCGAGCGCACAATCTCAGCCATATAGGCCGCTTCATTAAGTCCTAGGCCCATCACCGCAAGGAAGAAGGCGTTGGTGAGGATGGTCTGCAAAGACACCTCGGTAAAGCCTAGGTTGATGGACTGGTAGATGGCAGAGAGCAGACCCCAAAACACCAGCTGGACATAAATCGGCGTGCCACGGAATACCCAGAGGAAAATCCAGGACACGGCGCGCAGCACCGGGTTAGGTGACATGCGCATGACCGCAAGCACGGCACCACCGATAACGCCGATGATCATCGACAAAATAGTGATGGCGATGGTGTGCAGGGAAGCGAGCGCGATGCGCTTATCAAAGAGGTACTGGAAATAGGTTCCCCAGCCAAAAGCCTCGTTGCGGGCGGAGGCAATGATGAACCACACTCCCAGCACGATGAGTAGGCCAGCGAAGACCAAGCGCCATGGATGGCGCAGCGGGCGGGCCTCGATCTGCGCGGGTTCTTCTTTAGGCTTGGCCGTAGCCGGCGTCGCCGCATTCTCATTAACCATTGATCGGCCTTTCATTAATCATTGCCTGGTCTATTAATCCATCCTCGATGCCCCAGCGGGACAAAATTTCTGCATACTCGCCGGTTTCGATGAGGTGCTGCAGCGCTGCGGCCGATGCCTTGCCCAAATCGGAATCTTTAGGAACTGCGAAGCCATACGGCGAGGCTTGGAACATATCGCCTACCTGCTGCATTTTTCCCTCAGAGCGATTGACCGCCCACGCTGTGACCGGGGAGTCCGCAGACAGGGCATCCGCGCGCCCCATCAGGACGGCCAGCGCGGCGTTATCTCCGGTGTCATAAGACAAGACGGTGAGATCGCCATTACAAGCTTCTTGCTTAGGGCGAACATCATCGGTTTCGGAGACCGTTGTGCGCTGCACTGCGACTGTCAATCCGCAGGGGTTATCGGGGTCGACCTTCCTAGGCCCGTCCACGCGCTCGGCCCACTGGATACCGGCGTAGAGGTGGTCTACAAAGTCGAATTCATTCCGGCGGTCTGGGTTATCCGTAAAACCGGAGACACCCATATCGATCTGGCCCGATTGCACGGCCGGCAAGATCATGGAGAAGTCCTGCTCCAAGGGCTGGAAATCGAGGCCCAAGACACCTGCTACAGCGCGAGCTAGGTCAAGCTCGACGCCTTGGAGGGCTCCGTGGGAATCCTTAAGCTGAAATGGCGCGTAGGGCGGGTTAGTGCCAGCGGTGAGGACGCCATCGTTGTCGTCATACATGGCGGCAATCTCCGGTACTACAGAGGTGTGGGGTTCTTCCCAGCCCTCTGGAGTGGAATCTTCCTCGTTGGTGACGCAAGCGCTTAAACCCAAAGTTGGGATAAGGACCGCGGCGATTGTAGCGCGGCGAGACAACGTGCGCGGCATTATTTCTGCGCCGTCCTTTCATCTATGGCGCGAGCTTTCTTCAGGTCAATGAAAATGAACGCGGAAACGATAAGAGCGCCGAGGATGAACATGCCGATGATAATGCCGCTGGAGGCATCCTGGTCAGCACCCCACGGCCACAGTGCACGCAAAGAACCGAGCATGAAACCTGCCATGGCCATCAGCGTAGGGGCTCGGTGATGATCTAGTAAGAAGTTCAAGACCTTGATAAACGCGGCGAGGCCGCACAAGGCACCCAGCGCAAAGACGGCTATGGTGCCAAGATCTCGATCCGATACAGCGCCGATGATGGGTTGGTAGAGCCCCAGGGTCAACAAGATGAGCGAGCCGGAAATGCCCGGCAGGATGAGTGCACACACAGCAATGGCGGCGGCAAAGAAAACCACGATAAGGCTGGGATTCTCATGCGGCTCGGAAGTAAAGCCGGTGATAAAGAAAATGACAATAGTGGCGATCACAAACGCAATGATGGAAGAGGGGCGCAATCGCTCCTGCTTGGACAGCATAGACAGCGGTACGAAAATAGACACGGCGACCATGCCCAAAAATAGTGCCCCGGACGCGGATACGTGATTATCTACGAAGTTAGATAGCACGGTGGACATTGCGAAGACCGCGATAAACATGCCGACGGCTACGGAGGCAAGGAAGCTCCACTCGACTTTCTTGAAGCGACCAGAGATGAGGTCATTGGCATTGTGGACTGCGCGTTCATAAATACCCATGATGAGCGCCACGGTGCCACCGGAGATTCCGGGCACGAGTTCGGCCATGCCGATGAGGGCACCGCGGATAGCGTTCAAAATGTATTGCATAAATTTAAAATCTACCTGGGAGGGAGCTGGAGTGGCGGGTGACTGGCCTAGGCGGGCGGGGAGAAAGTGCTTCCCGGTGGTGGCCGTGTGAACCGCTGTTAATAGTGATGCATATCTTTCATTGAAAGGCGATTGGTTATCCGTCACGGAAAGGGACGTGATTTCTCTAACCGTAGAGGTGAAACAATCATTGAGGCGAATCTTCGTTCATGAATATTCTGTCAGAATAATACACTTCAGTGCAACTATGCAGTTTTGCGGCATGGTAGGCGCGGCCGCCTCTAGTCGGGGCTGTTCTACATGGAAGAAACTATAAGTTTCCCATTATTCAGTCTGGTGTTTACGTAGGCGTCAACTAACTGAAAGATTGACTGCCTACTATTTCCTGCGTATTCCCGTCTTTCTCCCGAGCAAATATTCCTTTCCAGTGACCAAGGACTCTCTATGAAGAATCGTTTTGTCCTGCCCGTGGTGACCACGACCGCGGTGGTGGGAAACCTCATTTTTGTGCCGGCAGCAAGTGCTGCGGAGAGCGTGCCCGAGGGGGCGTCGCCAAGCGAAGGCTCTCGTTTTAGCATCGGTGTACTGCCGGATACCCAGTTCTATTCGCGCTATTCCACCCCAGAGACCGGCAACCTGGCCCAAGCTCGCTACGGCAGCGAACCCTACTTGGCGCAAACCCAATGGTTAGTGGACCATCAAGACGAGTTGAACATGGACTTCGTCACTCACCTGGGTGATGTTGTAGACCAGTGGAACGTGGAGGGCGAATGGCAGGTGGCTGATAAGGCCATGCAGGTCCTCGACGATTCGGACTTGAACTATTCGATCCTGCCCGGCAACCACGATATGGACGTGGAGGGCGCGGCAGCCCACCCGTATGACAAGTGGTTTAGTGCCGACCGCGCTAAGGCCGCCAACCCGGAGACTTTTCAAGAGCGCTACACCGCCGTCAATAATGACTCCGAGGCGCATATCTTTGAAGCCGAAGGCCAGAAATATCTCAACCTGGCACTAGGCTGGCGCGCAGATGAGAAGGCTATTGCCTGGGCACAAGGCGTTATTGATAAGCATCCAGACCTTCCGGTCATTGTGACCACTCATGAGGCCCTCAATATTGATGGTGAAGGCAGCGTCTTCTATTCCGATGACTATGGCAAGGGATTGTGGGATAAGTTCATCAAAAGCAATGACCAGATCTTTCTCGTGATGGGCGGCCACCACCACGGCGCCGGGTACCGCGTAGACAAGAACGATGCCGGACATGACGTCGTTTCCATCTTGCAGGACTATCAGATGGCCTACCAGGGTGGCAATGGCTTATTGGGCGTGCTCGAGTTTGACCTTACGGGCAAGCAGCTGGAGATGACCGCGCTTTCGCCGTGGGTGGCGCAAAAGCCGCATGAGGAGCTCACGCAGTTCGATAAGCTCACCCTGGATGATAAGGGCGATAGCTATAGCATTCCGTTCGATTTTGAACAGCGTTTTTCCTCCTTCGCCCCGGAATTCACCGTGGGCGAGGGCCACCAGCCGGACCTAGCGCAGCGCGCCCGCGACATCGCCGCTGAGGGCTATAGGCCCTACACCATTGCGGAGGACGAGCTTCCTAAGGGTGCGAAAGATTTTGCCACAAACGACAACACGGTATTCCACTGGCGCCCGGGCGAAGCGCGGGACAAGGATGGGCATGCGCTTGTCGATGGCGCCCCTGCCGGCCGTGGCACCACCATCCCCGATATTGCCAGCGATTCTGGCAGCGACCTGCATCGCGCTGGCGCCATGCTCGGAGACAGGGTGACCTATAGCACCGACCATCACCCGTTGTCCTCTGATGCCGGCTCCCTCTTCTGGTCTGACCCTGCCGGCAAAGTTGGCAATGCCGAGTTCCGTACCGATAAGGGCGCGGCTGCCAATAGCGTCGATACCACCAAGGGATATACCTTCGAATCCTTTGTCAAGATTCCGGAGGATTTCAACGGCGCACAGCATGGTTGGGGAAGTGCGCTCAGCCGTGACTCTGCCATCAATAAACTGGTAGACGGCTCCGAGGACACGGACCCAACCGTCATGTTCGGTATCTCTAACCTCCGCGAGCTGCGCTGGTGGGCGGAGCCGAAGCAGGGAAGCGGCTCTACCGTGTGGTCCCACGAAGTTCCCAAAGACGAGTGGATGCATATCGCCGTGGTCAATGATCCCGAACGAGATAGCGTCGAAATGTTCATCAACGGCGCGCCCATCCTGCGCAATGCCGTAGGCGCCGAGGGGCTCCTCCCGCGCGACCTGCAGTGGGTCATGGGTGGTGGCTTTGACAACCAGCGCCCACAAGACCCGTGGTATGGCTGGATCGGCGAGACCCGCCTGACTCAGGGCGTCCTGGGCAAGGACCAGTGGCTTACCGCCCGTGCACACAACGATGGCAAGCCGGCCGATACCGCGCAACCTGCCACGGATGGCTCCGCGTTGAGTTCTAGTACGAGTTCGAAGCCTGCCATCTTAGGAGCAATCCTTGGTATCGCAGGGGTGGCTGGCCTCATTGGACTAGCACTGCCGCAACTGAAGGCTTCCATCCCGCAGATTAACGCGCTCCTGCGTAAGTATCACCTCCCGACTCTGCCCGAGTTGGGCTAAAGCACTGGGTAGAGGGATTTTGCAGTATCAGGCTTTAAAGCTTTAGCTGCACCAAAACGCTTAGGTTCTTCGCCATAAGGGGAGAGAACCTAAGCGCGTTTTGGTTTTAATCTTCGCCCTGCTTGGAGAGATAATCCACCTTCCACCAAAACCAAGCGGAGGCTCCACCCAACACGGCGGGTATCCAGGCTAGGGAAGGGGATTGTACGGCCATCACTGCCAACAATGTAATGAGCGTCAATGCAGTGAAAACTATCGCTTTAATTCTTTCCATTCGCAATCGGTTCATGAAATCTCCTCAATGTGGAAGGCATGCCAAATTTACACAGCCCAAAATAGGAGACGCTTGTCAGGATGACAAGTATAGTTTACGGTATGTAAGGTGAAATGTGCTTAAATTTTGGAATCGGTGTCCTAAATTGCTTCGCTGGCGGCTGAAATGGCGCCTCGAGCACAAGGCGGCGAGATGTGAGGTTTGGGAAATGTCTAGTGATCAAACACAGAAGTCTGGGGACAACCTAGGGGATAAGGTCGAAGGAATGTTCCTGGTGGTTATTGCTTTCGTTCTCATGCTTTCCGTACTTGGCTTAGTTCTGTGCATAGTTCGGTTCGACGAGTATGTCGACGCTTTTGTCGTTATTCACCGCAGTTCATTCGACGGAATCGAGGATGCACGCGTGAGGCGGTGGATAATGGGTGTACTTCTACTTATTCGCTCCCTAGCAGCCCTTTCGTGGGTTACATCCTTTTTCCACCTTAAAAAGACGTTAGCTAAGGCGACTAGAAAGAGATTTCTGTTAATGGGGGTGTACTCCATCGCCTCTGCCTGCGGCTTTGGCTATCTCGCGTTGAGGGCGGAACTGGCGAGCTTGGAAGCCATACGGGTCACACAGGCTAGTATTTGTGGCTTTTTGACGGCCTATCTATGCTTCCAGAGCTTGAAATCCTGGCAAGCTTCTACCCGTTCAACTACACGTCGGTAGGAGGGGCGAACATGAAAAAGACCCCGCTTTCCGATTTACCGGACATGCGAGGACTTTTCTATCTGTGCCCCTGGTGAGACTCGAACTCACGCGGCCTGCCGTAATTTAGTGGTCTGATCAGGGGATAATTTACGATGACCTGGTTTGTGACAACGATTTGACAACTATGGTCAGAGTGTCTGATGGTTTGTGTGTGGGTAACTAACCCGCATGAGGAGATGGACCAGAATGACTACTGTGGCGAGACGAGATCCGGCTGATTAGGCCAAGATTGATGCGATTGAAAAAAGCTGCTTGCTAACCCTGACATCGCGAAACTGATTGATGACCTAGGCACATCTACGACGGATGCCAACGACCTAGTTCGGGGCATGTCGCAAGCTTCGATTACCAGGGGCTTGAATGCCGAGATGGATGCCCACCTTGGCTACGAGTCTGGTGACAGGAGTGCTAAAGCTGCTGCTGGAACAGACAGTCACCGCAACGGGTCGTATCCAAAGACCGTGGATTCTAACTACGGGCCAGTCACCGTTGATGCGCCGAGAGATCGGGCTGAAGCGTCCTGGGTTTGGTTCCGCTTCGTTTATGGCCTTGTGTTGATGGGCTCGGTGAGATAATAGTCGGTTTCTACCTCCTGTGGGGTGGCGTAGTTCAAGGCTTCGTGGAGGCGTTTGGTGTTCCACCAATGCACCCATCGCAAGGTGGCAAGCTCGACTTCGCCGACCGACGTCCACGGGCCGTGCGCATGGATAAGTTCAGCCTTGAAGAGAACGTTGACCGTCTCCGCCAGCGCGTTGTCATAGGAATCGCCAACGGTGCCGACACTCGGCCGGATTCCGGCTTCAGCTAAAGCGGCCGAGTACTTCAACGACACGTACTGACTTCCCCGATCACTGTGGCGTACCAGCTGATCGCCATGGATTCGACCGGCAGTTGTTAAAGCTTTTGTTCCAAAACCTCCATCGGCAGCGCATCGGTACGCATCGTAGAGCGTGTGGCAACACCGACTATTTTGCGGCTGTAGACGTCAGTGACAAACGCTGTGTATGCAAACCTTGACAGGGTGCGAACGTAGGTAATGTCGGCCATTCAAAGCCGTCCAGGTGCTGTTGTACGAAAGTTTCGCTCTACCAAGTCCGGGCGATGATCCGGTGTCTTGGCACTGATCGTAGTTATCGGGATTCGTCCACGTCGTCGACCAGAAACACCTGTAAGCTTCATCAAGCGTGCAGTCTCGTCACGGCCGATATGAAAGCCTTCGCGGTTCATCGCGTGCCACATCTTGCGGATGCTATAGACCGAGAAGTTTCCGCATGCACGCGTTGAATCTCTGGGATAAGCAGACTATCGCTTAACGCTCTCGCACTCGGGACACGAGTAGTGGCTTTGCGGTAGCCGCGAGAAGTGATGAATCCACGATCTGCCTGTTTCAAAACACGGCAGATGGCCTCGACCCCAAACTGATCTTTGTGCGCGTCGATGTAGGCGATCATTTGGTCATGGGTCGGTCGAGTTCCGCCGCGAAAAAAGCCGAGGCAGTCTTAAGGATTGCGTTGGCTCGTTTCAACTCGCGGTTTTCCCGGCGCAGCCGCTTAAGCTCTTCTTCCACAGTTTCACCACCTGAAGGCAAAGCCTGCTCGTTGACTGCGATGCTGTCGCGGTACCAAGCGCGCAACGTGTGGTGGGACACGCCAAGAAGCTCTCCGACTTCCTCGTAAGCGCGTTGCCGTGAGCACGACTCCAAACGGATCATCTCAACGACTTGATGAACCGCCTTCTCCCTGAATTCGACGGAATACTTTCTGGGCATAGTGCCAATCCTTCCTTAGCAGAGGTAGGAACTAAACCCAGGACGCTTCACTCTATGCGGGAGATATTTGGTGTTTTGTAGGCGCTTGACGGTTCTGTCGCCAAAACATGGCGGACGTACGCCCGCGCAATCGGCAGTGACGTGCTCGAGGCGTGTGGTGACCCAGCTGTAGAAGTTTATCGGGGTTATCTGCGGGCCGTTGTTGAGACAGATTCCGTTGTGCTGCGTGCACGGACTTAGCGAGTATGCCGGCGTCGCGGGCCAGTGGGGAAGTAGAAGGTAATTCTGTCAGTATTGCTTGCAGGTGTTTGGCGGCGTCTAGCGCGCACTCGCAGTCTCCATCTTCGCCGTGACCTTTGATAAATAGGGCGCACAGGTGCGTGTCTTGGGCTTCATGAAGAACGTCAGCCATAACGGTCTATTTGTCTCCATCGGAAGAGGGGGCGGGGATAAGATTCGCTGCTCTCCATGCGATACATCCAACAAGGAGCTGACAGACAGTACCCACAAGCAGTTTGAGCCATACATACTCCACAGAGTCCCAAAGAAACGCTGGGGCAACAGAGATAGCAGCCACGCCTGCAATGAGTAATGCCAGAAAACCAGGTTTGTTCCTGAATGAGGTTATCGGACTCTTTCTATTGGCAGCGAGAAAATAGAGAAGCAGGGACACTAACGTCACAGCAAAGAAAATCCACGTTCCCGCATTCAGTACTCTTTCGGAGACTTGCACTCCCTCGTTAGCGATAGCGACCGAAAAGTTATAAACGAAGAAGAGGAGTGCTTGATAAGTGATTATCCCTATGTTGCCTAGGACATGCAGTGGTTTATCGGGAATGCGATGCCATCTTTTATTCCCATCTTCGCGTTCTTCTTGCTTAGGGGCCGACGGACGTCTAGATAGGCGATTGAGGGCTTGCGTAACGAGGTGAAAGCCGATTAAAAACGGCACCCATTTTATATCGTTCGTTACTTGCTGAGGCTGTTTCGGCTTAGCCTTCTTTGCTCCGGTTTGCTGCGGGGTGTTTTCTTGTTTCGCAGGGGGAGTTTTGTTTTCTTGTGTGGATTGAGATTCGTCTTTACTTGTGGACATAAATACTCCTTTTGTAAGAACTGTTATTTATTGCATGAATATGTTTTCTGTGTATTCAACTGTGGGGCGATAAAAGGAAAGTTCTCTTTACCTAGCTAACTTTATGTACGGCATGGCCCGTTGTTTCCTAGGCTTGATTTTCCAGTTGCAGAGTTGGGTACTGCTGCTATGTTTAATCCTGCCCGCCATGGCATCCCTGGACTGTGGTGGGTTGCACAAGAAATGGACACCGCTTTCCGGTTCGGTAGAAGCCCCTAGGCGTCGTGGTGAGCACCTATGGGCTTTGTCATGACCTGGAATAGAGGAAAACTTTCGTGGGTCGGGATAGAAAAATTCCCCTAGCGTTTTGTAAAACGTTAGGGGAATAAATCTCTCCATCTGCTCACAAAGTAGGTTGTTGGGATGTCAGTTTCCTGACTGTAGGGGTTTACATGGTGTAGACCCACTGGGAGTTGCTAACAGATGACACTTCTAGTGATTGACCACTTACACCTAGTTGCGCGTTCCGAAGATTCTCGCTGAACCTAATATTGCTTAACACGCTTCTCAATAGAAGGGAGAGTGGCGTTATCCTTTGGATTTTCCTCAGCTGTTTCAGCGTTTTCGCTCGACACGGCCATTTCAAGCTTGATATATCCACCAGCGGGAATTGAGCAATACCTGGTCGCCCCTGTCTCCGAATCCTCAAACACAATTTCTAGGCGCCCATCTACCCACACTTCCAGCTCACTGGCCGTATACTCAACCGTTTCGCCATTTTTCAAGGTCACCCAGGCGTTGACGTGCTGAAAAGTGCGGCACCGCCGATTATCTCCATACGGCTTCTCTGTCTTCTCTGCAGCTTCAGCTTTAGACATACTTCTCCTTAGTCCAACATGATTCAAGTTGCAGACTTTATAATACTTAAGTAAGTTTCATGCATCTAATGAAGGCGATCCGGCCACATGAAGCACACGCTGGCGTTCCTGATTTGTTTTTCCGCCACATAACCAATTGAAGTTTTGGGTATACTTGAGACATGACTTCCCCAGTAAAAGAAATTCTTAGCTACACCCTCCGGCGAGAGGGTGAAGAAGATATCTATTTTGAATACTCCTCCGAATTTTTTGTCGGAGAACAGGGAATATTCGCTTGCACTGAGCCGCAGGTAGGAAAAGTCCTTAAGTGGGCTTATATCGCCTGGGGCGAAAAAGGGGATACATTCGGCCCGGGCCCCACGCTCTACGTAAACGTCAAAGACGAAACTAGAGACGACAGCCTCATTCAAAGAAAAGGACTAGGAACCGCACTATACGTTTTGGCATGCATAAAAGCAGGTAAACGACTAAAAAGCCACCCCGACCAACAACGATCAAATGACGGTAAGGAACTAGCAAAAGCGATGGATCAGATTGACATTGAAGGAATCCTTCGCGGAGATATCTCCCCCGAGATCGTTGGCCTGCATGCCTATTAATTCCTTCCAACATGGTTACGCTCCAGAATTCTCAATCTAAGGAACAACTGGCCCATATTCCATCAGTACTATCAGCGAAACGGTGGAAGATTACGGCAAAGAATGGAACCTGCTTCTACTGAGAGATGGCCAGGCGCTCTATGTGGACGGGCGGGGACACAAAGCTCATCTAACTCAAATTGCCCCTATAGAGTACACTTTACTTGTATTACCTGCGGCTAGCCGTGACCATTATTAAGAGTATTAATTTTTTGGCGCTTTAGAACGACGGTCATAGCCACTATCAAAAAAATAACTGCCGTAACACACCGAGTAAAAGTACTTGGATGCCAAACTGCTGCGCCAAAGGAAAAGAGGCTAAGCAGAACCCCGTAGGCGTAGGAAGTTACGACCTCGTGTTTTACGGTGCAATATATCAGCCCTAATCCCCCAAGGACGGAAGGTACCGCCCATATAATGAAGTTCTCTGAAGAAAGAGCCGAACTCTCTTCATGAAACTTCGACAACAGGACGGATCCGCTTAAGATTAGCGCAAGTGAAAGGATACTGGGCCAAGTAATGTTCTGTCTTGTCAAGATTCCCTCTTTTGTTAACAGTAGTCTGCATATACTGGCGGATAATCCGCATGTACACCAATTTTCAAGCCTTGCCCTGATACTGCAGCCTTAGCTGCTCGTCCTCCAATCTCAATTAGAGAAGGGGCGCTAGCGGCAGTGAGGATTATGCCAATAACTGAGCCGACTGGACCTCCAAAGGCTGTTGCGGCTGCTTCAAGTGCTGCGGCTATTCCCGCTGGTCCAGCTTCAGATGCCCCTACAATAGCTGCACCGGCTCCCACTGCTAGATCTTCATTACTGAAACAGACGGACTTTCCTTGTACGGAAGCGTAATTTGTAAAGTTTCTCGACTTTAATGCATTGCGCTCTTCAGAGGTTTCACTCATCGGCTTTCCGAGGACCTTCTCATGAAGGCGAACTACCTGTTGGTCGGTGAAGCCGAAGTCGTCTTTTAATTGTTGGTCAGTGGTAGACGTTGCGATTTTTTCATCGCGCTCGACAAAGCTGTTTCCGGCGTCTGCGACTTTTTGGATGAAGGAAAGGTCTTCTTCAGAGATTGACTGATCGGAAACCTGCATAGGCTCATCGGAATTCATATCCGCTAGGGAAGACGATAAGTGATTGGTACTAGACAAACTGGAAGAATCTTGGAAAGTATGTGGAGTTTTTGCTTCAGCAGAGGAAGCGTTAATGAGAATTGAGGAACAAACCAAGACTGTAAACGGGGCAGCAATTATCTTCTTCAAAGTAGGACTCCAGACAATAGGAATAACCTTTTCTGGCATTCACATAATAAGTCAATGAGACTGAGCTGTCATTATGAAAAGGAAATTAAAAGAAAAATTGCTCGGTAAGCTCTCAAAAACGAAAGCCGGGGGGCAAGTCTAATCGGAATAATTCCAGATTAGGAGCATCCACGATTGTCTAACTCAATCGAAGGAATACCCTTGGTCAGTCAGAAGTTCTGGCAAGGGGATTAACTATTTACCCCGAGAAACCCCTACTTGCCCTGAGGACAAAACGCCGCCCGCCTTCCCCGGAGGCCGGGCGGCATTCGCGTTTCTTTTACGATCCTGCATGAACCGATTTGATGTACCTTGACGCAAACGCAGCGCATATAAGCGATGCCGATTGGAGGCCCAATTGCAGCACGTACGTTACAGGGTCTTTTAGACCGGATAGATCAACCTCTGCTAAAGCCCCGGCCGCGAGGCATATCCCCAAGAGACAGAAGAAAGCGACCATGGCCCCGTCGGATGCCACACAATAGATGCCAACACATATTATCCACGCGACAACAAAGGAGCCTAGGGCTATCGGCTTTGCCTCTATGAACCACTCCTGCTGAAGAGTGGCTGCGCTGGTTACTGCAAAGAGAAGGATTTGAATAATGATGAGTGCAATGTTTCCGTAGGCGGGTTTACCCACTGCCTCCTTAATCTTCACCCACCGGCTCTTCTTTTCTTCACCCCCTTCACGGTTCTCACATTCTGATTCTTCAACCCTTTCATTCTCTGGAAAGACTTTTTGAAACAAGTGCAGAACAAAAAATACAAAAAGTCCCTGCATCAATTTCACGAAGAAGGAATCATTTGATTTCTTCACGAGTTGCCTACCTCCTTAGCCATCGGCCCCAGCATCTATAAAGTACACCCTATTGTTACGCCGGTGTGCGGCAGAATGTTTCCTGTAAAATAGGGCCGTTCCTAGCATTGTTTTACACGTGTCTAGCGGGGTCTAAGCCTTATGTTTACAGAAAGTGGTGAGTGTGATGTTATCGTCTGACGGTTTCCATATTGAAAGTCATATTGACTCTGTACCCGCGTTGGCGCGGGTGAAAGATCTGCATGGTGGACTCTCGTCGGGGCAGCAGGCGTTGGGCAGGATTGTACAATCCTTGCTTGCTGACGCTGATGGCCTCGACGGTGTTCAGCTTTATGCCCTCTCGGATGCAATCGAGTCGTATCGTGATGCAGTCATAGAACAAGAGAATGCCGCCTTTAAACCTTCGCGGAGCGAAGACTAATGGTCAATGACTCTGGTTCGCATGGGCAGCGGGTGGGCTATATCCGTGTCTCCACGGTGGAGCAGAATAATCAGCGCCAGAAAGAACTACTCAATGCTTCCGGCAGGATTGACCGGTTTTTTGAAGATAGGATTTCCGGCCGCACCAAGACTGCCCGCCCTGGACTTGTCGAGTGTATGGCGTACGTGCGAGACGGTGACGAACTTGTCGTGTCGTCGATTGACCGTCTCGCCCGATCGCTGACAGATCTGCGCGGTATTGTTGATGAACTTACCGGCAAGGGTGTGACTGTTACTTTCCTGCATGAGAATCTCGCGTTTGCGAAAGACACGTCCGATCCGCGCGCGGATTTAATGCTCGGAATTCTCGGTAGCTTCGCGGAGTTTGAGCGGGCCATTATCCGCGAGCGCCAGGCGGAGGGGATTGCGTTGGCGAAAAAGGCCGGAAAGTACAAAGGCCGCAAACCCGCTCTTAGCCCGCAGCAAGTAGCGGAGATTAAACGGCGCATATTGGCAGGGGAGTCAAAGGCAGCACTAGCGCGGGAATTTGGGGTAACCCGTCCTACGGTGTATCGAGCATTGAAAAACACCTAGGGTAGTGCAGCCGTGATGGTAGATCAGCGCGCCCATGAGCCCCGTCATATGTCTTGCCATATGGCGGGACATATGTTTAGGCATATGCTAAAGCATATGTCGGCAGTTATGTAGCACTGCCAGCATTTTCGTGCGTCTAGATAGGGTGACAGGCAGAGAAATTAGCGGTGTTGAGTGCAGCTGCAAGTAGCACTGTACGGGTTTCCCCTCATGGGCGGCTTTTATAAAGGCAGGGGTGAAATCATGCTTCTAGGTCTCGTCAGGGGTGGCTGCTAACGTTAGTGCCGGTTCACAATCATGCCCCGCCACCTGTGGTGGGGCGTGGGCGTGACTTCCTCGTCGGTGCGCGGTAAGGCCCGCGCGTGACGTGGGCTGTCCCGCGCGCCTTTTTCAGGCGAGCGGACAACCCTACGACGTAAAGGGAGGTAGACAATGGGTAAACACTCATTGGATACACCCGGTCGCAAAAGAAAAGACCTTGATGCCACCAAGCTTGACTGGCTAGATGTGGCTACCAAGGTCATAGTTCTTGTGACCGTAATCGTGAAGCTCGTTACCGCGATGCTTCACGTGGGTCTTTAGGCCCGAGGGTCTCAACGAGCTGGCACTCGTTGGGGCCCTTTTTATTGTGCAGCCGCAATTCAGGGATGAACTGTGCTGTCACTTTTTAGGCTAATGGGCGCGCGAAGGTTTCGCAATACTCCCACACTGAGCCCGTAGCCCTCCTTTTCTCTACTGCGGGCGGGAATCTGCGTATTCGTGCGCCCGCGAGTCCTGCCATATGGCGGAACATATGTTTAGGCATATGTTATAGTGAAGTGTCCCAGGTTTTGTTCCGTTTGAGTAGATGGGAAATCTGGAATATGCCAAGAAAATTTGACCAGGATGCGAAGGATCGTGTGGTCCGTCTTGTAGAGGACCGCATCTTGGCGGAAAATATGTCGATGCAAGCCGCGTGCCAGGCAGTAGCCCCAAAGCTGGGGGTGTCATGGCACACAGCCCGTCAATGGACCCAACAGGCCCGCCGTGCGGGAAACATCCCAGAACCCGTGCCTGAAGATCTGGCCGCCGAAAACGCGAGGCTTCGCCGTGAAAATCAAGAGCTACGCGACACCAATGAACTTTTAAAGGCTGCCTCAGCTTTTTTCGCGTCGGAACTCGACCCAAAACGTCGGAAATGATCCGGTTCATCGATGAATACCGGAATCGTTTCTCTGTCGAGTTCATCTGTAAGACGTTGAAGAAAAACCGCGCTGGTGGGTTCATCACCTCGCGTGGGTATCGTCAGTCCAAGGCCCGTGGGGTAAGTGCTCGCGGCCTTCGTGATGCTGTGCTGGTTGAACGCATTAGTGCTATCCATCGGGATAATTACGGCATCTACGGTGTGCGGAAAATGTGGCATGCTCTTCATCGTGACGGAATCGATATCGGTCGTGAACAAACCGCGCGGCTGATGCGTCTAGCCGGTGTATCAGGCAAAGGCAAAGGCCGCTCGCCTATGACCACTCGCACACCTCAAAGGCCGGATTTGCGCCCGGACTTGGTGGAGCGAGAATTCAAAGCCGAAGGCCCGAACAAGCTGTGGGTGGCTGATATTACCTACGTGCGCACGAAGAAAGGCTTTGTGTATGCCGCGTTTGTCACCGATGTTTACTCCCGACGGATCGTTGGGTGGGCGTTATCAGATTCCATGCGCACCGAAGCGTTGCCGCTGCAAGCTCTCAACCAGGCGATCGCGTCTGCTGAGGAAACAACAGGTCTCATTCATCATTCGGATCACGGCTCGCAGTATGTCAGCGTTGTCTACAACGAGCGTCTTGCCCAGCACGGGATTGCCGCTTCCACCGGAACTGTTGGCGACTCCTATGACAATGCTCTGGCGGAAAACGTTAATGGTTCCTACAAAAACGAGCTGATCCATACTCGCAGGTGGGATGAGGTTGTCGAGGTGGAAATCGCGACGTTTGAGTGGGTGTCATGGTGGAACGAGACGAGGCTTCACCAAAGCTTGGGCTACCGCACGCCAGCTGAAGTGGAAACCGAATTTTGGGACCAGCACCCGCCGCAAGCAATAATAGAAATCAAGGCAAACGCCTAGGAACAAAACCCGGGGCACTTCAGCTCTGCGTTTTAGCTAGCAGTAGAGCGCGTCAATTCTTTGTGCGTGGGGTGGGGAATAGGTATTTTACTGAAGCAACCAGGGCAGGCCACGATCGTTTGGTTGATAGATTGTTTCCAGCTGGGAATTTGGACTTCTTTCTCGAATCGGCCGGCTGTGTCTGAAGTACTTTTCCTGTTTAGCCCGCCTAGAAGTTCGTTTGTTTTCAATCTGGAAGCCCAACGCCCACACATGCCCCGGGTGTTCGGCTGGGCTCACACGTGCAATCGGCTTTGTCGCACAGCCCCGTTTACGCAATGTGCGCGGAGTAACCAACAATTGTTCCTCCCTCCACAGGCGGCGAAACGCATCCCGGCCGATGTCGTACCCGGCTTCGAGAGCCGCGACATAGACACGCCTGCAGCCCCACCGGCGATGGGAATCAGCGAAGTCATTAACCCACCGACGAAGGTCGTAATGTTTGACAACCGAGGGATCAAGCATTGCCGCTTCGCGTTGGGCGCGCATCCGGCAATAGGACGAGCGTGACAGCCTGACTACGGCGCATGAAAGACGCTGTGAATACCCCTTGCCGATGAGGCAATCCACCGCGTCGTGGCGTCGCTTCGGGCTTAGAACTTTCCCTCGGCCAGCTCCTTGAGAGCAGCCTTTTCCAACTCCGACTGGTTGAGAAGGGTTTTGAGCTTGCTGTTTTCTTCGCGTAGACGCTTAAGCTTCCTTGCCTCGCTGCGAGTCATGGCGCCATAGTCGCGGCGCCAACGAGACAAGGTCGCCTCAGATACGCCAAGCTCACGGCAGATCTCAGCTGTAGTCTTGCCCCGCTTAGTGAGCCGTTCAGCCTTCTCAAGACGAACAACGATCTGCTCAGGGGTGTGCTTCGTGAACTTTCCCATTGCCCACCAATTCTTCCTGAACCGTCTGGATCGATCAGACAGACACTCAAATCACCCGGTCCTAAAACCCCGCCCACTCCAAAGCCTGTAGCGTTCATGCTGTTAGCGTCGAGTGGTGGGGGCGGCATCGATCGCTTCCCTCTGCGTGTCGAAATGCTTTGATGCACGGGCTGCCCCGTCTCGCTTGTTGGCCCAGCCGTTCCCTGCCCGAACGGTGGTAGTTCCATTTTAGCCATGTTAACCTTCCCGAACCGTTGCCCACCCCGGGGCGAGAAGTAACGAGACTCTAACCTGCCCATATACCTATGGCAGGATTATAGCACCTCAGTTCGATCCATGACCTGCGACTTGATGACACGCGCGCCGAGGACAGGCGCTCACCGACCGGCCCAGCAAACCGCACTCGAACCCGAACCGGCTGGACACCCACACCGGACGCCGCATCATCAATCTCAGGTTCCTGCACAGGCGGGGCCCACACCGCATCGGCTACCACCTGGGCATCCCCGGTCGACCGTGGGGCGAGTCCTCAAACGTTGCCGGATGCCGAACCTCGCCTGCATCGACCAGGCCACTGGCCTGCCGGTGAGAAAGCCGACGCCGGTGTGCTACGAGCACGACGCCCCCGGGGGCGATGGTCCACGTCGACATCAAAAAGCTCGGGCGCATCCCCGACGGTGGCGGGTGGCGGATATTCGGCAGGGGCTCTGACCAGGACCGGGCGTCCTGCCGGGCCAGTGACGCGGTCGGGCGGAAAGGTTCGAAACCCGGCAGGGGCTACCGGTATCTGCATCACGCGGTCGACGGTCATTCCCGGGTGGTGCACTCGGAGATCCTCGACGACGAGCATAAAGACACCGCGGCGGGCAAGCGGCTTTTTCGCGTCGCTGGGTGTGCGTGTCGGCGCGGTGATGACCGACAACGGCGCCTGTTACCTTTCACGCGCGTTCGTCGAGGCGTTGGGGCCGGGTGTCAAGCACCGTTGAACCAGGGGCGAATCGGCCACAAACGAGCGGGAATGAGGAACTGTTCGACCGCACGTTGATGACTGAGCGGGCCTACGCCCGGCCGTATTTGAGTCTCAGAGCGCCCGGCAGAAGGCGTATGTGGAGTCCAGCCACGACTACAATTTCCACTGGTCTCATACCGCTATCGGCGGGTTAACCCTATGCAACGCGTTCACAACGTCGCGGGGAAGTACGCACCCGAACCATCGATAGGCTCGAGACGAATGCTAGTAGAGCACGGCAGTCATCGGGGAGTTGTTAATTATGGCTGTCTTGGCTTCTAACTCAGCATGTGAAGGGGAAACCTCGATAGGGGAGCTCTTACATCTATTTTTCGTATCATGGAAAATACGATAACTAAATCCAACCGTAACCGTCCCACCATCCCTCACTAACGCTTTGTCTCTTCCCCAGTGACAATTGCTTACGATCCCATCGCACTCAACGCGCGGGAACGTAAAAATCTTGTGGAACCACCAGCTCACCCAAGTTGGTTTGAAAACCGTGCGGATTTCACGGCAGTCCACAAAGTTCTCTACGTTTTTATCGTCTTCCAACTCTAGGTACCCTTTCTCAACAGAAATGGTCGAAGCAGGGGCCTGACCCCCGGACAGTGGACACGTCGGGGTTAGCTATGCTGCTTTGGTCAGTGTAGCTGATGTGAGTGCTTCGAAGTCATCGGGAGCTAGAAGGTTGCACCACGAGTGTCGCCGGCGCGTGTTGTAGCGCATGCACCACCGGAAGACTTCCTGCCGGCAGACGAGCTGGTTGGCAAAGACTTTCTTATTCTTGAGGACCTCTCGTTTCAAGGTGGCGTTAAACGACTCCGCCAGTGAGTTATCGGCACTGGTGCCGACTGCGCCCATGGACTGGGTGACGTTGAGCCTGCGGCAGGTAGCCTGAAACTGCGATGAGGCATAGACACTTCCGTGGTCCGAATGAAAGATCGCCCCGGCAAGACTCCCGCGGGTGTGGTGCGCATGCTCGAGCGCTTCCTCGACAAGTTCGGTGCGCATGTGCTAGGCGATAGCTAAGCCGACGAGCATCCGGGAATAGCAGTCAATTACCGAAGCTAAATACATATTCGACCCGTCCGCGATCGGCAGATAGGTGATATCGCCAACCAGCACCCTATTTGCAGCCGGGGCCGTGAAATCTCGCTTGACCAGGTCGGCAAACACCACTCGATTGGGCCCACGCCTGGTGGTGGTGACCTTGCGTTTTTCGTGTAGCCACGCAGGCGAAGCTTCTTCATCATCCGGGCGATGCGCTTATGGTTGACCGGCCCATTGTCGTTGTAAGCGTCGTTATAGGTCAGCTCTGCCGCGATGCGTTTGGCACCACAGAGCTGGTCTTTCTCGTCAAAGACCGCCTTGACCTTCGCCCCTAAGATGGCGTCATCAATCAGTCGGCGGTGCCGCTGGGCGCTGCTGGTCTTCCATTTGTAGTAAGAGCTGCGATTGAGCCCAAAGACGGTACACATCCGCTTGACCGAGTACTCGGTGCGGTGGTCATCGACAAACCGAAAGCGGATCACCAGTTTGTCTCTTCCATGAAATATTTGGCCGCCTTGCACAAGATAGCGCGTTCTTCTTTCAACCTGGCGTTTCCTGCTGCAGTTGGCGTATCATTTCTGCCTCCGTGAGCTGCTTGGTACGATCAGCACGTGCAACCGGTGGACTCTGGGTCTTTGCACCGGTGCCGTACGTATCGACCTACGTGCGAAGCGTGGTGCGGTAGATCCCTAAATCTTCAGCCGTGGCCTTGAGCGAGAGATGTGGATCGCTCTCGTCCATCGCGACTGCGTCGCGCTTGAACTGATCCGAATAAACCTTCCTAGGCATGGAGGCAGATTACCTTTCCCCGACCCAACACGGCCGGAAACAGAGGTGTCTACCATACAGGGGCTAGGTCCCTCCGACCAAAATCCCGATCGTAATCACGATCTCATCAATGTTTGGAGCGATGGTTTCTAGTACGGGGAGTACTACTGTGGTGAAAATATCCATCACTGTGGAGATGGCCTTGCCGTGGGATTCAAAATCAATAGCGCCGACGACGTCACCTAGAGCCTCACCGAATTCGGGGAGTTTATCGAGAATAAGTTGAATCCACTCCGCCATTCCGTTGAAAAATTCTTCGACTCCTGGCGCGGCTTGTGAGACGAAATCAGCAAAAGCCGGATATAACTGATTCATCACGATGGAGGCCAATGTCGAGATAATCGGCGATATGGAGGACAAAACTGCGGCTGCTGAGGCGAAGTAGCTTTGCAGGGTTTGTTGCCCCTGCATCGAGTTCACCCACCCGTTGACCTGCGATAAGAAGTTTAGGAAGCTGAACCCACCATTTATATTCACTGATCCGTCGGCCTTGTCTATACCGGAAAAGATCCCTCCGATTCGCCCTCCGAGACGGGGATAGACTCTTCCAAAGCGAAACTACCTCCGCTTCTTTTTCCGCAAGAGATCGCTGTAGCGACCCGTCCTCAAAAGCCGTGATCGTGTTGTTCTTTCACGTCTCAGCCAGACCCAAAAAGTGCGACATCATGCGGCTGAAAATTGGAGCAGCAGCGCCCAACACTACGGTTCTTTTGAGAACGTTTCGTACTCCACCCGCGAGATCACTGGCCGCAAACTTCGTGCCATTCAGCATTTCGGTCATGGCTGTCAGACCAGTACCTGTGGTCAGGAACTCCACCAATCCGCTCGCTGCTAGGCCTAGGTTTCCAGCGAGTGTGCGCATGACCTTGTTAAGTGGTTCGATCAGTGCGCTAACCTGTCCAAGGTCTCCGAGTGGTTCGAAAAATGCTTCTTGGATACCAGAAAAATCAAACAGATCCTTTAAGTCTCGGATTGATAGAGCAGCAGTCTGCGCAGACGGAGTCAACTGATTTATCGCGTCCTGCAGACCCTTCGTGTCAGTAGCACCAATAGCGTCGTCCATTCCCTTGATTGCGATAGCAACAGAAGTAAATGCTGTGCTTGCCGCTGCGATAGTTGGTACGGCCATTGCTCCGACGAGTGACGTCAGTGAAGACGCGAATTGTAGTGTTGCTTTCCGGCGGTGTGCAGGATTGGTACGAGTGCCAGAACACCGGACGTTGCAAAAGCCATAGCTGACCTCATTTGCAGAGTCTTTGCCCCCGCGGCTCCTAGGCTCATTGTCAGTCCGGTCATAGCGGTTTTAGCTTTAACAAACCCAGTAGTGGCGGTGAGTGTGGCCATCATTGCGGAGACTTTTGCAATGCCAGTTTTATCCGCAGAGACCCTGACCTTGAGCTTTTAAGTCTCTCCCACACCTAAATTTTTGCAGCCAGTTAAACCAGAGCAAGGTTTAGGAACTTGTACTTGTTCTTAGTTGCCAACTTGATCTTCGGAGCTACCTTTTCTACACCCTTGACCGTAGTGATGGCGTCAGATAGTAATCCCTTATAGTCCAAGTCCATCTGTGAATGGATTTTGGAGTTAACTTCTGCGCAACTTTGACGGCCTTAACGGTGTCTAAGAGCAAATTCCCATAGTCCAACTCCATCTTGGGTTTAATTTTCGGAGTGGAGGCTTGGACTTTGACCGCACCTACAGAATCCGGCAGAAGTCCCTTGTAGTCTAGTGACATTTGGAACTTGATTTTTGGAGTTAGCAGCTCAGCCTTTTTGACCGCCGCTAATGTTGTACAGGGAGGAGCTTATCGTCAACATCAATGTCGACGTGCAAGTCCTTCATAGTGGTTTGAGCCTCACGCACAGCATTGTGAGCGTGACGTGATAAGGACTTTTTGTCCAACTCCATTTTGACTACAAAATCCGAAAAGATTTCTGCGCAGCAGTGACTGACGCAGCGGAATATTGACTCAAAGCGTCGTTGTCTAGGTCCATGCCGACGACAAGATTTTTGATGAAGGACTGCGCTAGTCGTACAACGTCTGACGCGTCTTTTCAAAGATCATCGTCGTTTAAGTCCATGTCGACGATAAGGTCTTTAACGGCGGACTGGGCTACCTTAATGGCGTGAGAGGTTTTCCGCGTAAACCATCAGAATCGAGACCAAGATCGACTTCAAGATCCTGCAGTAGAGCCTGCGACTTGGCTACTGCTCGTCGAGCATCCTCACTGATCTCATTCTTGAGGTGTAGGCGTACTCTGGGTGAGTGTTTCAGTTCCTCGCTACGCAAAACCTACGGAGTTTTGACGCGAAACATGACCAGTCTGGAGCAGTGACTACTCGGGCTTGGTCTACTTTGATTCCACCTACGCCTGCCAAGTGGTGTCCTTAAGCTTGTGAGGTGTTTTCTATCCATCTGGTAACTTAGTCAAGGTTATGGTCTCCGCCGAGTTTTGACCTCTTGCGAACTGTTTATCGAACTGCTGGCTACGTTCTAGAACCTTTCGAGTCTCTAGACCCGGCCCCAACGGGTACTCGTGGTATTTAGCCGTGCCTGTTTTCTTCTTAGAGTTGATCTGCACCTGATGGGTGTGTCAGGGAATTTGTGTGTGAGGCTCTGATCTAGAAGGAGTTTCACCGATAATGACTACAGTGTCACCGAAGAAAAACCATGACCGACAAGGGTCAATGAGATCAGCGAGAAGCTGATGGAAAATCCTTAAGCTCGTCAGCCTGATCAGCGAGCTGTCGACTTCCGCCGGTGATGCAAGCGAGCTGGTTAAAGGCCTCCTGCAGGCATCGATCAACGCTAGTCTTGAAACGGAGATGGATGCGCATTTGGGCTATAGTCATTGCGACCGCAAGGCCAAAACCCAGATGGAAACCGCACAGAGCAGCAATCACCGTAACGGGTTGTACATCAAGACCGTCAATTCTGGCTACGGCGCGGTGGAAGTGACCGTTGCCAGGGATCGTGCTGGCACGTTTACTCCCCGGATGGTGCCCAAGGGCGCACCTCGGCGCACAGAGCTCGACGACATGATTATTTCGCTGTACGCCGGTTGGATGACCGTGCGCGATATTCAGCACCATCTCGCAACCACTCTTGGTGTGGATATGAGCCCGGATACGATCAGCACCATTACCGACGCGGTCTTGGACGAGGTCATGATCTGGCAAAACCGCCAGCTCTACGAGTTCTACCCGGTGATCTTCCTCGACGCGCTACGCGTGAAGATCCGTGACGGCCACCGGGTGGTCAACAAGTCCTGCTACATGATGGTTGGTGTCGACATGGACGGCATCAAGCACATCCTGGGATTGTAGATCGCTGACAATGAAGGCGCCGCATTCTGCGGCATCGGTGTGTGCGGATCTGGCCAACCGCGGTGTCCAGGACGTGTTCATCGTGTGCTGCGACGAGCTCAAAGACCTGCCGGAAGCCGTGGAGGCAACCTGGCCGAATTCCATGGTGCAGACCTGCATTGTGCACCTGATTCGGGCTGCGAACCGGTGGGTGTCCTACCAGGACCGCAAAGCAGTCTCCCGCGCACTGCGCGAGGTCTACACAGCCGCTAACGAGGACACCGCACGTGCCAGCCTGGATACTTTCGACGCCAGTGAACTTGTCCGAAATACCCCCAGTCGGTCAAAGTCTGGCGCGCATAGGAGCGGTTCGTGCCGTTTCCGCAGTTCCCGCCAGCGGCGCGGCGAGTGCTCTACACTACCAACTCGATCGAATTACTCAACGCCCAACTGCGTAAAACTACCCGTAGCAGGGGAGCAATTCCCGAACGATACTGCCGCACTAAAGACGTTGTGGCTGATGATCTGCAACATCGAAGACAAGAGCTGCCCAACGAGCGAAGACAGCAAAACGCGCCATTGAATGCAACGGCTATATTGAAGGAGCGAAAGCCACTGGGTGGAAACAAGTCATCAACCAACTAGCCGTGTCTTACCCCAACCGATTCGCGGATTACTTGTAAACGAAGCCCCCGCACACAAAGAATCGGACACTCTGTGAATTCGCGCATTCTACAATTCTCAGTGCGAAGCACTTGCTCACCGACAAAGTCTGTCGTTAGTTGAGGCAAGTTCTAAGTAGTGGTGTATCTGTATGTCCGAAAAACGAATGTTTCTACAGCACGGGTCGCATCAAGATAAGTAAAGGAACCGTGAGCTGCATTGAATATTGAATTTATCAAGTAGGAAGAAGCTGGAACTAGAAAACAAGAAGTCTGGGCTCTTTCTGCTATTTTCCCCTGGTGAATCATTCGATCAGTTGGGATATTTCTGAGGCAGCCATTATTTTTCTTTTGTTTGCATCGTCTTTTATGATCTGATCTGCTAAGAACTTTGCGGCTGAATTTTCACGGTGGGCCTTAACCCGAACTTTTATTAGAAATAGACTCCGAATCGACATCATAGAAACTCTTATATATTAGCTCAGCCCTTGATACAGCTCTATAGTTCTCAAAGAGGTTAGATATATGCTTTTTTATGGAGATTTCAGAAAAGCCTAACAGCCCTGAGATCTGAAATGTAGTTTTTCCCTGTCGTACAAAATGCAGGATTCTACGGTCTGTCTTAGAAAGAGGGGTATTCTCGTTGAGCGGAAAATCTGAATAGTTGTGAAGAGTCAGTTTGATTAGTCGAGCAGTATCCTGCATAGACAAATAGCATCCGCCCTTTCGAATAATTTCTACCACCGTTTGAACTTCTGAAATCGTCTTTGGAGGGCGAATGATCGCTGACACACCGGCGGCCAGCAACGTTAAAAATGTTTTGTCTGATTCTGAGATCGTTAATGCTATGGAATAGGGCCGTATCGATGAACTGTCATTTCGGATGAAATCTAGGACCGGTAAACAGTACTTGAAAGATAATGTTGCATCGATGAAAACAGCATCGAAATGCTGGAGCTTTAAAAGTTCGATGGCTTGTGTTTCATCTCCTGAGACTGAAACATCCTCCAGGCAACTTCGCATTAAAGACAAGAGAGGCGTTAAGTGGGCAGGCGTGTTGGCGTCGGCGTCGCTTAGAATCAATACCCTCATTTAAGGCCTCCCAAAATTTTAACCGGTGTAACGTCTCAATTTTTATCTAATTAGTTGAACAACAAGCACCGCTACCGCTACATAAATTTATAATTTAATCCAAATCTATCTTTTCGTTGAGGATAATATACGAAAGTATAAGAAAGCCATTTTTCTATATCAGTCATCAAGATGCCTTGATAACTTAGATTCCTGAGAGCGAGAAGGAGGTGAATTTAGATGACCAATATTTACGAAATTCGTGAGGCTGCTAAGGGTCTCGGCGATCAGGCTAACCGTGCGGATAGCCACGTGAGCGTGACTGACTGTGCAGCTGCACGGGAAAGCCGAGCAAGCATTGCTTGGTGTGGCAACTAAAATTTGTTTGGAGTGAAGGCTCTTATTTAGAGCCCTCACTCCCTTTTTGTGAGTGAGAGAATGTTTCCAGTGCGTTCCCTTTTGGTGGCTGCAATCGCTTCAGCTATCACCTCTGTGCTGTGGATGATGCAACCATGGTTGCTTGGGCAGTTAGTTGATGGTCAAACTATCCTAAGCTTCCCAGCGTGGGTGGTTCTAGTAAGCTTAACTATTCTTTGGGCTTTGGTAAGCAAATGTGCTGAGTTTCTGAAAGGAATTGCTGAAGTTAACGGGATAGGAGCAGTCAGAATCGCTCTGTTAGAGCGGTCAAGGACTGAGGTGCAGGAAAGGGGCATCCCAGCCTGTAACGAGAATCTGGCCTCAAATATTCTTACGGATTCTAGAGAATATGTATCCGGAGTTGTGAGTATCGTCTGCTCGATTTCTTCTTCGCTAACCAGTGTAATCGTAGCTGTAGTCTTAGTTCTTCGGGTAAATAAGGCTTTGCTGTTCTTTATTGCGATTTCATTGGTAGTAGGTCTTTTGCTAACGAAGGGCGGTTTGCGGAGACTGGAGCGGTCAAATGCAAAAGCGCTGGAACTGAATGCTCAGCTTGTAAATGAAACGGCTTCCTTCGTTAGGAGTTATGAAGAGATTCGAGTTTTGGATGCTTTTGGTAGAAGAAAACTCGAAATTGATGAAACGGCGCGCAAAACGACTTCGGCTTTGCGTGGAGTGGTGCTTACCAAGTTCCTTTACTTAGCGGTTCCCTCTCTCATTTTTGCTTTGATACCTACAGTATGTGTCGCTATAGCAATGATCTTCCTCGTTCCTAGAGGGAATTTGTCAGTCGGCGAAGTGATTACCGTATTTACAGTTGCTGGAATGGTCATTTCCCCAGTGCAAGTCGTGACTGAAAGCTTGGAAAGCTATAAAAAGTCGGAGGCTGCGAAAAAAAGGATTCCAACTTTGAAGGGAAAAATATCTTTTAAATATGAAACTACCAATTCCTCGAATCCCGAAGTTCCTTTGTGCTTGAACTTTACGGGAATTGTGTGCGACGAATTTCAGGTGGATCGAAGCTATTCAGATAGGTTGCAACGGTCAGATCTGGTAATGGTTTCTGGACCGTCTGGTTGCGGCAAGACAACACTTTTACGCGTACTAGCTGGTTTAAAAACCCCTGAACGCGGGGCTGTTGAAATTTGGAATGGGCAGCAGATTGAAGAACCCAGCAACAGGTATCGAGATTTAATCGGCTATTGCCCTCAAGAACCGGGGCTTGAAACCGAAGAAGTATCGGAAGTATTAGCTGAGATCTTGGGTCTAGATACTGGTTTAGACGACTTCCTTTCCGACATATCGGACAGTTTGGCGGGAAGTTCGACTGCTCTTACAGTAGGGGAACTCTCTGGAGGGCAAAAGCGCCGGTTGGCTTTAGGAAGGCTTTTGGCATCCACTAAACCTATACTGCTTTTGGATGAGCCATTCTCGGGGCTAGATGAAAACAACTGTGTGCGTTTAGCAAAACTATTAAATTCACAACGATCCAGGATTGTAGTGCACGCTAGCCACCACACTCCACGGCAGATACAAAACACCAAAATAATAGCGATGAAGGATAGAAATTGAAGCTCAAGGGATTTGGTGTGAGCTCACACCCTTTGGTAAATGATGAGGCTAAGAGGGAGGGTAAAGAATGGAAAATTTCCGAACGCTGGAGCTTTTTAAGTGGTGACATTGCTTCTCCATGGCGCTTCTTCGGTTCCAAACCGAACAACCTTCCTCAGTGTGGATGGAAAATCCACCTTAGCGCGATTCCTACACAAGCTGAAGATGTTTTAAGCGCAGCAATTCCGATCCTCATAGATTCAGGAGTCTATTTCAAAGTTGCAGCCGATCCATCAGCATATTTTAAAAAGCTCTTGAAAACAGCATCGGTGGATGAATTTGGCAAGCTTTTGACGGCGTATCCGGTGACGCTAGAGAAGTTTGATACTGTAGTCTCTGAGCTTTATTGTGCACTCGAGGGGTTCCGCGCACCCGAAATATTATCTGATGCCCAGATAGAAAATTCTCCCGTACATTTTAGGTATGGATCATTCTTGCTCATGAAGAAGTGGTGCGAAGAAAAGCAACGCTGGCTTGAAGCACTTGAATCTTCTTCGGGAGAGGTTTATTGGCCGAGTCGATCTGGATGTTTAGAAATTCCCCGATGGGCCCCTCGGAGTGAATTCATCAATGCTGTCCTAGCTAGACGTGATAGAAACGCATTCAGAGTCCCCTTCGAGGTTGACCAAGTCCTTGGCTACAGTAGCAGGGGCTTGTCGATGAAAGCTCGTTATCAAGGCCGTGAGGTCTTTGTAAAAGAAGTTAGGAAGCTTTCGGGGTTTACTGATTGGAGTTCGGACGGAGTCTCTAGCCTTAAGCACGAAAGTAAAGTACTGGAGGAGCTGCAAGGGGTAAACGGAATTCCAAATAAAGTTGAACTGATAAATAGTGAGGCTTCTAGCTATTTGATTACTGACTACTTCAACGGAAAGTCCCTTAGAGCGTATGTCACGGAAACATGTCCACTCGCCTTGGGAACCGAGGAGGGAGTGCGTTCATACGTATTTTGGGCGAAATCTTGCATGGAAAAGGCAAGGGCGGTACTTACTAGGGCGCATGGTAATGGTTGGTGTCACGGTGACATATCACCTGATAACATTTTAGTTTCTCCAGACGGAGAGGTCATGATTGTAGATTGGGAGGCGGCGGCCCCTGCCGGAACAGGGGTACCCAAATACTGGACTCCGGGGTTCTCCATGGCGGATCCGAGGATGCGATGTTCAGATCAAAAAAAGGGATTTTGTCTCGAGGAGAACGACTTTTACGGATTGGGAAAAATCGCGCTATCACTGTTTTACCCGTCTGCGTCCCAAGTGGACTTCTCATTAGGTGAGCGAGGTGTGATTCTAGATGAGATTCAAGATTTCTATGGCAAAACGATTCGTGAATGGTTAGAGGACTTTATCGAGTTCCCCGTACCGCGGTATGCCTTTGGCCCGGTCAATGAGCTTGACCTTGCAAGTGGCATCGTCGAGTCGTGGGACAGGTATGAAGGGCATTTACAAGTCAGCGAGACTGTGCCCGTTGGAGCCGATAGCTTAGGCGAAGGTACGATATTTTCTCCCGAAGGGCTGCGGGATCTACTGTACGTGCAACTTCAGCATCAGTATGAAGACTATAGGCTCAAGAGCGAATTGTTGAGGAAAACGCAAATAGATTCTGATCCTTACAGCAGGAATGCTGTAAATGTGAGTGAACTTCGTATGGCGTTAAGTCCCTCACACGACTCGATAAATGAGTATGCTAAAAATTTGGAGCGAGAGTATCGTCCGAAGCCTGACAATGGATTCACACTTGAAAGAATGATTCGAGATCTCGTTATACTTTCCCGTGTTAAGGGTTCAGGGTCATTGTTTCAAAGTGCGACAAAATCTTTGCTCGAAGAGCTTGGTTTGAATGTATCTGAGCTGCTTCTTAGCTCTTTCGAAGATGGAAGGACTGAAGCCTCCGGTGGGCTTTTAAGCGGTTGGAGTGGAGCGGCTATGGCGCTCCTCCAATGGTGGGAAAGTGAGAAAAGCTCGAGAGCTGAAAGTTTTTTGGACCTAGCTGAAACCATGTGTGCTGAAGACTTGCTTAACTGTAAGAAATCAAAAAATGGAAGTCTGATGGTCGATGATGGGGACAGACTACTCCCGTATCTGGCAGAAGGAAGCGCTGGTGTTTTGTGGGCATTAACCGAGCTCGCAAAGAAACGCAGAATGGTTGCCACCAATGAGCAACTTTCGGGCTTAATAGAAGCCTGTTCCTCAAAGTACTTCGCCACAGCGGGTTTATTCTACGGTCGTGCAGGCTGCTATTGGTCCTTAAAGAGAGCTAATCAGGTTTTCGGCTCTCAAGTGGGAGGGCAATTACTTCGAAATCAAGAAATACTTTTGAAAAAACAATGCATGGAGATGGACGGAGCTGTTTATTGCCTTGGAGACCGCAATGAAAGGTTCACTCTTGACTTTGCATTTGGAACAGCTGGAGTGCTACACGCACTTACCAAGGAAACTTGTCAACCGGGGGATTGGATCCCTTTCCCTGAATTAGGAGTAAGGAATGCTTGAGCTTTGTAACTTAGAAATATCGTCGAAGCGAGGAAAGACACTTGCTTGTATAGACGGACACTTTTCGGAAGGAAGTGTCCACTGGATTCGAGGCAAATCGGGGGCGGGTAAAACTACTCTCCTCAAGACAATCGCTGGGCTTCAACCCCCTTTATCAGGGGAGGTAAAGCTTTGTGAAAAGAGTCTTTGGTCAATTTCGAGACGACAACGTGATGTGCTCAGGGCCCAATCTATGGGCGTGGTGTTCCAAGATGCGGGCTTGATTCCTTGTCTAACCGTAGGAGAAAATCTAGCTTTTGCACGGAGTCTTTCTGGTGTTTCATCAATCTCGAAGGACGACAGTTCTCTGCTTACGAATTTCGGGATTGCTGAGGTATCCGATTGTTTACCTAGCGAGCTCTCCGGGGGCCAGCGCCAGCGTGCAGCCGTTGCAGCAGCGCTATCTAAACAACCTCGACTTATTCTTGCAGACGAACCGACTAGCGCACTCGACGAGGAAAACGCATATAATGTCCTGAATCGCCTTGCGCAATACACTCGATCTGGTCAAGCAATTGCTTTGATAGTTTCCCACGATGAACGCGTTGCTGAGTTTGCTGACTGCAGTCTTGAAATTGGGGGTTCTCTGTGAATTATCGCTCGCTGGCATCGAAGATTCGAAAGGACACGACTGTAGAGAGTGTCCCATTTCTTTCAACCTGTTTCATTCTTACTTTTTTTATCGCCTTATTGATCTCAACTGTAGGGGCGAAGGAAGTTACTGAGTCGTTATCGATGGGCCTGATGTATTCGGCTGTCGTTTCTCTAGTCCCATTCAGTTTAGCGCTTAAGTATTGTATTAGGCACGTCATTATGGGGAGAAGAGCGCACTATAGGGCCCTTCGGCTGTTTGGATTTCCTTTGTCGAAGATTCGCTATGCGTTGGTGCGTGAAACTGTGGTTGTGATTGCATGCTTTTCCTTGGTTAATGCTTTCCTTGTGCCAATGGGTATTCAGCCGCTCTTTTCTTTAATATATTCTGGGGTTAGTATTACTTTACCTTCTGGCTTCCCCTCGCCATTCTTCGTGGCTTTCGTTACGTGGTTAGCTACGTCGATGCTGGCTATTTTTCCCCTATGGCAAGAAACGGGTTCTTTGGCTGAGTTAAGGGAGAAGCGTGTCGATGGAAGCGCAGGCCCAAGTCGTCCACAAGCTTCAGAGCTGTTTCATTATCCGCTGGGGATTATTGCTTGTGTGATAGGGATCACCATCTTTTTCCTTATACCACATGCTGCCCCAGATAGCCGCTGGCCTCTACTCTTCATCTATGGTATTCCTTTCCTGGTTAGCGCTGCCTCGGTAATTATTTATGCACTAATTCTTTACTCGATTGAGCGTATTTCGTTACGTCGTCGTGGTTGGGCCCCATTCGTGTTGGCTATTCGACTTTTGCGTTCATTCATTCCTACGACGGTTTTGCGGATGGCTTGCATTTTTGTCTTGCTCCCAATAATTCTATTTATTACGAACGATTCGGCCCTTTTTTCCGCCCGACAGGCATTGGCTGATAATGTTGACAATGTATTTGTGGCAGCTCCGGCCTCTGAGGGGACAGATGGCCTTGCGGAGGTAAGAAAGGCTTGTCGAGAGCATTCGAAGGATTGTTTGGGCGTTTTAAATTGGGTTCCTGCTATTGAAGATGCGGGACAGTTTAAGCCTTCCAGTCTGGAAGAAGGGGCTGTTTACACTCTAGTGGAGGATCGAGATGGAGCTATCGATTCTTTGGTAAAAAACAAGGACGTAGTCGGTCAAGCGCCTCGATCTCCCTTTGATCAGACTTGGATGCGGCCATGGGATCAAACCTTCAACTCTCAGTCGAATCCTGCCTGGCAAAGCGATGAGGGGGGTACGTATTCGGTTGCAATATTTTCGACCCCTCCCGACATCGGAGTTACTGAGGGGGTATCAGTTGTGAGTGCCAAGCAGTGGGCGGAAAAACTTCCTGAGCAGTTGCTTTATGGCCCAAACGGTACGGGTACTAGCGAGTTTATACCGCTATTTACTTATGTAATTGTTGGAGTAGCGGTCCTTATTTTCGGGTTGGCGTTAGCCCAGCAGGGGAGACTCATTCGGTATGCGCGAACAATTTGGGAACAGGGAGTACCAGCTACTGAAGCCTATCGCATGAGAAAATTGGCTAATTGTGTACCCTCGGCCTTCGCGGTGTTGCTTTCGCTGGGATCAGCTTGGTTCCTAAGCACGTATATGGATTCTCTAATTGCGCACAGATTGGTGGTGCATTTTCCCTCTCTTCCGTTCGGTCTAATCCTATTCTTGGTAGTGGTTATCGGCTTGGCTGCTATGGGTAGTAATTTTGTGAAGTCGCCAAAAGAAGATATTAGGTAATCGGCCGCGTTGCCGAATTCACAACTCAAGGTCATTGGGGACCATGCCTTTTTCTATTTCACCATCGCCTTTGGTTGTATAGTTAACTGTCAACCTGTTTGTGCGTGAGGTTAGGTTTATAGACATTTGTCGAAGCGGTCGGGGTAGGCCACAGCCATTTGGTTAGTGACTTGTTTCAGCCGGAAGCTCGGGCTCTTTCCTGAGTCTGCCGGCTGTCGCTGAGACTCGTTTGCCCTGCTTTGCTCTCTTTGCAGCTCGTTTGTCTTCGATGTTGCAGATCATCAACCACAGCGTCTTCAGTGCTGATTCATCGTTAGCGAACTGCACCCTATTGCGAGTAGCTTTACGCAGTTCATTGTTGAATGATTCAATCGAATTCGTCGTATAGATTACCTTCCTGGCTGCTCTGCTGGTGGGAACTGCAGAAACGGTACGAAACGCTGCCACGCATCTCGCCAGACCTTGACTGAGCGTGGATACTTTTGAGCTTGTTCAGAGACTTCAAATTCGTCTAAAGTAGTCGTGCTGTGGACTCATCTGCAGCGGTGTAGATATCGCGAAGCGTGCGAGAGACGGTTTTGCGATTCTGATAAGACGCCCATCGGTTAGCTGCGCGAATCAGGTGCACGATACAGGTTTGCACCATCGAGTTCGGCCAGGTTGCCTCGACTGCTTCAGGCAGGCCTTTAAGCCCGTCACAGCAGACGATAAAGACGTCTTTGACCCCACGGTTAGAAAGATTAGAACACACCTGCGCCCAAAATGAAGCGCCTTCTTCTTTTGGCAATCCACAATCCCAAAATGTGCTTAATTCCGTCAAGGTCCACGCCAATAGCCATATACGCAGACTTGTTGACAACCCGGCAACCATCGACGACCGCATCGGTGACGGCGGAAATCGTCTCATGGGAAATATCACCCCGCATCGCAGTTGCCATATGATGCTGGATATCCCTAATTGTCATCCCACCGGCATACAAGCTGACGAGCATTACATCAACGTCAGTCAAACACTTCAAGCCTTTAGGGACCATGGGCGGCAAGAATGTGCCGAACCGATCTCTAGGGATATCGACGGTGATTGGCCCGTAGTTAAAATCCACGGTCTATGGATACGACCCGTTATGGTGATTGTCTGTTCCAGTAGCAGCTTTAGCACTCCTGTCACCAGACTCGTAGCCAGGGTGGGCATCCATTTCAGCGTTGAGGCCTCCGGTAATCGAAGCTTGCAACATGCCCCGAACTAGGTCGTTGGCATCCGTCGTAGATGTGCCTAGGTCATCAATCAGTTTCGTGATGTCAGGGTTAGCAAGAAGCTTCTTTTCAATCGCATCAATCTTGGCCTTATCAGCCGGATCTCGTCGTGCCACAGTAGTCATTCTGGTCCATCTCCTCATGCCGGTTAGGAACCCGTACACAAACGATCAGACGCTCTCTGGTGGAACGAGATTCGGCTCCGTCAGGGCTTGGGATAGCGAACCCCAGCCGAGATGGAAACCGAATTGTGGAAGCAGAACCTGCTACAGGGAATAATGGATTTTAAGGCAAATGTCTAGGAACAAAATTCGGGGCACTTCAATCCCATCCTACCGTAGGAAAACATAGCAGTTTAAACACCAAAATGAAACAGCCAACAGGGTAAACCCCAGCTAATCCACCCGCGAGGTTGACAAGCTATATAGGAAGACCCCACTCCAAAATCGTGTAAAAACGGTTTGATCTGCGGGTAATCGCTTGAGGTGTCACTGCAAATCCGTTTGTTATTGTTCTGTGATAGGGAAAATAGAATGCTAATTACGGGTCTAGAGCTAACGGGCTTAGCATTATCCCAGTAAGTGACATTAAAATAGGTTCTTCGGCTGTGGTTCTCCATGCCACCAAGTTCGGAGTTAAAGTTATTCTGCGCCGCTCACGTGCGACTTTTTGCCGCCAGTAGTGAGAGTGTCGTAGCTGGGCTGGCGTCTTGGTATGCCGGTTTAGTTGGGTTTCACGTTCATTACTCATAGGTGCAGTATATCACTGCAATAAGCTAAGACCGCTGACTGCGAGGTCACCGGATTTGATATGGGCCAGGATCTTGTCTTCGTCAAGGTAGATTTGGTGCCCATAGCTATCGTACTTCTCGTCCGACGCCACGCTGACCATGCAGCCGATCTCATCATCGTCGTCCATGGCGAGGTACACAACCTGGCTATGACCATCAGTGTTCCTTCCGGTGGTGAGCACAGCCTGCTCAATGATGATCTCCAACTGCCATATGCGCACAGAATCGGGTACGTCATGGCCCTCTAGTGCCAGTAGATCACGGATATACCGCACTGCCACCTCTGTGAAACGCTTGGACACGGTAAGCAAATCGTCTGCGGCGTCGGTGCGGGTTTTGGCGAAGAGGTCAAACATTTTGCTCCTAGTTTTGGTCGTTGAGCGGGTCGGATGTTATGATCCCACATCCTGATCCGGAAAACAACTAAAGTTCTTATTGTGTCCGTCTATCAGTGTGATATACTGGGTCTCGTAGCAGTAATGATGACATTGCAGCATAACTCTCCAATTTGGTTTAACCCCCTAGGCCGGTGTGACCTAGGGGGTTTCTTCTATGTGCAAGCGCGCTTGATTTCTAGTGGTCGTGGAAACACCTGACATGGGTTAGGTGATTGTGTGGAGTCGAAATGGGTTCCGGATTCTGTTGTTGTGGCGCGGTTTGCGTCGTTGGTTCGGGCTGGTAGTTCAATACGGGCGGCTGCTGGGGTGGTTGGTTTAGCGCGTTCGGTGGCGTATCGGCTTGCTGGTGAGTTGGACTTGCCGCGCAAGCGCCGCAGGACTACTAGCTCGGATGACAGTCAGGAAATAGCTCGCCTGTGGCTGGAAGGTGTGGCACCGATGGATATTGCGCGCCAGCTTTCTATAGGCTCTTCTCCGGTGTACCGCATCGGTATTGAGCTTGGTTTGTGGAAGCGCAATCCATATGGCCGCAAAGCTGCGGCAACAACTGGCCGATGTAGCTATCTGCAACTGCGTGCGAATGCTTTAGGGCGCAAAGATGCAGCTTTAGCCTGTGGCATTCATCCGCGTAATGCTGCTGATATAGACAAAGGTGTCATTAAGCTTTCTACCGGGCGTGTGCCTTTTGTCCCGGCTGGCCCGGATGTGGCGCTGTATAACAGGCTTATGCAGGTAATTGAGTACGTTGATGGTCGCCAAGCAGTTCCAGTCCAGGTTATTCCGCAACAGCGTATCGATAGGCGTATTTCTTCGCGCTACTTGTCGGTAGAAGAGCGCGAGCTCATCTTTGATCTTGACCGGCAAGGCAAAGGCGTACGTGAGATAGCTCGGCGTCTTGCCCGCTCTGCTGGCACTATCAGCAAGGAGCTTAAACGCAACCGGGATGAATTTGGGGTGTATCTTCCCACGTATGCGCACCGTAAATCGGTGTTGCGTAGGTTTAGACCGAAAAAGCGCAAGATTGATGCCAATCCACGTTTGCGCACGGTGGTCTGGGCGATGGTGAAAGATAGGTACTCGCCAGAGCAGATTTCTGGGAGGTTGCGCAGCTGCTATCCCGGTGATGAGACTATGTACGTGTGTCCTGAAACGATTTATCAGTCTTTGTATTTCCAGGCTAAAGGCGAGTTGAAAAAGGAAGTCGCTGCTGCACTGCGTCGCGGTCACGCCCAACGTCGACCTCGTGGCACGCGCAGTGCCCGCAAGCGGTTTGTTGACCCTATGGTGATGATTTCCGACCGCCCAGCAGAAGTAGACGACCGGGCAGTACCAGGTCATTGGGAAGGCGACCTCATTCTAGGCGCGGGTAATAAGTCCGCAATTGGAACGCTAGTAGAGCGAACCACGCGCTATGTCATCTTGCTGCATTTACCGAATGGGCATAGTGCTACCGAAGTAAATGAAGCACTTACAAAAGCGATTGCTACCTTGCCAGATCATCTCAAAGGATCACTTACCTGGGATCAGGGAAGTGAAATGGCCTGCCATAAGGCCTTTTCTGTAGCTACAAACTGTCCCGTGTTTTTCTGCGATCCTGGTTCGCCGTGGCAGCGAGGCACCAATGAAAACACCAATGGACTACTAAGACAGTACTTCCCTAAAGGGACAGACCTCAACGTCCATAGTGCAGCGGACCTAGAATTCGTCGCCATGCAACTCAACCGCCGACCCCGCAAAACCCTGGGCTTTCAAACACCAGCCGAGAAAATGGCCGCACTGATAAACTCAACCGAAACATAGGAAGTGTTTCCACGACCACTAGAATCTGCCGCGTCTACATTGCCAGGGCCCGAATTCCTTGAATCACATCTTCTTCACGGGGCTGCATGATTGCTGCCATAAAAATTTGTCGACTAAACTCGCTCACAAAACGATCACCCGCACGCACTGCAAACGGGTTTCTCCTCCGGTCAGCATGCGGGTCTGTGACCCACGGATCGTCATAATAATGTGCCTCTGGAGCTGACCCCAGCCAGCCCGGCATCCAGTCGAGGCCGTACTCATATGCACTGCTCAGGAAGGACCTTAGTCCCTAGTTTTTGTAGAGGTCCCTGTGCTCATACCTGTACGACCTGGCTTCCACCGGAAGATTCTTATTGCACAAAGGATTCTCCGCCAGAATAGCCGACTTCTCAAAGACCTCTGGCTTCTCCCGAAATGTTGGGACGACCATGACCGTTGTAACATCCACTGCCCACGGTTCCTGCGTTTTTCGAGCCGCCCAGTGATGGTGCCACCTATCGCGGCCTCCGTCGCCCTGTATCGTGACCCCTATGTACAGTAAATCTCCCGCGGAGTCGTAGTAGCGGTACAGCCACCCGGTGTGCTGGTCTGCGAGAATACTGGGCACGGGGCTGGTGCAAATGTAAGGCTTACCAGGCCTGATGTTGCTACTGCTCATCAAGATCAGCCTCCACAGCCTCCAGCTTCTCTCCGCCCTCTAGCCACTGCAGCTGCTGCGGTCCGAATTTGTCGAGAATCTTCTGTCGAGCTGCTTCTTTAGCCTCATCGTCAGCAGCACCGAGCCACAACTCCCGGCCCTCAGCCCACTGGTCGACTAGGTCTTCGTCGATGTTTTGTCCGGGGAATCCGCCAACACCGAAACGGCTGTACCCAAGCTGTGCGTCGACCGTGACCTCGCCTTCCACACCGCCGCGGTTTTTGCCCACTTTGATGTGGAGGGACGAATCACTGTCTTCTGGGTCTCGTGAACGCCAGCACAGCAAGGCGACGTTGGCGTCTTGCTCCAGGGATGCTGAGCCGCGGAAACCGAAGATGCTGGGAGTCCCGGCTTTGTTGGTGTCTCGGTTCATCTGTGAGAGCAAAATCACAACAATGCCCAGGCTTCTGGCGAGTTTTTTGAGCTCACGCGTCACGCGGCTGAGAGTCTCTAGCTCCGTGAGTCGTGACCCTCCGGCTACTGGGACCAACCCGGCATAATCCACAATGATGTATTTTATGCCTTCTTTGCGCTGGTAGATGCGGCTCACAGCCATGACCTGCTCCAAGGTGAGCGTTTCGTCGAAAATCCAGAACGGCTGCTGGCCCAGTTTATCGGCGACAGCCTTTGCGCCTTTGCGTTCCTGCATGCTGAGCTGCTTTTTTCGGAGCTTGGAGTACGGAATATTGCCCGTCGCGGAGATCATTTTTTCCGTGAGCTCTGTGACTCCCATCTCATACGAGAAGAAGCATCCGGGGACGTCACGAGCAGCATTTCGTCGAAGGAAGTCCAGAGCAAGGGTCGTCTTACCGGCACCCGGCGCGGCACCAATCACGACTAAATTCCCTGGCTGTAGGCCACCGAAAAACAACTCGTCCAGTGGGGGAATGTGGAATTTAAGTCCAGGTGTGTCGTCCTCGTATGCCTCTGACCACGCGTCCATGGCCTGCGAGGCGGTGTATCCGGATTTTTGTTGGTCGCCCTCTGTTTCTTCAATGTCGGATAGCAGTGAGGCTAGGGTGTCATCGACTTCTCTGGTGGGGTCTAGCAAATCCTCGCGTGCCTGTTCGATCGTTTTTGCGTAGCGCCGTCTTTTGCCCTCGGTGGCTACGATGTCGCAGAGTGTCTGTAGTGTGCCGAGGCCCGCGGCTTGTGTGGCGTAGTCTCGTAGGTGGGCGGGTAGGTGCGGGTGGACGTCACCATAGAGACGAACAACCTGGTCTTCTACGATTTCCGGGCTCGGAGTTACGCCTTCTGTGTGCAGTTTTTGTATGGCGGTGTAGATGTGGCGGTGCAAACCGGGGCTGAGCATCCACGGTTCGAGTTCTTCGACGATGGTGTCGAGTGCATCAGGTGTGGTAAGTGCGGCTCCGAGTAGGCGCGTTTCTGCGGTGGTGGTGCTGCTGGTTTCTGGGCCGGATTTTTTTAGGACGGTGGTGGCGTATAGGGAATCGGAGGTGGTGCCGAAAATGTCTGGGGTGGGGTTGTCCCATGTGTCGTAGAAGTCTTCCATTTTAATTCTCCAATTCAATGTTGCATTTTTAATGCAGGTGTCATATGATGGAGCCGTAGCCAAGGTTGTGTGGTGTGACTAGCTACGACTCCAAAACTCAATTAAGCCCAGGGGTTCTTCTCAGGTTCTGATGTTTCCTTCCTGTCGCTAGGATCCTGCTCCTTCTGGGCCTGATCCCACGGATCGTTATCATGTGGTGTAGATCTCTCCGGTGGTGTGGACGGATCAATGCTGGTGGCGGTCTTCGGGTCGCCAGTAGTGGTGTACAGAGACTCCGAAGTTGCGGTTGTGGTGGCCTCAGACTTAGGGCGAGTCTCAACTGCAGGCAGGGGTTTCCCCTGCTCTTTGGACGCCTTGACCATGGCTGCATTCACGACACTGACCCCAGGGTTTTTCAAGCTCACGCTGATGTCGTCAGCATTTACGGTGATAGAAGTGCGTGGTGTGCGGTACTGATCACGCACTTTCTCGTCCGTCCATTGGTCAAAATGCCAGCTACCGGACACGGTCACAAGATCGCCTTTACGCAGTGCGGACACAACGTTTTGTGCCCAGTTTCCGCGAGCAAAAGCTGTGACTGCGACACTAGCCGTCTCCTCCCACGACGTGATAGCCCCGGCTGAGTCCTTGACTGGGCGGTTTTCGGTGTAGAAAAAGGTGACTTTGGCGAGCGGGCGGTCGTCGTCCTTTTTAGGTGTGATCAGCTCCGGATCTTTAATCAGGAATCCTGTAAACGAGCTTGCTTGACGATTAGACATGGTGTGAATTCTCCTCACAAATAAATGGTGGTGGTGAAAAATGTGGTGTTCTTGGTGGTGATTATAGCGTCACTGTGACAAAATCTGAGCTCCAATCAGGTCGAACATCTCACGGTCGTCTCGGTCATGTGGATCGACCCAAAACCCGTCATTCTTCTCCGCATACCCCTGTGCATAATATGCATCCGGTGGTGCGAGGTCGAGCCCGGCGCGGTGGGGGAGTGAGGACCAGGCAGGTTTCCATTCCCCGTCCTCCCAAACGTCCACGGCGGTGATGGTGGCTCGGTGTCGATAGGCCTGCATTGGAAAATCTGTTCGATTGGTATCGACTGGGATCGCCAGGCTTAGTGGTCTCACCATCTGCTGCCATGTGGGGGCCTCTCCGCACGGGTAGTGGTGATCGTAGAAACCGCGCTTTGGGCTGATCAGACCCCGTGTAGCATTGCAGCCCAGGAACGCTGGGATTGTCGGCATGAGGTCTTCCTCCCACACATCGTCGAGGTACAGTCGCACGGGGCGTAGCAGGCATTTTTTCTGGATGATCCAGAGGCGTTTCTGCAGGTCCTCGTCGTTTTCGAAAAGCAGGAGTCCGGTCATCCACTGGCCTGAATCCAGCCGGATATGCCACTCCGCGGTTCGGTACTTGTCCCCGGCTGTGTGTTCAAAATCCCAGGGTGCGGTGCATTTTCCGGCGTTGAGTGCCATGGCGTAGAAACCTTGGCCTTCGACAACGTGTTTGCGTGCCATACGCAGCTGAGACGCTGTTAGCATAGTCTATTCTCCATTCTGATTGATTTGACCCCCTTGTCTGGTACCCATGTCCACAAGAGTCCTGAAACTCCGTCAGGCGGGACGCTGGGGGTTGATTTTAGACTCTATATCCGAGTTGCTCGGACTTACGATCCTTATGCCACTTGAGTAACTCCTGCCTCCGCGGATACTTTGGGTCCCTCAAAAAACTCGAAACCTTTTCCCGCACGTCACCAAAACGAGGTGCCTTACCGTGACCTGTACCCTCCACCACCAGGGCCTTCAAAGCCTCCTGCCATGCCCACACCGGGTTCGTATCACGCCACACAGCCTCCACCAAAGCCTCGCGCTGCAGCTTCTCCGCAGGACCATCGCCCTCGGGAAGAATTTGCCTGCCCCACTGGGTCTCAATAACCTGCGCAATAAGGGCCACTAGCAGCTCAGACTCTTCCTTGCTTTTCTTAAATTTCGACATTAGTCTTCCTTTCCTGCCTGACGACGAATCGCCCGCTCGATACCGGCCATAAGATCAACCATTTCCTGATCCTTAGCCTCCTTTTTCTTAGCCTTGACCAGCTCTTTCTCCCACTGACCTGTTTTCAAAACACGTTCCAAGCCAGGCCGGAATTTCTCATCACCCTCGAAGTTCTCGGCCACTGCAGCCACGCCTTTCGCGATTTTCTCTGGGTCGTTACCCTCGCTGACCAGCTGAGAATAAATCTCTTTGCAGGTAGAGAGCTTGCCAATGCGGGGATAATCCGATAGGGAGTCCCATGCGGTGTGAAAATTCTCGTCGGAGGTGGTGTCAGGTCGAGAGGATTCCGAAGTTCCAGAATTTTCAGAAGACGAAGAAGAAGACTGGTCTTTATTAGTCTTTAACTTAGTCTTATAGTCCTTATATACATGCACAGAATTTGACCCCATTTGCGCGCAATTTTTGACCGTAGGTGCGTGCAAATTTTGATCGTAGTTACGGTCAGAATCTGTGCGTACAAAATCTGCACGTTCAGAATCTGCACGCATCCACTTATCAGGATCAGCCTCCACCGTGTATACGGAGATGTACGCATGACCGGATTTCCCACCAGAATGCGCGTACCGAATGACCCCCTTTTTTCTCATGGCATTAGCGTAGCTGCGAACAGTATTGCGGCTGACCTGCAGCGCATTAGCAATATCGTCGTGACTAGCACTAGCCCCAGAGGGGAGGCTGGTTAAGTACAGGAAAACTGCTTTTTCACCGGGGGTCAAGAATCCATCCTGGGCCACAGAGTTGTGGATTTTTACGTAGTTACCTGCTGGAACGTCCTTTACGATTACCTTAGCCACGGTGGGCACCGCCCTTCTTGGCCTGAGCTTCGTGATACTCAGCGATCGGGTACATAGGCCTGCCTGCGTCTTCGTCGTCCTGCACGTACGGGTACAGAGCTCGCCCCAGGGCCTTGATTGCGGTCTCCTCACGTTCGAACATTCTTGTCAATGTGTTCGATTGGGTGACGGATTTTTGACGAAACTCGCGGGCGTGAGTCAGTGCGTCTTGCAGACACTCATGCATCTGGTGGCGCATAAACGGCGTGACGGCCTTGAAAACGTCGTCAATTGTGTCGAATTGTGGGATTGGTGTGGCGTTCGGGTCTGGAATATCACTCAACCGAGTGAATTTTATAGGTGTAGACATTATGATCCTTCCTATGTGGTGTGGTGTGATTTAGAAGATGGGGGTGCCGAAGCTATCGACCAGGGGCTGGAAGGCGGCGGCGTCGCCTCGTGCCTCTAGTTCTCCAAGCTCGTCAACCATGCTGACGGTGGTAGGCACGGCCCCGACCAATTTTGATTTTGGAGACTGCGGCCAGCTGATGGGCCTGAGACCTAGTTGTTCCTTGAAAACCTTCTCTAGCTGGTTCTTCCAGCCGGGTTTTCCCATTTTGATCCGCGGATACACTTTGACGTGTACCTGCAGGACGAGGCCCGGATTTAGCGTTAGGCCTGTGATGCAGTTGTGGTAGTCATAGTGGAGCTGCACGGGGCGGAGGCCGACTTTCTGGGCCCTGGCCCTCCACGCCCTGGCGTCTGACTCGATCGTCATGCTGCGTCCCCCAAGGGTGTGATCCACTCGTCTACTGCGTGCGGTTCTACGAGGATGATTTTCCCAGCTTCGAAGGCCGGGAGTTTTCCTTCTCGTACTGCGCGGCGGATGGTGGTGGTGGAGATTCCGGTGGCGGCGGAGATCTGGGCTGTGGTGAGCAAAACTGAATCTGGGTATTTTTGCTGCATTAGCTGTGATACTGCCATTGTTTTTCCTTTACTTTTGTCCCGGCAGGACCTCGGCTTGGAGCATATCCAGGAACGGGTTCTGGAGCTGCGGGGCGGGATCGTCCTGCGGGTCGGAGTCTTCTTCGTCCTCGTCCTGGGTGTCGATGTGGTGCTCCTCGACCATGGCCCAGTAAGCGTCGAAGCCGGTGTCCTCGTCGGCGTACTTGTCTTTCATGCGGAAGCCCTCTTTCACAATCCAGCGATCTCCGTCGCGGTCGTCTGTGACGCACTCCCATTCGTAGGCCTCTGCGACGATTGCGTCCACGTCGTATTCGTCTGCCCATTCTCCGAGGCCCTCGCGGGTGGACCCTGCGATTTCTTCAAGAGATCCGTAGTAGGTGGTGTTGCTCATTTTCCTTTTCCTTTCTGAGCAGTGGTGGATGTGTGGTGTACCGATTCTGGAATGTTTCCTTCCTGATCGGTATGACTCCATAGTACCAAATATTTGTCGTAGTGCAATACCAGAATCACAAAATGTTGACCTTTATTTTTCAGTATGTGTACACTCAATTAATGTGTCGCCCGGTAAGGGTTGATTTTTACACAAATAAAGTATCGCCATATGTGAGGAGTATCACAAATAACTCATGGAAAAACACGTCGGAAACTCACGCCGTCTGGTAAACGGAAGCCGCGAGGTCACGCTGTTACACATCAGACAATTCTGTTACCCCTATCGAGCTGTTACCCAAGAAGATATAGCTTCTGACCTGCACATATCCAGGGCACAGCTCATTAATCGACTCCGCTCAGGGTTCACTGCGGGAGAGGTCATTGAGCTTGCAGAGGTGACCGAGTCGGACCCGGTATCACACCTTGTGTCTTTTGGCTTTATTACAGAAGAGCAGGTCAGCGGGTATGCTAAGAGGAAACTTACCCCCGAACAGGGGGTAGATATTCGTCTGGCCGATGCCTACGCCTCAAAAATCACTACCGTCGCGGTGAAACTCTCCAATGTTTTGCGTGGCTTGGACCCCGACGCTGACCATTTTGACGAACCGTTCTAAGGGCGACAATTGGCTTCTATCAGCGAATACAAAACCAAAAATGGACTCCGGTACCGCGTGTTGTGGCGTGATCCGGAGACTCAGAAACAGCGTACAAAGCGGGGTTTTTCTAGCGCACGATCCGCACAAGTGTGGGCCGCGAAAATGCTTGTTGACCAGGTGGAAGGCTCGTGGGTGGACCCGCAGAGGGGCAGGACTCCTATGTCTACCATCATTGCTGCGTGGCACGAGGCCAAGTCCTTATCTTGGGCTGAGTCTTCTGCTCGTAGCAACGGCACGTACATCCGACACCGGATCACCCCGCGGTGGGGGAACTCGGCTGTGGGGAAAATCAGCAGGTCAGGTGTGCAGGAGTGGGTGAATTCCCTGTATGCGGAGGACGGGTTATCCGGAAAAACTGTACGGATTATTTATGGATTATTTTCCGCGATCCTGGAGTACGCCGTTCAAGAAGGGTATATCCCCAAATCACCCTGCCAGGGGATTGTGCTGCCCAAGAAAAACCCTCCCCGAAAAGTGTATTTGACCGTTTCCCAGGTTAAACGGCTCGCTGACGAGTGTTCTCGGCACGGGGATGCGGTTCGAGTATTAGCCACCACAGGGCTGCGTTTCGGTGAGCTGGCTGGCCTTACCCCTGAGGACGTCAGCTTTAATACTCGCAGGCTGGTTGTCCGGCGTTCTGCCACTACCGTGGGTGGGAAAATCGTCGTCGGTCCACCAAAAACACGCAAAACCCGTACTGTGGCGTTTTCTGATGTGGTGGCCGACGATCTTAGGGCACGTGTAGCAGCTGTGGGACCAGGGGAGTATCTTTTCCACAGCCCTGGAGACCCGACTACTCCCATGCGTCTTCCGAGCTCAGGATCATGGTTCACGGAGGCTGTGGCGCGTCTACAGGCCGAAGACCCGTCGTTCCCACACATCACCCCACATGGACTCCGGCACACCGCGGCGTCTCTACTGATTAGTGCGGGGGCAACCGTTTTGGTGGTGAGCCGTCAGTTGGGGCACGAGGACGCGGCTATGACACTAAATACTTATGCTGACCTCTTTGACGATGATTTAGGGTCTGTGTCTGCGAAAATGTCTGATTTGTGGGCCTGATTCCGTGACAACATCTGACAACATTTTCTGATCGCAATGATCGTTATGATCGCAATGACTGCTGTTTCGTAACAAGAAAAAACAACCCTCTACCAGGAGGTTCCCGGTCAGAGGGTTGTTACGAAAAGTGCCCCTGGTGAGACTCGAACTCACACTGGACGGGTTTTGAATCCGTTGCCTCTGCCAATTGGGCTACAGGGGCGCACAGTGCCAAGGCTTGCTGCCTGTGACTGTGAAAATAGTAGCGCAGGGACTAGGGGAATTCCTAATTGGGTAGGGGAAGCGGGGGAAGGCCCACGTCATCCAATAAATGTGCACCGGGGCGTTCGTATGTCGGCTCGCTTCTCTAGGATGGGGCAGGTGACTACTAAACAGCCTCGACTTCTGCTCATTGACGGCCACTCTATGGCCTTTCGTGCCTTCTACGCCCTGCCGGTGGATAACTTTTCTACCTCGGGCGGCCAGCACACCAATGCCGTATATGGCTTTCTATCGATGCTTTCCAATATCGTGGCGGAGGAGAAGCCCGATGCCATCGCGGTGGCATTCGATGTAGGGCGAAAGACCTTCCGCACCGAAATGTTCCCGGACTACAAGGCGCAGCGTGAAGCCGCGCCGGAGGAATTTAAGGGCCAGGTTGACATCATCCGCGAGGTGCTCGAGGTGCTGGGGATTACCACCCTCTCCCGCGAGAACTTCGAAGCCGACGACATCCTCGCCACGCTGGCGACCGAGGCACAGGCTTATGAGACCCTCATCGTCACCGGTGACCGTGACTACCTGCAATTGGTAAACGAATCTACGACGGTGCTCTATCCCATGAAGGGCGTATCCACTCTCCACCGCTTTACGCCCGCCGCGGTGGAGGAGAAGTATGGTCTCACGCCTGCGCAGTACCCAGATTTCGCTGCCCTGCGCGGCGATCCGTCCGATAATTTGCCGGGTATTCCCAAGGTGGGCGAGAAGACGGCGACTAAGTGGATTGTTAAATACGGGGACTTGGCATCACTGGTTGAGCACGCCGAAGAAATCAAGGGCGTGGTGGGCAATAACTTCCGCGAGCGCATCGATCAGGTGCAGATGAATCGCAAGCTCACCCAAATGATCACGGATATGGACCTAGAGGTTGGCCCTGACGATCTGGCTTTCCAGGAGGCGAAGGTTGCGGACGTTGCCGCTAAGTTCGATGACCTCGAATTTGGCACCAACCTGCGTGATCGCGTCCTGGCTGCCATTCCCAATGACGGCGCTGAGGCAGCGGAGCAGACCGAGGAAATCCAAGAGTTAGAGACAGTCATCGACGATGAGCCATTGTCCCAGTGGCTGCCTGGTCGAGAGCATGTTGCGGTCTATGTCCAAGGCGAGGGAAACCCTGGACAGGGTGATGCATCGGCGATTGCCTTCGTAGACCAGGAACGCCACGGGCTGCAAGTGGAGTTGGGCGACCTTTCTGCCGCGGACGATAAGGCCCTAGCGCAGTGGCTGGCCTCCGATGCGCCGAAGTATTTCCACGAGGCGAAGGCGGCCTTCCATATGCTTGCCGGTCGGGGTATTGAGCTAGCCGGCATTGCCCACGACACGGCCATTGCCGCCTACCTGCTGCGGCCCGGTCAACGCACTTACGCGCTTGCCGACGTCTACCAACGCCACCTCCAAAAGACCCTCGGCGCCGCCACGGAGCAGCTTTCCCTGCTGGATGATTCCACCTTGGTGGATCAAGCCGCAGCCATTATGGAATTGGCGGAAAGGCTCACTGCAGAGCTCCAAGAGATTGATTCTTTCGAACTTTATACCGACTTGGAGCTGCCTCTGGTAACCATTTTGGCGCGCATGGAAGCTACCGGCATTGCGGTTGACGTGGACATTCTCGAAACGCAGAAGGATGCCTTCGTAGAGCAGGTCGCCGAACAAGAGCGTGCCGCCCGTGAGCTTGCCGGTGACGATAAGCTCAACCTCAACTCACCCAAGCAGCTACAAACCGTACTCTTTGAGACTTTTGATCTGCCCAAGACCAAGAAGACAAAGACCGGCTATTCCACTGCGGCCAAGGAGATTGAACAACTCGCGGTTAAGAATCCCCACCCGTTCTTAGACCACCTTTTGGCTCACCGTGAGTACCAAAAGATGAAAACCACCCTCGAAGGTCTAATCAAGACCGTGCAGCCGGACGGTCGCATCCACACCACGTTTAATCAGACAGTGACGTCGACTGGTCGCTTGTCCTCGACGGAGCCAAATCTGCAGAATATCCCGGTGCGCACCGAAGCTGGGCGACAGATTCGCTCCGCGTTTATCGTAGGCGAGGGCTACGAAGAACTCATGACCGCGGACTATTCGCAGATTGAGATGCGTGTGATGGCACACCTCTCGGCAGATCCCGGGCTTATCGAGGCCTATAAGGACGGCGAAGACCTGCATAACTACGTCGGCTCCCGAGTCTTCGATGTCCCCGTCGACCAAGTCACGCCGGAGCTGCGCCGCCGCGTTAAAGCAATGTCTTATGGTTTGGTCTATGGCCTGTCCGCATTCGGCCTATCCCAGCAATTGGGTATCCCGGCTGGGGAAGCGAAGTCCATCATGGAAAGCTACTTCGAGCGTTTTGGCGGGGTAAAGAAATACCTCGATGAAGTTGTGGTCCAGGCGCGTAAGGATGGGTATACAGCCACCCTCTTCGGCCGCCGCCGCTACTTGCCAGAGCTCAACTCCGATAACCGCCTAGCGCGCGAGAACGCAGAGCGAGCCGCATTAAATGCACCGATTCAAGGTACCGCGGCAGACATTATCAAGGTGGCAATGATTCGCGTGGACCGCGCATTGCAGGGCATGAAGTCCCGCGTGCTGCTACAGGTCCACGATGAATTGGTAGTCGAGGTCGCTCCTGGAGAGGCAGACAAGGTCCGTGACATTCTCGAACGAGAGATGGACTCTGCCATCGAGCTCAACGTCCCGTTGGAAGTCTCGGCTGGTGCCGGCAAGGATTGGGATGCCGCAGCCCACTAGCTCGGTTACTTTCTCCCGCCGAGAAAAGGCGCGCCTTAGGCTTGCCTCGCAAGGCTTAACCGTTCAGCGGTGGGAGAGCGCGGAGGAGGTGGCCCGTGCTTTCGGTGTTATGCAAGGCCAGGACCTGCACTCCGTGCGCCGATCGCTGGCCTTGCGGGCGCAAGATCACTCAGATGCCGAAAATATTGTGCGTGGGTATCCCATGCGGCATACGCTTTTTGCGGCTTCTATCAAGGACATAGGCTGGATAACTGAACTCTGTGCTAAACGGCGCAAGGGCGACGCAGAGTTGCTGGCAGCGGTTAACAAGCTCATTGATCGTCCGCTTTCCCGTGTCGAGCTTAAGGAGCGGGCTACCACAACGTTGCCCGAGGTGCCCTTCTGGCATGTTGTGCGTGTAGCCATGGAAAGCGGTCACGCCGTTTACTCCGGAGCTGATCAGCTGATTACACCGGTCGATTTGCCGGGGTTAGAGGAGATTTACAACGGCGACAAAGTCGCCGCTACCACAGAGTTGATGACTCGGTATTTTCGCACTCATGGCCCAGCCACGTTGGGGGACTTTGCGTGGTGGACAAAGCTACCGCAAAGCCTGATAAGGCCAGCAGCTGACAGCCTTCCGCCGGACATTGTGCGCTGTGGAGAAGAATCCCAGGACCTTGTTTCGGCTGAGATAATGGAAATGGCCGAAGCGCTAAAGAAGCAATCGGTATTGCTGCTGGGGGCATTTGACGAGTACATCTTGGGTTATCCAGACCGTCTATTTGCGATGACGAAGGAAGTCCACGAGGCACTCGTTCCTGGAAACCGCGGGGTATTTCGCCGCGCCATCGTGGTGGATGGACAGGTCCGCGGAACCTGGAATAAACAAGCTATTGAAGACTTGGGCATGCCCGACTATGCAGTACGGAAGGTTCAGAAGTTATGGCGGGATGCGAACTAAGTTTTTAGGTAGCCTCTTCTGTGCAGAAAAGTTATGAGTGTAAGCCGAAAAGCCAAGAAGGGAATTGCCGAGCAGTGACGTTAGAAGACAAGACGAATAAGTGGACACTCCGCTTTTTTGAGAGCCTCTGGGCCATTCAAGTGAATTATGTTGCAGCCGATATTAATGACCTCGGGCTAGCCCAATTCCTTGAAGAGCATAAGGCCTATGGAATTTCGTACGTGGTTTTTGCCGGGTCTTACTTTTCGATGGCCATGATGATAGGGCGCGTGGCGCCAAACCCTAAGATAAGGAGATTAACGGCCGCTGGGGTGATGGTCGTTTCCACGGCGCTTGCGTTCCTCTTTCCATCCGCGTGGATGTTTGCTGCGTTGGTTATTTTCGCACTTGCTTATTACCTCTGGCCACGAAAAGAAGGCGTGTCTATCTGAGGTCGGCGCTCCACTAGGCAATTGGCCAGCATGTCGAAGGGGGTTTGGCCAAAAGCGAGCATGCTTATGCTGAGAATCGCTAAAAGTAGCGGCATGACTCCGGGCCAGCCTGTCAGCGTCAGCATTGTTAGCAATAACCAGGAATTGCGCAGGCAAGCGGTGAAGAATCCCGGGTGGGTAGCAATGATTTCTAGCTGTAGGGACCATTTACCAAGCGAGGTGGATTTCGTGGCTTCCACCCATACCCGATAGACATAAAAGACCACGGCGGCGGCAATGGCATTATAGAGTTCTAAGGTCTCTCCTGTGAGTGGATGGTCGGCTACCGTATTCACTACCCATAGCACCACCATGACGATGGCAGCGGCTAGGAAACTATCAATCCACCAGGCAATGCCACGTCGTATCAATAAGCCAATCCGGTCCAAAACCATGTCCATAGGTTAGCGGGAATTGCGGCAGACGAAAATAATCGTGCCGGGAAAGATTTCGCCGCGCTTCGGAGACCATTGGCCCCAGGTGGTGCTAAGGTCTTGCGGCCACTCGGGTTCAATGATGTCCTCGATAAGGAACGGGCCTTTGCCCTGCAAGGCCTGGAACCAGTCGGCGATGGTGCGATGGAACTCAGCATACGTGAGGTTGCCATCGCGGTCTTGCTCCAGATAGGCGCGGTCGAAATAGCTAATATCAGCCGTTAAATCGGCAGGATCATCGGGGAAGATCCAGCGCATGGGATGGGTGGCTGAGAGGACGAAACGACCGGCTGGTTTAAGGACCCGGGAGACCTCCTGTAGAGCTAAGTCGAGATTAGCGAGGAAGGGAAAAGCGCCGAACGCAGAGAAAGCAGCGTCGAAGGATTCTGTGGCATAGGGGAGCGACAGCGCATCGGCTTGCGTCAAAGGAAGTGCACCAGCAGCGTGGTTGAGCATGCCGCGAGAGATATCGAAGCCAGTGGCAAAGCGGGCACGCGTTTGGAGCCACTCGGTGCACGGTGCGGACCCGCAGCCAATTTCTAGGACGGAAGAATCCGAGACGTCGCCAAGCAGGTGCACTTGGTCCTCATGGAGCATCTCTGGGCACCAATAGAAGGAAGAAAGATAGTCGGGGTGCTCGGCATGGTAGCTAGCGGCGTCGCCATCCCAGTAGGCCTGATTTGCTTGTGATGGGGAAATCACGGTGGGGGAAGGACTCCTTGGAGAAAAAGTTACGTCTTGTATTTGCCCTTTAAGCTGGACAGATGTAGGGTTGAACGGGCGTGTCTATGCCACGGGTTGTTCTAAGCCGTTGTAGGAAGGCTTTAAGCAATCACGAGGCGGGATCGAATACTTTTCTTTTGCTGCTTTGGGCAGCTTAGCAAGCTTTTTTCGAGAGACGCGCAGTTGTCCAATTTCGATTTCCTACATTTATTCGGAGCATTTCCTAATATGCCATCTTCTAACACCCCGCAGGTTGCGATCAACGATATCGGAACCGCAGAGGACTTCCTCGCAGCTGTAGACGCCACCATCAAGTACTTCAACGATGGTGACATTGTCGAGGGTACCGTCGTCAAGGTTGACCACGACGAGGTACTGCTGGACATTGGATACAAGACCGAAGGCGTTATCCCTTCTCGCGAGCTGTCCATCAAGCACGACGTCAACCCAGATGAGGTTGTCGAGGTCGGCGATGAGGTTGACGCACTTGTTCTCACCAAGGAGGACAAGGAAGGTCGCTTGATCCTGTCCAAGAAGCGTGCACAGTACGAGCGCGCTTGGGGCGCCATCGAGGAGCTGCAGGCCAAGGAAGAGCCTGTCACCGGTACCGTTATCGAGGTTGTCAAGGGCGGCCTCATTCTGGACATCGGCCTGCGTGGCTTCCTGCCTGCATCTCTGGTTGAGATGCGTCGCGTCCGCGACCTGGAGCCGTACATCGGCCAGGAGCTGGAAGCAAAGATCATCGAGCTGGACAAGCAGCGCAACAACGTTGTCCTGTCCCGCCGTGCATACCTGGAGCAGACCCAGTCCGAGGTTCGTTCCGAGTTCCTGCACCAGCTGCAGAAGGGTCAGGTCCGCAAGGGCGTTGTTTCTTCCATCGTCAACTTCGGTGCCTTCGTCGATCTCGGCGGAGTCGACGGCCTGGTTCACGTTTCCGAGCTGTCCTGGAAGCACATCGATCACCCATCTGAGGTTGTCACCGTTGGTGACGAGGTAACCGTTGAGGTTCTCGACGTTGATCTGGATCGTGAGCGTGTTTCCCTGTCCCTGAAGGCTACCCAGGAAGATCCGTGGCGCGTATTCGCCCGCACCCACGCTGTGGGCCAGATCGTTCCGGGCAAGGTCACCAAGCTCGTTCCATTCGGCGCTTTCGTTCGCGTCGAAGAGGGCATCGAGGGCCTGGTTCACATCTCCGAGCTGGCTCAGCGCCACGTCGAGGTTCCGGATCAGGTTGTTACCGTTGGTCAGGAAGTCATGGTCAAGGTCATCGACATCGACCTCGAGCGTCGTCGTATCTCCCTGTCCGTTAAGCAGGCAGACGAGGACTACACCGAAGAGTTCGATCCGTCCAAGTACGGCATGGCTGACTCCTACGACGAGCAGGGCAACTATGTCTTCCCTGAGGGCTTCGACCCGGAGACCAACGAGTGGAAGGAAGGCTTCGACGAGCAGCGTCAGGCTTGGGAGGCACGTTACGCAGAGTCCGAGCGTCGCTTCAACCTGCACACCGCTCAGATCGAGCGCAACCGCGCCGCAGCCGCTGAGGCTGCTGAGTCTGCAGAGTCCTCCAACTACTCCTCTGATTCCTCTGATGCAGCTCCGGCATCCGAGACTCAGGCAGAGGTTGGCGGCTCCCTGGCTTCCGACGAGCAGCTCGCCGCACTGCGCGATAAGCTCGCTGGCAACTAAAGCTTTCGCTTAGTTCCCTGCTGAGCCTTAGAGCTCAGCTTTAAGGCCGCGTTCACTTCGTCATATAGACGGGGCGGGCGCGGCCTTTGTGATGTTTGAGACAGGCCCTGCAAACGTTTGCTGAGTCATTTGAGGTCTTTGAGTGGCTGACCAGCGCAGTTAAGAAGGGGGAGGCAAAAATCTCCTGGCAAGCCCACAAAACGGGCTTTTGTTCATGTGGGAATCCTCTTATACTCAACTATGACGTTATAGCCAGTGTCGTACTGGTTATAAGTGGTATTTGAAATGAGGAGTAAGAAGTGGCATCTACCAAGGACACTTCCGCCCACATCGTTGAAAGCATCGGCGGCGCTGACAATATTACGTCGCTGACGCACTGTGCGACGCGCTTGCGTTTCCAACTTGCTGATGCGGGGAAAGTTGATCAAGAAAAGCTCGACAGCGACCCAGCGGTGCTAGGCACCGTGCCACAAGGCGCCCACGGCTACCAAGTAGTCATGGGCGGCGGCGTTGCTGACTATTACAACGAAATCATCAAGCAGCCCGGCGTGCACGTCTCCGGGGAGAAGACGGCGTCCTCCAAGAAGGAGTACGACGGCGTCCGCGGCAAGTACGACTGGGTAGATTACTGCTTCGAGTTTCTTTCTGATACCTTCCGCCCAGTTCTCTGGGCACTGTTGGGCGCCTCGCTCATCATCATGCTGCTGATTTTGGCGGACACCTTTGGTATTCAGGACTTTCGTGCGCCGCTGGATGAGCAGCCGGAAGGCTTCCGTTTGGCTCACGCCATGTTCCAGTCGGTCTTTTACTTCCTCCCGGTAATGGTGGGTGCGACCGCGGCTCAGAAGCTGGGTGCGAACATGTGGGTCTCCGCCGCTATCCCAGCGGCACTTCTTACCCCGGAGTTTTTGTCCCTGGGCGAAGCAGGAGATACCGCTAATGTCTTTGGCCTGCCGTTGGTTATTAACTCCTATGGCTCCCAGGTATTTCCCCCGATTCTGGCTGCAATCGGCCTGTACTGGGTGGAAAAGGGACTGAAGAAGATTATCCCAAGCGCGGTACAAATGGTCTTCGTGCCGTTCTTCTCGTTGCTCATTATGATTCCGGCAACGGCCTTCCTCCTGGGCCCGTTCGGCATTGGTGTGGGCAACGGCATTTCTTGGGTCCTTTATCAAATCAATGATTTCTCGCCATTCATCTTGGCTATAGTTGTTCCGCTGCTTTACCCGTTCCTCGTTCCCATGGGCTTGCACTGGCCGCTGAACGTCATCATGATCCAGAACATCGCCACCTACGGCTACGACTTCATTCAAGGACCGATGGGCGCATGGAACTTCGCCTGCTTCGGCGTCGTCGGCGCGGTCATGGTGATCTCCTTCAAGGAGAAGAACAATGCTATGCGCCAGGTTTCCATCGGTGCGTTTGCAGCGGGCATCCTAGGTGGCGTGTCGGAACCTTCCCTGTACGGCATCTTGTTGCGCTTCCGCCGCAGCTACTATCGGTTGCTGCCAGGTTGTGCCTTGGGCGGCGCAATCATCGGTCTTTTCGACGTCCGTGCAGAAGCCTTCGTCTTTACCTCGGCGTTGACCACCAGTGCCATGACCCCGCATTTGGGCTATGTCCTTGGTATTACGACTGCATTCCTTACGTCCTTCTTCCTCACCTTGTTCTTCGGCTACCGCACGGCAGAAGAGAAGCAGGCTGACTTAGAGCGCATTGCGCGCGAACAAGGCGAGACTGTTGACGATGCAGCTGCTCGCGCAGAGATGAAGTTCCTTAAGGGCAATGGTGCGGACTCCGGGATCGAGGGCGGCGCCGTTCCCGCCAGCTCCGCAGGCGCTGCAGCTTCCGGTGTGGCTACTAAGCAGGCTGGCAATGATGCAATTGCGCTGGAATCTCCCCTCGAGGGCGAGGCGGTCGCGCTATCGGAAGTTCCGGATCCCATTTTCGCCGCGGCAAAGCTGGGCCCGGGTATGGCGGTCCAGCCGGCGGGCAATGCGGTCTTTGCGCCTGCCGACGGCAAGGTGCTCACCGTTCAAAAGTCTGGCCATGCGGTAGGACTGAGCTTGGACAACGGCGTACAGCTACTCATTCACGTAGGTCTCGACACCGTGGAGCTGGGAGGCGAAGGTTTTGAAGTCCATGTGGAAAAGAAGCAACGCGTTTCCGCAGGCGATAAATTGATTTCCTTTGACCCGGAATTTATCCGCTCCAAAGGCTATAACCTGATTACCCCTGTGGTAGTTACTAACGCCACCAAGTTTGGAACTGTCACCGGCGAGCCTGGCCAGGTTTCCTCGAGCGATGTGTTGCTGCACATTTCTCCAAAGGCGGAGGACGCAGAGTAAAAGAGACGCTTTCTCCTGAATTGCAATGAAGAGCCCCACCATCGCGTATGGTGGGGCTCCTTTTCGCGTAGGGTGGCGACCATGAAACTCATTGGCCTTACAGGTGGCATTGGCAGCGGTAAGTCAACAGTTGCATCCTTGTGCCGTGAACGCGGGTGGCGAGTGGTCGACGCCGATGGCATTGCACGCGACGTTGTGAAGCCTGGGAAGCCTGCTTTATCCGAGTTGGCCGCAGCTTTCGGAGAGGAAATCCTGCTGTCGGATGGCAGCCTTAACCGCAAGGAGTTGGCACGCCGGGCCTTTGCGGACAAAGAGCACACTGAGTTGCTGAACTCTATTACCCATCCACGCATCCAAGAGGAGACACAGCGGCAATTTGCGACGGCACGTGGAGATGGCTGTGACTTCGCCGTTTATGATATGCCGCTGTTGGTGGATAATGGCCTGGACAAAGACATGGACTACGTCATTGTGGTCGATGTGGATCCTGAAGAGCGCGTCCGTCGGCTGGTGGCTTTTCGGGGGATAGAAAAGGAGGATGCGCGCCGTCGCATTGCGGCACAGGTACCGGATGAGGTGCGGCTTGCCGCAGCCACGCACGTCATTGATAACAACGGCACGCTTGACCAGCTACGTGTGCGAACGACTGAGGTCCTGGACCGCATTGAAGCGGAGTCACCGAAGATTTAACCATTGGGTAGCTAAAGTTTACGCCATTTCGAAGTCTCGTTAACCTGGGCAGCTTAAGCTACCCGCCGTGGGAACGTGGGATACTGGGCCTTTTGATAATCACGCGGCGCGAGAACTACTCGCTAGCTTGCGGGATGGGTCCTTCGATCTCAAAAACTTTCAGCAATCATGTTCCACAGAGCCGATCGACTCGGATGACGCAGAAACCATGATTGCACTCGGCGCCTTGTTGAAATTAAAGGCTGATGCACTGCCGGAAGGCATCGACCGCGAGGATCTCGCGCCCCTGTACACGCCCCAGTCAAAGGCTTGGCTGCGCCGCCGCATCAATAGTGCGATGCGGCCCGAGACGTCTTCCGTTTATGCGCTGTGGGAGACCACTGGCGAGTTGGAAGAATGGCTTCGCACCGCGCAGAACTCCTTGCCCTGAACGTAGCTAGGCGCGCCACCTAAACAGTAGAGTAGTGGGTATGGCTTTTGCTGCTGAACATCCCCTTATTCCAAATTCCGAGCACCGCGTTGTCAGCGAGGTCGAGCGCACCCCGGGCGAGTTTCAGGTCGTTTCTGAATATGAACCGGCTGGTGACCAGCCCTACGCCATCGCAGAGCTCAATGACAGACTCAACCGTGATGAGCGCGATGTTGTGCTGATGGGTGCTACCGGTACCGGTAAATCTGCCACCGCCGCGTGGCTCATCGAAAAGCAGCAGCGGCCCACGTTGGTGATGGCGCCCAATAAAACCCTGGCTGCGCAGCTAGCGAACGAGCTGCGCCAGCTCTTGCCGCATAACGCAGTAGAGTACTTCGTTTCTTATTACGACTACTACCAGCCAGAAGCATATATTGCGCAGACCGATACCTATATTGAAAAGGATTCCTCCATCAATGAGGACGTAGAGCGCCTGCGCCACTCGGCTACGTCGGCACTATTGTCTCGCAGGGACGTGGTCGTAGTCTCTTCCGTGTCTTGCATTTATGGCTTGGGCACTCCACAGTCCTACCTGGATCGCTCGGTAATCATTTCTGTTGATGAGGAGCTGGACCGCGATCGGTTCCTGCGACTACTGGTGGATATCCAATATGAACGCAATGACGTGGGGTTTACCCGCGGCACCTTCCGCGCCAAGGGCGATACGGTAGATATCATTCCGGCCTACGAGGAACGTGCGGTGCGCATTGAATTCTTCGGCGACGATATCGATTCCCTGTATTACATTCACCCCGTGACTGGCGATGTCATAGAGGAAGTAGATGAGGTTCGCATCTTCCCGGCCACGCACTACGTGGCCGGGCCCGAACGCATGGAAAAGGCCGTGGCAGCGATTAAAGAGGAATTGGCTGAGCGCTTGGAGGATCTAGAAAACCGCGGCAAGCTGCTTGAAGCGCAACGTCTTCGCATGCGTACCGAATACGATCTGGAGATGATCGAGCAGGTAGGTTTCTGCTCCGGTATCGAGAACTACTCCCGTCACGTCGATGGCCGTCCGGCTGGCTCAGCGCCGGCTACGCTACTCGATTACTTCCCAGAGGATTTTCTCACCATCATCGATGAGTCACACGTTACAGTTCCACAGATTGGCGGCATGTTCGAGGGCGATATGTCGCGCAAGCGCAACTTGGTCGAATTCGGTTTCCGTTTGCCGTCCGCAGTGGATAACCGGCCGTTGACCTTTGATGAGTTTGAACAGCGGGTCGGACAGACCGTATACATGTCCGCCACCCCAGGCGATTTCGAGCTTACGTCCTCGGATGGCGAATACGTAGAGCAGGTAATTCGCCCGACTGGTCTGGTGGATCCGAAGGTTACTGTCAAGCCCACCAAAGGGCAGATTGATGACCTCATTGATGAGGTGCGCACTCGCATATCGAAGCAAGAGCGTGTGTTGGTGACCACGCTGACTAAGCGTATGGCAGAGGACCTTACTGACTATCTGTTGGAGCAGGGGATAAAGGTGCGCTACCTGCACTCGGATATCGATACCTTGCAGCGCGTCGAATTATTGCGGCAATTGCGCTTGGGAGAATTCGATGTTCTCGTGGGCATTAACCTTCTGCGCGAGGGCCTTGACCTTCCTGAGGTCTCGCTCGTTGCCATTTTGGATGCGGACAAAGAAGGCTTCCTGCGCTCTACGACGTCGCTCATTCAGACCATTGGCCGTGCTGCCCGTAACGTGTCTGGCGAGGTCATCATGTATGCCGATAAAATCACCGACTCTATGCAAGAGGCAATTGAGGAGACGGAACGGCGCCGTGAGAAGCAGATTGCCTATAACCGGGAGCATGGCATTGATCCGCAGCCGTTGCGTAAGAAGATCGCGGATATCCTTGACCAGGTCTATGAAGACGGCGGAGACGAGGAGGCTACTTCCGATCCTTCGGCCATGGTGGAAAAGCGGGATATTTCTAGTATGGCTACCGATGAGGTGCAGGCGCTTATCGACGACCTCTCGGCCCAAATGGGTGCAGCCGCCCGTGAGCTCAAATTCGAGCTGGCCGGCCGCCTACGCGATGAGATTGCCGATTTGAAGAAGGAATTGCGCGGCTTGAAAGAAGCGGGAATTTAGTTTTCTCCCCCTAAAAGTGTGCTGATTGATTCTGCGGGTGCTTCTCTAAACGGCTGCGCTAGTTATACTGAATAGGTGCCAGAAGCGCCGTTTAGTTGTCACTGTGAAATGGTTCAACTGCAAGGAGAATGATGCTTACCTATAAAAACATTGCCGTCGGCACCGATGGCTCTGAAACCTCCCTGCGCGCGGTTCGCGCAGCGGCGTCCATGGCACGGGCGTACGACGCCAAGCTGATTATTATCTCAGCCTTTTATAACCACGCTGGATCCATGCTTGGCGCTCCGAGGGGCGACGAAGCCGGTCTACCCGTTGTAAGTGAGGACATGGCTGGGACCTATTTGACCAATGCCACCCGTATCGCCGAATCGGAAGGTGCGGAGCACATTGAAATCGTAGGAAAATCTGGAGACCCAGTAAAAGCCTTGTTAGAAGTAGGCCAGGACTATGATGTGGACCTGTTCGTTGTGGGCAACCGCGGCGTGAATTCCGTCCGTGGTCGAGTCTTCGGTTCTGTGCCAACGGAACTAACCCACAAGTCAACGGTAGACGTCGTCGTAGTTAATACCACCGAGGAACGTTAATCGTTTCTCGTTGTTACACTGGCAGTTATGCCCCTGTAGGCTAAATAAACACACCGGGTACATTCCCACAAAGAAAGGTCATCATGAGCGACTACAACTCGATCGTTGTCGGTACTGACGGTTCTAAGTCTTCTCTCCTCGCTGTAGAGCGAGCAGCAAAGATTGCCGCCGCATTCGATTCCAATCTGATCATCGGTTGTGCTTACTACGAGAACCAGGAGCAGGCTTCCAAGACCCTGCGCCAGGATTCCGTTACCATTTTGGGCGATGAGAAGGCCGAGGCTAACCTGAAGGACGCCAAGGCTCACGCTGAGAAGTTCGGTGCTTCTAAGGTCGAAACCGCTGTTCGCCCTGGTACTCCGGTCCAGGCCCTGATGTCCATCGTCAATGACAACGATGCTGACCTGCTCATCGTTGGTAACCGCGGCATCAACTCCCTGACCGGCCGCCTGCTGGGCTCCGTACCTGCAGACGTTGCTCGCCAGTCCGACTGCGACGTGATGATCGTTCACACTGTCAGCTAAATGTGGTGATTGAACCCGCCTTGGCCTTGTTAAAGAGGCCAAGGCGGGTTTCGTCGTTAAGCGCTGCTTACTCCGTGGGGTGCGCGGCGTTAAAGGCTGCGGCAAGGGCACTGCCGTTTGCGCCCTGAATCAGTGGGATTGTGAAATGGCCCTCTTCATTGGCATCTGCCAGGGGACTCAGGGAGCCATGCGAGAGCAGCTGCTCCTGCGGGCTTAGATTGCGGATGATCACGGAGTGAATCCGGTCCGGGTGTTCGTTAGCCACATCGCCGTAAGTCAATGGATCGTGCTGTCCGTCATCGCCGATCAGGATCCATTGCATGTCCGGGTAAGCGATGAGTAGATTGCGTAGCTGAACCCGCTTATGTTCTTGTCCGCTGCGGAAAAGGCCCGTCTCAGTCGGGCCCCAGTCCGTGAGCAGCATGGGGCCTGTGGGGAAATTATGATGGGACAGGAATTTTTTCAGCGAGCCAAAAGTATTCCATGCTCCCGTAGAAAGATAGAACACTGGGGCCTTTGGGAATCGCTGTTGCAGCTGGGCATAGAACTCGGCCATTCCAGCAACGGCCTGTCGCTTGCTGGGGCGCTTAGCCCAAGAGTTCCACGCCGCTGTCAACGCACGTGGCAGCCACGTAACTAAAACCGTGTCATCAATATCGCTGATGATGCCAATCTTGGCGCTCGGATCCACGATGAGCACCTGGACTTCCACGGCTTGCGCATTGGCGGCCTCGATCGTTGCCGTATGCCAACCAGGTTCTAACCCATGTTCGTGAACGAGGATGTCAACGTACCCGTTGCTATTGGTTGTGCCCGCGACGGTCTTTTCACCAATAGTCACTGAAATGTCGTGGTTTCCCACCTGAATAGTAAGAAACTGCTGGTAGCCGCGTTCACCCCAGGAATCCTTTTTGCCTTCATCAGGATCGTGCATGAGTACGCGGCCAAAAACCCTTACTTGCTCGGTGGTGCCATACCCGGTATAGCCCACAATCTGGGGCTTCCATCCCCGCCGTAGAGAACGCTTCAAAGTAAAGGTGTTCAGCGAGCTTTCAGTTTTGCGCGCAATGTCAGATAAGGCCATGGCCTAAAGCTTACGGGAGCCTAAAGAACTTCGCCGCAGTCACCGACGAGGGTAAGCGACTGGGTAGCACGAGTGATGCAGACATAGAGATTCTGCAAACCCTGCGGGGAGGCATCGACGATCCTCTTCGGATCGAGTACCACCACATGGTCAAACTCTAAGCCTTTGAAACGTTCTGCCGTGGCGGCGTCAATAACTGCTGTGAGCCTGCCGTCTGCCTCCCTGTGTACACCAGGGGTGTAGCTGCCCTGGGCAAGTCGGCGCACCTGCACGCCATCACGGATGGCTGTAGCCGGGATGGCATCAGGGTTAATCATCTCCAATAGTCCATTAGCCAGCTCAGTGATGGGCTGCGGGGTGCGATAGTTGACGGTGAGAAAATGGTGGCGGAAGCGCTGCGCGACGAACGGCTCCAGGGCCTCGCCCCAATCATCAACACCCGCCGGTGAGCCGGTCTGGGAAGTATCGCCCACCAAGGTCATCCACCGTGAAGGGCAACGACGAAAGAGCATCCGCCATTCCATGGGAGTTAATTCCTGGGCTTCGTCCACGATGATATGACCATACGCCCACGTATGGTCTTCGCGGGCGCGTTGGGCAGTGGTGCGCTTATCGCGTACCTCCTGACGGCGTGCCAAGGTCTCGGCGTCGATGACATCATGGGCAGAAAGAATTTCCGCTTCAAACATGTCATCGTCATTATCTGTGGACTCGGAAGAAGACAAGATATCTAGGGCGTCCTCTGCGTCTGCCACTTGTTCGCGCCACGCAGCATCATCGGCTGCCTTCTTTTCCTCAGGGTTGGGCAGGCCGATGAGGACGGCTAGCTCATCTAGGAGGGCAGCATCCGAATCTGTCCATGCTCGTCCTTGTTCTCGGTAGAGCGCCTCTTGAGTTTCGTCGTCGTACCCGCGGGCAGCAGAGGCAATGCGCTCAGGTGAGGAGAATAGGCCAGCAAGCACGTCGGTGGGGTGGAGCTCGGGCCAGAACTCATCGATCAATGCAGTAACCGACGTATCTTCTGCAAGGTCATCGTGGAATTGATCGATATCGGCGCGCGAAAGGAGGTTCTTCCCGCCGAGCGGATCGGCCCCGACCTTTTCAGCCATCTGCAATGCAAGGTCTTCTACGAGGTGCTCAATAAAGGCACCGCGAGCCTCATTGTGTGGCTTTCGCGAGCGCCGGGCCCGGGTGCGGGCTCTTTTCACCATGTCGGGTGTAACGCTTAAGCTGAGTCCGTCAATTGCCAGCTCGCGTGGGGCGGCAGGAAGAAGCTGATAGTCCTTGACCGCGGTGGAGAGAATCTCCACCATGGCGGCACTACCTTTGATTTCGCGAGCGACGAGGTCTTCCTCGTGTTCTGGTTCGATTCCGGGGAAGAGCCCGCCGATGGTTGATAGCACCACGCCAGTCTCGCCCAGTTCTGGCAGCACGCGTGAAATATAGTCCAAAAAGCTGCTATTAGGGCCCACGATGAGGACGCCCGTGGCAGAAAGTAGTTCGCGGTGGGTATAGAGCAGGTAAGCCACACGGTGCAGAGCAACAGCGGTCTTACCCGTACCTGGGCCGCCTTCTACTACCATGACGCCGCGGGTATTATCGCGGATAATCTCGTCTTGCTCTCGCTGGATGGTCTCCACGATTGACGCCATGTGGCCGGTACGTGCCCGTTGCATGGCGTGGTAGAGCGCCGATTCGCTCGCGACGCCTGCTTCTTCTTCTCGCACACCGGGGCCGGAAAGTACCTCATCGTGTATTCCGGTGACGGTGCGTCCCTTGGTGCGAATTTGGCGACGGGTGTGGACGCCTTCCGGTTGGGCCGTGGTAGCGAGATAGAAAGGCCGCGCCATTGGGGCACGCCAATCTAAAAGCAGTGTGCGATAGTCATCTTCGCGTGCATCTAGTCCCATGCGGCCGATGTAGCGGCGGTCTAGGCCTTCGGGGGTGGGATTATCGCCGGGGGCGTCGATATCAATGCGGCCAAAGACCAGGCCCATTTGGGCCACATTGAGACGATCAAGTTTTGCCTGCAGCCCGTGGTATTCGGTTTCTCGGCGCACCAAGGCGTCCGCGTCCGGCGTGGAGGGATCTACATCCGCCTGCACCTCATTAAGCCTTTTATTGGCTGCCGCCACCTCATCGTCGAGGCGCGAAAAAAGTCCGTCCACATAATCTTGCTCAGTAGCGATGGCTGTGCGCTCCGAGGAACCTGCAGCCGCCGCGTACCTATTGGATGCTGAGTTCACGTGACTCCTTGGTAATTGGACGTTGATGGGGATGGGCCGGGCACGCTGTCCGGCAAGGGGAGAGATGAGTTTAGACCCTGCCGTGACAAAGAACAACGGCCCAGCATAAGGCTGGGCCGTGTGTCACTGCCGAGTTATTCGGCCGCAGAAGTTGTGGCTACTTAGAGCGCTTTTCCAGCTTCTTGATTGCTGCCTCAATCTTCTTATTTGCCTCTTTTTGCAGCTTGTCAGCGTGCTTGGAAGCCTTCTTGCTTGCGCGCTTGGACTTCGCACCATCCAGCTTGGCGACGGCCTTATCTGCACGTGCCTGAGCCTTGGTAGCAGCCTTTACAGCACCGGTACGGGCGGTGTCGCGATTGGCTTGTGCGGCCTCAAGCCAGTCACCCTTGTTGTCTTCAACATAGGTCTTGGCGTTATCGACAGAGTCCTCAATGAAGGACTTTGCGTTGCCCAGCAAATCGCGGCCAGACTCTTGCCAATCGTCCTTATTGTCTTCAATATAAGTCTTGGCATCGTCAACGTAAGATTTTGCGGTATCGAGCAACCCACGGCCGGTGGACTGCCAGTCATCCTTGTTGTCATCTACATATGCCTGTGCCTTTGCAGAGGTTTCGTTGATCCAGTCGCCGGCCTTGGTAGAAAGCTCGTTGGCACGGGCGGAGAGCTCTTCGCGCTTCTGCTCGGACTCAGACTTGGTAGGCAGCGCCTGCTGAATCTTCTTGTTCGTGCGCTGACCAGCCTTTTGTGCGCGCCAACGAAGGGAAGGCTTGCCCTCGGTGTCCTGGGTAGCGATAAACAAGGCGCCGAGCAAAGCGGTATTGGTAAGGAAGCCGTTGCGGCGAGTTTCCTTGTCTTCCTTGTTATCTGCAGCCCAGAAGTTGTTCTTAGCAATCAAGTTGGGCAGGGTTGCGGCGGCCAGAACCGCAGCGGAGGTGCGCGGTGCCTTGCCCAGAGCCAAGGTGGAGCCGGCGCCTACCTTAGCGCCGCCAATAGCGCGGGTAACCAGTTCCGGGTCATTGGGGATGTAGCCCTGGTACTCAGAAGGAACGGCCTTGCGCACGGTCTTGAGGAAACCTTCGGTTTCCTTTACATGCTCGGACGCGTTGCGCAGGTTGTCTACGCCTTCCCATACAAATACAGATGCCAGCATGGGGCGGGCAAGCTTGCGAATCATAGTCCTTAAAGCTCCTTAGCTCGTTGTTTTAGACCTATCGTGTGCTAGACCATTGTACGCGGAAATTGGTCATTGGATCACCAGCGGCGCTCCCACCAGTCTTCCAGCTTGGGGCGCTCCTCGCCCAAGGTAGTGGACTTGCCGTGACCGGGGCGCACGATCGTATTGTCCGGGAACTCATCAAAGATGCGCGCGGTGACGTCCTTATACAGGCGTACGAAGTCACCTTCGGAAGTGGTCTTGCCCAAGCCGCCGGGAAAGAGCGAATCGCCCACGAAAAGATTAATAACGCCATCGATGTTTGTAACTAATGCGGCACCGCCTGGGGTATGACCGCGCAAGATGATGATGGGGAGGTCGAGGCCCGCGAACTTGATGGAATCGCCTTCGCGGAGCTCAACGTCTACCTCGGCTGGGATAGCCGGAGAATCAAGGAAGGACGCGTAGTGGGTAGCGCCGGTCTCAGAGAGAACCTCTTTGAGCGCGCGTACGTGGTCCCAGTGGCGGTGGGTGGTTAGTACCGCGGTGATTTTAACGCCGGCCTTCTGGGCCATGTCGAGGAGTGCGGGGGCGTCATCGGCGGCGTCGACAAGTAAGCCTTCTTCGCCCGCCTGCAAAAGGTAGCAGTTATTGTCCATCTCGGACACAGAAATCTGATGTAACTGAAGCTCGTTAGTCATGTGTCCCAGCCTACGGGTACATTCGAGGGAAGATTGCAATCCCTAGTACTGGAGGTCTGAGCACAGTGGCTGATCGTTTGGTGGTGCGCGGTGCCCGCGAGCACAACCTCAAGGGCGTGGATATCGATATCCCTCGCGATAAAATGGTTGTTTTTACTGGTCTTTCCGGATCTGGTAAATCTTCGCTGGCTTTTGACACCATCTTCGCAGAAGGCCAGCGCCGCTACGTAGAATCCTTGAGTTCTTATGCCCGCATGTTTTTGGGGCAGATGAACAAGCCTAATGTGGAGTTTATTGACGGTCTGTCACCCGCAGTGTCTATCGATCAAAAGTCCACCAACCATAATCCGCGTTCTACGGTGGGCACGATTACGGAGATCTATGATTACCTGCGTTTGCTCTTCTCCCGTGCCGGAACGCCACACTGCCCAAAGTGTGATGCCGTAATCGAGCGCCAAACGCCACAGCAAATCGTCGATGCCGTGCTGGCGCTGGAAGAGAAACTGAAGTTTCAGGTGCTCGCACCGGTGGTGCGCAAGCGCAAAGGCGAGTTTGTTGATCTCTTCCAGGATTTGTCCGCTCAGGGCTATTCCCGCGTCCGAGTGGACGGGGAGACCTATCAGCTAAGCGATCCGCCCAAGTTGAAGAAGCAGATCAAGCACAATATTGAGGTAGTGGTTGATCGCCTGCAGGTAAAGTCCTCGCAAAAGCAACGCTTAACGGATTCGGTGGAAACAGCGCTGCGCTTGGCAGATGGTCTAGTCACCATTGAGTTCGTGGATAGGGAAGAACTCACCCATACCTATTCGGAGAAGGCGGCCTGCCCGAATGGCCACACGTTGACCATTGAAGAATATGAGCCCCGTGCCTTTTCCTTCAATGCTCCGTTTGGCTCCTGCCCGGTGTGTGATGGCCTGGGTACCAAATTGGAAGTTGATGTTGATCTGCTCATTCCGGATCCAGATGCTCCAGCTGTAGATGCCATTCAACCCTGGCACTCGAGCCCCAATTCCCGCTACTTTGTCAAGCTAGTAGAGGGTTTAGGCAAGGCTATGGGGTTTGACCCCAAAACTCCGGTGAGTGAATTAACCGAGGAACAGCGCCACGCGCTGATCTATGGCACCGATGAGGAAGTTCAGGTTCGATATAAGAACCGTTACGGGCGCCAGCGTAATTGGACCGCCCCATTTGAAGGCGCTACCGGGTTTATTCACCGCAAGCTGGAAACTACCGATTCTCAATCCCAAAAGGATCGCCTGCTGCAATATACCCGCCGCGTGCCGTGTAGCACCTGTAAGGGCACCCGGCTGAAACCGGAGATTTTGGCCGTCCGCTTGGCCTCTACGACTCACGGTGAGCAGTCCATTGCCGGGCTTTGTGCGCTCTCGATTGAAGACGCCTCCGAGTTTTTGGACTCCTTGGTGCTGGGGCACCGTGAGGAAATCATTGCCGGGGCAGTGCTTAAGGAGACTCAAGCCCGCCTGCGTTTCCTCCTGGACGTCGGGTTGAATTACCTCACGCTCGATCGCGGCGCGTCTACGCTTTCCGGTGGTGAGGCGCAACGTATCCGTCTGGCTACTCAGATTGGCTCCGGCTTGGCAGGGGTTCTGTACGTGCTCGATGAGCCATCCATTGGTCTGCACCAGCGTGATAACCAGCGACTCATCAAAACCCTGCAGCGGCTGCGCGATATCGGAAACACCCTCATTGTGGTCGAACATGATGAGGACACCATCCGTGAATCAGATTGGCTCGTCGATGTTGGCCCGCGTGCGGGCGAATATGGCGGCGAAGTGGTCTACCAAGGCGAACCATCCGGAATCGAACAGGTAGAAGAGTCCCTCACCGGACAATACCTTTCCGGCAAGAAGGTGCTCGCCGTACCGGACCAGCGCCGAGAGATTGATAAGGACCGCACCCTAAAGGTGGTTGGTGCTCGGGAGAATAATCTCAAGGGCATCAACGTGGAAATCCCGCTGGGAGTGCTGGTATGTATTACTGGTGTGTCTGGCTCGGGTAAATCCACCGTGGTCAATGAGATTTTGGCTAAGACTTTGGCCAATAAACTTAACCGCGCCCGCCAGGTTCCCGGCCGTGCCAAGCGCGTCGAAGGTGTGGAGCACCTAGATAAGCTGGTGCAAGTTGACCAAAGTCCGATTGGCCGTACCCCGCGTTCTAACCCGGCGACCTACACGGGTGTCTTTGACAAAATCCGTAACCTTTTTGCCGAAACCCAGGAAGCAAAAGTCCGCGGCTACAAGGCTGGACGCTTCTCCTTTAATGTCAAGGGCGGGCGCTGTGAGGCGTGCCAGGGCGATGGCACCATCAAGATCGAGATGAATTTCCTTCCAGATGTTTATGTGCCGTGTGAGGTGTGTGAAGGAGCACGCTATAACCGCGAAACCTTGGAGGTGCACTACAAGGGTAAAAACATTGCCGAGGTTCTAGACATGCCAATCTCTGAGGCAGCGGACTTCTTTGAACCCATCAACTCCATTCACCGCTACCTTGCCACGCTTGTCGACGTCGGCTTGGGTTATGTACGCCTCGGCCAAGCTGCTACTACGCTTTCCGGCGGCGAGGCGCAGCGCGTCAAGCTAGCTTCCGAGCTGCAAAAGCGTACCAACGGTAGGACGATTTACATTCTGGATGAGCCGACTACTGGACTGCACTTTGAGGATATTCGCAAGCTGATGCTGGTTATCCAAGGCTTGGTGGACAAGGGTAATTCGGTGCTTGTTATTGAACATAACCTTGATGTCATCAAGGCAGCGGACTGGATTGTTGATATGGGCCCGGAAGGCGGTGCGGGCGGCGGTACCGTTGTGGCGCAGGGAACCCCTGAAGACGTTGCGCAGGTAGAAGGCTCCTATACCGGTGGCTACCTAAAGGGCATGTTGAAGTAGGGCAAAGCGTGAAAGATATCCGCCTTGTAATTAGCCTGCTCGCAGCTCTCGGTCTGTTCACTATGAGTGCCTGCTCTAGCGACCCCAAGATAGAAGATGCCCCAGTGTCAACGACTACCTCTGCGGTGCCGGATCCAGCTGAGATGCGTGCTCAGCTTGACCGTGCGGTGGACAAAACCGCAAAGAAGTATCATGCAAAGGTAGGGGTCGCCATTTCCGCAGGTGAAGACACTTTTGCGGCGGGCGATAAAGGTGAGGGGCCAGTGTGGTCCACCATCAAGGTGCCCATCGCCATTGCGGCGCTTAAAGACGGTGCGGATAAAAGCTTGGTGGACTTGGCTATTAAGGAATCTGATAATGATGCCGCTTTTGCCTTGTGGTCGCAGGTGCAATGGCGCGAGGGCTCGGCAGAGAATGCGGTCAAAGCTTTACTCGACGACTACGGATCACATGCAAATATTCACGACTCCGCTTTTGGCTATTCCACGTGGCCGTTAAAGGACCAAGCAGTATTTGGCGCTGAACTGCCGTGCATTCCAGAAGCGGACTACGTCCACAAGGTACTCAAAGACATTGTGTCCTGGCAAAAGGTAGGTCTGTCTACGCAGCCGCGAACCCGTGCGAAAAGTGGTTGGGGCTTGGACGAGGAAGAAAACGAGTACACCTACCGTCAATTCGGAGTTCATGAGGTAGATGGAAAGCGTGTGGGAGTAGCGCTATCTGTGGTGATGGACGGAGAGGACTACGCCGATGCCGAACCAGCGGTTAAGTACCTCGCCCATCAGCTGGTAGATATCGTGGATACTGGGGTAGATGCAGGGGACATTAAAGCAGTCGCCCATTGTAAAACCCGCTAGGAACGTAGCAATTTGGTAGGCGGGGGAGGAGCTGCTATTGTCAAAGGCACTACCGCCCATGACGCCTTGTCGAGGTTCGTGGGTCACAAGCGGAGTTTCTCCCACCCGATGCCGCGAACACGCTTCGTAGGATAAAGGTAAAGGTAACCAAGCATTCATGCTTGGCACTGTGAGAACTCCCGGCTGTCTATGGCAGACCGGGTTTGCTTCGTTTGTGGTCCCGGTAGGTGAACTACTTACTCATACACCCCCTAATCGAGGAGAACCACAATCAGCGCTGAAGCTCGCATCAATGAGCGTATCCGAGTACCCGAGGTCCGATTGGTAGGCCCCGGTGGTGAACAGGTGGGCATCGTCCGTACCGATGATGCTCGCAAGCTTGCATACGAGGCTGACCTTGACCTAGTCGAGGTAGCTCCGAAGGCAAAGCCCCCAGTGGCCAAGATCATGGACTACGGCAAGTTCAAGTACGAGCAGGCTCAGAAGGCTCGCGAGGCCCGTAAGAACCAGCAGCAAACCGTGGTGAAGGAACAGAAGTTCCGTCCAAAGATCGATGATCACGATTATGAGACCAAAAAGGGTAACGTAGTCCGCTTCCTCGAGAAGGGATCCAAGGTCAAGGTGACCATCATGTTCCGCGGTCGTGAGCAATCGCGTCCGGAGCTCGGTTTCCGCCTCTTGGAGCGCTTGGCTGATGACGTTGCCGAAGTTGGCGTCGTTGAGTCGCGCCCCAAGCAGGATGGTCGCAATATGACCATGGTCTTGGGTCCGGTTCGCAAGGGCAAGAAGTAGACCAGATTCCACGTAGGATTTAAGGACTTAATACTCATGAAGCAGAAGACCCACAAGGGCACCGCAAAGCGCATCAAGGTGACCGGTTCCGGCAAGCTGCGCCGTGAGCAGGCTGGCCGCCGCCACCTGCTGGAAGGCAAGCCGTCCAAGCGTACCCGCCGCCTGAAGGGCACCGAGGCAGTCGCAAAGCCTGACACCAAGCGCGTAAAGCGTCTGCTCGGCCGCGCTTAGTAGCGCCGAATCAACCCACATCCGCCATCACAATCTGAATTAAGGAAGTATCACTGTGGCACGAGTAAAGCGCTCAGTTAACGCCAAGAAGAAGCGTCGCGCGATTCTGAAGTCCGCTAAGGGCTACCGCGGTCAGCGTTCCCGCCTGTACCGTAAGGCGAAGGAGCAGTGGCTGCACTCCATGACTTACGCTTACCGCGATCGTCGCGCCCGTAAGTCTGAGTTCCGTAAGCTGTGGATCCAGCGCATCAACGCTGCTGCCCGCATGAACGACATCACCTACAACCGCCTTATCCACGGCCTGCGCCTGGCTGAGATCGAGGTTGACCGCAAGATCCTCGCTGAGCTTGCTGTTAATGACTTCGAGGCATTCTCCGCACTGTGCGAGGCTGCCAAGGCTGCTCTGCCTGAGGACGTAAACGCTCCTAAGGCTGCCTAATCATTAGAGCTTTCGTGCCCGCATTCTCCGGCCTTGTTAACCGGGGGATGCGGGCATTTTGGTTTTCGTTACCCTAGTTTAACTAGGGTGCTCGGCCTCACATGCTAGATTTATCCCAGACCCCGTGAAAGCCGAGACCCAGGAGAACATTTCCTATGACGAATCCAAACGGAGACTACCAACCTGATAACGGCGAGTACTCCGGCCCGTCTTATGACAGCAACCAAGGCCACCAGTACAACCCTTATAACCAGCAAGCTAACTACCAGCCGCAGTATGGCCAAGGCTATGCACCGCAACCCAACATGGGTGCTTACCCGGTGCAGCAACAGTATGTGGCTCCGGGCCAGCAGAAGTCGTGGATCGCCACCTTGCTATTGTGCTTTTTCTTAGGCTGGTTCGGTGCACACAACTTTTACACTGGCCGAACGACTTTCGGCGTGTCACAGTTGGTGCTCAATATTTTGGGCTGGGCTACCTTCTGGTTCTTGCTCGGATTCGCCTTCTGGGCCATCCTCGGCCTTTGGGTGTTGATTGAGTTCATCATGATCATCGCCGGTGCCGGTGACTACGACAAAGACGCCCGCGGCATCCCGCTCGCTAAGTAGAACTTACCTATGCGATCCTGTTGCCTTGAGGCAGCAGGATTTTTCGTTCTTATAAGGGACTCAGGGGTGAGTCTGAGAAGAGAAAATTGGCAGGTAGGGTAGTAGCCATGAATTTGGATTTTGACTCTGCCTTTACTGAACGCACTCCGCGCATTGTTAACGCAGCTAAGCTGCACCGTGCGGCTAACCGGAAGAAGGCGAAGCAATTCCTCATTGAGGGAGAAAATGCGGTAGACGCGGCGGTATCTACCGGCGCTGCAGTCGACGTTTTTGTTACTGAGAAGGCGGCAGATCGTTTTGGTGAGATCATCACTGCATGCGGCTACATGGGAGTATACGTCCATCCCATCACCGATAGGGCGGCTAAGCACCTTTCCGATACAGCCACGACTACAGGACTCTTCGCGCTTTGCAAGCCGGTGCTTTGGTCCGCGGGCAAAATCCTGAACGGCAAGCCAAACCTCGTTTCCGTTCCCGTGCTGACTTCTGAACCGGGCAATGCCGGCACCTTGATTAGAACCTCGGATGCAATGGGCGCCGATGGTGTCATTTTCGCAGGTGAAACCGTTGATCCCCTTAGCTGCAAAGTAGCGCGCGCTTCGGCCGGCTCGCTGTTTCACGTACCTGTAGCGCGGGACCCCAATATTAAAGACGTGCTGGGTCAGCTGCGTAAGTCGGGCATGCAGATTGTGGCAACTGCTGCCGACGGTGAAGTGGACCTAGCGGAGGCAGACCTGTCTCAGCCAACCGCGTGGCTATTTGGCAATGAGGCACACGGGCTCGGCGAGCTGCTGGAGGAAGCAGACATGCGGGTGCGGATTCCACTGCGTGGACGCGCAGAATCTCTTAACCTCGCAACTGCCGCAAGTATTTGTCTTTATGAGTCGGCTAAGGCGCAAGCGGATAACTAGTGTGACCCGAATGAAAAGGGGGTCCCTGGCGCGGTCGCGCTAGCCGCAACAGAGTAAGATTGCACGCGTTAGTTTTCGCGCGAGAAGAAGGTACGAAATACGTGTCCGATACACCGCAGATCGAATTGACCGAAGAGGCTCTTGGGGCCGCGGCCGATAAGGCTATCGCAGCCTTCGACGCAGCCGAAACACTAGATGAGTTGGCTGCTGCCCGCCGTGAACACCTAGGAGACGGCGGCTATATTCCGCAGGCTCGCCAATCGCTGGGGCAGCTGCCCAAGGACCAGCGCAAAAGCGCCGGCAAGGCCGTCAACATGGCCCGCGGCAAGATGGAAAAGCGCTTTGCTCAGGTTAAGGATGTCTTGGAACAACAAGCTCGCGAGGAGCAGTTGCGAGCCGAGACCGTAGATGTCACGATTCCTACCACCCGCACCCAGACCGGTGCCCTTCACCCGATTACCGCGTTGTCTGAGCGCATCGCTGATATTTTCGTCGGCATGGGATGGGAAATTGCGGACGGCCCAGAAATCGAGGCAGAGTACTTTAACTTCGATGCTCTGAACTTCAAGCCGGACCACCCGGCACGTACCTTGCAGGATACGTTCCACGTCTCGGGCGAGGGTTCTAGGCAGGTGCTGCGTACCCATACCTCCCCGGTACAGGTGCGCACCATGTTGGAGCGCGACGTGCCGCTTTATATTGCCTGCCCGGGGCGCGTATTCCGCACAGATGAGCTGGATGCCACCCATACCCCGGTTTTCCACCAGATAGAAGGATTGGCCGTTGATAAAGGCCTGACCATGGCTCACCTGCGCGGCACACTAGAGCACTTGGCCAAAGTACTCTTTGGGCCGGAAACTACTACGCGTATGCGCGTGAACTACTTCCCATTTACCGAGCCCTCGGCCGAGGTCGATGTGTGGTTCCCCAATAAGAAGGGCGGCGCTGGCTGGATCGAGTGGGGCGGCTGCGGCATGGTCAACCCCAATGTTCTTCGCGCCGTAGGCGTAGACCCAGAGGAATACACGGGCTTTGCCTTTGGCATGGGCCTTGAACGCACACTGCAGTTCCGCAATGGATTGACCGATATGCGCGATATGGTCGAAGGCGATGTTCGCTTTACTCTACCGTTCGGCGTACAGGCCTAAACCCAGAAAGGATAGACACACTAATGCTTATTTCCCAAGACTGGGTTACCCGCATCCTCGGTGCTAAGAACCCCGGTTGGAGCGTTTCCGCTGCCGATATGGATTCCGGATTCGTGCGCGTAGGTTTTGAGACCGAGGGATACGCCACTGTTCCAGAGAGCACGGGGCCTCTGGTTATTGGCCAGGTCGTAGAGATTGAAGAGCTCACTCAGTTTAAAAAGCCCATTCGCTACTGCCAGGTGAATGTAGGCCAGGCTAATGGCACGGGCGAACTGCAAGGCATCATTTGTGGCGCTCGCAATTTTCGCCTGAATGACTATGTTGTCGTTGCGCTTCCCGGCTCGGAGCTTCCTGGTGGCTTCAAGATCGCGGCACGCGAGACCTACGATCACATTTCTAATGGCATGATGTGCTCCGGCGCTGAGCTCGGCTTGGGCGCGCAAGCCAACGGCATCATCGTCTTAGGCGATGAAGTCGCCGATAAAGTGGGCGAGGATGCGCGCCCGTTTATCGGCTTGCACGATACCGACTTTGACGTAAACATCACCCCAGATCGTGGTTATGCACTTTCCGCACGCGGTTTGAGCCGCGAGATTGCCTCCGCTTTTGATCTGGAGTTTGCCGATATTGCCCAGGATCCTTCCTCGGCTGGCATAGATACCTCCGCTGTGCCGGAGGCGCAGGGCTCGCTTATCGACGTCACTGTGGCCCCCGAAACCAAGGCACAGCGCTTTGGCCTCCGCAAGGTCAGCGGCATCGACCCGCAGGCACGCACCCCGTTTTGGCTGGAACGCGAGCTAATGCTCTGCGGCCAACGCAGCGTGAATTTGCCTACGGACATTACTAACTATGTGATGTTGCTTTTAGGCGCACCAATGCATGCCTTTGACGCCAACGTGATTCAGGGGAACCTCGTTGTCCGTAACGCAGCGGAGGGGGAGAAGTTTGAGACTCTGGATCATGTAAAGCGAGAACTTTCTGCAGAAGACGTGGTCATCTGTGATGACAATGGCATCCAGTCCTTGGCCGGCGTGATGGGCGGGACTACCTCTGAAATCTCGGCGGAGACCACAGACGTTGTCTTCGAATCTGCTATTTGGGATCCGATTACCGTCGCGCGTACCTCTCGCCGCCATAAGTTGTCTTCCGAATCCTCTCGCCGTTTTGAGCGCGGCGTAGATCCGGCGATCGTAGAGGTCGCCCTAGACACCGCATGTGCGCTGCTCCAGCAGCTAGCAGGCGGCACCATTGAAAAGGGTCGTACGCTTATCGGGGACGTCGCCAAGCGCGAGCCCATTGCTCTGCGCACCGCAAAGGCCAGTGACTATGCCGGGGTTGACTACTCCCGTGAGACCGTTATTTCCCGCCTCGAGGAAGTCGGCTGTACTGTTACCGATGACGGCGAAATACTGCAGGTAACGCCTGCCACATGGCGCACCGATATCTCTATGGATGTTGACCTCATTGAGGAGGTCCTACGTCTGGAGGGCTTGGAGGACATTCCCACCGTCTTGCCTACCCCGGCCGGTGGCCGCGGGCTAACCCCTGCGCAGAAGCGTCGTCGGGCTATCGGACATGGTCTTGCCTATGCCGGCTATGCCGAGGTATTGCCTGCACCATTCGTGGCAAATAATACGTTTGATGTGTGGGGCCTCGACAAAGATGATGCTCGTCGCCGCACCGTAGAAGTGCAAAATCCGCTTGAGGCGGACAAGGCCATCTTGTCTACGACGCTGCTGCCGAACATGTTGGAGGCCATCGCCCGCAATGTGGCTCGTGGCCGCAGCGACCTCGCCCTGTACGGGCTGCAGCAGGTGGCGTTCAAGCGCGCTGCGGCATCCCCTATGCCTTCCGTAGAACAGCGACCTTCTACTGAGGTGGTTTCTCAGCTCCTTGATACCCTGCCTGAGCAGCCGCTTCACGTTGCTACGGTGGCTACGGGCAATATTGAACATGAAGGCCCGTGGGGCGAGGGCCGTGCATATACCTACGGCGATGCTATCGAATCCGCCCGTCAGGTCGCTCGCGCCGCTGGTGTGGATATTGAGCTGGAGGCAGCACAGGTTCTGCCGTGGCATCCTGGCCGCTGCGCGGCCGTGAAGGTGGCTGGCACCGACGTAGTACTGGGCCATGCTGGTGAGCTGCACCCGCAGGTCTTGGAGGCCCTAAACCTACCTGCGCGCACGTGCGCTATGGAGCTGGACATTAGCGCCATGCCGTTGGAAGAAAAGTTCCCCGCACCGGTGTTGTCCTCGTTCCCCGCATTGCACCAAGACATTGCCTTGGTAGTGGATGAAGACGTACCCGCCGAGCGTGTACGCGCCATCGTGGAAGAGGGAGCAGGAGAACTCATCGAGTCCGTCGAACTCTTCGATATTTTCCGTGGTGAGCAGCTAGGAGATGGCAAGAAATCCTTGGCCTTCCAGCTTCTATTCCGTGCCGCGGACCGCACGTTGACGGATGACGAAGTCAACGAGCACCGCATGGCGGCGGCGGAATTGGCTAAGCAGCGTCTGGGCGCAGAAATGCGCGCGTAATTAAACCCTGCTCAGGGGGCGGTGAGATTTAACTCACCGCCCCCTTTTTCATACATTATATTCATTACTCGACGTCCAGTTACCTGCACAATCGGGCAATCCCACTGAATAACATACAGTCGGATGTATTTATTGCTATAGTCCCTTCTATGACTATTTCAGTAGCAATAGCAGGTGCGACCGGATACGCGGGAAGCGAGATCCTTCGCCTGCTGCTGTCGCGCCCGGCGTATCTTGGCGGCGAACTACGCATTGGGGCGCTAACTGCCCATTCAACCGCAGGGAAGAGGGTCGCTGAGCTTATGCCGCACCTCCCGCAGCTGGCAGACCGTGTCATAGTGGAGACGACCGCTGAAAATCTTCGCGGGCACGACATTGTATTTTTGGGCCTTCCACACGGTCATTCTGCGGCGATTGCTCAGCACGTGGGGCCGCAGACCACAGTGATCGATTGTGCGGCCGATTTTCGCCTTCGCAATAAGAAGGACTGGGACGCCTTTTATGGCGGAGAGTACGCCGGGCATTGGCCTTATGGAATCCCCGAGATTCCAGGCAATAGGGAAGTGCTGCGCGATGCCAACCGGGTAGCTGTGCCGGGGTGTTTTCCCACGGCGGTAACCCTCGCAGGTTTGCCGGCAGTTGCCCATGAACTCATTAAGCCGAGCCTCTCGGTGATTGCTATTACCGGTGTTTCCGGAGCCGGGAAGAAGCCCTCTGTGGCACAACTCGGCGCGGAAACCATGGGAAACCTGAAGGCATATAAGCCCGGCGGCACGCACCGGCATACCCCGGAAATCGTGCAAAATCTGCAGCCGTTTGCGCAGGAAAAGCTTGACGTCAGCTTCACCCCGGTTCTAGCTCCCTTAACCCGAGGCATCTTGGCGACCATAACGGCGGGGACGAAAGAGGGCGTCGGCAAGTGGGAAGTAGAGACTGCATTCGGTGAGTTTTATGCCCAAGAGCCCTTCTGTCACGTGCTTCCCGCCGGTCAGCAGCCCGAGACCCAAAACGTTGTAGGGACCAATATGGTTCACCTTCAAGCCCATGTGGATGAACACGCCCGACGCCTCGTGGTTACCGCAGCACTGGACAACCTGTGCAAAGGAACAGCCGGCGCCGCCGTGCAATGTATGAACCTAATACTCGGCTGGGATGAAACCTTGGGCTTGCCGCAAGCGGCCGTGGCCCCATAAAAACTAGGAGAAAATTATGACTGCAGCAGGAATTACCGGCCCGGCCGGCTTTAGCGCCGGCGCTACCACAGCGGGGATTAAACCCTCAGGCAAACCCGATATGGCATTAGTTGTCAATAATGGACCACGCTATGATGTGGCGGCGGTATTTACCCGTAATCGTGTTGTGGCCTCGCCGGTGAAACTCTCCCGCAAGGCGGTGGCCGATGGCCAGCTTGCCGCTATTGTCTTTAACTCTGGAAACGCCAATGCGTGCAATGGCCCGCAGGGTGATGCGGATGCCTCCGCGCTGGTAGCCGAGGTTGCCCACTCCTTGTCCCTTCCAGAAGGAAATATTGCTGCCTGTTCGACCGGGCTTATAGGAGAGCCTTTGCCTATGGAAAAAGCGTTGGCTGGTGCAGGCGCTGTGGTGAAGGCCCTAGGCGGCAGCGCGGACCATGCTCACGCAGCGGCCGAGGCTATTTTGACCACCGATACCGTAACTAAGGAAGCCGCCTATGTTGGGGCCGGCTGGTCCGTTGGGGCCATGGGCAAGGGGGTGGGCATGATGGCCCCCTCGCTGGCGACGATGTTGGTGTGCCTTACTACCGACGCCGCCGCAAGCGCCGCTGCCCTCCAGAGCGCCCTGGACAAGGCCGTGTCGCAGACCTTCAACACTCTCGACGTAGATGGATCAACTTCTACTAATGACACGGTGATCCTCATGGCCTCTGGGGCCTCGGGTGTTTCGCCCAGCCAAGAAGAGCTTGAAACGGCGGTGCTGGCGGTTTGCTCAGACATTGCGGACCAATTGCAAGCAGATGCAGAAGGTGTAACCAAGCGCGTCAAGATCACTGTGGAAGGCACTGCCACCGACTACCAGGCCCTCAACGCCGCGCGCACCTTGGGCCGCGACAACCTGTTCAAGTGCGCCATGTTCGGCTCTGATCCGAACTGGGGCCGCGTCCTTGCGGCGGTGGGAATGGCAGATGCAGAAATGGACCCGGAAAATATCTCGGTCTATTTCAATGGCCAGCCGGTGTGTCGTGCCTCGACGGGGGTACCCGGCGCGCGCGAGTTGGACCTTAGCGGGACTGATATCGATGTCTGCGTGGACCTTGGAACGGGAGGTACTGGGTCTGCGTTCGTGCGGACCACGGATCTCTCTCACGCCTACGTGGAAATCAATTCGGCGTATAGCTCCTAGGGAGGAGATGAAAATGTTTAGTGGGCTTAGTGATCAAGAGCGCGCCACCGTCCTAGCGGATGCCCTCCCGTGGCTCCAACATTATCGGGACACCATCGTAGTGGTTAAATACGGCGGCAATGCCATGGTGGACGAAGAACTTAAAGCTGCCTTCGCCGCGGACATGGTCTTTTTGCGCACCGTGGGCGTTAAGCCGGTGGTGGTGCATGGTGGTGGGCCACAGATCAACTCCATGCTCCACAAGCTTGGTATAGAAGGGGAGTTTCGAGGCGGCTTTCGCGTGACCTCTCCGGAGATCATGGAAGTAGTTCGCATGGTGCTTTTTGGGCAGGTAGGTCGCGGATTAGTCAACCTCATCAATTCGCACGGCCCATATGCGGTGGGGACCTCTGGCGAAGACGCGGGACTATTCCGGGCCACCAAAAGGTTGGTGGAAGTCGATGGAAAACCTACCGATATTGGGATGGTCGGAGACATCGTAGAAGTCAATCCCACGGCCGTGAAGGACATTATCGACGCTGGGCGCATCCCAGTGGTCTCGACCATCGCACCGGGAGAGGAAGGCGCAATTTATAACATCAATGCCGATAGCGCGGCTGGGGCTTTGGCTAGCGCAATCGGGGCAGAGCGTTTGGTCATTCTCACCAATGTGGAAGGCCTATACACTGACTGGCCAAACCGCGAATCCCTCGTGTCCAAGATCGAACGTGGTCAACTTTCCAGGCTTCTTCCCCGACTGGACTCCGGCATGATTCCCAAGATGGAATCTTGCCTCAAGGCAGTAGAAGGCGGGGTATCGGCCGCGCACGTTATCGACGGCCGGATTGGCCACTCGGTGCTCCTAGAGCTTTTAACCTTGGGTGGCATCGGAACCATGGTGTTGCCAGATGATTATAAGCAACACGACTACCCCGAAGGGACCATCTTCAGGAAGGATGATGCAGCATGAACAAGCCACAGAGCTTGACACAGCGGTGGTCGGAGACGGTCGTTGATACCTATGGCACACCGTCCATAGGTCTCGTCTCCGGCCAAGGGGCAACGCTTAACGATGAGCACGGTAAGTCCTATATTGATCTACTAGCAGGCATTGCGGTGAATTCCTTGGGATACGGCAATGAGCACGTAGCACAGGCGGTATCCCACCAGGCGCGCACTTTGGCGCATACCTCGAACCTCTTCGCCACTCAGCCAGTGCTGGATGCGGGGGCGAAGCTGATTGAGCGCGTGGGAGACGATAGCGCACGAGTGTTCTTCTGTAACTCTGGCGCCGAAGCCAATGAGGCTGCATTTAAGCTTGCTCGCCTGACCGGGCGCCGGCGAATCCTCGCTGCCGAGCACGGCTTTCATGGACGAACCATGGGGGCACTGGCCTTGACCGGTCAGCCCGATAAACAGCGCTCTTTCCGCCCGTTGCCGGGAGGAGTGGAGTTCTATCCGTTCGGGGATGTGGAGTATCTGCGTCAGCTGGTGGAACAAGATCCCCAGGACACTGCGGCCATAATCCTGGAACCAATTCAGGGAGAAACTGGCGTCATTCCGGCCCCTGCGGGGTTCATGAAAAAGGTCAGCGAGCTGTGCGATGAATACGGAGTCCTATTAATCGTTGACGAGGTACAAACAGGCGTAGGCCGTACCGGGACGTTCTTTGCCCACGAGGTAGAAGGAATTCAACCGGACGTTATCACTATGGCGAAAGGCCTAGGTGCCGGACTACCCATCGGCGCAACGATTACCCGAGGGCGTGCCAAGGGTCTTTTTGGGCCCGGCTCTCGTGGCGCCACCTTTGGCGGGAACCCCGTGGCGTGCGCCGCGGCAAACGTAGTTCTTGACACCGTAGATGCGGAATTGCTCGCAGAGGTGACCCGCAAGGGGGACTATGTGCGGCAGGAATGTGAAAAGTATTCAATTGTAGATCGTGTGCGCGGCCGAGGTCTTATGCTGGGCCTTGTATTAAGCGCACCGGTGGCTAAGCAGGCCGTGCGGGACGGGCTCGCACACGGGCTTATTCTCAACGCTCCCAACGAGAATGTTCTTCGACTAACCCCACCTTTGGTCATTTCCCAGCATGAACTCGACACAGCACTATCAACTCTCGGAACCACATTGGAGAAACTGGCATGAGCCTGCGGCACTTCCTAGCTGATGATGATCTCAGCCCACAAGAACAAGCGACGGTTTTAGATTTAGCTGAAAAGCTAAAGAAGGAGCCCTTTGCAGAGCGCCCTTTAGAAGGTCCCAAGACCGTGGCGGTTCTCTTTGATAAATCGTCTACGCGCACCCGCTTTTCCTTTGAAACCGCGGTAGCGAATATGGGCGGCAGGGGTATTACCGTCGACACTTCTACAACCCAGATGGGCAAGGGGGAATCTTTTCAAGATACGGCGGCGGTGCTTTCAAGGTACGTGGAGGCCATTGTGTGGCGTACGTTTGAGCACGACAATCTGCTCCAGATGGCAGAGACTGCTACCGTACCTTTGATTAATGCGCTTTCTGATGACCTACATCCCTGCCAGATCCTGGCTGATTTGCTGACCTGTCGCGAGAATCTAGGTGATCTGCCGGGCAAAAAGGCCGTATACCTGGGTGATGGCGACAATAATATGGCCAACTCGTACATGATCGGTTTTGCCACGGCCGGTATGGACGTCTCCATCATTGCGCCAGAGGGATTTCAGCCTCGCCAGGAATTCGTCGACCGCGCGCGTCAGCGGGGCAATATCACCATTACTGATGATGTCAATGAAGTAGAAGGCGCGGACGTCGTGATTACGGATACCTGGGTTTCTATGGGACAGGAAAATGATGGTCGTGATAGGCGCACGCCGTTCCTGCCTTATCAGGTTGATTCGACCATAATGAGCAAAGCACATAAGGATGCAATATTCTTACATTGTTTGCCGGCGTACCGTGGAAACGAGGTCACGAATGAGGTGATCGATGGTCCGCAGTCGCGAGTCTTCGATGAAGCGGAAAATCGCCTGCATGCGCAGAAGGCGCTTCTCGTCTGGTTGCTCGAAATAAATAAGGAGATCAACTAAGTAATGAACACCCCGACCACTCGCAATGCTCGGCAGGCCAAAATTCTAGAGATTTTGGACCGCAATCGCGTCACCAGCCAGGTGCAGCTATCCGAGCTGCTTCTCGCAGACGGCATTGACATCACGCAGGCCACTTTGTCCCGTGACTTGGATGAGTTGGGAGCGAAGAAGGTAAAGCGTGATGGCGGCCGTTCCTATTACATGGTCGGCGGTGAGCTGGAGCAATTTGAAGATCAAGTGGGAGGGCCCCGAGAAAAGCTGCGACGCATGCTCGATGAATTGGTGGTATCCCATGATTCTTCCGGCAATATTGCGATGCTGCGCACGCCAGCTGGCGCGGCCCAGTACCTGGCTAGTTTTATTGACAGGGTAGGGCTGCACGATGTCATTGGTTGTATCGCCGGTGATGACACCATTTTCGTCTTGGCGCGCGAGGGTGTCACAGGCGCAGATTTGGCCGTGACGCTTACCACGCGGAATCTTTAGACAGCGAGGGTGGAAATTCATACCACCGTCGTATATTATGTACTTAAATGAATTGTTTCCAATGGATCGAGGAGATTTACCATGTCCGCACGCGTAGTCTTGGCCTACTCCGGTGGCCTTGATACTTCTGTTGCTATTCCGTACCTGGCAAAAATGACCGGCGGCGATGTTGTTGCCGTTTCCCTGGATTTGGGTCAAGGTGGCGAGGATATGGAATCGGTGCGCCAGCGTGCACTTGACTGCGGTGCCGTAGAGTCCATCGTTATCGATGCCAAGGATGAGTTCGCAGAGGAATACTGCGTTCCCACCATTCAGGCAAACGGCATGTATATGAAGCAGTACCCGCTGGTATCGGCCATTTCCCGTCCGCTCATTACCAAGCACCTTGTTAAGGCTGCCCAGGAATTTGGCGGCACCCACGTCTCCCACGGTTGCACCGGCAAGGGCAATGACCAGGTACGCTTTGAGGTTTCTTTCCGTGCCCAGGATCCTTCTCTCGAAATTATCGCTCCTGCACGTGATTATGCGTGGACCCGAGATAAGGCCATCGCCTTTGCGGAGGAGATCAACCTGCCAATTGAGCAGTCCGCCTCCTCGCCATTTTCTATCGACCAGAATCTGTGGGGCCGCGCCGTCGAAACTGGATTCCTAGAGGATCTGTGGAATCCACCGACAAAGGACCTCTACGCCTACACCGAGGACCCGGGTCTGGGCAATGCCCCGGATGAAATTATCCTCTCCTTTGAAAAGGGCATCCCCGTGGCGGTGGATGGCCAAAAGATGTCCCCGCTGCAGATCATTGAAGAGGTCAACCGCCGCGCAGGTGCACAGGGTATTGGTCGCCTAGATATGGTCGAAGACCGTTTGGTGGGCATTAAGTCCCGTGAGGTCTACGAAGCTCCGGGTGCAATGGTCCTTATCCAAGCGCACGAGGCGCTAGAGGATGTCACTGTGGAGCGCGAGTTGGCTCGCTACAAGCGCCTCACCGATGCTCGATGGTCCGAGGAGGTCTACGACGGCCTCTGGCATTCGCCGCTGAAGCGTTCCCTGGACGCTTTCATTGCGGAATCTCAGGAAAACGTCACCGGCGATATTCGCCTAAGCATGCACGCCGGCACTGCCACGGTGACCGGGCGCCGTTCTGGCCAGTCGCTGTACTCCTTCGACTTGGCCACCTATGACACCGGCGATTCCTTCGACCAAACTGCCGCAAAGGGCTTTGTGCAGCTGCATGGCCTGTCTACCCAGATTTCCAATCAGCGCGACCGCGATGGCGGTTTTCCAACCAGCGCCCAGAAGTAGAAGCATATGGAACCACATAAGACTAATGAGGGTGCCCTGTGGGGCGGCCGCTTTTCCGGCGGACCCTCCGAGGCAATGTTTGCCCTCTCTGTATCCACCCACTTTGACTGGGTCCTCGCGCCTTATGACGTATTAGCCTCCAAGGCGCATGCCAAAGTGCTGCACAAGGCAGGCTTGCTATCCGACGCCGACCTGGAAACCATGCTCGCCGGTCTCACCGAGCTAGGGGAGAAGGTGGACTCTGGCGAATTCCGCCCGGCGCCGACAGATGAGGACGTCCACGGTGCGATGGAACGCGGGCTCATTGAGATTGTCGGGCCGGAAGTAGGCGGTCGCCTGCGTGCTGGCCGCTCGCGTAATGACCAGGTAGCGACGCTGTTTCGCATGTGGGTACGCGATGCCATTCGCGATACCGCCGCCCAGGTGAGTGACTTGGTGGATGCCTTGGCTGATCAAGCCGCATCCCATCCCGATGCCATCATGCCGGGCAAGACTCACTCGCAAGCAGCGCAGCCAATTCTGCTAGCGCACGAACTTTTGGGCCATGCGCAGCCGCTTCTGCGCGATATCGAGCGCCTGCAAGATTTGGACAAGCGCCTAGCCGTGTCTCCCTATGGCTCTGGCGCGCTTGCTGGCTCGTCTTTGCAGCTGGATCCAGAGGCCATTGCGCAAGAGCTAGGGTTCGACTCCGCTGCGGAAAACTCCTTGGACGGCACTGCGGCTCGTGACTTCGCCTCCGAGACTGCCTTCGTTTTGGCGCAGATCGCGGTGGATATGTCCCGCCTTTCGGAAGAAATCATCTATTGGTGCACACCGGAATACGGCTATGTCACGCTTGATGATGCTTGGTCGACGGGTTCGTCCATCATGCCCCAGAAGAAGAATCCAGACGTTCCGGAACTTACCCGCGGCAAGACTGGCCGCCTTATTGGCAATCTCACAGGGCTTTTGTCCACGCTGAAGGCTCAGCCGCTGGCCTATAATCGCGACCTGCAGGAAGACAAGGAGCCTATCGTTGACTCGGTCGCGCAGCTAAACCTGCTGCTGCCGGCGATGACCGGTCTTGTATCGACGCTGACCTTCCATGAGGACCGCATGCGCGAGTTGGCTCCGCGCGGGTTTACACTGGCTACCGATTTGGCCGAATGGATGGTCCGCCAAGGAGTTCCCTTCCGTGAAGCGCACGAAGCCTCCGGCGCATGCGTACGGATTGCTGAGGAACGTGGGGTGGACCTAATCGACCTCAGCGACGAGGACCTAGCGGGCGTCGACAAGCGGCTAAAGCAGGGTGTCCGCGAAGTGCTCACCATTGACGGAGCAGTGGCTTCTCGTGACACCAAGGGTGGCACGGCCGGCGCTCGAGTGGCTGAGCAACGGGAAAAGGTACGGGAACGGGCCGCTGCCGCCCGCACGTGGGCGCAGACGCCACTGCGCTAATGAGTTCTTTTCCCTGAAAACCGCATGGTCTATGGCCATGCGGTTCTGTTATGCCTAGATGCGGGGGTAGGGGATTAGCCCCTATTCCCAACCCTCCAACTGCATTGTTGAACACAGTGGGGGTGCCGGTGACGTGGGTTACAGTGTGGTGCGGTACTATCCTTGCAGAGAATGTGACCTACCAGACGCATTCCCGTCAATGAAAGGACGATCTCTCCCATGACAGTAAATTCGCCGCCGCCCACAACGGGGCCGCACGAGAACGAGAAGGCGGTCTACGCTTCGGAAGACCACGGCCTGCAAAAGGGGATGGGCAATCGCCAGCTCCAGATGATCGCCATCGGTTCTGCCATTGGTACCGGTCTTCTTTTGGGTACCGGTAGCCGCTTGCAAGACGCCGGACCGTTCCTAGCGGTGCTGTACCTTATTTGTGGCTTCTTTGGCTATATCATCCTGCGTTCTCTTGGCGAGCTCATTGTTTATCGCCCCAGCTCCGGTTCCTTCGTCTCCTATGCCCGTGAGTTCTACGGTGAGAAGACCGCTTTTGTCACAGGCTGGTTGTACTGGGGAAACTGGGCGATGACCTTGGTGGCGGACGGCACAGCCGTAGCTATCTACATCAAGTGGTTTAGCCAGTACACGTCGTGGCTCGACGCCGTTCCGCAGTGGGCACTGGCCCTCGTTGTTATCTGCGGCATCCTTGTATTCAACATGCTCTCGGTGAAGATCTTCGGCGAACTGGAGTACTGGTTCTCCCTCATCAAAATTGTCGCGTTGATCATCTTCATGTTGGTGGCCATCGGTGTCCTTATTCTTGGCCACCCGAGCGGCGATCCCACCGGCTTTAGCCTCATTTCTGATACCGGTGGCTGGCTGCCCAATGGCCTCATGCCTGCCGTCATCGTTGTCCAAGGCGTCGTCTTTGCCTACGCCGGCATCGAGCTTGTTGGAACCACCTCCGGTGAGACTAAAAATGTAGAAAAGCATATCCCGCGCGCAGTCAACAATGTGCTGCTCCGCATCTTGATTTTCTACTTCGGCTCCGTGCTATTGCTGACCTTGGTGTTGCCATACACTAACTATGTCGCAGATGTTTCGCCGTTCGTGACCTTCTTTGAGTCCCTGGGCGTTGGCGCGGCGGCTCCGATTTTCCAGCTTGTCGTTATCACTGCTGCGATTTCCTCGCTCAACGCTGGCCTGTATTCCACCGGCCGCATTATGTACAACATGTCCACCTCCGGCTCCGGCCCGAAGTTTGGCGCTCGCATGTCCAAGTCTGGTGTTCCCTACGGCGGCATCGTCATGGCGGCCATGGTGGGCTTGGTAGGCGTCTTCCTCAACTATGTAGTGCCAGAAATGGCATTCGAGATTGTGCTTAACCTAGCAGCCCTGGGCACCCTGGCTTCGTGGGCAGCAGTTGCGCTCTCGCACCTCAAGTTTGTGCGCCTGGCCAAGAGCGGAAGCTATACCCGACCGGGATACCGCTCGCCGTTTGGCGAAGGCGGAGACTGGGCAGTGCTCATCTTCATTGGCCTAGTCATTATCTTGATGGCCTTTGATTATCCAATCGGCACTTTTGCACTTGCATCGACCCTGCTCCTCGTTCCGGTCTTTATGGCAATGTGGTACGCATGGCGCGACCGTATTCGTACAATCGCGGAAGAGAGGAAGGCCAAGCATCTGCCAACCTCCAGCTTCCCGGCCGCACCGCAAACAGACCTTCACCCAAAGAAATAGAAAGGAACTTTTATGAACCACGCTGTTAAGTTCGTAGACGTAGAAAATATGGCGCGCTGGATTCAGCGCGAGGGCGTTGAAAACATCATTACCGGAATGGTGGATTACCTCGAGGCTGACTACCGCGAGTGGGAGCGCTTTGACAAGATTCCGCGCGTTGCCTCCCACACCCCATTCGGAGTCATCGAGCTCATGCCGACCTCCAACGGTAAGGAGTACTCCTTCAAGTACGTCAACGGCCACCCGTCCAATCCGGCCCGTGGTTTCCAGACCGTTACCGCCTTTGGCGTGCTTGCCGACGTCGACAATGGTTACCCCACCTTCGAAGCCGAGATGACGCTGCTTACCGCACTGCGTACTGCTGCAACCTCCGCCATGGTGGCAAAGCACCTAGCACGCAAGGACTCCAAGCGCATGGCCATGGTCGGTGCCGGATCCCAGTCTGAATTCCAGGCCTTGGGCTTCCGTGGCGTGATGGGCATCGAGGACATCACTATTTATGACATTGACCCTGAGGCGGTAGAGAAGTTCAAGCGCAATCTGGAGCCACTGGGCTTTAATATCACTGCCTGCTCTAGCGTCGACGAGGCGGTTCTTGGTGCAGACATTATTACCACCTGCACTGCAGACAAGGCACAGAACCAGATTCTGGCCGAGCGCCACGTCGCCCCAGGTGTCCACCTCAACGCTGTTGGCGGTGACTGCCCAGGTAAGACCGAGCTGGAAAGCTCCATTCTGGACAAGTCCAAGGTCTTTGTGGAGTTCCCGGAGCAGACTCGCATCGAGGGCGAAATTCAGCAGAAGCCGGAAGACTTCCCGGTTGTCGAGTTCTACCAGGTGCTCACCGGCCAGGCCACCGGCCGTGATGACGATGAGCAGATCACGCTTTTCGACGATGTCGGATTCGCTATTAACGACTTCTCCGCCCTGCGTTATCTGCGCGATTCCGTCAAGGGAACCGACTTGGAGTCTGAGATTGACATCATTGCCAACCCGGATGATCCCAAGGATCTCTTCTCCTTGGTGGCTAACGTTCCGTCCCTGCTTTAAGGCCAAGGTGGGGTAGAGGGATCCAACTTCTTCCTTTACCCGCTAAGATAAGGCGCATGAGTCTTGACCCGAAGTTGCTAGAGGTCCTTGTCTGCCCGCAAGACAAGGGCCCTTTGACATATCTGGAAGATAAACAGGTCCTCGTCAACGAGCGGCTGGGTATTGCCTATCCCATTGAGGATGACATCCCAGTCATGCTTGTAGACCACGCCCAGAAATGGCCCGCTTAACTTCGATTTCTAGAAAGACTTCCCATGAATATCATTGATGAACTGCAATGGCGCGGACTAATCAATCAGTCCACCGATCTTGAAGCGCTCCGCGAAGCATGCGAGAACCCTATCGCGCTGTACTGCGGATTCGACCCTACCGGTGACTCCCTCCATGCAGGTCACCTCGTTCCGCTTATTATGCTGCGTCGATTCCAAGAAGCGGGGCACCACCCGATCGCGCTAGCGGGTGGAGCGACAGGATTTATTGGCGATCCGCGCGACGTCGGCGAGCGTTCCATGCTCAGCGAAGAGGACTTGGCCCATAACCTTGAGGCTATCAAGGGGCAGCTACGTCGGTTTATTGATTTCGAGGGCGAACACGCCGCCACCATGGTCAATAATGCTGATTGGACCATGAATATGTCGGTCATTGACTTCTTGCGCGATGTGGGAAAGAACTTCTCCCTCAACACGATGTTGGACCGCGATACCGTCAAGCGACGCCTCGAAGGCGATGGTATTTCCTACACCGAGTTCTCTTATATGCTCTTGCAGTCCAATGACTTTGTGCAGCTTCGCCGTGAGCGGGATTGCGTTCTGCAGATTGGCGGCGGTGACCAGTGGGGAAACATCGTTTCCGGCGTTGACCTCAACCGCCGCATTGACGGTGCGAAGGTGCATGGCCTTACGGTGCCGCTAGTTACCGACGCCTCTGGACAGAAGTTCGGCAAGTCCACCGGCGGCGGAAAACTGTGGCTCGATCCGGAAAAGACTTCCGCTTACTCTTGGTACCAATACTTCCTAAACGCCGGTGACTCTGTCGTCATCGACTACTTGCGCTGGTTTACCTTCCTGACGCAGGAGGAAATCGCCGAGTATGCGCGAGCAGTCGAAGAAGAGCCCTACAAGCGAGCAGCTCAGCGCCGCCTGGCTCAAGAGATCACCGATTTGGTTCATGGTGCAGAGGCTACGAAGGCAGTCGAGCTTGCGGCGCAAGCGCTCTTCGGCAAAGCGGAGCTTTCCGAGCTGGACGAGAAAACCCTCGTTGGCGCTCTTTCTGAGACCGCCGTTGCGGATGTTGCAGCCGGCGAACCGCGCACCATTGTTGATCTTTTGGTTGCCAGCGGTTTGGCCGATTCCAAGGGTGCTGCTCGCCGTACCATCAAGGAAGGCGGTGCGTATGTCAACAACGAGCGCATCGAATCGGCGGAGTGGGAGCCTTCGGCAGACGATCTTCTTCATGGGAGCTGGCTGGTGCTGCGCCGCGGCAAGAAGAATTTCGCCGGTGCCAAGCTGAGCTAAACAGCGGGAAATGACGTCCTTTCCACACGGTGGAAGTGCGTCATTTTTCGTTTTTCCAGCCCATACTGGGGATTTGTGTTGTTTGGTTGTGGTGGACTACATTAATCCAAGTCGCCGCGAGGTAGCCGGGAGGTTACTTGATGGTGACATTTTGTACGGACTTGGTTCGATGATTTGACTTTGTTCTTTGAGTTGAGTAAGTTTGTACGAGCCGCCAACGAGAGGTTAACGGGAAGTTAATTTTTTGTTGGTTGGTGATGATGTTTGAGAACTCAATAGTGTGCCAATGTACTTTTTATTTTTTGTGTGCATGGTTGTGTGTTGATTGGTTTGTCTGCCAATAAGCCTTTTGGTTGGTTTGTTGGTTGGTGTGTGCCGGTTGGGTATGTGGAACACGTACCTTTTTGAATGCTGTTTGGTGTTTCGGCTGCATTGAGATGGATTGGTTGGCATGTGATTGTGTTTACCTTTTTTGGTTTCCTCTTTTTGACCCCGTCGGGTTGAGGGGACTGTAATTTTTTTCTTTGTAGTAATTTTTTGGACGCCAGCATGAGCTTTATGAAGTGTTTTTGCTTTGTGGTTTGTGGTGGTTTGTTCTTTTGTTGGGTTTCGGGCTTTTCACGGCCTGTTTCGGATTTGTTCTGAAATTTTTTTGTGGAGAGTTTGATCCTGGCTCAGGACGAACGCTGGCGGCGTGCTTAACACATGCAAGTCGAACGGAAAGGCCCTGCTTGCAGGGTACTCGAGTGGCGAACGGGTGAGTAACACGTGGGTGATCTGCCCTGCACTTCGGGATAAGCCTGGGAAACTGGGTCTAATACCGGATAGGAGCCATTTTTAGTGTGATGGTTGGAAAGTTTTTTCGGTGTAGGATGAGCTCGCGGCCTATCAGCTTGTTGGTGGGGTAATGGCCTACCAAGGCGGCGACGGGTAGCCGGCCTGAGAGGGTGGACGGCCACATTGGGACTGAGATACGGCCCAGACTCCTACGGGAGGCAGCAGTGGGGAATATTGCACAATGGGCGCAAGCCTGATGCAGCGACGCCGCGTGGGGGATGACGGCCTTCGGGTTGTAAACTCCTTTCGCTAGGGACGAAGCTTTTTGTGACGGTACCTAGATAAGAAGCACCGGCTAACTACGTGCCAGCAGCCGCGGTAATACGTAGGGTGCGAGCGTTGTCCGGAATTACTGGGCGTAAAGGGCTCGTAGGTGGTTTGTCGCGTCGTCTGTGAAATTCCGGGGCTTAACTCCGGGCGTGCAGGCGATACGGGCATAACTTGAGTACTGTAGGGGTAACTGGAATTCCTGGTGTAGCGGTGAAATGCGCAGATATCAGGAGGAACACCGATGGCGAAGGCAGGTTACTGGGCAGTTACTGACGCTGAGGAGCGAAAGCATGGGTAGCGAACAGGATTAGATACCCTGGTAGTCCATGCCGTAAACGGTGGGCGCTAGGTGTGAGGGTCTTTTCACGACTTTCGTGCCGTAGCTAACGCATTAAGCGCCCCGCCTGGGGAGTACGGCCGCAAGGCTAAAACTCAAAGGAATTGACGGGGGCCCGCACAAGCGGCGGAGCATGTGGATTAATTCGATGCAACGCGAAGAACCTTACCTGGGCTTGACATACACTGGATCGGGCTAGAGATAGTCTTTCCCTTTGTGGCTGGTGTACAGGTGGTGCATGGTTGTCGTCAGCTCGTGTCGTGAGATGTTGGGTTAAGTCCCGCAACGAGCGCAACCCTTGTCTTATGTTGCCAGCATTTGGTTGGGGACTCATGAGAGACTGCCGGGGTCAACTCGGAGGAAGGTGGGGATGACGTCAAATCATCATGCCCCTTATGTCCAGGGCTTCACACATGCTACAATGGTCGGTACAACGCGCAGCGACACTGTGAGGTGGAGCGAATCGCTGAAAGCCGGCCTTAGTTCGGATTGGGGTCTGCAACTCGACCCCATGAAGTCGGAGTCGCTAGTAATCGCAGATCAGCAACGCTGCGGTGAATACGTTCCCGGGCCTTGTACACACCGCCCGTCACGTCATGAAAGTTGGTAACACCCGAAGCCGGTGGCCCAAACTTGTTAGGGAGCCGTCGAAGGTGGGATCGGCGATTGGGACGAAGTCGTAACAAGGTACCCGTACCGGAAGGTGCGGGTGGATCACCTCCTTTCTAAGGAGCTTTATTTATTGGGCACAGTTGTGCCGTGCTGCCACGGTTGTGGTGGGTGTTGGTTGAGTGTGCGAGTGTCATGCTGCCAACGTTGTTTGTTTGAAAATTTCCGGGTGGAAGATACACCTTTAAGACAAAGACCGAGTGTTTGAATGGCGCTTTGTGACACGCAGTGTTGTGCACATGGGAAGTAAGTGTTTGTATGTTGGTGCATTGTTGGGTGTCTGGGGCATTATCCCCTTTTTTTGGTGCCTGACCATTTTGCTGGTGTGCATGGTTTGTGTGTGCTGGTTTGTGGTTGGGGTGTTGTGTGAGAACTGTATAGTGGACGCGAGCATTAAACACATGTGGCAGGCTGCGCTTTTGTGTGGTGTGTTGTGTGTGTTTGTGTGATTTCTTTTTTGTGTTTATTTTGTCAAGTTCACTTGTGTGGCCACTCGCGCTTGTTTGTGTGTGGTGGTTTGTGTGTTCGTTATTAAGGGCGCATGGTGGATGCCTTGGCATGCTGAGCCGATGAAGGACGTGAAAGGCTGCGTTAAGCCTCGGGGAGTTGTCAATTAAGCGTTGATCCGAGGATGTCCGAATGGGGAAACCTGGCCCTGGTTATGTGGGGTTACCCTTCAGTGAATTCATAGCTGTTGTGGGGGTTTACGCGGGGAAGTGAAACATCTCAGTACCCGTAGGAGAAGAAAATAATAATGATTCTGCTAGTAGTGGCGAACGAACGTGGATGAGGCTAAACCGTGTGCATGTGATACCTGGTAGGGGTTGTGTGTGCGGTGTTGTGGGCCCTGATGTGCGGTGACTACCATTGCCGCGTCTGCGCATTGTTGTTAGGTGAAGTGGTTTGGAATGGCCTGCCGGAGTAGGTGAGAGTCCTGTAGCTGAAGATGATGATGTGTGGGTTGTTGGGTTGCCCGAGTAGCAGCGGGCTCGTGGAATCTGCTGTGAATCTGCCGGGACCACCCGGTAAGCCTAAATACTCAGTGTGACCGATAGTGTATGAGTACCGTGAGGGAATGGTGAAAAGTACCCCGGGAGGGGAGTGAAATAGTTCCTGAAACCATGTGCTTACAATCCGTCAGAGCACCTTTGTGTGTGTGATGGCGTGCCTTTTGAAGAATGAGCCTGCGAGTCAGCGGCATGTCGCGAGGTTAACCCGTGTGGGGTAGCCGTAGGGAAACCGAATCCTAATGGGGTGTTTAGTGGCATGTCCTGGACCCGAAGCGGGGTGATCTACCCATGGCCAGTGTGAAGCAGCTGTAAGAGGTTGTGGAGGCGCGAACCCACGTAGGTTGAAAACTGCGGGGATGAGCTGTGGGTAGGGGTGAAAGGCCAATCAAACTCCGTGATAGCTGGTTCTCCCCGAAATGCATTTAGGTGCAGCGTCGTATTATAGCTTGGTGGAGGTAGAGCTACTGGTTGGTTGAGCGGGACTACAATCTTAGCAATGTCAGCCAAACTCCGAATGCCATTAATTGTGTTGTACGGCAGTGAGACTGTGGGGGATAAGCTTCATAGTCGAGAGGGAAACAGCCCAGATCGCCGGTTAAGGCCCCTAAGGGTGTACTAAGTGGAAAAGGATGTGGGATCGCGAAGACAGCCAGGAGGTTGGCTTAGAAGCAGCCATCCTTGAAAGAGTGCGTAATAGCTCACTGGTCGAGTGGTTCTGCGCCGACAATGTAGTGGGGCTCAAGTACACCGCCGAAGCCGCGGCAACAATTTTTTGTTGGGTAGGGGAGCGTCGTGCATGGGTTGAAGCGTTACCGTAAGGAGGCGTGGACTGTGTGCGAGTGAGAATGCAGGCATGAGTAACGAATTGATAGGTGAGAATCCTATCCGCCGGATGACTAAGGGTTCCTGGGTCAAGTTCGTCTTCCCAGGGTGAGTCGGGACCTAAGGCGAGGCCGACAGGCGTAGTCGATGGATAACCAGTTGATATTCTGGTACCCGTACATGCGCGCCCATGATAAAGCACTGATACTAACCACCGCGGATGCATTGCTGGTCTTCTTTGAAGTCTGGTGGTGTTGATGTCGTGGGGCCTGATGTGTGGTTCAAGTGATGGGGTGACGCAGTGAGGTAGCCACGCCACTTATTGGATTGGTGGTGTAAGCGTGCAGACCGTGTGGTAGGTAAATCCGCTGCACATTATGGTTGAGGCGTGATGCGTAGACCCGATGGGGTTGATGGTGGTGATCCTGTACTGTCGAGAAAAGCCTCTAGCGATGTGTGTGTATGGCCCGTACCCTAAACCGACACAGGTGGTCAGGTTGAAAATACTAAGGCGTTCGGGTGAACTGTGGTTAAGGAATTCGGCAAAATGCCCCCGTAACTTCGGGAGAAGGGGGGCCCTACGATGTGAAGGTCCGTGCGGCTGGAAGCGTTGTGGGGTCGCAGAGAATAGAGGGAAGCGACTGTTTATCAAAAACACAGGTCCATGCGAAGACGTTAAGTTGATGTATATGGACTGACGCCTGCCCGGTGCTGGAAGGTTAAGAGGACCGGTTAGTAGTCTTTGACTGCGAAGCTGAGAATTTAAGCCCCAGTAAACGGCGGTGGTAACTATAACCATCCTAAGGTAGCGAAATTCCTTGTCGGGTAAGTTCCGACCTGCACGAATGGCGTAACGACTTCTCTGCTGTCTCAACCACAGGCCCGGTGAAATTGCACTACGAGTAAAGATGCTCGTTACGCGCGGCAGGACGAAAAGACCCCGGGACCTTCACTATAGCTTGGTATTGGTGTTTGGTTCGGTTTGTGTAGGATAGGTGGGAGACTTAGAAGCTATCACGCTAGTGGTGGTGGAGTCGTTGTTGAAATACCACTCTGATCGGATTGAGCATCTAACCTTGGCCCATGATCTGGGTTGGGGACAGTGCCTGGTGGGTAGTTTAACTGGGGCGGTTGCCTCCCAAAATGTAACGGAGGCGCCCAAAGGTTCCCTCAGCCTGGTTGGCAATCAGGTGGTGAGTGTAAGTGCACAAGGGAGCTTGACTGTGAGACAGACATGTCGAGCAGGGACGAAAGTCGGGACTAGTGATCCGGCACCTACTTGTGGATGTGGTGTCGCTCAACGGATAAAAGGTACCCCGGGGATAACAGGCTGATCTTCCCCAAGAGTCCATATCGACGGGATGGTTTGGCACCTCGATGTCGGCTCGTCGCATCCTGGGGCTGGAGTAGGTCCCAAGGGTTGGGCTGTTCGCCCATTAAAGCGGCACGCGAGCTGGGTTCAGAACGTCGTGAGACAGTTCGGTCTCTATCCGCCGCGCGCGTTGAAACTTGAAGAAAGCTGTCCCTAGTACGAGAGGACCGGGACGGACGTACCTCTAGTGTGCCAGTTATCCCGCCAGGGGTATCGCTGGTTGGCTACGTACGGAAGGGATAACCGCTGAAAGCATCTAAGCGGGAAGCCTGTTTTAAGATGAGGTTTCGTTAAGGTCCCCTAAAGACGATAGGGTAGATAGGCCAGACCTGGACGCACTGTAAGGTGTGAAGGCTACTGGTACTAATTGACCACAACAAACACCAACACACACTATGTGTGCTGGCAAAAAACAACAACAACAAAAATAATCAGTCACTGTCGTGACCGCGTCCACTATGCAGTATCTGACACAACACCCACACACCCATGAAGAGGGTATTGTTCTGAAAGTTTGTCGGTGGTCAATAGCTGCAGGGAAACGCCCGGTCCCATTCCGAACCCGGAAGCTAAGCCTGCACACGCTGATGGTACTGCAACCGGGAGGTTGTGGGAGAGTAAGTCACCGCCGACACCAAACAACACAAACACAACAAAATACAACAAAGAAGAGGACGGCACACCACCGCCCTCTTCTTTGCGTTTTACCAGCCCACCCAGCCGGGGGAAGGCCTCATCTGCAAAGCCAGGAGTACGGCACTAGGGCGTCCGCGTTGCCTTCACCAACGCAATGCATTTAAGCCACCTGGTGGGCGTTTGCATGCGCGTACAAATGCTCGGCCGCTCGGCGGTGAAGAGTTGTGGAACGTTGCGGGGCGGAGTGGCTTTCCATTGTGGGTGGTCCTGGCAATTTATTTGCGTTCAGTAGGATCGAGTGCCGTCTCATTGAACCGGTCTGGGCGAGCGTTTGGCCTTGCGCTGTATGGTTCACGCTGCGGCAGCGCAAGAGGATCTAAATTCCGGCTTTTTCGTTTGGGGTTGTAGAATAGGGCCGGTATTTCTGTGCTAGTTCCAACCAAGAAAGGGTAGGGCTGAATGTCGGAGCGCAATCACAACGGGCGAGGTGGACGTGACCGTAAGCCACGCAATAACAAAGGCCGTGATTTCAAGGGCGATTCCCGGAAAAAGAAGTCTTTTTCGCCGCAGCGCTCCGGTTACCGTGAAGAACGCATCAATCGTCGCATGAGTGACCCAGACATCCCGGCCGAGGTGGATGTTAACGATTTGGATCCCATGGTTTTGCAGGACCTAAAATCGCTCTCGAAGGAAAACTCCGAGGCCGTCGCCAAGCATATGATCATGGCTGCGACCTGGATGGAAGACGATCCCAAGCTTGCCTTGCGCCATGCACGTGCTGCTAAAGACCGTGCCGGCCGCGTGGCTATCGCCCGAGAGGTCAATGGTATTGCCGCTTATCGTGCAGGTGAGTGGAAGGAAGCGCTGGCTGAACTGCGCGCTTCCCGGCGTATTTCCGGCGGGCCTGGGCTGCTGGCCGTAATGGCTGACTGTGAGCGCGGCTTGGGACGCCCAGAAAAAGCGCTCGAGCTTGGGCGCGCGGATGAGGCGGCCGACCTAGATGATGAATCTAAAATTGAGCTAGCGATTGTTTTAGCCGGAGCCCGCTTAGATATGGGCCAAGCCGAGTCTGCCGTTGTAACTATCCAACGCGCTCATCCTGATCGCGATGCACGCGGGGTAAGCGCCTGCCGTCTCGCATATGCTTATGGCAATGCTCTGCTGGAAGCGGGTCGCAAGGACGAAGCTAAGGAATGGTTTGAGCACGCCGTCTCAATTGATGAGGGCGACTGGACCGATGCAGCGGAGCGCTTAGAGGAGTGTAAGTAGTGACGGTTCTAAGCAAACACGATGCTCTTCTGCTCGATCTAGATGGCACCGTGTGGGAAGGCGGCCGCCCACTTTCTAACGTGGTGGACGTCATCAATACCTGTGGTGTGCCGGCGGTGTACGTGACCAACAATGCTTCGCGCAGCCCAGAAGCAGTGTCGAAGATGCTGGCAGACATCGGGCTCGAGGCGACCACGCAGCAGATTGTTACCTCTGCCCAAGCAGTCCTTCAACTAGTGGCGGATGAGGTGCCAGCCACCTCCAAAATTCTTATTATTGGTGCTGATTCCTTCCGTGATTTGGCCCGCGAGATGGGTTTTGAGGTGGTCTCCAGCGCTGATGACAAGCCTGCCGCTGTTGTGCAGGGTTTTGACCGTTCTGTTGGCTGGGAGCAATTGACTGAAGGGGCTCTGGCCATCCGCCAGGGAGCGAAGTTTTTCGCATCGAACCTAGATACTTCTCTGCCTATCGAGAGGGGATTTGCCGTGGGCAATGGTTCCCTCGTGGCCGCCATCCAGTCCGCCACCGGGGTAGAGCCGGTGTCTGCAGGAAAGCCCGAGCCAGCCATGTTTACTTTTGCGGCGAAGCAAATTGGTGCGAAAAAACCGCTTGCTGTGGGCGACCGTTTGGATACCGATATCGCCGGTGGTAATTCCGCTGCCATGAATACCTTCCATGTGCTTACCGGTGTTTCTGGGGAACTAGAACTTATTGAGGCACCTGTGGAGGCGCGCCCGAACTTTATTGGTGCAGGTATGCACGAACTGGCTTTGCCGGTATCCGTTGCCCGACCTGGAGCACAGGGTGGATTTACTGCTCGGTGTGATGGACATGATCTTCTGCTGGAAGGCGGCGACGAGAAGTCCACGTCAGTGCAGGCATTAAGAACTGTGTTGGAGGTGGCGTGGGCCATGCCGTCTCCTCCGCGCTATGTTCAACCGCGAAGCGAGCGCGCGGAAAAGGTTGTTGCGCAATGGCGGTAAAGCCGCATGATTTTCGTGCCGTGAAGGAGCCGGCGGAGATCGATGCTGACGTAGCAAAGATTTTAGGAGAAAACGCAGCGGATTTGGCCGCTGAGGTGGAACAGCTGGACCGCGCCCACAATGTGTTGCGCGATGCTTTGCAGGAGAATTAATGCCCCCACAACGTCGTAGGTTAGACGCGGAGCTGGTGCGCCGGAAGATTGCGCGCTCTCGTGAGCAAGCCCGGGAAATGATCAAGTCCGGCCGTGTCACGGTCGGTGGTTTCAAGGCGCAAAAGCCGGCGTCGATAGTAGAACCAGAGGTCTCCATCAAGGTGGAGGAGTCCGAGGAAGATAAGTGGGCCTCCCGCGGTGCACACAAGCTTTTGGGAGCCTTAGCCGCGTTTGACGTCGATATGAATGGTCGCATTCTTGATGCCGGCGCGTCTACCGGTGGCTTTACTGATGTGTGCTTAGAACACGGCGCGCAGGAAGTTCTTTCAGTGGATGTCGGGTACGGACAGCTGCTCTGGCGCCTCCAAAATGACGATCGAGTAAAAGTTCTCGACCGTACCAATATCCGGAATCTGACGCTCGAGCTTACCGACGGCCCTTGTGACGGCATGGTTGGAGATCTGTCCTTTATCTCCCTCCGGCTCGTATTGCCAGCCATTGTGGAATGCCTAAAGGACGGTGCCTGGTTATTGCCGATGGTGAAACCGCAGTTCGAAGTGGGCAAGGACCGCCTTGGCAGCGGTGGTGTCGTTCGTTCACCGGAACTGCGCAAGGAGGTAACCAAGGAAGTCGCTAAGTTTGCCCTGTCGCTCGGGTTGAGCATGCACGGAGCTGTAGCGTCCCCGTTGCCTGGGCCAAGTGGCAACGTAGAGTATTTCCTTTGGCTGAAAAAAGACGGCGCGCCCACGGATCTGGCTAGAGTAGAAGAAATGATTGACCGTGCAGTCGAGGAAGGCCCGCAATGACCCGTGAGATCCTGTTGGTGCCTCATGCCAACCGCGAGCAGAACCTGCAGGCAACGTCGCGAGCAGCGGAGCTGCTACAAGATGCCGGGATTACTGTTCGAGTGTGCGCGGACGAGAAGGTCTTGCCTGGGCTAAAGCACGTCCCCCACACCGAAGACGCGGCTTCGGGGTGCGAATTAGTCCTAGTACTCGGTGGCGACGGAACCTTCCTCCGCGCAGCGGATATGGCACGTTCTGTGGATATTCCGGTGCTAGGAATCAACCTCGGGCATGTGGGATTTTTGGCTGAGTGGGAAGTCGAATCCCTAGATCAGGCCTTAGTGCGGGTCATAGACAAAAGGTACCGCATTGAGGATCGACTCACCATCGATGTCACCATCTTTGACGAGGAAGGAACCCTTCTCAATCGCAGCTGGGCTCTGAATGAAGCTTCGGTAGAAAACCAAAATCGCTCTGGAGTATTGGACGCAATTTTGGAAGTTGACCGCAGGCCGGTGTCTTCCTTCGGTTGTGATGGGGTACTCATCTCCACGCCTACTGGGTCGACCGCCTATGCGTTTTCGGCTGGCGGGCCGGTGCTGTGGCCCTCGCTCGACGCGATTTTGGTAGTACCGAATAATGCGCACGCTTTGTTTACTAAGCCCCTAGTCGTCTCGCCCAATTCTTTAGTAGCCGTTGAATCAACCATGCGTACAACTCCGGCGACCGTGATTTTGGATGGTTTCCGTGAGCTCGCCATGCCGCCGGGAGCTCGCGTGGAGGTAGTGCGAGGCGCGCGTCCGGTGCGATGGGTACGCTTAGATGACCAACCTTTTACTGACCGTTTAGTCTCGAAGCTGCGCCTGCCCGTAGAAGGGTGGCGCGGGCCGAAGGAGAAGTAGTGCTCGTCGATATTTCCATTAATGACTTGGGCGTTATTAGCCAGAGCTCCGCGGAGCTCTCTACTGGTCTAACCGTGCTTACAGGTGAAACTGGCGCGGGCAAGACCATGGTGGTTACTGGATTGCGGCTTTTAGCAGGTGGACGCGCGGATGCTTCCCGGGTGCGGGATGGGGCGAAGAAAGCGGCAGTAGAGGGGCATTTTTCCTCGGGGAAAAATTCTATCCGCGAGTTGGTCGAATCAGTAGGTGGGGAGCCCGATGAAAATGGAGAATACATCGTCTCCCGGACGGTTTCTGCTGTAGGTAGATCGAAGGCCTATTTGGGTGGTCGGGCGGTGCCTGCGGCAACCTTAGGCGAATTTGCGCGCGAACTTATTACGGTTCACGGCCAAAATGATCAGCTGCGTTTGCTTGCTCCCGAGGAACAATTGGGTGCGGTAGACCGTGCGGATCCTACGTTGGCCGAGGTACGCCGTCGCTATACCGAGGCTTTTAAAGAATGGCGCCGCTTAGCCAAGGATTATAAGCGGCGTACAGAGCAGCGCCGCGAAATCGCGCAAGAGGTTGACCGCCTGCAGTTCGCGGTGGATGAGATCGACGGCGTTGCGCCGGAGCCGGGTGAGGATGGGGAGCTGGTGCAGCTGGTTCGCAAGCTGCAAGACGTCGACGGTCTTCGCGAATCCGCGGAAGTTGCACTGGCTTCTATCGACGGCACCGAGGAACTGGAGGAGGCTGCCTCGGCGTTGCTGGGCCGGGCGGTTTCGGCATTGGCGGGGACTACCGACAAGGAATTGGCCGCCTTGGGCCAACGGCTCAGTGAGATTTCTTCACAACTGGGCGATATTTCCGGTGAGCTGGGAGGGTATCTGGCTGGGTTGCCGGCGGATCCGCAGCTTTTAGAAAAGTCCTTGCTGCGCCAGCAAGAGCTTCGTACACTGACCCGCAAATATGCCGGGGATATTGACGGAGTTATAGCTTGGCGGGATGAAGCTGCAGCAAAGCTCGAATCCATGGATACCTCAAATGAAGCCCTAGAGGAATTGAAAAAGCAGGTCAAGGACGCTGAATCGGTGATGGTTGAGCGGGCTGGGGAGCTGACAAAGGGGCGTCGGCAAGCGGCGAAGGCTTTGGGGGAGCAGGTTACGCAGGAGCTGCACGGCCTAGCCATGCCGAATTCAACGTTGACGGTTGAGCTGACGCAGGCGAAATATTCTAAAACTGGCGCGGACGCGGCCGAGCTGCAGCTGAACGGAAAGCCGATCGCGTCTGCAGCTTCAGGCGGCGAGCTTTCCCGTGTCATGTTGGCCTTGGAGGTGGTGCTAGCGGATGAAGACGGCGCCACCCTGGTCTTCGATGAGGTAGATGCTGGTGTGGGCGGACGCGCGGCGGTGGAAATTGGTCGCCGCCTGGCACGCTTGGCCGTGCACAACCAAGTTATCGTGGTAACACACTTGCCGCAGGTAGCAGCGTATGCCGATGCGCACCTGCATGTTTCGAAGGAAAAATTCACTTCTGGTGTGGCCGAGCTTTCGCAGGACGAGCGCGTGGAGGAGTTGGCGCGCATGCTGGCAGGCTTGGATGATACGGAGACTGGTCGCGCGCACGCGCAGGAGCTTTTTGAGCGGGCACAGCAAGAAGCTTCCGCGCGCCTAACCCACTAGAAACAATAATCACGTCACAATAGGGGTCATGGCTCTGTTTTCCCGTAACCCCGAGCAGCCTGGTGCACTGCGCGATTGCACTCCGGGCGCTAAGGGGATGAAAAAATTTAGTGAAGGCGATGTCGCCGTAATTGATGCGGCTAATATCTCTCGCCACGAGGCCCAGACCCTCGTTGACCTTAAACCCTCCGCCGTGATTAACGTGGCGGAGTTTTCTACCGGTACGGTCCCCAATTATGGCCCGCACATTTTGCTTGACGCCGACATTACCCTCGTTGAGGGCGTTGGCCAGTCCTTCGTGTCTGAGTTCAAGGATGGAAAAAAGGCGCGAATCGGGGAGGATGGCACCGTCTTTAGCGGTGATAAAGCTCTTGGCACGGGCCGCGTGGTTACTCGCGAGCGAGCAGAAAAGAACTTCACCGCGGCGCAGGGTGCGCTGATTGACCACATGGAATCCTTCTTTGGCAACTCCATTGATTTTATTAACTCTGAGGGGCCGCTGCTTATCGACGGCCTCGGGGTTCCCGCCTCTGGCTCTGAGATTGCAGGCCGCAAGGTCGTGCTGTTTTCGCCGACAGACAGGCACCGCGAACAGCTCAAGCAGCTGCGGAACTTTATCCGCGAGTATGAGCCGCTGCTGATTGCGGTGGGAGAAGCTGCAGATTCGTTGCTGGCACAGGGGTATAAGCCAGATTTCATCATTGGTGATCCCAATAGCGTCAGCGATGAGGCCCTGCGTTGTGGCGCCCGTGTGGTTGTTCCTGCGGATCCAGAGGGCGAGGTAGAAGGCCTTGACCGCATCCAGGACCTCGGCATCGGTGCCATGACTTTCCCGGCAGCGACGCATTCAGGTACCGATTTGGGTCTGCTTTTTGCTGATTATCACGGCGCAGACCTCATCGTGCAGGCAGGCGGTGGGGTAGATCTTGATGATATTTTTGCGGATCGCACCAACCCGTCGGCGGTGCTTTCCCGGCTTAAGGCCGGCACCAAGGTGGTTGACGCGGATGCGGTGATTAACCTCTACAGTGCACCTTCGTCCAACCTTGGCTGGCTGTGGGCACTGCTGGGAATCTTGGTTGCCATTGCGGCGGTTATCCTCATTGTCGGTTGCGGCGGAAGTCAGGACTTTGCTAGTAACCTCAGCGAAACCTGGTCCAGGCTCTTTGGGGGCGCATAGAGCATGGCAAAGACTGAGCTAGTAGCAGGCTTGGGCTTCGGCGCCGCAGTAGGCGTGGCGCTGGGTGCCCTGGTCATTGCTCCCAATCTGACCACCGGCATGGCCGATGACGATCCGATCCGTGAGGAGCACCGCAAGGTCGTCCAGGACAATAAGATTTTGCAGACCCAAAATGAGGCGAGCGATAAAATCGTGGCTGATTCCGGGGCGGAGCTAGTAAACGGGGCATTGTCTCAGCGGCCCGTGCTCATCGTCACCACCGATGATGCTAATGGCGGAGACGTGGACGCAATCCGGAAGCTCTTGGAAACTTCCGGTGCCACGGAGGCCGGTGAGATTAAGCTGACCAAGGACTTTTTGCGCCCCGAAACTAAAGACAAGCTTTTGCCCATCCTGAAAGACACTGCGCCTAAGAAGGCAGATACCAAGGATCTGGATTCTGCGGGAGCGCTCAGCGGTGAGGTGTTAGGCACTGCATTGTCTATGGATCCTGAGAGCACGAAGCCCATGGCATCGGTACAAGAGCGTGCGGATGTGCTCCATAAGCTGCGCGACGAGGGCTTCATTGACTACGAGGATGGCACCATCGTTCCTGCCCAGGCCATTATCGTTGTCTCTGGCAACGGCCTGCGCGGCTACCCTTCCGATGCTTTGGCGGAATTTGTTACCGGGTTGGATGATGTCAATGGTTCTGTAGTGTTTAGCGGGCGTACCAAACAAACTCAGGACGATAAGGCACTTGCCCAGGTGCGCGACCAAGATGCGAAGCTGTCCACGGTCGATGGCACCGAGCGCGCAGTGGAGCGCATTGCCGTTATTTTGGCCACCGAGGAGCAGCTCGATGGTGGTCAAGGCGATTATGGTGCCACAGAGACCGCGGATTCTGCCCTACCGGGAAAGGAATAGCTCATGGCGCATGATTTCAAGGTGCTTGACTCGCAATTGCTTGTCGACGCCCCCATTCTCGCTCTCCGCCGCGACGAGGTTGTCATGCCCGGCGATGTTTCTGCCTCCCGCGAGGTAGTAGAGCACCTAGGCGCGGTGGCAGTGGTGGCACTGGACTCGGACGAACGCATTGCCATGGTGTATCAGTATCGCCACAGCGTGGGCAAGCGCCTGTGGGAATTACCGGCAGGTTTGCTCGACGTACGCGGCGAAGATGAGCTAACCGGCGCGAAGCGGGAGTTACAGGAGGAAGCTGGTCTGAGCGCGCAGGCGTGGTCAGTGCTGACGGATTTGGTAACTTCACCGGGGTTCTGCGAAGAAGCGGTCCGGGTCTTCTTAGCCTCCGACCTTTCTGAGGTGCCGCGCATGGAGGCTACCGGGGATGAAGAAGCTGATATGGAGGTTGCTTGGGTCCGGCTCGAGGATGCCGTCGACAAGGTATTGCGAGGCGAAATCGTCAATTCCATCGCCTGCAGCGGCATTTTGGCGGCTTATGCAGTGTTGCGCGGTGGCAAGGCGACCCGCAGCGTGGATGAGCCTTTCACGTTGCGGCCGACGTCGATGAGTGCCCGGCGCACGGGCGCGGACCTGAAGCAGCTGTGAGTGCAGTCGAAGATATAGCGCAGACGTGGCTTAACCATCTGGCGGTTGAGCGTGGCGTTTCTGCCAATACGTTGAGTAATTACCGCCGTGATGTCCGGCGCTATGTCACTTGGTTGGAGGACAACGGGGTAGAGGACCTGCGCGCGGTAACGCGGCCTATGGTGGAGGCCTATCTCAAGGATCTGCGGTCAAAAATGGCTGCGTCCTCGGCTAATCGTGCTCTCATCGTAGCCCGCGGGTTGCATAAATTTTCCGTGGCAGAAGGCGTTGTAGACGTCGATGTTGCGGTTGAGGTTACCCCTCCATCAACTGGACAGCATTTGCCTGAGACGTTATCGGTGGACGAGGTTAGCGGCCTTATTGAGGCAATTCCCACCGAAACCCCGGTGGATGTGCGCGACCGTGCTCTGCTGGAAATGCTCTACGGTACTGGCGCGCGAATCTCAGAAGTAATCTCCCTAAACGTTGATGACGTTTCCTCCGCGCAAGAGGTAATCCACCTGCACGGAAAGGGCGACAAAGAGCGGATTGTGCCCTTGGGTTCGCATGCCCGCCAGGCCATTGACGCCTATTTGGTGCGGGCTCGTCCGGTGCTGAGCAAAGGCACAACGCCGGCGTTGTTTCTCAATACCCGCGGCGGGCCTTTATCGCGCCAAAGCGCGTGGGCAGTGTTAAAGACAGCTGCACAGCGTGTAGATCTGGGAAAGTCCATTTCTCCCCACACCTTGCGGCATTCTTTTGCGACGCACCTGCTTGAAGGCGGCGCAGATGTGCGCACCGTGCAAGAATTGCTGGGACATTCATCCGTGACGACAACGCAAATATATACTCACGTCACTGCCGACTCCTTGCGTGAGGTGTGGCGCACTGCTCACCCCCGTGCCTAAGAAAGGACATATATGTTTTCTACTCGTGTAGCCGGCGCGGTACTTTCTACCGCGTTGCTTTTCCCCGCGGTGGCGCAGGCACAGCTGCCGCCGGAGGTTGAAGCTGCTATTGCTTCGCCTATCTCGGTTCCGGCCGGACAGACCACGACCGTTAGCCTGCCAGTGCCCGCCGAGGCGAGCTATTCGAGTGATGGGTGGAACGTCTCTGCCTCTGGCACCACTGCTACCATTACCGCCCCAGCAGAAGGCGGCCAAATCTCTGTTCCCGTCTCCGCCCAAGGTATGAATGCGACTCTCACGCTCGTGGCCGATGGTTCGGTGGCGCAGGAGGACGTTCAGGAAGAAATCGACGGTGCAGAGGGTGCTCCAGCTCCAGCGCCTGGCCCGGCGCCGAATAAGTCGGATGAAGGCGGCAATGCCCCGGCAGGCAAGGGAGACGAAGGTGGGGCGGACAAGCCCGCGCCGGCGAAGGGGAAGGAAAATCTCCCGGTAGTGCCAGGTAAAAAACCGGAACGTAAGCCTGCAGGGGAGGCCAATCTAGAAGGCGCGGAATACGTCAACCTTGAATCCCATATTGAAGGCAATACTATTACCGCGAAGATGGGGCTCAAGCAGGCCTATGACCTCTACCAGCAGTTTAAGGACACGGAAGAAAACGACGTTAAGCTGCGCTACCTTGATGGTGAAGGAAATATTATCCAAGGCGTAAACCGCGACGTGGATGCTTCATCACGCACCCTCACTCTGACGTATCCAGAGGGAGAAGCGCCTGATAATCCCTTCATTATGCAGTTGCTGCGCAATGATGGCTCTGGTGCCGCCCTCATCGTCACTTTGCAGGACCCTAATTATCAATCTGAGTCGGAGAACCTCGATAAGCGGCAACAGGAAGAACCCAAAGATGAAAATGAGAGCTCGCATATGGGCTGGATTATCGGAGGGGCAGCTGCGGCGATCCTTATCGTTCTGATCGCTCTCGTGGCCGCGCTCAAACGACGTTCTAGTCAACGCTAAAAGCTTGATATAAACTAAGTCTCGGTACTTTCTTGCTGTAGCGGGTACGCTTTAATGACAACGTTGTAATCAACCCTAAGCCAAGTGTCATGGTCCGGAACTTGGCGTCAAGGAAGCAGGTGTGACTGTGAGCGAAGAGGGTCTCTTTTCTGCCTCTGATGTAGAGGTGGGGCTGACCGGTCGTCCTATCCGCGAGTTGCCAGAACCCGCACCCTTGGAAAAGCATGGGCCGGCCACCATTATCTCGATGTGTAACCAAAAGGGTGGCGTGGGTAAGACCACCTCCACCATTAATATGGGAGCCTGCCTCGCTGAGTATGGGCGTAAAGTCCTCTTGGTTGACCTTGACCCGCAGGGTGCGCTTTCGGCAGGTTTGGGGCTCACACATGACGATATCGAGGACACTATCTATGACGTCATGCTCGATAGCCATACTTCTATTCACTCCGCTATCCAGCACACTGGGGTAGCAGGCCTGGATTTGGTACCGGCTAATATTGACCTTTCTGCTGCGGAAATTCAGATGGTCAATGAAGTAGGCCGCGAACACACGCTAGCTCGGGCCCTGCGCCCAGTGCGGCGCGATTATGACTTCATCATCATCGACTGCCAGCCCTCCTTGGGGCTGCTTACCGTCAACGCGCTTGCCTGCTCCCAGGGCGTGATCATCCCAATGGAGTGCGAGTTCTTCTCCCTGCGTGGTTTAGCGCTATTGACTGACACGGTGGAAAAGGTCTCTGACCGTATCAACTTTGATCTTGAGGTCATGGGCATCTTGGTGACCATGTTTGATCGCCGCACGAAGCATGCTCGGGAAGTTATGTCCCGAGTGGTGGACTATTTTGGCGATAAAGTCTTTGACACCGTAATTACTCGGACCGTTCGTTTCCCGGAAACGTCAGTGGCCGGAGAGCCGATTACTACGTGGGCGCCAAACTCTCCTGCTACGCAGCAGTATCGCAACCTGGCCAAAGAGGTCATTGAGCGCTCGACCGTTTAAGGTATCGTGACCCAGCCGGAGATTACGGGCTTTCGCATTGCACTGCGAAATTTTGAGGGCCCATTTGACCTGCTTTTGCAGCTTATCCAGTCCAAAAAGATGGACGTGACTGATGTTGCGCTTTCAGAGGTAACGGACGAGTTTGTCGCCTATACGCGGCAGCTGGGCGAGTCTGCGGATTTGGATGAAACCACTGATTTTTTGCTGGTGGCAGCGACGCTTTTGGACTTAAAGGCGGCGCGGCTCCTTCCTCGCGGTGATGTCGACGAGATTGAAGACTTGGAGCTGCTGGAGTCGCGGGACCTTCTTTTTGCTCGTCTTTTGCAATATAAGGCCTATAAACTAGTAGCGGACCAATTTGCGCAGTGGCAGCGCGAGGCCCAGCGGAGCTATCCGCGGGCGGTAGCTATCGAGGAGAAGTTTGCGGAGCTACTGCCTCCTGTCTCCCTCGGCCATACGCCAGCCAGTTTCGCAGAGCTCGCCGCGGGAGTCTTCCGCCCAAAGCCGCCGGAAGAAGTGGCCACCGGCCACGTGCACTCTGTGGCGGTATCGGTTCCAGAGCAAGCCGGCAAGATCCTGGAAACCCTAAAGCTACTGGGCGCCGGTCAATGGATGAGTTTTGGTTCCCTGACCCGCGATTGCACGGTTTCTATGCAAGTTGTGGGCCGTTTCTTGGCTCTTTTGGAGTTGTACAAGGCCAAGGCGGTTGACGCACAACAGGAAGAAGCGCTGGGCCAGTTGGACCTTTCGTGGACGGGTTTGGACGTTGACCCAGCGGTAGTTGCCGCCGCGAACTGGGACTAAGGACGCTGCTGGATAAACTTCAGGGTCTCAGGGGCCAGCTCGCGATCAGAATAGACGCGTACGTCAGGCTCATCTGGGTTGTCCTCGGTGCCCACGCGGCGGCCTTCCCACACTTGTTGGAGTCCTTGCCTTTCAATGACCCGGATCGCTGCTGGGTGGTTGGTCGTTACTCGGGCGGTGATGGGGGATTCAGGATCAACCTGGCGGATGCTCTTTAGCGTCGCCGAAGTGATCTCTGTAGCAAATCCTGAGCCCCAGTGAGCAGGGCGGAGGCGGTATTTGATGTCCCAGAAATTTCCGTCTTCGACAAAAATGGCCCCACCAACTCCGACGAACTCAGAAGGATTATGGCGCATGTAGGCGGCCCATGGTCCAAAATGGTGGGCGTCCCACGACTGGGAGGAGGATTGCGCGAGTGCACGGGTGGTGCGGATATCAGCAAAGCGCCCGTTGGGTCGGTGGCTCCAAATTCGTCCGTCGCTGTAGACCTTGTGGGTCTCTTCGATATTGGCGGCGGACAGTGGGATGAGAATGAGTCTGTCAGTGCGGGTAATAGTTTCCATGGCAATATGTTACCCGACTCACATTTAGAAGCGAAAGTGATTTAGGAAATTTCAGGCGTCGTTTTCCGCTGCAGTAAGCTTGGCGTCTATGGACCTTCCCCTCATCTCGCAGCTCCGTTCCCGCCTTGAGTCAATCTTGCTCGTGCTCGATTCCCCAGCTTCGGTGGAGTCCTTGGCGCGTGCTTTGGGGGCGGAAAGGGACGTCGTCAGTGATTGCCTGCGCGCTGTCCAGCGCGAGCTGAATAATCGTGGTTCTGGTATCGAGTTGCGCGAGACCCAAGAGGGGTGGCGCTTTTATACGCGTTCCGAAAACGCAGGCGCGGTAGAAGAATTCCTCTTGGATGGCGCCCAGACAAAGCTCTCGCGTGCGGCCCTGGAGACGTTGGCGGTGGTAGCCTACCGCCAGCCCGTAACCCGCCAGCAGGTTGCCGCTGTTCGCGGCGTCAATGTCGATGGTGTTATGCGGACCCTAAGCCTGCGCGGATTGGTGCGGGAGCTGCCGCAGGATGATTTTGAAGGTGCCGCGCACCGCTATGAGACGACGGAATTGTTCCTCGAGTTATTAGGGATTGATTCTTTGGAGCGCTTGCCGGACTTGGCGCCGCTATTGCCTGACGTGGAGGCGATCGACGAGGAGTACTAGCGTGGGGTAAGATTGCCCAGGTAATTTCATATCTTCGAGAGAAAAGGACACGTACGTGACTCCTCCCGCTCGCCGTGACGGCACACCGGATAAGAAGCAGCGAGACAGTGACATCATTGTCTCTAATGCTAAGCCGGCCCGTCACCAGCATGTGTCAAAGAAAAAGCAGAAGGCTACTGCAGAGTCCGTAGCCCGAGAACTGGGCGCCGATTGGCTGGTCGATGAAGACAAGCCTAAGGGGGAACGTCTCCAAAAGGTGCTCGCTAAGGCAGGCGTTGCTTCACGTCGCCACGCTGAAATCCTCATCGATGCCGGCCGTGTTGAGGTCAACGGCAAGATCATTTCCAAGCAGGGCGTTAAGGTAAACCCCTCTGTTGACGTCATCCGAGTAGATGGTGTGCGCGTCAATGTCAACGAGGAGCACGAATATTTTGTGCTCAACAAGCCGCGCGGCATGCAGTCCACTATGTCTGATGACTTGGGCCGCCCGTGCGTAGGCGACGTGGTTTCGGAAAAGGTAGCTGCTGGCCAGCGTCTCTTTCACGTAGGCCGCCTCGACGCCGATACCGAAGGTCTGCTTATTCTCACCAATGACGGCGAGTTGGCTAACCGTTTGATGCACCCTAAGTATGAGGTGACGAAGACCTACCTCGCCACTGTTTTGGGTGAGGCCGATCGGAAGCTTGTGCGACAGCTCATGGAAGGAATCGAGTTGGAGGATGGCCTGGCAAAGGCAGATTTTGCGCAGGTTGTAGATACCAACCAGGGATATTCTTTGGTTCGTCTTGAGCTGCATGAGGGGCGCAAGCACATTGTGCGCCGCATGTTGAAAGAGGCGGGCTTCCCCGTGCAGCGTTTGGTGCGTACCAAGCTTCATACGGTGCAGTTGGGCGATATGAAGCCCGGTGGTCTGCGAGCTCTCAATTCCAGCGAATTGACTAGTTTGTATAAGGCGGTGGAGATGTAATGATTTCTAATATGCCGAATCAGGGCCTCATCCTGGCTGTGGATGGCCCTTCTGGGACTGGTAAGTCGACCACGTGCCGCGCCCTAGCCAAACAACTCGATGCAAAGTACATCGACACTGGTGCCATGTACCGTGTAGCAACTCTTGCCGTGTTGCGTAAGGGAGTGGACCCTGCGGATACGTCCGCGGTGATTGCTGCTACAGCCGATCTGCCATTGGAAGTTTCCGATGATCCAGATTCCACCGAGGTTCTTCTCGGCGGCGAGGATGTCGCGCGCGTTATTCGGGAAGACGAAGTCACTCGCAATGTCTCCGCCGTATCTGCCATTCCGGAAGTTCGGGAAAACCTGGTAGCCCTGCAGCGCAAGCTAGCCCGCGAGGCACATCGCGCTATTGTAGAAGGGCGCGATATTGGCACCGTTGTGCTTGCTGATGCCCCTGCTAAAGCATTCATGACCGCCTCTGCTGAAGTCCGAGCCCGCCGACGTCAGGCGCAGAACGCAAGGGCAGGAATCGCTTCAGACTACGAGACGGTACTCGCAGACGTGCAGCGCCGCGATGCGGCAGATTCTTCACGCAAAACCTCGCCATTGCGCCCAGCAGACGATGCAACCTTAGTTGATACCTCGGATATGAGCCCTGAGGATGTCATGAAGGCCCTGATTAACGTGGTAAAGGAGTCGGTCAATGACTAAGCACGATCCCCAGGAAGAGTCGGAGACTCAGTTCCATTACCCGGCCGGAAAGTTTGATGATGAGGTGGTAGAAGCCTCTCCTGGTTGGGCCGCTGATGACTTCAATGCCGAGGAGTTTGACTATGAGTTCGATGACTCGGAATTCGGCGAGGCCGATTTTGGTGAAGAAACAGAAGCAGAAGAGCCGCTAAGCGAAGAGGAATGGGAGGAACTCTCCCGTGCTTTTGGTGTTGAGTCCGATGATCACACCGAAGAAGCTCTGTGCACGGTAGCCATTGTGGGTCGCCCTAATGTGGGCAAGTCTTCTTTGGTCAATCGTTTCCTTGGCCGCCGCGAAGCAGTGGTAGAAGACCACCCGGGCGTTACCCGTGACCGAATCTCCTATGTAGCGGACTGGAATGGGCAGCGCTTTTTGGTACAAGATACCGGCGGTTGGGATCCGAACGTCAAGGGCATCCATGGCGCAATCGCTCGCCAGGCAGAGGTGGCGATGGAAACCGCTGACGTCATCGTCATGGTGGTAGACACTAAGGTGGGAATTACTGCGACGGATGAGGTCATGGCCCGCCGCCTGCAAAAATCCCCCGTGCCGGTGATTCTGGTATCGAATAAGTTTGATTCTGATAATCAGTATGCGGATATGGCCGAGTTTTATGCGCTGGGCCTGGGCGATCCGTGGCCGGTATCTGCTCAGCACGGCCGCGGCGGTGCGGATGTGCTCGATGAGATTTTGTGGGTATTTCCGGAAGAGCCGCGGCAGACCGCGATTACTTCTGGTCCGCGCCGCGTCGCTTTGGTGGGCAAGCCTAATGTGGGTAAATCCTCCCTGCTCAATAAGCTGACCAGTGAAGAGCGATCCGTGGTGGATAATGTCGCGGGCACCACCGTGGATCCGGTGGACTCTTTAGTACAGCTGGATGAGCAGCTGTGGAAGTTCATTGATACTGCCGGACTGCGCAAGAAGGTCAAAAACGCGCAGGGACATGAGTACTATGCCTCCTTGCGTACGCGCGGCGTTATCGATGCTGCCGAGGTCTGCATTATGCTTATCGACGCCTCTGAGGAGATTTCTGAGCAGGATCAGCGTGTGCTTAATATGGTGCTAGAGGCAGGCAAAGCCCTCGTTATCGCATTCAATAAGTGGGACCTCATGGATGAGGACCGCCGCTACTACCTAGACCGCGAGATCGATCAGCAGCTGAGCCACCTACCGTGGGTTACGCGTGTGAATATTTCCGCCGAAACGGGCCGCGCCCTGCAGAAGCTGGAACCTGCCATGATCGAGGCGCTGGAAAGCTGGGACCAGCGCGTGTCTACGGGTCAGTTGAATAACTGGTTGCGTGAGGCCATCGCAGCTAATCCTCCGCCGATGAAAAATAACCGCCTGCCGCGCGTTTTGTTCGCCACGCAGGCATCCACGCAGCCGCCGACGATTGTCTTGTTCACGACAGGATTTTTGGATGCGGCCTATCGCCGCTACCTCGAGCGCAAGTTCCGTGAGCGTTTTGGCTTTCATGGAACGCCCATCCGCATCGCAGTGCGAGTGCGGGAGAGGCGCGGCAAGAAGCGCTAGCAGTATGCCCGTTACGCTGGGATTATAGCATTTAGGCGAGCGATTTTTGCACTGGAAACGGTGTGAGAATTAGCTCGCCTGTCCGTTTATGTCCGTTCATGTGGGGATCGATAGGATATAACCAGTTATAGATCCTCTCGTGATGGAAGGCTTTGTATGTTAGCCAGCGTAATCGCGCCAGATTCAATTCTGGCCATCGTGCTCCAGGTCATCATCATCCTTAGCGCCCTGCTCTTGGGCACTCGCTATGGTGGCATCGGGCTGGGACTAATTTCCGGCATCGGTCTGATGCTCATGGTCTTTGTTTTCGGCCTCGCCCCGGGCGAGCCTCCGGTGTCAGTGATGCTGACCATCATCGCAGTCATTGGTTGCGCGGCTACCTTGCAACAGGCCCGCGGGTTGGAAGTGATGATGCAATTTGCCGAAAAGTTCCTTCGCGCCCACCCAGAGCGCATCACCATCCTCGCGCCGCTTACTACCTGGTTCTTGACGGTCCTTTGCGGTACGGGCCACGTGGTGTACACGATGTTTCCGATTATTGAGGACATTGCGCTGAAAAAGGGCATCCGCCCAGAACGCCCGATGGCTGTCGCCTCGACGTCGGCGCAGATGGGTATTACGGCCTCTCCAGTGTCTGTGGCCACCGTGTCCTTGGCGTCTATCATCGCGGAAAATGCCGGCGCTATCGACCACGCCTATTCCATCCCGCAGATCCTGATGGTGGCTCTTCCAGCGTCACTTTCTGGCGTCATTCTTGCCGCACTGTGGTCGCTGCGCCGCGGCAAGGACTTGGACGAGGATCCGGCATTCCAGGAGCGAATGAAGGATCCGGAGTTTGCCGAAAGCATCAACCAATCCACTGGGTCGCTCATGGATGAGGAATTTTCCCCGGAGGCAAAGCGTGCGGTAGTTATCTTCCTCGTCGCTATCGCCAGCGTGGTCGCCCTCGGTGCCTTTGAATTCCTTCGCCCGCTTGTTCCGGGCGATGATGGCGAGCTGAGCCCGCTGTCTATGAACCTGGTTATCCAAATGGTCATGCTGGTTGCTGGCGCAATTATCTTGCTCAGCTGCAAGGCAGACCCAAAAAAGATCGCTTCCACCCCGGTGTTTAAAGCCGGCATGACCGCAGTATTTTCCGTGTTCGGTGTGGCCTGGATGGCGGATACCTTCTTCGAAGCCCATATCGACGCTTTGGAATCCAACCTGGGCTCCGTAGTGGAGGCCGCCCCATGGGCCTACGCCGTGGTGCTGGTCATCGTGTCTAAGCTGGTGAACTCGCAGGCCGCGGCCTTGGTTGCGATTGCTCCGATTGGACTGCAGCTGGGCATCGACCCTGCCATCATCGTCGGTTTCTACGGCGCGGCCTACGGCTACTTCATCTTGCCCACCTACCCCTCGGACCTTGCCTGCATCGGCTTTGACCGCACGGGAACGACGCACATTGGCAAGTTCGTCATCAACCACTCCTTCCTGATTCCCGGCGCCATCTCGGTATTTACTTCCTGCGTCGTGGGCTCGCTCCTAGCGCAGATCCTGCTTTAATCCGACTCCCGTACCAGCACGAAGGCATCCGTGCGGTACGGGATGTGCAGTTTTTGTCCGGGCGTATATCGCAAGTGCTCGTAGAGGTACCAGTCCAGGTTGTGGGTCATGCGCTCATGGATGGCTTCGCCGTTGCGTAGCCAGTAAGACCGGGTATGCATTAGCTGGTGAAGTTGTTCCGGGGTAAGTTCGTGCTCCCAGGTCAGGCGGAGTTCTCGCTCTAAAGACCACGGCGCCGTATAGTCCGGGTAGAAACCCGGTTTATGTACATCGCCAGAGTGCATAATGCGAGAAAGCCGCAAAACCCATGGGTCGGCATTGACATCGAGCGTATTCCAGACCAAGAGGATTTTTCCGCCCGGCGCTAGGACGCGGTCAAGCTCTGCGCAGGCGGCTGCCACATCAACCCAGTGCCAGGTTTGGGCGAGGCAGGCTGCGTCTAGGGAGGCGTCGGCAAGCGCGGTGTTTTCGGCCGTAGCACGCAGGACCGGCAGGTGTAGACGGGAAGCGAGAACTCCCGCCATATCGGCGGAAGGCTCCAAGGCTATAACCCGCTCATTGGGAAGGGAGTCAGTGAGCTTTCCAGTACCTGCACCAATATCGGCTACGGTGTGGGCAGGGGCGATAAGGGCAGTGACTTCGTCCGGATAGCCAGGGCGTACATCGTGGTACGTGCTAGCGCCGCGACGGAAGGCTTGGGCGGAGGCGGTGCGTTGCGCAGCAGTACGGAAGCCAGGGCCTTGTTTAGTGGAAGCCTTGCGGTAGCTAGGGAAATGGCGGGGATCTGGGCGGCGAGTCGACATAGCTCATCTAACCTACCGCGAATTAGAATGGCTGCCTATGAGGACACTTCCCGCAGCATCAGATCCCAGGTGGCTGCTGAAGACGGTCTTTTCCCGCCCCGCTCTTACCGTGCCGGCCGCGCTATGCATGGTTGTGTCCTTTCTGCTTAACGCCACAACCCCAGTGATAGTGGGCCATGCCATCGATGAAGCCGTGGCGCAGGGATCCCTCCATCGATTGGGCCTATGGCTAGTGGTAGTAGTAGCCGCATTCGGTCTTAATGCCCTAGCCGCCTGGTACGGGCGCGGGCTTAATGCCCGAGCCATGTTGGTAATTGGCCACGACGTCCGCATGGCCATCACGGATAGGATTCAAGACCCGCGTGGAATGGCGGGCAAGCCCCGCAGCGCCGGCGAGTTGCTGGCTATCGCCTCCACGGACGCTAGGCGGGTGCAGAATGCGGTGATGATGACGGTATTCCCCGTCGCAGAGATTAGCGCCATTGTGTATGTGGCTATCATGACCAGCCGCATCAATCTGCCTTTGGGTATCGCCATTTTGTGTGGCGGCCCGCTCGTGGTGTGGGGCTCGGTGCGCGCGGCACAGCCATTGCGCGCCCGCTCAGGAATCCGCCAGGCGGCGTTGGCCAAAGCGAGTGCGATGGCCACAGATGTGGTGCAAGGCCTGCGGATACTCAAAGGCTTGGGTGCGGTAGCAACGGTGAGCACGCGGTATGCCCAGGCCTCTGACACTGCCTATGAGCGAACGGTAGACGCCAATGCCTCCCAAGCGCGCCTCAATGCTGCTACGGAGATTTTGGGCTCGGTGTATGTCATTGCGGTGGGCATTGGGGCAGGTGCGCTGGCAATGCATTCCACGATCAGTGTGGGTGAGCTTATTACGGTTATTGGTCTGACGCAGTTCGTCATCACGCCGATGACGATGTTGGGGCGAAATATTGCCTCGCGCTGGGCGGCCGCGCAGGCAAGCGCTGCCCGCATTACGGACGTCCTTGCCGCTCCCAGCGTGGAAGGCAAGAAACCGCAGCTTCCGGCCCTCGCCTCTGGAGTGAGCGTGGTGGCCGAGCCTGTCCCAGATGACCTGGTCTTCCTGCCGCGGGAGCGTTTCCTTGTTGCGCCGCACGACACATTGCTTTTTGAGGGAACCGTGCAGGACAATATTTGTTCCGATCGCGCGGCTGCGCAACGGGCGCTTTATACGGCCGCGGGGGAAGATATCCCAGGTGGTTTAGAGCGCGAGGTGGGGGAGGGCGGCCGGAATCTTTCCGGCGGACAGCAACAGCGCGTGGCGCTAGCACGAGCAATTGCGGCGGACCCTGCGGTCCTTGTTTTAGCCGATCCCACTACCGCAGTGGACTCGGTGACTGAGCAAGTCATTGCGCAGCGGGTAGCACTCCACCGCGGTATAAAACCAACGCTCGTTTATACCGCTTCGCCGGCATGGACTGCTGTGGGATCGAGCCTATGATGCGGTTTCCTACGGCTTCTTGGCGCCAGGTGCGCGAAGAAATTGGCCGGCAGCTTTCCGACGTCCCCGGTGCGCGGCCGCAGGCTGCCGTGGCCCTTGCCTTACTCACCGCGGGCGCAAGCGCCAATGTAGCGATCCCGATCCTGCTGGGAAAGATTGTTGATGCTGTCATCACCAAAGGTGCAATTTCTACCATTGGCCTTTCGTTGATAGTGGTAGCCGTGGTCTCCGCAGCGCTCTCCGCAGCGGGGTTCTTTCTTCTCTCCCGCCTTATAGAGCGGGTGATTTCGGCTTTGCGTGAAGACATGGTGTCTACCGCTTTGCGCTTGCCCACTCATCGTGTGGAGGAAGCGGGCACCGGGGATTTGGTCTCTCGCTCCACCGATGATGTAGCAGAGCTCTCGGCAGCGGTCACCGAGACCGCACCAGTGTTGGCCAAATCTGCTTTTGCCATCGCCACCACCGGGGTGGCGCTACTTAGCCTCAATTGGCAATACATACTGGTAATAGTTGCAGTTACGCCGCTATATGTAGTCGCCGCTCGCAGGTACCTGCACCGAGCCCCTGGCCGCTATGCCGACGAGCGTGCGGCCATGGCTGAGCGGGCGCGCAGGCTTCTTGAGGCAATACGAGGGCGAAAGACCGTGCGCGCCTTTGGACTGGAAGGACAGATGCATGCCGGCATCGAACGTGCCTCCGCGCAAGTGGTAAAGGATGGCTACGCAGCGCGTAAAACCATGATGGTTCTACAGCTGTGGATGACTGGCATCGAGCTCACCATGCTGTGCTGTGGTCTTGGGGTGAGTTTTTGGGCGGTGCAAACGGGAGCACTCACGGTTGGCGCCGTAACCTCAGCCATGCTTCTGCTTATCCGTTTGCGAGGCCCGCTCATGGGATTGATGCGGGTAATCGACACCGTACAATCCGGCTACGCCTCGCTGTCTCGCATAGTCGGGGTCGTCGTTGACCCGCCGCGGGCGGTGCCGGATTACGGCGCTCCAGCCCCATACGGAGAAGCCGAAATGCGAAATGTGAGTTTTAGCTACGACAACGGCGGCTGGGCTGTACGAGACATCAGCCTCAATATTCCTGCCGGGCATACGGTGGCTTTAGTTGGGGCCTCCGGTGCGGGTAAGACTACCGTTGCCGCACTTTTGGCTGGCTTGCGGGTTCCTGAAGAAGGAAAGGTCTTGGTCGACGGGGTAGAGGTAGCACTTCTTTCGGACGCTGAGCGCGTGGCGCGATTAGCCATGATCTCCCAAGAGGTACACGTTTTCTCAGGCACCCTCCGCGAGGATCTTTCTTTGGCTGCCCCTCAGGCAAGCGACGCACAGATGCTTCAAGCACTCGAGCGGGTGGGCGCACGCTGGTTCGCGCACCTAGACGAGGGCCTGGATACGGTTATCGGCTCACAGGGAGTCCAATTAGATCCTGTGGCGTCCCAACAACTCGCGCTGGCACGAATATTGCTTTTGGACCCGAAAATCGTCATTATGGATGAGGCCACTGCGGAGGCGGGTTCGGTGGGAGCCGAAGCCCTCGAAAAGGGCGCCATCGAAGTCACCCGTGGGCGTTCGGCGTTGGTCGTGGCGCATCGGCTCGACCAAGCAGCACGGGCGGATAGAATCATCGTGATGGATAATGGCCGCGTGGTTGAACAGGGAAGTCACCACGACCTGCTAGATTATGGTGGCCGTTATAAGCACTTATGGGACGCATGGCAGAAGGGACGACAAGGATGAACGCGAGGTCACTTCGGGCCGTGCTCGGTGCGGTAACTGTGTGTTTCCTTGCCGCTGCTGGCACTTCGTGTTCTAGCGAATCAACAGAGTCCCCGCACGCGGCAGAGACCACCAACACCGTTAACCTAGGAATCCCTACCTCCGCACCCTTGAACGGCCCTGAGCCCGGCTCTTATAGGACGATCAACCTGCCCTCCGGGCGTTCCTTTATCCTCAGTGTGCCCAAAGACTATACTGGGGATAAAAAATGGCCTATCGTCCTCGCCTTTCACGGGTGGGGTCAGTCTGCCGAAAATCTCCGTGGTTATTCTCGCCTGGATGCCGCAGATGCCATCATGATTTTCCCAGAAGGCAAGAAAAAGGCGTGGAGCCCCGCTCCATATGCCAAGACCTCGACAACGGAAGATAAGAAGTTTGTGCGGGAAATAATTGATGCGGTCCGCGCTACTTACCGCGTAGATGACGGTCGAATTTTTGCCACCGGCATGTCTAATGGCGGCGGATTCGCTGCCTATCTGGCCTGCCAGATGCCCGATACCTTCAAATCCGTTGCCACCGTTTCCGCTGCCTATTATGAAGACATTCTGAAAAACTGTGCGCACTCTCCCGTCGGGCGGTTGGATATGCACGGCACCGTAGACCCTGTGGTGGGCTATTACGGAGGCACTCGCCACAAGACCAAGTACTACTCCGTGGAGTCCGTGCTGGAACAGGACCGCAAACGCAATGGTTGTTCGACCAAGGTCGATACCACCCGCTTGGTCAATAATGCGCTCGATATGAGGTGGAGTGGTTGTACCGCACCGCTCGAACATATCCGTATCGCCGGGGGTTCGCACGTGTGGCCTGGAGGCACGGCGGACGCGCATAACGAGGTTGGTAGGTTCTTCGCTACCGATCGCGTCTTAGATTTCTTCGGAATACCTGGACGTCCGTCCGGTACCGCACAAACCTAGCTCTGCTTAAAGACCTGAAAGGTAGCACCTGGAACCTTGCGCACCCTTTCTATGCAAATGTCTGCAACGGTAGAAAAGCCGGCGCGGTGAGCCGTGCTACGCGGGGAGGTAGGCTCCGGAATTTGCGCTAGATGGAAAGTCCTGGACCCCCCATCTTCGGCGTTGAGCTCTATAACCGCCTGCGCTGTGGTGCCGGACCCAGCAAAGAAGTCTAAGACGCGAGCATCCTTGCCACCACCAATGGACAGAAGGTGTTTAATCAGGCGTACCGGCTTTGGAAAATCGAAGATGCCCTCTATACCCATTGCTTCCTCCGCATCGCGTCGGCCGGTGCGGGTCACTCCAAAGCGCTCGCCGTCCAGGATCGAACGTGGGCGTGCTCCTACCTTCTGGTAGTTCTTGGTGTAGACAAACCCGCGACGGAAAACCAGCTCATCGTAGAACTGTTCCACCTTGTCGAGGCTCCATCGCCAGCGAGCGACCTTTTTCTTTCCCACCGGTTGGTCTGGCCAATACTCCTTTCCATCGGGCCCTGAAATAGGAAAATCTAGAGAAGGAAGGTACCCGAGGGTTTTAGAATCTAGTCGTACCAAGGAGTATTTTCCCTTGTCATCCTCATGGTTATATTTAGTGGAGGTATGACCTTGGATATCGATATTGAAACCGGGGTTGTCTGAAGTTCGGGCGTAACACAGGATGTATTCGTGCTCTACCACGGCGTATTTTGCATCATTTTTGCCAGTACCGGCCTTCTTCCAAATCAATTGGCCGGCAAAGCATCCCTCGCCAAACACCTCATCGAGTACCTTGCGGGTATTGGCTACCTCGTCTTCACCAATGGAGACGAAGATGAACCCCTCAGGGGACAGTACTTCACGAGCCAAAATTAACCGGGGGAGCATCATCGATAGCCATTCCGAGTGCCATTCCGCATAACTTCCTGAACGCAGCTGGCGACGTAAACGGTAGTTATCGCGGTAGACAAAGTCTTTGCCCGTGTTATAAGGGGGATCGATATATATGACGTCAAAGACCTCTCGGCGGGCGGCTAGCTCTTGCAAAACTGGAAGATTATCTGCTGCAATAATCGCGTTGTCCGTGTTACAGGCTGTGCTGAGCGCAGAATCACGTTTGAAACGCTGTGTCAGCGGCGCGCTGGCGGCTGCTCGGGCAGCCTCTTTGCCCGGCCATACTAAGCCAAAGAATTCCCTGGCCGTTTCCGAAGTGGACGGTGGCGTTGGGGTAGTTGAAGCCATGGTGCGAAGCCTTCGTTGGTAAATCGTCGATACCGTCTTACGCTATCATTTGCAAGACTGAGGGAATTTGGCCTGAAGCTAAATTGTGCACCCTGATTTTGCTTATGCTTCGCTAGGGTTGGGCTAAAGCAGCAGGCCTTTTTGGACGCCCGATAGGTTGCGGGGTGTCTGGATGCCCCTGAGAACAATCGCGTTGCGGGGCGGCAAAATTTATTTGGTCTAGTGGCCGAAAAGACTTTTCGGTGGCGTGTTGGCTCAAGTGTCGGTACGTTGGGGTGTGTTGCCGGACACGGCAGCTTTTAGATAAAGCTAGAACTAGAAGAAAGGATAACCACATGGGTATCTTCGATAAGGCAAAGGACGCACTGAACTCCGACAAGGGCGAAGAGCTCAGCGACAAGGGCTTGGACAAGGCAGCTGAAGCAGCTAAGGGCAAGCTCGGCGAGGACAAGGCTGACCAGATCGACAAGGCTCGTGACGCAGCTGACGGCAAGCTTGGTAACGAGTAAATAGCTTCGCCCGCTTAAAGGGTGAATGGCTACTTTCTACTTTGGCCCTCCAGCCCGCAAGGGCTGGGGGCCAAAGCTATATGAAGACCAGTGGCTCAAAGCCGGGAAGGTCTATATTGGTGCTCCCACCTGTTTGTGGGTGACTCAACTTATAAAGTGAACGTAGCCCAAGCAAATTTGCATGAAATCGCTAGGATTATATTTGTGAACAATCTTGAAGGCACCGTTTCCCATGCGGGCTCCACTAAGCAGCGCTTGTTGGAGCAGAGTGCCCGTATCCTAGCTAAGGGTGGGCGCGACGCTTTAAAGGTTTGTGCTGTGGCGGAGCAGATCGCTGTTCCAGTCGAAGAAGCTAAGTCTTTCTTTGAAGATGACCACGACCTTTTCATTCAGACCAGCCGGTTCTTGGACGAGCGTCTCCGAGTAGCTGCCTACGAGGCACTCGATAAATTGCCGGATGGTGTGACCGCGATTCAGAAACTTCGCGAGTCTGCCAAGGCTTACTTCAACTTAGCTGTTGATAATCCCACCTACTTCGCCGCTTATAACAACTGCGAGACGGCAACGAGTTTTCCCAACTTTGAGGAAGGCATCGAAGAGGCGAAAAGCTTTGATGCCTTTCCGCCCACTTTCCGCTGGATGCTTGAACAGATGCGGGAAGCAGCCATTGCAGCACGCGGCGATTTTGATCACCGTTTGGTAGTGATCCAAGCTCTTACTTTTTTGTCTGAGTTGCAAGGTATCACCCACTTAGCCACGTTTGGCATTATGCGGCATCTTTCGCCGACGGCGAAGAAGCAGACCTTTAATGCTTGCATTGAGACTTTGTTCTCTGGTTTGGAAGTTAGCTTGCGTGACGGGGAGATTGCGCCCTTTGAACCGCGAGCACTCGTTGGCGATCCAGCGGAACCGTTTACTACAGCAGCGAAGGACATGCCAAAGTCTACGATTGAGGAAAAGCGCGCAGCCGTCTTCCGTGGTGCGGCCGAAGAGATTGTCTATAACGGTCTTCCTAGCTTGCATCTCGGCTCTGCTGCCGCACGAGCAGGCGTAGATTTGGCAGATGCGGAGCATCTTTTCGACGGTAATTCTCACCTGCTGCGTTCTTTGGAAGAATCTTTGGATGAAGCCAATACGCTAGCAATCATGCGCCAGAACCAGGCCGTGCCAGAAGGTTCTCACGGACTGGATTATATTAAGGCAACCGGCTTTGGTTATTTGGAGTATGCGCTGGAAGATCCCGTCGGCTTTGTTGCCCTCATTGAGGTCTCTAGCCGCTCGATCGTCCCCGTTTCTTTCGACGGGACCGGGGATACTGAGCAACCATTTGATATGGGCAAGGCATTTACCTTCATCATGAATTTGGTGCGCGATGCCATTGCTGAGTCGAATGGACCACGTTCGCCGTGGATACTTTTCACCCAGATTGCAGCTTTGTGGGCTTCCATCCACGGCCTTTCGCAGCTAAGTACCGTAGGGGCCTTGCGCTATCACTCGGCCAATTTTTACTTTGGCCTAGCTTCTAAGGTGATGGACATACTCCTTCAGGGCATGGTTAACGTACTTGAGCTAAAAAAGCCCGATTAAGCATCCACAAGCAGCAAGGGGATTTAGGCACTGGGCGTCGCGTTTTCTAAATCCATCCTTGTGTCTGCGCTATGGTTGCTGCCTCAAAGCGATTTTCAGCCGCGGTTTTGGCGATGAGCGAAGATACAATATTGCGTACCGTGCCATTGCTCAGGTGTACCTTGCGGGCGATCTGGTGAGTTCCGCTACCTTTCAAGACAAATTTTGCGACTTCCTGTTCGCGTGCGTTCAGTGGATTTTCCTGAATGAAAATGGTCTCTTGGGCGAGTGCTGGGTCAATGACCTTGAGCCCGGAGTGCACGCGCCGAATGTCTTCGGCGAGTTTTTCTGGCGGGGTATCTTTGACTACGAACCCGGAAACCCCGGTCTCCAGCGCCCGTTTCACGTAGCCACCGCGGCCGAAGGTAGTGACTATGAGGCTGCGGCAGCCCGTGCCTTGCAGTTCAGCGGCGGCATCTAGCCCGTTCTTGCCGGGCATTTCAATATCCAGCAGAGCAACATCGACGCTATGCTTGGCGACGAGCCCCGCAACCTCCGCACCCGTTGCGCACTGTGCCACAACGCTAATGTCTGGCTCTGTTTCCAAGAGAGCAACTAGCGCCCCTCGCACCAATGATTGATCCTCAGCAATGAGAACTCGAATGGTTTCAGGCATCGCCTACACCTCCGTCGGTGCTAAGAGGAAGAAAGTCGTTGTCTCCGTCCATAGTAACCAAGGCGAGCGTGCAGTCATTGCGGCGCGCAAAAAGCAGCTGCCCGCCAGCTTTTGTCACGCGGTTGCGCAGACCACTAAGCCCTCCTTGGGGACGGAACAGGCTTTCTTCTGCACCGAATCCGCAGCCATCGTCTGCTACCTGCAGTTGGTGGTCTGTCACTTGGACCCAGCAATGGGTGGCACCGGAGTGCCGGACCACGTTGGTGGTCAATTCGCGCAGAGCCCAGGAAAATTCGGCGTCATAAAGACCAGTGGCCTTGGTAGCCGAAGGCAAATAGGGCGCAATACCCGCGGTTTCGAGCGCCCTCCGGGCGGCGTGGATTTCGCCTTCAAAGGTGGGCATGCGCATACGAGTCACTGTGGAGCGGACTTCCGCCAGACCTCGGCGAGAAAGCTCACTTACCTCTTGCAGTTCCTGCCTTGCCCGCTGTGGATCCGTATCTATTAGCCGGCGCGCCAGCTCGGACTTAAGATTAATCACGGTAAGAGAGTGCCCCAAGAGATCGTGAACATCGGTAGCAATATCCTCGCGCTGGCGTGCCAGCTCCAATCGGCGTTCTAGCTCTGCGCGACTATCTTGACGCTGGGAAAAGGTGCCGAGCAGCACTAAAAATATTGGCCAAGCGAAAAGGACGATGAGGACCCAGCCGATATTTTTGGGCGTAAGGTACCAAGTGGCAGCAGCCACCACAGCCCCTGTAAGAAGGGTGAACGCTAAGCTTTGGCGCAAAGGAAGGTTAAAGCCGAGCAATGCCGCCAAGTACGGCGCAAAAATGACGGCAATGCTCCCGAAGAAGACAGTCGACAATACCGCGATGGCTGCAAGTGCAAACCAATACAGCCCGATTCGCTGCTCTACCCGCCATCCGCGGGGGTAGTAGCCTCCAGCGCCGAAAGCGAAGAAATAGACAAGACCGAACATTAGAGCGCACGAAAGGGCCCCGATTTGATTAGTAAGGGTCATCCCCGGCGCGGCAAAAGTGGTCCCCAGTCCAGGAATGAGAAAGACAAACCACACACTGGCAAAAAGCGCACTTTTGAGGCTGAAACCGCGGAATGGCTCTCGGAGAGATGACATCAGCGCCGAGCTTTGTCGCGGGAGCGTAGCAGGAGGCACGCGGTCAGGAAGATTGTCGTCCATACCACGAAGTTTAGCCACGCCATCCACAACGGGTGCGTAATCGTGCCTTCATCCCCGTTGAGGAACTGGCTTCCTTCTGCCAGAGGCCACTGGGCTAGTACAGCTGGACCGAAAAGGGGAGTGAAGCGGCCCCACTCCATTAGCGGCTTGGTCAGCGGTGTGAACACATTCGCCGCGAAAAGAAAAAGAACAACAGACGTCGATGCGATTGCGACGGAGTTGTCGGTGGGCAACGCCATTGCCCACACCAAGCCATAAAAGCCCAAGGGAATGGAAACTAGGAGGCAGGAAATGAAGCTTAAGATCCACTGGTGTGGCTGCATTTCCGCATGTGTAGCGGCACCAGTCAAATATACTGCCGTAATGGGTAGCAGGGCTTGAAAGCCGATGGATATGAGGTTTGCCCATAGCAGCTGGCGTGAGCGTAATGGAGTAAGCGCTAGTTGGCGTGCCCACCCAGTCTTGGCATCGGTGACGGCGGAGCCAGCGGCTGAAACGGAACCAGCGACGCCGCCGTAGAGTGCCATGCTGATCATTTCTAAGGCAGCATAGTTACCTCCTTTAAATGGGGTATCGCCAAAGTCCATCATGGCGCCGAAGAGGAGATAGAAAAACACCGGCAAAATGGTGCTGAAAAATATCGGGGTAAGGTTTCGACGCAGGCGCAGCAGGTTATGGGCAGCAAACCGCAGGGTTCGTGCAGTGGTGGTTGCAGGTTTAATCGTCATGGGAGACTCCTTGTGTAAAGGTTTACTGGAAGTGGCTGGTTAAGGTTGGGGCGCAGTCATCGCTAAAAATGCGTCCTCTAAGGAGCGTTTCCGAATTGTGATGTCGCGCGCCGAGGTGCGGTTAAGGAGGTATCTTGCAAGCGCATCAGAGTCACTGGTTACCATGCGGGCGTAGTCGCCGGATTGGTAAATCTCGGCAGAAATCGGTAGCTCGTCTGTAGAGGGGACTGGCCCTGCGAACTTCGCCTCGACAATGCGCTGGGCCGACTGCTCGCGAAAATCCTGGGCGCTTGCATCCGCACGTAGTTTGCCTTCATGAAGGAGAATAATCCTTTGCGCAAAATTGTCCGCCTCCTCCAGATAGTGGGTGGCAAAGACAATAGTTCGTCCCAACTCTGCCTGGCGGCGCATGGTGGTCCAGAACTCGTGGCGAGCATTAGCATCCATTCCTGCAGTAGGCTCATCGAGCAAGAGAACGCGGGGATTGCCTAAAAGTGCGAGGGCGAAGCGTACACGCTGTTGCTCGCCGCCAGAACATTTGCCCACCTTTCGGTGAAGGATCCGTGTGAGGTCGGCTTGTGCGGCTATATCCCCGACTGGCAGGGGATGTGGAAAGGTGGCGGACATCATCTGCAGGGTGTCCAGGATTGTGAGTTCGGGTAGGAGGCCGCCGGTTTGCAATACGGCGCCGATTTCTGAGCCTTGTACGGCAGCTCGCGGCGTGCGGTTAAGGACTGAAATGCTGCCTGTGGTGGGGGTGGTGAGGCCAAGGATGAGGTCAAAGAGGGTGGTTTTGCCGGCACCATTGGTGCCTAAAAGTCCTACGATTTCGCCCTGGGAGATACTAAATGAAACCTCGCTCAGCGCACGGACCGGCTCTGAGCCCCTCGTGGTGAAAGTTTTACTGACTCCGGAAACTTTTATGGCTGGCGTGTGTTTCGCCCTAAGGTCTGTCGTGCTCATACCTAAAAGGTATTCGGGGCCAGCCAGAATGGTGAATAGGATCTGTCATGAAATTTTCATGACAAGTGTCATGGCGCGATAGGCTGGGTGAGTGCTTACTACTCTCGCAGCGGCCGCTGGGCTATTTGTGGCCACCAATATCGATGACATTATAGTTCTATCCCTCTTTTTCGCCCGCGGTGCTGGGCGCAAGGGCACAACTGCCGCGATACTGATGGGCCAGTATCTCGGTTTCCTTGGCATACTGGTGGCCTCATCCCGTTGTTGCTTGGCCTGTGGGCGGCGTGGCAAACATTCCGAGGTGAGGATGACGATGAGGATATTTCCGGCAAAAAGCTGAGCACGCTGGCGGTCGCCGGAGTCACTTTTGCCAATGGAGGGGACAATATCGGCGTATACGTGCCCGTTTTTACTACCTCTACGCCGGCCGAAGTAGCAGTTTATTGTGCCGTCTTTCTTGCGCTTGTAGCCCCACTTGTTTTGGCGGCGCGGTTTGTGGCAACTCGGCCAGGAATCGCCGAAGCGCTGGAGAAGTGGGAGAGTGTGCTCTTTCCCGTGGTGCTCATTGCGGGATATGCGACAGAAAGTGTGTCTGTGAGGGTGGGGTCCACGCAGGTAAAGAGGTAAAACTGGGGCGTTTATAATCCTCACAGCGATATAAACGCCTAGGCAACGGTCAATCCACGATCCAATGCGGAGTCTGTGGTAGGCGTGCGTGTTGTCTTAGGGGATGAAGAAAAACAGACCACGTTGCCCTGTGCGCACTGGGGCAATGAAGAAAAACGGCACCACGACCAAAGGCACAACTCGATGGCGTTGCACCTCACCGACGTGCGGGGCATCCACGACAAAGACCCGTCCAGACCGTCAACTATCCGCAGATTTCAACACCTTCATCGACTGCATCTGCGGCGGCGCCTCAGTAACGCACGTCGCTGCTAGCCACAACATCAGCCGGCGCAGTGTGGAACGACGATTCCACACCTTTGAAGTGCCCCGAGTTTTGTTCCTAGGCATTTGCCTTGATTTCTATTATTTCTTGCGGCGGGTTCTGCTTCCAAAAATCGGTTTCCACTTCGACTGGGGTTCGGTATCCCAAGCTTTGGTGAAGCCTCATCTCGTTCCACCATGACACCCACTCGAACGTCGCGATTTCTACCTCGACAACATCATCCCACCTGCGAGTATGGATTAGCTCGTTCTTGTAGGAGCCGTTAACGTTTTCCGCCAGAGCATTGTCATAGGAATCCCCGACAGTTCCGGTGGAAGCGGCAATCCCGTGCTGGGCAAGGCGCTCGTTGTAGACCACGCTGACGTACTGCGAGCCGTGATCCGAATGGTGAATGAGACCTGTTGTTTCCTCAGCACACGCGATCGCCTGATTGAGAGCTTGCAGCGGCAACGCTTCGGTGCGCATGGAGTCTGATAACGCCCACCCAACGATCCGTCGGGAGTAAACGTCGGTGACAAACGCGGCATACACAAAGCCTTTCTTCGTGCGCACATACGTAATGTCAGCCACCCACAGTTTGTTCGGGCCGGGGGCTTTGAACTCACGCTCGACCAAGTCTGGGCGCAGATCAGGCACGTTAGGCTTACGGGTTGTAAGTGGTGATCTGCCTTTGCCTTTGCCAGAAACACCGGCCAAGCGCATTAAACGGGCAGTTTGTTCACGACCGATATCAATTCCGTCACGGCGGAGAGCATGCCACATTTTCCGTACACCGTAGACACCGTAATTATCCCGATGAACAGTTCTAATGCGTTCGACCAGCACAGCATCACGAAGGCGACGAGCACTTAACCCACGGGCCTTGGACTGGCGATAGCCACGCGAGGTGATAAACCCACCAGCCCGGTTATTCTTCAACGTCTTACAGATGAACTCGACAGAGAAACGAACCCGGAATTCATCGATGAACCGGATCATTTCCGACGTTTTGGGTCGAGTTCCGACGCGAAAAAAGCTGAAGCGGCCTTCAGCAGCTCATTAGTGTCGCGTAGCTCTTGATTTTCACGACGCAGCCTCGCGTTTTCCGCGGCCAAATCTTCAGGCACAGGTTCTGGGATGTTTCCCGCACGACGGGCCTGTTGAGTCCATTGACGGGCCGTATGCCATGAAACCCCCAGCTTTGGAGCTACTGCCTGGCACGCGGCTTGCATCGACATATTTTCTGCCAAGATGCGATCTTCCACGAGACGGACCACACGGTCCTTTGCATCCTGGTCAAATTTCCTTGGCATATTCCAGATTTTCCCATCTACTCAAACGGAACAAAACCTGGGACACTTCACCATCTAGAAGGCGCCATCAACGCCCAACTGAAACTACTTGCACGCCTTCACCGCGGAAGAACAGGAGAACGACAACGACGAATGCTGGAATGGTGGCTCTACCTTCACACCGAAGACCCTATACCACCAGCACAAATAGCTAAAGAACAAAACTGGGGACGTGACGCACTCGCCAAAGTCCACGCCACGCCCCACAACGAGAACAAAGCCGACCACGAAACAGGACGACCAGCCCTCTACGACAACGCTATCCCAGACTCATACGAACACAACCTAGGGATACAAAAAGGATGGGCCGGCGCCTAACCCCGACACGGGGCAACACAAAAAGACACACTTTTTGTCGCATATCCCCTCATTGCGCTGGGAATCGCGATTTTGCTTGCAGTATAAGAAAAGCCAGCACCGTGTAGGTGCTGGCTGCGAGTCTTTTGCGAAACTACCCATCCACCTGCAACGGCACTAACCACAGTGGTGGTTTCCGTCGGTTTCCGTTCCCGGTTCCGTCGGCTAGTGGGGCTGAAGAGGTAGCGGGTGGTGTCACATCAGGAGGTTCGTCCCCAGCCCTAGCCTGTATCCGCGAGGGAGGCAGGCCAGCACCCCGACCGGAGACACACCCCGCCGCCAAAGTCACAAGCAAGTTTATGTTGCTGGAGGTCTACGCGACGCGCTTAGCGCATACGCTGTGACAGCCCATAGCACGGAGCCAAAACCACCGCGCCCCTTGTTTAAGGAAGAGCCTGATTACTCGGGGATCTCGCTGAGTTGGGCCTCAATCCGATCCAACCGCTCGGTGATGTTGCGTAGGTGCTCCACGATGAGTTGGTTTGAACCATCGATCGCCGTCGCCGTTTCGCGTCGTGCGCTGGTGACGGTGCGTACCACCCAGACGGTAAGAGCAACGAAGATCGCGAGTGGTAGTGCGGCGGCGAGGATGACAAGAAATACGGTAGCGGTAAGTGTCACGAAGATTCCCTTTTCTGTTCTTGATTAATCAGGTGCCTAATGTGGTCTGGAGTTACTTCAAGCTGAAACGGAGCGACCCAGTAGTGCTTCCTCACTCGGCTCTCTCCGAGCTGTTCCAGGCCACTCTCGATGAGTCCAGCAGCTTCCAAGCGGTTGAGGTGCTGGTAGAGCAGTGGCCGAGACATCCCGAGTCGGCGGGCCAGCTCACTGACATGGGTCGAATCCGTCTCTAGGGAGGCGATAATTCGCAACCGAGGCTCACTTCCGAGAGCACTGAGCATCTGAGCGAGCCGTGCTGCGTCCATCATCCCTCCGTATCGTAATCGAACGATGTCGGGTGTAAGTATATGCTTACAGTCAGCGGTGTGCAAGTTCTGCCGGGTCTGGCGGAGACGCTGGCTGCTCACCCGGGGTGGCCGGTCGGACTGCGGGCAGGCCTGCACCGCCGGCGAGTACGGGAGGGGCCGACCTCATGGGGTCTTCGCAGGTAACCGGGACAGCCCCGTCACTTATTTGTACGTTCGTCCCTTCTCTGCATACACCTGTGTGGCTGTAGCCGCTTGCGCAATTGCCTTCCTTGTGTCTGGGTCTTTTAGATCCAGCAACTTGAGGTTATCTGCGTCTTTGCCCGACAGCGATAGGATTTCCAGGAACTGATCGCCGAACTTGTCTGCGTAATCGGCCAAGGCGCGCAGCTTGTCTAGGGCATCGCTTAAGTGCTCGCCGTGCGGGTCAACGATGGACGGCTTTATCGTGTCGTCCACAACACGGAAGAAAATGAAGTCAGGTTGCATGTTCTTCCATGCGCCGGTTGAGTCTTGATAGACCGCGGTTACTGCATCTGCACTTGCCCGTGATGGATTGCGGTACCAACCGAACGAGTCGTCACGTCCCTGCTCGGTCTCTACTACCTTCTTTTCCCAGTCATTGAGCTTCATCGGAGCACAGCCGTCACTTCCTGCAAGGATATGGCCTGCATAGCGCGGGTACTCTTCAAATTCACCTCCCTTGGTCTTGCGTCCAGGAGGTACCAATCGGTTCGTCGGACGAGTCAGTAGCTCACTTACCGGACTCACGGCCATCTCACGCAGTGCAGTATATGCGGCCTTTCGACCGTCAGGAAGCGCCGCGATGTTTGCGCGAGATGTGTCGAGCCAATCGGTCGCCACCTTGTTTGCGTCATAGCAGATTTCATCCTTCACACCGTCAACGTTGCTTAAAGATGCGAGGGAAAGACGCGCCTCATCAATAAGTTCGTCCTCGTCTGCGTCCTCACCAGCATGTTCATCAACAAATGAAGTAATCCACAAGTCAGCCAGTGCACGGGTAAAGACCGGAATGGATTTCTGGTATGCCTCTTCGATCACACGCTGGTCGGCATACAGGTCAATGTCGTCAGTATCCACCACTTGACGGTCAGAGTAGGCGTAAACGAGTTTTACTGTCTCCACTCGCTGAATGTCTTTGCGGTGCGTACTAACCTGCTCCTTGTACCTCACCATGTAGCCGTTGACAATGGAGACCAGTTCCTTTTCAGCCTCCTTTTTTCCTCCGGCACGAAGACCATCGCGCTCCAGTTCAATTCCCAGGTTGAGCAGCATCGAAATCGGTTTATCAGACCGTTTGGGAGCCACCAGGCGAGGAAGCGAGGTAAACACCTTCCATACAGCGTCACTATCCCTCAGTATCATCTGTTGGGCAGTGGGTTGCGGTGCTAACTTGCTGCCGGTGTCTTTGTGAGCCTCGGTGTCCTCAGCTAAGGCAGGTACTGTGTTCGCCGTGGTGTGGGGTGGTGTCTCAGTGGGAGTTTTCGTCTGCGGGGACGTGTCGTTTTGTTCGGACTCCTTCTCCGGCAGGGGCGTAACCCGAGACTGCGGCGGGGTATAAGGAACCAGTTTTTCCGGTTCAATGAAAGCTATCGGATCTCGATCATCATCACCACCATCATCATCCTTCCCCTCGTTGGTGCTGGAATTGATACTTTTTACAATGTCGTCAGCTGCGTCACGGTCGAACTTAGGAAGGATACACAGCACGGAGTTCAGCTCTGCGTTTCCCTCGATTCGACGAGCCAGCGGGGAGCGCACCATACGTCCAATGACCTGAGTGATATGTGCCTTGTCTTTCGCGGTACGATACGACACCATCACTTCAGCACGGGGGCAGTCCCACCCAGTAGACACTGCGGTTTTGGCAAACAACACGCGAATGTGCGTGCGATCTTGGACTGTTTGTGGTTCCACATAGGGAACCATGGTGGTGCCTGCCTGGATGTTGCTGTGCTCACCGAAGACCTGAGCAAAGGAATCTGGGTGAATTTCTGGCCACCCCTCGTAGATAGCGTCAATGGCCTGCGACAAATCCTGCGGAGTGGCCTTATCCCGCATCTGAACCACCATGAGAGGAACTACTTTTTCCCCATCGGAATCCTGGTTTTGGTGGTAGTCCTCCCAGCGGAGAGTAGTTTCCTTTAAGACTCGTGCTGCTTCACGCACTAGGACACCATCGAAACTAGCTCCCTCTTCGTTGGGAATGCGCAGCTCAATGGTGTCTTTGATAAGACCAGACTCTTGCACGTCGGAAACAGGGACTTCCACATCTTCAAGGACAAGCCGCGAGCCGGACATATCGTTAATCATGTCTTTGAACGCGCCAGGAGTTGCCGAAATGCCCAAGACCGTGGGCATGGGAGGAACTGGAGTGGCATGTCCCTCAGGTGTATGGCCCTCGATCATCCGGCGAAGGATAGTGACTTTATCCTTGTTTTGCTTCTTTGCTCCGCGGTGGGCTTCATCAACGACGAGATACAGGTTGAGGTTGTCGGATTCGATGGTATTGCGGATCGTGTCCCAGATCGTGACTTGTAATGTATCGGAGCGCGACATTAAGGCAGCGTCGGTATCAGCGGTGCCTCCGGTGAGCTTTGTTCCTTTGCCAATTTTCTGAGTGTTGAGGAAATAGATACACCCCGGTTCAAAAGTAGGGAGGTTGAACGTGTTGTCGATTTCCACTGTGCGCGAAGCTAAGTCGCTGGAGGCTCCCTCAATACGGAAGCGGGATTGCTGATTAAGATCTGGGTTATCGGACAGCCACAGAACGACAGCCTTAGCGTCTGGAGTGTGGTCGTCACTTGGCAACAGCAGCCGCTCAAAGACGCTGGTTGCGATAACGGTCTTTCCCGCACCCGTAGGAGCGGAGAGTGCGAAGATGGTCTGATCAGTCGATTTTTGGGCGCGAGATAAGCCCTCCATGATGCGATATGCAGCAATTTCCTGATATGGCCTAAGCGTGTACTTCATTAGACGGTCTCCCTGTTTTGCTGAAATGCGAAGTTGTTAAGGTACGTCGAGTACAGGCGTACCAGCTCAGCATCGTGGTTGCTCAGCTCGCGAGCCATGGACTCAAACACTAGGTCGTCGTTGGTGACAATGTAGACAACGTTCACGCCAGTGTGATTGCTTAATTCCTCGGCGAAGGTGGCAGAAGCAGCAACGTTTTCAATGATGGCGTAGGATTCGGCAATATCCCACCCGCGCTCGGGGATAGTTTCGATAATTCGTCCAGTCTGCCCTGCACGCATCCACAACATCGGTGATATGTCGGAAAAGGCGTAGCCGTGCCGTACGCGCGTTGGTGGCTGATAGGTCAGCGTGAAGAACCGGGCATTGGCCTCGAAGCCGTCCTTCATGGGGAACTCGTCGGTGAACTTGTACTCACCCATAATCGGGTCACCTTCGGGGGTTCGTCCCGTAATCGCGGCTTCCACGCGCGGCTTGGTCACGTAGTCGCAGATACCCCGTTTCTCCCACTCTTTATCGCCTGGCTGTAGCCCCTGCTTGCGCAGGTTTACTTGCTCGTCAGCGCTTACCTCGTTGTTCGTCACCGAGATGGACCGCCTACGCCCACCGTCCTGCTTGTTCAACCGCATAACGGCATGGGCGGTGGTGCCGGAGCCGGAGAAAAAGTCCAAGATGGTCGCGTCTGGTTTGTCCTTGACGAAGAACCTGATGGTGTCTTCCACTGCATAGAGGGACTTTGGGAATGGGAATGTTTGCTCGGGGAGTAATTGGGCAACAAGTCGTGAACCGGAATTGCCTGCGTCATGCGATGGGATACGCCACATGTCGGTCGGAACAAATGACATGCGATACCCGTCGGTGTCCACAATGACCGACCCGTCCGCACCTCGGCCGCTAATAGGGAAGGTACCATTCTCTACCTTGGTTTGTTCACCTTTTTTAAGATAGTAAAGGGTAGTTTCGGGCCCGCGCCATCTTCCAATTTTCGCGTATCCTTTTTCGATTGCTTTCTCCAAGTTTACCCGGCTGATCTGCCAGTTTCCTTCGGTTCCATCACGCCTGATAGGCCAAACTGCGCTAGTTCCGGGAGGGGGCGTGACCGTGTTGTAGTCGTCCCCGTAAAAGGGTTCGCCGACAGAGTCGAAAACTGGACCGTCCACAGTTTTCTTGATGAACACTGGATAAAATTGGTTCTTACTATCAGACCTGCGGGCGTTTGTTCCTGACCTAATGAGCAAATTCCAGCGAATCTTAGTCTTGTTCTTTGTTTTTACATCGTTCCATTCTTCTGAAAGCGGAAGAGGTCGCGGTTTAGAGTCACCAATCTGCACAAAATAGATATATTCGGACGACCTGCCGAAAGTACCTTTTCGGGTCACGCCTGCTGCGTTGATAGAACTCGTCACCATCGTGACGCGGCTTTCCGGGAATGTTTGCTCTAGCAGCAGGCCAAGGCGCAGGTATTCCTTCTCGTCGATGGTCACAATGAGTACGGAGTCGTCGGGGTTGAGCAGTTGCTTCGCAATCAAAAGACGACGTTCCATGAACGACAGCCACTTGGAGTGGCGATAGCCGTCGTCACTGTCCACGTAGTCGTTGTTGTACTTCCAGTCCTTCGCGCCAGTGTTGTATGGCGGGTCGATGTAAATGCAGTCGATGGAGTGGTAGTGCGTGTAGGTAAGCATTTTCAGCGCGTGGTAGTTCTCCGCGTTAATCACGCTGTGAAATGGCGCGTCGGGGTCTTCGCTGCCGATAACCTCGCCGGTTTGCACCAGGCCGGGGTAGATAGTGTCGTTGTGCTGAGCTACAACCACCAGATCATCAACAGGCACACTATCGCGCATCTCCGGCTCGGTGTCCTGCTTAGGCTGGAGTTCTACTAGCCGGGCTACACGGCCTAGTTCATTGTCTCTACGTAGCCAATCTACGCGCCACAGGCGAGTGTCCGGGGTGTCTTTGGAGCCACGTGGCGGGAGGACATGCACGCTATCGCCACGTCGTACAGGACGACCTGGAAGCTCCACGTTTTCTGGAAGGTGACGCTCAAAAACGAGTCCAAACGTGCGTTGATTATGGCTGGACAGCTCCGCTTTAAGGTCGGCTTCGAGCCGCGGGTTTTCCCTTTTCAGCTGGTCTAAAAGGTCGGAAAGGCGTGACATTTAATCGTCCTTTAATCAGGCAGTTAAGTCGATGAATCAATAGGTTTAAGGGTAGCCCACAGCCCGACTCAGGACGTGGCCGGTGCCCCATCACGTCCCCCGCCACCTGCCCGGCAAACAAAGAAACCCAGCCGCAGCATTGCACCGCGGCTGGGCCTGCGTCCTTCTCCTAACCTCAGCTACAACCGCTCGATGTCTACATCGCCATCGAGAATCCTCGGCTCTACCTCCATGTGGATCCCGCGGTAGGGAAGTAGTGCGCGGATAATGTCGTGGGTGATGTCGATGCCTGGAGATGGTTCGTCCCGCAAAAGGTGGTACAGGCTAGGGCAGTAGTCCACGCCGGGAAACTCGTCCTTTGCTTCGGGAACGCACCCGTCCGGGTCAAAAGTCGTGCAGCGAATGATCGGGTCGTCGTGGACACTATTGGGCAGATTGATGGTGAGTCCTGGTGTGGTGGCAGACATGTCTGCAACCGTGGCCTCGTTTACAGACCGGGTAAGCGGGATTAGGCCGCGGGCGGACTCACCGCCTTGGATGCGGGTGAGTCCCGCACGGTTTCCGTAAGTGTCGGCCAGGGTGACAAACGTGACGCGCACCGGGGCAATGGCCACCGACATGGAGTTAAACGCGGTGAGGACGTTGATTTCGCGCTCAGTGATAAGCCCCTGCGGGCCTGTGAAGCTAATGACGTGGTTGTAGAGCGCGGCGGTGGACATGGACAAGATGGTGTCGGCCACCTGTTTTCCCTGTTTCAGGGTTTCGGTGACTTGGGCGAGGTCGTCTACCTCAAGCTCGGCGGTGAAGTACTGGCAGTACAGTGGTGTGCTCATGTCGAGTGTGGACATGGTTCGTCCCTTTCCTTTGAGGGTGTGAGCAGTGGAAATGTCAAGTGTCGGGCACGGTAACAGGTAGAAATTTGCGGATACGCAAACTGTCCGCGCGGTGGGTTGCCGATGTGCGAGGTATGGCAATAAGCCGCGTGAGTTAAGACAAAATTGCGGATACGCAATCGCGCTCGACGGTGGTCACGCTAGTCGGTGCGGGGTGTGGTTGGGGCTCCGCGCAGGTCGCGCACGCATCGGTTAGCCACAACCGGGGGCAGCGGATCTACATGTTGTGGTGGACATAGCTGTGGGCCACAAAGCGGGGCCTTGAAGGACTTGGTGGGTAGGGTTAAGGCCGCGTCCGAGGCTCGCGCGGGGGTACTAAATATGGCATGTCCCTTTTTTGATCTCCACAACATGATGTGGTGGTTCGTCTGGTAGATGTTTGCGGAACCGCAAACATGCAGGCCATATAAGAAATTCCTGCGAAGTTGGCGGTGTGAGGCCACCTGCTTGCCAGATTGCAGATCGGCAAACAAGACTATGTGTAGCGGAGTGCACTGCGTGGCCTAGCTACGTAGCATCCACTACACCGCCCCATTCCACTGCGATCGTGCCGACGAAGGAAAGGCCCATGTCCAGTAACTACACCACCGCCGACTATGAGGCGATCATCGCCAACTACACACCACACGCCGTGCGCTCTGAGCCGTGGAGCCACGTTGCCGACTTCACCCGCGAGTGCGTGCGCGCACTTAACATCACCCCGGATAACACCAGCCGCGACGCACTGCGCAACACGCTCAACTGCGTGTCCAAGCTCGCCGCCTGGGTCTGGGTGAGCTACGGCGTGGTGACTGTCGAGACCGTCTTTCACCCCGACATCATCGGAAACTACTTCCTTGCTGGAGATGGTGCAAAGCTCAGCCCGTCCACCGCAGGAACCCAGCGCTCGCTGCTGTGTCGTGTGGCGGAGGTGATCAACGACGACTGGAACCCTGACTACCAGCACCCGATTAGCTACGAGCCAACCCTTGAACCCTACGACTCTTATGCCTGTGACAGGATGTGGGATTGGGCCGAGTCGCAACCCACAGCTGCCCGCCGCCGCAACTTCACTACGGTGCTAGCACTCACGCTTGGTGCGGGCTTGCGCGCAGGAGAAATCTGCACGCTGCGCGGCAAAGACGTGCGTGTTGACGGCGACGGGGTGCTGCTGTTTCCGCACGGCTACCGCGGGGCTGGCCCGCGCGAGGTGCCACTGCTCAAGTCTCATATCGAGGTACTTCAGCCGGTCATTATGGCTACCGGCCCGGAGGACTACCTGTTTAGGCCAGGCCGCGACAACGAGAACGTCAGCCAGCTCTCGGCGTATCTCCGCCGGGTAACACCTAGTACATCGCCGGATATGGTGCCGGATACCCGCAGGCTGCGCAATACGTGGATTATCGACCGCATTGCAGCCGGAGTTCCCGCTGATGTGCTGTGTGCTGCGGCAGGACTGAAGTCCTTGCACCAGTTTGAGGACTACGTGGTCGAGGCCGGAGCTAACCGCCGCCATGCCTACCGGATTCTTTTGGCCGGAGGATCGACTCATGGCACCCCAGGTGGAGGCCTGTACGTGCTGTAGCTCGGCTCACGGAGACTTCCTGAGCTATCCCTAGCGATTGCGGATACGCAAAGTGGGATTGCGGATACGCAAAACTCGTCTCATGGCGCACAGACCGCACCAGGGACGAACCACCCTGTGACCTGCGGGTTTACTCATGGTCTGAGGTAAGAAGGCACCGCCACCTATTTCGTGGTGTAGGTGTGCTCACCTCGTGAGCCATGAACGACACCCATGTAACTCACACCCGCCTTACCAGTGTCGGAAACATGCAGTTTCCAACCCTCGGGTCACTGACTGCCGTATCGGTTGCTGCGATGGCGCGGCCACAAGGGCTTGCCTGTGGTGACCTCGATATTGGCAATGACACGTCCCGTCGGGATCATCTCGCCGCGGATGATTCGGGTGATGGTGGAGGCGGGGATACCGCAGGCATCAGCCAAGTGCTTGGCACTGGGGTAGCTCCCGTTCAGGGTGAGCTGCTGGACGTTGCGGGCAAAGTCCTGCAATTTCCGCATGACCGGATCGTGGGCCTCGATATGGGCATTAGGCCAGTTGGCGTAACGCCTGACCGGAGCTTCGGCGGGAAGGTCGGAAGCCACGAGACCACTTCCTTTGAACCAGATGAAAAAGACGAACCACCTCAGTCTAAATACAGTGAGGTCTACGCTGTGATCGACACACTGACGACACGCGGATTACTGCCTGCCACCACGCCTGCGGCAGCGACAAACCGCAAGACTCAACTCGCTGCGTACTTTAGCTACATGCGTGACCGCTGGCACGTGGATGCCACCGTGGACAACTGCATCACGCTGCTGCAAGACGGCGGCTCGATCCGCACCTACCTGCAAGCCCGTAACGCGGATTTATCTAAGTCCAGCCTCAATGCCGCCCGCCGACTCCTTAACCGCTGCGCAAGCCACGTCATTGAACATCACGGTGGGCTGGACTGGGTAGAAGAGCTACCCGAAGTTATCTATCCTGCTGCAAGGTCTCCGCGCCGCGCCTACAACTCCCGCGAACTAATCCGTATTACGGATTGGCTGCGCTCTAGACCTCGCCGCGACTCGCGGCGCGTGGCCTACATCCTTGTGGCCTTAGGGCTTGGTGCTGGCATGACCACAGAAGAGATCTATCACTGCTGTTACGGCGACTTCACTGACTACGGCACCGTGCTGGCAGTACATGCCCGTGGTGGTCGAGGCCTCAAGCCGCGTACCATTCCGCTGACGGAACCTTATGGCGATGTCATGCGCCAAGTCCTGCGCGGTGTGGGCGCAGACCGCAGGGACGAACCACTGGTGAAACCTAACTCAGTACGCCGCCGCGATGATGCCACCGGCCCACACCTGATTCCTGACTTCATCCACAAGACGAGCCAGAACCCATCGAGTACCGGGATTGCACCCATCATTAACAGGCTGCGCTATACCTGGATTGCCGACCATGCCGCCGAGTATGTGGACTTTAACCAGCTGGTCTATGCCACCGGCGTCATACAGCCATTCCACCACGCCTTCCATCAGATGATCGTTGAGGCTGGGGCACTGACTGAGGCCGAGTACTGGGTGTGGGCCAAGGGCAACAGGGACGAACCAGACTACCCGCCGCTTCGAGTCGTCGAACCGAGAGCAGGAGGCGAAGTCTAGGTGGCCCACTTCAACACCACACCCACCCCGCTGCTTCGCCTGGACGGAGCTAGCGTCTCTTGGGCATTGACCATCATCGACCGCACCGACATATGCCACCATCTTGACACCTGGCGGCGCGTAGACGGCTACGACCCCACCAAAGGAGGCAGGCCCAAATCCGTTAACGACCGCACCATCCTCGCGCTCTACCTGATTCTGGCGCGCTCTGGTCAACCCATGCACTTGACCACCATGACGACGCTCCTGGCCTCGCCTGATACGACAGACATGGCTTTAGAACTCCTTAACCTGCCCAGCCGCGATAGGGCACGACGGGTAGGTGACTCTTACGCAACCCAGCACAACAACTGGTACCACCGCCTGTGGCGCGCGCTGCACAGCTTCCTTGATGTCGTTGACCCATTCGACAACATCCCGCATCGCGCCAGGCTTACCCGTGCTGAATTCAACCGGCTGATGGATGAACAAGACCCTGAGCGCCACGAGGAAAAATGGCAGCGCGCCACCTACGTGTTCAATGAGCTGGTTATGGCAAGTACCGAGGACATGCCCGAAGAATACCGAGCCAACTGGCAGGGAGACCTCACCCTAGACGGAACACTTATTCCAGGCGTGCGCCGCGGCAACAACCGATGGACGAACCGACCGGACGATCTCATGTCCTCCGAGCCGGAGGCAGGCTGGTACTCCCGCGATGGGCAACAGGAAACACACGGAGAAAACAAGCGCACAAGGAACGCCAAACACGTCTGGGGCTGGGAGGCCACACTCGTGGCCGGAGTCATCCGCGACCAAGGCCCATACGAACAGCCACACCTGATTATGGGCATGGCCTTCGACCGGCCCAGCCACAACCCTGCCATCCGCGGGCTGCAAGCCATGCGACACCTCACCGACGACCCCACCACGCCTAAAGGCGTGGTGGTTGGCGACCGCGCGTACTTCGCTGTGGCCAAGACCAAAGACTTCCACGAGCCACTACGTAAAAAGGGGTACACGCTGGTTGGCGATTACAAATCCAACCAGCTGGGCCAGCGCGGCAGCTTTGAAACCATGAGCTTGGTTGAAGGCCACTGGTATTGTCCTGCCATGCCGAAACCTCTGGTGGAAGCCACCGAAGACTTCTATGCCGGACGTATTGATGAGGCCACCTACAACCAGCGGATCAACGAGCGCCGCGCCTTTGCCATGCGGCGAAAAGGCAAGGATCTCTCCGGTGAGAGTCAGAGGTTTATGTGTCCGGGACGAGGTAAAGGAAAGACACTGGCATGTCCCTTGGTGGAAAAGAGTCAGCGCCAGGACGCGAGAGACAGAGGACTACCCTCCATCTCCGGGCCAAATCTATCTACTGCGCGCAACGGAAAAGGAAAGTGCTGTACCAATAGGGACTCGGTAACCATTCCCAATAAGGAAGGAATGCGCTACCGCCAAACTGGCCCTGCTTTTAAGACACCGGAATGGAAGAAGGTGTATGGCACGTGGCGCAACGTGATTGAAACGCGCAACGACTATGTAAAGAACAATCGCGGCGGTGCTGCTATTGGTGACCATACGAGAAGACCTGTACGCGGTTTTGCTGCGGCCTTCTTCTATACAGCTCTTGGTGTGGTTGCGGCCAATGTATCTATGATTCGGCGTTTTCTTGGCCGGGTGGATCGGGATGAAAAGACTCCGCCACCTGGCACGCGAGATCCGCAGCCGCCGCGCGATCCGGCGCGCGAGAAGGCAAGCCCGAACGCGCCGCCTGCGCAACATGTTGCCTAATACCAACTGAATACATTTCTCGTATCTAGCTCGGAAAACCGATAAAGGGTTCCGGGCTATTAGTCGTTTTAGAGGGGACGAACCATGCTGTGTTCCTTATTGGTTACCGCCTGGATTGCAGCGAAAACGACTAAACCCACCGCGATCAAGCGGTGGGTTTAGCTATGCGGAGCAGTTTCGCAAATGATTTAAGCTAGATTCGCAAAACCGTCGCTGCTTTTTGTCGGGCTAACAGGATTTGAACCTGCGACCCCTACACCCCCAGTGTAGTGCGCTACCAAACTGCGCCATAGCCCGCCGTCGCACTGTGCGACTCATCTAGATTACATCAGTAGGATTCTACTGTGAAATTTGGTGTGTAACCTGCGTTAAAGCTCGCCGGTGGAATACACCCACGTACCGTCGAAGCGGCGGAACGAGGAACGTTCGCGCTGCGAACCGACAGCTGCTCCCTTATAAAACGCCTCAAATTCCACCACGCCGGAACTATCCATAAGGCCGCCGCCTTGGGTATCTAGGATATCGAGGCGGTAGAACCTAATGGGGGAGTCTGCCAAGTCGAGGGCCCCAGGTCGAGTGACAGGATCCCACGTGCGCAGCAAGTACTCTTCGTCGCCGGTAACAAAAGCGCTAAACCGGGAGCGCATGAGCGCTTCTGCGGTGGGCGCATTGCTACCGGCATGGTACTTGCCGCAGCACTCGCCGTAGGAAAGGCCGGTGCCACACGGACAGCGGCGCGAGGAATCATAAGCAGGCATTAGTGTGCGTCCACGATGGTGACGTTGCCGAGCATGCGCTCGACATCAGTATCCTTCGCGGCAGAGTGCAAAATTGATACCTCTTCCGCTGAGAGATTACCGGCGAGTTCGATACGGCGCTCGAAGCTGGCAGGGCCGGTTTGGGTGATGCTCACATGGACGTCGTCAAGCGCGAGCTTTTTGCCAGCCTCCTTGATAGCTTGGGTCGACGCCGTGGCGAGGGCGGACATAAGAAGACCCTCGGCGGTAAACCCCTTGCCCTTGCCGCCGTTCTTTTTAGTGCGGTCAGCGCTAAGGCTATGGTCATTGTGGCGCACGACCACGCCGAATTTGGTGCCGGTGGCCGGCTGCGCAACGGCGGCGTCGGTACCTACTTCTTCCGGCGTGTAATCGGCAACGATAAACTGCTCGGCCCACGCCCCAATGAGATCCGCTGCACGCGCGGCCGTACCTTGCTTGGTGAGCAGGTGGTCGGCCTTGTCGAGGGAGACCAAGGACTTGGGGTAGCGCGTGAGGAGGAAGATATTCTGCGCATTATCGATACCCACGGTTTGGTCGATGGGAGAGTGCAACACCATCAAGGGCTTGCGTAGCTTAGGCAGATATTCCTCGGGATTGGTATCTGCCAAGTCCTCCAAGAACTTGCGGGAGATGATGAGCCCGCGGCCGCCGAGGACGACTTCTACTTCACCATTGGCGTCGACCTCGCCAATCTTATCCGCGTAGTGAAGCACGGAGTGGGCTGGATCAAACGGGGCGCCGAGGGTAGCTACCGCTTTGAGGGACTTCATGGTCGTAGCTGCCTTCAAAGCGGCGGCTCCGCCCAGCGAGTGGCCCATCAGCAATTGGGGTGCAGAATAGTGTTCCGTCAGCCACGCGGCAGCGGCGTGAATATCATCGACGTTTTGGCTAAAGGTAGTATCGCCGAATTCACCGGCGGACTGGCCCAGGCCGGGAAAATCAAAGCGCAGCGTGGCGATGCCGAACTCGGTGAGCTGCTTCGCGGTGCGGGCGGCACCAGGAGTATGGCGGGAGCCGGCGAAGCAATGGGCAAAGATGGCGTAGGCGATCGGGGGAGAATCCGGGAAGTCGATGGTTCCAGCCATCTCAGTACCCCGGCTCGAAGGCAGCTTTACATTGACGGATTGCATGAGAACTAGAATAACGGGCCTCTTTCCCGCAAGCCATACGAGGTTGACTACAGTCGATAGGAGCAATCCATTTAAGGAGGATGAGTCATGGGCGCGTTTGATTGGTTCTGGAAGGCAATGGGCTCGCAAAGCGAGCGTAATAATAAGAAATCCAAGGCCATCGTGGGTTCGGCAGACGAAGCTGCCCGGACATTGAGCCAGCACGATGACGCAGCTGTGGCCCAGGCCGCGCGCGATGCCGTTCAGTCCGGTGAGATAGTGGACAAGGCACAGTTCCTCGCGGCCCTGGCAGTGGCCTGCGAACGCACTCTGGGCATGAACCCCTTTAACGTGCAATCACAAGCGGTCCTGCGCCTACTCACCGGAGACGTCATCCAGATGGCCACCGGTGAAGGCAAGACCCTGGTGGGTGCCATGGCTGCCACCGGCTTTGCGCTGACCGGAAAGCGCGTCCATGTAGTTACCGTCAATAACTATCTTGCTGCTCGCGACGCCGAATGGATGCGCCCCGTAGTGGAGTTCTTTGGCCTGAGCGTTGCGTCGGTAACAGAGGGCATGACTCCGGAGGAACGCCGCGTTGCCTACGCACAGGATATTATCTATGCGCCCGTGAACGAGCTAGGCTTCGACCTGCTGCGCGATAACCAGATCACTGACCGTTCCCACACCGTGCAGGCCGCCGGGGATGTTGCCTTGGTGGACGAAGCCGACTCCGTCTTGGTAGATGAGGCCCTTGTACCGCTGGTACTTGCCGGAAACCGGCCGGGCGAAGCACCCACCGGACATATCACCAATGTGGTTTCCCGCCTGCGCGAAAAGCTGGACTACATCATCTCTGAGGACGGCCGCACCGTTCAATTGACCGAAGACGGTGCACGCCGTGTGGAGCAAGAATTGGGCATTGATTCGCTCTATTCCGAGGAGAATATCGGCACCATTTTGGTGAAGGTTAACCTTGCCCTGCATGCCAAAGCGCTGCTTATCCGAGACATTCACTACATTGTGGTTGACGGCAAGCTGCAGCTTATCGATGCCTCGCGGGGCCGCGTTGCCGACCTGCAGCGCTGGCCCGATGGCCTGCAAGCGGCGGTAGAGGCCAAGGAAGGCCTGGAAGTCTCTGAAGGCGGGCGCATCCTCGATACCATCACCCTGCAAGAACTTATGCGGCGCTACCCACTAGTGTGCGGAATGACGGGCACCGCGGTGGAGGCAACCGATCAGCTGCGCCAGTTCTACGGTCTGCACGTCTCTGTTATTGACCGCAATAAGCCGCTGCAGCGGTTTGATGAACAAGACCGTATCTTTGCGACGGTCGAGGATAAATCTGCCGCTATCGTGGAAGAAATCGCAGCCATCCACGCCACGGGACAACCCATCCTGGTGGGCACGCAGGATGTCGCCGAATCGGAGGATCTGGCAGATGCACTGGGCAAGCGGGGCATTGAGGTTAATGTCCTCAACGCCAAAAATGATGAGCAAGAGGCGCGGATAGTCGCCGAGGCCGGAGATATCGGGCGCGTTACCGTTTCTACCCAGATGGCCGGTCGTGGTACTGATATCAAGTTGGGCGGCGCTAGTGAGGCCGACCATGACGCAGTAGCGGAGCTTGGCGGCCTTGCGGTCATCGGTACCTCGCGGCACCGCACCGCCCGCTTGGACAACCAGCTCCGCGGCCGTGCGGGCCGGCAAGGAGATCCGGGGCTTTCCCTCTTCTTTGTCTCCTTGGAAGATGACGTAGTTCAGCAAGGTGGCGACGGCGAAACTGTCCGCGCCCAACCGGCGGAGGACGGACGTATCGAGTCCAAACGGGTCAGTGATTTTGTAGCGCACTGCCAGCGCGTGACCGAGGGGCAATTGCTCGAGATCCATGCCCAGACGTGGAAGTACAATCAGCTTTTAGCTGATCAACGCATCATCATCGATGAACGCCGAGCCAAGCTTTTGGATAGCGATCAAGCCTGGCAGGAGCTTTCCCAACGCGCCCCAGAGCGCGCAGCAGAGCTGGCGGAGGTTCCTGAAGAAGCTCGCATCAAGGCTGCACGCGAAATCATGCTTTATCACTTGGACCTAGCATGGGCCGACCATCTGGAGCTCATGGACGATGTTCGTGAGTCCATTCACTTGCGCGCTATCGCCCGCGAGACGCCGATCGATGAGTACCACCGCATTGCGGTAAGGGAGTTTAAAGACTTGGCTCAGCGGGCCGTCGAAAAGTCTGTGGAAACCTTCCGCACCGTGCTTATCGACGCCGACGGGGCGCACCTTGATGACGCCGGACTAGCCCGCCCGAGTGCTACGTGGACCTACATGGTTTCCGATAACCCCCTTGCGGGCAAGGGAAATTCCGTGCTGAGCGGCATCGGAAACATTTTCCGGTGAAATAAATCTCCACCAAAGGGTCGCGGACCCAAATAAGTCGCTAGTATTGTCATAAGTAACTCGTAACTAATCCCCGGAGGTAACAATGAGCGAGAACACCGGAACCCCGGAACCACAGGTAGAGACCACATCTGTATTCCGCGCAGACCTGCTCAAGGAGATGGAAAACGGCGCGAATGGCAACGAGACTGCCGTTGCCGGTACCGATAACCTGGCAGAGGGCCAGGCACTCTTGGTGGTCAAGCGCGGCCCGAATGCGGGTGCCCGCTTCTTGTTGGACCAGGCGACTACCACCGCTGGCCGCCATCCCGAGGCGGACATCTTCCTCGATGACGTTACGGTATCCCGCCGCCACGCGGAATTCCGCAAGAATGATGATGACAAGTTTGAGGTAGTTGACGTTGGATCCCTCAACGGAACCTACGTGAACCGCGAGCCACGCAACTCCCAGGTGCTCGAGGTAGGAGACGAAATCCAGATTGGCAAGTTCCGTCTGGTTTTCATCGCTAACCAGAGCTAATTCTTTCGTAGACCAGCCGCGCTTCCTTTCTAGGAAGGGCGGTGTAGTCTACGTATGGCACGATAAGAACTTTTCAGGACCCCTAAGAGATAGACACAGTGAGCGCAGCAGATTCTTCGGCAGCAGCAGTACGCCGTACCAGCCCTAAAGCTAAAAAGGCTAAGACCATGTCCATTGGCGTGGTTTTGGAGACGCTGAATCAGCAATTCCCAGACGTCACGGTGTCCAAGATTCGCTTCCTTGAATCTGAGGGCCTCATTAGTCCGCAGCGCACCGCCTCCGGCTATCGCCGCTTCACCCAAGAAGATGTGGACCGGCTGCGTTATATTCTTACTACTCAGCGCGATAACTATACGCCGCTAAAGGTTATCCGTGAGCAGCTAGAGGCTATGGATTCCGGTCAGGTCACCGCCATTGTTTCTGCGGGCCATGCCGAAACCCTCTTGTCCCCACAGCAGTTTAAGGCCCCTGTCGTCACGCGCTTGACTGATGTAGAGGTAGCCACGCAGGCGGGGTCCAGTGAAGATGACGTCGCATCCTTAGTGAAGTACGGCCTCATTCGCCCAGATGCTGCTGGGTTTTTCAATACCGATGACGTGGCTATTGTCTCAGCCGCCGTGGCCCTCAAGGCTTTTGGTTTCGGTGCCCGTGAACTTAAGTCCCTGCGCAATAACGCGCGCCGGCAGGCTGACCTGATTTCCCAGGCCGCGGCTCCAGTGGCACACTCAAACTCTGATACTGCACACCAGAAGGCGGAAGAAATCTCCCAGCAGATGACCGCGCTCGTGGTCTCTTTGCATGCGACACTGGTGAAATCAGACCTGCGTGACGAATACCAGGCTTAATACGCCACCGTTCCCGTCTTTGTGGGAGAGTGGTAGTCATGAGTGATGTAACCCTAGAGTTCCACGGAATCCACCAAGTCGGTCCTGAAGATGATGTCTGCGCATTGTTGCGCTGGCCAGAGGAAAACCGCTTGATCCCCGTGTGGATTTCTCCCATTGAAGGCATGCAATTGGCCGCAGCTTTGGACGGACACCAGCCAAACCGCCCCAACTCACACGACCTGATCTGCGAAATCCTTGAAGCAACCGGTGGGGTGGAATCCATTGACGTTGCCAACTACCACCAGGGAACGTTCATGGTAGACATTAAGGCTGCGAACGGCGAGGCTTATGATGCTCGGGTTAGCGATGCGCTAGCTGTATCTGAATTTTTCAACGTCCCCATTTCCGCCGAGGCGGAGCTCCTCGCGCAGGTATCCGTTTATGCCAGTGATGCGGATCTGAAAGAATACTTCGACTTGGAGATTTCTACCCCTTCTCAAGATGATTCGGAAAATGGCAGCGAAAACGCGGAGTCTTCCACATCGGCATCAGGGAATGCGCAGGCAGATGCGGATTTCGAGGCCATGATGAGATCTTTGGGAATGGAAGAAAAGGATTTCCTTTCGGGGGATGATGAAGAAAAAAGTTAATGACACGCGTGTGACTAATGGTGACAATGTGGTTTTAGAAGTCTAAAGTTGTACTTGAAAGTTGAGCAGGCAGCGCTTGACGGGTGCATGCGCTTGGCTTTTAATTGATCTTTAGAACTTCCAACAAACCCCATTGGAGTAATTACGTGAGCATTATCGAGGACTCCCAGTCCGAATCCACCTACGTACAGGAATCACTTTTTGATGTCGGACCTGATGAGGAAGTGGGCTACCGCGTGCCTATTGCCTGCCAGGTTGCCGGCATTACTTATCGCCAGCTTGACTATTGGGCACGCACCAACTTGGTCAATCCGTCCATTCGAACGGCACGTGGTTCTGGTTCCCAGCGCCTGTATTCCTTCAAGGATGTATTGGTACTCAAGATTGTTAAGCGCCTGCTAGATACCGGCATTTCCCTGCAAAATATCCGTTTGGCCGTTGAGTCTCTGCGGGATCGTGGTGTCAATGATTTGGCAGAGCTCACTCTCGTATCAGATGGCACCACCGTGTATGAGTGTCGTTCTAACGATGAGGTAATTGACTTGCTTGCCGGTGGCCAGGGCGTCTTTGGTATTGCAGTTCCTGGTATTTTGAAGGAACTGTCCGGCACCATTTCTTCTTTCCCTTCGGAACGCATCGAAGACTTCGCCGAGGACAACGTCGTCGGGCTCGACGAGCTTGCTGCCCGTCGCAAGCGCAAGAGCTCCTAGGCTTCGAACATAAGAATCCACCCTATTTCCCGGCTCACGGGGAAATAGGGTGGATTTTTGATCTCTAAACAACAAGCAGCCTACGTTAAGTGACCCCTCGGAACCTTGTATCTCTGCGCGTCGCCGGGCCCTAGCCCAAGGCGCTTCGATCCGGCTTTTAACACGGGCTCGATTATTGAAGTGCCACCTGTACCTAGCTGTCGGTACCTTTATGGAGATAGAAGTAAAGGCACCGAACATAATTGTCCGGTGCCGAGGGAAATGGCAGTTGGGTATTAAACGCCTGCGGCCTTAGAAATAGCGCCAGTAAGCTTGGCTCCGTCCGCTGAGTCAACGGTGGTGAAGCTATCGGCTGCGGACTTTAGCGCCGCATCCACGTTTCCTTCACCTACGTGCACGACACTGAGGGAAACGTCCTTCGAAGCAGCGTCCTTAAGTGCAGCCGTAAATTGAGCATCATCCATGTCTTGCTCGGTACCTGTAGTCACCACGAGCACCCGCGCCTTGTCGCCGCTACCTGCAGCTTGGTCGGCAGCGTTAGCTACAGCCGCTACAACAGCGCTGCGCGTTTGTGGAACACCGCCAGTACCAAAGCCGCCGAGCGTGCCGGATACGGCATTGCCATCACCAAAGCCCAAGTTCTGGCGGTAGCCAACCGTTGCCGTCTCAGAGATAGGTGAAGAATAATTCCACAAGGACACAGCCCCGCCGTCAGCAGCTAGGTCAGACGCGGTGGTGCCCAAGGCCTGGGAGACAGGACCGTAGATGGGAGCCATTGAGGAGGAAGTATCCAAAAGAAGTAGGGTATTTGCAGCCATCGTTAGATCGGGCTTGGGTTGTGCTGCGGTACTAGGAGCTGGGGCGGAGCTCAGTGGGGAGGAAGAACTGGTAGGCGCGCCGGAAGTGGGGACACTGGAGGTCGCTTTCGTGGTCATCTCCGTTGTAGCCTCGCTGCTGCTTTCAACAGCTGCGGGAGCAGCGGCATCATTCTCATCGGCGTTGTCCATACCTCGCAAGAGGAAGGCCACCAAGGCGATGATGGCCAGAAGCGCGATGACAGTCACTGCAATAACCCATCCCGCTACTGCGAAGGTATTTTTCCCATTTGAATGCCGTGCCATGTGGTGTGTTCCTCCCAAGCAAACTGCCGTTGTTAGTGGCTTATTGTAGCGGGGCGAGTGACTGATCTATCACAGCGACAAGCCTGGCTCGCAGCGGTTCGGCCTTCTGCGCCAGGGAACGCTGCCGAGAGACATATTCGGCTTTGCCTTCAGGGGTTTCGATGGGCACTACTCCGAGACCCCAGTCACGGCAGTCATAAGGAGAGGCCTCCATGTCTAGGATGCGTGCTTTAATCGCCAGATCCAGGCACTCAAGGAATAGCTTGCCAGGAACCAGAGGGCCCAGCTTCCACGCCCATTTATAAAGATCCATCGTGACGTGTACGCAGCCCGCTTGGTCATTTGCGGGCTGGTCTTCGCGGTGCAGCACGGTGAGGTTAAGCGGACGAGCTGGTGGAGTAAAGAAACGGAAGGCATCGTAGTGGGAACACTTAATTGAGTGTTCATCCACAACTCGGTTTGTGCCTTCTGCACCTAGGCGCAAAGGAAGCGAATGGCGCGGGGTGTCTGTGTGGTAAACCATCGCCCATTCGTGCAGGCCAAAGCAGTCAAAGTGGGCGGGGTTGCTTGCAGAGTGGCGAAGAAGATTCGAGATATAACGAACCGAGCTACCGCGGCGTTGTAGAAAGCCAGCCACATCGACGGTTACGCCGTCTGGGGTGGCGTGGTAGTCGCGCCATTCGGTGTGTGGGGGAGTGCCTTCTAGCGCTATTCCTACACCCGGGTGCCAACGCTTCAAGTGGGAAGGCCGGACGGGGTAGTACTCAAAGAGAAAATCGAATACAGGGTGGTAGCTGCCAGGGTGGCGGAAACGCTCTAAGCGGTCGGTGGCTTGCTTTTCGTGTTGTTGCAGCTGAGCTTGCCAATCATCCGGGCTCAAAGTGTGCACGAGGGCATTCCTCCTTGTCTTAGCGGCCGCGGCGGCGGGTGTTTCTACTACCTGGGCGGCGGCGTTGAGATGGGGATCTCTTCTTTGCGGGCTTCGCTTGGTTCTGGGGCGTGGCCTGCCCAGGCGGGGGAAGGGCGGGACCATTCGGTTTGCGAGCACCCGTTACCTCCTTGAGCACAGGTGCACCTGCGGGATTATCGCGGCTAGAAATATCGTGCTCAGTAGCTGTGACCCCTGCTTTGCTAATAAGCGCGGATACTTCCTCGCGTTGTTCATCCATGACCAAAGTAACGACGGTCCCCGCCGCGCCGCCACGTGCCGTGCGCCCAGCGCGATGGAGATATGCCTTGTGTTCTGCGGGTGGATCGATATGAACGACGAGGGAAACATCCGCAACATCGATACCGCGCGCGGCAATATCGGTGGCAACCAGCACGGGTACGCTGCCATCGCTAAAGCCCTCGATGGCGCGGGTGCGCGCGCCTTGCCCCTTATCTCCATGTAGCGGATAAGCATTGATGCCAGCACGGCGCAGCTTTTTGACTTGCCTATCCACCCCGTGTTTCGTACGCATGAACATGATGGTTTTGCCCTGGCGAGCAGCAATTCGCAAGGCTACTTCATTCCGCGCCGGACGGTCACCGACGAAAAAGAGATGATGGGACATGGAGTCCACAGCAGCTTGAACCGGAGCGGTGGAGTGGACAATAGGATCGTGGAGGAATTGCTCCACCAGCTTATTGACGTCCCCGTCGAGGGTCGCCGAAAACAGCAGTCGCTGACCTGTTGCTGGGGTCAACCGCAAGAGTTTGCGTACCTGGGGTAAAAAGCCCATATCGGCCATTTGGTCGGCCTCATCAAGGGTGGTGATGCGGACCGCATCCAAATGCAGCTTTCCCTGGTTTATGAGATCCTGGGCGCGGCCAGGGGTGGCGACGAGAACATCGACGGGACGTGCCAGCGAGCGGATATGGTGATTGATATTTACTCCACCCACCACGGCGAGAACTCTCAAGCCAAGCGTTGCCGCAGGTTCATCAAGACGCTGGTAAATCTGGGTGGCCAACTCCCGAGTTGGCGCAAGAATGAGCGCACGGGGATGAGCGGGCTTGGAAGCACCCGTTCCGGCAAGGCGCGCGAGCATGGGTAAACCGAAGGTAAAGGTCTTTCCGGAACCGGTAGGGCCGCGGCCGAGTACATCTTTGCCCGCGAGGACGTCGGGAATCGCGGCGCTTTGGATGGGAAATGGTTCGGTGATGCCTTGGTCACGCAATACGTGCACTAGGCGCTGGGGTAAGCCGAGATCGGCAAAGGTAGTCATTGTTTACCCATACTATCGGCAGTAAGGCGGATCGCCGCATTCGTGTGGAAGCGCCTGCTAAATATGGGAAAGGGCCCCGAAGGGCCCCATCAAAGCAATACGAATCTAGTCGGTTTGGGTCAAGCTGCGGTCTCCAGACCACTCGATGTGGAAGGTACCTGGCTTATCGGTGCGCTTGAAGGTGTGCGCGCCGAAGAAATCGCGCTGGCCTTGAATCAGGGCGGCGGGAAGGCGCTCGGCGCGCAGGCTGTCATAATAGGAGAGGGAAGAGGCAAAGACTGGGGCCGGTAGGCCCAGCTGAGTGGCAGCAACGACTACTCGGCGCCACGGATCGATGAGGTCTTCCAGCTCACCCTTGAAGTAAGGATCGAGGATGAGGGCAGGAAGGTCTGCATTATTGTCGTAGGCTGCGCGGATGCGATCCAGGAACTTGGCCCGGATGATGCAGCCGCCACGCCAGATAGTAGCTAGGTCGCGAGGGTCCACATCCCATCCGAATTCCTCGGATCCAGCCTTGATCTCATCGAAGCCTTGGGAGTAAGCAATGAGCTTGGCTGCATAAAGGGCGCGGCGCACGTCTTCAATAAACTCGGATTTGTCCACGTCCAGCTCCTTGATAGTGCCGGCAGGCAGCTGGCCTTCTTGGGCAGCGCTGCGCTGAGCGGTGGAGGAGGAAAGCGCGCGGGCGAAGACCGATTCAGCGATGCCGGTAATGGGAACACCGAGCTCCAAGCCGTTGATGGCAGTCCAGCGGCCGGTGCCCTTTTGGCCGGCGGCGTCCATGATGACGTCGACAAGCGGGGCACCAGTCTCCGGATCCTTTTGGGCCAAAACCTCAGCGGTAATTTCAATGAGATAGGAGTCAAGGTCGCCCGAGTTCCATTCGCGGAATACCTCTGCGATCTCGGCCGGCTCCATGCCTGCGCCGTAGCGCAGCAGCTGATAAGCCTCGCCGATGACCTGCATATCGGCGTATTCGATACCATTGTGGACCATCTTTACAAAGTGGCCGGCGCCATCTGGACCAATGTGGGTAACGCATGGAGTGCCATCAACATTGGCGGCGATGGACTCAAGAATCGGGCCAAGAGTCTCCCAGGATTCCTTCGGTCCACCAGGCATGATGGCCGGGCCGTTGAGCGCACCCTCCTCGCCGCCAGAGATGCCAGCACCCACAAAGTGCTTGCCGCGGGCGGCTACGTCCTTCTCGCGGCGAATGGTGTCCGTGAACAGCGCGTTACCGCCATCAATAATGACATCGCCCTCATCCATGGCCTCAGCCAGCTGATCGATGACCGCATCGGTGGCCTTGCCAGCCTTAACCATGATGATTGCCTTGCGTGGGCGCTCCAAAGAAGCCACGAAGTCCTCGATGGTCTCCGAAGGCACGAAATTGCCTTCCTCACCGTGAGCCTCAATGAGCGCATGGGTCTTTTCAGGGCTGCGGTTGTAGACCGCTACGGTATTGCCGTTGCGGGCAAAGTTACGGGCCAAATTAGATCCCATGACCGCCAATCCCACGACGCCAATTTGAGCAAGTTCATTCTTATCAGTCATGCTGCCTATCCTACGTCACTGGGATGCGGTGCTGTCATCAATGGCTAGGCTGGTGGACTATGTCGGATACGCAGAAACTCAATGACTTGCTTCACCTCGCTCATACGCGGGTACTCACTGCAGAAGAACTGGCGTCACTTAATGCCCTCAATGGCGGCCTTGCGGAATTGATAGGGCTGCAATTTACCCATATAGGCCCGCGCGAGGCGCGCGCGAAACTGCAGGTTAAGCCCGAACATCATCAGCCCTGGGGAGTGGCCAATGGCGGGCTGTACTGTTCCATTGCAGAAACCGTGGCCTCCATCGCGAGCGTGGTGGCTGCCGACGCCCCCGCAGTAGGAGTGAATAATTCCAGCGACTTTATCCGCTCTACGGGACAGGGGGAACTGGAGGCTGTGGCCACACCAGTGCAGCTTGGTGGGCGCACCCACCTGTGGAGCGTTGAGATGCGCCAGGGCGGGGAGCTCATTGCCCGCACCACTTTGCGCACCATGATTTTGCGTTAGCTCACCCGCTCGGCAGTAAAGGACATCCCTTGGGAGGATAGCCGTTCCAAATACGGCTCAGCTAGTCCGGTGGCCGGGGTAAGTACGCCTCCTATGCGGTCAGAGTCGGCGCGCGATTCGAGTAGGCAGAGTGCAGCCTGGCTCAGCATCATGGCGGTAACCTCGTAGCCGGGGTCCCCCTGCGCTGAGACGGTTGCAAGCCAGCGCTCGCCGTCCTCAGTCACGCCGTGGTGGCTGACTTGGAAATGCGCGCCCTCAAGCCCAGGCGTGGGCAGGACCTTTTCCACCACCGGGCGCAAGCGTGATTGGGTGCCATCAAACAGCAGCTTGGTAGTGAGTGCCAATCCATAGGCACGTGCGCGACCGACTAGTCCGGCCCCCGCAAACCATGCTTCCTTATAAAACAAGCGCTTGCCCCACGCCCGCCCAAGCAGAGCGTTGGAGCGGCGCACCACGCGGGTATTGAACATGGACATGAAAAATGGACCCACCCAGCCAACGCCATCCAACTCTTTGACCTCAAAGTCCCGTTGGAGTCCTTCCAAGCGTGGACCAGCCTTCGGATCTGGATCGAGGGAATAAGGATTATGCAGGTTGCGGGCAACTCCCTTATCGGCGTGCGCAGCGAGCGAGACCTGCAGGGAAGATTCGATGGTGCCCGGCGAGATCCCGCCTTTCAGCTTGTCTACGACCATTTCAACCCGCGCAAAAGGCTTTGCTGCGGCCTTATAAAGGTTGAGCATCCCGATATCTGAAGGCACGGAATCGAAGCCGCAGGAATGAACGATGCGCGCACCTGTAGATTCGGCCACGGCATGGTGGGAATCGATGCTGCGGCGAATAAAGGGAACCTCACCGCACAGGTCAACATAATCTACGCCATGGCGCGCGCAGGCGGCAACGACGTTATCCCCATAAAGGCTGTAGGGTCCGACCACGGTGATTAGTACCTTGGTATGTTCCACCATGTGCTCCACATCGTCGGCATCATCGGCGGCGGCGATGGCGATGTCCCAGTGCTGATTGAGTTCATCGCGCAGCGCGGCTAGCACCGGTCGGTTCCGGCCGGCCAGAGTCACAGAGGGCGCGTTAATCGAGGCAAGGTAGCGCGCCACCAATTGGCCGACCAGCCCGGTAGCGCCGTAAACAGTGATATCACTCATAGTGCACGAGCGTACCGGAGGGATTAGAGCCAGTGGTTCTTTCGGAACCAGGCCCAGAGCCCGAGAACGACCAAGACCATGATGACAATCGCCATGGGGTAGCCCAAAGCCCAATGCAGCTCCGGCATGATGTCGAAGTTCATACCGTAGATACCTGCCACCAGGGTGGGTGCGGCCCACATGCCAACGACTGCGGAAATGGTGCGCATATCTGAGTTTTGTTGCATGGTTACCTTGGCCACCGAGGCATCGATAAGCGAGGTAAGGCGCTCATCGAAGCTGGAGACCTGGTCCTTGACTACGAGCTCGTGGTCGTTGACGTCGCGCAGATACGAGCGCAATTGCTTAGAAATCAGATCCTTGTGATCAGAAACCATGGATTTAAGCGCCACCGACAGTGGGTCGATGGCATGCTTCATCTCCAGCACCTCGCGCTTGAACATGTAAATTCGGTCTACATCAAACTTGAGGTTAGGGGTAAAGATTTCTTCTTCCAGCTCATCGACCTCAATGCTGATGAGACGAGAGATCTCCGAGTAACGGTCCACCATCATATCCAGGATCTTCCAGGCCATAGCCACCGGGCCAAGCTCCACCAGATCCTGCTCATCTTCCACCGTGTAGGCCAAGTTGGGAAGCTTTGCCCCGTGGCGCACGGTAATGATGAAGTTGGAGCCCATGATCATCTGGATCTCACCGGTGGAAATGATCTGGCGCTTATCCGTTACTTCATCGTGGTCGCGATAGTTCACGGAGCGGGCGACGACGAAGAGCTGGTCATCGTAGCGTTCGAGTTTGGGACGCTGGTGAGCCATAACTGCGTCTTCCACGATGAGTTCGTGGATGCCAAACTGTGAGGCCACTTTGGTCATTTGGGACTCGTAGGGCTCATGGAGGCCCACCCAAATAAAACCGCGGCCGTATTCCTCTATGGCTTCCAGCGCGGAGCTGGTGGAATACTCCCCGGGAAGCGCCTCGCCATCCACAAAGACGCGGCAGTGTTCAATCGCGCGTTCCGGCGGTACCGGCAGGGAGGTGGGCTTACTTGGAGGCTCGGGTTTCTTGCGGCCCCTAAAGGGTGAAGGTACGGATGGCATCGTTTCAGCCTCCTTTGCGCGGTAGTGCGGACAAGTTCGCAAAAATTCGACGGCGATTTTATGCAGCGGCTAAATCTTACACCGAAGGCGGGTAATATAATCGAATCTATGCCTACGTGGAAAGAAGTAACCGAAGCTAATCCCGAGCACTCCCATAATTTTGCCCGCAAATGGAAGCTGCTTGCCGCACAAGGCAAGGACATCAATGGCGAGGCCCGGCTTATTGATGCCATGGTCGAGCGCAACTCCACCATCCTCGACGCAGGCTGCGGCACTGGCCGAGTCGGTGGCGAATTGCTTCGCCGCGGGCACAGCGTCGTGGGAGTCGATGTAGATCCCATTCTTATTGAGCACGCAGAGCACGACTTTCCGGACGGCCACTGGTTCGTTGGAGACCTGTGCGAGGAAGAGGTGCCGGAAGGCCCCTTTGATATCGCCGTGTCTGCCGGCAATGTGATGGGCTTTCTAGCAAAAGAAGGCCGCGAGCCCGCTTTGCGCAATATCTTTAATTCTCTCAAACCAGGTGGTCGCCTGGTCACCGGCTTCGGCGAGGGCCGGGGCTGGGAGTTCTCCGACTTTCTTGATATGGCGCAGAAGGTGGGCTACCGAGTCGACTTCACCTTCTCCTCGTGGGACATGAAGCTATTCTCGGAGCATTCCACCTTCCTCGTCGCCGTCCTTTCGCGTCCGGGGTCGGACCTTCTGGCCTAAAAGCGCCTATCGGCTTGGTCGAAGAAATCTACCTCATGGTGGCTCGCTGTGATGTAGGCGCGCTCGGCCCGTGTACGAGTGCGCTCATCCGCTCCGCTGAGAGCCTGCTCGACAATGTCGAGGCTGGCGCGGACTCCGTTGAGGAAGTCTTCACCGCCGTACATGGATAGCCAGGAGTGATAGGGATGTTCTGGGGAATCGAAATCTGCGAGGTGTAGGCCTACCTCTGCATAAAGCCAGTAGCAGGGCAATACCGCCGCAGCGCCTACCACGTAGTCATCCGTATGAGTTGAACGGATAAGGAAGTCCGTATAGGCGCTAGTAACCCTAGAAGCTGCGGTAGTGATGCCCTCTTGCAGCCAGCCGCGGTGCAGCTCGGCCTCAACCGCCAAGCAATCATGCGCTCCTTCGGCCCAGTGCAGTTGCTGTGCCGCTGCAGGGGCTAGGCTGGCTAGGCGCGCCAAGGCCTTGGAGTAGGCGTTGAGGTACTGGGCATCTTGGTCGAGATAGAACCCAAAGGCTTCTTTATCCAAAGCGCCTGTTCCCAATGCCCGAATAAAGGGCAGAGCCTTGATAGCCTCCCAGTGATTTCCCGCCAAGTTCCACAGACGTTGCGTGTGTGGTCCGGCCGCAGGAACGCGGGGCTGCTCGACGTTTTCTGGTTCCTTCAAGCTGCCGGACAGGTAGGGCTGCGGCAGGGTAGAGGCCGCCCGCATGAGGCGCTGCGAGCGGTGCAGGTGGTCCACGGGACCGTGCCCTTTGCCCACCTGGAGCGCATCCGCGTGAACAATGGCTTCGTGCAGCCAGTGGGTGGACCACGTGAGCGCTGCGGTGTGGCTATCGCCGGCTCCAAGCCGGGTAGCCAGAGCAGAGGAGAGGGAGCAACCTGTGCCGTGCGTATTCTTCGTGTCCACCCGGCTCGAGGAGACGCGGTGAACGGACCCATCCGGATTCACTACCGCATTGTCTGCGATATCGGAATCGAGGTGACCGCCCTTGACCACAACTGCAGTAGAAGCTTCCTTCGCCCACAGTTTAGCGGTGGCGATGGCCTGCTCGAGGTCGCCTGCCTCCTCGGTGTTGGTGAGAACAGCCAATTCCTTCAAGTTTGGGGTGATGATATCCACCTGGGAACACAGATCTCGCACGGCTTGTTCGGCTTCCTGCTCCAGCAGCCTATCTCCGCTGGTAGCCACCATGACCGGATCCAAGACCACGGGAACATCGTCCGGCAGGCGACGTAGGAAATCTGCGACCTTGGCGGTGATGGCGGCGTCAGCAAGCATGCCAATCTTTACCGCGTCTATTTCCACATCGTCAATGACCGCATCTAGCTGTTCTTGTAGAAAGTCCACTGGTGGGACATGTACGCTGCGGACACCCTGGGTGTTTTGGGCTACCAAGGCTGTCACCACGTTCATGCCATACCCGCCCGCAGCGGCAATGGACTTTAGGTCAGCCTGGATGCCCGCTCCGCCCGTGGGATCAGTACCAGCGATGGACAGAACGCGGGGATAGATTCCCTTAGCCATGGAAAGCCTCCTTTAGTCGGGCGGCTGCTGCTGCAGGATCCTTGGCCGCCATGATGTCGCTGACTACGCAAATGCCGGCAAAGTCGCTTCCCGCCAGCTCGTGCGCGTTATGGTCTTTAATGCCGCCGATGGCGACGGAATCTATGCCGCGTTCCCGTGCGGCGCGGGCGAGGGCCGCTGCTGCATCTGGCCCCATCCCCGCCGGGGCGTTCTTCTTCGTGTTCGTCGAATACACAGGGCCAATACCGATGACATCCGGGCGGGTATCATCCGAAATAGCAGCAAGTTCGGCGTGATTGCCAATGGACAAGCCGATAAGTTGCTCATCGGACAGCATCCTTCGGGCTTCCCGGAAGGCCATGTCATCTTGACCAATGTGTAGATGGCAGCCAAGCTTTGCTGCTACCTCCACGCGGTCATTGATAAAAAGCGGTACATCGCCGAGTACGGCCAGCAGTTCCCGGGCGGTGTGTTCAATCTGCTCATCACTAGCTTCCTTATCCCGCAGCTGGACGACGCTAACCCCACCGCGTACAGCTTCCTTCACGATGCGAACCACGTTTTCTCGCCCGCCTGCCAGATCTGGATCGGTGACAAGGTAAAGCGACCAGTCGATTGCCATCTAAACCCCTTCGACGTCTGTGAGCTTGATTAGTCCCTCGATGTCCGCCGTCGGGACATCGTAGAGCGCGTCCAGCCAAGCAACGGCAAAGGAACCAGGCGCGTGGTGCTTTTCAGCTGCCACGCTGCCTGCCGCTCCCACGTGTGCGTGGGCCGCGATGATTGCTTCGAAAGGATCCTCCCACGCCGCCAAATATGCTGCGCAGATAGCACCGAGTGAACAGCCAGTACCAATGACGTTTTGGAGCATCGGATGACCGGAATGCAGATAGGCAGCGCGCGTGGTTTCACCGGCGTGGACGATAAGATCGCGGGGGCCGGAAATGGCTACTACAGCGCCAGTGTCCCGGGAAAGCGCTAGTGCGGAATCTAACGCGGCTTCCACTTCATCAGTAGATTCGACACCGCGGCCGCCCTGTCCGGTACCCGCGAGTGCAATTATTTCAGAAGCATTACCGCGGATTGCCCTCGGACCAAGGGGCAGCACCTCGTGCATGAACTTGGTGCGTTGGGGGAGACCACCGGCGCCTACCGGATCGAGTACCCAGGGGGTCTGTGCGGCATTCGCACCCGCGATGGCCTCGCGCATGCCGCCGTATTGTTCGGAGCTAGGCGTGCCACAGTTGATGAGAACACCACCGGCTACCTGTGCAAACTCGCGGGATTCCTCCGGAGTATCAACCATCGCCGGGCTGGCGCCAACGGCCAAGAGGGCGTTGGCGGTGACGTTGGAAACGACCTTATTGGTCAAACATTGAATAAGTGGTGTGGACTCGCGCACGGCATCGTGCGCGCGGAGAAAACTATATTCCACAACTATCCCTTCGCTAGTTCTAACTGAGTGCAGGTTCGATGGGTATTTCTCAGCCGCACCGTGTGCGGCACCCCATGTTGCGATCCTCAGCCTAACAAAGGTCACGGAAACTATGTGCGAAAATCGACGCTCCAGTGCCCAGTTGGGGTGGTGCTATCGCTATCAATGAGTAACGACAGGAAAATAGAAAATCGCCGCCCTTGCCCTGCATTGAGGCAGGAGGGCAGCGATGTGGTCGAGGAGTAATTACTTCTCGTTCTTGTTAATGATGTTGCGCGCAATGCGCTGCTGAGTGGTGATTTCTAGGTTGCCGCGGTCGCGGGAAAGAATATTGGTTGCCCAGTTCACCAGCACTGCCAGGCGACTGCGCAGGCCAATCACATAAGTCAGGTGCAGGCCCAGCCATGCTACCCAGCCAGCGAAGCCACCAAACTCGGTCTTGCCTAGCTTGACGACGGCGTTGAAGCGCTTGACGATTGCCATGGAGCCCTTGTCAAAGTAATCAAAGGCTTCCTTCTCATTGGCGGTAGACTCCTCGTCCACCTTTGCCTGAATGAGCTTAGCGACGTGCGCGCCACCCTGGATAGCAACCTGGGCTAGGCCAGGCAGGCGGTTGAGCGAGATCATGTCACCAACCATGTAGACGTTATTGTGCTCGCCCACGGTCAGGTCCTCGTTCACGGAGACACGACCAGCGCGGTCTGCCTCGACGCCAGCCTGCTCGGCCACCATCTTGCCCAGTGGGGAAGCGGCCACACCGGCGGACCAGATCTTGGTAGCACCCGTCAGGGTGGTCTCTTCCTCGGTCTTCATGTCCTTATAAGTGACGGTATCCGCGGTCACATCGGTCACCATGGCGTTGAGGTGAACCTGTACGCCTTCCTTTTCCAAAGTGCGCTGTGCCTTGCGGCCCAAGCGCTTGCCAAATGGAGGCAGTACCTGTGGGGCGCCGTCAAGCAAGTAGATCTTGGCGGAGGTGGTCCCGTAGTTGGAGTAGACATCGTTGAGGGTGCGGTTTGCTAGTTCGGCAATCTGGCCGGTCAGCTCGACGCCGGTTGGGCCAGCACCAACGATGATGAAGGTAAGCAGGCGCTCGCGCTCCGCTGGGTCATCGGTAAGCTCAGCCTTCTCAAACGCGGAGATGATGCGAGAGCGCAGCTCGAGGGCATCGTCCAAGGTCTTCATGCCTGGGGCGAACTCGGCAAAATGGTCGTTGCCAAAATAGGACTGACCGGAGCCTGCTGCAACCACCAGGGAATCATATGCGTAAGTGCGGGAGAACTCATCCTGCTCGGCAGTAACGGTCTGGTCAGCCAGGTTGATATCGGTAACCTCGGCGTTAACGAAGTGAACATTATCCTGATCGCGCAGCAGCTGGCGGGTGGACGGGGCCACCTCACCGGCGGAAATCATGCCTGTTGCTACCTGGTACAGCATCGGCTGGAACAGGTGGTGGTTCTTCTTATCGATGAGAGTGATTTCTACATCGGCGTTCTTTAGCTTCTGGACGGTGTTGAGACCACCGAAGCCAGCGCCAACCACGACAACGTGGTGACGGCCACCATTGGGACGATAAGCGGTATCAGTCATGGATTTATTGCGACCTTCCTCAAGAAAGCTAATGTTTTGTACCCATTCAGTGTAAACACTTCTAACAGAACGTGCATACTCATTGACTGATAAACTTCCGCGCATCGTTATTATTTTCGCGGCAGGAACCAATGCGCCTGTGCGGAGCGCCTAAGCCGAGGTGCGTGCCAAGCTGACTAAGGTAATTGCCGATAGTGACTTCCTCCGCCCACCAAGGAGCGCACCTGGCATTATGAGTTTTATCCGCCCCGAGCATTTGAGCTCCATCGATGCAGATTCCTGGCCCAATGTGGCTACAGTCCCTTCACCTCGTTGGCCTGGTTTAAAGGCTCGCCGTGCAGAGGCTGAATTTGCCAAGGCTTGCGATGACGCCGGATTGGAACTCGACTTGGAAGTAGAGGGCGGACCAGATCTCAAGGTCGGACACGATGCCTTGTTTGAACGAATCGCCGCTAGTGGATGGCTGGGGTTCGCAGAAAGCTTTATGGCAGGAGAGTGGTCCGTCAGCTCGTCCTCCCAGCTGGTAAAAGTGCTTGGGCGGTTGCTGGGGGTGGGATATCTTCCCAAGGCCAAGATGCTAGACACCGGCAATTCGGAGCCAGGGGAGTTGCCGATGGATTTGGTCCGGCTCTATTCCGGTGATGGTTTAAGCCATGTGGGTGGCATCTTTTCTAGCGGTGTGCCGACGACCATCAGGGAGACAGTAGAAAGCTATAGCCCCAAGGCCGGCCGCAAGGAACCGAAAAGCCACTTCGTGGATGTCACGACGCTAAGCGAGCCCACGAGTGTGGACAGAGATGATTTGGGCGATGCCCAGCGTCGCGCCGCTGATTGGCTTCTCGACGTCACTCGCACCGGCGCCGGAACCCACCTATTGGTGTACCCAGCCGCTGGAATGCAGCCTGCCATGCGCGCCACCAAGCGGCGCGCAACGGTAGACGTATTGACCAGCGATGTAGAGCAGATAAGTCACATGCGTGAGGCGCTCGTGCTCGAGGGGGCAGATGATTCCATCCATGTGGAACGCATTCCCGGGGTTGTCCCAAATCCCAAGCAATGGCGCGGACACTATGACGCAATCGTCACCGTGGAAAAGATAGAACAGCTTAGCCCACAGGAGCGTAAAGAGTATATTCGCGCAGTCGACCGGTTCTTAACCCCTAATGGCCGGGCAGGAATTCAGTCCCTTGTGGCGACCGAAGCAATGACCGACGCCGGAAAGGCCTCGATTCAGGCCTTGCGGGCATATGTGTGGCCCGCACTGGACTATCCGCTTACCGCGGAGCTGCACCAGCTCGTCGATAAGAACTCGAACCTGCGCATCGTATCGGAAACACACGTGGGGACGCACTACCTAGAATCTTTGCGTCAGCAACGATCCTTTTTTGATGGGCACCTGCGGGAGGCCGCGGCGGCTGGGTTCGACCCAGTATTCCGCCGCCTGTGGACCTTCCAATTTGCCCTCCGCGAGGCCTTAATGACACTCGGAATGATTGATGCGGTGCAATTTGGATTGGCCCACCGCAACCGTGGGGGACGCCGCTAGGCGGGCGGTAGCTCGTCGTAGTTTTTCATCAGGTCCGCGCTGGGCACAAAGAAGTTGGTGCCAGTAAGAGCGGTGGAGAAGTCTAGAATGCGGTCGTAGTTCCCCTCCGGCTTGCCGATGAACATATTGCGCAAACGTTCCATGACGTTTTCTGGATCCTTTGCATAGCCGATGAAGTAAGTACCCATCTCGCCAGCAGCAAAAGAACCAAAGACCATATTCTCGCGGTAGATATCTTCCTCAAGGTCGTTGAGAGCAACGTGAGAATTGGAAGGCTTAATATCATCATCGAGCTCGATATCGTCGGCCTTGGTGCGGCCAATGACCTTTTCTTGCTCTTCGGTGCTCAGCTCGTTCCACTTGTCGAGGTCGTGGATATATTTTTGTACGGTGACATAGGAGCCACGGGGGTAATCGGCGGCGTCGTCAAGCAACACGGTATCCAAAGCTTCCTCGGCGAGGGGGTTGGCGGTGCCGTCTACAAAGCCAAGCAGGTCGCGCTGGTCAAGGTATTTAAACCCCTGGGTCTCATCGATGACCGTTGCAGCATCTCCCAGCTGATTGAGCACCTGGCGAGCCATTTCGTGGCACAGGTCATAATTATTGGCACGGAAGTGCAAGAGAATATCGCCCGGTGTTGCCGGTGCCTTATGTGCGGCGTCAATAGCTGCAAATTCCTTGAGGTGTTCGGGCATAGGTGCGCTGGTCAAACGAGGCCACATGGAGGCGCCAATGCCGACTACGGTATAAAGCTCGCCGTCGTTATAACGGAAGTTTACGGACTTAAACAGTCCAGCGAACCCCGTGAGCATGTCGCGGGTGGCTTGCTCGCAGCCGTCCTTGATTTCGAGAACTAGAAAGAGGGCTGCGCGGGAAGGCTTATCTACTACATGCTGAATCGTCATAATGCCGATTTTACGCACCCTTAAGGGGCACAGAATGCTAGCGGGGGACAAATCGCGGGCAATGGAGATGCGGCGAAGAATTCATTGCGCGCGATTGCGCACTAGGGGGAAATGGCACCCAGATAAAATGACATAATGTACATTATCGGACATTTATCCATGGTTGGGCAGTTCCTCATTTATACCTTGGCATACCTCGAGCCTTCTGGTCGTTCTCATCAGGATCCCCGCTTGTTCCTTTTATTGCGGCGATTCCTTTCGCTCCGCCTTCTGCTGTGAAGCTCTGCTTTGCGACGTCGCGCAGTTGCCGCGATACACTCCAGTGGCCACTGGGCCGCCAAGCTGGCTGACTAATGGGCCGCCAAGCTGGCTGACTAATCCTATTGAGGGCCGCCGGTATGCAGTCTGCCTCCTGGATACCAGGCGCCTTAACTATTGGGCACTATTAAGCTCCTCCGTGCCACGGGCGCCAGCCATCTATGGCGTGTGGCTCCCGATGGGTGGTCAGACGGGTGGATTTCGGCAAAAATACACCCTACTGGAGCATGCAACCACACCACCATATAAAGTCACATTGACGATATTCGGGGTAACTACCCGCTCGCTTTGGATGTCTTATTTAACGATTACGGTAAGCACTCCACAGCTGCCATATAGTCAAAAGCGCCAAGCAGGCAGAAATCGCTACGATGACCCACATGTGTTGAACGGCTACGAAAATGGTAAAGCCGATGACTATAAGAAGGCGCAGCCACATAAACGGGATCATTTGGCGGGTGTTCATAGGCTCGTCCTTATTAGTCCTTCTTGAAGGAAATGCGAAGATTGACCTCGCCCTTTTCCTCGACCTTTGCGGCCAACATTTCCGGGGTTTCTACGCCATAATCAAGGCGATTAACTGGAACGGTGCCGCCGATGACGATGTCATCCCCGTCGCGGAGAACGTCAAAGTCTTGGGAAACCTCGTGTGTCTCATCCTTGATGGTCAAGTCACCGGTGAGCTTTACTGTGCCAATGGTGCCGTCATCTGGGACGTCGGCAAGCGAAGCGGGTTTGGTGAGCTTAAAGGAAGACTCCGGGAAGAGTTGCGTCTCAAAGAGTTTGGACTTCATGTTTTGGTCGCGGACCTTTTTATCCGTAGACAACTCATCCATATCCACGGTGACCGTCGCGGTTTTGAGGGTGGAATCAGAAATTTCTGCTTGACCGGTTACCTCAGTAGTCGAACCAGATGTAGTGGTCTTTTCTGCAGGTAGAATCTCATTGAAGGTAAATCCAACCGAGGTATGATTATCAGCACGCCCCTTGGCAACCTGCCAGGATCCATCTAGTTCCGTAGACGCGGCCTTAGCTCCATCGGCGGAAATAGGCTCTGTTTTTACACCGGCGCCCTTGAGAAGCGAATACACCATAGGGCCAATGGCCACGGCGGTGAGCAATACAATGAGCACCACAAAGATGGTGATGACGAGCTTGCGGTTATAAAAAAGCTTTTTCATCTTCTATCGAAGTCCTTCTAGGCGTCGGGCCAGGGCAACAAGCTCTTCGCACAAACCTGCAAGCTCCTGCGCACTAGCGCCTTCCTCCGCGGCGGTATTGATATCTTCTGCGGAACAACGTAGTTCAAAAAGTCCGTCGCGCAAACTTTCTGCCTTTTCCGGAGTAAGGATTACGGCGTTAGCGGGAATTCCCGTGCCACTAACATTATTTCTTTGCTCATACGCGCGCTGTTTGCACGAGGCGCTGCAGAATTTACGTGGCCGCCCTCTACCGCCTTGATCAATGTCCTTCCCACACCATTGGCAGGAACCGACGTTGCGTTCACGACTAGCTGTACGGATCACCCGATACACTTTAGTGCATTTTAGGCGGGCTGGGAACAAAGACGCGAGGGTGTTCGTTATAATTAGTAGCTCTTAGGCGAAGTTTTGCTTCGCACACAATCAGGGATCTCTTTGAAAAGGATGATGTTGCATGGCAGATCGCGTACTCCGTGGCAGCCGTATGGGCGCAGTCAGCTACGAAACCGACCGCGACCACGACCTCGCACCGCGCCAAATGGTGAAATACCGCACCGAAGACGGCGAGATTTATCAGGTGCCTTTTGCGGATGATGCTGAAATCCCTGAGGAATGGATGTGCAAAAACGGCAAGCTAGGCCACCTTGTAGAAGGTGAAGGCGTTGAGTCTAAGCCGGCTAAGCCGCCACGTACCCACTGGGATATGCTGCGTGAGCGCCGCTCCATTGAGGAGTTGGACGAGCTCCTAGAAGAGCGCATTAACCACCTGCGCTCCCGCCGCCGTTCCGCAGCCCGCCTGCTAAAGGAGCAGCAGGAACAGCAGCAAAAGAACTCATAAGGTTCTGCGGCAGACAAAGGCCCGTACCTCCTTAGGTTTACTAAGGAACGGTACGGGCCTTTAGCGTTGAAGCATGGGCTACTTCTTCAACTGTGCAATCTGGTGCTTTGCTAGGTGAGCAATTTCCCCGGCGAAGTCAGAGACCCAGCCGGCGCCCTTGCGGGCCTGCACGCCTAGATCGTGAATGGAGCCATCCTTGACCTCACGATTGACCAGCTTGGATACGGCGTCGCCGAAATCCTGCAGCTGCTCCGTGCGGTGGGCAACGCCCCACTTGGTTACCTCCAGCAGGGAATCTTTCACGAAGGAGCCATCAAGCTTGGACTCGCCGTATTCGCGCTCGGTGAAGGTAATAGGAACCTCGCGGACATCGAAGCCGGCCTTAACCGCGCGGAAAGCCAGATCCACCTGGAAGATATAGCCCGCCTTGGATAGCTCGTCGAAATCAATGGAATCGAGGAGTTCGCGGCGGAAGGCACGATAACCGGCGGTCATATCGGACAGGCCAGCGCCCAGCGCCACGGAGATGTAGATATTACCCAAGCGGGAAAGGTACTCGCGAGAAGCCGGCCAGTTGACGGTCTCGCCGCCCGGAATATAGCGGGAGCCGATAACTAGGTTCGCACCCTTGTCTACCTCTTCGAGCAGCAAGTGGAGTTGTTCCGGCGCGTGGGAGCCATCTGCATCCATCTCGCACAGCACCTGGTAATCACGCTCCAAGCCCCACTCAAAGCCAGCGATATAGGCGCCTAGCAGGCCACCCTTGCCTTCGCGGTGGAGAACGTGGATATGGTCATCCTGCGCTGCGAACTCATCGGCCTTGTCGCCGGTGCCATCGGGCGAATTATCGTCCACGATGAGGATATGCACCTCTGGGACCGCCGCGCGGACGCGTCCAGTAATGAGAGGAAGGTTTTCGATCTCGTTATAGGTCGGGATGATGACCAAGGTCGAGGCTTCAAGCGTGCTCACAGTGTTTATGCTCCTACGTATGTATCTGTGCCGGAGCGGCGCGGGGTGCGTCGCAGGCGGTTTGTGCGCAAAGCTACCAGTGCGCAGACTGTTCCAATAATAACCATGAGCCATTGCAGGGGCGAACCAAACCTAACGGAAAAGGTCTCGCCGCTACGCAAAGGCAACTGCTCCACGAGAGCGGCCGGCGTGAAAATTTCCGTGGACTGGCTGACGCGGCCATCGGGGTGAACAATGGCAGATACTCCAGAGGTCGCCGCCACCACCACGGCACGGTCTGTCTCCATCGCACGCAGCCGGCTCATGGCCAATTGCTGGTAAGTCATATCCGAGTAGCCAAAGGTGGCGTTATTGGTTGGCGTAGTCAGCAATTGTGCGCCATTTTTGACCGATTCTCTAAAGGCGTTGTCGAAGGAGACTTCGTAACACGTTGCCACGCCTACCGGCACGCCCGCCATGGAAACCACACCTGGACCATCGCCGGGTTTGAAGTCCCCGGCAAGTTCCACGTAGTCAGAAAATTTGGCAAAGAAATCCCGCATGGGCATCGTCTCACCGAAAGGCTGCAGGTACTTCTTATAGTGGTGGTCCCCTACGGCGTGGCCAGGGGCAAAGACCTGCATTGTATTGCGGGCGCCCACGTCATCGCGCGTAGCGGTGCCAACCAGAACGGGGGCATCAATCGCATCAACGGCACCACTGATTGCCGCGGCTGCCCTACCGTCATGGAAAGGATTGATATCGGATGAGTTTTCAGGCCAGATGACGAGGTCGATGTCCTTGTCGCGCGCGGCCAGCTTCTTCGTTTCGGCCACATGATTATTGAGAACCGCTTGGCGCTGCCCAGCAAAATCTAGGCCCATGCGGGGTACGTTTCCTTGGATTGCTGCAACCTTTGCTTCGCCAATAGTAGCGTTGTCTCGGTTGATACCCAATCCTGCCACCGTCGCCGTTATTAGGGGCAGGATAGCTGCTGCTAGGGCGATACCCTTGATCATCCAGCCGCGGTGAAACAACAGTGCGGCGATTCCGCAGCCGCACAGTACTGTGGCGACGGTGATAAGCGAGGTGCCACCCCACGGCGCCAGCTTGGCTAGCGGCCCGTCGATTTGTCCCCAGGCCAGTTTGACCCAGGAAAAACCGCCGAAAGGTAGAGAAGAACGCAGCACCTCCACCGCGAGGTAGACGAACGGGAAAGCAATAAAACCGTACTTCCACCGTGCCACCGCGGCGCCGCTAAAGCCCAATAGGATGGAGTAAACCGCAAGCCATACTGCCAACGCAATATACGGCCCGCTTCCCACCAATTCACCGATCCAGGGCAAGGTGAGAAGATAGAGCACGAGTGAATGCGCTACCGCGAGTAGTGCGCCCAGACGGGCGGAGACGTGCCTAGTTCCCCAAGGCATCAAACTCACATAGAGCAAGCCCATGCCTACTACTGCGCCCCACCACCAGCCGCGGGGCTCAATGGCGGCATAAGTAAGCAGACCAGAAAGGCCCGCCACTAAAAGGCGGGCAAGGATGGGCAACACTAGCTCTTGCCGCCCTTGGTCTCGCCACCGGAAGGGCCAAAGTCATCCGGATCTAGGTTTTCAGTCCACCGGCGAATCTCTTCCTCATCCAAGACCTCATGTGGGCCAGCGTCCTGAGTACTCGGGTGCCCGCTGTGTGCGGCTTGTTCGCGGCCGAAGGAGCCAAACTCGCCATACGTGTCATGCTGCTGCGCCATCGGGGTTGCCTCGTAGATCTTGACACCCATATTCTCGATCTTGCGGTACAAAGACGCTGCCATAACTGTGCGGATGATTGCACGGGTGGGCGAGAAAATAAGTAGGGCGCCGAGAATCGTGGTGAGGAAGCCAGGCAAGGAGAGCAACATGCCGCCTACCAAGGTAAGACCTACGTTGCTGGCAGTCTTGCCCATATTGCCGCCGCGGACAACGTAAGTGCCGTCTCCCGTGCGCTCGACCTGCTTTCCCATCAAGCGCCGGACTTCAATGCCGGCGATGGACATTCCGAAAAACATGGTGACAAAGAGCGCGATTAGCGCCCAACCTACACCGATCCATGTGGATACGGCCCAGAAAGTCAGGGTTTCTGCGACCATGTAGAGAGCAAAATAGAAAAACGGCATGGTCTCAGTTTAACGAGGCAGACTGAAAATGCGCTGGCAACACTCATGAACTATGCTGCAGCCGCGGCAGGTTAAACTGGTGCGCATGTTTACTCCTGCGCTTTTCGACGACCCTCAGTACGGCACGTGCACCCGCATCCACGTTGCCGGCGGCAGCACCCACGCCCCCGATTGGGTAACTTTGGCAGAATGCGCCAGTGCTTGCGCGGATGGATTTGTGTACATCGACCGGTTTTCTGCCATCGAGCTGCGCGGAATTACGGATGCGGAGGCACTTAAGCGGCGGCTCCAGGGCTTGCATTTGCATGCCGCCACGGTGCCGGTGCTGGCCTCACCCCTATCGGCAGCGGCCAAGCAGGCGGCCCAAGATATTGCGGCTGAACTGGGTGCGGTAGAAGGCGGGCCAGGTCTTGCAGTCATCGCGGAAGAGGATAACTTGCCCGCGGGTGCCGCTGGTGTGAGCTTAAACATCAACAAGGATGGTTCTTTGCACCTTGGGCGCTCCCCGCTTGGCGACGCCCCTACTGCCCCACTTACCCCACACGCCGCCGCCCGTCATTATGAGGAAGCACTCCAGCGCGCGGAGGCCGAGGAACACACAAGCTCCGCCCTGGCAGAACCCGGCCCTATTGGCTGGCTGGATGAGCATCTTCCTGCGGGCATCGTTGATCTGGGCGCAGGCGTTCATAAAGGCGCAATTCCAGCCGAGTTTGCTCAGCTCATTGGGCAGCTGGAGGTAGACATCACCGTCACCCCGTGGGGTGGATTAGTTTTTCACAATATCGCTGAGGGCGATGCCGAGGTGGTTCTACGCGTACTCGCCCCGCGTGGATTCATCTTCGACATCAACTCCCCACTGCTCCGCGCACACTAGCAGGACCGCAGCCTCTAGCGCGGCATGTGCCGCCAGATTGGGCGCGGCACGAGGCGCATGATCCACGCTAGGGCCTGTAGAGCTCTGGGGATCCAGATGGTGCGCGAACGCGGTCTCCCGCGCCGTGCATCGTGGTCTATGCAGCTGACCACGGCCTCGGCCACATCCTCTGGACGCACCGAAAGCGGCGCCGGTTTCATTCCTTCTGTCATGCTGCCAATCACGAAGCCGGGGCGTGCGGTAATGAGTCCTAGCCGACTGCCGTGCAGCTTATCGGCCAAACCTTGACAGAAGGCGTCAAGACCAGCCTTGGTAGAACCGTAGACGTAATTCGCTCGACGGGCCCTCCACCCTGCGATCGAAGAAAACGCGATGATGTGACCGCGCTGCATGCGCTCAGAAACCAAGGTGAGCAGGGAAATCTGCGCCGCGTAATCAATCGTGGCGATGTCGACCGCGTGGGAAGCATCGCGTTCCGCTCGCTCCTGGTCACCCAGGATGCCAAAGGCTGCAACCGCAATCTCCAGAGGTCCTGCTAGCTCTATCGCGCGATCGACAACGCCGGCATGGGACGGAAAATCTGCGGCGTCGAAATCAAGCAAGTGCACGCTGCGCGCGCCCGCGGCCCGCAGCTGCTTTTCTCTACCGTCCATTCCGTGGGTGCCACGAGCAGCGAGCACGATGTCCTTACCGGGAGCCACCCGCCGAGCTATTTCGCCGCCGATATCACTGCGGCCGCCGAGGATTAGTACGCCAGCCATTTAACGGACTTCACGCGGAGCTAGGTTGAGAGACTCGTAGCCATTGTTGGTAAGCACCACGATATCCTCCAAGCGCATGCCCCACTTGCCTTCCACGTAGATGCCCGGCTCAATGGAAAAGGCCATGCCTTCTTCCAATGTGAGGTCATTGCCTTCCATAATGAACGGCTCTTCGTGGGTAGATAGACCAATGCCATGTCCGGTGCGGTGGACAAAGTTGTCGCCCCAGCCGGCCGCAGCGATTGCCTTGCGGGTAATGGCGTCGATCTCTGCGGCGGTGCTGCCGGGGTGGGCTGCGGCGCGGGCGGCTGCTTGGGCGTCGGCAAGCACGGCATAAGCATCCTGAAAGTCCTGCGGCGCCTTGGAAACGTCCCCGCCGACCACGTAGGTGCGGGTGCAATCGGAGTGGTAACCGGAAGGCAGAGTGCCGCCGATATCGACGACTACCGGTTCTCCTTCCGCGAGCACGCGGTCCGAAAAACTATGGTGCGGGTTGGCGCCGTTCGGACCCGAGCCTACAATCACGAAATCGATAACGGTGTGCTCTTGCAAGATGAGCTCTTCCAATTCCCGAGCCACCTCCGCCTCGGTGCGGCCCGGCTGGAGGAGTTTTGGCACCTGTGCGTGGACTGCATCGATGGCCTGGCCAGCCTTGCGCAGCTCGGCAATCTCAGCTTTATCCTTGCGGGTAAAAAGCTCCGCCAGCGCGTAGGTAGCCAACTGAAAATTGGTTTGTGGCATCAGATCCTGAAAACGCAGGACGTGGTCTGCAGTCAGCGACTGCCCCAGGGCCACGTTGTTTAGAGCAGTGCCTGCACCGTCTAGTGCTAGCTCATAGGGATTATCGCCGTCGTTCCAACCCCGCAGCTCTACATCCAGCTCTCCTACCGGAGCGGCCTTGATATCGGTGATATCGGTATTAGGCGCAGCGATCCAGGCATTGCCGTGCTGCGGCACGACCAAAACGGTAAGGCGTTCGTGCGAGGAAACCCAAGAGCCAGTGAGATAGGCAAAGTCTGGACCCGTGCCGATGAGGAGCAGATCGATGTCCTTGTCCTTAGCGGCCTGTTGGGCGGCCTGCAGGCGCTGGGCGTAGACATCAGCGGAAAAAGTCTGAGTAACAGTCATGCTCCAGAGTCTACCCGCCCCAGCCGCGGACTTTAGGCGCCGATGGCTACCACACCGCGCTGAATGGCATCGATAGCCCGACGGGCATTGCGCTGAATCTCGCCGTCATAGCCGGTCTTCGCCACCTGCTGCAGGAGGTCAATGACCTGACGGCACCAGCGGACAAAATCACCGGGGGTAAGTTCGGCGCCGGCTTCATTAGCGGCAGCCATGCAATAGCCCAAGGGGGCACCGGCTGCCCATTGGTGGACGGCCAGGGCGAAACCAGCCTCCGGCTCACGGGTAGGCGGCAGGCGATGCCGTTGCTCATCGGCGGTGAGTTCGGTATAAACGCGCCACGTGCCATTCATGGCATCGGCCATGCGCTCGGTAGCTGCTTCTGGCTGCCCACTGGTAGCCTTGCGGTTTTCGAAACAGCACAAAGAAGCAACGCCGGCAAGCTCGGCAGGATCCAGCTCATCCCAAATCCCGCGCTTCAAGCACTGTGCCACCAGCAGATCGGATTCGCTGTGGATTTTGGCTAAGCGTTCTCCTTCCTCCGTAATCACTGGCGTGCGATCGGCGCCCACCCCGGTGAATTCGACATAGTCCATCTCAGCCAAGAGATCCACAATGCGCTCAAAGGTGCGGCCCAAAGTATCTGTAGCTTTGTTGACTTTGGACTGGAGCTTGTCTCGATCTCGCTCGCGTCGCGCCAGTTTTTGTGCCAAGCCCGCCAGCTGCTCGCGGTCGGTGGCCGGCCACTCGTGTGCGGGATGGGCGCGTAGCTGATCGCGCAACTGCCCTACCCGCTTATTGGGCCGAGTACGGGGCTGCGACTTCATTCGCTTGGGGCGGTCGAAGTGCTCACGGCGCAAGACATCCTGCACGTAATGTGTATTGCGCCGTGGGTTCTTGCGTACCGGCTTCGGCACTTTAATGCGCCCCACCTGAATGGGAGGATTATTGATCCCGGCGGCGTCGATCCGACCAGACCACCCAGATTCCGTGGTAATCCACGGGCGGGGATCCGCGGTCTGGTTAGCGGGCGTGACAACCGCAGCGAGAATAGGGCGCTTCTTGCCGGGCATGGCGATAACATCACCCAGCTGCAACCGGCCCAGAACCGCGATTACTTCTTGGTTGCGTTGGTGCACGCTATCGATTTTGGACTGCTTTTCTTCAGCGCTGAGTTCGCGGCGCAGGCGGACGTAGTCCATCAGTACCTCGGCGGGATCTTCCCCGTCTTTGGCAGGAGGTGCTAGCGACGCCACGGCATCATCCAGCTGGCTGCGCAGCTCGCGTACTCGATGTTCCGCGCGCTCAATTTCACGGGTTTCTTCCACCACCGAGCCATCCGCTTGGAACTGGGCAAAAGACTTTTCTAACAAACGGAGAGAGTCTTCGAACCCGAGCATGCCCAGCAAGTTGATCGCCATATTATAGCCCGGCGCAAAGGTAGAAATGAGAGGGTAAGTGCGGGTGGAAGCAAGGCCGGCTACTTGACGCGGATCCATGGCGGGGGCCCATTGCACGACTGCATTGCCCAAGGTATCGATGCCGCGACGCCCCGCGCGGCCAGTTAGCTGCGTGTACTGGCCGGGGGTGAGATCAACGTGGGCCTCACCATTGAACTTGATGAGCTTTTCTAGCACCACGGTGCGCGCCGGCATATTGATGCCGAGAGCCAAGGTTTCCGTAGCGAAGACGGCGCGGACGAGGCCGCGTACGAAGAGGTCTTCCACGATGTGTCGGAAGGCCGGCAGCATACCTGCATGGTGTGCCGCGAAGCCCCGGGAAAGGGCTTCGCGCCAGCGCTTGAAGTCTAGGACCTGTAGATCTTCTTCGGGGATACCTTCTACACCAGCATCGACGATTTCTTTGATCTGCTGCGCTTCTTCCTGGGAGGTAAGCACCATGCGGCTGCGCAGACACTGATAGAGCGCGCCATCGCAGCCAGCGCGGGAGAAAATGAAGGTAATGGCCGGCAGCATGTCTTGGGACTGGAGTACTTTGAGCACCTCGGGGCGGCCCAAGGGGCGATAGCGATCCTGCTGGCGAGAAGCACCGGAGCGTCCCCTTCCCTTTCCGCGGAATTCGCTACGCCCACCGCCCTTGTGGCGGGCGCGTGCGCGAAAGCCCTTGCCGGACTTATAGTCTGCGCGACCGTCGTCGGTATCGCCGGCCTCAAGGCGCTGGATTCTACGCTCCAGCTCGGTGTTGACTTGTCCGCCGGATTCGGGTTCGAAAAGCGGATAAATCTTACGTCCCAGCATCATCCACTGGTCGAGCGGAACTGGGCGGTGCTCGGAAACGATGACGGTGGTATCGCCACGCACAGTGGAAAGCCAATCGCCGAACTCCTCCGAATTGGACACTGTGGCAGAAAGGCCAATGATGGAGACATGGTCTGCCAGGTTGAGGATTACCTCTTCCCACACTGCGCCGCGCGAGGCATCGGCCAAAAAGTGAATCTCATCCATGACGACATGGGTAAGGCGATCTAGTGCTGCGGATTCTGCGTAGATCATATTGCGCAGCACCTCGGTGGTCATAACGACGATCTCTGCATCGGAGTTGATCGATACATCACCGGTGAGCAGACCGACGGCTTCCTCACCATGTTCCTCAACCAAGTCGTGATACTTCTGGTTGCTCAACGCCTTAATCGGCGTTGTGTAAAAGCATTTGGTCCCCCGGCTCAATGCTAGCGACACCGCAAACTCGCCCACGATGGTCTTGCCGGCGCCGGTCGGCGCGCACACCAGCACACCGTGCCCGTCTTCCACGGCTTGGCAGCCCTTAACCTGGAACTCATCCAAGGGGTATGGCAGGGCTGCAGAAAAAGAATCCAGATGAGTTTCAGTCATGACTCCCCAGGCTACCCGTGCCTAGAGGACATCGTCGAAAAAGCCGCCGCTGTTCGACGAAGTCCCGGTGCCGCCGGTGGTCCACGTCTGCGGCTGCTGTCGCTGTGCCTGCTGGACTGGTTGAGAAACCTGCTGAGAAGGAGCGGGCGAAGGGTGTACCTGGGTTGGCGCCGCGACGGGAGTAGGCCCGCCGACCGCTCCTGGTCCGGCGCCGAGCGGTGAGGCTGTCTCGTCATCAAGGTCCATCCACTCGGGGCGCTGGCGTTGCATGCGCTTATCGTGGATGCGGCAGAACTGGAATGCAATCTCGAGGAGGAAGATTAAGGCGCCGGCGAGAACCAACATCGAAAAGGGTTCCTGGCCTGGGGTGACAACGGCGGCGAAAATCATCACGACGACAATAATGATCCGCCGCTTGTCCTTGACATGCTCATATTCCAGCACGCCAATAAGATTGAGCGACACAATGAGCAGGGGGATCTCAAAGCTGATGCCAAAGATGAGCAACAATGCCAAGAGGAAGTAAAAATAACGTTCACCTGTCAGCGCTGCGGTTTGATATTCGACACCGATGCCCATAAGGAATTCCAGACCAACGGAGAGGATGAAATACGCCAGCACTGCGCCGGCGAGGAACAAGCTCACCGCAGCGGTGAGGAAGCTCAAGGTGTAGCGTCGCTCGTTCTTATGAAGGCCAGGAACCACAAAGGCCCACACTTGATATAGCCACACTGGCGAGGACAATACCGTGCCCGCCAAGGCGCCTACCTTCAAACGCAGCAGGAGCATTTCAAACGGGCTGGTGGCTAAAAGACGGCATTCGCCATCCGCGCTGAAAGAGGCGCGCTTATCCGCTGGTAGAGCACAATAGGGGCCACGGAGAATCTCACCCAGCGGGGAGATACCGAACGGAGCTTGTTGGTACCAGATAAAACCTATGATCGCCCCGACGACCACCGCTAAAACAGCGATGATGACGCGGCGGCGCAGCTCCTGCAGGTGCTCCACCAAGGTCATCTCCCCGGTGGGGTTCTTCGGCTTACGGGAAAACCGCAGCTTCCCCTTCACGTTCTTGCTTGGTTTCGGGGCAGAAACAGGCTGTGACTGTGGCGACATCAGTGTGGCTCTTTCAACGCAAAGAAGCGAACACTTCCCTGCTACGCGGATTGCGAGGGCATATCCGCGCGCTGTAGAGGTGTTCGCGCAACGACGGGTTTGGGGCGTTTACTGCTGAGGGTTGGTGTGGTTCTGCTGGCCCGGCTGCATGTCTGGTCGGTTCCAGAATTCCTCGTCGGACTGCTGCTTCTGGTTCAGCTGTGCCTGCGCCTGGGAACGCTGGGTATCCTCGGACTGCATCTCATTAACCTCAGACTTGAAGATGCGCATGGAACGGCCCATAGAGCGTGCCAGATCCGGCAACTTCTTTGCACCGAATAGCAAGACGATAACGAGAACGATTAGGCCGATTTCCATAGGTCCTAGGCTCATGGAGAAACCTCTTTCAATTAGTGCGCCAGCATGCCGTGCAGCAGACCACCGGCTAATCTGCCGGTGAGCGGGCGCAGTTAACGGGCAAGTAACTGGCTATTGAGTATAGACGCTCAATGCGGCGTTTCCTCGTTCCGCAATGAGCTTAACCACGGATTGAGGAGCCACTACCCGCAACCTATCAGCTTGACCCAAGGCAAAGCGAATAAGCCACTCCACTGATCCCATAGGCATCGTTGCAGCTATTTCCCCATTTCCCAGGTCTTCGCCCAGCCGCATATCGTAGTACTCGGCCAGCCACGTGAATTCTTGGTGAATTGCTAATTTCACGGTGTCCGCGTTGCCCAAATTAAAGGGTGAAGCGGCATCAAAATCGAGGTCCTTCAGGTGCGGCTGCGACTGCTCTTTTTCCATATGAGCGTTCTTAATGCGGTCGATCCGGAAGGTGCGATGGGCTTGTTTTACTTCTTCCCACGCCGCTAGGTAGGGCTCAGAATCGACGATGAAGATGCGGGCCGGATCCACCAGTCTCTCGGATTCTGTATCAGACGAAGCACTCCAGTAGCGCAGCCGCACCCGCTTTCGTTCATTGACCGCTTGGGTCAAAAGCGCCTGGATATCCGTTTCTTCAGGGGCTGGAGTAGACAGTGAATCATAGATTGCCGCCGTCTTCTCATCCATGATGCCGCGCAATTTAGCAGCGGCGGATTCGACAGCGTGGGCGTCGATAAGCCCCGGCATGGCCTGCAGGGATTCTAAGGTAAGGAGCAAAGCACCGGCCTCGGTGGGGGTAAGCCGCAAAGCTTGGCTCAGGCCTTGATCATTGTGAATGGTTACCCCGTCGCGGTAGCTGAAGCTGAGATCAATGAGGTCTTCAGTATTGCGGCCTGTGCCGGAACAAAAGAGGCGATCGAGGGCCTCCTTCAGCTCACCGGGTTCCATTCCCAAATCTGTAGCCGCTTCCATCGGCGTCTTGTCGGGGTGATTTTTAAAGTAAGGAATCAGGTTCAAAGAGCGCACGAGCGCTTGGAGCTTTTGCGATGCATCGGCCATAGCTAGCGTCCTTCCTGCCGTTGCGTGGCGGCGCGCAGAAGAGAAATGACCTCCTGGCGCACCCCGCCAGGTTCGACCACCTGTACCTCTGGCGCGTACCCGGCCGCTGTGCGCACGAGCCAATCCTTATCCACGTTGCGCAGCATTACTGTGCCATCAGGCTGCTTTTCGCCGGCATCCGTTAACTCCTGTGCCTTTCCCACCGGAATGATAAGCCGCGCGTCTACCTTTTCTCCGCGCTGCAGAGCGCGCTCTACCAAGGCCTGCAAGGTTTCCGTTGGGACGGTGTGTTCTGCGGGATGATGTGAGCGTTTGATATCGGAGACACGAAGCGCACGAAAGACACGTGGGGCGCCGCGGTCCACATCGAAACCCACGATGTAAATGTGGCTATCACGGTTGACCACTCCCCAAGGATCCATCACGCGGCGCACTGGCTCAGCGGCCGGGTTTGCGCGGTAGGAAAAAGTAATGCGCAGTCGGTTGCGCACCGCAGCGAGGACAGAGGTAATAACTTCCGGGGCGAGACGGGTGATGTCATTGACCGCTGTGTACACCGGCGCGCCGGAAAGGTTGCGCGAGGCGCCGCTGGCGGCAATCTTGGTCCACCCAGATAAAGAGAAATCGCTTAAGCCTCCCGTGGTACCCATTCCCCCTGCTATGCCTAAAACCATGGCCTCTTCCGGAGAAAATTCTACCGGCGGTAGCTGGTAACTACTCGCGTCAAGACGGTAGCGCGCGCCATCCTCACCACCGGAATGCACAATGGGCACCCCAGCGCGTTGGAGGGTCGCTATATCGCGCGCCAAGGACTTGGCAAAAGCCTCGCCCGACTTATCGCCGTACCCGGCAACGTGGCGACGAATCCATGCAGCGCTGCGATCAGGGCTACCGCCGGAGTTTGCCGCGCCTTGTAGCGCGAAGGAGAGGTTGGTGAGCCTTTCTACCGCCTCATCATGCCGTTTGGGCGTGGGGTTGTGTGCTGCCACGTGCTGTGTTGTCTCCCTGATATGACTCTATGGTGGATCTAGCTGTGGTGTGAACGCATATAGTCTAGCAATGCATCGACTCGTTCATCGTGGGCAATGAAGGGATCCAAAAGTTCCTCGGTTCGCGGTTCGGGCCGATTGACTTTCAGCCGCGTCCAATCAACGGTGACATTGGCGCCACAGTTACGCGCGGTAGCCAAGAACTGGCCGCGCAGCGCAGCGCGCGTGGTCGCCGGCGCTGTGTCCATCGCGCGTTCAATATCAGAATCCTCAATCCAGCGATCGATAAGACCTTTGCGCAGCAGTACATGGTAGAGCCCGCGTCCAGGACGGATATCGTGATAGGTCATATCAATCTGCGCCAGCTTAGGATGGTCCCACCGCCCACCGAGCCGCGCGCGATAGCGCTCAAGCAGTGCGAGTTTAATAACCCAGTCTATTTCCCTGTCCACTTTGGAGAAGTCTTGGGTTTCAATGGCGCGCAAGATGCGCTGCCAGAGATCAACTACGCGCCGCATTTCGGCGGTAGGGGTACCAGCGTCTTCCCTTTCTTCCAGCCATTGGCTTGCGCGCATACAGAGCTGCTGTTGCACCTCCAGCGCAGTGATGGATCCACCCCCGGCAAGCGGTAGTGCAGTCGATCCCGTCATATCGCGCGCAATAGCGCGGATATGGTGAATCGGCTTTTCGATCTCATATTCCGGCAGCTCAAATCCGGCCTCCAACATTTCCAAAATGAGCAGCGTTGAACCTACTTTCAGCGCCATAGTGGGCTCGGCCATATTGGAATCTCCCACGATGACGTGCATGCGGCGGAAGCGTTTGGAATCGCCATGCGGCTCGTCGCGGGTATTGATGATGGGACGCGAACGGGTGGTAGCAGAAGAAACGCCTTCCCACACCTGGTCCGCACGCTGCGAGAGCAGGAATTGGGCGGGCTTATCGCCCTTAGCGGGTTGGACCATGCCGGCGCCGCAGATGAGCTGACGGGTGATGAGGAACGGCAGGAGCGCAAGGCCCAGGTCCTTGAGAACCATATGGCGGCTAATGAGATAGTTTTCGTGGCAGCCAAAAGAATTGCCGGCTGAATCCACATTGTTTTTAAACAGGTACACCGCGCGCGGGTGCCCCTCGGCAGCAAAGGTTTGCTCCGCTTTTTCGCCCAGCCGGTTGACTATCGCATCGCCGGCGCATTCATAGGCCAGAAGCTGGCTTAAGCTATCGCACTCGGCGGTGGCTACCTCGGGGTGGGATCCGACGTCGAGGTAGAGGCGGCTGGCATTGGTTGAAAAAATATTGGAGGAGGAATGCTCCTGGACAATGGGCCGGAAAAGCACGCGCGCTACCTCATCGGGGCTCAGAGTCCGTTCCTCCGAGCCCGCGCTGGTAGCTAGGCCATATTCTGTTTCAATGCCCATGATGCGTCGGGCAAAGACAGGGCGCTGGTCAGTCACCCTTACTGCCCGCCCTTTTGGACATAGGAGCGCACGAATTCCTCGGCGTTATTTTCTAGTAGCCCGTCGATCTCATCGAGGAGTTCATCGGTGCCGGTGGTATTAATGCTGAGCTGCGTGGAGGTAAAATCCTCGTCGCCAGCGGAGTCATCGCCACCATTACCGCCGGTGACCTGAGACTGGTGAGTGGACATAGGTGGGAAATCCTTTCTGTGGATCCTGCTTTAATTCGTGGTTGTTAATTACGGTACTCGGGGTGGATCCCGCTGTCAGTGAGTCCTTGGAGAAGATCCTCGACCGTGTCGGCGGCATCAATCATCTCTCCACATTCAGCCTGAGTGAGACCAGTGGCGATATCCATGGGAACAGTGGCCCACGGTGCGGCGGTGCCCTCCCCTATTCGTACGGTGAGGCTTTGCCAGCTTGCGGCAATGATGTCCTCGCCGAATTTCTGCGTTACTCGTCCGCGAAAATAGGCGCGCGTATCAACCGGTGGCGTGGTTGCGGCACGCTCAATTTCGGCGGCGCTAAAGAGCTGCCGCATCTGGCCTTTACGCACCAGCGCGTGGTGTAGCGACTTTGCCGGATCGATCTCCGCGTATTGCAGGTCAATGAGCCGCAGCTTTGGGTCTGCCGGATCGATACCGCGGTCGAGGTAGCCCTTAATCAAGCGATACTTCGCCACCCAATCCAACAGGTGCGCGGCCTGCATGGGATCTTCCGCCAAGAGCGCAACTGCCTCGTCCCAAGCCGCGAGAACCTTGTGATCTGCGTCGATGCGTGGGGTGACGCGAGCGCGGTATTCGGCGAGGATTTCTAGGGCAGTGAGCTGGCGGGCGTCGGCAAGCGTGAGGCGATGCTGCAGCTTAAGGTCACGGCTCACTCGAGGGACCTCCGCCACAGCATCCTGCAGGCGAAGGTCGCTAAAGTCCACGCCCTCTTCGATGGCATCGAGCACCAGAGAGGTCATCCCCAGTTTGAGCAATGTAGACGTCTGCGACATATTCGCGTCCCCAATGATGACGTGGAGGCGGCCGAAGTCAGCATGGACTGCATGCGGCTCATCGCGGGTATTGATAATGCCGCGGTTGAGGGTGGTCTCCAGCGAGATTTCTTGCTCAATATAATCAGCGCGTTGGGAGATCTGGAAACCTGGCTCCTCACCAAACTCCCCCAGTCCCATGCGTCCAGCGCCGATGACTACCTGGCGAGCAACGAAGAAAGGGATGAGGGCCTGCGCCATGGTGTCGAAGTCCGTTTCACGGGAGTACTGATAGTTCTCATGAGAGCCATAAGAGGCGCCTTTTCCATCCACGTTATTTTTATAAAAACGCAGGGCCGGACAGGGCTCGTGGTTGGCAAGGACGGACTTTCCTTGCGCGCTCAGCCCCGCTACGGCCGCAGCCGCTTGCAGGAGCGTGGCGTCCCCTGCGGCGTCATAAAGCGTGGCGTCCCAGGCATTAGTGCATTCCGGCGCGGAATACTCTGGGTGCGCATGGTCGACATAAAAGCGCGCGCCATTAGCCGTGACCACATTGGCTACTCCAATGGCATTCGGGTCGACAACGGGCACCGTCTGGTAACGCTTGAGATCAAAACCGCGAGAATCGCGCAGCGGGTGTTCCTCAGCAAAATCCCAGCGTGACCGCGCCCCTGTGTGCATCGCGGCATAAGCTACCACCGCGTGAGTGGAAGAAATTATAGGCGAGTACTCCGGCAGCTCTGGGGTCGCAATTCCGTACTCGGTTTCGGTACCTACAATGCGGCTCATGCGCTCCTCCTTGTGGTCAATAACTCCACCCGTTCTACGCGGGCACCGGAATGGTCTTGGGAAATGATCTTGGTCCATTCCTCCGGGTTGGTGGAGGTAGGTACATATTCGGACTCGGCGCGCTCGGCTGCGATGGCATCGAGCAAGTGCTGCTTGGCGATGCCCTCGTGGTCCCCACCTGTCGCCTGCTCGCTGCCTGCGCGCAACCGCAGGGCGTCCTTGATAGCCAGCTTCTTGGCTCGAGAGAGGATATTGGCAATCATTGCGCCGGAGACAAAGTCGCGGTAATGCAATATTTCGCGTTCTCCGCTGGAAAAGTGCAGCTGTACGAAGGGGCGATCGGCATAAAGCTCATCCACCGCGGCGCTAATGAGTTCGTCCAGCGTTCCCTGGTGCGGCACAGAATCGGTGAAATGGCGGGCGAAAATCTCTCGGGCACCCTGTTTATTCGGCCGGTTAACCCGGATCTTGATATCAAGCCGGCCGGGGCGCATGATGGCGGGATCGATGAGCTCCTCGCGGTTGGTAGCGCCAATGACGATCACATTGGACAGGCTCTCAACTCCATCGAGTTCCGTGAGCAGCTGTGGAACAACCGTGGTTTCCAAATCAGAGGACACACCCGAGCCCCGAGTGCGGAAGATCGATTCCATCTCATCGAAGAAGATGACCACTGGCCGGTCAGCGCTGAGCTGGGCCAATTCGCGGGCCCGCTCAAAGATGAGGCGGATGCGGCGTTCCGTCTCCCCCACATACTTATTGAGCAGCTCTGGGCCCTTGATGTTGAGGAAGTAGCTCGTGCCCTCGCTGCCTAATTGCTGGGCTAAAGAGTGGGCTACTGCCTTGGCAATAAGCGTCTTACCGCACCCTGGCGGGCCATACAGGAGGACTCCCTTAGGAGGCTGCAGCTCGTATTGGTGATAGAGGTCGGGATGGATAAACGGTAGCTCTACGGAATCGCGAATCTGGGAAATCTGCTCGTCCAGCCCACCGATATCCTCATAGCGCACATCCGGGACCTCTTCCAAAGAAAGCTGGGTGACTTCAGTCTTTTTCACCTTTTCTAGTGCGATGGCAGCTTTGGGGTCCACGAGCACGACCTCGCCTGCTGGCACGCGAGTTTCCTCGCGCAGCGCATGCGAAAGCAGCACCACCTTTTCTTCACCAGAGGAATTTGCCACTATCAAGCGGTCATCGTTAAGACGCTCCACCACCGTTGCTAGCTCGCCCGTACGCTCAGGAGGGCAGCCTTCCACCACCACGAAACCATCGCCCAAGCGAACCTGCTGGCCGGCCGAGAGACTGCCTGGTTCCACGTTAGGCGAGACCTTAAGCTGCATAATGCGGCCATTGGTATAGACCTCCGCGGTGGTTCCCACTTCGCTGTGGGCAGAAGAATAGCCGAGAAAAACACCGTAGGTCGATGCCGGCTCGGCCAGCGCATTGAGCTCGGCAAAAAGCTGTTCTAGCTTCACGCGCGATTCTTTTAATAAGCCCGCCAACTTCTGATTGCGGGCGGCAAGCTGGCTGACCTGCCGCTTATAGTCCGTGGCTCCATCCATGCCCACTACTCTAACGCGGCGCGGGCAGCGAGAGAGGGCACTTGCGTTTTAAATTCTGGGCGTTAAAGCGGTCCTACTTCCGGGCACGGCGCTGCGGGCGTGGTGGGGTGACACCATCGGCCAGGCGGCGAGTCCAGATGAGGAAGGCGGTGTGCGCATTCATGCGGTGCTCTGGGCGGGTAGCTAGGCCTTCGACCTTCCATTCACGCACCAGGGATTCCCATGCCTTGGGCTCAGTGAAGCACTTGAGTTCACGAATGCCTTCCATGACCTTCATTAGCTGTGGCACCGTTGCCACGTAGGTCATAAACACGCCACCTGGGATCAGGAGATCGCGTACGGTCTCCAAGTGTTCCCATGGTTCGAGCATGTCGAGGATAACGCGGTCTACCGGCCCACCCAGGTCTGCAGCGGTAACGTCTGCCAGATCACCCAGGCGCGGCGACCACCACTCCGGCTGCTCGCCAAAATATTCCTTCACGTTATCCACCGCATACTCAAGGTGATCATCGCGCACCTCATAGGAATACACATGGCCTTCTGGGCCGACGGCACGCAGCAAAGACATGGATAGCGCACCGGAACCGGCACCGGCCTCGAGCACGCGTGCGCCCATGAAAATATCGCCTTCTACCAAGATCTGTGCCGCATCCTTGGGGTAAATCACCGCGGCACCGCGCGGCATGGACAGGACGTGGTCCACCATCAGGTGGCGGAAAAGTAGGAAGGAGGAGCCAAGGGTGGACTCAATAACCGAACCCTCATCCATGCCCACGATGTCATCGTGGTTAATTATGCCCTTGTGGGAGTGGAACTGGCCTCCTTCTTCAAGGATGACCGTGTAGTGGCGCCGCTTGGCGTCGGTAAGCTGCACGCGGTCGCCATAGGCAAAGGGGCCGGAATAAGCCATGTCTCAAGACTCCTCGAGGTTGCGATTACTATCCCACCAAGTATGCCTCAAGCGCTTGTGCAAGCCATACTTGGTCCCGCTCGCCCACCATTTCACGCGCCGAGTGCATCGACAGCATGGGCACGCCCACATCCACGGTGTCGATGCCCAAACGGGTTGCGGTGATGGGACCGATGGTCGATCCGCACGGCACGTCATTATTGCCCACAAAGCGCTGCACCGGCACGCCAGCCTCGTCGCACGCTGCTTCCCACAACGCCACTGTGGTGGCATCGGACGCATAGCGCTGGTTGCCGTTGATCTTGGTCACTGGTCCCTTGCCGATTATCGGGTGGTGCGTGGGGTCGTGCTTGCCCACGTAGTTGGGATGCACCGAATGCGCCGCATCGGCCGAAACACAGCTCGAGCGCGAAAACATTTGGAAACGTTCCTCCTCGTTGGCACCCAGTGCCCGGGCCGTTCGAGTAAGTACGTCCGCAAGAATAGGCCCGCCCGCGCCGTAGCGGGAGCTGGAACCTACCTCTTCGTGGTCAAAGGCCATCATGACCAAAATATCCTTGCCCTGATAGTCCTTGGCAGCATTCTTCATCGCCGCCAAGGAGGCATGTACAGAAGAAAGATTATCCATGCGGCCGGCTGCAATGAACTGTTCTCCTGCCCCAAAGACCTCACCGCGGGCGGCATCGGCCGTAATCAGGTTGAAGGATGCAATATCCTGCTTGCCGACGCCCGCCTTCTCCCCCACTACCTGCAAGATCGACGCCTCTGGGTCACCGACGCTGAGGATTGGTTGCATGTTGTGCTGGCGGTCTGGTTTGAACTCATCCTTGCGGTACAGGTGGATGGCCAAAGACGGCAGGCGCAGGACAGGGCCAGTATTTACCACATGCCGCGTGCCGTCTTTAGTCACAATCTGGCCAGCGACGGTCAACTCTCGGTCAAACCAGGTATGCAGTAGCGCCCCGCCATAGACCTCTACTGCTACTTGCTGCCAGCCCGCCGCCGAAAAGTCCGGCGTGGGTTTGAGCACCAGGCCCGGCGAGTCCGTATGTGACCCCACGATGCGAAAACCAGAATTCTTATCGGCCCCCTGTGGTACATACCAGGCCGCTACCGCGCCGCCGCGGACCATCACGTGGCCACCTGGCGCGGCCGACCATTCCTCGCTCTCATCCTGTAGATCAAATCCCACCTCGCGCAATTGGTGGGATACCTCCTCCGCAGCGTGATAAGAAGAAGGAGAAGCGGCGATGAAATCGAGGAAATCTTCGGTATAACTCATACCTCCTAGCTTGCCACGAAACGCACGACGATAGGCTAGATACACCATGGCTACTTCATCGACACCCCGCCCGCTTGCCCTGTCACCCTCGCGCGCTTCCGATTACAAGCAGTGCCCACTGCTCTATCGCTTCCGGGCCATTGACAAGCTGCCCGAACCCAAAACCATTGCACAGGTCAAAGGAACCCTAGTGCATGCCGTACTGGAAGAAATGCATAAGCTACCGCGCGCAGAGCGCACCTATCCTGCCGCAGTAAAGATGATTAAGCCCTCGTGGGCAGACATGACCGCAAAGGACGCGGAACTGCTCGAGCTCGTGCCAGAAGAAGACACCTATGACTTCTTCGTTTCCGCCAGAGAACTGCTCAAAGGCTATTTCCAGATGGAAAACCCACAGGGCTTTGATTGCCAAGAAACCGAGATGTACGTCAACACAGTTCTTCCTAATGGCGTTCCCGTTCGTGGCTTCATCGACCGAGTGGATCGCGCGCCGACGGGCGAGGTCCGCGTCGTTGACTATAAAACCGGCAAGAAACCACTGCCCCGCTATTCACAAGATGCCCAATTCCAAATGCGTTTCTACGCGCTAGTCTACTGGCGCATTCTAGGCACTATCCCCCACCAGTTGCGGCTTATGTACCTCAAGGTCTTGGACTCGATGTTTCTTAGCCCAAACCGAGAGGAGCTGGAGTACTTCGAGCGCGATCTCGGCGAGTTGTGGGCCAAAATTGAAGCCGATGGGCGCGCCGGGGATTTCCGCCCCAAGCCCTCCAAGCTATGTGGCTGGTGTGCCCACCAGGATCTCTGCCCCGAATTCGGCGGCACGCCGCCGCAGTATCCAGGGTGGCCTGGTTCCGCGGCGGATAACAAGGACTAGGTCCACGCGGCCTTAGAAAAGGCCGGAGATAGTGCCGTCCTTATCGACGTCTATGTTGTTGGCCGCTGGCTTCTTTGGCAACCCCGGCATCGTCATAACATTGCCGGTAAGCACAACGATAAAGCCTGAGCCGGTGCGCGGCAGCAATTCACGGACATGCAGCGTATGGCCTTCCGGCGCACCCAATTCAGATGCATCATCGCTGAAGGAATACTGAGTCTTGGAAATGACCACGGGTAGCTTGTCCCAGCCATTGTCCTGGATGTACTTCAGATCTTTAAGCGCCTTTGCTCCATACTCCACGCGGTCGGCGCGATAAATCTCGCGAGCAATGGTCTCGATGGAGGCTTCAATTCCCTGCTGCGGATCGTAGAGCTGCTTGGCACCGCCCTGCAGGTTCTCCAGCAAGGTCTCTGCCAGCTTAGTCGCACCTGCACCGCCCTCGGACCAGACGTTGGCTTCTTCCAAGGCCACTCCAAAGTCCTTGGCCCACTGCCGCATAAACTCGCGTTCCGCCTCCGTATCCGACCAAAAGAGGTTGAGCGCTACCACTGGCTTGATACCGAATTTGCGCAGATTTTCTACGTGGCGCTCAAGGTTGACAATGCCCGCCTTGAGCGCATCTACGTTCTCTTCCGTGAGCTTATCTTTGGCTACTCCGCCGTTGTATTTTTGCGAACGAATGGTGGCAACAACAACCGCACCGGCAACATCCAGATCGCCAAAACGTGCCTTGATATCGACGAACTTCTCCCCGCCCAAATCGGAGCCGAACCCAGCTTCGCTCAGGACAATATCGCCGAATTGCAGAGCGGTTTGGGTTGCTAATAGGGAGTTGCAACCGTGGGCAATATTGGCGAATGGTCCACCGTGTACCAAGGCTGGCACCCCGCCGAGGGTCTGTACGAGGTTCGGATTAAGGGCATCACGCATCAGTGCCGTGAGCGCGCCTTCTGCGTTCAAGTCACGCGCAGTAACTGGGCGTTGATCGTAGGTGAATCCGATGGTGATATCGCCAAGACGCTTCTTCAGGTCTTCAAGATTCGTGGCCAAGCACAAAATGGCCATGATTTCAGAAGCGGCAGTAATGGTGAAACCGGTTTCAGCGGGCACGCCGTGGGCTGGGCCGCCCAGTCCAGTGACCACGTTGCGCAAGGCACGGTCGTTGACGTCCATGCATCGCTGCCACGTTACTCGTCGTGGGTCGATACCCAACGCGTTTCCTTGATGTATGTGGTTATCAATGATGGCGGCCAAGGTGTTGGTTGCGGAGGTAATCGCGTGAAAATCCCCGGTGAAGTGCAGATTGATGTCCTCCATGGGCACAATCTGTGCATAGCCGCCGCCAGCCGCACCGCCCTTAATGCCCATCACTGGTCCTTGGGAGGGCTCTCGCAGGGCAACTATCGCTTTCTTGCCCAAGTGGTCTAGGGCATCGGTCAAGCCGATGAGAACGGTGGATTTTCCCTCGCCGGCAGGGGTAGGTGATACGCCGGTGACAAGCACCAGCTGGCCCCGGTTTTCCTTGGAATAGTCAACCTTGGTGATATCTACCTTGGCTTTGGTGGTGCCATAGGGAATCACGGCGTCAGCAGGGATGCCCGCCTTAGCTGCTATCTCTGCAATCGGCTGCAATTGGTGGGCTTGGGCAATTTCAACATCGGATGGCTGAGTAGTCATGACCTAAGCCTACCGAGCGGTTGAGTTAAATAGGGCTCATTTAGACAAGAAAGTGAAATGGATTAAGTTTCCCGCTGATACTGCAACCAAAAAGGCGCCCTGAAGGGCGCCTTGGGGATGGTTTTAACTTCCTCTAGTTATAGGAAGACGAAACCGAATGCATAGCCTAAGAGGACCGAGAGCACGATGCTGACCGTACCTGGGATCAGGAATGGGTGGTTGAATACGGCCTTGCCGATACGAGTCGAGCCGGTATCGTCCATCTCCACTGCTGCCAACAAGGTTGGGTAAGTCGGCAGGATAAACAGAGCGGACACCGCCGGGAAGGCAGCGACTGCGGTAATGGGGCTTACTCCCAGGGCAAGGGCTGCCGGCATAAGGGCCTTGGTCGTAGCTGCCTGCGAGTACAGCAACGCTGCAGCGAAGAATAGTACCACTGCGAGCAGCCACGGCGAAGATTCGATAACGCTGCCAGCCAGAGACTGAATATCGTCCATGTAGTGGTTGATAAGGCTGGTGCCCAGCCAAGCCACGCCTAGCACACAAATACATGCGGACATACCGGACTTGAAGACCGGGGTATTCAAAACATCTCCAGCCGGGACCTTGGTCATCATAACGATGATGGTGGCAGCGGTGAGCATGACCGTCATAATGGCTTCATTACGTGGAAGGGTCGGGTCGGTGATAAGCCCGACCTGCTCCGAGGTCAGGGTGGCCCACGCCATCACGATGATGATGGCTACCAAGAACACGAGAACAGAAGCCTTGGCACCCTTCTGCGGAGAGTAGTTCCCTGCGCCGAGTGGTTCCTTGACCAGGCCTTGTGCCTTGCGCTCCAAGTAAACCGGATCATCCTCAAGCTCTTTGCCAAACTTATTAGCTACCCAGGCAGCTGGGAAGATAGACAAGAACGTTGCCGGAATAACGACCGCCAGTACCTGCAAATAGCCCACCCCAGTCGGCTCTAGCAGGCTAGCGAGCAACACCACGGCTGCCGAAATAGGCGAAGCACAGATTGCCATCTGAGAGGCGACTACCGCGATAGATAGCGGGCGCGAAGGACGAACCTTACCTTCTTTGGCCACCTCGACGATAACCGGCAAAGTAGAAAACGCAGTGTGCCCGGTGCCGGCGAGAACCGTCATTAGCCACGTAACAATTGGCGCGTAGAACGTGATCCGCTTTGGGTTTTTGCGCAGGAACTTCTCCGCAATGTGCACCAAATAGTCCATACCGCCAGCTCGCTGCATTGCTGCGATAGCGGCGATGACGGTCATGATGATGCCGATAACATCGAAGGGGATATCTTCCCTAGTAATGGGAACACCGGTGAGACCAAGCGCCAACACGCCGAGGCCGCCGGCCATACCGATGCCAATTGATCCAATTCTCGCGCCCAAAACGATGGCCGCGAGAACGATGACTATATGAACAATAACCATGGACGTACTCCATACGCTCTCTATGCAAACTATGGGCACGCATCTCCATAAAGAGTGCATGCCGTCCTCAACATCTTCTATTTTGCACCCGCTGTGGTGATTTATTCATTCAAACTGCCTGTTTGTGTTGATTCCCACATAATTTACGGATTTCGCTATAAAATGACCGGTATTTTAAACGCATTGTCCCTGTACAAGGGAATAAAAGATGAATGTGAATAGTGCTCCTTGACCATGCACAAACCCCCGCAGCCTCCGCCTGCTTTTACTTCCATGTGAAGTAAAAGTGGCGGCAACTGCGGGGGCCTACTGCGCGGGCACTTTGCCCTCCTGCTCCTAAAGCGCTGTGGGCTTAGTCTTCGTCGATGAAGAGCTGGCCTCGGAACTCTGGGTGCATGAGGTTTTCTACGGACAGAACCTTGTTCAAGGTTGCTTCATCCAGCAGGCCCTTCTCTAGGACGAGTTCCTTGACGCCCTTGCCGGTCTCCAAGGACTCCTTAGCGATCAAATCACCATTGTGGTGGCCGATGAACGGATTCAGGTAGGTGACGATACCAATGGAGTTTTCTACGTAGGCGCGGCACACATCCGCGTTGGCGGTGATGCCCGTGACGCACTTTTCGTGCAGCGCATCGACGGCGTTGCCCATGATACGAATGGACTGGAACAGTGCTTCGCCGATGACCGGCTCCATGACGTTTAGCTGCAGCTGGCCTGCCTCAGCGGCCATGGTGACGACGTGGTCATTGCCGAAGATCTTGAAGCAGGTCTGGTTGACAACCTCCGGGATAACCGGGTTTACCTTACCCGGCATGATGGAGGAGCCAGCCTGGCGGGCTGGCAGATTAATCTCAGCCAGGCCAGCGCGAGGGCCGGAGGACAGCAGGCGCAGGTCATTACAAATCTTGGCGAGCTTCATCGCTGCTCGCTTGATGGTTGCGTGCAGCAGCACGTAAGCACCACAGTCAGAGGTTGCTTCAATGAGATCGCGTGCGGTCTTCATTTCCAAGCCCGTAACCTCAGACAAGGCTGCGGTGACCTGGTGGCGGTAGCCGGCAGGGGTGTTTACGCCGGTGCCGATTGCGGTTGCACCCAGGTTGATCTCCAGCAGGCGGCGCTGAGCATCGCGCAGCAATGCTTGTTCCTCATTCAGGTTATTGGCAAAGCCCTTGAACTCATCGCCCAAGGTCATCGGAACAGCGTCCTGAAGCTGGGTACGGCCCATCTTCAGGATGTCCTGGAATTCATTGCCCTTGTCCTGGAACGCGGCGCGCAGGCCATCCATGCGCTCGATGAGGTGATCAACCGCTGCATGCAGACCCAAGCGGAAACCGGTCGGGTAAGCATCGTTGGTGGACTGGGACATGTTCACATCATCATTGGGGTTGATGATGTCATAAGAACCCTTTTCCTCACCAAGGTATTCCAAAGCAAGGTTAGCAACGACCTCATTGGTGTTCATGTTCAGCGAGGTACCAGCACCACCCTGGAATACGTCCAGCGGGAACTGGTCCATGCAGCGGCCCTCTTCCAGGATCTGGTCACAGGCCCAGATGATGGCTTCGGCCTTCTTCTTAGGCAACACGTGAAGGCGACGGTTTGCCATGGCAGCCGCCTTCTTGACCTGGACCATGCCGCGAATGAAGTGCGGGATGGTGTTGATGGTCACGTAAGAAATCTGAAAGTTTTCCATGGCGCGAACGGTGTGCACACCGTAGTAAGCGTCCGCTGGAACTTCCAAGGAGCCAAGAAGGTCGGTCTCGGTACGAGTCTTCTTGCTGGAGTTCTTAGGTGCCTTCTGTTCGGCCACCTTCTGCTGTGCAGCGTGAGTGGAAGTATCAGCTTCCTTCTTCTTCACGTCCTTTGCTGCAGACTTGGTGTCCTTTTCTTCTTTCTTAGAGGACTTTGCCATGATGGCTCGGCTCCTTTGCCTGTCGAGACTTATATTCGAATGAGTAACCTCAAGCGCTAATGTTAGCCACGACTGAATCTATTTGGGCCGACCCAGAAAATTCGCTCCCCCTAAAAGCGGGCGATGCGTAAATCAGAAGCCAAGATCGCCTCTGCGCCGAGTTGGGAAAGCCGGTCCATGACTTGGTTGGCGTTTTTCTTGGGAACCATCGCGCGCACCGCCACCCAGCCCTCACGCGCCAAAGGTGAGACCGTAGGACCGGTCAACCCGGGAGTAGTACCAGCAGCCGCATCGAGGTTGGATTGCGCGATGTTGTAATCGATCATCAAATAGGTGCGAGCGTGCAAAATTCCCTGCATGCGGTCGAGAACCACCTGCTCTTCTTCGCTAACCTCTACCCCTGTGCGCTTGATTACTACGGCCTCGGACTCAATGATCGGTTCGCCGAACGGCGCCAAACCTTGTTGGCGCAAGGTAGTACCAGTTGACACGACATCAGCAATGACATCGGCAACGCCTAACCGGATGGAGATCTCTACCGCTCCGTCTAGCCGAATAGCATCGGCCTCAATTCCATGCTCGGCAAGGTTCGCACGGACAAGATTCGGGTAAGAGGTCGCGATCCGGCGACCATCCAGTTGAGAGATATCCCACTCCTCCCCCTGCGGGGCTGCATAGCGAAAAGTAGATCCTCCAAACCCTAATGGCAGAACCTCATCAAAGCCTGCCTTTGAGTCGAGAGCTAAATCGCGACCGGTAATACCCAGATCCAAAACACCGCGGGCGACATAGATGGCGATATCTTTGGGCCTTAAGAAGAAAAACTCAACCCCGTTATCCGCATCAACCACGTTGAGTGTTTTGGAATGTCCACGCCCCTTGTAGCCGGCCTCTGAAAGAATGTCCACGGCGGATTCTGACAGTGAGCCTTTGTTCGGTACAGCAATTTTTATCATGCGGATCCTTCCGTCCCGTGGGGCGCTGTTTAAAGGTAGTTGTAGATGTCTTCTGGGGTAAGCCCCCGCTTGAGCATCATGACCTGAGTCCAATAGAGCAGCTGAGACATTTCTTCTGCTAGCTCAGCATCAGACTGATACTCTGCGGCGATCCACACCTCCCCGGCTTCTTCGATGATCTTTTTACCGATGTGATGCTCGCCTTTATCCAAAGCGGCAACGGTGCCAGAACCAGCGGGGCGCTGGGCAGCTTTTTCGGATAGTTCAGCAAAAAGGGAATCAAAGTTCTTCACGCTTACCTATTGTTCCACAGGTAGTTAGCGAATGTAGTAAAACCTTAAAGTTCTACTGCTATTTCGAAATCTTGCTAAACCACTCATAGACCTCGGAGGCCCGAGCACCGGCGAGGTGCCGCGAATTGCGGAGCTGGGAGACCTCGGTGACCTCCGACGGAACCTCCACCTCGTCATCTTCGGGCAAGCCGATGACTACACAGCCAGCATCAACTGCGGCGCGCATTCCCGTTGCAGAATCTTCAAATACCAAGCAATCCGCGGGTTTTGCTCCGATGCGGCGGGCCGCTTCGCGGTACATATCCGGGGCAGGTTTCCCGGCAGGTACTTCATCCCCGCAAATGGTATCGACAAAGTACTGCCGCCCCAACGCGCTAATGGCGGCATCGGCGACGTTGCGCTCGGTATTAGTCGTCACCATCATTGGCACGCCATCTGCCTTCAGCTCATGCAGCAACGCAGGAATGCCGGGAAAAATCTCCAGCTTGCGAGCGAAGAGCCCTTTGACATAGTCAAACATCCGAGCGCGATATCGATCGCTGTCACCGGGCTGCAGTGTCACCCCCGCATTATCTGCGCAGATTCCCAAAGTCGTTTCAAAAGTCGCCCCCACAGTGGCAAGGCGCTGGGTAGGAGTTAAACGCTTCCCCAGGAGCTCCGAGAGATAAAACGTTGCCTCCGCCCAAAGCGGCTCCGAATTGGTGAGCGTGCCATCCATGTCCCAGAAAATGGCGGCGGGTTTTGTCAGACCAGAAACGGCTTCGGGGTGCTGCACGAGACTAAAACTAACTTTCTCTTTAAAAAGGCTGTGTGGTGAAACCGACCATGCGCTAAGGGCACAGAAGTAAGCGCCAGGCTGCGATTATGCCGCGGGCCGGCGCTTAAAAAGCGGGAGGACAAGAACTAAAAGTCTAGTTCTGGAATGTGCGATAGAGCTTCGTCATCTGCTCCAGTTGCCGCGCAGGCGTTGTAGATAAGCTCAGAAAGCTCTTCCTTCTCTTCCGGCTCGAGAACAGCGTCGTGCTGGGCACGATTAAAATCGGCCAGCGCGCGAACGGTTTTGGACAACACGGTTGCCAGCTGCGGGCCATCTGGATCGTCCGGAAGGGCATCCAGCCCATCGAGCATATTCTCAAGGTGACCGCGCAGCTCCGGAAGGACGCTGGCGTCAAACGGAGCCTCCCAGAACTCCTTTTCCTCCTCTTTGAGGTAATCGCCGGTGGCGAAGGACTTCAGGTCACTTATGAACTCATCTAGGGTGGGCTGGAAATCGGCGCGAATGCTCATGCTGTAGATACTGCCCTATCTTGGCTAAACCTGCACGCCGAGGAGTGAATTTAGTGCAGTGCGGACCAAATCGCCCGCTCCTTCTTCGTCTATGCCACGCTCAGCCTGCGACCACTCATCCACAGCGGCCAGCGCCGCCGGGGTATCGAGGTCATTGGCGATCGCCGCGCGCAGCTTGGCGACGACCCCTTGCGCCCCCGCCATGCTTCCTGGCGTAGCCACTGCTTCCCGCCACGCGGACAGCCGGTGCTTTGCCTCTTTGAGCACTTCATCCGACCAATCCCGCTCATCGCGGTAATGCCCAGCGAAGACGCCCAGGCGGATAGCGGACGGCTCCTCGCCTGCTCCTACTAGCTTGTGGACGAAGACGAGGTTGCCCAAGGACTTAGACATCTTGACCCCGTCGAGACCGATCATGCCTGTGTGCACATAAAACTTTGCCATTCGGTCCACGCCAAGGGCCGCCTCGGCGTGGGCGGCGGAAAATTCGTGGTGCGGGAACTTCAAGTCACTGCCGCCACCTTGGATATCAAAGGTGGAACCTAAACGATTGGTGGCGATAGCGGAGCATTCAATATGCCAGCCCGGACGGCCAGGACCAAAGGGCGATTCCCAAGCGGGCTCACCCTCGCGGTGAGCGCGCCAGATGAGTGCATCAAGCGGGTTCTTCTTTCCTGGGCGGTCTGGATCGCCGCCGCGTTCTGCAAAGAAGATCTGCATCTCAGCCGCAGAATAATTGGACTCGTATCCAAACTGCTCGGTGGCCTCGATGGAGGCGTAGATATCCGGGTGTTCGGGATCATCTACGACGTAGGCCGCACCAGCGTCAAGAAGCTTCTGGACCATCTCCACGATTTCATCGACGGCCTCCATGGCGCCGACATAATCTTGCGGCGGAAAGACGGAGAGCAACTCCATATCGGAGCGGAAAAGCTCAATCTGAGACGTACCGAGCTCGCGCCAGTCCACCCCATCGCGTTCGGCGCGCTCAAACAGTGGATCATCGACATCGGTGATGTTTTGTACGTAGTGGACCTTCTTTCCGGCGTCCAAAAAGGCGCGGTAGATAAGGTCAAACGTCAAGTATGTCGCGGCATGGCCCAGGTGGGTGGAGTCATAGGGCGTAATGCCACACACGTACATGGTGGCGGTATCCCCTGCGACCTCTACGGGAGCGATGGTTTGATTCGCGGAATCGTACAAGCGCAGCTGCGCCGCTTCACCGGGCACAGGGCGGAAAGGAGGTAATGGCCAAGATTGCATAGCCACCATAGTAACGCGGTGCTTGTTAAAGCGGCTGTAGGACTCCCAATGCCAAGAGAAGCATTACCAGTACACCAACGGGTATGCGGTATGCGGCAAACCACGAGAAGGAGTGGTTACCCACGAACTTCAGCAACCACGCAATGGAGGCGTAGCCCAAGGCAAAGGCGATGCCAGTGCCAACCAAGAGCTGCAGACCGGTGGCGGATTGGCCGGCTGCGGGAGAAAAGGCGTCGGGAAGCGAGAAAAGCCCCGAAGCCAGGACTGCTGGAATGGCAAGCAAAAAGCTAAAGCGCGTGGCCACCTCGCGGTCCAACCCCAAGAACAAACCACCAGAGATGGTGCCGCCGGAGCGAGAAACGCCTGGGATGAGTGCCAAGCACTGGCACAGGCCCATCACGATAGCGTCTTTCATAGTCAACTGCTCAAAGCCACGCTCTTTTTTCCCCAACTTTTCTGCGGCGATAAACACAAAAGAGAAAACAATCAGCATGGCGGCGGTGATCCACAGGTTGCGCAGGGCTCCGCGGATTGCATCTTCGAAGGCGTAGCCGATGATTCCAATGGGAATAGAGCCAACGATAACCATCCAACCCATGCGCCAGTCCTGGCCACGAGAGGACTTATCGGTCCAGCCGCGGAACCAACCGGTAAGTATCTGCCAAATCATGGGAGCAAAATAAACCAGCACAGCCAGCTCCGTACCCAGCTGAATGACTGCGGTAAAAGATGCGCCGGCGTCCTTGCCCCAAAAAAGCTCGGAAACAATGCGCAGGTGACCGGAGGAACTTACCGGAAGAAACTCCGTCAGCCCCTGCACGATCGACAAAACAATGACCTGCGCCCAAGAAACAGCGTCAGTTGCGGTATTAGAAATCACCCGCTTCACACTACAGCGGAAGACGACTTCGGGTTTTTATAACGCGCGCTGTTAGGATTAGAAGCCGTGAAATCTCAATCCGGCTCCGCACTGATCTTTTCTAGTTTGCTGGCGCTTAGCGCCACCGCACTGGCCGCCTGCCAGCCCGATGTGGGCGTGGGCGCCGATCCGGAAACCGCGGTCAAGGGCAATGCCACCCCGGCGGCCTCGCCCGCCAAGGCAGACCCGGAAGGCACCGTCGTAGACCTTAAGGAAGACATCACAGACCTTGCTGCTGTCGATAACTCGCTTGCGGTGCGCACTAAGGACCAGCTCCTTATCGGCAGCCAGAATGAGTTTGCGGGCCATAAGGCAACTGCTTTAGACATTTCTGCGGAGTGCGGCGATCTAAGTTCATCGTCGTCGGGCTTTGTACTGGCCTGCCCGGAAAAGGTCCTGCTCATCGATCCCTCTTCCCCGGATTCTCCCGAGGAGGTCCGTATGGAGGAGGAGACTCCTGTTACTGCTGCCACCCAGCTTTCCAGCGGCGAGATCTTTGCTACCTCAGCCGATTCCAGCTCCGTTGGCATTTATAAAGACGGCAAACGCGAAGGTGACATCGAGGTCGAAGCCGGCTCGGACCAGCTATTAGCCGCGCCCAATTCCACGGGTGATGATGGAGTGGTACGCATTCACCGCGAGGATTCCACCATTCAAAACGTGGATTGGACTAATGATCGCGCGGGCGGTCGACTGCGCGTTGGCCAGGGTGTAGGAAGCATCGCGGTGGGCGACAATGGCGTTGTTCTTGCCTCCGATACTGAGGGCAGACGCTTGGCTATCTACACTTCCGATGATGTCGTTCGCCTGCACCAATACGGCAACGTCAATGGCACCCCATGGGGCGTAGCTTGGGACAAGGAGCACAACCTGGCGTGGGTCAGCGCCACGGATACGAACAAGGCTCATGCCTATGAGATAAATAAAGGTGTTCCGGAACTGCGCGGAGATATCTCTACCGTGCCAGATGCACAAAACATTGCCGTACTTAACAATGGCACCTTCGTCGCCGCCTCTGCCACCGGCCACGGCCTCCAGTTCGTGGACACCCCGCACCTGAAGAAGGAGTCTTAACACCATGACCAGCACTATCGATCGACTGCGCGCGCAGGCCTACCAAGTGGCATTGCGTGGCATGTTTCAGCTTAGCCCGGAGCGAATCCACGGAATTATCAACACCGCACTGAGTGGACTCCAGGCGGCTGGTCCGGCCAACCGGGCCTTGGCAAAGGTGCTGCCGGTCAACGATCCGGTGCTCCGCCAAGAGGTCTTTGGCGTAGAGTTTCCCCGCCCACTGGGACTAGCTGCAGGGTTTGATAAAAATGCCGCCGCTGCTGATACCTGGTCCCCGATTGGCTTCGGTTTCGCGGAGTTGGGCACCGTCACCGCCCAAGCACAGCCGGGAAATCCTGCGCCGCGACTTTTTCGCCTAAAGGCCGATAAGGCCATCTTGAACCGCATGGGGTTTAACAATGAGGGTGCAGCGGCCGCTGCAGAAAACCTCCGCAAGCGCCGCTACAGCGATGTTATTGGCATTAATATTGGCAAGACTAAAGTCACCCCTGCCGAGCACGCTGTGGAAGATTACCGCCGCTCTGCTTCCGTATTGGGCGACTTGGCTGACTTCCTTGTAGTCAACGTTTCCTCGCCGAATACCCCGGGCCTGCGCGACCTACAAGCAGTGGAGTCGCTGCGCCCCATTCTTTCTGCCGTGCAAGAGTGCACCGCCGTTCCAGTGTTGGTGAAAATCGCTCCCGATCTTTCGGATTCCGACGTAGATGCAGTGGCAGACCTAGCCCTTGAACTCGGTCTCGACGGTATCGTAGCGACCAATACCACCATTTCCCGCGAGGGGCTCAAGACCCCTCCTGCCGAGGTAGCGGAAATGGGGGCCGGTGGCGTATCTGGTCCCCCAGTAGCCGAGCGCTCTCTGGAGGTGCTGCGCCGTCTCAATGGGCGTGTCGGAGGCCAGCTCACCCTCATCTCCGTCGGTGGTATCTCCACGCCGGAGCAGGCGTGGGAACGCATCACTTCCGGCGCTTCCTTGTTGCAGGGCTACACCGGCCTCATCTATGGCGGTCCGGATTGGATCCGCGATATCCACCGTGGCATTGCCGCCCAAATCCGCGCCCACGGCTTGCGCAATATTTCCCAAGCGGTTGGCTCTGGCCTGCCATGGAAACCCGTGGATCAATCCCTATAGAGACTCTTCGTTGAACAAGATAGTCCGCCCCCAACTGCTCTACCCTAAGCAGCTGGGGGCGGACTTTCATTGACTAAACACGGCACTGGCTAGGCTTGCGCCATAGCGCTGCGCCTGAGAATAAGTGCGCACAGGACTGCGAAGCCGGCGTAGAACACCACCCAAAACTGCGCTTGGGTAAATAAAATCCCGCCGGGTAAGAAGCGGCTCGCCGCAATGACTACGATCGCAACCACTAATGCCACAACCTGGGCGCGGCTTCCCGCCTGGCCTTTACTCATGGTGCTAAAGGCCCCGACGAGGAACGCGGCAGCAACAATAGCCACATTCGAATACGTCCATGCGAAGTCGGCTCCCCAGCCATCCTTAAAGACAGAGATTAGCGCGAAGAGAGCCAGCACGAATGCGACCACCATGAAGGCGCCGCCGACCCGCAGAGTGGCCGGAGGGCTAGCCTGCGATGCACTAGAGCTACTTGCCATTACTTTGCCTCGTACCAGCCCCACAAAATGGCACGGCCGAGCGCGTGGAAATGCAGGTTGAAACCGAGCACAGTCGGGGTTGCATCTGGGTCGATATCGAGCTTCTCCACGTCTACTGCATGGACTGCGTACAGATAGCGGTGAGGTGCGTGACCGGCAGGCGGGTTGGCGCCATAGTAGGTGCGCTCGCCCGAATCGTTGCGCAAGCTAATAACACCGTCAATACCTAGGTCTTCTGCAGCACCAGCATTGGTAGGCAACTCGCTTACCTCAACGGGGATATTGAAGGCCGCCCAGTGCCAGAAACCAGAAGCGGTGGGTGCATCCGGGTCGAAACAGGTCACAGCCAGGGACTTAGTGCCTTCAGGCAAACCGGACCACGCAAGCTGAGGGGAAACGCTTTCCGGAGCGCGAAGCTTTTCTTGCAGCTCATCGCCTTCGACCACGTCGGTGGAAGAAAGAACAAAGGAAGGAACATCACGCAGCGGTGCGTAGGGATCTGGTCCAGGGAAGCGGGAGTCATCTGCATAAGAAGTCATAGACCCATTTGTACCCCACCTCACAAGGCGATGTCGATGTGGTGTAACCGCACGCCATGGTCACACTACAGTCGTACCCCAGTACGACGCTTAGGCCGGATTACACCTATGTATTTCACCGCCCTTCACGGATGGACTTTTCGGCGCCCTACGCTGGCGATTTGTAATGCACACCCCACGCAAGATACAGTATCGGAGTGCCCAGCCGAGAGGCTGACAAACACCCTGCCCGGGTGGCGGAATGGCAGACGCGCTAGCTTGAGGTGCTAGTGTCCTATTAACGGACGTGGGGGTTCAAGTCCCCCCTCGGGCACAGACTTCCGGCGGTTACCACGAGGTAGCCGCCGGATTTTTCTATCCTGCACTCCCTCAAGGACTACGATTTCCCCATGACCACATTTCTGAGTTGGGTGCGCAATTTCGGCCACTTCCTGCTTTCGCTCACTCGGTCCGCTTGGCACTCAATCCAGCGGTGGACCGTGCAGCGTTGGATAGCCGTTCTCGCTGCAGTAGTCGCCCTCCTCGCCGTGCTTTATTTCTACGATCTGCCGGATGTGGCTCGCCTGCGTGATGCCTCCACCCGATTTGGCGCATGGTTCCCCTTCATCTTCGCCCTAGGTTATGTCATATTTACCCAGTTTCCCTTTCCTCGAACCTTCTGGACGGTAGCCGCAGGACTATTATTTGGCCCGTGGAAGGGACTCGCGCTTTCCCTGTGCGCCTTGACGGTATCAGCGGCTTTGTCCTTTCTTATCGTTCGCAAGCTCCTCGGAGCCTGGATCCGCCCGCACCTGACCCATCCCGCAGTGTTCACAATCAACGCGCATCTCGAGCGGCGCGGGTGGCTGGCCATCGCTTCCCTCCGGATGGTAGCCGGCGTCCCATTTAGCCTCCTGAATTACGTTGCTGCCCTTACTCCGGTAAAGCTCAGCCACTTCACCTTGGCCACCCTTGTCGGTTCTATACCTACTACGGCTTTGGGCGTGTTCTTCGGCGATACCCTCACCGGACATACCTCTCCCGGCATCGTCCTCGCTATGGTGGTTTTCGCTGCGATTGGAGCGAGCGGGCTGTATATGGATTCGCGGCTTCCCACTCGCCCTTAAGTCAAGTTCGAGCGGTAGACTATTTCGCATTAGGTTCTTAAAGGGAGGTTTTCCATGCTTGCTGTCCACGCCCGCTACCGTGGCCGTTCCGTGCGTCGTGCAGAGTTGGTCCAGCGTTCTGCGTCGGCCCTATCAACTCTTTCTGGCGTTGGAGAGTTCCATGTGCTTGGTGTGGAAGATATTTGCGCCGTAGTTGATTCAGCAACGGCCGTCTGCGACGTCGTCATGGCCTTGCTTGCCGACGGCGACTGGGCCATCGGCATCGGTATAAGCCCCGGCAACCAAGAAGATGAGGAGGGGGCACGCCAAATAGCTACCGCCGCGTTGCGGAAGTCCGCCCGTATGGGCCAGGTCTACGCCAAGATCAACAAGCGTGGCCGCGCTTCCGAGGCAAGCGATATCGCGGCCACCTTTGCCCTGCTGGGATATGTTTTGCACAAGCGCACCATCGAGGGGCGCGAGGCTACCTCACTGGTGCGTGCTGGACTGAACCAAAATGAGGCCGCCGAAGAGCTAGGGATTTCTAAACAAGCCATGTCGCAGCGCCTCCAGGCGGCCGGTTGGAGCGCGGAGTTGGCTGGATGGCAGTTGGCCGTCAACCTGATTGAACGCGCCAATCTTTCCCAACCTTAGAGCAAATCAGACTTGCTCAGTTCGGGCGTCGTAACGAAGTCCACGAGGCGCTCCACCGCGCCAATCAGACTGGAATCTAAGTCCCGGAAAGAATGCACGGCGTTATACACATGACGCCAGCCGTCCTTAGGGTCGCTCCAACCCACGCGCCTGCAAATTCCGGTCTTCCAGTCCTCGCCATAAGGTACTTCTGGCCAGGCACGCAATCCCACGCGCTGCGGTTTCACCGCTGCCCAAATATCGATGAATGGATGACCAGTGACTAGGACATGCTCTCCCACGGTTTCCGTTAACCGGGTTTCCTTGGAACCTTGGACGAGATGGTCAGCCAACACACCTACCCTGCGGCCGGGTCCGGGCTGAAATTCCGCCAAGCGGTCTTCCAAATTGTCCAGGCCTTCAAGGTATTCCACCACTACGCCTTCCACGCGTAGGTCGTGGCCCCACACCTTTTCCACAATAGCGGCGTCGTGGACGCCTTCCACCCAAATGCGCGAGGGCGCGGCGACTTTAGCCTCGACGTTTTCTACGCGGCGGGAACCGGAGTTGGATTTGCGGGGTGCCTGCTTTTCGACGTATCGGGTAAGCGTAACCGGCTTACCCTCCACTAGGAACCCCCCTTTGACCAAATTAAAAACGCGTTCCACACCGTGGCGATCCTCAAGGCGAACTACCTCACCGAAAACGGTTTTATCCACCCCCATGACAGCACCCACAAAGTCGTCACCACGTACTTCCACTACCATTCCGGGCTCAGCTGGCACCTCAGGATATTGACGCGGCTTCGACCGCGAGTGGCCAGCAAATATGTCTCCGCCATAAGGATCAAAACTCATGGCCCGTTAGTCTATCTATTAGACTGGCTCGCCATGGATATGCGCGCCGAAGTATGGTCACTTTTACAAAACACTGCTGTCTGGCTGGGCTCGTGGCTGTGGGGACACGAAACCACCGATGATTTGCTAGATGCTCTTAAGAAACTGGGCGGGCGTCCGGAGAGTGTGGATGAAGCACCGTTCGTCGATGTGCTGGCGATGCTGCGCGCAGAGACCGCTGAACTTACCGCGAAGCGCGGTGAGCGCGCGGAACCCGTTGTACGCCTCGCACTTTCCGGGCCGGGAGAGCCCCCTGCCCTACCCGCAGGATCGGAGTCCTATCACGCAGCTATCCAAAGTTCCGCCGGAGCAATCATAGTTCGCACCAATAATCCCACGCGCAACTTAGTCCTCATACCTCATATCCATAGCAGCCACACCGCGTGGCAGGTGATCGTCGAAAAGCAGCAGCTCCCTGCCCCCGCCTGGCTGAGCCCTGGGGAAGCCGACGCACTGCTTGCTCAGGCAACCAATGAATCCGCTGACCTTATCACCGTAACTGGGTATAGCACTGAAGCACTGCCCAACCCCCGCCTCACCGTGGGAACTTTAAGCGACTTTTATGACACCCCCGGCCTTCCCCAATCAACGCCGGCCCGAGCAGCCAAACTCTTCGCCCGCGCCGACCGAGTCGCCGCGATCATCGAAACGGTTACCGACCGCATCAACGATCACAGCCTTGACCCGCAATTACTTCGCCTGTGGCGCCACATCCGGCAGGCCCGCATGACGGGAGTTGCCTATGCACTCGGAGAGTTCGCGCGTTAAAGAGACCAAATATCGCAACATCCCGCGGCACACGGCGCACCATTGAGCGTGCACCCTTGCACGGTCACCTGCCCGCTGGTTTCCTTCTCGCGGCCATGCTCCAGCTCTTCTATTAGGTCAACCACCATTTCTGCAAACCGAGAAGTCGGGCCTACAGTACGGGTACGCACGACCCTGACCCCCATATCCTCGGCCGCCTTCTGCAGCTCGGAATCGAGATCCCAAATAACCTCCATATGGTCGGAGATGAAACCAATTGGGCAGACCACAACCGTGTCGATACCTTCGTTGTGGTGAATCTCAGTGGTGTGATCAACAATGTCGGGCTCTAGCCACGGAGTGCGTGGATTGCCTGAGCGTGACTGCCATACAAGGTCATAATCAGAAATACCGGCCTGCAACGCCACCAACCGCGCCGCCTCGGCCACCTGACGGGAGTAGAGGTTTTTATCGCCTTCCGCGCCGCCAACGTTATCGTGCGCAACGGGGACAGAATGCGCGGTGAACAAAAGCCGGGTAGTCCGCTCCTTATCAGCTGAAACTTGTTCCCAGACCTCCGTTACGGCAGTGGCCATTTCGGCCACAAATTTCGGATGATCAAAGAATTGACGAATCTTCGTAAATTCAATCTCCGGCAGGCCTTGCTGCGCCAGATGCTCGCGCATGCGCTGAATATCTTCGTCATATTGCCGGCACGCGGAGTACCCACCCCATGCGGAGGTGGCAAACACAGCTACTTTACGGATACCGTCCCGAGACATCTGTTCTGCGGTCTCGTTGGCAAAGGGATGCCAATTCCGGTTGCCGAAATAAACCGGTAGATTATGTCCGCGTTTTTTCAGCTCACCTTGGACATGCTCGATAATTTCACGGTTGAGCGCATTGAGCGGACTTACGCCTCCGAAGTGATAATAGTGCTCACCCACTACTTCAAGCCGTTCGCGAGGAATGCCTCGACCACGGGTAACGTTCTCCAAAAACGGAACGACCTCCTCGTTTCCTTCCGGGCCACCGAAAGAAAGGACGAGGAGGGCGTCGAAGTTTTGGGCATTCTGTTGTGCGTCAGTCATGCCCTAAACAATACCAACCAAAAGTTGGAGATTAGAGAAGGCGCACGACGTCGGGAGTAGCGCCACCCCAGCGAACTGGAACTACTGAAACAGTCTGACCAGACTGTGGCGCTTCAATCATTTGGCCGTCACCTAGGTAGATAGCTACGTGCTGGTTGCCACCAGGACCGTAGAAGATAAGGTCACCGCGCTTCGCGTTGTCACGAGGAACCTTCTTACCCTGCTGGTACTGTGCGCCAGTGTAGTGAGGCAGGTCCAGGCCAGCTGCCGCGTAGGCGTACTTTACGAGGCCAGAGCAATCGAAGCCCGACTTGTTGAAATCACCGAAAGAGTCAGCCACTCCGCCATCTCGGAGCCCACCGGTAGGACCATTGTTATCGCCGCCGCCCCAAACATAAGGCACACCAACCTGAGATTCAGCACGGGAAATGACGGCCTCAATCTGAGCATCACGCCCAGCATCTGCGCCCGCAATAGCATCATCGGACTCCGTCACCCCGTCTGCCTCAGGCGCATCTGCGCTAGCAGCGGGTGCAGTGTTCGGGCTTCCCAATCCAAGCAAGTCAGATGAGCTTTGCATGAGGGTGCGCACATCGTCCTCATCAACTGCAGCAGCGATGTCATTCGCAAGTCCGAGCGCATCATTTACAGAGGACCCAGTGGTGAAGTCAACGTTCTGGAACGTTGGTGTAGCACCCTGATTGAGGGCGTTTCCAAATTCAGCTTCCGGAGCGGTACCACCCTGGTTGATAGCGCCTCGCGCTTCCGAATCATTGGACGCGTTCGGGGCAGCAGAAACCTGCGGGGCACCCTCTCCAACAACCTCGTCGGTAAAGGTCTGTGACTTGATTTCTTCGGTCAAGTTTTCAGGGTTGACTGTAAAGGCGTCGGAAGTCCTTTGATCGTCAAGCTCATTAACTGGATTTAGGCCTGTATCAAGCGTGTCCTGCTGAGAGAGCTGAAGACCGCTTTCGTTTACCTCCTGGGATTCCGCTCCCTGCTGGCGAGCAAAAGTTGCCTCCGCAAACCGTTGGGTAGCGTTCAGTCGAGCCTCATTTTGTGCTAGCTCTCGACGCTCTTGCACCGCACGATTCTCGGCATCTCGCTTGTCTTTGTCTGCCTGATCCAACTCGCCCTGCAGGCTAGCAAGGTACTCTTCATTCGCCCCTGGATCGTCGCTAACTTGTTCCATTTGGCTCTGGATCCGAGCGATACGATCCTCGGCTTCAGCGACATCAGCTTCCGCTCGACTTAGCTCTGCACGCGAAGCCTCAACTGCCCCCTGCAAAGAGTCTGCGTTGTTAACCGCGCGGTCAATTGCCGCACGCTCTGAGTCGTGTGCTTGGATTACACCAGCATTGTCCGCCGGTGAATCATCGGCGCCTGCTGGCGCTACGGTAGAAAGAGTTGATACGGCTGCGGTACCTACTACTGCAGCAAAGAAAGCGCGAACATGTCGAATGCGCGGAAGGCGAATGGTGGCCACTGAAATACTCCTAGATTGGACCCACACAGTTCCTTTAAGAAGTGCCCATGAACGCTTCTGGGCATAGGAATGCCCGGGCTCCCCGCCTGCCTTTTCGCACAAACGCAGGCGTTATCGCATGTCTAACCGGGGTAACTAGAAAATCGCCTCGAGATGATAAAGATAGGTACGCGAAGCTATTCTCAAGCGCCCGTAGACACTAGAGGGGTAAATGGTTATGGACTGCCTCAATTGGCTGAGACTTCACTCCGGGCGTGTTGTTTCTATGGACCACCCAACAGTCCAGGGACTTTTCGTGCTGTAACTGGAAAACCTGACCTTTATCGCATTCCAGCCGTCTGCCTTAAATCGCTACTGTTTCCCCACAACAGCGAAAATCAGACACCTTTGGATCCGGCTGAATTGATTAAAAGACTACTCGCCCAAAATCAACAGGCTGGCGCAAAAGGTCTACACATATCCTTTGTTCACAGCAGAAGTTCCCATGACTGCGAAGTCCACTTACTCGTTCGCGATATTTGCGACATACGTTCCAGGATGCGTTTTACAACCCAAGATTCCGCATGCCCCGATCACGTTCTATTGCACTGAGCGCCGTGAGAGCTGCTCTACGGGTTCTGGCATGACTCGCCGCGGCGCCGGCTGACTTTGTTAAAAGGTCTAGCCCTTTAAAACAATCCTGAGCCGTCGAGGGCAAGCAGCCACAAACCATGAACAGGCCACACGAAGCTGGCCCTGGCGGAGTGAATAGGAGTTCCTAGCCCCAAAACCCTATGGACCTATCCGTGCGCCCCTTTCGTGGCTCTGAGCTTCGCGCTCTGCCCTATCGAAAGATTCGCACCAAAAGTTCCACACGGTGGAGTTCTAATGAACCCGTCTCACCTCATAAACGGAAGGTGGGTTGATGTTTAATTTTTTCGAACATTGCAATCGCTCAAGTTTTTAACTTGCATCCCCAATCTCTTTCGATGGAGCCCGGTTCATTGACTTCCAAGAACGGCCACTCGATGTTCCATCATTCGCTCGAGGCGTGCTTCCCCACATACCCGTGCGAGTTCTCTCGTGACAGTCAAGGCTAAGCCCATGAACCCAGGAAGCAAGAAATGTCCCCTGAGTCGACATCCGAACCTTACGTCACGACACGCCCGTTTCGCACAATTTTCCCGCAATTCACGTGAGTCAAGTTAATTCACATGACTCAACATGGGCACCTAACCTGCAATGATTTTGTTACCATCCCGTTATTGTGATTTTAGTCACGCACCAACTGGATAGACACACGCTTCAAACCGGCCCCTGCGGACAGTATGGAAGCAAACCGGCCACTCCCCCACCCCGAGTCAACCCCTAAGAGTTTACCTTACCCCCTCCCCTGCTCTTCCCGAACCTTTCACCGACACCCCTAATCGTTTTGTCATCGGATATGGGCCCTGCTTCGGCGCCCAAGTTTTAGACGCCTTCATTACTCCTACGGATAAACGAGACAGCAACTTGTTCATCGCCGCCCGGCACCTCTACCCCATCCCCTGGTGGTCTTTACGTAAATTACTTTCCTCTTAAAACGGTTCGCAAAAGTTTCAGCTACTTATCCGAAACTTTTTCGAACAAACCTATTTTCCTACAGTCTCCACCTTGTTCAAGAGGCGTTACTTGGAATCTCGGATCCTGCGCTCAATGTCGAGGCGCCCTGCCTTTAATACCCCTGGGGTCCGCTTACAGCCCTTCAGACTTGCGTCGGCTTGCCACCACAAAAGAGCTAACCAAGACAAGCACAGCAATCACAGCAACCGCTCCCACAATTGTTGCCACCGGGAAGCTGATTTGGTCTAGTCCCCCGTAGTACTTAGTCAGTAGGTCCACCTGGTCAAGCCCGGGCGCCAGTTGCGCCTGTACTGACTCAATATCGGCTCGACTATAAGTATCACTAACCGAAGAGACATGCTGTGGGGTCTGGACAATGACCGTGTTCAACCCCGTGGCATCTTGAAGCTCTTGGGCAATGTCGCGGACGTCGGGGGCCCGAACGTCCATCACATCAACTACGGCAACACCGTCGCCGTCCCGCAACCCCTTGCTCACATCCGCATTGAGTGAGGCATCGTGGCTAAGCGCCGTGGCCGTATAGGCCACGCCATCCTCTTTGAGCTGATTCGCCAAGTCAGAAATATCTACCCCTGCGGGAACCATGCGAATCCCTTCCTTATATATAGGGCCCCTAAACTACTTCTCCCCCAAGATACGGGCAGCTTGAGGCGACCCAACTCCTCAACTCGCCAGTTTTTCCGAAAAGGTGAAACAGAACGCTTGTACTGTTACAATGGCAGCGACCGAAGGTTTTAGCCTCTACAATATCTAGGTGAACCATCGCGTTCTTTGTCGCCTTCAGCACTGCGGGCCCCATGGTCGCGTCCTGTCACAATAGTGACCGTAGACGCGGAGCACCGACCCGCGGTAACGACAGACGACGAGTACCAAACAGAACACACTGTTTATCAACAAGGAATGGAGCTCCCTGTGACTGAAAGCTTGAACTCCTTCGAGGCCAAGAAGACCCTTGACGTCAACGGCAAGTCTTATGACTACTTTGACATCAACTCCGTCTCCGGCTTGGAGAAGTTGCCTTACTCCCTCAAGGTGCTAGCAGAGAATCTGCTGCGCCATGAGGACGGCAAGAACGTAACCAAGGACCACATCAACGCCCTGGCAAACTGGGACCCGGAAGCAGAGCCAGACACCGAAATCCAGTTCACCCCAGCACGCGTCCTCATGCAGGACTTCACCGGCGTTCCTTGCGTTGTTGACCTTGCTACCATGCGTGAGGCTGTCTCTGCCTTGGGTGGTACTCCGGATCAGGTCAACCCGCTCAACCCAGCTGAGATGGTTATTGACCACTCCGTCATCGTTGAGGCCTTCGGCTCCACCGATGCGCTGGAAAAGAACGTTGAAATTGAGTACCAGCGCAACGAAGAGCGCTACCAGTTCCTTCGCTGGGGTGCTGAGAACTTCTCCAACTTCCGCGTTGTACCTCCAGGAACCGGCATCGTCCACCAGGTAAATATCGAGTACCTGTCCCGCGTTGTATTCGACAACGAGGGCCTTGCTTACCCTGATACCTGTATCGGTACCGACTCCCACACCACCATGGAAAACGGCCTGGGCATTCTTGGCTGGGGCGTTGGCGGCATCGAGGCAGAGGCTGCGATGCTTGGACAGCCGGTATCCATGCTCATCCCGAAGGTCGTCGGCTTCAAGCTGACCGGTGAGATTCCCACCGGCGTCACCGCAACCGACGTCGTACTTACCATCACTGAGATGCTGCGCGAGCACGGCGTTGTCCAGAAGTTCGTAGAATTCTACGGCAACGGCGTCAAGTCCGTTCCGCTGGCTAACCGCGCCACCATCGGCAACATGTCCCCTGAGTTCGGTTCCACCGCGGCAATCTTCCCAATTGATGAGGAGACCACCAAGTACCTCGAGCTCACCGGCCGCCCACAGGAGCAGATCGACCGCGTTGAAGCATACGCCAAGGCGCAGGGAATGTGGCTGGAAGAGGATGCCCCGGAGGCAAAGTACTCCGAGTACCTCGAGCTGGACCTGTCCACCGTCGTTCCTTCCATTGCTGGTCCAAAGCGCCCGCAGGACCGTATCCTGCTGACCGAGGCCAAGGAGCAGTTCCGCAAGGATTTGGCTAACTACACCACCGACGAGGTTTGCGTCGATGAAACCTCTGTTGAGGCAAGGCGCATGTCCGCAGAAGGCGGCGCTCCGGCCATGGAAGACGTCACCGGCGGTTTGAACAAGGCCCGCGAAGGCCACGGCGAGTCCTCCGCTATTGGCGCAAAGGGCCGTCACTCCAACCCGATTACCGTTGAGTCCCAGAATGGTGGCGAGTTCACCTTGGACCACGGCATGGTCGCTATCGCCTCCATCACTTCCTGTACCAACACCTCTAACCCATCCGTGATGGTGGGCGCAGGCCTTATTGCTCGCAAGGCAGCAGAAAAGGGCCTCCAGTCCAAGCCGTGGGTTAAGACCATCTGTGCCCCTGGTTCCCAGGTTGTTGATGGTTACTTCCAGCGTGCAGATCTCTGGAAGGACCTCGAGGCAATGGGCTTCTACCTCTCCGGTTTCGGTTGCACCACCTGTATCGGTAACTCCGGCCCATTGCCGGATGAGGTTTCTGCAGCCATCAATGAAAATGACCTTGCCGCCACCGCGGTTCTTTCCGGTAACCGCAACTTCGAGGGCCGCATCTCTCCGGACGTCAAGATGAACTACTTGGCCTCCCCAATCATGGTCATTGCCTACGCCATTGCCGGCACCATGGACTTTGACTTTGATGCACAGCCCCTAGGCCAGGATAAGGAAGGCAACGATGTCTACCTGAAGGACATCTGGCCATCCCCGCAGGAGATCGAGGACACCATTCAGTCTGCCATCTCTCGTGAGATGTACGAGGCTGACTACGCCGACGTCTTCAAGGGCGACGATGCCTGGCGCAACTTGGATGTGCCGGAAGGCGAGACCTTCAAGTGGGATGAGGATTCCACCTACATCCGCAAGGCTCCTTACTTCGATGGCATGCCTACCGAGCCAAACCCGCTTGAAGACATCAAGGGTGCGCGCGTTCTGGCGAAGCTCGGCGATTCCGTCACTACCGACCACATCTCCCCCGCTTCCGCTATTAAGCCAGGCACCCCAGCTGCGCAGTACCTTGATGAAAACGGCGTTGCACGCAAGGACTACAACTCCCTGGGCTCTCGCCGTGGTAACCACGAGGTTATGATGCGCGGTACCTTTGCGAATATTCGCCTGGCTAACCAGCTGGTCGATGTCACTGGTGGCTACACCCGTGACTTTACCCAGGAAGGCGGCCCACAGGCCTTCATCTTCGACGCTTGCCAGAACTATAAGGAAGCCGGCATTCCGCTGGTAGTCATCGCTGGTAAGGAATACGGCACTGGTTCCTCCCGTGACTGGGCTGCAAAGGGCACCAACCTGCTTGGCGTAAAGGCTGTAATCACTGAGTCCTTCGAGCGCATCCACCGTTCCAACCTGATCGGCATGGGCGTTATCCCACTGCAGTTCCCACAGGGCGAGTCCCACGAGTCCTTGGGACTGGATGGCACTGAATCCTTCGATATTGAGGGCATCACCGCCTTCAATGAAGGCTCCATCCCGAAGACCGTCCACGTCACCGCCACCAAGGAGTCCGGCGAAACCGTCGAGTTTGACGCTGACGTCCGCATTGACACCCCGGGTGAGGCTGACTACTTCCGCCACGGCGGCATCCTGCAGTACGTCCTGCGCCAGATGGTCAAGAGCTAGGCGCTTTTCGCACAATCCTTAAGCCCCCCCTTAAGGGGCTAAGGGCCTAGGTTCGGTCGATAACGCGGGGTTGCACCGCCCTCCCCAGTAGAGGGCGCTGCGGCCCCGCGTTTCGTCGCATAGATTTTATTCTTATTCAAAATTACTGATTTATTATTCTTTAGACGTTCCCCATTAAGGAGAGTTGCCTACCATGCCAATCGTCAGCGAATCTGAACTCAGCCGCCGTCGGCACGACATTCTCGTAGGCGCTCGCCGGTGTTTTGCAGAGCACGGGTACGAGGGAGCTACAGTTCGTCTACTAGAACAGGCAACGGGCAAGTCCCGCGGCGCAATCTTTCACCACTTTGGTGACAAAGAGTCTCTCTTTCTTGCCTTGGCGCAAGAAGATGCCGCTCGTCAGGCCGAGGTCGTAGCCCACAATGGCTTGGTTGAGGTTATGCGTGAGATGCTCCAACATCCTGAGCGTCACGATTGGCTAGCCACTCGCTTGGAAATCACATCCCTCCTCCGCACTGATCCTTCCTTCGCCGCTAGGTGGAAGGAAAACCAGTCGGTTCGTGGCGAGGCCGTACGCGCACGCTTGGCGGCCAATGCGGACAAGGGCCGCCTGCGCGATGATGTTGATATCGACACCTTAGCTATCTATCTAGAGGTGTTTATGGATGGGTTCATCAACCGGCTCGCCTTGGGCGAAACCGCAGAGCTGGAAAAAGTCCTTGACTTAGTAGAGCAATCTATCCGTGGCGGTCAGGCGGATCTGTCTTAATCCCGTCTGAACAGTCCTGCTCCCGGCTGCTTGTTACTCGAAACACACAATAGCCGGGAGCTTTTTGCATGTGCTCAGCGGCGCGGTGACGGTAATTTCTTTTCCGTGACTTGGGCATAGGTTGATATTTCCGCCACAAACTGCGGATCATGGCAAGTAACCACTAAGGCACTGCCGGACTGTAGGCCGTAGTGGATTAGTTGGTGCATGAGCCATCGGTCCGCGGCGGAAAGCAAGGTATCTGGCTCGTCGAGCAGCACCTTCTGGCGGTGCTGCCCAATAACGTGGGCCACTTGCGCAAGCCGCAGGCGTGATGATGACAAATCTAAGGGATGATCAGCAGGATTTAATCCCAGCAGGTTGCGCAAAGCTTCATTGGGTACAAATTCCTCCACTGTGGAAAATGCCGCCTGGTCAAACGGCGACTGCATAGCAAGGGCGGGAAGATTTCGTACAACTCCCCCGCCATCAAGCCCGGCGGCGGCGCGCAAGAGCGACGTTTTACCGCTACCATTATCACCGCGCAACCACGTCACCCCGGCTTCCTCGGTGGGGATTTCTACGGGTCCGACGCTAAAGGTTGTTCCGGTGGGCTGGGAAAATTGCCACCACCTTTTCTTCTTTGGTCCTCGCTGGGCAATTAGCGGGCCTATGCTCCCCTGCCGCCCGCGCGCATATACCCGCGGCAGGTTGAGGGGTGCTACGAGTGGTTCTGTTCCTATGATTTCTCCGCCTAGCTCTGGCCAGGTAGTACTCGATACCGCAATAACGCAGGTATGCGGCATTGCCTGCAGAAGGTTAATCACTTGTGCGCGCGACTCTGAATCGAGGCCAGCTGCGGGTTCACAAATGATCATGATCGCGGGCTCGCGGATGGCCACACAGGCTACGGCTAATCTGCGAGTTTGGCCGCCAGACAGCTGCGCGGGGTCATGTTCACAGTAGGCAGAAAGGCCCACTGCGCTAAGCATATGCTCCCCGCAGACTTGCATCTCCTCCGCAGGCACACCCGCGTTTTCCAGGCCAAGTACTACTTCTTCAATACAGGTCTCGCGCAGGAAACTAATTTGTGCGGAAGCATCCGTGCCGATGATTGCTGCGGTGGATAAAGATTCCGCTAGCTGCGCCGCAACATCTTCTACTGCTTTATCAGGATCGACGAGTACCTGGATGATGGCCCCAGGGGTGGGGCGAAGGTGGGCTAGATCCATCTAGCAATCACCACCGCAAGGCACACTAGCGGGATGAGGAAGCGTAAGACTCGGGACAACCTGGAATCGGCAACGGGCCGCAATAAGCTGCGTTGCCCTTCCTGGTCGAACCCGATGGCGGCCAGGGCTTGGCCGCGTTGAGTTCCTTGGATGAGGAGGCGAGCGATGACAGGAATAATGACGCGAGAGATAGTATTGCGCCAGGTTATGGTGATTCCGGCCAATTGGTTGGCTTCACGGACGCATCGCCAGGCATGCGCACCTTGGGGCAAGGTCTGGAGGGAGGAACCCACCACATACGCCACCTTGTGTCCGGCGCGGGAGACTTGCAGCCATTTGGCGATATCCGCGATGCGCAGCGCCGCCATTGCTGCGATGAAGCAGGCCATGAGCGCACAGAAGCGGAGGCTGAGGCTACCGGCGAGCATCAGGCCGTCGGCAGTAAGCAGAGGCGCAACTGGGGTGTCCCCGTAGGGAGCATGAATGACCAGCATGGAAAGGGCCGCTGGCACGCTCAGTGCAATCGTAGTCAAAATCACGGAGGCGTTGCGGGTAGATACAGTACCGCAGGCAAGGGCAACGAGCATGACGCTTGCCGACGCCACTGGGGTGTTCAGCGCCAAGGTAAGGATCCAGCCGCAGGCCGCAATGGTAACTACGGTGGCAGGATGAAGGCGGCTCATCAGCGTGGTTGCAGCGATTCACGGGTGCGTTGCGGCAAAGCTTTTACCGCTGCCCAGACGATAAGGAAAACCAGCGCTTTATCCAGGGGATCTGAGATGAAGGACTGCAGGGTAACCGAGGCGATAAGGGAATTGCCCAGCTCCCGGAAGAGCGAAACAACCGCGCCCGTACCAAGACCCGCAGTACCGCCATAAACAAAGGCAGCGACAGGGGCGGCGAGCATGCCGGAGACAATGCCTATGACGGCGCCGCTGAGAATAACCCACCATACCTTGGTAAATGCGCCCTTCTTGATGACGAATCCGGATAGGAATCCCGTGGCGGCGGATACTGCAGCGAAAGGCAAAGCAGCGGGGTTGAGCAAGCCCCACACGACAGAAGACAGCGTGCCGGTAGCCAAGCCAGCAATGGGACCGGCAAGCGCGGCTACCAGGATAGTTCCCACGGAATCGATATAGAGAGGGATGCCGATTGAACCAATGATTTCACCAACGACAATATTAAGGACCAGCGCCACCGGGATGATGGCAATGGTTCGCGCTGGTAAAGCCGGCACGGTGCCGGCAAGCAGGAGCGCGGCGCCGATAAGATAGCCGCTCAGGGTAACGAGCGCTTCAGTCGAACCAGCAACAGAATGCCAGTCCGTGGGGCGCAAAAGCACCAGGTAAATCCAAGTCGCGGCTACAATTAATGCACCCGCGATGACCATGGCCTTGCGGGCGGGGGTGAGAGAAAGCTGTGACACAATAAAAATCCAAATCCATAAATAGAAAAAGGGCATAGAATACGCCGACCGCGGATGGTGCTGCTTTCCTATGTCACCTCGGAAAGCGATCCTGTACGGCACGTGCGCCGCGGATAATAGTAGAGGTTCTGCTCTTTAAAAGCCACTAGCGTGAAGCCAATAGTGTAAACCCCCGCAGACATTCTTGATGCGCGGCTTCCATATCTGCGCTCGTAACCAGTCGTGCGTTGTGGGCCCGGCCCCAGTGGTTTCGCAAGTCCGCAACGCTCGTCCCCCGCAATAGCGGCGATTCCGCTTCGACATCAACGGTAGTTTCTACAACCTCAAAGTCGATCTGCCCCAAGGCGATCATGCACGTCAAAAGGTCGTGGATTTGGGCCTGATAGCCTTCCCCCTGCGCCTGGTGGAATTCAAAATAGTAGCGCAACACATCCGGCAGGATTTGTGCCATAGGGTGTCCGTGCAACAATTCCATGACCGCTTCTAGGCGCTGTGGGGTGATGAGAAACTGCTCTGTTAGCTCAAGCGAACATAGTGTGGTGGGAACGCACGGGGCAGATGAATGAAAGTGCTGGGCGGCGGCATGCGGATCAACCCAAAAGTTCCATTCCGCGGTCGGGGTGGTATTTCCCCGGTAGTTAACCGCGCCGCCCATGATAGTAATGGCGCCGAACTGCGCGGCTTCCTCACTATGGGCATTTTCAAATGCAGCAAGATTGGTGACCGGCCCGGTAACAATCAGCTGCAGATCGTGATGAGCGGCTAGTACTTCTTTCCATAGTCGCTGCCAATCGCGGTGGTGCAGCGTGGTAGTAGGTGCTGTGGCATAGCCCAACCCCGTCGGACCATGGGTCTCAGGGGTTGTCGTGAGATCGACCTTTAAGGGGCGGGGCAAGCCGGGGGCTACGGGGACATCGGCAAGCGAGCATAGATCCAGGATCCAGCGGGCATTGGCCGCAGTCTGATAAGCCTCGACGTTGCCGGCTGTGGTGGTAACTCCCACCAGCTCAATTTCCCTGGCATGATGAAGACCCGCCAAATACATCAAGGCGAGGCAATCATCTATGCCGGGGTCACAATCAATTAAAACAGCTGGAGGCGTGGCAATCATAGTGCCAGCCAGTCTAACGCCTTACTTGATGGAGCTCACTGGATTGTCGCCATCTACAAAGGCGAGCGGGGATTCCGGCAGGGTTTCGCGGCCGAGGGCCTCGACGATGACATCGGCGACCAGCTCGCGCGAAGAAGTCATGGACTCCTTTAGCGCCTTATCCTCGATCTGCTCCAGCCCCTGTGCTGGCTCCTCGGTCAGCATCGCTGGCTTGAGGATAAGGTGCGGAAACTCTGCCTGAGCAAGGCGATTGTCTACTTCCTTCTTGGACTCAACGTAGGCATACCACTTCTCGTCGGCGGGATCCGTGGTGGCTTCCTGGGAACCGACATAGGAAATCATGAGGTAGGTAGGCAGATTCTCGCCTTCTTGCTGCAGCTTCTCCATAGCGTCAACGGTAGCGAGGGCACCATCGCGGTCCACGGCCCACGTAAGGTCTGCCCCACCGCGGCCGCCGTTGCCAGCGCCCCACACTACGGCGTCATAAGCGGCGAAAAGCTCCGCCCACTGCGCAACGGTCTGCTCAGTAATATCGGCCAATACTGGGGTCGCGCCGAGCTTTTCAATCTCAGACTTCTGCTCAGGATTGCGGATAAGGGAGTGGACCTCGTGGCCGGCTTCCACCAACTTTGGTGCGGCCAACAGGCCGACCTTGCCATGTCCACCGATGTACAGAATCTTCTTTTTATCAGTCATACCTCCCCACCGTAACAACGACGCCTCTTGCCCGCAGCGACCCCGGCCAGTACCGGTGGCAAAATGGCGGCGGTGGCTGCAGCGAGCAGATAGAATTGCTTGCATGTATGCCATTATGACCGTCACCGGAGCCGATAGCACAGGCATTATCGCCGCGGTGACCACTACCCTTGCCCAACTCGATATCAACGTCATTGACGTGTCCCAAACACTCATGGGCGGTTACTTCACCATGATCCTGCGCGTCGAATTTGATGCGGAACAGGTCTCCATCCAGACCATCAAGGAGCATATGCGCCCCGTGGCGGAAGAAAAGCACCAGTCCATCCGCATTCAGTCCGAAGACCTCTTCACCGCCATGAATGAGATTTAAATGAGTACGCGTTTTAATACCACTAAAATCTTGGACACCATCGAGATGATTGAGAACTATCGTCTCGATATCCGCACCGTAACCATGGGCATCTCCCTCCTTGGATGCACCCGATCCACCATGGACGCTACCTGCCAGGCCATCTATGACCGCGTCACGCAGCAGGCCGGTCGCCTAGTGGAGGTATGCGAAGGCATCGAGGGCGAGCTGGGGATCCCCATCGTGAATAAGCGCATCTCCGTCACCCCCATATCCTTGGTAGTAGCCGGTGTAGAAGGAAACCCCGTCGACGCCGCAAAGGCACTAGACAAGGCAGCCAAAGAGGTAGGCGTCAACTTCGTGGGAGGCTATTCCGCTCTGGTCGAAAAGGGCGCTACCACCGCGGAACAAAAGCTCATTAGCTCCATTCCAGAAGCGCTAGCTACGACTGACGTCGTGTGTTCCTCCGTGAATATCGCCAGCTCCCGCGCCGGTATCAACATGGATGCAGCCAAGAAGATGGGCGAGGTCATCAAGGAAGCGGCCGAGCTCACTAAGGATGATTCCGCCATTGCGTGCGCCAAGCTGGTGGTCTTTGCTAACTCTGTGGGTGACAACCCATTTATGGCCGGCGCGTTCCACGGCATCGAAGAACCCGATTGCGTAGTCTCCGTCGGCGTTTCTGGCCCGGGTGTGGTCGACCGTGCCTTGGGATCACTTGAAGGGGCGAGCCTGGACCAGGTAGCGGAAGAAGTGAAGAAGGCCGCTTTCAAGATCACTCGCGCCGGGCAGCTGGTGGGCACCATGGCTTCCGAGCGCCTTGGCGTGCCCTTCGGAATCATCGACCTTTCGCTTGCCCCTACTGCCGAATTGGGAGATTCGGTGGCCCACATCCTTGAGCACATGGGCCTAGACCAGGTGGGCACGCACGGTACAACTGCTGCTTTGGCTCTGCTTAACGACGCAGTAAAGAAGGGCGGCATGATGGCCTGCTCCCGCGTCGGCGGTCTGTCTGGATCCTTCATCCCAGTCTCCGAGGATAAGGGAATGATCGATGCGGTTAAGTCCGGCTCTATCTCCATGGACAAGCTGGAGGCCATGACCGCCATTTGCTCGGTGGGCTTTGACATGATTGCGCTGCCGGGCGATACCTCGGCCGCGACGATTTCGGGCATGATTGCTGACGAGGCCGCCATTGGCGTGATGAATCATAAGACCACGGCGGTACGCGTGATCCCGGTTCCTGGCGCCCAGGTGGGCGACGAGGTGAGCTTCGGCGGCCTGCTGGGCTACGCACCGGTGATCCCGGTCAATCACGTGGGTAATGCGCAATTCATTAACCGCGGCGGCTTCATCCCTGCCCCAGTGCATGGATTCCGCAACTAAGAAGAGCGGCAACCGCGCCGCAGCCTAGTCTGCGGCGTGCTCTTCGCCAGGTTTTTCCGACTCCGCCCATTCGGCTAAGTTGGCCTGGAAGTGCTGGTAGGAAGACTCCAACTGTTGTAGCTCCACCTCGCCACCGACTTGGCGGCGGGCATCTGAGTAGATGGCCCGGGCGGCGTCGGCAAGCACGCTCCGGCGCTCAGCAGTACGCAACAGGGCAACGACCTTGGCCAAGTTATCCAGCAGGCTGAGGTAGATTTCTGCATTATCTGCCGCATCGCGCCGAATCTGCGCGAACATCGCCTCCACAATTTCCTCATAGCTGAACGTTTGGTAGTCGAGGCGAAACTCGCCGTTAACGTGCACAATGCCCTGCGGCAGCCGCTTATCCCCAATCACGGTAAGAATCTGGGTAAAGCGGTCAATGATGTCTATGACCGTATAGGGATCATTGACGCCGGTGCTCAAAGCGCGGGCGGCGATTTCCGCGAGGTGCCGGGCGGTAAATCGTGGGTCGTGGGCCGAGGCATTTTCGCGGTGCTGCGTGAGCACGATGTGACGCTCAATATCTTCCGGCAAATGCGGCACGCCGTGTGCGATGACCTCTCCTTCCAGCACCAAGTCCCCCGGTGCCACGCCCAGGTGCACCGCGCAGTTCTCCTGCGCCGCCGCCTGCGCGATGGCGTCATAATCCACGAATTTAAGGTAACCAGTCTCGCTGCTGCGCCGCTTCTCCGCAGCTTCGTAAAATTCCGGCCCCGGCGCCTTAGCCTCCTTTTCCTGCTCGCCGCGCTGGATAAGTCGGCGCATGTGGTCCTCTACGTCTTGTGCAACTACGTGAACCACGTGGGACATGCTGATCGATTGCGCAATATGCACAATGAAGTAGATAAGGAACACCACGCACGCGAGGGCCAGCAGAACCGTCACCGCCACGTTCAATGAAGGAACGTGCTCTTCTTCCCCATCGCCGCCAGTGCGCACCGCGCGGAGGGACAGCAGCGCGAAGGTGAAAGTGGCAAGATAGATCGCCAAAGTAGATTGGATGGAGCGGTCTTTTAAAAACTCATGTAAAAGGCGTGGTCCCATCACCGTGACCACACCAGATAGTGCGGTCAGCGTGATGAAGAAGACTGTGCCGGCCAATGACAGCGAGGACGTAGCTACGGCGCTCAAAATGCCCTGCGCACTATCAGCGCTGCCATCATAAAAAGGCGTGGCTGCCACATCGAAAGTGCTACCAATCGCAATAAGCAACTCCGCACCCACTGCGGCGGTCGCCACCGCCACGGCCGGGATAAGCCAAAATTTCTCCCGCCAGGCGGGCATCCTCTCCAGCAGCGTCTTCATATGCTCCTACGCTAGCTCCACAATTTCCATATAGTCATCGGACCACAAATCTTCGTCACCATCGGGCATGATGATGACGCGTTCTGGGTCCAAGGCTTTAACCGCTCCCGGGTCGTGTGTTACCAGCACCACAGCACCGGTGTAGGTCTTGAGCGCATCAAGCACCTGCTCGCGCGAAATCGGATCCAGGTTATTCGTCGGCTCATCCAGCAGCAGCACATTCGCGCGGCTAGAGACCAGCGCGGCCAAGGCTAGGCGCGTCTTCTCACCGCCGGATAGAGTGCCCGCGGGTTGTTCCAACTTCTCGCCGGAGAACATGAAGGCGCCAAGCAGACTACGCAGTTCCTGCTGGTCCGCGTCTGGGCAGGCGTCAATGGTGTTTTGCCAGACAGACTTATCCGGATCGATGGTGTCGTGTTCCTGCGCAAAATAGCCGATCCGCAAGCCGTGGCCGCTGACGATGCCACCTTCACCGTCGGTGCGCTCCACTCCGGCCAGCAATTTCAACAGCGTGGTCTTACCCGCGCCGTTATAGCCCAGCACCACTACTCTTGACCCTTTATCGATGGCCAAATCCACCCCGGCGAAGACCTCTAGGGAGCCGTACATCTTGGTCAGTCCCTTGGCATTCATGGGTGTCTTACCGCACGGTGCCGGCTCGGGGAACTTAATATTGGCTACCTTATCGGCCACCCGCACCTCATCGAGCTGGCTCATCATGCGCTCAGCGCGGTGGAGCATCTGCTTGGCCGCAGCGGCCTTCGTTGCCTTAGCACCCAACTTAGCAGCCTGCTTTTGCAGGGCGGATGCCTTCTTTTCCGCATTGGCCCGCTCTCGGCGACGGCGCGCTTCATCGGTAGCACGAGCATCGAGGTACTTCTTATACCCCATGTTGTACACATCGGCCTCGCCGCGAACCGCATCGAGGAACCACACCTTATTACACACGGCCTCAAGCAGCTCGACGTCGTGAGAAATCATAATGAGCCCACCCTCATGCTTGGACAGGAATTGGCGGAGCCAAGTAATAGAATCCGCATCCAAGTGGTTCGTCGGCTCATCGAGGAGCAGGGTGGTCTGGGATTTTCCGGACCCCTCGGTAGCGGCAAAGAGAATTTGCGCTAGCTCCACGCGGCGGCGCTGACCACCCGAGAGAGTTTTGAGTTGTTGATCTAGGACGCGCTGCGGCAGACCCAAGTTATCGCAGATCTGCGCGCACTCGGAGTCGGCTTCATAGCCGCCCAGCGACTCGAACTGCTCCTCCAAGCGGGAGTATTTCCGGATGGCCTTATCCCGGAACTTATCGTCAGTAGCCGATTCCATAAGCTCTTGTTGCTTGGCCATGCGGCGCTTGAGATCATCCAAACCGCGGGCGGAGAGAACGCGCTCTCGCGCGGTCTGTTCAATATTTCCTTCGCGGGAATCTTGGGGCAAATAACCAATGGGGCCCGAACGAGTTACTGAGCCGCCATAGGGCTCGGTCTCCCCTGCCAAAATGCGCATAGTCGTCGTCTTGCCCGCGCCGTTGCGGCCGATAAGCCCGATGCGGTCACCGGGTTGCACACGCAAGTGCTGCCCGGGGGCTTCGAGAAGCGTGCGCGCTCCTACCCTGACTTCGAAATCATTGGTTACAATCACGAAGAAACAGTCTAGCAATTGACGCTGCCGACGCTAAGACGCGCTAACGCCCCCAACAACTGTCTCCCTAGACCGGGAAATGCGCTGCTGGAGGCGTGTACGTAGGACGCGATTTAAACCGCGAAGCCGAGGGCCTGAAGTTGCTCGCGGCCCTCTTCCGTAATCATCTGCGGACCCCATGGCGGCATCCATACCCAGTTGATACGGACGGCATCGGCCAATTTATTGGCCTTGACGATGTCTTCCACCTGCTCAGCAATGACATCGGTCAATGGGCAGGCCGGCGAGGTCAACGTCATATTGATCATGACGATTTCCTTGCCATTGTCCTCTTCGAACCACAGATCATAGACAAGGCCCAAGTCAACAACGTTGATCCCGAGCTCAGGGTCAATGACGTCTCGCATAAATTCGGTGACGTCAAATGCCTTGGAAATCTGCTCTTCGGTTTGCTCCGGTCGCTCGCCGCTGCCGGAGAAAGAGGAATTCTCGTTCTGATAAGGATCTACGGGATCGGTCATCTAGCTCTCCACTTCTGTTAGTGCATCGGCGGAAGCAGCCTGGAAGGCCTTCCATCCGAGGAGCGCACACTTTACGCGCGCTGGGTACTGGGACACTCCGGCGAAGGCTACGCCATCACCGATGAGGTCTTCATCGCCCTCGTCCTGGCCGCGAGAGGTGATCATCTTTTCAAACTCGGCCAGCTTCTCATTGGCTTGCGCGAGCGGTAGCCCAACGATTTCTTCAGCCATAACCGAGGTAGAAGCCTGCGAGATGGAACAGCCTTCCGCGTCATAGGAGACGTCCTCAACGGTCTTGCCGTCATCGGAAAGGCGCACGCGCAGGGTCAGCTCATCTCCGCAGGACGGGTTCACATGGTGAACCTCAGCCTGATAAGGCTCCCTCAGTCCGGCGTGCTGCGGGTTCTTGTAGTGGTCCAGGATGACGTCCTGGTACATGGAATCTAGGTTCATGAGGCAACTCCAAAGAATTCGCGGGCGGCCTTGATTGCTTCCACCAGCTTATCTATTTCTTCCTCGGTGTTATAGAGGTAGAAGCTGGCGCGAGCAGTGGATTGTGCCCCGCAGGCGCGGTGCAATGGCCACGCGCAGTGGTGGCCAACGCGAATGGACACGCCGTGGTCATCGAGGACCTGGCCCAAGTCATGCGGGTGAACGCCGTCCACGGTGAAAGAAATGGCACCGCCGCGGTTTTCAGTGGTTTCCGGTCCGATGATGCGCAGTCCCGGGATTTCTTTCAGCTGGCGCAGTGCGCGCTCCGTAAGTTTCTTTTCGTGCGCGTGGATATTATCCATGCCCACTTCTTCCAAAAACTTCACCGCGGCGCCGAGGCCTACTACCTGGCTGGTCATCTGCGTGCCTGCCTCAAAGCGTGTCGGCGGCTCGGCAAAGGTTGTCTCTTCCATTTTGACAATCTCAATCATGGAGCCACCGGTCAAGAAAGGCGGCAGCTTCTTGAGCAGCTCCTCCTTGCCGTAGAGGACACCAACGCCGCTGGGGCCACACATCTTGTGACCGGAAAACGCCGCGAAGTCCACATCCAAGGCGTGGAAATCTACCGCCATGTGCGGTACGGATTGGCAAGCGTCGAGTACAACCATGGCGTCAACCGCGCGGGCGCGGCGTACCAGCTCATCCACATCCGCCACAGCACCGGTCACATTGGACTGATGGGTAAACGCAACGACCTTGACGGATTCATCGAGTTCGAGCGAATCGAGATCGATGCGACCGTCTTCGGTCATGGAGTACCACTTCAACGTAGCGCCGGTGCGAGCGCAAAGCTCCTGCCACGGCACCAAGTTAGCGTGGTGCTCCAGTTCGGTGATCACAACGGTATCGCCCTCGCCTACGTAGAGGTCCCCCGCGCGTTCGTCGCTAAGCACATAAGCAACCTCGTTCAGGGCCTCGGTGGCGTTTTTGCTAAAGGCGATTTCATCGCGGTCCGCGCCTACGAACGCGGCGATAGCCTGTCGCGCGGACTCATAGGCATCATCGGCTTCTTCCGCCAACTGGTAGGAACCGCGGTGAACAGGAGCGTTCGTGTGCAACACAAACTCCTCTTCCGCCTTCCACACCGGCAGCGGGCGCTGGGAGGTAGCGCCTGAATCCAGATACACCAGAGGCTTATCACCACGGACGGTGCGCTGGAGAATCGGGAACTGCTCCCTGATTGCGTTTACATCAAATCCAGACATGAATCTTCTTAGGATAGTCTCGGTTGACCGGCCGGTGGCCGGTCCTTACTTGAGGAACTGGTCGTAGCCGTCAGACTCGAGCTGATCGGCCAATTCAGCGCCACCGGTCTTGATGACGTGGCCATCAGCGAAGACGTGGACAAAATCCGGCTTCACGTAGTTCAGGATGCGCTTATAGTGGGTAATCATCAAAATGCCACCATTGGTTTCCTTCTGGTAGCTGTTGATGCCCTCAGAAACGATGCGCAAGGCGTCAACGTCCAAGCCGGAGTCCGTCTCATCCATCACCGCGAACTTTGGCTTGAGGATATCCAGCTGCATAACCTCATGGCGCTTCTTCTCGCCACCGGAAAATCCCTCGTTAACGGAGCGGGAGATGAAGGACTTATCGATCTTCAGGTTCTCGCGGGCCTGGGTAAGCTCCTTATTCCATTCACGCAGCTTCGGTGCCTCACCTCGGATGGAGGTGACGGCGGAACGCATGAACTGGGAGACCTTTACGCCTGGGACCTCAGTGGGGTACTGCATGGCTAGGAAAAGGCCGGCGCGAGCGCGCTCATCGACGGGCATGTCCAGTAGGTTTTCGCCGTCGAGCAGCACCTCGCCATCGGTAACCTCATACTTTGGGTGGCCGGCGATGGTGTAGGACAAGGTGGACTTGCCGGAGCCGTTCGGGCCCATGATGGCGTGGATCTCGCCAGAGTTGATGGTCAGGTTGACACCCTTGAGAATTTCCTTCGGCTCGCCGCCTTCTTCCGTCGGCAGCACCTGAGCGTGGAGGTTCTTAATTTCCAGAGTAGACATAATGTGTGTGGTTTCCTTCTATGAAAGCTTTAGGCGGAGATCTTTTCCAGTTCTTCGGAAATGCGGTCTTCCAATTCCTCAGACAGGGACTGCACCGGGATGCGGTGGATGACCTCATTAAAGAAGCCACGGATGATGAGGCGGCGGGCTTCAGCCTCTGGAATGCCGCGAGACATCAGGTAGAACAACTCGATGTCATCGAAGCGACCAACGGTGGCTGCGTGGCCAGCGCCGGTAATTTCACCAGTCTCAATCTCCAGGTTAGGGATTGCATCCGCGCGAGCGCCCTCGGTCAGGATCAGATTGTTATTGGTCTCGTAGGTATCAGTGCCCTGTGCATTGGAGCGAATGAGAACATCGCCCACCCAGCAGGTGCGGGCCTCATTTTGCTTAGTACCCTGCAGCGCGCCCTTATAAAGAACATGGGAGCGGCAGTTAGGAACGGAGTGATCCACGAGCATGCGGTTCTCAAAGTACTGGCCTTCGTCCGCAAAGTACACGCCCAATAGCTCTGCGTCGCCACCTTGCTCGGTGAAGTTCACGCGCGGCACGATGCGTACTACTTCGCCGCCAAAAATGGCAGAGTTATGGCGTAGCACGGAATCGCGGCCGAGCTGGGCAACGTGGTTGGACAGGTGAACCGCATCGTCTTCCCAATCAACGTCAACAACGACGGTCAGGTGAGCGCCATCGCCCACGATAAACTCGACGTTATCCGCGTGGGTGCCAGAGCCGACGTACTTCAAGATGACGGTAGCTTCCGCATGGTGGCCTACCTCAATGGAGGTGGCGCCAAAGGACGTTACGCCCTCTCCCCTGCCGGTATAGGTAATGACGACGGGTTCTTCGACCTGAGCCTCTGCATCGATGGTGACAACCTGGCCTTCTGGCATGGAGGTCCATGCCTGTGCCGCAACACGATCAGACGGGGTACCTACACGGCCCAATCGTTCATCATCACGAGCGACGGTCTCGGAGCTTACGCCCGGGTGCTCGCTCACGGTGACATCCTGGGCTACAGCCTCAGCAAACTCGCCATTATGCAGGCCACGGAGCTTGCGCAGGGAAACAAAGCGCCAGACCTCGTCACGGCCGTGCGGCACCGGGAAGTCCTCCACGTTGGTGGAGGTAAAGACATCACCCTTGGTGATCTTATCCGGATTGAATTCGTTCGAAGCGACCATTTTCTTTAGCCGACCGATCCTTCCATTTGCAGTTCGATGAGGCGGTTGAGCTCGAGGGCGTACTCCATCGGCAGCTCCTTAGCAATCGGCTCAACGAAACCCCGCACGATCATCGCCATTGCTTCTTCTTCCGCAATGCCACGGGACATCAAGTAGAACAACTGCTCCTCAGAAACCTGGGAAACGGTTGCCTCATGGCCCAGCGTGACGTGGTCATTACGGATGTCGTTATACGGATATGTATCCGAACGCGAGATGTTGTCGACCAACAGCGCATCGCATTCGACATTCGAGGTGGAATGGTGCGCGTTCTGATTGACCTGCACCAAGCCGCGGTAAGCGGCGCGACCGCCGGCACGAGCCACCGACTTGGAAACGATATTGGATGAGGTGTGCGGGGCCATGTGGGTCATCTTGGCACCGGTGTCTTGGAACTGGTCCTCACCAGCAAAAGCAACGGAGAGTACCTCGCCCTTTGCATATGGTCCGGTCATCCACACTGCCGGGTACTTCATCGTGACCTTGGAACCAATATTGCCGTCGACCCATTCCATGGTGCCGCCCTCTTCTACCTTGGTGCGCTTGGTCACCAAGTTGTAGACGTTGCTGGACCAGTTCTGAATGGTGGTGTAGCGGCAACGGCCGCCCTTCTTCACGATGATCTCCACTACTGCAGAGTGCAAAGAGTCAGACTTATAGATAGGTGCGGTACAGCCCTCGACGTAGTGCACATAGGCGTCCTCGTCAACGATGATGAGGGTGCGCTCAAACTGACCCATGTTTTCCGTGTTGATGCGGAAATAAGCCTGCAGCGGAATATCCACGTGCACGCCCTTTGGCACGTAAATGAAGGAGCCACCCGACCACACGGCGGAGTTCAGCGCGGAGAACTTATTATCGCCCGCGGGGATGACGGTACCGAAATACTCCTTGAAGAGCTCTGGGTAGTCACGCAGCGCAGTGTCGGTATCGACGAAGATCACGCCCTGGCTTTCTAGGTCCTCACGAATCTGGTGGTAGACAACCTCAGACTCGTACTGGGCTGCCACACCTGCAACGAGGCGCTGCTTTTCGGCCTCTGGAATGCCCAACTTATCGTAGGTGGCCTTAATGTCATCCGGGAGGTCTTCCCACGTCTGGGCCTGCTCCTCGGTGGACTTCACGTAGTATTTAATCTGGTCAAAGTCGATGCCAGATAGGTCCGCACCCCACGTGGGGATGGGCTTTTTATCAAAGATATTGAGAGCCTTTAGGCGCTGGTTAAGCATCCATTCTGGCTCGCCCTTCTTGGCGGAAATATCGCGTACTACGTCTTCATTTAAGCCGCGGCGAGCAGAAGCACCAGCCGCGTCCGAGTCGTGCCAGCCGTACTCATATGCACCAATGGAATCAATGATTTCATCATCGGTCATCTTGTTGTCGGGTGCCGATTGTGCCTGGGTCATGACTCGCTCCTTTCAGTATTTGTATTAACGGGTGTCAAGGGGATGTTAGTGGTACAGATTCCGTGACCTCCAGCAATGGAAGCCAAAGGCTGTACGTGTTTGCCTAATAAAGCAGAAAAGACTTCCTGTTCCGCCTCACACAGCTCTGGATGCTCGGCCGCCACGTGGGAGACCGGACAATGGTGTTGACAGATCTGCACTCCTTGGCCGGCGCGGTCCACCGTGGCGGCATACCCGTGCTCATCCAAGACCTCGGCCAGCTTGCGAGCCACGTCTTCAACAGACTCGCCCTCTTCTATCAGAGGCCGAACATCTGCCACGAGGCGCTCAAAGCGGACTTTGGCAAAGTGTTTGACGGCCTCAGACCCGCCGACCGCGCGTAAAGCTGTCAGGGCCTCTGAGGCCAGATCATCATAAGCGTGACCGAATTGTGCGCGGCCACGATCGGTGAGGCGGAAGTATTTGGCTGGTCGCCCGCGACCAGAACCGCTGCCCGCAGAGCCGCGGGGAGCGGGGCGGCGGCGCACGACCTCCGTCAGTTCCTCTTCCACCAAGTTGTCTAAGTGCCGACGAATTCCGGCAGCAGAAAGGCCAAGGCGTTCACCCAAGTGGGAAGCGGTAACGGGCCCGTCTTTCAACAGCAACAGCATAACTTGACGGCGGGTATCACCATCCGTGGCGCGAGATTCCTTCGCCGGCTTCGGCGTAGCCACACTACGTTGCGGACTGCTCATGCTGGGACCTCCCTTCGCGCTTCAGACACTTACTGCCGCCCCGCAACGTCCTCCCATAGCTCCGGGATGCTCGCCGCAGTTCAACAGCGCCTTCAATATTAGACAACACTAGTGTTCCTTAATTCATTCCGGAATGCCACCATTGGCCAAACTTCGGCGTGGCACGGGGGTGGCAACACTCCCCTAACGGCCCGACTCGACCGTGCTGCCCACGATGTGGGCGGGCCCGCTGGGGTTTAAGCAATTGATTCGCGTAAAGTCATATGCCATGACAGGCAAAATCCGCGGCTTATTTTCTGGCGTGAAGGCAGAGCTGCCGCAGCTGGGTACCGCTGGTTCCCGGTCGGCACGGTTACACGCCGAAGACACGGGGGCCGCCGAACCCGATTCTCGGTTTGATTTTGTCCCTGCCAATGCGGATGGCCTCAAGCGCACCACCACAGCACAGTGGCGGACATTTTTCATTCTGCGCTGGGTGGGCACGGTAGGCTCCCTGCTCATTGCGTTCGGAGCCCTAGGCGCCGGCGCACTCCCCGTGGTGGGCAATCCCTACGACAACGTGCCCTTCGGCTCCTTGATGTCCCGCATGCTGCAAACTTCCTCCGCCATAGTAATGGTGGGAGTAGGCCTACTAGTCTCCGCTTGGGTGTTCCTCGCCCCCTTTGTCGGCACCCCCCTGCGCCAACCCCAGGAGAAGGTTGCCGCTCCAGCGCGTGCCCGCCGTCTTGTGACCACGCACCAACTGTGGCAAACCTGGGCGGGGTGGGTTATCCCGTTGATTTTTACCGCCCCCTTATTCACCCAAGACATCTACTCCTATTTGGCCAACGGTTCCATCGTGGCACAGGGCATGGATCCATATTCTGCCGGGCCCGTTCAATTGCTAGGGGCAGGTGATAAGCTCGCCCGCTCCGTCCCGTTTATCTGGGCTAATTCCCCTTCCCCTTATGGCCCGGTAGCTCTCGGCCTCGCAGCTGTGGTCAGCGCGGTTACTTCTAACTCCATCCTCTTGGGCGTTATCACCCATCGCCTATTGTCCATCGCCGGGATTATTGTCGCTGGTTGGGCCATAAGCTGTCTCGCGCGGCGCTGCCGGGTATCTCCAGAATCTGCACTGTGGCTCGGCATCCTCAATCCATTGACCATCTTGCATCTAGTGGGCGGAATCCATAATGAGTCCATCATGTTGGGCTTGCTATTGGTGGGCATGGAACTGGGTCTCCGCGGCGTCGACAAGCTGGATGCCTCCCGACGCAGTGCCTACCTAGCCCTGGTAGCTTCCGGTTTTTGCCTTTCCTGTGCTGGAATGGTCAAGGTAACTGGCTTTATTGGTCTGGGCTTTGTAGGCATGGCCTATGCCCGCCGCCTCATCAACGCACACGGTACGGCACGCTGGAAGGCCTTGGCCTACGCCGTCGCCTTGCAAATAATCGTTTTAGTAGCAACCGTTGCCCTTATTAGCGTATGTACCGGCATCAGCTTGGGGTGGATTACCGGGCAAGGCGGGGCGGCGTCCATTCGCTCGTGGCTTTCTACGTCCACCGCCGTAGGCGTAGGTACCGGTTTTATCGGAATGCTCCTAGGCCTTGGGGACCACACCGAAGCCATTCTCACAGTCACCCGCACCTTTGGTGTTCTCGTGGCGGTAGCCTTTATGGCCCGCATGCTCTTTGCCACCTTGCGCGGCCACATCCACCCCGTGGGAGGACTCGGCATCGCCTCTTTAGTACTTGTTATCTTTTTCCCCGTCGTCCATCCGTGGTACATCCTATGGGCCGTACTACCTTTGGCCGCGTGGGCTAATCGGCTCATTTTCCGCTTCAGCGTCGTAGCCTATTCCGCAGCGATGAGCTTCTTTGTGCTGCCGCGCGGTCTCGGCCTTCCCCCCAGCACCATCATTGTGGTCTACGTGTCAGCCGCCTGTGCCTTCACTGTTATCGCCACCCTGTGGTGGGTTGCAGTGCGGCGCAGCGGAATCCGTGTCCTAAACTAATGCCACGTGAATTCCATTTCAGCCGACCGCCCAGCCCTAACCTTGGACAACGTGGTGAAGAAGTTTGGCTCCACCACTGCCGTAAATGGCCTTAGCCTCAGCGTTGCCCAGGGCGAGGTCTTTTGTCTCCTTGGCCCCAATGGCGCCGGAAAGTCCACGACGATTGAAATGTCAGAGGGCTTTCTCCATCCCACCAGCGGCACCATCGACGTCCTAGGGCTAAACCCAAGTACCGAACCAGATAGGGTGCGAGAAAAGGTCGGCATCATGCTCCAAGGCGGCGGTTCCTATTCCGGCATCCGCGTGCTAGAAATGCTGGAGCTTTCTGCCCGATACAGCGCCCAGCCTCTCTCCCCGCAGTGGCTACTAGAAACGTTGGGACTTGAGGGGGTGGCTCGCACCCCTTATCGCAGGCTATCTGGAGGACAACAGCAACGCCTGTCCCTCGCCTTGGCTATCATCGGACGACCCGAGTTGGTTTTTCTGGATGAACCTACGGCAGGCATGGATGCACAATCCCGGTTGGCGGTCTGGGACCTAGTCCGAGCCCTGCAGCGTGATGGCGTAACCATCGTTCTAACCACCCACCTGATGGATGAGGCGGAGTCGCTGGCAGACCGCTTGGCCATCATGGATCATGGTCAGCTGGTAGCGCACGGCACCCCCGCAGAACTTACCGCCCAGACGGAATCGGCAGGGCTTAATTTCAGCACCGACATCGACGTAGATATGGAGGCCCTAGCTGCGGCGGGGATTAATGCCACCAAATCCCGTCCCCTGCATTACCGCTTGAGCCAAGCCGGCACTCCCGAGACCATCGCCGCGCTCAGCGCTGAGCTCGCCCGCCAAGGAGTCTTACTGCGGTACTTAGATGCGGCCCACCGCAATCTGGAAGAGGTATTCCTTGACCTCACGGGCCGCCACTTGCGCAGCTAGCTGCAATCCCATCTTGGGAAAATATTCAATTCATTGCGTCGAGGAAAGAAGCCATTTATGAGCACTACCTTTAAACCCGGGACCTTTACTCCCGCCCCCAAGCGGACCAGCGCCGGCGCTATGCTGCTCGCGCAAGGCACGATGGAAGCTAAGCTCATGCTGCGCCACGGCGAGCAGCAACTGCTCAGCGTCATCATTCCGCTGGCCATCCTCATTGGTGCGGCCCACTTGGAGTCCGTTACCAAGCACGGCCTGCACGAGGTTTTCCCCATGGTGCTTGCAGTTGCGGCCACCTCTGCGGGCTTTACCGGTCAAGCTATTTCACTTGCCTTTGACCGACGGTACGGGGCCCTCAAGCGCACCGGGGCATCCGGGGTGCCGGCGTGGGCCATTATCGGCGGCAAAATCCTCGGCGTGCTCACGATGGTGGTATTCCAAATCCTTGTCTTGGGTATAGCCGCCTTCATTTTGGGTCTGCGTATCAGCGCGGGTGGGGTGTTGCTCATGCTCCTCTCCCTTTTCTTTGGCGTCGCGGCTTTTACCGCCATGGGGCTACTGCTTGGCGGCACGCTTAGTTCAGAGATGGTGCTCGCGCTGGCCAACCTCATTTGGTTCGTGCTCCTCGGCGTGGTCGGGTGGACCCTATACTCCCAGGGATTGGGCGATAATGGCATCCTCAACGTGGTCCCCACCGTCGCTCTGGCAGGCGCCCTTACCGACGCCTCCAACTCCACCTTCCCCGGCCTGGAACTCGTTTCCTTGGCCGCCTGGCTCGCCGCGGCGTCGTTCGCAGCGGTCCGTTGGTTCCGCTTCGAGGGCTAAATGTGACTTTTGTCCGGTTCCGCCCGAAACAAGAGGAATTTTTATGCCCAAAATCTCCCGACTAGTAGGATGCTATGCGTGAATTACTGGACAAGAATCAAGCGCTTCTTTAAAGAAGCCGCCCCTACGCTGCAGCAACAGCGCCTCATCGCGCTCATCCTTCTCTTATGCCAGGGTGGCATTACCGTGTCTGGGTCCATTGTCCGCGTGACCGGCTCGGGACTCGGCTGCCCTACCTGGCCCGAGTGCCAGCCTGGCTCCCTTGTCCCCATGGAAGGCGCCGCTCCTGCACTGCACCAGGCCATCGAGTTTGGTAACCGCCTGCTCACGTTCGTCGTCACCGCTGCGGCGGTAGCCGCCGTCATCGCCATGCGCATGGCACGTCGGCGCACAGAGCTTAAGGTGTATGCATGGCTCAATGTCGCTGGCATTGTGCTACAGGCGGTCATTGGCGGAATTTCTGTCCATCTCGACCTGCGCTGGTGGTCTGTAGCACTGCACTTCCTGCCATCAATGCTCTTGGTATGGCTGGCGGCAATGCTCTACTCCCGCATCTTGGAACCCGATGACGGAACGCCACGAGCACGATTCCCCCAGGCGATTCGCTTACTCGCTGCAGTCGCTACAGTTGCCCTCAGCATTGTCCTTATCACCGGCACTATGGTTACCGGTTCAGGCGTCCACTCTGGCGATTCCGGGGTCGGAATGGAAGGCCGCTTGCAGGTTGATACCGAAGCCATGGCCGTCACCCACGCCATGTGCATGTACGCCTACCTGACGCTTACCGTGATTACCATCTTCCTGCTCTATAAGAACCGTGCCCCACAGGACGCGAAGAAGGCTGGCTGGGTCCTCATTGCCTGCATCCTTATCCAGTGGGCCGTAGGCGTCTACCAGTTCTATATGAGCATTCCGCGCTGGACTGTTCCTTTCCACATTGGGCTATCCTCCTTTGTCACGGCCTATACCGCACTACTGTGGGCACACGGCGTACGCCGTGCCGATGGTACCGCGGATCTCATCACCGGCTCCCCTAGCGGCGATGAAAAGTACGCCGCCCGCCAAGCCTCGCTAGAAGCAGCACGCGCGACGGTTTAACGCGCAGCGCAACCAGCCGGCCGAAGTCCTGCACTCGGCCGGCTTTTTGCGCTAGCCTGGCTATATGCACGCAATTCAGGTCACAGAAACCGGCGGACCAGAAGTACTTCGCTATACCGAAGTTCCCGCCCCCACCCCGAATGACGATGAGGTATTGGTAGACGTCATCATGGCCGGCGTCAATTACATCGATACCTATTACCGTGAGGGTATCTATAATGCGACCGCCCCTTTCATTCCCGGATTCGAAGGTACTGGGCGAGTCGTCCACGACCCAAAGGGAGAAGTTGCGGAAGGCACAATGGTGGCGTGGAACCAGGCCTTCGGCTCCTACGCCGAGAAGGTCTGCGTCCCGCGCGAGGGACTGGTGGCAGTCCCAGACGATTTCCAACCTGAGGTTGCAGCATCCATGTTGCTCCAAGGCATTACCGCGCACTATTTAGCGCACGGGGTCTATCAATTGGGCGAAGGTGCTTCTTGCCTGATTACCGCCGGTGCCGGCGGCGTGGGGCAAATCCTCACCCAGATGGCATCGTCGCTAGGCGCTACCGTTTATACCGTCGTGTCCACGGACGAAAAGGAAGAACTATCCTACGCGGCCGGGGCGGATAAGGTTTTTCGCTACGGCGAGGGACTCGCCGAGCAAGTTCGCCGCTACAACGGTGACAAGGGCGTCGACGTGGTTTATGACGGCGTCGGCAAAGCTACCTTCCAGGAATCGCTAGAGGCAGTACGCCCACGCGGCACCGTCGCGCTTTTTGGTGCCGCCTCTGGTCCGGTTGAGCCTATCGACCCACAACTGCTTAACAAGCATGGGTCCATCTTCCTGACGCGGCCTTCCATCGGCGCATGGACGGCACAAGAAGGCGAGTTTCAAATGCGCGCCCAAGCGGTCGTCCAAGCTGTCATGGACGGCGACCTACGCTTTAACGTCACGGCCTCCTATCCTTTGGCAGAAGCTGCTGCGGCTCACCGCGACCTGCAGGAGCGCAAGACTACCGGCTCCATCGTTCTGCGCGTCCAAGACGGCGACGGAGACGGGGACAAGGACTAGGTTCCACCCACCGACACCTAGAGCGCGGGAGAAAAGCAGCACTGCTTCTCCCGCGCTCTTTTGCCCCGCTCTTGGAATGGGGCACAGTTAGAATAACGTGGCCGACCAGCCCAGAATCCGGCCCAAGGGCTCCCAGCCTAAGACTGCGTCGATGGACAAACCGATAAAGAGCACCGAAAGGTAGTTATTGGAGTAAATGAACAAGCGCATCGGCTTGACCTTGGCGCCATTTTTAACTCCCTTATGCAACCGGATAGCCATCCACAGGAATACCGCACCCGAAACAAGCGCTGCGACCAAGTAGATCCACGAAGCTGCGGGGACGATGAGTAGGGTCACGATAACCGTTCCCACGGTGTACCACACGATCTGGCGAGTGACTTCCGCTTCGCCCGCCACCACAGGCAGCATCGGCACGCCGGCTTTTCGGTAGTCTTCCTTGTACTTCATGGCCAGCGCCCATGTGTGCGGCGGAGTCCAGAAGAAAATAATGAGGAAGAGCACCACTGCCTGCCACCAGCGGTCAGGCTCTCCGGCTGGGGCATTATCCCGAATTACGGCCCAACCAACCATGGCCGGCATACAGCCTGCGAGGCCGCCCCAGACGATGTTTTGCGCATTGCGCATCTTCAAAAACTTGGTGTAGACGAAGACATAGAAGAAGTTCGTCAACACGACGAAGAAAGCTGCGAGCCAAGAATGGGCAAGGAGGCCCAGCCACAGCACGGAAATAATAAGCATTACCCAGGCAAAGATGGCTGCGTTCCGCTTCGAAATCTTCGCTCTTACGAGCGGACGGGCCCTCGTGCGCTGCATCTTTTGATCCAACTCGTAGTCCACGACGTTATTGAACGTGTGGGCGGCGCCAGCGCCCAACCAGCCGCCGAAAATGGTCGACACGATGAGCCAAATATTGTCTGACACAGCCTCCACGCCGCGCTGCGCTTGGAGCATCGCCGGGATTGCGGCCACGAGGAGGAGCTCAATGATCCTCGGTTTCGTTAGCGCAAAATAGGCCTTGATGGTCTCCAAGGGATTCCTCCACTATCTGAACGTTGGTGAACTGTGTCCCGCGCACTTCCTGCGCGCGGTCACCCCTAGCGGTCGCACATGCCCTTGAAAAAGTTCCAGTTCTCTCACTCACAGTTTTCGGCGCCGTGGCGAAAGACAACAGGCCTATGGCCGCTAGATTCAGTGCGCGCTTAGCGCCTACGCGCACTCAACTTAGCCATGCCAGCATACCGTTTATGCCTAGCTTTCTATAATTGCGCACCGCCGGTTAAAAAATTACTAGACTGAATAAAGTTAAGTACTTTTTGCCTAGACGTAAGCGAGGCTTTTCGTGTCGAAAGATAAGTTGTCCCCAGACCTCCAATCTATGGTCAAGCGCCGTTATCCGGAGGATTGGTCGGAGCTTGACACCCGGGCTATCGACACCGTGCGAGTTCTAGCCGCCGACGCGGTACAAAAGTGCGGTTCGGGTCACCCCGGCACGGCAATGTCACTCGCTCCCCTCGCCTACACGCTCTACCAGCGCGTCATTAACCACGATCCCGCTGACGTGCACTGGGCCGGCCGAGACCGCTTCGTACTTTCGGTTGGCCACTCTTCCCTTACCCAGTACATCCAGCTCTACTTGGGCGGCTTTGGCTTGGAAATGGAAGACCTCGAGCAGTTGCGCACGTGGGGATCACGCACCCCAGGTCACCCAGAGGTCCACCACACCGACGGTGTTGAAATCACCACTGGCCCCCTCGGCCAAGGGCTAGCATCCTCCGTTGGAATGGCCATGGCGGCGCGTAAGGAGCGCGGCCTTTTCGATCCAGAAGCCCCCGCTGGTGAATCCCCCTTCGATCACTACATCTACACCATCGCCTCCGATGGCGACCTACAAGAAGGCGTTACCGCGGAGGCTTCTTCTCTGGCTGGCACGCAAAAGCTGGGCAACTTGATTGTCTTCTGGGACGATAACCGAATCTCTATTGAAGACGATACAAATATTGCCTTCAATGAAGATGTGGTGGCCCGATATGAGGCCTACGGCTGGCACGTCCAAACGGTGGAATCCGGAGAAGATGTCGTAGCCATTGAGGCTGCTGTCAAGGCTGCTCAAGCAGAAACCGATCGTCCGTCCTTCATCCGCGTAAAGACGGTTATCGGCTACCCTGCCCCGAATAAAATGAATACCGGCGGTGTCCACGGTGCTGCGTTGGGCGATGACGAGGTAGCTGCCACCAAGGAAGTATTGGGCTTTGATCCGGAGCGCAGCTTCCACATCGATGATGAGGTCATTGCGCACACCCGCAAGTTGCGCGAGCGCGGCGCAGAAAAGCACTCTGCGTGGCAAGAAAAGTTCGACGCATGGGCTGCGGCCCATCCGGAGAATAAGGCACTTTTTGACCGCATGAATGCCCGGGAATTGCCACAAGATTTCGGTGCTGACCTACCGGAATGGGAACCAGGCGAAACTTTGGCCACCCGCAAGGCTTCTGAAGCCGCCATCCAGGCCTTGGCAGCTTCTCTACCGGAGATGTGGGGCGGTTCTGCCGACCTTGCCGGTTCTAATAACACCGTGATCAAGGGCGCGGATTCCTTCGGCCCCGCAGCCATTACTACCGATATGTGGTCGGCTCAACCCTATGGCCGCAACCTGCACTTCGGTATTCGCGAGCACGCAATGTCTGCGATTATGAACGGTATTGCTCTGCACGGTAATACCCGTGTCTACGGCGGCACCTTCCTTATCTTCTCCGAGTACCAGTACCCGGCTGTGCGCTTGGGTTCCCTGATGTCGACCGATACCTACTACGTGTGGACCCATGACTCCATCGGTTTGGGCGAAGATGGCCCTACCCACCAGCCAGTAGAGACTCTTTCTGCGCTGCGTGCCATTCCTAACCTGTCCGTTATCCGCCCTGCGGATGCCAACGAGACTGCACAGGCATGGGCGGCAGCCCTTGAGTACAAGGCCGCACCGAAGGGCCTGGCGCTGAGCCGCCAGGGCCTACCAGTGCTGGAAGGCACCAAGGAAAAGGCACATGACGGTGTCCGCCGCGGTGCTTATGTTCTGGTGGAAGAGTCCAAGGAGACCCCAGATGTCATCCTCATTGCTACAGGCTCTGAGGTGCAGCTTGCCGTCGCCGCCGCGAAGGAGCTAGAGGCCGCTGGAACGGCCACGCGCGTTGTGTCCGCACCGTGCCTCGAGTGGTTTGATGAGCAGGATGACGCTTACCGCGAATCTGTGCTCCCCAGCAAGGTACAGGCCCGCGTTTCCATTGAAGCCGGTATTGCAATGCCATGGCACAAGTACACCGGTTCCTTCGGCCGCACCATCTCCATTGAGCACTACGGCGCATCTGCTCCTGCAGGCGAGCTCTTTGAAAAGTTTGGATTCACCACTGCAGCGGTAGTTAAAGCGGCACAGGAGTCCGTAGCCGCCGCGAATAAGTAACCCCCACAAGACTGGATAAGGATACAGCATGAACCACATCTCCGAACTTGCCCAGCTGGGAACCTCGACCTGGCTCGATGACCTTTCTCGCGAGCGCCTAGTTTCCGGCAACCTCAAGGAAATCATTTCGACCAAGTCCATCGTGGGCGTGACCACCAACCCAGCGATTTTCGCTGCGGCGATGACCAATGGCACCGCCTACGACGCCGAGCTGGCAACACTAAAGGAGTCAAAGGCCAGCGCCGATGACGCGGTATACGCTCTTGCCATCGAAGACGTTCAAAATGCGTGTGACCTCCTTGCGGATATTTACTCCTCCACTGATGGGGCAGATGGCCGTGTATCCATAGAGGTCGATCCGCGAATTTCGGATGACCCTACCGCCACACTCGAACAGGCCCGTGAGCTGTGGTCGAAGGTAGATCGCCCTAACGTCATGATCAAGATTCCGGCCACCACCGGCTCCCTCCCAGCCATTGAGGATGCCCTGGCGGAAGGTATTAGCGTTAACGTCACCCTCATTTTCTCCGTGGAACGCTACCGCGATGTCATCGAGGCCTTCCGCACCGGTCTCAAGCGTGCCGCCGAGTCCGGAAAAGACGTCACAACTATCCACTCCGTAGCGTCCTTCTTCGTTTCCCGTTTGGATACCGAAGTAGACAAGCGCTTGGAGGCAATTGGCAGCGAGCAAGCCCTAGCGCTGCGGGGCAAGGCGGGCGTCGCCAATGCACAGCGCGCCTATGCCCTCTTCCAGGACACTTTGCTTGACGACGCCGACTTGCCAGAAGGCTCCCACCTTCAGCGTCCATTGTGGGCTTCGACCGGTGTGAAAAATCCCGATTACCCAGCCACCTTGTACGTATCTGAGCTGGCCGGTCCGCATACGGTCAACACCATGCCGGAAAAGACCATCGATGCGGTTCTCGACCAAGGCAATCTTCACGGAGATGCCCTATCGGGCAGCCGCGAGGCGGCAGAAGGCGTCTTTGCCCAGCTAAACGAGGTTGGCATTGATTTCGACGATGTCTTTGCCGTGCTGGAGCGCGAGGGGGTAGAAAAGTTTGTTGCCGCTTGGAACGAACTACTTGCTTCCATTGAGGAACGACTCGCGTAAACTAGCCGTGTGACTTGTGCCCCGCCGAAAATTCGGCGGGGCATTCTGCCGCTAGAATATTAGCGAGCTAAAAGCCCATAAACTCAGGAAGGATTCTTCGTGACCGACTCAGCCGCTTGGGTCAACCCCTTGCGCAATGCCAGCGACAAGCGATTGCCGCGAATCGCAGGACCCGCGGGCATGGTCATCTTCGGCGTTACCGGTGACCTAGCATATAAAAAGCTTCTGCCCGCAATCTACGACCTAGCGAGCCGAGGTCTCCTGCCCGCTGGCTTTACCCTTGTGGGTTATGGTCGCCGAGACTGGGACAAAGTCGCATTTTGTGACTACGTACGGTCAGCTGTGGTGGCGGGCTCGCGCACCGAATTTAATGAAGATGTCTGGCAGCACCTGTCACAGGGCATCGAATTTGTCCAAGGTTCCTTCGATGATACCGGCTTCGATCGCCTCTCCGCCCGCTTGGGTGAGCTAGATCGAAAGCGAGGAACCGGCAGCAACTGGGCATATTACCTTTCCGTTCCACCGGAGTTTTTCTCCAATATCTGCCACCAGCTTGAGCGCGTGGGTATGGCCAACTCCGTTGCAGACTCATGGCGCCGCGTCATCATTGAAAAGCCTTTCGGCCATGACCAGGAATCTGCGCGCAAGCTCAATGAGATTGTCAACGCTGTCTTTCCTGAGTCCGCGGTATTCCGCATCGACCACTATCTGGGCAAAGAAACGGTACAAAATATATTGGCTTTGCGCTTTGCAAATCAGATTTTTGAGCCTATGTGGAATGCCCACTATATCGATCACGTCCAAATCACCATGGCTGAAGACATCGGCCTAGGCGGTCGCGCTGGCTACTATGATGGCATCGGCGCGGCTCGAGACGTCATCCAAAACCATCTTTTGCAGCTCTTGGCCCTCGTCGCGATGGAAGAACCGTCGTCCTTCGAGCCGGAGGAATTGCGGGCTGAAAAGGTAAAGGTCTTGCGCGCTACCCACGCCGTTCATCCTCTGAATAAGACCACTGCTCGCGGCCAATATTCCGCGGGGTGGCAAGGCTCCGAGTTTGTCAAGGGTTTGCGCGAGGAAGAAGGCTTCGATCCGGAATCCACAACGGAGACTTACGCTGCCTGCACCTTGGAAGTCAACTCCCGCCGCTGGGGAGGAGTACCTTTCTACCTGCGAACGGGCAAGCGCTTGGGCCGCAGAGTGACCGAGATTGCGCTAGTTTTCAAGGCGGCTCCTAACCAGCCATTCGTCGATGGTCAAACCGATGCGCTGGGCAGAAACGCGGTCGTTATCCGCGTACAACCGGATGAAGGTGTCACCATGCGCTTTGGCTCCAAGGTGCCCGGCTCCACTATGGAGGTGCGCGACGTCAATATGGACTTTGCCTACGCCGAGGCCTTTACCGAGGAATCCCCGGAGGCCTATGAGCGATTGATCTTGGATGCCCTCTTGGACGAGTCTTCGCTATTCCCCACCAATGAAGAGGTAGAACTTTCCTGGTCGATTTTGGACCCCATCATCGACTACTGGGCCGAAGCAGGACAGCCCGAGGAGTACCGCGCTGGCACCTGGGGACCAGAATCCGCCGATAAAATACTGCGTCGCCGGGGTCACTCCTGGCGCCGCCCATAGGAGGGACGCAGACAATGATTATTCCATTGCCCAATACCACTACGCGTGAAATCTCCAAGAAGTTAGTAGAGGCGCAAGAACATTACACCCTGACTACCGGTCGTGTGCTCACTCTCATCGTGGCGGCCCGTGAGGAAGATGACCTCGAAAGCATTCTCGACTCCGTGCGCGATGCCTCCCACGAACACCCGTCGCGCGTGTTGGTCGTGGTGACGGGAGACCCGCAGGTAGAAACCCACCTTGACGCGCAGCTGCGCGTGGGCGGTGAAGCAGGTGCCTCCGAGATGGTCATCATGAAGTTGCACGGTGCTTTGGCAAACCAAGACGAAGCAGTAGTCACGCCGCTGCTACTACCTGATACCCCGCTGGTCGCCTGGTGGCCTACTCTGTGCCCACCGGACCCTGCCTCCAGCTCGGTGGGAAAGCTAGCTCAGCGCCGCATTACCAACGTCGCCTTCGATGGCCGCGTGACCGGCGAAGATCTCCGCACCCTCTCTGCCGGGTACACGCCGGGAGACTCCGATATGTCTTGGGCTGCCATCACCTTGTGGCGCGGTGTCGTTGCCTCCGCCCTGGACCGCCATCCCCACGAGCCAGTGAAGTCAGTAGAGGTAGCGGGTCCTGCTGGCCACCCAGCCCCAGATTTCGCCGCCGGATGGTTGCTCGACCGCTTGGCGGTTCCCGTTAATCGCACGGTGGCCGACTCCGGGGAGGACCACTTCCCGGTGACTCACTTGCGGTTCAATCGGGAAACAACCCACGTCGACGTGGATGTCATTGACGAGCGCACGGTGCGTGTGTGTGTCCCGGGTTCGCCGGAATCCTTGGTGAGCCTCAATAAGCGGTCACAAGCTGAGGTGCTTTCTGAAGAACTGCGCCATTTGGACGCCGATAAAACCTATGCACAAGCGCTCCGTGCACTAGCCCAGGTAGACTACAGTAATCAGTAAACGGCTTTAATCTGAATCTTTGTAAAGGATAGCGATACATAATGGTAACTCTTCACCGCGTGAGCGATGTGGATGACCTTATCTCCCAGGCCGCACTGAAATTCGTGGATACCGTAGCGCGTATCCAAGCATCGGGTGGCGGCCTCCACGACGATGGTGTAGCGCGTGTTGTTCTCACTGGCGGCGGAGCCGGAATTGGCGTTCTCCACGAGTTGGCCCGTTTGGATTTCGCCGCACAGCAGCAAGGTGAAAATTTTCCTGCTCAGCGCATCGATTGGTCGCGTGTTCACGTTTTCTTCGGCGACGAACGCAATGTACCCGTCTCCGACGCAGATTCTAATGAGGGCCAGGCACGCAATGCGTTGCTCAACCACGTAGATATCCCAAACCAAAATATTCACGGTTTTGACCTGGGCGCGGTGTCGATGGAAGCAGCGGCAAGCGCATATGAGCCGGAATTGAAGGAATTTGCCCCTCACGGTTTCGACCTACACCTGCTAGGCATGGGCGAAGAGGGCCATATTAATTCCTTGTTCCCCCATTCCTCCGCTATTCGAGAGCAAGAGGAACTTGCTGTTCCCGTCCACGATTCGCCAAAGCCACCCAGCGAGCGCATTACCCTCACCCTTCCAGCCGTCAACAAATCCGATCGCATCTGGCTCCTTGTGGCCGGCGCTGCCAAGTCGGAAGCGGCCAAGCACGTGGTAGAGGGCGCTGCGGCCGAGGATTGGCCGGCAGCCGGCGTACACGGTAGGAAGGAAACCGTTCTCTTCCTCACCGACGACGCTGCTTCCGAGTTATAAGCGGGAAAACCGCAGTGTGCGTGCGGGCACGCTGCTTTTTAGCGCCTGACGCCAAACGAAAAGCGCCAACACCGCTTCCCCACTTTCAGTTCCCATCGGAAACTTAGTGGTTGGAAGCTAGTGTCGGCGCTTTAGCTATGCTGGCTTTCGCTTAAGCGAAGGCTTGGATCAGGTTTAGGCCCACAATGCAGGCCAGCCAGATAATAACCATCACCACAGTATAGCGATCCAGGTTCTTTTCCACGACGGTCGAGCCGGAAAGGTTCGACTGCACGCCACCGCCGAAGAGGCTGGACAGGCCGCCGCCTTTACCTTTGTGCAGCAGCACGAAGATGGACATCAAAATAGCTGCGATGACCAAGATGATTTCCAGTGCCAAGACCATGAGGATAATCCTTATTTCTAACGTGCGCCTTGTGGTTGACTCTTGCCACCCACTAGCGCGGAATCGTACTTTTAGGCTTTGCGTCCAGCAAAGCAGTCACACCGGCCCACTGTACACGATGGCGCGGGCTGGAACCATTCCAACCCGCGCCGAACGCGAACCTGTGACAGGTGATAACTCCTGTTAGTTCAGGGCATTAGCTGCGTTGGCAGCCAACTTGGCAAACTCTTCGCCCACCAAGGAGGCGCCACCGATGAGGCCGCCGTCTACGTCTGGCTTGCTGACGATCTCCGCAACGGAATCAACCTTGACGGAGCCGCCGTAGAGAATACGAATGCCTTCCGCTACCTCGTCACCGGCGAGCTCTTTCACGAGCTCGCGGATGGCGGCACAAACCTCTTGTGCATCGTCTGCGGAGGCTACCTTGCCGGTACCAATGGCCCAGACCGGCTCATAAGCAATGACGGTCTTGGCAAGCTGCTCAGCGCTAAGGCCAGCCAAAGAATTACGGGTCTGGTTAACCACGTAGTCCACGTGAGTACCAGCCTCGCGAACAGCCAGTGGCTCGCCTACGCACACGATGGGGCTAATGTCATTATCCAAGGCTGCGGCGGCCTTTTCTGCGACGAGCTTATCGGTCTCGCCATGATACTGACGGCGCTCCGAGTGCCCCACGACTACCCAGTTGCAGCCGAGCTTGGCTAGCATGTGACCAGATACCTCGCCGGTGAAGGCGCCAGACTCATGCTTAGAGATGTCCTGCGCACCGTAGGTGATCTGCAACTTGTCGCCTTCTACCAGCGTCTGGATGGTGCGAATATCGGTAAACGGGACCATATAAGCCACGTCGACCTTTTCGTAGTAGTCCTTGGGCAGGGAGAACGCAAACTTTTGAACGGAACCGATAGCCTCGACGTGGTCGAGGTTCATCTTCCAGTTACCTGCGATAAGTGGCGTACGTGCCATGATTTTTCCTCTCTTTTTGGCCGTGCTCAGTAAATCTAGGCTTCAAGGACGGAGACGCCCGGAAGCTCCTTGCCCTCAAGGTACTCAAGGGAGGCGCCGCCACCGGTGGAGATGTGGCTAAAGCCATCCTCGTCCAGGCCGAGCATGCGCACGGAGGCCGCGGAATCGCCGCCACCGACAACCGAGAAGGAGCCGTTGGTTTCGGTGGCGTCGATAATAGCCTGCGCGACGCCCGCAGTGCCCTTGGAGAAGGCCTCCATTTCGAAGACACCCATCGGACCGTTCCAGAAGACGGTCTTGGAAGAAGCAAGCACCTCTGCGAAGTGCTCCACAGACTTTGGCCCGATGTCTAGGGACATCCAGCCCTCTGGGATGCCGTCGAGCTCGACAACCTGGTGTTCCGCATCCGCTGCGAACTTGCTTGCGGCAATGAGATCCACAGGAAGGACCAGCTTGTCACCGAAGCGTTCGAGCAGCTCCTTGCAGTTATCAATCTGGTCTTCTTGCAGGAGGGACTCCTGGACGTTGTAGCCCTTGGCGGCCAGAAGGGTGTAGCACATGCCGCCACCGATAATGACCTTGTCAGCCTTATCTGCTAGCGCCTCAATTACGCCGAGCTTATCCGAGACCTTGGCGCCGCCAAGTACTACTACGTATGGGTGCTCCGGCTTCTGGGCCACGGTGGAAAGGACGGAGAGTTCCTTTTCTACGAGCTTGCCTGCGTAAGCCGGCAGGCGCTTTGCGACGTCATACACAGATGCCTGGGCACGGTGGACAACGCCAAAGCCATCGGAGACGAAAGCGCCATTATCGGCTGCCAAAGCAACGAGCTCATCAGCAAATGCGCCGCGCTCCGCTTCATCCTTGGAGGTCTCGCGAGGGTCGAAGCGGACATTTTCCACCAACATGACATCGCCATCGTTGAGCCCGTTCGCACGCTCATGAGCGTCCTCGCCGGTGACATCGCCAGCCAAGGCAACGTACTGGCCAAGGGCCTCGGACAGGGCTTCAGCGACTGGGGCCAAGGAGTACTTAGCGTTTACCTCTCCCTTGGGGCGGCCAAGGTGCGCGGAAAGAATGACCTTAGCGCCGCCTTCCACCAAAGCCTTGATGGTGGGAAGAGAAGCGTTAATGCGTCCCGGGTCAGTAATGTTTCCTTCTTCATCGAGGGGAACATTGAAATCAGAACGAACAAGGACGTGGCGAGATTCGACGCCTTCCTTGAGAAGATCATCCAGAGTCTGGAAAGCCATTATTTTCTCCTTCTTAAATTCGGATTGTTCACAAGGCTGTAGATATAAGAATACCGGCCGCGACACAATGCCGTTTAGGCTTGCATCGGGGCCGGACTCTCATTATTAAAGCTCTAAGTTTAGAGCTTGTCTGCCACCAGGCTAGTCATACGTACAAGCTGGGAGGTGTATCCCCACTCATTGTCGTACCAGCCCAGAACCTTAACAAGGTTGCCGTTGGAGACCTTGGTCATGCCGGAGTCAAAAATGCAGCCGTGCGGGGAGGTTACGATATCGGTGGAAACCAGCGGGTCCTCGGTATAAGCGAGGGTGTCCTTGAGCTCACCTTCAGCAGCTTCCTTCAGGGCGGCGTTAATCTCTTCAACGGTAACGTCGCGGGAAGCGGTAAACGTCAGGTCGGTAGCAGAGCCGGTGATAACTGGAACACGCATGGCGTAGCCATCCAGCTTGCCTTCCAGCTCAGGCAGTACCAGGGAGACAGCCTTAGCTGCGCCGGTGGAGGTAGGCACCATATTTACAGCAGCGGCGCGGGCGCGACGCGGATCCTTGTGCGGTGCGTCTTGGATGCGCTGGTCGCCGGTGTAGGCGTGGACGGTGGTCATCAAGCCCTTTTCGATGCCGAACTTGTCATTGAGGACCTTTGCCATCGGCGCCAGGCAGTTGGTGGTGCAGGATGCTGCGGAAATAACATTGTGGTTTGCCGGATCGTAGGTGTCAGAGTTAACGCCATAGACGAAGGTTCCGTCTACTTCCTTGCCCGGAGCAGAGATGATGACCTTCTTAGCGCCAGCCTCGAGGTGAGCCTTGGCGTCATTGCCATTGGTGAAACGGCCGGTGGACTCGATCACGAGGTCTACGTCGTATTCGCCCCACTTGAGCTGCTTCGGGTCCTTCTCCGCGGTGACCACGATGCGGTTACCGTTAACGGTAATGGATTCATCATCATGGGTAATCTCGCCATCGAAGCGGCCCAGTACGGAGTCGTACTTGAGCAGGTTAGCCAGCGTACCGTTATCGGTCAGGTCGTTTACTGCAACAACTTCGAGGTTGTTGTCGCCCTGAGCGACTGCACGGAAAAAGTTGCGGCCGATACGGCCAAAGCCATTGATACCTACGCGGATAGTCACTGTATTTCTCCTCAAAGAGTCGAGTAAATGTGCGTATGGGTATGTGCGCGGGCCCTTCGATATATTCGGTGCTTGAGAAGCGCCCGAGCGTTTTCCCTTACAGTGCCGATACTACCGAGCGTTTTTTAACAGTGCAGTGCGCTAGCAGCCTTGAGAACTATCGGATGACAGATTATCCAAAAGAGCGTACACTTTCCCGATCCTTTTTATTTCCCCGGCATAAACCCGCTGGATACGCCCGAACACGTGGGTTTATGTGGCCTTGACACCGTTAACGTGAAATATATCACTGTATATCCTCATGGGTTACGCCCGCCTCTGTCCGGTCGGACATTTCCGAGCCTCAGTCTTGATGGCAATCAATTCGACCGGATTGTTTTTGCCTCGACCATCGCACGATATGCTTTCAATACTCACTGGCTCACATTCGCGTTTCAGTGCACTATATCTGTTCCAGCGCAATTGTTGGTCACCGTGAGAATGCTTCAGGTGCTCGTTATTCTTCAACGGGCAGGACCACCGTAGAACCCAAGGACGTCTCTTGTTCGAAATTAATACCTCTGCTGTGGGTGACAGCCTCGGGCTTACCGCCCTGGTGGCGATTCTCCCTCTCTTCGCATTCTTTATCATGCTGCTCGGCGTCAAAGCGCGCGCACACACTTCTGGCGCCGTCGCCCTCGCAGTATCCCTTCTTATCGCCATCGTCGGTTTTTCTATGCCGGTAGATATGGCCTTGTCCTCCGCCGTGCGTGGCGGCCTTTTCGGACTACTTCCCATTGTCTGGGTAATCATTACCGCAATCTGGTTTTATGAAATCACCGTCGCTTCAGGACGCTTCGAGGACCTTCGTAAAACCTTCGATCTTCTAGGCGATGGCGATATTCGCATCCAAGCAATCCTTATTGCCTTCTGCTTTGGCGGCTTGCTAGAGGCCCTCGCCGGCTTCGGCGCACCCGTAGCCATTACCGCGACCATGATTATGGCACTCGGTGTAAAGCCCCTACGCGCAGCAATCGTAGTGCTCATTGCCAATACGGCCCCGGTTGCTTTCGGCGCGGTGGGCATCCCAGTGACCACCGCTGGTGAGGTCGCTGGACGCAGCGCTGAACAAACCCATGATATTGCCGCACTTATCTCTTTGCAGGTGCTCATCATCGCCGCCGTCGTGCCTTTCCTGATCGCCTTTATCTTGGACGGTGTCCGCGGCGTCAAGGAAACTGCGCCGGCAGCCGCAGTGATTGGCATTTCCTTTGCCTTGGCACAGTGGCTGGCCGCAACGTTCTTTGCTTACCAGCTCACCAATGTTATCGCCTGCATCGTTTCCCTGGGCTGTGCCTTTGCCTTCCTCCGTGTGTGGAAGCCTAAGGGTGTTAAGGAGCTGCGCGAGCGCCTCGAGCTGCCCGCCGCTGAGTCGACCACCGACCTGAATGGTCGCCGCATTTGGATGGCACTACTTCCCTACGCTGTAGTAACTATTGTCTTTGCTGTTGCTACTGCGGCCCCAGCCATCTTTGGTTTCCTCAAGCTCCACTTTGCCTGGCCTTTGCTGGATGACGCGATTGTCGACGCCGACGGCAACCTCATGGACACCAGCTTCAGCTTCAATGTCTTTGGTAACCCAGGTACGCTCCTGCTGCTCTCGGGCATTATCGTTGCGGTTGTCTACCACTTCTTTAATGAAAATGGCCGCTACAGTCTCAGCTTCGGGCAGCCGGTCAGCGCTTTTGGGGACGTCGCCAGCCGCATGAAGTTCTCGGCCCTCACCATCATTCTGGTGCTGGCATTGGCTTATACGATGAACTACTCCGGCCAAACGATTGCTATTGGTGAGTTCGTCTCTTCTGCAGGCGGCATCTTCGCACTCTTCGCTCCGGTACTGGGCTGGATTGGTACCGCGGTCACCGGCTCCGATACCTCCGCCAATGCCCTCTTCGCCAACCTGCAGGTAGCAGCGGCCGAGCGTATCAGCGTGAACCCGGACCTCATGCTGGCCGCTAATACCGCAGGCGGCGTTGTGGGCAAGATGATCTCCCCGCAGTCCCTCGCTATTGCGGCCACCGCTGTAAAGATGGAAGGCAAGGAGTCTGTCATCCTGAAAAACGTAGTGGGCTACTCCGTGGTCTTCTTGGCCGTTGTGTGCATCATCGTGTTCTTGATGACCAACGCCCTCGGATTCCTCGTTCCCTAGGCATTTAATTCTCCGCGGCTAGCTGGTTTCCCCACCAGCTAGCTATCACAGAGGAAACTCCCCGCAGTGGCGGCTACCGCTTAGGTATCCGCGCTGCGGGGAGTTGTGTATGTGCCGGTGATTGCGGCGTTTAGGACTCTTTGAAGAGGTCGTCGGTGATCGCTTGGTTAGTATCGGGGATATCAAGCTCTTCCGCTCGCTTATCGGCCATAGATAGCAAGCGGCGAATACGCCCGGCTACCGCATCTTTAGTCATGGGAGGCTCAGCCAAGCGGCCCAATTCTTCCAGCGAGGCCTCACGGTGCTGCACGCGCAGGCGTCCTGCATCAGCAAGGTGCTCGGGGACGTCATCACCAAGGATCTCCATCGCTCGGTCAACACGGGCCGCCGCGGTGACTGCAGCACGAGCCGAGCGACGGAGATTTGCATCATCGAAATTGTCCAAGCGCCGGGACGTATCGTGCGCCTCTCTCTTGACGCGATTCTTTTCCCAGCTTAATCGCGTCTCCTGAGCGCCCATACGGGTCAACAGTGCCCCAATGGCATCGCCATCGCGGACAACGACGCGGTCTTCCCCGCGAGTTTCCTTGGTTTTGGCAGAAATGCCCAAGCGGCGGGCGCAACCCACTAGGGCCAATGCCGCCTCCTGGCACGGGCACGTAACCTCAAGCGCAGAAGAACGACCCGGCTCCGTGAGGCTGCCATGCGCTAGGAAGGCTCCGCGCCACGCTGCTTCGCTATCAGCGACGGTGCCGGAAATAACCTGTGGAGGAAGCCCCACTACCGCATGGCCGGAGCGGGTAATAAGGCCGAGACGGCGGGTAAGTTCCTTCGCCCCGGTGGAAATGCGCACCGTAACTCGGGATTTCTTCGTGGTTCCTGCTGGGCCCGCTACGTGACTATCAGCGGAAATCCCATAAAGCTCATCGAGTGCAGCGATCACGCGCCGCGCAATAGCGTGGCTTTCTAATTCCAACTCATAGGCCATGTTGTCGCCGGAAATATCTAGCTCGCCGGCGAATCGCAGCATCGCGGCTAGTTCGGCAGCGCGAGCGGACTGGCGTGGCACAACGACAGCCGTCAATTCTTCTTTGACCTGGTCGGTCAATGGTGTGGTCACCTAGTTCGCCCCATTTCTTTTCTCACAGTCACAAGATATACACACAGGCCAGGGCCACTAAGCCAGGCCCGGTGCGGTGAAAGGATTTCTGCCATCATACCGCGCGCGCTCAGGCACCGCGCAGTCGGCCGAACCCGAGCGACGCGAGCGATAGGACTTTGCCGAGATGTATCAGCTCCGGTTGGGATCGCCAGTTTTGCGATAGTCCGAATACAGGTCGAGGAGTGCCACAGACAGCTTCTCCGGGTCGTGTTTATTGATGCTCCGGCCATTGTCATCAACTTGGCTCACATCCGCGAACGTGGCACGGGCGCCCAGGGACTGGGCGGCGCGCTGGATATACACGCGCTCACTATCAGTAGGCAAAGCCGCGCCGTCCACCAGAATACGATCAATCCGCAAATCCGGGGCGTGCTGAGAAAGCACATGCAAATGGCGCTCTGCGGAAAAACCATGCGTTTCGCCCGGCTCGGCGGAAAGGTTTAAAACAACTACGCGCAGCGCATCAGACGCAGAAATGGCTTCCACGACCTCAGGCACGAGTGTATGTGGCAATACCGAACTAAACCAAGAACCCGGGCCAATAGTAATTAGGTCCGCGCGCTCAATGGCATCGAGGACATCCGGATTTGCTTTGGGGCTTTCCGGCACGATACGCACACGCCGGACTTGCCCCGGTGTGGAGGCAACCGCGACCTGGCCACGGACTTGGCGCATGACACGGGGGTCGTCGTCAAGCCCGGCTACTTCCGCCTCAATCTCTAAGGCTTGGTTGACCACAGGGAATACCCGGCCCTGGGAATTAGTAAGCTCTGCGATGGTATCTAACGCGGCCTGGTAATCACCGAGGACCTCGGTCAATCCCGCAATCATTAGATTGCCCACCGCATGCCCCGCCATAGCACCGCTGCCTCTAAAACGGTGCTGCAAGGTACGCGCCCAGAGGTCACCCACCGGATCACTATTAGCCAACGCAGCTAGCGCCATGCGCAGATCTCCAGGCGGGATTATTTCTAGCTCGCGGCGCAATCGGCCGGAAGAGCCACCATCATCTGCAACAGTAACAATGGCGGAGATGTCGCCTGCTCCGCTCAATCGTGCGGACAAAAGAGTCTGATAAAGTCCATGGCCGCCTCCTAGGCAGACCATGTGTGAAGGATTGGTCATAAAAGCGTTAAAACTCCTGCGCTCTAGCCTCGAGCAATATCCCTGTGTAAGGTGCTGACGTCCAAAGTGTCATTGTCCCGCAACCGTGCCGCAATAGCCTCCGCTACGGCAACGGAACGGTGGTGGCCACCCGTACAGCCCACGCCTAAAGTTATGAAATTCTTCCCTTCGTGCCGGTAACCATCCAACATGGTGGAAAACATCCTTATGAAATTATCCACGAATTCCTGTGCCGCTGGCTGTGAGAGCACATACTGAGCAACCGGCTCATCCGTGCCACGGTATCTACGCAACTCTGGTACCCAATAAGGATTGGGCAGGAAACGCACATCAACCACCAAGTCTGCATCGCGGGGTGAACCATTTTTAAATCCAAAGGATTCAACGGTCACATGCTGCTTTTCATTTTGCATCTCACCAAACGCCGCCTCAATAGCACGCCGGAGATCATGAATGGATAGGTTGGTGGTGTCAATAATGATGTCCGCATGAGCACGCACGTCTGCTACTGCTTGACGCTCGCGTTGAATGCCTACCTTGAGGGTGTCGCCCTCCTGCAATGGGTGGGTGCGCCGTACTGAATCAAAACGACGAATGAGCACATCATCACGCGCATCCAAAAAGAGCACAGTGGGCTTCAGATGCAATTCCGTGAGCTCTTCCATAATCTCTAGCAGAGACCCTGGAAACATTCGCGAGCGCACATCCGTTACGGCAGCAACCTTGCCCACCGGGGTTTCTTCTTGGTTGCACAGCTTGAGCAGATCCACAATGGCGCGAGGCGGAATATTATGGGCCACATAGTAGCCCTTATCCTCAAATACTTTGGCAGCGGAACTCAACCCGCCGCCGGACATGCCGGTTATCAAAATGGGTGGAGTTTCGAAATGCGTCATGACTTTCAGTCTAGCGCTTTAGGATTCGCCGCTTCTAGGAGAATGTCGCTTATTTAGCCGCAGAACCGTGCAAATTCTCGTACACGGTCTGGGCTAGCTTTGGCCCAAAGCCATCTACCTCACAGATCTCTTCCACCGTGGCGGCCTTGAGCTTTTTCACCGAGCCAAAATGCTTCACCAAGTCGGTGCGCCGCTGCGGACCTAGGCCCGGAACTGAGTCAAGTACTGAAGAGCGCATTCGCTTAGAGCGCTGCTGCCGGTGATATGTAATGGCAAAGCGGTGCGCTTCATCGCGAATTTGCTGCAGGAGAAATAGAGCTTGCGAGTTTCGCGGCAAAATGACCGGCTCATCATCGCCGGGAACCCAGATTTCCTCGAGGCGCTTGGCCAGGCCCACCAAGGTCACATCCACAATTCCCAACTCATCGAATACTTCTTGAGCTGCGGCAACCTGGGGTGCGCCGCCATCCACGATGAAAAGCTGCGGTGGATACGCAAAGCGACGGCCTGCCTCGGCAGATTCCTCCGCCACTTTTTCTTCCGCGAAGGAGGACTCTTCTACTTCCTCATCCGGTTGGGCCAGCTTGTCTTCCTTATAGCGCTTAAACCGACGGCGAGTGACTTCTGCGATAGATCCGACGTCATCAGAGCGGCCATCGCCCGCTGCCTCTTTAATGCGGTAGCGCCTATAGTCCGACTTTTTGGGCAAGCCATCTTCAAAAACCACCAAAGAAGCAACCACATCTGTGCCCTGAATATGGGAGATATCGGTACATTCGATGCGCAAGGGGGCTTGCTCCATGCCCAAAGCCTCTTGAATATCTTGCAAAGCCGCCGACCGGGCGGTGAGGTCTCCCACCCGCTTGAGCTTGTGCTGGCGCAACTGCTCCTTGGCGTTTTTCTCCACCGTGGCCATGAGCTGTTTTTTATCGCCGCGCTGGGGAACGCGCAGGTCCACCTGGGCGCCACGCAGTTCCTCTAAGAGGGCGACGACCTGATCGGGTTCATCCGGCAGGGCCTGCACCAAAATTTGGCGTGGGATGACTTGGACACGGCGGGACTTCATGTGCGATTCCTGGTCCACCCCGCGCCGTTTTACGTCCGCAGCAAGCGCGGCGTCCTCGCGCGCCTCCTGCTTCTCTCGCTCCACTGCATCCGAATAGAACTGGATGAGGAAGTTTTGTACCAATGCCGGCAGCGCGGGATCAGGCTGGCCTTCTTCCAAGGGCTCCGAGCTAGCTTGGTCACCGGCTCGTTCTACTACCCACCCGCGCTGCCCGCGGATGCGTCCGTCACGAACATGGAAAATCTGCACCGCTGCTTCGAGTTCATCCGAGCTAAAAGCAATGAGATCGGCATCCGTACCGTCAGTGAAGACCACGGCCTGTTGCTCCATGATCTTGTCAATAGCGCCCAAGTCATCGCGCAGGCGTGCGGCGCGTTCGAACTCTAGATTCTCGGCGGCCTGCTCCATGTCATGGTTGAGTTTGCGGCGGACTGCACCGGTGTTTCCATTCATGAATGAAACGAGTTCATTGACGGTATCCCGGTGTTCTTCCTTGCTTACCCGGCCGATGCAGGGGGCATCGCATTTGCCGATGTAGCCCAATAGACACGGCCGCCCAAGGCGCTCGTGCCTGTTATAAACGCCCTTGGAACAGGTGCGCATGGGAAAGACGCGGGTGAGCAGGTCTAGGCTTTCGCGCACGGCCCAAGCATGGGAATACGGGCCGAAGTAGCGCACGCCCTTGCGGCGAGGGCCGCGGTAGAAAAAGGCGCGAGGAACTGTTTCTCCGACCGAAACCGCGAGCATAGGATAGGTTTTATCGTCGCGGTACATGACGTTGAAGTGGGGATCAAAGCGCTTAATCCACGTGTACTCCAACTGCAAGGCTTCCACCTCACTGGCCACTACCGTCCATTCCACGGAATTGGCCGTGAGCACCATTTGGCGTGTGCGCGGGTGCAGCTGAGTGATGTCCTGAAAATAGTTCGATAGTCTTGCGCGCAGATTCTTGGCTTTGCCCACGTAGATTACGCGGCGGTTTTCATCGCGGAACTTATAGACGCCCGGGTCAGTGGGAATGGTTCCCGGAGCCGGGCGGTAGGTAGTGGGGTCAGCCAATTGTTAATCCTGTGGCATGTACTTAGCTTCCACGTCGCGGAAGCGGCGGACGTTGTCGATGACGGTGTCTTTGTCACCAGACTGCAAAGCCCAGACGGGAACGAACTCGAACTCGGGAAGCTCAAGACGCGCCATACGTTGGCCCACGGGGAAGGACAGCCCATAGACCACCTGCCAGGGATAAAAGCGGGTACCCACAATATTGCGGACCTCTACCCCATCCTCATTGGCGCGCAGGCGCGGCCGGTTAAGGGCAACCCAAGACAAAATGGAAATAAGGAGGCCCACGCCAGGAAAGGCGAATTTATCAATGGTGGTGACATGCGCGCCGGTGAAGGAGACGTCCAAGGTGACTCCCATGAAGATATGGATAGCCATAACGAGGATCACCCAGCCGATGGCCACCTTACGCAAAAAGGGCGAGGTCGCCTTAAACTCCCACGGCTTTGACGTTGTCTGGGCAAAGGGATCGGCACTGGTATAGGCCAATACTTCGGCGTCGCTAAGCTGCCGGCTTCGCTGCGGATTCTTTGGGGCCTGCGCCTCGTTCATGTGCATACTCCTCTGGAACACCCCATCGTCCACCGTGGTGGTCTAGCGTGGGGCGCTGACGCATTGCTAAAGGTTACTTCTCTGCTGCGTTTAGTCTACGCAACTGCAGGGCGGTATCTAAAGCCGCCATCATTGCCTCGGCGCCCTTGTTTTCTGCCGAGTCTGCAAAGCCGGCGCGATCAATGGCCTGCTGCTGGTCATTGACGGTAAGGACGCCGTTCGCTACCGGGGTGGATTCATCGAGCGCGATGCGGGTAAGCGCCTGGGTAACCGAGTCACAGACGTAGTCAAAATGCGGCGTTCCCCCACGGATAACGCAGCCCAATGCCACCACCGCATCGTATGTGCGGGCGGCCGCCTGGACAACAACGCCAAGTTCCAAGGCGCCAACTACGCGGTACTCGGCAACCTCGGCGCCATTTTCCGCAGCGGTCTGAACCGCCTGGGCGTGGAGCTGATCGCAGATCTCCGCGTTCCATGTCGCAGTCACCACGGCAACGCGCAGTCCACTGCCATCTACCTGGGCAATTTCGGGTAGGCCTTCTTTACTCATCGCTGTCCTCTCACCTATACGTCAACGTTCTACTTATGCGCCGCATCCCACTGGGCAACCTGCGGAAGATCGTGCCCCATTCGGTCGCGCTTCGTACGGAGATATTCAATATTATCCGCATGCGCCGGGGTTGCTAGCGGGGTGTGATGACTTGCATCCACACCAAAACCGCTCAGGCCTTCGCCCTTATGTGGATTATTAGTCAGCAGGTTCGCGGACTCTATGCCAAGATCACGCAGGATCTGGCCGGCTACGGAATACTCGCGTGCGTCTTCGGGCAGGCCCTGTTCTAGGTTGGCATCGACGGTGTCCATGCCAGAATCCTGCAGCCGGTATGCCTCCAACTTATGCAACAGACCAATGCCACGGCCTTCCTGACCGCGCAAGTAGATAACCACGCCGCTGCCTTCCTGACTGATACGGCGCATGGACTCATGCAGTTGCGGACCGCAATCGCAGCGCCGCGACCCAAAGGCATCACCGGTCAGGCATTCCGAATGGACTCGCACCATGACCTCACGCGCGCCGCGCAGTTGGGCGGGATCGCCTGCCACCAAGGCGACATGCTCCTGTCCATCTATTTCATGGCGGTAGCCAATGGCGGTGAGATGACCATACTCGGTGGGAAGCTGGGTGCTTACCTGGCGAATGACCTGGTTCTCATTATGGCGGCGCCACTCGATGAGCTGTGCAATAGAGATCATGGACAGGCCGTGCTTATCTGCGAAGCGGCGCAGCTCTGGCGATCGTGCCATGTCCGTGGGGTCATCCTCAGAGACGATCTCACACAGCACACCGGCCGGGCGCAGGCCCGCCAATCGGGCAAGGTCAATGGAAGCCTCCGTATGGCCATCCCGCTCTAGAACACCACCAGGGCGCGCGCACAACGGCACCACGTGACCCGGGCGGGTGAATTCGCCCGGCGTGGTATCAGGGTTTGCTAGGCGGCGAATAGTTTCTGCCCGCGAGGTCGCAGAAATACCGGTACTACCCGTAGCTGCGTCCACCGTCACCGTATAAGCGGTGCCGCGCACATCCTCGTTGACCGCCAACATCGGCGGTAGATTCAGGCGGTTACAATCTTCTGGCAACAATGGTGCGCAGATATATCCAGAAGAGTAGCGCACCATAAAGGCCACCAGTTCCGGGGTGGCTAGCTCAGCGGCGAAAATCAGGTCGCCTTCATTTTCGCGATCCTCGTCATCGATAACAACTACCGGCTTACCAGCGGCGATATCCGCTATGGCCTGGTCAATGGAATCAAGACGGATACAATTATCACTCGCGCTCATAAGGTAGCAGTCTAGTCCTTGCCCTCAGAGGGTAGCGCTTCGGGGTGAAGCATCTTTTCTACGTACTTGGCCAGCACATCCACCTCGAGGTTGACTTCTCCTCCCACTGGCAATGCACCGTGAATAGTGTCCCGCAAAGTGGTGGGGATAAGGGATACCTCGAACCAGTCCGGTCCCACGGCGCTAATAGTCAGCGAGGTGCCGCTAACGGCAATTGAGCCTTTTTCTACGACGTACCGGGCAAGCTCGGCGGGCAAGCTAAACCGGAGGATATCCCAGTTCTCGGAGGTAGTCCGGCTCTGCAGCGTCGCGGTGCCATCCACATGTCCTTGCATGATGTGACCGCCTAGCCGGGTGGTGGGCAGCAATGCCGGTTCCACATTGACCGAATCGCCCTCAGCGAGTCTTCCCAAAGCTGTCCGGTCGAGGGACTCCTGCATCACATCTGCGCAAAATAAATCTCCAGATAAATCCGCCACGGTGAGGCATACGCCATTGATAGCAATGGAATCCCCCAGTGCCGCCTCCGCGACGGTGCGCGGGGCGCGAATGCTCAAGCGTAAGGCGTCCGCGTGCGGTTCCATACCGGCTACGGTGCCCAACTCTTGTACTAGCCCAGTAAACACATCCAGCCTTTCTCGTTATCTGCTAATCCGAGCGCCTAGCGCACGTATTCAATTAGAACGTCATCACCCAGCGCCTTCATTCCCACGCGCTGGAATCGGGTGGCCCCCGCCAGAGTCTGGGTCACGGGATGGGCAAGCACGCCACGGCCTTCCCCCAGCAACAGCGGCGCGATATAGGCAGAGATAGCATCGACCAAGTCGGCCTTGAGGAAGCTACTGGCGAGCCCGGCGCCGCCTTCTACGAGGACGTCGCGTGCCCCGCTGGCGTAGAGCTCGTATAACGCTTCCTCGATGCTGTCGTAGTGCTCATATCCCAACTCGCGTAGGTTGCTGGCCGCATCGCCTGCCGATTCCAAATCTCGCTTGCCAATAACCACCCGGCGTGGCTGGTGTTCCCGCAAACTGCCGTCGCTAAACCGCGCGGTAAGTGACGGGTTATCAGCAAGCGCAGTGCCGGTACCGACGATGATGGCGTCGCGGTGAGCCCTATCTGCATGCACCCAATCGCGCGCCGCTTCGCCCGTAATCCACTGGCTTGATCCATCCGCTGCAGCCGTAAAGCCATCCAGCGTCTGGGCGAACTTTAAGGTTACGTGCGGCCTGCGTGCTTTCATGGCAAAGAGCCAAGGCACGAGCGCATCAGCGGCGTGCGAGGGCTTTTCCAGCTTGGCGACGTCCACCCCAGCCTCCGCCAACACGCGCGCTCCACCGGCGGCTTGCGGAGTGGGGTCTGCATGAAGGTAGTACACGCGAGCCACGCCGGCATCGATAAGCGCCTGCGCACACGGACCCGTGCGACCGGTATGCGCACACGGCTCCACGGTCACCACGGCGGTGGCTCCTCGCGCCCTGTCGCCAGCATCGCGCAACGCCATGACCTCTGCATGCGCGCCACCCACGGGCTGCGTAGCACCGACGCCCACGATGTCACCAGCAGTGGATACGATGACCGCACCCACCGGCGGGTTGGGGCTCGTGGTTCCACGCACCTCAGCTCCCGCGGCCATTGCCCGAGACAGCGCTGCGGAAAGGGTGCCTTCCTCTAGCTCCGCGCCCACTAGGCACCAGCCGCCAATTCACGCAGCTGATGTACGATCCCGGCGGGATCTTCTGCCTTGAATACGGCCGAGCCAGCCACAAAAGCATCGCACCCAGCCGCGGCGGCTTGGGCGATGGTGTCTGGCGAAATTCCGCCATCAATCTCGATGACGGTATCGAGGCCCTGTTCATCAATGCTTTGGCGCAGCACCCGGACCTTCTCCAGCATCTCTGGCATGAATTTCTGCCCGCCAAAACCAGGCTCCACGGACATCACGAGCACCTCATCAAAGTGATGCAATTTATCCAGCCACGGTTCGATAGCCGTACCCGGCTTAATGGAAAAGCCAGCACGCACCCCCAGTTTTCGGATGCTCTGCGCCACATCCACCGCCGCCTGCTCATCGGCGACAGCCTCCACATGAAAGATAATGGTATGCGCACCCGCCTTGGCATAGGTCTCCACCCATTGCTCGGGTTCCTCGATCATGAGGTGGACGTCCAATGGTTTATTGGTAAGCCGATGGACCGTTGCCGTGATATCCGGGCCGAAGGACAGGTTGGGCACGAAGTGCCCGTCCATAATGTCCACATGGACCCAGTCTGCGGTTTCAATCGCCGCTAATTCCTCGCCCAAGCGAGAAAAATCAGCGGCCAAGATGGAAGGTGAAATAATCGGTGCCGACATGCCCACCAGTCTATCGCGATTAGTCAGCCGCGCGGCGCAGAGCCGCAAAGAACATGGCATCGGTACCGTGCCGATGTGGCCACATTTGCACGGACTTTTCATGCCCTACATCGCCCATATCAGGAATGAGCCTCTGCGCGTCTAGCTCTGTGGCACCGAGCTCGCGTACGGCGCGGTCGACGATGCCACGAGTCTCGCGCAAGTCTGGCGAACACGTGGAATAAATGACCACACCGCCCGGACGCACCAGGTTTAAGGCCGAGGATAAAAGCTCAAATTGCAGCTGCGTAAGCTCGGCAATGTCGGACTCAGACTTGCGCCACCGCGCCTCGGGGCGGCGACGGAGCGCGCCGAGTCCGGAACACGGGGCATCGACAAGCACGCGATCAAACCCCTGCCCCACGCCCGGATTGCGTCCATCTGCCACATGAACGTCCACAGGCAAATCACTTACCGTTTTTTCAATCAGCGCCGCACGGTTCGGAGATACCTCCACCGCGTCCACGTGCGCGGAGTCAATGCGGGCAAGCGCACCCATTAAGGCCGCTTTACCGCCGGGACCAGCGCAGAGATCCAGCCACCGACCAGTGTCTTCGCCCTCCACCGGCGCTTCACATACCGCGCGGGCGATAAGCTGCGAGCCTTCATCTTGGACTGCCGCCAAGCCCTGACGTACCGGCTCCAATTGGCCGGGGTCCCCGGAGTCCATATACACGGCGTAGGGGGAAAAGCGCCCTTCCTCATTGCCGGTCACAAGTGCTAATTCTTCGGCTGAGATTTCCCCGGGACGGGCCACCAGATGCACCGCAGGCCTATCGGAGTCCGCAGCCAGGGCGGCCTCTAGCTCGCCCAGCCCCAGCACACGACTAAACGATTCCGCGATCCAGGTGGGATGGGCATGCTTGAAGGCAATGCCGGCGATTTCTCCCTCCGGGGCAAGCTTGTCCAGCCATGTCTTGGCCGGCGTGCGCGTAATGGTACGCATAATGCCATTGGCAAACCCCTTGGCCTTGACCTCACCGCTGGCTTCCACCAAGCGCACGGTGGTATCAACCGCCGCATGCGCCTCCACGCGGGTATAGAGGACTTGATAGGTTCCCAAGCGCAGGGCATCAACCACAGCTGGAGAAATGGCCTCGAGGCTGCGCGAGGAGCATTCTGCGATGACGGCATCTACTACGCCGAGGGTGCGGAGGGTGCCGTAGGTGATCTCGGTGGCAAAGGCGGCGTCTCGCCCGGTGAGCTTTTGCTTACGCAGTGCTTTGGGCAAGATGAGGTTGGCAAAGGCATCGTCATCGCTCACCCGGCGCACGACGTCGAAAGCCACCGCACGCGGCGCGTCCACACCAGCGGCCAGTGCAGCCTGAATCAGACCGCCTTCCTGGCGCTTGCCGGAACGCTGACCAGAAGCATGAGCCTGTCGACCTCTGCGGTGGCCGTTACGTCCACCATGTTGCTGCTGGTGCGGGCGGCCACCACGGCCTTTCGCTCCACCGGATTTCCGGGGGTCCTGCGGCTTGCCTTCCGGCGACTTATCACCGGATTTACTACGGGAACGGAAACCACCACTCATTGGAACTTCACCTCGGCATCCTTGCCTAGTCCGCGGGCCCAGTCGGCCGCATTCATCATTTTCTTGCCTGGTGGCTGGATTTTACCCAGCTGGACCGGCTGCGTTGCGGTACCAACAAAAACGGCGCTCTTCGCAATGTAGAGCTGTCCAGGCTCTAAGCGCTCCGGTACCGCGGCTGCTGCATCCACGGTTTTTACTGGTCCCACTTTTACCCGGGCCTCGTCCCACATGGTCCATGCGCCAGGACCTGGGGTGTGCGCACGAATATGCCGGTCGATGGCAAAGGCAGGCTGGGACCACTCCACGCGAGCTTGTGCGGTAGAGATTTTCGGGGCATAGGTGGCCTCGCCCTGCTGCGGTTGTGCCTCCAACTGACCCGCCGCTAGGCCATCCATGGTGGCGACGAGCAGATCGCCGCCGGAATAGGCAAGGCGGGTGAGCAGGTCATCGGCAGTATCGGTGGTGCGGATTTCCTCCGTCACGGTGCCCAGCACCGGACCGGTATCTAGGCCTTCTTCAATGCGGAACGTAGATGCGCCGGTAATCTCATCACCGGCAGCTATGGCAGCTTGTACCGGTGCCGCGCCACGCCATGCCGGGAGCAGGGAAAAATGCAGGTTCACCCAACCATGCTGCGGCAGCTCCAGCAGGTCCTTGGTGACCAGATTGCCATAAGCCACCACCGGAATTGCCTCGGGTTCGAGCTCCCGTAGGCGAGCACGCAGGGCCTGCCCGTCCTCCGTGTCAGGACGCAGGGTGCTAGGAGTTAGCACTTCGATGCCATGTTCTTGGGCTACTGCTTTCACCGGGCTGGGGTGAAGGCTACGGCCGCGGCCCTTCCTAGCATCTGGGCGGGTAATTACCGCCACCACCTCATGCGAGGAGGCAATTAGCTTTTCCAAGGCCACAACGGCGGGCTCAGGGGTACCGGCAAAAATAATCCGCATGCGGGAAACTCTCCTACTTTATCTCGTTCAAACTACTAGGCTACAACGCCGTAGCGCTGCCGCCACAGTAAGCGGGCTATGAGGCGTTAAACCACTCGGACTCACGGATGGCGCGCATAACGTCTTTTCGGTCCACGGCATCGAGGCGCTGCAGGAAAAGCAGTCCATCGAGATGGTCCGTTTCATGCTGGATGCACCGAGCCATCAGTCCCGCGGCCACCATGGATAAGGGGCGACCCTCTATATCCTGACCGCTGACAAAGACGCGGTTGAAGCGGGTGGTTTGCGCGCTAATGCCGGGAATAGAAAGACATCCTTCCGGGCCTATTTGCTGCTGCGCGCCCAACGGCGTCCAGACGGGATTAACAATCGCGCCACGCAAGCCAGATTGGGTATGCGAGCAGTCATAGACAAAAATCCGTTTGAGTATGCCCACTTGATTGGCCGCCAGCCCTACTCCCCCAGCTTCGTCCATGGTCTCGAGCATATCGTTGGCCAAAATGCGCAGTCCGCGATCGAACGTGCTTACCTCTTCTGCGCGACTGCCCAGGACAGGGTCGCCGTAGATACGGATTCCGCGAAGAGACATGGCAATCACACCTTTCTAATGCGCCGAAATAAAGCCGGCTGACAATGGAGGGTTTCCCCGTCGAGACTAGCGCATAAGCCCTAGCCGCCCGCTACGGCTAACCCACGTGGATGGGGTCAACCACGATACGCAGTGGCAAGTCATCCTTGCGCGCGCTACGTGCCGCGTTTGCACTGCGCAAGGCGCGCCCTAATTGGGAACGAGGCCCCAGTGGGGTGCGGACCACCAGCCGCTGCGCGGGACCAAAGCGCTGGCTATCGTAGTCGCCGGGCAGGCTATGGCCCGGGGGAAGAGGAACTGGGCCCAAAACCTCCGCATGCTCAGGAAGATCCACAAGCTCAGCAAAGCCATCCAGGGACGCATCCGCACCGTCAATGGCGGCAAAGTGCACCGCAGGTGGGAATCGTACTTCTCGCCGGGCAGCAAGCTCGGCTGCGGCCGCGCCAACCATATCCCAGCGCAAGAAATGCTGAACCACGTTAAGAGACTCATCGGCAGCCACAATTACCCGGCCGCCCTTGAAATGCGGCTGCACTAGCGTGGCCGCCTGCGCCCACTTCGATAACGTGTCTTCAGTAGCACGCAGATCTTGGCGATTGAGCAATGCACCAGCGTCCAAGAGCAGCGCCGCACCGTAGGCGCCATCTCGTACATTCGGTTCGGCGCCAGGGGTGGCGATGACTAGGGCCGGCACATTATCCACTGCCTCGAGGATCTTATTTCCCCCAGAGACCACTACCCGGGTATTAGGAAAGGCACGGCCCAATTCCTCCGCGGTGCGCTCTGAGCCTAAAACGATGGCGCGCAGGCGCGGGGATCCGCATTCACTGCAGCGATGGCGCGCCTCGATGCGACCGCACCAGCGGCAGGTGGGCATTCCAGCTTCCTCCGGGCCGCCTTTGCTTGGCGACGCCCCCGTCGGCAGCAAACCCAGTGGCCCGTTGCAGTGCCGGCAGCGCGCCGGCGCGCGGCATCGGCCGCAGGCCAAAATTGGCGCATATCCCTTGCGCGGTACTTGCACCAATACCGGCTCTCCCCTATCCAGCGCCTGATGGGCAGCTTGGAAGGCCTGGGCCTGAACTGAAGTGGTGCCGCCTTCTAAATCGCGAGTAATCGATAGACCGAATGGGCCTACCGCCTCGATTGCCGGGCAACGCGCCCCGATCGTTTTTTCTTTGGGCACCACATCGTGCGCCCAGCCTGACTCCACGAGCAGCTGCGTTTCCGCAGTCCGCGAATGGTTTGCCAAGACCATGCTGCAACCTTCGAAAGCAGAACGGGTGGTCAGCACCTCCCTGGCGTGGACATAAGGTTTGAGGTTATCTACCAGATTATCGTTGCCATCATCGAGGATAACCGCCAGCTGAAGGTGTTTAACTGGGGCGAAGGCAGCGGACCTAGTACCAATTACGACGCGCGCCTGGCCTACTAAGGCTGACAGGTAGCGGCGGTAGCGGGCCTGCGGGCCCATACTATTGGTGAGCACTGTAATCTGCTTCGCCCCTAATACCTGGCGAAGGGCGGCTTCTACCGCATCAACGCTCTTCTGGTCCGGGGCGACTAAGAGCACCCCACCTCCGTCTAACGCCACCTTGGCCGCGAGCGCAGCTAAGGCATGCGCCCAATCATCGCCCGGGGCGATTTGCCATGCGGCGCGGGCGAGCTTGCCAGACAGGATTGAATCAACGAAAGCCTCACCATGCTCATAAGCAGACCACCCCGAAAGGTCAGGCTCACTCGTGGTACCGAGTTCCTCCCACGGGGTTTCCAAATCGGATTCCTCCGCCTTTGCGTGCCTAGGTGGAATAGCAGAGCGGATAATATCTGAGCGCACTCCGCCATAGCGGTCCGCCAAGGCTTCAACAAGCCGGGCCAGCTGCGGTGGATAAACCTGGAAAGGTGAGATGATGCGCTCGATAAAGCGCAGGTTGCCACCAAATTCAGAATCATGCAGGCGCTCTAGCACTATCGCATCAACCAAGCGTCCATTAAAGCGGATGCGGACCTTTATCCCCGGTTGAACATCCTCCGAATCTGCCTGTTCTACCAGGTAATCAAAACCCCGATCAAGGTGCGCGACCCCTAAAAGGGGCAACACCCGCGCAACCGGTTTCCGAGTGGCGGGTGTTTTCTTAGGCATAAGCCCCGATTCTACAGACCGGCGGCAGAACGCAAAGCTTCCACTCGGTTCAATTGCTCCCACGGCAGCTCAACGTCAGTGCGGCCAAAGTGACCATAAGCCGCAGTCTGGGCATAAATGGGCCGTAGCAGGTCGAGTTCGCGGATAATCGCGGCTGGACGCAGGTCGAATACCTGATTTACCGCAGCCTGAATATTCGCATCGCTCAGGCCTTCTTTGGCAGTGCCGAAGGTCTCCACGTACAAGCCCACCGGCTTAGCACGACCAATTGCGTAGGCAACCTGAACTTCGGCGCGATCCGCCAAACCAGCGGCGACGATATTCTTAGCCACCCAGCGCATTGCATAAGCAGCGGAGCGGTCTACCTTGCTCGGGTCCTTACCGGAAAAGGCGCCACCGCCGTGGCGAGCCATGCCACCGTAGGTGTCGACGATGATCTTACGGCCGGTAAGACCGGCATCACCCATCGGCCCACCGAGGATAAAGGAGCCGGAGGGGTTAACCAACAGCGTCGTATCTTCGGTGTAGAACTTTTCCAAGCCGGCGTCCTTGATAACCCACTCGAGGACCTCGCTGCGCAACGGGCCTTCCAGCCAAGCGCTATCGACCTCGGCATCATGCTGTGTGGAGATGACGACAGTATCTAGATGGGAAGGCTCATTGTCGTCGGTATAAGCAAAGGTCACCTGAGTCTTTCCATCCGGGCGCAGGTGATCGACAATGCCTTCCTTGCGCACCTGGGTCAGGCGGCGGGACAGGCGATGTGCCAAGGCAATGGGCAAGGGCATATATTCGGCAGTTTCATTAGAGGCATAGCCGAACATCAGACCCTGGTCACCAGCACCAGCGGTATCGTTTTCAGCGTCATAATCCTCATCATGAGCACGAGCTTCAGTGGAGTTATCTACGCCAGCACCGATTTCTTGGGATTGCTCGCCGATGGCGATATTCACGCCACAGGTATTACCGTCAAAGCCCACCTCAGAGGAGGTAAAGCCGATGGACTTGAGAGTATCGCGAACTAGCACCGGGATTTCTACGTAGGCATCGGTGCGCACCTCACCCACTACGTGGACCTGGCCGGTGGTTACCAATGTTTCCACGGCGACGCGGGATGCTGGATCCTTTTCCAGCAGGGCATCAAGGATGGCGTCAGAAATGGCGTCACAAATCTTATCAGGATGACCTTCCGTAACGGACTCGCTGGTAAAAAGACGAGTTGCCACTGCAGCGTTATCAGTCACAAAAACTTCCTTCGTTCTCACTGTTGATTCGATGCTGTGGGTTTTCTACGCCCAAGCCTAATACCCCGCAATCCTAGACCAAGCGGTCTATAAATGCAATTTTAGCTGTCTACACCCGAAACATTTCATTCACAGCCGCCAAAATCTGTGCTGCGACTACTTGTTTCGAGCCATGTTCCACCCGTTGCGGCGCGGAATCTGGACGCAAAATCCATCCCTCATTCGACTTTTGGCCAAAGGTCTTGGCCCTACCGACCTCATTGGCCATAAGCACATCGCAGCCTTTGCGAACAAACTTTTCTTGGGCATATTCCAAGGCAGACTTGTGGGCGTCACCCGTTTCGGCGGCAAACCCTACAATCACGCACTCTGCGGGAAGCTCTGAGCGCTCGCGCGCGGCGACAAGCCCTTTGAGTACATCCGGATTTTCCACCAAATGAAGAGTCGAGAGCGCCTCATCCGCCTGCCCCTTCTTCATCTTTGAATCAGCTACCTCCGCGGGGCGGAAATCAGAGACAGCGGCGGCCATAATCACCACGTCCGCATCGCGTGCCTCCTCGTGCATCGCTTCCTCCAGTTCCCGGGTGGAGACGATGTCACGCACCTTCGTACCGCTAGGGATAGGCAGCTGCGCAGTATTCCCAGCCACAAGGGTGACCTGGGCTCCCTTCTGGGCGGCCCATTCCGCGAGCGCGAATCCCTGCCTACCAGAGGATCGATTACCCAAGTACCGCACTGGGTCCAGCTCTTCCTGGGTACCGCCCGCTGATATGACTACCTTTTTATCTTTCCAGGTATGTTCAACCCGGTAACCGGCCAATTCGGTGCGCACTACCTCAGCAATCTGCTCCGGCTCCGGAAGGCGACCAGGACCTGAGTCCTTGCCGGTCAAACGGCCATGGGCGGGCTCAATAACCGTAATACCGCGCCGCCGCAAAGTAGCGACGTTGTCTTGCGTGGCGGGATTGTGCCACATCTCTGTATGCATGGCCGGAGCAATGATGACCGGGCACGTCGCCACCAACACGGTCGCCGTAAGTAGATCATCAGCCCGACCGGCGGCCAGTCGCGCGATAAGATCCGCAGTTGCGGGTGCAATTACCACAGCATCCGCCCGCTGCCCAATGTTAACGTGCTGCACCTCATCCACAGCCTCAAAAACGCTGGTGGAAACCGGGTGGCCAGACAGGGCTTCAAACGTAGCAGCGCCAACAAAGTTTAGTGCGCTTTCCGTAGGGACAACGCGCACATCATCGCCCGCCTCCTTGAGATTGCGCACAAGGTGGCACGCTTTATAGGCGGCGATGCCGCCAGCAACGCCTACAACAATATTGCGAGAGCTATCTTTTTCAATCACACCGCACGATGGTACCTGGCGGCACAAAGAAAGGCCCCACTCGCCGCTCCCGGGAAGGTGCACCCCTAGCCGGGGATACACGTCCGTGGCGACGCGTGGAGCCTACAAGCTATTGCACGCTTGTGCGTGCGCTAGCTACTTGCCTTCCTCGTGGTCCAGCAAGCCAGCGTCAATTTCGCGCAATGCGATAGACAAAGGCTTTTCGCCTGGCTCTGGAGTAACCAGTGGGCCTACGAATTCGAAGACACCTTCATCCTGCTCTTGGTAGTAGCTATTGATCTGGCGGGCGCGCTTAGCGGCGAAGATGACCAAAGCGTACTTAGAGGAAACCTTGTCCAAAAGCTCATCGATCGGGGGATCAGTAATGCCGATCGGATCATCAAATACTGGCTCCGCCTTTGCGGCTTCAGTGTTAGAAGGGGTGGTCACGTTAGTCACATGCACCTTTACATTGATTGAAGATGGTCAAAAAGGAGGTCTATGCCTGCAGGATATCACTGATGGCTGCCACTGCCTTGTCCAAATCCTCGTTAACAACGATGTGATCGAACTCGTCCTGTGCGGCTAGTTCCTCATGCGCAGTTTGCAACCTACGGTCAATGACGTCTTGCGGTTCGGTACCGCGACCGGTAAGCCGCTCCACAAGTACGTCCCATGATGGGGGTGCCAAAAAGACCAAATCTGCCTCCGGCAGCGCTTTCTTAACACTCCTAGCGCCCGCAAGATCAACTTCAACGAGCACTGGGCGTCCTGCGGCCAAAGCTTCCTCTACCGGCTGGGCGGGGGTTCCAGACCGCTGCAATCCGCCGTGAATATCAGCCCATTCGAGCATTTCCCCGGCGTCGATTCGCTGCTGGAAGGCTTCTGGGGTGACGAAGAAGTAGTCGACACCATCCTGCTCCCCGGGACGGGGCTGGCGCGTAGTCATCGACACGCTAAAATACAGCCCCTCGACGTCACTGCGCAGACGCGAAACCACGGTGGATTTTCCCACTGCGGATGGCCCCGCCAGAACGACGAGGCGACCGCGTGCAGTTGCGTCAGCCATGGTTGTAACTATTCGCCGTAACCGAAACGCTCGAGGAGAGCACGACGCTGACGCTCACCCAAGCCGCGCAGACGACGGGTCTGAGCGATCTCCAGGTCCTCCATGATTTCCTTAGCCTTGACCTTGCCAACCTTCGGCAGAGCCTCGAGGAGTGCAGAAACCTTGGTCTTGCCGATGATCTCATCGGTCTCAGCCTTTTCGAGCACGTCCTTCAGGTCGGTCTCGCCGCGCTTGAGCGCAGCCTTGAGCTCAGCGCGAGCCTTACGGGCCTCAGCGGCCTTTGCGAGAGCTTCCTTGCGCTGCTCATCAGTCAACTTTGGAAGGGCCACGGGTTTCCTCCGATTCATTAGATTGATTCTGTTACGTCTAGTACTTGGTACCAGATTACGGTTGCCTAACGCAGTTTATACACCGCGGAAAGTTATCAATAACCTTCGGGCAAACCGACTTCTGGTAATCCTAGCACTGCTCATTGAACGGTGACGATTAGCGGGTCCAAAAGCACGCCTATTTTAGCACGTCACCGCACATACCTTAAACAAAGTACCAGGTAAGCAGCGCGGCCAGTAATCTGCCACGCCGCCCCTTTTAGTCCCGGAACTCCTGAGCCACGCGATTCACTGCTTTGCGCAGGTCAGCGACAGCAGGCCCCTGTTCCAATACTGCTCGGGACACGTTCGCGAATCCCAGCGATGGCCGAGCGGAGACGATGCTGTGCACCTGCTCTGGGCCAGCACCTTGGGCGCCAACGCCTGGCAGAAGAACCGGGCCATTGAGCGCATCCAGGCGAGGTGGATTGTCCAAAGTAGCCCCAACGACTACCCCGATGTCTCCCGGCTTGTCGGCCCTGTGCGCCGCTATATTGAGCGCGGCGCATTCATCGACCACTCCTTGTGCGATGGTGCTCTCCTCGCCTACTGGGACGGCTTGGATGGCACGTGCCTCCGGGTTGGAGGTAGCCGCCAAGACGAATACGCCGCGGCCGGTTTCCTCGGCCTTGCTAAACACCGGGCCTAACGCACCAACCCCTAGATAGGGAGACACGGTCACCGAATCCGCGCGCAGGGGTGAGCTATCACCTAGCCAAGCATCTGCGTAGCCGGCCATGGTCGAGCCAATATCGCCACGCTTGGCATCGGCCACGGTCAGGCATCCCACCTCGCGTAGGGATGCCAAGACGTCCTCGAGGACCGCAAACCCCTGGGAACCGAAGCGCTCGAAGAAGGCAACCTGCGGCTTTACCAAGGCGGCGGTATCGCTGAAGGCTTCTACGCAGCGCATGCTGAAGGTCCGCAGACCATCAGCGGTGGGCTCCAGTCCCCACTTTTCCAACAGATACGGATGCGGGTCTATACCCACACAGAGGCGACCACGCGCCTGGCCCGCGGCCTCAAGCAGCTCACCAAATCCCTTAGTTTTGTGGGCCATGCTCAAGCTCCTGGAGTGCGCGTACCTGCAGGTTGCCAATGCGCATCGCTTCGATGCCCTGGACAGCTGCGGTGACACCCTGCACGGTGGTCACCAGCGGGATTTCCATGTGCACGGCGGCGGCACGGATATCGTAGCCGTCGTGGCGTGCACCGGCAGAGCCAGCAGGCGTGTTGAGAATCCAGTCGATCTCGCCATTGAAGATCTTATCCACGATGGACTCTTCGCCATCCTTGACCTCAGAGACCTTGGCAGCAACCTCGCATTCGATGCCATTGCGGCGCAGCATCTGCGCGGTGCCGGCGGTGGCGACAATGTTGTAGCCCATGTGGGCCAAGCGCTGAATCGGGAAAATGAGGGTGCGCTTGTCGCGGTTCGCAACGGAAACGAAGACGGTGCCCTCCGTGGGCGGTACGACGAAGGCAGCAATTTCGCCCTTGGCGTAGGCCGCACCGAAGTTGGTAGCCAAGCCCATAACCTCACCGGTGGACTTCATCTCTGGCGAGAGCAGCGTGTCGAGCAGGCTGCCATCGGTGCGGCGGAAGCGGTTGAATGGCAAGACTGCTTCCTTGACGGCAATCGGGTGCTCGAGTGGCAAAGAACCGCCATCGTATTCGGAAGGAATCATGCCTTCGGCGCGCAAGTCCGCAATGCTAGAGCCCATCATGACGCGAGAGGCTGCCTTAGCCAGTGGTACGCCGGTGGCCTTGGAGACGAACGGGACGGTACGGGAAGCACGTGGGTTGGCCTCAATGACGTAGAGGATGTCATCCTTCAAGGCGAACTGCACATTCATCAGGCCCTTGACGCCGATGCCCTCAGCGAGCAAGCGGGTGGAGGTGCGGACCTTTTCAATGTCCTCTGGTCCAAGGGTCATCGGCGGCAGCGCGCAGGAGGAGTCACCGGAGTGAATACCAGCCTCCTCGATGTGCTCCATAACGCCGCCTAGGTAGACCTCGTTGCCGTCGCACAGGGCATCAACATCAATCTCGATGGCAGAATCCAGGAAGCGGTCCACCAGAACCGGGTGGTCCGGAGACAGCTCGGTGGCACGCTCGATGTAGTCCTCCAACGCCTTTTCGTCATAAACGATTTCCATACCGCGGCCGCCCAGCACGTAGGACGGACGAACCAGTACCGGGTAGCCGATGGAGGAAGCAACCTCACGGGCCTCCGCGAAGGAAGTGGCGGTGCCGTACTCCGGTGCTGCCAATTCTGCCTCATCGAGGACCTTTCCGAATTCGCCGCGGTCCTCGGCGGAGTCGATAGCGGCAGGGCTGGTGCCCACAACCGGAACGCCTGCCTCCTCCAAGCGGGCGGCAAGGCCCAGCGGAGTCTGGCCACCCAGCTGGACAATCACGCCAGCAACGTCACCAGAAGCGGCCTCCGCGTGGTAGACCTCCATGACGTCCTCGAAGGTCAGCGGCTCAAAGTAGAGGCGGTCTGCGGTGTCGTAATCGGTGGAGACGGTCTCCGGGTTGCAGTTGACCATGACGGTCTCGTAGCCCTGCTCCGAGAGCTCAAGGGCCGCGTGAACGCAGGAGTAGTCAAACTCGATACCTTGACCAATGCGGTTAGGGCCGGAGCCCAAAATGATGACCTTGCCCTTGGAGCCTTCTGGTGCCGGGCAAACCTCCGTCTCGGCATCCGGGTCAAGCTCATAGGAGCTGTAGTGGTACGGGGTCTGTGCTTCGAATTCGCCAGCACAGGTATCTACGGTCTTGTACACGGGGCGGATGCCCATGCGCCAGCGCAGGCTGCGGACGCCATCCTCGCCGTTGAATTCGGGGCGGAGGGCGGCAATCTGGGCGTCGGAAAGCCCAAAGACCTTGGCTTCGCGCAAAAGCTCCTCGGTGAGCACTGGGGCGTCGATAAGCTCCTGGCGGAAGGCCACCAATGTAGCCAGCTCAGCGATGAACCATGGGTCTACGCCGGAAGCCTCGTGGACCTCGTCGATAGAAGCGCCCAAGCGAAGGGCCAGCTCGATGTCGTACATGCGGCCCTCGGTTGGGCGCTCCAGATCCTTGAGCACCGCCTGCAGGTCGGTAGCACGCTCACCGGCGAAGTACTCATCCGGCTTGGTCCAGAAACCATTCGGCTTGTTTTCCAAAGAACGCATGACCTTGTTCAGGCCCGCGATGTAATTGCGGCCGATGCCCATGGCCTCGCCCACAGACTTCATGGTGGTAGTCAAGGTGTCATCGGCACCCGGGAACTTCTCAAAAGCAAAGCGCGGGGCCTTGACAATGACGTAGTCCAGGGTCGGCTCGAAAGCAGCCTTGGTCTCACCGGTGATGTCGTTTTGCACTTCGTCCAAGGTGTAGCCAATGGCGAGCTTGGCCGCCAGCTTAGCAATCGGGAAACCGGTGGCCTTGGATGCCAGCGCGGAGGAACGGGACACGCGCGGGTTCATCTCGATGACGATGATGCGGCCGTCTTCCGGGTTGACCGCGAACTGGATATTACAGCCGCCAGTATCGACGCCGACCTCGCGGATGATGGCAATGCCCAAGTCACGCATCTTCTGGAACTCACGGTCAGTGAGGGTCAGCGCCGGGGCGACGGTGACGGAATCGCCGGTGTGCACGCCTAGGGCGTCGACATTTTCGATGGAGGCAACAACTACGACGTTGTCGTCGCCATCGCGCATGAGCTCGAGCTCGTATTCCTTCCAGCCGAGAATAGACTCCTCAATAAGCACGTTGGCCTCAGGGGACGCGGCCAGGCCGCCGCCGGCAATGCGGTCTAGGTCCTCATTATTGAAGGCCAGACCTGAGCCCAAACCACCCATGGTAAAGGAGGGGCGGACCACTACGGGCAGGCCGAGCTTGTCGACGGTCTCGTGTACCTCATCCATGTTGTGGCATACCGCGGAGCGAGCGGACTCGCCGCCAATGGAGGCGACAATGTCCTTGAATTTCTGGCGGTCCTCGCCGCGCTCAATGGCGTCAATATCGGCGCCGATGAGCTCAATGCCGTACTTGTCCAAAATCCCCTTGCGGTCCAGCTGGACTGCCGCATTCAGCGCGGTCTGACCGCCCAGGGTGGCCAGCACAGCATCGATGGGGTGTCCCTCTTCGCGCTCCTTGACCAAAATCTTCTCGATGTAGTCCGGCTCGATGGGCTCAACGTAAGTGTGGTCCGCGAACTCGGGGTCCGTCATGATGGTGGCCGGGTTGGAATTGACCAGAGTCACCCTCAAGCCTTCCTCCTTGAGCACGCGGCAGGCCTGCGTGCCGGAATAGTCGAACTCGCAGGCCTGGCCGATGACGATCGGGCCGGAGCCGATGACCAGGACGTGGTTGATGTCGTTGCGCTTTGGCATAGTTTTTCTTCCTTTTCCTGGTTGTTTACTTATTCGGGGTGTGGTTAGCCATCAGTTCTTCGAACTGATCAAAAAGTGGATTGGCATCGTGCGGTCCAGCTGCGGATTCGGGGTGATATTGCACCGAGTAGGCCATGCCATTCTTCAAAGCAACGCCCTCCACCGTGTCATCATTCAGGCAGATGTGCGTAACCTGCGCGGGACCGAAGTCGGTATCAAACTCGGTGTCCTTGCTCTCTAGGTCATAGCCCTCCGGCGCCTTGAGCGCGAAGCCGTGATTCTGCGAGGTGATATCGATCTTGCCGGTTAAGTTATTGCGCACTGGAACGTTGATGCCGCGGTGGCCGAACTTCATCTTGTAGGTATCCAGGCCCAGCGCGCGCCCGAGGAGCTGGTTGCCAAAGCAGATGCCGAAGAACGGAATCTTTGCTTCAAGTACTTGCTTGATGATGCCTACCATCTCATCCGCCGTAGCCGGGTCGCCCGGGCCGTTGGAGACAAAGACGCCATCCGGGTTATAGGACTTCACCTTGTCAAACGAGGTATTTGCAGGCACAACGATGGTCTCAATCCCGCGCTGCGAGAAGTGGCGCGGGGTCGCGGTCTTCACACCCATATCGAAGGCAACGACGGTGTACTTCTTCTCCCCTACGGCCTCAACCGTGTAGGGCTCGTCCGTAGATACCTCCGCGGCGAGATCAGCGCCCTCCATGGAGTCCTGGGTTTTTACTTCCTTTAGCAGCTCCTCTACTGGACGCTGCGCATCCTCGCCGGAAAAGAGTCCGGCGGCGATAGAGCCGTAGTTGCGCAGGTGGCGTACCAAGGTGCGGGTATCGATGCCGCGAATACCGATGACGCCCTGCTTTTCCATCTCCTCGCTCAAGCTGCGCTCTGCGCGCCAGTTGGATACGCGCTGGGCGAGGTCGCGGATAACGAGGCCAGCAACCCAAATACGGTTGCCATGGGACTCATTGTCCTCATCATTCCACCCGGTATTGCCAATATGCGGTGCTGCGGAAACCACAATCTGGCGGTGGTAGGACGGGTCCGTCATGGTTTCCTGGTAGCCGGTCATCGCCGTGGTAAATACGGCCTCACCCAAGGTGGTGCCGGTGGCACCAAAGCCATAACCGCGGAAGGTGCGCCCGTCCGCGAGAACGAGGATTGCTGGGGTTCTATCAGTCACGTCGTGGCCTTTCTCTGCCATATAGGTGGTCTCAGTGTGCAAGGTTAGTCTTCTTCGGAGGCTGCCAAGTCAAAAGTGACGGCTCCTCGCAAAATGGTGTGGGTAACGCGGGCGCCGAACTCTTCACCTGCATACGGGTTGTTTTCGGACTTGGATGCCAGCTTGGAGGAATCAGACACCCAGTGGTGGGCTGGGTCCACAATGGTCAAATTCGCGGGCTCGCCTTCTGCGATGGGACGGCCGTGACCCGGAAGGCGGGTGATTTCCGCCGGGCGCTCGGACATGACGCGGGCGACAAAACGCCAATCGGCCAGTCCGGTCTCAACGAAGATTTTGGCGATAACGGCCAGGGAAGATTCCAGGCCCAACATGCCTGGGCGGGCATTTTCAAACTCCACGCACTTGTCTTCGAAGCCGTGCGGGGCATGGTCAGTGGCCACGCAGTCGATGGTGCCGTCGAGCAGCGCCTGGCGCAGCGCTTCGGTATCGCGCTTCTCGCGCAACGGCGGGTTAACGCGGAAGAGGCCATCGTAGGTGCGCAGCTTATCGTCAGTCAACAACAGGTGGTGCGGGGTGACCTCAGCAGTCAGCGGGATGTCCTGCTCCTTGGCCCACTTGAGCAGCTCCACGGTTCCCTGAGTGGATGCGTGACAAATGTGCACGCGATTGCCATAGTCGCGCGCCAAGAGTGCATCGCGGGCCACGATGGATTCCTCCGCCACGCGCGGCCAGCCGCGCAGGCCTAGCTTGGCTGCGGTCTCGCCTTCATGCGCCGAAGCACCGCCGGTCATGCGGTCATCTTCGGCATGCTGAGCCAGCAGCACATCCATACCCTTGGCGTATTCCAAAGCACGACGCATCAGCTGCGGATCCTGAACGCACTTGCCATCATCGGAGAACATGCGGACCTTGGCATCCGAGCGAGCCATCATGCCGAACTCGGTCAGAGTCTTGCCTTCCAGGCCCTTGGTAATAGAGCCCACTGGGTGGACGTCGCACAGCGCCAAGGCCTGGGATTTAGCCCACACGGATTCCGCGATGATCGGCTGATCGGTCACCGGGTTTGTATTGGCCATAGTAAACACGGCGGTGAAACCACCCTTAGCGGCAGCCTTGGAACCGGTCTCGATGGTTTCGGTGTCCTCACGGCCGGGCTCGCGCAGGTGCACGTGCATATCCACGAGCCCCGGTAGCAGAACGTTGCCCTCGCCATCAATGACCTTAGCGTCTTGTGCCGCAACGTCACCGCCAATGGCTGAAATAACGCCATCTTTAACCAGCACACTGGTGGGCTCGCCTTCGCCATACAAGCGCACATTCTTAATCACAAGTGGGGATTCCGCCGGCGCGGAAAGGCGACCGGTTTCTGGGTAAGTAGTCATTTTCTCTCCCTAAGGTTGATTGCGGGTCGCGATATTAAATGCCGGCGTTTTCGCCATTGGTCAGCAGGGTAAACAGCACGGCCATGCGGGCGTGCACGCCGTTGTGTACCTGCTGTAGGACGGCGGTTTTATCCAGATCGGCCACGCCATAATTGATCTCCATGCCGCGCAGCATAGGGCCAGGGTGCATGACAATGGCGTCTTTGTGCATTGCAGCCGCGCGGTCCTTGGACAGGCCGAAGAGGTTGGCGTATTCGCGGTGGGACGGGAAGAAGCCGCCATTCATGCGCTCTTGCTGCACGCGCAGCATCATGACCACATCGGCCTCGGCGATCTCTGCATCAAAGTCATAGGACACGCGCACCGGCCAATTCTCCACCCCAAAGGGCATAAGCGTAGCTGGCCCCACGAGGGTTACCTCTGCCCCCAGCGTGTTAAGCAAATCCACGTTAGAGCGCACCACGCGCGAGTGCAGGCAATCGCCCACAATTTTCACTTTGAGACCGGCAAAGCCTTGCTCGCCCTGCAAGCCGAGTCGTTGCCGCATGGTTACCGCGTCAAGCAGCGCCTGCGTTGGGTGCTGGTGGGCGCCATCACCGGCGTTGATAACGGAGGGGCCCTTGCCCTCAGGGGCTACCCACTGGGCCAGCTGCTGCGGTGCACCAGAGGAAGGGTGACGCATGATGATCGCATCGGCGCCGATGGCGGCCAAGGTAAGGCCCGTATCCTTCAGGGACTCGCCCTTCTTTACCGAGGAGGTGGAGGCGGATAGGTTGATGACGTCCGCCGACATCCACTTGCCGGCCGTTTCAAAGGAGGAACGGGTGCGAGTGGAGTTTTCATAAAAAAGCGTATAGATGGTGCGCCCGCGCAAGGTAGGAAGCTTTTTAACTTCGCGGCCTTCGAGGGCCTCGCGGAAGCGATCCGCTTCATCCATCAGGCCGATAATTTCAGACTTATCGAGCTCCGCCATATCGATGAGGTGCTTCATGGTTATGCCTCCCCCTTCTCAGTGCCTGCGGCATCGAGGTTGACGGCAGCTCGGGTCAGCACGACTGCGTCTCGACCGTCAATCTCATTGTTATATACGGTGACGTCTTCTTCTCGCGCGGTAGGCAGGTTTTTGCCCACATAATCTGCGCGGATGGGAACTTCGCGGTGGCCGCGGTCTACCAGAACTGCGAGCTGGATAATATCGGGCCGGCCGACGTCGCTTAGCGCATCAAGGGCGGCGCGAATCGTGCGGCCGGAATACAAAACATCATCAACCAGGATGACAATCGCGTTATCGATACCGCCGGTAGGAATGGTGGTGGGTTGCAATGCGCGATGCGGCTTATTGAGCAAATCATCGCGGTAGAGGGTGATGTCGAGGGAGCCCCATGGGACTTCTACCCCGGAAAATTCTGCGATCTTAAGTGCAAGACGCTGTGCTAGCGGCACGCCACCAGAGGGAATGCCAAGCAAAATGACCCGCGGGGCTTCCGCGGAATCGAGCGCCGTTTTTTCAATGATCTGGTGCGCGATGCGTGCAACGGTACGCGAGACATCATCGGAGCTTAAAAGCTCCAATTGTTTCGCGGTAGCGTCAGTTTCACTCATCGTGACCTCCTTCCCCGCCTCACGGTGCGGTCTTTAAAGGATGCCGATAGATGGTCTCAAAAGTGTCTATGGTGTTAGACACAAGATACTTTAGCACCCTACCCGCCATTCGGGTGAGGCAACCCAGAAAGGTACTTCGACGGTGAGTTTTTCCGCACAGCACGTAGTCCCTGCTCCCCGCACAGATGTCTGGGACTGGCATACCCGCCCCGGTGCTCTCACCCGGCTCAACGCCCCGTTCGCCTTTATGACCCCAGTGCAACAAGCACAGAGCCTGGGTGATGGCACTTCGATTCTGCGCTTGCCTGGTGGCCTGCAGTGGAAGGCACAACATGTGTTGTCCCGTTACCAGGAGGGCTATTCCTTTAGTGATGAGTGCGTCAATTCCCCACTGCGCCAGCTGACTCAGTGGCGCCACACCCACACCTTCGCCGAGGACCCAGCCGGTACCCGGGTGACGGATGAGGTGGACACGCGCGTTCCTTCCTCCGCATTGAAATCAGTCTTTGCCTATCGTCAGCATCAGCTGATTGAAGACTTTGCCTTCTTCAAGCGGCTGCGCGATGCAGGACTTAATACCCGACCATTGACCATTGCGATGACAGGTTCGCGCGGCAGTGTGGGCACGGCGCTTACTGCGCAGCTACGCACCGCCGGCCATACAGTGATCCAGCTCGTGCGTGGTAAGGCGGGCAGTGGCCAGCGCCACTGGAATACCAACCTCCCCGATCCGCATTTGCTAGATGGCGTGGACGTCCTCGTCCACCTTGCGGGCGAGCCCATCTTCGGCCGTTTCAATGAGGAACACAAGGCTGCCATTCGGGATTCCCGCGTGGGCCCTACCCGGAGCTTGGCTCGCATCGCCGGCGAAACGCCCTCCGTAAAAGCCATGGTGTGCGCCTCTGCTATCGGCTTTTATGGCGCAAACCGGGGCGAGGAAGTCTTAACTGAAGACTCCGAACCGGGCGAGGGATTCTTAGCCGATGTCGTGCGCCAGTGGGAGGACGCCTGCGAACCCGCCCGCGCAGCGGGCACCCGCGTAGTCAATATCCGCACCGGCATTGCCATGTCAGGCGGCTCCGGCCTACTGCCGCTGCTGCGAGCCCTCTTCTCCACCGGACTGGGAGGCCCCTTTGGCGATGGCAAATTCTGGTTTAGCTGGGTTGCCATCGATGACCTTACGGATGCCTATTTCCGCGCCATCGTGGATGATTCGCTTTCCGGCCCAGTCAATGCGGCTTCCCCCAACCCGGTCCTCAATAAGGAGTTCGTTGCTGCATTGGGCAAAGAGCTCCACCGGCCGGCTATTTTGCCTGTGCCCTCCTTTGGTCCTGCACTCTTGCTCGGGCGCGAGGGCGCCCAGGAATTAGCCTTGGCAGAACAGCGCGTAGCACCCACCGTGCTCACCGAGCTCGGTCATAGCTTCCGCTACCCCACTATCGACGCCGCCTTGGCGCATGAACTGGGTGCCGAAAGCCTCTGCTAGTTGCGGGCCACTCCCCGTGGACGCCCCAAACACGTTTGGCGCAGCGCCACCGGAGTGCGACGCAATTTGTCGGTCAGCCAAAGGTTGTGGGCAGTGATTCACCATCGCAGCTCGTTGCGGCAACGCGCACGTACTGCACCACCCTGATATAACTTCCGAGCAAGACCTGCGGTGTTCTTCTCCTGCCAGAAAGCACGGGTGTAGTTAGGTAGGCTGGGAAGGGTTGACCTTAACCCCGATTAGTACATGGATTGAGACTGTTTAAGTGTCTGAAGAACCAACCCTGTATCCCGATACGCCGGTAGAGCCCGTTACTCTCGAGCGTATTGGTGAGATCTTTGAGTCCGAAAACCTCGAGTACCGCCTAGAAGAGCAGCCTGTAGGCGAGGACGAGACCGTACGTATCCTGCGTACCGGCTTTTCCAATGTTGCCATTGCTATGCAGGTTCGCGATGACGTCCTCGTCGCCGATTCTGTGTGGCGCGGCAATGTCCCTTCTTCTGAGGGACCGAGCCTGCTGATGGTTCTCAACCAGTGGAACCAGCAGCACTTTGCACCGACCCTGCGCTTTTTCGAGTCCGCAGAAAACAACCTCGCGGTCTCCGGTGTACGCGAAATTAATGTGGCACACGGCCTATCCCGGAACCAGATTGGTTCCTTTGTGATGTCCACCCTGGACTCTATGCTGCAGTCCTTCGCCTTCGTCGAGGAACATTACCCACAGCTCGTGACCTGGGAGGAGCACAACCATGACTAATGCATCTACGGAAAATAACCTGCCAGAAATCAGCCTGGACCGCGTTATCGAGGCAATGCGTACCTTCGATATTGAGCTGACCACAATGGACGCTGATATCGACGCAGCCACCGCTAACCTCAATGGTCTGCCCACCATGTTCGCGGTACTAGACTCCGTCGTTATCGTTCGTTGCGACGTGCCTACCGACGCCGCCTATTCCAAGGCCGACGCTGGCCTATTTCTGGCTGCAAACCAGATCAACTCGGTAGCTTTCGGAGCACGCGCGGTTATCTCAGAGCACGATGACATGCTCGTCGTGCGCACCGAGCGCGATATCCCCGCTGCCGCTGGTATGAATGACGAGCAGCTGCAGGCAGCCTTAAAATCTGCAGTAGACGGCGTAATTCGTGGGCAGGACGCTATGGTCTCTGCTGCAGAAGAGATGGCCAAGCTTGGCTCCGAAACTGCTGGCAAGGCCGGCGCGGAAGGCAATAACTCGGGTGCTTAAGATGCCACGAGTTAGCTAAGCCCGCCAAAGAACCAAGCTCCCTGAGCCCGCCATTCCTCATCTGGAAAAGGCGGCAGAAAGGGAGCTTTTTGTGCACAATTACTCGGCGTCGAGAATGCGTTGGCGTTCTTCTTCCGGATCAAAATCCGGTGCGGGCCAAGAAAGCTCTAGGTGGCGCAGCGCGTCCACGATGAGGAACTTCAATGCCATGCGGGCGTACTTCTTATTATCTGTGGGGATGACGTACCACGGTGCCCAGATCTCATCCGTTCGGCGAATGGCATCTTCATAAGCAGCCATGTACTCGTCCCAGTATCCGCGCTCCTCAATATCGGATGGGTCGTATTTCCAATATTTGTCCTCGCGTTCGGTGCGCTCCAGCAAGTTTTCTTTTTGGAACTGTGGAGAGATATGCAGGAATATCTTTAAAATCTTGACGTTTTTGCCGGCAATTTCCTGCTCATAGTCCCGGATGGCTGCAAAACGGCGGTCCACTTCGTCTTCGTCTACCCATTTATGCACCCGCTGGATGAGCACATCTTCATAATGGGAGCGGTCGAACGCCACGATTTGGCCCGGCACGGGGTCATGTTTGCGAATGCGCCACAAAAAGTCGTGCTCCAGTTCCTCGTCTGTCGGTTTGCCAAAGCCGACAGTTTTGGTGCCTTGCGGGTCAAAGACCGAAAGGACATTTCGGATGGCACCGCCTTTGCCGGAGGTATCCATACCTTGCAAAACCACCAGCAATGACGGCGCATTTTCTTCATGTGCGCGGCCATTAGCAAAAAGACGCTCTTGGAGCTCATAAAGCTCTTCGTCGTAATGCGCAAAGCGAGCGGCAAGGTCGTTCTTAGAGCCGCTAAACCCCGGCGTGCCGGCGGGGTCTACATCAGCGAGGCGGAAATTCTTTCCTGCCCTCAGGTCCAGTGCATCATGAATCTTAAATTTGCCCATGCTTGCCATGGTACAAAAATACCGCCCGCAGCCAGCCTGGTATTTCAACCAAGCCAGCCGCGGACGGAAAATGGCTCACGCTAAAGGGCGCGGCTACTACTCGCCGGTATTACTGGGCCGAGTCTTCCGCTGGTGCGGAGGCCTCATCAGTTGCGGCTGCGTTGCCCGCAGTCTCTGATGATTCGACCGGGGACACGGCATCCGTCGTGTCTTCAGCCGCAGCAGTATCGTGCCCGTCTTCTTCTAGGCCCTGGTGTTCTGCAGACATTGGGCTTTCGGCGGAGCGAGACTGCGCCACATCGTCCAATACCGCGTGGATATACGGTGCCGCCTGCTCATTGGAGTACTGAGAGGCGATTTCTACGCCTTCTACTACAGCGGTAGCAGTAGGAATCTCGGGATTGAAGAGCAGTTCCCAGACCGAAACGCGCAGGATAGCGCGATCTACTGCAGGAATGCGGTGTAGCTCCCAGTCCTCGGAAAGGTAGCGAGCGATAGTCTCATCGATGACGTCTAGCTCTTCCGCTGCTCCCTTGATGATGACCTTGGTGTACTCGGCAATCGGCGCTACCGCATTGCGATCTTCGCGCGCCAAAGCGATGCGGTCTTCCACGATGGCTACGGGATCGATGTCTCGATTCTCAGCCTCGTATAGGATGTCCGCGGCGCGGCGACGTGCGCGATAGCGCGCGGTGTGCCGCTTGTAGTTAATGTCGCGCTTAGGGGTGTTATCAGACACAGTCAGATGCCCTAGTTGTTGACGCGGGAGAGGTACTCACCGGTGCGGGTATCGATCTTGAGAACATTGCCGATCTCGATAAACAGCGGAACCTGGATCTCCGCGCCGGTCTCCAAGGTGGCAGGCTTAGTGCCGCCGGAGGAACGGTCACCCTGCAGGCCAGGCTCGGTGTGCTCGACCTTGAGGTCTACGGAAATAGGCAGTTCTGCGAACAGCGCCTCATCCTCGTAGAAGGAAACCTGTACGCGCATGTTCTCCAGCAGGAAGCGAGCGGCATCGCCAAACTTCTCCGGCGGGAGCTCGAACTGTTCAAAGGTCTTCTCATCCATGACGACGTAGCTGGTGCCATCGTTGTAGAGGTAGGTCATATCGCGGCGGTCCACGGTAGCGGTCTCTACCTTCACGCCTGCGTTCCAGGTCTTGTCCACGGTCTTGCCGGAGACAACATCCTTAAGCTTGGTACGCACGAAGGCTGGGCCCTTGCCCGGCTTTACGTGCTGGAACTCAACGATCTGCATCAGTTTGTTGTCGATCTTCAGAACGAGGCCGTTCTTGAAATCAGTAGTATCAGCCATTGCGGTTAAACTCCCGAAATTGTGGACTAAAGGTTGAAAACAATGATCAAGCCTACCGGACAACTGCCTTTCGGGGTATTACTGGTCCCCCATTTCCGCCCCACACTTCTGCCCTATCTTGGCTAAAAGAGAAACTTCCGCAGCTTGTGACCATACGCAGCAGGTGGAGAACAGACACGTAATGGTTTTTATCCAACGATAACTGGCTGTACGGTACAGTCTTGCCGTATTAATTTTTCACATTTCTACCAAGGATTTTTGCGATGCCTTTCAAGAAGCTTTCTGCTGTGGCTACCGTGACTAGCGCAGCTTTAGCAGCACTTAGCGCTCCTCAAGCACTGGCGGCGGATGCCCAAACCGTGATGTTCGGCGATTCTATCTTCGCTAACCCTACCTATGGCCAGATCGGGACAACCTCCAGCCTGTCCCCCGCAGCAGACACTGCTCTCTCGTCTGCTACCCATGGCATTAAAGACACCCCGGGTGCACCTTCCCCGCAGGGCTGCCCGCAGGGTCACAGCAATGTAGGCCGCGAACTGGAGCGGGTTTCTGGCCAGCACGTAGCCAACTACGCCTGTTCTGCCGCGAAAGCCGCCGGCCAGTCGCACCGCAAGGACTTCGAGGAGCAGATAAACGGGGCCATTGCCAATAACGATCTCAATGGTGCAACCAAGAATGTTTTGATTCAGTTCGGCGCCAACGACCTCCAGGAAATTTTGCGGCCATCGCTATCTTCCGCCAATCCTTATTTTGACGGCATGAAGCGTTCCATCCAGCGTGTCCGTCAGGCCGCGCCTCATGCGCACATCACCGTCGTAGGGTATCCCGCCATCTCCGCCCGTAACGGGGCCGTATGCCCGGTACGCACGTCCGCGCCGGGCTCCACCGACGCCGGTTTCAATCTGGACTACGCGGGCCTGGTACGCACCGGCGAGGACCAAATCAATAGCGCGATGTACAAGGCAGCACGTGCCAACGGTGTCCAGTACTACGACCTACGCGCCGATTCCATCAACCATGGCATGTGTGCGCCGGATAGCACGCGCTGGATTTCCGGCAAGTGGGAGTACTCCGTACCGCACAACCTTTTCAACCACCTCACGCACCTGGGCAACCGCAACGTCGCCCAGCTACTCAACTCCAAGGTTCTCAGCCACTAGGCGGGTAGCTCGGTAAACTCCTTCGTCGCGGCGGTGATGATCTTCGGCGCGCCATCGGTAATGATAAGAGTATCTTCGATGCGCACACCGCCCTTGCCAGGCACGTAAATGCCCGGCTCGATGGTCAAGGTCATGCCCGCGGCCAGTTCGCCCTTCCCGGTCTGGGCGGCGAAGGGCGCCTCGTGTACGTCGAGACCTACTCCGTGTCCAGTCGAGTGCACAAAGTAATCGCCATAGCCGGCGGCGGAAATAATGTCGCGGCAAGCTGCGTCGACGTCGGCAAGCTTAGCGCCCGGCACCGACGCTGCCACGCCCGCTTTCTGGGCGCGTAGCACCACATCATAAATTTCTTTAGCAAAGTCATTCGCCGCGCCCACGACGTAGGTGCGCGTGCAATCGGAATTGAACCCGCGCAGATGCGCACCGAAGTCGATGGTCACCAAATCTCCGTCCTCGATGACCCGGTCATCCGCACCATGGTGTGGCATGGCCGAATTGGGACCGGAAGCGACGATGGTATCGAAGCTCACCCGCTCCGAGCCGAGCATGCGCATCCGGTACTCCAAATCGGCAGCCACCTGACGCTCCGTGCGGCCGGCACGCAGCTCGCCTGCGGCCAGGAGTTCCTCCAGCGCCTGATTAGCCAGCGCAGCAATTTCTTCCAGTTTTTCCAGCTCGAGTGGGTCTTTGAACAGCCGAATATCTTCAATCACGCCAGTTACAGGGACCAAGGTGACTGACTCTGGGGCCGAATCTTCGAGTTCCTTCAATTCAGATACCGTCAGGTAGTCTGCCTCAAAGCCCACGCGGACCGGTCCTTGCACATCGGCGAATTGCTGCAGGAGCACCTTGCCTACAGCGCGCCCCTTAATAGCTTCCAGATCAGGAACCTCGCGGGAAATCTGCGTGGTGTAGCGGCCATCGGTAGCAACCTGTGCAGAAAGATCCTTACGCAAAAGCAGACCACCATTGGAGCCGGAAAACCCCGAAAGATAACGCACATGCGTGAGGTGGGTTACTAAAACGGCATCGATGCGCTGGCTGGCTAGTGTCGCGGCAAGCTTGCGGCGCCGGTCACTAAAGCGGGTATCTGCCAAAGCCATGATTTAATCCTCCTGGGTTGACTGCGGTGTTGAAAGTATTCACCCAGTATATCGACCTTGCCACCGCGGTCGGGCCGTTTTCTTTCTGCCCGGACGCCACGAAGCCCAGTGGGACGCTTCTATTGGCAGAGGTAGTCCACTGCCGCAACGTAACCAAAGACCCCCAAGCCAGCAATCACACCGCGGGCAATCGGACTGAGATAGGAGTGATGGCGGAAGGGCTCGCGCGCATGCACATTGGAGATATGCACTTCGACGAATCCGGCTCCCTCCGCCACTTCAGCCAGGGCATCGCGCAAAGCCACCGAGGTATGGGTAAACCCGCCAGGGTTGATAATCACGGGATGGCCCGCATCCGCGGCGGCATGTACCTTCTCAATGAGCTCACCCTCATGGTTGGATTGAAAACATTCCACCTCTACCCCGTGTTCGGCGGCACGCGAGGCAATCATGCGCTCCACATCGGCCAAGGTGGTTGAGCCGTAGACATCCGGTTGTCGCTTTCCCAAGCGGTTTAAGTTCGGGCCGTTGAGAACAATAATCTTCATCTTCTACTCCGAAATCGCGGCGTAGGCCGCCTCGAGCTCTTCCAAGTTAGGACCTTCCAGGCGGGTGGTCTCACCCACCCCAGTCAAGGCCACAAACCGGATTTTTCCGTCCCTATTCTTCTTATCGTGGGTCATGGCCTCATACAGGTCGGCGAAATGGCCTGCCTTATACCGCGTGGGAAGCCCAATGCTGTGCAGGATCCGGCGGTGCTTTTCCACCAGTTGAGCGTCAATGAGTCCGCGGGAATGCGACAGGTGGGCAATAAACATCATGCCCACTGCCACCGCGTTGCCATGGCGCCATTCGTAGTTCTCACGGCGCTCCACAGCATGGCCAAAGGTGTGACCGTAGTTCAGCGTTTCGCGCATACCTGACTCTTTCAAGTCTTGACTTACCACGGCGGCTTTTACTGCGATGGAGCGTTCTATTAATTCTGGCAAGAAGCCCTGCGGGTCCACGCAGGCCCCAGGGTTGTCCTCATAGCGTTCCAGAATTACCGGGTCATGGATGAACCCAGTTTTGATGATCTCCGCCGAACCGGCAACGATTTCCGCCTCGGGCAGGGTGCCAAGGCGCTCTAGGTCCACAAAGACGGAATCCGGCTCGTGAAAGGCGCCGACAAGATTCTTCCCGGCCGCCGTATTGATGCCGGTTTTTCCGCCCACGGCGGCATCAACCATGGCCAATAGCGTGGTAGGCACCTGGATAATCTTGATGCCACGCATCCACCCAGCCGCCACAAACCCCGCCATATCGGTGGTGGCACCACCGCCTAGGCCGATGATGACGTCACGCCGGTTAAAGCCCTTCTCCCCCAGCTTGTCCCATACACCGCCAACGACGCTGAGTTGCTTGGCCGCCTCAGCATCGGGAACCTCAATGAGCACGGGCACAACCCCCTGGGCCCCAATAAGCTCTGCTAGGTGCTCGGCGGCGGCGCGCAGCGGCGGTTGGAAGACAATACCTGCCCGGCTAGCGCCAATCTCCGCGCAGCGCTGCGCGATGTCTTTATTGAGACCAGCGCCAATGCGAACTTCATATGGCTGCGGTCCATTAACGGCAATGGTGGGCATGGTGGTCCTTTCCGTTCGCCGCCGAGGCAGTGTGGCGAGGAACAAGTACGTGCGCAGCGGGCAGCTAAAGGGTATCGAGGAAACCGAGAATATCGCCTACTACCTGCTGCGGGGTTCGGGTATCTGTGCGCACTCGATAATCGGCTACCTCCTGGTAATAAGGGCGCCGCGCTTCGACGAGGTTGCGGTAGTGCTCGAGTGGATTGTCGGACGCAAGCACCGGCCGATTGCTATCACCGGAGGTGCGCCTTGCGCCTTCTTCAGGGGAAATATCCAAAAAAATTACGGTGTGCCGCTCCAGGAGGTCACGAGTGGACTCCGTCAGCACTGCCCCGCCGCCGAGGCTGACTACTCCACCAGTGCGCAGTGCCGCAGCAACGTGCTCGGCTTCGAGCGCGCGAAAGTCAGGTTCACCTAGCTCGCTAAACAATTCCCCGCACGGCTTATTCTTAGCCTGTTCAATAAGGTGATCCGAATCCACCAGTTCGCAGCTCAAGGCGTGGGAAAGGCGACGGCCAATGGTGGATTTACCCGCACCTGGCGGGCCAACCAAAACAACGCGTGGACGGGGCAGTCCCGTAACTGCGGTTGGGGTGGTCATAACTTACTCCTGGTCAAAAGCAAGGCGGTCCGAAACGTATTTATCATACGCGGCGATGGCCGCGGAGGTTTCTTCGAGGCTATCGCCACCGAATTTTTCTAGCACGGCCCGCGCAAGAACGAGGGCAACCATTGCTTCTGCAACGACGCCCGCCGCCGGAACCGCGCACACATCGGAGCGCTGGTGGATGGCAGTAGCTTCAGCGCCGGACTCCATATCAATAGTGCGCAAGGCACGCGGAACGGTAGAAATTGGCTTCATTGCCGCCCGCACGCGCAGCTGCTGCCCGTTCGTCATGCCGCCTTCGAGTCCCCCTGCACGGTTGCTGAGGCGGGATACGCCTTCTTCGGTTCGCACCATCTCATCGTGGGCAGCGGAACCGCGACGACGGGCCTCAGCAAAACCATCGCCAATTTCCACGCCCTTGATAGCTTGAATGCCCATCAAGGCGCTGGCCAATTGTGCGTCCAAGCGGTCATCGCCGGAAATGTGCGAGCCCAACCCGATAGGCAGGCCATCGACCACAACTTCAACGATGCCGCCCAAGGTATCACCCTGCTTCTTTGCGGCCTCAATTTCCGCAATCATGGAGGCTTCAGCCGCCTTATCGCAGGCGCGGACCGGTGAATCATCGATAGCCTCGATGTCCGCGAACGCTGGCGCAGGCCCCTGATAAGGCTCGGAAGCGCCAATAGAAATCACGTGAGAGAGAACCTCGACGCCCAAGGTTTCGCGCAGGAAATTGCGCGCAACGGTAGCTGCGGCCACACGGGCCGCCGTCTCACGCGCGGAAGAACGCTCTAGAATGGGGCGCGCTTCACTGTGGCGGTATTTCACCATTCCGGCAAAATCCGCGTGTCCTGGACGCGGCCTAGTCAGGGCTGCACCCCGTCCAGAATTCATGGCCTTTATATTTTCTTCATCGTCCATATCCAGTGGATCGGCCGACATGATGGTGGTCCACTTCGGCCACTCCGTATTGCCAATCATGATGGCAATAGGGCTACCCAGAGTCAGCCCGTGGCGGACTCCGCCGAGCACGGTAACCTCATCAGCCTCAAACTTCATGCGGGCGCCACGGCCGTAGCCAAGGCGGCGCCGGGAAAGCTGATGCGAAATATCGGCGCGGGTAATTGGGACCCCGGCGGGCATGTGCTCCAGCAGAGAAATAAGAGCCTGGCCGTGGGATTCACCTGCAGTAGTCCAACGAAGCATGCGGGTATTATCGCACGATGAGGCCAATCCGGTATGAACTTGGCCCCGCAATATATTCTTCCACCCCCTCAAAAAGGGTAAACACAAGCCACGACGATTGCCGCCGCCAATAACATCGCGGGGCCATGCGCGCTTTCTTTCTGCCCAGCACACACAGACCAGCCGAGCGTTAACAGGGACGCGCAGCCGCTCGCCGCCACCACCCCTATAAACCCAGCAACATGCCCTACCAGCATCCCTAAGGGCACGGCCAGCTTAATATCGCCGCCGCCCACCCCTGCATGGGCCAGCCCAAGCACGAGATATATCCCCGGCCACCACAGCCCGCCCCAGTTGGCAAGTACAAGTGACAACGCAGCGGCTGGCAGCGTCAACCAGTCGGGCAAGCGGCGATGCCGAAAGTCCCACCAAGACAGCGCCGCGGCCCAAAGGCAATAAACAATTCCCCCAAAGATCAACACGGGACTTAGAGTAAAGCGAGGTACCGCCTAGCGCTCGAGGCTTCCACTCAGAGGGCGAATTGTGCAGCGTGAGCCAGACGCGAAGGACAGTCCGCACTTGACGAGGCCTCGTCCTATTTGACCGTCTGCGACCGCCGCTGCAATTCCTCATTCAATGCATTTAGCATCTCTTCCCGCGGTGCGGCCACGCCGGTAAATTGCTCGAACTGGCTAAATGCTTGATATGCGAGCATGACATGTCCGCCGACGGACTTGTACCCGTTGGCCGCCGCGCACGTGGTCAGCGGCGTGGGCCAGGGATCATAAATGACGTCGAGCACCGGGGCGTGGGCGATGTCAAAGACATAGTCCTCCACCGCAGCGGCGGGGACGGTAGATACAATGACATCGGCTGCGCGAGACAGCGCAGAAAGGTCACCATCGAAACCGGTGAAAGAAAGCTCCAGTCCCAGCTCTTTGGCAAGTGGCCGTAGCTCGGCGCTACGGTCCGAGCGATTGAGCACGGTGACGGTAGCCACTCCGCGCTCAGCCAGCGCCCACAAAGCGGGACGCGCTGTGCCCCCGGCTCCAATGAGCATCGCGTGCCGTGCAGGGGAATCCCCCAAAAGTTCTTTGAGAGCGCCACGCACGCCTTCGGTGTCGGTATTGTCTGCAAACCACCCTTCTTCTTTACGCACCAGGGTGTTTGCGGAACCTATCAGCTGAGCGCGCTCGCTTACGGTATCCGCAAAGCGGAGGGCGGCGAACTTACCCGGCATGGTGACGGAGAATCCGGCGAACTCAGGGGTACTCCCCCGCACCAGATCTGCTAAGCCCTCTGCAGCCGTTTCAAAGCGGGTGTAGTCCCAACCTTCGAGCCCGGCAGCCTCGTAGCCAGCATTATGAAGCACCGGAGACAGTGAGTGCTCAATGGGACTACCAAGGACTGCCGCACGTGGCATCGGGTTCTACCTCTTCGTGGTCTTCGCGACTTTATTGGGCGGGCTGATCGGCAGCGGCGTCGCCGTTGCCGGAACCAGCACCCTCCCCTTCGCGCTTGGAGTCAAGCACGCCGGAGCGGATGGCGTCATCAACGCGGCCCAAGTGCTCATCGTAGGTATCGGAGAAGACGGTGGTGCCTTCCTTATCCACGGTAACGAAGAACTTCCAATTGCCCTCAGCAGGCTGCTCCATGGCCTTGATTGCATCATCCGAAGGAGAAGCAATCGGGGTATCTGGTAGCCCCTCCTTTGCGTAGGTATTCCACGGGGTCTTCTCTTCACGGGCCTTATCGGTGGTGGCCAGCTCAACGTCTTCCAAGCCATAGTTCACAGTGGAGTCAAACTCCAAGCGCATTGGCTCGTCCAGACGGTTGAGGATGACGCGGGCGACCTTGTCGAATTCACCGGCGGGCGCCTCGCGCTCCACCAAGGAAGCGGAAGTGAGCAGCTCATAAGGGCTCAGTCCGATAGCCTGGGCGCGTTCTTCGATCTTGGTCTCGTTGTAGCGCTTGGTAGAGCGCGTGATGAGGTCCTTCAGAATGTCCTTGGCCTCCATATTGGGGTCTAGGACGTACTGGCCTGGAGCGATAAGACCCTCAATGCGCTTAGGATCGTTGCCGCGCTTGTTGATGGCCTCGAGTGCCCACTGTGGCGCACCCAGCTCAGCAGGATCAGTTTCCGCAGCGACCTTTTCTAGGTCTTCCTTCTTCAGGCAGTTGCCATCGTTGCAGCTGACCTCAGAAATCAAGGAGTAGATGCCATAACGAACGTCTCCACCAACAACCTTGACGTCCTCCAAGGTTGCGCCGCCTTGGACTTCGAGCATGTCGACGCGGTTATTCTTATCCAATAGCGCCTCTACCGCGGCGTTGGCACTCATCTCTTCCTGCAGGCGGTAGAAGCCAGGTTGGATTTGGCTTGCGCTATGGTTCATAGACGCAGCAGAGTCAAAGGCGTCTTGGGTCTTGACCACATTCTTTTCCACCAGTGCAGGACCGAGCTCGGACATCGACGAGCCTTCCGGCACCTCCACCAGCTGGGTGGTACCGTTGCCGGTTCCCTCATAATCGGCAGAGGTATTGCCGAGACGGAATCCGATGTAGATAAGGGCGCCAAGGATAACGATGATCGACGCAATGATAACGGCAATGCCGCGCTGGCGGCGCTTGACGTGTTTCGGCTCCATCGATCGACCGAGACGTTCTTGATTACGGCTCACTTGTTTTAGTCTCCTGAGTTTGAAGGCTGATCTATTGCATCCCCTGGACGAAGAGCATTTGCACGCCCGTCCAACCATGTCTGCAATATCTCCACCGCTGCTGCTTGGTCGATGACTTTACGGCCCTTCTTCTCGGACACGCCTGACGCGCGCAGCGCGGTGGTCGCTGCCACGGTAGTCAAACGCTCATCAGCCAAACGTACTGGTGGTGGAACTTTATCCATATTTGCATTTCGATTCAACCGACGGCGGATCCGAAACGCAATTTCTTTAGCATGTTTTACGCTTTTTGAGCCATTTCCCTGCAAATCTCGTGGCAGCCCCACGATGACCTCGACCGCCGCATAAAAATCAATCAATTCTAGGATCCGGTCGATATCACCCTTATCGCGGTCCTTAAACCCGGTTTCGCGGTGAACGGTCTCCACTGGGGTGGCAAGCGTTGCTTCCCTATTGGACACTGCTACGCCGATGCGCACAGTACCGACGTCAAGCGCGAGCCGGCGGCCCTGCCCCGGATCATCAACCCCGGGGATATCTGGTTCCACTTGTGCCACGTTCGAACTCCTACAGGGACTCGAGCATATCCTCGACGGCGGCAAAGCCGCGCTCTGCACCTGCAGCTGAAGAACCGGAGCCCTGGGCCATGTCCGGCTTACCGCCGCCGCGGCCATCAACGTACTGGCCAAACTGCTTGACGACGTCCCCGGACTTCACACCGCGTTCGACAGCCTTGTCGGTAGCTGCCACGATGAACGGGAACTTGCCCTTGTCTTGGGCGCCCAAGACAATGACGGCTTCTTCCTCGCGCAGGCGGTTACGCAGGTCCGTAGCCACGGTGCGCAGGTCCCCACCGGTGGTTCCATCCGGCAACGTCAGCGCAATAACCTTGAAACCATTGATGTCCTTGGCGGCGCCGACAAACTCGGAGGCACGCGCAGCCAGCTGCTGCTTGCGCAGGGTTTCGATTTCCTTTTCTGCTGCCTTGAGCTTCTCAGATAGCTGAGCAATGCGCTCAGGCAGGTCCTCGGTCTGTACCTTAAGCTCGCGGGAGACTCCTTCCACCAAGGCGGTTTCCTTGGAGTAGTAACGGAAGGCATCCATACCGGAGTAAGCCTCAATGCGGCGAGCGCCAGAGCCTACGGAAGATTCACCCAGCACGGAAACCGGGCCGATTTCAGCGGAGGATCCCACGTGGGTACCGCCGCATAGCTCGATGGAGAACGGTCCGCCGATTTCTACCACGCGGACTTCCTTGCCGTAGTTCTCACCAAAGAGCGCCATGGCGCCCATGGCCTTAGCCTCTTCCAAGGAGGTCTCGATGGTGTTGACGACAAAATTGGAGTCAATTGCCTGGTTGGTAATCAAGGCAATTTCTTCCAGCTGGGCCTGGCTGAGCTGTTCGGTGTAGTTGAAGTCAAACCGTAGGTAACCCGGGCGGTTCATAGAACCAGCCTGGACCGCGGTGGGGCCAAGCACCTGGCGCAGTGCGGCGTGAATGAGGTGCGTAGCAGAGTGAGCCTGGGTAGCACCGTGGCGCCAGTGCTCATCGACGCCCGCCTCAACCGACATGCCCAGGTCTAGGCCGCCAGCCGTAACCGTGGCTTTGTGGACCCACAGCTTCTTGCCAATCTTTTGGACGTCATTGACCTCCAGCAAGGACTCGCCGGCCACAATGCGCCCGCGATCAGCCATCTGGCCGCCCGCCTCGGCATAAAGTGGGGTGTGGTCCAAAATGACCTCGACCTCTTCACCCTCGTGGACTTCATCGACCTTTTCTCCGCCGCGGACAAGGCCGATCACGCGGGCGTCGGAAGTAAGCTCCTCGTAGCCGGTGAAGACGGTGGGGTTATTGTCTACCCAGTCGCGGTAGAGGGAAAGGTCAGTGTGCCCGTGCTTCTTGGCCTGATTATCGGCCTTGGCGCGGCGGCGCTGCTCACCCATGGCATCGTTGAAGCCATCCATGTCCACCTCAAGGCCCGCTTCCTGGGCCATTTCCAGCGTCAAGTCGATGGGGAAACCATAGGTATCGTGCAGCTCAAAGGCCTTCTCACCAGGCAGGACCTTTGCGGTCTTCGCGCGAGAGGTGGACTTGAGCTCCTGCACGGCATCGTCGAAGAGGCGGGTGCCGGACTCCAGAGTCTTGAGGAAGGCCTTTTCTTCGTTGACGGCCACGCGCAGAATGCGCTCACGGTTGTCCGCAATCTCCGGATAAGACGGGGTCATGGTATCCATGACCGTGTTCATGAAGCGCTCCATGGTGGCACCGGTAGCACCCAGCAGCTTGGCGGAACGGATAATGCGGCGCAACAGGCGACGCAGGATATATCCGCGGCCCTCATTGCCCGGGGTCACGCCATCCAAGATGAGCATCATGCCGGTGCGGGAGTGGTCCGCTACCACGCGAAAGCGGATATTGTCTTCCTGAGAAGCCTTATCGCCGTAGGTGGCACCGGTAAGTTCCTCAGCTACGTCAATGACTGGACGCAGCAGGTCTGTTTCGTAGACGTTGTCTACGCCCTGCAAAATGCAGGCCACGCGCTCAATGCCGAGGCCGGTATCGATGTTTTTCTTGGGCAGCTCGCCAACGATTTCAAAGTTGCCCTTGCCAATGCCCTCGCCGCGTTCGTTTTGCATGAAGACCAAGTTCCAGATCTCCATGTAGCGGTTATCATCGGCAATGGGTCCGCCGTCCTTGCCGTACTCAGGACCGCGATCGTAATAAATCTCGGAGCACGGGCCACAGGGTCCAGGGATACCCATGGACCAGTAGTTATCCTCCATGCCCAGGCGCTGAATGCGCTCTTCAGGAACGCCAATCTTATCGCGCCAGATTTCGGCGGCCTCATCATCATCCAGGTACACCGTCACCCACAAGCGCTCTGGGTCCAGGCCAAATCCACCCTCGTCCACGGCGCCGGTAAGCAAGGTCCAGGCATTGGTGATGGCGCCTTCCTTGAAGTACTGGCCAAAGGAGAAGTTTCCGGCCATCTGGAAGAAGGTGTTGTGGCGGGTGGTAATGCCCACCTCTTCAATATCCAGGGTGCGCACGCACTTCTGGATAGAAGTGGCGAGCCCCTTGGCAAAGGGCGGGTTCTGCTGGCCCAGGAAGTAAGGCTTGAATGGGACCATGCCCGCGTTTACGAAAAGCAGGTTAGGGTCATCCAGGATCAGCGAGGCACTTGGTACCGCCTCGTGACCAGAATTGACGAAGTGCTGGGTAAACCGTTCCCGGATCTCATGAGTCTTCACGAGCAACAATCCTAACTGTATGAGCTTTCATCTTCTATCGAGAAGTTTCTAACCCGCCCAACTTTACCCTTCGCCGCACCGCAATTTCCCTTGGGTAGGTATCAGCGCGGTCGGCGAGCGTTTTTACCGGGAGAACGCTTGCCGCGAATAATGCTGCGCAATCGGCCTATATAGTCATAAACACGCTTTTCAGCTCCATGATCGGTGGGTTCATAATATACGGAGCCTTCCAACTCATCGGGCAGGTACTGCTGTTCTACTACGCCGCGGGGATCATCGTGGGGGTAAACATAGCCCACGGCATTTCCCATCCGCTTTGCGCCCTCGTAGTGTCCATCGCGCAGATGCGCCGGCACGTGGCCCACCTTGCCGGCGGCCACATCTGCCTGGGCCTGCGTGATGGCGGAGATAACCGATGGAGACTTCGGCGCGGTGGCCAGATGGATGGTGGCCTGCGCCAAGGGGATTCTCGCCTCCGGCATTCCGATGAGCTGTGCGGCCTCGGCCGCCGCCACAGCTACCTGGAGCGCAGTGGGATCGGCCATACCGATGTCTTCGGAGGCATGCACTATGAGCCTGCGCGCTATAAAGCGCGGATCCTCTCCTGCTTCCACCATGCGGGCTAGATAGTGCAGCGCAGCATCAACATCGGAGCCACGAATGGATTTAATAAACGCAGAGACCACATCGTAGTGTTGGTCGCCGTCCCGGTCATAGCGCACCACCGCCTTATTGACGTTGTCTGTGACCGTCTGTGCGGTAATTTCCCCGCCGTCGTCGACCGCCTCGGCCGCCGCCTCCAGGTAGGTCAATGTGCGCCGCGCATCACCGCCGGCCAAAAGAACTAACTGCTCCAAGGCCTCGTCGGCGATCCGAATCTTGCGCTCGCCCAAGCCACGATCGCTTTCTAGCGCGCGCTTGGCGACGCCCCTTAAGTCGGCGTCGCTTAGCGAATGCAGCTGCAAAAGCAGCGAGCGCGACAGGAGCGGCGCCACAACGGAAAATGAGGGATTTTCCGTCGTCGCCGCCACGAGCAGTACCGTGCGGTTTTCCACGGCCGCGAGCAGCGCATCCTGCTGGGTTTTAGAAAAACGATGTACCTCATCGATAAAAAGCACCGTCCGGCGCCCGTGAATGAGCACTTGCCGGGCGTGGGTGATGACCTCCCGGACCTGCTTCACTCCCGAATCGAGCGCGGATAGACCCACAAAATTCTGCCCCATCTGGCTTGCAATAAGAGAGGCAATCGTGGTCTTGCCAGTACCTGGCGGGCCATACAAAATGACAGAGGCCTCCCCTGAGCCTTCCACTAGGCGGCGCAATGGCTTGCCAGGAGCCAAAAGGTGGTCTTGTCCGACCACTTCATCCAAGCTCTGCGGGCGCATGCGCGCCGCCAGCGGCGATCCTGCGTGGGTGGCAAAGAGGTTCTTCCCAGGCAAAGACGCGGCATTGTCCCCGGGGGTGGGCCCGCCAAAGAGTGAGTCTTGAGACACTAAAACCTACCTCCTAGCAGTGTGCGGGCACATCGAAGTTATCTATTCATCATCCAAGCGGCGCGCAATTGCGCTGCCAAATTCTGCGATGGGTGCGCAGGAGGGGCCATCGCAGCGCGCGGCATAGCGCGACAGCGCCTCAAAGGTTTCGTACAGATCACGGCGCACCAGCAATTCATCTTCCGTAAACGGCCCGTGATCGGCCGGGCGCAAGATCGAATGCTGCGGATCGTGGAAGACCTCGGCTTCTCCCCTGACCAAGGCCACCAGCCCTTCAATGCCGCCTGCTTGCATGGTGGTCACGCTCGACAGCGCCCAGCCGATTAGTGAAGCCACGATGAGTCCATGGATCTCTTCCGGATCAGAAAACAGCGGCCACACGTCTGCTACCGCACGAGACCAGGCGGAGATAAAAATATCTGCCTCCTCGTCCGTAATCGGCTTAGAGAAGAGGAATTGTGGGAAACCAGCAATAACGCAGGCCACGTCGAAGCCCACATTGCGGAATCCCGCCCATTCATAATCCAAGAAGTGCAGGTGCTGCGAGACGATAATATTATCCGGAGAAAGGTCAAAGGGAGTAAAGGCCCGGTCCTTGCCGGAGGCCAAAGACCTGGCTGCTTGACGAGCTAGCTCACGGAAGCTTTCGGGGGCTTCGAGCCCCGCCGTATCCAGCAAATCGAGGCCGATTCCGATGGAGCCTTCCAATGCCTCATCACGCACGGATTGGTGCGGGGCCAATTCCGGGTTCTTGCGCAACATGCGGCTAAGCAAGGTTTCATAATCCTGCTCATGCCCGGCGGTCCCCGCATGCATGTGGCCTAGAGCGCTGCCCAGCGAGCGCAGCACTCGGACGCGGTCGGCATCGGTGGACTGAACCAGGACATCGGCAAGCGTTTCGCCCTCACCCAAGTCCGTCAAAACGATAATGCGCTTATCTAAATCATGGGCGAGGAGCACTGGGCCAGGGCGCACATCTTCAGATAGCGCGGTAGTAAATTGATAAGCCACAACCTCACGCAGCATTGCGGCATCATCAACGCCATAGCCTGTGACCGGGTTGTATTTAATGACTACCGAGCGGTGAGGCAGGAAGGCGCCGGGGGCAATCCTTGCGCGCAAGACCATTGCATTGCCGGAGCCATCCAAGCGCTCTACGCTCGACATCTCCGGGGTGCCACCAAAACGGCGCGACAACATCTCCGAGGCGGCCTTGATGACGTCCTCGGGCGATAGCACAGTATCGTTTTCATCCATAGTTCTATCCAGTATGCCCCCTCACACCAAAGCGGGGTCACAAGTTCGCCCGCAGCGACAATGGCCACGACCTACGATGTGCCCCGCACGGTGTGCCTTAACAGCTGAGGTTCAAGCTATCTGCTTACTTCTCCTCAGCAGTCTCTCCCGCAGTGGAACCGGCCTTGTCCTGTTCCTTCTTCTTTTCCGGCTTGTAGTCTACGCCGGTTTCCTTGCGCTGTGCGGCAGGGATTGGTGCAGGGGCGTCGGTAAGCGGGTCTACCCCGCCGCCGGACTTCGGGAACGCAATGACGTCGCGGATGGAGTCGAAGCCGCCCAGCAGGGAGACAATGCGGTCCCAGCCAAAGGCGATGCCGCCGTGTGGCGGGGCGCCATAAGAGAAGGCATCGAGCAGGAAGCCAAACTTCTCCTGAGCTTCCTCGTCCCCAATTCCCATGACATCAAAGACGCGCTTTTGCACGTCTTCCTGGTGGATACGGATGGAACCGCCGCCAATCTCATTGCCGTTGCAGACAATGTCATAAGCGTAGGCGGTAGCCTCGCCCGGGTTCTGGTCAAAGGAATCAATCCACTCCGGCTTCGGGGAGGTGAACGCGTGGTGGACCGCGGTCCACTTGGAGTGACCCAAAGCGACGTCGCCGGAAGCGGTTGCATCGGCAGAAGGCTCGAAGAGCGGGGCATCAATAACCCACGTGAAGGCCCAGTCGCCTTCCTTGATAAGGTCCAGCTTCTTTGCAATCTCGCCGCGCGCAGCACCCAGCAGGGCACGCGAAGCCTTGGTGTCGCCAGCGGCAAAGAAGATAGCATCGCCTGGCTTAGCGCCGACGTGCTCTGCGATGCCCTCGCGCTCGGCGTCGGTAATGTTCTTAGCCACCGGGCCGCCCAATGTGCCGTCCTCACCCACGGTGATATAAGCCAAGCCCTTCGCACCGCGCTGCTTAGCCCAGTCCTGCCAAGCATCGAACTGACGGCGCGGCTGGGAGGCGCCGCCCTCCATAACCACAGCGCCCACGTATTCATTCTGGAAGACGCGGAAGGTGGTGTCCTTGAAGAACTCGGTGCACTCTACAATCTTGATGTCGAAGCGCAGGTCTGGCTTATCAGAGCCGTAGTACTTCATCGCATCAGCGTAGGTCATGCGCGGGATAGGAGTCTTAATCTCGTAGCCAATGAGCTTCCACAGCTCGGTAACGATCTCTTCTGCCAAGGCGATGACATCGTCCTGGTCTACAAAGGACATCTCCACGTCCAGCTGCGTAAACTCCGGCTGGCGGTCGGCGCGGAAATCCTCATCGCGGTAGCAACGTGCAATCTGGTAGTAGCGCTCCATGCCAGCGACCATGAGCAGCTGCTTGAACAGCTGCGGGGACTGTGGCAGTGCGTACCACGTGCCTGGCTTCAAGCGCGCCGGCACCAGGAAGTCACGCGCACCCTCCGGGGTGGAACGAGTCAAGGTTGGAGTCTCAATTTCTGCAAAGTCATGAGAATCCAGCACCTTGCGGGCCGCACGGTTAGCGGCAGAACGCAGGCGCAGGGCCTTCGCCTGGCGCTCACGGCGCAGGTCCAAGTAGCGGTACTTCAAGCGAGTCTCCTCGCCTACCTCACCCGAGGTCGAAGGATCATCAACCTGGAACGGCAGCGCTGCGGATTTATTGAGCACCTCAAGATCCGCGACATTGACCTCAATCTCGCCGGACGGCAGGTTGGGGTTCTCAGAGCCTTCCGGGCGGGGTTCTACGGTACCGGTAACCTTCACGCAGTATTCGGAGCGCAGGTCGTGGGCGCGTTCCGCAACGTCAGATTCACGGAAGACAACCTGGGCGATGCCAGAGCGATCGCGCAGGTCAATGAAGATCACACCACCGTGATCGCGGCGGCGGGAAACCCAACCGGTTAGGGTGACGGTCTCTCCTGCGAGTTCTTTGCGGAGCTCACCAGCTAAGTGGGTACGCAGCACTGTTGTTCAATCCCTTCTGAAAATTGTGTCACTTGCGGGTCCCGCCACGCGTAAACAGCGCGCGCCAAACCAAGCACAAGACTAGGAACGTGCACAATCCTACATCCCTACCGGTACGCGCAGCGCAGTAAGGTAGACGCAGCGCCGCCCCGAAAGCGGAAAAGGTAGCTTCCTCCCCCTGTTTCCTTGCCCCCTTGTGCACCCATCTTCATCCTGTGTTTTAAGGGGCCATGTGGCACTATTTAGACATGACTTTTAGATCTGGTGCCGATTTCGGCGGCAAGGAAGCTCGTTCCGGTGGCGGCGGTGGCATCGCCATCGGCGGTGGCGTCGGCTCGATTGTTTTGGTTGGCCTTTTCCTCCTACTTGGCGGTAACCCCTCAGACTTGGGCGCGATTTTAGGCAATGAACAGTCTCAGTCCGATGGCGCCGCGCAGGGCGATAGCCCAGAATGCAAAACTGCGGAAGATGGCAATACCAAAGATGAATGCCTGGTAGAGTTCACCGGCCGCAGCGTGGACAACGTTTGGTCCAAGGTGCTGCCAGAACAGGCGAATATTCAATACACCGAACCGGAGCGCGTGGTCTTCCACGGTGGCGTTAATACCGGATGCGGCGCGGCATCCTCTTCTACCGGCCCCTTCTATTGCCCACGCGATGAGTCCGCCTATTTCGATACCGAGTTCTTTGATTCCCTGCGCAATTTCGGCGCGGAAAATGCCCCTTTGGCCCGCATGTACATCGTGGCCCACGAGTTTGGCCACCACATTCAAAACCTGGAGGGCACCCTCGGCTTGTCGGACTATAACAACCCCGGCGCCGATTCCAACGCCGTGAAGATCGAGCTGCAGGCTGACTGCTACGCCGGGCTGTGGGCCTCCTACGCCGACAAGGGTGACAACCCCTTGCTAGAGCCCATTACCAAAGAACAGGTCTCGGATGCTGTCGCCGCTGCCCAAGCGGTGGGCGATGACAATATTCAACGCCGTTCCGGCGGCCAGGTCCAGCCTGACTCCTGGACCCATGGCTCTTCTGAACAACGCGAGAAGGCATTCCTCGCTGGCTATAACTCCGGCAAGATGTCCCAGTGCGACACCTTGGGGCGCGGCGCTTACCGCGGCTAAAACTACTTTTGGCCGCCGCCTATCCTCTAAGAGCCTAGACGGACTCGCCACCTCCGCTAGCCATACCGACTGTGCCGGGGCTAGCGGATTTTCTTATCCCTATCCCAGGGCGCTGCAAGCACTCCGCGCTTGGCGACGCCCTCCCTTTCCACCCTTCTCCACACTGGCACCTATCACCATGCACCGAACTAGTGCATTCTTGGCCGCTTTCATGATCTTAAAACCCTGCGCTCCATCGTGAACGCAAAGAACTCCTTTCCCACGCCCGCTATTACAAATCAGAGCTCATCGCTCAGCCGCACGCAGCAGTGGTACAGCAGATTTCCACCCTCCGGGACATAGTGGTGTCCCCTCCCGAGACCCTTCGCGTCCTGCAGCCGCATCGATGGGTCGCCGCGGATTTCAGCGATAAGGACAAACTCGATGCCGCCGACAGTGCGGATAGAGCGAAGTATCAAGAGCCCAGCGATCGCGCCATCTTTCTGGCCCGCACGGTAAGTGTGCAGGAGTCGATGGACCACCTATCAGAAACCGATAACCAAGGACACCGCCCGTACGCAGCCGTCATCACAGAGCACGGCAAAGTAAATGAGACTCCGCTGCGCTTGGTTACACCGGCGGACCTGCCGGTGCTTTTCGATGCCCTAGAATGGGAATGATTCGCCAGCCATTCACATTGCGTCTTGTGCCCTTGGGTAGCGCATAGAAAGGTAACCATGCAATTCGGCATCTTCAGCATTGGGGATTTAACTACTGACCCCAACTCCGGAAAGACTCCCTCTGAAGCCGAGCGCATCCGCAACTTAACGGAGATTGCGCTGAAGGCAGAGGAGGTTGGCCTGGATGTCTTTGCCACCGGCGAGCACCACAACCCGCCCTTCGTACCTTCCTCTCCTACCACGCACTTGGCCTATATCGCCGCGCAGACGAAGCGCTTGCAGCTCTCGACTGCAACGACGCTTATTACTACCAATGACCCGGTCAAGATCGCAGAGGACTATGCCTTCCTGCAGCACCTTGCACAAGGGCGAGTAGACCTTATGCTGGGCCGCGGAAATACGGGCCCAGTCTATCCGTGGTTTGGCAAGGATATCCAGCAGGGCATTCCCCTGGCTATTGAAAATTATCACCTGCTGCGCAGGCTCTGGCGCGAGCCAGTTGTTAATTGGCAAGGAAAGTTCCGCACGGCCTTGGAAGGGTTTACTGCTACCCCGGCGCCGCTGGATGGAATTCCGCCCTTTGTCTGGCACGGCTCAATTCGTTCGCCGCAAATTGCCGAGCAAGCTGCTTATTACGGCGATGGTTTCTTCCATAACAATATCTTTTGGAATAAGGAACACACTGCTCAGATGGTAGATCTCTACCGCCGTCGTTTTGCAAGCTACGGCCACGGCCAAGCGGACCAAGCGATTGTAGGCCTTGGTGGCCAGGTCTTTATCGGCGATACAGAGCAAGAGGCTAAAGATTTCTTCCGCCCCTACTTCGACAATGCCCCGGTCTATGGACACGGCCCCAGCCTCGAAGAATTCACGGCCCAGACTCCATTGACCGTTGGCACCGTGGAGCAAGTAATTGAAAAGACCCTTAGTTTTGCTGACTGGGCCGGGAACTACCAGCGTCAGCTATTCCTCATCGATCACGCCGGGCTACCGCAAGAAGTAGTCCTCGAGCAGATAGAAATCCTTGGCACCCAAGTAGTCCCCGAGCTGCGACGACGCTTTGAACAACGCCGTCCCAGCCACGTTCCTTCTCACCCGCCGACACACGCTAGCTTGCTCGCTGAGCCCAATTCTTCTCACCTGCAGGTCAGCCCTGGAAAGGAACACTAGTTATGCGCTCCCTACTCGTTATCTCAGCTGGCTTATCGCAACCGTCTTCCTCTCGTCGGCTGGCAGACATGCTCGCAGAGGCTACCCGCGCCAAAATCGCCGCGCGCGGTGAAGGGATCCAGATCGACGTCATTGAGATTCGCGATTTGGCCTTCGAACTAGCAACCGCCATGACCGATCGGACTGCGTCGACGCCGGAGTTGACCCGGGCCCAGGAACACGTTGCTCAAGCCGATGGGCTCATTGCCGTCACCCCTGTATTTCAGGGGAGCTATTCGGGCCTATTCAAGATGTTCTTTGACACCTTGGCACCCCATGCACTCGACAATCTTCCTACAATCATCGCGGCTACAGCTGGTTCTTCACGCCACTCCCTAATTTTGGACTACGCGCTTCGCCCACTGTTTAATCAACTCCACGCAAATATCGTGCCAACGGGAGTTTTTCAGGCTGCGGAGGACTTGGGCACTCCAGAAGGCGAACGCCTTGTCACCCGCATTGAACGCTCTGCAATTCAGCTAGCTGACCAAATGGTTGCCCCCAGGGACAGGGTGTCTGGAATCGCTGGCGAGCTGGAGGGGTTGGGTGGCAGATCTACTGTGCGGCTAGCCAAGGAGAACTTCATCCCCTTGGGAAAGCTCCTGAATGGCTACGGCGACTAGGCCACAGGCGCGGTCTGTACTTCGCATAGGCGGCGATTGATAGAAGGTGTGACTTTCGCTACGCTGGGCACAGAAAATTTGCCTCTCCCCTCGCTTCCGGCTTTGCCCCTTGATACGAGAAAAGCCCTAGGAACCAAACACATATCCACCCAGAAAGGTTCGGCACAGCTTAACTATGACAATTAGCGTCACGGACATCTTCTCCATCGGCATCGGCCCGTCCTCTTCGCACACCGTTGGGCCTATGCGCGCGGCTAAGCAATTCCTCGATTCCCTCGAGAAGCACCCGGCGAAGGTGTATACCGAGTTGCGCGGTTCCCTTTCCGCCACTGGCCGCGGGCATGCCTCCGACCGCGCTGTCATCCTCGGTCTCGCTGGCTGGGATCCACCGAGCGTGCCTATCGACGCCGAGCCGCACGCAGGTGGATTTATTCCCAGTGAAGGAACGATTTCTGGCCCCCGCGGCACGGTGGACTATGAGATCGCTTTTGATAACGAACCACTTCCTCAGCACCCCAATGGCATGATTTTTAGTGCTTGGGATGAAAGCGGCAACCTCATCGCAGAAAAAGAAGAGTACTTCTCTGTCGGCGGCGGCTTTATTCTCTCTCGCTCGGAGCTTGATGCGGAAGTCGCTGAAAGCAATGAGGTGCCCGCTGGCGTAGCCGCAGCGCAGGTTGATGACACCGTTCCTTATCATTTTACCACGGGCGAAGAATTGCTCAATCTGTGCGAAGCCCATGACAAGGCAATCTGGGAGATCGTGCTAGCCAACGAGGAGACCTTGCACCGTGACGAAGGCGGCGCCGAATTCGTGTTGCGGCACCTTGATCTGGTCTGGGACATCATGCGGGAGTGTGTGACCGAAGGCATTTCCACCAAGGGCCTACTACCGGGTGGGCTGCGTGTGCCGCGTCGCGCCCCAAAGATGTACGCCCAGTTGCTGGAAAATCAGGATGACACCAGCTGCGGTTTCTCCGCCATGGAGTGGGTCAATCTCTATGCCCTCGCGGTCAATGAGCAAAACGCGGCCGGTGGCCGCGTCATTACCGCACCTACCAATGGTGCGTGCGGCATCATTCCAGCGGTACTGCACTATGCGCGCGATTTCCGCGCAGACTTCACCCGTTCTACCGCCCGGCGCTACCTATTGACCGCCGGTGCTATCGGCATGATCATCAAAGAAAATGCGTCCATCTCCGGAGCTGAGGTGGGCTGCCAAGGCGAGGTAGGTTCCGCCTCCGCTATGGCCGCTGCGGGTATGGCAGAGCTGCTCGGCGCCACTCCGGCGCAGATAGAAAATGCCGCGGAGATCGCATTGGAGCATAACTTGGGGCTGACCTGCGACCCAGTTGGCGGATTGGTGCAGATTCCGTGCATCGAACGCAATGCCATCGGTGCGGTGAAATCCATCAATGCCGCACGCATGGCCAAGATGGGCGAAGGCACTCATCATGTGACCTTGGATAATGCAGTGCAAACTATGGCAGAGACCGGCCGCGATATGCTCTCCAAATACAAGGAAACCTCCCTGGGCGGATTGGCTAAGACCATGGGCTTTAGTGTGTCCCAGGTGGAGTGCTAAAACAGACTCCATGCGCGCAGATGCTCTTCACCGCCGCACAGCTATTATTGCCGCGGCGTGTCAGTTATTCCGATCCCACGGCGATAATGTCGCTTTGGATAAGGTAGCCGCACAAGCCGGGGTGAGTGTAGCCACCGTCTATCGCAACTTCCCTAACCGCGCGAGCCTTATCCGCGCTTGCGCAGAATATATGGGCGATGCCTTTGCGAGGTTCCAACAGCGTCTCATCGCTGACTTTGAGGCTCCTACGCATTCCGGCACTGATTATGTCCGTGCCTATGCCACCCATATCCTTACCATGGAGCTTAATACCCTTATCCCTGCCTTCATCCCTCAGGATTTGGATTCTCTGAGCCCCGAGCTAACCGCTCAGCGTGACCTCTTGGAGAGCAATGGGCGCAGGTTTATTGAGCTTGGGCAACAGCACGGCGAGATCGGCCCCGGAGTCACCCACCTCGAGTTCATTGTCGGACTCCTCAGCTTGGCACGGCCCCGCGAGGTCGATGTTGAGGCCTACCAGCCGGACCTCCAAGAAATGATTATTGATCTTTACTTGGCAGGTATTAAAAGAGGTCACCGCGCCTAAGCGCGATGCCCACCAGCTACAAAAACCTAAGCCTCGTCGTGCATTTCCCGTGTAAGGACGGAAACTAGGTCAGAGGCATTAACGTCGTGCTGCTCGTGTGCGGCTAGGTCCTTAAGCGCAACGGTGCCGTTTTCTAGCTCCTGCTCGCCCAGTACCAGAGCGAAGCGCGCGCCTGCACGGTCTGCACCCTTCATCGCGCCCTTGAGGCCACGGTCTCCAAAAGACATATCCGCGGAAATGCCGGCCTTGCGGAGATCGTTGATAAGAGTGGTCATGGTGCGCTTTGCGGAGGCACCCAGCGCCACGCCAAAGACGTCCACGCGAGAATCTACGCCTTCTAGGGTGATGCCCTCGGCTTCAAGAGCCAGCAGGGCGCGGTCGACGCCCAAGCCATAGCCGATGCCGGATAGGTCTTGGCCGCCCAGCTGGGCCATCAGGCCGTCGTAGCGTCCACCGCCACCGATACCGGACTGCGCACCAAGGCCGTCATGGACGAACTCGAAGCAGGTCTTGGTGTAGTAATCCAATCCGCGCACCATGCGCGGATTAATCTCATAAGCTACGCCCATATCATCCAACATGCCGGTGACGGTCTCGAAATGCTCGCGGCATTCCGCATTAAGGTGGTCGAGCATTAAGGGGGCATCGACAAGCTGCTCTTGGACTTCCGGACGCTTATCATCCAGCACACGCAGAGGGTTGATCTCAGCACGGTGGCGGGTCTCTTCATCCAAATCGAGTTTAAAGAGGAACTCCTGCAGCTTCTCCCGGTAAGCCGGGCGGCAATTGCGATCGCCTAAGCTGGTCAGCTCGAGGCGGAAGCCGCTAAGCCCCAGCGCGCGGAAGGAACGGTCTGCCAAAGCAATGACCTCGGCGTCTAGCGCAGGATCGTCGACACCAATTGCCTCCACACCCACCTGCTGGAGCTGGCGGTAGCGGCCGGCCTGCGGGCGTTCGTAGCGGAAGAACGGACCAAAATAGTTAAGCTTCACGGGCAGTTGGCCACGGTCCAAGTTGTGCTCAATGACAGAGCGCATCACGCCGGCAGTACCCTCTGGACGCAAGGTAACGGAGCGGTCACCGCGATCGGCGAAGGTGTACATCTCTTTAGATACCACGTCGGTGGACTCGCCTACGCCACGAGCAAAGAGCGCGGTGTCTTCAAAAATGGGCAGCTCAATGTGCTGGAAGCCGGAGAGATGTGCCTGCTCCACCATGGTCTGGCGCACCTTATAGAATGCGGCCGACTGCGGTGGGAAATAGTCTGGGACACCTTTGGGAGCGGACAGGGCTTGAAACTGCTTTTTATTACTCACGGGTATTACAGTACCTCCCTCAATGTAGCGAAGAAGGGATTGGTCGCCCTCTCCTTACGCATGGTGGTGGTGGGACCATGGCCGGGCAGAATGTCGAGGTTATCCGCCAAACTCCACACTGGGCCCGCAAGGGACTTCTGCATGGCTTTGGGATCCGAGTGCGGTAGGTCGGTGCGACCAATGGCACCGGCAAAGAGCACATCACCAGTTAAGGCAAAGTCCTCAGCGACGATCATGGTGCATCCCGGAGAATGCCCGGGCGCATGCTTCAGGCTGAAGGTATGGCCGAGGAGTTCTAGGGTTCCTCCGTCTTGTAGCTCGCGGACGTCGTTGATGGGGGTCATATGGGCGGCGTCGAAAAGCTCCTGCGCCTGGGGCGAAACACCTTCGCCGCTGGCGAGCATAAACTTGTCAGCGGGGTGAATATAAACAGGGATATCGAGCTTTTCTGCAAGGGATCCGGCGTCCCGGGTGTGGTCAATGTGGCCGTGGGTAAGCACGATAGCCTCATAGTCCAAGTCATGCTCTAGGACTTTTCCCATAGCATCCATGCCGGGATCGACGATGAAGGCGCGGCGGCCCTCCGCAATCACATAGGTATTGGTCTGAAAAGGACCGGCAGTAAAACCGAAGAGTTCCATACCCACCACCCTAGCTGCCCAGAGAATAAAGAGCCGCCCGGCCCCGTCTTCGTAGATGAATCGCGACCAGCAACGCTGTGCGGCCTAGCTCAAAATATCCCACACCTTCTCATAGTCAAGCTGGGTGACAACACCTGGAACCATTTGTGTGTGCATTACCCGGTGATTTTCATCGGCCACGACCACGGAGCGGGCAAGGAGGCCTTCCAATACGGAATCGCGAACGGTCACGCCGAACCTCTCTCCAAAGTCCGATCGAAATGCGGAGGCGGCAATGACATCAGCAATGCCTTCCGCAGCGCAAAAACGCTTGAGGGTAAAAGGCAAGTCACGAGAAACGCAAAGTAGCTTAGTGTTATCTAGCTGCGAAACCTGCTCATGGAAACGGCGCAGTTGCTCCTGGCAGGCAGGGGTTTCGATAGAGGGGAAGATGGAGATAATAAGGCGCGTGCCCGCGAAAGTCTCATTGTTAATCTGACTCAGGTCCGTACCGATGAGTTCGAATTCGGGCAGCGGGTCTCCCACTGCGGGAAGTTCACCAACGGTGGGTGTTGGCGGGTCGATAAAATCTGGTTCAACCATAGAAACCAGAGTACTTATGACTTGGCTCAATAGCCATTAACTAGCCCGATTTACGTGCCCACGCTTTCTTCGAAGTATGGAACCGCTAAACTCGGTCAGGTTGAATCATGCCACCGAAAATCACTAGAAAGGTTGACTCCCGGTGCCAAATAATAAAAAGCGCGGCGAAGAGGCGCTGAGCAAGCTCGAGCGCGAGCTAAAATCCCGCGAACGCAAGCAAAAGACACGCCCGCTGGGCGTTGTCTTCGCGTCCCTCGTAGTAATCCTCGCCTTGGTAGGCGGCATTTACTACTTGTCCACCCGCGAAGGCGACGATGAGAAGGTACAAGCTGAGGAGTCCTCCGCAGCTGAGACCTCGCAGCAGACCCCACAGGCACAGCCCATTGCAGATAAGCGTGCAAAGGCTCTGCCGGATACCGTGACCTGTAAGTACGAGGACACCGGTCAAGATTCCAATGGTGCGACTAAGCCGAATGGAAAGGATATTTCCACCAAGGGCACCGTTACCGTTTCCTTTGAAACTTCTCAGGGCACCATTGAGATGGAGATGGATCGTGCCAAGGCGCCGTGTGCCACCAACGCAATTTCTGAGTTGGCAAAGTCTGGCTACTACGACAACACCGTTTGCCACCGTATGACCTCGGGTGGTCTCAACGTCTTGCAGTGTGGCGATCCGACCGGTTCCGGTTCCGGCGGCCCTGGCTTCAGCTTCGCTGATGAGTACCCCACCGACGAAGTGGATGAGAAGGATGCCCAGAACCCCGTTATCTACCCGCGCGGCTCCGTTGCCATGGCAAATAGCGGTCCAGACACCAATGGTTCTCAGTTCTTCCTCAACTATGACGATTCTGAGTTGACCCCGAACTACACCTACTTCGCCACCATTACCGACGAAGGTATGAAGACGATGGACAAGATTGCCAAGAACGGCGTCGAAGGCGGCCAGCCAGATGGCAAGCCAGCAAAGGAAGTCAAGATCAAGAAGGCAACCGTCAAGGCCTAGGCGCTTTAAAAGCCCTGCTTGGCGACGCCTCCCCTGCCACCACCCCACACCCCCTAACGGGGGCAAGGGTTAAGCCCCGCGCATTCGTCACTTTCACAACGTACGGACGCGCTGGGGCTTTTACTTTCCTTAATTTAACCTGAGCCTGAATATGAGCCCTAAGCTGCAGAAACACTAAGCCTCTAAAATTCCCCTAGTTCACACTAGCCACAAGAGTAAACTTGCAGCACACAGCAGACTTTCAGATATTTCAGCGAGTAAACAAAAACCTACCAATACTGTTGCGGAAGCCTGTCAGCCTGTCTAGTATTTGAAACGTCTTTGAACGCACCAAGCTTGTTAGGAATCAAACATGAAGCTTTTCTCCCGCAAGGCACTCGTTGCCGGCGCAACCGCTCTGTCCGTCGCTTTCGCAGGCACCACCGTTGCTACCGCTGCTGAGCCGACCACTCCAGCGGCCTCCACCCCAGCGTCCTCCGCCCAGGACAAGAAGCCTGCCGAAGCGACCACCACCAAGACTACTGAGCCGACCGAGGAGGGTTCCTCCATCAAGGATATGGATCCTAAGGAAATCACCGCTTGGATCAGCGTTTTCACCGCTGTTATCGGCGCGCTGGGCACCCTGTTCGCCTTCGCAAACAAGTACCTCGACCTGCCTTTCGGCAACAAGTAAGGTCACCGCTTCATAGCGATTCTTAAGCCGCTGCATTCCAAAAGGGAATGCAGCGGCTTTTTCATAGGCTTTTGAGCAATCGGAAGAACTGACCGACGCTTGAGCTTTTCCAGGCTTAGGGATGCATCTAGGACTCTTTAGCGTCTTCAATGTACTCAGACCCCACCAGGTCTTTGAAAAGCTCTGGGTCGATAGATTGCCCGACTCTGATGACGGAAATATGACCCGTTGGCTCCAGGATCATAATCTGTACGTCCTGCATGCGGCTAATGCCTGCCTTGCGTGCAGCAGAATAGATATCTGACTTAGTAATATGCGCCAGGGTCAAGTTATCCTCAACCATTTTCCCGCGAAATACTAGGAGAACTGGGCGCCGGTCAAGAAAGCGAGTCCACTTCACCACTTTGCGGATAGTACCGAACGCGGCCTCTAGAGCCATCAGGGTAGTCAGGCCGATTACGCCGGCGGCCAAGGTTGGTGGATTACCCACAATGACACGGCCTGCAACCGCGCCGAACATAATGATGATGATGGCATCTGAGGCCGTCATGGAGGTAAGGACCCGGGAGCCAAATATCTTCACTAGGACCATGAAGGATAGGTAGATGCCCAAAGTGGCTAATACGACAACGGGGATACGGTGCCATTCAATGCCTAGTTGATAGGTAATTTCGCGCACAAAGAGGTCTAAAGTATCCACGGTTGATTAGGTTACCCGGCTGCTGCACGGCATACAGAAAAGGCGGAGCGATACTCCCCCGTTCAGGAAGAACCGCTCCGCCTAGCGCCGTGATGGCTTAGAGGTGGAATTGCTTGCGCAGGTCCTCAATCATCTTGCGCGCTGGGGCAGGAAGAATCTGCGGGTTCATACCCACAACCGCAACACCAGCTACCAGCGCCGCAACAATGGCAAATACTGCGCTGCCCATGGAAGAACCGTTAGAGGACAAGGAGGAACCCTTCGGCTCGGGCTTAGCACCCGGCTCCTGGGAGCTCTCGCCACTTACCTCGATAGGCAAAGTTGCCTTGGTGCCGGCGTCAGTGGTGATTTCGAGGTTTTGCTTGCCGCTGAGGTTTTCTGGAACGGTGAGCTTTACCGTTGCACGTCCGCGCTCGCCAAATTGCGCATCGCCTTCCTGGGCAGCGTTGTCGATGTCGACGGTCTGCTCAGCGTCCCCCAACTTCACGGTTGCCTTCTTTGCCATCGGCTCACCCTCGGTGGAGTAATTAAGGCTCGACAGATTGACGGTAATTTCCTTACCCGGCTTCACCTCACCTTCAACGTGGGCACCGATTTGACCTTGTCCGGTGCGGACCTCAGATTCACCCGACTTGATGTAGTCAATCATGGCCTGAGTGTCCATGTAGCCCACATCGTTTTTGTCCTTGATGGAACCAGCGTTGAAATAGCCATCGCCGCCGGCTTCTTCGTCACTGGAAGCAAGGAAGGACGACAGCGCGATGGAATAATCCTTCTTCGGGTCAATCTGTTCGCCGTTGATGGTCACGGACTTTACCCGCTCACCCTTGTTGGCCTTCTGGTCGTAGACCACCTGAACATTATTGGAAAGACCCATGGCCAGGCGTGGACGGCTGCCCTCCTGCCACTGGTTGTCCAAAGCATTGATGAACTCCTCGCCGGAAATCTTTGCGGTAATCACGGAGTTGCCAAACGGCTGCACCTCAAAGATGTCCTTGTAGGTAACGTCGCCACCCTTCAAGTCGGCACGCACACCACCGGCGTTCATCACACCGATCTCGATATCCTTGCCTACCTGCTTGCTCATGGCATAGCGTTGGCCCTCTGCGATGAAGTTATTGAGGGTGGATTCGACGCCACGGTTGGAGCCTGCTTCTGCGCCTTCGTCAGAGCCACGGAACAGGTCCTGCTTGACGTTTCCTGCAGTCTTGGAGCCTTCTACCTCGGCTTCCTTTTGTGCCTTTTCCACCACAGCTGCAATGCCAGCGTCCGGCTCGACAGCGGCAGCGTCGATGGCATCGTACTGGCTGAGTTTGATGTCGGTTACCTTCTTGGCGGACTTGTCAAAGGTAATGTCGACGTCGTTAAGCAACTTGCCATACTCATGCCCCTGCGCCCATTGCAACGGGAGTGCACCATCGCGCGGGACTTCGCCCTTGGTGCGCTGGTGAGTATCGCCGCCGAAAAGCACGTCTACGTCTTTACTGAAGCCCTCGGCATATTCTTGGGCATCCTCGTGGAAAAGGGCGACAACAACGTCCGCTTCGCCGGACTCCTTTAGCCGGGCAGCCTCTTCATTGGTTGCCTTTACTGGGTCCGTGAAGGTAACGCCCGGGATCTTGGCCGCAGATACCTTGTACTTGGTATTTTCCGTCACGGTTCCGACATAACCCACCTTGACGCCGTCTACGTCTTCAACGTGAGAAGGCTTAAGCAAGGGCTTACCGTCTTTAAGCACGTTGGCACCCAAGATGGGATACGTGGAATTCGGCTGAATGCGGTCGGTTAGATCCTCGGTACCCTTATCAAACTCGTGGTTTCCCACTGCGGATACCTTCATGCCCATCTGATTGAGGGCCTCAAGGGTGTACTTGTCATCAGAAATTGCAGATACAAAGGCAGAGCCGCCTACGTTATCACCCGACGAAGTCAGGTTGAATTCCTGACCTTTATTCACCTGCTTGATAAGGGACTGCAAACGAGCCACGCCAATTTCATCGCCAGCCTTTGCTGGGTCACCGATCTTGTCCTCCAAGTGACCGTGAATATCGGTGATATTAGTGACAGAGATGGTGGTCTTGTTTTCTTGTGCTACCGCCTGCGCGCCGGAGAGAGCTACAGCGGATACGGTAGTGGCGGCCACAAGTTGGCCGATGCGGCGAAACTGCATTGAAATACTCCTAGATTGTAGAAAGCAACAGGATAATTTATATCGCTTTACTAACCACTTGGCAGGAGAAACCAAGCTCGCTTGCTGGGACTTTACCTGGAAGAAGCCGAAAATTCATACGCTAGTAACCCGCCCGAAGCCTTCCCGTTGCCTGCCCCGCCCCACCTTGAGGGTAAGGAGAAAGCGCGCTAAGCAGTTACTCGGTAGACGTCGAAGACGCCTTCCGTATTGCGCAAGGTCGTCATTAACGTGCCCAGCTGCTTGGTGTCTGACACCGAGAACGTAAACCTAACCGTCGCAATGTGGTCATCACCCCGGTGGGAGTTCATAGTCAAAACGTTGATGTTCTCATCACTCATAACACGGGTGAGCTCTGAAAGAAGGCCTTGCCGGTCAAGGGCTTCCAATTGCAGCGTCGCAGAGAAAGCGCCGGTAGCGGAGGTCCCAGAAGACCAGGCCACCTCTAGCATGCGCTCGGGTTCTGCTTTGAGCTTTTCCGCGTTGGTGCAGTCGGCTCGGTGCACTGATACTCCGCCGCCGCGGGTTACGAAACCAAAGATGGTATCGCCTGGTACAGGCTGGCAGCATTTGGCGAGCTTGGCCATTACATCAGGGCTGCCCTCCACCAAGATGCCGGTGCCCGATGCGGAGTCCTCGGTGTGCTGGGCACGGGAATTTTCAATCTCAGACAGCGGCGTGCGCGAGGCCAAAGTGTCAATTGCATCGTCCTGGTCCCCAAACATGGCAACCAATTGATTGGCAACATGTTGCGCAGATACTTGGCCCGCGCCGATGGCGGTATACAGCGAATCGACATCAGCGTGGTGCAGCTGCTCCGCCACCTGCTTCATGGATCTGGCGGTAAACAGGCGGTGCATCGGCAGGCCGCCTCGCTGGACCTCAGTGGCTAGGGCATCTCGCCCAGCCTCCAAATGTTCTTCGCGGCGCTCTTTGGCAAACCACTGCCGCACCTTGGTCTTAGCGCGTGCAGATACCAGAAAGTCCTGCCAATCACGGGACGGGCCTGCGTTAGGGTCTTTAGAAGTAAAGATCTCAACCTTGTCACCGGATTTTAGCTTCGACTCCAGTGCTACCAGCTTGCCGTTGACCTTGGCACCGATACACCTATGCCCCACTTCGGTATGTACGGCGTAGGCAAAGTCCACCGGAGTAGAACCTGCGGGCAGATTTACTACGTCACCCTTAGGGGTAAAGGCAAAGATTTGCTTAGCGGTAAGGTCATAGCGCAGGGAGTCTAGGAACTCATTAGGGTCAGCTGCTTCCTTCTGCCAGTCCAGAAGTTGGCGCATCCAAGCCATCTGGTCCACTTCTTCTTGGTGGCCGGAGTTCTTGCCCTTGGTTTCCTTGTAACGCCAGTGAGCGGCCACGCCAAATTCGGCGTTGTAGTGCATCTCGTGGGTGCGTACCTGGACCTCCAGCGTGGCACCACCATCGCCTAGCACTGTGGTGTGCAGCGATTGATAGACGCCAAATCGCGGCGAAGAAATATAGTCCTTAAAACGTCCGGGCAGAGCTTGGTAAATCGAGTGAACCACGCCAATTGCGGCATAACAGCTATTGACATCCTCTACTAGGATGCGGATACCCACTAGGTCAAAAATCTCTGCAAAGTCGCGGCCACGTACGATCATCTTTTGGTAGATGGACCAGTAATGCTTTGGCCGGCCCATAACCTCAGCTTCAATGCCGTTTTCCTTCAATGCCGCACTGACTTGGCTAATGATCTCTTTGAGCGCGCGGTCACGCGAGGGGGCGCGGTCTGCCACCATGCGCACAATCTCGTCGTACTTTTTGGGGTACAGGATGGCAAAGGATAAGTCCTCCAACTCCCACTTCACGCTGGCCATGCCTAAGCGGTGGGCTAATGGAGCGATAACTTCGAGGGTTTGGCGCGCCTTTTTGGCCTGCTTTTCGGGCGGGAGGAACCGCATCGTACGCATATTGTGCAGGCGGTCGCTTACCTTAATGACCAAGACGCGCGGGTCAGTAGCCATGGCTACGATCATCTTTCGGATGGTTTCCGCCTCTGCGGCCGAGCCCAGCGCCACCTTATCCAGCTTCGTTACACCGTCAACCAGCCGGGCGACCTCGGGGCCAAAATCCCTGGTGAGGTCGTCTAAGGAGTAGTCCGTATCCTCCACCGTGTCGTGCAAGAGCGCTGCCACGATAGTGGTGGTGTCCATACCAATTTCCGCAGCGATCGTAGCCACGGCAAGTGGGTGGGTGATATAAGGTTCTCCAGATTTGCGGAAAACCCCTTCATGCAGACGCTCGGCGGTGTTATAAGCACGATTGAGCAGGTCAGAATCGGCCTTAGGGTGAAACTTGCGGTGGATGGACATAAGCGGGTCCAGCACCGGATTCACCCTGACTCGGCCGCCTGTAAGCGAACGGGCGAGGCGGGCCGACATACTACGCATGCCGCCGCCGGTCTGGCGCTTTACGGGTTTATCCATGGCCATTTCTACCGCCCTTCACAGTGCCACGGGCCATGTGGCCTCATGTTCGTCTAGATCGTGGGATCTAGCTTAGACACTTCATCTTAGTCTGTGGCATTTAGCACAATGAGCGGCGGGCCGGATAAACGCTCACGCCCATTGAGGCCTTTGACTTCCAGCACAACGACGTTGCCGGCAACCTCGGCACCCGCAGACTCGAGCAGAAGTTTCGCACCATGGAGGGTGCCACCGGTAGCTAGGACGTCGTCGACAAGCACTACGCGCTTGCCCTTGATGTCGACGCCGCTGGCCGGAATCTCCAGCGCTGCCGAGCCGTATTCCAGTTCATATTCCTCGGTGTATACCGGAGGAGGAAGCTTGCCCTTCTTGCGGATGGCTAGGATACCCAGGCCCATCTTGTAGGCCACGGCCGAGCCGAGGAGGAAGCCACGGGCATCTAGACCACCGATCATTTCCGCGCCCAGTTCCTCGCAGGCGGCCGCTAAGCCGTCTACGACGGTGCGAAAAGCCTCTGGGTCTGCCAAAACTGGGGTGAGATCTTCGAAGAGGATGCCCTCCTCTGGGAAGTCTTGAACGAGGCGAACCTTATCGTTGAGAGCCTGTGCTGCTGATTCGTAGTGCGAACTCATAATTTTCCTTGAGAAATACTTGCGAGAGGTCGTTAACGGCCGCTGTTGCGGGTCCTACTTCTTTTCGGTTGGAGGGGTGCTACGCCAGCGATCCATATTCCAACCGATGCCCGAGACGCCAGTGTACGGCAGGACACCTTCCACGTCGCGGCGGACGAGGAAGACACGCGGCTGCGCGGAGAGCGGAATGGACGGAATATCCTTCCACAAAGCTTCTTCTGTCTTCTTAAGCTCCGCAGAGTTCTTCATACTAGCTTCGACCGCGGAGTACTCCGTCTGGGGATCTACCGGTCCAAGGAAAGCGTCGACGGTAGGTGCCCAGGTTTCTGGATCCATTTCCAGGTAGTGCTGAGACATAAACTCCGCAGACGCATCCTCGATGGTGATTCCGGCCGGCTCACAGGATGCACGGAGCTGTTCCACCATCGCTGCGTAACGCTTATCCGGTCCTAAGTAGCCGACCTTGATGGTCGTTCCATTCAGTTTCCCCGCCTGCGCCAGATCGGTACCCTGGTGCTCCTTGCCCATCTTGTCGAGGCCGCCGGCAACCGGGTTGGTGACGGAAACGGTGCGTACATAAGCCGGTGGCACCTCTACGCCAGAGGCCGCGGAGCTAGCCTGAGCAACCGCCTGCTGATCGACGCACGCAGCGAAGCTCTCGCGGGCCCACGGCTCGGCGAATACTCCAGCCTCAGACAGCGTCAGAGTATCCGTTAGCTCGCCTGCCATTGGGGAAGCTTCATAAGAGTCCTCCCCTGACTCGCTTTGTGTGCCCTCAAGCCAGTCAGGGGTTGCGCTGGCGGCGTCGACCACTCGCAGCGCCCCCCTATCTACCAGTTTCTGCGCGTCAGCATCCGCAGGCCACACCACAACATGGTCCTCGGCTGGCGCATCACCAAAGTATTTTTCATTCGCTTTGAGGATAACCTCGCCCTCATCGCCTACCTTGTCGATGACATAAGGGCCAAAGGACACTTGCAGTTTTGGATCGAGTTGATCCTTTGCCACGGAAAAGCCATACCGCCATGCCTGGGTAACTGGATCTAGCGCCTGCATATCTTCTGCTGCCAGCGCCGCATTAAGCTCCTCTAGGCTCAACCCAGCCTTTTCTGCCAGCGCATGGGCGGGCATGACCGTTCCGGCGCCAAACATATGGCGCCAGCGCTGCCCCTGATCCTTATTAAAGGTCAACGTAAACGATTTGCTGTGGGGTTCGCAGCTGAAATTCGCAATGTCATTCATCAGCGGCATATGGGAGGCAAATTCAGCCGGATGGGTGCCGGCAACGTAAGTCAAAAAGTAATCATCACAGGTCACGGGAGTGCCATCGGAGAAGACGGCATCCTCGGCCAAGGTCAGCTGGACGCTGCGCTGGTCGCTGCCCTCAGCGGGCGGGAGCTCTTCCGTTTCTACTAGGTCTGCATTGGGGATCAATTCGCCCGCGGGACCAGGTACGAAAAGGCCAGGATATAGGCGCGTGGACAAGAGTCCGGCGGAGCTGGCAGAACCAAAGGAGGTGCCTGCGTTGGTAGTGGCCAGACGGGAATTTACCTGGTACCCAAAGTATCCATAGGATTCTGGTTCCTGGGGCGTAACCGAAGAATCATCCTCGCCACCCTGCCCGCTGCAGGCAGAAGCAGCCAGGGCGAGTGCGGATACGCATGAAGCAAGGGCCTGCCTCCCCCAATGACGTCCTCCAGAACTGCTCTTTTCCTTAAGCATGGTTGTGTGCCCTCACTTCAGCTAGCGATCCGCCTGAATTTTACTACCGGAAGTTACCTGCCTGGCCGCCACGTTGCGCCAGGGTGTCCGGTGGACTCCGCCGATTCGGCCTCATTGCCAGCCGGGGTGGACTGAGCACTTACTGGCGAAACCACGGTGCGCCCCGCTGCGGGTGCGTCATCTTCTGCAGCACCCTTCTCATCCTTACCAGCACGGTAGTCCGTTACGCGCTTATTGTGGCGCTTTATCTTCTTAGACATATTGGCGAAGGTGACAACCAATGGCGTAGCAAAGAAGATGGAGGAGAAAATACCCTCAACCACACCGATGAGCTGGATGAGTGCCAAATCGCGCAGAGTACCGATGCCCATGAGCCATACGGCCACCACGAAGAGCGCGATAATCGGCAGCGCAGAAATCACCGAGGTAGAAATCGAGCGCATGACCGTCTGGTTAATCGCCAGGTTCGTCAGCTCAGCAAAGGTCTTCTTGCGCTGGCCCTCCAGGCCTTCCGTGTTCTCGTTGATCTTGTCAAAGACGATGACCGAGTCATACATGGAGAAGGTGAGGACGGTAAGCAGACCGATGATGACAGCAGGGGAAACCTGGAATCCGAAGAGCGCATAAATGCCGGCAATAATCACGCCGTCTGCAATCAGGGCGATGATAGCGGCAAAAGCCATGTTCTTCTGCAAGCGAATGGCCACATAAACGGTGGCAGCTACCAAGAAGACCAGCATGGCGATAAGCATGCGCTGGGTAATGGCAGAACCCCAGGACTCAGATACCGTGGACGAACCGATGGCATCCGGAGTGGCCTTACCTTCTTCATCCTTCGGCTTAAAGTCCTCGTAGATAGCGGTACGAGCCGCATTCACCTCTTCTTGGCTGAGGCGTTCGGAGACAATCTCCAAGGTCTCGGAGTTGCCGGAGCCTACGATATGTACCTGCTCGGGTTCTACACCGGTGGAATCTTCAAAGACGCGTCCTACTTCTTCTTCCTTAAGGTCCCCTGCCGGCATGGACAGCGTGGTGCCGCCTTCGAAGTCAATCGAGAGGCTGAAGCCGCGAATTAGGATTGCGGCCACGGCCGCCACGATCAGCGCGGCGGTGAGGCCGTACCACAGCTTGGTGCGGCCAATGAAGTCATAACCGCGCTCATCCTCGTAGAGGCGGTCCATTCGGGAAATCTTGTGCTTAGTCGAAACAGCCATGCTTATTTCTCCTCATCTTCCGCAGCATCAACGGGACGTGCGGTTCCTGCGGCAGTATGTGCTGCCGTTTCTGTGGTGGCTGCCTCCTTGGTTGCGGAGGTTTTAGTGGAGCCTGCTTTGCGATGCCCCGAGCCGAAATAGCCGCGTTCACGACGCTCTTCCACCAAGGCGTAGATACCGCCAAGGCCGTTCATCGAAGGCTTGGCTGCAGCTGGACGGCGGCCCACCAACTGCATCAGTGGTGCCATGACCAAGAAGGATACGACAAGGTCGAAGACCGTGGTCAGGCCCATGGTAAAGGCGAAGCCCTTAACCTCACCGATGGCGAGGAAGTAGACCACTACGGAGCCGATGAGGGTCACCGCGTTACCGGTCACGATGGTCGCACGAGCACGCTCCCACGCCTTTTGCGTAGCGGAGCGGAAAGTGCGTCCCTCTAGCAGCTCATCCTTGATGCGTTCGTAGTAGACCACGAAGGAGTCAGCCGTTGCACCCACACCGATGACCAGACCGGCAATACCGGAGAGATCCAGTGAGTAGCCGATCCAACGACCCAGCAGCACCAAGGCACCATAGGTCAACAGGCCAGAAGAAATGAGGAAGACGAGGGAGACGCCGGCCAGTGCGCGGAAATAATACAGCGAATAAGCCATCACGAGTACCAAGCCGACTAGGCCCGCGATAAGGCCGGCCTGCAGGGCGGCCTTACCCAGTGTCGGCGGAATGGACTCAATGGTACCGCCCGGCTCGCCATTTTCACCGGCGAAGGACAGCGGCAGTGCGCCATACTTCAAGTTATTGGCCAGGTTCTGTGCTTCCTCCTGGCTGAAATCACCAGTAATAGAGGTTGCGGAGCCAACTGGAGTTGCGCCCTGGATCACCGGTGCAGAGATAACTGCGGAGTCAAGGGTAATGGCGACTTGGTCGTTGAGGTGTTCCTTGGTGAGGTCCGCCCACGTCTGGGAACCATTTGGTCCATCTCCGGTCTTGAAAGAGAAGTTGATCTCCATTTGGCCGGTTTTGTTGTTCATACCGCCTTCGATAGGACCATTGGTATTGATCTCATTGCCGGTTAGGCGGGTGCCATTTTCATCCTTGATGCCGTTAAGAAGTGGCGCGGGCTCGAGGACGTACGGGTTGCCCTTGGAATAATCACAGGTAACAAATGGCTTAGCCGGATCGTCCGCGCCAGCCAGCGGATCGGTATCGCCCTGACAGGTCATCAGCATCGAAGCTGCGGCTTGGGTCGTCGGATCCTCGGACTGGCGGTCCTTGAGCAACATCTCCGTGATTTCATCACGGCGCTTCGACTGCTCAATGGAGTTGCTTGGCTTATCTAGGGGCTTAGCGCTGACCTTTGGAGCCTTCTTCTCCTTTGGCTTCTGTCCGGTCATCTGCGCTTCCTGCGCAGAGATGGCCTTGACGCCTTGATCCATCTGCTTGTTCGCTTCGTCTGCGCTTAGCACGCCATACTTTACCCAGCGGTTGGCCATGTCTTCTAGCTCCTTATTGAGCTTGCCCATATCCGGCATGGATGGCTTAGCCACTGGGCGGAAGAAGAGCTGCGAGGTCTTACCTACGGCCTGTGCTTGGGAAGCGTCCTCTCCTGGCACGGTAATAACCAGGGTATTGCCGTTAATGACAACCTCAGAGCCAGAAACGCCCATACCATTGACACGCTGTTCCAAGATGGTGCGTGCTTGTTTGAGCTGGTCCTGAGTGGGTTCCTCGCCTTGCGGAGCAAGCGTTACGCGAGTACCGCCTTGCAGGTCAATGCCGAGCTTCGGCGTACTTTGACGGCTACCAGTAAGAAAGATAAGCGCATAGATAACAACCACAATGAGAACGAATAACGCGATAGCGCGCTTCGGCCATTGGCGTTGGCTATTTTTCATAGCGCCACGGGATGATGCGGACAACGATAATCTCCTGTGCTGCTTATAACAGGGTGTTTAGACAATAAATACGGCCCGACCGGATGGCGCAGGCACGTCAACAACGCACCATCGTACGTCATGAGACGGAATTTTCCTTAACGAGGGCCAGATAAGGCCCAAAGTGTGATGGGGTCTACGCTCCACAAAGTTCCCACCACCTAGCAAACGTTAAGATAATTCTCAGGGAGAGGCGGGTTTATTTCTTCTCCTCGCCGTCGAACGGAGGGATATTCTCATCAGGCAGGTTATCTTCCGTATCGCCTTGTGCTTCCCCAGCAGCCGCAGGGCGCTCGAGCTCATTGGCCTCCTGCTCGGTGCGAATCACGGCCATCTTGTCAAAAGTAACCACCACTCCTGGGGCAATTTCTAGATCCACATTCTTGTCACTGGTGCTACGCACCACGCCGTGTACACCGCCCGCGGTAACGATGGAATCGCCCGGCTTGAGGGAGTTTTGTAGGGCCTGCATATCATTTTGGCGCTGGCGCTGCTTTCGCATGGCCATGAAGGAGGGAATGACGAACAGGATGCCAATAATAATGAGAATGATGATTTCCATAGCTCCCTAGTGTGCCAGACGGAAGTGGACACAAAAACCAGAATGCTTAACCAAGTAGGCTGGAGCCTCGAATTAAAACAGGCCGGCTGCCCCCTCAGGAGGAGTTAGCCCCAAGTGCCGCCACGCAGCAGCGGTAGCTACGCGGCCGCGTCCTGTTCGCGCAATCATCCCGGCACGCACCAAATAGGGCTCACACACCTCTTCCACCGTCGAGGGCTCCTCGCCCACCGCAATGGCAAGGGTGCTCACGCCGACCGGTCCGCCGCCGTGCCCCTTAATCAAGGCATCGAGTACCGCCCGGTCCAAGCGGTCAAGCCCCATATCATCCACGTCGAAGACCTCGAGCGCCCCTTGGGCCGCACTAAGATCAATCAAACCCGTACCGTTGACCTCGGCATAGTCGCGAACGCGGCGCAAGAGACGGTTAGCAATACGCGGGGTGCCACGCGAACGAGAACCAATTTCTACCGCTGCATCATGGTCAATATCTACGTCTAAGATGTGCGCCGCACGTTTAATCACCTGAGTTAAGTCAGCCGTGTCGTAGTACTCCATTTGCGCAGTAAAGCCGAATCGATCACGCAGGGGGCCAGTAAGCATGCCGGCGCGTGTTGTAGCCCCTACCAGGGTAAAAGGCGGGATTTCCAGCGGAATGGAGGTAGCCCCAGGCCCCTTGCCCACGATGACGTCAATACGGAAATCTTCCATTGCCATATACAGCATTTCTTCTGCTGGCCGGGCAATGCGATGGATTTCATCAATAAAAAGAACGTCACCTTCCATCAAATTTGAAAGCATCGCGGCCAAATCGCCGGCGCGCTCCAAAGCCGGCCCAGAGGTCATACGCAGCGAAGTCCCCAACTCCTGGGAGATAATCATCGCCATGGTGGTCTTACCCAGGCCAGGCGGGCCAGAGAGCAGAACGTGGTCCGGCGTAACTCCACGATTCTTAGCGCCTTTGATCACCAAGGAAAGCTGCTCGCGCACCTTGGGCTGGCCTATAAACTCATCCAGCGACTTCGGGCGCAATGACCGCTCAATATCATGTTCCTCGGAGTGTGCGGTCGCTTCGACGTCGCTATTGCGCTGCGAAGAATGCGCCGCGTCGACGCCGTCGGGGAGGTTAAATTCGGTGCGCTCAATATCGGACATGGTTGTTCAGCCTTCCTGCCTGCCGTTACTTTTTCTTGCCCAGCTGCGCTAGGGCCGCACGCAAGAGGGAAGACGTATCGGCATCAGGGTTCTCCGCGTATGCCGCTTCCACCACAGGCCGCGCCCCCTTATCAGTAAACCCAAGACCGATGAGCGCCTCCGTCACGCTTTCTACCACGGCTCCGCCGACTGGGGCGACTGCGGTATCGCCGGCACCTGCAGTAGAGGGCTCGCTTGGCGCAAAGACCGCCACCTTATCTTTCAGCTCCAATGCTAAGCGCTGAGCCATACGCTTGCCGACGCCCGGGATAGATTGCAGCGCCTTCACGTCTTCCGCACCAATTGCAGCTGCGAGCTCTCCAGCGCCCATGACCGAAAGCGCCGCCAAGGCAAGCTTTGGTCCGAGCCCCGACACGGATTGCAGAACTTGGAACATCTCGCGGTCTTCATCAGCGCTAAAGCCATAAAGAGTCAGGGAGTCTTCCTTGACCACCAAGCTGGTGAGAACCGTAGCTGGTTCCCCGCGGCGCAAAGTGCCCAGCGTTTTTGGGGTGGCCAAGAACTTATATCCCACACCCGCACAATCGATGACCCCATGGTCGAGTCCAATATGGATTACCTCTCCACGCAGTGCAGCAATCATCGGCTTCCTATCCTTTTCTCTCAGTAAATTTCTCTACCGCTTCTTAGCTTGTCCGCGCACGCCACTTGTCTTGGCCCCAAGCCCAAGACCATTCCGGTCCATCCGCGCAATAGCAGGGGCACGCCAACAATGACATACCGCCAGGGCAAGTGCATCGGCGGCGTCGGCAGGCTTGGGCGGCTCCGTCAACCCCAGAATACGGGTGATCATGGTGGTCATCTGCTTTTTATCGGCGCGCCCATTTCCAGAGATTGCCTTTTTTACCTCGGATGGGGTGTACATATACACCGGAATGTCGCGCTCAGCTGCAGCCAGCACCAACACCCCTACCACGTGGGCAGTTTGCATGACCGTGGAGACCTGGCCTCGTTCGAAGACGCGCTCGATCGCTACTACATCCGGCGTATAGTCATCCATCCATTCTTTCGCTGCCACTGAAAGACGCAGGAGGCGCTCCGTTAAGTCTTTATCGCTAGGGGTACGAACCACGCCTACAGAAACCGGGAGGATTGCTCGGCCGCGACCAGCTTGAACCACGGAAAGTCCGCAACGCGTCAAGCCTGGGTCAATCCCCATCACGCGCATTCCTTCTAGGTTCATCTCTCCCCCATTGTCATGTCAGCGCCTTATCGCACCGCCTACTGCCCCCATTATGGACTACACACAGGTGTTCTACAAACGTAGTAGTCCACCCCACCATAGCGAAGCGCCGGCAGCGCCTCCGGCGAGCAATTCTCGCGGAGCGCTCCCGGCGCTACATAGCCGCCGCTATTGCGGCGAAGACGTGATTAACCCTCGTTCAACTCGGCTAGTACCTCATCGGACAGGTCCATGTTGGTGTAGACGTTTTGCACGTCATCGGAGTCTTCCAAAGCATCAATGAGGCGGAAAATCTTCTTGGCATCGTTGGCATCAAGGGGCACCTCAACAGAAGCGCGGAAGTCATTATCAGAGTCATCGACCTCAATATCGGCTTCCTTGAGCGCGTCCTTAACGGCCTGCACATCCGTCGGGGCGCAGACGATCTCAAACTTCTCGCCTTGGTCCTTTACCTCTTCCGCGCCAGCTTCTAGCACGGCCATCAAAACATCGTCTTCCGTCAGCTCGCCCTTTTCTATTAGGACGTAGCCGGTACGGGTGAACATATAGGCCACGGAGCCGGATTCGCCCAAGTTGCCGCCGTTTTTAGACATAGCGGTACGCACGTCGGTCGCCGCACGGTTGCGGTTATCCGTAAGGCACTCAATGAGCATGGCCACACCGTTGGGGCCATAGCCTTCATACATGATGGTTTCCCAGTCGGCGCCACCGGCTTCCTCACCGGATCCACGCTTGCGAGCACGCTCAATATTGTCGTTGGGGACGGAGGCCTTCTTGGCCTTCTTGATCATGTCATCAAGGGTAGGGTTAGCCGCTGGGTCACCACCGCCGGTACGGGCCGCCACTTCGATATTCTTGATTAGCTTGGCAAATTCCTTGCCACGCTTTGCATCGTTGGCAGCCTTCTTATGCTTGGTAGTTGCCCATTTCGAGTGGCCTGACATGTAGTCCCTTTCTAATCGGGTGCTGAAACTGGTGGCAATTATACGTGTGCTGCATGAATGCGTGAAAGCGACCCCCTTATAAGCGGGGCATATTTACACATTGTGCCAATTGCCATGGGCTGAGCCACTGCCCAGCTTTTCATCCAAGAAGCGCGTGAGGCCCTCTTGATTGACCAACGCCACCAATTCGCCCTCCTCCGTAAAGAGCTTGCCGCGCGCAATTGCCGTTCCTTGAAATGCTGAGGGTGATACTTGCTCATATAAGAGCCATTCATCCACGCGAATAGGACGCAGGAACCAAATGGCATGGTCGAGGCTGGCCAACTGCACTTTCTCTCCTTGATGCGGAAGGAGCGCGGAGCGGATGAGAGTCATATCCGACATGTAGGTCAGCGCGGCGCGGTGGAAAGCCGGATCCTGCGGAAGCTCACCGGTATTGCGAAACCAGATATGACGAAATCCTGCACCGGTGCGTTCCGCTGCCACAGGGTCTCGGCCTTCCTCTGGCACCAAGCGGATATCCCATTCCTCCCACTCTTTAAGGATGATGCGGGTGGAGTAAGGCGCACCGCCACCGGAACGAGCTGTATCTTCGGGCCCAGGTACCTCCGGCATGGGATCTTGGTGCTGTGGGCCGCAGTCCCCATTGCGATGGAAGCTCGCCATGGCAGAGAAAAGTAGTGCGTCGCCTTGGTAGGCGCGTACCTGCCGGTTGGCAAAAGAACTGCCGTCCCGAATGCGCTCGACCCGCAACTCAATCGGCCAGCTCGCGTCACCAGGGCTCACAAAATAGCCATGCAGGGAATGGACCTCTTTCCCGGAAACGGTGCGTTGGGCTGCGGCTACTGCTTGGCCGGCAATATGCCCGCCAAAGGTACGCTCAATCCGCGACTCCACAGCCGGGCTTCTAAAGACATCGTCCGTTCCCGTTTCCTCTATGTCCAAAATCTCGCGGATGGCAGCCATCTCCACACTCCCAATGTCCTAAATCACTACCGCTAGCAATTGTCGTCCACACTACTAAAAGGTCGAGCCGCCGATTCCTTTTCTCATTATCTCTCCCCCATTTTTGGCATAAGTGGAAGAATTTTCTAGAAGAAACTATGTCCGCCACCGAAGTGAACACTCTTTGAATAAAGTCTTTTGGGTGAAACGCTTCGCTTCTGTTCCTGCAGTTTGGATTGGTTGGGTCATCGCCCGCCTATGCCTTGTATATCTACTCAAGATTGACCACAGTCCCAGGGGCGATGTCGCGTATTATTTTGCGGGTATCTACGGCGACGACCCAACCCAAATGACCGAATATCCCCACGCAGGCACGTGGCCTACGGTGCTTTTGGGGTGGCTCACCGGTGAAAACATCACCACCTTTTATATCGGCTTCACCATCATGACGCTGTTTGTTGACGCCGCCTTTTTAGCCTTGCTACTGCGCCACCATCCCGCCCACCCGCGCGTGTTTGGGGCCGCCTGGTTTTGGGTCCTCTTCGGCACCGCGGCTGGCCATACCTTTGTGTGGCGCCTCGATATCTTCCCGGCGGTAGCCGTGGCTGGCGCGGCTGCCCTACTGGCTACCCGTCCACTCATCGCCTCGTCGTTACTGGGCTTTGCCACCACGATGAAGCTTTGGCCAGGGGTGCTCGCCGCTGGCTTGGTAGGCCGCTTTAATAGTTCCGCAACCTGGCAACGCTTGCTCGCCTTCTTCTGCACCATCGGTGCAGTATGCGCCGTCACGATCGCTACCTCTGGCACCGAACGCCTGCTTTCTCCCCTGGATTATCAGGGGGTGCGCGGTCTCCAATTAGAATCCATCCCGGCGACATTCCTGCTGCTGCAAGCCCACCGCAATCCCGGCCGATGGGACCTGGGCTACGCCGCTTCCAAGAGTTTTGAGATCTCCGGACCCGGCGTGGATACCGCCATGAGGTGGAGCACCATTGCAATCATTATCATGCTCGTACTTGCGGTGAGTTGGGCGCTCTACCGGCTGTGCGCCGGCGGATGGACCACGCGCACCACCATGGCGTTCTTTAGCGTTATGGTCTTGCTCCTTATCGCGACCAATAAGGTTTTCTCCCCGCAATACATCGTCTGGCTCGGCCCGCTGCTTGCAGTGGTGATCCGCCAGCGACTTCCACAAGGGTTTACTACCTTGCGGGTAGTCCAAGGCTTGCTAGCGGTCTGCGCCATTATCGCCGCTTCGCTGGGTACTTTGGTCTATCCGTTTAACTACGACTACATCTGGCATTACGTGGGCGAGAACATGTTCCCCGTGTATCTCTTGGTGGCCCGCAATATTCTCATCGTGGTTATGGCCATCATTGGGCTTATATGGTTTGCGCTCGAGGTGGCGCTGGCTGGGAAACTGGAACGTGCAGGAATTCACCAGCCACAAGCGCCTAGCGCCCTGGCACAGCCGGTTTTACGCCGCCGAGGCGGCCGGCACTCGCTTCGGTCATAAAACCGCTCAGCAGGCTACTCAGCCAGCATATAGTCAAAGTATTCCGGCAGCTTTGCGGTGCCGCCCAGATGGAAAAGCCGCACCGCAGGGCGCAGACGCAAAGCGCGAGTATCGCTGACCGCTTCGTTATAAAAGCGGTGAGCGAGCTGGATACGCCCTTCGGCGTCGGCAAGCGCGGCGGGGCGGCGCTCTGCGGGAAACTCCCGCACAATGGCGGCAGAAAGCTCCCGCTCGGCCAGCGTGCGCGGTTCGAAGTGGCCTTGGTAGAGCTCGGTGGATTCGGCTCTTTGGGCCAGAGCCGCCAGCCCTGGTGCTACTGCCGCTGTGACCGCTGCCCTGCGGTCCAGGGCCGCCTGTAGCTGTGCCAGCGAGGCATCGGTGCGAATGTGCAGTGAGTTGAGCCGCTGAGCGGTAAAAAGCGCCCAGGAGCCCACGATGATGAGTAGAAAGAGGACTAGCGCAATTTCAATGGCCATTAACGCTTCACCCTCACCTTGGTTCCGTCTTGGACGGTTTCATAGACCTGCATAACAGCTGCTGCCACATGGTCCCAGTCATACGTGCTGGCACGCTCGACGCCATTGCGTGTCAGCCGAGCCCGGTACTCGGCATCATCAAGCACCTCACTTAAGATGCGCGCCAGATCTTCACTATCTTCATTGCGAAACAGTGCGCCGGCCGGCTCTTCAGAATCAGCGTTGCACACCGCGCGGAAGGCTTCAAGGTCAGAAGCAACTACTGCCGCGCCGGCCGCCATGGCCTCTACTAACACAATGCCAAAACTTTCGCCCCCGGTATTTGGGGCCACGTATACATCGGCGCGGCCGAGGATCTCGGCCTTTTCGGCATCGCTGACTCGGCCGACAAAATCTACGCCTTCGACCTCGCGAGCACGGCCGCCACCCATGATGGTAACGCGGAGGGGGTGGTCTATCTGGCGGAGCGCACGAAGCAGGATATCCAGCCCCTTGCGCGGCTCGTCGAGCCTGCCTAAGAAGACTACTTCCAAAGGATCTCCGGGGGCCTTGGCTGGGCTGCGGCGCCGTGCCTGGGCGTATACCGATGTATCCACGCCGTTGGGAATGAGGACTGGGTCCCCGCCCAATTGCTCCACTTGCCAGCGCCGCGCCATATCTGAAACCGCGATACCGCCGCGGATCTTTTCCAAAAAAGGCGCGAGGAAAGGCTTGGCAAGGGTCAAGACCAGCGAGCTCGAGGCGGAGGCGTGATACGTGGCCACCAACGGTCCCTGCGCTACGGCCAGCGCGGTCATGGAAAAGCTCGGGGAATTGGGCTCATGGATGTGTAAAACATCAAAGTCGCCATCTTTGATAAAGCGTTTGACCTTGCGCGTTACCTGAGGTCCGACGGACAGGCGGGCCACCGAACCGTTATAAGCAATGGGAAAAGCCGGGCCTCCCTTGACCACAAAATCAGGAAGCGGCGTGGAGTCAGAAGCGGGGCCGATGACTTGAACATAGTGCCCTTGCTCTATATATACAGTGGCTAGATCAAGGATATGGGCTTGAACTCCGCCCGGTTCATCAAAGGAATAGGGGCACACGATGCCGATCCGCATTATTTCTCGCCTTCCTGCCGTGCACCAGCGTGGCGGCTATCACGGGCCTTGTGCGCGGCGCGCGCTTGCCGACGCCTCTCAATATCGACATTCCACTGCGGCTGCAGCATATGCCAATCCTCTGGGTGCCGGCGAATATTGGCAGCGAAGCCATCGGCCATGCGTTGGGTAGTCTCCTGTACGTTTGTTACCTCAAGTTCCGGAGACACCGATAGGCCCCAGCCCTCTCCCTTAAACCATGAGTGCACTACATGGAGGGCGGCGCCAGTCTCCAGCGCAAGGCGGGCGGGTCCGGCGGCCATATTGGCCTCCTCCCCCATGAAATCTACGCTCACACCACTTCGAGTCAGGTCACGCTCGGCCAGCAGGCACACCACGCCGCCAGCTTCTAGTACCTCTTTGAGGCGAGCAAAAGGCGAGGCTTCGCCTCCGGTGAGGGGAAGGACCTCAAAACCGAGGGTTTCGCGGTAGTCCACAAAGGCGTCGAAAAGCACTGCGGGCTTCAAGCGCTCTGCGACAGTGGTGAACTGGCCATAGTGGCCCACGAGGAAGACACCCGCCATATCCCAGTTCCCCGAATGCGGCAGCGCCAAAATAGTGCCGCGTCCGGACTGAGCGGAAGCATCAAAATGCTCGAGACCTTCCAAGCCGCTGAGCAAACGCTCGTGCAGGCTGGCATCGCCGTGGATAGCCGGCAGGCGGAAGGCCTCCATCCAATAGCGCATATAAGAACGAACGGAATCGCGCACCAGCGCGCGGGTAACGTTTTCCGGCCCCACCACCCGGGCAAGGTTGCGGCGCAAGCCATCCATTCTGCGGCCGTTGCTGCTGGCAAAGTCGGCACCCCACCGAAACAGCGTGCGCGCGATGGGCTCGGGCAACCGGCGCACCACCTTCCACCCCGCGAGGTAGCCCGCCGCGGAGAGGTCTTCTTTATCCCACATGGTGTTAAAACCTCCTGGTTTTTCGGTGGTGCTCAGCGAGCTAGTGCTGCTCCTGGCGGGCAGCGATGACCATGCGCTGGCACACGGTAAAGATGGAGCCAACGGCAAGGATCCACAGCGCTACCTCGATAGCATGCGGAACGCCAAGGCCCTCAAGGCCAATGCCGCCCAAGCCCAAGATAAGCCGCTCAGGGCGCTCGATGAGGCCGCCGACCATCTTGAATCCGGACGCCTCTCCCCTAGCCTTGATATAGGAAATGACCTGGGAACATACCAAGGTGACAAAGCAAGCGATGACCGTAATGCGGGAAGAATCCGCGGAATAAATCAGCCACCACGCAATAGCGCTAAACAAGGCACCATCGGTGATTCGATCGCAGGAAGCATCCAAGGTCGCGCCAAAGGCGGTGGCTTTGCCAGTCAGACGCGCCATGGTGCCGTCGAGCATGTCAAAGGCGGCAAAGAGGCCGGATAATACGGCAGCGGAAAACAGGTGACCGGTAGGAATGAGGATCACCGAAATAGCAATGGTGACAATGGTTCCCACAATAGTGACCACATTCGGGGTCAGGCCCAGCTTTAAAAAGGCCTTCGCTATAGGTTCCACCACCACGGCGGCGGGCTTTCGCCCATGCACGCTAAGCACGCGAATCCTCCTCTTCCATCTCGCGCCAACCTTCTGCCAGCACGCGGCGTGTATCCTGCAGAAGCTGCGGTAATACCTTAGTCCCATCGAGGACAGTCATAAAGTTACTATCCCCAGGCCACCTTGGCACCACATGCAGGTGCAGGTGATCTCCCACGGAGCCTCCTGAAGCGCGACCCAAGTTCAAACCTACGTTAATGGCCTCTGGGTGAGAGACGCGTTTGAGTACCCGGATAGCCTTTTGCGCAAACTCCATCAGCTCTTGAGATTCCTCTTGTGTGAGGTTCTCAAGCTGAGATTCTTTACGGTACGGCACCACCATGAGGTGGCCGGCGTTGTACGGAAAGAGGTTTAGCAATGCATAAACGCTCTTGCCGCGGGCGATGATGAGCCCGTCTTCGTCGCTACCCTGCGGGGCGGCAACGAAGGGGTCCTCAGAGCGCTTGGCTATATAAGCCATGCGATAAGGTGCCCACAGCCGTTCTAAGCGGTCTGGGTCGCCGGCCCCCGTGTCAACGAAGGTCCCCGCCGCCGCTCCATTGTCGAAAGCGGCGGAGCTTTCGGTCTCGCGCGTCTTTTTAGCGTCGGGCACTGATGAGCTCTTCAGTCGGCTGCTCGTTATTGCGTTCTGCGACCCACGCAGTGATGAGCTCCACAGCCTCATTCACCGGCACACCATTGACCTGGGTGCCATCTAGGAAGCGGAAGGACACGGCGCCGGCTTCTACATCGCGGGCACCGGCGACCAACATGAATGGAACCTTACCGGTGGTGTGATTGCGAATCTTCTTCTGCATGCGGTCATCAGAGGTATCTACATCGGCGCGGATTCCCTTCTGGCGCAGCAGTGCGGCAACTTCTTCAAGGTGCGGGGAGAATTCATCGGCCACCGGGATGCCCACCACCTGGTGCGGCGCCAGCCATGCTGGGAAGGCGCCGGCGTAGTGCTCCAACAGCACGCCAAAGAAACGCTCAATGGAGCCGAAGAGCGCACGGTGAATCATGATCGGGCGCTTCTTCGTGCCGTCCGAAGCGGTGTATTCCAGCTCGAAGCGCTCCGGCAGGTTGAAGTCCAACTGCACGGTAGACATCTGCCAGGTACGGCCAATGGCATCGCGGGCCTGGACCGAAATCTTTGGACCGTAGAACGCGGCGCCTGCTGGGTCCGGTACCAGCTCCAAGCCAGACTTTTCCGCGACCGACTGCAAGATGGAAGTCGAGCGCTCCCAAATCTCATCGGAACCTACGAACTTATTCGGATCCTTGGTGGAAAGCTCCAGGTAGAAATCAGACAGGCCGTAGTCCTTCAGCAAGGAGATGATGAAGTCCAGGACCTTGGTGAGTTCTTCTTCCAGCTGTTCTTCGGTGCAGTAAATGTGCGCATCGTCCTGGGTAAAACCGCGGGCACGGGTCAGACCGTGGACCACGCCGGACTTTTCGTAGCGGTAGACGGTACCGAACTCAAAGAGGCGCAGCGGCAACTCGCGGTAGGAACGGCCACGGGATGCAAAAATCAGGTTGTGCATCGGGCAGTTCATGGGCTTGGCGTAGTAGTCCTGCGGCTCCTTGACGGTATTGCCCTCTTCGTCATACTCGCCATCGAGCTGCATTGGCGGGAACATGCCATCGGCGTAGAAGTCCAGGTGGCCAGACTTCTTGAAAAGATCGCCCTTAGTGATATGCGGGGTGTTGACAAAGGAATAGCCGGCCTGGACGTGGCGGTTGCGAGAGTGGTTTTCCATCTCCATGCGCACGGTGGCGCCATTCGGGTGGAATACCGGGAAACCGGACCCAATCTCATCTGGGAAGGAGAAGAGGTCTAGTTCTTGGCCCAAGCGGCGATGGTCGCGCTTTTCAGCCTCTTCCACCATGGTCTGGTAGGCCTCCAGGGCCTCCTTGGACTCAAAAGCGGTGCCGTAAATGCGCTGCAGGCCCGCCTTAGACTGGTCTCCGCGCCAGTATGCGGCAGAAGAGCGGGTTAGCGTGAAGGCCGGGATATACTTGGTGGTTGGAACGTGCGGTCCGCGGCAGAGGTCGAACCACTCTACTTCCCCGGTGCGCGGGTTGATGTTGTCATAGTGGGTGAGATCACCGGAACCAACCTCTGCGGCCTCATCGGAGTCAGGGTCAACGTTGCCCTTGTCCTGGACCAGCTCGAGCTTGAAGGGTTCTCCGGCAAGCGCCTGCTCCGCTTCTGCAGCGGATTCGTAAACGTGGCGCTCAAAACGCTGGCCTCCCTTAATGATCTTCTTCATGCGCTTTTCAATCGCCTTGAGATCTTCCGGGGTGAAAGGCTCCGCGGTTTGAAAATCGAAGTAGAAGCCATTTTCAATGGCCGGCCCGATGCCCAGCTTGGTGCCGGGGAATTCGGCCTGCACGGCCTGCGCCATGACGTGGCCGCAGGAGTGGCGGATTACCGCGCGACCGTCTTCCTCGCAGGCGGCTACCGGGGTGAAGGTGGATTCCGTGGCGGGGGTGTGCGACAAATCAAAGAGAGTGCCGTCTTCACCGCGAACGACTACGACAGCCTCAGGGCCCTTATTGGGAAGATTGAGCTCTCGCATTGCTGCGCCCACGGCCTGGCCGGCGGGCACGGTGAAGGAATCGTAATTGACCGGTACTGCGGGGATGAGTTCCGCCATAATCGCGCTCCTTTATGCGCTCGTGCGTCGGCGGCATACCTGGCCGCGTCCGCTATTTAAATTTACGGATAGCTATTCTACAACCCTGCATGCTCGCAAAGCGATTTTGCCCACCACGATTCACGCCCATCGACATCGAGGGTGCCCGGCGGGCAGAAATACATAGCGGAGCCGATATGAGTCAGCCACTCATTCATCAGGTCAGATTTATCCAAACGGGCCTGGATAGGCTCGAATTGCTTGGTGGGATCCTGCTGGTAGCAGATGAAAACCTGGCCGATATTGGAAAGCTGCCCATCCTTGCCATCGGGGGCCAGCTCATAGTTATACGGCCGGCGCAGGATGCGTTGCTCCGGATGATCAGCAGGTGGCGCGGCCACGGCCATGTGCGAGTTTTTATCAATTACCGGCAAGCCGTAGTCATCTACCGCATCGAAATCTGCAGCATCAAATTCTTCTTCACCGGTAAGCGGGGCGCCGGTGTCAAGCTTGCGGCCCACAGCATTTTCACGGGAGGAGCGATCCAGCTTCTCCCACGTATCCACGTTCATGCGAATGCGACGCACCACCATCGCCGTTCCCCCTTGCGCCCACTTCGGCCCTTCATCGATCCATACCTGGGCCGCAAAATCTTCCTCGCTGCGCGGGTTAACGGTGCCGTCCTTTTGCCCGAACATATTGCGCGCGGTAGCGCCCTTTTCGTGGCTGCCATAGGCATTAATAAATCCCTGCTGCAGCCACTTCACACTGGCATAGTGCTCACCGGCTCGCACCATGTGGCGCAGTGCATAAGTATTCATCAACGGGTCATCGCAACAAATCTGAAGGACAATATCGCTTTGTCCCCATTGTCGTTGCAGCTCATCACGCTTAAAGGAACGAACATCTCCCAGCCAGTGTGGTTTCTCCACGCCGAGCAGGGAGAATACCTTCTGGCCTAGACCGCAGGTGATGGTCAAGTTGGCGGGCTGTTCAACCATTTCCGGCTCCAGCGTGCCTAGCGGCGGCTCCCCGGTGCACAGCGCGCGGGCGTCCTCGGTCCACAATTTCATCAGGCTGACAAACCCCCGCTTGTCGACGCCCCTTTTAAGGTCAAACCCCACCAGGTTCAGGTGCGCCTGCTCCGCGGTTGCGATGCCTGCTTGATGCTCGCCGTCAAAAGCCACGAGGGCGTCGGCAAGCGCAGGCTGTTCCTGTGCCCCAGCATTCGGGGAAGAGCCCTGGTTATTGCAGCCTGCCAACGCGAAGGCGCTGGTCGATACCGCAGCGCCAGTGAGAAATCCCCTTCTGCTGAACCCAGGCATATTTAGTGGTCCTGGCCTTCCTTATTGTGGGACATATCTCCGTGCTCCATGTGGGACATATCGTGGCCCTTCATATCGCCGTAGTCCTCATCCCCGGCAGGCATGCTACGCGTTTGGATCTCACCCAGATCGAGCTCTTCGCCGCCTTCTAGCTTCACCTTAAGGTCAAGGGATTCGCCGGGAGCGATGTGGTTTCCCATTTCCATGAGCATGAAGTGGTCACCGCCTGGTGCCAGTTCGTGGGACTCGCCGGCTTTAACTACCAACGGGCTGGACATTTCCTGCATCTTGCCATCGACGGTCTCATGGATCTGGTTCACCTTGGCATTAAGACTGGTGGAAAAACCGGTGATAGCGATGTCCTTATCGGTGTGGTTCACCAAGGTGCCAAAAATAGCAGTCATGTCTTTATCTTCGTTGGCACGCACGACCGCGTCTTCGAAGGTCAGGTCCTCGGCCGCGGCGGAGGAGGACTTCTCCGCAGCACTGGTGGTGGCATCAGCCTTCGACTCGGTGGAGTCATTTTGGTTCTGCGGGGAGCAACCCGCCAGGGCGAGGCCGGCCACAGTCAAGCCCACAAGGGCAATGCTAGAAATCTTGGACATTATTTTTCACCTTCCGAATCAATGCGACGAGACTTGCCGATAAATAGGGCAACTACTGCGGCAATTGCCAAAAAGCCGCCCACGCCCAAAATGATTTTCAGCGACATCGGCAGCCCCTCGGTTCCTTCCTGGTCTGTCGCGTCAGACTCGCCAGCCTCGGGGTTTTCGGCTCCGTCACCTTTAACGGAAAATTCCACACCACCGCGAGTAGCGTGTCCATCCGAAGACGTGATTTGGAAACCCACCTGGTAGTTGCCCGGCCCAGGGTTAACCCCCTCAGGAGTCTCAATGGTGAGGTCTCGTTCATGGAGCTGCGGTTCCTGGCTAAAGAGCTTCTCACCGGTATCGGCGTTGGTTACGGCAAAGGTGTTGAAGTCCTCTTTGGGGATTCCAGAAAACTCAAGGGTGATTTCCTTAGGGAACTCATCGAGTTGATCGCCGTCTTTGACCGAACCGCCAATAACGGAGTCGTGCGCGAATGCGGCAGGCATCGACCCGCCCAAAACCAGTGCGGCTGTGCCCACTGCTGCGGCTGTGCGGCGCAGCCAAGGTACGCGGTAGCCCATAGATAGCTCCTTTGTGATGTTGGAAAAGCACAAGTTGAATTGTCAGACATACTAGCCCCGCGACTTGCCAGAGCGGCAATCACAAAAAGCAGCGCGTCGAGTCATATGTCGGCTTGAACTGGGATCGAGTTCCGCTTCCTTAATAAAAAGAGGTATTTATCACTATTTAAGCCAAATTGACTCAATTCCAAAGGGCCTGGCCTTAGGACCTCTCCCCCTGCCGGGCATTAAAAAACGGACCAGAAACCATCAGTGCAAAAATAGCCAGGGCGACGCCTACACCGATGAGCGCCAAAGGCCACGCCCCGCTGCCGCTGCCTCCCGCCGCATCTGCCGCAGTAAGGCCCATAAAGAAAAGCACAGTCCCCGAAACAAAAGACGCGAAGCCGCAGGCTCCAACCAATAGCGGTACCACTAGTGCGCGTGACATCTTTCCTCCTCCGCTTTGGGTTATGACTCTACAAAGGCAAGCGTATCGCACAGCACACGGACGTAGACATAGAAAAAGCCGCCCCGTCTCTGGGGCGGCTACATGGAGCGGATGACGAGACTCGAACTCGCGACCCTCACCTTGGCAAGGTGATGCGCTACCAACTGCGCTACATCCGCACAACAAACCGGAGTTTGCTACAGAGCCTCAAAAGAGACTCTCGTGCGCGATACTGGGATTGAACCAGTGACCTCTTCCGTGTCAGGGAAGCGCTCTCCCACTGAGCTAATCGCGCTTAATGCCCGAAGGCATTAAGAAGTTGAGGTGGAAACGGGAATCGAACCCGTGTGCACGGTTTTGCAGACCGTTGCCTCACCACTCGGCCATTCCACCGTGGCGATACCGCCTCACACAATACAGTGCTGGAGCGGATGACGAGACTCGAACTCGCGACCCTCACCTTGGCAAGGTGATGCGCTACCAACTGCGCTACATCCGCATGCGAAACCAGGCCCGGTTTCTAGGACAAAGTCCTTGTGCGCGATACTGGGATTGAACCAGTGACCTCTTCCGTGTCAGGGAAGCGCTCTCCCACTGAGCTAATCGCGCGTTATTCACTTAGAATCACTCTTCACAGGTAGCCCCTTTGAAAAGCGTGGAGCGGATGACGAGACTCGAACTCGCGACCCTCACCTTGGCAAGGTGATGCGCTACCAACTGCGCTACATCCGCATTGCGCCGCAAACTTTTATTCCGTTGCGGTGCGAGAAGAAACATTATCGTGCTCCGCGCTAGTTTCCAAATCCCCAGCCCAGCGCCTTGCTTTTAGCCGCTGATATTCCACGTTTGTACGTTCCCAAATCACACCGGTGTGATTCTTGTGGACCGCAGGCGCCCAGCCGCCTCCCGCTCATGAGTACCCCTACGCAGCCAATTAGGTATTTGAATTTCAAGCGGTGTACATTTAGCCACCGCACGGTCCTATAGCTCAGTGGGAGAGCGTTCCGTTCACACCGGAAAGGTCACTGGTTCAATCCCAGTTAGGACCACCACTTCCCCGCCCTGCGCTCCACTTCACAAGGAGCCTGGGCGGGTTTCTTTGTGTGCCGGTAAGGTGTTCCGTCGTGTTGTGGATCCTTCTAGGCATTTTTGCTGGGCTTGTTTTGCCCGTACAGACCCTGGTTAATACGCGCTTGCGCTTATCGACGGGCACCCCCTTTTCTTCTTCGCTTATCTCTTTCGCAGTGGGCACGGTTACTTTGCTCGTTATTGCCACCGCTGTCACCGGCGGTGATTTCGGTCTTTCCCGCACCGGTGGCCAACCACTGTGGATATGGTTCGGTGGTTTACTCGGTGTAGTTGCGCTTACTGGGAATATTCTCCTATTTCCCCACTTGGGTGCCGTCCAGACCGTAGTTCTTCCCATCGCCGGCCAGATCATCATGGGGCTCGTCATCGATCACTTTGGACTCTTTGACTCCCCTATATCCCCGCTGACCGTGGTTCGCATGCTAGGGGCTCTCATCGTCCTAGGCGGAGTAATCGCCATCGTCGCCGGCCCCGGCGCGCCCACGAAGCGTGAGGACAGTGCCACAGCGCTGTGGATGTGGCGCTTAGCGGGGTTTGTTTTTGGCTGTTTTACTGCAAGCCAATCCGCGATCAATGGTCACCTGGGCCAGATTACTGGCTCACCTGTTAGCGCAGCTTTAGTTTCTTTTTGTTATGTCCATGGACTTTTTGGACACGGAGTCCAGTAACTTTTTGGGCTAGGAGTCCAATGACTTTTTGGACGTGGAGTCTCCCTGCTTTTTGGGCAGGGAGTCTTTGGTGTTTTTGGACAGTCTCTAGCTCGTCTTACCGGTTATGGTTTCTTTCGTCTCGACGGGCGCGGACGCGACAGGATTGGTTTGATCTCTGGTGGTCGGCGGTGCCACATTCCTTCGACATGCCCGATGTTGATCTGTCCGCCGGCTGGACGCTCAAGTAGCTTGATGGGCAGTGGGAATGAAAACAGTGCTTCACCATCATGATCAGTGAAGAACTCAGCGGTGTCATCGGTAACGTGGCTGTATATGAGCCGGTTTTTAAACCGGAGTCCTACATAGAATCCATAGCCCAGGATGCGCACCACTCCGCTTTTGTTGATCCACAGTGTGTCGGGGATACCCCAGGCGTTGCTTGACTGGGCGGATAGACCGTCTACGGTGGGACTGACGGTAGGAGATGATTCTTGCTGGATTGGTTCGTTATCGTCATCGATGGTTGTGGGAGAAGCTGCAACTTCTCCCACAACCGGCGCCATCGCCTCTTTAACCCCATTCTCGATACGATGCTCGTGGTGTATCGCGCTTTCTGAGTGTGTATCCCGGTATGACTTCACAATCTTGGCCCACAGCATATCCGGGTCAATGGGTTGTGTTGGGGATTGAGCGTGGGCGAAGTGCTCACGGGCTTGGGCTGGAGTGATGTGCATTTTGCCGACTAACAGGCCTTGATGGCGGCGCCTGGTGTTGTAAAACTCGCGGTAGTCGTCCAACAGCTGTTGGACGTGCTGAAGTGTCGTAGGTTGGCGTGCATCGAGAAACTTGGTCATGGTTTGATGCGAGCGTTCATCTTTGCCTTGGGTTTGCGGGCCAAAACCTGCAATGGACCAGATACCTTGGGCGGCGAGCCAGCGCTCGGTATCGGACAATCGGCCCCGGTGATAGGTGGCAAAAGCTTCACCGTTATCGGTCAAAAGTTCCTGCGGGCGACCATACGTTTCTATTGCTGCGGCCAAGGTAGTGCGAGCATCGAATCCGTTTTCTTTGGCGGCGAAGGCTTGTGAGCCCAGATCAAACCGGCTGGCATCATCAACCAGCTGGTAGATAGTGATCTGGGTATGTGGAGTGTCAAAGAGTCGGTAGACAAACCCGTCGAGTTGCCACAGCTCATCGACCTTATCGCGTGCCCAGAGTTTATAGCTTTTACGAGGACGTTTACGGGCATTGGCCTCAGCAACACCAGCTTCGTGGAGCCAAAGCGCAATCGTAGACCGTGCCGGTGGGTGCTCTAAACCAAGGTCATCAATGAGGTAGTAATAGATTGACCACGGGCCATAGTCACGTCCCTGGGCCTTGAGCACTGATCGAGCTGTGATGACTTTCTGACGAAGGTGATCATCGTAGATTCTGGCTGGGGAATGCGGGGCGGTGGAGTCAGGCAGGATGCCTGCACGGCCGCGTTGTTCAACGCGGCGTTTGATGTTGGCATAGGTTTGGCGAGATACGCCAATATCCTTGCAGAATTGGGTGACGGTTCGTCCGTCTCTTACTGGGTCGAAGTCCGCTATTTTCTTGCGGAGATGGGTTGAAATAGCCATCTTGGTATTCCAACCCACCGACTGTCCAAAAAGTCTTGAGACATCACGACAAGGAAGTCTTTGGACTCCGTGACCAAAAACTATCTGGACTCCCCGTCCAAAAATCCATTAGACTCCGTGTCCAAAAACTCCATAGACATCACAGCTTTAGTTTCTTTTAGCGTCGGGGTATCTGCCCTTGCCATTGTGAATATTGTTCTACGCTGGCGACCTCGCATTGAGCGCCCCGAGGGGAAGGCCAATCCCTGGTGGATGTGGGTTGGTGGCGTCCTGGGTGCCTTGTTTGTTTTTGGCAACGCGGCCTTAGTACCGCAGCTGGGAACGGGGCTTACCGTGGTTGCGACTCTCCTCGGCTCCATGCTGGGGTCCCTACTCATTGATCGCTTGCGTGGCGCCCGCGTAACGCTGCGCCAGGTAGCCGGCATTGCAGTGATACTGGTCGGCGTGATTCTCATCCGTCTGGTGTAGCCCGTCTTGCTGAGGTTATGGCGCTGTTATTGCCATGCTGGGCACTCGCCGCTCTGGCTACACTGGGATGACATGGATATCTCTTCGCTTTTGGGTCCTGATTCCCGCGGCACATTCACCATCCGTACGAATATGGTCAGCACGTTGACCGGATCGGCGACGATGAACCATGTCTCAGAAGACATGGGAAATGACACCGATGGACAGCTTTTTGCAGCTCTACGGGAATGGGCAGACGTGGTGTTGGTGGGCGCGCAAACGGTGCGCGCAGAAGATTACTCCGGCGTTGTTCCTAGCACCGATGGCTCGCGCCCAGCTCCTATTGCAGTGCCTTCTCGCAGCCTTGATTTCGATATCAACTCGGACTTTTTTACAGACTTTAGTACCCCACCTATCATCTTGGCCCCACACAGCAGCTGGGAGGATGAAGACATCGTTACCCGAATCGAGGCTATTGAAAGCACGGGGGCGGAGGTTTGCGATGCCGGTGAAGGAAGCGTGCGCGACTACGTATCCGTCCTGAAGGATCGCGGGTTTAAGCGCGTGCTATGTGAAGGCGGACCAGGGATGATTGGGCAATTAGTGGACGCCGATGCTATTGACCAGATGTATTTGACCCTGGATCCGCATCTGTCTACCGGCGTAGAGACTCCGATGGCTACTTTTAAGGGCGAGCATTCCCACCGTCGCATGCAGTTGGAAAATGTCGCGGCCGATACGGATGGCACGGTGTTTCTGCGGTATTCCCGCACCCGCGAGGACGTAGACTAAGGGGCCGTGAATTCCCGAATCAATGTTGCCGCTTGGCCCGTGGCCGTATTGCTCGTTGTGCACCGCGTATTCATCATTGCGCGCAACGGCACGCCAACGGATGACTTCACCACCGTGTATAACGCGGTGGCGCGCATGGCTAGCGGCCAGCCGGTCTACGAGCAGGCCTATAACCACGTTGACCCGCTGTATCTGTATACCCCGGGAGCCACGCTGCTGCTTGCGCCATTAGGGCACCTAGACTTCTCACTTGCGCGAGGACTATTCATCGTGGCGAATGCGGCCGCGATCATCGCGGCACTGGCGGTGCTTACCCTTATAGTGGACCGCAAGCTCACCTCGCCCGTGTGGCCGGTATCTATTGCGCTGGCGTTTGTCACGGAGTCAGTGACCAATACGCTTGCCTTTACCAATATCAACGGCGTTCTCTTGCTGTGTCTGGCCGTGTTTTTGTGGGCCTTTTTGCGGGCCGAGCGCACCCCGCAGTTGGGCTGGGTGGCAGGCGTGGTCATTGGCCTTGCCATCGTCATTAAGCCGCAGTTTGCGCCGCTGCTCTTCCTGCCCTTGGTAAAGATCCAGTGGCGCAGTCTCGCCGGAGGCGTCGTAGTTCCGGTGATTCTCAATCTACTGGCGTGGCCGGTGGTGCCGGGCGCCAGCGGCTTTTTCGAAAAGCTACTGCCCTATCTTTCGGAAACTCGTGACTATGCCAATTCTTCCTGGGCGGGTTTCCACGCCTACGTTAATTTTGGCGCCGGGTTGTATTGGACCGTGTGGCTGATTTTTGCCGGTCTTACGGCCGCAGCGATTCTCGGGCTTTTACGCTGGCGCAACTCCGACCCAACCTTGTGGGCACTGACCACAAGCGGAGCGATAATGGTGGGAATTTTCTTCCTGTCTTCCCTGGGCCAGCAGTACTATTCCATGTGGCTTTTCCCGCTGATGTTTACCGTTGTGCTCCCGCGCTCGGTATTTCATTCCGCAGGAGCGTGGTTGGCGGCGTTTCTCTTTTTGGCTTCGGTCTCGTGGGCGTCTGCATCGCACCCGGATGCTGGGCGGTTGATGAATTTTTTCACGGCCACGGCAGGATGGGCGCTGCTTATCGTCGCAATTTTCGCTACGGTCGCTGGCTGGTGGCGTGCCGCGCGCAGAGCGGTTTAGACTCGGCCCATGACCGATTTCAAGCTCATTGCTGATACCGAATGGCGCCAGCGCTTAAGCCCCGAGGAATACTACGTTCTGCGTGAGGCAGGTACGGAGCCGCCCCATGTAGGCGAGTACACCAATACCACTACCGAGGGTGTCTATTCTTGCCGCGCGTGTGGAGCGGAGCTTTTCCGTTCCACGGAAAAGTTTGAGTCCCATTGTGGCTGGCCGTCTTTCTTCTCCCCGCTTGCCGGAGACAAGATCATCGAGCGAGAAGACAACTCGCTAGGCATGCGCCGAGTAGAGGTCTTGTGTGCCAACTGCGAATCGCACCTAGGCCACGTCTTTGAGGGCGAGGGCTACGACACCCCTACTGACCTTCGCTATTGCATTAACTCCATTTGCCTTGACCTGGAGGAAAAGCCGGTAGAAGGTGGCACCGCTTAAAGGGCCCCGACACAACTTACGCCCCGTCAGCAGCCTAGCTGAGAGGCTAGTGAAGGGGCGCAGCCCGGGACGTCGCCAAGCAGTGCTTCTGCTAGGCGGCGTTTCCTTTAGGGCAGTACTGCGATGAGTTCTGCTACGTCCTTGACGCGACGGCCGGTGTGGAAAGGAATTTCCTCGCGCACGTGGTGACGGGCTTCGGTATAGCGCATCAGGTACATCAGGTCGACGATACGGTGGAGCTCATCCGCCTCAAAGGCCAGAATCCACTCGTAGTCACCCAACGCAAAAGCCGGTACGGTATTAGCTCGCACATCAGGATAATCACGCGCTTGCATGCCGTGTTCCATAAGGATACGGCGGCGCTTTTCCTCGTCCATGGTGTACCAGTCATAGGAGCGCACGAAGGGATAGACCGAGATCCACTCCTTTGGCTCCTCGCCCATGATGAAAGACGGCAGGTGCGACTTATTAAACTCCGCTGGACGGTGCAAAGCGTTGCCTACCCAGGTCACTTCGCTAACCTGGCCCAAGGTGGTCTCGCGGCGGAAATCCCCAAAGACCTTCTGCAGGTCAGAGAACTCCTCGGCGTGCCACCAGATCATGAAATCAGCAGAATCGCGCATGGCCGTCAAGTCATAGATTCCGCGCACGGTCACCTTTCCAGCCTGCTCAACGTCGGCGAAGAACTTCTGCGCTTGGGCGATGATTTCCGCTCGCTCGGTGCCGAGTGCCCCCGGGATAACCTTAAAAACTGCGTGCTGGGAATATTGCTGAACCGCATTGAGTTCCTTGTAGTCAAGCTTCGCCATTGCGTTCTCCTTTGCCAAAGCCTCTGGGTAATCGGACATATCCATCATAAGTTGGATATGAAACCTTGTCACTTCCCCCACCGCGGGGATGCCGACACGCTCGCACATCGGCGCGCCTCCCCCAGCTAGAGGCTGCGAAACTATAGCTTGAACGTCGTGAGCAATTCCGAATCGACCACCCCACGCAGCGCCGAGGCTTCCGCCCCTACTCCTTTGCACAGGCAAGCGGAAAGCCACGAACCAGCTACCCCCGCCGCATTCACCCAAGCAGTGGAGTCAATGCACGCGGCCGACCTGCGCCCCGAGATAACCCTGGGCTCCATTCGCCCACCGCAGCGCCTTGCGCCGTTTAGCCACGCTATCGGCCTCGAGGTGGGAGGCGAAGAAAACCCAGACATCGTGCCTACTGATGCGGAAGGCGATGCATTTGGCCGCCTTATTTTGCTCCACGATCCGGGTGCTGAGGAAGCCTGGGAGGGCGCTATGCGCCTTGTGGCGTATATTCAGGCCGATATGGATGATGCCGTAGCAGGAGATCCGCTCTTGCCCGATGTGGCTTGGCAGTGGCTCAATGAAGGCCTAGAAGAGGAAGGCGCCGACCACACCAACTTGGGTGGCACCGTCACCTCTACCGCGTCCGTTCGATTTGGGGAGATTGGTGGCCCACCGCGCGCCTATCAACTCGAAATGCGTGCTTCGTGGACCGCTGAAGGCCTCGATCTGGCGCCTCACGTGCAGGCTTTTGCAAAGGTATTGGCTAACGTTGCCGGCCTCCCTCCTGAGGGCGTTACCAAGCTCGGCCACTAGAATGCCAGAATTGCGCAGCCGGCCGATAGAGGGCATCCCGGCGGTCCTTGCTACCCGGGATGAATTCACCGCTGCCGCAGCACGCCTAGCCGCAGGTACGGGCCCGTTTGCCATCGATACTGAACGCGCCTCTGGTTATCGCTACGATGACCGCGCCTTCGTAGTACAAATTCGCCGCCACGGCGCAGGCACCATGCTTTTTGCCCCTGAAGGCCATCGCGCGGAGCTCACCGCTGCCCTCGCCCCAGTACTCAACGGGGCAGAATGGATAATTCATGCCGCGCATTCGGATTTGCCCTGCCTAGGGTGGCTTGGGCTATTCCCCGGCTCCATCTTTGATACCGAGCTAGCGGCGCGGCTCGCTGGTTTCGACCGCCCGAATCTGGGCACAATGGTTGCAGAGCTTTTTGATATCGAATTAGAAAAAGGCTACGGCGACGCTGACTGGTCAACCCCGCAGCTCAGCGAGGAGCTCAAGGCCTATGCCGCACTAGATGTGGAGCTGCTCCTCGAGCTGGCCGATTCACTACGCGATATCTTGGCCGAACAAGACAAAATGGATTGGGCGCTAGAGGAATTTTCCTCCATTGTCCGCGAGCATGCCGGTGATACTCACCCGCAGCCACCTACTTGGCGCGACCTAAAGGGAGTCTCCAACCTGCGCAACGGCAGCCAGCTTGCCGCCGCTCGTGCGCTATGGCTCAAACGGGACGCAATAGCTCGGCGCACCGATACTGCACCCGGCCGGGTTTTAGCGAATAAGACGCTGGTAGAAATTGCGCGCGCTCTCCCAACCTCTGGCAGCGACTTGGCCCGCATCAAGGGTTTTCCCCGCCGGCGCAAGGGGGCCACCGCCCGCTGGATGGCGGTGCTAAACCAGGCGCGCGCCATTCCCCCGCACCAGCGGCCTCGCGTGCACCGTACCCCGCATCCGGTCCCTTCCAAGACCATCTGGACCAAGGACTACCCTGATCTCTGGGAGATATATCAAACTATTCGCGCCGACATCGCGGAACTAGGCGATGATCTTGGAATGTCCTCCGAGCTTATTATCCGCCCCGCCACCGTGCGCGCCGCAGTATGGGCGAAGGTAGGGGTACGTGCTGATAAACGCCACCGCGGACCTGATTCTGTTGCCGGTTCCATCCGCCAGCGAGACGACGTCGCTGCGTTTCTCCGCGCGGAAGGCGCGCGCGAATGGCAAATAGAATTGACCGCCCCGCTTATCGTGGACGGTCTTTTCTAGAAGATATTTATCAGGACAGGCCTAGCCTTCATTTCCCAGCTCATTGGCATCAGCAGTGAGGTTTTCTACCCACTCGCTAATCGAGGCCGCCATAAGTTCAGGGGTGAGCCCGAATTCCTCTAGGACCTCGCCGCGCGAGCCGTGCTTAGGGAAGTATCCCGGAACGCCAAGTCGGCGCACAGGGGTATTTACCTCGGCTGCGCTGAGGGCTTCCGAAATCATGGAGCCAATACCGCCGCGGATAAGGCCGTCTTCTGCCGTAATCACCAGATCGTGGTCAGCGGCGAGTGCCACAATAGAACTTGGAACCGGCGCAACCCAACGCGGGTCAACGACGGTTACGTTAACGCCCTGCTCTCCGAGCAGCTTCGCTGCCTCAATGCTGCGCGCGGACATGGCACCGATAGAGACGATAAGCACCTCTGGGGTGTCCTCGCCAGCGTCGGCTTCGCCGTAGTGGAGGATGTCGACGCCATCCCCCAAGGTTTCTACCGCATCCATATCCGGCAGCAGGTTGCCTTTAGGGAAACGAACTACGGAGGGGCCGGATTCGATTTCTAGCGACTCCCGGAAGAGCTCCCGCAGGCGCGCGCCATCGCGCGGGGCGGCAATGTGTATGCCCGGTACGATGCTCATCAGCGCCATATCCCACACACCATTGTGCGATGCGCCATCGGAACCGGTAACCCCGGACCGGTCGAGCACGATGGTTACTGGCAGCTTCAGCAGCGCAATATCCATAATGACCTGGTCCACGGCTCGATTTAAAAAGGTGGAATATACCGCCACGACCGGGTGCATACCCCCGAGCGCAAGACCAGAGGCGGAGGTCATCGCGTGCTGCTCTGCGATTCCCACGTCAAAGAAGCGTTCAGGAAAGCGCTCTTGGAACGGCGTGAGCCCAGTCGGCCCTGCCATGGCAGCGGTAATGGCCACAATGTCTTCGCGTTTTTCAGCAGCGGCTACAAGCTCTTCTGAAAAAGCTGCGGTCCAGCCAGGCTGCTTGGTTCCCTTTGCCACACCGGTGACCGGATCAATAGCACCGGTTGAGTGCATCTGATCCTTTGGCTCATTGACGGCTGGGGCAAACCCATGGCCCTTTTCAGTAACCACATGCACAATGATGGGGCCGTCATAATCGCGGGCATAGGTCAGGGCATGCACCAAGCTATCGATATCGTGCCCGTTAATGGGGCCGATGTACTTCATGCCCAGTTCCGGGAACATCTCAGTTGGCAAGACCGTAGACTTGACGCCTTCTTTCATGGCATGCAGGGCATCGAAGGCCCGCTCGCCTACCCAACCCATTTGTTTCAGGCGGCGCTTGCCCTGCTCCATAAGTTCGTCATAGCCGTGCTGAGAGCGGATACGACCAAGATTTTCCGAGAGGCCGCCGATGGTGGGCGAATAGCTGCGGCCATTGTCATTGACCACAATCACCGCATTGCGGTCCTTGTCCTCGGAGATATTGTTGAGTGCTTCCCAGCACATACCGCCGGTCAGGGCGCCATCACCAACGACGCCGATAACGTTGCGGTGACCATCGCCGCGGATTTTAAAGGCCTTTGACAAGCCATCCACCGTAGACAGCGAGGCCGAAGCGTGCGAGGACTCGGTCCAGTCATGCTCGGACTCGCCGCGGTCCGTGTACCCCGAAAGACCATCTTTTTGCCGCAAGGTATCGAATTGATCGGTGCGACCGGTAAGCATTTTATGCACATAAGACTGGTGCGAGGTATCAAAAATAATGGGCTCGCGCGGGGAATCAAATACGCGGTGCAACGCTATGGTCAGTTCCACCACGCCCAAGTTGGGACCCAAATGTCCGCCTGTGACGGAAACCTTATCAATGAGACGCTGCCGAATCTCTGCCGCAAGCTCCTCAAGCTTGTCTGCGGACAGTGCCTTGAGATCCTGCGGCGAGTTAATGGTATCCAAGATAGTCATGGAGCGGCCTTCAACTCCTTCTGTGCTTAGTTCTTCTTTTCTACCGTACCCGCGGCGGGCGGTGAATATTATATTCCGGCTAGGGCGCGGCACCGTACCCGGCCGCGCCTGGGCACCTATGCGGCGCATTAGGCAGGGGTAATGAGCGCAATCGTTTCGAAGTGATGCGTTCCGGGAAAAGCGTTAATGAGCGCCATTTTTTCAATCCCGTACCCGTGCTCGTCCCAGTAATGCAGATCGCGAGCAAAGGTGGCTGGGTCACATCCCACGTGCACGACCGCTTGGGGTGCAGCGGCCGCCACGGAACGAATCACGTCTTTGCCTGCGCCGGTGCGTGGGGGATCGAGGACTACAGCGCCTGGTTTAGGTAACTGCGCAGCAACCTGCTCCACCTTCGCGGATTTTAGTTCCACATCGCAGTCCGCCAGGCAGGGCTGCTCCGCTGCCGTTGCCGCTGGCGAATAATCCACGGAAATGACCTTGCCCTGCACGGCTGCGGCCAGTGCTGGAACGAAAAGCCCAACGCCGCCATAAAGATCCCAGGCGGCGCGTTCCTGGTACTCACGTTGACCGAGCCACTCAGTTACCAGTTGGGTATACGCCGCCGGCGCCTGACTATGGGCTTGCCAAAAGGCAGTGGCGGGGAAGCTAAACGTCCTACTACCCACATGTTCTTGCACTTGGCCGCTGCCTTCCACCACCTCACGGATGGTCTCTACGCGGTGTCCGCGCGGGGCTTTGCGGGTTTCTACTACATGGCGGTCTCCTGTGCCATCGACAACAGCAATGACCTCTGCACCTGGGGTAAAACGACGTGCACCTTCTCCGATGAGGCCGTCTGCCAATCCCGGAGCCAGCTGCGTACAGGCGGCTGCCGTAACGAGCTCATTGGACCGACGCTCACGGGTTCCAGCACGCCCTTGCTTGTCGACGCCCCACCGAACCCGAGTGCGCCAGCCCCTCACCGGCTCTAGGGTGTGTTGTTCAATTTCTAGGCCCTCCCGGGTTTTAACGCCAGTGCGGCGCAGCTGCTCCGCTAAGATTTCTGCCTTAATCCCAGTTTCGGCCGCAGGATCTAGCTCTGCAAAATCGCAGCAGCCTGCCCCTTGTTCCGCAGCTGGGCACGACGATGGCACGCGCAGCGCACCCGGGGTCACTACACTGTCCAGGTCCGCCTTAATGAACGACTTCTTGACTCGGCCGGCCTTAGCCTTAACGACGTCTCCTGGAAATGCGCGTGGAACAAATACCACTCGCCCATCAGGCGCCTGGCCGATTCCTTCCCCGCCGTGTGCCATGCGGTCAATTCTCACCTCAAGAATATCGCCCCGGCTAATCGTAGGTTCAGTCATTTTCTACCTCGGCCTCTTGTAGTGGTTCTGGTTGTGCCTGCGTACGCTCACCCGCGCCTGTAGCTTCCTCCACAGCTGTGTCCGCGCGCCGCACCATCCACACGGTAAGCGCCGTTACCAGAAGGGTCAGGGGCCATCCCATTAGGATTCTGGTCACTCCCAATGCTGTAGTTGCATCGGCATCATAGATGGCGCGCTGGACAATAAAACGGGCGAGAAAGATTACCGCCCACCCACCGGTGGCTATGGCATAGGCCCGGCGCGCTGGGGTAATCTTCTGCCACTGCATTTCCTCGCCGTTAATCCCCTTCCAGATAACGCCCACCGCGGGCCACCGGAATAGGATCGAGAGTACGGCGGCAATGCATAGCGCCAACGACATCCAGATACCGTACAAGAAATACCCTTTGGCATCACCGGTAAACCAGGCGATTGCCGCACACAGAGCGACGCCCAAAAGCCCCGATATGGCTGGCTGAAGGGTCTCTTTGCGAAGCACCCTCCAGATAGCGATAGCAACGGCTACACCAAGCGCCGCTGCGAGGGCTGGGCCCAGCCCAAAAAAGTTATTGACTGGAATCAGCACAATGACCGGCAAGGTAGCGGAAACGAGCCCGGATAGCCCACCCATTTGTTCCAATAGGGTGGGTTCGGCTTGAGACTCATTAGCGTCAAGGTTCTTTGCGTCCTGGGAGGACTGCGGCGAGGAAGAGTGTGTCACGTGGTTTACTGCTTTGCCTAGTCTTTGGAAGTAGGTGCAGAACCCTCATCGGGGTCCTGCGGGGACGATCCATTCTCCCCCTCCTGTGGGGTGCCGCCCAAATCGCGCAAGTGCTGTTCCGCCTCTGCTTCTGCTGCAGGGTCTGGACCGCCTACGCCGTTTTCTGGGTGGTTCTGGGCATTAGCGGCTGCCTGCTGCTCCTGCTGGCGCTGGTCCATGGCCTGCTTGACTTGCTCTACGAGCTGCTCGGGCATGATGACTGGCAAAGCGTTTCCGGCCAAGATGGGGTCTTCTCCGCGGTAGACAAAGGTGCGCGCGGCTATCTCGCGGGTCATTTCTGCCAGGTCAGCTTCCATTCCTGCCGGTGCGGCCAGCGTCATGCGCAGCATCCACCGTGGGCCATCTGCACCGATGACGCGAACCTGGCCATTATCGTTTTTACCCACGACCTCAGCACCCCACGGGCCTGGCTCGGTAGTAACGGTGAGACCATCGCGGCTCATGCCTTCCCTGATCTCCTCTACGGATTCTGCCCACTGGCCTGGCTTGCGTGGGGCGGCAAAGGCTACGGGGGTAATTCGGCCCACCTTGGTTACGATGTGCAGCATCCGCGGGCCTTGCTCGCCCATTTCTACTTGTACCTGGGATTCCTTTGGCAGTGGGATGCGCAGAGAGCCCAAATCTAAAATGCCGATGGAAAAGTCGCTGAAATCGAAAGTTTCGATATCTACGGAGTCACCATCAAAGGGGCCGGTCTGACCGTTGATAGCGTCATGGGCAAATTCGCGTTGTTCATTGCCAGAAGCTGCCGCAGCATCGGCTGCGGTATCTTCTACCGGAGCATATGATTCCTGGGCACCTTTATCCACGGACTCGGGGCCCGCCGGCTTTTCACCCTTTGCTGCAGGCTGTGCCTGCTCCTTCTTCGCATCCTCGTTCTTCTTGCCAAAGGGCCAGATTCCCATGGTTGCTACATCCTTTCTAGAAGTTTCGTTAAGTCTCTATTGCTTTAGCTACACGCCGGTAGAGCCATAGCCACCGGCTCCCCGGTCGGTGTCATCCAATTCTTCGACCTCAGCAAATCCCACTAGCTCAACGCGCTGGACCACGAGCTGAGCGATACGCATTCCGCGTTCGATTTCGATAGGGGTATGCCGGTCGTGGTTGATAAGGCAGACTTTGATTTCCCCGCGGTAGTCAGCATCCACTGTCCCCGGAGTATTAACTACCGAAAGCCCTTGTTTAGCAGCCAACCCGGACCGTGGATGAATCAAACCGACTGTTCCTAGTGGCAGCGCAATTGCAATCCCGGTGCCTACAAGGGCGCGCTCGCCGGGTTGCAACGTAAGTGCTTCTGCTGCGTAGAGGTCCGCACCAGCGTCGCCGCGATGGGCGCGTTTCGGCAGCGGAAGCTCCTTGTCTAGACGCTTGACTTTAATATCGCCGAAAGGGCTTTCTGGCTGAGAATATGGAAACGAGTCAGTCACCTGGCCAATCCTACCTGCCTTAGCAGGTTCATTCTGCGGTGCGTGTGGACTAGACTAGCTAGACGTGTCTGATACATCTGCTTCTTCCGCAACTCCGGCACCGTCGAGCTCCGCTTCTGCGCAGGGCACGATGGCCCCTCAGGTGCTCTACCGCGAACGCCAATGGGTGCCTTGGTACTTTTGGCTTTTTGCCGCCGGCATCGTGGCACTTACTTCTGCTACCGCCGGGCTAAACCGCTCCATGTGGTGGACCATAATTCCTGCAATACTCCTTGGCTCCATCGCCGTGTGGGTACTTATTACGTGGTCCAATACGGTCATCGTGGTAGAGCGTGACCCAGACGGAACGCGTTGGCTCTCAGTCAAAGACGCCCAACTACCCAACGACGTGGTCTCGCGGTCTATCACGGTTCCTAAATCTGCACGGCGTAATGCGCTAGGCCCGCAATTCGATCCCGCGGCGTTCTTGGTCTCCCACGCTTGGGTGGATGAGCACGCCATGATGGTACTCAATGATCCTGAGGACGATACCCCTTATTGGCTCATCGCTTCGAAGGACCCAGAAGCTTTACTCCATGCCTTCCTGCCGGAACAGCACTAAATTTTAAAGACTTTGTAGGCATCCTCGAACCGGCAGATTCGAGGCGGCCACAACACCAAACCCCGCACTCGGCTTTAAGCAAGTTGCCGTGTGCGGGGTTTCTTTACTGCTGCGATTTTTCCTTTAAGCACAGTCCTTACAGATAGGCTGACCATCCTCATCGTGGGAATAGCGCTTATTGGACTGCACTAGGAAACAAGAGCCGCAAGTAAACTCGTCTTCTTGGCGGGGAACTACCTCAACATTGAGCTCCTCACCGGTAAGGTCAACTGTTGGCGGCTGGAACGATTCGACGATTTCTCCGTCATCGTCCATGCCGTTGTTGTCGCTTTCAGCGGCTTTGAGCCCCTCTAGGGAGTCAGTTTCGAGTTCATCTTCCGCGCGCCGGCGCGGTGCGTCATAATCGGTGGCCATAATGCACGCCCCTAATGGTCAAATTGCTTTAAGGAATGGGTAATTATCGATCGCGCATAGTAAAGCACAAATGGCTAGATGTCATCTCACCGACCGTCAGCGTGGAAAACTATTACCCCCGCAACGCGCCTGTGGCGTTGTGTGCTGCCAAAAGTTCCTCAAAGGCGGGGGCCAAATCTGCCCCCGCGGCCCAGGTAAGTTCGCCCTGAGCGGACCCCTTCTCAAAGCCTGGATGGTGCACCACCGCGCCTGCTTCGCGGGCAATAATTGCCCCGGCGGCAAAATCCCAAGCATTGATGCCGTGCTCAAAGTAGGCATCAACCGTGCCCTCAGCTACGCGGCATAAATCCAGCGCGGCAGCACCGATGCGGCGAATATCTCGTACCTGGGGCAAGAGCTTGGTGAGCAGCTCGGCTTGCGCTGCTCTCCGTTGGGCATCGTATCCGAAGCCAGTGGCTACCAATGCCAACGCGGGATTTTTGGTGTGGGCGCACTGCAATGGGTGTACCTTCCCGTCCGGGCCGGTGACCGTGGCGCCCTGACCGGCCGCGGCTGCATAAGTGCGCCCGCGGGCCACGTTGACCACCGCGCCAGCTACTAGGCGCCCCTGATATTCCGCACCGATAGAAACTGCAAAATCCGGCACCCCATAGAGGAAATTTACGGTGCCATCAATCGGATCCACTATCCAGGTAACACCGCTGGTGGATTCCACATTGGCGCCTTCTTCCCCAAAGATTCCATCCCCTGGGCGTTGGGTACGAATGGTGGTGGCAATGAATTCCTCTGTGGCGGTGTCGACCTCAGTTACCGGATCCACATCACTGGACTTGGTGCTGGTATGTGCCGCGATGCCGTCACCGGCGACAAGCTCTGCGCGCCGGGCGGCAACTAGTTCGGCCGCTCGCGTGGCGGTAAAGACGGCAAAATCCCGCAACTGGAGAAAATCGATGTGCTCAGTCATGCCAACTATTGTGCCTTCTTCTACACTGTCGGGCATGACTTCTCTTTCTGGACATTCTTTTGGCGTCGATGTCGGCGGTTCGGGCATTAAGGGCGCAGAGGTGGACCTTGCCACCGGCGAATTCGTGGGCGAGCGTATGAAAATCGCCACGCCGCAGCCATCGACTCCGCACGATGTTGCCAAGGTGGTAGCCCAAATCATCCAGGAAAAGCAGTGGGAAGACCCAGTAGGCATTACCCTGCCTTCCGTTGTCCGCAACCAAGAGGTAGAAACGGCAGCGAATATTTCCAAGGAGTGGATTGGCATTAATGCGACAGAGCTATTCGCTGATTACTTGGATGCGGATTTTGCTGTGCTTAACGACGCCGACGCGGCGGGACTAGCCGAGGTTGCCTACGGAGAGGACATCGCCAAGCAGGGTTCCGTAATCTTTTTGACTTTGGGCACCGGCATCGGTTCGGCCTTCTTCTTGAATGGTCAGCTCTTCCCCAATACCGAGCTAGGGCACATGCTGGTGGGTGATGATGAAGCCGAAAAGATTGCATCGTCGGCCGTCAAGGACCGCGAAGGGCTCAAGTACAAGCACTGGGCTAAGCGGTTAAATAAGGTCCTTGCGGAGTATGAAAAGCTTTTTAACCCGCAGGCTTTCCTCATTGGGGGTGGTATCTCGCGCAAGTTTGAAAAGTGGGGCCCGCACCTTGACATTGCCACCCCCGTCATGCCTGCACAATTGCGCAATCGTGCAGGGATTGTTGGTGCCGCAATGGCGGCGGTAGAGGGCTTGAAACCATAAAATTTATGCACTGCTGGTGACCCTATCCACCGGCAGAGGAGAAAGATCCTCTATACTGGGCGGTCGATCCTAAGTTAAATAGCTCTAAGGCGTGTCTGGCCTGCATAAGGCCACAACGCGTTAACATCACAGTGATGGACGAGCGCCCAGCTAGGGCGCACTGAGCTGTTTTAATCAAGAAGTAAGTCGAAAGGGCGTACGTGGCAGCCACTGAATCTTCAGACCAGGCACTCGGCGAGGGCGAAAACGCCGCCGGGGCATCTACTCCTGCAAAGAAGACCGCCAAGAAGACGGCAAAGAAAACCGCGAAGAAGACGGCTAAAAAGACGGCCAAGAAGACCGCTAAGAAAACAGCCAAAAAGACTGCGAAAAAGACCGCTAAGAAGTCGGCCAAGAAGACCACTAAAAAGTCTGCTAAGAAGGCCACGAAGAAGACGGTCCGCAAGTCCGCGGCGAAGAAGCAGGAATCCCCCGCTGAGTCCGAAAAGCAAGCACAGCCGGAGGTAGAAGAAGAGCTCGACGAGGACGAGCACGACGAAGACGTCGACTTCGATCCCACCAATGCGGACATCGAGGAAGACGACGACTTCGCAGGCGGTGAAGACCTCGAGGACGATGACCTCGAAGAGGACTTGGACGAAGACGATGAGGACGATGACGAAGAAGAGGACTCCTCCTCCGTCTGGGACGAGGAAGAATCCGCTGCACTACGCCAGGCACGCAAGGATGCGCAGCTGACTGCCTCTGCTGACTCCGTTCGTGCCTACCTCAAGCAGATTGGTAAGGTGGCCCTGCTCAACGCCGAGCAAGAGGTTTCCTTGGCCAAGCGTATCGAGGCTGGTCTTTACGCACAGCACCGCATGGATGAGATGGAAAAGGCCCGCGCCGAAGGCGATAAGGCCGCTAAGCTCTCCCCCATGGAAAAGCGCGACCTGCGCAGCATCGCTCGCGATGGCCGCAAGGCCAAAAACCACCTGTTGGAGGCGAACCTGCGTCTGGTGGTTTCCTTGGCAAAGCGCTACACCGGCCGCGGCATGGCTTTCTTGGACCTCATCCAAGAAGGCAACTTGGGACTTATCCGCGCTGTGGAGAAGTTCGACTACACCAAGGGCTATAAGTTCTCTACTTACGCCACGTGGTGGATCCGCCAGGCTATTACCCGCGCCATGGCTGATCAGGCCCGTACCATCCGCATCCCGGTCCACATGGTGGAAGTCATCAACAAGCTGGGCCGTATCCAGCGCGAGTTGCTGCAGGACTTGGGCCGCGAGCCTACCCCGCAGGAGCTGGCAAAGGAGATGGATATCACTGAGGAAAAGGTGCTCGAAATCCAGCAGTACGCCCGCGAGCCCATTTCTTTGGATCAGACCATTGGCGACGAAGGCGACTCCCAGTTGGGTGACTTCATCGAGGACTCCGAAGCCGTTATTGCGGTCGACGCTGTCTCCTTCACTTTGCTGCAGGATCAGCTCCAAGACGTGCTGACCACCCTCTCCGAGCGCGAAGCCGGCGTGGTGCGCCTGCGCTTCGGCTTGACCGATGGCATGCCGCGCACTTTAGACGAAATCGGCCAAGTCTACGGCGTTACCCGCGAGCGTATTCGCCAGATCGAATCCAAGACCATGTCGAAGCTGCGCCACCCCTCTCGCTCCCAGGTATTGCGCGATTATCTCGACTAATCGTTCTACGTGGACGAGAACAAAGCCCGCACCTTTCTGGTGCGGGCTTTTGCGTAGCTGCCCTCAGGCGATTGTGGCCAAACTACCACTTGCGCAGGTATTCGATGCGCTCGCGTAGCTGCTCAGCGTTGCACAGCGCGGTGGGCGGTCCACCGCAGGCCTTGCGGACCTCGGTGTGAATCGCACCGTGCGGGCGGCCAGAGCGCTGGGCAGCGATAGAAACCACCGTGTTGAGCTCCTTGCGCAGCTGGCCTAGCTCATCGACGACTCCGGTATCGCTTGACTCAGCTTCCACAGCCTTCTTCCGCGAGGCAGGGGCATAGTCCATGCCATAGAGCTTGCGACGGTGAGCCTCCTCGGCCTCAGCCGCGCGCCGCGCCTTTTCCTCCGCCTCGCGGCGGTCCATTTCCTCAGATTGCTTCTTGCGCAGCAGATCCTTGACTTGGTCCGCATCGAGCAACCCAGGAATACCAAGGAAATCGGCTTCTTCATCCGTGGTCATGTCCCCAGTGTTGAACTGAGAACCGTTATAAAGCAGGCCCGAGAACTCTGCCTCGGCACCAAGCGACTCATAAGACTTCTCCAGCATGTCCGGTTCGGTCTTCTTCTGATTCGCTTGCTCTAGCAGCTCATCGTCCCAGCCCTCCTTGTCCGGCTTTTCCTCACCCAAAACGTGATCGCGGGACTTTTCCATATTTTCGGCCAAGCCCAGCAAAACAGGCACCGAGGGAAGGAAAACGGACGCCGTCTCACCCGGCATGCGCGAGCGCACGAAACGGCCAATGGCCTGGGCGAAAAATAGTGGGGTCGATGCGGATGTCGCATACACGCCCACTGCTAGGCGCGGGACGTCCACTCCCTCGGACACCATGCGCACAGCCACCATCCACTCATCGGTGGACTCAGAAAACTCCTGAATGCGATCAGAGGAGCCGGGATCATCAGACAAAATCACCGACACCGGAGTATTGGACAGCTGTTTGAGGATCTTGGCGTACGCGCGTGCGGTCGTCGTATCCGATGCCAACACGAGGCCACCGGCATCCGGCATATTGCGCCGCATTTGCATGAGCCGGGTATGCGCTGCCTGCAGCACTGCAGGGATCCATTCGCCCTTGGGGTCCAACGCGGTGCGCCACGCACGGGCGGTTTGCTCCGCATTCATAATGTCACCCAAGCGCGCGGCATGTTCCTCGCCAGCCGAATCCCGCCAGCGGGCCTCGCCGGAGTAAGAGAGGAAGACAACGGGGCGCACGACGCCGTCGGCAAGCGCATCGCCATAGCCATAGGTATGGTCCGAGCGAGAGACCTTGTGTCCCTCCCCATCGTCTACATACTGAACAAAGGGGATGGGCGAGTCATCGGAACGAAACGGCGTACCCGTCAGCGCCAAGCGATGGTTAACGTCATCGTAGGCCTCCTTGACACCATCACCCCAGCTCTTGGCATCACCGGCGTGGTGAATCTCATCCAGGATCACCAAAGTGCGCCGGGCTGAGGCCACCGCGCGGTGCTTGAAGGGGTGCATTCCTACTTGCGCATAGGTCACCACAATGCCATCCATCGAGGGATTGACAGCAGAGGAATTGCTAAACGCAGGATCCAACGCCAAACCTACTCGCGCGGCAGCGCTGGACCACTGGGTCTTGAGGTGTTCGGTAGGCACCACCACGATAACGCGCTCGACCGTGCGGTCTTCCATGAGCTCGGTTGCGATGCGCAGCGCGAAAGTAGTTTTGCCGGCGCCCGGAGTCGCCACCGCCATAAAATCCTGCGGCTTAGTGGCGAGGAATTTATCAAGGGCGGATTGCTGCCAGGCGCGAAGGTTAGTCTTTTTAAAAGTCCTCACTTGCGGCGCAGACCCTTATACACACGCTCACAATCGGGGCATACCGGAGAACCCGGCTTTGCCTGCTTGGTCACCGGGAAGGTCTCGCCGCATAGGGCAACGACATACTTCCCGTTGACCGCGGAATCGAGGATGTGATCCTTTTTGACGTAATGGAAGAACTTCGGCGTGTCATTATCCGTCGTCGAAGTATCTTCACGAATATCTGGCCGTTCAATTGTCTTCGTAGTCGTAGTCACGCCCTCTATTTTGCCGCATCGGCATCGAACTTTGCGAGTCATGCGTCTACCCTTGGAGAACATGGACACCTCATGCACGCCAGCCACTGCGCCTCTTTCCCCATATCGAGGGATGACTACCGCGCGCGAGGGGAGCCGAGTTTAGGTTGTTTGGCAAAAAAGAGCGCTACCTCATCACAGATGCCAAGCTCACGCCTGGCCAGGACCGCAAGCGCCGCGAAATTCGGTACGGAATCTTTCAGTTCTTGCGCGTGCCTTCCTTGCTCATCGCCGGCCTTTTCCTCTATATGCATTGGTGGCTGCTAGCCGCAGTCGTTGTGGGCGTGACTTTTCCCCTCCCGTGGATCGCGGTGGTAATTGGGAACGGCCGAGGAGAAAAGAAGGATAAGCGCGAAAAGAATGTGTACAAGCCAGCCATAAATCGGCAGCTTTATGGCCAGACACACGCACCACAGGTCTCCAGCGGCACGGCGCGGCCGATTGAGGCTAAACACGACATCATCGACCACGAAGAAGAGTAAAGGAATCCTGCCCACATGACGACTACTTTTGGACCCGATTTCGATGCTGCGGCACTGGCCACGTTGGCCCCTGAACTTGCGGACGTCTTTACCGCCGCAGGCTTTACCACCGATGGCGTGGCCGGGTACCTAGGGCCGGAGGTTACTGAAGCCCTATTCCGCGGCGAGCCGGCACCTGTTTCGCTAGCCGCGCACAGCGAATCTCAGATGGACTTGTTGATCCGCTTTTTCCTCCTGCACGAGCACCTGCCTGCCACGCTTTTGGGTGAGGCCGTAGGAGCGCGCCTGGCTACCCAGTTACTGGATGCCAACGTTGCGCTTGCCGACGCCCACGGCATGGCCTACATTGCCCTCGACATCCGCCCCCACACCATCGTGGGCGCTAACCGGCTCATCTTCTCCGACGTCGATGCCTCCCTCGTGGATCACGTACCCGGCCCTGACCATGTGCTGGGAGTAGGCGCGGCGAGTCTCTCTTTGCTGCAGTCCACGCCAGTAAGCCCAGTCGGCAGCGTTCTCGATCTGGGCACCGGCTCGGGTGTCCAATTGCTGGGGCAAATCGAATGCGCAGAAAAAATCACCGCGACCGATGTGCATGAACGTGCCTTGGATTTGGCTGCGGCCACCATCGCGGCCGCTGGTGAGGGCGACAAAGTGGAATTGCTCCCTGGGTCATGGTTTGAGCCCGTAGCTGGTCGCCGCTTTGACCGTCTAGTGGCTAACCCGCCTTTTGTTGTAGGCCTTCCCGAAGTGGGCCACGTCTACCGCGATTCCGGATTAAACCTCGACGGAGCCAGTGAATTGGTTGTCTCTCAAGCCACCGATCACCTGACGCCCGGCGGAACCGCTCACCTTCTGGCTGCGTGGGTACACACCAGTGGCGAAACATGGCAGCAACGCGTTGCTTCCTGGTTGCCGGATAAGGGGATCGCCGCCTGGATCATTCAGCGCGACGTTGCCGATCCCGCACTTTATGTGTCGACCTGGCTCGAAGATGAATCCCTCGATATTCGCTCGCCTGAGGGGCAAGAGCGCTCTCGCGCCTGGCTCGAACATTTCCAGGAACACGAAGTAAACGGCATTGGTTTTGGTTTCGTAGCTATTCAACGCATCGGTGACGATGAGCCTGCAGATATCTTGGCCGAAGAGATGCCGCAGGCCTTCAGCGATCCGCTTGGCCCCGAAGTGGAAGAATACTTTGCCCGTGTGGCGTGGCTGCGCGATCTTGTGCCGGGAGAACTGCAGGGAAAGCACTTCCAAGTAAGGCCCGGCTTGGCACGCGAAGATATCAGCACCCCAGATGAAGATTTGGGACAGGGATTCACCCGCGCCGCCTTGCGCTTAACCCGCACAGACGGCCCGCGTTGGAGCCACGAGGTAGATGAGCACATTGCCGCGATTGTCGCTGGTCTCAACCCACAGGGGCTGAACCTAGAAGAGACAATTGGGCTGTATGCGGCGGCGCACGGATTCGATGAGGAAGAACTCACCGCCGCTGCCCTGCCTGCAGTCATCGATATGGTCCGCCACGGTCTGCTTATCCCAGCAGATCTCCTCTTGGACACCGGTTCAACGGACCTTAGCTGATACCGCATTTTCAACCCACTGGATAGATAAGGAGAAGTAAGCGGTGCGCGCAGTTTTGACTCAAGTTTCAGAGGCCACAGTAACCGTCGATGGAGAGACCGTCGGGGCCATTGATTGTCCCGATACCGGCGGTCTTCTCGCGCTCGTCGGTGTCTCGCGCGAGGATATGGATGATTGGCAGCCTCGGGCAGAGAAAATGGCGCGCAAAATTGCAGAACTGCGCATTCTTGACGGCGAGGTCTCGGTGATCGATGCCGCAGCTCCGGTACTAATAGTGAGCCAATTTACCTTGTATGGTCGCACTGCCAAGGGGCGACGCCCTTCATGGGCGGATGCCGCGCCAGGTCCGGAAGCTGAGCCGGTTATTTCAACGATTATCAACCACCTCATGGAACGCGGCGTGTCAGTAGAAACAGGCCAATTCGGGGCTAAAATGCGCGTCTCCTCTGTAAATGAAGGCCCTTTCACCGTTTTAGTTGAGACGTAATTTGCGCGCCCTTCTCCCACCCCAACGATCCTAAAAACGTATTAAGCAGGACTTTTATCAGAGCATTTGTGACTGGTGCCACTCTCGGTGAAATTATATGGAACAAGCCATAAAGAACGGCAGATTGCAAATTTTTCGAGAGTGATAAATGCCCTACTTGTAGTGCAATAATTTATTATCATCCTGCAAGTCTCTGTTCTATACTGAAGGCACAGCGAAGCAAAAGGGCTGGACAAGCAGGATGAGAGAACTTTTCTCAAGGTCCTACTAACGCAAAGTCGAATGAGAATCTTTTTCTCAGTCACGGTTGCAGAAGCCCAAACGCTTCGGCCGACCAACTAGATGTAGGAAAGAAAATGTCCCACTCACTCAAGCGGCGCAATTCAGCCCAGCACCCAGAAAACAGGGCAGAAATGCCCGAAACCCCCAAGGCAGCCGCACCGGCTCCTGGCATTGACACCCCCTTCGATGGCCAGAAGGGCGCACCGAAGTGGAATAAGGAAGACACCGTATGGATGCTCTCCCTGTTCGGCACCGCCATCGGCGCAGGCGTCCTCTTCCTCCCCATCAACGCCGGTATCGGCGGTATCATCCCGCTGCTCATCATGACGGTCGTAGCACTGCCTATGACCTACTGGGCTCACCGCGGAATGACCCGCTTGGTACTGTCCAGCTCCAAGCCAGACGGTGACCTCACGGACGTCGTCGAAGAGCACTTTGGCAAGAAGGCCGGTGTTCTCATGAACATCCTGTACTTCCTGTCGGTCTACCCCATCCTGCTGGTTTACTCAGTCACCATCACCAACACGGTCAACTCCTTCCTGGAGCACCAGCTCGGCGTTACCCCGCCGCACCGCTGGCTAACCTCTCTCTTGCTTGTTGGTGGACTCATCTTGATTGTCCGCATGGGCAAGGACGTCGTAGTTCACGTCATGTCCTACCTGGTATACCCGTTCATCGGCATCCTGGTTCTCCTTTCCCTTTACCTCATCCCGAAGTGGAACACCGCACTCTTCGATTCCTTTGACCTAAACGTTGCTCGCGAAGCTTCTGGTCACGGCATGGGCGTTACCCTGATGCTCTTGGTTCCGGTTATGGTCTTCTCCTTCAACCACTCCCCGATGATTTCTTCCTTCGCCGTTGACCGCCGCCAGACCTACGGCAAGTTCGCAGAAGCCAAGTCCCGCAAGACCCTGCTCCGCGCTGAGATCCTCATGGTCGTCGTGGTTATGTTCTTCGTCTTCTCTTGCGCCTTGAGCCTCTCCCCGGCTGATATGGCAGAGGCAAAGGAACAAAACATCACCATCTTGTCCTACCTGGCCAACCACTTCGATACCCCACTTATCCAGTGGATTGCGCCCATCATCGCCATGATTGCAGTAGCTAAGTCCTTCCTTGGCCACTACCTCGGCGCAGCCGAAGGCTTCGAAGGCCTCATCGTCAAGGGCAGCAAGAACGCAAGCAAGGATGACGCACAGTCTGCTCACAAGCTCGACACCATCACCCTCATCTTCATGCTGGTTACCGCTTGGCTCGTCGCTTGGGCTGACCCGTCCATCCTGGGCATGATTGAAACCCTGTGTGGTCCAACGATTGCCATCATGCTCTTCATCATCCCGATGGTCGCTATCCACAAGGTTCCTGCTCTCCAGCGCTACAAGGGCAAGGCTTCCAACTACTTCGTCTTCTTCATGGGCCTCGTCGCCCTAGCAACCATCATCTACTCCATCGTCCACGCCTTCTAAGCACCGCCGTAGACGAGAAATTCGCAGAGGATTCAAGGAAAGAACAATGTTCATCAGCATCTTCGATATGTTCAAGATTGGTATCGGCCCCTCAAGCTCACACACCCTAGGGCCAATGAAGGCCGGCAAGGCTTTCGTAGACGAGCTCAAGGAAAAGCACCTCTTTGACAAGGTCACTCGAGTGCAGGCAAATGTCTACGGTTCCCTCTCCCTCACGGGTATCGGCCACTCCACCGACAAGGCCATCCTCCTCGGCTTGGCCGGTGAAGAGCCAGAGACCGTTGATATCGACGGCATCTCCGAATTCATGAAGAACGTCCGCAGCAGCGAGAAGCTCATGCTGGGCGGCACCCACGAGGTAGAATTCCCCAAGGACGGCGGCTTCTTCTTCCACGACGAATACCTCCCGATGCACGAAAATGGTATGTGTCTTATCGCCTTCGCCGGCGAAGAAAACATCCTGCACAAGACCTACTACTCGGTCGGCGGCGGTTTCATCGTCAAGCAGGAAGACTTTGCAAAGCGGCAGGACGTCAAGGTTGATATCCCCTTCCCATATGCCAGCGCTGCAGAAATGCTCGAACTGTGCGAAAAGAACGATATGACCCTCCCCGAGCTGGGCTTGGCCAACGAATTGGCACTGCGCTCTGAAGATGAGGTCAATGAGCACCTGCGCAAGGTTCGCGATGTCATGTACACCGGCATCAAGCGTGGTTCCTCCACCGATGGTCCGCTGCCTGGTTCCCTGCTCGTTCCGCGTCGCGCGGCTGCCCTTAAGCGTCGTCTTGAGCAGTCCGAACCGCATGATGGTTTGAACATCCTCAGCTGGGTAAACATGTTTGCACTGGCTATCTCCGAAGAGAATGCAGCCTGCGGCCGCGTTGTTACCGCTCCTACGAACGGCGCCTGTGGTGTCGTCCCCGCAGTCCTAGCTTACTACGACAAGTTTGTCGAGCCAGTTACCACGGAGATGTTCGCTGACTACATCTTCGCCTGCAACCAGATTGCTTCCCTGTACAAGATGAACGCTTCCATCTCTGGCGCTGAGGTCGGCTGCCAGGGTGAAGTTGGTGTGGCGTGCTCCATGGCTGCCGGCGGACTCGCCCAGCTCATGGGCGCTACCCCAGAGCAGGTATGCATCGCAGCTGAGATTGGCATGGAACACAAGCTTGGCTTGACCTGTGACCCAGTCCTCGGACAGGTTCAGGTACCCTGCATTGAGCGTAACGCCGTTGCTGCGGTCGACTCCATCACCAGTGCTCGCATGGCGCTAGAGCGTGAGAGCAAGCCGTGTGTTTCTTTGGACGAAGTCATCTGGACCATGTACAAGACTGGTAAGGATATGAATGCCAAGTACAGGGAGACCTCACAAGGTGGTCTGGCCCTAGCAGTTCACCCACCAGTCCCGGTGTGTGGATAAAGACCACCCTGTAATGAAGCGATGAGCCGGGTGAGCACAGCGCTAAGCCGCTAGTGTTCACCCGGCTTTCTTCGGACTATTCCCTTTCTTCCACCGAGTCGCTTCCGTGTGGTACCTTCGCTATAACCTGACAGGAATTAAAGGACATGCTTCAGCTAATGAATTTTCCTAGCGGCAGTGCCTCCGAAGAAAACTTCCTCGAGCAGTATATTCCCCTCGTCGAATTCCTCGGTAAGGCAATGGGCCCCAACACCGAAATCGTGCTCCACGATCTCGACGTTCCCGATAAATCCATCATGGCCATCGCCAATGGGCACATCTCCGGCCGGCAACTTGGCGGCCCGGTGACCGACTTCGCTCTATGGTTTATGAAACAGGGCGATGCCGCAGCAATCCCCATGATGACCGGCTACCGCGCCGTCAATGCGGAAGGCAAGATTTGCCGCTCCTCTAGCTACTTCATCCGAGACGACTCCGGGCATATGCGCGGCATGCTGTGCATCAATGTTGATGTATCCGAATTGGTACACATTCGCGATGCGGCCGCAGCACTCATCGGCAAGGCCGATGATCCCGCATTCGATAAGTCAAAAGCTTTCGGCGGCTACCCAGGTGAAACTGAGTTACCCAACCGCCCCGTTGCAGTACCAGACCCAGTTCCAGATAAGGAACCGGTAGAGGAAGAAGCGGATAAGGAAGGAGTCAGCGAGTCTTTGCGTTCCAACGTGGAACACCTTCTGGACTCGATGTTGGATTCCGCCATTTCTAACCAAAACACCCCTGCCCCTCGCATGCAGCGCGAGGAGCGCCTCGAGGTGGTCTCAGATTTGGAGGATGCGGGATTCTTCCTTCTTAAGGGAGGAATTGCCGCAGCAGCAGAGCGGCTAGGTGTTTCCGAACCCACCATCTACCGCTATCTCGTACAGGTACGCGGATAGTACTTCTACGTACTTGCCCCATCGCAGAGCGCGGCGTTCTCCGTGGCACATCTCCCCCGAAAAGGTGGAGTCGTACCACGGGGAACGCCGCGTTTTATCAATTCTTTCCACATTGGGAACTAAATCTCTAAAGACTCCGTTGTACTTTGTGAAACCGGCGACAAATTCAGGAGGCTTCACTATGACGAAGACATCTGCCACCACCGCCAAGGGCACTTCAGCTGCCACTACTAATGAAGAACAGGAAGTAGATCGCGGATCTCGCCGCAACCAAACCAACGACAACCCCTCTGCCGACCTCGTTCGTGTTTATCTCAACGGCATTGGCAAGACCGCACTGCTCAGCGCGGAAGATGAGGTAGAACTCGCTCAGGCCATCGAAGTTGGACTGTACGCGGAGTACAAGCTCAATAACGCTGAAAAGCTCACCCGTGCAGAAAAGCGTGATCTTAAAATCCTCGCCCGCGAAGGCAAAAAGGCACGCTCACACCTGCTTGAAGCCAACCTGCGCCTCGTGGTCTCGCTGGCAAAGCGCTACACCGGCCGCGGTATGCCATTGCTGGATCTAATCCAAGAGGGAAACCTCGGCCTCATCCGCGCGATGGAAAAGTTCGATTACGCCAAGGGCTTTAAATTCTCCACCTATGCTACGTGGTGGATCCGCCAGGCAATTACCCGCGGCATGGCTGACCAGTCTCGCACCATTCGCCTCCCAGTCCACTTGGTAGAACAGGTCAACAAGCTGTCCCGCATTAAGCGCGAGATGTATCAATCCCTGGGCCGTGAAGCTACCAATGAAGAGCTTTCGGAGGAATCAGGCATCGATGAAAACAAGATTGAGATGCTGCTGCGCCAGTCGCGCGACCCAGTCTCTCTCGATATGCCGGTAGGTACCGATGAAGAAGCTCCTTTGGGTGACTTCATTGAAGACGCCGAAGCTACCGATGCAGAAACCGCGGTCGTAGCCTCCATGCGCCATTCCGATATTCGCGGAGTGATTGACACCTTGGAAAAGCGCGAGCAGGACGTAATTCGTCTGCGCTACGGCCTCGATGATGGTGTTCCGCGCACCTTGGATCAGATTGGTCGCCGCTTCGGTCTTTCGCGCGAACGTGTACGCCAAATTGAGCGCGAAGTTATGGCAAAGCTGCGCGATGGCAACCGCGCCGATCGCCTGCGCGAGTACGCTCTTTAATCTGGGCTGGCAGCGCTCCGCGCCCAGTCCCCCTCCCCGAGTCCATGCGGCACAATACTGCCACGGGCTCGGGGTTTGGCGTTAGAAAGGCAGCTGCTTAGTTCGACGCGGCGAGCAAGGGCTTAGGTAGGCTAATCTGGACTGCAGAGTCTAGAAAGCGCTTTCCCGTCCTTGGTCGGGAGATTAGCCGCGAAACTGTATTCACACAGAAAGGTATGCCCACGTGAGGGACCTAGTTGATACAACGGAGATGTATCTACGCACCATCTACGAGCTAGAGGAAGAAGGTATTACTCCCCTTCGCGCCCGCATCGCGGAGCGTTTGGAGCAGTCTGGGCCTACGGTTTCTCAAACTGTAGCTCGCATGGAACGCGACGGACTTTTGCACGTGCGTACCGACCGCAGTTTGGATCTCACGGACAAGGGCCGCGACCTGGCTACCGCAGTCATGCGCAAGCACCGTTTGGCAGAGCGTTTGCTTACCGACGTCCTCGGGCTCGACATCGCAAAAGTTCACGACGAGGCCTGCCGTTGGGAGCATGTGATGAGCGAAGAAGTAGAAAAGCGCATGGTCGCGGTTCTCGATGATCCAACCCGGTCACCATTTGGCAACCCTATCCCGGCGCTGTCTGCACTGGGCTTCGATGCTCCGCAGCCGGACCAGGGCACCCGCGCAGTCGATCTCCCCAATGGTGAGGAGGTTTCCGCCACCGTCATCCAGGTCAATGAGATTTTGCAGGTTGATGATGGCACCTTCCAGGAACTCACCGCTGCCGGAATCCGCGTGGGAGCAAAGGTATCGGTAGTCAATAACAGCGGCACGATTACGTTGTCGACACCGGATGGCGGCAGCGTCGTGCTTTCCGACGACTTGGCGCACGCAGTGCGCGTGGAGGTATAACCATGAAACTTCTTGTCACCGGTGGCGCCGGCTATGTCGGCAGCGTGTGCGCCGCTGTATTGGTCGAACAAGGCCATGATGTAACCATCATTGACAATTTCTCCACCGGAAACCGCGAAGCCGTTCCAGAAACAGCCCGCGTCGTCGAGGGCGACGTGGCGGATAAGGCCTCCGAGGTCCTGGGAGAAGGTGGCTTCGAGGGTGTCATCCACTTCGCGGCGCGCTCGTTGGTGGGCGAATCCGTGGAAAAGCCCGATGAGTATTGGCAGCACAATGTCGTTACTACCCTGACGCTGCTCAATGCCATGCGGGATAACGAGGTCAAAAATCTCGTCTTTTCCTCCACTGCTGCAACCTACGGTGAGCCGGACCAAGTGCCGATTACAGAGGATATGCCAACCCAGCCCACCAATCCCTATGGTGCAACCAAGCTTGCCATCGACTACATGATCACCTCTTTCGCCCACGCCTATGGATTGGGGGCGACCTCCCTGCGCTACTTCAATGTGGCTGGAGCCTACGGAAACATCGGTGAGAACCGCGAGGTAGAAACCCACCTCATCCCCATCGTGTTGCGGGTGGCCTTGGGCCACCGCGATAAGATCTTCATGTTCGGTGATGACTGGGATACCGCAGACGGCACCCCAGTGCGTGACTATATCCATATCCGTGATCTGGCCGATGCCCATGTGCTTGCTCTCGAATCCAATGAATCTGGTAGTCACCGCATTTACAACCTGGGTTCTGGTGATGGCTACTCCGTCAAGCAGGTCATTGAGATGTGCCGCAAGGTCACCGGCCACGACATTCCTGCTGAGGTGGCTCCGCGCCGCGCAGGCGACCCCGCCACCCTCATCGCTTCCTCAGAGAAGATCAAGCGGGAGCTCGGATGGAACCCCACCCGCACGGATCTGGAAACGATCGTTACCGATGCATGGAATTTCACCCGCCAACTAGGTGATAAGGCACATTCAGCGAAGCGGGCCTAACCTCCGAAGCTACTTTGCGGGGCATCGGCGCCAAGCCCCGCCGCTTCGCGGGCTAACTCACAGCCATGGCAGAGGCTCGTGACCAACCGCCTTCCCATGCCGCTGCGATACCCCTGCGCTATGAGGCGCCCCAAATTATGATGGGGCGCCTCTTCTACTAGTACAGAAAGCGCCGGACCCGCATAAATTCCGAATTCATGGGATACCTGGCTAGCTGCATATAAGGCTAGGGCGTTATAGCGGATAGACCCCTGGAATGTACGTGCCACCGCTAGGAGGAGGTCCCCTGCTTCCCGCGGCGCAGACACCAGCTCTGTGATGACCAGGTCACGGGTCCACGTGGTAGACATCCACATCGCTGCTGCGCACAGCAATTCCTCATTTTCCAAAGTCTCCTCCAGCGATTCCACCTCACTGAGCACGAAGCGGACATCAGCGATAAGGCGCTTGACCACCTGCACTGGATCTGAAGTTTGGTAACCGCGCCCGGCGCGCAGCTGGCGGGCTATTTCTCTGCAGCATCGCTCCATCGCGCTAATTTCTTCTTTCCCAAAGTATGGGTTGTGGTCCTTAAAACGCTGAACCAAATCATTGCGGCTGAGTTCAGGAAGCATGCCATTATTCACGCACGCACGCATGGAGTGGCTCGTCGATATGGCGGGAATGGTTCCTTCCATCCAATTCTGCAGCGGGCCCTCGCCGTCCTCGGACGCGTGGCCAAAAATGAGGTCGTAGGCTGTATCAGTAGATAGCTCTTCGGCCAGCCAACAGGCGTCAATGCCCACACCAGAGCGATCCTGAAAGCGGTAGAGGGAGTGCAAGATATCCCACAGATCTTCTTCTTGGCGTTGAGAGAGAACGAAACCAAAGATGCTTTCGGGGTTGCCGCAGTGAAATGCATCCATCACTTCTTGCAAGGCGGCAGGGACATCGTTCAGATTGAGGCGGGCTACCGGCCCCATGCTGAATCCGCGTGGGCTCGGTTGGATGGAGATGAGGATGACTGATTCGGAGGGGAAGAATCCGAGGATTCCTGGGATATTGGCGAGGATATCGCCGGGCGTACGAATGGGCTGAGTTGGTGTTGAGATGTTCATGGCCCCAGCTTCAGCCACGCGCGCAACCATGTATAGGACAAGCATTGAGAAGTGGTAAGAATCTGGGGATAGGCGGGGATGACGGGGCGTCGGCAAGCGGCTTGTCCACACCCCGCCCGGGATTGCGCTGGCAATGTGCGGCGATTTGGGGCACAATCAGTTATTTAACCTCCCAGTGCGCGCGGGAATACTGAGCCCGCCTGCGGCGTTGGGGTTGGTAAGAAAGCAAGGAGGTAACACAACATGCACGAAGAAGATCGCCGCATGTATGAGCTGGAGTATCCAGCCCCGGCGATTAGGGATGATTCCGGTGACGGACAAGGCCCCACCATGATTGTTGCCATGCACGGCTATGCAGACGCCGGCCAGGCCATCGAGGCTAGTGCGGACCATTTGAAGGCAGCTTTGGAAGGCCGCCAACTGGCCTCGTTTAACTCTGATGAGCTGATTGATTACCGCTCCCGCCGGCCAGCTGTCACCATCGATAAGGATCGGGCGCTAGAAATTGAATCGATGGACTTGGGGATCAAGGTCCTGCGCGATAATTCCGGCAAAACCTTCCTACTACTGTCTGGCCCAGAGCCCGACATGCGCTGGGAGGCTTTTACCACTGCTGTGGTCAAGCTGGTGGAAAAGTTCAATATCAATGACACCATCATGCTCTATGCCGCACCTATGCCAGTTCCGCACACCCGTCCCACGGTGGTCACGGCGCATGGCACTTCCTCCCGTCTGACTGAGCATATGTTGTCGATGGATTCCACCATGATGGTCCCCGGCTCTGCTGCACTGTATCTGGAAAAGGCACTGGCGGATAAGCAGCGCACCGTAGCCGGATATACCGTCCACGTGCCGCATTATCTTGCGGCTTCGCCCTACCCGCAAGCCACGTTCCAGTTATTGAATTCGGTAGCTCGGGCTGCGCACCTCAATATTCCTTTGGGCAGCATCGAGGCTGATATTTCCCGCGTAGAAAACCAACTGGAAGAACAAGTTGGTGGCTCGGATGAGATAGAAAGCGTGGTTCAGCAACTCGAGCAGCAGTATGACGCCTATATGGAGCGCTACCGCAAGGAACACCCGCAAGCTATCATGCCCGGCGAGGAAGCTGTGCCTACCGGCGAGGAAATCAGCGAGGAGTTCCAAGCCTTCTTGGCTTCTTTGGATAAGGAAGAAAGCCAGCAGATCATTAACTCTGACATAGATGACCGCGAAGATTCCGCCGATGGCGAGGGCTCTCAAGCCGATAACGGCAAGGATGATCCAGATTCCGCTCAGGGCGATGGCGACTTAGGTGACGATATCTAACTAACCCACCCTCATCACCGCTAAGGTGGTGGGGGTGAACTTATCTCAGCTGCTGCCAGATTTATCGGAAGTGCCCGAGTCCCTCGTAGATGAGGCGATCTGGGATACCTTTACCTCGTGGACCACCGGCCGGGGCATTAATTTGTATCCAGCGCAGGAGGAGGCCTCGCTGGGGATCTTGGCCGGCGATAATGTCATCCTCGCTACCCCGACTGGCTCCGGAAAGTCCATGGTGGCCAATGCCGCACACTTTATCGCCTTGGCCCGTGGCCAGCGCAGTTTTTATACGGCGCCCATCAAGGCTCTAGTAAGTGAGAAGTTCTTTGCCCTCTGCGATATCTTTGGCGCGGAAAATGTGGGCATGATGACTGGTGACGCCACCGTCAACGGCAATGCCCCCATCATCGCCGCCACGGCTGAGATTGTGGCTAATATTGCGCTTCGCGATGGCGCCGAGGCCAATATCGACCAGGTGGTGATGGACGAGTTCCACTACTACTCCGAACCGGACCGCGGCTGGGCCTGGCAGGTGCCGCTACTAGAGCTGTCCAAGGCGCAGTTCTTGCTTATGTCCGCCACCCTGGGCGATACCACGTGGTTGGAAGAAGACCTTAGCCGTCGTACCGGCCGCGCTACCGACCTGGTTGCTGGTACCACGCGCCCCGTGCCGCTGGATTTTTCCTATGTCTTTAGTGCGGTACACGAGACCATCGAAGAGCTCTTGGCCGATAGGAAGGCCCCCATCTACGTGGTGCACTTTTCCCAGCGCGAGGCCGCCGAGCGCGCCCAGGCTCTCACCTCGCTTTCGGGGATAATCACCAAAGAAGAAAAAGAGGCCATTGCCCAGGAAATCGGCGGCTTCCGTTTCACCACTGCCTTTGGCAAGGATCTATCTAAGTTGCTGCGCAAGGGTATTGGTATCCACCACGCGGGTATGCTGCCCAAGTACCGCCGCCTAGTAGAGCGCTTGGCACAAAAGGGCCTGCTCAAGGTTATCTGCGGCACCGATACCTTGGGCGTGGGCATTAACGTGCCCATCCGTACCGTACTGATGACTGGGCTGGCCAAGTTCGACGGCCAGCGCCAGCGCATTTTGAAATCGCGCGAATTTCACCAGATTGCTGGGCGTGCCGGCCGCGCCGGCTATGACACCGAGGGCACCGTGGTGGTCGAGGCCCCCGAGCATGAAATCGAAAACGCTAAGGAACGCCGCCGCATCGGTGATGACCCCAAGCGCTTGAAGAAGCTAAAGAAAAAGTCCGCTCGAGAGGGCGAGGTTTCGTGGTCCGAAAAGACCTTTGCGCGCCTTACTGAGGCTGAGCCTGAGCAGCTGACGTCTCAATTCCGCGTCTCTAACTCGATGCTGCTTAATGTATTGGCACGACATGGCAATGGCTATGAACACATGCGCCATCTACTGCGGGACAATCACGATAATCGCAGCAAGCAGAATAAGGACATTCTCACAGCCCTCGACCTTTTCCGCGGGCTGGTGGATTCTGGCGTAGTGCAAAAATCCACCAAGGGCTTGGATATCTACGGCCGACCCTATCATTTGGTGCGAGAACTCCCCCGCGATTTCGCGCTTAACCAACCGCTGGGACCATTCGCCCTAGCCGCGCTCTCGCTGCTGGATCCGGAGGCGGACACTTATAACTTGGACGTTATTTCCGTATTCGAGTCCATCCTGGATGACCCGCGTCAGGTGCTCATCGCCCAGCAGAAACAGCGCCGTGGCGAGGAAATTGCCGCGCTGAAGGCGGATGGAGTGGACTACACCGATCGTATGAATATCGTGGAGGATATCACCTGGCCCAAACCGCTCGAGGAGCTTTTGGAGCAGGCCTACGATACTTTTGCGGAGACGAATGCCTGGGTCAAGGAATTTGAGTTGCGCCCCAAGTCCGTAGTCCGTGACATGCTCGAAAATGCAATGACCTTCTCGGATTTGGTCGCCACCTACGGCTTAGCCCGCTCCGAGGGCGTGATTTTGCGTTACTTGACCGATGCCTGGCGTACCCTCAAACAATCCATCCCCGATGAGTACAACACCCCGGAGCTCGAGGACATCGTCATCTGGCTGGGTGAGCTTATCCGCCAGGTGGATTCCTCGCTTGTCGACGAATGGGCGCAAATGGCCGGCGAAGACTCCCCCATCGACCAAGACACCGTGGACCGCGAGCTTGCCTTCGGCGTGGAGGACCCCACCGCTCTTACGGCCAATCGCCGCGCCTTTACCATTATGGTGCGCAATTACATGTTCCGTCTGGTGCAGCTCTTTGCTTTGGAAAAGGAAGACCGCTTGGCGGAGCTGCTCGATTACCTGGACGAGGTACCGGACTTCGGCGCCATCTTGGATGACTATTTCGATGAATATAACGATATCGATTCCGGCCCCGAGGCCCGCGGTCCCGAGTACTTCCGCCTGGGCGATACCGACTCGCGTTTGTGGTCCGTGCGCCAGATCATTAAGGACCCGGCCGGCGACCACGCCTACCAGTTCGTCGCCACGGTAGACCTCGATGCCTCCGATGAGGCTGGCGAAGTCCGACTGTCGGACCTGCGCGTGGAGTACTAGCCAGCCAAAACGACAAAGCCGCCCTAGCTGCCACGCCCCGAGTGAGGGGGACGTCGGCAAGCGCGAGGGCGGCTAAAGGCCGGCTATTTTAGCGTGCGGCCTCAATCTGGACAGCCTGTGCCACAGCCTGAACCACGGCAGCGACCTTGACGGCCTCCCAGACCTGCTCCTTGCTCAGACCAGCCTCGTTGAGCTCGTGAGCGTGAGCACCCAGGCAGTGCTCGCAGCCATTGATGGCGGAGACTGCGGTATTCCACAGCTCGAAATTAGCCTTGTCTACGCCCGGCTTGGAGATGATGTTCATGCGCAGGCCGAACTTTACCTGTGCGTAGTCATCGCCCAACCAGCCCTTGGCGCGGTAAGCAACGTTATTCATCGCCATGACGGTGGCTGCGCCGTAGGCTGCCTCGATAGCCTCCTCGGAGAGGTGCTCTTTTGCTTCCTCAGCGATTTCTGCCAGCACGGTGTCATTGCGGGTTGCTGCAGCAGATGCCAGCAGGCAGCCCCACAGCTGCTCTTCGTCCAAGTCCTTGGAACGGGTCAGCGCACCGAGGTTGAGCTTCTGGTCCTTGGCGTACTCCGGCAGTGCAGACTTCAGATTATCAATAGACATAGCTTTTCTCCTTTTAGGTTTTGATAGGAATTTACTGCGCTGGATTTAAAAGGAAACCCCGCCACGAAAGCGGGGTTAACCTGCATCTCAATGAGATTTAGAGCGCGGACTGAACGACGTCCATCTTGTTGATATTCTTGGTGGGGTCGTTCTTCTCCCAGTTGCAAGCGCAGACCTCTTCGGACTGCAGAGCGTCAAGCACGCGCAGAACCTCGTCTACATTGCGGCCGACAGCATCCGGGGTAACGGAGACGAACTGGATAACACCATCCGGGTCGATGATGAAGGTAGCGCGGTCAGCAACACCATCAGCGTTTTCTACGCCCAGTGCGCGGATGAGGTCGTGGCGCACGTCAGAGAACATCGGGAAAGGAACTTCCTTCAGCTCCGGGTGGGTTGCGCGCCAGTTGAAGTGAGCGAACTCGTTATCGGTGGAGCCGCCGAGGATCTGGGTATCGCGGTCCTGGAACTCCTCGTCCAGCTTGCCAAAGGCAGCGATCTCGGTCGGGCAGACGAAGGTGAAGTCCTTCGGGTAGAAGAAGACGACCTTCCACTTGCCCTCGTACTTGTCCAGGGATACCTGCTCGAAGTAGTCCTCCGGCTGGTTAGCGTTGACGTCATGCAGGTCGCCACCGGTCAGGGCGGTGAGGTTGAACTCTGGGAACTTCTCGCCGACAGTCAAAATGGGCATAGTCTTCAACTCCTTTATTAAAGGCTCTTCCTCTAAGTTTCCAGCCACTTGGTTTATAAGCAGCGGGGCCGGACCGTATCCGGCCCAACACGATCAGTTATACCATCTTTTTCGCTCGCGTCAATAGCAAATCCTATAGGTGAGTGTTAGAGTGATAGGCATGCATAATAAAGAGTATCGCCCTACACTTGCTCAGCTGCGCACTTTCGTCACCATTGCGGAAAATAAGCACTTCGGAACCGCAGCCGCCAAGCTCGAAATCTCCCAACCCTCGCTCTCCCAAGGTCTCGTAGCCCTCGAACAGGGATTAGGCCTTCAGCTCATCGAGCGTTCCACCCGCAAGGTCATTGTCACCTCGGCCGGTGAAAAGCTTCTCCCCTATGCCAAAGCCACCCTCGAGGCAGCCGATACTTTCCTAGCCCACGCACGCGGTGCCAACGGCACCCTCGCAGGCCCGCTCACCATCGGCGTTATCCCCACAATTGCGCCATATATCCTGCCTGACTTACTCTCCATGCTCGCCGAGGTCTACCCGGATCTCGAGCCGCGTTTTGTAGAAGAGCAAACCCAACACCTCATCACCCGCCTGCGCAATGGCAACTTGGACCTCGCCATCATGGCCATTCCGTCCGAAACCACCGGCATGGTCGACAGCCCGCTGTACACGGAAAAATTCTCCATCGTTTGCCCTCCCGATCACCCCATCGCCGGCCGCGAGGACGTCCAGCTTTCCGAGCTCAAGGACCTAGATTTGCTGCTACTTGACGACGGCCACTGCTTGCGCGACCAAATCGTCGATCTCTGCCGCCACGCCGACGTCAACCCGGCCGAGGCCACCAACTCCGTCACCCGCGCCTCTTCGCTTACCACCATCATGCAGCTGGTCATGGGCGGCTTGGGTTGCACCCTCGTCCCGGAATCCGCCCTAGCCACCGAATGCCACGGTAAGGATGTAGCCATAGCTCACTTCGCCTCCGATGTCACCGCCGAACGCGAAGTCGGCCTCGTCTTCCGCTCCTCCGCGGCCCGTAGCGAAGAATTCACTGAATTCGGCAAGCTCATCACTTCTGCCTATAACCGGGCGGTTGAGCGCTCCCGCAAGTAACGCGGCGCTGCACACAACACGCCAAAGGCCACCGTTCCGCGTAGGAAACGGTGGCCTTTGTCTTTATCGAGCTATGCCTGCGGGAGCGTATTGCGCCCAGCACACTGGCGGAACAAATGTGCCTGCGCCAAGAGCGTAACCGGATAAGCCACGATGAGGCCGATACCCAAAAGCAAGAATCCGCCGATGGCGATGAAAAAGTTCAAAATTGCCAGTAACAACAGTTGGCCGTAGTTGTTCTTACCTGCCTGAAAGCCCTTCTTCACAGCGTCACCAACGCTATCGCCGTCGGCAGCGAACCATTGCATCAGCGAGAAGAGTGGTTGGATAAAGAAGCTAATCAACAAAATTACGCCCATAATTCCCAAGACGCTTAATACTGCCGCAACTGCTTCGTCCTCCGACATATTCTCGGCGTCACCAAGCAACCCGTAAAAAGTTCCACCTATTGCAGCGTATCCAATGAGGCTCGCCACCACCCCGATGACAAGCATGATGACCAGCGGCTGCCACCAACGCACGTCCTTAAACAGGTAGCCCCAACCGGTGCGAGAGTCATCAATCTGGAAAAGCGCCAGGCGCATAATTACCAGCGACAATACAAGGCTTAAGACACTCGAAATGAGCTGAGGGACCGCAGTTCCTATGGATGCCTGACCCGTGTCGGAGGCGATCGCTCCAATGATGCCACCTGCGACGGCAGCAATAATGATACTTAAAACAAAAAGCGCTAGGGGTCCCAAAATCCACAGCTTCCAATTGCCAAAGACGGCCCTAAACGCCCAAGAAACGGCGTCTACTGCGGAAACTTTGCCGGTATATGGGCGCTGGCCTGCTTGGTAGCCTACATAGCCTTGGTTGTTTTCTTCATGGCTGCCGTCATAAGACGGAAGCTGACCATAGCTTGGTTGGTCTTCGGGGTGATCTGTGGGTTCATAGCGCGGAAACTCATCATTTCCGCCCGAATACGGGTTCGTCATAACCGGGGCTCCTCCTTAAGGAATGCCAATCAGTGCATGAATAAGTATTGCCACTTTAACAACTTTTTCCTCATTTCTGGCGGACAGGTAGACTCTGTGCCTAGTCATGACTATGAATGAAACCCCTTCCCGCGATGAACTTTTCGCTGCACTCGACGATGTCACTCTCGCTGAAGCTCGCTCTTTCCGACGCCGCTTGAAAAAGGCGCGCGCCCCCAAAGCCTTGCAAGAAATCGGCGCCGATATTCAGGCCGCCGCCGAGCGCGTCGCACTTACCGACGCCGCCGTTCCCACCATCTCCTACCCAGACGCCCTCCCCGTCACAGCCCGTAAGGACGATATTGCCGAAGCCATCCGTGACAACCAAGTAGTCATCATTGCGGGCGAGACCGGCTCCGGTAAGACCACCCAGATCCCAAAAATCTGTCTTGATCTGGGCCGCGGCCGCCGCGGATTTATCGGCCATACCCAGCCACGCCGCATTGCAGCGCGCACCGTGGCCGAACGCATCGCCTCAGAACTGGACCAAAAGATTGGCGAATCCGTCGGCTACGCCATCCGCTTTGATGATCGCGTCTCTGAGACCACCGCGGTTAAGCTCATGACCGATGGCATCCTACTTGCGGAGATGCAGCGTGACCGCTTCCTCAACAAGTACGACACCATCATCATCGATGAGGCTCACGAACGCTCACTTAATATCGACTTTTTATTGGGCTACCTTAAGCGTCTTTTGCCCAAGCGCCCCGATCTCAAGGTCATCATTACCTCCGCAACCATCGATCCGGAAAGCTTCGCTGCCCATTTTGCCGACGCCGACGGAAACCCTGCCCCCATCATCGAGGTCTCCGGCCGCACCTACCCGGTAGAAATCCGCTACCGCCCCCTCGAGTTTGAGGCCGGCGGAAAGGTGGTGGACCAAGACCCGCTCGACGGTTTGACCGAGGCAATCGAAGAGCTGATGCACGAAGGCGACGGCGATATCCTTTGTTTCTTCCCTGGCGAACGCGATATCCGCGATGCCATGGAGGCCATCGAAGGCAAGAAGTGGAAAAACGTCGAAGTCACTCCCCTTTTTGGCCGCTTATCTAATCAAGAACAGCATCGCGTTTTCAGCGAACACCGTGGCCGCCGCATCGTGTTGGCCACGAATATCGCAGAAACCTCGCTTACTGTGCCCGGCATCCGCTATGTGGTTGATACCGGCACCGCCCGCATCTCGCGCTATTCCACGCGCACCAAAGTCCAGCGCCTGCCTATCGAGCCCATCTCACAGGCCTCCGCCAACCAGCGCTCCGGCCGCTGCGGCCGCGTTGCCGATGGCATCGCCATTCGCCTCTATAGCGAACAGGACTTTGAAAGCCGCCCCGAATTCACCGACCCAGAAATTCTGCGCACCAACCTCGCCAGCGTCATCTTGCAGATGGTCTCGCTCAAGCTAGGCGACATCGAACAATTCCCGTTCATCCAACCGCCCGAGCACAAGGCCATCCGCGATGGCCTTAACCTCCTGCACGAGCTCGGCGCTCTCCACGACAAGCAGGATAAGCCCACGCTGACCGCCACTGGCCGCGACCTAGCGCGCATCCCGCTAGATCCGCGTATGGCACGCATGCTCATTGAGGCCAATACCAACGGATGCCTGGATGATGTCATGGTCATCGTCGCCGCCATGACCATCCAGGACGTTCGCGAACGCCCCCTTGATTTCCAGGCCCAGGCCGACCAAGCCCACGCCCGCTTCAAGGACAAGTCCTCGGATTTCTTGTCCATGCTTAAGCTCTGGGACTACATTAAACAAACCCGCAACGAGCAATCCGGCAATAAATTCCGCAAACGCATGAAGCAGGAGTTTCTCCATTACATGCGCATTCGCGAGTGGTTTGACCTGGTGCGCCAGCTCAAGGACGTCGCCAAGCAGCTGGGCTGGACATACCAGGAAGGTACCGAGCGCCGCGCCGATGATATCCACATGTCACTCCTGTCAGGCTTGCTATCCAATATCGGCGCCCGCGATGGCAACTCCAAAGAATTCCAAGGCGCGCGCAACACCCGATTCCTGGTATTTCCTGGCTCCGCCTTGGCCAAAAAGCCGCCGGAGTTCCTCATGGCCGCCGAGCTGGTGGAAACTTCCCGCCTCTGGGCACGCGACGCCGCCACCATCGATCCCGCCTGGGTAGAAAAGCTGGGCGCAGACCTGCTCAAGCACAACTATTCCGAGCCCACCTGGTCCCGCAAACGCGCCGCCGCCATCGCTCACCAGAAGTCCACACTCTACGGTGTACCCATTGTGGCCGACCGCACCGTGCCCTACCACCGCGTCGATCCCACCGCCGCGCGCGATATGTTCATCCGCAACGCGCTCGTTGCCGGCGACTGGAATACCCACCACGCCTTCTTCAAAACCAATGCCCAAGCGCTTGACGACGCCGCCGCATACGAAGAAAAAGCCCGCCGCCGCGGCCTCATCGTAGACGAAGACACCCTCTTCGACTTTTATGACCAGCGCATCCCAGCAAAGGTAACAACCGGCCGTCATTTCGACTCGTGGTGGAAAAAAGAACGCCGTCGCAACCCTGAATTGCTGGATTTCGATCCGACAAAGCTCATCGATGACTCCCACGAGGTCACCGAAGAATCCTTCCCCGACCACTGGAGAAAGGGTTCCATCGACTACGAACTAACCTATAAATTTGAACCCGGCGATCCACTCGATGGCGTTACCGTGATGGTACCCATCCCCATGCTCGCCGGCTTCGATACCGAAGGCTTCGATTGGCTCGTACCCGGCCTGCGTCTCGAGCTCGTAACCGAACTCATCCGCAGCCTGCCCAAGGCCCTGCGCCGCACCGTTGTTCCCGCGCCCGAATTCGCTGAGCGCGCCATCGACCGCCTCGTCCCTTATGAAGGCACCATCACCCAGCAGCTTGCTGACGTCCTCCATGAACTCGGCGGCCAAGGCATCAACGCCACCGATTTCCAGCCTGGCAAGCTGCCGATGCACCTGAGGATGAACTACGGGGCCATCGACAAGCGCGGCAAGATCGTCGACTCCGACCGCGACCTGGCGGCGCTTATCCGCCGCCAGGCCGGGCATATCAAATCCTCTGTGTCGCGCGTCTCTCGCACCGCTGAGTCCACCGCTGTCAGCGAGTGGACCGACGATACTCTAGGTGCCATCGATGACACGGTTACCACCACCGTCGACGGCCACGAAGTCACGGCTTACCCCGCCCTCGTCGCCACAAAGGACGGCGTTGAACTCAAGGTACATCCCACCAAGGCCGCAGCCGATGCCGCTATGGTTACCACCACCCTTACCCTGCTTATGCGCGACATTGCGGTCAATACTGCACAAATGGTCAAGGGCCTGCCGCTGCAACAACGCGTCGCCGTCGATTCCTATCCCCACGGCGGCGCCGATGGCCTGGTCAACGACGCCCGCGTCGCTGCCATACGCGATCTGATGCTAGAGGCCGGCGGACCCGTCCGCACTCCTTCCGCTTTCCAGAAGCTCAAAGACACCATCAAGCCCCAGGTTCCGGGCCGTGTGCGTCAAGCGGTGGTGGCTATAGCCCCAGGACTCGCCGAGTATTCCAACCTGCGAGCCGAACTCGCCCACTGGGACGGTGCGGCAATCGATGACATGCGCGAGCAATTGGAGTTCCTCCTACCCCGTAATGCCATCACAATCCATGGCATGTCCCACCTGCGTCATCTACCGCGCTATATCCAAGCCATGCGCATTCGCTTGGAGGACATGAACCTTGACCCTGACCGCGACGCAGACCGCCAGGCCGAGGTCGATAACGCCAAGGCCTACCTAGCCAACCGGCTGCGCAGCCTACCACCTGGCCGCGAAAAGACGCGCGAGGTCAAGGACATTCGCTGGATGGTGGAGGAACTTCGCGTTTCACTATTCGCCCAACGCCTCGGCACAGCTCACGCCGTGTCGCTCCGCCGCATCCAGAAGGCCGTTGACAAACTGCGCTAGAAATCCTCTCGGTCGCGCCTACGCATGAGACGAATTTCAGATTCGAAATCATCAGCGCTTTCAAAGGACTTGTAGACCGAGGCGAAGCGCAGATAGGCCACCTCATCAAGATCGCGAAGCGGTTCCAAGATGGCCAGGCCAATCTCATTCGCGTTGACCTGAGAGGAACCATGCCCGCGTACGGTCTCTTCCACTTCTTGCGCCAGTTTTTTCAGGGCATCGTCACCCACATCTCGCCCCTGACAGGCGCGCCGTACGCCGCGAATCAGTTTATCTCGACTAAAAGGTTCCGCGAGTCCGTTCCGCTTGACCACCAACAACACGGCCTTTTCGACCGTGGTAAAACGCCCCTTACACGAAGCACACTCACGCCGGCGCCGAATCGACGCTCCAGCATCAACGACGCGGGAGTCAATGACACGGGATTGCTCATTATGGCAGAAGGGGCAATACACAGAGGTCCTTTCACTGACGTTGTTACCCCAGTAGTTTACTCGCCCAACAGTCCGCCCAACCACCGAGCATAAGGCCACCGCCTCACTAATGCACTACAGCAGCCTCGACCTGTTGAATGTCTGAGGTCGGCGGTTGCGGTGCACTACTTCCTTCCGCCCCTGCCAATCCGCCTAGGAGAGTGCCCAAAAAGACCGCGATTCCAAACACGCCACCTAAAACGTAGTTACCTGTGTTCGACTTCACCGCGCTACGTTGAGCTCTCTGTGAAAGACCGTCGCCCCCGCCAGATTTCACTCGATTCGAACGATATGTCGTTCGATCTTCCACGCGGAGAGTTCGAACATACCGCGAATCACCGCTCCCTCGCGCCGCGCGAGGGGCATATCGATCCACGTCCCATACAGATGCGGGAGAAACCACTAGAGCGTCTGCAGAATTACGCTTTGCCAGGTCATTTCGAGAATTAATAAGTAGAGACATGTTTTTCCTTTCGACGACCGAACTCACCATAGGCATCCCACTGGACACTTAATTTGAAACAGTCGCCATAATGTTCGATTTAGTTGGTACGTTCGATTTATAGCACTGCTTCGAATACTTGTCCACCCGTGGACACAAATCTCGAACATCTGTACTTTTCGTGCTACAAATGACTTGTGGCACTCTAAATCCGCCCACTAATAGACCGACAACGAAGTCACCCGACCCTACGTAGGAGCCAGCAATGGGCCGCAAGCCAAAAAAGTCTGCCGAGAAGACCGATTACGCATCCCTATCCGACCGCCAACGACGAATCCTCAATGTCATTAGTGACGCCGTCATGCTGCGTGGCTACCCACCAAGCATTCGCGAAATCGGCGATGCAGCAGGCCTGCAGTCCACATCCTCAGTTGCCTATCAGCTGAAGCAATTGGAAGAAAAGGGATTTCTGCGGCGCGACCCAAATAAGCCGCGTGCCGTAGATGTTCGACATCTCAACACAGACGAAGGCACCAAGAAGCCTGGCCGCAAGCCCGCTAAGCCCGAACAGCAGGTTCCCGAGGACGCAGGCGCCGTGTCTTATATTCCTGTGGTCGGTCGCATCGCTGCGGGAGCACCCATTACCGCTGAGGAAAACGTCGACACGTACTTCCCCATGCCTGACGAGGTTGTCGGCAGCGGCGACCTATATATGCTGCAGGTAGTCGGCGATTCAATGAAGGATGCAGGGATTCTCGACGGTGACTGGGTGATTATTCGCTCCCAGTCCGTTGCTGAGGAAGGCGAGTTTGTCGCAGCGCTGCTGGACGGTTCTGAGGCCACGGTTAAGGAATTCCACCGCGACTCCTCGGGCGTATGGCTACTTCCCCACAACGATGCTTACTCGCCCATTAATGGCGATGATGCAGAAATTATGGGCAAGGTTGTATCCGTGTTCCGCAAACTTTAAACACTCACCCAGCATCACTCCGCCCCGCAACGGCCGCCCCAGGCCGTGCGGGGCTTATTTGCGCGCATTTCACACTGAGATAGCCCCTCCGCCAGCCACCCCCATTTTGGCGCCATTTTGGACCCAGAAAGCAAAGGAGACGAAAATCCCACTTTCCCACTTTTTGCCTTGACCAGCTAATTTCACACTTCGCGGCGCGGCGATAGCTGTGCAAATTTTTGCTTTAGTCCGGTTATTCCCGATTTTTGAGACAATGGACTAAGAAAAACAACATCGCGGGACTTTCCTATCCACAGAATCCGGGAATTTTTACCCCCGCTACTCCCTGCGGTGTGCTTAAGTCCAAGGAGGAATAATGTACGCAGAAGAGCGGCGCCGCCAGATAGCGTCTCTCACCGCCGTTGAAGGTCGCGTCAACGTCACTGAGCTATCCGAGCGCTTCGAAGTCACGGCCGAAACCATTCGACGCGATCTAGCGGTGCTGGATCGAGAGGGCGTCGTCCATCGCGTGCATGGCGGCGCGGTAGCATCCCAGTCCTTTCAAACTGCGGAACTTACCCTAGACACCCGACAGCGTTCCGCCTCCGGTGCGAAAGCCGCCATCGCCCGAGCTGCGCTGGATTTTCTTCCCCACGGCGGCGGCAGCATTTTCCTCGACGCGGGCACTACGATTAACGCATTTGCTGAGCTGATAGGACAGCAATACCCCCAAGGCCAGTTCAACATCGTCTCCAATAGTCTGCCCATCGCCTTGTCCTTAGCAGGCAGCGGAGTACCGGACGTCCAGCTCCTTGGCGGCACGGTTCGCGCGATCACCCAAGCCGTCGTCGGCGACACCGCCCTGCGCACGCTAGCGCTCATGCGCGCCGACGTCGCCTTCATCGGAACCAATGCCCTGACCCTGGATCACGGGCTTTCCACGGCCGATCCCCAAGAAGCAGCCATCAAGTCTGCCTTCGTCACCAATGCTCACAAGGTCGTAGTGATGTGCGATTCCAGCAAGCTGGGCAATGACTACTTGGTAAGCTTCGCTCCCGCCGCTGATATCGATGTCGTCATCACTGACGCCGCAGCCCCCGATTCCTTCGTGGAGGCGCTGCGCGAGCACGAAATTGAAGTCGTGCTCGCCAGCGAATAATCCCCGCTCCTTCGCCTCAAGCTAGGCGAAGGATGCCATGGTTTCTACCACTGCAGTACGGGCGGCGTCAGGGCTTTCCGCATCCAATGCCACCTCCGCGAGCTGTTGGCACTGTTCCAAGGTAATTTCTGCCAACTGTGCGCCTACGCCTGCTACCGCAGTAGACGCTGCGGACAGCGAATTCACGCCCAAGCCCGTAAGCACGCAGGCCAACATGGGGTCGGCGGCTGCTTCTCCGCATACGCCTACCGCAACGTTATTGGCCTGGCCCACAATGCAGGTGTGCTGGATAAGTCGCAGCACGGCCGGCTGCCACGGGTCGGTCAGGTAGGCCAACTGCGGGGACAGACGGTCTGCAGCCATCGTGTACTGAGTCAGGTCATTGGTGCCGATGGATACGAAGTCGAGGTGCGGCATGATTTTGTCCGCCATCAGCGCTGCGGCGGGAACCTCAATCATGGCGCCAGCAGTCAGGCCGCGTTCACGACACAAGTTGGCAAACCACTGCGCTTCGGTAGAAGTGGCAACCATGGGGGCCATCACCCACGTAGAGGCTTTATCATCACGGGCTTCGGCAGCCTGCGCAATTGCATCAAGCTGGCGGGTCAGCAAAGCTTCATTATCGCGCGCGATACGCAGACCGCGAACGCCCAATGCCGGGTTTTCCTCAGAGCTTAGCGTGGCATAAGAAATTGGCTTATCGGAGCCTGCGTCCAATGTGCGCACAACTACCTTGGATTCGGGGAAGGCCTTGAAAACCTTTCCGTAGATCTTTGCTTGTTCCTCCACGCTGGGCTCTTCGCTGGCCGAAAGGAAGGACAACTCCGTGCGATACAGGCCGATGCCTTCTGCCTGAGACTCCGAAGCGATGCGGGCGGCATTGCCATCAGCAACATTTGCCAGCAGCTGCACGCTGTGACCGTCCTTGGTCTTAGCAGGACCGCGCCACTGAGCAACGCGTGCTGCACGCTCACGGTATTCAGCAACGGCCTTGGTGGAGGTCTCCGCATCGGCACCACAAGTCACGGTTCCTACTGCGCCATCGACAAATACCAGCGTGCCGCTTTCAATGTCGCTAAGTGAAGCGCCCACCGCCACGATGCACGGAATGTCCAATTGGCGCGCGATGATGGCCGTATGGCTAGTGGGGCCACCGAGCTCGGTAACAAGGGCTTTAATGTGTTTGGTATCTAGCGTTGCAGTATCGGCCGGGGCCAAATCATCTGCAAACAAGACGGCCTCGCCATCTACCAAAGGGAGGCCTGGCTCATCCTCACCACGCAGCTCAGCGATGACGCGGTCGCGTACGTCCTTCAAGTCGGTCGTGCGCTCGGCCATCACGCCACCAGCGGCTTCGAACATGGTGACAAACTTTTCAGTCGCGCCAACAGTGGCAAATTCCGCATTCCTACCGGTGCGGATATTCTTGCGCACTGTTTTGTGCCAGCCACGGTCCTTGACCATACCGGCGGTTGCAGTGAGAACCTCGGCCGCTTGGCCCTCTGCGGCTGCCGCGCGCTTCTCCAATCGATTAGCAACCGTATCTACGGCCGCAAGAAAGCGGTTGTACTCGGATTCACTCGCTTGCTCTGGGTCAATGCTTCCCTCGGTAGGCAGGGCCGGGCGAGGGCGGACCCACACGGCTTCGGCGTAGGCGACTCCGGCAACGACACCGGTGCCTTTGATTGTGGACTCAGACGCGTTTTCCATGAGCATACTTCCTTCGAAGATAGCGGTTATTGACTTCCAGAACACCACAAATCGGATAGAAAAGCAATGTATACCACAGCTTTCCTGTTGACTTTCGGACACATTCGGACAAGAATCAACATTTAGGGCGGGCCATCCCCCAAGGTTCTCTCCCGCGGCGTTCGGCCCCAATATATAACCTGCGAAAGGGACGACTTGATTCTCACGCTGACCCCCAATCCCAGTATCGACGCCACCCTCGTACTCAGTGAGCCTTTAACTTCCGGCGATGTCCACCGTGCCAGCGAGGTCACACAGGTTGCAGGCGGAAAGGGCGTAAACGTCACCCATGCCGTGCACCTAGCCGGCGAGCAAACCCTGGCACTTTTTCCGTCCCACGACTCCGATTCCTTCCTGAATCTCATCCACGCGGCCGGATTGCCTTCTTCGGCTACTGCTATGGACGGCTCCATTCGCGTCAACACCACCATCACCGAGCCCGACGGCACCACCACCAAGGTCAACGGCCCAGGCCCCGTGCTTTCCGACGCCGATGCCCAAGCCATTACCTCCACCCTCACCGCCCGCGCCCTCGCGGCCGACTGGGTGGTGCTGGCAGGTTCCTTGCCGCGCGGCGTGGACACCGATTGGTATTGCGAGCTCATTTCCGCTGTCCGTGCGGCCGCACCACAGGCCCGCATCGCGGTAGATACCTCCGATACTCCGATGCTGGCCATCGGGAAAAATCTCGAGTCTTCGGCACCCGATCTTATAAAGCCCAATGGTCTAGAGCTCGGCCAACTCACCGGCACCGACGGCCGCGAGCTGGAAGCACAAGCTGCACGCGGTGACTATTCGGGAGTGGTTAGCGCGGCACGCGACGTCGTCAAGCGAGGCATCGCAGAAGTGCTCGTCACCCTCGGTGGCGCCGGTGCCGTACTGGTTACGGCTGAAGGAGCATGGGCCGCCACTCCCCCTCCAGCCACCGTGAAATCCACCGTAGGTGCTGGAGACGCAGCGCTCGCCGGATACCTTCTCGGCCGCACCGCTGGTAAATCTCCGGCCGCGAGCCTTGCCCGATCCGTGGCCTACGGGACCGCGGCTGCATCCAAGCAAGGCACGCAATTTCCTCGTCCTGAAGAAATAGATATCGCTCATACCACCGTTAACTCGCTAGCCTAAGGAGCGCCCCAAAATGGCTTCCGAACTCATTACTACGGAACTTGTCGCCCTTGACGCCGACTTTGGCGACAGTGTTGACTCCGTCATTACCAACCTAGCCACGCTAGTCCACGACACCGGCCGAGCCACCGACGTCGCCGGATTGGCCCAACCCGCCATCGACCGCGAGGCTAAAGCCGGCACCGGCGTACCCGGCGGTGTTGCCATCCCGCACTGCCGTTCCGAGGCTGTCACCGAACCAACCCTCGCATTCGCCCGCCTAGGCCGCGGTGTAGATTTCTCCGGTCCTGATGGAGACGCCCAGTTGGTCTTCCTCATCGCCGCTCCGGCCGGTGGCGGCAAGGCTCACCTAAAGATTTTGTCCAAGCTAGCCCGCGCCCTTGTCCGAAAAGACTTCCTCGAGGCACTGCGCAGCGCCCCCACCAAGGAAGAAATCGTTCGCCTTGTCCTGGAAGTAGTCAACGCAGAAAAGCCAAAGAAGAAACCGGCCGCCGAGTCGGCTGCCCCCGCCGCTGGTACCGCCGGTACAGGCTCCGCCGCCGCCTCCAACGGCTCGTCCTCGGCCGCGACCGCAACTACCGCGGGTTCTTCGGACAACGTCACACGCATCGTGGCCATCACCGCCTGCCCTACCGGCATCGCCCACACCTACATGGCGGCCGACGCCCTCACACAGACCGCGGCCGAACGCGATGACGTAGCGCTGACCGTAGAAACGCAAGGTTCGTCGAATAATGAGTCCGTCTCCCAAGCCACCATCGATGCGGCCGATGCGGTCATCTTCGCCACGGACGTTGGCGTACGCGACCGGGAGCGATTCGCTGGCAAGCCGGTAATTGAGTCTGGTGTCAAGCGCGCTATCAATGAGCCTGGCACCATGCTCGACGAGGCCGTCGCCGCCGCTCGAAACCCCCACGCGCACAAGGTATCCGGCACCGCTACCCGGGCCGATGCGGAAGAAGAGGGAAAGTCTCTCGGTTGGGGCAAGCGCATCCAGCAGGCCATCATGACCGGCGTATCCTATATGGTTCCATTCGTCGCGGCCGGTGGTCTTCTGCTTGCCCTTGGCTTCCTTTTTGGCGGCGCCGATATGGCAAACGGTTGGCAGGCACTGTCGACGGACTTTTCGCTAGGCAATCTTCCTGGTCATGACGTAACCGTGGACGGCGAACTTATGTATTTCGAGCGCTCCGGGTTCTTGCTGTATCTCGGCGCTGTTCTTTTCGCCATTGGCCAAGCAGCGATGGGCTTTATCGTTGCTGCTCTTTCCGGTTATATCGCTTACGCGCTCGCCGGCCGACCAGGCATCGCCCCAGGCTTCGCGGGCGGCGCGATCGCGGTTACCCTAGGCGCTGGTTTTATCGGTGGCCTGGTAACTGGTCTTCTGGCGGGCTTTGTCGCTTTGTGGATTGGCAATTGGAAGGTACCACGCTGGCTGGGCTCGCTTATGCCAGTTGTCATCATCCCGCTACTGACCTCGCTCGTCGTCGGCCTTGCGATGTACCTACTGCTGGGCGCACCGCTGGCAGCCATCATGGATGGCCTGCAGAATTGGCTTTCGTCGATGTCCGGTTCCTCGGCCGTGCTCCTAGGAATCATCCTCGGCTTGATGATGTGCTTCGATTTGGGCGGCCCCGTCAATAAGGCGGCTTATCTCTTCGCTACGGCCGGACTTTCTACCGGCGACGAGTCCTCCATGCAGATCATGGCCGCGGTTATGGCCTCCGGCATGGTTGCACCGATTGCGCTCTCCCTGGCCACGTTCATCCGCAAGTCGCTGTTTACTCCGGCCGAGCAGGAAAACGGCAAGTCCGCTTGGTTGCTGGGCCTGTCCTTCGTCTCGGAGGGTGCCATCCCGTTCGCCGCGGCCGACCCCTTCCGCGTTATCCCTTCGATGATGGCCGGCGGCGCGGTGACAGGCGCGGTTTCGATGGCCTTGTCGGTCGGCTCCCGAGCTCCACACGGCGGTGTGTTCGTCCTCTTCGCCATCGACCCGTTCTGGGGCTATCTTGTCGCCATCGCGGCCGGTGTGGTTGTCTCGACCGCAGCGGTGCTGGCAATGAAGCAGTTCTGGCCTAATAAAGCCGTCGAAGAAGCTGCTCAGAACGTGGCGGCATAAACCAAACACTCGTACACTGGATTGCAACAATCCCCATAAGAAAGGATCTTTTCCATGGCTTCCAAGACTGTAAAGGTAGGTTCCTCTGTAGGCCTACACGCACGTCCCGCCTCCATTATCGCGGACGCAGCTGGCGAGTTCGACGAAGACATCTTCCTCAACCTCGTTGGCGATGACGATGAAGATGAGACCGATGCGGCCTCTTCTTTGATGATTATGGCTCTTGGCGCAGAACAGGGCGATGAGGTTACTGTTACCTCCGACAACGAAGAAGCGGTAGAAAAGATTGCTGCTCTCATCGAGAAGGACCTCGACGCTTCCTAAGCCCTAAAACGGTTCGCTTTAAAGCTCCCCGCCTGTGTGGTGGGGAGCTTTTCGCTTGCCGACGCCAGCTATCCCCACGGTGGCACCCAGCTCACCTGCCCGTTTACCCGGGCCAGCCGTCCTCGGCGAGGCGGGGCATTGGGGTCATCGTCATTGACTCCATTATGGTAGGGACAACAAGTCGCGAGGTTCGCAGCGTTAGTCTCACCGCCGTGCTTCCACGCCTTCAGGTGGTGGACCTGGCATTCATCCGCGGGAAAATTACAGCTCTCCCACGGGCACACCGGGTTTAGCGCAGCCGCCATCAGTCGCTGCTTGTCGTTGGCTAGCCGCGAGGTTCGATAGAGGTTTACCGGCCCCTCGTGCGGGTGGACGAGTGTGACATAGCCGTGATCGCTTAGTGTCCGCGCCACGAGCTCCGCTCCCGTCATTTGAGCGCCATTGGTCAGCTGCAGGGTAATTTCCTCGCCCCCACCGTCGACTATTCGGTCGAGCTCATCGAGGGTGAGCACTACCTGCGTCGTTACCGTGGTGCGTGCCGCATTCGCTTTCCCAAAAAAGAGATCTTTGGCAGATTCCAGCGGCTTATTGGCATCCAATGCGGCGTGCATATCTGCTACATCGGCTGAATCCCCAGTAATGGTCAGCGACCACGGGCCGCCGGAACGGCGGGTGATGCGCACGCCTTTTTCCGGTGTGCGGCGCGGGCGCAGCTCGCGGACCAAGGCCCGAGCACGCTTTTCTAGTGCTGTAGCGCTGCCGCGAAAGGCACACAGTTCGCAGCGTAGGGTCCAGGCATCTCGCTGCGTCGGCAAGCGCAGGGCGTATTTTTCAATGAGCAGCAACACGTCGAGGGAATGAGTAGTCTGCCGCGCTGCTCGCTGTTTGGCAGAGAAGCCGCACTTGCCAAAGTAAGTATCGCACAGTCGTAGCAGGTCACGCGCAGCAATGTCGGAAGCACCTTGCGCGATGAGCTCGCGATCACTGAGCCCTTGAGTGGCGGCGACGATGTCCATTCCGGCGCTCATGGCGTTTAGGTATGCGTCCAATGCGGTCATGCCGCTGAGTTAAACAGCCTGCGCAAGCCCACGCGAGCCAGGCACAGGAACGGTGTGGATAACCCGCGTTGCCCCATCAACAACATAGCCCGCCGCGGGCGCGCGGCGGGCAATTATCCACAGCAGAAAAATTAGTACTTGGCGGCGTGGCCTTCGCCGACGGAATCGTATAGCTTCTTCATGATCGGATAGGCGACGATAATGCCCACTGAACCCCACGCGATGCCTTCCAGGGAAACCCCACCAACGCTGAGAGTCAGGTTGCCGATGCCCGCGATGAGCGCCACTGCGGCCGCGGTCAGGTTAACCGGGTTATTGAAATTGACCTTATTGTCCATCCAAATGCGCACACCCAACATGCCGATGAGCCCGTAAAGCACGATGCAGGCCCCACCGAGAACGCCGGTAGGAATGGTGAAAATCAGCGCGCCAAACTTCGGCACGAAAGCCAGAAGGATGGCGGTAAAGGCTGCTACCCAGTATGCGGCGGTGGAATAGACGCGGGTAGCGGCCATCACGCCAATATTTTCAGCATAGGTCGTGGTGCCAGAGCCGCCGAAGCCGCCAGCGAGGGTGGATGCGAGGCCATCGGCGATAAGAGCGTCACCGGCCAAGTCATCCAAGTCGCGCTTGGTCATCTCGGAAACGGCCTTGACATGGCCGACGTTTTCCGCGATGAGGACCACCAGCACGGGAAGCGCGACGGCAATGGCGGAGACGTTGAAGGAAGGTGCGTGGAATTGCGGCAGGCCCACCCACGGGGCGGCATCAATGGCCGCGACGGCGTCATCGCCGAGGTTGCCGGTGAGAGCCGCGAAAATCCAGCCCACGACCACGCCGAGGAGAATGGACAGGCGCGAGACCATGCCGCGGCCGGCGACGGTGGCCAGCAGGATTACCAGCAGCGTCACCGCCGCCACGAGCGGCTGAGAGGCGAAGTTCTCGGCCGCATTCGGCGCCAAATTCAGGCCGATAAGCGCCACAATCGCACCGGTTACGGCCGGCGGCATGACGGCGTCCAACACGCGGCGCCCGGCGAACTTTACGGCGACGCCCACCGCGGCAAGGACAAGGCCAGTAACCAAAATAGAGCCGGCCTGCGCGGCGATGCCGTACTGCTGCGAAGCAGAAAGCGGGGCGATGAACGCGAACGAGGAGCCGAGGTAGGACGGCAACCGGTTGCGGGTAATAAGTAGGAACAAAATGGTTCCCAGGCCGGAGAAAAGCAGCGTCGTGTTGACGGGGAATCCGGTCAGGGTGGGAACTAGCAGCGTGGCGCCGAACATGGCCACCACGTGCTGCATACCGATGCCGATGGTGCGGCCCCAGCTGAGTCGTTCTTCCGGCGCCACCACCGCGCCTGGGGCAATCTTTTTACCGTCTCCGTGGACGGTCCAACCTTTTAAGCTCACGAGCCTTAATTATGGATCACCCGGGCTGGTTTAGGAAACTTCCTCCACGATGAATTCGGCGAGTTCGCGGGCGGTGGGTGCGGGAAGGCGGACGTCGACAAGCGTGCCCTCGGCCGTGTACTCCTCGTGGCGCACCGTGCCCTCGGCGTGTACGCGTGCCACCACATCCCCGCGCGTGAAGGGAACCTGCAGCTTAACGTGACTATCGCGGGAGTTGAGGAAGAGCTCCACGCGGGCGGTAAGCTCGTCGATTCCCTCGCCCGTTCGCGCGGATACGTAGACGACGTCCTCGTAGTCGAGGACGTGGCGCAGCTCAGCAAGCACCAGCGGATCGGCCTGGTCGATCTTATTGATCACGATGATTTCGGGCGGGGCCTGCTCCCCTGTCTCAGAGACGATGTCATAGATGACCTGATTGACCGCCTCAATCTGCTTGAGCGGGAACGGGTCTGAGCCATCGACCACGTGCAACATAATATCGGCGGCTAGTACCTCTTCCAGGGTGGATTTAAAGGCCTCCACCAGCTGCGTAGGCAGGTGGCGGACGAAGCCGACGGTATCGGTGAAGACGACCTGGCGGCCGTCGGCAAGCGTGGCACGGCGAGTGGTGGGGTCCAATGTGGCAAAGAGCGCGTCTTCCACCAATACCCCGGCGCCGGTCATGGCGTTAATGAGAGAGGACTTTCCAGCATTGGTATAGCCCGCAATAGCTATCTGCGCAATGGTTGAGCGTTGGCGCTTGGAACGCTTGACTTCACGTGCGGTCTTCATGGCGCGCAGTTCCTTGCGCAGGCGGGCCATCTCCGTGCGGATACGGCGACGGTCTGTCTCAATCTTGGTCTCACCGGGACCACGCAGGCCCACACCGCCGTTGGATCCGGCACGGCCGCCTGCCTGGCGCGAGAGGTTGCCACCCCAACCACGGGTATGCGTATACAGGTATTCCAACTGCGCCAATGAGACTTGGGCCTTACCCTCTTTTGATTTCGCATGCTGGGCAAAGATGTCAAGGATGAGCATGGTGCGGTCAATGACCTTGGTGTTAAGCGCACGCTCGAGTGCGGTGAGCTGGCCGGGGTTAAGCTCACCATCGCAGACCACGGTATCGGCACCAGTGGCCTCGACGATATCGCGCAATTCCTTCACCTTGCCAGAGCCGATGTAGGTGCCGGAGTCCGGCTTATCGCGCTTTTGGTAAATCATCTCCACTACTTCGGCGCCGGCGGTTTCAGTAAGCGCGGCCAGCTCGTCCATGGTGGCTTCCACTTCGGCCACGGTGCCTTCGGTCCACACGCCGACCAAAATGACTCGCTCGAGGCGCAGCTTTCGGTACTCCACCTCGTAGCCATCGGTAGTGTCCTCGGCGCGGATGGTGGTCTCACGGGTAACGCGGCGGAAGGCATTGCGCTCTGCCAGATCGAGGTCACCGGTGGTGGGCGTCGCCTCCGGCGTGGCCGGGGCGTCGTTATCGCGAAAAGCGCGGGCGAGGAGCTCGTCGTTATTATGCTGGGAAAATTCGGTCATACTACCTTTCATTTTTGCATGTTGCGGCCGAAAGCGGGAATTTCGGATTCTTAGCTGGCTGGACAAGGCGATACAATGGCGGGCATGAACGTTAAGGACACTGGGGTGAAGCAGAATACCGAGATGCAGGCCATTGGCCTCAATTTCGAGCGCTGGCAGGATGCGGTCGAGGCGGCCATCGCCAGCGACCGCTTAGCCGTTACCGGTGAGGTGCGCGGTGGCCAGCTCATTCAGTTCACCGATCCGTCGGGCGCGCAGCTTAATATCCTCGCGGTAGAGCCTTTTGCCACCTTCATCGGCTTCGATGCCGTCACGCAAGGTTTTGCCCACGTGGAGATGGTCAACGATGTCCTAGCCCTGCTGGAAATCATCGATCCTTTCGGCACCACCACCGCCCAGGTCACCGCAAACCTGGCGCAGGGGCCGTTGCTTGCCGACGAACCCTTGCAGCAGTGGCAGCAAATTTCCCTAACCGCCATGGGGCTGGATGTGCGCACCTACGATTCCGCCGCTGCCTATGAGGCGGCCGAAGGCGAGTTCCCCGCGCTCTTCGAATCCGCGGGGGCCAAGGTTATTTCCTCCGGCTCTGGTGCCAAGGTCCCGACTCCTGCCGCTACCTTTGCCGCGCGCGTCATGGAATCTGAGTGGCGCACCAACGAGCTGACCGGGGAGAAATTCGCTCACCTCGTCATGGATGGCCTATTCCCCTTCGACCTCTGCCTGCCAGTGGGAGCCGGCGAGCTGCCGACGAAGGACTCTATCGTGGCCGGTACCGCGATGCTTACGGCTTCTATTGAGCTGCCCAGCGGCGGTTGCGGCGATGGCGCTGGCTGCGGTTGTGGCTCCGGTGGCTGCGGCTGCGGCGGCCACTAGAACGGACACAAAGGCCTGGTGAAATAGCTGTGTGGATGCCCTTGCCTGAAAATGCGAGAAACCGGCGGGTGCTGGTTCTCGCGCTGATCCTGGTCGGATCAGTGGCGGTTGTGGCAACCCTAAAATTTCCCGGGGTTTTCATCGCGGCACTACTTATCGCGGCGGCACTGCTTATGCTCCACGCACGGCCGGATGCCTCGGAGCAGGCGGCGCTGCGCAGCTCTATTCGGCTCTCTGCCGAAGATGTTGAGGACGTCTTGGCGGAGTACGAAGACTTCCGGTCCTCCGAGGCGGCCGAGAAGATCGCGGACCGCACGCTCTACCGGCCGGCGCTTTTAGATTTGGATTGTTCCGACCCCACCATCGAAGCCTTCCATTACGAGCTTTCCGGCGCCCGGCGGTTCCTGCGTCGGTTGAACTTGCGCGTTAATGCGGAAGAAATTAGCACCAACGAGCTGGAATCTTTGCTCAAGGTCACCGATGAGCGCGCCCGCGAACTGAAAGAAACGTGGTTGTCTGCCCGCCGTGCCGCCTTCGCGCTCGGGCCGAAGTATGAAAAGAACGAAGTAGAAAATCGGGCGCTGCGCCGCCAAGAACTTGAAGAGCAAGCCTTCGAGGAAGGCGAAGGGCGCAGCGCCTAAACACTAGCCAGACACGAGGCGGTCTACAGCGAGGTCTCGCCGGTAGCGACGATCGCGGAAGGACCGGTCAAGCGCGAGCCGCCCTCGTAAATATCGACGATAACTTCGCCGCCCGGTACGTGTACATGCACGGTGCCGTGGGGGGTGCTGGTGTGGTCAACGGCAGCGTCGGCAAGCGCGGCGGTCGCTGCTGCTACGGTGCCGGTGCCGCAGGAGCGAGTCTCTCCTACTCCGCGCTCGAAGACACGCATGTGCACGTGGCCATCGCGCAGTGGAGTCACAAGCTCAACGTTCACGCCTGCCGGGAAGAAAGCCGTATCGAGGACGGGTTGCTCCAGCGTCTTTGCCGCAAGGCCCTTAGCGTCCAGCCCCGGCACCACGGCCGCTAGATGAGGGTTGCCCATGTCTATGCCCAGACCGGCGTAACTCTCACCAGCCATAGACGCAGTGGACACGCCAATTACTTCGGCCGGGCCCATCTCCACCGTGACCTCGGCCGCGTGTGCATCACACGAGTGCATCTTAACGAGCTTGGCGCCCGCCCGAGTGCCGATGGTGAATTTATCTTCGTCCACCAGGCCGCGCGAGCGAAGCCAATGGGCGAATACGCGGGTGCCGTTGCCGCACATTTCGGCCACGGAGCCATCGGCGTTGCGGTAGTCCATGAACCAGTCATCGGGCGCAATGCCCTCGGCCAGTTCGGCGATTTCACCTGCTGCAAGCAAAGCATCGGCGCGCACGACGCGCAGCAAACCATCGCCTCCGATACCGGCGCGGCGATCGCACAGCGCCGCTACGCGTTCGGGACTAAGCGGCGTGGCGGCCGCGTGGTCTTCTACGATGACGAAGTCATTTTCAGTTCCATGGCCCTTGGCAAATTTCATGTTCCCTACCCTAGCGCGCGCAAAGCCTGGGCGGCCGTATCGCCCGCAGCATCCAGCCATGTGATGCGCTTATCGCGGTTGAACCAGGAGCGCTGACGGCGCACATACCGCCGCGTCCCGGTAATGGTGCGCTCTACCGCCTCATCCCACGTGAGTTCGCCGCGTTGGGCTTGAAATACCTGGGCATAGCCGATGGCGCGGCCGGCGGTGGAATCGGCTGCCAAGCCTTGTCCTTGGAGATTCTCCACTTCCTCGATAAGCCCACGCTCAAACATTTGGCGCGTGCGCAGTTCAATGCGCGGATTCAACCAGTCCGCGGTGGTGCGCAGCCCCAAGAGGCGGGTTCCCCACCGCGGCGGGGCATCCTTCGGCGGCTGGCTGGCTTTATAGGGCTTGCCGGTTAGTTCGATGACCTCGAGCGCGCGGACAGTACGGCGTGGGTCCTTATCTTCAATAATGGCGGCCGCGGCCGGATCCACCTGTGCCAGCTCTGCGTGTAACGCGTCCGTGCCGATTTCTACGCGCCGCGCCTCGTACTTGGCGCGCACGGCAGGGTCGGTGGGTGGGAACTGCCAGTCGTCGACAAGCGCTTGGGCATAGAGCATGGAGCCACCGACCAGAATGGGTGTTTTGCCGCGGGCCATGATGTCTTCCACGTCCGCGATAGCATCGCGCTGGTAGCGCGCCACGGAAGCGGTCTCGGTCACCTCCCACACATCGAGCTGATGGTGCGGGATCCCCTCGCGCTCGGCCGGGGTGAGCTTGGCGGTGCCAATATCCATGCCGCGATATAACTGCATGGAATCGACGTTGACCACCTCTCCGTCTAGTTCATGCGCAAGCGCCAAGCCTAAGGCAGATTTTCCGGAGGCGGTGGGACCAAAGACTGCAATCGGGTGCATTAGACCTCCCATCCTGCGACATAGCGGCCGACGCCCAAGGTGGCATCGGTGGCCAATAGCTGTGCTTTCTTTGGCCGCAAGCCCGCCAATTCCTCCCACAGTGCGGGTTCTATGACGCCGCGCTGGGAAAGCCACTCACCTGCCCTGCTTGCCGACGCCCCCATCAGCACCTCCTCGCACCACTCGTGCGCCGCCTGGGCGTCTGGAACAAGCGCCAAGGGGGCGCGCTCGGTTAGGCCTGCACTGCCATCTGCCACGACGATGGTCAGCGCCGCTGGATCCGGCTGGCCGATAGCCTCCCGACTACCGCGGACGCTAAGCTGCGGCACGCTGTGTAGTACGTAGCGCGCCATTATCTCGGGCAAAAAATTGCCGCCGCCCAGGTCCGTGGCTGCTCCCCAGGCCTGTAAACTGCCGGTATGGGCGGTATACCAGCGCTGGTCTTGGCTGCCAACGATGTCCACGGCTGTGATACCGGCCGCGGCAGCCTCCACCGCAAGGGAGCGAGCAGCGGCAAGCAGTGCACGAGAGGCAGCGTCATGAGCGGAAAGCTCCACGGCTAGGGCCGGTGAGGCTGGCATTACCATGAGATTGAACATTATTTCTCCATACTATCTACCCAAGTGGAGGTAATTAAATAGAATCTGGGCGCGCGCGAGATATTCGCGGTAATGTATCCAATGATTTTATCCGGCAGCCGTGACGCGCGGCGATCTATGCATAGGAGGGCTTGTCATGTCTCCCATCCCTACCCCAGGTTCCATGCCCAAGAAGGGCCCTCGCCCCACTGCAAAGCCTGTTCCCGTTCAGGCCCCACGCAACAATGACCCGGCCAAGTGGGGCCGGGTCGACGCAGATGGTTCCGTCTTCGTTTCTGCTCCAGAGGGCGAACGCAAGATCGGCGAGTGGAAAGCCGGTACCCCCGAGGAGGGCCTTAAGCACTACGGCGCGCGTTATGACGATCTCTCTACCGAAATCGAGCTGCTCGAGGCTCGCCTACGCGCCAATCCTGATGAGGCCGCCGGCATTAAAAAGACCGCAGCGCAGTTGCGCGAAACCCTACCTACTGCTGCGGTCATCGGAGACATCGCTGCCTTGGATCGGCGCCTTAGCGCGGTGATTGAACACTCGGTAGAGGCCGGCGAGCAGGCACAGGCCGATAAGGAACGCCGCCGCGAAGAAGCAATCGCTGCCAAGGAAAAGCTGGCGGCTGAAGCAGAAGAAATTGCTGAAAACTCCACCGAGTGGAAGGCCGCTGGCGACCGCATCCGCGCCATCTTGGAGGAGTGGAAGCAGATTAAGGGTATCGACCGTAAGACCGATGATGCCCTGTGGAAGCGCTACTCTCGCGCCCGCGATTCCTTCAACCGCCGCCGCGGCTCCCACTTTGCTGAGCTGGACCGCGCCCGTGCGGTTGCCCGCAAAAAGAAAGAGGAGCTCGTCGAGCGAGCCGAGGCCATCCAGGATTCTACCGATTGGGGTCCCACCGCCCGCGCCTACCGCGATTTGATGACCGAATGGAAGGCCGCCGGCCGCGCTCCACGCGAGGTGGACGATAAACTCTGGGCCCGCTTCCGCGACGCCCAGGACAAGTTCTTCAATGCTCGCAATGCCGTCAATGACGAGCGCGACCGCGAGTTCGCAGAAAATGCCAAGGCCAAAGACGCCTTGATTGCGGAATACGACGGTCAAATCGATCCTGCTAAGGGAATCGAGGGAGCTAAGGCCAAGCTGCGCGAGTTGCAGGAAAAGTGGGAAGAGATCGGCTTCGTTCCCCGCAAGCAGGTGCGCGAATACGAGTCCAAGATCGCGGCGCTGGAGCAGCGCGTTACCGATGCGGAAAAATCTGAATGGCGCCGCACCGACCCAGAGGCGCAGGCACGTGTGGCACAATTCCAGGCCAAGGTCGATGAGTTTAAGTCTCAGGCCGAGGCGGCTGAAGCCAAGGGCAATGCAAAGAAAGCCGCTGATCTGCGCGCTCAGGCCGAGCAATGGCAGGCTTTTGCCGACGCCGCCGCTAACGCCGTCAACGATAAGTAGTGCACCTCGTCCACATTGCGCGTCCACCGCGGCCGCCGCACGCATCTCCCGTAGACGCACGGCCCAGCGAACCAGCGGATTGTATTCGCAGCTTCGTCTTTTGGGCCAACCTTGCGGCCCAAGAAGCCAGCGGCGATGCCGCGGCATCAACGTCGCCTAGCCGCGTGGTGCAGCGGCTACAAGGTTCTAGCGAATCACAGACCTACCTTTTTGCCGTAGTAGACGGCGACTCCACCCTGGGCGAGGTCTCTGAGCTTGGGCTGCCGTTAATACCTGCGGTGGAGCCCAGCCCAGAGCTGGACTACCTCGGATTCATCCTCCTCAGCCTGCCGCTTTTGGAAGAGCGCGAAACCGCCGAGATTGAATGCGTGCTGTGCGATCTGCCTCTCCCTGGGCAAGAACTCGAGGAGGAAGGGCAGAAAGTAGCCGAGTGGATGGGCATAAAGGCGCTGGAGCTTGCCCGGAAGCTCGGCCGCACCATTGCGCACGTCGGTCTTCTGCATCCACCGGGGACGGACCCAGACTACGATGTCATGGGAAGCGTCTACCGCCAGCTGGGGTTTAAGCACCGGCATGCAGAACACCAACTCGTGATGGACATCCCCGATAGCCCCGTGGCGGCACTCCTTCCAGCGGGAATCACCTCGCAGGCGTGGGCTGATTACGACATCCCAGAAGGCTACCTCGACGAGGTCATGCGGCTGCTTTCCCTAGCGTCCCAAGACGCGGAGACCGGGGATTTGACGGTGGAGCCCATCGTCTGGACTCGCACGCGGTTGCGCGAAGCCCACAGCCGGCTGCGTTCTCGCCGCGGGCATACGTTGCTTATCGCACTCACCAGCGAAGAAGGGAAAATCCTCGCGCTGGCAGAAGTAGCCAGGCACGAGGATGCGAATCCTGAGGTAGCCGAGTGGACTTTGACCGTCACCGATCGTCCGCACCGGCGCCGCGGACTTGCGCAATTAGCCAAGCTCACGGCGCTTCATGCCGTTGCACACCATTGGCCACAAGTACGTCGCTGCTACGGCTCCGTGGCGGACAAAGACGAAGCGATGAATGCCATCTACCGTAGATTGGGTGCCCGAGAGCTTTCCCGCTCTTGTGCATGGGAGTTGCGATTGCGAGACTAGAGCCGCAGGCGTCACAGATAAAAGCGCGGCAGCGCGCTTTTTACTCGCCGCGTTGGGCGCGGTGACGCTCAGCGGCTTGCTTGCGGCGATTATCCACAATTGGCTCCTGCCGCGGCGCCGCGTTAATAGCAGGTTGGAATTCGCCCACCTCATCGAGCTGTCCGGCGGTGGCACGCACTTGAGCCTCGGCGGCCTTTTGCTCTGGGCTGCGGCGCAACGCCACTAAGCAATAGGCCAAAAATGCTAGGAAGGTAGACAGCATTCCTACCCACATTCCCAGCGATGCCCCGTCAGCGGTAGACCCGCGGAACCAGAAACCCCACAGGTTGGCAAAGAAGGACACAGTCACCAGCATCCAGGCAAGAAGCCCAGGCGTAGCTCGGCGGGTGAACAGTGTCACCGGGGTGAGGATGCCCAATCCAAGGAGAGCGAGCCACGCGGAGACGGTTTCCATGAGGGATATTCTGACTCCGCTGGACGTGGTACCGAAGGTCAACGCTTCCCAACCGTGTGAGGGACCGGCGTAGGGCAAAACCAGGTAGAGGATATAAGCCACCACCGCGATGCACAGTGTGACTTTGTGGCCGCCAAGGTCCATTGTCTGTGCTGCGCGGCGCTCCGCGGTAGCTGCTTTCTGGGCGGCGGTGGTGGGCGTTTCCTCAGTCATGGGTCCCTAGCCTACTCCCCTCTTAGCAACCGCAAGAATCGCCGGATTCAGCGGCCGCTGGCTTTCCAATAGACGGCAATCCCAGGCCCACGCCGATGGGCGCCGTCGTCGGGGTCTCACCGGCGGCCGACATGTCGCCGGCCTTGGTGCGGGTGTGGGAGGTAACGGCGGCGTCGGCAAGCAAGAAGAAAGAACCCGCACCGGTGACCTGAGTATGGACCACATCGCCCGGGCGAATCGCGGTGGAGATGTCCGCGCCGTCAGAATCAACCGGGGTGAAGTGCACCAAGCGCCCATCACGAGCGCGACCAGTCATGCGGTGGGTCTCATCGTTCTTGCGACCGCCCTCTGCCTGGACCAAAAGTTCAACGTCTGTGCCGATGAGCTTCTTGTTCTCCTCGGCCTGGATGCTATCTTGCAAAGCAACGAGGCGCTCGAAGCGATCTTGGACGACGTCCTTGGGAATCTGGTCCTCCATTTCCGCGGCCGGGGTGCCTGGGCGCGGCGAATACTGGAAGGTAAAGGCAGAGGCAAAGCGGGCGCGGCGCACCAGTTCCATCGTGTCTTGGAAGTCTTCCTCGGTCTCGCCTGGGAAGCCCACGATGATATCCGTGGTAATCGCGGCGTGCGGAATCTTCTCCCGTACCTCATCCAAAATCCGCAGGAATTTCTTCGTGCGGTAGGAACGGCGCATGTCCTTGAGAACCTTGTCGGAGCCGGACTGCAGCGGCATGTGCAACTGCGGGCACACGGACGGGGTCTCCGCCATGGCGTCGATAACGTCAGAAGTAAACTCCGCCGGGTGCGGGGAGGTAAACCGCAGGCGCTCAAGGCCTTCGATCTTGCCTACCTCGCGCAGCAGCTTAGAGAAAGCGAAGCGGTCGCGCGGCATCTCCGGATCGGCGAAGTTAACGCCATAGGCATTAACGTTTTGTCCCAGCAAGGTGACCTCAGATACGCCCTGATCCACCAGCGCTTGAACTTCGGCCAAAATATCGCCCGGCCGACGGTCCTCTTCTTTACCGCGCAGGGAAGGAACGATGCAGAAGGTGCAGGTATTATTGCAGCCTACAGAAACAGAAACCCAGCCGGCATAGGCAGACTCACGCTTGGCCGGCAAGACGGACGGGAACGCCTCGAGGGAATCGACAATCTCCACTTGGGCTTCATCGTTGTGGCGAGCGCGCTCTAGCAGGGTCGGAAGAGCCGCCATGTTGTGGGTGCCAAAGACGGCATCGACCCACGGGGCATTATCAAGGACGGTGTCCTTGTCCTTTTGCGCCAGGCACCCACCCACGGCAATCTGCATGCCTGGGTGGTTTTCCTTGGTTTTCTTCAAAGCGCCCAAGGTGCCATAGAGCCGCTTATCGGCATTCTCACGCACGGCGCAGGTATTAAAGACGATAAGGTCTGGCTCTACACCTTCACCGGCGGCCGAGTAGCCTGCCTCCTCCAAAAGGCCAGAGATGCGCTCGGAATCATGCACATTCATCTGGCAGCCGAAGGTTCGGACTTCATAAGTACGGGTATCTGCGATTGTCTGCTCCACGTCGGCATAGTTTAGCCATGTAGTTAGGCATCTCATAACTGCCGGAGCTAGCTACGTGGAGACGACCTACGCACTGCCAAATCATTGCGCAGCGCGTAATTCAGCGCACCGCGCCTCAAGCGCTGCGATCGCAATCTGCAGTGACATCCCTTCATTGAAACCACGGCGCGCAAGAACACCCACGATACGCCGTAAGGCCTTATCGCGTTCCCTGCGATCCGACGGAATGGTTTTAATGGAGCGGGCCTTCTTTTGAGCAAGGGTCCGTACCATGGCTTCTTCATCGGCAGGGTTAATCTGCTCGAGGGCTTCAGCACGGTCGGCCTCGCTCACGCCTTTCTCACGCAATTCCCTATTAAGCGCCGAACTAGATTTCCCGCGGCGCTTATGGCGCTGCCGTACCCATTCGTGGGCAAAAGCGGCGTCATCGACCAACCCCGCGTGGGCTAGATCATCCAGCACATCTTCAATCAGATCTGGCTCGAATTCCGCTTTTAATAAGCGGTCATAAAGCTCCTTCCGGGACCTAGACCGCTGATCCAGAAGGCGTAGTGCACGAGAGCGGACTTTAGCCTTGGCTTCTTCTACCTCCCGATCAAAAAGCCCGCCCCCTACCGCACCGCTCTCATAGGCCTCAAGGGCCTGACGGAGTTGAGCGAGTTTTTCGGGGGCGGGCTGATTCATAATGCAGGTTCAGGTGGGACGTGGATAGCGCAGGTGCAGGGTGAAACGACTTTAGTCGTCGTCAAAGTCGACGTTTGGAACGAGGTCGACGGACTCATCGGTCAATGGGTCATCGGCGCCAGGAACATCCATCGCGGCAGCCTCTTCACCCTCGGCCGTAGCCTCGTCGATGCCAAGCTTTTGGAAGATCTTTTGCTCGATTTCATTGGCAAGGTCCGGATTATCCTTCAGGAAGTTACGGGCCTTTTCCTTACCTTGACCCAGCTGATCTCCTTCATAGGTAAACCAGGAACCAGATTTACGGATAAATCCGTTCTCGACGCCAAGGTCAATAATGGAAGATTCGCGGGAGATACCTTCGCCATACATGATGTCGAATTCGGCAATCTTAAATGGTGGGGAGACCTTGTTCTTTACCACTTTGAGCTTGGTGCGGTTACCAATCGCATCTTGTCCATCCTTCAACGTCTGGATGCGGCGAATATCGCAGCGCACGGAAGAGTAGAACTTGAGTGCCTTACCGCCTGTGGTGGTCTCTGGTGAGCCGAACATCACGCCGATCTTTTCACGCAGCTGGTTAATGAAGATGGCGGTGGTACCAGAGTTGTATAGAGCACCGGTCATCTTGCGCAGCGCCTGTGACATCAGGCGGGCCTGGAGGCCGACGTGGCTATCGCCCATCTCGCCTTCAATTTCCGCCTTCGGGGTCAAAGCCGCCACGGAGTCGACCACGATGATGTCAATAGCGCCAGAGCGCACCAACATATCAGCGATTTCCAAAGCCTGTTCGCCGGTATCAGGCTGGGAGACCAAGAGGTTATCAGTATCTACACCAAGCAGGCGAGCATACTGTGGGTCAAGGGCGTGCTCGGCATCGATAAAGGCGGCAATGCCGCCCTCCTTTTGCGCAGATGCGATGGCGTGCAGCGCGACGGTGGTCTTACCAGAAGACTCTGGTCCATAAATCTCCACGATGCGTCCTCGTGGGAAACCACCAATACCCAGGGCAACATCGATTGCGGTATTACCCGAAGAAATGGCCTTAATGGGCGGACGATTATCATCACCCAAGCGCATAACAGCGCCCTTGCCATAATCCTTCTCAATCATGGCCATGGCGGCATCGAGCGCCTTCTGGCGGTCATCTCCCTTAGCTGCGGAAGAAGACGACTTCTTTTTGGTTGCCATTACTTTTCATCCTTATCTTTAACGACGATGTACTAACGCATAATTAGACTGTCGCGGAACACAAATGGTTCCCTCCGTCAACGCCATCCCACTGTAGACGACTGCACCGACACAACCGCTATTCTACATACATCTGTTCGAATGTCGAAAGCAGGCTCGCCGATACTCTGCTCAAAATGGTGCTATTTGCCTGGATAATCTACCCCCAACCTGCGCCCTTGTGGTACATCGAAGTCATCGCACAGACTCAGCCAAACTTTTCGTGGATCGACGCCGCGTTCGATAAGTTCATCCGGCGTCGCCCCTAGGTCAGGCAAGACATGAGAGTGGCTAATCCACTTACCTTTGGACTCTCCAAATTCATCCACAATGAGCTGGTGATACTCAGTCAATCTCATGCGCGCCATCCTACTCAGCACGCAAGAGGCCGCGCCAGCAGGCCAGTAGGGTTCACTTGACCACCCACCGCACTAGCTCGACTGCCCTCCTTCTACTCCCCGTTAAACAATGTTCAAAACATTCGATTGTCTGCAGGTTTTATGCAGTGCTAATCTCTTGAGAATGAAGAAGAACTCTCTGGCAGCCACCATTGCCTATGTTGCCGTCTTTACCGCCCTCGTCATCGTCCTCGCCTTCGTCTCGATCCCCGTCGGTTCCGCTGGCGTGCCCATCGTGCTACAAAACGCAGCGCTCATCCTCGCCGGTTTGATCTTGGGCAGCAAACGCGGCGGATATGTGGGGCTCCTCTTCTTGTTCCTGGGCCTTGCTCTACCCGTTCTAGCCGGTGGCGGAACTACGCTGCGTGCACTGGCGGGCCCGACTGCGGGCTACATCATCGGCTACGTCCTGTCGCCGGCGGTTGCTGGAGCAATTGCCTACCGCTCTCCCAAAAATAAGGCCGGCATGACTGCAGTACTTGCCATCGCTGCCGTGTGCGGCCTTGCTATCCAATACATTTGCGGCGCCTTTGGCCTCATGATCCGCTCCGGATTGGAGATTGGACCGGCCTTCGCAGCTCAGCTGCCCTTCATTCCCGTGGATGCAGGAAAGCTTGTGGTAGCCGTCATCATCGCCCTCGGTGTCCATGCAGCCTTCCCAGATCTCATGGGACGAAAGGCTTCCTAGTGCCCACTATCGAGTTTTCCTCGGTCACAGTGGCCTTTGATGACACCGTGGTTCTCGAGGACATCAACCTTAAACTCACTGAACAGCGCATCGGTATCATCGGCCAAAACGGCGGCGGAAAATCTACCTTAACCAGGCTCATTAATGGCTTAGGGGAACCCAGTAAGGGAACGGTGACGGTGGACCACATGGACGTCGCCAAGCAGGGCAAAAGAGTACGCGAAAAGGTTGGTTTCGTCTTTTCGGATGCCGAAAATCAAATTGTCATGCCCAATGTGCGCGATGACGTGGCATTTTCACTACGCCGCTTTAAACTGCCCAAACACGAACGCACCGCCATGGTAGATGCCGCCCTCGAGCGCTTTGGACTCGCCGAGTTTGCTGAGCGCTCACCGCACACGCTTTCCGGCGGACAAAAGCAGCTCCTCGCGCTGGCATCGGTCATGGTTATTGATCCGATACTCATTATCGCAGATGAGCCTACTACCCTGCTGGACCTGCGCAACCGCGACCGGATCAAACGGGAATTTTCCAGCCTGGAACAGCAATTGATTGTAGTGACGCATGATCTGGATTTTCTGCGCGATTTTGATCGCGTCATCTGCATCGATAATCATCGCATCGCCGCAGACGGAAAGCCCGCAGAGGTCATAAAGTTCTACCAAGAGCTCATGTCCCAGCGACCGTTGTAGGGGGAGATATCATGCAGCGACGCACAAATCTTCCACTATCGGTTTACGTTGATGGAACAAGCTTCATTCACCGAATGAAGCCCAGCTGGAAGATCACATTCCTTTTAATCTTCATCGTGGTCAGCAGCATCTTCTTCACATCTCTTCCGTGGGCAGCAGGCGGTGTCATTTTCGTGGTACTTCTCTATGTTTGTGCCCGGATTCCGCTTGGTATTGCGTGGAGCCAGATATGGCCACCACTTTTCTTCCTAGTTCCCTTGGCAGGATTTCAATGGTGGGCAAAGGACTTCGACTATGCAGCGGTGATGTTTCTCAATATTTTCGCCGCCATGTTGGCCGCCTTCCTGCTGACACTTACCTCCACGGTAGACGCCATCATGGAGTCATTAGAAGAATCACTACACCCGCTCAAGCGACTGGGTGTACCGGTAGAAAACATCAGCCTTGCTATGGCATTGACTATTCGCCTTATCCCGCTCATGTTTGAAACCGTCTATGAGGTGCTTGATGCCCGCAAGGCGCGCGGCGCCGGCATGTCCCCGCTGGCCTTTGGCACCCCGGTCATAATTCGCTCCATCCGGCGTGCGCGCGCGATGGGCGAAGCACTACAGGCTCGCGGCGTTGGCGACTAAAACAAAAATACCGCCTACGTTGACCCCCATCTGTTGGTCAACGTAGGCGGCAACTGCGCTAGGCAGTGGTGGCTGCTTTATTCCCCGCGCAACTCACGCAGGCGAGCCTGCACTGCATCATCGCTGGCAGCGCCCGGCTGAGCGGCGTTGTCTGCAGCGGAGCCAGAGGCCTTGTTTCCTTCAATAGCCTGGGCTTTATTGCTTTCCACAGACTTGGAAGCGTTCATTTCGCTGCGAATTTGCTCCAAGCGGGAGTGCCCAGCCATCTGCACGCCGGCTTGCTGTACCTCGGCCATGCGGTTTTCCACCGAGTTCTCCGCGAGCTCAGCTTGTCCCAATGCCTTGGAATAGCGGCGCTCAATCTTATCGCGCACGGAATCCAGAGATGGGGTATTGCCATTGGCAGTCAGCTCGTTCATGGAGTTCAAAGACTCGGAAACCTTTTCCTGCATCTTTGCCTGCTCCAGCTGGGAAAGCAGCTTGGAGCGCTCATTGACCTTCTCACGCAGTGCAGCATTGTTGCGCTGAACTGCATTCTTGGCCTTTTCTGCCTGCTGCAGTGCTTGGTCGTGCAGCTTCTTGGTATCTTCCACGGATTCTTCCGCGGTCACTAGCTGGGCGGCGAAAGCCTCGGCTGCATTTTCGTATTCGACAGCCTTGTTTTCATCGCCTTGGGCACGGGCCTGGTCCGCCAATTCCAAAGCCTGGCGAGCATTGCCCTGCAGCTTTTCTACCTCTGCTAGGCGGCGGTTGAGCTGCATTTCCAGCTGACGCTGGTTACCAATAACGGCGGCTGCCTGCTGAGAAAGCTCCTGATGCTGGCGCTGCGCTTCCTCAATAGCCTGCTCGATTTGTACCTTCGGATCGGCGTTTTCCTCGATTTTGTTGTCGAAGAGGGCCATAAGGTATTTCCAGGCTTTAACAAATGGGTTCGCCATGGTGTGCTTCAACCTTTCTAGGTTAAATATATGTGCGTATTGTTCTGCTATTTATAGTAGCGAAGCGCCGTTTCCACCGCTTGCGCTCCCCGAGGTCGCGGGCGCTTGCCGCGGGCTTTCTATAATCACCACAGCCGGCCTTTCCTCTGCAGGACAAGACCGACTGAAGTTATAAGTGAATTCCGCGGCGGCTTAAAGCTCTGATGCGGCGGGTGCCGTATGGGCGAGCTCTTCATCCATGGACGGAAGAGCCATGTAACCTGCGGCTTCAATCAGCACATCAGACACCGAGCAATCCAGCGCGTGACATACAGACGCCAGAAGCTCAGAGGAGACCTCCTTGCGGCCGCGTTCGAGCTCCGAGAGATAGCCCGGCGAAACGCGCGCCACCCCAGCTAGTTCACGCAGGGTGACTCCCTTATCCGCGCGGAAGGCTCGCAGAGTCAATCCAAGTGCTTCACGCAAGAGCGGCTCGGGAGTACGCGCAGTGGTGGGCGCTGCTGATGCGGAGGCGCCAGTTACCGAGTGTTCGAGGACTGCAGTTGAAGTGTTCATCACTATGGTCAACGCCCCTTATCTCATTATTGTTCCCGCCGCAGCGGGTTTTCTTCCAAAATTGTGCCGAGGAGCCGCAAAGAGGCTGCAACCGTGGCTTCCCTGATTTCATTGCGCTCTGTACCCAACCCGGATAGTAATTGGGAGAAAGCAACCCTACCGGGCGAGTAGATTCCGATATAGACCGTGCCCGCCGGTTTGCCTTCCTGTAGGTCTGGTCCGGCCACTCCAGTAAGGCCTATCCCCCAGTCCGCTGCGGTTTCTGCCACCGCAGCGCGCGCCATAGCGAGGGCAGTCTCCTCAGAAACGACACCGGCAGCCTCAATTTCGGCCACAGGTTGGTGCAAGAAGTGGGATTTAACCTCGGTCGCATAGGTAACCAACCCGCCACGCAACACAGCCGATGCCCCAGGAACTGACGCCACCGTAGCGCTGGCCAACCCAGCTGTTAAAGACTCACAGAAGGACAAGGTTTCACCGCGCTCGGTGAGACCGGATACAAGCCTGGCCGCAGCAGTTTTAATGGAAGACCACCTAGCTATTCTGCTTCTTGCCGTCTATGAGATACTGCACGCCGGTAACCACGGTCACAACTGCCGCCACCAGCATGACTACAAAGGTCGGTACGTTCATCCACTCAGGCAACGGCCACAAGTACAATCCAACGGCCAGGGATTGCAGTACCGTCTTCAGCTTGCCGCCCTTCGAGGCAGGCACTACCTTGCCGCGACGCAGCAAAACCATTCGCCAGATGGTGATACCGAATTCACGAATAAGAATAACAACGGTAATCCACACTGGCAGTGCCCCAATAATGTTGAGACACACCAGTGCGGTAGTCATTAGTGCCTTATCCGCGATGGGATCAGCAATCTTGCCAAAATTAGTAATGAGGCCGCGGGCGCGGGCGATGTCGCCGTCGAGTTTATCTGTGAGCATTAAGGCTGCAAATAGGCCAAAAGCCCACCATTCGTGGCCCGCTACGACCAGCCATGCGAAAACCGGAATAAATAGAATGCGCAGGCTGGTGAGAACATTTGGCAGGTTCCAATTAGACACCTGCGGATTCACATCCGAAGATTGCGCTGACTGTGTTCCGGGTTGATTCACGTTATACATACTACCTGTTAGCACTAAGGGCCTGCGCTTAGATGCCCCTGCAATTTAGAATGCGAAGCATGAAGTATTTTGCAGTTAGCTACGACTACAACCCCAATAATCCAGAGATTGCCAAAGCCCGCCCCGCACACCGCGAATTCACCGCGCAGCTTTTTGAAGAAGGCACCATCATTGCCACTGGCCCATTGACGGATTCCAAAGGCGGCGCGCTTATCATCGTGGGGCTTGGCGACGACGCAGAGGTTGCCGATGCAATCACCCTCATGGACAATGACCCCTTCTACCAGGCCGGCTGCATCACCGGCCGTAGTTTCCGCGAATGGAGTCCGGTTAACGCGCGCTTTTAGTGCGGCAGCTCTTCCTTGGGCAGGTCATCGGCCTTGCCCAGGAATTCGCCCTTTTTGTTACGGACTATCTTATTGCCTTCCTCGTCCCAGTCGAAGTGATTATGCGATACCGGCACTCCGCCTTGGTTTTCATCCCGCTTGTGTTTGATGATCGAGGCAATCACCGTAATAACCAGTACCCCCACAATCACTATGAGTGAGGTGATGGTGGAAAATTCTGGGACGGACTCTACGTTTTCGCCGCCGTTGACAAACGGCAAGTTATTCTCATGCAGCGCGTGGAACAGCAGCTTCACGCCAATAAAGCCCAGAATGACGCCTAGGCCATAAGGCAGGTACACGAGGCGATCCAGCAGACCGTCAAGCAGGAAGTACATCTGGCGCAAACCCATGAGGGAGAACGCATTGGTGGTAAAGACCAAGAACGCTTCTGCGGTAATGCCGTAAATGGCCGGAATGGAGTCAAAGGCAAACATCACGTCGATTAAGCCGATAGATACCAACGCGATAAACAGCGGAGTAAAGGCGAATTTACGTTTGCCAGAGGAATCCTCCACGCGGTGCGTGAGCCTATCGCCGTGGTAACGCGGGGTGACGTGAACTACCTTGCGAATTAGCTTGATGATGCCCATGTCGTTGGGATCGGTTTCGGGGGCATCCCTAAGCTCATCAATGATGAGCTTGATTGCCGTGTAGATGAGGAAAACCGCAAACAGGTAGAAGATATCAGACCACGCGGAAATGACCGCTGCGCCCAAAAGGATGAATACCAGCCGGCATGCCAGGGCGATGACAATACCGATGAGCAACACTTTTTGCTGATACTTACGCGGGATCTTGAACGCGCCCATGATGAGCGCAAACACGAAGAGGTTATCTACTGACAGCGCTTTTTCTGTCACATAACCCGTGAGGTATTGAATGCCGTGCTCATGGTCCCAGATGGCCCATACGCCGGCACCGAAAAGGAGAGCAATGCCGACGTAGAAAAGGGTCCAGAACCCTGATTCTTTGAGCGTCGGCTCGTGCGGGGTCCGCACATGGGAGTAGAAATCGAAAACAAAAAATCCAAGAATAACGACGATAGAAATCGCCCAGATCCACAATGGCACATGCATTGGTACATCCCTCCGGTCGAAGATACAACAAAATGACCGGAGGTCTCCCCCACCCGATTCTCCTCAGGGAGCCGGGCCGGCACGACCGGGAGCGTGTCGCTTCCGTGCTGACGATCGGTGCCGCAGGATGGGGTACTCCCCTCCAAGACTTGCCTAAGTTTACACGATCTTAGAAAGCGCCTGCCGAAGGGTTATACGTTGCCTGTACGGTACGGGTATCACCGGCCTCGCTCGGCGAAGCAGGCTCAGCGTTTGCGGTGGACTCGGCGTCGGAGGAAGCTGCGGCATCATCGTGTTCCTGCTGCTGCATCTCCTCCTGGATTTCCTTGGGGGCCTCGGCAGGGTCGGCTCCCTTGATCATCCAGATGATGGTATCAAGCTCTTCCGGCTTCACGAGGACCTCGCGAGCCTTAGATCCTTCGGATGGACCAACAACGCCACGGGATTCCATGAGATCCATCAGGCGGCCGGCCTTGGCAAAGCCGATGCGCAGCTTGCGCTGCAACATGGAAGTAGAGCCCAACTGGGCGGTGACAACCAACTCGACGGCTTCGAGGAGGTCATCCATATCCTTGCCAATTTCCTCGTCGATTTCCTTCTTGGCCTCGGACTGCTTTTCTTCAGTCACTCCCTCGGTATAGTTCGGTGCGGCTTGAGACTTGGCAGCATCGACGACGGCCATAACTTCATCATCTGAGACGAATGCACCCTGCATACGCACCGGACGCTTGCCCTGCGGGATAAAGAGGCCATCGCCCATGCCAATAAGCTTTTCAGCGCCACCTTGGTCCAAGATGACGCGCGAGTCCGTCAGCGAGGACGTTGCGAAAGCCAAGCGCGATGGAACGTTGGTCTTAATCAGACCGGTGACCACATCCACGGACGGGCGCTGGGTTGCCAGTACTAGGTGAATTCCGGCGGCACGCGCCTTCTGGGTGATGCGGACGATGGAGTCCTCAATCTCCTTTGGCGCAGTCATCATCAGATCCGCCAGCTCGTCGACGACGCACACGATGTACGGGTACGGGCGTACCTCGCGCTCGGAACCTGCCGGTGCCTGGTATTCGCCGGCGACCACCTTGCGGTTATAGTCCTCAATCTTGCGCACGCGAGCAGCCTTCATATCCATGTAGCGCTGCTCCATCTCCTCCACCAGCCATTGCAGGGCTGCTGCGGCCTTCTTCGGCTGGGTAATGATGGGCGTGATCAGGTGCGGAATGCCCTCGTACGGGGTAAGTTCCACCATCTTCGGGTCCACCAGAATAAGGCGTACCTGCTCTGGAGTAGCGCGGGTAAGCAACGAGACCAACATGGAGTTCACGAAGGCGGACTTACCGGAACCGGTAGCGCCGGCAACTAGCAAGTGCGGCATCTTCTGTACCGAGAAGGAGGTGTATTCGCCTTCGATATCCTTACCCAATCCAATAAGCATCGGGTCAGGAGAGCTGGTCATGCTGGGCGCATCAAGCACCTCACGCAGGTGTACCATCTCGCGGTCTGGGTTGGGAACCTCAATGCCAACAGCTGACTTACCGGGGATAGGCGTCAGCAAGCGCAGGTTGTCCGTGGCTACAGCGTAGGCGAGATTGGACTGCAAATTCGTAATCTTGGATACCTTGACGCCTGGCCCCAGCTCGATTTCATAACGGGTCACTGTTGGACCACGGCTGAAACCGGTGACTTGCGCATCCACCTTGAACTCTTCAAAGACATCAGTAATGGCCTCGATAATGCGGTCGTTAATCTCGGTGCGCTCCTTGGCTGGGGTGCCTGGAGTCAACAAATCCGTAGAAGGAACCGCGTAATTCTCGTTGCCAAACTGTGCGGCGGGCGCGGCAGCGGGCGCCCCAGCTGGCGCGGGCGCACCGGCAGTTCCCGTTCCTGCTCCTGGTTCGGCCGCCGGTTCAGAGCTATCCACCTGCGCGCCGGTCGTTGCATCGCGTCCAGAACGTTCACGGAAGAGCTGGCGGGCCTTCTCGTGCGCGGACGATACTGCATCCGCGCCTCCTTGTGCAGCGGACCCAGCGGCCCCAGCGGCAGCACCTGCCACCGCGGCTCCAGCGGCTCCGGCAGCACCGGCACCTGCAGCCTTAGCTGCGCCACGTGCCGCCCCTGCAGCTCCCGCAGCGCCAGCGGCTGCCCCCGCAGCCGATCCCACAGCGGAACCGGCGGCGGTACCCGCTGCTGAACCAGAGCGAGCAGAGTCAAATGCGGAGCGCTGGCCAGCGGTGCCCAGAACGCGGGTCGGCTCCGAGTCTACGGAGTCTGGCTGGGCCGGCGAAGACGCAGCAGAATCTTCTACGACGGGAATCTCATCGGTATCCTCAATATCGCGCGAAACTGGCTTCTCCGCCGGAGTGGACACGGACTGAAAACCGCCACGCGTTGGCGCGCTAAAGGTACGGGTTGCTTCGTCCTCCTCCGCCGCAGCGGGGGACTCTATGGGATAAGAGGAACCACGCGGAGCGGGGCCTTCAGTGCGGCCTCGGAAAGCGCGCAGGCTTCCACCGCGTTCAGAGGTTCGGCGCTTGGCCGCAGGTCGAGCCGGGCGGGTGCTGCGCTCACGCCCTTCCGCAATATCATCGATATCGCCGGTGACGTGTCCATAAAGGTCATCGCCCTCGTCTTCGTAATAATCTTCATCCGCACCGCCAAAGCGAGAGAAAGCTGCGGCGATGGCATCAGCCACCAGCTCATAGGCCTCGCGGATGGTGATTCCGGTGACCAAAAGGGCGCCGTAGATAATGACGAGGAAAAGCAACGGCACTGCAACGAAGGAGGTAAAGGCAGTCTCCAACAGGCCACCAATGGCATAGCCGATTACTCCGCCCGCACCACCGGCACTTTCCGGGGTAAAGCCAAGTTCAGGGGTGCCAGCAAAGATATGGATCAAGCTGAGCATGGCCAATACAATAATGCTAATTCCGCCCACAATGCGCGGCTTAAAATGCCCCGCCGGGCCGGAGATATCCATCATCAAGGCAATGGCCAAAGCCACTAAGGCCACTGGCAGCACCCATGCGCCCGCACCAATGACATAGCGCACGATATTGCCCACCCAGGCACCTACTTGGCCAGCGACGCCGAACCAGACCGTAGCCGCGAGCACGATGGCAATACCGATGAGCACGAGTGCCACCGCATCGGGATTTTTCACCTGAATGCCGCGCGACTCCGACTCACCCAATTCCATGGTCGAAGGGTGTTCTTCCGCTGCTACATCATTGGCACGAGTAACCTTGCTTTTCTTTTTGTTCTCCCCGCGTGCAGAAATTTCTTCCGGCTCCCTTGTCGTCTCGTACTCCTCGGTGTCATATACGTCTTCGCTCGGCTTCAGCCCGGCCACTCCATGGCTTACACCTCGCGCCATGTTTCCCATGCCGCGCGCCGTGGCACCAAACACTGCGCCCAAGCCCTTGCCGACGGCCCGGAACGCACTACCGGTGCGCTCCTGTGAGGTCGCTGCAGCACGCCGATGCGAGGACGTCATAGCCAAGGTTTCCGGCATGCCAGCACCGGACCGGCTGCGGCCAGATGGCCGTGAACGATTCGTCTTTCGGCGCGTCCCGCGCGAAGAGGCATTTTTGACAGACATGCCTCTACCTTAACCGGGCCACCCCATAAATCACATTAGCCACACGCGTTTCCCCCGAGGCCTAGGGTCATAATCGAAAGTCACACCCCCAACGGCGTACGACGATTGCGATAATAGTACTAATTCAAGGCTAGAGAGTTGACCGTACGGCGGCTTTGGCATCTCCCTCGAGCGTGACTTCGGCAGCGTCACGTCCGAAGGACCACAGAATCAGTTCGCCTACCTCCCCCGATACTCGGACTACGGCATCTCCCTTATCCGCCACGCCGTGCTTATCCGCGGCGACAATGCGCGGTAATCCTTCGGGCTGCATAATGACCGGGCGAGTCGAGTTACGCAGGGCCACCTTAGCTAAGAGCTTCAGGTAGCTATGCATCTGCTGTTTGATTCGTGCCGAGAAATCTCGCGGACCCATGCCATTAGCCCGGCGAACGTCCTCGTGGTGAACAAAATGCTCTACAAAGTTTTGCTGTGCATCCACGAAACGAACGGGGTTATAGGTAGCCGGTCCCCTCCCCCAGTCATCAACGAGCTCATCAAAGTCGCGTTCGGCAACCTTCCGCGATTCCTTTTCAAGGTGGCCGGACAAAGCCTTGACAAAAACTCCAGCGGCTGCATCGGGGCGATTTTCCCGCACCCACAGATGTACGGCTAGGTCACGGGTAGTCCAACCCTCGCACAAAGTAGGGGCATCAGGACCAAGCTTATGAAATAGCGCGACCATTTTGGCGCGCTCAGCAGAAGAAAACGACATAAGCCCCAGCATACCGAGCTAGCTGGCATACTGGGGCTGCGTCTGCCTTTATACGAAGAACCCTGTTATTTACAGAGACTCACGAGAAGCATCTACGTCTTCATCATCGGTAACCAATGGGCCGGAGTTGGTCGGCACGATAGTCGGCAGAATGACCGGCTCGCGCTTGTACTTCGAATCCATAAGTTTAGATACCTTGCGGCGCAGTTTTTGCACCATGCGGTAGGTATCGTTCTCGCCCTCTGCGGCGAGATCATTCATGGTGTTTTCTACCATTTCTGCGACCTCCGGCACGATGCCGCGGTCATCATCGGAAAAGCCTGTGGTAGATACCGTTGGGTGCTCCAATAGGCGCGAGGTACGGTTATCGATCACGCACGTGATAGATACCACGCCACCAGTTCCCAGGTTGGTGCGGTCGGCCAAGGTATCGGCATCTACATCGCCCATGGACACACCATCGACGTAGAGGTTGCCCACCTGCATCTGGCCTACAACCTCGGCGCGGCCCTTGCGCAAATCCACGACGACGCCGTTTTGCGCCAGCACCGTACGATCGCGGTCCACACCGGTGGAAATGGCCAGTTCCTTATTGGCACGTAGGTGGCGCCACTCGCCGTGCACCGGCATAGCATTGCGCGGGCGCGCTGCGTTGTACAGGAACAGCAGCTCACCGGCATAACCGTGGCCCGAGGCGTGCACCTTGACGTCTTGGTTAGTAATGACGTTGGCACCAATCTGAGACAGCATATTAATCACGCCGTAGACCGCTTCCTCATTGCCCGGGATAAGCGAGGAGGAGAAGATGATGGTATCGCCATCACGTACGGTAATTTGGCGGTGCTCGCGACGAGCCATGCGCGATAGAGCGGCCATTGGCTCACCCTGCGTACCGGTGGTGATGAGCATGGTCTTGTGCGGAGCCATCTTGGCAGCCTCATCGATGGGGATAATGGTGCCGCGAGGGACCTTCAAAAAGCCCATCTTTTCCGCGATTTCCATGTTGCGCATCATCGAACGGCCGTTGAAAGCTACCTTGCGGCCATTTGCCACGGCAGCGTCGATAGCAGCCTGGACGCGGTAGACGTTGGATGCGAAGGAAGCCAAGATAACGCGCTGCTTCGCGCCGGCAACGAGACGCTTAAAATTGGCGGGAATATCACCCTCAGATGCAGATACACCAGGCACGGTGGCATTGGTGGAATCACACAGCATGAGGTCGACGCCCTCATCACCGTAACGAGACAGGGCTGGCAGATCGGTGGGACGATTATCCAGTGGGGTCTGATCCAGCTTGATATCACCGGTATGGATGATATTGCCCGCTGGGGTTCCCAACATGATGCCCAAGGCGTCCGGTACGGAGTGGTTAACTGCCCAGAAGCGAACCCGGAATGGTCCATAAGTCACGTCGGATTTTTCATTAACCTCGACGAACTTCGGCTTCTGACGATGTTCCTTACACTTCGCAGCAATGAGCGCGATGGTAAAGCGGGAAGCAACAATAGGGATATCCGGGCGCAGCTTCAGCAGCCACGGAATAGCTCCGATGTGATCCTCGTGCGCGTGAGTAACGACGAGGGCCTTGACCTTGTGGATCTTCTTCTCGATGGGGCCAAAGTCAGGCAGGATAAGATCCACGCCCGGCTCACCGGAAGACGGGAAGAGCACACCGCAGTCAATGATGAGGAGGTCATCACCGTACTCAAAGACGGTCATATTGCGGCCGATCTCCGAGATTCCGCCCAAAGCATAAATGCGGAGTGCATCCTTCGGCTGCTTTGGTGGCTCTGGCAAACGCTTGGTTAGATCCGCACCTTGCATCGACTTGGGCACGTTGCGGCGACCACGGTTATTGCGGCCGCGGCCCTTACCGTTGCCATTTTTGTTGTTGCCGCCATGGTTATTATTTCCACCATGGTTATTGCCGTTGCCGTTACCGCCACGGCCACGGCCGCGGCTACCACGGGAACGGGAGCGGCGGTTGTTACCGCCGCCATCATGCTGGTTATCGGAAGAATTCTTTTTGCCGGAGTTGTCCTTATCTCCCTTAGCCGGCTTATCCTGTGCGGAATTGCCAGCATTAGTAGCTGGGGCTTGGAAAACTGGCGAAGCCGCCTCGTTGGAGGCGGTTTCGTTTTCCGCGGGTGGGCCCGCCTTGCGGGTCACCTTGCGGGAACGGTTACGGGGTTCATTCATTCTTAAAGGGCTCCAGATTGTTCCAGATCACGGCGAAGTACCTCGCGTTCCTCTTCGCTCGCAGCGGTAACAGGAAGACGGGTATCGCCAACTTCGATGCCCTGCAGGCGCAGGGCTTCCTTTGCAAACGTCGCTCCGCCCAACCGTGCTTGTGCCCGGGTAAGCGGAAGGAGCGTTGTGGTATTGATTTCTCGGGCGCGGGCCATATCACCCGCGTCGAAAGCTTCATAAAGTTCTGCCAAGGCACGCGGCACAACATGGCCGATGACGGAGATGAAACCAGAAGCGCCGAGGGAAAGCCACGGCAGGTTAATCGGATCATCACCGGAATACCAGGCCAGACCGGTTTCTTGGATCAGTTCTGCGGCCGCAGGAAGGTCGCCCTTGGCGTCCTTCACGGCTTGGATATTCGGCAAATCCGCAAGGCGGCGGAGGGTATCCGGCGCCACTGGGATGCCCGAGCGGCCAGGAATGTCATAGACACAGATTGGTAGATCCGTGGCTTGCGCGACTGCGGCGAAGTGCTCATAAACGCCCTTTTGGGAGGGCTTCGAGTAGTACGGAGTCACCACCAATAGGCTATCTGCCCCCGCATCCGCGGTGGCCTTGGCCAACTTGATGGAAGCTGCGGTGTCATTCGTTCCGGCACCGGCGCATAGCTTTGCGCGGTCTCCGACTTCTTCCTTTACGGCTTTGAGCAGCTCCAGCTTCTCTTCAACCGACGTGGTCGGTGATTCGCCCGTGGTTCCACCTAGGATGAGCGAATCAACGCCATTATCTACGAGATGAGCCGCTAGGCGACGACCTGCTGCAACGTCCAGCGCACCGTCACGGTCAAACGGGGTAACCATGGCGACGCCGATGCGTCCAAAGGTGTCGACGCCAGTCTTTGCTGTCATACCTGTGCTCATAGCCGTCAAGATTACCCTTTTGGCTAACAATTAGCCGCATCGGGGTCTCGCGCGTGTTAGGCGTAGGGGCTTGCCGCCATTTGAGTGCCATCAGCCAACGTGGTGATATTGAAGTCATTAAAGAGCACCGGTGCCTTGCTCTGCAGCAACTTCAAGCACTCTACCGCGACGTGGCGCAGCTCTTCGTCGGCCTGTTCCGCGGCACGTGCACCGATAAAATGCCGCCACGCGCGATAATTGCCGGTGACAACTATGCGGGTTTCTGTTGCGTTGGGAAGCACGGCACGGGCCGCCTGCCGAGCCTGCTTTTTGCGCAGGAGTGCATTAGGCTCATCCAGTTTCTCTTCGAGCGCGCTTAGCAGCTCGTCATAGACAAAGCGAGTTTCATCTACAGCCTGCATAACCAACCGGCTAAGCTGCTCGTCTTCGGCCACCAATTTAGGCAAAACCACTTCAGTTTCATCTGGGTGGACAAAGCGCTGGGAAAGCTGCGAGAAGGAAAAGTGCCGGTGGCGTACAAGCTCATGGCTTGCCGAACGCGACAGCCCCGTGATGTACATCGTTGCTGTGGCATGCTCAAGCAATGCGGTATGACCTACCTCCATGATGTGGTGCAGATAGGCTTCATTCGTTGCCGTGCGAGGGTTGGGTTTGTCAAAAGACTCGTAACACGCTCTTCCAGCAAACTCGACTAGTGCTTCCCCATCTGAGGCCGAATCATCCGCGGTCCAGTCCACAGTGCGCGGGGCGTGAAATTGCGTTGCGGCAATGAGCTGAATGTCTAGCTCACTTGCTTTAGCCATAGCTTAAAGCCCCAAGTACTTATCTAGGCCGACGACCAAACCTGGGTGTTGCGCAATCTGGCGCACGCCCACCAGTACGCCCGGGGTAAAGGACGCACGGTCATAAGAATCTTGGCGAATAGTCAGAGACTGACCTTGGGCACCGAAAATAACCTCTTCGTGTGCGACCATGCCGCGAGTGCGTACCGCGTGTACCGGAATGCCGTCGACATTGGCTCCGCGTGCACCGTCCAGTTGCTTTTCCGTGGCATCCGGCATCTCGCCTAGGCCTGCCTCCTTGCGAGCGGCTGCAATCCCTTCAGCGGTATGGATGGCGGTACCGGACGGCGCATCCAGCTTTGTCGGGTGATGGAATTCAATGACCTCTGCAGTTTCAAAGAACTTAGCGGCCTGCTTTGCCAACACCATGGTGAGCACAGCGGAGATGGCAAAATTCGGCGCAATCAGGACATTGCCAGCACCGTCTTGCTTAGTCCACTCCTCTACCTGCGCCAAGCGTTCCTTATCAAAGCCAGTGGTCCCCACCACACAGTGAATGCCTTGGGCAATGCAGAATTCCAGGTTTCCCATGACGGAGTCCGGCTGAGTAAAGTCCACGATGACCTCCGCGTGGGCGTCGACAAGCTGCTGCAAATCATCACCGCGGTTGATTTCTGCCACCAGCTCTAGATCATCTTCTGCGTTTACACCTTCGACGATTGCTTGACCCACGCGCCCGTGAGCACCTAGTACGCCAACCTTGATAGCCATGGTGTGTTCTCCTTATTTCAGCCACATCGTTAATACTTTTCTCCCCATCCTAACGCGCATGATAGCTGCGCAATTCCTCGCCTGCTGCAAAGAACGTGTTCTCCTAAACGGTGCCCGAGCTTCATCACTAGGATGGCCTGCATGCAGATATATATCGCTTCCGTTCCCGTAGATGACGTTGCACGCGCTCACGATTTCTATGTCAACACGCTAGGATTCCGCGTTAAGGATGACGTTACCCACGGCGATTTCCGGTGGCTTACCGTCACCAATGCTGATGGCGAGGGAGACACCGAGCTACTTCTCGAGCCGAAAGGCCACCCCGCAGCAAAAGACTATGCCGCGGCACTAAAGGCCGATGGAATTCCGGTCACCCAATTTCTCTCCACGGACATTGAAAGCGAATACAAGGAGCTCAGCGACAAGGGCGTGCACTTTACCATGGAGCCCACCGATGTTGGCCCCTCCATCATTGCCGCTTTTGATGACACCGTGGGAAACCTTATTCAGCTCGTGCAGTTAAAGAAGTAGGCCTACTTCCCGCTTCCGCAACGTGCCCTTTAGGACGTTTAACAATTGCATCACTTTCTAACCCCTGCCCCAACAGCCTCAGTAGGATGGGGCTTATAGCACGGTAAGCACCAAGGAAGTGATGAACTTGTCTCGTTCAATTTTCTCTCGCACTCTCGCCCTAGCCACCAGCGCAGGTTGCGCATTATCGCTTGCCGCTTGTTCCGCAGAGGACTCCACGCAGCAAAGCTCACCGGCGCTTAGCGAGGTTCAGTCAACTGTCGACACGGCTGAGGCCGCAGCCAGCACCACCCCACCTACTACTTCCGCCCCGCAAAGCACCTCAGCGGCGGATGCTGGCCAGCAATCAATTCCACAAGTCGCGTCCCCAGTTGCGTTTGCGGGCATGGGCACAGCCTCGCTCGAGGACCAACAGCATATGCCGGAAGGACTTGGAAACCTCATCCCCACGGGTATGCGAGTGGGAGCTCATGATGGGTTTACTCGCGTTGTCATCGACTTGGAGGGCGAAGGTGAACCGGGGTGGTTTACCTCCTATACCGATGCCCCCGCCCAGCAGGCATCCGGCAACCCAGTTGAGGTTCAGGGCACTACCTTTCTAAACCTAGGCATTGAGGGAACGCCATGGCCTTCAACCCCTGAGCTCAAGGAAAAATACATGTCCCCAGGCACTACTCCTGGTGCCGGGGTGGTGAGCGAAATCAACTACACCACCACCTTCGAGACACAAACCCAGCTCATTATCGGCCTTAAGAAGAAGACTCCCTACTCGGTGACTTTTCTGCAAGAGCCATCGCGCGTGGTGATTGACTTCCAGAACTAAAGTTCTGACATCACCGCTCGGGGTACGCAAAAATCAAGAAAGGCCCTGACTTCCAGTGGGTGAACTGGAGCTCAGGGCCTTTTAGGCTTGAGGATTAATCCTCAACCGGAACCAGGGAAATCTTGCCGCGGTTATCGATGTCAGCGATTTCTACCTGAACCTTATCGCCAACGTTGATGACGTCTTCCACCTTTTCGATGCGCTCATCGCCACCCAGGTTGGAAATGTGAATCAGGCCGTCGCGACCCGGAGTCAGGGAAACGAATGCGCCGAACGGAACGGTCTTTACCACGGTGCCCAGGAAGCGCTCTCCTACCTTCGGCAGCTGCGGGTTAGCAATGGAATTGACCTTTTCGATGGCAGCATCTGCGGCTTCACCGGTAGCAGCGGAAACATAGACGGTTCCGTCATCTTCGATGGAGACATCTGCGCCGGTCTCCTCGGTGATCTGGTTGATGGTCTTGCCCTTTGGCCCAATGAGCTCACCAATCTTATTGACCGGGATCTTCACAGAGGTGATCTTCGGGGCGAGGCCAGACATCTCATCCGGCGTATCGATGACCTCAGCCATGGTTTCCAGGATGGTAGAGCGGGCATCACGAGCCTGCTCCAATGCCTGAGCCAAGACCTTAGACGGGATACCATCCAGCTTGGTGTCTAGCTGCAGGGCGGTGATGTACTCGGAAGTACCTGCGACCTTGAAGTCCATATCGCCAAAGGCGTCCTCGGCACCGAGGATATCGGTCAGGGCGACGAACTTCTCCTTACCGTTGACCTCACCGGAAACCAAGCCCATTGCGATGCCAGCTACGGGTGCCTTCAGCGGAACACCGGCATTGTAGAGGGACAAGGTGGAGGCGCAGACGGAACCCATGGAGGTAGAGCCATTGGAGCCCAAGGCCTCAGAGACCTGACGGATGGCGTATGGGAAGTCCTCGCGGGAGGGGATGACCGGAAGCAGGGCGCGCTCGGCTAGTGCACCGTGACCAATCTCGCGGCGCTTCGGGGAACCTACACGGCCGGTTTCACCGGTGGAGTATGGCGGGAAATTGTAGTGGTGCATATAGCGCTTGGATTCCACTGGGGTCAGGGAATCAATCTGCTGCTCCATCTTGAGCATGTCTAGGGTGGTAACGCCCAAAATCTGAGTTTCTCCGCGCTCAAATAGGGAGGAACCGTGCGCGCGTGGCACCAAATCCACCTCGACGGAAAGGTCACGGATATCGGTAACGCCGCGGCCATCAATGCGGAAGCCCTCAGAGAGGATCTTCTGGCGCACGATCTGCTTCATCAGGGCGTTATACGCGCCGCGGATCTGCTTCGAGGCATTGTCCTCATCCAAGTCTTCGAACTGGTCCAAGAGCTTTTCTTCGACCTGCTCCATGTATTCATTGGTAGCATCGTCGCGTTCCTGCTTGCCCGGAATAGTCAGCAGCTTCTCTAGCTTCTTGGCAGCAGCGCTTTCCACAGCTTCGAAGACATCATCACTATAGGCTGGGAAGAGCGGGAATTCCTGAGTTTCCTTGGCGGTACGCTCCGCCAGACCGTTCTGGGCCTCACACAGGGTCTTAATGAATGGCTTGGCTGCTTCCAGGCCTGCAGCGACGGTTGCTTCCTGCGGCGCAGGAGCGCCTTCAGCAATGCGCTCTGCAACGTTGGTGCCGGCACCAGCCTCGACCATCATGATGGCCACGTCGTCCTTGCGGCCCTTCTTAACCATGCGGCCGGCAACAACCATCTCAAAGAGCGCGCGCTCGTGCTGCTCGTGGTTCGGGAAAGCCACCCACTGGCCTTCCGGGTGCTTATCGTCGGCAATAAGAGCCATGCGGACGCCGCCTACAGCACCAGAGACGGGCAAGCCAGACAGCTGGGTAGCGGCGGAAGCGCCGTTGATGGCAACGACGTCGTAGTACTCTTCCGGATCCTGGGACATGACGGTGACGACAACCTGGACCTCATTGCGCAGGCCCTTGACAAAGGTCGGGCGCAGCGGACGGTCGATGAGGCGGCAGGCCAGGATAGCCTCAGAAGAAGGGCGCCCCTCTCGGCGGAAGAAGGAGCCCGGAATCTTGCCAGCGGCATACATGCGTTCTTCTACGTCAACGGTCAAGGGGAAGAAATCGAATCCCTCGCGCGGCTGGTTAGAAGCGGTGGTGGTGGCCAACAACATGGTGTCATCGTCCAAGTAGGTGGTCACGGAGCCGTCTGCCTGGCGGGCTAGCTGGCCGGTTTCAAAGCGCAACGTGCGGGTGCCAAAGTCACCATTGTCTAGCGTGGCAATGGCTTCGGTAATGCCAAAGTCCTCGTCAATGTTGAACTCGACGGAGTTCTGAACGCTCATTAAAAAATGTCTCCTTGAGTGGTTTAGGCGATCGTCGGTGCCGCCTGGTCAATTTTGTCTACGACAACGCTGTCAAATTCTAACAGAAAAACCACAAAAGCCCCGCCTAAGGGCGGGGCGAGAGGGCCAAAGCTGAGCCGAAATTAACGGCGCAGGCCCAGGCGAGAGATCAGATCACGGTAACGATCGACGTTGTTCTCAGCCAGGTACTTCAGCAGGCCACGACGGCGACCAACCATCAGCAGCAGACCACGACGGGAGTGGTGATCGTGCTTGTGAAACTTCAGGTGCTCGGTCAAGGTATTGATGCGGGAGGTCAGCAGGGCAACCTGTGCCTCAGGGGAACCGGTATCGGTTTCGTGCAGGCCGTACTCCTTGAGGATTTCAGCCTTCTTCTCAGTGGTCAAAGCCATGAGTATTTCTCCTTTATTTCAGTCCACATTATCGTGACGCATAAGCCTGCGCGGTGCGCGAGACTCGTACGTGCCGCAACTGCTGTGAACCGCAGTCGCTAAGCCAAAGAGATACCTTACAGCGTCCGGACACAGAAAATCAAAACTCCCTGGCCCTTAAGTCTGGCCTGCTAGAGCTCGCTAAAGAGGGTTTCCAGTAGTTCTACAAACTCCCGCACAAAGCGCTCGCTATCTACACCCACAGCTACTTTCGCGGTTGCCGCTGTCGAAAGCCGGGTTTCGTCTGCGATTGTCCGACCGCGGGTAGGGCCGGTGGTATCGGTCTTGAGGTTTATCGAAAGGACGTCGACAAGCGAGGCATCTGCTGCCACCGCCACGGCCAGTGGATCGTGCAAGCCGCAACCGCCCAAATACGGCGACGTAGTGGCATAGGCACCAATATAATAATCGACCATGTCCGCAAAGATACGACCGGCACGGGTACCCGAAGCGCGCCAACGAGCGGATTCCTCCGCAGTCAACAACGTGCGCAAAATGACATCCAGGCCCACCATGGTGATATCGCCAGCATGGCGGAATAGGTAATCGGTAGCCTCCGGATCCTGGGAAATATTAGCCTCAGACCACGGCGTGACATTTCCAGGTACTGTGAGCGCCCCGCCCATCATCACCAGGTGCGCGTTCGCGGCAAAACTGGGGTCTTGGCGCATTGCAGCAGCAATCGTGGTGGAGGGGCCGGTAGGAATGATCACCAAATCAGCGCCATGCTCATGGACGGCTTGGATGAGGAAGTCTGCCGCGGGTTGAGACTGGACCTGCCCGGTTGCCGGCGGCAGGAGGACCTCGCCTACGCCGTTGCGGCCATGGATAAAGGAGGAAATATCGCTCGGCCGAAAGCCTGCCGGGCTGGGGCCGGCAAAAACCGGAATATCGCCTTTACCCAGCAGCTCCAAGAGGGCAAGTGTATTGCGCACGGCCAAGGGCACAGTCACGTTGCCGTACGTACAGGTCACACCGATTAGTTCCAAGTCTGGATGGGCTATGGCATACGCCAGCGCCAAGGCATCATCAATGCCGGTATCGAGATCGAGAATGGCCTTCATTTATTTCTCCCGTAGGAAATAGTCTTTGGCGGTCCAGCCTTGTGCCTTAGCATCGGCAGCAAGCACCCGGCGCGCCTTGGCTACGTCATTGGACATGGCTTCTAGCAGCTCATCCACGGAATTGAACTTCACCATATCGCGAATGTGACCGACGAAATGCACCGTGGCCTCATATCCATACAGATCCGCATCGCGGTCGAGCACGAAGGACTCGATGGAGCGCTCCTCGTCCCCAAAAGTAGGGTTGGTGCCCACGGAAATAGCAGCCGCGTAGGCCACGCCAGGGCGCATATCGCCGTCTATGGAAGAGTCAGAGTGGACAATAAACCACCCTGCGTAAACGCCATCGGCCGGGATGGCCACCGTATCCGGGAAGTACTGATTGGCCGTAGGAAAGCCCAGTTCCTTTCCTCCCCGACCCGCGCCGCGTACCACGGGCCCGGTCACGGTGAAATGGCGGCCGAGCGCCCAATTAGCGGATTCAATGTCCCCGTTTGCAAGACACTCGCGAATATGGGTGGAACAAATCCGCACGCCGGCATCATCCAGCAACGGGACGATATCCACGCTAAAGCCAAACTCGGCACCAAAATCTTGCATGGCCCGGGCGGTTCCGGTGGCACCCGCGCCAAAGGTGAAGTTCTCCCCCACCACTATGTGCTGCGCATTGAGTTTTCCTACCAACAGTTCTTCCACGTAGGGCCGCGGCTCCACGCCGGCTAGGTCTCTGGTGAAGTCGATGACAAGCACGGCTTCAATGCCTAGATCTTCGGCCAATTCCAGCCGGCGCTCAAAGCTGAGTACTGCCAGTGGGGCACGCTCCGGCAAGAATACCGACACCGGGTGCGGGTCAAAGGTCACCATGACAGGGCGCTCACCATTGGCGCGAGCGTGCTCCACACAGGCGGAAATGAGCTGCTGATGGCCGCGGTGTAGGCCGTCAAAGACGCCGATTGTTACTGACGTTGGGCCTAATTGCGCAGGGATGTCATCGATTCCATACCAAATATCCACGCAGACCATCGTAGAGCATAGACTTAGAGGCTATGACTGATGCGCTCGCAAACTCCGGCCTCGTCATCGTAGACAAACCCGCCGGTATGACCTCCCACGATGTTGTCGGCCGCCTACGCAGGTATTTTCACACCAAAAAGGTGGGCCATGCCGGCACTCTCGACCCCATGGCCACCGGCGTGCTTGTCCTTGGCTTGGAGCGTGGCACCAAGTTCTTGGCCCACATGGTTGCCTCCACTAAGTCCTACGACGCCACCATCCGGCTCGGCGCCGCCACCACCACCGATGACGCCGAGGGGGAATACTCCTGGGGCGCTAGCGCTGCAGGCGTTGACCGCCCTGCAATTGACGCTGAAATTACCAAGCTCACTGGCGATATCATGCAAAAGCCCGCGGCCGTATCAGCCATTAAGATTAATGGCCGCCGCGCCCATGAGCTCGTACGCGAGGGCCACGAGGTAGACATTCCCGCGCGTCCGGTAACGGTGGATACATTCGACGTTCTCGCACAGCGCCACGAGGGCGACTATATCGACTTAGATGTCACGGTAGATTGCTCCTCTGGCACCTATATACGCTCCCTGGCCCGTGATTTGGGCGAGGCCCTACACGTGGGCGGGCACCTTACTGCTTTGCGCCGCACAAAGGTGGGCCCTTTTACGCTTGCCGACGCCCTCTCGCTCGACGACCTTGCCGATTCCCCGCGCCTTTCCTTGAGCTTGGACGAAGCCTTGGCTCGCTGCTTCCCGGTTCTATCCGTCACCGAGGATGAGGCGGCGGCTCTAGCTATGGGCAAATGGCTCGAACCCCGCGGGCTTAAAGGCGTGCACGCCGCCGTGGCCCCCAACGGCCAGGCAGTCGCGCTCATCAAGGAAAAAGGCAAGCGCCTAGCCACAGTATTTGTGGCACGGCCCTCTACCCTTTAATGGCTAAAATCTAGGGCCGGAACCGATGTGGACACGATGACGTAGCCATCTCGAATCACCCAGCGCCCAGTGATAAACGGCACCGGAGTAGGCCGGGCCAAAATATAGGAAATGAGCGTGCCATCCTCGCGCAGATCAATTTCTGCTTGATCAAAGTCGAGCCAGCGGAACGTCATGGGAAACCACGACTTATACGTGGCTTCCTTGGCGCAAAAGAGCAATCGGTCCGGGCAGTTAATCCCCGCCTTACTTAGCCGCAAAAGCTGCGGCATCTCCCCTGCCCGAGCGATCATTGTGAGCACATGATCTGGCAGCGGTTCGGCGGGTTCTGCATCCAGGCCTACGGATTTTAAGGCTGAGGTAGGGGCAACCACCGCAGCCCGCATGCCCTCTGTATGGGTCATCGAGCCTACAAAACCCTCGGGCCACAGCGGCATGCCGCGCTCGCCGCGCAGAATCGGCGTCGCCGGGCTGGCCCCCAATTCCTGCAAGGCTCGATGCGCACACCACCGAGCATCTCCGAACTCGGCCTTGCGCACATCAACTGCCTGGGAAACGAGAGACTTTTCTTCGGCCGCGAGGCCTTCAAAATTAGCCAAATCCGCGTAACCCGAATCCGTGCGCACATAGCAATAGCGCGCACTTTCCGGAAATAACTCTGGATACATCATCGTGCCTCCTCCCCTTCAAAAGAACGCAGTACCGGATACGGCCACGCCTGGGCGCTGTCGCGCCCCTGCCATTCGCGTGGATACCCCAATGACGTCTCGATATGGTCAACGCCATCCACATTCATGCGAGACGGCATATGCAGGTGCCCATAGATGACGGACTCCGCGTTATAGCGCCGCGGCCACGACCGCGTATGCCTGGTTCCGCACCACAAGGCAATTTCCGGAAAGCGCAACAGCATGGTTGGTTCTTGGACCAACGGCCAATGGTTAACCAGCACGGTAGGACCATGTACTCGGGAAAGGCGCTTGATGGAATAGGCCAACCTGTCCCAACACCACGCCCGCACGTCTACGAAGGGGGCGATGGCGAACTCATCGGTCATCATCAGTTGTTTTGCGCGCGCCGCGTCAATGGCTTCGTCCACGCTAAGGTCATGCGGACGGAAACTGTAATCATACAAAGTAAATAGCGGAACGATGGTGGTCCCGTGAAATACCGGATACGGGTCTTCGGGAGTAATGACACCAATTTCCCTACACCTTTCCACCAGGTGCGCATACTTATCTCGGCCTTGATACCGGTCCTGGGAGCGGGAGAATAACTCATGATTGCCCGGCGCCCAGATGACCCTGGCATAGCGATCATTGAGCTGGCGCAAAATACGAACGATGAGATCGGTGCGTTCTGCAACGTCCCCGGCCACGATGAGCCAATCCGCGGGATCGGGCGGAGTGAGCTGATCAATGCGCTCGCTATTGGCGCTGACCGCTCCATGCAGGTCAGAAACCGCCCACACTGTTGGCATAGGTTTCTCACCTGCCTTTCTAGAATCTGCGCGCTGCACGGAGCCGCACGCCGCGCGAGAGTATCAACACGCCCACTTTAGCGCAGCTAGTTCTCTTGTACTACGGCCCATTTCATGGATCGGAACCGGTAGACCACGCCCACCATACGGAAAGCAATGAATGCAGCAAGACCGCACCACACGCCAGTCAACCCTGTGCCCATAAAATGCGCCAAGATTACGCCTGGCAAAAATCCCACCAGAACCGAAGAAATAGTCAGTGTGCGCAAGAAGGCTGCATCGCCGGCGCCAAGCAGTACGCCATCGAGCGCGAAGACTACGCCACCGCCAATGACCATGGCTACCAAGATCCACCACGGCTGGGAAATGGCATCCAAAACCTCCGGAGCGGAGGTAAAGATGCGTGGAATAATTCCCGCGCCGGCAGCGAAAACGGCGGCCAGCAGTCCCGAAAAAATCGTAGAGTACAACACGACCTTGCTGCCTACACCGCGTGCATGCTTAGCAGAGCCAGCGCCTAGGGCCGCTCCCGTCAAAGATTGTGCGGCAATGGCCAAAGAATCCAAGATGAGGGACATAAAGTTCCACAACTGCATCATGATCTGGTGACCGGCCAGAGAAGCGGTACCCACCCGGGAGACCACGGCCGTGGCGGTGAGGAAAGCCACCTGGAAACTAGCCGAGCGCAAAATGAGATCGCGACCCAAAATCAACTGCTCGCGTATCACACGCCATTGAATGTGCCAAGAACCGGTATGTTCCTTGTGTAATTCGCGGACAAATAGCGCAGCAATAATGCTCATGCCCAGTACCGTGGCTATAGCGGAGCCGGCCAGCCCCCAGAAATGGACAAAGATGGGCACTGCAATCGCGCCGGGAATCATGCCAGCCAAGGTGAAATACAGCGGTTTCTTTGTATCTTGGACTCCGCGCATCCACCCGTTGCCAGCCATTTCCACCAATGTAACGGGAATGGCAAGTGCCGCGATGCGCAGCCACAACGCCGTTCCAGCAGCCGTGGCGGGATCACCAGTTAGAGCACGAGCAAATGCGCCGCCGAAAATCCACATGATAACCGCGAGAAGCCCGCCTACTCCCAAGGCCACATAAGTAGCTTGCACGCCCTCAGCAACCGCAGCTTCGCGTTTTCCGGAGCCAAAGAGGCGAGCAGAGCGAGCGGTCGTGCCGTAGGACAAAAATGTCAACTGCGTAGTCACCACGGAGTGAATCGTGGTCGCTGCGGCCAGAGAAGCTAGCTCTTGCGCGCCAAGGCGGCCGACCACCGCGGTATCCAACAGAAGATAGAGTGGCATCGCCGCTAGCACGCCAAGCGCAGGAAACGCGAGGCCAAAGACCTCGCGTGCGGTTACTGTGCCGGCGGTGGAGCGATCCTGGGTGTTCAATCCATCCGTCTGCCCTGTACTCATTGAATAGCGGCCACCAATTCCTTAATGATTTTTTCTGGAGCTCCGTGAGCGGTATACCCTGCGGCTGGAACATGCCCGCCGCCGCCAAAGTTAAGAGCAACGGAGGAGCAATCAATCCGAGAGGAACGTAAGGATACCGCCCATACCTCCGGAGCTTGCTCTTTAAACACCACGCCTATGGTGGTTCCTTCTAGCGCGCGGACGAATTCCACCAGTGACTCCACGGCCGAATCTGAGTGGCCGTGGATATCATCCCTTCGCGCGACAAGGATGCCTAGGGTGTGCTCCCCTGCTTCCTCAATACGCAGACCAGCCAGTACCCTACCAATCATTTGTAGATCGTCCGGTGTGATGGAATCCAAGAGGTCAGCGGCGATCTGCTTAGTATCGAGATCGTAATGCATCAGACGGGTGGCAATATCGTGCATTGCCGGCCTACCCCAGCGGAAGCTGCCGGTATCAGTCATCAAACCTGCATAAAGGCAGTGCGCGATATGGCGGTCAACTTGAATTTCTAGAGAATCCAGGATGCTCAGCAAGACCACTGTGGTGGATTCACATTCGGTATCCACCACATTGATGGCACCGAATCCTGGATTAGAAGAATGATGGTCAATGCACAGAACCCGGCCCTGCTGGGCTAGCTGCTCAATGTGGTCTGCAAAAAATCCCGTCCGGTCCAAGGAACCACAATCAACGGTGACATAAAGGTCGTAGCCGTCGGGCAGTTCGCGACTGACGGTGACGTCCTCGGCACCGGGAATGGTGTATAAGTTCCGAGAGATTTCCCGATCTTGGCCCACGACGGCGCACACGTCTTTGCCCTGTTGCCGCAACGCGAGCAGCAACGCCGCAGCAGAACCGATGGCATCGGCGTCCGGCCGCAGATGCGTGACAATGCAGATGCTGTGGGCATCCTGCAGGGCAGCAACTGCCGGCTGGTATTGCTTTTTAGTCACTTAAGCCTCGTCTTCATCGGAGGTCTTATATGGGTTTGCGTCCCCTGCGGGCTGGGCGTTTTTCTTCAGCTTCGCCAACTCCTCGTCGCGGGCACGGGCACGAGCTAATAGTTCTTCCATATGAGCTGAAGCTTCTGGAACGGTATCGACCTCGAAGGTCAGCGTCGGGGTAAAGCGCACGGAGAGCTGATCTCCTACAATCTTGCGCAGCTGCCCCTTAGCGCGCTTGAGAGCTTCTTCTGCTTGCTGGAAATCCGGCTCGGAGTCAATGTCTTTTCCGCGCACGGTATAAAAAACGGTGGCATCGTGCAGGTCGCCGGTGACTCGAGTATCCGTAATAGTCACCAGCTCAAGGCGGCGATCCTTAATCTGGCGTTCGATGGCGCTTGCCACGATTTCCTGAATGCGCTTGGCCATACGCGCTGCGCGTGCGTGATCAACCATGTGAACCTCCCAGCTCAAAAAGAATCCATCTTTAAAATTACCGCCAACCGGTATAAGAAACCACCAGTTTAGTGCGCAATACCGGACAATGAAAACCCGTACCGCTTGCACAGGTGCGAAGTGGGCCATGCAAAATCATCGCTATAAACAAGCTGCTAAAGCAAAAGGCCCACTTCCACTCTCCCCAATCCTCCCCACCTGTGTGCTGGAAGCACATTCAGTGGAGAGACGGTGAGTGTGGAAGTGGGCCTTGCGGCGGCGTCAGTTAGTCGCGCGGAACCTCGACCTCTTCGTAGGCCTGGATGATGTCGCCTACCTGGATATCCGGGTAAGAGAGCACCATACCGCACTCATAGCCGGCCTTGATCTCGGTTGCGTCGTCCTTCTCGTGACGCAGGGACTCAATCTTGGCGTCGGCAGTGATGACGTTGTTATCGCGCAGCAAGCGAATCTTGCCGTTACGGACAACCTTGCCCTCGGTGACCATGCAGCCGGCGATGGTACCCACCGCGGAGGACTTAAACAGGGCACGGATTTCGGCCGCACCGGTGTCGCGTTCCTCGTAAATAGGCTTGAGCATGCCCTTGAGCGCAGCTTCGACCTCTTCGATGGCCTTGTAGATGATCGTGTAGTAACGAATATCCACGCCCTCTTGGGTGGCCATCTCCGTCGCCTTGCCTTCCGCACGAGTGTTGAAGGCAATGATAACGGCGTCGGAAGCCGCTGCCAGGGAGACGTTGGTCTCGGTCACAGCGCCCACACCACGGTCGATGATGTTGAGCTCGACTTCGTCCTCGGTCTTGATATCCAGCAGGGCGTCTTCCAGTGCCTCGACGGAACCGGCATTGTCGCCCTTGAGGATGAGGTTGAGGGTCGAAGTCTCCTGCAATACCTTGTCCAGATCCTCCAAGGAGACGCGCTTGCGCTGCTTGGCCTGCAGGGCAGAGCGCTTGCGGGCGTCACGCTGGTTGGCAATCTGGCGGGCAACGCGGTCGTCTTCCACCACGAGCAGGTTATCGCCAGCGCCAGGCACACCAGACAGGCCTTGGACCTGAACCGGGCGGGATGGACCGGCCTCTTCGACGTCGCCGCCGAATTCATCGAGCATGCGGCGCACACGGCCGTGTGCATCGCCCACGACGATGGAATCGCCCACGTGCAAGGTACCGCGCTGGACAATGACGGTAGCAACCGGACCACGGCCGCGGTCGAGGTGTGCCTCAATTGCCACACCCTGTGCGTCCATATCTGGGTTAGCGGTCAGCTCCAAGGCTGCATCCGCGGTCAGGATGACGGACTCGAGCAGCTGATCGATGTTCTTACCCTGCTTCGCAGAGATGTCCACGAACATGGTGTCGCCACCGTATTCCTCCGGAACCAAGCCGTATTCGGTGAGCTGGCCACGGATCTTATCCGGCTGAGCTTCCGGCTTATCCACCTTGTTGACTGCCACGACTACCGGAATATCCGCAGCCTTGGCGTGGTTGATGGCCTCCACGGTCTGTGGCATGACGCCGTCATCGGCGGCAACCACGAGGATGGCCAAGTCGGTGGACTTAGCACCACGGGCACGCATGGCGGTAAAGGCCTCGTGACCCGGGGTATCCAGGAAGGTAATGGTGCGTTCGCCGTCCACGTCTACCGTGGTCTGGTATGCACCAATGCCCTGGGTGATGCCGCCTTCCTCGCGGGCGCCCTCGTTGGTCTTGCGGATGGCGTCCAACAGGCGGGTCTTACCGTGGTCAACGTGACCCATGACGGAGACGACTGGAGGACGATTCTCCAGCGCTTCCTCGCCGCCTTCGTCCTCACCGAACTGCAGGTCGAAGGACTCGAGGAGCTCGCGGTCCTCATCCTCAGGGGAGACGACCTCGACGTTGTAGTTAATCTCAGAGCCGAGCAGCTGCAGCGTATCTTCCGATACCGAAGCGGTCGCCGTCACCATTTCGCCAAGGTTAAACAGCGCCTGCACCAGTGCTGCTGGATCCGCACCGATCTTCTCAGCGAAGTCCGAAAGGGAAGCGCCACGACGCAGGCGGACGGTCTTGCCCTTGCCATCTGGCAAGCGCACGCCGCCTACGACATGCTTCTGCTGCTCTTCGTACTCATGGCGCTTCTGACGCTTAGACTTCTTGCCCTTGCGTGGAGCGCCACCTGGACGGCCGAATGCACCTGCGGTGCCACCGCGACGTCCGCCGCGTCCGCCGCCACGGAAACCGCCTGGACGGCCGCCACCTGGCCGACCGCCGCCTGGTCCTCCGTGACCACCACGGCCACGGCCACCGCGTCCACCACCGCTCGGTGCCTTAGACGGCATCGATGCAGGGTTTGGATGGGAAGGCATCATCGCTGGGGATGGACGGCGACCGCCGCCACCCTGGCTATTGCCACCCTGGCGGTTATTTCCACCCTCGTTTTGACCGCCGCGCTTGCCGCGGTTATCTGGCTTATTGCCGCCACGCGGGCCCTTAGAGCCGCCTGGACGTGGGCCCGGCCGGCTATCGCCGCCGCCCGTGGAGAACGGGTTATTGGCTACGCGGCGGGTACCGCCTGGCTTCGGCATCGGGCGAGGCATGGAATTGCCTGGGGTCGGGCGCTCGCCCGTCTTCTTGCCACCAGCCTGGCCGGGCTTAGGTGCGCCCTGGCCTGGCTTCGGTGCGGCAGGCTTGGCCCCCGGCTTCGGAGCCTGTGCGCCTGGCTTCGGTGCAGCTGGCTGTGCGCCGGGCTTAGGAGCGCCCTGAGCTGGCTTCGGTGCGGCAGGCTTGGCCCCCGGCTTCGGAGCCTGTGCGCCCGGCTTCGGTGCGGCAGCCTTTGCCCCGGGCTTGGCTGCAGCGGACTGCGCCCCTGGCTTAGGAGCACTTGCTTTGGCAGTGCTCTTAGCAGCACCCTTGGCAGGCTTTTTGTCTTGCTTCTTCTCGGCGGACTCATCGCCACCGGACTGTGCTTCATAATGAGCTCGCATCTTCTTAACCACCGGCGGTTCGATGGTGGAAGAAGCAGTCTTTACAAACTCACCCTGTTCTTTCAGGGTGGCGAGCAGTTCCTTGCTGGTTACTCCGAGCTGCTTTGCTAGCTCGTGAACACGTAGCTTTCCGGGCACTTGTCTCCTCTTGGTATCGACTAGGAGCCAAGGCCACGGAAACTGGCCTGACCCCTAGTTAGGTTTGTTGGACGTTCATCGCTGATGCTTCATCGTTGTGCGCTCATCAGTGTTCGGTCTTCCTTTGTAACTCTGGTTTGTACGAATCTAACGCGGTGTCTTCCGCCTTAGTTACTTGTCCGCTCTGCGCTTCCAAGTATTGACGTACCTGACCTGTGTCCACGGGTGCGGACGTGCGAAGCGCGCGCTTGAAAGCACGTTTGCGCTCCGCCAGCTCGAGTGCAGAAAGGGTGGGGCTAATCCACGCCCCACGACCGGGAAGCCGGCGGTGGGGATCTGCTACCAGACGGCGGCCATGCGGATCATCTCGGTCGATAACCACTCGTAGCAAGTCCGTATCTGGCAGGCGGCGGCGAGTAGCGATGCAGGTCCGGAGTCTTAGCCTCTCAGACATTCAACTCCTTACTTTTCGCGTCGCCACTATGCCCCATTCTGCAACTGGGCCATTTACTAGACTACGCTACAACCGCGCAGATCCTTAATTAGCGTCAGCGTCCGAGTGAATATCAATCTTCCAACCGGTCAAACGAGCAGCTAGTCGGGCATTTTGCCCCTCTTTACCAATGGCCAGGGAGAGCTGGTAATCCGGCACTACCACACGGGCGACCTGTGCCTCGTTGTCCACGACGGTGACCTTAACCACCTTTGAGGGCGCTAGCGCATTGCCCACATAGACCGTGGGGTCCTCACTGAAGTCAATGATGTCAATCTTCTCACCGCCGAGCTGACGCATGATGTTGTTGACGCGCTGGCCGCGTGGCCCGATGCAAGCGCCCTTCGCGTTCAGGCCCTTCGCGTGGCCCACAACCGCCACCTTGGAGCGGTGACCCGCCTCGCGGGCGATAGCAATCATTTCTACGGTTTCATCGGCAACCTCTGGAACTTCCAGCTCGAAAAGGCCACGCACCAATTCAGGGTGGGTACGCGAGAGGTTGATCTGCACCTGGGCACCATTGCGATTCACGCCGACAACGTAGGCCTTAATGCGGTCACCGTGCTCCAGCTTTTCACCGGGAATCTGCTCGGCAGGCAGTAGAATGCCGTCCTGAGATTCCAGCTCAGAGCCCAACTGGACTACGACGATGCCGCGGGCATTAGCGCGGGCATCGCGCTGGACGATGCCACTGACCACGCGGCCGGTAAGCCCCGAGTAGGAATCATAGGTGCGCTCTGCCTCCGCCTCGCGCAGCTTGCGCAAGATGGCCTCGCGCACGGCCTGTGCGCCTACGCGGCCAAAGTTCTCTGGAGTGTCATCGTATTCGGTGGTTACTTCCCCAGTTTCCGGGTCGCGCTCCGAGACGATGACGCTGACTGCACCAGTGGTGGTATCGATATCGACGCGGGACTTGGCGCCTTCCACCTTGCCGCCAGCATTAGACTCGCGGTAATCCAGGTAGGAATACAACAAGGCACCCGCAATCGCTTCCAGCAAGTCCTTTACCGGGACGTTGCGTTCGGATTCGATGGTGCGAAGTGCCTGCAGATCAATATTCACTTGTCATTCCTCTCGGTTGCCGGTTAATTCTCGGCTTCTTCAAACGTCTTGTGCACCGCCGCTAATTCCTGTTCGGACGGCTGCGCAAATTCAATTTCTACCACTGCCCGGGCAATGTTTTCCAATCGCTCTGCGCGCGTCTGCACGTCCTTTTTATTTGCCGTGATGAGGATTACGGCATCGGCGGTGTCGTTAAGCGCGCCAATGCGAGCTGTCTGAGACTTGCCATCGCCAAGGTCGAAGGTAACCTTGCGCCCCCGATTGCGGCGCCAGTGGCGTGGGGCGGTCAACGGCAAATCCACTCCAGGGGTGGAAACCTCCAAGGTGTAGCCGGCACCAAAATTGAGCTCGCCTGCTTCTTCCTTGGCGTCAAAGAAAGCAGAAATCTCATTAGATACTTCCTCCAGCACGTCCGAGCTAGGGCGCTTATCACCATCAATACGGATAACCACCTGGGATTTCTTCCCCGCCTTGGTGGTCTTAATGTCTTCTACATCCAATCCCCGCTCAGCTAGCTTTGGCTGCAAGAGATCGGTCAATTGTTGTGCATCTGGGAAAGCCATGCCCACTAGCCTACGTGCTACCGGGTACAGTCTTTTGCGTGAACCGCCGACGTATAGCTTTGATTCTCGTAGCCACAACCGCCACCCTGCCCGCCTTAACCGGGTGCCAGGCAGTTGATTCCGTCGTCGACTATTTCGGCCCCCGGCCGGAAAATAGGCTGCTCGCGCTTGCCGACGCCGCCGCAACCGACGCCCTTGCTTTAAACGGCGTCGACGATCACGCCGCAGGAATCCGCAGTTCCCAGGCAGATGCCCTCTATGCCGAAATTACGCGCCTCTGCGGTACCGACGATGCCGGCAATCCCCCACGCTCGTGTGAGGTGGAGCGCCCCACTAAAGCTAACCGCGCCGCGGATTCTTCCGAGGTTATGGAAAATGCCGCCTCTGCTACGACAGCGGCAGCCGATGAAGTCACCGTTGAATCGCGCATCCTGGTGACCGAGCAAGCCATCGCGCTCAATGCTTGGCTGCCAGGCGATGCTCCCGCTATCCCAGAGCTTTCCCAACCAGAGCAAAAAAGTGCTGCTGATCTCCTTGCCTGGGAGTATGAGCAGGTTTATGCGCTGGATTTCGCCCGGGCCTACGTCGGCGCAGAGCACGAGGGCAACGTGGACCACCGCCTAGAGGTCCACCACCGCCGCATCGATGCCCTGCAGGAGGCCTTAGGCCGGTATGGCACCGTGCCACAACCCGAGCCAGCTTATTCTTCCGGCGACCAAGAACTTCCCCATGATTCCGCATCTGCGCTGGACTTTTTAGGCGGCCTCGCCGAACAGGACGGCCGGAAATGGTCCGCCGCCGCTGCGCAGGCGGCGCAAGAAGAATCACCAGATCAAGACTGGATCACCTGGCTCATCGGCATCGCGGCCGAATCCCACGGCATGCGCTAGGACGCGACGCCTACCTGTCAATCCCCTGAACGCCGGACAGTGAAAATGTAGCGAGCTCTACGACGCTATGCATTGCTTCTGCTCTACAAGCGTGCGTAGGTTGGTGCACCATGAGCTTGCAGGAGATACCGCGAGCCTAAAAGACACAAAGAGAAGGAGTTTCCTCTCAATGCGTTCTAAGAAGACCATTTTGACTGTATCCGCTGCCGCACTGGGCCTTGCTGGCCTTGCCGCCCCTGCCGCTACTGCCGCACCGGCTAGCGCTTGGGATCAGGTTGCTGCCTGCGAGTCCGGCGGTGACTGGCATATCAATACCGGAAACGGTTACCAGGGTGGCCTGCAGTTCAACGCGCAAACCTGGGCTGCCAATGGCGGCACCCAGTACGCTGCAACCGCTGACCAGGCAACGCGAGAGCAGCAGATTGCCGTGGCCGAAAACGTTCTGGCCACCCAGGGCGCTGGCGCATGGCCTAACTGCGGCGGCCCAGTTGCCGGCTAAGTCCTAGGCTCCGGCACGAAAGAGAAAACCGGCCCCTCCCCACCCTGCGGCGTTTCCGCGGGGTTGAGGACGGGGCCGGCTTTTCTGCTGCGTCTACCTAGTTAGCGCGCAGCAATGTCAATTCCTTTAAGCCTCGTGCTTGGCGATATTCCAGGCATACATCATGAGCAGCACCTGCAGCGGCTGGCGGATGATGTGGTAGATCTTTTTCGGCCATCCTGCCTTGCGCTCAATCCAGGCGTGGTACATATTGGCTGGCCATACAGCGGCAAAGAGCGCAAGCGCAGAAGCACCGCCGAACCCACGGGTAGCGCGGCGCCGCAGCAACGCGCCAGTGACTATCTCCCAGAGACCAGAAGCAAAGTTATAAAACCGTGCGGGGCCGGGCAGCTGCGGCGGAACGATGGATTCGAAAGTTTTGGCCTTCACAAAGTGCAATACGCCCATCGCGGAAAGCACCGTGGAAAGTCCATTCTTTTGGAAATTCATACTTTCCACGGTACCCCGACGCGACTCATTGCGCGTCTCTCTAACCGCGAACCAGCTCAAGAATCTTGCCCACGATTTCCTCCGCCGGGACCTCTAGGGTCTCTCCGCCGCGGATGCGCAGCTCTATCTTGCCTTCCTTGAAGGCACGGCCCAGGATTGCCACAAATGGCATGCCTAGCAGCTCTGCATCCTTGAACTTCACACCTGGGGAGACCTTCGGGCGGTCATCAAAAAGCACCTCGATCCCCTTGGCGGACAGCTCTTCTACCAGCTTATCGCCGGCCTCCATGGCTGCGGCGTCCTTATTAGCCACGGCCACATGGACCTGATAGGGCGCGACAGCTACCGGCCAGTTAAGGCCCTTGTCATCATGGCGCTGCTCGGCTAGCACGGCCAACATACGAGTGATGCCAATGCCATAAGAACCCATGGTTGGAACCGCACGCTTGCCGTTTTCATCCAAAATCTGGACGTCGAAGGCCTCAGTGTACTTTCGACCCAGCTGGAAGATGTGACCCAGCTCGATGCCGCGCTCCAGGGTCAATGTGCCCTGGTTATCCGGGGCAAGGTCGCCTTCCTTGACCTCTGCGGCCTCAATGAACTCATCCACGGTGAAATCGCGGCCAGCCACGCAGCCAACCACGTGGCGCTCGCTTGCGTCAGCGCCGGTAATCCACGCTGTGCCCTTGACCACGCGCGGATCGGCTAGGACCTTAATGTCATGGGCGTTCAATGCACGCGGTCCAACATAGCCCTTGACTAGGAAGTCATTGTCTGCAAAGTCCTTGTCCCCGGCCAATTCGAACTCCACCGGTTCGAGTGCAGCCTCGAGGCGCTTTTCATCCAGCTCACGATCGCCCGGGATGAGCACGGCGGCCAACTCGGACTCACGCTTTTCGCTCTCAGCAGCTGGGTGGAAGAGCTTTACCATCATGCACTTGAGGGTGTCTGCGGCCGTTGCCTCGCGGCCGTCGATAGTAATGCCTGCTTGCTTTGCCCAGGAAACGAGTGAATCAATGCTCTCTGCATTCGGGGTATCGTATTCCTGCGCCTCTGGCTGGCCCTCGATGTCCTTCTCCGCAGGTGCTGGGGTAACTACGGCTTCCACGTTGGCAGCATAATCGCCCTCGGTGGAGCGCACGAAGGTATCCTCGCCCACCTCAGAGACGGCGAGGAATTCCTCCGAGGCAGAACCACCCATCGCGCCAGAGGTGGCCTTACAAATGGCGTAATCAATCTCTAGACGGTTGAAGATATTTTGATACGCCTTTCGGTGGCGACCATAGGACTCGTCTAAGCCTTCATCGGTCATGTCGAAGGAGTATGAGTCCTTCATGGTGAACTCACGGCCGCGCAGCACGCCGGCGCGGGGGCGCTCCTCATCGCGATACTTGGTCTGAATCTGATACAGCGTAACCGGGAAATCCTTATAAGAGGAGTACATGTCCTTTACGGCGCTGGCAAACATCTCCTCATGGGTAGGGCCAAGCAGCATATCTGCGTTCTTGCGGTCCTTCAGGCGGAAGAGATTATCGCCGTATTCAACCCAACGGTTGGTCTTTTCATAAGGCTCGCGCGGCAGCAAAGCAGGAAAGAGCATTTCCTGACCGCCAATGGCATCCATTTCCTGACGGACTACGTCTTCAATCTTGCGCAGCGTGCGCAGGCCCAACGGCAGCCAGGTATAAACGCCGGGCGCAACGCGACGAACATAGCCGGCGCGTACGAGCAGCTTGTGGCTAGGGACCTCGGCATCAGCCGGGTCCTCACGAAGGGTACGGAGAAATAGTTCAGAAAGGCGGGTAATCATGGTCAAAAATATACCCCGCTACTGTGTATATATGCTCATTATCCTCCCTCCTTCAGAAACTAAGGACCACGGCGGCACAGGACACGCGCTTGATTTCGCGCAGCTTTCCTTTCCGGGACTAAACGAAACCCGGCGCGAAATTGCAGCTGAGCTGCAGTCTCTACCGGTTGATCAGGCAATGGAGGTGCTGAAACTTTCAGAGAAACTGCGCGGTGAAGCCGAGTCCAACCAGGGGCTCTTTACCACCCCCACCATGCCAGCCGTGTTGCGCTATACCGGCGTGCTCTTTGATGCCTTGGACGCTCCTACCCTCCCCACATGGGATCGCCTTGCCATTGGCGACGCCCTTTTTGGCGTCCTCCGCGCCAGCGATCCCATCCCTCATTACCGGCTTTCGGGCGGGACAAAACTTAGCGGCCGCACCATGAAATCGCACTGGGGCAAGCAGATTACACAGGCTCTCGAGGGAGTAGACGAGCTTATTGTTGATTTGCGCTCGGGTACGTACCAACAATTGGGCCGGGTGAAAGACGCGGTAACGGTGCGGGTAGAAAGCGTGCAAGAAGATGGCTCGCGCAAGGTAGTCAGCCACTTTAATAAGCACTACAAGGGCCTCCTCGCCCGCGAGCTAGCGCTCTCTCCTGCCGATGCCTATAGCGCCGCCGACGTTGCTGCTATCGCGCGCGCCGCAGATATGACCGTTGAAGAACCGCGGCCGGGTTCGAGCGAGCTCACGCTCCTGGTCAGGCGCTGAGCCGACCACCGTTTGCCCAGCGGGGTCTGCTTAGCGCAGCTGCGGGTTATAAAGCAGGCTATTGCGTTGCACCGAGCACTCCGTCGCCACGCGTATTGAGCCGGAAACATGTCCGGATTCGCGCAGGGGGTAAAGCTGGCCTACTACCCTATCGCGCAAGTCCCAGGGCGAAATGGTGTTGAGGTAGATCTTGGTGCCGCCTTCGAATCCAGCGAGCGTAGAAATACGTAACTTGATGAGAATGCGCCATGGTTGTGCAACATCGACGTCGGCGGGCTTGTGGTGCCATTCCTCATTGCAGGGCACCTCGCGGCCTACTGCGGCGTGGGCGGCGTGGACCAGATCGCTCATGGCACGAATTTCTTCTTCCGACTGCAGCCACGGTTCGCAGGTTGCGGACTTGGAGTACACCTCCAATGTGGGATAACGGTGTCCAAAGCCGGCGAAGAGGACAGCATGGTCGTTTTCCGCTATGACGAGATTGCGGCTAGCGGCATAATCCACCGCCCATTCGTTGTACATGTTCATATTGCTGCGCAGCATCTGAACCTCCCGGTGGGAGGCCATACCGCGATCATCAATAGCAACGAGCTGTTTATGCAGGTGCTCGAAGGAAGCACCGGCTGGCTGCAGCCAGTTTTGAAACGCCACCACGTAGGGTGCGTAGCGGTTGCGCTCGTAGAGATCCCGCATGGCGTCGATAGTCAGCTGCATAAAGAGCAGGTGTTCTTCAGCGCTTAGCGTGCCCGAAGATGCCAACTGCGAATCATCCTGTGCGCCGCGCTCAAAATGGCGGCCAGCCACAATGACGTCGTGACCGCCGGCGAAGAATCCAGCGGCCTGGTCCACCAGTTCTTCTTCGCTTGCCTCAGGCAAGTGCGCTGCTTTGCGCTTCGTGCGCACTATCTTGAGCACATGTTCCCGGCCGACCGGATCGCTAAGGTAGTTGTCCATGCGCTGGCGGGTTTCGGCATCCATTTCAAAGCCGTAATTGGCATGCCAGTAGTCATAGGAGACGATTTCAAACAGGTTGGGGATGCGGCGAAAGGCCGGCACTGTGTGATCGTATTCGCTCAAGGGTAATCCACGCACAATCCCGCCGGAAGGCAGAATGCGTGCCTTTTCCGGCGGGGTATCAGTCATGCGTCCGGAGCAAAAAGCGCACCGGTGGGTCAAGTCCTCTTCTTGCAGTGGCTGCGGGTTAGCTACTGGTACAGACAGCGGGCGGTTGCCGCGGCCCGGCACGGTCCATACCTCGGTTCCCGAGAACGGGTTGACCTGCTTGACCGTGCCGTCCCGCATGGTTTGGATGGGTTCAATGCGGGCAAAAAGTGCATCACTCATGCCCACTAGGGTAGTAACGCCTAGTACCTATTTCGCAACAGAGCGACGACGCGCCACCGCACAGGACCCACCAACGGTGAGCACGATCATCACGATTAGAACGACAGCGGCGACAGCTCGAGATTGCTCATCACCACTGCGGTTGGCGCCCATTACTAGCCCCCAAGCGTTGGCATCAGGTAGCACGCGGAGGATAGCCTTAGCCCAAGGAGCGCTAACGGCATCGAGGGCGGTTTCAATGACGAAATACTCTGCCACGAGAATCATCGCTGCGAATGCACCACTGCGCAAAAGGTAGGCCAAGCTGGTAGCTAACAGGATAAAGACAGTCCACTCAACGTAGGCAAGGATGAACCCATTGTTATCCGGCCAATGCATAAAGCTGTCAAAATTGAAATCACCTCCGAAGGCAGTAATCAACAGCGTGGCTACCACCATGCCCAGTGTGGCCGCGAGCAGTAGCGAAAAGGTGATGATGAAAAATTGGCTCAGCACTATACCTACGCGGCGATTTGATGAGAGGTATGACCATGAAACTGTTCCTTTACTTTGGTCGCCGCCTACCATCATGGCGGCAGCAAACACCATCACGACAATGGCGAGTGAACCGGAAATAGACACATCGACAGCCTCGAACTTGCCGTCGACCGTACCATTGAAGTCATTCGCCCAAGCCAACAAGACAGCGCCGGCAGCCATGCCAGCTGAAACTACGGCGAGGTATATCCAAGTAGAGCGGAGCGAAAATAGTTTCCGGGATTCAGAAATCAGAGCGTTCATGTGAATCTATCCTTTGCAGATGGAGCGTGTTGTGCAGGTGAAAAACTATGCAGAGCGGTAGGCCACGTGGTCGGCTGTCGCGCCGAGGTAGGCCTCTTCCAGGGAGGGCTGCTTGCGTTCCAAGCTGGAGATGAGAATGCGGTTATCCAGACAGATGCGGCCGATGTCGGAGCCTTCGAGGCCGCGCACGCGCAGGACCTCACCGTCAAAGGAGGTCTCCGCATCGGTGCCGTGCAACAGCCGCAGGAGTGCATCGGGCTGGTCCACAATCACTTCGAGGCTTGCGCCTCCCGTGCCATTGACAAACTCCTCCACGGTGCCCTCGCCCAGCAACTTGCCCTTGCCGATGACCACGAGGCGGTCTGCGGTGAGCTGCATCTCCGAAAGAAGGTGGGAGGAAACCAACACGGAGCAGCCGGCCTCGGCGAATTCGCGGATGCGGGCACGCATCCAGTGCACGCCTTCGGGGTCGAGGCCGTTGACGGGTTCGTCAAGAAGCAAGTGCTTCGGCTCGCCGATGAGCGCACAAGCAAGGCCCAGGCGCTGCTTCATGCCTAGCGAATAGCCGCCCACGCGCTTGGTGGCTACCTGGGTCAGGCCGACGCGGTCCAGGGTGTCATCCACGTGGTTCATGGACACGCCCTGCAACGCGGCCATGTAGCCCAGGTGAGCACGGGCGCTGCGGCCTGGGTGGAACCAGTTGGCGTCCAACAAGGTGCCCACCGTGGTAGCGGGATTGGACAGCCCGCGGAAGGGCGTGCCATCAAAAGTCGCGGTGCCGGAAGTCGGATTCTCCAACCCCACGCACATGCGCATGGTGGTGGATTTGCCAGAACCATTCGGTCCGAGGAAGCCGGTGACTTGACCGTCTGGGACCTCAAAGGAGAGGTCATCTACTGCTTTAAAGGAACGGAAATTCTTGGAAAGGTGTGAAACTTTGAGCATGGTTTCCATCGTGCCGCCTGACCAGCACGAAGTAACCATCCTCGGGAGTGATTTAGCGGGTCATACCTAGGGATGAGACAGCAGCTCCTCCACCGAGACCACGCCATGAGTTAGGGCATACAGCACGGCATGCACACGGTCGCGCGAGCTGGTCTTAGTAAGAATATGGCGCACGTGGGTCTTGACCGTGGCCATGGACACGAACTCGCACTCCGCGATTTCGGTATTCGAATACCCCAGTGCCATCAGCTTGAGGACGTCCAGCTCGCGTGGCGTGAGATCTTCGGCCGGAGGGGCGGTAGCTGCTGCCGCAACAGGGGTGGCATGTAAATCGGGCTGTGCTGCAGACTGTTCGCTGCGCAGTTGCTGCAGCACCTGGGCGGTAATGCGCGGTGAAAGGACGGCCTCGCCGGAATGTACGGTACGAATAGCGGCGAGGAGTTCCTCCGGTTCGACGTCTTTGAGCAGGAATCCAGAGGCCCCAGCGGAAATTGCTCCGTGGACAAAATTCTGGTCATCGAAGGTGGTTAACATAATGACCTGGGTGTCCGGGAATTCCGGCAGCAGCCTTTCTGTGGCGGCGATGCCATTGACGCGGGCCATCTGGACATCCATAAGCACAATATCGGCAGGTTGCGCGCGGGCGAGGTCGAGGACTTCATCGCCATCGGAGGCCTGCCAGGCAACGTCCAAATCCTCTTGGGAGCCAAGGAGCATGGCGAACCCGGCGCGCACGAGGGGCTGATCATCGACTAGGCCGATACGGATGGGGCCAGCGGGCGCACCTGTTGGCTGCTCAGGGTTAGTCATTGGGTACCTCCACGGTAATAAAGAAGTGTCCATCCTCGGTGCGGGTAGCAACGCTGCCGCCATAGGCCTTGACACGCTCGCTCATTCCAATAAGTCCGTAGCCGGGCTTGTGATTATCCGGCATGCGTGCGGCCGGATTTTCGGCACTCAATACTAGGCCGTTTCCAGTAGAGCGGAAACGCAGTACTCCCCTTTTATCACGCGAATGCTTGATCATATTGGTCAAAAGTTCTTGCACCACGCGGTAGACGGTGAATTGGTAGAGTTCGTCGCTTTCGGTCGGCAGGTCCTCCAGCCCGTGCACGGTGATATCGAAACCGGTCCGGCGCGCTTCCGAGATGAGACCGGCAATATCGCTCGCGCCGGGCGCCTTGGTATCGGCGCGGGAATCACCATCTCGCAGCACGGAGAGCAAACCGCGCATCTGTTTGAGGGAATCGCGGGAGGTAGAGGCGATGGTCTCCAAGGCTTCTGTGGCCGCTGCGGGATTTTTGGCGGCGGCGAACCGGGCGCCGTCGGCAAGGGCAATAACGCCCGCTAAATTATGCGCCACGATGTCATGCATCTCGCGGGCAATGCGGTTGCGCTCTACCGCGCCGGCCATCTCCGCACGTTCAATCAGCAGCTGCTGGTCGTCGCGCTTTTTGCGGTCATTGGTGCCCAGCAAGAAGAAAAATCCCATGACCGGCCACGCGATGATAACGACGGAGCCGAAAGCAGGCAGAGGGCCGATGCTGTTGGCATCTTCCAGACCAAAGTCGATGCCATCCATGAGTCTCCGCCCATAAAGGTCCGCTGCAGTGGCCGCCAAGGTGCCTAAGGCAATCCACCCTATCCAGAACCGTTGTAAGCGCTTGGGTGAATGTGCACCTATAAGAAATACGCAGTATGCAACTGGGAAGAAGTGAGCGTTACCCATGGCAGCCAGCGGGGTAAAGATACACACCGTTAGTATTACTGCGATGAAGCCAATGGCGTACTCCTTGAGCTTGGGGTGCAGCCATAATGCTAGTGGAATACCGACTGCATAAAGCACGAGGACCAACATTTGGAAAGGCGAGGATCCATCAATAACACCTTCTGCCACCCGCACCGAAGAAGTCCAGAAAAACAGCGGAATGAGAATTCTCCACGGTGGGCCTACCCACGCGCGAAGTGCATCGGGCCATAGCTTCTTCATGACCTTATAGGCTAGCGCAGGCTTTAGGCTATAGTTGTGATGTCTATGGAGTTTTTGGACACGGAGTCTAATGGATTTTTGGACGGGGAGTCCAGATAGTTTTTGGTCACGGAGTCCAAAGACTTCCTTGTCGTGATGTCTCAAGACTTTTTGGACAGTCGGTGGGTTGGAATACCAAGATGGCTATTTCAACCCATCTCCGCAAGAAAATAGCGGACTTCGACCCAGTAAGAGACGGACGAACCGTCACCCAATTCTGCAAGGATATTGGCGTATCTCGCCAAACCTATGCCAACATCAAACGCCGCGTTGAACAACGCGGCCGTGCAGGCATCCTGCCTGACTCCACCGCCCCGCATTCCCCAGCCAGAATCTACGATGATCACCTTCGTCAGAAAGTCATCACAGCTCGATCAGTGCTCAAGGCCCAGGGACGTGACTATGGCCCGTGGTCAATCTATTACTACCTCATTGATGACCTTGGTTTAGAGCACCCACCGGCACGGTCTACGATTGCGCTTTGGCTCCACGAAGCTGGTGTTGCTGAGGCCAATGCCCGTAAACGTCCTCGTAAAAGCTATAAACTCTGGGCACGCGATAAGGTCGATGAGCTGTGGCAACTCGACGGGTTTGTCTACCGACTCTTTGACACTCCACATACCCAGATCACTATCTACCAGCTGGTTGATGATGCCAGCCGGTTTGATCTGGGCTCACAAGCCTTCGCCGCCAAAGAAAACGGATTCGATGCTCGCACTACCTTGGCCGCAGCAATAGAAACGTATGGTCGCCCGCAGGAACTTTTGACCGATAACGGTGAAGCTTTTGCCACCTATCACCGGGGCCGATTGTCCGATACCGAGCGCTGGCTCGCCGCCCAAGGTATCTGGTCCATTGCAGGTTTTGGCCCGCAAACCCAAGGCAAAGATGAACGCTCGCATCAAACCATGACCAAGTTTCTCGATGCACGCCAACCTACGACACTTCAGCACGTCCAACAGCTGTTGGACGACTACCGCGAGTTTTACAACACCAGGCGCCGCCATCAAGGCCTGTTAGTCGGCAAAATGCACATCACTCCAGCCCAAGCCCGTGAGCACTTCGCCCACGCTCAATCCCCAACACAACCCATTGACCCGGATATGCTGTGGGCCAAGATTGTGAAGTCATACCGGGATACACACTCAGAAAGCGCGATACACCACGAGCATCGTATCGAGAATGGGGTTAAAGAGGCGATGGCGCCGGTTGTGGGAGAAGTTGCAGCTTCTCCCACAACCATCGATGACGATAACGAACCAATCCAGCAAGAATCATCTCCTACCGTCAGTCCCACCGTAGACGGTCTATCCGCCCAGTCAAGCAACGCCTGGGGTATCCCCGACACACTGTGGATCAACAAAAGCGGAGTGGTGCGCATCCTGGGCTATGGATTCTATGTAGGACTCCGGTTTAAAAACCGGCTCATATACAGCCACGTTACCGATGACACCGCTGAGTTCTTCACTGATCATGATGGTGAAGCACTGTTTTCATTCCCACTGCCCATCAAGCTACTTGAGCGTCCAGCCGGCGGACAGATCAACATCGGGCATGTCGAAGGAATGTGGCACCGCCGACCACCAGAGATCAAACCAATCCTGTCGCGTCCGCGCCCGTCGAGACGAAAGAAACCATAACCGGTAAGACGAGCTAGAGACTGTCCAAAAACACCAAAGACTCCCTGCCCAAAAAGCAGGGAGACTCCACGTCCAAAAAGTCATTGGACTCCTAGCCCAAAAAGTTACTGGACTCCGTGTCCAAAAAGTCCATGGACATAACAGCTTTAGGCTATAGTCCTCATCCCTGGGGCTGACTAGACTGGCGGGCATGCAACACGAGTTCTTTGAGGTTGATGTTTTTGCCACGGGTGCCTTTAACGGCAATGCCTTGGCGGTGATTACGGGCGCCGATGGACTAAGTAGCGAGCAGATGCAGGCAATCGCGAACTGGACTAACTTTTCTGAAACCACCTTCTTGCTCGAGCCTCACGACGCCCGCGCGGACTACCGCGTGCGCATTTTCACCCCGTACGAAGAGTTTGATTTTGCCGGCCACCCCACGCTGGGTAGCGCTGCCGCGTGGCGGGCGCTGGGCAATAGCCCGCAGTCGGAGGGAACTATCGTCCAAGAATGCGGCGTGGGCTTGGTAACCGTCCGCCAAGAGGGCGAAGTCTTTTCCTTTGCTACCCCGCCGCTGCGCCGCGAAGAACCGCTGAGCTCGGCGGAGCTAGAGGAGGCCTGCGCTGGGTTGGGGCTAGATAGCGCGGATATTGTGGACCATGGCTGGGTGGACAATGGCCCGGGCTGGCGCCTGCTTCAATTGCGCGATGCCGCGGCGGTGCGCGCGGTGAAGCCCCAGGTTGAGCGCCCCAAGGTCGGTGTTGTGGGCCTTAATCCCAACGCCGCAAAGGGCGAGTCGGCCTATGAGGTTCGGGCCTTTACCACGCAATTCGAAGACCCAGTCACCGGTTCTTTCAATGGCGGCGCCGCGCAGTTTATGCGCTCGCGAAACCTGGTGCCAACGCGTTATACCGCAACACAAGGCAGCCAGATAGGCCGAGCGGGCGAAGTATTTATCAACGATGACGGCACGGATATCTGGGTAGGCGGGCGCGCCCATATTCGCGTGCGCGGAACACTGGAGGTTTAAATGCAGCTACACCACGATTTTGCCCAACGCCTTCCCCACTTGGTTCGCCCTACCGAGGGCGAAGAGCAGCCGAACCCAGAGATGGTCATCCTAAACGAGGAACTGGCCAGGCAGTTGGGCTTTGACCCGGACTGGCTGCGCTCCTCCGAGGGAATCGAGTTCCTCACGGGTCGCGCGGGCGGACACGCCATGGCCTATTCTGGCTTCCAATTCGGTGCGTTTAATCCGCAGATGGGAGACGGCCGCGCCATGCTTTTAGGCGAGGTGGAAAATGACGGCCAGCTGTGGGATCTCCATGCCAAGGGAACTGGGCTGACCCCCTTTTCCCGCCCAGGCTCTGATGGCCGCGGAACGCTTTCTTCCATGCTGCGCGAATACCTAGTTTCCGAAGCCATGCATGCCTTGGGCGTGCCCACCACCCGAGCACTAGCGGTAATCTCCACCGGCCGGCCCATCCAGCGCGGCCACGTACAGCCCGCCGGAATTGTGGTGCGCGTGGCTGCGAGCCATATCCGGGTGGGCACCTTCCACCTAGCCGCGCAGACGGATTACACACGTCAGCTGGCCGACTACGCCATCGCCCGCCATTATCCCGGTTGCGACTACCGGGACTTTTTCCTCCAGCTGATGGATGCACAAATTCGCACTGTATCCCAGTGGATGCGCTTAGGCTTCATCCATGGCGTGATGAATACGGATAACACCACCATCTCCGGCGAGACGATTGACTATGGACCGTGTGCCTTCATGGAGTCCTATTCCCCGAGCACGGTATTTTCCAGCATCGATACCCAAGGCCGCTATGCCTTTGGCAATCAACCCTCCATCCTGGGATGGAATCTAGCGCGCTTGGCGGAGTCCCTCCTGCCGCTCTTTGACTTGGATTTGAATAAGGCCATGGATTTTGCTCAAGAGACAATAAATGGCTTTGCAGATCGCTTCGAGGCCCAGCGCAAGGCAGACATGGTAGCAGCATTGGATGCCTCTCCAGACATCGTCTCTGCTTATTCCGCCGCCATGCAACTCAACGGCCCAGATATTACGCTGGCCCACCGCGCTCTGGCCGACGCCGCCGCGGGCCACCCCACCCCCGCCCGTGAGCTTTTGCCCGAGGGAGACTTTTTGGATGAGTACCTAGCGTCCTCGCCCGATCCATCCCGCGTTAATAGCGCGATGCCGCGGGTTATCCCGCGCAACCTCGCGGTGGAAGCTGCCCTTAACGCTGCAGAACGCGGGGACATGAGCCCCTATCAAGAACTCCTCCACGCGGTAACCCACCCGTGGGAGCCCAACCCCTCATTCGAATCGCCGGACCCTAATGGTCTGGAGGGATACCTCACCTACTGCGGCACCTAGCTCCTGTCCACCAGGCCCAGACCGAATAACCCCCTGTACCGTCTCATTGCGGTACAGGGGGTTGTCTAGGAAGAAGCTGATTCTAGCGGTCTAGCTTCAGGGTCTTCTGGGTGTACTCCCACATCTCGTCATAGAGCTTCTGATCATTGCGCAGCTTAATGCCATAAGACGGAACCATCTCACGGATCTTATCTGCCCAATCAATCATGTGCTCGCCGAAGCAACGCTCTAGCAGCTCCAGCATCACGGCCGGGGTAATGGATGCGCCCGGGGATGCACCGAGCAGGCCGGCAATATTGCCCTCCTGGTTATTAACCAGGGTGGTACCGAACTCGAGGGAGCCGAACTGCGGGGCACCTGCAGGCTTGATCACCTGGACGCGCTGGCCGGCGATGACGGTCTCCCAGTCGCTTTCCTTTGCCTCCGGGACGTACTCGCGCAGGGTCTCAACGCGGTCGGAGAAGTTCTTGCGTACCTCGTCTACCAAGTACTTGGTCAGGCCGAACTCCTGGACGGCAACGCCAAGGTAAGAAGTGATGTTATCCGGGCGAATGGACTTAAATAGGTCCAGGTAGCTGCCCTTCTTCAGGAACTTCGGGCTCCAGCCGCCGTAGGGGCCGAATAGCAGGCCCTTCTCGCCGTCGATAACGCGGGTATCCAGGTGCGGAACGGACATTGGCGGGGCACCCACAGCAGCCTTACCGTAGACCTTCGCCTGGTGCTGCTCGATAAGCTCCGGGTTCTTGGAACGCAGCCACAGACCGGATACTGGGAAGCCAGCGTAACCGGCAACTTCCTTCACCTTGGCCTTGCGCAGCAGGTCCAAGGCATAACCGCCAGCACCCACGAAGACGAACTTAGCCTTGACTACCGTGATGTCCCCGGTGTGCTTGTTCTTGGAATAGACCTTCCAGGAAGAGCCATCGCGCTTGATGTCGATGACCTCATGGCCGTAGCGGATCTCGGTGCCGGAGGCCTTAGCCGCGGTCAGGAACTGCTTGGTCAGCGCGCCGAAGTTAACGTCAGTGCCGGCATCGGTCCAAGAGATGGCTACCTTATTGGAGAAATCACGGCCCTGCGCCATCAGCGGCAGCTTCTCCGCAAAGACAGAATCATCAGCGGAGAACTGCATGCCTGGGAACATGTGCTTCTCGCTCAAAACGTCATAGCGACGCTTGAGGTAGTCAACCTGGATTTCGCCCTGTGCGAAGGACACGTGCGGAACTGGGTTAATAAATTCGCTCGGGTCGGTCAGAATACCGTTGTTGAGCTGGTGAGACCAGAACTGGCGAGACTTCTGGAACTTCTCATTAATCCCCAGAGCCTTGGAAATATCAATGCGACCATTCTTCTCCGGGGTGTAGTTCAGCTCGCACAGTGCGGAGTGGCCGGTACCGGCGTTATTCCACGGGGAGGAGGACTCCAATGCGGGGCCGTCGAGACGCTCAAAGACCATCTGGGTCCAGCTAGGCTCCAGCTCGCGGAGCATTGCGCCCAAGGTGGCGCTCATGATGCCGGCACCAATAAGTGCTACGTCGACCTCGTCTACAACCTGTGCTGTCTTCTTAGCGGAGGACACTCTGTTATTACCTCTTCAAATTGAAAATAGATATCCATCGGCGCGGTCTACGCCTTGACTTATAGCGCTTAGCGCCCCGCGCCACCATCGTTGCACTAAGACAACCTGGCAGTGCGTCACGCATTAAGGCCTTACTCTACGCTTTTCTTATCCAATTTGGGATTTCTCCCCCAGACCAGTGGCAAAAATGTGGGAATTTCCGCCCCCACTATCTACACCCCAACACCAGCACCATAAATCCTTTATTACACCTAGAATCGAGGCATGGTTACACACTCCCCGGTATGGGGCCCGGACAAACTCGGCCCCGACTATGAAGCTGCCACCATTGACTTAGGCGTAGACCCCGACGGCGAGGGCAACGTGGCCACCACGCTGGTGCACTACGCGCCGCAGCAGGCGGACGATGCGGCATGCGAACCATCCGCCGCCTCATCGCGCCCGGCTTTGGTGTGGCTACACGGTATGACCGACTACTTCTTCCACACCCACGTAGCCGAGCACTTTGCCGCCCAAGGTTATGACTTTTACGCTGTCGATCTGCGCAAGTGTGGTCGCTCGCGCCGCTCCGGCCAGTCATGGCACTATGTATCGGACTTGGCGCTCTACTTTGTTGACCTCACCGCCGCACTCGATGCCATCCCTAATGATGAGGTTATCTTCATCGCTCACTCCACCGGTGGCCTCATCGCCCCGCTATGGATGGATCATCTGCGCCGAACCGATCACGAACGCCACCAGCGCTTGAAGGGGCTCATCCTCAATAGCCCGTGGCTCGACATGATGGGCGTGCCCGGCCAGGTTCTTACCCCGCTCAAACCGCTGTTGTACGCACTTGGCCGCATCACCCCCAGAACTCCCCTGCCCGGTGGCAACTTCACCGCCTACGGCGAGTCTGTTCACCAAGATTTCTACGGCGAGTGGGATTTTGACCTCCGCTTTAAGCCACTGGCTGGCCATAAGAAGTATGTTGGCTGGCTAGCCGCAGTATTCCATGGCTTTGATGCCATCCATAGCGGTCGTATCGATGCGGGCGTGCCAATTTTGACGCTGCAGTCCACTCGCACTCAACTGGGCCAGCCCTATTCCGATAGCGCGAACCACGCGGATGTCATCATCGACGTTGCCCAAACGCGCCGCTGGGCAAAGGAACTAAGCGCCCACTACACGTTGCACCCCATCAAGGGCGCTAGGCACGATGTTTTTCTATCCCTTCCGGATCCGCTGCAAGAGGCCTTCAACGCCTGCGATGAGTGGTTGCCCACCGTCTTAGATTCCGCTAAACCCGTCCAGTAATTTAACCCCCATATATAAGGAATAAACGTGACTTCTTCACACCAGACCCACACGCCCGCGGCCGAGGAACATTTTGACCTCATCATCATCGGCACCGGCTCCGGAAACTCCATCCCTAGCCCGGAGTTTGATGACCAAAAGATCGCCATCATTGAAAAGGGTACTTTTGGCGGTACCTGCCTCAACGTGGGCTGCATTCCCACTAAAATGTATGTCTATGCCGCCGATATCGCCCTAGCCGCGCGCGAGGCCGGCAGGCTCGGCCTAGATGCTCAGGTCAATAGCGTGGACTGGGATTCCATCGTGGACCGCGTCTTCACCAACCGCATCGACCAGATTGCCAAGGGCGGCGAGAAGTACCGCCGCGGTGAGGAAACCCCAAATATCACCGTATTTGACGAGCACGCCCGCTTTATTGGCCCGAAGACTATTCAGACCGGCGGACATGTCGTCACTGGCGAGCAAATCGTCATCGCTGCCGGCTCCCGCCCGGTCATTCCAGAGGTCTATGCCAAGTCTGGCGTGAAGTACTATACGAACGAAGACATCATGCGCATGGACCATCAGCCACAAAGCCTCATTGTCGTGGGCGGTGGCTATATCGCCATGGAGTTTGCCCACGTCTTTGACGGGCTCGGCACCAAGGTGACGGTAGTCAATCGCTCCGAGACTCTGCTCCGCCACCTTGATGATGATCTATCCAATCGCTTCAATCAGATTGCTCGCGAGCGCTTCGACGTCCGCATTGCCAACGGCACCAAGCTCGAGGAGACCGACAAGGGAGTGCGGTTGAAGCTAGATGATGGAACCTCTATTGAGGCTGAGGCCATTCTGGTTGCCACTGGGCGCACCCCCAATGGCGATCAGATGGATGTGGATAAGGCAGGCATTGAGCTACTTGCCGACGGCCGCGTAAAAACCGATGAGTTCGGCCGCACCACTGCCGACGGCGTATGGGCGCTTGGCGACGTCTCTTCGCCGTACATGCTCAAGCACGTAGCCAATGCCGAGATGCGCTCCGTACAGCACAACCTGCTGCACCCAGAAGACCTCCGCCCGCTCCCCCACGACAATGTCCCTGCCGCCGTCTTTACCCACCCGCAGATCGCAACGGTGGGCCTAACCGAAAAGCAGGCGCGCGAGGAAGGCTTCGATATCACCGTCAAGGTGCAGAACTTTGGCGATGTTGCCTACGGCTGGGCCATGGAAGATAACACCGGTATATGCAAGCTAGTAGCAGACCGCGCTACCGGGCAGCTTCTCGGCGCTCACTTGATGGGACCGCAGGCTTCTACCCTCATCCAGCAATTGATTACCGCGATGGCCTACTCGTTGGACATGCGGGAGTTCACCCGCAACCAATATTGGATTCACCCCGCGCTACCAGAAGTAGTGGAAAACGCCCTTTTGGGACTGGAGTGGCAAAAGTAAATTGTTACGTGACCTTTCTCACATATACCCAGTTTCCTCCCAGCTTTCAGGGTATATTCCCATTTCACGCCAAGGAAGTCACATTCGTGACTGCAGGAAATTCACCACCATTTAGGGGCACACGTTAATTTAATGGATGAAATTCCGGTCTTTGACGTGCAAAAGGACAAGAGTTTTACTAGATTCACTGGGGACACCGGCTCGAGCCGATACGAACACGGCTACCGCGTGTTTCTGGATGTTCCCTTTACATTCAATAACACTTTGGTTTCCCAGTGTGGAAGCCTTGCAAGTACGACTTTTAAGGAATTTTGATATGCGTATCCGCAATGCAGCTATCGCTGGCGCAACCGCTCTCGCCGTTGCCTTCGGCGGCACCACCGTTGCTTCCGCCGACGTTAACCAGAACGGCAACACTGTCCCAGTAGAGCAGGCAGGTCCTTCCAAGACTGGCGCAGGCCAGAAGGAAGACCAGACCCCTGAGGACTACACCCCTTCCCTGTCCTCCAAGATCGGCAACAAGCTCGAGGGCGACCAGGCAGCTAACGCCGTTGGCATCTTCGGTTCTTCCAAGGACTTCTCCGGCCAGCCAGCATGGGCAAAGGTCTTCTACGGTGCTACCGTTCTAGCAGGCGTTGGCGCCCTGCTGGGCGGCATCATCGGCCCTGTATACAACTTCTTCGTACACGGCCCTTCCTTCTAAGCAACAGCCACACGGCTCAATCAAAACTTCCGAAAGGTAATTTTCACAATGCGTAACTTCCGCACCGCAGCCGTTGCTGCTGCAACCGCTGTCACCGTAGCTTTCGGCGGCACCGCCGTTGCTTCTGCAGAGACCTCCTCCACCAACGAGAACACCACCTCCTCCTCTTCCTCCAGCTCCCTCACCCAGCTGGGCAAGGAGTGGGGCGCATGGACCCCAGGCAAGGACGGCAAGCCTGTCGTAACTCCTGACAACCAGGTCACCGGCGAGGACATGTTCGGCAAGGAAACCTCCGAAAACATCCCGGAGTGGGCTTCCAACTGGAAGAAGGGTGCTACCGCACTGGGCATCACCTCCATTGTCGGCGCGATCATTGGCGCTTACAACTACGCTGTTTACAACGGCATCGTCCCGCAGCACATCCTGGACCCAATCTTCCGCCGCTAATTATTAGCCGCAGATTGGCTCTAGATAGCTAGGGCTTGCAGGGGCCCCGTTTTAGAACGGGGCCCCTTTGCTATGCGCAGCTACGTGCTAAGTCCTGATGCTTTGCGCGGGACGTCGCCACGCAAAGTGTGCAAAAGGCCGCCTCCACTTCCCCGCTTGGGCTGTGGAGGCGGCCTTGGCTTTTAGTCTCTAGTCTTCATCTGGGATGGTGAGGATTTCGTTGCCATCCTCGGTAATGACAAGGGTGTGCTCAAACTGGGCGGTGAACTTGCCGTCCGTGTTTTGGACAGTCCAGTCATCGTCCCAGATCTCGTAATCCAGAGAACCAAGATTAATCATCGGCTCAACAGTCAGGGTCATGCCAGGCTCAAGGATGTCGCGGTAGACGGTCGAGTCATGGTGCAGGACAACCAGGCCATTGTGGAAGGTTGGGCCGACGCCGTGGCCGGTGAAATCGCGCACGACGTTGTAGCCGAAGCGCTTGGCATAAGACTCAATCACGCGACCAATGACATTGATCTCGCGGCCAGGCTTTGCGGCCTTGATGCCGCGCATGGTGGCCTCCTTGGTGCGCTCTACCAGCAAGCGATGTTCCTCGGAGACGTTACCGGCGAGGAAGGTGGCGTTATTATCGCCGTGGACGCCATTCTTATAAGCGGTGATATCGATATTGACGATGTCGCCGTCCTCAATCACGGTGGTATCCGGGATGCCGTGGCAAACAATCTCATTGAGGGAGACGCAGCTGGACTTGGGGAAGCCGCGGTAGCCTAGCGTAGACGGGTAAGCGCCGTGGTCGCACATGTACTCGTGCGCTACGCGGTCCACGTAATCAGTGGTTACGCCCGGCTGCACGGCCTTTCCAGCCTCTTTGAGGGCGTTGGCTGCAATCTTGCAGGCCTCACGCATCTTCTCAATGACCTCTGGGGACTGGACGTAGGGCTCGCCTACGGCCTCCTGCACCTCGTCCTTCCACACATACTCGGGGCGCTCGATGCTCTCCGGCACGGTGAGGATCGGAGTGGGCTTGCCTGGCTTTAGCTTTCCTCGATTACTCATGGTTTCCCATGGTAGTCCTCTGCACCCATAATGCAGCAGCCGGGGTCATAAGCTAGGGCCGTAGCTTCAGCTCCGAGTCTAGGTCTACCCTTCGGCCGGCGGAGCCGCACCCTCGTGCGGTCCGGACCGGTAGTCATCGACCTTCTGCAAGAAGTTGCTAGTGATATTGACCGAGACATCAGAGCCGCCGCCCAAAACCACGAGGGTGGCAAAGGCAATATCATCTTCTTCCCGGTAGCCGGTAAACCAGGCGTGCGAGCCTTCATTGATTTCCGCCTCACCGGTCTTGCCATAAATGGTGCCGCCAGCAGCCATGCTGCGCGCGGTACCGCTGGTGACCACTTGGCGCATCATGGCACGGACATTGTCCAGCACGGGCTTGGGAATCTGCTGCGGTTTATCGGATGCTTTGGTCTTGTGCCCCTCGATAAGCGTCGGTGTAGGCGTCTTGCCGTTGGCAACCGTGGCAGAAACAAGGGCCATGCCAAAAGGACTTGCCAAGTCGTAGCCCTGACCATATCCGGATTCAGTGCGTTCCAATGGCTCCTTTCCGTCTGGAATAGAGCCAGTGATGGTCGTCAACCCGGGGATGTCATACTCAACGCCGAAGCCAAACTTCTTGCCCATATCTTTCAACTCACCAGGCTTGAGCTTGGTGGAGATATCCGCAAAGGTGGTGTTACAGGACTGCGCGAAGGCTTGGCTGAGCGGAACACTGCCCAAAGAAAAAGAATTGTAGTTGGTCACTACGCGGCCATAGATATCCATAGTGCCCGGGCAGGGAACGATGGTATCGGTATTTAGGCCCTGTTTGTCCACGCCAGCTGCGGCAGTGAGAATTTTAAAAACAGAACCAGGCGGGTACTGCCCCTGTAGGGCGACGTCGCCGTCCTCATCAGCCTTCTCGGTTTGCGCTACGGCCAAAATATCGCCATTGGAAGGTCGGATGGCTACGAGCATTGCCTGCGAATCGGCACGCTCGTTTACAGCTTCTTGCGCGGCGCGCTGCACGTCGTAATCCAGACCAACCTTGATCGATGGCGCAGCATTGGGATCATGCTTTTCGACGTCCGATAGCGCCGCACCATTCTCATTGACCACGGAGATGGACCAGCCAGTTTGACCATCGACCTCGTCTTGGACCGCAGAGCGCACGCGCGACATGAGATCGGGCGCGAGACCACGGTCGCGGGTAACCAAGGCTGGCTCCTCGTTGAGGCGCACGCCGTCCATGCCCTCCACTTTGGGACGCACAGCCTTGGCTTGATCTTCTGTGAACATAGTTACGGAGAAAGAACCGTCTGCATCCTCCAATTTCTTGGCCAAATCCTTGGCATCAATCTCTGCAATTGAATCATCCTGGCGATGGGCGGCTGCCAACGCGCCGCTAATCTTTGCCGCGGTAGGGCGCACATCCTCTAAGGAGCTGGTATCTACCACCAGACGATAGTTCAGCCCTGGGCGCATCAATTCCACTCCATTGGAAGAGACCACGCTGGCACGCTTTGCCTCCAATGCGCGCAGTTCCAAGTGCTGGTTTGCGCCCAAGTCTGGGTGGATTAGGCTCGGCTTCCAGCGCACCGTCCACTCATCCTCAGTCTTGGTAAGCGTCATCTGCGTGTCATAGCTCAAGGTACGTTCCTTGGGCAGATCCCAGGTGACCTTGTAGTTCGCCGTAGCGAGGTTCTCGTCTTGATCGACACCTTCTAGCTCAATATCGAGCCCCTCGGCCTGCAGGCCGGAGTAGGTGGCGTCCAGGGCTGCGGTGGCGTCAGAGGGGGCATCGGTAAGCGCGGCCAAGCCGTCGTTATTGCGGGATTCCATCCCTTCGAGGAATTCCTCCGCCACCGGTTCTGCAGATACCGGCTTCGGGGTACAAGCAACCACGCTGGTGGAAGCGAGCGTGATAGTTGCAACCAGCGCGACCAACTTCTTCATGCCTTGGCACTCTAGCAGCGCACGAACCAAAAAAGACTGCCCCACACCGAAGTGCGGGGCAGTCTACTTAATGTGGGTGGATTACTGGGTTACACGAACCTCAGCCTTAGCGCCTTCCACGGCCTCCATGCCCTGCTCATCGGCAATGCGCATGGCCTCTTCAATGAGGGTTTCCACAATCTTGTCTTCCGGCACGGTGCGAACAACCTCGCCCTTGACAAAGATCTGGCCCTTACCATTGCCGGAGGCAACGCCTAGGTCGGCATCGCGTGCCTCGCCCGGACCGTTGACAACGCAACCCATAACGGCAACGCGCAGCGGGAACTCCATGCCGTCCAAGCCGGCGGTGACTTCCTCAGCCAGCTTGTAGACGTCCACTTGAGCGCGGCCGCAGGAAGGGCAGGACACGATCTCCAGCTTGCGCGGGCGCAGGTTGAGCGACTGCAGGATCTGGTCGCCCACCTTAATTTCCTCTACAGGCGGCGCGGACAAGGACACGCGAATGGTATCGCCGATGCCCTCTGCCAGCAGCGCACCGAAGGCGACCGAGGACTTGATGGTTCCCATGAACTTCGGGCCTGCCTCGGTCACGCCGAGGTGCAGCGGATAGTCAGTCTTTTCCGCCAGCTGGCGGTACGCCTCCACCATCAGGACAGGGTCGGAGTGCTTGACGGAAATAGCGATATCGCCGTAACCATGCTCCTCAAACAGGCTAGCCTCCCAAATGGCGGACTCCACGAGTGCCTCTGGGGTGGCCTTGCCGTACTTTTCCAGCAGGCGCTTGTCCAAAGAACCACCATTAACGCCGATGCGGATAGGAATGCCGGCATCGCCTGCAGCCTTAGCAACTTCCTTCACGCGGCCGTCGAACTCGCGGATATTGCCCGGGTTAACGCGGATGGCGGCACAGCCGGCATCGATGGCTTGGAAGATGTACTTAGGCTGGAAGTGGATATCCGCAATCACCGGGATGGGAGACTTCTTAGCAATGGCCGGAAGTGCTTCCGCATCGATGGGCTTAGGACAAGCCACACGCACGATATCGCAGCCGGAAGCGGTCAGCTGCGCAATCTGCTGCAGTGTGCCATTGATGTCGTGCGTCTTCGTATTGGTCATCGACTGCACCGAAATTGGTGAGTCAGAGCCGACACCGACCGGGCCCACCTGCAACTGCCGAGTCTTACGGCGCGGGTGCAGTACTGGTGGCGGGCCGTCTGGGATTCCTAGACCGATGGGGGTCGACATGAATTCTCCTTGTTGAAGCACAGAAATATATAAGGTGGGTGATTAACGCCCCCACTCTAGCACTGCTTGCTTTATGCCTGAAGTGCACGCAGCGGGGACACGGCTGCTAACCAAATAACCGGATAGGGTTGACCACATCGGCGACGATAACGATGACGCCGACGCCCATCAGCAGTGCGGCCATCACATAGGTCACCGGCATCAACTTGGTGTAATCGGCCGGGCCCAAGGCCGGCTTGCCCGCAAGCTTACGGATGCCATCGCGCAGCTTTTCATAGATGATGACGGCGATATGCCCGCCGTCGAAAGGCGGCAGCGGAACTAGGTTAAATAGAGCGAGGAAGAAGTTCAGCGTTGCCAGCATCATAAAGAACATCGACCACAGGGAACGCTCCGCCAATTCGCCACCCACGCGGGAAGCACCGACAACGGACATGGGGCCATCAGCCTCGCGTTCCTGGCCAAAGATAGAGGCCACCACACCCGGAATTTTGCCGGGGAACTGCTTGAGGCCATCTACCGTTGCCTCCAGCGAGTAGGTACTAAACCGCCACGTTGCTGGTAGCGCGTCAACAGGGCCGTGCTTTTCGACGACGTCGATAAGCTGATTGCTCAACCCGATAGAGCCGGCATCTATAAGTTCTCCGTCTTTGTTAAGCCGCTTAACGGTATCCAGGTGGACTGGGATGTCTTTATCTTTTCCATCGCGCTCAACTGTCAGCGTGATGGTGTCACCAGGACGCTGCATTACTTCATCGCGCAGCTGAGTAAAAGAATCTATCTTCTGGCCCTCGAAGGCGACGATGATATCGCCCTCCCGCACACCGGCCTTTCCGGCGGGGCCTGGACCCGTACACTTTTCCAGCTCTTGGTTCGGCTTCTGATTGGCCGAGCAGGTCACCTCGCCTACGCGGGGGCGCACATCAGCATCCGGGTTGGGCAGGCCAGCCGTCATAGCCACAAAATACAAAATAATGAAGCCCAAAATCAGGTTGACGACAATACCGCCGGCCATCACAATAATGCGCTGCCACCATGGCTTTTTATACATGGCGTGGGGTTCTTCTTCCTCGGTGAGGAATTCATCCTGGGCAGTCATTCCGGCGATATCGCAAAAGCCGCCCACAGGGAAGGCCGCCAGCCCGTATTCAGTGTGCCCCTTCCGGAAGGAAAATATGCGCGGACCAAAGCCGATAAAGTAGCGGCGCACGCGCATACCAAAGGCACGCGCGCTAAGCATATGGCCTGCTTCATGCAGCGCTACGGTGAGCCCAATGCCGAGGGCGAAAAACACAATGCCCAGCAAATTTGCCATGGTGTGAAAGCTTTCTAGTCAGCCAGCGAATCAATCAGCGCATTCGCGCGCCTGCGCGCCTCGCCTTCTACTGCGAGGATTTCATCGAGGCTAGAGACTACACCAGCAAACTCAGAAGCGGAATCAAGGACCTTGCCCACTACGTCCACGATTTCTGGAAAATGGATACGCCCGGATAAAAATGCGGCCGCCGCTTCCTCATTGGCGGCGTTATAAATGACCCCCGTTCCCTCGGCCGCGGCGCGGCGGGCGAGGTCTACTGCAGGAAAGGCGGCATCGTCAAGCGGCTCAAAGCGCCACTCATGCGCCTGCGCAAAATCCAAGGAAGGCTGCGCACCCGGCACGCGGTGCGGCCAATTCAGCGCCAGCGAAATCGGCAGCTTCATCGAAGGCGGCGAAACTTGGGCGATGGTGCAGCCATCTTTGAAAGTAGCCATAGAGTGAATAATGGACTGTGGATGCACGGTGACATCGATACGCTCAGGGTCGATGTCAAAGAGCAGCGTCGCCTCAATGAGCTCCAGACCTTTATTGATGAGCGTTGCTGAATTGAGGGTATTCATCTGGCCCATCGACCACGTGGGATGCTGCGCCGCCTGCTCTGGGGTCACGTCCCACATCTCTTCGCGCGACCAACCACGGAAGGGACCGCCTGAGGCGGTAAGAACAAGCTTGTCCAGCTCCCCTTCCTCGCCGGCGCGCAGACACTGCGCCATGGCGGAATGTTCCGAATCGACGGGAATGATTTGACCAGGGCGCGCCGCCTGGGTGACGAGCGCGCCACCGGCGACGAGAGATTCCTTATTGGCCAAGGCCAAGTACTCTCCCATTTCGAGTGTCGCCAGGGTGGCTTTAAGGCCGAGGGATCCCACTAGAGCATTGAGCACAGTATCGGCCGGAGTCGAACGCACTAGGTTCTCTGCAGCATCGGCGCCACTTAATACCGAACCGCCTAAGGCAGCGGAAACCTCGGCAGCGGCTTCCTCTTTAGCCACTGCAACGTGGTCAAACGAAAGGTTGAGGCGACGGGCCTGATCGATGATGAGCTGCGGGTTGGAGCCGCCCGCCGCAATTCCCACTACGTCGAATTTATCGGGATTATCCGCAATGACTTCCAAAGCCTGCGTGCCGATTGAACCGGTGGAACCAAGAATGAGTATTCGCTGTGTAGTCACGCTTCTACCCTAGCGCCCCATCATCACTGGGCGGGCACGGCAGGTGACCGGCATTGCGACGGGGGTGTTTAATCGCCATCTTAGGTGCGATGATTTAGAATGTGTAGCAGACAAATGGCATTGGTGTGCCCGCACGCCCATCGCGCAGACGGGCATACGCAGAAGCGAAGGAGAGCAAGTGTCTTCCCACAAGCCGGTACCACAGGTATATGACGGTGTTTCCACTGAGGACGTCCCATCCGCCGGATTCGGCTGGTCCCGCATCAGCCGCTCGGGCGTGCAGATCGCCGGTTGGATTTCCGTTCTCTTCTTGATCGCCTACCACTTTGGTAATCACAAGGGCCACGTTGAGTCTGTCTGGCTCGTCGTACTGACTGTCCTGCTGGTAATCGGCCTGCTCATTCACGCTTTCCAGCCTAAGCTGCACCAGGTGCGCACCGTGACCGCCCGCAACCAGCCGGTGGGCCACCAGGAGCCGGAATGGGCATATGATCAAAAGACCAACACCGGTGCGTACGCCGAGCTGAGCGATTCCCAGCTGCGCGCGCTGAATATTGAGCCTTCCCGCGTTTCTCACCTGCGCGTTGAGCCAGGCACCAACAACGCCACCCCGGTTTCCTCCGGCAAGCACACGCTCTAAGCTTTCAGCACACTTTAGCTACCGCCGCCCTTCCCCGCGAAGGTCGGCGGTTTCTTTTTGCCTCCGCTTGACGACGTCTCTGGCACTCCCCCTCACCCAGCGCTCACTCTGCTGGGTGCCGCCCTGCCCACACCCACCCTTAGCAGGAGCGCGGTGTGGGCGATACTTGCTAAGAAGCGCCCTAGTTTTAAGACACCCAGTGGCCCACCTTGGCGTAGATCTCGGGCATAGTGCTATCCACACGCTTGCCACTGACCCGCAGGGCGAGGACATAACACGCAACAGGCACGGCTATGACGAGTACAAACCCCAGCGCGACCAGCACCATGTTCGAGCCGTAGCCGATAGCCATTGGGATGACGCCTGGGATGATGGGCGTCCAGCCAATAAACAAACTCAAAATAGCGCTTAAGAAGGCGCTAGCCGAGTAGCCGGATTTATCCGCCCACATATTTCCGCCAGGCCGCGCGGTGGCAAAGGGATTAAAGGTGGTGAGCAGCAAGGACAATCCGGCGGAAGAAATGAAGATTCCGAGGGCAGTAACCGCCAAACAGGCAGTGCGAGTTTTATCCGCACTGAATGCAAAAAGCAGCATCGCCGTGAGCACAAAAATTATGGCGGATAGCGTCACGTGCGCCCAGTGCCGCGCGTAGAGCAGCGTGCGCGGGCGAACTGGGGCGGCCATCTTTACCCACAGGCTTGGACCGTCATAACCAAAATCATTGGTGGCGACGATTCCGCCTATCAGCCCGAGGAATAACAAACCTACTGACGATAAATCGGAGTCAGTAGCAAAGCCCTGGATAATCAAGACGACTGCCAGAATTGGCTGCATGATAATGCTGCCAATAAGGCGGGAGTCACGAAAAATATAGCGCAGCGAGCGCGTAAATTCCATGGCAGCAGGGCTGCTATAGGAAAAGGAACCAAGGGAAAAGCGGCTTATCCCCTTGGACTTCTCACGGTGATTGCGTGCCGACGGGGAAACCGTACGGTGCTCGAATTGCCGCCGCAACAACCAATGCCACGCCCACACAGCTACGCCCAGCGTCACTACGGCGATGAGAAATTGTGCGCAGGCTTTCACTAGCTCGCCTTGAGCAAGCGCAAGCGCCCACCCCACCGGTGCTCCAACAGGCGTCCACGCTAATCCTTCACCTACAGTTCCCAACGGAAAGTCAGAGCCCGCGAGAGAAGAAAGTTTAGTAGAGCCAAAGATAAGGACGAACACCGCCACCGAACCCAAGGCCTTAAGCTTCGTGGAACTAAGCTCCGCGACAGTTGACCCGACATGAACCGCGAGATCCACCAGCACCAGCGTCAGCACAAGGGCGAAAAGCATTCCTAGACAGAAAGGCAAGATGAACAATGCTTTCCCGTTTGCCGCCAGGATCACGCTTCCGGCCACCGCATAAGCAATGGACAGCAAGACTGAGACCGGGGCACGCAGATTAAGCACCGAGGCGATAGCGAGTGCCGGTGTGATGTCTTTTAGCCGCAGCGAAAACGCGGAAAGCTCGCGGGCAGATAGCTGGTTCTCGCCGCTGGGCATGATGAGGGTGATAACGATGAAAGCCAGCGTGCCAAGACCAGGGGCCACGGTGAGGGCTAGCAGGTTCCCAGTTCCAATGGAGATATCTGCCGCAGCAAGAGCGGCGAGCGATGCTAGCCCGATGAGTCCATAGAGCAAAAGGCAGATCGGGATCATAACCGCTGCAGCATTCGCTTTTAGGCTTCGCACCCACAGCGTGCGGTGCAGCTTGAGAAGCGTCGAAGTCATTGCGTCTACAACTCCCCTTCTTCGCGCTGCGTTGTGCCGCCTTCGCTGCGCAACCACTCGAAAGAGTCTGCATCAAATTCACTTCCGCCGGCGAAGTGGATGAAGGCATCCGTCAGGCTGCCGCCTTGGCGCACTTCTTCCACGTGGCCGGCGGAGAGCACCTGGCCACCGGCGATGATGGCTACGTGATCGCATAAGCCTTCCACTAATTGCATAACGTGTGAAGACAGGATTACTGTGCCTCCGCGGGCGACATAGGCGCGCAGAATCTCTTGAATAAGCTGCCCCGAAACGGGATCCACTGCCTCTAGGGGCTCATCTAGTATCACGACCTCTGGGTTATGCAGGAGCGCGCCCGCCAGAAGTATCTTTTTAGTCATGCCGGCGGAGTAGTCCGCGATGGGTTTATCGGCGGCGTCGGCAAGCTGCAAGGCATCCAAAAGCTGTGCGCTGCGGTGCTCGACTTCGGCTTGATTCATGCGGCGCAGTGCGCCGAGATAGAACAAGTACTCTGGGCCCGATAAACGGTCGAAGACCGGAGCGCCATCAACAAGCAGGCCCATGGCCGCCTTGGCTGGCAGCGGATCCTGCCAGGTATTGTGCCCGGCGATAAAGGCCTCGCCGCTATCTGGGCGCAGCAGGCCACACGCCATGGTCAACATGGTGGTTTTGCCCGCGCCATTGGGGCCAACTATGCCATAAATAGAGCCCCGCGGGATGTCGAGGCTCAAATTCGACACCGCGGGGCGTCCAGCGAAAATTTTGTGCAGACCGCGCACGGCAAAGGCCTGCGTGGTCGGATCATCTGCAAGTGGCGGATAATTCGGAACAATCATGTCCGCCAATCTTATCAGTTAGGCAGACTTATCTTCCCGCTCATCCGCTGCGAGCTGACCACAAGCCGCCGCAATTTCATCGCCCTTTGTATCACGCACCGTGCAGGGAACGCCTTGGGCTTGCACGCGACGCACGAACTCGTCCTGGCGGTCCTGCGGGGCCGCATCCCACTCCGAGCCCGGCGTGGGGTTCAGCGGAATGACATTAACGTGGACCTTGGAGCCCAACTTCTGGTGCAACTTGCGCCCCAGCATATCGGCGCGGAAATCCTGGTCATTCTTATCGCGAATCAGGGCGTACTCAATGGACACACGGCGGGCTGACTTATCCGCATAGTAGCGCGCAGCATCCAACACCTCATCAACAGACCACCGGTTATTGACCGGCACTAAACCGTCACGCAGCTCATCGTCCGGAGTGTGCAAGGAAACGGCCAGAGTGCAGGCCAATTCTTCGTCCGCAAGCTTGCGAATTGCCGGAGCCAAGCCCACGGTGGAGACGGTCACGTTGCGTTGAGAAAGGCCAAAACCCGTCCCATCCTGGCCAGTAATCTGACGTACGGCCTGGACCACGCGCTTATAGTTGGCCAGCGGCTCACCCATGCCCATGAATACCACGTTGGACAAACGTCCACCTTCTGCAGCCATGGCGGCCGCAGCGTGGCGGAATTGCTCGACAATCTCACCCGTAGACAAGTTACGATCAAGGCCGCCCTGGCCAGTAGCGCAGAACGGGCAGGCCATGCCGCACCCTGCCTGGGAAGAAATACACAAAGTAGCGCGACCTGGGTAGCGCATCAGCACTGATTCCAGTAGCGTGCCATCGTGCAATCGCCACAGGGACTTAGTGGTCTCGCCGTCGTCCGTGGAGGTGGTCCGGATGGGTTTCATCAGCTCAGGGAAGAAGGCTTCCTTGACTGCTTCGCGCTTGCCGGCGGGGATATCGGTCATATCCTCGACGTTGTCGGTGTAGTGCTCGTAATAGTGCTTAGCCAGCTGCTTCGCACGGAATTTAGGCAGGCCAATTTCTGCGAGCTTGTCAATACGCTCGTCTTCGGTCAGGTCCGCGAAATGCTTCGGGGGAAGCCCGCGGCGCGGGGCGGAAAAGTTAAGTTTCACTGGTTGAGCCATAATATTGCCCATCTTTCCACGGTCTGCGTGGGATTTTCCAATTGAAGGCCGCGCCAAGTGGCATAATCGACAGGATTAAAGAAATAATGGATGCATGACAAATCCAAATTATCCTGCAGATGATTTTTCTTCTTCCGACGCAGACCTCTCCTCGGCGGAGCTGAACGCTTCTGCACCGGAGACTAGTTCTGACCTAGAACCAGCCGTTTCTGACTCTACTTCTCACTCCACCCAGCCCTCCGGCAAGGCGAAGGGATCTTTCGCGGCCAGCACATGGATGGCGCTTATCGTAGGATTCCTGCTACTGATTGTCCTCATTGTGTTCATCATGCAAAACCAGCACGAGGTTCCCATGAACTTCCTGGGCTGGTCCGGCGAGTTCCCCGCCGGAATTGCTTTCCTCATTTTTGCTATCGGCGGCGCACTCATCATGGCGCTAGTCGGTGGCTGGCGCATGTTTGAGTTGCGTCGCCAGCTGCGCAAGCAAGCGCAGCAGGTATAAATCTATATAAAATCCGCCTCTCCCCTGTTCTGCCGTCATTTTCGGGCAGCTTATACCGGAGAGGCGGCTTTTGTTTGTCTGATGTTCCTATGGTGTAAACGTAGACAGGAAGCTAATCGCTACCCAGGTGACCATGGCAGAAGGTAGCATGCCATCCAAACGGTCCATGAGGCCGCCGTGGCCAGGAAGCAAGGCCGACATATCCTTAATACCTAGCTCACGCTTAAATTGGGATTCCACCAAATCGCCCAAGGTGGCACAGATAACTAGACCGAGCCCCATCAGGCCACCCACCCAGGCATCATGATGGAGCAGGAATTTCACCGTAAGTGCACCGGTCACCACGCCGAAGATGATGGACCCGCAAAACCCCTCCCAGGACTTTTTCGGGCTTACTGCGGGGGCCATTGGGTGGGAGCCAAACATCACGCCCGCGACATATCCGCCGGTATCGGAAGCCACAACGCACAGCATAAAGACGACGATGGAGGCAGCCCCACTGGAAAATGGAGTCGACACTAGCGACAACATAGCTGCGAAGGTGGCAAAAAGCGGAATCCACGTCAGCACAAAAATACCGACGGACATATCACGCAGGTAGTTGATAGGCGGACGATGACGACCGTTATGGAAAAGGCGGCCAAACATAAGTGCCAGCACCGCAGTGACATAGACCGCTACCAGGCCCGGCGCACCCAGGGGCCATGAGATCCACACCATGGCTTGGCCCAGAATGATAAGCAGCGTACGCGGAACATAGTAGGAATGCTCCCGCAGGCGGCTGAGAACCTCCCACATGGCAACGCCTACTGCAAGCGCTACGACCGCATACCAAGCCAGCGGACCGGCCCACACGGCAAGCACCACAAGAGCGCCGAGCCCCACGCCAACACCGATAGCGGCCGGCAAGTCGCGGCCTGCACCATTCTTTGGCTGTGGCAATCGGCGGTTTATGGCGTCACTCACCGTGACCGGCTCCTTTCGCTGTCTTGTGTGATTCCCCGGCTAACTTGCTCAGTTCCGCCAGCTCTGCCCCGTTTGTGGGAGCGGCGGGCCTTGGAACAGAAAAAGCGCCGCCGGCCGGGGAGACAGGCACGGCGGCAACAAAGCGGAGGTCCTAGACCTCCATCAGCTCGTTTTCCTTATTCTCTACCAAGCTGTCTACCTGCTCGATGTAGCCGGAGGTAATCTTTTCCATTTCCTTTTCTGCTGCGATGACTTCGTCCTCGCCGGCGTCGCCGTCCTTTTGCAGCTTCTTCAACTGCTCCATGGCTTTACGGCGGATATTACGGATAGCGATCTTGCCATCCTCACCCTTGCTCTTAGCCAGCTTCACCATTTCTTTACGGCGTTCCTCGGTCAACTGCGGAACAGTCACGCGCAGAACCTGACCATCATTGGTGGGATTGACGCCCAAATCCGAGTTGCGGATGGAATTTTCAATCTCATGGATCATGGACTGCTCATAAGGCTTGATGAGCAGCATGCGCGGCTCTGGTACGGAGATGGTAGCCATTTGGGTAATCGGGGTGGGAACACCGTAGTATTCGGCTACCAAGCCGTTGAACATGGCGGGGTTCGCGCGGCCGGTACGAATGGTCACCAGCTGCTCGCGGGTGTGCTCGACGGAAGCGGTCATGTGCTCTTCTGCTTCGAGCTGAATCTCATCGATCATGAGGCTAAATCATCCTTAAACGAATAGGGGTGGCTGTATAAAAAGGTAGCAGGTTCGCAGCCGCTACAGTATTAGGACTGCACCAGCGTGCCGATAACTTCACCGCCAGCTGCGCGGGCAATATTGCCCTCCTCCAGCAGGTTAAAGACCAAAATCGGCATATCATTGTCCATGCACAGGCTAAAGGCCGTTGCATCTGCCACCTTTAGGCCCTTTTCAATGACCTCACGCGGGGTAATTTCGGAGTACAGCTCTGCATCCGGATTGGTGCGCGGGTCATCCGAGTAGACGCCGTCGACTGCCTTAGCCAGGAACAGAACCTCGGCGCCAATTTCCAAGGCGCGCTGCGCAGCGGTGGTATCCGTGGAGAAGTACGGCATACCCATGCCAGCGCCGAAGATAACTACGCGGCCCTTTTCTAAATGGCGGTCCGCACGCAGCGGCAGGTACGGCTCAGCAATCTGCGCCATGTTGATGGAGGTCTGTACGCGGCAATCAACACCTTGTTGCTTGAGGAAATCCTGCAGAGCGAGGGAATTCATTACCGTGCCGAGCATGCCCATGTAATCCGAGCGTGCCCGGTCCATACCGCGCTGGGATAGCTCCGCGCCGCGGAAGAAGTTTCCGCCGCCAATCACCACTGCAATCTCGATTCCTTGGCGGGAGACCTCGGCGATTTGGCGGGCAACGTTTTCGACCACATCCGGATCGATACCGACCTTGCCACCGCCGAACATCTCACCACCCAGCTTCAGCATTACTCGCTTATATCCGGTTCGCTTAATATCTGCAGCAGTCACGCCTACTTCGTCTCCTTAACGCGGGGCAGTTTCAATCTCCGCCCCATCTTACCCATATATCTTTCGCATCCTCACACCACCTGCCGATGCAGCCCGGTGGGTTTAAGCTAGGCACCAAAAAGGCACCTAGAGAAGAGAGAACCTCGCGCCGGTCACCCCATTAGCGCACAACAAAGCCCACAAAGGACGGTCCTTTGTGGGCTAGGTTTTAAAAGCGAGAGCGTGCTTAAGCGCCAACCTCGTAGCGAACGAAGCCAGTGATGGTGGTGCCAGCCTCTTCCGCAACCTGCTTTACGGTCTTCTTGTTATCAGACAAGGAAGCCTGCTCCAGCAGAACGATGGACTTGAAGAAGCCGTTCAGGCGGCCTTCCACGATCTTCGGCAGGGCTGCCTCTGGCTTGCCCTCCTCACGGGTGGTGGCCTCAGCGATCTCGCGCTCCTTTTCGACGATCTCTGCAGGAACGTCTTCGCGGGTGAGGTACTCAGCGTTCATTGCAGCAATCTGCAGGGCAGCAGCGTGAGCGCCTTCCTCGTTACCCTCGTAGGAAACCAGAACGCCCACTGCCGGCGGCAGATCAGCGGAACGCTGGTGCAGGTAAACGGCAACATTGTCGCCCTCTACGGTAACTGCACGGCGTGCCTGCAGCTTCTCACCGGTCTTAGCGGACTCCTCGTCCACTACCTCGGAAACCTTCTTGCCGTCGATCTCAATGTTGTTGAGTTCGTCTGCGGAGTTTGCCTTGGCCTCAGCGGCAGCGTCAGCAATCTTGGCTGCGAAGGTCTTGAAAGCCTCGTTCTTAGCAACGAAGTCGGTCTCACAGTTGATCTCGACCATAGTGTTGCCAGAAACAGCAATCAGGCCTTCGGTTGCCTCGCGGTCAGCGCGCTTGGAGACATTCTTAGCGCCCTTGATGCGCAGGTACTCAACGGCCTTATCGTAGTCGCCGTTGGACTCTTCCAGAGCCTTCTTACAATCGAGCATGCCGGAGCCGGTAGCTTCGCGCAGTGCCTTGACGTCTGCAGCAGTGTAGTTCGCCATAGTTGGGGCGATCCTCCTTGAAAATCAAACAGTGTTCGTTCAAACAGCGTAGTCGACGCGGTGAAATCGCGCCGCTTTAGGGTGGCAGAAACCACCCCTTTTCTCACCTATGCATGAAGGTGGAGCTGGCTTCAGCAGCACCCAGCATAGATAAAACCAACCCCCGCCGCCGTTTGAGCACGGTGGCGGGGGTTGGTAAACAGCCTTGGGCAGGTATTACTCCCTTGCTGCCCCACACCAAAAGTGCGTGGGGTATTCAGTTAAACGCAGGTAAGGAAGGTTCTTACCAAGAAAGTACGATTACTTCTCGGCCTTGTCTGCGGATGCTTCCTCAGACTTTTCTGCGGAAGCCGGATCGGAAGCTGCGGCAGCCGCCTCAGCGTCACGCTTTTCCTTTTCAGCAGAGTCGCCGGCAGCTTCCTTTGCTGCAGCCAGCTGACGCTCCTCACGAGCCTTCTTGCCTTCCTCTACAGCGGAGGCAACGATGCCGGAGAGCAGCTTGGTGGAACGGATGGCGTCGTCGTTGCCCGGAATCGGGAAGTCAACGTCGTCCGGGTCGCAGTTGGTGTCCAAGATGGCAACAACTGGGATGTTCAGCTTGTGAGCTTCCTTGACCGCGATGTGCTCCTTGTTGGTATCAACAATCCACAGAGCGGACGGGGTCTTAGCCATATCGGAGATGCCGCCCAGAACGCGCTCGAGCTTGGCGCGCTCACGGTTGAGCATGAGAACTTCCTTCTTGGTGCGGCCCTTGTAGCCGTCCTCACGCTCGTCCATTGCCTGAAGCTCCTTCATGCGCTTCAGACGCTTGGACACGGTCTGGAAGTTGGTGAGCATGCCGCCCAACCAGCGGTGGTTTACGTAAGGCATACCGACGCGGGTTGCCTCCTCAGCAACTGCTTCCTGAGCCTGCTTCTTGGTACCAACGAACAGGATGGTGCCGCCGTGTGCAACGGTTTCCTTGACGAACTCATAAGCCTCGTCAATGTAGGTCAGCGTCTGCTGCAGGTCGATGATGTAGATGCCGTTACGGTCAGTGAAGATGAAACGACGCATCTTCGGATTCCAGCGACGGGTCTGGTGGCCAAAGTGCACACCAGCGTCGAGGAGCTCGCGCATGGTTACAACTGCCATGATTCGCTCGCTTTCTTTTATCTTGTCTTTCGGTTTTCCAATTGTGCGGTGTTTTATTCCGCACCCTAGCAACGAAGGCCCCGCTGACACCTTGTTTCCAAGGACCACGTCAGCCGCCAGGCTGTCTCTTCCTTCCAGCAGGAAGCGACAACTTCGCCGCGCGTAGTCAATGCCTCCACACGGTGGACACACTGCTGCCTCAAAGAATAATCCCTCTACGCTGGTTTTTCCAAACCGAATACAACTTATTCACACTAGCGTCGAAGCTGCTAAGCATCATGCGCCACATTCACCCCAATTGGACCATCCGCTACTCGTAATCCACAGCCCCACAGGCAAGGACTTTCTGGCAGCTGACCTCTGGTTAATGCTTGTCCCATGAGCCATTTTTCTGTGTCTTTTTCAAAGCCCGCTTTCCGACGCCCCACCTTCACCACCACTGCCTTCCTCGTCGTTTCTTCCCTCCTACTACTGTGCTGCCCGCCGGCCACGGCCTACGTTGATCCTGCCTCGGGTAAGCCAAACCCGGCGCGGGTTTTGCGCGGGTTTGAAGCTCCCGAACAAAAGTGGAGTCCCGGCCACCGCGGTGTAGACATGGCCCTTGCCGTGGGGTCTCCGGTAGTAGCCGCTGAAGATGGCGTTGTCGCGTTTGTGGGCACGGTGGCAGGAAAACCGGTCGTTTCCATCACCCATGCGGACGGAGTAAGGACGACTTATCAGCCCGTACACGGCGCCGTAAAACAAGGCCAAGAAGTTCGCGAAGGACAAGTCATTGGCCGCTTGGGCAATCCCGTCGATGGCTATCCCGGCCTGCACTGGGGCGCGCTCATTGCAAAAGATACCTATATCGATCCTTTAACCTTGCTGGATATGCCAGTGATACGCCTCAAGCCGCTTTAAGCTCGAGGATGCGCCTGGTTATATACGCGTTGCAATCTTTGCGCAGATACGTGGGTATAGATCTGCGTGGTATTAAGCGAGGAATGCCCCAATAATTCTTGCACAACGCGCAAATCTGCCCCACCTTCTAGGAGGTGGGTGGCAGCCGAGTGCCGCACTCCGTGCGGGGTAAGCCCCTGTGCACCGCTAACTTTGGCAGCCCTATCCACAATGCGCCGCACCTGGCGCTGGTCAATGCGCCCTCCCCTGCTGCCTACGAATACGGCTTTAGTTCCTTCCTCCGCGAGTTGTCCACGGCCCTTTTCTATCCACTGCCGCAAGGCGTCGTCCGCCGCATGACCAAAAGGCACCACGCGCTGCTTATCTCCCTTACCGGTTACGTGCAAGGTGCCGCGATGAAAATCAATATCGCTCAGGTCTAGGCGCACCAGCTCCGCCACGCGCATCCCGGAGGCATACAGCAACTCCAAGATGGCACTATCGCGAAGGAAGTGAGCTTCGTCTGCAGAAACCGCATTGCCCATGAGCTCACCGGCCTGCTCGGGGGATAGAACCGTCGGTAGGTGGCGGCCTACCTTGGGCGTGACTAGCCGTGCGGCTACATCTCGCTCGAGGTGCCTTTCGCGCACTGCCCAAGTGGAAAATCCTTTGACCGCTGCGGTGCGACGCGCCAAGGTGGAGCGCGACTTTCCTTCCGCTACGGCCTCTGCCAGCCATTGGCGCAGTTTGTTGAGGTTAAATTCCGCAAAGGTAGGAACGCTGCGAGCAAGGTCGCGCAGATCTGAGCGATACCCACGTACCGTCGCCTCCGCACGGCCTTTCACGTGCAGTTGGAAATCCGCGAAGTCCTCGATAGCCTCAGCCATCTGCCCCTGAATATCCGGCGCCTTCGCGGAAACTCCATCTTCACTCATGTCACAGCAGTGTACTCGCCTTTCGCTGGGGCGATCTATTCCGTTTCCCGGCGCGCCCAGGTATTGCCGTGGCGGACAACGATACACATCTTCTCTAACGCCAATAAAAGGTGAACGGTCAACGGCAGACGAAATCCCGCGTCGCGGGCAATGTCCTCTGCCGTAGCTTTTTCTTGGCCTGGCGGCGGTGTTGCATCAAAGACTCGCAACTCATTGCGGGAGAGACGTTGTGTCATTGTTGCCGCAAAATTGATTTCATATTGTGCACCTGGATCTACTTCCCCGGCGCGGCTGACTAAGGCGCGAATTTCATCGGCGCTGGTAACCAACTGTGCACGGCCTTCCTGAATGCGCTGGTGACAGCCCAGCGAGCCGCTAGTGGTTATCGGCCCCGGTACAGCCATGGCCACGCGCCCTAGCGCTTCTGCCCAGTTAAGAGTATTAAGTGCGCCGGATCGAAAAGCCGCCTCCATAACTACGGTGCCTTGACTGAGTGCTGCAACTAAACGATTACGCGTTAGGAACCGGTGTCGCTTCGGTGCGGTTTCCGGTGCGAATTCAGAAATAACGCACCCGTTATCCGCTATCTTGGCAAATAGGTTGGCATTGCGAGCCGGATAGTCCCTATCGATGCCGCACGCTGCTATAGCTACCGTGTGCCCGTTGTTGTGCAAAGCAGTTTCATGCGCAACGGTATCGACGCCTAAGGCGCCGCCGGATATAGGAGTCCATTCGTGTTGGACCAATCCGGACACTACGTTTTGGGTTGCCTGCCAGCCATAGCGAGAAATGGCGCGAGTGCCAACAATCGCTACAGCCTGAGCAACCTCCTGTTTCACAGGGGCGCCACGCACCCAGAGGCTGTGCGGCGGCAGTGCTTGGTCATCAAAGGTAGCTGGGGCTTCCCCGCTGTTTTGATAGAAGCCGAATGCGGAATCAAACTCCTCCGTTGGCCACTCTGGGCTTTCTGCCGTGATGAGCCGAGCCCCAACGCGTTCGGCTGCTGCCATATCCTCCGCTTGACGCAGCCAATCATAACGGGAGGCCGTGCGCGCAAGCAGCGGTCCTATCCATTCAGCTCGATGGTAGATTCCATAGGCGATTTCCTCGGCCGGATACTGCGTAAGCAGGGCCTGCAAAGCAGCGGAAGGGCCTTCTACCACGCGGTTGAGGTATACCCAGGTGGCATAAGGGGTGGAGAGATCTAATTCGCTCATGCCGCGAGCCTTCCCACGTTGATGGAGCCACGCAGGTCGAGTGCGCGTCCCACTTCATCCAAGTCAGGCTGCATCTTCCCTGCTAAATCAGCTAGGGTCCACGAAAGCCTGAGCACACGGTCCACCCCGCGCTGGGAAATTTCGCCTTCCGCCAGGTAAGCGGACAACATGACCATTGCAGCATCCGCAGCCGGCCGCTTTCGGCGCAAGTAGGACGAAGGGACCTCGCCATTGGTCCGCGCGGAAATGCCATCCGCCCACCACCGCGCAGCGGCACGCTCGCGGGCAGCGGCAACTCGCTCGGCAATGACTGCGGAGTCTTCTTCGCCCTCCGCGTTGATCGTCGCCGCCTGCCCACTTAAGGTGACCACCATATCTAGACGGTCCCGGAGCGGACCGGAGAGGTTGGACAGATAATTCATGCGCTCGTGCGGGTTACACCTGCACTGCGAAGGATCTTCTGCCGAGCACCTACACGGGTTTGCTGCCATGACCAGTTGGAAGCGAGCGGGATAGATAACTTCTCGGCGCGAGCGCGCAAGCCGTACTTGTCCTTCTTCCAACGGGGCACGCAGGCCATCGAGTACCGGTGCGACAACCTCGCTGACCTCGTCGAGGAAGAGCACACCATTGTGAGCCAGGCTTACCGCTCCTGGGCGCGGATGCCCGGATCCGCCACCCAGCAGCGCGGCCCGAGTAACCGAGGCATGCGGGGCGATAAACGGAGCATGCTCAATGACCTCACCTGGCGTTCCGGTAAGTGAATGAATCGCGGTGGTCTCTACCTGCTGATCCGGGGTAAGTGTAGGCAGGATGGTGGGCAGGCGGGAAGCAATCATGGACTTTCCCGCCCCTGGAGGACCGATCATCATAAGGTGGTGCCCGCCGGCCGCAGCAACCTCGGCGGCCCATTTTGCATTCGCTTGGCCCGCGATATCGCAAAAATCCGGGCGTGCTGCAGCTGCGGGCGCGGGGTCGGGCGATCCAGGAAAACTCGCCGCCTGAGGTAACCCACGGTTTCCACACGCCCAGCTGAACGCTTCCTTCAAAGAAGCCGCAACGAGTACGTCCAAATCCGGCACCAAGGTTGCCTCGGCTGCGTTACCCGGCGGCACGACAAGAGTTGATATTCCCTGCTCTCTTGCGGCTAGGAGGGCCGGAATAATACCTGCGACGGGCCGAACGGATCCGTCGAGGCCGAGTTCTCCCAAAACCAAGGTGCGCTGCAGCCGCCTCGCGGGCGAAGGCGAGTTGCCAAAGCGCGGAAAGTCACCTTCTGCCTGTGCAGCCAAGATCGCGAGCGCTATGGGTAAGTCAAAGTGGGAACCGGATTTGGGAAGCGACGCTGGAGACATCGAGACGACCACTTTGGTCTTGGGCCAAGGAAGGTGGGAGTTAAAGGCTGCAGTCTTGATCCTATCCCGCGATTCAGAGATCGCGGTATCCGTCTGACCCACAACATGTATCCCTGGCAGGCCGTGGCCAACGTTCGCTTCTACATCGACTAACTGTGCTAGAACTCCGTTGAGGGACATCGTTAAGCAATTACCTAGAGCCATCTTCAACCCCCTTGAAGTGTTCTAGCGCAAATCCCTGCCCGCGCTCCAACAACGTTATAACGTCAAATCGCACCGAAGACAGTGGCTTTCCATCGAGCCACTGCGCTGCAGCCTTGCGAAGGCGCGCTAGCTTCTGCGGGGTTACGGCTTCTGCTACCCCGAAGCTGGAAGTGGCACGCGTTTTAACCTCAACAAAGACGATGGTTCCGTCCGCCTCGCGCGCGATGAGGTCAATTTCTCCTACCCTATAAGAGACATTAGCGGCAATAATTTCGGCCCCGCGTTCACGGAGGTAGCGCGCGGCGAAGGCCTCTCCCCTTTTCCCTAAGACTTGCTTATGGCGAGGCTTCTTCGTGGCTAGGTGGTGTTCTGAACTAAATTGCATTGCAGTTTATCCTTGTGCGTCGTGAAATTCATCGGCCTGCACAGAACACCGCAGCTAGCATGGCTTGCACAAGGTATACAAAACGGAAAGTGCCCTGGCTGTGGATAACTAGGCTTCGAGGCACTGTTATCCACAGCCAGGGCACAACGCTTGTAGTGCCGAGTTGACAAAATTACTCCGGCATCATGAATTCAGGCTTATCCAGCTCTTCGATATTGACGTCCTTGTAGGTAATGACGCGAACATAGCGCACAAAGCGGGCCGAGCGGTACATATCCCATACCCAAGCATCGGACATGCGCACCTCATAGTACACATCAGGCCCAGAGGTATGCGGAATAAGCTCTACCGCATTAGCCAGGTAAAAGCGCCGCTCAGTTTCAACGACATAGGAAAACTGACTGACAACGTCTCGGTACTCGCGGTAGAGGGACAGCTCTACCTCAGCCTCGTAGTTATCGAGTTCCTCTGCACTCACGATGGACCTCCAGGTTGTGGGTTAGCTCGCTTAAGCTTAGCGCGCAGGAGGCTAGATTCTAGCTAGGCACGCGCGGCGAACTCCGCATGAGCGCGGCGGACATTGTCATAGCTCATCCGGTGTTCCGGGCACGCTCCAAGCGCCGAAATTGCGGCCTCGTGTGCCTTAGTCCCATAGCCTTTGTGCTTGGCTAATTCATAGCCGGGGTAGCGCGCATCAAGGTCGCGCATCAGATGGTCGCGACTCACTTTTGCCAAGACACTTGCCGCGGCGATACACCGCGCGGCTGCATCGCCGCCGATGATGGGCAGCTGGGGTTGGGTAAGGCCGGGGATAAAGAGGGCGTCGCTAAGCACATAGCCCGGGCGGACATCCAGGCGTGCTACCGCCCTGCGCATACCGGAAACATTAGCGTGCTGGATGCCGCGCTTATCGATGTCCCCAGCGCTAATGTGCACCACAGACCAGTCCACAGCCTTGTCCTTAATGAGTGGAAAGAGCCGCTCGCGCTGCCGGGGAGTCAGCTTTTTGGAATCGCTAAGCTCCGCCAGCTCCTTGATCGGGCGATCAGGCATAATGCAGGCCGCGATGGTGATCGGCCCGCAACACGCGCCGCGCCCGGCCTCATCCACTCCAGCCACCGGCCCGAGCCCAGCCTTGCTCAACGCCAGCTCATAGGTGCGTCGTTGCTTAAGCCGCCGCATGCGAAATCTCTGGGTGTTCCACCCCACCCCACCGCGATAGAGGCAAGATGACAGCCTCAACTCGGCCGCGAATATTGTCCACTGGCACGGTGCCTTGTAGGTTATCGCCCAAGTGCGCACGCGAATCGAGGGAGTTGGTGCGATTATCTCCCATTACCCAGAGATGCCCCTCCGGGACGGTGACGGGGCCGAAGTACTCGCCGCCACACTCCTGGGAGCCAACGCCGGGGTCTACGGGAATCTCCGGTGGATCAAGCACGAATGATTGATCAATCGGCTGACCATCCACCATCACCGAAGGATCACCAGCTTCACAGCTCACCGTTTGTCCGCCGGTAGCAATTACCCGCTTGACGAGGATATTTTCCCCGTTGGGCAAAAGCCCTACTGCTGCCAAGGCATTCTGCGCACCTCGCACAATAATGTTGCGCGAGCGTGTGACCTGAAACTCGTTATTCCACGACTCCGGCCCTTCGAAGACAACCACCTCCCCAGGTTGTGGGTCTGTGAAGTAATAGCTGACCTTCTGCACTGCGATGCGATCATTTTCGCAGCCGGCACAACCATGCAGGGTAGGTTCCATCGACGCAGAAGGAATGACATACATCCGTCCCACCAATGCTTGTAAGAGCACCAGCAGGACAAAACCTGCCACCACGGGGAAGAAAAAATCCCGGGTGCGCAGGCGTTGGGAAGAAGGTTTATTCCTGGATGTCCGGGTCATCGATGCCACCGATGCGGGTAAACGGCCAGAAGACGAACTTCACCTTGCCGCGGACATTTTCCACCGGAACTGTGCCGTGGAATTTATCGGTCATGTGATAGCGAGAATCTGCCGAGGCCGTGCGATTATCACCCATGACCCAGATATTGCCCTCCGGTACTTCCACGGGACCAAAGTACGGGCCACCACACGCTTCCGAGCCTGTCGACTTATCTACCGGGTACGTGGGCGGGTCTTGCACGTAGTCTTGCTCGATGGGCTTGCCATCAACCATGACTGCAGGATCGCCCTCTTGGCAAGACACTGTCTGCCCACCGGTAGCAACCACACGCTTGACTAGGGTATTTTCATCGGGCGGTGCCAAGGATACAAAGCTCAACGCGTCCTGCACACCGTGGATTAACGGGTTGGACGAGCGCGGCGAGACATAACTAGAATTCCAGTCCTCGGTGCCTTTGAATACGACAACATCGCCTGGTTCTGGCTCGCCATCGCCGTAATACGAGATCTTTTCCGTAAAGATACGGTCATTCGTACAGCCCTCGCAGCCATGCAGTGTCGGCTCCATCGAGCCGGAAGGGATCACATACTGCCGTCCGATAAAGTTCTGGAAAAGGCCCACGATAACAAGGACCGTTGCCACGACCAGAAGGGTTTCCAGCAGCCACGGCATGTCTTTTTTCTTAGTTGCCCCTTCGCCTTGCGGGGAGGCGAGCCCCTCTGCGGGGTTGGCCCCCTCACCTTCCGGCGACTGTTCCTGCGAGATGCTGTCTTTATTCACGCGCTAAATCCTAGCAACCCCACGTCCCGGTTCCCGCCTTATCCCCCTCGCGGCTAGAGAATTCACAGGCAACTATCCGGTTAAAGCCTGCCGGCTGACACCAGGAAATAGCTGCTTGATTTCTAGTGGTCGTGGAAACACCTGACATGGGTTAGGTGATTGTGTGGAGTCGAAATGGGTTCCGGATTCTGTTGTTGTGGCGCGGTTTGCGTCGTTGGTTCGGGCTGGTAGTTCAATACGGGCGGCTGCTGGGGTGGTTGGTTTAGCGCGTTCGGTGGCGTATCGGCTTGCTGGTGAGTTGGACTTGCCGCGCAAGCGCCGCAGGACTACTAGCTCGGATGACAGTCAGGAAATAGCTCGCCTGTGGCTGGAAGGTGTGGCACCGATGGATATTGCGCGCCAGCTTTCTATAGGCTCTTCTCCGGTGTACCGCATCGGTATTGAGCTTGGTTTGTGGAAGCGCAATCCATATGGCCGCAAAGCTGCGGCAACAACTGGCCGATGTAGCTATCTGCAACTGCGTGCGAATGCTTTAGGGCGCAAAGATGCAGCTTTAGCCTGTGGCATTCATCCGCGTAATGCTGCTGATATAGACAAAGGTGTCATTAAGCTTTCTACCGGGCGTGTGCCTTTTGTCCCGGATGGCCCGGATGTGGCGCTGTATAACAGGCTTATGCAGGTAATTGAGTACGTTGATGGTCGCCAAGCAGTTCCAGTCCAGGTTATTCCGCAACAGCGTATCGATAGGCGTATTTCTTCGCGCTACTTGTCGGTAGAAGAGCGCGAGCTCATCTTTGATCTTGACCGGCAAGGCAAAGGTGTACGTGAGATAGCTCGGCGTCTTGCCCGCTCTGCTGGCACTATCAGCAAGGAGCTTAAACGCAACCGGGATGAATTTGGGGTGTATCTTCCCACGTATGCGCACCGTAAATCGGTGTTGCGTAGGTTTAGACCGAAAAAGCGCAAGATTGATGCCAATCCACGTTTGCGCACGGTGGTCTGGGCGATGGTGAAAGATAGGTACTCGCCAGAGCAGATTTCTGGGAGGTTGCGCAGCTGCTATCCCGGTGATGAGACTATGTACGTGTGTCCTGAAACGATTTATCAGTCTTTGTATTTCCAGGCTAAAGGCGAGTTGAAAAAGGAAGTCGCTGCTGCACTGCGTCGCGGTCACGCCCAACGTCGACCTCGTGGCACGCGCAGTGCCCGCAAGCGGTTTGTTGACCCTATGGTGATGATTTCCGACCGCCCAGCAGAAGTAGACGACCGGGCAGTACCAGGTCATTGGGAAGGCGACCTCATTCTAGGCGCGGGTAATAAGTCCGCAATTGGAACGCTAGTAGAGCGAACCACGCGCTATGTCATCTTGCTGCATTTACCGAATGGGCATAGTGCTACCGAAGTAAATGAAGCACTTACAAAAGCGATTGCTACCTTGCCAGATCATCTCAAAGGATCACTTACCTGGGATCAGGGAAGTGAAATGGCCTGCCATAAGGCCTTTTCTGTAGCTACAAACTGTCCCGTGTTTTTCTGCGATCCTGGTTCGCCGTGGCAGCGAGGCACCAATGAAAACACCAATGGACTACTAAGACAGTACTTCCCTAAAGGGACAGACCTCAACGTCCATAGTGCAGCGGACCTAGAATTCGTCGCCATGCAACTCAACCGCCGACCCCGCAAAACCCTGGGCTTTCAAACACCAGCCGAGAAAATGGCCGCACTGATAAACTCAACCGAAACATAGGAAGTGTTTCCACGACCACTAGAATCTGCCCTGGCAATAGGTACAGAAAATCCCCCTTGCACTCACAAGGATGCAAGGGGGATGGTGGCGCGCAGCGCACTAATACTAGCGACGCTCCTTGATGCGAGCCTTCTTACCGCGCAGATCGCGCAGGTAGTACAGCTTCGCACGGCGAACGCGGCCGCGGCGGGAGACCTTGATGGACTCCAGGTTCGGGGAGTGAACCGGGAAGGTACGCTCAACGCCGATACCGAAGGAGACCTTACGGACGGTGAAGGTCTCACGGATGCCGGAACCCTGACGACGGATGCAGATGCCCTTGAACAGCTGTGCACGCTCGTTGTTGCCCTCGATAACCTTTACGTTAACGTCGAGGGTATCGCCTGGGCGGAAGGACGGGATATCGTCGCGCAGCTGTGCTGCATCGACCTTGTCAATAATGTTGGACATGCCAATATTCCTTTTCAGTTTGGGACAGAGGACCCTAGCGGCGTGAAGCCTAACCGGTTCGTGCCCGTTACATAGAACGGTGCACTATTTTTCCACATGCACTGGCAGGAACCAAATTTCCTCCCCGGCACTACTTTCCTTCCCTGCCCAAATTACGCCGCCACAGCAGCTTGGGAGCGGACAAGGTGCTCATCGAGGATTTTCGCCGTGCCCAAGTGACGCGCGCGGAAGACCACATATGAGGCGAAAAGCGCGATCAGGGTAAATCCGAGCAACGCCGCCATTCCAGTCCAGAAGGTCGCATCATGAATCCCATCAGTGGCACGCGTGAAAGCATCTTTTGCGTAGGTCATCGGATGAAAAGAGTGCATAATGCTCAACGGGCAGGGAATCGCGGCCACCGGCCACACGCCGCCAAAGACCATCACGCCGAGGGCAAAAAGTCCCGCGGCGAAGATGCCACCAATCTTTCGGCCAAAAGTCACGTGGAAAAACTGGTACGTCGCCGCACCCACCGCCGCGATGGCCGCTACTACCCCGAGAATCATTGGCCAGCTTGCCGGTGACCACCCCAAAGTCGCTGACATCAGCGCCATAAAGGCAAGGACAATGAAGTTGAGCGCAGTCAGCGTGAAGAACGCAAGAAGTATCCTGCGCGCAGGATGCGTGACTGGAATTCCTTTACGTCCGAGGTAGTAGGGGAACACCATAGCCACCAGCAGCATGACGAGGAAGCCGAAGACAAGCACTAAGAGCAAAGAGGCGCCGCCGGTGACGTCTTTGCGGGTAGGGTCCGCGGGGCTTATTACAGTTTGGACTGGGTGCACATTGGAAGCGGTGAAGTTAATGGGAACGGCCATGTTTTGAGCCGAGTCTTCCGGTTTGGAGATAGATGGCGCTTTGTTTGCACCATCTGCCAGCTTCTGCGAGAGCTCACCAGAACCAGCCTTTAGCTTATCCATGCCTCCCTTGAGCTCGGCACCGCCGGCCGCCAAGCGGTCTGTCCCCGCCTTCAAGGTGCCGGTTCCATCATGGAGGCGGCTCGTGCCATCGTGCAGCTGAGCAGCGCCGTTGCTGAGTTCTCCAACGCCGCTGTGCAGCTCTTTGGTGCCATGAGCGAGACGGTGCGCCCCGCCATTGAGCTTGTTCATGCCGCCCAGATATTCCGAGTTGGGATCTGAAAGGTTGTAGTACAGCTGGCCGGTACCATGAGAAAGCTGTTCTAGTTTCTCCACCATGTTTCCACTCGTCGCCGGATCAAGCTTGGATACGAGCGAGTGGAGCTGTTCAGCCTGTTGCCCCATACCCAAGTTACGCAGTACCTCTACCAGTTGTAAAAGCGCGGGAACCACGACTTGGGCCTGTTTGAGCACTGGGATGAGCATTCCCGTGAGCTGATTAACCCCACCATCGATCTGGCCTGCACCATCGGCGAGACGGCCAGTGCCAGCGAGCAGCTTATCGGAGCCTTCGGCAAGTTGTGTGGCACCATCATCCAGGCGAGCGGCACCATCATCAAGTCGCCCGACTCCCTCATTGAGGCGGGTTGTGCCATCAAGGAGCGCACCAGTTCCGTCATGCAGCTTTCCTGCGCCGGCCCCCAGCTCACCTATGCCGGCGACCGCACGACCACCACCTTCTTGCAGCTTTCCGGCACCTTCATCAAGACGCCCAGCGCCATCGGCGGCAGTTCCCAATCCATCGCTTAGCTTATTGAGCCCTTCGATTACCTGGTCAGCATATTTTTTCGAGATTGCATTTTCCACGCTGGTTTGCACCTGCGGGATTAGGCTGGAAGAAATCACGGAGCCGTTCGTGCCGTAATAGTCATTGCTCGCGAAATGAATTTCAGGCTTGACGGGCTTATCGCTGATGATGGTCACCGCCTGTTTGGAAAAGTCCTGAGGGATGGTCACCACCAGCAGATATTTGCCCTTTATCAGCCCTTGGTCCCCCTCCTCCTTATTCACCTCTGCGAAATTTAGGTAATCGGTATCCAGCAGACCTTCTACCACCTGATCTCCGTAATTGGTATATGCGCCCTGCTTGTTGACGCCCGCGTCTTCATTCACCACCGCTAGGTCAATTTTGCGCATGTATTTGGACGGGTCCCACATAGCCCACATCATGGTTCCGGCAACAATAATGGGCGCAACCAGGAAGAACACGATGAGTGCTCGTGCCAATGCACTGCGCGGACGCCAATCCAATACGCGGTGCCAACCCAATACTCCCCTGCCATGGCTGGATGTAGCCGCTTTGCTCATTTCCTTCTCCTTGCAATTGACATGGCATCACGCACCCTTTACTTAGTTTTGCCTAACTTACCATTGTGAGGCAATATGGGCACGCATTGGACTCCACGGCGTGGAGGAATTCTCCCCCAGGCATGCAAAAGCTCCCACCGTAGGCAACGATGGGAGCAAAAGCAGCAGGCAAAAAGGCTAGCCCACGGCGGCTAAAAGCCTGCTTTCTTCAGGGCATCGGCCATGGCGCCACCACCGCCGGAGCCACCTCGACCGCCCGTCCGGCCGCGTGATCCGCCCCGGGAACCGCGCCCGGATTTGTGCCCGGAGCGCTTCCCTTCGCCCCTGGCAGCAGAGTTTGCGGCATGTTGCGCATCGCCACGGCGCTTGGGAGCCTGCTGCCCCGGTTCATCATCGAGGCGCAAAGACAAGCCGATGCGCTGCCGCTCAACGTCGACCTCCATGACTTTTACCTTGACCACTTGGCCAGAGCGCACGACCTCGTGCGGATCAGAGACGAACTTGTGGCTCATGGCAGAAACATGGACGAGCCCGTCCTGATGTACTCCAACGTCCACAAAGGCGCCAAAGGCCGCCACGTTGGTAACTGTGCCCTCAAGGATCATTCCCGGGGTGAGATCGGAGACCTTATGTACCCCCTCTTTGAAGGTTGCGGTCTTAAATTCTGGACGCGGGTCGCGGCCGGGTTTATCCAGCTCAGCGATGATATCGGTCACCGTAGGGATACCAAAGGTCTCATCTGCAAAATCTGCTGGCGCAAGCTTGGAAAGTACGCGGGTATTGCCAATAAGCTCGGAAATGCCCAGACCGGTCTTTTCCGCAATGCGGGAGACAACTGGATAAGCCTCAGGGTGCACGGCGGAGGCATCCAACGGATCGGTGCCGCCATTGATGCGAAGGAAGCCGGCTGACTGCTCAAACGCCTTTGGCCCCAGACGCGGCACCTTCTTCAATTCCTTGCGGGAAGCAAAGGAGCCGTTTTCATTGCGGTAAGCCACGATATTGGCAGCGATGGTGGAATTAACTCCAGCCACCCGCTCCAGCAGCGGGACGGAAGCAGTGTTGAGATCTACGCCCACGCCGTTCACGGCACTTTCCACCACACCATCAAGGGTGCGAGCGAGTGCGGTCTGGTTAACGTCGTGCTGGTACTGACCCACACCAATGGCCTTCGGATCGATTTTTACCAGCTCCGCCAGAGGATCCTGCAAACGACGAGCGATGGAAACTGCACCACGCAGCGAAACATCCATATCGGGGAATTCCTCCGCCGCCAGCTGCGAGGCAGAATACACCGAAGCGCCGGACTCTGAGACTACGACGGGCGTGGGACGCTGGCCTCCGGCCTGCTTGATGAGGTCCGCAATCTCCTGGGCGAGCTTCTCGGTCTCACGGGAGGCAGTACCATTTCCGATGGCCAAAAGGTCCACCGAATGCTTGGCGCACAAGGTAGACAAGGACTGTAGCGCCTGACTCCACTGATTCTGCGGCTGGTGCGGGTAGACAATAGTGGTATCGAGCACTTTGCCGGTTTTGTCTACAACCGCACACTTGACGCCATTGCGGTAGCCCGGATCCAGGCCGATGGTGGCACGCTGACCTGCCGGCGCAGCAAGTAGCACGTCCCGCAAATTGGTGGCAAAAATCTTGAGCGCACCTTCCTCTGCCACTTCTTTCAGACGCATACGTACATCCAGGCTGGAGGAAATATAAAGCTTTGTGCGCCAGCCCCAATGGACGGCGTCAGCAAGCCACTTGGAGGAGCGATCCAGTTCAAAGCGGGAGGCAATAACGTCCTCATAGTCCGCGTCATCGCCTGCATCAAGCTGCAATTGCAATACGCCTTCATTCTCGCCCCGCAGGAGCGCCAAAATGCGGTGCGAGGGCAATGTGTGGAAAGGCTCGTTGAAGGAGAAGTAATCCTTAAACTTCGCTCCTTCTGCTTCCTTGCCCTCAATGACGTGCGCGCCCATAACGCCTTCAGTAAACATGCGCTCTCGCACCTCACCCACCAGGTCAGCGTCCAGTGCGAAGCGATCCACCAGGATGGCGCGGGCGCCGTCGAGGGCTTTCTTTGTATCTTCAAAGCCCTCGCAAAGGAAGGCCTGCGCTAGGTCTTCTGGGGTGGCGTGAGGATCCGCGATGAGTTTATCGGTCAGCTCTTCTAGGCCGGCCTCGCGGGCAATATCCGCCTTGGTTTTGCGGCGCTTCTTATACGGCAGGTACAGATCTTCCAGGCGCGCCTTGGTTTCGCAGGCAAGGATTTGTTCCTTCAGGGCGTCGCTAAGCTTGCCCTGCTCCTCAATCGCCGCAAGGATGGTCTCCTTACGCTCCTGCAATTCCTTCAGGTAGTTCGCGCGCTCTTCAATAGTGCGCAGCTGGGAGTCATCCAGCCCGCCGGTGGCCTCCTTGCGGTAGCGGGCAATAAAAGGCACAGTATTGCCCTCCGCAAGCAGCTGCAACGTGGTGGAAATCTGCGTTTCCTTTACGTTGAGCTCGGCGGCGATGGTTGCCGCAATATTCACGTGGTCTCCTCACTCTTTCTCGAGGTTTGGGATTAGACCCACCCAATTTACCGCACGGCCCGTACGCCGCCTTCGCTTGCCGACGCCCCTCTCAACGCAAAACCTCCTTTCCAGCAAGGAAAGGAGGAAGGTGCGGCGCGTGCTTAGTGGATAACCACGCGGGCGTTATCGCCGCCGGTGCAAGTAACCCGGGCGGAGCTACCGTAGCAGTACATGGTGTAGGTACCACCGGTGGTCGGCGAATGGACGCTCAAGGTGACGTTGGTGCCGCCACCCGCAACCCAGTTATTCATAAAAGCGGTGTAGACGTTGCGAGCAAAAGGACTGGAAGTCGGGCCAGTCGCATAATAGTTAGGGTAATCACCCCAGGAATGTCCATTGCTGGAGCCAGCGGAACCAGCCTGTGCCGGTGCTGGTGCCGGGGCTTCCTTGGTCTCGGTCACCGTGACCGGGCTGGAGTCCTCATCCTCTGCAGAATCCTTGGAGGAACCGGACTTCTTGCCGGACCCCGACCCAGTTCCGGATCCGCTATTCGCATCCGCCTGCTGGAATTGGCTATCCCCTGCAGCGCTATCCGTAGAGTCACTCTTGTTATTGGTCACGAACATAATGACCATGGCAGCCACCGCGATTACCGCCACAATGGCTGCGATAATCGCAGCGATTGTGGCACCGCTAACGCCGCCATTGTTCTGCTGGGGATAATACTGTTGGTTGTACTGGGGCGGCTGCTGGTTAAATCCACCGTAATTATTGCCGTTGGGAGCCGTCATGGTTTAGGGACCACCTTGGGAATAGAAAATTGGAGGGAATGTCCCCCTTACTATAACCCCAGACGGCCTAAGCGCTGCAGTTTTAGCGTGAAAATGCGGCAATTAATTTTCTCGTCGGCGCCTATTGCGCAGCTTCCGCTCGCCATACCGCTGGGGTACCAAGCCCCATCTCTGTAAAACCGATTTCCGCGCTCCCCAACCACAGCGCTTCCGGGGGCAAACATTCCGCCACAGTGGGGGCCACGGTGGCTAAGGGGTGTGCGGTCTCACCGTTAACTATGAGCCGCCACACCGGAATTCCCTGCGGTCGCTGACCAAACCTGAAACGGTATTCCTGCGCTAACGGGCTGCTTTCCGGGCATGACTCCGCTACCTGAATGACGAAAATGCTAGCTGGATGAAAGCCCTGAGCACGTAGCCTCTCAGGCAGTCCTGCGAGGCAATCCTCACACTCCTGAGTTCCTAGAAGGACGGAAAGATCAGCACTAACCTCCATTAGCCTTCACCCTTAGCCTTAGCTTCCTGCTCCAACTGCGCAATGAAAGCCCTATCATCCTTGTCTAGCTCGGCTACTTCCAGCAGCTCGGGACGGCGCTGCCAAGTGCGCAATAATGCTTGTTCGCGCCGCCACTTATCCACCAAGGCGTGGTTTCCCGAGGTCAAAACGTCCGGTACGGCCAAACCCCGCCACTCTCGCGGCTTGGTATAGCTCGGGCCCTCCAAGAGACCATCAGAAAAAGAATCCTCTTCATGGGAGCGCTTATTACCCAGCACGCCTGGAATGAGTCGCACGACGGCCTCTGCAATTACCAACGTCGCTACTTCCCCGCCGATCAGCACATAATCACCGATGGATACCTCGCGGACGCGGTAGCGACGCGCGGCATCATCCACCACGCGCTGATCGATTCCCTCATAACGCCCGCAAGCAAAGACGATGTGCTCCTCATTCGACCACGCACGCGCATCTGCTTGACTAAACGGTTTTCCCGTTGGGGTAGGCACAATGAGCAGTGGGAGGTCACTATCCTCCTCGGGCTGGGTGTCGACCGCATAGGCCTGCGCCTCTACTCCTTCAAGCTCATCGTGGCGGGGACGGTTCAAGTGCGGAAGGGCCGATTCTAGGTTCGGTGCACTTTCCTGAGCAGCAACACTATCGAGTGCCGGCCCCCATACTTCCGGCTTCATAACCATGCCAGGGCCGCCGCCGACCGGCGAATCATCGACAGACTTATGCGCATCAGTTGCCCACTGCCGCAGATCATGTACGCCTACTTCAAGGCGACCTTGTTCAATGGCCTTTCCTAAAAGTGCATGCCGCAACGGCTCCAAGTACTCCGGAAAGATGGTGACAACATCAAGCCTCATAGGTCCAGCAACCCTTCCGGCGGGTCAATGGTGCACGTCCCTGCTGCAAGGTCCACGTCAGGAACAATGGCATGCACGAAAGGAATGAGTGCTTCCTTGCCAGTGTCGAGATTTACCTCTAGCAAATCTTGGCTTCCCCCGTGGATGACGGATATAACCTCACCAATGCCCTTGCCCGCCAGAAGTACGCGTAGACCTTCCAGCTCATGGTCATAAAAACCGCCATCATCGCTATCGAGCGGCGCGGCGAAAAACTTCGTGCCGCGCAGGCTATCTGCCACATTGCGGTCTTTAATTTCTTCGAAGGTAACGAGCAGCCTTCCCTTGTGAGTGCGGACTGCCTTGATAGTTAGCGTGTGCTCTTTTTTGCCCTGCGTGCCATGGAGCGCTTCCCCCACTGCAAAGCGCACCTCCGGTTCGTCAGTAGTGGCCTCGACTACTACTTCACCCTTCACGCCGTGCGATTTAATCACGCGACCAATCATCAATTCCATAGCGGAAAGTCTACAGCACTGGCTCTTTCCCCTTGTCAGTGATGGGTTTTCAACCACTTCGAAAAAGTTCCAGTTTCTGGGTCTCATTGTCGTTAAAGTAGGCACATGAGCGATTTACCTACCAATTCCCCGGATACTTTTGGCACGGCTTCCCATCTGGGCACTGCTTCCGCTATGACTACACTTAATTTGCTCGATATCGCACCGGATACGGATCCGCAGCGGCCCCGCCCAAGCGTACAGCGCGTCTTGAGCACCGATGGCGCTAATCTCATTCTCTTTAGCTTTGCACCAGGACAGTCTCTACCGGACCACAAGGCCGCTCATCCCATTACCGTGCAGACGCTCCGCGGGCAGCTCAACTTCACCTATGGTGAAGAAACCGTCACCCTTACGCCGGGCACGATCGTGCATCTTCCTGCATATGAGGTGCATAAAGTCGAGGCTGCAGCTGCGGATTCCGGTACCTCTACCCCCGCAATTTTGTTGCTCACTATGCTGACAAAATAGTTTATAGGAACATAAGTTTCGGTGATAAAATGACTTTCATGGAATCGCATAATAAGCCTTACCATCATGGAAACCTCCACGATGAGCTGCTCCGCATCGCAGTCCAGCTAGGCAAGCGAAGCGGCCCCAACGCCATCACGGTCCGTGCCGTAACCCGCGAAGCCGGAGTATCCCCTACCTCCGCCTACCGCCACTTCAAGGATCAAGAAGAACTACACGATAAGGTAGCAGAGCTTGCCACCGACGAACTGGTCCGGCGCCTGCACGAGACCACTGAGGCTGCCGGGAACTTGGACTTTCCAGAGCACTTGGTGCAAATCGGTTACGCTTACCTCGAGTTTGCCTTGGATGAGACCAATTTCTTCCGTTGCATGTTGGAATGGAAGGCGCTGCGCTTCATGCTCGGTGTGGATCCCCACACCGAAGATGATCCGAAGATGGACCACCTTCAGCAGATTCGCGATTTCTTCGCCCTTCTCGCCCGCCACGCGCAAGCTTTGGACAACACTACTGACCCCACATATTTCATGCAGAACGCCCTTTTGGCATGGTCTACCATCCATGGCTTTACCGTTCTTGCCATCAACGGCCCCATGTCACAGCTACCACGCGAGCAAATCCTAGAACTTTTTGCTCCGGTTGTTGCCGGCAGCCTGCGTGGCATGGACTTTAAAGATCCGTCTAATGTCTACAGCCGCTACGCCAACTACAAGCCACAGAGCTAAGGGAAACATTCACCCTCCCCCACCCGTTGTAGCTTGCAGGATTTCACCGTACCTTTTCTAAAACTGACCGCGCACGCACCTCCACCAAGGACATGCGTGCGCGGTCATCTCTTTGGGCCGGTTGATTTCATCCACACAGCACAAAGGCCCCGCCTACACAACTTGCACAGTGGTATAGGCAGGGCCCGAAGCTAGAAGCGCTGTGCGCTTAGCAAAGGAAGGCAGATTACTCTGCAGACTCCTCGGAAGCTTCCTCAGCCTTCTCCTCGGCCTCGGCATCAGCTTCGCCGGCAGCAGCAGCGGCAGCCTCTGCAGCAGCAGCTTCCTCAGCGGCCTTCTTCTCAGCCTCTTCCTTGGCCTTCTTCTTCTTTTCGGTGATGGCCTCAATGGTCGGGCCGTTGTTAGCCTCAGCCAATGCCTCGTTGAAGATTTCCAGCTTGGACTTCTTCTCCTCAGCAACCTTCAGGGTGCCTTCTGCACCAGGCAGACCCTTGTGCTTCTGCCAGTCACCGGTGACCTTCAACAGGGCGAGAACCGGCTCGGTCGGCTGAGCACCGACGGACAGCCAGTGCTGCGCACGCTCAGAATCGATCTGGATGAGGGAAGGCTCTTCCTTCGGGTGGTAGATACCGATGTTCTCGATGACCTTACCGTTACGACGGGTGCGCGCATCAGCGATAACAACGCGGTACTCAGCAGCGCGGACCTTACCCAAACGCTGCAACTTAATCTTGACAGCCATGACGGCTCCTTTTCTAGTCACTGGGCAGTACAGACGCGCACCAGGTAGTGCACCGGTTCAACCCTTGGATTTAATCTGCGCGTGACATACCGGCCGACCGTAGACGGGAACGGTGCTACGCAGAATATTACGATCTAAAAATTACCTAGCCCGGAGTATCCGAGTAGATAACCTGAAGTATTTTAGCGCGAGTATCTGCAATTTTAAAAATCACGACGCCACTCACGCAGGTTCGTTATGCCATCGATACTAAAGCAGAGTAGCCTTAAGTGCCGAATATAGACATTTGGTTTCATATGTATAGCGCGCCTTCTGCCTCACTGTAAAGGCGTTGACGCACGAAAAGACAGTTTATGACTAAAGAATCACCGCGAAATTTCCGGTACCGCTATGACCTTGATGGTCTTCGCGGTATTGCCATCGGCCTAGTAGTTATCTACCACGTCTTCGTTGGACGCGTCTCCGGCGGCGTGGACGTATTCTTGCTGCTATCCGGCTACTTCTTCTTGGGCTCCCAGCTGCGCTACGCCAGCAAGCCCAACGCTTCTTTAAACCCTTGGTGGCCCATCTGGCGCACCCTGCGACGTTTGGTACCCAGCTTAGTTTTGGTCATTGGCGTGACCTACATTCTGGTGCGCATTTTCACCCCACAGCTCATGCGCACCGAGCTCACCCAGCAGATCACCGCCACCATGCTGTACTACCAAAACTGGGAGTTAGCGGAACAAAACGCCGACTATACGGCGGCCGCAGCGGATACCTCCCCACTGCAGCACATGTGGTCCATGGCCGTACAGGGCCAGTTCTACATCATGGGCATTGCCTTTGCGATCATCTTGGCAGCCATCATGAAGTTCCGGCCGAAGCACCAACCACTGGGTAAGCGCAGCTTCCCCACAGTCAACCAGATTGCGGGCCCGATCCTCATTGTGGCCACCATTGCCTCCTTCGCCTATGCTTCACGCCACGGCCTCTACGGCACCCCGGAGAACTACTACTCCACCTGGTCACGCGCTTGGGAGTTGACCTTGGGTGCTGTCCTAGCCATCTACGGTTCCGCATGGAAGATTCCGCCCCGCCTTTATGACCTCTTTACGGGTTTGGGCCTTGTGATGCTCATCTTTACCGGTGCCATCATCGCCGATACCACCGCGTATCCTGGCCCGCTTTCGCTCTTGCCGCTGGGCGGCGCCGTGCTCATCATCTTGGGTGGCGGTGGCAAGATTTCCAAGGCCATGGCCTCCAAACAGGCCCGCTGGCTGGGCGATGTAGCCTATCCGCTCTACCTATGGCACTGGCCTCTGCTTATCCTGTCCACCTCTTATTTGGGTCAAGAAACCCCATCGTGGTGGCTGGGCGTTATCATTATCGTCATTTCACTGGTGCTGGCGGACCTCACGCACCGCTTTTTGGAGCGTCCACTGCGCCAGCATCGCAAGCGCCCCACCGCCGAGGATCTGCCGGTACGCAAGGGCCTATCGACTTTGCGGAAGCCGGCAGGCGCTGCTCGCGGCGTCGGTGGTGTCGTGGTTGCTGCGGCCGTTGTCGGCCTTCTGGCCATTCAGCCGCTGTGGATGCGCACGCTTGATGATGCCGACGCAGAACTTCTGAATCCTTCCCTCTACCCCGGTGCAACGACGTTCATCAATCACCTCACCCCACCGGATAATGTAGAGATTAAGCCTGACCCAATTCTGGCCGGCGGCATCCAGCCACCAGTGGCTGCTAATTGGTGCTTTGTTCCGGATAGCCAGCCCGCTGATTTCTTCTTCGAAACCCGCAAAGACGGCAAAACTCCGTGCATTTTCGGTGACACAAACGCAGAAAAGGAAGTCTATTTGGTTGGCGGCTCCCACGCGGAACAGTATTCTTCCGCGCTTGACCGCCTGGGCAAAGAAATGGGCTTTAAATTGGTTCCGTTGCTACGCCAAGGTTGCCCCATCGAGCTGGGTGACGATGTCACCGTGACCCCTGAGTGCGCCGAATGGGGCAAACTGGTCATGGATCGCATCGAAGAAGCAAACCCAGCCTTGGTGATTTCAAATACCACGCGCCCGCAAAATGAGTACGGCACGGGCCCCGATGCTGTTCCCGCTGGATACCAGGCATTTTGGGATGAATTAGCCGAGCGCGATATCCCCTTCTTGGGCTTCCGCGATAACCCGTGGGGCTTCGATGAGGAAGGCCGTCCGCGCGAGTTCGATGAGTGCTATGTAGCCACCGAAGATGCCTATGATTGCGGCATGCGCTTTGAGCAGGTCTACCAGCCCTATGACCCCGGTGCAGTAGTGCTCTCGAAGTACCAGAATATGCTCTCGGTAGATACCGCCCCGTGGTTCTGCGATGCCAATGGTGACTGCCCAGTCATCATCGGCAATACGATGGTCTACCGCGACATGCACCACATCACCAATGCCTTCGCGGAATCGGCTATGCCCATGATTCGAGAGGCTCTGAAGCCATTCCTCAACGGGGAAAAGGTCCAACAGCAAGCCCCTGATATCCCCCCGGAGCAGGCCGCAGCAGCTGTGGATCCGGCACCCGCCGCACCTACCGACGCCGGCAAGCCACATGCCAACCCAGTCCCCTACCCCAACGCTGGGCACGACGACGCCGTTTAGGCCATAGCGCGATCACGCGCCAACGCCTACGAGCACGGGCGCTGGGGATAAGGCACCCCAGGTGCCTGAATAGAACGAAGGAGGCTCCCACAATAACGTGGGAGCCTCCTTTGCTATGCCTTAAGACTGAGGCACGCTACTTTTTGCCCTTGCCAAAGTCCAAGTTGTTGAGGTCAATATTTTCCATTCCCTTCGGCATCTTTGGCATACCCGGCATTCCTGGCATGCCACCGCCGCCACCCATTTGCTGCTGGAGCTTTTGCAGCTCTTCCATGGACGGCATGCCACCACCACCGGGCATACCTGGCATTCCGCCCATGCCCGGCATTCCGCCCGGCATCTTCGGGCCGCGGTTTCCACCGCCGCCCTTGCCCTTCTTGCGCTTGCCGTTTTTGCCCTTGCGGCCCTTCGGCTTCTTCTTGGTAGCAGAGCGGCCACCCATACCACCCATGCCGAATTGGCCGGCCATCTTGGACATCATCTTCTTAGCTTGGTTGAAGCGCTCGATGAGCTGGTTGACCTCAGAAACGCTCACGCCAGAGCCATTAGCAATACGCTTGCGGCGCGAAGCATTGAGGATCTTCGGATCCTCACGCTCCTGCGGAGTCATACCACGGATGATTGCCTGGATGCGGTCCAGCTGCTTTTCATCCACCATGGCAGCCATCTCATTCATCTGCTTGCCGCCGGGCATCATCTTCAGCAGGTTGCCGATGGGCCCCATCTTGCGGATCATCAGCATCTGCTCAAGGAAGTCATTCAGCGTCAGCTCACCAGAACCAAGCTTAGAGGCGGCCTCCTCGGCCTTCTGATGATCCAAGGTGGCCTCGGCCTGCTCGATGAGGGAAAGCAGGTCACCCATGCCCAAAATGCGGCTGGACATGCGCTCGGGGTGGAAGACATCGAAATCATCGAGCTTCTCACCGGTAGAGGCATACATAATGGGCTTGCCGGTGACCTCACGAATAGACAGGGCCGCGCCACCGCGGGCGTCGCCATCCAGCTTGGTGAGAACCACACCGGTAAAGTCCACGCCATCGCGGAAAGCCTCGGCAGTCTGCACGGCATCTTGGCCGATCATGGAGTCGATGACAAAGAGGACTTCGTCCGGGTTCACGGCATCGCGGATATTGCGCGCCTGCGTCATCAGTGTCTCATCAATGCCCAAGCGGCCGGCGGTATCGATGATGACCACATCGTGCTGTTTCTGTTTGGCCTCAGCAATACCGCGCTTGGCGACGTCCACCGGATCACCGTGGGAGGTACCCATTTCATGCTCATTGGAGTCCAAGGAGGTACCTGGATCCGGAGCGAAGGTCGGCACCTCGGCGCGCTCGCCGACGATCTGTAGCTGCTGCACCGCACCTGGGCGCTGCAAGTCACAGGCCACCAGCATCGGGGTATGCCCTTGCTTGGCCAGGTGCTTGGCCAGTTTACCGGCCAACGTGGTCTTACCGGCACCCTGCAAACCGGCGAGCATAATTACTGTCGGCGGGTTCTTCGCTAGGTTCAGGCGGCGAGTTTCGCCGCCGAGGATCTCAATGAGCTCTTCATTGACGATCTTGACTACCTGTTGGGCTGGGTTGAGCGCCTCAGAGACTTCCGCGCCACGGGCACGTTCCTTGATGCGCTTGATAAAGCCACGGACGACGGTCAAAGACACGTCTGCTTCCAGCAGCGCGAGGCGGATCTCGCGGGCGGTGGCGTTAATGTCAGCCTCGGTCAGTTTGCCCTTACCGCGCAGGCCCGCCAGGGCTGACTGTAGGCGGTCTGATAGTGAGTCAAACACTACGGATGCGCTCCCTTAATTTAGATCGATCTAAAGTTCAACTATTTAATCTTAGTCCCTTGCCAGGGCCCTGGTCACATTCCCCACCACCGTAGCGCGGGAAGCCTGCCCGGCAAGGAAGACATTAACGATCATTGTCGCGCCCATAATCTCATGGCGCAGCCACACAAAGTCTGGCAATGCCTCTATCAAGTGCCCCAAAGCGCCAATGCGCTCGATGGTACGAATGACCAAGATGCCACCCACATCGAAAGCCGCGGTGGTTACTTCTCCCTCGATATCTGGCAGCTCCGTATAGGTACGGGAGTTATAAGACTGGATAAACCTTATCTCCTGGGCCGCTTCCTTGAGGGTCTGTTGTACGGTGCGGATGAAAAACTCCGCCTTATAGGTACCGTCATCCTCTCTAACGATATTGGCGCGTACGATCGTCCACCCCAAAGCGGACAGCAAGGCAAAAATGCGCTTGAGCTCCCCTTTGGAAGACCCACACCAGGACACGGTGACTTCTTGGTCTTCCCAATCCACTGTAAGCGCAACGCCCTCAGCCGATAGCGGCACGTGCACCGCAGGGCACTGAAGGACGCCTGGTTTGAGTGCTTCCAGAGCGCGCGAGACGATAAGCTTCTGTGCTTGCTCTACCCGCGGTGTCCAGACGCTAGGCCCTGTCGATTGTGCATCAGCCTTAGCCAATACCGCCAGCAGCGAAATAATCAGCGGATCGTAATGCGCTGCGGCCAACAATGCGTCACGAGCGGCATCGGAGAACGGGTCCATTGTCGCAGCTAGCCGCGCTAAGGTGGTATGCTCTGCCACCAGAATTTGAGCACGCGACCTATCGGCCACGCTCAACCGCATGCGGGCTGCCTGGCGAGCTATCATTTCCGCGCCTACCTGAGCGTGGGGGCGCTCGTAGCCCTTACCGATGTCATGGTAAAGCGCGGCCAGCAATAATAGATCAGGGCGAGCCACCGAGGTGCGCACCTCCGCGCACCGAGTAACCGTAGCGATGAGATGATGGTCCACCGCACTAACGTGGCTGCGCTCGCGCGGCAACAAACCGCGCACATGCCCCCATTCCGGCACTAGTCGTTCCCACAGGCCATAGCGGTCCAAATCCTGAATGACCCGCGGCGTATATTGCGGGGACGACAAGATAGCGAAGAAATCATCCACCGCAGCTCGCGGCCAGCGTGGCGGCAGCTGCGGCAATTTTTGGAGCTGGTGCCAGGTGGTCTCGGCGATGGTATATCCCGTGCGTGCTGCGGCTGCCGCAACGCGTGTAAGCAACCACGGATCCTCCACATTCGGTTTGCGCGAAAGGTAGATAACGCCGCCCTCTGCCACCACGTCCACATCGAGTGGACGGCGCTGCCCGCGGCCCGCCGCCAGAGCATTTCGCCCCAGCACCCCTCGGGCAGTGGCCAGGCCGCGTTCTACGGCCTTATTTACAGTGGCTGCAACGCCTACCAAAGCGGCGGTTAAGGCATAACGGTTTTCAAAGCCCAAATCCGCAGCCACGTCCGCGGCGAACTCGGGGTCCAAGATATCGCGGTGGCGTCGGGCTTTGACATGCAGGAGTGTGCGGACGTCGAGAAGCAGCTGCTTTTCGACGTCTAGATCAGGAAAGTCGCACAGGTTACCCAAAGCCATCGCGCGCAGAAGCTGAATATCGCGCAGTCCCCCACGGCCATTTTTCAAGTCTGGATTCGTCATTGCTGCTACCGCGCCCGAGCGCTTCCAGCGAATAATCGCGGTATCCACAAAGTCATCAAAGCCGCGCTGCAGCTGGCGCCGCCACGCTGCGAGCAGCTGTGCCCGCGCCTCATCCACTAAAATCTTGCGCCCTGTGACATAGGCCAAGTCCAACTGTGCAAAGCCAGCAGAAGCATCTTCTGCAGCTATTGCCGCACACTCCCGCGGGGTGCGCAGGGCATAATCTAGGCGATACTTGGCATCCCATACGGGCAACCACAGCTTCTCCACCAGCGCTGGGTCTGGATCGTGGCCTTCCGGATAGATAAGGATGACGTCAATATCCGATTGCGGGGTCATCTCATTGCGGGCGAAGGATCCGGTGGCAGCGAGCGCAGTCCCCACTGGGAGCTCGAGGCTGCGCAATACACGAAGCGCCGAGGCATGGGCCTCGGCGCGAATCTGTGCGGCGTTAAGCATACTGGTTTTACAATGCTGCCTCGCCGCGCTCCCCGGTGCGTACACGAATGGCATCTTCTACTGGGGTTACCCACAGCTTGCCATCGCCGATTTTGCCAGTGTAGGCAGCATCCACAATGGCATTGATGATGTCTTCAGCGTGGTCATCCGCGGCTACTACTTCCAACTTGACCTTAGGCACAAAATCGGTGGCGTATTCTGCTCCGCGATATACCTCGCTATGCCCTCGCTGCTGCCCAAAGCCCTGGCTTTCAGTAACAGTGAGACCGCGTACTTCCTGCTGCTCTAGCGCCTGACGGATTTCCGGCAGGGTAAAGGGCTTAACGATGGCCGTGATGAGTTTCATTGTTACTCCTTGTTTTCTCTTCGGGGCGGGCTAGAAGCACCGAATAGTGTGCATCCATTCTAGCCCGAGCACGGCAGTTGCTGTGCACTATTTTCGCGTCATGAATCTGGGGTCCGGTGAATGCCACAATGCAGTAAAACCAAAAGGCGGCGAGCTCGTCTGCATTTCCGCCATTGAGCGCTATTGCAGATAAGACTCGCCGCCAGAAGGCGCTGAGGGTGACTAAATATCGTCTTCCTTGGCTTGCACGGTTTGGACTTTTTTGTGGTTATGCTTGGCGTGTTTGACGTCAGTAACTGTTACGCCGTAGATGGAACGCCCCAGGTAGAAGGAACCTACTGAACTGATAATCCACACGCCGAAGCAGGCGATCAGTGCTTGAATGAGCCGCCACAGGGAAAAGCCATCGCGGCCAAAATCTACAACTAGTTTGGCCACGATAATCAGCGGTACCGCAAGACCCACGGTGGGCCCCAGCAGGTTAGCGCGCGTCAATGCGTCGGGCGCCCGCCACAGGGATATAACCGTCGCGACCACCAAAATGGTGGCGATAATAAGCAGCACCGAGGCGATAATCTCAGAAATAGCCATTTTTATCGCCTGCCCTTCGAGATAATGCGGGCCATAGATAGCGTGGGCAGCACGCCCGCGGCAATGGCACCGAGGAGTGCAATGTAGTAGGCCATCGGGGCGTTATTGGTCATCGACCATGCCAAGTACATGCAGATCATGCCGTAGAACACGATGTCAGACGTAATTGCGCGAGTGAGCTCATCGCGTGTGCGCAGTGCAAGCAGCACGCCGCACCATGTGGCGATGCCAATGATGAATACGCATACAAATACGACCCAGCCGAACGGGGACAGTGTGGCAAAATCAATCATCGCTCGGTCTCCTTCCTGCGTTTTATGTTCCGGGCATGACGCTTTGGCTTTTCGACGTCCGCTTCGCTTTCTGAAAGCGGAGTGTCCTCCGCCCGCGCCAAGTCAGGCGAGCGCATAAAGCGACCGACAGATTCGAGGGGATACTCGTAGAAAGCCTCATCCAATTCCGTCGTCTCTCCTTGGCCTGGGACGCCGTAGTCGATGTCTTTCACCCGTGGGGCAAGGCGCTGCTCCATATCGGCCAAGTCAGCCACGATTGCCGCCGGGTCAGATCCCTGAACGGCCTGCACCAGCACGATGCGTGGCAGCCCCTTGCGGGGTGGCTCGCGCAAACCCAACGAAAGCGTTCCCGGCGTTGCGGTGATGGAAGAAGTAAACCAGAAGATCTCCCATGCGCCAGTCACACGCAGTGGATAACGAATGATAACCGGGTGGTATTCGTTATCTGGCTTAAAGGCCGCCATTGCCAGGCTAATGCCGGCCACAAAGATTTCCTTAATGAGCCACAATGCATACACCACTGCGTTCATTTAACGGCCCTCCTGAATTTCATCGATATTGGGAACGGCAATCGGCTCGTCTCCCAAGACGGTTTCAGTATAAGCGGTGGTATCAAGCAGCTGCTCCGAGGCGCTATCCACAACGTCCAGAACGATTCCAGAGAAAATGAACATGCACAGCGAACCAAGGATGAGTGCGGCAGAGGGGGCCATGAGCTTTTTGCGGATGATCAGTTCATCCGGAACCTTATCTTCCGGCAAGCCCTTGCCCCAGAAAACCTTGCGCCATACGCGCAGCATGGCCAAAAAGGCGGCAAAGGAGGCAATGATGATAGCCGCGATAGCGATCCACGCCCACGCGCCTCCTACCCGGGCAATCTCGAAGACGATCATCAGCTTGCCCCACATTCCGGAGAACGGCGGGAAGCCTACGACGGAGAACGCACCGGCAGCGAAAATCCACGCGATAATGGGGTCCCGACGAGCCAGACCGGACAGCTTGGTTAGCAGGCCCGTGCCGTAGGTTTCCTCAATGGCGCCAGAAGCCAGGATCAGCGAACCAACAGTCAACATGTGGTGAATCGTGTACATAATGCCGGCTGCTAGTGCGCGGCGTGGGTCATCAGAGGTAAATGCAAGCATTACCAAGATGAAAGGCATGCCGTTGAGCATCTGATAGCCGAGCACGCGGCGAATGGAGTTCTCCGCTAGGCCGCCAAAGGCACCGATCATCATGGAGATGATCATGATCACGATGATCAACACATTCCAGCGCTGATCCAGATCGAAAAGCTGCACGTAGAGGCGATAGAGCATGTACACGGCCACCTTGGTGTGCAGGCCGGAAAACAGGCCCATCACCGCAGCTGAGGTCCCCGGGTAAGTGCGAGGCAGCCACGACTGCACAGGGAATACGCCGGCCTTGGCGGTGATTGCGATGAGAATCAAACCCGCAGCGACGGTGACGGGCCCGTTACCTGCTGCCGCACCCTTCAATGCGCCAAGATTTACCGCGCCGGTAACCGAATAGATATAACCCACGCCAACGACCAGCAAGGTGGAGGCGAATAGGTTCACCAAGACGAAGGCACGTCCGGCCGCCAGACGCGACCAAGTACCAGACATGGTGATAAGGCCATAAGACGGCAGAAGCATAACCTCAATGAAGACGAAGAAGTTAAAGAGGTCAGCAGTAAGCAACGCACCGCAGACACCGGTAATCAAAATCAAGGTGAGCGATGGATAGAAGCGAGATTTGGTCTCCCCGCCCGCAATGGCAAACCAGTTGGCGCCAAAAGCGACAATCATCGTGGTGATGATCATCAACGCGGAGAAAGCATCCGCAGCAAACGGGATACCCACATTGCCTTGGTATAGGCCCACTGTGTGGGCAACTACCCCGTTGTTCATGGTGTACATCAGCAGACCCAGGCCAGCGAAGATTCCCATGCCCGGGATGATCAACATGATGGAATCGCGCACCGCACGCCACGGTGCCAGCAGTGCAAAGGCTGCTGCAATCAGCGGGACCGCTGGGAATAGCGGAAGGAGTTGAGCTACAGCATCAGTCATTATTTGTCATCCTCCTTCTGTTCAGCTGCCCCGCGCTCTGCTACGGGAGTGTCGTGGTCCACCTGACCGATACGGTCAAGATGGTTGGTGGAATCTTCCAGAATCTGGCGATTTTGGGCGTCGCGGCCCAAGGTTGAAAAGGCATGGTCGATGGTGTTGTCATCTACCGGCTCCACCACATCGGTGTCGTCGTTCTTGCCCATTGCCGCCATCGTCAACAGAATGGTCGAGGTTGCCATGGAAATAACCACCGCGGTCAACACGAAGGCCTGCGGCAGCGGATCTGCCATCTGGTCGTGTGGAACCTGGGAGGGGAAGGACTCGCCGCGGTAGGAGTACACACCCGTAGCCAGCAGCATTAGGTTGGCTCCGTGTCCGAAGGCCATCATGCCCAACACGATGCGCACCAAACCGCGCTGCTGGATGAGGTAGACGGCACTGCCTATGAGCAAAGCAATAGTCAATGCAAGGATCATTACTTCTCTCCTCCCCGCTTAGGCATGGACCGTTTATTTTTCCTCTTCGTCCTTGCTTCCGATGGCGTCAGCAAAGCCAAAGGATCGGTCGAGGGGTTAATCGGGTCCGGATATGGATCGTCGACATCCTCAAGCGAAATGCGCGGCGTGGTTGGCAGCGCGGAATTATCATCATGAATCCACGGCAGGAAGTCACGCTCCGTGCCAGGGCGCAGGTAACCGCCCAGGGCATTAATCGCCATGGTCAACATGCCCAACACCGCTAGGTAGATGCCCAGATCAAAGATGAGCGAGGTAGTCCAGTGCTGACCAAAAGCTTCGGCGTGAATGGCCGCGAGGAAGCCACCATTTCCAAGGCCGTGGTGCAAGTAGCCCACGAAGCCTGCAATCAAGGCAGTAATAATGCCGATGCCGGTCAGGTGAATCGGGGTCATGCGGCCAAAGACGATTTCATCAGAGCCTCGGGACAGGTAGATAAGCCCGATTGCGGCGCCCATAATCAACGCTGCCGGGAAGCCACCGCCAGAGGCATTATGCCCGCGGAAGAAAACGATGACAGACATGATTACCAGCAGCGGGATTACCACGTGAACGCCCTTGCGCAATGGCACAGAGTTCAGCTGCGACTGGCCAAATGGCGCAGGCCGTGTGCCCGACTTGAACGGGAACCGCGGCAACGTCGTGGTAATGGCTGCGATAACCACTGCTGCCATGCCCAGCACGGAAAGCTCGCCCAATGTATCGAGCGCACGGAATTCCACGATGATGGTAGCCACAACGTTATCGCCGCCGGTAATATCCGGCGCATTATCGAGATACCACATGGCTAGATCCGAACGCTCGTGTCGGCCCATGAGTCCCCACACGCCCAAGAATGCAGCCACACCGGCTAAAACTGCGATGATAATAGAGCCGGTCTTGCGGGACTTATCCTTCACCGGTTGGAAGGTTTCCGGCAGGTAGCGCAGCACCATCATCATGACGATGACGGATAGGGCTTCTACCATAAACTGAGTCAAAGCTACGTCCGGCGCCCCGAGCAGGAACATCTGCAGGGTTACACCAGTGCCGGCGATGCCGATCATGATGGCACCGGTCAAGCGATTCTGAGTGCGCACCAAACCAAACATGGCCAGCGCGATGATTCCCAATGGAAGCAGATCCCATGGGTTATCCAGACCATCTACCCGCGGCTGCAGCGCTACCCCATCGACGCCATCGCGGATGAGCGTGGTCGCGGCCAACACGATAATCAAAATGACAATGGGCAGCATGTGGCGGGACGGATTATGCGAATCGGACATCTTGCCCAAGACTCGTCCCAGCCGCGAACAGCCCAACTGCAGAGAGTGCAGCAACTCATTGCCGCTGCGCGGCATAAACTTCTTGTCCTCAAAGCTTGCCCACATCGTCTTGCGGGCAAAGATACCGGCAATACCGGCGATAAGGACCACGAGCGAGATAAGGAAAGGAACATTAAGCCCGTGCCAGAGGGCAAGGTGCGAATGATGTTCCAGACCAACAGCAGCCACTGCATGGTCAATCGGGTTATTAAAGATTCCGAGTACAAATACCAGCGGCAGGGACATAAAGCCCGGTAGTGCGGCAGGCAGCCACAGGGAAACCGGAGCCTCATGGACATGTCCCATATCGCGAGGTCCATCAAAGAAGGCGCCGAAGACGATCTTGGCGGAGTAGGTAAAGGTAAAGAAGGCGCCGATGGCGGCAACGATGAGCAAGATGACCTGGCCAGTGCCACCAATCGGGGCGTCTTCAAACGCAGTGAGCATGCCTTCCTTGGATACAAAGCCCAAAAGCGGTGGTACCGCGGCCATAGAGGCCGCGCCGATGACTACCGAGCCAAATGTCCACGGCATCTTATTCCACAGTGGTCCGAGGCGGCGAATATCGCGCGAACCGGCCTCGTGGTCGATGACTCCAATAAGCATAAACAGCGAGGACTTAAATAGTGCGTGCGCCAACGTATGTACCAACGCTGCGGCGATAGCGAATGGGGTTCCCACACCAATGGTGGCGACAATCCAGCCCAAATGGGAGACGGTGGAATAAGCCGTGAGCTTCTTCAAATCCGTCTTTTGCACCGCAAAGACCGCGGACATTACCGCGGTACCCATTCCGACCACGATGAGCAGCCAATTCCATACCGCCACATCGTGGAAGATCGTGGAAAAGCGAATCAGCAGGTACACGCCGGCCTTGACCACTGCGGCTGCGTGAAGGAAGGCCGAAACCGGAGTGGCGGCGGCCATAGCCTCAGGCAGCCAGAAGTGGAATGGGAATTGCGCCGATTTGGTAAATGCAGATGCCGCGATCAAGACGGCTACGGCTGCCGTTACGCCTGGGCGTTGCGTCCATACCGGCGACGCCATAATGTCAGATACCGCAGTCGAGCCGGTCACTGTCGCCGCGATACCTAAGCCGGTCAGCAGGGTCAATCCACCAATGAAGGTCAGGATCAAGGTGCGCTGCGAACCAGCTTCACCGCCCGAACCGGAGCGCGCAATCAGCATAAAGGAAGCCAAGGAGACTAGCTCCCAGGCAAGGAACAGAACCACAACGTCATTGGCCAAAACCAGCAATAAAATGGACAGCGTAAACGCTGTCATCAAGGTGTAGAAGCTGGTATTACCCTCATTCTTAGGCAGATAAGCCGCCGAATACGTAAAGACGACGGCACCAATGACCAGCGCCAACATAGCAAAGAAAATACTCAACGCGTCCCCGCGGAGAGCAAAACTTACGTCGACGCCCGGTGCGATAAAATCGCGCACCCAAGTGGCGTGGAAACTCAATTCCTCCCCGGCTGCAATGGCAGGAAATTCCTTGGCAATAAGGACCGCTGCAATAACAAAAAGGCCAGCTAATGGATAGCCTGCCTTTCGGTCAATAACCTTTACGGTTACCGGTGCCAAGATCACTGCCAGCGCCGCGAGGAGGACTGCATAAAGTAGCGTCACGAAATACTTGCCTCACGAACCTTGGTCTAGGTTTAATGCGAATTTCGCATTAAATACAGCCCCTTCAGGCTACCATTCCCACCAAGGCCAAACCACATTGCAGCATTCCCTGGCGGCTGATAAAAGGCGAGCACAACCGCCCCAATTACGCTTATAGTCAGAAAAACCACAGGCGCTTAGCAGGACATTCTTCCATAGCAATTGAATTGCCCATTCCGCATAGTTTGCGAAGTGGTGATCCCAAATCGGCGAAAAGAATTCGCGAGCAAGGTATACGCTGGAACTCACCCTGGAAAACGAAGAACTCCCCCAGCACACCGTGGCGCACGCTCGTGCTTCCCGATATGCAGGGGGAGCTTTGAAGTTAGCCGTTATTTCTCGCCCAAGAGAGCGTCGACAAAGCCTTCGACCTCAAACGGCGCGAGATCATCGGCGCCTTCGCCCAAGCCCACGAGCTTGACCGGAACGCCCAATTCCTCTTGCACCTGGAAGACAATTCCGCCCTTGGCAGTACCATCCAGCTTGGTTAGGACGACGCCGGTGATATCTACTACCTCGCGGAAAATCCGGGCCTGGGTCAGGCCATTTTGTCCCACGGTGGCGTCCAGTACCAGCAGAACCTCGTCCACATCGGTCTTCTTTTCCACCACGCGCTTGACCTTGCCCAACTGGTCCATCAAGTCTGTGGAGGTATGCAGGCGGCCTGCGGTATCTACCAAGACCACATCTACTTGCTGTTCTACACCGCGAGCTACCGCGTCGAAGGCGACCGATGCTGGGTCAGCGCCCTCCTTGCCGCGCACGGTATCGGCGCCAACGCGGCGACCCCATGTCTCGAGCTGATCAGCGGCCGCAGCACGGAAAGTATCCGCCGCACCCAGAAGTACCTTATGGCCCATGGCTACAAGCACACGGGCAAGCTTGCCCGTCGTGGTGGTTTTGCCGGTGCCGTTAACGCCGACAACCATAACGATGGCTGGCTTACCCTCATTCGGCATGGCCTTAATGGAACGGTCCATCTCTGGGTGGCCGGCCTCGATGAGGCATTCACGCAGCATGGCACGGGCTTCGTCCTCGCTGGAGACGCCGCGCTCAGCAATCTTCTCGCGCAGGGAGTCAGTCACTTTCATAGTGGACTTGGTGCCTAGGTCCGCCATGATGAGAGTATCTTCTACTTCCTCCCAGGCGTCTTCGTCCAGGTCGCCTGCGGAAAGAATCCCCATAAGTCCCTGGCCGATGGCATTTTGCGACCTGGACAGGCGTCCACGCAAACGGCCGAGGCGCCCACCGGCAGGAGCGATGTCTTCCTGTGGTGCTGGCGCTGGGGCCGGCTCTCCCTCTGGAACCTCGGTCTGCTCCTTGGCAGCTTCGGCCGCGCCGGTTTGTGCCTCGGCTGCAGCCGCAGCCTCTTCGGCCTCCTCGCGGTCATCGACACGCTCTTCAATGTCTTCCGCGTTCTTGTCTTCAACGACCTCGTCAAAGACTGGGGATTCCTCTGCTACTGCGGCGTCTTCCACAGCTACGGTATCTTCAGGAGCTTCTGCCTTTTCAGCAGCTGGCGAAGCCTCCTCCGCTGGCTTATCTGCCTGCGGCGTCGTTGGCTCCTTCGGCTCGGATGCTGCTGCTGGCTGCTCGACCGACTCTGCGACATTATCCGCAGGCGTTTCCTTGCGTTCTGCAGCCGCAGCTGCCGTACCCGCTACCCCTGCTGCACCGGCAGCCGTTGCCGCACCGGCAGCAGTTGCCTCCGCAGCTCCAGCGCCCGTGGACGGGTTCTTTTCGGACTTATCTGGGAGAGAGTCAGTCGGCTGCTCTTTGACATCTGCCGGCTTCTTGGTCTCAGTAGTTTTATTGGTTTCTGCCGGCTTTGCCTGCTGTGGTGCCGGCTTATTTTCCTTTGGTTGCTCTACCGCGGGCTTGTCGGCCGCAGCATCGGTCTTAGCCTGAGTAGGCTGTGGCTTGTCCGCAGGTGCTTGCGGCTTGGCCTGTGGTTGTGGGGTCTTGCCGCTAAGCTGCTCGTTGGCGATGTCGGTAGCATTAGGCTCTGCCTTTGTTTCCTGATGTGCCGGAGCTGACTTATCCGCAGCTGGCTGGTTCTTCACGGGCTTTTCCGCTTGCACCGGGCTCTTCTGCTTTTCCTTGGCACTACCGGCAGGAGCGAAGTTAAAGCCGGACTTAGCTTGATAGTTGCCGGACTTTTGCTCCTGAGTTAACTGCTTCGGTTCTTCCTCAGTGGGCTTGTCAAAGGACACCTTCTTGGCGTCGCCGCGCTTTTTGCCGATTACTACGAGAAGAATAATCAGCACAATGACGACGATCGCAATGCCGATCCATAACCATAAAGAATTCATGTCTCTATAGTGCCAGTCTTGCGGGCTCGCGGCACGCCAAACCCCCTCCTATCCCGGATAGAGGGGCCTACCGGCAGGCGACGCCCGCGGCTACCACCCTGGCTAGTCGCCCCGTGGAGCGTCGACGCCCAAGCGGGTAGCGTCCTCGCTGGCTTGCTCTGTTCCAGGGGCACTACCTGCGGGATTCATGCGCTGCGAAATAACACGGGTTACACCGTCGCCGCGCATGGTCACGCCATAAAGCACGTTAGCTACATCCATCGTCGGCTTTTGGTGCGTAATGACGATAAGCTGCGAATCCTTGCGCAACTCTTCAAAAAGGGCGATAAGGCGGCGCAGGTTGACATCATCAAGCGCTGCCTCAACCTCATCCATGACGTAGAACGGGCTGGGGCGGGCGCGGAAGATTGCTACCAGCATTGCCAGCGCGGTGAGCGATTTCTCACCACCAGAAAGCAAGGACAGGCGCTTGACCTTCTTGCCCGGTGGGCGCGCTTCCACCTCGATGCCGGTGGTAAGCATGTCCTCCGGCTCAGTGAGGATGAGACGGCCCTCGCCACCAGGGAAAAGGGTCTGGAAGACCTTGGGGAATTCCGCTTCCACGTCATGCCAGGCATCGGTGAAAAGCTGTAAAATCTGCGCATCCACGTCCTCGATAACCCCGGCAAGATCCTTGCGGGCTTGGATGACATCTTCCAACTGGGTGGACAGGAAGGAATAACGTTCCTCCAAAGCCTTATATTCTTCCAACGCAAGCGGATTAACCTTGCCCAAAGAATTCAAGTCCTTTTCTGCTTGCTTCAGGCGCGCATTTTCCGCCCCGCGATCGAAATCCTCGCCTGGGGTGTAGTCCTGCAAAAGGTCCGAAATCGCAATGCCGAGCTGCTCTACGATCTTGGATTCTGCTTCATCGACGCGCACCTGTGCTTGTGAGCGAGCAATTTCTGAGTCATGAGCGCGGTTGGTTAGCCGGTCCAGCTGCTGTCGCGCGGCCGAGACTTGTTGTTTTACTTGCTGCAGCTGCGCGTTCAAGGAGGTGCGCTGCGCAAAGTAGTCATCGCGCTCAGCGGTGGCGCGCTCTAGCAATTGCGTGGCGCGCGCGGCCAAATCACGCGAATGCCTTGCCACTGCACCGGCCAATTCCCCTTGGGCTTTGCGCCGGGCCATGGCCTGCTCATGGCGAGCCTTGGCTTGGCGCTCATGCTGCGCTTGGCGACGCAATGCCTCGCCCTTCCCCGCTACCTGACCCACCTGGTCTTGAGCAGAGCGGGCTGCAACCTGCGCCTCCATCTCCATCGACTTAACCTGCTCTAATGCGGCCGAAGCCTCATCACGTTCCGCCGAAGAAGGCTCGTCTGGCTGCTCGTCTGCATCGACGCGGGCGAGCCTATCGCGGGCGTCGGCAAGCTGCTTGCGGGCCTCTGCGATCTTTAACTCAATCTCGGTCGCCCGCGCCGCAGCCTTTTCGTGCTCCGATTTATTGGCCTCGTATTGCTTGAGCAGTCGCTGGTGATCGCGCTTCCACGCGTCAACCTCGGTATCGTGTTCGCGCAAGGCAGCCTTCGCCGAAGCGGCGGTCACGCGGGCATCTTCTGCCGCAATCTTTGCGCCCTCAAGTGTGCCGGATAGTTCTTCTAGCTCCTGCGTCGCAGATTCCAGCTGTTCCTCTGCCTCTGCGATGCGAGCGGTGACCTCTACGGTAGACGAGGCACCGGTGCCTACTTCTACCCAACCTTCGCCCAGCACCACGCCCGATTCGGTAACGGCGCGCAGGCGAGGATCCTCTGCCACCAATTTTTTCGCCGCCGCGAAATCGGGAACGAGCACGACATCCGCCAGCAGGCGGTGCAGCGCGGCGGATACCTCCGGAACCACAGCAATGTGGTCGAGCAACCACGAGGTTCCGCTAGGCAAAGTTGCATCCACGCGCCAGGAAGTGGCGGGGGCGGCCACAGAGACATCGACAAGCGCGGAGCGCGTACCCTTTTCCAGGTCCGCAATGAGCTGACTGGAAATCTCGCCGGCCTGAGCCTCAGCGAAGGCGCCCAATGCGGCAGCAACCGCCGTCTCATATGAGGTGCTGATGAATGTGGCCAGCGGCTGGAACTGCTCACCTACATCGATTTTTTCTGGTGCGGTCTGGGCCAAGGTATCGATACGGGAGCGCAACGTGTACACGGCTCGCTCGCGTTCGCGCTGCTCGTCGCGCAGCTGTTCCAAGCGTTTGTCGGCCGCACCCGATTCACTGGCCGCGCGCACATGTGCCTCCTCGAGCGGCTCGCGCTCGCCAGCCAAAGATTGCAGTTTATCCGCCACCTCATCGGCCTCTGCCTGTGCAGACTGGGTGCGCTGGCTGGTAGAAGCAAGGGTTTCTTCTTGCCGCGCTAGCTCCTCTTCCGCCGAAGTAACCTGGCCTGCCGCCTTTTCCTCCGCCGCGATAAGGCGGACTACGCCCTCGCGCCTATCAGCAATGGCGCGCAGCTGGGCCATGTGTTCGCGCTCGGCCGCCTCGAAGGCTTCGCGACGCTCTGCTACCTCTTCACGGATCGCTTCCAGGCGTTCCGCAGCTTCTTCCGCCGCGGCGAGAAGCTCCGCATGCTCCTCATCTGCACGAGCGGCCCGTGCCTCTAGATCCTCCGGATCTTGGCCAGAATAAGCCACCTGCGCACCAGCATTGGCCGCTCGCTCTTCCGCGATGCGCTGCGTGGCAGAAATGCGCTCAGAAAGCGTAGACAGATCAAACCACAGTTTTTGGGCCGCATCTGCCTTGGGGCTTATTTCTTCTAGTTGGGCTTCTACCTCTAGCTGGGAGCCTGTCGCTTCTTCCAGCTGTGCCGTAACTTCTTCAACCTGCTCGGCGAGAACTTCGGCCGTGCGCTCGGCCTCCTGAAACTTGCTGCGCAGTCGCACTACCCTATCGCCGGCAAGGCGCAGGCGGGCATCGCGCAGATCAGCTTGCACCGTGGCCGCACGCTGCGCGGCCTCGGCCTGGCGGGCCAAAGGCTTAAGCTGCTTTCCTAGCTCATCCGTAAGGTCCTGCAGACGATCCAAATTGGCCTGCATGCCAGTGAGCTTTCGCTGCGCTTTTTCCTTGCGGCGGCGGTGCTTGAGCACACCCGCTGCCTCTTCGATATAGGAGCGCCGATCTTCGGGCCGCGATTCGAGGATTTCAGAAAGCTTGCCTTGGCCGACGATAATGTGCATCTCGCGGCCAATACCCGAATCAGAGAGCAGCTCCTGAATATCCATAAGGCGCGCTTTGGCACCATTGATTTCGTATTCGCTGGCACCGTCACGGAACATTCGGCGGGTGACCGAAACTTCCGAATACTCGATCGGCAGCGCGCCGTCCGCATTATCGATGGTGAGGGTTACCTCGGCGCGGCCCAAGGCTTTGCGGTCGCCGGCGCCGGCGAAAATGACGTCTTGCATCTTTCCGCCACGCAGCGTCTTGGCGCTTCCCTCGCCCATGACCCAAGCTAGCGCGTCGACCACATTGGACTTGCCGGAACCATTTGGTCCGACAACAGCGCAAATGCCCGGCTCAAATTTCAGAGACGTCGCCGACGCAAATGATTTAAAGCCTTTGAGCGTCAGCGATTTCAGGTGCATTTGGGTTAGTTTAGCAAGCTTAGAGCACGCCTGCCCAGCCGAGCCTCAAGGCTCGCAAGTGCGGGCATGTCCTGTGCGTTAGCGTTCAATGAAGCCAGACTCCCCCTTGGGGGCAGCCCACTGCTCGACTACTAGGTCCACTGTTCCTGGCCGGCGAGTCATACTGGGCTGTTCTTTGAGGAGTCCTAGCAACTCTTCACATTTCTCCCGCGGTCCCTCGGCTACAACCTGAACCCGACCGTCGGCCAAATTAGTAGCATGCCCCTTCAAGCCGAGCTCGAGGGCACGGGAGCGCGTCCACCATCGAAAGCCCACGCCTTGGACGTGCCCGTGGACAAAAGCGGTCATTCTTTCCATGGTCAAGCGGCCTCCCTAGCTCCTAGTAGTGATCTTGTTGACCCTTATCGCGCAGGACGCGGCGGTCCTCTTCGCTGCGACGAGTGACGGGGTCGGAGCCGTCCCAGCACTCCACGCCTTTAAGCTCGGGCAGCATATCGCGGTGGAATACCGGGTCAATGCCATGGCTGCGCTGCTCGTTGTAGTTCTTGAGCAGTTTAATGGCCACCCCGGATAGCGGCACGATGGCGAGGATATTGAGGATAACCATGGTTGCCGCGCCGGTATCGGCCAAGGCAAAGACCAGCGGCAAGGAGCCCACCGCACCGAACCAGACAAAGAAAAGTACGACGAGGCGGAAAATCACCAGCGCAGGCTTGCTCTGGGTGAGGTACTCCAGGTTAGACTCCGCCAAGTAGTAATTGCCCAGGATGGAAGAGAAGGCTAGGAAGAAGAGGATAAAGCTGACGAAGTGGATTCCCCACTCGCCCACCTCAGAAGATAGGGCTGCCTGGGTCAAGGACACGCCTTCTGCTTCTGCACCATAGGCAATCTCTGGTCCCAGCAAGATAATGAAAGCGGTGATGGTACATACCACCAAGGTGTCAAAGTACACGCCGAGGGTCTGCACCAAGCCTTGCTTGACTGGGTGAGATACGGCCGCAGTTGCCGCCGCGTTAGGGGCAGAGCCTTCGCCGGCCTCATTTGAAAACAGACCGCGCTGAATACCCTTCATCATGGCCGCGCCAAGACCGGCTCCCGCAATTTCCTTGATTCCTAGGGCGTGACCGACGATATCGCCAATCATTCCCGGTACCTTGTCAAAATTGGTAATGACAACAAAACCGCCGATGAGCAGGTAAGCCACCGCCATAAATGGCACGATGACCTGGGTGATATTGGCAATGCGGTTCACACCGCCAAAGATGATGAGCCCCGCGACCACGGCGATAACAATGCCGATAATGGAGCGGAACATCGTGTCATCGCGGTCAAAGGAAAAGGACACCGCATCCGCAATGGCGTTGGTCTGGAAGGCGTTATATACCAAGCCAAAGGTAAAGGCGATGGCGATGGAGAAAAGCACGCCGAGCGGTCCCCACCCCAAACCGCGCTTCATATAATACGCCGGACCACCGCGGTACCCATTGCCATCGCGCACCTTCCACAGCTGAGCCAGGGTTGACTCGATGAATGCAGTAGCGCCACCCAGGATGGCAATCAGCCACATCCAGAAGACGGCACCTGGGCCGCCAACGGAAATGGCCACGGCCACACCGGCAACGTTACCGGTGCCAACGCGGGAGGCAGCTGAAATGGTGAAGGCCTTAAACGCAGAGATTCCGCCATAGTCTTCGTCCTCATTGCGGCCCTCCCCCTTGGGGCGCTCGACGACGGCGCGGAACATATCCGGCACCATGCGCACTTGCACCAAAGCAGTACGGATGCCGAAGAATAGACCCGCAGCAATCAGCAGCCACGGCAAAATCCACGACCACACGCCGTCATTAAATGTCGTTACGACATTTTCAAGAAAATCCATGCAGAATAATTTACTGCCTTAAGGTTCACAACGTGAACCCCATGCGCCATAAATTATTGACAATGGGGGCAAAAATGGGTGGACCGCCCTGAAATTACGCACCGCTCCAAGGGCGTTCCACACCGCAGACAGGGCTGGCCAGCACGCCCATACGCGGCCAAGGAACGCGAAAAATACCCCGATTCGCCGTTCACATTTACGTACAGGGAATCAAAACTCGTGCCACCCACTTTTAGGGCCGCTGTCATGACCTCCTGAGCTGCCGCAAGCAGAGCAACAGCATCTTTTTGCCGCAAGGTCGAGGCTTTCTTGCGGGGTGAGATTTGGGCGGCCCACAGGGATTCATCAGCGTAAATATTGCCGATTCCAGAGGTCAGCGTTTGATCCAAAAGCGCGGTCTTCACTGCGGTCCTCTTCGCACGCAGGCGCCGTGCTGTAGCCGCACTATCGAAATCTGGTTCCAGCGGGTCAATGCCAATGTGCGCAATCTTGTCCCACGGCGCATACAACCAGTACCCAAAGGTGCGCTGGTCAACAAAGCACACCTCTACCCCACCGCTCAGCTGGGCGGTAATGCGAAGGTGCGAAGATTCGGTGGCACCTATTCGGATCTGACCCGACATACCTAGGTGGATAAAGAGGACGTCACGGTGGGGGTCCATGGCATCTTCGCCCACAAATTCCAGCCACATAAACTTCCCGCGTCTGGCCACCGCAGAGATCTCTTTGCCCTCAAGAAGTCCAGAAAGTGGCTCATCCTGGCCACGATTGGAACGCGGGTGTAATACCTCTACAGACTGAAAAGTCCGCCCCACCACGTGGGGTGCAAGGCCACGGCGGACGGACTCGACTTCCGGCAATTCCGGCATGCTCAGCCCTCTTTATGTGCAGTGCCTTGCACCAAAAGCGGAGTTTCGCGCAGGGTCTGGCAGGCCTCCTGAGCTGCCTGCTGCTCGGCCAACTTTTTATTGTGGCCCACACCATTTCCTACGGTCAGACCAGCCACAGTAGCTACTGCGTTAAAGGTCTGGTCATGCTCTGGTCCGGTGGAAGTAGCCGAATAAACCGGCATCGGCGCCTTTAGCTCCGCGCACAGCTCCTGCAAAGTGGTCTTCCAATCCAAGTGGCGCCCGCTCACAGTCGCATTTTCGATCTTTTCCGCAAATAAGCGCAAGATGACGTCACGCGCCGTTTCAAAACCATGCTCGCGGTAAATGGCGCCAAAGATTGCCTCAGTGGTATCCGCAAGAATGGAATCTTTATCGCGGCCACCGGTGGACTGCTCGCCCTTACCCAACAAAATGTGCGGGCCTAGGTTTATTTCTCGGGCGATATCAGACAGGCCGTAGCGCGAGACTATCGATGCGCGCATCTTGGAAATATCCGATTCCGGACGGGACGGGTAGGTGATGTAGAGCTGAGAGGCTACCGAAAGGCCCAGCACCGCATCGCCCAAGAACTCCAAGCGCTCGTTATTTGGCAAGTGCCCATTTTCATTAGCAAATGAACGGTGGGTCAACGCTAGGCACAGGTGCTCTGGTTGCAATTCCACACCGAGCGATTCCAACAACGGGGAATGGTCTACTGCAGCGAACTCGGCAGCCAGTGCCTCTTCCCCAGTTAGCTTCTTCTTGCGGCTCATAGGAACTTCTCCAAACCAGCCCAGCGGGGATCGACCTTTTCTTCGTCCTCTTCGCCAGAGATACCCGTGGTTACGCCCTCAGGCGTGTCAATCTCGCAGCCATCTTCGCATACCGGGGCAAAGGGAAGATTAAGGCCTGCCTCATCGATCACGGCCTGCAAGAGATCCAGCTCATCATCTTCAATCTCTGGAATCTCATCTCCGGATCCTTCGTCGCCGTCTGAAGGGGTATCTCCCGAGACAAAGGATTCGTCGGCTGCAAAGACCTGTGTGACGTGCAAGTCCAACTGTGGGTGCAATTCCTTCAAGCAGCGAGCGCATTCCCCGGTCAGCTGTCCGGATACGTTGGCATCCACTAAGACACCTGCGCCAAGAGGGGTCAAGGTAGCGTCTACGGTGAGCTCTTCGCCCTGCGGAATGGCGATCATCTCCACGCCGATCCTCTCAGGTGAGGGGCCGGTTTGGGTGCGTTGTTCCGGCAGTGCGTCAGCGCCTTGGGCGTTCAACAATTCGCCCACATCGAACTTCAATGGTGATGTCATAACACTAGGTAGTCTACCTTGCCCCGCAAACTCCGCCTAGCGGCCCGCGCGAGGAAAGTTTCTGTCAAGAGTCTGGCGTTTAATGTAAAAGGACATATGCCTTTGCGGATTAGCCTTTTCCCGAGCGAAGGCCGTCCTTAGTCTGGAAGCATGACCTACCACTGTGATGTCTATGGAGTTTTTGGACACGGAGTCTAATGGATTTTTGGACGGGGAGTCCAGATAGTTTTTGGTCACGGAGTCCAAAGACTTCCTTGTCGTGATGTCTCAAGACTTTTTGGACAGTCGGTGGGTTGGAATACCAAGATGGCTATTTCAACCCATCTCCGCAAGAAAATAGCGGACTTCGACCCAGTAAGAGACGGACGAACCGTCACCCAATTCTGCAAGGATATTGGCGTATCTCGCCAAACCTATGCCAACATCAAACGCCGCGTTGAACAACGCGGCCGTGCAGGCATCCTGCCTGACTCCACCGCCCCGCATTCCCCAGCCAGAATCTACGATGATCACCTTCGTCAGAAAGTCATCACAGCTCGATCAGTGCTCAAGGCCCAGGGACGTGACTATGGCCCGTGGTCAATCTATTACTACCTCATTGATGACCTTGGTTTAGAGCACCCACCGGCACGGTCTACGATTGCGCTTTGGCTCCACGAAGCTGGTGTTGCTGAGGCCAATGCCCGTAAACGTCCTCGTAAAAGCTATAAACTCTGGGCACGCGATAAGGTCGATGAGCTGTGGCAACTCGACGGGTTTGTCTACCGACTCTTTGACACTCCACATACCCAGATCACTATCTACCAGCTGGTTGATGATGCCAGCCGGTTTGATCTGGGCTCACAAGCCTTCGCCGCCAAAGAAAACGGATTCGATGCTCGCACTACCTTGGCCGCAGCAATAGAAACGTATGGTCGCCCGCAGGAACTTTTGACCGATAACGGTGAAGCTTTTGCCACCTATCACCGGGGCCGATTGTCCGATACCGAGCGCTGGCTCGCCGCCCAAGGTATCTGGTCCATTGCAGGTTTTGGCCCGCAAACCCAAGGCAAAGATGAACGCTCGCATCAAACCATGACCAAGTTTCTCGATGCACGCCAACCTACGACACTTCAGCACGTCCAACAGCTGTTGGACGACTACCGCGAGTTTTACAACACCAGGCGCCGCCATCAAGGCCTGTTAGTCGGCAAAATGCACATCACTCCAGCCCAAGCCCGTGAGCACTTCGCCCACGCTCAATCCCCAACACAACCCATTGACCCGGATATGCTGTGGGCCAAGATTGTGAAGTCATACCGGGATACACACTCAGAAAGCGCGATACACCACGAGCATCGTATCGAGAATGGGGTTAAAGAGGCGATGGCGCCGGTTGTGGGAGAAGTTGCAGCTTCTCCCACAACCATCGATGACGATAACGAACCAATCCAGCAAGAATCATCTCCTACCGTCAGTCCCACCGTAGACGGTCTATCCGCCCAGTCAAGCAACGCCTGGGGTATCCCCGACACACTGTGGATCAACAAAAGCGGAGTGGTGCGCATCCTGGGCTATGGATTCTATGTAGGACTCCGGTTTAAAAACCGGCTCATATACAGCCACGTTACCGATGACACCGCTGAGTTCTTCACTGATCATGATGGTGAAGCACTGTTTTCATTCCCACTGCCCATCAAGCTACTTGAGCGTCCAGCCGGCGGACAGATCAACATCGGGCATGTCGAAGGAATGTGGCACCGCCGACCACCAGAGATCAAACCAATCCTGTCGCGTCCGCGCCCGTCGAGACGAAAGAAACCATAACCGGTAAGACGAGCTAGAGACTGTCCAAAAACACCAAAGACTCCCTGCCCAAAAAGCAGGGAGACTCCACGTCCAAAAAGTCATTGGACTCCTAGCCCAAAAAGTTACTGGACTCCGTGTCCAAAAAGTCCATGGACATAACAAGCATGACCTACCACTTGGCGCTAGCCTCCACGGATCTACGCAGCATAGCGCTCGGTTTCGCCGTGTTTAGCTGTCTTCCCGCTGCGGTGTTAGCTACTGCCGGTATGCTCGTTCACGCCACTCCACGGCCGGACCGCTCAGGAATGTACGGCGCTCGTGGCATTCGCCTTTTTACCGCACTCATCTGTAGCGTCGTTGCCGGTTTGGTAGCCGGTGCCATTTTGGTATTGCCCACCGGCATGGACCTTTCGGTTCTTACCGGCGCGCTCATCTTTTCCCTAAGCGCAGGTGCTATTACTTGGTTCTCCCGCGCGACCATTCCTACCGCGCTCATTTCTGTGGGCACTATGGTGCTAGCTACCGGTGCGCTCCTTAGCGTGTGTGCCGTGTGCTTTCCACAAAATTTCAGTGATAATCCCTTGACATCACTGTCTTCCTATTTCTTCACTGCACTCGTTGCATTCCTTTTCCCAGGCTTGGTAACCGCGATTATCGCAGCATGCATGGCCGTCCAATCCGCCGCGCCTGCACACCTTCTCCCGCGGCAGGAAGACATCTCCGTTCCCCTACACACCCACATAACGCCTACTCCCCATGAAAGAGGAAAGGCGATTGCTGCTAAGCAACCTCGCACTCGTGCCACCACCTGATTTACTCAGACCAGCGGCAATGAATAAAGGCCCTATTTGGTGAGTAGACGGTGTACGACGAACCGCCTGCTCACCAAATAGGGCCTTTGGCCGTGCCTAGTGTATAGGTCTTTTTCCTCCCCAGTCCCTTACTCTACGGCCCGGTGTGCACCGAACCATAGAGCTTAAGGCCGATTAAAAACTAAAGTTTTAGCGCTCGTTATAGCGGCGCTCATAGGTCTCGCCTTCCGCGTAACGTGTGCTGCTTGCAGCGCCACTGGCGCGGCCCGGAGCCGAATAGTCACCGCCACGGGAGCGCACTCCGGCACCGCCACGCAGGGCAGAGCGGTCGGAGTTTACTGTACGCAGCAGGCCATTAAGGGTGGTTTCAAATTCGCTTAGCTTGCCATCCACAAATTCATCGCATTCACTGCGCAGACGGTTAGATTCGGTGTGGGCGGATTCCACAATGCGATGTGCTTCTTCATCGGCGCGGCGAACAACTTCTGATTCCGAAACCAGACGCTCTTGCTCTGCGCGGCCTTCAGCGACGGAACGCTCATATTCATCATTCGCCTGAGCGATAGTACGGTCTGCTTCCGCGCGGGCCTGCTCCACCATGGACTGAGCGCGAGCTTCAGCATCAGCCACCAGCTTGGCGGCATGCTGTTCTGCATGGGACACCGTGGCATCTGCTTCCTCGCGGGCGTGGCCCACAATGTCATCTGCCTGGGCATTAGCATCATTGATGGTTTGGTCCGCGCGCTCTTCAGCGCCGTGCAGGATTTCATCCTGCTTATCCAAGACATCCTGCGCGTCATCAATCTCAACGGGCAGCGCGTTACGGAGGTCGTCGAGAAGCGCGAGCATTTCATGGCGCGGAACTACGCAATTAGAGGTCATGGGGAAGCCATGGGCCCCCTCCAAGTGCTGAACTAATTCATCTAGAGACTCAAAGACACGGTACATACCGCGAATTTTACATACCCTCACCCGCCATGCGTGGAGGCCACGCACCGAGTGTGTACTGCAGATTTTACTTCCACAACCGGTCTTGCCAGTCCGCGCCCACACATACAGAATTTATGGCACGCATATACAAAAACAAGCTCCCCTTTTACCGCCACGCTCTGTGGCGCAAAAGGGGAGCTTGAATAAAGGCCGATTTTTAGATGACGCCCTGTGCCAGCATGGCATCCGCTACCTTCTTGAAGCCGGCGATATTTGCGCCGGCTACGTAATCGCCTTCGCGGTCGTATTCCTTCGCCGTGTTGTCGATGTTTTTAAAGATATTAGACATGATCGCGTGGAGGCGGTCATCGGTGTAGTCAAAGGACCAAGAATCACGGGACGCATTTTGCTGCATTTCCAGCGCGGAGGTAGCAACACCACCAGCATTAGCGGCCTTGCCCGGCGCGAAGTTGATCTTGGATTCTTGGAATATGTGGACGGCCTCCGGGGTGGACGGCATATTGGCACCTTCGGCCACGTAGCGCACGCCGCCTTCCACAAGCTTTTTGGCCGAGTCGCCGTCCAGCTCATTTTGGGTAGCACACGGCAGTGCCACGTCCGCCCCTACTTCCCAGATATTTCCGCCCTCATGGAATTCCACGCCGCTGCCAGCCTCTTGTGCATAAGTGGAAATACGCTCACGACGAGTTTCTTTGACGTTCTTGAGAAGCTCGATGTCCACGCCTTGTGTGGTGGTGATATAGCCGGAGGAATCGGACATGGCCACCACGGTGGCGCCCAGTTCTTGGGCCTTCGCTGCGGCGTAGATGGCAACATTGCCAGAGCCAGAGACAATGACCTTGGCACCATCAAAGGACTCGCCATGGGTCTTCATCATTTCATTGGTGAAATAGACCGTGCCAAAGCCTGTGGCCTCGGTACGAACCAGGGAACCGCCCCAGGTCAGGCCTTTGCCAGTAAGGACACCGGATTCATGCTGGGTAGTCAGGCGGCGGTACTGACCAAAGAGGAAGCCGATCTCGCGGCCGCCGACGCCAATATCACCGGCCGGAACATCGCGGTATTCCCCGATGTGGCGGTGCAACTCCGTCATAAATGACTGGCAGAAGCGCATGACCTCTACCTCGGACCTGCCCTTGGGATCAAAGTCAGAACCGCCCTTGCCACCGCCGATGGGCAGGCCGGTCAGGGAGTTTTTGAAGATCTGCTCAAACCCGAGGAACTTAATGATGCCCAGGTTGACCGAAGGGTGAAAACGCAGTCCACCCTTGTAGGGGCCGAGCGCGGAATTGAACTGGACGCGGAAACCGCGATTGACTTGGATATCACCATTGTCATCGATCCACGGCACGCGGAAGATGAGCTGGCGCTCAGGCTCGCAGAGGCGCTCCACCAAGCCGTAGTCCGCGTACTGCGGGTCTTTTTCTAGGACAATCTTCAACGAGTCCAGAACCTCAGAAACCGCTTGGTGGAATTCTGGTTCTCCCGCATTGCGCTTGAGCAATTTGTCGTAGTACTCAGAAATTTGGCTATCTACTGACATGGCGTGCATTCCATTCTGTGGACGTATAAGAACAGATACCAGTTTCCTATCAAACTACCGATAAAGCAAGCAGTTTCTAGACCTTGCATAGATCCGCACCGTCTTTACCAGCGACAATAAAGTAAAATATTTTCTGTAGAACGTTCGAATCTTAAGCCTCGCAGACTCCCTTCGCAGGCGGGCTTTATAATCACGGGCATGCATATTGTCGTCGCGCCAGACTCGTTTAAAGGCACCGCCTCCGCGCCCGAGGCCGCAGCAGCCATTGCTATGGGGGTGCGCCAGGCTCTTCCCGAGGCCACGGTTACCACCTTGCCCATGGCCGATGGTGGCGAGGGAACCGCCGCCGTCCTCGCACAAGCGGCCGCGGCCGGCGGACAATCCGTCGAAACCATCACCCTGCCTACCACCGACGCCATAGGCCGCTTGACTCAGGCAAGCTATGCTCTGGCCGGAACCACTGCGTTTATCGACGTCGCCTCTGCCACCGGCCTGCCCGCAGTACAGGACAGCCTTGATCCGCTGCACGCCGATTCTTATGGCACCGGCGTACTGATTGCGGATGCAGAAACGCGCGGCGCCACCTCGATTGTGCTCGGGCTGGGAGGCACCGCCAGCATCGATGCTGGCATGGGCATCCTTACCGCGCTCGGCGCTGCCGCGCACGACGCCCGCGGCTACGCCCTGCCTAAGGGCGGCGCTCCCCTAGTTCAGCTCGATCACATCGACACCGCGCAGCTCAATATCAAGGCGGGCATGCTTGATTTCACATTGCTGGCAGATACCCGCGCCACTCCAGTACAGGCGGCAACCATGTACGGCCCCCAAAAAGGAGCGCAAGGCGAGCAGGTAGCACTGCTGGCCGGCGCCATGTTGCAAGCATGCGAAGTCACCGGCGCCGATGCGGACTCCGAATATTTCGGTGCCGCGGGTGGCCTTCCCATCGGCCTGCACTGGCTTTCTCGCACGCTCTGGGGCTCAGATGAGCATATTCGCGTCTTATCCGGCGGCGCACATGTCGCCACTGCGCTCGGACTTCCAGAAAAAATATCCTCCGCCGATCTCGTCATCACCGGCGAGGGCCGGTTTGACGAGCAATCTTTGACCGGAAAGGCCGTCGGAACCATTGCGGCTCTCGCCCGGGACGCAGGCACGCCCATGGGCATCATCGCCGGTTCTTTCGAGCATGGCACGGACGCCTACTGCGCATCGCTTAGCCAAGAAGGCCCACTGGCGCAACAGCTGGCGGCAGCCGCCAGGGACATCGTCAAGCAGCTCTAAGGCCGAATAGACAGCGACCATGGGAAGATAGCTGGCCGTTCATGCGCTAGCTCATCTTCCAGCAAGACGTGGTCTTTCGGCAGCACGGCATGCGGGGTAAGAAGACGCGAGAGCACCATGCCTAGTTGGTTAACCGAGCCGCTCACCCCTGTTACCGCAATGTCGTAGCGGTACACGCTCGCGTCCTCAAGGTCGCGGTCTTCATGCTCATCGCGATAATTTTGCCGCAGCTGTTCTTCCAACCCCTCTGGAAACTGCGGCGCATCAGGGCGAGTAACCTCAGCGGAGGCTAATGAACCGCTTTCTACCAACTTGTCGGTGGCAGTGGTAAAGATATCCGCGACGCGCTCTGCTTGTGTGTTGGGAACCAAAACATCAAATTGAATAACCGGCATAGCGCTAACCCTACCCAATTCCTAAGGTGTGAAACCATGTCTGATTCTGCCCGCATCGCCCAGCTCGTCACTTCCCAGCAGGCCGATCTGGAGTGGCAGCAGGACTTTTATGAGGACCTGCACCGCCACCCCGAGCTTTCCCACGAAGAAGAGCGAACCGCCGGTCGCATCCGCGCCAAGCTCGCTGATTTTAACTGCGAGGTAGTAGAAAACATTGGTGGCTTCGGAATGGTCGCCATCTTCCGCAATGGCGAAGGCCCCACCGCTTTGCTGCGCGCGGATTTCGATGGCCTGCCGGTAGAGGAGGCCACTGGCGTGTCCTATTCCGCTACCAATGGAAAGATGCACGCCTGCGGACACGATATGCACACCACCGCGCTGCTAGGTGCCTGCGCGCTTCTCGACGCCTCCCGAAACACCTGGTCCGGCACCTTCCTCTCCCTTTTCCAACCGGCCGAAGAATCCTCCATGGGGGCTAAATTCATGCTGGCCGATAACCTCATCGAACGCGTGCCGCGCCCCGATATTTGCCTTGGCCAGCACATCATGCCCGGCCGCGCCGGCACAGTTCGCCACACCGCCGGCCCGATCATGGCCGGATGCGACTCCCTGCGTATCCGCGTCTTTGGCAAATCCGCCCACGCCTCCATGCCCCATAACTCCATCGACCCGACCTACATCGCGGCTATGATCGTCACCCGCCTCCAAGCCATTGTGGGCCGCGAGGTCGCCCCGCACGAGTTCTTTGTCATTTCCGTAGGCGAGCTTCACTCCGGCGATAAAAACAACATCATCCCCGACTCCGCCGAGCTGGTACTCAATACTCGCTACTACGATCCCGCGCTGGCAGAAAAGGTCTACCACTCCCTCGAACGAATGGTTAAGGCCGAGTGTGTCGCCTCTGGAAGCGATCAGGACCCTACTTTTGAGTACTACGCGCACGGCGAGGTCACCGATAATGACGCCGCTGCCCATGCCCCAGTAGGCGAGGTTTTCGACGCCGCTTTTGGCTCCGATTCAGTCATCGCGGCCCCCTCCACCGCTTCCGAAGACTTTTGCTACCTGCCGCAGGCGTGGGGTGTGCCCTATGTCTTCTGGCACATCGGCTGCACTCCGGAAGATGAATTGCAGGATCCTCCGGTCAACCACCAAGCAACCTTCCTGCCTGACTATGCCCCCACTGTTTATGCCTCCACCCGGGCGGCATATGGTGCGGCATTGACCTACTTGGCCACGCCCTAGGTGCCCGAGACGCGTCTCCTCATTCCCCCGCCTGCGGCGCAGGGACAATGCTATTAAGCTGGCAGACGTTTCGTGACTCCCCACAAACTTAAGGTTGAAAATGAGCCAGCCACGGCATTCTGCTTTCGAATCCACTGTTCCCTCCCATGTCCGCGCGGCCTCTGGCGTGAGCCCGCACAGCGCTTCCAACCGTAAGTTCTGGTCGGGCCTCTCCGGTGCCGTCATGGAGCAGATTGCCGATAATTGGGAGCGCACCCGTGCTGCCTACGCGGAAACGCGCCAACAGCACTACTTCTCTGCGGAATTCCTGCAGGGACGCGCGCTGCTCAATAACCTCACCAACTTGGGTCTTGTTGACGATGCCAAGGCTGCGGCCAAGGCAACCGATCACGAGCTGAGCGATGTCCTCGAAGCCGAGCATGATGCCGCGCTCGGCAACGGCGGCCTCGGACGCCTTGCCGCCTGCTTCCTCGATTCCGCTGTCACTCAGGACTACCCCGTAACCGGCTATGGCCTTCTCTACCGCTACGGCCTTTTCCGACAGTCCTTTGAGAATGGCTTCCAGAAGGAACAGCCAGATGCGTGGATGGAAAACGGCTATGACTTTGTCATTCGCCGTGCCTCTGAACAGCGCCGCGTCCACTTCGATGACATGGACGTGCGCGCAATTCCCTATGACATGCCTATCACCGGCTACGGGACCGATAACGTAGGCACCCTGCGCCTATGGAAGTCCGAGCCCATCGATGACTTCGATTACGATGCCTTTAACTCCCAGCGCTTTACCGAGGCCATCGTCGAGCGCGAGCGTGTTATGGACATCTGCCGCGTGCTCTACCCCAATGACACCACGTACGAGGGCAAGGTATTGCGCGTGCGCCAGCAGTACTTCTTTGTCTCTGCCTCCCTGCAGACCATGGTGGATAACTACATTGACCAGCACGGCGAAGACCTCACCGGGTTTGCGAAGTATAACTCCATCCAGCTCAATGACACCCACCCCGTACTTGCCATCCCGGAGCTGCTGCGCATCCTGCTCGATGAGCACGGTCTGAGCTGGGATGCAGCCTGGAAGATCGTCACCGAAACCTTCGCCTATACCAACCACACCGTGCTGGCGGAGGCGCTGGAGAGCTGGGAGGTGTCCATCTTCCAGAAGCTGTTTTGGCGCATTTGGCAGTTGGTGGAGGAAATCGACCGCCGCTTCCGCGAAGATATGGCCCATCGCGGCCTAGATCAGGGTCGCATTGACTACATGGCGCCGGTATCCAACGGCCACGTGCATATGGCCTGGATCGCCTGCTATGCCGCCTACTCCATCAATGGTGTCGCCGCCCTGCACACGGAAATCATCAAGGCCGATACGCTGGCCGAATGGCACGAACTCTGGCCGGACAAGTTCAATAACAAGACCAATGGCGTCACCCCTCGCCGCTGGCTCAAGATGTGTAATCCCCGCTTGGCGGAACTGCTTACCCAGCAAGCAGGTTCCGATGCGTGGGTTACAGATCTCACCCAGCTTGCCCAGCTCGCCGAGAAGGCAGACGATACAGTTCTGCTGCGCGAGCTCATCGCCATCAAGCAGGCCAACAAGCGCGACTTTGCTAACTGGGTAAAAGACCACCAGGGCGCCGACGTTGATCCCGGTTCCATCTTTGATGTACAGATTAAGCGCCTGCACGAGTACAAGCGCCAGCTGATGAATGCCCTCTACGTCCTCGACCTCTACTTCCGCATCAAAGACCAGGGCGAGACTGTGCCGAAGCGCACCTTCATCTTTGGCGCGAAGGCCGCACCGGGCTACGAGCGCGCCAAGGCGATTATTAAGCTCATCAACACCATCGCGGAGCTAGTCAATAACGACCCAGATACCAAGGACATCATCCGCGTAGTCTTTGTGGAGAACTACAACGTCTCCCCCGCCGAGCACATCATCCCGGCCGCTGATATCTCCGAGCAGATTTCTGTGGCTGGCAAGGAAGCCTCCGGCACGTCCAATATGAAGTTCATGATGAATGGTGCACTGACCTTGGGCACCATGGATGGAGCAAACGTAGAAATCGTCGAGGCGGTTGGCGAGGACAACGCCTATATCTTCGGCGCCCGCAATGAGGAGTTGCCGCAGCTGCGCGCCGAGTACAACCCGGGCGAGCTTTACCAGAGCGTGCCAGGCTTGGCCCGCGTGCTTGATGCGCTTGTCGACGGCACCCTAGGCGCCGAAAACACCGGCATCTTCGGCGACCTGCGCTCCTCGCTTCTCGATGGTTACGGGGAGCACGCCCAGGACCAGTACTACGTCCTCGGTGACTTCGCCGACTATCGCGAAGCCCGTGACCGCATGGCTGCGGACTATGAGGAAGACAACCTTGCTTGGGCTAAGAAGGCGTGGCTCAATATCTGCTATTCCGGCCGCTTCTCCTCTGACCGGACCATCGCGGACTACGCGAACGAGGTGTGGAAGATCCAGCCCACCCCGATTTCCCAGCGCTAAGAAAAGGTCCTGCCCTTCGATTTCGTGGCGGAGGACAGGACCTTTTGGTAAGGCGTTGTGCTCAATTCTGTTTAGCGCAGGCCCACACGCTTTAGCTGCTCATAGATGGGCTTCAAGTCAATATTGAGCACACCCATTTGCGTAGCCAGGAAGCCGAGTCCACCGACGACGGCCCCCAGGATTCCTAGGCCGGTAGCGAGGCCTGCGGCAAAGCCCTTGCTACTACCGTCCTTGCCTTCGCCATCCGAGGGATTAGCAGTATCTCCCGGCTGTTCTGGGTCACCAGCGGAATCGGTGCCATCGTTCCACCACTCGTCAAAGACCAAATTGGCCACCAAAGTGTTGTCGATGTATTCACCGCGCACCGAATCGGTACCAGAGGTACGAGCCATAATGTCCTCCGAGCCGGCCCCCTTGAAGAAGAACGGCACTAGCTGGTTGGTGTGCTGCCCGGAGTACCAACCGTGGCGGGCAACCTTGCCCTTCTCACCTTCCATAGCATTGAAGCGGTTGTCCGCTTCAGGGTTGTCTTCAGTCGGCACTTCATTAGCGCCGGAGAGATAGCCAGTCTCGTGGTCCGCGGTAACAACGAGCAGAGTATCTTCCCACGAGGAGTTCTCCTCCACCCACTTAATGGCGGCGTCAACCGACTTATTGAAATCCTGGGTCTCCTCGATATCGCGCACCGGGTTATTGCCGTGGCCGGCCCAGTCAATGGCACCGCCTTCAATCATGATGGAAAAGCCATCCTCGTCCTGTCCCAGCGCATTGAGGGCGCCAGTCGTCATGGTGGGGAGATCGACGACGTCGTTAAGCTCGTCCGAGTATGGAGCCTTTGCCTCGCCCGAGCGGGAGTTCTGCAACGTGGAACCTACCTGCGCGATACCCCAATACTTCTGCTACGGCTTGACGTCACCTTGCGCCATCTTCTTGAAGTCATCGTTGGACTCGAAGTAATTCCAGTCGGTCTCGCCTCCGGAAAGCTTGGCGTAGTCGTCCTCGTACATGAAGCTATAGTCGGGAGTATCGACCTTCTGGTGGTCATTATCGTAGAACGGGTGGCCAGCGGCCATGACCAAGTCGAGGGCGCTGCCGAGCGTCTCACGGCTAATGTCCTGCAGCTTATCGCGGTCCTTGTTGTGCGCGGCCCACGCCGCCGGAGTGGCTTCGGAATAGAGAGTGTCTGATGGTTTGTGTGTGGGTACCTAACCTGCATGAGGAGATGGACCAGAATGACTACTGTGGCGAGACGAGATCCGGCTGATAAGGCCAAGATTGATGCGATTGAAAAGAAGCTTCTTGCTAACCCTGAAATCGCGAAGCTGATTGATGACCTAGGCACGTCTACAACGGATGCCAACGACCTGGTTCGCGGCATGTTGTAAGCCTCGATTACCAGGGGACTCAACGCTGAAATGGATGCCCACCTGGGCTACGAGTCTGGCGACAGGAGCGCTAAATCTGCAGCTAGAACAGACAATCACCGCAACGGGTCGTATCCAAAGACCGTGGATTCTAACTACGGGCCAGTCACCGTTGATGTCCCGAGGGATCGGGCTGGAACATTCTTGCCGACTATGGTCCCTAAAGGCTCGAGGAGATTGACCGATGTCGATGACATGACCGTTAGCTTGTACGCCGGTGGGATGACAATTAGGGACATCCAGCACCATATGGCAACGGCGATGCGTGTCGATATTTCCCATGAGACGATTTCCGCAGTCACCGATGCCGTCCTCGATGAGGTCATGGTCTGGCAAAACCGCCAGCTAGACGAGTTCTACCCGGTCATTTTCCTGGACGCGCTGCGCATTAAAATCCGCGATGGCGGCCTAGTGGTCAATAAGTCCGCGTACATGGCAATCGGCGTAGATCTCGACGGTATCAAACACATTTTGGGATTGTGGATCGCCAAAGAAGAAGGCGCTTCATTTTGGGCGCAGGTTTGCGCCAATCTTTCCAATCGTGGGGTCAAGGACGTCTTTATCGTCTGCTGTGACGGGCTTAAAGGCCTGCCAGAAGCAGTTGAAGCAACGTGGCCGAACTCTATGGTGCAAACCTGTATCGTGCACCTGATTCGTGCCGCTAACCGATGGGTAGCCTACAGGGATCACCGGGGCGTATCGGCCGCGTTGAAAAAGATTTACACCGCCACGGACGAGTCCACAGCTAAGGCTGCTTTAGACGAATTTGAAGCCTCTGAATTGGCAGAAAAGTATCCACGCTCAGTCAAAGTCTGGCGAGATGCATGGGCGCGTTTCGTACCATTTCTCCAGTTCCCACCAGCAGCCAGCAAGGTCATTTACACGAAGAATTCGATTGAATCATTCAACAATGAACTGCGGAAAGCTACCCGCAACAGGGTGCAGTTCACTAACAATGAATCAGCGCTCAAGACGCTATGGTTGATGATCTGCAATATCGAAGACAGACGAGCTGCCAAGAGAGCGAAGCAGGGCAAACGAGTCTCAGCGACAACCGGCAGACTCATGGAAGGGACCCGAGTTTCCGGCTGGAAACAAGCCATTAACCAAATGGCCGTGGCCTACCCCGACAGCTTCGACAAATACCTATAAACCTAGCCCCACACACAAACAACTTGACACCCTCCGAACAAGCAAGCATTGATAGATGCAGGTCTGCACTACATTTTGTCGGTGAAACCCCACCGTGCCTGAGGTGAGTGAAACCTGGCGGCGGGAAATCCCTGGTGAAGCCTACGCCCACGGCCAGATCTGGACACAAGCCTCGGCAAGCGATGCGCGCAAACACACAACCCCGAATACGGTGACCCACTTCCAGTACTCCTATGATCGGGCCAGACGCGGCCTGCGCGGAATCAAAGAGCAAGTCGCAAAAGCCAAACGCGCTGTTGACGGCGAAATCGCCATTAAGCGCAACCGCTATTTCGATCTTTCCACCCCGAACAAGAAGGTCAACTACGCTCTTGCTGCCAAACACCGAGCCCTAGCCGGAATTAAAGGCTATGAAACCGACCTGACCGCTCTTCCCGCCCAGGAGGTTATCGGGCATTACCGCAGGCTATTCCACATTGAAAATGTCGTATCGGATGTCGAAATCAGACCTGAAAGCACGCCCAATCTATGCGAGGAAACAAAACTCGATCACAGCACATCTCAATATTGTGATGGCAGCACTAGCCGTGACCCACCTGATGGAGACCCGCAGTGGTCACTTCATCAAACGCCTCGTGAGAACACTCAAGAAATACCGCAGCTTTCAACTCGTCGTTGGCGGCGAAACCATTCACGCCGCCGTACCATTCCCGCCCGACCTCACTGCCACCATCCAAGTAATCACCGGCCGCGAACTTCCGCACAAAATTGGCCTAAGTCAGGTTAGAAGGGAATCAGCACACCGTCTCGTGGGATTCGTGCTCTGGGTGCTCAATCTGGATGGTGGAGTGCTCGATACCGTGTTCGCGCAGGGCCTGCTGGGCGGCATCCAACAGCGGGCCGGTGCCGACGGTGCCGTCGCGCACGATATGCACGGTCGTGAGCACGTTCACGCCGTCCAGGCTCCACAGGTGCAGGTCGTGGATGTCAGCAACGCCCTCGACCTGCCGCAGCGCGGGCTCGATCGCACTGGCGTCGAAGTCCGCCGGGACTTGCTCGAGCAGCACGCTCGCCGAAAGCCGCATGAGCTGCCAGGCGCGCGGCAGCACCATCGCCGCGATCGCTAGGGAGGCGATCACGTCCGCCGCCACAAACCCCGTGGTCAGTACCACAATGCCGGCCACGATTACTGCGACCGAGCCGAGCATATCCACTAACACGTGCAAGAACGCGCCCTCCACGTTGATCGAGGATTTGCGGTGCCGGTGCAGAACCCACGCCGATAGCGCATTCGCCACCAGGCCGATCACCGCGATGATCAGCATCGTTTTTCCCTGCACTTCGGCCGGGCTCTGCAGGCGGCGCACCGCCTCGACGACAATCCACACCGAGATCGCCAGCACCATCACTGCGTTCGCCAGTGCAGCAAGCACCTCCACTCGTCGGTAACCGTACGTGGCCTGAGCCGATGCTTGTCGGCGCCCAACCAACACCGCTAACACCGCGATGATCAACCCCGCAGCGTCGGAAAGCATGTGCATCGCATCCGCCATCAGCGCCATCGAACCCGCCAACCAGCCGCCGATCAGCTCCGCGAAGAAGACGGTGCCGGTAATGCCTAGCGCAATCAAGAGTGCGCGCAGCGGCGTGCTGGAGTGATCGTGGTCGTGGTGCTCGTGTGCCATGCACTCAGCCTATCCCCGTCGACGCTTATTGACAATTAAATGAAAATGGATGGCGGTAAGCGCAGTCACTGAGGCCAAGTCGGCCTGATTTAGGTCATTGTGCAGTTGTCCTTTGAATATGTAGAGAAGCTGAAACAAGAACACACATAAACTAATGCAACTGCATGTCAAAGAAGCGGCCGCCGGGTGGACGCGAGGTAAATATAAAACTACTTTTGTATAAATTGATATAGAAAAGCGCCGCGACCCGTAGAACGTGTTAAAAGGAGGGTCGCGGCGCTTGTACCAAAAGAAATTACTTTTTGGTCTCACCCAACAGATGGCACTGAATCATGTTGGTGTTACCAGCGATTCCTGGAGGGGTACCAGCAATGACGACAATCATGTCGCCTTCCTCGTACCTGTCCATTTCCAGCAATGCATCATCGATGGCTTCCATCATGTCATCGGTGGACTTAACGTGCGGGCTCAAGAAGGTCTCAGCACCCCACGTCAAAGCCAGCTGGGAGCGAACCGCTGGGTCCGGCGTAAACGCCAACAGCGGAAGCTGGGAGCGCAGGCGAGCCACTCGCTTAGCGGTATCGCCGGAGGTAGTAAAGGCTACGATGGCCTTTGCATTGAGGCGCTCGGCAATGTCGCGGGCGGAATAGGACACCACACCACGCTTGGTGCGCGGAACGTGAGTCAGCGGTGGCACCTTGCCACCATCTTCAGCATTAGCCACAATCTTGGACATGGTGCGCACAACGTTCTGCGGGTCAATGCCCACGGAAGTCTCACCAGAGAGCATGACAGCATCGGCGCCATCGAGCACGGCGTTGGCAACGTCGGATGCCTCTGCACGGGTCGGGCGCAGGTTGGAAATCATCGAATCCAGCATCTGGGTAGCCACGATGACCGGCTTAGCGTTTTCACGCGCAATCTGGATAGCGCGCTTCTGGAACAGCGGCACGCGCTCAAGTGGCACCTCAACGCCGAGGTCACCACGGGCAATCATGATGGCGTCGAAGGCCAGCACGATAGACTCGAGGGCATCGACTGCCTCTGGCTTTTCCAGCTTCGCAATAACCGGAACGCGGCGACCTTCTTCATCCATAATCTCGTGGACCTTATCCACGTCAGCTGGGGAGCGAACGAAGGAAAGCGCGACAAGGTCTACGCCAAGCTTCAGAGCGAAGCGCAGGTCAGCGATATCCTTCTCCGACAGGGCCGGCACGGAGATATCCATGCCAGGAAGGGAAACGCCCTTGTTATTAGAAACCGGGCCACCCTCGGTAACCTCACACACGACGTCATTGCCGTCGACTTCCTTACAGACAACGGCGACCTTTCCGTCGTCGATAAGCAGGCGGTCACCCGGCTTGGCGTCCTTGGCCAAGCCCTTATAAGTGGTAGATACTCGGTCGTGGGTGCCTTCGATATCGTCCACGGTAATGCGGACGATTTCACCGTTATCCCACTGCTCCTCGCCGTTAATAAAGCGGCCAAGGCGAATCTTGGGGCCCTGCAGGTCCGCCAAAATACCGACGGCGCGGCCGGTCTTATCAGTAGCCTGGCGCACCCAGTTGTAATTCGCCTCGTGGTCCGCGTGCTCGCCATGAGACATATTCAAGCGGGCAACGTCCATGCCGTCTTGAACGAGGCGCAAAATGCCATCCTCGCTAGCAACGGCAGGGCCGAGAGTACAGACAATCTTTGTTCTTCTATCCAGCATTATTGGCCTATTCCGTCGGGGAAACTGAACACTCCCCAACCTACTCCTTCGTATGGATTGGGGCCACAATTTTGGACCCCCATTTTCCGAACGGACACTCAAAAATGCCCCAACCCCCACACAATCAAACCTATTCGGAAATACTGGGGTAGAACCTACGGTGATGCAGAGTCCGGATGCTGCCCCTCAGGTACCGCGCTACCATCGCCACGCCCGTCACTATCGCGGCGCTCGGCCCAATACTTAGGATCTACCTCTGCGGGAGATTCTGGGCCTTGGCGGCGCCTGTCAAGCAAGAAAAAGACGACCGCAGAGATGATGAAAATCACCAGGGAGACGATGATATTCACGCGCAGCCCGAAGATATGGGTAGCTTCATCGGAACGCATTCCTTCGATAAAGAACCGGCCCAACGTATAGCCCATGACATAGAGGGCAAAGACTCGTCCGTGCCCCAACTTCCATGCCTTGTGCGCCCACAAGAGGAATAGGCATACAAGGACGTTCCACACCAGCTCGTAGAGAAAGGTTGGATGCACCGAAGTCATAACCTCACCCGTGGAATGCCCGGAAACCGGCGCATAACCGCCGTTGTCATTGACTCGGTAGTAAATATCTAAAGCCCATGGAACGTCGGTCGGGCGCCCGTAGAGTTCTTGGTTAAACCAGTTGCCTAGCCGCCCAATCGCCTGCGCGAGGACCAGGCCCGGGGCCACCGCATCAGCAAAGGGGCCGAGTGGAACCTTCTTCACTTTGAAAAGTACCCACAAGGCCAGCGCGCCGAGAGCAACGGCACCCCAAATGCCAAGGCCGCCATTGGTAATCTTCAGCGCATCCGCGGGATTGCAACCATCGCAGAAGTACTTCTGATTATCGGTGATGACGTGGTAGAGCCGCCCGCCAATGATGCCGGCTGGGATAACCACGATGGCAGCATCCCACACTGTGTCTGGGTTGCCGCCGCGAGCGGTATAACGGCGCAAGGTCATGCGCAGGCCGACGATAATGCCCACGATGATGCACAGCGCGTAGGCACGGATGGGAAGTGGCCCCACCTGCCACACGCCCTGCGGCGGAGACGGAATATTTGCAAGAATTTCTGTGTGCACGTAGCCAGTGTGCCTTATCCCCCACCCCGCCAGCTAGTCGGGGTATTACTCTAATTTGCGCGCAGGGCACGCTGGGTGCTGGCCGGCGGCAACCAGCGACCGAGCCAACGCTGTAGGGTCTTGGGCCGCCATGACTGATTCGCCGACGAGCACCGCATCGGCGCCCCGAGAAGCATAGTGAAAAAGGTTGCGCGCGTTGTTTACCCCACCTACTGCAATGCGCAGGATGGATTCGGGCAGGCCCGGGGCAATATCGTTGAACGCCTCACGGTTAATCGCGTCCGAGGCTAAAGACCATGCATTGATGGAGATAACGCTACTTCCAGCCTTAATTGCGCGGTCGACCTCGGCGCAGTTGCGTACCTCGACGATGGCGGTCATACCGAGAGATTCCACGCGGTCTAATAGTGCCTCCAAGCGAGCCTGCTCCAGCAGCTCTACTTGCAGTGGGATAGCATCGGCCCCATAACAGCGGGCCTCATGAATTTGGTAGGGATCCACGATGAGATCTCGTGACATCATGGGTACATCAATCGCAGCGCGGGCGGCCGCCATATCCTCCAAAGAACCGTGGAAACGGCGGAAATCAGTCTGGCACGCCATAAGGTGTACGCCGCAGTCCTCAAAGGTGCGAGCCCATTGCGCCATGTGCTCCGCAGAGCCAACATGTGCAATCTCACCGCCGTAGGGAACGGCACGCTTGAGCTCCGTGATAACGGAGCAGCCGGGGCGCAAGAGAGCTGCGCGCACATCCCGGGGAGATTCCATGTCACGCGAGCGTGCCTTTACTTCCTGGAACGACACACGGGACTCCCGCGCAGCGACGTCCTCTAAGACTCCTGCTACTAGGTGGTCAACGGCAATGGGCGTAGGCATCAGCACCTCCCTCCACGGGCGATTGAAATCACACTTAGGTTAACCCGCTCCCGTGCAGTTGCGGAAATTGCACAGGCTACGGGGCTATTTTTTATCCATATCAGTGGGATCGATATCACTATCAAGCGCGTCCCACATCACGCGGCCAGAATCAGAGGAGGTTTCCAAATCCTCCTCCAATTTCGCTTGGCGCGCTGCCGGCGTCTCGTATTTGCTAGATGCCTTCACTTTATCCTCGCCTGGGTTGCGAGCTAGCATAACCGCACCAAAAAGGGCTATTGCCGCTCCTACCAGGGCCAGAATCGGCCCCCAGGCATGCACCTCGGTGGAAACGACTGTGGCCCATTTAGAAATTTGCGCGGAATCTACTGCATTCTTATTAGCCGAGGCACCTTGCAGGATCTTCTGCGCGCGCTCAGCATCCGCGCCCGCCGTCAGCAAGCTAACCGGGGTCCATGCACTGGCCGCTGCTGCGAGGGCACAAATAATGCCCACTACGCGCCTACCGATGCGGCGCAGAGCCATTCCCGCGACGGCGCCGGCAACCAACACAAGGGTCAAGGCCATAATCTCTAGCGACCATGCCGAACCTATGATGTCATTGGCGGCGGAGCCGGCCTTATCATCTTCGCTGGCAGCAACCACCCACGTGGCACGGGAAGACAGCCACAATACGATGGCTCCTACAGCGATAAGTAACGGTCCAAGGCGTTTAGCCTTCACGATTGTCCTCCTAGGAGATCTGTGGCGTCAAAGCACGTGCGGTCACCGGTATGGCAGGCGCCGCCACGCTGCCGCACGGTCAGCAGGATAGTATCTCCATCACAGTCAAGGCGAACGCCCAGCACCTCTTGGGTGTGGCCAGAAGTCTCACCCTTGACCCAGTACTCATTGCGCGAGCGCGAAAAATACGTTGCCTTGCGCGTGGCAAGGGTATGCGCCAAAGCATGGTCATCCATCCATGCCATCATCAGCACCTCACCGGACTCAGCCTGGGCAATGGCCGACACCAAGCCTTGGTCATTGCGCTTGAGCTGCTTGGCGATGCCCCCATCTAGTTCATAGTCGGCCGGGTTACTCATCGGCGCACCTCGTAACCCGCGGCGTCTAGGGTGTTCTTTACGTCGCTGATCTCTACCTCACCAAAGTGGAAAATGCTTGCGGCCAAAACGGCATCGGCGCCAGCGGCAACGGCCGGTGGGAAATCCGCGGCGCTGCCCGCGCCGCCAGAAGCGATGATGGGAATAGTTACTGCCTCGCGCACGGCGTGCAGCAGGTCCACATCAAATCCTTGCTTGGTGCCATCGCCATCCATCGAGTTGAGGAGAATCTCCCCTACTCCGAGTTCCTCGCCACGGCGAGCCCACTCAATGGCGTCAATTCCGGCCGACTTCGTACCACCATGCGTGGTGACCTCGTAACCAGAGGGCGCAAACTCCCCCCGGCACCGGCAGGCATCAACGGACAGCACGATGCATTGGGCCCCGAAAACCGCGGCCATTTCGCGCAGCACTTCCGGATTCTTAATCGCTGCAGTATTTACGGAAACCTTATCTGCACCGGCGCGCAGTAGCTCCCGGACGTCGTCGACGCTGCGTACCCCGCCGCCAACTGTTAGTGGGATAAATACCTGGTCCGCAGTGCGGCGTACAACCTCTAGCATGGTTGAACGCCCTTGCTTTGAGGCAGATACATCCAAAAATATAAGCTCGTCAGCGCCTAAGGAGTCATAACGCGCGGCCAACTCCACCGGGTCACCGGCATCGCGCAGGTTTTCAAAGTTAACGCCCTTGACCACTCTGCCTTGATCCACGTCTAGGCAGGGGATAATACGTACGGCTACAGCCATATCGGCCGCCTCCTTTGTGAGAATGAAGTCTTAGCGGTGAAAGGAACCGCTATGACGGGACAAGATGTCCACGATAGTGGCATGGACCTGCGGGGTACCTGCGACCAAGCCACGCGACTGCGCAGTCCACGGATTTCCTTCCGGATCAGTCACTACTCCGCCGGCGGCTTGGATTTGCAGTGCACCAGCGGCGTTATCCCACGGGTGTGGGGAGAAGTTAATCGCGCCATCAAATACGCCCTGTGCAACAAAGGCATTATCCAGCCCCACTGAACCGGTCATCCGCGGGCGCAGGCCGGTTTCGCGCAGTTCGTGGAAGATCTCAGTGGGCAGATGAGAAGAGCAGCCCACGTGTCCGCGCGCTTCATCGAAGCCCATCGCGTCCTCCCCACCGCCGAAGCCAGTAGCAGGCCCGCCTACTGAGCGCAGTGGAGAGCCATCGCAAGTAACCAAACGTCGCCCCAATAATGGGAAATCAGACACCGCTACAACAGGTGCGCCCTTATGAATGAGCGCCACCAAGATGCCGGCTAGGGGGTTTCCGGCGGAGTAATTTGCGGTGCCATCAATCGGATCTACCACCCACACGGTATCTAGCACGCTGCCGCCGGATTCTTCTCCGTACACCGGGATGCCGGTCATCTGAGTCAAAATATCGCGCAGCTGTTGCTCGATGACGAGATCTACCTCGGTGGCAAAATCTCCCTGCCCTTTAAAGCGGGCGGGTTGCGCACCAAGGCCGGAACGAAAAATGGTTTCTACTTGGTCTACGGCCGCCTCCGCGAAGGCCACCAACTCGCGGGGTTCCATCATGGCTTAGTTGTCCTCAGGGTCGAACGGGTCAATGGTTTCTTCCGCCGGCAGCGGCTCTACCTCGGCCACTGCTGCGAGAGCTTCTTCGAGGCTGAATTTCCCCTCGTAGAGGGCTTTTCCAATAATGGCGGAATCAATGCCCTCATTTTCATAGAGAGCAAGCTCGCGCAGGTCTTCCACGCTAGAGATACCACCGGAGGCGGTGATTTTAGCTTCCGTAGCCATGGCGACCTCGCGCAGCAGCTCGATATTCGGTCCGCTTAGCGTGCCGTCTTTAGATACGTCTGTCACCACAAAGCGCTGGCATCCGGCAGCATCGAGGCGCTCGAGCACCTCCCACAGGTCGCCGCCATCGGAAACCCAACCATTGCCCGCAGTGCGCCACTCGCCGCCTTCCTCGCGCACGGCGAGATCCACGGCAACTTTATCGCCATAGCGCGCAAGGATATCTTCTATCCATTCCGGCTGTTCAAGAGCAGCGGTGCCAATATTAATGCGCTGCGCGCCGGTAGCCAGTGCTTGTTCTACTGCGGCATCGTCTCGGATGCCGCCACTAAGTTCCACGTTTATGCCCAGCTCTGCGGTAATATTCGCCATCTGCTCGTGGTTGGAACCGCGGCCGAATGCCGCATCCAAATCCACAAAATGCAGCCATTGCGCGCCGTGGGACTGCCACTTCAACGCGGCATCGCGCGGTGCGCCGTAGGAGGTTTCGGTGCCTGCTTCGCCTTTGTCCAAGCGCACCGCTTGACCCTGAGAGACATCAACTGCGGGCAAGAGCGTAAAAGTCATAGTCATCATCCTACCTAGAGCGTGCGCATCCAGTTTTCCAAAAGCTGTGCGCCAGCGTCCCCGGATTTTTCCGGGTGGAATTGGGTCGCCCACAAAGCGCCATTTTCCACCGCCGCGACAAACCTATCTCCTGCGTGCTCGGTCCAGCTCACCAAGGGTGGACGGGTGATTTCCGTTTCCAACTCCCAGCGGCGAACGCCATAGGAATGCACAAAATAAAACCGCTCGTCTGCAGACAAGCCTGCAAACATATCGCTACCGACGGGTACCTCAACGGTATTCCACCCCATATGGGGCAGGACCGTAGAGTGTAGCTTTTCAACGGTGCCGGGCCACTCGCCGCAGCCGGTGGAGTTGATGTTGTGCTCCACTCCGACGTCGAAAAGCACCTGCATACCTACGCAAATACCCAGCACTGGCCGCTCCCCTGCCAGGCGCTGGCCGATGACCCTTGGCCCCTGAACCGCGTTTAGCCCGCGCATACATGCGTCAAAAGCGCCAACGCCGGGGACGAGCAGACCGTCCGCGTCCACCGCTGCTTTGGGATCCGCAGTCACGGTAACTTCCGCGCCTACTCGCTCCAGCGCGCGCTGTGCCGAGCGCACATTGCCCGCGCCATAATCCAATAATGCGACCGTCTTTGCCATGGGCTATAGCTTACGCATGCGACGCAGACGCGTCCGGATATCGTTGGTTTCACTCACGCGGGTGCGCCCAAGGATAAAGTCTGCCAGCGTCATTAGTACGCCAACGCCGAGGATAGCCACACCGGCGCCAAACGCCCCCGCGTAGCCGTAGCCGGCAACCAGCGCACCCAAAAGGGTCGAGCCCAAGCCGGTGCCGCCATCATAGAAGATATTCCAAATGGCCGAAGCTTCCGAGACGCGCTCGCGCGGTAGACGGTCAAACATCGACAACAGGGCTTCATTTTGGGCAATGCCAAAGGCCCCGCCGAATAGGAAGGCACCCAGCACAAGCCACCACACGGAGCCGTCGAGGTAGAGAGGGACAGCGATGGCGAGCACACCCACAATGGCCATGATCTGGCTGGGGATGTAGAGCCGGCCGGGAGTGCCCACGCGGTCTGCCACCATGCCGGCGAAGTAGCGGAAAATCATGGCCGCGCCACCCACGATGGACAGCATGATGCCGGCAAGGCTGGCGCCGCGCTCTGCATCTAGTTCCTGCACCGCCGGCGGCAGGAAGGATGATACGGCGCCATAACTCATAGAAAACGTCGTTAGCGCCAGCGCAGGAACGAGCACTAGCTTCCACGTAGGAACGCGGATAAGGTTCGGCTCATCCTCGGTATCGGAGGCGAGTGTGACCTTGATCTTGGGAATGCGCAGGCACAGGCCAAAACCTAGGAAGCCAATGATGCCGGCAGTGATATACGTCGAGGCATAGCCCAGCTTTTCCGCCATGACCAAGCCCAAGGGCAAAAAGACCATTTGTCCCAGTCCCGTAAACACACCGATCATGCCGGTGGCCTTGCCCAAAAGGCGAACAGGTGCCAACTCGGCAATAAGCGCAGACTCGGAAACGGTCAGCGCGCCAAAGCCCACCCCGCGCAAAGCGGAAAAGAGTAGGACAACCCAAGCATCTGTTCCCAGAAGATGTCCGAAGGCGGGGACGCCCAAGGTAAAGGCGGAAAGTGCCATCACGCGGCGATAACCCCAACGGCGCAGCAGCCACGGGGAAATGATCTGTGTAAGCACGGTGAAGGCCATGAAGATGCCGGTGGATGAGCCTGCCAAGGTAGCTGAGCCGCCGGAGTCAATGACAGCGAGCGGCACCACCGGAAGGAGGATGGACCAAGCGCCGAAAGCGGCGGCAATGGCCATCATAGTGGCGGTATAGCCCGGGATCTTCCAAATATTAGTCTCTTGGGTTTTGCTCACTTACCAAACGCTCCTACCATCCACGAAATTGCTGCTACCACGGTAATTGCGGCCAAAAGGGAGGCTACTACTGTCATTGCCTTCGACCCCTGTTGGTAGGCAGACCATGCACCGCCTACTAACATGCCTGCCACGAGGAAAAGAACCAAGATCATAACATGCATGCTTTTTAGAGTGCTCCCTTCGTCGAAGGAATTCCAGTCCGACGGGGGTCGGGTTCCACAGCAGCGCGCAGCGCACGCGCCACGGCTTTAAACTCCGCCTCCGTAAGGTGGTGCGGATCGCGCCCATAGCGCACGTTGAGGTGCAGCGTTATCGCAGCGTGGGCAGCAAGCGTTTCAAAAAAGTGGCGGTTAATCACCGTGGCGTAGTGGCCACCAATTATGTGCCACTGCAGGTGCTCTGGCTCGCCGTTCATCACGAAATAAGCGCGGCCAGAAAAATCCACCACCGCTTCCACCAACGTTTCATCCATGGGCAGTAGCTGGGATCCGAAACGACGAATGCCGGCCTTATCCCCCACTGCTTCCCGCAGTGCGGTACCGAGCACGATGGCGGTATCTTCTACGGTGTGGTGGGCATCGATCTCGGTATCACCCGCTGCCTGCACGGTGAGATCAAAGCTGCCGTGGGTGGCAAACGAGGTCAGCATATGATCGAAAAAGGGCAGGCCGGTGGAAATATCGCTGCGTCCCGTGCCGTCTAGATCGATGACCACGGAAATCTGCGATTCAGAGGTAGACCGCTGGGCGCTCCCTACACGGTTGCTCATGGTTCGCTCCTTTCTCCTCCGGCCGGATTATCCGCTACTACTGTATCCGCAAGGTCCTCAGCTACTGCCAAAAAGGCCGAGTTTTCTTCCGGCAGGCCCACGGTCATGCGCAGGTGGCCGGCAATCCCGACATCCCGGATGAGTACTTCTTTATCCAAGAACTGCTGCCATACGCGCTGCTGGTCAGCAAAGCGGCCGAAGAAGAGGAAATTGGATTCACTAGGCAGAACCGTATAGCCCAGTTCCCGCAAGCGAGCTGCCACGCGCTCGCGCTCGCTGGCGATCTTTTCCACGGTGGCGAGCGTATCCGCGCTATGGCGCAACGCCACTGTCGCCGCAGCTTGGGAGAGCACAGACAGGTGATACGGAAGTCGCACTAACATGACGGCGTCTACAAAGGCCGGATCCGCCACAAAATAACCAAGGCGGCCACCGGCGAAGTCGAAGGCCTTGGACATGGTGCGCGAGACCACCAACTTTGTGGGGTATTTATCCAGCAGCGTTACCGCGGAGGGCGAAGAGGAGAATTCGCCGTAGGCTTCATCGACGATGAGGATTCCCGGCGCGGCGTCGGCAAGCGCGGCAATATCGTCCAGACTAGTCACCCCGCCGGTGGGGTTATTCGGCGTTGTCACAAAGATGATATCCGGCTGGTGCCGCGCCACGGCCGCCAGAGCCCGGTCCATGTCGATACGGAAATCCTCGCCCCGCGGGCACTCCACAAACTGCGTATAGGTTCCGTCCGCAAGGATGGGGTGCATGGAATAGGACGGCGTAAAGCCGAGCACGCTGCGGCCTGGTCCGCCAAAGGCCTGTAGAAGCTGCTGCAAAATCTCATTGGAGCCGTTCGCCGCCCACACCTGCTCATAGCTAATACCCACGCCGGTCTGTGTGGAAACGTAATGGGCCAAGGCTTTACGCAGCTCTTCGGCATCACGTTCCGGATAGCGATTGAGCGTGGAGGCAAGGCGCTGAGTCTCCGCCACCAAATCAGCAACGAGCGCTGGAGAGGGTGGATAGGGATTTTCATTGGTATTGAGTTGGTAGGCCACAGTGAGTTGCGGCGCACCATAGGCGGACTTGCCGCGCAATTCCTCGCGCAGGGGAAGATCTGTCAATTGCGTCATTTAGTTCTCCTCGAATCGGGCGCGGATTGCTTCGCCGTGGGCAGGCAGCCCCTCAGCCTCCGCAAAGGCGATGACCTGCGGGGCAATTTCTTCCAGCGCAGCTCGGTCATAGTTAATGAGGTTGACCGGCCGCATAAAGGTGTGGGTAGACAGGCCAGCTGAAAAGCGCGCCGTGCCGGAGGTGGGCAGCACGTGATTGGAACCGGCAGCGTAGTCCCCGAGTGGCACAGGGGCGAAGTCCCCCACAAAGATGGCACCAGCGTGCTTAATCCGCTCAGCTACCGTGCCGGGTTCTGCGGTGTGGATCTCCAGGTGCTCGGCAGCATAGGCATTAGCCACCGCAATCGCTGCGTCCAGGGAATCGACCACCACAATGCCGGATTGCTCGCCGCCTAAGGCCGCGGCCGCCCGCTCCGCATTAGCGGTAGCGCCGTAGCGCGCCTCCACCTCCGCGTTCACCCGCTGAGCGAGGCTTTCTGATTCCGTTATAAGCACACTCGCTGCCATCGGATCATGCTCGGCCTGGGAGATAAGGTCATAAGCCACATACACGGGGTTTGCGGTGTCATCGGCGATGATGGCAATTTCGGTCGGACCTGCTTCTGCATCTGTCCCCACTACCCCGCGCACCAAGCGCTTGGCTGCGGTAACGAAAATATTTCCCGGCCCCGTAATCATGTCTACTGGTGCAAGCTCGGCATCATCATCGCCGTAGGCCATCAGCGCAATGGCCTGGCCACCGCCTATAGCCCACACCTCATCTACGCCAAGCATCTGGCACACAGCTAGCACCGTGGGGTGCGGTAGACCGCCGAACTCCTTTTGCGGGGGCGAGGCCACCACTAAGCTTTCTGCGCCGGCCGCCTGCGCCGGCACCGCGTTCATGATCACAGACGAGGGATAGACAGCCTTGCCTCCCGGCACGTACAAACCGACGCGTTCGATGGAGCGAAAGACCTCGGTCACCGTGGCGCCCCGAGCCAGTTCGGTGGTATGTGCGGTCGGCTTTTGTTCGAGGTGGACCTTGCGGACGCGCTCAATCGAGGCCTCAATTGCTCGGCGCACCTGCGGATCTAAGCCAGCGACGGCCTTGTCCAATTCCGCTTGCGGTACCCGCAGGTGGCGCGGGCGCACGCCATCAAAAAGTTCGCTGTAGTCCAGTGCCGCCGCGGCGCCTTCTTGACGGACGCGATGAACCATTGGTGCCACTTTGTCCACTACAGCGGCGACGTCGGTGCCGCCGCGTGGCAGGACTCGCCGCAGCTGGGCAGGGCGCAGCTTTGTGCCGCGCAAATCGATGGTCCGAAGCATTTCCGGCTCCCATTATTCTTATCGGATTTCTATTATTAAACCAATATCCTAATGTCCAAATGCCAGCGAGGGGGCGGGTTTGGACGATAGACTCGGACTCAACACAGCTTTAAGGTGGTGGCAGTGATGAGCGAGAGTGATCCTTCCCTTCTGCTCGCGCATGTCCGCGCCATCGCCCGCGAACATGGCTTGTCCTGCTGGGCGCTACCCTCAGGCGAACTTTTAGTACCCCACTCAGCCGGCGGATCTACCTTCATCTTTATAGACCAACTAGAAGAACCGGTACTCCACCTACACACCAGCCCCCGCGGCGGCGTGGACCTCAGTGAGATATCCGAACTAGCGCATGTGGCCAACGAGTGGAACCACGATTGCCTCTCACCGGCGATAGTGGTTGATTTTGACCAGCCTGAGTGCGTAAGCGTATCCGGTCATAGTTATCTACCGGCGGATAACTCCCCGAGCCGGGAACAGCTCGCGGCGTTTGTCTTACCGGCGCTGCGCAATGCCGAGGTCCTCATGGACTTGCTTGCCCAATCCCATCCCGGCCTCGTGCGCGAAGCCTCACCGCAGCTAGCCCCGCTTGCCGACGCCCCCTTAGAGCCTTTCACCCTCGATAGCCTGGCCGAAATCCTGCCGCTTATCGGAATCCAACGCTTCCAAAGCGACGGCGCCACGGCTATCTACGCGTGGGTCAATGATGTTCTCTTTTCCTTCGCTTTAGACAACGGCCCCAGCCTTATCATCAAGGGACATTGGGACCCTAGCTTGGAGGAAGCGGAATTTACCCGCCTGTTCCTCATTTGCAATGACTGGAATCGCGCCCATCACGGTGCTGTTGCATATTGCCACCACACCGCCGAAGGCCTGCAGGTGCGGATGGATGCCACCACCATTGCCGCCGCCGGCCTAACGCGGCCCCAACTCTTTAGCGCCATCGGCCGCGGCCTAAAACACATCCTGCACGGAATCGATGACATCGCACAGGAAGTTACCGGCGCCTCCCCCGTGGAATGGCCCTAGACGCGCGGCTTACCAATCATCATCGGAACTCACAAAAGCCGTGGACCAGTAGGAAAACATCGCCATAAAAGGCGCCACCGCCCAAGAGATAGCCGGGGAGAATTTCGGTGCAAATTCCACGAACTCCCCGGGGTTTTCGGGCGGATGTGTGGCGGTGACCCCGCCAAATACGTAAAACGAGGCCGCTCCTGCCAAGGCGCACACGCCGACCCACAAGAGCATCGACAAGCCCCGCCCTTGCCGACGCAGATACGCACCCAAGCCCAAGAGCAGTCCGAGTAGGCCGGTAATGAGGGCAAAGGTAATGAAGGCGATGAACTGGGCGCTGCCCATCGCTTCGATGGCATAACCGCCATCGTCTACCTCATGGCCGGCAAGCGTCGGACGGGAAAGCCCCCACAGCGCACCTGCCACGCCAAAGACCAAGAGCGCACACGCGAGTAACCCCGCACCAAAACCTAGGGTGCGGGGTAAGCGGCGCTGGGACAGAGACAACTTAGTTGCAGAAGGTCCAGTTGCCATTCTCGCGACGGAAGCGAACCGTAGAGGTCTCATTGCCCTCAGAGTTGGACACGCTCACGGTTGCAGAAGCATCGTCACCGTTGACCACAATGTCGTTAACAGACTGCAGCTTGGTCGACTGCGGGATGGACTCCAGCTGGCTAGCAAACTTCTCCACCTCACCGTTGCCGCCGCCCTGCTGGCGCATGGTGTTGGCGTACTCAGCGAAGGACTGGTTCGGCAGGCTATCGACGTACTGCTGGTACTGGCCAAACTCCTTGGACTGGCCTTCACGCACGGCTTGGCAGGCGTGCTGCGGCATGTAGTTGAAGTATTCCTTCACATTATCGATCTCGTGCTGGCCGCGGACCAGCTGCTCGATGGCCTGCTTGTCAGCATCATTTGCGTCCTGGCCACCCTCAATCGGCTTGATGTCCTTCGCCCCAGCGAAAGGATCCTCGCCATTATTTAGCGGGTTGGCCATCTGATCTGGGCCCTCGCCAGGGGCGCCCTCGCCGTCTTGGCCCTCTGCACCAGCAGCGCCGTCCTTGTTTTCGCCGTCCTTGTTTTTATCCTTATCCTTGTTTTTGTCCTTGTCCTTATCGGCGTCTTTATCCTGGGACTTGTCTGCAGACTTATCCTCAGAAGACTTTGAGGCAGTGGTGGCGGCAGCCTTCTTAGAATCGTCGTTGTTGTCATCCGAACCACATGCAGCCAGCGCCAAGGGGGCAACCAGCGCTACGGCGATAAGGGACTTCCTAGCAGGGGTCAAAAAGGACAAGGGAAAACTCCTGAATCAATCTTGCGAATGTGAAGCGCCCTAAGGCAGCTTCTTTTTGTCTTCGCAATACTAACAACACCACGATGGAAATGACATTGATACTCCATTAAAAGAACCTGTGAACTACCGCCCCGCTCGTCCTAGTCCGTACAATCACCAAGGTGCATATCAATCGCGAGAGTATTATCGACGCCGCTATTTCCTTGCTTGATACCTATGGGCTGGGCGACGTCACCATGCGCCGCGTTGCATCCTCCCTCGGCGTTGCCCCCGGCGCGCTTTACTGGCACATTGCCAATAAACAGGCGCTCATTGCGGCTTTGGCTGAAGACATTATCTCCCCCGTTTCTGGGGAGTCGCTCGAGGAGCTCAGCCTCAACCTGCGCGATGCGCTACTCGCCCACCGCGACGGCGCTGAGGTAGTCATTGCCGGCCTCTCCCTGCCTCAGGCCCCCGCCTGGGACTACCTCTTATCCGTCTTTTGCTCTGCCGCAGCGCGTGGTGCCTATGAAGCCGACAGTGCCCACCGCGCCGCCGCCCTATCGGCCATTCACCTCGTACTCGGTGCCACCTTGATGGAACAGTCCCAACGCCAGCTTGCAGAAACCACCGGCGAGGCTCCTAGCTCTAATTATCGCGACGACCTCCATCGCGGCATTCGCATAATTCACGCTGGACTTACGCACGGCACTGGAGACTAAAAAGTGGTTATGCTCGTGGGCATGAACACTCCCGCCATGGACGCAGTCCCCACGCCCACCGAGCGCTACGGCCGCCAAATCTGGCCTGGCAAACCTACCCCACTGGGATCCACCTTTGACGGATCCGGCACCAATTTTGCCCTATTTTCTGAGGTAGCAGACAAGGTCGAGCTCTGCCTCATCGACAAAGAAGGCAATGAAGAGCGCATAGAAATGTCAGAGGTCACTGCCCATGTGTGGCACGTCTACCTCCCCAATGTCACCCCTGGCCAGCGCTATGGCTACCGCGTTTATGGCCCCTATGAACCTGAAAACGGCCTGCGCTGCGATCCTTCCAAGCTCCTCGTTGATCCATATGCCCGCGCCTTCGACGGCGAATTCGACGGCGATGCCTCCCTATATTCTTATGACATCCATGCCGAAGAGCCCGGCACCGGACGCAACGAAGAGGACTCGCTGGGCCACACCATGCTCTCCGTGGTCATCAACCCTTTCTTTGACTGGCGCAGCGACCATCGCCCGCACATTCCAGACAACGAGAAGGTCATTTACGAAACTCACGTCAAGGGCATGACTATGACCCACCCAGACGTGCCGGAAGAACTGCGCGGTACTTACGCCGGCATGGCGCACCCCGCCATCATTGACTACTTCAAGGATCTCGGCGTCACCACCGTCGAGCTCATGCCCGTCCACCAATTTTTGCAAGACGATCGCCTGCGCAACTTGGGCCTGCGCAACTACTGGGGCTATAACACCTTCGGCTTTTTCGCCCCGCACCACGACTACGCCTATGCCAAAAAGCCAGGCGAGGTGGTCTCCGAATTCAAGACCATGGTCCGCGCCTTCCACGAGGCAGGCATCGAGGTAATCCTTGACGTGGTTTATAACCACACCGCCGAAGGCAACCACATGGGGCCCACCATTGCCTTCCGCGGCATTGACAATGGCGCTTACTATCGCCTCGTCGAAGGCGATGAAGCCCACTACATGGACTACACCGGCACCGGCAATTCCCTCAATGTCCGCAACCCGCACTCGCTGCAGCTGATTATGGATTCCCTGCGCTACTGGGTCACGGAGATGCGAGTCGATGGCTTCCGCTTCGACCTGGCGGCGACTTTGGCGCGAGAGCTTGACGACGTCGATAAGCTCGCTACCTTCTTCGACCTTGTCCAACAAGACCCCATTGTCAGCCAGGTCAAGCTCATCGCCGAGCCCTGGGACATTGGCCACGATGGCTACCAGGTAGGCAACTTCCCGCCTATCTGGAGCGAATGGAACGGCAAGTACCGCGATACCGTGCGCGATTTCTGGCGCGGTGAGCCCGCTACTCTGGGTGAATTCGCCTCCCGTCTGACCGGGTCGTCGGATCTTTATGCCGATAATGACCGCCGCCCCACCGCTTCTATCAACTTCATCACCGCCCACGATGGCTTTACCCTGCGCGACCTCGTGTCCTATAACGACAAGCACAACGAGGCCAATGGCGAGGACAATCGCGACGGCGAGTCCTTCAACCGCTCCTGGAACTGCGGTGAAGAAGGCCCCACCGATAACGAAGAAATCCGCAAGCTGCGGCGCCGCCAGGTGCGCAATTTCCTAACCACGCTCTTGCTCTCCCAGGGCACTCCGATGCTCTCGCACGGCGATGAGTTCGGCCGCACCCAAGACGGAAATAATAACGTCTACTGCCAAGACAACGAGCTGGCATGGATGGACTGGTCCATGCTGAAAGAAGAAAAGTCCGCCGCAATGCTGGGATTTACCAAGCGCGTGCTGACCATTCGCAATCACCACCCCGTATTCCGCCGCAAACGCTTCTTGGCCGGTGGCCCGCTAGGCGCGGATGTAAAAGAACGCGATATCGCCTGGCTGGTCCCCTCTGGCCGCCTGATGACCCAAGACGACTGGGACCACGATTTCGGCCGCGCTCTTATGGTCTACCTCAATGGCAATGCCATCACGGAGACCACCTCCCGCGGCGAACGTATCACCGATGATTCCTTCATCATGATATTCAACTCCCACGACGGCGAAATCGAGTTCACCCTGCCTACCAAGGATCTCGGCGCCACCTGGCGGCTGATGGTCGATACCGCCGATTCCGGCGGCTACCCCGCGGAGGAAACCCTCATTGAGGCAGAGGGTACGATCACGGTGCAACCGCGTTCAACGCTGATCTTGCGTCAGGTTGAGCCGCCCGTTTTTGACTCCTAGAGAAAGGCCCCTCGTGTCATTTCCCGCGCACGGCGTACTCATCGATGTCACAGCGGATAAACTCGTGCTCCACCGCACGCTGCTGGCCACCAGCCTTGGCGCCCCCGCCACGCAGGGTATCCCGCTCGATTCCATCGACACTGTGCGCGTGAATGAACCGACCGCCACCGGCTTTGGCGCCCTCGACCTTGGCGCCGCCGGTTCCATCGCTTTTGCCCCGCACCAAGACCCGCAGGCCGTCGCCCGCGCCATCGCCGCCGCCCAGCGCGGCGAGGCCCCCTCCGCCACCGCCACCATCCCGGGGCTCGATTTCACCGCCGTGGATGTAGAAACGGCCAATGATAACTGGGGCTCCATCTGCCAAATCGGCGCGGTTCGCTTCCGCGATGGCCAAGAGACCGACTCCCGTTCCTGGCTGTGCACCCCTCCACCGGGCCTAGAGCACTTTGCGGATATAAACGTCTCCATCCACGGCATTACCGCGAGCGATGTGGAAGGGGCGCCAGCTTTTGCCGACGTCGCCAAAAAGCTCTTCGACTTCCTCGGCGGCGACGTACTTGTCGCGCACAACGCCCAATTCGATTCCACCGCACTGCGCTCCGGCCTGCTTACCGCCGGCGCCGAGGTACCCACGGTGCCGCTGGCATGCTCCCTCGCGCTAGCCCGCGACGCCTCTAAAGCCAAGGTAATTTCGGTGCGCAATCACAAGCTGCCCACCGTCGCAGCCCACCTTTCCGCGCCGGATTTTAGCCACCACGACGCCACCGAAGATGCCCGCGCAGCCGGCGAAATCATCGCCCGCTTGGCAGAGCGCTTCGGACACACCGGCAGCATCCGCGATCTATTCACCGCCCGCAAGTTCACCCTTGGCCGCCTCGAGTCCACGGCCGTCCTTCCCGTCCTGCGCGCCCACACGGCCCCGACCTCCGGCGCCGACCTCGGCGCAGGCACCGACTTCCGCGACCAGACCCGCGCGGCCGGCTCGGCAAAAAAGAAATCCGGTGGTCCCGCCCCCTGGCAGTCTGTCGCCACGCCAGATACTATCCCCGAGCCCAATCCAGACGCTGATCCGGAAGGCGCACTCTACGGGAAGTATGTCACCCTCACCGGTGATTTCGAGCCCTATGACAAGGGGATGCTGTGGCAGGGCATCGCCGAGCGCGGCGGCCAGGTAGCCAAAAACGTCACCAAAAAGACCACGCTGCTTATCGTGGGCGAATGGGCCAAGAAAACCTCCAAGGAAAAGCGTGCGGAGGAACTGCAGGCCAAGGGCCAAAAAATCGACATCTGGCCGGCCGATAAGCTCTTTGCCGAACTCCAACTCGACGCCGAGCCGCCCTTTTAATTTTCCCGGGAACCAAACGGCGGTTTCTCCAGTCCAATAAAGGCGACTGCACCCTAGCCCACTGGAGAGCCCCGTCGTGACCGTCGCCCTGCGTTCGCCGCGTCCTACCACCGCAAACCTGCTGCCTGCCCTCTTTGCCCGTTCCTGGCTAAAAGAACAGCGGCTTTCCGACGACGGCTTTTGCGACTCCCTTGCCACCATCCAGCTCTCCCCCAGCCTGTCCATGGCGCTTGTCTTTCCAGGCAAGCGTAGCTTCCGCCGACTAAGCCACCGCGGCTTGGCAGACATGGACATTTCCACGCGCCGGGCGTGGAACCACGCCTCACATAACCTGCAACGCGCCGCCCTCGATTCGCAGGGACTGCGTTTCTGGACTCGTCCGGCTGCCTGCGAGCTCCCTTCCGCCTCCCACCTCGGGGGCCTACAGGTTCGCTCCCACGGCGCACCGATTTCCTCCTGGATCGCTCACCCAGAAACATTTACTGTGCTGGACAAGCACATGCGCCGCCTCCTGCGTTCGCACTCGCTGACCTACCTTGTCCCAGACTCCGCCACCCTCTTCGTTTTTGCCCGCCTGCCGGACACCTATGCCTGCCAGCTGGCTGCCGATGCCGTCGCGCGCGTGCCCTACCATCGCACCGTGCTCCACCCGCGCCCGCTAGTATGGTCTAACGGATTCCCGCGGGAGTTATGAAAGGAGCACCATGCCGGAAAGTAGGATGTCGCGGCTAAGCAACCAGTACCACGACTGGGCGCGCAACCACCCCACCGCTGCGGGGGACTTCCGCACCGCCATCGAGGATCTCCTCAATGACGCCGGTATCATCTTCGACCGCGTTTCTACCCGCGTCAAAACTTGGCCCTCGCTTAAGGCAAAGGCCAAAAAGCGCCGCGAGAACGGCGATTTTGTCTACCCCCAGCCGTGGCAGGAGATCCACGATGTGATGGGGGTGCGGGTCACGCTGTTTCACTCCACCGCCATTCCAGAAGCGCTGAGCGTTTTTGGTGAATCGTTTAAAGTCGAGCGTTCCGTTGATAAAGCAGCCGAGACCCGCATTTCCGGCGGCTTTGGCTACGGCTCCCACCACCTCGTGCTCACCGTGACCGAAGATAGCGCTGCCGCAATGGAAGAGCTCGCGAACTACGTAGGTTGGACCTTTGAGGTGCAGATTCGCACCGTTCTGCAGCACGCATGGGCGGAGTTTGAGCACGATATCCGCTACAAGCAGGGGCCCAACCCGCCCTCACCTGAAGTAGACCGCCTCTTTACCTTGGCCGCGGGGCTTATCGAGCTTGCGGACCAACAATTTGACGAGATTGCTGCGCTCAAGGCCCCCAGTACGGAAACCGATAGGGACGTCGAGCTTACCGCCGAGACCCTACCGGGCGTGCTGGCCATTATCCTGGGCAACCGCTTCCCGCTCTCGCGCTCGGAGCACTACCGATTCTTGGCGGAGTTATTGGAGCAAAACGGCGTGCGCCACTTGAGCCAGCTCGAGCAGCTGCTTGACGATACTGCCATTGCCCACGTCCACGACGCCATGCGCTACCGCTTCCGTCCCGGCCAGGTGCGGCTTATCGACGACTTGCTGCTCAACAAATTTGGCAAGCAGCATATCGAGGCCACCGCCGAATCCGGTGACCGACCGGGCCGCAAGCGTCGGCTTAGTGCGCGCCTGAAAGCTTTGCGCGCTGCCCACTAGTTTCGGCTGATTATCGGAAACCGCCGCGGAATTTCTCCATATCGCGGCGTTCCTTCTTCGTCGGTCGTCCCGCCCCGCGTGGGCGCACGGGTACCGACGGCATAAACTCCTTGGGTGGAGGCGGCGGCGCATGGTCCGTGTAGCACGTGCGCGCCACGGGTGCGCCCACGCGCTTGGCCACAGTCGCTAAGACCTCAAGGTCATGCTCGTGGTGATTGCGCCACACGCGCACACGGTCGCCCGGCACCACCTGCTGGGAGGGCTTGACTGCTTCACCATTTATCTTCACGTGCCCGGCGCGCACGGCCGTCGCGGCCGCGGATCGGGTTTTAAACATGCGCACGGCCCACACCCAGGCATCAATCCGGACGGGGCGGCCGCTAGGTTGCGGTGCCGGCATCTAGTATTGGTTGTGGTTCTCGTTGACGATTTTCTGGATCTTCAGCCAGTTATAGCCGCCACCAACTACGGCGACGATGGCGCCCACCAACATCCAGGCCCAGAAACTAGCCGATAGCGCACCCAGCACTGCGCCCACGCCGAGGCCGCCAGCCACGCACACAACGGCGTTGCGGGAGTGTTTGCGCACCTGCTGCTTGCGCTGCGCAATGGGGTTATTCGGTCGCTGCTGCATACTCATGTTCAGGATCCTACCTCAACCCACGCGCTGCCAGCTTCTGCCGCCGCGAGCTGGCCCTGCGAGATCGCTGCGAGCGTTGCTTCCAGCTCTTCTAGCCCACCTGGGCGCACGGCCACAGTAAAGGTTACAGCGGCCGCGTAGGCGGTATCGGTTATCTCATAGTCGCGCCCGCGCAGATCCGCCTCCACTCGCCCGGCCGTTGCATGTGGGCACTCCACGGCATAGAGCTCCCGGCGCGCCCGGGTTACCGCACGCACCTTTTCCATGGCCTCACTCACCGCGCCACCATAGGCATGCACGAGGCCGCCGGCGCCTAACTTGATGCCACCGAAGTAGCGCACTACCACTGCGCAGACATCGAGCATGCCGGAGCCTTTGACCACATCCAGCATGGGTTTTCCGGCAGTGCCGGAGGGCTCGCCATCATCGGAGGAGCGTTCCACTGGGTTTGCACCGTCGACGTGATAGATGTAAGCGGAGCAGTGGTGGCGGGCGTCGGGAAAGCGGGTGCGGGCGGCGTCGATAAACGCGCGGGCCTCTTCCTCATTGGTGACGCGGCCGATCAAAGTAATAAATCGGGAACGCTTGATTTCAATTTCGTGTTCGACCTGGCCTACTGGGCGACGATAAGAATTTTGCATTAGGCTACGAGGAATTCATACTCGGGGGTGCCGGGCTTGAGGTACTGCACCGAAATTTTGGATTCACCCATGCGTTGCAGCAGGCCGTCGAGATCCTCGGCGCGGCTAAGCTGCAGGCCCACTAGCGCCGCACCGGTTTCCCGGTTATTGCGCTTGAGATACTCAAAGAGTGTGATGTCATCGGTCGGACCCAAAATCTCGTGCAAAAAGTGGCGCAGCTGCCCGGGCTCCTGCGGGAAGTTCACCAGGAAGTAATGCTTGAGCCCCCGGTGGACTAGGGAGCGCTCCATGATTTCTGCATAGCGCAGCACGTCATTATTGCCGCCGGAAATCACGCATACCACCGTCGAGCCCGGTTTCAGGTCCAGCTGGTGCAAGCCCGCCACCGACAGTGCACCGGCCGGCTCGGCAATGATGCCCTCATTTTGATACAGGTTGAGCAAGTCCGTGCACACCGCGCCTTCGGACACGGTGTCAAAGCTCAGGCGCTCGCGATTGGCGTCCAAAATCTCATAGGGCAGCGCGCCCAAGCGCTTTACGGCCGCGCCATCAACAAAGGGGTCGACCGCATCCAGCGTGACCGGGCCCCCGTGGTCAAACGCCGCTCTTAGCGACGCCGCCCCTTCCGGCTCCATGCCCACCACCCGAGTATCCGGTGCCATATCCGCCAGGTAGGAGGTGATGCCAGAAATCAGGCCGCCGCCTCCTACGGGAACGACAACGGCATCGGGCGACTTGCCCTTGGCCGAAAGCTGCGCGAGAACCTCTGCGGCTACGGTGCCCTGCCCGGTGATGGTATCGCGGGCGTCGAAGGGCTCGATGAAGGCGGCGTCGCGCTCGGCGGCGTCGGCATGCGCGGCTGCGGCTGCCTCATCGAAGTTGGAACCAACTACCACCAGTTCTACTTGGTCGCCGCCGTGAACCAGGATGCGGTCGCGCTTTTGCATCGGCGTGGGCTCTGGCACAAAAATCTTGCCGGAGATTCCCATTGTGCGGCAGGCATAAGCCACGCCCTGCGCATGATTGCCGGCCGAGGCCGTAACAATTCCCCGGTGCCGCTGCTCTTGCGGCAGATTCGACATCCCGTTTAACGCGCCACGAATCTTATAGGAGCGCACGTCCTGTAGATCCTCGCGCTTGAGGTAGACCTCGCAGCCCGTCTCGGCCGACAGCCGGGCGCAATACTGCAGCGGAGTCGGGGCGATTTCCGAGCTAATCCGTGCCTGCGCCTGCTGGATATCGGATGCATGGATGGTCGAATCAGTCATGTCTTGACAGTCTACCCATTCACTGGAAATTCACTGGCCTTTAGTTGCAGCGTTACCTACGTAGGCAATAGTGGACATAACCACAAGAAAGGAATATCTATGCTCAAACGCATCTCTCTCTGCGTTACCTCCTCGCTCGTCCTCGCCTGCTCCCCTGCCGCGCATGCCCACATCGTGGATAACGTGCTGGAGCATTCCGCGCCCAACGCTGCGCTGCGGCTTAGCCCCATCGGTTCTCATGAATCGGGTGTGCTGGGCAAATCGGCCGCCGAAATCGTCGCTTATCACGCCGCGTCCCAGCGCATCCTCACCGTCAATGCGCGCTCCGGCGAGGTCGACATCCTTGATGGGTCCGATCCCTCCCACCCGCACAAGATCGGCGCCATCTCCGCCGGTGGTGACAAGGAAGTCAACTCCGTGGCCGTGCGCCCCGATGGCTTGGCCGTCGCCGCGGTGCAGCAGGCGGATAAGACCGACAACGGCGAGGCGCTATTTTTCAACGCCGCAACCGGTGAGGAGCTCGGGCGCGTGGGCGTGGGCGCGCTGCCAGATAACGTGCACCTGACTGCCGACGGCCGCCACGCGCTCGTAGCCAATGAGGGTGAGCCTTCCGATGCCCTCAATGCCGAAGGCACCGCCTATCTCAAGGATCCGGAGGGCTCCGTTTCTGTCATTAGCCTGCCCGCTGGCGTGGCAGCACCCACGCTTAGCGACGTCCACACGGCCGACTTCACCGCCTTTGACACCGCCGACCTTGACCCCTCCATCCGTGTCTTCGGCCCTTCCGAGCACCATAACCTGCCCTCGCGGGACTTCGAGCCGGAATATATTTCCTCTGTGGGCGGCAAAGCCTACGCCACGCTGCAAGAAAACAACGCCATCGCGGTCATCGATATCGAGTCTGCCACGGTAGAAAAGGTCCTGCCTGCACACATCGCAGACCACTCCCAGGTGCCTTTAGATCCCTCCAATAAAGATGACGCTGCCGAGCTGCGTACAATCCCGGTCAAGGGTCTGTCCATGCCGGATTCCATCGGCGCTTTCGAGGCAGAGGGCCAGACCTATTTCGCCACCGCCAACGAGGGCGATGCCCGCGACTGGGGTGGCTATACCGACGAAGTGGAGCTGAAGGACCTAGTAGAAGACGGAAAGGTCTGCACTGACCTCGAGCTCCCTGAAGGTATCGAGGACAAGAAGTTTGCCGGCAATCTCAAGCTATCCAACGCTTCTGGTTGGAACGAGGAAAAGGGCTGCTTCGATGGCTTGTATTCCTATGGCTCGCGTTCCTTTAGCATCTACGACGGCGAGGGCAACGTCGTCTTCGACTCCGGCTCGAATTTTGAGGAAATCACCAAAGACATTCCTGGTCTGAACTTTAACGCCGATAATGAGGACCCCGATTTTGATGACCGCTCTGATAATAAGGGACCGGAGCCAGAAGCCCTGACCATCGGCAAGGTTGGCGATCGCACCTACGCCTTTATCGGCGCGGAGCGTGTGGGCGGCATCTTCGTCTACGATGTGACGACCCCCGCCGAAGCAAAATTTGTCACCTACGTCAATAATCGGGATTTTTCCGTTGGCTATGACGAAGACGATGTCGCCGCCACGACCCTAGCCGGTGACCTCGGCCCTGAGGGGCTAGCTTTCGTCCCCGCCGCCGACTCCCCTATCGATGTTGCCCTGCTTATCGCCGGCAACGAGGTATCCGGCACCACCACGGTATTCTCCGTCAAGGACCTGCTTGCCGACGCCGCCAACTCCCCCTCCACGTCCGCTAAGCCCAATGGCTCCAGTCACGGCAGCAGCATCGCTGCCGGCGTCGGAATCATCGCCGGTTTGGTGGGCCTCGGCGGGCTGATTGGCGGGGCGTTAGGCTTCTTGCCGAAGACCGTCGACGGGTTCTACGCACTGCTACCGGCACAGGTGCGCAAGCTTTTGCCATAGACCTTCCGTGGTTTAGCTGCTAAATTATTTGGGGCTAATACCTCTCACTCTAAAGGAGAACCATGCGCAACCGTCTTAGCATTTCCCTCGTCGCCGCCACCGCCGTGGCAGCAGGCCTCGTCGCACCAGCTACTGCTTCTGCCGCAGAAGAGCAGCCAAAGCAAATCTCGGCTGAGTGCCAGGCCGAGGTCGACAAGGCCAAGGAAGAGCACCTCAAGAAGATCGAGAGCGGCGAGCTCGGTTCTTCCGCCCGCACCCCGCAGGAGCTCATGCAGGGCCTGGCTAACGGCTACGGCTCTTCCGGAATGCCGAAGGAGCCGGACTGCGTGGCCGAGGAGGCAGAGGCGCAACAGATCGAGGCGCTCAAGAAGCTTCCCATCTGGGGCTCTTCCACCCCGGAGAAGTTCCTCGAGGTCATGAGCTGGGTTACCGTGGCTGCCAGCCTCGTTGCCGCGCTGCTGCAGGCCTTCAACATGGTTGCCACGGTGAACCCGGCTGTGCTGGAGCCGATGAAGAATGCCCTCAAGCAGCTGGGCGTGCGCTTCTAAGCACTGAATAATTTAGCCGCCCCGGAACTCCGGAGCGGCTTTATGCGTTTTAGAAGAGTTCTCGGGTAGCAATCTCTGCGCCCTCGACCAAGGACTGCAGCTTCGCCCAAGCAATCTGGGGGTGCAGGCGGCCGCCGAGGCCGCAGTCGGTCGACGCGATGACGTTTTCCGGGCCGACTACCTCGGCGAATTGGATGATGCGATCTGCCACGAGGCGCGGATGCTCTACCGCGTTGGTGGAGTGCGAAACCACACCGGGATAAATCACGGTGTCCTCCGGCAATGCGTGGTCCTGCCAGACGCGCCACTCATGCGCGTGGCGCGGCGAAGCGGCCTCAAAGGAGAATCCGCCGACCTCGGCGCGCAGGATTTCCTCGACGATATCCGCAAAGGGCACGTCGGTAACGTGCGGGCCGTGCCAGGAGCCCCAGCAGATATGCAGGCGCGTTTGTTCCTTGGGCAGGCCGGCGATGGAATCATTGAGGACGTCAATGCGCTCGCAAATGAATCCGCGGAAGTCTTCCACCGACGGCTCCGGGTTGATTTGGTCCCATGCCTCGGCCAGGTCAGGTGCGTCGAATTGCACGGTGAGTCCGGCATCGGTGATGGCTTGGTACTCGGTGCGCATGGCTCGGCCGACGTCGGCAAGCAGCTGGTGCTCATCGTCGTAGTAACGGTTGTTAAGGCGCGCGGCCGAACCGGGGGAAAGGGCGGCGATGAAGCCTGGGGTGCCGGAGGGTAGGGCGTCGGCAAGCATGCGGACATCGGCGGCGACCTCATCTTGTCCGATGTAGGTTACCGGGCCGGTAAATTCTGGGTTTGCCACCTTGGCGCGACCGGTGAAGATGCCAGAATCCGGGTCGTTGTAGGCCTCGGAGAACAGCGCGCGGTCGCGGCGATCAATAAACGACGTCAGCCGCGGCTCCCCTGGTTTGGAGCGCACTACCTCAGCCGATTCCCAGCGGTCGGTATCCGTCATCGTCAGCCCGCCCAGGCGGCTAAATGAGTAATTCCACCATGCACCATAGTCCACAGCACCCGAGGTGATATGGCCGTATTCACCCTCGTTAATGATATCGAGGCCCAGATCGAGCTGCCGCTTGACGACGTCCGCCACCGCAGCCTCCAAAATCCCCTGGAACTCCGCGGCCGGCAGCTCCCCGCGCTTCAGGTTGGCTTCCAGGAGCTCCGGGGTGCGCGGCAGCGAGCCGACATGGGTGGTGCGAATCTTAGCAACCATCAGGTTTCCTCCATCAAAAATAGACTGTGCTGTCTATATTAGTGGAGGGGGTAGCCGGCCACCGAAATTAGATTCAGCCTAAGATGCCCGCGCCCATGGTGGCTTTGAGATCGCCCATGAGGTTGCCGGAGCGTTCCACGCGCAGGTGGTCGCCGAGGATCATGGTGGTGGACTCGGAACCGTCGACAAGCTCGAGATACACGTCCGACTCGCCCTGGTTTTTGAGCAGAACCTGCTTGAGCCGGGCAATATTTTCCATAGTGCACTGGTCCGTGCGCATAGTCAGGCGCAGCGGCAGGCCCGCACCCCCGCCCGGGCCGAGGTCCGGAACGCGAATATCGGAGCAGAACAGGGAACGCCGCTCATCGCGAATCTTGACGTTCACGCGCGCCAAGATGATGTTGTCCTCCACAATCTGCGGGGCGACGAGAGAGTAGACCTTGTTGAATACCAAGATTTCCACCTGTGCGCCGTTGTGGTCTTCCACCGTGACAATGGCCCATGGGGAGCCATCGCGCTTGGAGAACCGGCGGTCCACGCCCGAGATGATGCCACCGATGATGAGCTCTTGGCCGTTGCGCACCTCATCGTTGAGGATCTTAGTCAGCGGGGTATCCGTTTGCGCGGCCAGCGCCTCTTCGAAGCCATCGAGCGGGTGGCCGGACACGTACAAGCCAAGCATCTCGCGTTCGAGGGCAAGCTCGTGCTTTCGGTCCCACTCATCTTCTGGGATATCCATGGCAAAGGCATTGGCGACCTCGTTATCTTCTCCTCCGCCGATTCCGGCGAAAAGATCGAACTGGCCCTTATCAGCGGCCTTCTTGGTGGTTTGCACCGCATCCACCGCGTCTTCATGAATGAGCATGAGACCCTTGCGCGGGTGGTTCAAGTCATCAAAGGCACCGGCCTTGATGAGCGCTTCTGTTACGCGCTTGGTGCAGGCGGTCAGCTCGATCTTGTCCAGGTAGTCACCAAACGAGGTAAACGCGCCCTTGTCGTGGCGCGACTTAATGATGGATTCCACCACTTCCGAGCCGACGTTGCGGATAGCGCCCATGCCGAAGCGGATATCCTCTCCCACCGCCTGGAAGTCTTCTTCGGACTCGTTGACGGAAGGCGGGAGCACCTTAATCCCCAGGTGGCGGCAGTCCGAAAGGTAGATGGCGGACTTGTCTTTCTTATCGCCCACCGAGGTCAACAGCGCGGCCATGTATTCCGGTGCGTAGTAGGCCTTGAGGTAGGCCGTCCAGAAAGACACCAGGCCATAGCCCGCGGCGTGGGACTTATTAAACGCGTAGGACGCGAAGGGCTCGATGGTGCCCCAAAGCGCATCCATGGCGGACTTTGAATAGCCGTTTTCTTGCATGCCGCCCCAGAACTTGTCGTACTGCTGAGCGAGCACCTCGGGCTTTTTCTTACCCATCGCCTTACGGAAGCCATCCGCCTCACCGGCCGTGTAGTTGGCGACCTTCTGCGAGATACGCATGATCTGCTCCTGGTAGACGATGAGGCCGTAGGTCTCATCCAGGATTTCCTTCAGGGGCTCTTCCAGCTCCGGGTGAATCGGGGTGATTTCCTTCCGGCCGTTTTTACGATCCGCATAGTCCCAGTGGGCGTTGACGCCCATCGGGCCGGGGCGGTAGAGCGCAAGGGATGCCACAATATCTTTAAAGCCGGTTGGCTTCATGCGTTTGAGCAGCTCTTGCATACCGCCGGAGTCGAGCTGGAAGACGCCCAGCGTATCGCCGCGCGAGAGCAGGTCATAGACCTTGGAGACTTTGGGGTCGTCGGCATGCAGCTGCTCCAAGTGGATTTCTTCGCCGCGGTTGCGCTTGATGTTTTCGATCGCATCGCCGATAACGGTGAGGTTGCGCAGGCCCAAAAAGTCCATCTTCAGCAGACCGATGGCCTCGCACGCCGGGTAATCCCAGCCGGTGATATAAGCGCCGTCGGCCGGGCGCTTCCACATAGGAATGTGGTCCATGAGCCGGACCGAAGCCATAATCACCGCACAGGCGTGCACGCCCGCCTGCCTGACGACGCCCTCCAAGCCCCGCGCCGTGTCATAAATCTTTTTCACATCCGGGTCGGATTCCACCATCTGGCGGACCTCGGCAGCCTCGGAGTAGCGCTCGTGGTCCGGGTCCGTGATGCCCTTAAGCGGAATGTCCTTGGCCATGATCGCCGGCGGCAGCGCGCCGTTGATGCGGTCGGCCATCTGGAAGCCGGGCTGGCCAAAGTGCACCTTGGCCGAGTCCTTAATGGCCTGCTTGGTCTTCACCGTGCCGAAGGTAATCACCTGCGCCACCTTGTCTTCACCCCAGCGCTCGGCCGCATAGGTAATCATTTCGCCGCGGCGGCGGTCATCGAAGTCGATATCGATATCGGGAGCGGACGGGCGCTCGGGATTCAAGAATCGCTCGAAAAGGAGATCATGTTCCAGGGGGTCGATATTGGTAATGGTCAGTGCGTAAGCGACAAGCGCGCCGGCCGCCGAACCACGGCCTGGCCCTACACGAATGCCCACCGAGCGCGCGTGCTTAATGAGCTCGGCCACGATCAGGAAGTAGGACGGGTATCCCTTCATCTCAATGACGGAAATCTCATACTTCGCGCGTTCAATGTATTCCTCCGGAACATCCTGGCCGGGGAAGCGCGCTTCCAGGCCCTCCATAACCTCGTGGGTGAGCCAGGAAGTTGGGGTGTGGCCCTCGGGGACGTCGGCAATAGGCATGCGATCGTGGGTGTGTTCTTCCCAAATCTCGCCGTAGTCTTGTACACGCTCGGCAATCCACAGCGTGTTATCGCAGCCATCTGGAATCATATCGTCCCAAGTCTCGCGCATCTGCGCGGCCGATTTAATGTAGTAGCCGGTGCCGCCGAACTTGAAGCGATCAGGGTCCATAAAGGTCTTGCCGGTCTGCACGCACAACATCGCCTCGTGCGCCGGCGCCTGGGATTCCAAAACGTAGTGGCAGTCGTTGGTCACCAGCGGCGGCAGGTCCAGCTTGCGGCCGATCTCTAATAGGCCATCGCGCGTGCGCTTTTCGATGTCCAGCCCATGGTCCATCAACTCCAAAAAGAAGTTATCTTTGCCGTAGATGTCTTGCCACATGGCCGCAGCCTCAAGCGCCTCATTGAACTGGCCGAGGCGCAGGCGGGTCTGGACGTCGCCCGAAGGACAGCCGGTGGTGGCAATGATGCCGTCAGCATGCTCCGCGATGAGCTCAGCATCCATGCGCGGCCACTTGCCCAGCTGGCCCTCATAGGAGGCCAACGAGGACAGGGTAAAAAGGTTGCGCAGGCCGGTGGCGTTTTCCGCAATCATTGTCTGGTGGAGGTAGGCGCCGGAAGCGGAGACATCGTCGCGCTTTTGGTCCGGTGTGCCCCATAGCACGCGCTTTTTATTGAAACGAGACTCCGGTGCCATATACGCCTCGATGCCGATGATGGGCTTGATGCCGGCACCGGTCATGCGGCGGTAGAAGGCATCGGAGCCGTACATATTGCCGTGGTCGGTCATGCCTACGGCCGGCATTTTCTGGCGGACCACCTCGTCTGCCAGCATATCGACCTTGGCCATGCCGTCCAGCATGGAAAACTCGGTGTGGTTGTGCAGGTGGACGAAGGAGGAGTTTTTGGCCATGCGGCTCATCATAGCGGGGCGGTCAAAATGGGCTATTATTTTGTGATGCTCTACACGCTGGTCGCCTACATCATGTGGGGATTTTTCCCCGCGTTCTTCCCTCTCTTGTTGCCGGCATCGCCTTTAGAAATCCTGGCCCACCGCGTGCTGTGGACCGCGGTGTTGGTCACGGGATTATTGTGCCTCGCCGGCCGATGGCGCGAGTTAGTGCGCATGGACAAGCGCACGTGGGGATGGCTCGCGGCCGCGGGAGTATTCATCACGGCTAATTGGGGCACCTACGTGGTGGCGATTAATAGCAACCACGTAGCCGATGCGGCGCTGGGATACTTCATCAATCCCCTCGTATCAGTTGCCCTCGGCATGGTGTTTTTGAAAGAGCGGCTGCGGCCGTGGCAGGCCGGCGCGGTGGGAGTTGCGGCCATCGCGGTGCTGTATTTGACATTCTTTACTGGCCAGGCGCCATATATTTCGCTGTTATTGGCCTTCAGCTTCGGGATTTATGGGCTGCTCAAAAAGCAAGTGCGGGTATCCTCGGCCGTCTCGGTGGCAGCGGAAGCGCTCGTGATGTCGCCACTAGCGGTGGGCTACATCCTGTGGCTAGAAAGTAGCGGCCAAGGCACCTTCGCGAGCGAAGGCACCGGCCACGCGCTGCTTTTGGTAAGCGCCGGCTTAATCACCGCGCTGCCGCTTCTCTGCTTTGCAGAGGGCGCGCGGACGCTACGCTTATCGACAATCGGCATGCTCCAATACCTCACCCCCATCATGCAAATGCTATGGGCGCTTTTCGTCACCCACGAGCACTTTTCGACCCACCGCTGGATCGGTTTCGGCATCATCGGCTTAGCCGTAGCAATCTACGTGGTCGACCTAGTGCGCATGGCTAGGAGCGCTTGAGTTCCTCGCGGGCAGCGCGAGCACGGCGTCGTGCGGCCTGTTCTTCCTCCGCTTTCAGCGCCCAGCGGGGCATCACTGCGATAAGGAAGATGCCATAGGCACACACGATCCCCGAAAACACCAGCGTCATCGGGGTGCCGCCGGAAACGAGGCCAATAAGCAGTGCGATGCCGGAGACCACCGCCGAAACCCAGGCGGCGATATAAGCAAACTTGTAGTTGGGCATCCACTGCGAAAAAGGCTGCTGCGAGAACATAAGTCTAGCCTACCTAAGTAGGGCTAGTGTCAACCAGATCCGGCGGGGGCTCTTCCCAGGGGTTGACCCAGCGCACGCCGCGGGCCGTGCGCTCGAAGCGGCCGTTGCGCGGCGGGCCGGTGCGGTGGTCATCGTTGCGGCCATTGTGATAGGCGCAGGCGGTGGTGAGGTTCTTCGCGTTCGTCCACCCGCCGCCGGCCCAGCTGAATATGTGGTGGACTTGGCACTCATCGGCAGGCTTGTGGCAGCCCTTGACCGGGCAGGTGGGGTTTTCCGCCGCAGCCATCATAAACTGCTTCCAGGTCGCCCCGCGGCGCATGCGGTACAGGTTCACCGGACCTTCCACGGGATGCAGCAGGGTGACAAACCCCTCCTCTGCCAGCGCGCGCTGAGCCAATTCGGCACCGGTTATCTGCGCGCCGTTGGTCATGGTCAGCACCACATCATCACTGCCATGGGCCACGCCGACCAATTGATCTAGTGGCACCACAACATTAGTGCGCACGGTAGAGGTAGAGGCGCCGGTGCGGAAGAAAGAGGCGACGTCGGCAAGCGAGCCGGCATGCTGGTGAAGTTCCGCAATGAGCGCGGAAGGACCGGTGATAGACAGCGTCCACGGCTTTCCAGCGGCGCGGCGCCGCAGCCGCACGCCCGGCTTGGGTTCACTTGGCGCACGCAACTTGCGCAGCTTTGCACGGGCGAGCTTTTCCATCTCCCGCGTATCACAAGAGATATGGGCAAGCTCGGCGCGCAGGGCCCAGGCGCGAGCTTGGGTGGGCGCACGTCGCGCATGTTTCTCAATAATCTCCAGCGTCGGCAACGAATGCCGATTGCGCTGAGCCCCGGCTACCGCACGCCGTTGGCGGCGGCGAAAGCGTGTGGGCCCGAAATAGACCTGTGCGAGCTGCGCAATAGATTCCGCGGCGGCATCGGGCATGCCGGCGGCGGCAAGGTCGGTAGCAGAAACGGCGGCGGCCTCGGCGAGGATATCCATTGCCGAGTTCAGTGCCGCGATATAGGCCCGAATATGTTCCATGCCCCTGATGCTAAAAGCGCTGCATGGGCACTGCGCGCTGCGGGAGCATAGAAGGCGAAATTAGCTGGGAGGGCGGATGGCGAAGCTGCCCCAGGCGGCGTCGGCAGGCGCGGGTTCGACGGCGGCAACGGAGGGGGTGGAGGCGACGTCGGCAAGCTGGGCGCCCGATCCCCACACCACAACTGCGCTTACCGCGCTGGGCCGCTGCCCATAGGAAGCATCGATGCGGTCGAAGGCGCGCTGGATGACGGCGGCACGGTCCTCACCAGCGCTCGGTTCGGGGACGTCGATGGGGGCGGTGGAGCCAATGAGGATGGCATCCATGCGCGGGGCCGCTGCAACTGCGGCCGCGGCGGCTACGGGCGGTAGATCATCGTCGAAGGTAACCAGGGCGTAGGCAGGCTCATCGGGAATGTCGCTGCCCGCCACGCGCGCAATATACTCCGCGCGCGATTCCCCATCGGGGCCCAGCTGGTCTCCCTGCACCTGCGAAGAAGCCTGGGTCCCCAACGCGCCGAAAAGCGCCAGCGCCACCAGCACAAGCACCGCGAGCACCGCCAACGCCGCTAGCCGACGCCGCCGGTAGACCTCCTTCATCCCCGCAGCACCTCCAAGGCATGGTCGAGGTCGGCTGGATAAGGCGCCTGAATCTCAAACCATTTGCTGGTGCCGGGGTGGGTAAAGCCGAGTTTTACCGCGTGGAGCCACTGCCGCTCGAGTCCAAGGCGCTTGGCCAGGTTCGGATCGGAGCCGTACATGGGATCGCCCACGCACGGGTGCCCGGTGGCAGACATGTGGACGCGGATTTGGTGGGTGCGGCCAGTCTCCAGGTGCACTTCGATGAGGCTGGCCTCGCGGAAGGCCTCGATAAGGCTGTAGTGGGTAACGGCCGCTTTGCCGTCATCAAGCACGGCGAATTTCCAGCCGGACTTGGGATGGCGGCCGATGGGGGCATCGATGGTGCCCTCGATGGGATCTGGCAGGCCTTGGACCACGGCGTGGTAGGTCTTTTTCACGCTGCGGTACTTAAAGGCATGCTTGAGCGCGGAGTAAGCACGCTCCGAAGAGGCCACGACCATCACCCCAGACGTACCCACATCGAGGCGGTGCACGATTCCCTGGCGCTCAGTCGGACCGGAAGAAGCTACCGTATAGCCGGCTGCGCGCAGCCCACCGATGACCGTTGGCCCGTCCCACCCCACGCTCGGATGCGCGGCGACGCCCACCGGCTTATGCACGCAGATGATATCGGCATCGCTGTAGAGCACGTCCATGCCTTCGACGAGCTCCTCGCGGGGCAGCAGCGGCTTTTCTGGCTCCGGTAAAAGCACGGAAACCACGTTGCCGGAGGTCAAACGCTCGGATTTGCCCAATTCTTGGGAATCGATGGTGACGCTGCCTTCGGCACATAGCTGCGCGGTGGCGCTGCGGGAGAGGCCAAGGAGCTTGGCCAGGGCGGCGTCGGCACGCATGCCTTCTAGCCCTTCGGGGATGGGGAAGCTGCGCATCTGCCTATTCATGCTCGGCCTTCCTTTCCTCCAGCACCATGGTGATAATGAAAAGCACCACTCCGCAGGTGATAGCCGCATCTGCGATATTGAATACGGCGAAAGAGCCAACCGAAATATAGTCCACCACGTGCCCGAACCAGAAGCCGGGGGCGCGGAAGATGCGGTCGGCAAAATTACCCAGCGCACCGCCAGCAATGAGCGCTAGGCCTACTGCCTGACCGGAGTGGGTAATGCGCGGGGCGGCTACGGCCACGCCGAGCACAAAGACCAATTGGATGGTAGTAAACAGCCACGTAGATCCCTCCCCGCCCATGGAAAAGGCGGCACCAGGATTAAAAAGCAGCGTAAACCGGAACCAGTCCCCAATCACCGGCAGGGGTTCGCCCTCGTTAAGGATGGAGAGCATTACCTGCTTCACGGCTTGATCCACCAGCGCCACGGCAATGACTACTGCGGCGATAAGTCCTGTCTTGCTCCTTCGTTTTTGACTCACCCGGTCTATTCTAAACGGGAGCGTCCGGTATTTTGGTAAGCGTGTTTCGAGTCAAAGTTTTTGCAGCCCTGACCACAGCCGCCGTAGCGCTTACGGCGTGTTCCTCTGAAAAGCCAGGCCCGGCGGTGGAACAACCCGTAGGCCTGACTATCGACGCCCCGCGCGTCACCGTGGATAATCCCGGAACCGGAGAGAAAAAACTCCTGGAATACCGCGATATCGACTCCACGCAGGACCTAAACTACCGCGTTACCGAGGGCTTTGCGCAGGACCTGCTCAAAAAGTCCGCAGCTGAGAAGTTTCAGGCCGCCGACGTCGATTCCACCACTACTACCCTGCCGCTATCGGCCAAAGTAGAAAAGGCCAGCGAGGACGTCGAAGACCAGCTACCAGCCAGCCGCAATGCCTTCGTCACGGCCGGAACTCCAGAATCTACCGGAGATACAGACGTCTCCTCGGCGGAGGGATTCCAATTTGGTTGGCGTGGCCAGGACACCGGCCAGATGAATTCACTGCGCTTAGCTGCGCCCCAGAATGCCACGGATGATGCCCGCGGCTCCGTCGAACAGGCGATTATGAAGCTGACGGCCCTACCCGTAGTTTTCCCTACCGAGGAGGTGGGCAAGGGCGCGAGCTGGTCGGTGGATTCGCGCGTGACCGGCGAGTCTACCCTGCTGCAGACCACGCGCTATACGGTCGATTCCATCGATGGCGACCGAGTGAAACTAAACGTAGAGGTAGAACAGCGGCCCTCGCTAGGCGCACTGTCCTTTGAAGGCCAGGCCCAAGGCACGGAGCTGGAGAACAAAGAGCTCAAGGTTTTAGATTCCAGCACCAAATCCAAGGGCAGCATCACGGTGGATTTGAGCAAGCCGCTGCCCGTAGACGGTGACGTGTCTTTCGACACTAAGGTCATTTATGGTGCCACCGGCTCGGAGCTGCGCGTGGTGCAGTCGAGCCTGACGGAGCTGAACTTTTCCTAGTTACTCGGCCGGGGCTTCTACAGGAGCCTCTGCCGGGGCCTGCTCGGCACCGGCAGCGGGGGCATCGCCTTCCGCGGGTGCACCGTCGCCCTCGGCCGGAGCCGGGGCAGGTGCGGAGGCACCGGCGCCAGTGTCCGCACACATTTCTGGAACCTGCTCAGGCGGCACCGTGTTTTGGATAAGCGTGCAAGCCCAAGCCTTGGAAAGCTTCCAGGTGCCATTTTCATACACAAACTCCACCTGTTCCGCGGTCTGCTGCTGGCCGTCAGCGGTGGTGAAGTTCACGGTGGTAAGCACGGACTGCGGGTCATAGCCCGGCAGTACAGGATCAACGACCTCGAATTCAGCGCCGGATTCCGCCTTGGATTTTGCCATGGTGTCAAAGATTTCCGGCGCGGTCTCGCCGCCTTGCACGGTGGAGGTCTTTTCTTGCTCGGAGGCATTGGGGTCGGTGGCCTTGGCCAAAATTGCGTTTAGGTCGGCCGGGGACGGCAGCGCGGGGGCGGCGGAATCGCCGTCCGAGGAAGCGGATTCCTGTGCCTCGGTGTTGGCGGCCGCGGAATTGTCCTGCTCATCGTCGGAAGAGCAGGCGGCCAGGGCGGTAGCCGCGGTCAGTGCGAGGCACGCGGCGCTAAACTTGCGGAATTTCACTTCTAACTCCTCACGTGTGGGTTCCAAACTCCCATCAGTTTACAGCTGCACCACCCTTTTCCGGATTGCGCCCGCCGCGTGGACGCAGATTTCTTTAACCTTAGATACATGACCCGAATTGCTTTGATCGCCACCGGCGGCACAATAGCGTGTACCACCACAGCCGATGGTTCCCTTGTTCCCACTGTCTCCGGCGCGACCCTAGCCGCAAATATCGACGCCGAAGTAGTGGAATTTCGGCAGCTCGACTCCTCCTCTATCACTTTGGCGGACCTCGATGAGCTCATCGCGGTGGTTAACGCCCAAACGTCGCGGGAGGACATCGACGGTGTAATCATCACCCATGGCACCGACTCGATGGAAGAGACCGCGTTGGCACTGGAGATTTTCTGTAGCGGTGCAAAGCCCATCGTGCTCACGGGTGCGCAGCGTTCCTACGATCACCCCGCGGCGGACGGCCCTAGCAACCTGCGCGATGCCCGCGATCTTGCAGCCAGCGGGCGCGCCGGGGTGTTTATCTGCTTTGGGGGAGCGACCATTCCGGCGCGCGGTGCGCGCAAGCGACACACCAGTGACCTGAGCGGGTTTGAATCCTTAGGAGTCCCAGGCACTACGCCGCGCCTAGCTCCAGCCCCGCTGGCGCCGCACCCGGTGGAGATCATCCCAGCCTATCCGGGAGCTGGCCGCCTGCTGGTTGATGCCGCCGCCGACTCCCCTGCCAGCGGCCTCATTATCGAGGCCATGGGCTCGGGCAATATGGGCGAGGACATGGGCCGCGCGCTTGCCGACGCCCTCCGCGCCGGCCTCCCCGTCGTCATTTCTACCCGCACGCCCTACGGCCCAACAGCGCTGGCCTACGGCGGCGACGGCGGTGGCGCGAGCCTTGGGAAACTGGGCGCTATTAACGCCGGGTCTTTCCGCCCGAGCCAGGCGCGAATCCTGCTGGCAGCGGCACTGGCCACCGGCACCGACCCAGCTGAGCTATTCCGACAGTAAATGCTTAGTCTTCGGCAGTGAGCCAATCCTGCCAATCAAGCGAGTCGAGCGGATCCGCCGGCACAAGCGCGGGGTCATCGGCCGCGAATGACTTGGTACGGCCGGGTCCCGTGGCACGGGTTTCAAAGCGCACGCTCACTACCCCATGCCCGGCGCCCTGAATCCAGCCGTGGCCGTATTCGGGGTGGAATACGTCTTGCGTTGCGTGCCACTGGTTATCGGTTTCTTCTTCCACCGTCACTGTCGGCGTCGGTACTGGCGGCGCAACGTCGTCACTCACCCCGGTTTCATAATCCGTATCCGCCGGCGCGGGGCGCACAATCTCGCGATCCAATTCCGGGAAGAGCACGTCCTGGCGGGCAGTTTCTAGCCCGGAATAGCTCACCCCCACTAGGCGAATGGGCCCGAGCTCATCGGGATAGCGGGCGAGCTTGAAGGCGGCGGCGGTGAGCACGGCGGCGTCGTCAGTCGCGTACGGCAAGGTAGTTGAGCGCGACTCGATGTGAAAGTCCGCCATGCGCAACTTCACCGTCACGGTGCGTGCGCCACGCCCATCCTTAAGCAGCCGGCGGTGTGCGCCCTCCGCCGCGCGGGCTATAGCTGCATCGACCTCCGGGACGGTTAGCAGATCCTTCGGGTAGGTGTGCTCGGTAGAAATCTGCTTAGAAATAGCGCGCGGCGCCACTTCGCGGTCATCGATGCCGCGGGCCAGCTGCCACAGCTGCAGACCTACCACGCTGCCGATAGAAATCTCCACTTCCTTGCGCGTCATCGCCGCGAGCTGTCCAATGGTTTCCACCCCAATGGAATTCAGCTTCGCGCCGGTCACTGGGCCGACTCCCCATAGCTTGTTCACCGCAAGCGGGTGCAACATCTCAAGCTGGCGCTCGGCCGGGATGACGAAGGTGCCATCGGGTTTCGCCTCGCCTGAGCCAATCTTGGCAAATTGCTTTCCCGAACCCGCACCGATGGAGCACGGCAGCCCCGTCTCCTTACGGATGAGCGCACGCAATTCATCCGCCCAGCGCTTGACCTCATCCGCGCTCGCGCCTTGCAGGGCGGCGGGCTCCATAAAGGCCTCGTCGATGGAAAGTTGCTCGATGACTTCCACGTGTTGCGCGATGATGTCGAATACCCGGCGCGAGGCAGCGGAATAGACCACCCGGCGCGGCTGCACCACCACCGCGCGGAGCCCAACGAGCTGCTGCGCGCGGTACATCGGCATGGCCGAATGCGCACCGTACACGCGCGCCTCGTAGGAGGCGCCTGCCACCACGCCGCGTCCGCTGGTTCCGCCCACCAAAACCGGACGCCCCCGCAGCGTAGGCCGGGTCAGCTGCTCGACGGAGGCGAAAAACGCGTCCATGTCGATATGTAAAACCCAGCGTTGCATGCGGCCCAGTCTAATAGGCGTACCTCTACATGCACTCCTGGGTGTTTGCGTGCCGTTAATTAAAGCTTTAATTCCCTTCCATCTCCACGTCACCCACATGCAATATTACGGCCTTATCTTTTTGAGGTTATTTCTTGAAGAAAGTATTTCGCTGATTATGGACTCACCCCACGTCATCTTGCGCGGCGTTAAGCGCGAATTCGCCGATAATACGGGCCTCCACGAGACCGATCTGAGCATCAACCGCGGTGAATTCGTCTCTATTCTCGGACCTTCCGGCTGCGGCAAGTCCACCCTGCTGCGTTGCATAGCCGGATTAGAAACGCCTGACGCGGGAACCATCTCCTTCGGAGAGATGGAGGTATTTGGCCCACGAACCAACGTAGCCGTCAATAAGCGCCGGCTTTCGATGGTCTTCCAGGACCTCGCACTGTGGCCACACATGACGGTGGAAAAGAACATCGAGTTTCCGCTGACCACCCCAGGCAATAAGGTGGCGGCAGGCCAGCGGGCTGAGAAGGTCCGCGCCTGCATGGACATGGTGGGGATCGCTTCCAAAGCGAAGGCGCGGCCGAACCAGCTTTCCGGTGGCCAACAGCAGCGCGTTGCCATCGCCCGCGCGTTGGTTTCTAATCCAGATGTCCTGCTTATGGATGAGCCGCTGTCCGCCCTCGACGCCGCGCTGCGCGTGCAAATCCGCGCAGAGCTCACCCAGCTGGCACAGGAGCTGGGGCTGACGGTCATCTACGTCACGCACGACCAAGCCGAGGCACTTGCCATGTCGGATCGCGTCGTGGTTATGAATCAGGGCCATATCGAACAATTCGCGGATCCAGTCACCCTTTACGAACAGCCGGCCACCGATTTCATCGCTGGCTTCGTAGGTACCATGAACCGCCACCCACAGCTACCCAGCGTACGTCCAGAAAATCTCACCGTCACCACTGCGGAGGAGGACACCGGCGCCTCCCCGCGCCGGGTCGAGGCGCAGGTTCTTGGCGCTCACTACATCGGTGGGCGCTACGAGTTGCGCTGCAATGTTCCCGGGGCCGAGGAGCCGTGGGTGGCATATTCACCGCGCCGCATCGCTCGCGGCGAGACCGTCCACCTCAACTATCCATCTTCTCTTTCTGCATAGGAGCCACACATGTTCACCAAAAAGTTTACTGCCGCTATCGCTACCACAGCTGCTGGAGCACTCGCCTTGACCGGTTGCGGGTCCGTTGAGGACAGCACCGAAACCGCCACCGACGAGTCCACCTCTTCTGCTGAGAAGTGGAAGGCGCCTGAAGGTCTATCCGGCGAGGTGGATTACTACTCCGCTAACCCACAGGGTCTCACCGACGCCCTCGTGGAGGCCTTCGAAGAAAAGACCGACGTCCACGTCAATGTTTTTGCCGACACCACCGGAAAGATCACCGCCAAGCTCAAGGCAGAGGAGGCAAACCCGCAGGCTGACGTCGTCTACCTCGCCTCGTGGGCGGCAGCTAGCAAGCAGGACAAGTCCGGCGCCCTTGAAAAGTACACGCCGGAGGGAGCGGACAAGATTGAGTCAAAGTGGGCGTCGGAAAGCGGCACGTTTACCGGCCGCGACGGTTCGGCTCTAGCACTGGTAACCAACACCAACGTCGTGGACGAGGCCCCGAAAGACTGGGAGGACCTCACCGATGAGAAGTACAAAGACCAAATCATCATGCCGGACCCGCGCGAATCCGGTACCGCAGCCGACCTCATCGCGGCCATGGTGGACCAATGGGGCGAGGAGAAGACCTGGGACCTCTTTGACAAGCTCTTTGACAACGGCATGATCGTCCAAGGTGCCAATGGCCCAGCGCTCGACCAGGTCACCTCCGGTTCCCGTGGCATCGTCCTCGGCGGCGTTGACTACTCCGCATACTCCGCGCAGGAAAAGGGTGAGCCGCTCGAGGTCGCCATCCCTACTTCCGGTACCACGGTCACCCCGCGCCCAGTCATGATCCTGAAGTCCTCCGATAACAAGGAAGCCGCAGAGGCCTTCGTGGACTTCATGTTCTCCGAAGAGGCACAAGAAATCTCCGCCTCCAAGAACATGATTCCGGCCAATAAGGACATCGCTCCAAAGAATGGCCCGAAGCTGGATGAGATTAAGACCCTCAACGATGACCTCGATGGCCTGGTTTCTCAGTCCAAGGACATCAAGGAAACCTTTGCCAAGCGCTATTTGAAGTAACCAATGAGCTCCACCACCACTCCCCGACGTCGCCTTGGGATATACGGGGTCCTTCTCATCTTGCTCGTCCTCGTGGCCGCACCACTGGCTTCCGTGTTGGTCAACGCGGCCGTGGGCTACCACGATGAGCCCTCAGCCCTAGGCAGCGTTGTCCAACCGGGCATGCTGCGCATCCTTGGCAATACCATCTTGCTGTCCGTGCTGGTCGTGGCTTTTGCCACGCTCATGGCCGCCCCGCTCGCTTTTCTACGTGCGTGGACGCGCTTTAGCTCGGCCAACTGGATCGAGATCGCCGTCATGATCCCGTTTATGACCCCGCCCTTTGCGGCGGCAATGGCGTGGATGGATTTCACCCGCCGCGGTGGTGTCGCAGAGATGCTTCTCGGCCACGGCGCCGGCATACTCGCCCACGATGTCATTTACTCGGTGTGGGGCATGGCCTTCATCATGGCCGCGGAGCTTTTCCCTTTCTTATATCTCATCCTGCGCACCTGCCTAAATTGCATTCCAGCGTCAACGTTGGAGATGGCCCAGGTAGCCGGCGCGAGCCGCTGGCAACAGGCCGTGCGCATCATCGCCCCGAATGTTATTGGGCCCTATTCCCTTGGTGCACTCATCATCTTCATCAAGGCCGCCGGCGAGTTTGGCACCCCAGTTACGCTGGGCAATGCTATCGGATACAAGGTGCTCGTCTCCTCTATTTATGAAGACGTCACCATCGACCCCCTCGACTTTTCCAGCGCCGCCGCGTCCTCTTCGGTTCTCTTTGCCATTGGCGTGGCTGCGTGGGCATTCCAACAGTGGATTTCGCGCCACGATCTCACCGGCGGCGGACGTGTAAGCCGCCCCGTGCTCATCCGCCTCAGCCCAGTCGGCTCTATCCTCGGCGCACTCATTACCGCAGTCATCCTCTTGGCCGCGGTGGTCATTCCCTATCTTTCCATCACTTTGTCCGCGATGACCATCCTGCGCTCGGCCCCACCTACGCTCAATAACCTCACCTTCGATTACTTCTCCATCGTTGTGCAGATGCCCACCGCACAGGAAGCGCTGATTCGCTCCATCGGCTTGGGTGCCCTTGGCGCCACCGTTGCCGTAGCACTAGGTGTCCTCGTCACGGTGCTCACCCGCCGCCAAAGCTTCATAGGCGCAAAGCTGAGCGATTTCTTGGCCGTCGCCCCCGATACCGTGCCGGGCATTGTGCTGGCCATTGGCTTTATTTTGCTTTGGAACTCTCCTTGGCTGCCTTGGTCGCCCTACGGCACGATGGGCATGCTGGTCATGGCTTTTACGGTGCTCTTTTTGCCAATGACCATTCAAAATATCAAGACTTCAGCCGAGTCCATCTCCCCCACCATGTACGAGGCCGCTGCGATTTCGGGTTCCACAACTCTGCAAACTTTTGGGCGCATTACCCTGCCCTTGCTTGCTCCCGGCATCTTCGCTGGCTGGCTCCTCGCTTTCTTCGTAGGAATCCGCGAGCTAGTCATGTCCTCGCTCATTCGCCCCAGCCAGGTCAACCTCTTGGCTCCGTGGATTATGAACCAATTCGATCAAGGACACCGTGCCGAGGCCATGGCTATGACGCTCATCGGTGTCGGAACGTCCACAATTGTCTTGGTAACTATCACGTGGTGGCAAAACCGAAAGGCCGCACATGCCCGCTAGCATTTTTGTCTTTGCCGATCTGCACCTAGGCCGCGCGGGCGCCCCCGGCTTAGACTGGGCCCTGCAGGCACTCGAGGTTGCCGCCAATAGAGGGGCCACAGCGTGCGTGTGCTTGGGCGATATCATTGACCGCAACGCTAACTCGGCCGAGTTTGTGCCTCAGGCCCGCACCGTTATGGCCCATGCTGTCACTCTGTTCAGCGAAGTCCACTTCATTTCCGGCAACCACGATACCCACCACAACCTGGACTTCCCGCCCGAGGTCACAGTCCACGGCACGCAGGTGCATACCTTTCCCATAGGAAACACCACGGTCCTAACCGCAGCGGTGGCCACCGATCCGGACCCGCGCCGCCTCCAGCTTCCTCCCCGCCGCAGCAACGGCCCCGTCCTCGGCCTCCTACATTCTTCCGTCACCGGTGAGTTTTCCAAAGGCAACTGCCTGCCGCTTTCCGTGGCTGAGCTACAGGCCTGCGAGGCCGATGCCTGGATCCTTGGGCACGTCCACACCCCGCATACGCTTGCCGACGCCCCCTTCATCGGCTGGGTCGGCATGGGCCACGGCTTACTCTTCGACCCCGATACGTGCCACGTCACACGTTTGCATGCCTAGATTCGTTCCCCACAAAGCACCCTTGTGCGCTTGCTTGCATGCAAGCTTGCATGCAAGATGGATGCATGTCCAATGAACGAATGCAGCCCGCCGCGGAGCGCGCCTATGAGTTCGTCAAAGAGAAGATCATCGACGGCTCCTTCGAGCCCTCGCAGATGCTTTCCGAGGCCTCCCTGGCTACCGAAATGGGAATTAGCCGCACCCCAATGCACGAGGCTTTCCTGCGCCTAGAGGTCGAAGGCTTTCTACAGCTCTACCCCAGGCGGGGTGCGCTCATCGTGCCGATCAGCCCGCAGGAAATTCGCGAGGTCTATGAAGCACGCTTGCTCGTAGATAGGCACTGCGCTGAGAAAATCTGCGCTATGCCTGACGCCGAGCGCGCGGACATCGCGGATCAGCTAGACGCGACCATCGCGGAACAAGACACTGCGTTGGATGGCGCAGACCTGCATGCCTATACGCATCTTGATGCGCGTTTCCACCAGATCATCATGGATGGCGGTGCCAATACCCTGCTGGCTGGGCTGGGACACCAGCTGCGCGAACGCCAGCAGCGTTTTACCGCTACGGCCATTGGCCGCAACGTAGCCCGCGCCCGCACCTTCGTGGATCAGCACCGCACGCTTGCCGATGCCCTCCGCACCGGCGACCTCGACGCCTACCTTTCCGCATTGGACACCCACCTAACCAACTCGAGGAATCAACTATGACCGAAAAGTTTGCCAAACACTCATGGTTTCCCGTCGCTGGCAGCATGGTCGCTGTCGCGTGGGGTGGCAATGAGTTCACCCCTCTCCTAGTTATGTACCGCGAAGAGTCGCACTTCTCGCAGGTCACCGTCAATGGTCTCTTGGCCGCCTATGTGCTCGGCATCGTGCCGGCGTTGCTGATTTCTGGCCCGCTTTCGGACTACATCGGCCGCCGCCCCACGATGCTGCCTGCCGCGCCGCTGTCACTGTTGGGTTCTTTCCTTTTATCCATCGCGCCGAACGAGCCGCTCGTCATCGCCGTGGGCCGCATCATGTGCGGCTTGGCTTTGGGCATCGTCATGGCGGTCGGCTCCACATGGGTGGCAGAGCTCATCACCCGCGCCGGCGGCGATCCAGCTGCCGGCCCGCGCCACGCCTCCATGTGCCTGACCTTAGGCTTCCTCATCGGCGCCGGCCTCGCATCGGTACTGGCCCAATGGGGCCCGTGGCCCACCCACTTGGCGTATATCCTGCACATCCTCCTCACCGTCGCCACCGCCATCTGGCTGATGAAGACCCCGGAAACCCGCCCGCCGCGGGGCGCTACGGTAAAAGACACCTTCCTTGACTTAAGCATCCGCGACATGCTGCGCATGCTGCACATTCCCTCCGCAGCGCACCGCCGCTTCGTGCGCATTGTCCTGCCGGTCGCACCGTGGGTCTTCGGCTGCGCTGGCGCCGCCTATGCGCTCTTGCCCCAACTTTTGTCTAAGTCTGCCAGTGAAGCACCCATTGCTTTCTCCGGCCTCATGACTGTTATCACCTTGGGCTGCGGCGTTGGTGTCCAAATGCTCGGCAAGATCATTGACACCAGCCGGTCCGCTCGCGCTTCCGCTGTAGCAATGGGAGTTATCACCGTAGGCACCATCCTCGGTGCGGTTGCCTCTAGTACCCGCTCGCTGCCGTTGGGTATCGCCGGCGCGGCCGTCATGGGCGCGGGCTACGGCCTGGCCCTTGTCGCCGGTCTCTCTGAGGTCCAGCGCATCGCCCGCCCTGAAGAACTCGCTGGCCTCACCGCCGTGTACTACTCGGTGTCCTACACCGGATTCTTTATCCCCATGGCCTTCAGCGCGCTCGCCCCGCTGCTCGGCTTTACCACCCTATTCCTCATTGGCGCCGTGCTTGCACTGTGCTGCCTAGTTAACGCGGTCCTCGGCTGGCGCGCTCACCTGCCCGGCCCAGTCCGTTAAATCCTCGCACTCATAAAAATTGCCCAGCCACGCCGGCTGGGCAATTATTTTTAGGTGGCAGCTAGCGCGCTACTGCTTGACGACGGTAGCGCTAACCCCCTTCACCACCTCATGCGCGTCGGCACCATCGAGCGCCTCGGTGGTCACTTGGAAATCGGTCGCGAGCACTTCACCGGCGATATGGTCGGCGTGACGCTCGGCCCATGCCTTTTTCTCCTCCGGTACGGAAAGTACGGCCGCGATGCGATCCGAGACCTCGAACCCAGAAGCCTTGCGGGCATCCTGGAGGCCACGGATAACGTCCGCCGCCCAGCCTTCGGCCTCGAGCTCTTCGGTCACCTGGGTATCGAGTACCACAAGGCCGTCGAGGCCTTCGATACGCGCGGTCGACTTCGGGTTCGCCGCCTGCAGGCGCTCGGTGTACTCATCCGGACCAAGCACGATATCGCCGTCAACTACTACCTCATCGCCGCGGCGCTCATAGTTGCCCGCCTTGAGGTTCTTGATGGCGCGCTGCACGTCCTTACCCAGGCGCGGACCAGCGACCTTGGCGTTGCAGACTACCTGGAAGGTGCCCACCGAATCGACGTCATCGGTAAGCTCAACTTCCTTAACGTTGACCTCGTCGCGAATGATATCGGCAAAGTCCGCCAAACGCTGTGCCCTTTCAAGAGCCACCGTCAGCTTCGGCAGCGGCAACCGGTTGCGCAGTTTATTGGCCTTGCGCACCGACGATGCCGCCGAGGCCACCGCACGGGTCGCATCCATCGCAGACACCAGATCTGCATCGGCTGGGTAATCCGCGGCCTGCGGGAAATCCGCCAAGTGGACGGAACGCTCGCCGGTTAGCCCGCGGTAGATAACTTCCGCCACGTGCGGCAAAAGTGGCGCGACCACGCGAGTCACGGTTTCCAACACGGTGTACAAGGTATTGAAAGCCTCAGGGTGGGCATCTTCGCCTTCCCAGAAACGCTCGCGCGAGCGACGTACGTACCAGTTGGTCAAAACGTCTGCGAACAGGCGCACCTCTTCGGTTGCCGTAGCGATATCGGTATCGGCAAGCGCTGCGTCTACATTGGCCACGACATCGTGGGTCTTGGCCAAGATATAGCGGTCCAAAACATGCGTGGAGCTGGTGTCGAACTTGGCTTCCTTTTCCGCGTAGAGCTGCAGGAACGTATAGGCGTTCCAAATAGGCAAAATAGCCTGGCGCACGCCCTCGCGGATGCCCTGCTCGGTCACGATGAGGTTGCCACCGCGCAGGATAGGCGAAGACATCAGGAACCAGCGCATGGCATCCGAACCGTCGCGGTCAAAGACTTCATTGACGTTTGGATAATTGCCCTTGGACTTGGACATCTTGAGGCCATCGTTGCCTAGCACGATGCCGTGGGCTACGACCTTCTTATACGCCGGACGATCAAACAGCGCGGTGGACAACGCGTGCATCACATAGAACCAGCCACGCGTTTGACCGGAGTACTCCACGATGAAGTCAGACGGCGAGTGGGTTTCAAACCACTCTTTATTCTCGAAGGGGTAGTGCTTCTGCGCGAACGGCATCGAGCCGGACTCGAACCAGCAGTCCAATACGTCCGGCACGCGGCGCATCATAGACTTGCCGGTCGGATCGTCCGGATTCGGGCGCACCAACTCGTCGATGTGCGGGCGGTGCAGGGACTCCGGGCGGACGCCGAAGTCACGCTCCAGCTCATCCAAGGAGCCGTAGACATCCATGCGTGGGTAATTGTCATCATCGGACATCCACACCGGGATAGGCGCACCCCAGTAGCGCGTACGCGAGATATTCCAGTCGCGCGCACCCTCGAGCCACTTGCCAAACTGACCGTCCCGAATGTGCTCCGGCAGCCACTCGATCTCATTGTGGTTGAGCTCCACCATGCGATCGCGGAACTCGGTTACCTTCACGAACCAAGCTGGCAGAGCCATGTAGATAAGCGGCTCACCCGAGCGCCACGAATGCGGGTAGGAGTGTTCGATGGTCACGTGCCGCACCACTCGCCCAGCAGCCTTCAAGTCCTTGATGATGCCCTTATTGGCATCAAAAACCAGCTGTCCCTCATACGGCGGTACCTGCGAGGTGAACTTGCCGTCCTCGTCCACTGGGATAACCAGCTCGATATCGTACTGGTTAGTGGTATTCATATCGTCTTCACCAAACGCCGGAGCCTGGTGAACCACGCCGGTGCCATCCTCGGTGGTGACGTAATCAGCAACCAATACTTGATATGCATTGCGCAAATCCGGGAAAAAACCAAAGATCGGCTCATAGGTAAAGCCCTCGAGCTGCGCGCCGGTAAAGGTCTCCAGTACCTCGGCCTCACCTAGTTCCTTTTCCAAGGTAGCCAGCAGGTTTTCCGCCATGATGAAGGTACGGCCAGCGAAATCACCCTCGGTGGCTTTAAAGAGCACGTAGGTAACCTGCGGGTGAACCGCCAAAGCCTCATTAGAAGGCAAGGTCCAGGGGGTGGTGGTCCAGGCGAGAAAGGAGGCGTCGGCAATCGCGGGGTGCTCCGCCAGCGTCTTTTCTGCCGCGCTTCCCTCACGAGCGCCCTCCACAGGGAAGGTAACCGTCAGGGTCGGATCCTGGCGCATCTTATAGGAATCATCCAGTCGGGTCTCCTGGTTGGATAGAGAAGTATGCTCTGCCCAAGAGTAAGGAAGGACGCGGAATCCCTTGTAGATCAGGCCTTTGTCATAAAGCTCCTTGAACGCCCACATGACCGATTCCATGTAGTTGATGTCCATGGTCTTGTAGCCGTTATCAAAATCCACCCAGCGGGCCTGGCGGTTGACGTAATCTTCCCACTCATCGGTGTATTCCAACACGGACTTAGCGCAGTATTCATTGAACTTTTCCAAGCCCATGTCCTCGATCTGCGCTTTATCAGTAATACCCAGCTGCTTTTCCGCTTCCAGCTCGGCGGGCAGACCGTGGGTATCCCAGCCGAAGACACGAGGCACGTAGTTGCCTGCCATGGTGCGATAGCGCGGAACGATATCTTTTACATAACCGGTCAACAGGTGACCATAGTGCGGCAAACCATTAGCAAAGGGAGGGCCATCATAGAAGATGTATTCTGGGCAATCCTTTGTCTTTTCTAGCGAAGCCTGGAAGGTATCATCCTGCTTCCAGTACTTCTGAACTTCCTCCTCCATATCCGGGAAGCGACTTGAGCCTCCGGTCATATCAACCTTGGGGTAAATCTTTTTCGCCATTACAATCCTTCACTCATCACTCGGTGCAGGGACGCGCCTGTCAGGCTCGCGGTACCACCCTGCTTGAGCCAGAAGGCTCCGCTTCGTTTCGGTGAAGGAGTTGACGGTCCCACCCGTTCAGTTCTACTAGGCCGCACTGGCTGTTCTTCTGAATTGCTCCCCGGTGATGGCCGGATCACTGCATGTAGCACAAAGTATAGCGCCCCAGAATCTTCGTGCACAATAAGTTATCCACAGGCTAAAAATTTTCCCTTGTGGGGGCTTGCGCGGGGCAATAAATTGTGAGTCGTGAACGCGCTAGATACTTACCTCGCAGCCATGGCACCTGGGATGGACATCGTCCTTGGGTGCGCAGGCATGTCTGAGGACGACCTCTGTGCGCGGGGCGCTGCCGAAAAGACTGCCCGCGAGCTGGCCTTGTTAAAGGAAGCATACTGCGGCTCGACCAAGTTCACGGGGAAACGTCGCCGCGCTATCGAAGGCGCCCAGCACAATGGGCATTCCATTGTTGCCTTATCCATCATAGAAAAGTATGCGCGGAAAATGCCTACGCTTTTCGACGCCTGGGTTCTCCGCGAACAACTCTGCACCACCAAGGCCACAGCAGGGGCGCTGGAGAAGCTGGCTCAGTCCAAAGTCCCGAAGAAAAAGCGCACTGTGAAACCGGGCGTGCGCATCATCCGACGCAAAGATGCTCCGTGGACGCTTGCGATCGATGGCTCGTCTTCGTTTATCGCGGATTTGCACGCAGCGGTAGAAAACCAGAATAAAAAGCCGCTAGATGTGGTGGAAGATACCTTCTTCGGGGACGATAGCGCGCAACGGAGCACCGTAGTAACCAATGTCATCGTGCGGCTGGAAGATTACGTACGCATCGTCAACGGTGACGGTGAGGAAATCACCCTGCAGATGACAAACGGGGCAACGCTTTCGGGTGCGCAATACTTGCGCCGCACGTTAAAGGAACATGGACTCATCACGCTAGTCAGCCCCTACGAAGGCGCGGTAAACCTGTATCGCACGGAGCGCTTCGCCAATGCTAAGCAGCGATTGATGGCGGGTGCAGAAAATCCTGTGTGCCCGTGGCCGCGGTGCGCTAAGCCCGCCGACGAATGCCAAATTCACCATTTAGAACCCTGGCTACACGGTGGATTGACCAATATCGCAAACTTATCCACAGCCTGCGCCTACCACAATGGAGCCAACGATGACGATCCCAATGCCCCACCGCTACGCGGGCGACTTAGCCGCACGAATGGACAGATTCGGTGGCAGCCCCCTGACTGCTAAGACAAGACCGCGAAATAAGGCGCCTCGAGCGCCTTTTTGGCGTGCCATTTTAGTTCTCGCGTAAAGCCTCGCGCAAGGAATCTTGCTCAAGGTGTTGTGCTGCCCGGGCTTTATCGCTGCGATGCTTATGCGCCCAATCCAGAATAAAGCACACCAGACCGAGGCCAGCGGCAGCGAAGACGATATACAGCGACCAGTCGGCACCCGAGATGACGAAATTGACCAAGGCTACGAATGCCACGAGGGCGAGAACTAAGGCGGCAACAAGCACGATGGTTCCTTTCGGTCAGGGCGGGATAGGGCACGACGGTCTAAAACAACAATAGCGCCCCCGCGGCGGTGGCGGGGACGCTAAAGAGAACGCGGTGGCTTAGTTATTGCCAGCTTCGCCGTTCGGTGCGGCGGTGCCGCGAGTAGCCAGCTCTTCCAGCTGAGACTCGAGCAGGGTCTTCAGGCGAGTGCGGTACTCGCGTTCGAAGGTGCGCAGCTCGGAGATACGAGCCTCCAGTGCGGTCTGCTGCTGCTTGACCGTGTTCATAACCTCGGTGTGCTTGCGCTCAGCATCGGCCTGCAAGGAAGCAGCCTTCTCCTCAGCCTGACGGATTTGTGCCTCAGCACGGGAGGACGCATCGGACTCGGTCTGCTTTGCCTTAGCCTCGGCGTCAGACACCAGCTTCTTGGAGCGGGAATCCGCGTCCTGCAGCTGGGCATCGTACTTCTTCTGGGCGTCGGCAAGCTGCGCCTTGGAACGAGAGTCTGCGTCGGTCAGCTGCTTCTCGGCGGCGGTGCGTGCCTCCGACAGCATGGACTCGGACTCCGCACGAGCCTCGGAGGTCAGGCGGTCTGCCATCTCCTGTGCCAGACCCAGAACGCGAGCGGCCTGCATGTGGGTTTCTGGGGTAGCCAGACCATCTGCAGTCTGAGCTGCACCAGCGCCTGCAAGGCCTGCAGCTGCAACGCCGGCCTTGGAAGAACCAGCTGCGGAAGCGGACTTCTTCAGCTCATCATTTTCCTTCTTGGAAGCCTCAAGGTCCTTCTTTGCCTGCGCAGCCTCCGCACGAGCTGCCTCAGCTTCCCTCTTTGCCTGTGCTGCCTCATCGCGGGCGGCCTTCAGGTCTGCAGAAGCGGAAGCGGCGGCAGAGCCGGTCTCCTGTGCCTTGGAAGCCTCAGCTTGGGCTGCCTTTACCTGCTCGCGTGCCTTCTTGGTTTCTTCCTTAGCACGGGACAGCTCGGACTTGGAGTCCGCCAGCTTGGTTTCGTACTCGGCGCGCAGCTTGGCCTCAATCTCCTTGCGCAGTGCAGCCTCATCGGTACGAGCGGAGGCTGCCGTTGCGGTACCAGCAGCACCGGCGCCAGCGCCCGCCTTGGCCTGAGAATTGAGATCGCTGACCTGTGCCTGTAGATCTTCGTTCTCATCCTGCAGCTGGGCAAGCGCATCCTCTACGAGGTCGAGGAACTGATCCACCTCGTCTTCGTTGTAGCCGCGCTTGCCAATGGGCGGCTTGCTGAACGCGACGTTGTGAACATCAGCTGGTGACAGTGGCATGTCTTCTCTTCCCCTTCAGGTTGATACAACCCCGGAGGTTCCAGGGCCTTAGGAGCTGCGGTTCAGGTCTAACTAAACCTTCCCCACAAAGGTACATGTGGTTCATAATACGGGTTATCGCGATTTATCGTAACCAAACGACCACAATAATCGACGCCCCGCCGAGTCTCAACGTTTACCACAGGTTGCGAGGCGACGGGGGCGCTAACCGAAAAATACGATTTGCAAGATTCGTGTAAGTATCGAAAGCAAAATAAATAGCACGAGCACCGATACGTCGAGGGCCACCCCGCCCATCTGGAGCGGCGGGATCAAACGGCGCAGCGCCTTTACCGGCGGATCCGTAATTACAAACAGTGGCTCCGCCACAACCATAAACCAACGTGGCGGGTTAAACTGCCGCGAGAAGGATTGAATCATCTCAATGATGATGCGAGCGATGAGAACCCACGTATAAATCCGCACGAGCAGGATAAGAATAATTCCGAGTTGTGTCACAATAACCGAGCCTATCTAATAGACCCCCGCAGGTGCCCAATCGGCACCCCACGGGGGTCAAGAAAAACTTACTGCTTTAGCGCAGGCCAGCGGCGCGCTCGAGCTCGTGCCTAGCGATGTCCGCAGACTTCGGCACGATAGAAAAGACCTTGCGCTCGGTATCCAATCCCTTGGTGAGGTTAAGCATGCGCCCTTCCAAGCCGAAGCAGAGACCGGCAGCGAAGTCGATGAAGCGCTTTGCGGTGGCCTTGTCGGCGTCGGTAAGTTCAAAGACCACTGCGTCGCCGTCGCGGAAAGGCTCGCCCACCTTGGCGGCGTCATTGAAAGACGTCAGCGAAATAGCCACGATGGTCGGCACAAACTCTTCTTTCACCGGAGCAGTCTCATAAGACTGCGGAGCACGGCGCGGGGCGTAGGCGGAGGAGGCATTTTCGGAATAACGCGGCTCCTCGCTGTAGTAGGCATCGTCTTCTTCGATGTCCACCGGGCCCAGCCCGAAGAAATCCTTCGTCTTATCAATGAATGACATTTTTGGGTCTCCCTCTGACCTAAATTTGTACAAGTCTAAACGCGCAAAATGTGTCTAGTGTGACTCATGTGATTCACGCTGTGAAATGCGCTTTTGCAATGCTTTCAACCTACTGGCCGCGGCCCCATGATACTGGTTCCGACACGCACGATATCGCTGCCCGCAGCAATTGCTTCGGCCATGTCCGCGCTCATTCCAGCAGACAATTTCAGCGGGCGCTTCAACGCGGCAGATAGCCGGTCGACCTCATCGCGCACACCGCGAAAGACCTCGCCCGCATCGGCGTCGAGGGGCGGGACTACCATGAGGCCAGCGAAGTCGAGGTGTTCACTTCCTTCTACTGCTTCGACGAGCTCGTCGAGCGCGTGGCGAGAAACGCCTCCGCGAGCGTCATCGCCATCGGCAGACACTTGGACAAAGACCGGCAGGTCGCTCTCGCGTTCCCCTCGTTCCTTTGCCGAGGCGACGCCCCGTTCCAAAGCTTGGGCGAGTTTGAGGGAATCAAGCGAATGAACGCTGGCCGCCCAACGAGCCACGTGATTGGCCTTTTTGGTCTGGATCTGGCCGATCATATGGAAGCGCAGCTGTGGCAGTTCAGCCGCTTTGGCGCGAGCTTCTTGCTCCCGATTTTCGGCAACGTCACTAACCCCGAGTTCAGCCAGTAGGGCGATATCCGCAGCTGGATGAAACTTCGTCACCGGCAGTAGCTGCGGGGGCTTGCGGTCTGCTTGTGCAGATAGCCGTTCAATTTCGGCTCGAGTAGCGGCGAGATTTTCTCGAAGCTGTGCTTTACGGTCTGCCATTAGTTAGCCTCCAACCAGATCAGCCCGGCCTGGCGGCCGGTCGTGCCTTCGCGGCGATAGGAAAAGAAGTCTTCGTCTTCAATTGTGCAGCGCGGATCGGATTCAATCGCGGTGATGCCGAGGCCCATGAGCTGGCGGATCAAACCTGCGCGAACGTCAATTCCCCAGGTTCCTTTCGACGTCCGCGTCTGCGAACCGGGCAGCCGACGTTCCACATCCTCAGCCATCTCTTTCGGCACCTCGTAGTTTTTGCCGGAGGCAGCTGGTCCCATAACCACCTGGATGCGCTCGGGCTGAGCGCCGAGTTTCTCCATTTCGCGCACGGTATTGACGATGATGCCGTTGCGGGCGCCCAAGCGGCCAGCGTGGGCGGCGGCGATGACACCAGCGGCGACGTCGACAAGCAGAACCGGCGTGCAATCTGCAACAAGGACTCCCAGCCCAAGGCGGCGCTGCGTGGTGACAATCGCGTCGGTGGCTGGCACAGGTTCATCCTGTGGACCATCGATAACGGTGACTGTATTGGTGTGTAGTTGTTCCATCCACACGATATCGTCCACGCCGGTCACGCGCTTTAAGCGGTCGCGGTTTGCGACAACCGCGGCGGGGTCATCGCCGACATGGTGCCCTAGGTTAAAAGAGTCATATGGAATAGCAGACGCCCCGCCGGCACGGCTGGTAAAGACCATGCGGACGGGGCGTTTGGTGCGATGTTCCTCGTTTACTGGCATGCACACCAGCGTAGCGCTTTGCGCTTAGCGCATGAAGGAAGGCACGTCCAGATCGTCGTCGCCATCATCATCGCGGCGCTGGGATGGGCGAGACAGACGGTAGTCATCGCGACGCTCCTCGCGGGAGAAACGGTCAGAGTTGGTGAACAGACCGGTAGATTCTGGGCGGCGCTCCTCGGCAGGGCGCTCTGGGGTGTAGCGCTCCCGCTCCTGGCCGGCACGCGGCTCGTAGGAGTGGCGCGGGGAGTAGTCATCTTGTACCGGCTCGGCCACACCAGGCTGTGCCGGAGCCGGGGTGACGGGCTCTGCGGCCGCGCGCTGGCGATTATCAAAAAGGGACCCCGGCTTGCGCTGTTCCTGCTGCTTCTGCGGTTGTGGAGCAGCCTGGGTCATATTGGCCTCGGCGTCAAAGCCGGTGGCAATGATGGTGATACGGATTTCATCACCCAAGGTGTCATCGATGATGGTACCGAAGATGAGGTTGACGTCTTCGTCAGCGCGCTCCTCCACCATGGAAGCCGCGGCATTAACCTCGTGCAGGCCAAGGTCGGAGCCGCCGGCGATGGACAACAGCACGCCCTTGGCGCCTTCCATCGTCGATTCCAATAGCGGGGAATTAATGGCCTGCTCGGCAGCGGTCATGGCGCGATTATCGCCGCGGGCAGACCCGATGCCCATCAGGGCAGAGCCGGCGTCGGACATGACGGAGCGGACGTCGGCAAAGTCGACGTTGATCATGCCGGGGATGGTGATCAGATTGGTAATACCCTGCACACCATTGTGCAGCACCTCATCGGCGGCGCGGAAAGCCTCGACAATGGAAAGCTCTTCCCCACCGAGCTGCATCAGGCGGTCGTTCGGGATAACGATAAGCGTGTCGCATACCTCACGCAGCTCTTCGATGCCGGCCATAGCCTGGCGGGTACGGCGTGCTCCCTCGAACTTGAATGGGCGGGTGACAACACCCACGGTCAGCGCACCCATCTTCTTCGCGATGGATGCTACAACCGGAGCGGCACCGGTACCGGTACCGCCGCCTTCGCCGGCAGTCACGAAGACCATATCGGACCCCTGCAGGGCGTCTTCAATTTCGGACTTGTGATCTTCTGCGGAGGTCTTGCCCACCTCAGGGTTAGCGCCGGCACCGAGGCCACGGGTGGCCTCGCGGCCGATGTCCAGCTTGGTATCGGCATCAGAGAAGATGAGGGCCTGAGAGTCAGTGTTGATGGCGACGAACTGAACGCCCTTGAGGCCTTCTTCGATCATGCGGTTGACGGCGTTGACGCCGCCACCGCCGACGCCGACGACCTTGATATCCGCGAGATTGTTATTGGAAGAGATCATGTGAGTTGGTCTCACCTTTCGCTACTTTAAGTCTGCACGTGCATTAAACGAGGAATGTAATGCGGTCCGCCGAAGGCGAATCGCGTTCCTTTCCATCTTTAACGACAGCCGTGTAATTTTCACGCACATTTTGCGCGTGTCGAGACCCTCAAGTTGCACTTTAGGGTTGTTCACCTGCGGTTTTGTTAGTCACACCCGCACCATCCGCCCCACATTGGTGCCAGAGAAAAAGGCCCCTGCAGCGCACGCGCTTAAGCGGCGCTGCAGGGGCCACAGAAGGGTAAAAAAATGCGTACGGGGGGCACCCGTCCCCTATCCGCGGGTGGTGACCAACTCAGGGTTGGAAATATTCCACTCGCGACCTTCCATCTTCAACACGGTGGCAAAGGCACGCGCCTTGTCATCATCATTGGAGTCGCTCGCGCCCCAAAAGACGCGGCGGCCATCCTTAGTGGTAAAGATGAGCGAGTATTCATCGGCCACATCAAGGGTTCCTACTTGGTTGCGCACATCATCCGATAACGCAGCGATCGCGCGCACCGCGTCTTGGGTTTGGCGGGAGCCGCTATCAACAGAACCAGTGACTTCAACCGCGCCGGCGGGAGGCTCCGCGGAGGTAAATTCCTCGCCCTTATCATCAATCAGGAAAGGCTTATTATCGCGCTTTACAAAAGCCACAGCCTTGTGTTCGTCCACATTGATAGTCAAGGTGGAGGGAAAATCGCGCGAGACAGTTACCGAATCAACCCACTCCAATCCAGCAACACCGGAGGCTGCCTTGCCAGCATCTACGCGCAGGAGGTTTTCTCCTTCGGCAACCCCAGCGGCCTCCTCTACCTGCGCGGCATCAAGCTGCTGGGTACCTTCCACCTGAAAATGGCGGACCTTTAAGATGGGCACCGTCCATACTACGGCGGCAATGATCAAGGCTACGACAACGACAGCTGCACTGATCCCGGCAATGAGCTTGGTGGATACGCGCACTAGCTCGCCCGCAATTCATCGAGAATTTCTGCCGCGACCATAGTTACCGAGCCAGCACCGATGGTTAACACGACATCGCCAGGTTCTACGAGCGAAACAACGTCGCGGGCAGCGGCAGAAAAATCTGGTTCGAAGACGACCTGCATGTCGCTTGGCATCTTATCGGTAATGATGCGGGAGGTAATTCCCTCCACGGGTTGTTCGCGCGCGCCGTAAATGTCGAGGACTACGGCGGCGTCGGCAAGCGAGAGCGCTTGGGCAAACTCGGCGTCAAATTCCATGGTGCGCGAGTACAGGTGCGGCTGGAAGCAGGCGATGACACGCCCGCCGTGGCCTTCGGCCTCAACCTTTGCCCGGGCGGCGCGCAGAACTGCAGCAACCTCGGTGGGATGGTGCGCATAGTCATCAAAGACGCGCACGGGCTTGCCCTGCTTGTCGACGCTCCCCCGGTACTCAAAGCGCCGGCGCACACCGCTAAAATCAGCCAATCCCTCAGCAATGGCAGCCGGGGCGCCACCGGAGAGCACACCAGCCAACAAGGCGCCCATCGAGTTAAGCACCATGTGGTGTCCCGGGATCTGCAGCTCGTAGCGCACAGTTTCAGAGATGCCAGGAAGGTTAACCTTTACGGTGGTGTCCATCCCCTCAGCGGTGGTCTCCTCGCGTTCCAGCTCAGCGGCCAGCGGCACGGTAGAGGTAAAAGACTTGTCCGCTGTGCCATAGGCCACGACGTTGATACCGCGCTCCTGCGCACGCTCGCCTGCTTGGGCGGCGTGCTCATCCTCGGCGCAGACAACAAGATAGCCGGTATCTGGGGTGACCAGGCTAGCAAAGTCATCGAAGACCTTGAAGTAAGCCTCCTCGCTGTGGAAGAAGTCGAGGTGATCGGGCTCGATGGTCGTAAGCACCGCAACATCGGGGCTGTAGCGCAGCAGGGAGGCATCGGATTCATCCGCCTCGGCGACAAAGGCCTCACCGGTGCCGCCGTGGGCGTTGGTGCCCGCGCGATTGAGCTGGCCGCCGATGGCAAAGGAAGGATCGAGACCTGCGTGTTGCATCGCACTCACGGTCATCGACGTAGTGGACGTTTTGCCGTGCGTGCCGGCTAGCAATACCTGCTTGTGGCCTTCCATCAATGCGGCGAGCAAATCGGAGCGGCGGATGACGGGGATATCGTTTTCCTGCGCGGCTACTAGCTCCGGATTGTCTTGCGGAATGGCAGCGAAGGAAGTCACCACGACGGTCGGCAGTTCACCCGATAGGCGCAGGTTTTCGGCAGCGTGCCCGATGGCGACCTTCGCGCCCATGGTGCGCAGCACCTCCACCGGGGTGGAGTCTTTTACATCGGAACCGGTAACCACGGCGCCGCGCGTAGCAAGAATTCGCGCCAGCCCCGACATGCCAGAGCCACCAATGCCGATAAGGTGAACGCGGCGGAGATCGTAGTGTGCGGGATCAGTCATTTACTTTTCCTTCCTTCCGGCGGCGGTTTCAGCCTCGGACACGCGGGCAGCGATGCGGTCTGCGATGGTATTGGCCACGTCGCCGGCGCTGGCATGGGCGGCGGCATGCGTCATTGATGCTAGACGTTTAGGGTCATCGAGAATGCCGCGCACCTCAGAGATAAGACGCTCAGGGGTCAGCTCCGCATCGGGAATCTGGATGGCAGCGCCCGCCTCGACCACTTCACGGGAATTGAGCGCTTGTTCACCGTTACCATGCGGCAACGGCACGTAAATCGCTGGCAGCCCTGCGGCAGATACTTCGGCAACGGTCATAGCACCGGAGCGGCATACGACGAGATCGGCTACCGCAAGGGCCGAGCCCATATCCTCGATATACGGCAAAGCAGCGTAGTTCGGATGTGCTGCGGGCTCGTCATTCTTCTTGCCATAAGCATGCAGGAGCTGAAAGTCCTTGGCTAGGTCTTCCACTGCCCCAGCAACCGCGCGGTTGATGCTGGCTGCGCCTTGGGAGCCGCCGGTAATGAGGACGGTGGGGAGCTCGGCCAAGTTCCACTTGGTGCGCGCGCCTGCAGCAAGGGTCCCGTCCGGGTCCTCCGCCAAGCTCGGGCGCACGGGGATGCCCACGACCTCACCCGACATTCCGGACTCTGGGTGGGCGTTGAGGCCGATGCCGCCCATTTTCACGCCGAGTTTATTGGCGATTCCGGCTAAGGCATTGGTTTCCAAAACGTAGAACGGAATCCCGAGGGAACGCGCAGCAATATAGGCTGGGCCGGCCACGTAGCCGCCGGTGCCAAAGACAACGTCTGCTTCGACGTCCTTGAGTACCTGCTTGGCCTCCCTCACCGCGCGGGAGAGGTTAAACGGTAGCTTGAAAAGCTGCGCGTTGATTTTGCGCGGAATCGGCACGGGGGTAATCAGTTTAAGGTCCACGCCTCGGGCGGGAATGATATCGCGCTCAAGGCCCTTTTCGGTACCGAGAGCGGTGATGCGAGCGCCGTGGCGCTCACGCAAAGCTTCGCCCACGGCAAGGGCGGGTTCAATGTGTCCGGCAGTGCCGCCACCAGCAATGACGACGGAAATAGGCGTGGAATTCATAGCCTAAAGGCTACCAGCGCCACCTATCGATAGCGGCGCTCGGCGCGCGGATAGCGGCGGCCGCTTCCAGTCACCGGGCGACCAAATTGCTCTTCGCGCACACGGGAGCGCGGCTCCTGCGGGCGGGCGTGACGCCCCCGCTGCTTCTTTTTCGGCTTAGATACCGGCTGCGGCTCGCCGATGAAAAAGAGGCGATCAAAAAACGGGCGGCCAAAGTTCTGCATTGCGGAAATCTGCATCGGCTCGTGGCGCGCTACATTGCACAGCACGCCCATCGAACCGATGGTGATAATCGCCGCGGTACCGCCGGCGGAGATCATGGGCAGCTGAATACCGGTCACTGGCAACAGGCCAATGACATAGCCAATATTGACGAAGGCCTGGGTAACCACACCGATGGTCAACGAGGCGGCGAGCAAAGATTGGAACTGATTCTGTGCCCGCATCGCGGTGCGCAGGCCCACATACCCTAAAGCGGCAAAGAGGAAGATAACGAGCGCGCCGCCCCACCAGCCAAGCTCCTCGCCCACGATGGCGTAAATAAAGTCATTCTTCGCCTCTGGCAGGTAGAACCACTTGGCGCGGGATTGGCCGATGCCAACGCCCCAGAAGCCGCCGTCGGCAAGCGAGAGGAAGCCCTGGTAAGACTGGAAACCAGTGCCTTGAGTATCGGAGATATTGCCCAACAAGGCGTCGAAATAGGTGTGGAAGCGATTCGAGCGGAAACCACCTTTCAAGAAAATCCCGATCAACCCCAAGACCGCGGCAACGCCAATCGTTGCGGGGACTCTCCAGTCAACGCCGGCGAAAATGAGGGTAAAGACCACCACGATGGCGAAGGACAACGCCATGCCCATGTCCCCTTGACCGACGATAAGCAAAAACATTCCTGCAGAAATAAAGGAATACATCATGAAGGGGTCAGAAAGCTTCATGGATTTGTGTTCCTTGTCAGCCAGGACGCTCGCACCAAACATGCCTACGGCAATGCGCGCGAGTTCCGAAGGCTGCAAGGAAAACGGACCGAGGTAAATCCACGACTGCGAACCCACCTCTTCACGGCCGGTGCCTACACCGGGGATAAGCACCGCAATGAGCAAAATAATAGAAAGGCCCACAATCCACGGCACGCATTTGCGCAACGTATGTGGCGAGACCTGCAGGCCCAGCCAAAAGGCAAGGAGACCAAAAAACACCATGACGCACTGCCGTAGCGCCTGGTTCCACACGCCGCCGTCCTCGGTCAATGACGTGGCCATTGAAGAGGAAAAGACCATGAGCACACCAATGCCCACGAGCGTGAAAATGATAAAGCGCAACAGCTGATAATCCAGGCCGGCCTGCTGGCGGGCTTGCTCGCGCAGCTCACGAACGCGGTCGCCAAAGCTCTTGGAGCGCGGGCGCTGCTGGGAGGTGGCCGTCATATGTTCTCCTGATCTTCAATATCTAGCTCTAGTCGCGGGTGAGCTCCCGCGCGGCTGCGGCAAAGAAGTCACCGCGTTGAGCCATGCCGGTATACATATCCAACGATGCCGCAGCCGGTGCCAAAAGGACGGTATCCCCGGCTTCGGCGTGTTGCAGTGCAGCATCCACCGCTGCATTCATGGCCGCGGCAGGCTCGTTGCTTTCGATAACGTCTACCGGTGCATGTGGTGCGTGTTCGGCCAGTGCCTGGGCGATTTCTTGCCTATCCGCGCCGAGAACTACCGCGGCCTTGATCTGGGCGGCGTGCTTGGCGACGAGCCCGTCTACCTCCGCCCCCTTCAACTGCCCGCCGGCAATCCATACAACGGAATTGAGCCCTTTTAGCGCCGCATCCGCTGCGTGTGGGTTGGTGGCCTTGGAGTTATCGATGAAACTGATGCCGGAATACTCATGAATCACAGCGCCACGGTGCCCGGCGACGGTATACGCTGCCAGCCCCTGCGCGATGGAGCGCGGGCTAGCGCCTGCCAAGCGCGCGACGCTTGCTGCGGCCGCAGCGTCCAAGACTCCTGCCAAGCCAGCGGGCTCGATACCCTCGGCGGAAGCGAGGTCCTCCCGCTCCTGGGTGAGCCGGGAGACAAGGCGGCCGGCGCTTACTCCCACCTCTCCCTCTGCAGGTTCAGCGGCGGTAAAGCCGTATAGATTAGCTGTATTCTCGGCGTAGCGCACCGCCGCGGCATCGTCCTTACCCACGACGGCGGCCTGGCCGTCGAGCACCTTGGCTTTGGCCTGCGCATAAGCGTCGAACGAGCCATGCCAATCGAGGTGGTCTTCTGCCAAGTTCAACAGCACGCCCACATCTGGGCGCAACTGGCTAGACCAGTGCAGCTGGAAAGAAGAAAGCTCGGCACAAAGGACGTCGACGCGAGGGGTGGCGGTGAGGGCGTCGAAAAGCGAAACGCCAATATTGCCCACCGCCAGTGCGCGCTTGCCGGTGCGCTCGGCATCGGCCTGCATAATCTGGGCCAACATTCCGGTGGTGGTGGTTTTGCCGTTGGTTCCGGTGACCACTAGCCAGGTGCGCGGTGCCCCGAAGACGCCGGATCGGTCCAAGCGATAGGCAAGCTCCACATCGCCGATCACCTCTACCCCAGCGTTCTGAAAAGCAACCAACAAAGGCGAATCGGGACGCCAGCCGGGCGAGGTAATCACGAGGTCAAACTCGCTTTGGGCGGCGGAGTCAACGGAAACCGTAGCTACGCCGTAGTCCTCCGCCAACGCCTCTAGAGCAGCTTCGTTGGAATCTGCCACGGTAGTATCCACGCCGAGTCTGGTGAGCATAGCGACGCAACCGCGCCCGGATACTCCCGCCCCAGCCACGAGCACGCGACCGCGCAAGGAGGATGGCAACTCGGTCATCTGTTTTCCTCTTTCCTCGATAAAGCTAGAAGGCGTGAGTCTTAAGAACTAAAACCGACCGCGGACAGCCAGTCACCATAAAAGATGCATACGCCGGCAATGGCGGCCATGGCGCTGAGCAACCAAAAGCGGGTGACCACGGCGGTCTCTGCCCAGCCACCGTTTTCAAAGTGGTGGTGGATGGGCGCCATGCGGAAAAAGCGCTTTCCGGTGCTGCGGAAGACGATGATCTGGATAACCACGGAGACCGTCTCAATAACGAAGATGGCGCCGATGATGATCATGAGCAGCTCGGTACGGGTGGTCACGGACAGGCCAGCGACGAGACCACCGAGAGCGAGCGAGCCGGTATCGCCCATAAAGATTTTCGCCGGTGCGGCATTCCACCACAAAAAGCCCAAGCAACCGCCCAGGCCAGCTGCAGCCAGCACGGCGAGGTCGAGTGGGTCACGGACCTCATAGCACCCCGCCGCAGGCGACACAGCGCAAGAGTTGCGGAACTGCCAGAAGGAAATGAGTGCGTAGGCTCCCATGACCATCGCAGTAGTGCCGGCGGCCAAGCCGTCGAGGCCGTCGGTGAGGTTTACGGCATTCGACCACGCCGCGATGAGTAGATAAAGAAAGACCAAGAAAACGATGGTGCCGATAATGGCGCCGCCCACGGCGATATCGAAGGTGTCAAAATCGCGGACGAAGGACAGGTTTGTAGACGCTGGGGTCAAACCGTGTGCATCTGGGAACTGCAGTGCCAAGATGCCGAAGATAAGCGCGACGGCTAGTTGACCTACCAGCTTGGCGGTCTTATTGAGGCCGAGGTTACGCTTTTTAAACAGCTTGATGAAGTCATCGGCAAAGCCCAGTCCGCCCAAGCCCATGGTGAGGAAGTAGACCAAGAGACCGGAGGGGCTAAAGCCACCGTTGCCCGTCACGCGGGCGTAAATGCCCACCACAAGGTAGGCCACAGTGATGGCGAGCAAAATCGCCAGTCCGCCCATGGTTGGGGTGCCGCGCTTGCGTAGGTGCAGCTGTGGCCCGTCCTCGCGGATTTCCTGCCCCTTGCCTACGCCGGAAAAATAGCGGACCAACATGGGAGTGGTAAAAATCGCGACGAGGAAGCTGAGGATGCCCGCGATAATGATCTGAGTCATTGCTAGAGGTCTTTCTCCTTGTACTGAGGACTAACGGCGATTGAGCTTTTCTGCCACGCGCCACAGGCGCTGGGCATTCGATGATTTGATGAGGACAACGTCTTTGGCCTCGCGCTCCGCCCAGTCTTCAATGCCGGCAGGCGCTACCCTAATGATGTTTTCGACCGCCGCCGCAGCGGTGTCAACATCCGGGCTGATAGTAGTATTTATACCCTGCGCCCGTGCGGCCTCGACCATCGCCCTCATATTCTCGTTATCTCCCACGGCCACGAGGTAGCCAACGTGGTATTTGGAAAGGACCTCGCCCAATGCACGGTGGGCAGCCACCGCTTCCCCGCCGAGTTCTCCCATCTCACCGAGCACGGCGATGGCACGGGCATCCGGACGAGCGGCTGAGGTATAGGCCAGCGCGGCAATCGCCGCGTGCATGGAATCGGGATTGGCATTGTAGGAGTCATCGATGGTGGTGACTCCATCGCGGCGGGTGCGCACGTCCATGCGGTGTTCGGAGGCATTTTGGTGCCCCGATAGCGCGCTGGCTACCACCTGCGGGTCCATGCCGGATTCAATGGCTGCGGCCGCCGCTGCCAAAGCATTGGATACTTGGTGCCGGCCAAAGACCTGCAGTTTTACTGGAAGCGGGTCAGTGCCCGGCGCATGCAGCACGAACGAGGGGCGGGCCACATCATCGAGCTGGATTTCGCTGGCGTAGTACTGGGCGTCGGCAGCCGGCGGCTTATTTGCCGAGTAGTAAACGACCTTTGCTGAGGTGCGCGGTGCCATGCCGGCGACAAAGGGATCATCGGCATTGAGCACAGCGACCCCGCCCTCAGCGGCCGAGGGCAGGGCCTCCACAAGCTCGCCTTTGGCCTGGGCGATGTTTTCACGCGAGCCAAACTCGCCTAGGTGAGCGGTGCCCACGTTGAGCACTACGCCCACGGTGGGTGCGGTAATAGATGTCAGATGGCGGATATGGCCAATTCCGCGGGCAGACATTTCGGCAACAAGGAAGCGAGTGTGCTCATCACAGCGCAAAGCGGTATAGGGCAGACCGACCTCGTTATTAAAGGAACCAGGAGGGGCAACGGTATCGCCCTCTGCGCGGAAAATAGTGGCCAGCAGGTCCTTGGTGGAGGTCTTTCCGGCTGAGCCGGTCACACCGACTATCTCTAGGCCCTGCTCCGCGGTCAGGCGGCGGGTGACTTCCCTGGCAATATCGGACAGCGCCTGGACAACCGCAGCGGCGGAGCCGTCCTCGTCGTGAGCATAGATATCTGCGTTCGCAGCATCACCGGTAACGCGGCCTTGAGGCTTGACGACGACCGCCGGAACGCCGACCGGCCGCGCAGCCAGCACCGCTACTGCGCCCTGCTCAATGGCCTTTTCCGCATAGTCGTGGCCGTCCACTCGGGCGCCGGGCAGGGCAAGAAACAACCCACCTTTGGTTACCTTCCGGGAATCGAATTCGATGAACCCGGTAACGCGCTGGTCTGGGTCGGAAACGCAATCGAGGCTGCCCCCGGTGATTTCGGCAATATCGGCAATAGAAAGTGGAATCATGACTACTCCTTCGCATCCCTAAGGGTATCGCGCTGTAGGGTTCCGGCCAGTTTCTCCTCGATGGCGCGTGCCATTTCTTCGCGGTCATCAAAGTGCAAGGTTTTCCCGTTAACAAGTTGGCCCACCTCGTGGCCCTTGCCGACGACAATGACGGCATCGCCTGGCTCGGCCCAGTCAACGACTTCATCGATGGCACGGGCACGAGAACCTACCTCACGAATATCGCCCTGGGGCGCGGCTTCGCGTGCGCCGTCCATCACCGCAGCACGAATAGTGGCGGGATCCTCTGAGCGTGGGTTGTCATCGGTGACCACAGTTAGGTCAGCGCGGGTGGCCGCGGCAGCGCCCATGATGGGGCGTTTTGAGCTATCACGGTCTCCGCCGGCGCCGACGACGATGCCGACGCGCCCCTTGGTTCCTTCTAGTTGGCCGCGCAGAGTATCAAGCACCGCGGCGATAGCTGCCGGCTTATGGGCATAGTCCACCACGGCCACGAAGTCTTGGCCGCGGTCGATGCGCTCCATACGGCCGGGAACGGCGACCTTTTCCACGCCCGAGAGGAACGCCGCCGGATCCTCTCCTACCGCTACGGCCATCCCAAGCGCCAAACAGGCATTGGCGATATTGAACTCGCCAGGCAGCGGCAGCCGGAAGGAGAAATCGGCACCGTCATAGTTCAAGGCGACCTTTTGGGCGCCAGTAGCCTCGGTGGCGGTTTGGTGCGCAGAAATCGTGGCCGCAGCCCCCTGAGTGGCCACCGTGGTTACGGGGTGGCCAGCGCTCTCGGCGACGCCGCGCATGCGCCCGCCCCACTCATCATCGAGGCAGATTACAGCCTGCTCGGCCGCCTGTTCCCCAGCAAAGAGCTTGGCCTTAGCTTCGAAGTAGTCCTCCATGGTGGGGTGAAAATCCAGGTGATCCTGGCTTAAATTCGTAAACCCGCCCACGGCAAACCGGGTTCCGCGAACACGCCCCAACTCCAGTGCATGCGAAGATACCTCCATCACCACGTGGGTGACGCCCTCGCTTTTCATGCGCGCGAATAGCTCTTGCAAGGTAGGTGCCTCGGGAGTAGTAAGCGAGGTAGGAACCGGAGTGCGGTTAATACGAGTACCGGTGGTACCGATAAGCCCCACGGAATGCCCAGCATGGAGCAGGCCAGCTTCAAGCAGGTAGCTCGTGGTGGTTTTGCCGGAGGTACCGGTGACGCCAATGACCGTCAGTTCCCGGGTGGGGTGGCCATAAATTTCAGCGGAAATCGGACCGAGCACGGCACGAATATCGTCCACCACCACAATGGGGCGGGTCTCTTGGGCCTGGCTGAGCAGGTCGAGTCCGTCGGCGTCGGTAAGCACAGCCGCAGCCTTAGTATCGCGGGCGAACTGCGCGCCGTGTGCACGGGTACCCGGCAGGGCGGCAAAGAGCGCGCCCTCAGGCAGACGGGAAGAATCCAGCCCGCACGCGGAGACCTCCACGGAGGCATCACCAATGACGCGCCCGCCAGAAAGCTGGGCGAGAGTATCCAATGAAACGGTCATACTAAGCTCCTATTGTGCCCGCAGGGTCAGCCGCGGTGCTGGTTTCGAAGTCGGAATATTGTCACGGTTGAGCAGCCAGGAGGCGATGTCTCGGAAAATCGGCGCCGCCGATTGGCCGCCGCCTCCATTGTCCTCCACACCGGATTTGGGTTCATCCAACATGACGGCAACGACGAAGCGCGGATCATCGGCCGGTGCGATACCGGCAAAGGTGATCCAATAGGCGGAGTTCGAATAGGCCCCGGTATTCGGATCGACCTTTTGAGCTGTACCAGTCTTGCCAGAGAGCTGATAACCCTTGAGTTGCGCATTACCGGCCGTGCCATTTTGCAGGCCAGCGTCATCGTCTTGGAAGACGGCCCGGAACATATCCACCGTTGTCTTGGCGGTTTCAGGGCTTATCACCTGGGTCTTTTTCGGCTCCTCCAGCTTTTCTTCCTTGCCGTCTGGCCCCTTCTCAGAATCAATGATGCGCGGCTCGATGCGCTCGCCGCCATTTGCCAATGTTTGGTACACGCTCGCCATCTGCAAGGTGGTCCAGGACTGGCCCTGACCAATGGGCAGGTTGGCGAAGGTGCCGCCGGACCATTGCTCCAGGTCCGGCACGCTACCGGCAGATTCATTCGGTAGCTCTACGCCGGTGGTATTACCCAAACCAAACTTTTCCAAGTACTTCGCGTATTTTTCTTGGCCCAATTTATCGGCAAGCATCAAGGTGCCCACGTTGGAGGATTTACCAAAGATGCCGGTCGTTGTGTAGGGCTCGGTGCCGTGCTGCCACGCATCGTTAACGGTCACACCCGCCATATCGATGGATCCCGGAACCTGGTGCACCTCGTCCGGGGTGGTCACTCCCTCTTGCAATGCCGCGGCAGCGGTAACCACCTTGGCTACAGAGCCTGGCTCGTAGGGGTGCGAGACGCTGTGGTTTTCAAAGTCTTTGCCCTCATCGAGCTGATCCTCAATATTCTTGTTGGGATCTACGGTATCGGTATTGGCCATGGCGAGGACCTGGCCAGTCGCAGCATCAAGGACCACAGCCTCCGCGCCAGAAGCCTTGGAGTTGGCCTTGGCCTTCTCCAGCTTTTGCTGCACATAAGTCTGCAGATCCAGATCGAGGGTGAGGGTGACATCGCGGCCATCAACGGTGTCAACGACATCACGGAGCGTGCCCGGGATAACCTGGCCATCCGCGGATACGTCCTCGGTTGATTGGCCGTCAATGCCGGTTAGTTCCGTATCGCGCGCGGCCTCGAAGCCAAATTGGCCATGGCCATCCATGGATACCTTGCCCACGACATTTTCCCCAATAGCGCCATTGGGGTACTGGCGAATGTCTTGCCGGTCCGCTGCCACTCCGTGGTACTTATTGGAAATCTCTACGGCTACATCCGGATCGACATTGCGCACCAATACCTCGTATTGGGTATCGGCCTTGAGCTTATTAAGAATGTCTTCCTTTTCCACCTTGGAGGTCGAAGCTCCCGAATCCTCAATCATCTTCGGGATTCCCTCCGCCATGTCTTTGAGGGTCTCCTCCATTTTCTGGTTGAGGAAGCTTTCGAGCTTCTTATCGTCCATGCCCTCAGTCGAGCCGTCATTCTGGGCCTCGATTTCGGCCTTGTCTTTTAGCTCATCGCGCAGACGAGTAGGTGAGACGGTCAAGGACCGAGACTTCATCGTATAAGCCAAGCGCTGGCCGTCGCGGTCTAAAATCTCTCCCCTACGGGCTGGCTCAATATAGACGCGCTCGCGCTGGGTTACGGCCTTGGCGGAAAGGTCCGGACCCCATACGAGCTGCACCCAGGCTAGGCGGCCGACTAGGACAACCATCGCCACGAGCACCACGGAGACGATAATGCGCAGACGCTTGCGCATCAGCTTCTTTTGCGGCACCGCGGAGCTGGTGGTGCGGCGCGGGCGGCGCCTAGCCCTACTTGGCGTAGTCACAGTCCAATGTCACCTTCCCTATTTCCGCCACAATTTCTTGCGTGTATTGATTGTGCCCTACAAAAGTCAGAATGCCCGCGCCACCACGCGCGAGCATCATCATTTTCACCGAATATTCTTCCCTAGCTACTCCGGCTACTCGGCGCGGCTGGCGTACGGCGCACGTGCGGGAAGGTTGGGGCGCGCGTTGTCCTGCGCGGCGCCGGTATTCCCGTCATCACCGCCGCGGGTGGTGCGCTGTTGGCCTTGCGGCACGGCGTTTAAGGAATCCGAGAGGCCTTCAGTATCCTTCGGGTCACTGGAAGCCTGGCCGGGGCGGATAGGTTCTCCGTTGACGTCAATAAGCTTTTCCGTATCCGGGGTGCCTTCGCGCTTATCGACGATCTTTCCATCGCCGCCGACTTCCGCAATACCTGGCTGCTTAGGAATGGCCATGCCCATCTCATCCGCACGGCGCGCAATGTCCGCAGAAGAGCTGAGATTTTCTGCATCACGGTTGAGGGTTTCAATCTGGTTATCCAGTTGGGAATCCTGAACGGTGAGCTGCTGGATGGCAAAGGTTTGCTTGGTAGACAAACCGGACAGCCACATTGCCACAGCTACGCCGACGATGAGAAGCGTAAGCGCGATGACAGACAGGCGGGCAAACAGCCCGCTCTTCTTAGTCTGCGGCTGCAGCTGCCGGCCGCGGAAGCTAACAACCTGCTTCGATCCCAGGCGGTTCGTGCTGCGGCTGCGGTGCGGCACCCGGGTGCGGCTCGGGGCACGCTTCGTGCTGGGACGCTCACGCAGCGCCGTCGGGGCTCCGGTATCGATTCCGGTGGTGAAGTCTCGGCTGGCGCCCATGGTGCGAGTGGCCTCTCTGTCGCGGCTGTCAGTCTTTAGGTGGTTTCGACGTGGGATTGTGCTCATGGCCTGCCTCCCGGCGGTAGAAATTCTGGCATTCCCTCGAGCCTTTCGATGGCACGAACACGCACCGACGCGGCCCGGGAATTTTCCGCAATCTCCTCTTCGGAGGCCTTTTCCGCGCCTCGCGTCACGATTGTGAACTTCGGCGCGGTGCCAGGAAGGTCCATTGGCAGTCCGGCCGGAGTTGTAGACGTGGTCAATTCTTTAAAGGCCGCCTTCACGATGCGGTCTTCCAAGGACTGGTAGCTCATGAATACGGCACGGCCGCCTACCGATAGTGCTTGGGTAATAACCGGCAGCACATTTTCGATAGCCTCCAACTCGCGATTGACCTCGACGCGCAAGGCTTGAAAGGTGCGCTTCGCGGGGTGTCCCCCTGTACGCCGGGTCGCGGCCGGAATGGCGTCGTAAAGCAGCTCAACTAAGCGCGCGGAGTTAGTAAAAGGCTCCTTATCGCGCTCCTTCAGTACAGCCGAGGCAATTTTCCCGGCAAAACGCTCATCGCCATAGGTCTTGAGGATCCGAGCCAAATCACCGTGCGAATAGGTATTGAGCACATCCGCCGCAGTAATCCCCTGCGAGGGATCCATACGCATATCCAGCGGTGCATCCGTCTTGTACGCGAATCCGCGATCCGCCTGATCGAGCTGCATTGAAGAAACGCCAAGGTCAAAGAGGGCTCCGGCAAGGCCAACGCTGCGGGCCAGATCAAAGTTATAGCCCTCGCCTTCCGCAATGGCACTGCCCAACTCATCAAAGCGAGCGTTGACGCCGATAAAGCGATCGCCATAAGGCGCTAAACGTTCGGTTGCGTTGCGCAACGCCTGCCGATCGCGGTCTACGCCAATCACCCGGACGTTGGGGAAAGCTTCTAGAAAATAGCGGGTGTGGCCGCCGGCGCCCAAGGTGGCATCAACAAGCACGGCTTTATCCCCCGCCGCTTCTACTTGGGGGCGCAGGAGATCGGCCATGCGCTCGCGCATGACAGGCACATGGCCGTGATTATCAGCCACGTCATAATTTAGGTTTTCAATAGCCATGTCTCCCCGCAACCCCCTTTCTTCGAATCTCGGACTTCCAGTGGTGGAAAGCATGCGAGTGCGTATAGGGCCCTGTCCGAGGCAGGTTTCTGATATCGGGGAAGTACACCAGAATCATCCGCCTCGGACAGAGTCCTTACACGCACTCTTGTGCAGGCTTAGAGCAAGCCCGCCAGTACGTCATCGGCATCTGCGGCCGAATAAGCATCTTCAGTTTGCGACTGGTACTCGGCCCACGCGGCCGCGTCCCAAATTTCGAGAAAGTCCACAGAGCCAACCACAACGCATTCCTTGGACAGGTTCGCGTACTCCCGATGCCCCGCGGACAACGTGATTCGACCATGCCCGTCCGGTCGCTGTTCGTCCGCACTTGCTGCCAAGTTGCGAATGAAAGCGCGTGCTTCTGGGTTGGTTCGAGAAACCGCCGCTGCCTTCCGTGCTCGTGCCGCAAACTCCTCCCGTGGGTACACGGCCAACGAGTGGTCCTGCCCCTTGGTGACCATAAGGCCACCCGCGAGTTCATCGCGAAACTTTGCCGGAAGCGTAAGACGTCCTTTGTCATCGAGCTTCGGAGTGTAGGTTCCGAGAAACATCCCGGTATCCACCTTCCTTACTCGAAAACTCCGGATTCTCTCACTTCAGAATCGAGACGTTGAAGCCCCTCTTTCCTCCGCTGCGCCCCACTCTACCCCACTTTCCCCCACCTAACCCACTTATTATCGCGTGTCCTTCAGTTAGCCCACAATTTTCTGCAGCTAGATAGCAGTTTTTTCGGTGGGAAGAAATCCCCTAAAAGGCCTTGACAGCCCATTACAGCCACCCCTTACACCCCACCCGTAACACCAATATAATGCGCCCCGATTCCTTCACCTCCCCCATATCCTGTGTTATCGAGGCGTTTTGACTGGGCTAACGGGAAAGCTGCCCCACAACAGCCCACCGAATGCTTCTCCGGTGGGGCAAAGTGGGGATTTTTGGTTGGATACAAAAAATCCCCGGTCAACCTTTACTAGGTCGACCGGGGTGAGCTTGAAAATGAGAAGCGCTAACGCCCCTCAAAACGGCGGCGGAAGTTTTCCTCCAGCTTATCGCTGACTCCGCCCCTACGGGCGGCAGACTTCTTTGCACGGGCACCAGAATCACGCTTCTTCACCGAATAGCCGGAGCCATCACCGCGCAGCATCCACACACCAGCGGCAAACATCACTAAAAAGCCCGCAATGGAAAGCGCAATAAACCACAGACTCTGTTGCGCGAGGGCAACACCGCCAATGAGCATGCATAGACCGACAACAACGAGTGCTACACCACGCAGGGTTACCGCGCCGCCAGAGCCACCGAACGACGCAGGCTCAGAAACGGAAGCGCCAAACTTAGGATCATCAGCAAGTAACGATTCCTCAATTTCACGGAGCGTACGCTGCTCCTGTTCAGAAAGAGACACTGTTCCTCCAACTAGGGATTGGGCTTCGGGCGGCAATAGTTCTACTTATACTAACGCCCAGAATAATCAGTATGTTCCCTAAAAGGTAGTGAGCGCCCCCACGCAGTGACTACGCAGCAAAAGAGCCAAAAGAAGTCTCTAACTCACTTTCATCCAAGAACTGTGCAGCACGCTGCATAAGACCGTAGACAAAATCCTCGCCCGGGACTTCATCCAAGCCCGATGCTACGCGAGCGCGGGTACGCGAATAGCCCTTAAAAGATTCAGCCCACCACTTTTCCTCCACACCTACGAGCGCTAGCCGGTCCCATGCGCTAGAGGGGAGGCGGCGACGTCGAGCCACCGCCGATGCAGCTACCCGCGCCCCCGCGGTGCGAAGGGCCGATTGGTACGCCACCTCTAAAGCTTGATCGAACCTCCCCTCAGCCGCATAACCGCGTGCGGCATCCAATAATTCTCGAGCCTGAAAGAGGAACCGCGCTCGCTTGCCGCCCGCCCGGCCATTAGAACGGGTACGCGTTGCCGAAATAATCTGTGCCATTGCCTTTGTCCTTAACTAAATAAATAACGTCGTTGGTTTTGCCCATTGACCCTAAGGAAGCCGCCGGACATTTCACCCTTAAGAATAGTGCACCTGTTCGAATTAGACAAGGGTATAACCTGCGCACAAGGTTCTATAAGGCCGATTGTTCGACTTTTTAACACCGCGTCCGAAAGACAGAGTTCGCCCCACTGTCCGCCTCTGGGCCAGACTTCTGGTGTCATAGATACTGTGAGCTTTGAAATTCGCCGCCTAACCCCGCCGGAGTTTTCCTTACTGGCCCCTCAATTGGTTGAAATCCATATCGAGGCAATGAACTACAACCCCGCCATCGTGCACAGCCGCATCTCCAGCTGGCGACGTGACTTGACGCGCCCTGGATTCAGCGCGCAGATAGCCACCCAGGACGACGGCATCGTTGGGGTGTCCTATGGGTTTCTAGGTTCTCCGGATAGCTGGTGGGACGCTGAGCTTCGTCGCGGGCTACGTTTGCAAGGCGGTCCCACTGAAGAGCAGTGGGACATCGTACGCAACTACTACGAATTGGCGGAGATCCACGTATTGCCGCAATACCAGGGACACGGCCTGGGTAAAAAGCTCTTAGGGGGATTGTTATGGAATGCCCCGGCGCGTTATGCCCTATTGTCCACGCCTGAAGTACCAAACGAGGACAACGGTGCCTTCCGCCTCTATAGGTCCGCCGGTTTTTTCGATGTCCTCCGTAATCACCTCTACCCCGCCGATGCCCGCCCTTTTGCCATCTTGGGCGCTAGGCTGCCGCTGTAAACCCCTGTTATTTCTTATGTGCTCTAGGCGGTATCGTGTGGGATGTGACTATGCAAAATATTCCTGAGCTGGCGGACATTCCCGGTGCGGTACGCGAAGAACTCGCTACCTTTCTTGATCAACGCCGAGAGCAGGGGGCCGCAATTGGTGCCCCTGTAACTAAGGCCGTGAGCTTTTTGGAATCCTTCGTGCTTGACGGCGGCAAGCGGGTGCGCCCCACCTATGCCTGGGCAGGCTACCTCGCTGCTGGTCGCGGAGAAGAAGACCCGGAGGCCATGCTCCGCGCGTCCGCCTCCCTGGAATTTATCCAGGCATGTGCGCTCATTCATGACGACATTATCGATGCTTCAAATACCCGGCGCGGCAATCCTACGGTGCACCGAGGCGTCGAAAAGCTGCACCGCGAGTCGGGATACTTGGGGGACCCAGAATTTTTTGGCACGTCCGTAGCAATCTTGGTCGGCGATCTAGCGCTGGTGTATGCGGAGGACATGTTCCAGGACTCCGGTCTTAGTGCGGCAGCTTTACACCGAGCTCGCAGCGCGTGGCGCGGCATGCGAACTGAAGTCATTGGCGGACAACTTTTAGATATCTCTTTGGAGGCGGCCGGTTCTGAATCCGTAGAGCTTGCCAATTCCGTCAACCGCTATAAAACGGCCGCCTATACCATTGAACGCCCATTGCACTTGGGTGCCTCGATTGCCGGTGCTAGCGAAGAACTTATCGCAGCCTTCCGCGGCTACGGGCAAGATATCGGCATTGCCTACCAGTTGCGCGACGATCAATTGGGTGTCTTTGGCGATCCCGCCGTAACCGGCAAACCTGCCGGTGATGATCTGCGCGAAGGAAAACGCACCGAGCTTTTGGCGCTAGCGCTTCGTCGCGCGGATGAATCCGACCCGCAGGCTGCGGCCACCCTACGCAAGCTCATCGGTCACACCTCAGATCCCCAGGAGCTATCGCGCTTAGCGCAGATTATCGCTGATTCGGGCGCACCGGAAGAGATTGAGCGCCGCATCGAAGCACTGACGCAATCCGGTTTGCAGCACCTGCGCGCCGCACGAGTAGATCCCGCGGTAACCGAAACCCTAGAGCAGTTGGCAATCAAGGCCACGGCTCGCCACAAGTAGGTTTTACCGTGTCAAAGACGTACTCCTTTCCCATTCCGCGCGCGCTACCACTGGGGTTATCGGCATCCTGTATTTTGCTGTTTGCCTCATTCTCCGGCGGCGCTACCCGGAACCGCGGCGGGCTCCTCGAGGCGCTAAATATTGGCTTCTTGTCTTATGGTCACGGGCGCAATCTCGGTCTTGCGCTGTACTGGGTGGGCATTTTCCTCTTAGCTGCGGCTTGGGTACTCGCTGGGCGCACCATTATTCGCCCGCAGCTTACTAACCCTCGCCCCAAGGGCGGCTTACGCGATATCCAGCGCATCCTCTTTGCCTGGGTCACTCCCCTTGTATTTGCCGGTCCCCTGGCTTCGCGCGATGTTTATTCCTATCTCATGCAGGGCGCAATGGTCCGCGACGGCTTCGATCCTTATACCGAAGGTGCTGCTGTCAATCCAGGCCCCTTCCTTCTTGAGGTTTCCCAGGACTGGCGCAATACCACCACGCCCTATGGCCCCCTTCATTTATGGATAGGTGAATTGGTCACTGGCTTGGTGGGTGACAACGTCACCGCAGGTGTCGCCGCGTATAAGGTTCTTTCCCTATTAGGTTTTATCACCATCGCTTGGTCTATCCCCCGCATCGCTTCGAAACTCGGCGCTGATCCGGCGGTAGCTTTGTGGCTCGGCGTGGCAAACCCAGTCATTATCTTGCACCTCATCGGCGGCATGCACAATGAATCTCTCATGGTGGGTCTCGTATCTATCGGGCTGCTAGCAGCTTTGAACAGGCATTTCCACGCCGCCCTCCTCCTCGTAGGCACTGCAGTGGCGATGAAGGCCACTGCCGTCATTGCGGCACCTTTCATTGTATGGATGATGCTTCACTACTACGCGCCCAAAGGCTCTAGCAAGTGGCGATCCCTATCCGTCTTTGTGCTTTCTGGCCTTATTGCGCTGGTAGAAATCATCGCTGCGGTAGCCCTCATCACATGGATTTCGGGAACGTCTTGGGGCTGGTTGTCTCAGGTAAGCGGCAATTCCAAGGTGATCAACCCGCTTGCGGGGCCAACCCTAGCCACTGATGTAATCTTCCCCGCCGTGCAAATCTTTATGCCGGATGCTTCCTATAACGCCATCCTGGCTGTCTTGCGCAGTATCGCAATGGCCTGCATGCTCATCGGACTGGTGGCGGTGTGGTGGCTATACCGCAAGGACGACCGCGACGCTGTCATGGGCACCGCGGCCGCCTACCAGGTCGCCTTTATCTTCAATGCCGTGACCTTGCCGTGGTATTACGCCTCCATCTTTACCCTGATGGGCACCTTCCGGCCGCCATTATGGCTTATTAAATTCGCCTCCGGCGTGGCCCTGTTTATCGGCGTCTCTTTCTCCGGCGATGGTAATCACCAGCTCTACAACTGGTTCTGGGTCATCGGGATGATCGTGGTGGCATGGTTTGCCATTCAGTGGATATTTGAAGGCGTGCCTAAAAAGCGGCAGCCTGAGCACGCCGGATAACCTCGCGGGCGAGGTGACCATGCAGGGCATCGATGGGGCGGCCCGGCAGTGAATCATCCTCAGTAAAGAGGTGCTTGAAGATTTCGGTGTCCTTATAGCCGCCGTCGGTCAATACGGTAATCGCCGCGGTCACATGCTTGGCGATGACACCTTTGTCATTGAAGAAGGCCAGCGGCACCCGCTTTCCTTCTGGGGAATCCCAGGCGATGAACTTTCGGTCCTGCAGCAAGTCATAGGCGCGCGTAATGGGCAGGTCTAGCTTTTCTGCTACTTGCTGCATGCTGAGCAGTTCTTCGTTAGCGAGCAAGGTATCTAGGGATTTTTCTGCATTAGTCACGTTCTCTACTTTAACGCGGGCTAGAGGATCAGCCATACTGGGAAGCATGACTAGGTTGGAAATTGGTGACGTGCTGGAAAACCGTTACCGCATCGATCGCCCCATTGCCCGCGGTGGCATGTCTACCGTCTATCGCTGCGTGGACATGCGGCTTGGGCGAGCGGTCGCGGCCAAGGTCATGGACGAGCGCTATTCCGATGACCCAGTCTTTATCAAGCGCTTTTCGCGCGAGGCCCGCGCCATGGCCCGTTTGCAGCATCCCAACCTCGTGGCTATTCACGACTTTTCGGCCGATGGTGAACCCATCTACCTCATCATGGAACTCATCGACGGTGGTACGCTGCGCGAGCTTCTGGCCGAAGGCGGCCCCTTCCCGGTGCAGGCGGCCACCTCTACCCTGCGCAATGTTCTCCGCGGCCTAGAGGAGATGCATTCCACCGGGCTCATCCACCGCGACATCAAACCCGATAATGTGCTTATTACCTCCCACCACCGAGTAAAGGTGGGCGATTTTGGGCTGGTGCGCGCCACCAATGCCGAAGCCACGACAAACATGATTGTGGGCACCGTGTCCTACCTTGCGCCAGAGCAAGTAACAGGTGAGGAAATTACCCCGGCCTCAGATGTATATTCAGCCGGTATCGTCCTCTTCGAGCTTCTTACCGGCACCGTTCCCTTTTCTGGCGATACTCCCATGGCGCATGCCACGGCCCGCTTAAATTCCGACGTCCCCGCGCCGTCGTCGCGTATCTCTGGTGTGCCCAAGCTTGTCGACGCCCTCGTGGCCACCGCCACCGCCCGTGATCCCCGTGAGCGCTTCTCCGACGCCGGCGAGTTTCTTGAAGCGCTCGATGATGTCTGCCGAGAGCTCGATCTCCCGGACGTGACCATCCCCGTGCCGAGAAACGCTGCCGCGGCGCGCACGGCACAGGCTCCTACGGATTTTTCTGGCACAGGAGCCACCGAAATCTTTGAGCCCACCCGCAGCATCTCGCAGGACGAAACGGAACATCTTGACGGTGGCCCGACAGAAGTCATCCCGCCGCAGCGCCTTAGTTTTGAAACAAAACTGGATATGCCTCAGGCGGGGGCCGCTCCAGGGCCGCAGCCGCAGCCGCAGCCATATTCCACGGCCGAGTCCCCCCTCGAACCGTTTGCCCCGGCAGCCGCATCTGCGCCACCACCGGTGCCGGCGTCTGTCCCTGAGCAACCGGTCCACAGCGCACAAGAAGAACCCGCCGAGCGTCCGCTGACCAACCGCAATCCGCTTTCACTAGTTCTTTTCCTACTAGTGGTAGCGATTGCTGTTGGCGCGGTGGCGATCGGCGGGTGGTGGTTCGGTTCTTCGCTTTATGGCATGACGCCGAACCTGTGGATTTAGTTACGCAGCATCTCCGCAATGAGGAAGGACAGCTCTAGCGATTGCTGTGTATTCAAGCGCGGATCTACGGCAGACTCATAGCGGCCCGGCAGGTCCACGTCGGTGATGTCCTCGGCACCGCCTAGGCACTCGGTGACGTCTTCACCGGTGAACTCGAGGTGCACGCCACCCGGATGGGTGCCCAGTTCACGGTGGACCTCAAAGAAGCCTTGGACCTCGTCCACAATCTTGTCAAAGTGGCGAGTCTTATAACCGTTGGATGCGGTGAAGGTATTGCCGTGCATCGGATCGGACTGCCAAACCACCTTGTGGCCTGAGTCTTCCACTGCCTTCACGATGGCAGGTAGAACGCTGCGGACCTTATCGTGGCCCATGCGCGAAATCATGGTCAGGCGACCAGGTTCACGGTTCGGGTCAAGCCTTTCCGCGTACTCCACGGCCTGCTCCGGGGTTACCCCTGGCCCCAGCTTGATGCCCACTGGGTTGCCAATCATCGCCGCAAAATTCACGTGGAAATCCTCGATACCACGAGTGCGCTCACCAATCCATACTTGGTGGGCCGAAAGATCGTAGAGCTTGGTATCGCCGTTATTATCCAAGCCCAAGCGCAGCATGGAGCGCTCGTAGTCCTTCAGCAATGCTTCGTGCGAGCAGTAGATATCGGCAGAGCGCAAGGTGTCATCGTGCACGCCGCAGGCATTCATAAAGTTCAGACCGTTTTCGATCTCACGGGCCAGGTCCTGGTAGCGAGCACCAGCGCGAGATTTACGCACGAACTCACGGTTCCACTCATGCAGGCGGTAGAGATCCGCAGTCCCAGACGAGGTTAGCGAACGTACCAGGTTCATTGCCGCCGAAGAGTTTGCGTAGGCGCGGATCATGCGGGCGGGGTCGTGACGGCGAGCCTCCTCGCTCGGCTCCACGCCATTGACAATGTCACCGCGGTAGTTCAACAGACCGTTGGAATCCGTATCAGAGGAACGCGGCTTGGCGTACTGGCCGGCGATGCGGCCCAGTTTCACCACGGGAACCGAGGCACCATAGGTCAACACCACGGCCATCTGCAGCAGCGTTTTCACATTGCCACGGATATGCGGCTCGGTATTTGACTCAAACGTTTCTGCACAGTCGCCGCCTTGCAGCAAAAAAGCCTTGCCTAGGGCAACGTCTGCCAGCTTCTTCTTGAGCGCTTCAATCTCGGGCGCAACCACGATAGGAGGCACGGATTCGAGAATTTTGCGCACGTTATTAGCCTGGGAGGGATCCCAGCTTGGCTGCTGCTTTGCATCACGCTTGATGACGTCTTGGAAGACTTCCTCGATGCCCTCAGGCAATGGTGGAAGGTCCGGGAGAACGCCTTGCGGAATATCTACTGTCCAACTCACACTGCTATTTAACCATTAAGGACCTATAGCGCGTTAGTTAAATTCTAGATATTGATTCTATTGCCCTTAGAGAGCGGAAGCACTTGGGCGCAGGCACGGAACTTGGCGAGGTTATGGCGGGCGTCGACAAGCGCATCATGGTTGCCCTTTGGCACGGCGGGCAGGCTTGGGCGCCCTGCAAACTCCCAGTACTGCTTGAGCTCGCGGGTATAGCGCGGCATCCGCCTAGGCAGCCCGGCCATATCTCCCCACAACTGCGCCAAAACCACGTGATCGTAGGCCCCCACCCACGCCCACAGCTCTACCGGAGTGGAACTTTGGGTCAGGAATTCAAAGACCTCCGTGCGAATGGTCTCTAAAGGCTTCCACACTGGATCCCGGGGGCTGGGCAACTTGGCTAATACATTATCTTTTACCCAAGAATTGGCCTTTGCCGGATCAAAATCCGTAGACACAGCGTAGTACTCGCTGCCATTCTCACCGACGATGCCGATGGAGACCAATTCAATGGTCTGTCCATCTTCGATAAATTCGGTGTCATAGAAGTAGCGCACGTCTCCCAAGCCTAGCGTCGCCTTATCCGGGGCGGTAAATTGGCCCCTTAAAGAGACGGTTGTACACTTCTGGCGTGAAGAAATCTGTGTGGTTTACTGCATTTCCCTTGTACCTATCTGCCCTCGTGGCCCTTTGGTGGCTGATTGATATTCCGGAGCTTTTCTCCGGCCATTTCTCCACCTACTACCACATTGACCTCGATGTTTACCGCGAAGGCGGCGCCGGCTTTGGCAGCGACTTATATGCCAAGGACTATCTAGTCGGCAGCAATCGCGATGTCTCTCTCCCCTTTACCTACCCGCCGTTTGCGGCGCTGCTTTTTGTCCCATTGAGCTGGATTCCCCTCACCGCCGCAAGCATCCTCATATCTATCGCTTCCTTTGTTGCGCTTTGGGGCTGCGTAGCCCTCGTTCTGCGTGCTTTGCGCTGCCCTGGCTGGGCAGGTTGGGCGCTTTTGGCTGCAATGCTTACTGAGCCGATCACGGAGACCTTTAGCTTCGGGCAGGTCAATATCTTGCTGACCGCACTTGTGGTGGTGGATATCCTCTGGCTTAGCCCCAGCCGTGGCCGCGGCGTGCTGACTGGTATTGCAATGGCTATCAAGCTCACCCCCGCAGTATTCCTCGCCGTATTTTTTGTCCGCAGGGAATGGCGCGCATTTTTCAGCGCGCTAGGCTCCTTCCTAGCCGCGGGTCTTCTTGCTTTTGCTTGCAATCCGCATAGCTCCATCCAGTACTGGAGCGATACGTTGCGCGATTCCAACCGCATTGGCGGCCTTGCCTATAGCTCCAACCAATCTCTGCGCGGATTCTTCAGCCGCCTAGCCCCAGAACACGCCGAAAAGCTATGGCTCGTAGCTGTTCTCCTCGTCATTGCCCTCGTCTGGTTTACCATGGAGCGTCTCTCTCAGGAGAACCAAGCAGTTCTCATGCTTCTGGCCGCATCAGTTTCGCTGCTGTGCTCGCCGGTGTCGTGGTCGCACCACTTTACCTGGCTCGTTTTGGCGGGAGTGCTTCTGGTAGCCCGGCGCCACTGGGGGCTTGCCGCACTAACGTGGCTGGCGCTTCTGGCTCGCGGGCACTGGCTCGTGCCTCATGCCAATGACCAAGAGCTAGGCTGGGTCTGGTGGCAGCACATCGTGGGTAATGACTACGCCATCGTTACTGCTCTGCTGGTTCTTTGTTCGCTACCATTGGCTCTACGACGGGCCGACGCTTATCAATCCGCGGTGGAACCAGCGTCCACCCAAGGATAGGTACCTTGCCCAGCGCCCAAAGTGCCACCGACGCCGCTGCCGAATAGAAAAAGCAGGCTCCAATCCAGAACCAAGTATTTTCCATGGGCCACGCACCGGCCAGGCTCACCGCATAGTCACGGTGGGCCATGAAGAACCCGAATCCCACCGTCATGCCGATGGGGTGGGCCAAGTAAATGGGCAACGTGTGCCGGCCGACAAACTTTACGAAGGTGGAAAGCGCCGGAATATGGCTGATGATGACCGCACCGACGATACCCGCTGGGGTTTCGAGCGTTTGCTCTGCAAAGCGAATCAAGAGATCTAAATCGCCCCGGCTGAGGATGTCACCGCCCGGCAGTGGCCACTGGATAGCTACGTCACCTTCGATAGCATTCCAGGTTTGGCGGAGGGACAGGCCCGCAATGTAGCTAATGATGGCCACGCAATATACCCATAGCGAGCCTGTGCGGAAGTTGGCCTTGAAGGGTGCTTCGGCGGCGTCGGCAAACCGCGTAATTGACCCACGCAAATAGGCCGCCCCCACGAAAATGGGCAAGAACATAATTGCCTTGCCGATGAAAAAATAGTGGTCCTGCCAGGCTATAAAAAGCAGCGGTGCAAAACTTAGTCCTATGCCCGCCCACGCTGGCAGCTTGCGCACGGCCCACAAAAATATATTGAACAAAATGAGCGAGTGAATAAACCAAGCCATCGTGTGCCCCAAAAGCAGGTTATACAGTAGCTCAGTAACCTGGAGATAGGGATCACCGAAAACCCAGTGATACTCGATGCGCTTGGTCCATAGTTCAACGGTCATCCACACCGTATAGGGAACGAGGAAAAACCACAGGCGTCGAGTAAATAGCTCGCTAAAAGAATAGCGAAAAATCTTGGTAGAGAAATAGCCGGATACGAGAAAGAACAAGGGTAGGCGGAGCGGGTCCAGCCATACGTTTAGGGCAGCCAACCACGTTAGCTCACCTTCTGGAACTACCAGCGTGACGTGCAGTAGCACGACGCCAATAATGGATACGCCTTTAGCGGTATCTGGCCAAGCTAAGCGGGCCTTGGGAATAGTGATTACCTCCCCTTGTATTCTGCGCCGGCGGGGTAACCATGGCCAGCTTTGAGTGAAGCCTTCACATCGGAGGCGTACACATCAACATAAGGCTTATCGCTCATCTCGGCCAAATTGCGCATCACAAAATCTGTAAAGGCGCGGATTGTCTCATGCTCATTCGGATTCATCCCGCGCTCTTTGGCCCACTCATGCGGCCAGATGGCGTCCCCTACCCGCACGCCGACCTTGAAGGGGCGAGGAATCCACGAGCCAATGGGATTCGCTTTGCGCGAATTGATCATCGCAATGGGGAAAACAGGCTGGTTAGTCTCCATCGCAATGCGCGCCATGCCGGTGCGGCCCTTATAAACGCGACCATCCGGAGAGCGGGTGCCTTCCGGGTAAATACCGAAAAGGTCCCCGCGGGACAAGATGCTTTCTGCGGTTTGCACAATGGCATCGCCAGCGTCTTCACTATCGCGCTCGATGGGGACTTGGCCTACCGAAGTAAAAAACCACTTCTGCAAGCTACCAACGAACCCAGGGGTGGTGAAATATTCCGACTTAGCTGGAAAGGTAATCTGGCGAGGGCATACCAAAGGAAAGAAGAAAGAATCCATCACAGCTTGGTGATTCGAGACCAAAATCGCGGGACCTTCCGCTGGGATCTTTTCAATTCCCTCGGTCCACGGGCGATTCCATACGCGCAGGACAGGTCCGAAGAATATGTACTTAAATGCCCAGTACCACTTGTTTTTCATCGCCAGGTCGTCCTTTGTTCGTTCTAACGGCCGCTGCGGGCCAAATCGGCTACGCCAATCATACCCGCTGCAGACCCCAATTCCGCGGTGGCAACACGTGCGAGGGGGCGATGCCCTGCCCCGACAATATCTTGCCCCATGGCTTTGGTGGCCCCTTCGAGGTACAAGTCCGCGTCTTGAGATACGCCGCCGCCAAGCACTATGAGCTCTGGATCGAGGACATCGGCCACAATGGACAGGCCTTGGCCTAGCCACCGGCTGAAGTCTTCCATCACCGCTACAGCAAGCGGGTCTCCCCTACGCGCTGCCTGGGTAATTTCTTTACCTGTAGGCTCCGCCGGCAACGAAGTCTCATAATGTTCACGCAGATCGGCGCAGGTATCCGGCAAGGCAGTCCCGGAGGCATAACGCTCCAAACAGCCACGCTTGCCACACGAGCACTGCCGCCCATTAGGAGACACCACGATATGCCCAAACTCTGGTGCGGTGCCGAACGCACCGCGGTAAATGGTGTCATGCGTCATCAGCGTGGCGCCGATTCCGGTTCCCACTGCGAAAAAGACCCAATCTTCCGCGCCACGACCAGCACCAAAGCGCCATTCTCCCCACGCAGCAGAATTTGCATCATGCTCCAAGCGCACGTGCATGTCTAGCTTGCGCGAAAGCGATTCCTGCACGTGGGCTTGCCGCCATGGAAGATGCGGGGCAAAGCGCACTACTTGGCACGAAGGATCCAGGAATCCCGCCAATGCGAGGCCAACCGCATCCACCGCATATTCAGCGCGCAGCTCCTCGACGATACCCACAATGTCCGTTTCCAGCTGCTCGGCGTCCATAGAAGTGGGAACCGTACGGCTCGCGAGAATTTCCCCCTCCCGCGTGATCACTCCACCGCGCACGTTGGTGCCACCGACGTCAAAGCCGATAGTGAGATCGGCGGAGTTGTTCTTAAGCATGCATAACAGAATATACCGACAACCTGGTTAGGGTCACATCAGGACATCAGACGACGCAATCGCTGACCCATAATCCGCCAGGTCCACTGAGCTTCTACATGGCGACGCCCCGCCTGCCCCATGCTGAGCCTACGCTGTGGATTCGCCAAAAGAGACTTTACTGCCTCTGCCAGTTCCTGCACCGATGCGCCATTGACGACGACACCGGTATCCTCCGTCACTGTCTCCGGTGCTCCGCCGGAGTTTCCGGCAATAACCGGCAGGCCGCACGCTTGGGCCTCCAAGTAGACAATGCCCAAGCCCTCAACATCCAGACCACCGCCGCGAGTGCGCGCCGGCATGGCAAAGATATCCGCCGCGTGCAAGGCAGTCTCAATGCTTTCTGCTTCTTGAATCACTGCATCCGGGCAGTAGATATCCGCCAGTTCTTCTAAGACCCGGCGATAGCGCCCGCGCCCGATAAGAAGTAGCTGTGCATCGGGGAATTCTTCGCGTACTAAGGGCATGGCGCGTAGGAGCTGATCTTGGCCTTTGCGGGGTACGAACCGCGATATGCACACGATAGTCGGCCCGCTGACACCGAACTCAGCCTTTGCAGCTGCACGTTGCTCCGGTGTGGCCGGGAAAAGTCCTTCTACACTCACGCCGGAAGGCAAATGCTCCCACCGCGGATTCGGCCCAAATGCTCGGCGCAACCGACGCAGGGTGTATTCAGAGATATAAGTAATGACGTCGGCGTGATTACCAATGCGGCGCAGGCACTGCCTGGCGACGGGCAGCATCGACCACCCCACCTCGTGTCCGTGGGTTGTAGCAACCACACGGGTGGCTCCTGCCTCTTTAGCGGCCTTGCCCATCAAGGCAAGGGGCGCAGCTGCACCGAACCACACGATGTCAATGCCCTCGGCGCGGATAATCTCCTGCATGCGGCGCACTGTGGCCGGCGTCGGCAGCATCACTCGGCGAGGCCAACGGATAACCTTGTAGTCCACCGCGGCGTCGAATTCCGCCGGCGACTCCTGAGTCGAGGCAAATACCACGACGTCGCGTGGATCTAAGGTTGCTAAAAAATCCCGGAGGTAAGACTGAATCCCGCCGATCTTGGGCGGAAAATCATTGGTTACCAGCAGAACGCGGGCCACTTAGTACCGCGCCGTTCCGGTAATCGGCATGGACTTCAACGGCACCACCTGAACAGGCACGCCATAGGTAGAGGCATGGACCACCTGCCCATTACCGATGTACATACCAACGTGGGTGACACCAGGGTAATAACCCACAATATCGCCCGGCTGTAGGTCCTCCAGCGGTACCGAGGTACCGCCTGCAATCTGGGCCTGCGACGTACGTGGAATGGACTTGCCGATCTGCTGGTACGCCCAGAACATCAGCCCAGAGCAGTCAAATTGATCTGGGCCTGCAGCGCCCCAGCCATAAGGTGCACCCAGCTTCGACAGAGCAGCGGAAGCGGCACCATCAGCAACCTCGCCCAAATCCATATCAGGCTTATCGGTACCGCCGAACTGCCCTTCCCAGGCCTGGCGCTGTTGCTCATCGAGGGCGTCTACCTGCTTCTCGATGTCCTCTTGCTGCTTTTCCAGCTCCTCCTTTTCCTTGAGGAGCTTCTCGCGCTGCTCTTCTAGCGCCTTCTTTTCCTCGCGTACCTTAGTAGCGGCGTCAGCAGCCTTGTGCTTTTCTCCCTCCGCCGTCGAAGCGGCGCTCGCCTTTGCATCAAGGGTGCGCTGCGCTTGGCGGGAAAGCGCGCCGAGGTAACCCATGCGCTCAACTGCATCGGCAGGATTTTCTGCAGCCAGCGCCCCCGATACAGCGGAGCGAGAATCGCCGCGGTAGCGCGACTGAGCGAGGTCATCGACGCGGCTCTGCTGCGCGTTCACGTCACCCTTCGCCTCATCCGCCCGAGTTTGCGCCTCAGCGGCTGCGCTCTCAGAATCAGAGACTTCCGCCTGTTTTTCCTCGAGCTTGATTTCTAGCTCTTTTACTTCTTCATTCTTGGCGGAAACCTTGCGCGCAACCTCGCCAACGCGCTCCACCAACGCGTCCATATCTTCCGGGGCGTTTTCCTGTTGCGGCACCGCTTCCTGCGCAACTACCTGCGAAATCCCAGAAACCGACGACACAGCAAGAGCTGCCACGATTGCAGCTACGGGAAGTACTCGTTTAGACACGTAAGGACCCTCAGACTAAGAAGAATTTTAAAATCGCATTAACTATAGCGGGTTTTACCCCCTAATGCACAACAAAGCCCTCCCACGGAAGGGAGGGCTCTATCCGCTAGATATTAGAAGCGGACAGCGGAGTGAATCGGCATGTAGTTCATGTCGCGCTCCTGAACCGGAACACCGGAGTTCAAAGCGTCAATGATGGTGCCGTGGCCGGTGTAGATGCCGACGTGGGAAGCACCACCGTAGTAAGCGATAATGTCACCCGGCTGCAGCTGATCCAGCGGTACCGGAGTACCAGCGGAGGCCTGTGCCTGAGAGGTACGCGGAATCTGCTTGCCAGCCTGAGCGTATGCCCAACTGGTCAGGCCGGAGCAATCGAAGGCGTTCGGGCCTGCAGCGCCGTAAACGTACGGGGAGCCGATAACGGAGCGGGCTGCTGCCAGCGCCTTCTGACCAACGGTCTGCTGTGCCGGAGCTGCCTGCTTGTGGCCGGCGGCTGCGTAGTTGGTGTTCTGCTGGTGAGAAACCTGGCCCAAAGACGGAACGTAGCGGTCAATGTTCGGGACCTGGTCAATGTTCGGGACGTTTTCCAGACCTGCTACCTCGAAGCGGTAGTCAGTATTAGGTACGACGACCTCTGCCGCCTGTGCTACGCCTGGCGCAACGACAGCTGCGGTCGCAGCCAGTGCTGCGGTAGATGCGATTCGACGGGTGTTCTTAATGCCCTGACGACGGTGCTGTGCCATGAGAAAAACTCCAAATCTTCCTGCGCGCCTACTTCTCTACTAAGAGAAGCTCTGACCCTGGGGGACTAGCGTTCGTTGGAAATCCGTTCCTTTAGGATTTCCTCCGCTCGGCCCCTCAGTAGGAGGAGCCAGATGCGGCGCTGTAATTCTTCTGTTTAGATTGAGCACCTTTTCGGGCGGTAACTCAATGTCTCAAATAGGTTACGAAATCATTACAACCGATGTCCATTCGCTCTACCCAATTTCGCTTTGTTATCGCTTCGTTACCTTCCCTTGACCTAGACGAGACTTATCGCCCATAGAAGGAAATAAGTCCACCGCTAACAGAACTTATAAACCCACTACCTGCATAAATATCGAAGCTCAGACCACATCTCCTCAAAGCAGCACGTTCGCAAAGCAGACACTCAACAATTAAGCAAGTTCTAATTTGTGACTTTAGCCACTAACGCCTTTGATGGCCCTATCTAGCCGTAAGTTGACCCCTCCTACTCCACCGCAAAGTAGGCCCTTCACGGCAGTCGCATCTCCCTACATCGCCGAGCAGTATCGGCCTCTCGCCGCGTACAGATTTTTATAGTGAAGGTCACCGCGAGACTAGAAAATAGGGCGTTATTACAAGGAACTTGAGAAAGCCCCTACTAGAAGCAGCATCGAAGCCTGACTGCCCGTAGGAACAACGCCAAACGAAAACAACAACCCCGGCTATGAACGCCTGCCAAGGCACTCCATGGCCTCCTCACGCGTTTATCGTCTAAACATTGCTCCTCAATGCTCCAAGGCCGCCCACCGCGCAGGGGCTCCATTCCAGTACTCTTTCTGCGCTTCGGGATTACACCTCAAAACAACAGCCCCTAGAGAAGTACTGGCCCAGCAAAACGCAAAACCCACCCTTGCTCCTTCAGCAGGAGCAGGGTGGGTCTATGAGCGTGTTTCGAGTAATCCTCAGGAAAAGGGCTTAGATGCGGCCGTTTTCCTCGTCCTCGCGGCGGTTAGCCTCGTTGAGACGACGGAACATCTCCGCTTCCTCATCGTGGTTATCCGAGTGGATTTCATGGACGCGGTGCATGAGCGCCTCATCGTCAGGGCTAAAGGTGCCCTGAGTCTCGGAATCCGCCAAACCGAGCTGGTTGAGCTGCTTTGGAACCTGAGCACCTGCGTACTCGAGGGGAACTGGGTGACCATCGGCATCAACCGGGCCGAGCGGCTGGTGAACCTCAATGAAGGCACCATTCGGCATCTGCTTGATAACACCGGTCTCGATACCGTGCTCCAGAACCTCACGGTCGGAGCGCTGCAGACCAACGCAGATGCGGTAGGTCATGAAGTATGCAATCGGAGGCAAGATAATCAAGCCGATACGACCAACCCAGGTCATCGCGTTGAGCGAAATCTGGAAGAAGTGCGCTACGTGGTCGTTACCACCGGACAGCGTGACCAGCAAGAAGAATACGATGGCAGCTGCGCCGATAGCGGAACGGGTAGGAACATCGCGCGGACGCTGCAATAGGTTGTGGTGTGCATCGTCACCGGTGAACTTCTTCTCCAAGAATGGGTATGCCATTAGCAGCACGACCATCAGACCACACAGCAGAGCAACCCAGAACGCGGAAGGAATGGTGTAGTTGCCAATGTAGAGCTCCCAAGCTGGCATGACACGGGCAACACCATCAGTCCACAGCATGTAGATATCCGGCTGAGAACCGGCGGAGACCTGGGACGGGTTGTATGGTCCAAGCGTCCAGATGGCGTTGATGGTCAGCAGACCAGACATCAGAGCAAGTACGCCGGCGACCATCATGCCCATGCCAATTGCCTTGGTAGCAAAGACCGGCATAATGCGGACACCAACGACGTTGTTCTCGGCACGGCCCGGTCCCGGGAACTGGGTGTGCTTCTGGAACCAAACCATAATCAGGTGGGCAGCAATGAGGCCGAGGATGATACCCGGAATGACCAGAACGTGCAGGATGTAGAAACGGTCCAGCATCAGGTCAGACGGGAAGTCACCGCTGAAGATTGCCCAGTGCAGCCAAGTGCCGATAATAGGCAGGCCGAGGATGATGGCGGACATGATTCGCAGACCAACACCGGAAAGCAGGTCATCCGGCAGGGAGTAACCAAGGAAGCCCTCAATCATGCCCAGGAGGATGAGTGCGCAGCCGATGATCCAGTTTGCTTCACGCGGACGGCGGAATGCGCCGGTGAAGAAGATGCGGAGCATGTGAGCCACCATGGACATCATGAACAGCAGGGCTGCCCAGTGGTGCATCTGGCGCACAAACAGACCGCCACGAACCTCAAAAGAGATGTCCAGCGCAGTGGCGTAAGCGCGAGACATTTCCACACCGTTCAACGGTGCGTAGGTGCCGTCGTAAATGACCTTCGTAATGGAAGGGTCGAAGAACAACGCCAAGTAGATACCGGTCAGTACAAGAATGATGAAGCTGTACAGCGCCATCTCACCGAGCATGAAGGACCAGTGGGTCGGGAAGACCTTGTTCAGCTGAGTCCTCAGCACACCGGCGGCGCTATAACGCTCATCCATATTGTTGCCCATTTGGGCGAGTTTATTGCTCATTATGACTTACGCTCCCAGAATGCCGGGCCGACAGGCTCAATGAAGTTGCCCTGTGCAACGAGGTAGCCCTCGTCGTCCACCGTGATAGGCAGCTGTGGCAGTGCACGGGCTGCCGGACCGAAGACCGGCTTGCCGTAGTGCAAAGCGTCGAACTGCGACTGGTGGCATGGACACAGGATTCGGTTGGTCTGAGCCTCATAGAGAGAGGTCGGGCAACCGATGTGAGTACAGATCTTGGAGTAGGCGTAGTAGTCGCCGTGGTGGAAGTCTTCTTGACCTTCGCGCTCGATGGCCTTCTGCGCATCGTTGTGACGCAGTCGGATCAACATCACGGCGTTGCGGTTGCCGTGAATTGAGTGCATGTGGTGCTCGTAGACATCGCGCTCGGCATCGTACTTGTCGCCATCGTTGACGTCTTCTTCTGCCAGCGGGAAGACGGTCTCCATACCGCCTGCTGCCAGATCCTCCGGGCGCACGCGAACCAAGCGGGTAACGCCCTTAGTGCTGTAGTGCTCGCCGGTTTCACCGGAGTGCTTCTCAGCGATGGTACCGGTGTCGCGGGCCAGGTAAAGCTTGACACCTTCATTATGAAGGGTCCAGCCGGAGGTCCACAGAGTTCCGTCACCGGCGTAGTTCAGGTTGTGGCGAACCTTCCATGGGTTCTTGATTGCGCCGCCCAGCGGTGCAATCACAGTCAAGCCGAACAGAACGCCGGCTCCGCCCAGCAGACCCAGAACGGTCTTACGGCGACCAAGAGTGGAAGTCTTCCAAGAATCGTTCAGCAGCGCGGTCAGGGTACGACGGTCAACCTCTTCGGAAGGGCCGTCATGGCGACGCTGTACGGAAATCTCCTCTGGGAGGATCTTTTTAACGTACTGAACAATGGCGATACCCAACGCACAAATTGCGAGTGCGGCGGTAATACCCAGCAAAGGAGTGTAGAGGGTGTGCCAAATGTGACCCTCCTCCCCTAGCTGCTTGTACTGCCACGGCCAGAACAGGTAAACGCCGAGGAATCCCAGCCCGCCGATGACAGACAGGAAAAGCCAGATGGCGACGTTGCGGCCCGCACGCTTTTCAGCCGGGTCACCTTCAACCGGGAAGCGCTCCTTGCGGAACGCGACGGTGACATCATCGAGCTCGGTACCTAGAGCAGCGAGTTCATCGTTGCTCATCTTATCGAGCTCAGCATTAGTGTAATTCTTCTTTACATTGCTCATGAGCGCGATCCAATCCACATAGCGGCGGCGCACAGGGCGCTAATGCCGATAATCCACATTGCCAGGCCTTCTGCTACGGGGCCGAGGCTACCAAGGTCCCAACCTGCTGGGGAAGGAGTTTCCTTTGCAGACTTGAGGTAGGCAATGATGTCCTTCTTCTCGTCTGCAGTCAGCTGGCGGTCGGAGAACTTAGGCATGTTCTGCGGGCCGGTTAGCATTGCCTGGTAAATCTCCTGCTCGCTTGCCGGGGCAAGCTCAGGAGCGAACTTACCGGAGGACAGCGCGCCACCCTGGCCGGTGAAGTTGTGGCAAGATGCACAGTTCATGCGGAAGAGCTCAGAACCCTTCGCTACGTCTTCTGCTTGGATTTCGCCGTTGTAGTTAGCACCACGCAGGGATTCCTGGGCAACGCTTCCGTCATCGTTGTAAACGATGTCTGCGCCGCCACCATTGGCTGCTACGTATGCAGCCAATGCCAGAGTCTGCTGCTCGGTATAACGCGGAGCCTTGCGCTCTGCCTGCGCATCGTTAGACATCATTGGCATACGGCCAGAGTGCACCTGGAAGTACACGGAACCAGCGCCGATGCCAACGAGGGACGGACCGCGGCCTTCGATGCCCTGCAGATTGGCACCGTGGCATGTGATACAAGCGGTGTCATAGATGTCCTTGCCCTCCTGAACGAGGGCTTGGTCATCTTTTTCCGCCGTGGCGACCTGTGCGTCTGGGGTCAAGGCAGAAGCCAAGACGCCCGCACCGGACAGGCCAATCGCCAAAGCGAAGCCACCGGCGATGGTGCGCTTCGCCTTGCGGCGACGGCGGGTCTTCTTAGCCGCCGCAGTGGTCTGCTCCACTGCCACGGACTGCGAATTGTTATCCATCATTTTCCTTTAGATAACTCGAACACGGGAGGACTGTTTGGGGATAGTGGCCAGTTCTACTGGACCAAGTAAATAACGGTGAAGACGCCGATCCACACAACGTCAACGAAGTGCCAGTAGTAAGACACTGCCATTGCGGCGGTCGCCTGCGCCGGCGTGAACTTGGACTTAGCAACGCGCGCCAGGATGATTGCAAAAGAAATCAGACCTGCGGTCACGTGCGCAGCGTGGAAGCCGGTGATGATGTAGAACACCGAACCGAAGACGCTGGACTGCACAGTCACACCTGCGTGAATCAACTCGGTCCACTCGAATGCCATGATGCACAGGAACACAACGCCCAGTACCAGCGTCACGGTGTACCAGAGTCGAAGCTTGTAAACGTCACCCCTTTCTGCGGCAAACACGCCGAACTGAGAGGTCACAGAAGAAGTAATCAGCACTGCCGTAATGAGGAAACCCATGGGCAGGTTGATATGGGCGGTGTGCTCCGCCCAGTCGCCTTCTTGACCGTTTGCTCGCGAGGTGAACCACATCGCGAACAGTCCGGCAAAGAACATCAATTCCTGAGACAGGAACACGATGGTGCCCACACTGACCATATTTGGTCGGTTCAGTGAGGCAGCACGTGGTGCTGTCATACCTTGGTTAGAAACTACGCTCGTCACAGAGGCCATTATGGCTGTTCTGGGCGGCAAAGTCACCTCGATTCCCCCCGTTATCACTATTCATTTTTGATACTTTAGCCAGCAGACGTTCAGCCAGTTCCCCGCGATATTTTTATTTTTTCCGCCGGGAACTTTTTGCCCTGCTTTACGACGCCCCATCGATGCAGGTGACAACACACGACGCCCCACGCTTAGAAACTCCCTAGCGCCCCCACCTCAGAAATTCTGACCTGTAGATGCATTAACAAGTATGCGAGATTGATACTTTCCGGAGAGATAAATCACACCCACCCACCACCCCAAACCCGCAGGTCTACAACTTTCGGTCGACCCCCGCGAAAAGATGCCTCTACGTGGCCGAATAGCACAGACAGTCAGGCAACTTCCTTGTTGGATGTGCGGCCACTACCCCACCTCCTAAAAGTTTTTTGGAATCTAGGGAACTTTTTCGCGGAAAATCCGACAACCGATCGCCAAAGCCCTCCTAGCTTCCATAGCTAGGAGGGCGGAGAAGTTTTAGGCGGGGATTTCTTCAGAGTGAAGAACTAGTGCTTTTCCTTTGGCAGACCGTACTGCAGGGAAAGACCGGTACATGCTGCAATCAGGCAAACAGCGCCGAGAGCGATCAACCAGAAGTAGAGGAAGATGATACCCAGGCCAAGGAGGGCGATAGCACCGGTCATAGCCAGCGGCCAGATGGAACCTGGAGAGAAGAAGCCTAGGATGCCAGCCGCGTCCTCGGTCTCTGCCTCTTCCCAATCCTCTGGCAAGACGTCGCTGCGGTTATCGGTGAAGTGCAGGTAAGCACCGAGCATCATGCACAGCAGGAAGGCAAGGAACATACCCACGATGCCAACCCACTCGGCACCGTACAGATAGCCGTCGTCCTTAACGAAGGTAACGCCGAAGATGTAGACAATCAGCGAGACAAGAAGGTAGGTCGCGATTGAGTAAAAGACTTTCGATGTTGCACGCATTGTGTTGTGTCCTTATCTCTTATGCCGCCGTGTTGACGAAGTTGTCACCATTAGCGGTGTCACGCTCGCCGGAGAACGGGTGGGTGGTAACCGCGTATGGGTCCTGACCGATTTCCTTGAGAGCCTCGGCGTTGGTAGCTTCCGGATTGTTCTCGCGGAACTTCATGTACTTGTTGAAGTCCTCTGGGGATACAACGCGGATTTCGAAGTTCATCATCGAGTGATAGGTACCGCACATCTCGGCACAGCGACCAACGAATGCGCCCTGCTTCTCAATCTTTTCCACCTGGAAGCTACGCTCCTGAGCGTTTGCCTCTGGGTGTGCGTAGACGTCGCGCTTAAACAGGAACTCCGGTACCCAGAATGCGTGGGATACGTCGCCAGAAGCGAGACGGAATTCAATCGCGGTATCGGAAGGAAGAACCAGAACCGGAACCTCTTCGGTAGTACCGACGGTCTCAATCTTGTTGTAGTTCAGGTAGGAAAGGTCGCCCATGGACTTGCCGTGGATTGGGTTCGGGTTATCGATACCCTCTGGGTCGTGAGCAGACTTTTCTGCCTCGGCCTGACGTTCCTTATCAGCACCGTCGTAGTTCTCACCGTTAACGTGGTTCTCCGCGTAACCGAACTTCCAGTTCCACTGGAAAGCGGTGACGTCGACGACGACCTTCGGATCCTTATCCAAGGCGGTAACCTTCTGCTGGGTCTGAACGGTAAAGAAGAACAGGCCCATGATGATGAGGATCGGAACGATGGTCAGAACCATCTCAAGCGGTACGTTGTACTGAATCTGGCGCGGGAACTCGCCCTTGCCATCCTTCTTCGCCTTCTTCGCGCTCCAGCGGAAGATAGCGGTGAGGAACAGGCCCCACATAATAAAACCAACGATCCACGCAGCAACCCAGACCCAAATCCAGAAGTTGTACATGGCCTCTGCCTCAGGGGTAATACCCTTTGGCCAACCGAATCCTAGGAGGTTCTCTACAGCAGTTGGCGCCTGAACGTCACAACCTGCCAGAGCGAGTCCACCCAGGGCAAGTGCGCCAGCTACGCCCGCCTTGCGGGCAAAGGTGCGCTTATTACGCTGTCCCACGTGTGTTCTGCCTTTCTGTCCACACAAAACTTCTCGAATACTCACAGAGCACTCTTACCCAATCAGAATAGAGGAAAATTGCCAGATTCCCAGCCTGTTTAAAGGCATAAAAGGGCACCTAGTGCACTCATTTCATATTCTCCTTCTTGTAGGTTACCGCCCCACCTGCACAATGTTCCAACCGGACCCTAAGGTTCCAACACGGCCATGTGTGTCAATTCACAGCTTGCCCGGGGATACATCAACCGAAAGTTCGCACCCTATCGGGGAAGCTATTTCCAAGGCAGCCAACAGCTTTCCTTAAGCCGTGGCGTGTTCTAGTTTGCACCTCTCGAGCCGTAAAGTGGGTGACTAGCAATAGACGCTTATATTAAGGAGCAATCTTTACATGTGCGGACTTCTTGGCATGCTCGCCGCCACGGGCGACGTAGATAAGTACGTTGACGCGCTAGAACGTTCCCTGCCTTGCATGCGCCACCGCGGCCCAGATGCGGCAGGCACCTGGCACGACGGCGATGCTGCCTTTGGCTTCAATCGCCTGTCCATCATTGACCTAGAACACTCCCACCAGCCCCTTCGCTGGGGCCCGGAGGATCAGCCCGACCGCTACGCCATGACCTTCAACGGCGAAATCTACAACTACGTAGAACTACGGGAAGAGCTCAGGGGCCTCGGCTATACCTTCCATACCGAAGGCGATGGTGAGCCTATCGTGGTGGGCTACCACCACTGGGGCAAGGACGTGGTCAACCACCTGCGCGGCATGTTCGGCATCGTCATCTGGGACACCCACACTAAGACGATGTTTGCTGCCCGCGACCAATTCGGCATCAAGCCGCTGTACTACGCCACCACCGACGCTGGCACTGTCTTTGCCTCCGAGATGAAGTGCATTCTGGAAATGGCAGACGAGATTGGTCTAGAGCTCAACCTTGACCGTCGCGCCATTGAGCATTACGTCGACCTGCAATACGTCCCGGAGCCCGAGTCCCTCCACGCGAATATCCGCCGCGTGGAATCCGGCTGCACTGTTACCCTTCGTCCAGGCGAAGAGGTTGTCTCCGAGCGCTACTTCAAGCCCCGCTTCCCTGTTCAACAGGTAAATCAAGGTGAAGAGCAGCAACTCTTTAACCGGATTGCGGAGGCGCTGGAGGATTCCGTCGCTAAGCACATGCGCGCCGACGTCACCGTAGGCTCCTTCTTGTCGGGCGGCATTGACTCCACCGCTATTGCCACCCTGGCTAAGCGCCACAACCCTGATCTGCTGACTTTCACCACCGGCTTCGAGCGCGAGGGCTACTCTGAGGTCGATGTCGCGGCAGAGTCCGCGGAAGCTATTGGCGTGGAGCACATCGTCAAGATTGTCTCCCCGGAGGAGTATGCCGAGTCCATCCCGAAGATCATGTGGTACCTGGACAATCCGGTAGCTGACCCTTCGCTGGTGCCGCTGTATTTCGTGGCCCAAGAAGCCCGCAAGCACGTCAAGGTTGTTCTTTCCGGTGAGGGTGCGGACGAGCTCTTTGGTGGTTACACCATCTATAAGGAGCCACTGTCCCTCGCCCCCTTTGAGAAGATCCCTTCCCCACTGCGCCGCGGGTTGGGCAAGCTCTCCCAGGTGCTGCCAGAAGGCATGAAGGGCAAGTCTTTGCTCAACCGTGGCTCGATGACCATGGAAGAGCGCTACTATGGCAACGCACGTTCCTTCAATTTTGAGCAGATGCAGCGGGTTATTCCGTGGGCGAAGCGCGAATGGGACCACCGCGAGGTAACCGCTCCCATCTACGCCCAGTCCGAGGGCTTTGACCCGGTCGCACGCATGCAGCACCTGGACCTCTTTACCTGGATGCGCGGTGACATCTTGGTCAAGGCCGATAAGATCAATATGGCCAACTCGCTTGAGCTTCGCGTGCCCTTCTTGGACAAGGAAGTCTTCAAGGTAGCCGAGTCCATCCCTTATGACCTGAAGATTTCCCACGGCACCACCAAGTACGCACTGCGCAAGGCAATGGAGCAGATCGTTCCGGCCCACGTTCTGCACCGCAAGAAGCTGGGCTTCCCCGTGCCGATGCGCCACTGGTTGGCCGGCGACGAGCTCTACGGCTGGGCCCAAGACACCATCAACGAATCCCAGACCGAGGACATCTTCAATAAGAAGGAAGTTCTCGAGATGCTCAAGGAGCACCGCGACGGCGTCTCCGACCACTCCCGCCGTCTGTGGACCGTACTGTCCTTTATGATTTGGCACGGCATCTTTGTGGAAAAGCGCATCGATCCGCAGATCGAGCAGCGCGACTATCCAGTCAAGCTCTAAGAGCCTTCCACACATACACAAGAGGGTGGGTGCCATCGGCACCCACCCTCTTTGCTGTCCTTCTTTTTAGTTGAAGGAATCGCCACAGGCGCAAGAACCGGTGGCATTCGGGTTATCGATGGTAAAACCCTGGGACTCGATGGTGTCAGCGAAGTCAATCTTGGCACCGGTCAGGTAAGGAACGGACATCTTGTCCACGACGAGGTTTACGCCGCCTACCTGGTCGACCTTGTCACCATCCAAGGTGCGATCATCAAAGTAAAGCTGGTAGCGGAGGCCAGCGCAGCCGCCAGGCTGAACGGCAATGCGCAGGGAGAGATCGTCGCGGCCTTCCTGATCAAGCAGCGCCTTTGCCTTAGCGGCTGCTGCTTCAGTCAGAATGACGCCGGTTGCGGAAGCTGGAGCGGTCATCACTTCTCCTCAATAAGTATTGGATTCGTTGCCACTACCCTACCCGGTTAGTTCAGGTGGGAAAAGGTAGCCCATACCTACAACACCATCTGGGCCGGGCCTATTCCCCTATTCGCGCCTAAACCTTGTAGTGTGAGGAGCGTGAAATTCCCGTGGCAAAAAGATGACAAGACCTCCACTGAGCCCGCTCCTGCGCAGGACAAGGCGCAGGAAGAAGTTCAGAAAGAGCCCCAGCGCAAGGGCTATACCCCACCGAAGGGTCGTCCTACGCCAAAGCGCTCCGAGCAAGAGATCGCGCGCGGTGTAAAGCGCGATCCCCATGGCATGTCCGAAGCACAGCGTTACCAGCACCGCAAGGACATGAAGAAGTCCATGAGCAAGGACGAGTGGAAGGAATATAAGAAAAAGGAGCGCCAAGAGCGCCAGCAGGCCAACCGTGAGCAGCAGGCCCGCATGGCTGACGGTGATCCGCGCTTCCTTCCCGCTCGCGATCAGGGCGCAGAACGCGCCTATGTGCGCGATTGGGTAGATGCGCGCCGCAGCTTGAGCAATTGGGTTATGCCAATGGCCCTAGTTCTCATCGTGGTCATGTTCTTGACTTACGCGGTACCAAGCATCGCGACGGTCATTAACGCGGTGGCGATGGTTATCCTCATTATCTTTGCCATCGAGGGCGTCATCTTGGCCCGCCGCTGCAATAATGCCGTGCGTAACAAGTTCCCTGGCACCACTGAAGCCGGCTTTAGCCTGGGCTTTTATGCATATTCTCGCGCCAGCCAGCCCCGCAAGTGGCGCATCCCACGCCCCCGCGTGGAGCTCGGCGCTGACGTTTAAGGAGATGTGCTCATGGCCATTCCGCAGCCCGATTCTCAGGCACGTACCGCACTCGAAGCACAGCTCGCGCCTTATGGGCGCCTGACCGAAGCCGCCCAATGGCTAGCCGCCTGCCAAGGCAGCGCCCCCGCTCAGGAGCCGCAGCGTATACGAGCCATCGTCTTTGCTGAGCAGGAGCCCCATCTACCGGCTCCCGAGACCGCTGCGCGTCGGGCCGGGGCCGGACTGAATGTAGTCACGGTGACGGATCTATCCCAGGCATATGACTTGGGAGCCGCTACCGCAGATGCGGAAATTGATGCCGGTGCGGACCTACTGATTCCCGGCGGCGTGGAAAGCGCCCGCGTCCCCGCCGTGGTCATGGCGACGATGACGCAGACGGAGCCGGTAGTGATCGTCGGCAAGCAGCCCAGCGTGGAAGACTGGAAGCGAGAGGTCTCTGCCATTCGAGATGCTATGTTCCGCGCCCGCAACCTCGAGGGCATGGAGCTCGTAGCCTCCTGCCAGTCTGCAGTGCTGGCCGCTGCGGTGGGGCTCATTACGCGAGCCGCGGAGCGTCGCACGCCCTTGCTTATCGATGCCCCCTTGACCGCCACCGCTGCCCTCCTTGCCGAGCGCGATAACCCTGGGGTGAAAGAGTGGCTCTTTGCCACTACCCTTTCCACCGCTCCTGCCCACGATCTGGCGCTAAGAAAACTGGGCCTCCAGCCACTGCACCGACTGGCAATGGAGCCGGAGCCCACCCTCGGCGCCCTAGCGGCGCTGCCGATGCTACTTACCGGAGTCGAGATCGCCGCAGACGTCTAAGCCGCCGCCTATTTCACTAGGGTATGCAACCAGCCATGGGTATCTTCCACGGCACCGCGCTGAATTCCGGTTAGGCGCTCGCGCAAGGTCATGGTGATCCCGCCTGCTTCATTGCCATTGACCTGGAAATCGGCGGAATCGCCCAGCACGTGGCCCACCGGGGTGATAACCGCGGCAGTACCGCAGGCAAAGGCTTCCGACATTGCGCCGGATTCTGCATCGCGCTGCCATTCCTCGGCCGTAATGCGGCGTTCGGTGACCTTGTAGCCCAGGTCTTGGGCTACTTGCAGCAAGGATTCACGGGTAATGCCAGGCAGCAAGGAACCGGATAGTTCTGGGGTAACAATCTCCACATTCTCGCCGGAGCCATAGACAAACATGAGGTTCATCCCGCCCATTTCTTCGATGTAGCGGCGTTCAATAGCGTCCAACCAGACCACCTGGTCACAGCCCTTTTCATCCGCCTGGGCCTGGGCCAATAGCGAGCCCGCATAGTTGCCCGCAAACTTGGCCGCGCCGGTGCCGCCGGGCGCTGCGCGCACGTAGTCGGTGGACAACCAGACGGATACCGGTTTGATGCCACCGCTGAAGTAGGAACCCGCCGGGGAGGCTATAAGCACGTAGCGGTAGGACTTGGCCGGGTGAACCCCCAAGGAAACCTCGGTGGAGATCATAAAGGGACGCAGATACAACGCCGCTTCTCCACCGGCTTCCGGTACCCAGTCCTTATCTACTTCCACCAACTGGCGCAAAGACTCAATAAACTCCTCCTGCGGCAGCTCCGGCATAGCCAAGCGTTCAGCAGAGTTGATAAACCGCTGGGCATTATGGTCGGGGCGGAAGGTGGCAATGGAATCATCGGGCTGACGATAGGCCTTGATGCCTTCAAAGATTGCCTGCCCGTAGTGGAATACGTTGCTGGCCGGTTCCATTGTCATCGGCCCGTACGGTCTTACCTGAGCATCGTGCCAGCCCTTTTCTTCGGTCCAATCAATGGTGACCATGTGGTCCGTAAAGTGCTTGCCAAAGCCGGGGTTGGCGAGAATTTCGCTCAATTCCTCCGCAGACGTGGGGTTATCGGTCCGAGTAATCGTGTAATCAAGCATGCCCACAATCTACCCCTTTATCTATAGCGAAGCAGGAATAAGTTCACCGCTGCGCGGTACAGTAGAGGGAAGATTGATAAGCCTTTTTATAAAGGAGGACACTATGGCACAAAACGAATTGCCCGCACGCGGTCAATTTCCCAAGCTAAAGCTGGGAAAGAAGGTTCCAAAGAAGGCGGACGCACTACTAATTGCTGCGTTCGAGGGCGAAGGCGGGCTAGAACTGCCGGGCACCGAGTTGCTAGGGGCTGCCGCACTGCACTCCACCTACGAGGCACTGGTGGCCGTAGGGGCTTCCGGTACGGCCGGCGAGGTCACGCGTGTACCGGCTCCGGCTAAGGCTGGCGTAGCCTCCATCATCGCCGTGGGATTGGGCGTAGCAGAAGAAGTAGACGATGAAACGCTGCGCCGCGCTGCAGGCCAGGCCGCCCGCTCCATTAACAAGATTGAACAGGTAGCTACCTCTCTGGGCGATTTTGGCATCGCCCCAGTGGTAGAAGGCATCATCCTCGGCGGCTATAAGTACTCCGGCCTACGCAGCGAATCAGCTACGGCCCCCACCACCTTTACCGTAGTGGCCGAGAAGTCAGCCCAAGAGGAATTTGAAAACGCGAAGATTACCGCTGAATCCGTTCTTCTCGCCCGCGATCTGGTCAATACTCCATCCAACCTGCTCTACCCAGAAAGCTACGCCGCTTTCCTTTCCGCCCAAGCAGCAGAGGCGGGCCTTGAGGTAGAGGTCTTGGATGAAAAGGCCCTCGAAAAGCAGGGCTTTGGCGGCATTCTGGCGGTCGGCCGTGGCTCTGCACGTCCGCCGCGTTTGGTCCGCTTGAGCTGGCGCCCGAAGAAGGCCAAGCGCCACGTCGCGCTGGTGGGCAAGGGCATTACCTTTGATACCGGCGGCATTTCCTTGAAGCCAGGCGCCAAGATGTGGGACATGATTTCCGATATGGGCGGTTCCGCCGCGATGGCCGCTGCCATCATTGCTGCGGCAAAGCTGAACCTCAAGGTGGGTATCACCGCTACCCTGCCACTGGCAGAAAACATGCCGGGCAGCGATGCCACCCGCCCAGGTGACGTCATCACCCACTACGGCGGCATTACCTCCGAGGTGCTCAACACCGATGCGGAAGGTCGCCTCGTACTTGCTGATGCCATTGCGCGCGCCAGCGAGGACAACCCGGACTACCTCATTGAAACGGCTACTCTCACCGGCGCCCAGATGGTTGCTCTAGGTGAGCGGACCGCCGGCGTTATGGGCTCCGAGGAATTCCGTGACCGCATGGCCGAAATCGGCCGCGAGGTGGGCGAAAAGGCTTGGGCCATGCCGCTACTGGAGGAACACGAGGAATCGGTAAAATCCGCCAGCGCCGATATCCGAAACATCAACGCCAAGCGTGAAGGCGGCATGGAATATGCTGCAACGTACCTCCAGCACTTCGTGGGCGAAGGCATCGAATGGGCCCATATCGATGTGGCCGGCCCTTCCTTCAACACCACTGGCGCTTATGGCTACACCCCAAAGATGGGCACCGGCGTACCCACCCGCACGGTGGTAGCAGCACTGCGCGAAATTGCTGAATTAAAGTAGCACCACAGCAGGCTTTATGCGATTAAACTCCTAAAGGCATGAAGCCTGCTCTGATTATCGTTGACGTTCAATATGACTTTTGCCCCGGCGGTGCCTTAGGCACCGAACGAGGCAATGAAGTCGCCGCCAAAATCGCGACTCTGCAACAGGACTATGACACCGTCGTAGCCACGCAGGATTGGCATATAGATCCGGGCTCTCACTTTTCCCAGAGCCCGGATTTTGTTGATTCTTGGCCCGTGCACTGTGTGGCCGAATCCCACGGAGCGGCCATGCATGAGGCTATCGGGCCGGCCCAAGCCTACTTCCGCAAGGGTGAATACACCGCCGCCTATTCCGGATTTGAGGGTGCTGCTAACGGCACCCTGCTTGCTGACTGGTTGCGCGAGCACCACATCGATGCCGTAGACATCGTGGGCATTGCCACCGATCATTGCGTTCGTGCCACCGCTACTGATGCCCTTAAGGAGGGCTTTGCCGTCCGCGTTCTGCGTGACTATTGCTCCCCGGTAGATGAATCTCGCGGTGAGGCGGCGCTGCAAGAGTTAGCCGCTGCCGGCGCCACGATCTGCTAGGCAAAAGAAAACGCCTGCGGCCCTCGAACCGAAAGTGGTCCGAGGGCCGCAGGCGTCTCTCTACAAGGTGTTTCCATGTATCGGCTAAAACAGCCGCCCTCTGGAAACATGAGGGGTTCTCTCTATCTCTCTCGCATGCGCTCTCTCAAACGCATAAATTTAGTATGGGTTACCGATATTGGATACGGGTGGAAAGATCCTGAAAGTTTCCTGTTGACCTAGCAACCACATTCCTTCACCCTCCCACTACGCATCGCTAGGCCTAGACCACATGCGGAAAACCCTGCGCTGGGTGAAGCGATTGTTATACGGTGATCTGCGTCCCCACGGGTGCCCGAGCACGGGCTGAGAGTGCGCTACAGCTGCGTATCTACCGTTCGAACCTGTTTGGTTAATACCTACGAAGGAAGAGAGGAGAGCCTGCTATGACGGCTACCCCAGAAAACCACCCCAAGCATTCCTATTCCCCTATTCGACACAACGGTTTAGAAGTCCCAGAGACCGAAATCCACTTGGACGATTCCCCTCATGCCCCTAACGAGCCCTTCCGCGTTTACCGCACGCGTGGTCCCGAATGCGCACCGGAGCAGGGGCTTCCAGCGTTGCGCACCGAGTGGATTCAAAAACGCGCGGATACCGAAGAATACCAAGGCCGCAACCGAGAGCTCGCTGATGACGGCCGCGCCGCACAGCGCCGCGGTGCTGCCTCCCAAGAATGGAAGGGCTCTAAGCGCCTGCCGCTTAAGGCGAAGGCAGGCCAACGCGTTACGCAGATGCATTATGCCCGCCAGGGAACTATTACCCGAGAAATGGAATTTGTAGCTCTGCGCGAGCATTGCGATGCGGAATTCGTACGTCAGGAGGTCGCTCGCGGCCGCGCGATTATTCCCAATAATGTCAACCACCCCGAGTCCGAGCCCATGATCATTGGCCGCAAATTCCTTACCAAGATTAACGCCAATATCGGCAACTCAGCGGTAACCTCCTCCATCGATGAGGAAGTATCCAAACTGCGCTGGGCTACCCAATGGGGTGCGGATACCGTCATGGACTTGTCTACGGGTGACGACATCCACACCACCCGTGAGTGGATCTTGCGCAACTCCCCGGTTCCCATCGGCACCGTCCCGATTTACCAAGCATTGGAAAAGGTCAATGGCGTAGCGGAGGACCTCACGTGGGAGATCTTCCGTGATACCGTCATCGAGCAATGCGAGCAGGGCGTGGACTATATGACGATTCACGCTGGTGTGCTTTTGGCCTATGTGCCTTTAGCTAGCAATCGCGTGACTGGCATTGTAAGCCGCGGCGGCTCGATTATGGCGGGCTGGTGCTTGGCCCACCACAAAGAATCTTTCCTTTACGAGCACTTTGATGAGTTATGCGAGATTTTTGCGCAATACGATGTTGCATTTTCGCTTGGCGACGGCCTGCGTCCCGGCAGCCTAGCCGATGCGAACGACGCAGCCCAGTTCGCTGAGCTTAAGACGATTGGTGAACTTACCCGCCGGGCTTGGGAGTATGACGTCCAAGTCATGGTGGAAGGCCCTGGGCATGTCCCGCTCAACATGATTCAAGAAAATAACGAGCTCGAGCAGGATTGGGCCTCTGACGCGCCCTTTTATACTCTCGGCCCGCTAGTTACCGATATCGCTCCCGGCTATGACCACATCACTTCTGCTATCGGCGCCGCCCATATCGCTATGGGTGGCACGGCGATGCTGTGCTACGTGACTCCGAAAGAGCACCTAGGCCTCCCCAACCGAGATGACGTAAAAACTGGTGTCATTACCTATAAGATTGCCGCGCACTCCGCGGACGTGGCCAAAGGTCATCCTGGCGCCCGTGCCTGGGATGACGCGATGAGCAAGGCCCGCTTTGAATTCCGCTGGAATGATCAGTTTGCGCTTTCCCTCGATCCGGAAACCGCGCAGGCTTACCATGACGAAACCTTGCCTGCCGAGCCAGCAAAGACCGCCCACTTTTGTTCCATGTGTGGCCCCAAGTTCTGCTCTATGCGCATCAGCCAAGACATTCGGGATATGTTTGGCGGGCAGATGGCCGAGCTAGGCATGCCCACGCTAGGTGAGCAAGTCCGCGAAGCCGTCGACGGCACTGCACCGGAGAAAGGCATGCAAGAAAAGTCTGCCGAATTCCGCCGCCGCGGCTCCCAGGTCTACCTACGTGAAGAGAGCGATCTAGCTTAATTCAGTCCCCGTATCGGGGTTCTCGCCGCGCTCGAACCGGGCGCGGCGTTTTCTTTGTTCTTCCCTTTTACGCAGAATGCGGTTTCGCTCCATGCGTTCACGCATGCGCTGCGGGTAGCCGGTTTCTTCCACGTCATAAATATCGCAGCTCAATAATGCGGCCACCGCGTCGATCCCCTTTGGCCCGCCGATGCGACGGCGGATGAACTCGCCGTTTTCATCGACAACGACAACCGACATCTCGTTGACTACTGTTTCCGGCTCCACAAAGGCCTCTACATACATTCTTCCGGCGGCCCACTGTTGCAAATCCTGCGCGTCTTCCGGGCGGATGGTCTCCCCCGGTCCGCGGGGTGGTCGCAGTGACGATCTGGACTTGTTGCGGCGGAAGGGGTTGAACATAACTCCCTAGCTTACCCGGAAGGAGGGTAGTTACTAACCCCACATCTGCACGAGGGTGAGCATCACACTGTAAGATTGTCGGGTAGCGATAGAACACTTCCAACTTTCGAGGAGTCTTATAACTCATGGCGAACTCCGTTGAGATGCCCGAGCTGGGCGAATCCGTAACCGAAGGCACCATCACCCAGTGGCTCAAGTCCGTCGGCGACACCGTCGAAGTAGACGAGCCTTTGCTCGAGGTCTCCACCGATAAGGTCGACACCGAAATCCCCTCCCCCGTAGCCGGCACCATTATTGAAATTAAGGCTGACGAGGATGACACCATCGAGGTTGGCGAGGTCATTGCCATCATCGGTGACGAGGATGAGGCAGGCTCCGCATCCAACGACTCCTCCGCTGACAAGGGCGAGGAAGAAGCAGAAGAAGCTCAGGAAGAGCCAAAGGCTGACTCCTCTAATGGCGGCTCCGGCGATGCTTCCGACGTGGAAATGCCAGAACTTGGCGAGTCCGTCACCGAAGGCACCATCACCCAGTGGCTCAAGTCCGTCGGCGACACCGTCGAAGTAGACGAGCCTTTGCTCGAGGTCTCCACCGACAAGGTCGACACCGAAATTCCATCCCCAGTAGCAGGCACCCTGGTAGAAATCCTCGCCGACGAAGATGACACCATCGAGGTAGGCGCAGTCATCGCCCGCATCGGTGACGAAAACGCCACCGCATCCTCCTCCGACTCCAAGCCAGAACCACAGGCCGAAGAAAAGGAAGAAAAGAAAGAAGAGCCGAAGGCTGACTCCTCTAATGGCGGCTCCGGCGATGCTTCCGACGTGGAAATGCCAGAACTTGGCGAGTCCGTCACCGAAGGCACCATCACCCAGTGGCTCAAGTCCGTCGGCGACACCGTCGAAGTAGACGAGCCTTTGCTCGAGGTCTCCACCGACAAGGTCGACACCGAAATTCCATCCCCAGTAGCAGGCACCCTGGTAGAAATCCTCGCCGACGAAGATGACACCATCGAGGTAGGCGCAGTCATCGCCCGCATCGGTGACGAAAACGCCACCGCATCCTCCTCCGACTCCAAGCCAGAACCACAGGCCGAAGAAAAGGAAGAAAAGAAAGAAGAGCCGAAGGCAGAGGAAGACAAGAAGCCGGAGCCAAAGGCAGAGGACAAGAAGGAAACCCAGCAGGATTCTTCTCTCAACACCTCCGCGAAGGTCAACAACGGCGACAACGTTCCTTATGTCACCCCACTGGTACGCAAGCTGGCTGATAAGCACGGCGTAGACCTCAACAACGTTGAGGGCACCGGCGTCGGCGGCCGTATCCGTAAGCAGGACGTGCTTGCTGCCGCTGGCGAGGGAGACGCACCTGCCAAGTCCGGTGCACAGTCTGATAACTCCCCACGCGCTCGTTGGTCCACTAAGTCTGTGGATCCGGCCAAGCAGGAGCTTATCGGCACCACCCAGAAGGTTAACCGCATTCGCGAAATCACCGCCTCCAAGATGGTAGAGGCGCTGCAGATTTCCGCACAGCTTACCCACGTGCAGGAAGTCGACATGACTGCCATCTGGGATATGCGCAAGAAGAACAAGCAGGCATTCATCGACAAGCACGGTGCCAACCTGTCCTTCCTGCCATTCATCGTGAAGGCTACCGCTGAGGCCCTAGTCTCCCACCCGAACGTCAATGCGTCTTATAACCCAGAAACCAAGGAGATGACCTACCACGCGGACGTCAACATCGCTATCGCTGTTGATACTCCGAAGGGTCTGCTCACCCCGGTCATCCACAAGGCACAGGACATGACCCTGCCGCAGATCGCGCAGCAGATTGCGGAGCTGGCTGATAAGGCCCGCAATAACAAGCTGAAGCCGAACGATCTGACCGGTGCTACCTTCACCGTGACCAACATCGGTTCCGAGGGCGCCATGCTCGATACCCCGATCTTGGTTCCGCCACAGGCCGGTATTCTGGGTACTGCAGCCATTGAGAAGCGTCCGGTGGTTGTCAACGAAAACGGCCAGGACGCCATCGCCATCCGCCAGATGTGCTACCTGCCATTCACCTACGATCACCAGGTGGTTGACGGTGCGGACGCAGGCCGCTTCATCACCACCATCAAGGATCGCCTGCAGACCGCGGACTTCCAGGCAGACCTCGAAGTCTAAAGGTTCTATCGCCGCTTAAAGCCTTCCAGCCCCACCGCGGGGCTGGAAGGCTTTTGCCATGTCTGGGGTGCCAAGTGGGGGTGATAGATCCACCTTTAGCTGAACCATCCATCCCGTTTTATTCGAGGCTTTTCGCGGGTGATCCCTCTAAGCCCGTGGTGAGCGCCTTAGGAGCCACCTTAGAAAGTGATGCGGTGCATAAAAGTTTCTCAAGGGGGATCGGCTCACCCATTATTAAACATATAATTAGGGCGGTTATAGCCATTGTCCCCCACTAAGGAGTCTCACTGACATGGAATTCATCTCCCGCCACCTAGGGCCGGATTCTACGGAGCAGGCCACCATGCTTGCGAAGGTAGGCTACGACAGCGTGGACGCGCTGGTCGATGCCGCCATTCCCTCCCAGATCCGCGCCGCAGAATTGCCTCAGCTTCCTGAGGCACTCTCGGAAGATGAAGCACAGGCTACGTTGCGGGAGTACGCCAACCAGAACACTGTGCTCAAGCCTTTCTATGGTCAGGGCTTTTCAGATACCCTCACCCCAGCGGTCATCCGCCGCGGTCTACTAGAAGATGCTGGTTGGTATACCGCTTATACGCCGTACCAGCCGGAGATTTCCCAGGGGCGTCTGGAAGCGCTGCTGAATTTCCAGACCATGATTGAATCCCTCACTGGACTACCGATTGCGAATGCCTCTCTCTTGGATGAGGCTTCTGCTGCGGCTGAGGCCGTGGGCCTGATGTCCCGTGCGGTAAAGAAGGGCCGCCGTGTAGTGCTCGATTCCCGCCTGCACCCGCAGGTGCTTACCGTCGCCGCGGAGCGTGCCCGCGCGATTGACCTCGAGGTGGAAATCGTCGACCTGCGCGAAGGCCTCGTGGGCGAGGACCTCATTGGCGCCGTCATTGCCTACACCGGCACCGAGGGCGATATCTTTGATCCCTCTTCCCTCATCGAGGAGCTGCATACCCGCGGCGCGCTAGCCGCTGTGGTCACCGACCCGCTTTCCCTGCTCCTCTTGGAAGGCCCTGGCTCGCTGGGCGCCGATATCGTGCTCGGTTCCTCCCAGCGCTTCGGCGTGCCGCTCTTCTTCGGTGGCCCGCACGCCGCTTATATGGCGGTTACGGAAAAACTCAAGCGGCAGATGCCTGGCCGCATCGTCGGTGTTTCTAAGGACGCGGATGGTCGCCCAGCCTACCGCTTGGCACTGCAGACTCGCGAGCAGCACATTCGCCGCGAGCGCGCCACCTCTAATATCTGTACTGCGCAGGCTTTGCTGGCTAATGTCGCCTCCATGTACGCCGTCTACCACGGTCCGCAAGGCCTCAAGGCTATCGCACAGCGCGTGCATGGGCTTGCCTCCAGCTTCGCCCAATCCGTCAAGGATGCCGGAAAGCAGCTGGTATCTGAAGACTTCTTCGATACTGTCACCGTCGTCGGCGTGGATGCCACCAGCATCAAGGAAAACCTCCAGAAGGAGGGATACCTCGTGCGCGCGATCGGCGAGGACAAGGTATCGGTGTCCTTCGGTGAGTCGGCGACTAAGGAGGACGTCGCCAAGCTCGCCCAAGCCTTCGGCGCTGAGGCGACTGAGGCTGACTTCGACCTGCCTAAGAGCCTGCAGCGCAGCCAGGAACCGCTCCAGCACGAGGTCTTCAACCGCATCCACTCTGAAACCCAGATGTTGCGCTACCTGCGCAAGCTGGCAGATAAGGACTTGGCGCTTGACCGCACCATGATCCCGCTGGGGTCTTGCACCATGAAGCTCAACCCCACCGCCGCCATGGAGCCGATTTCCTGGCCGGAGTTTGCTGGCATCCACCCCTACGCCCCGGAAGAGACAACCGCCGGCTGGCGCGCATTGGTCGAGGAGATTGAAGGTTGGTTGGCCGAGATCACCGGATATGCCAAGGTCTCTATCCAGCCCAACGCCGGATCCCAGGGAGAGTTGGCCGGCCTTTTGGCCATCCGCCGCTACCACGTAGCCAATGGCGATAACGAGCGCGATGTAGTACTCATCCCGGCTTCCGCGCATGGCACAAACGCGGCCTCGGCTACGCTGGCTAACCTGCGCGTTGTGGTGGTAAAGACCGCGGACGACGGCTCTATTGATCTGGCGGATTTGGATGAAAAGATTGCCAAGCATGGCAACCACATCGCCGGTATCATGGTGACCTACCCGTCCACCCACGGCGTCTTTGACCCAGAGGTTCGCGATGTTTGCGATAAGGTTCACGCGGTGGGCGGCCAGGTCTACATTGACGGTGCGAATATGAACGCGCTGACCGGCTGGGCCCGCCCAGGGCAGTTCGGCGGCGATGTGTCCCACCTCAACCTGCACAAGACCTTTACCATTCCGCATGGCGGTGGCGGCCCAGGCGTGGGTCCAGTAGCAGTGGCCGAGCACCTTATCCCGTTCCTGCCCACCAATGCCGCGGATCCGCTGCTGGATGCAACCACTGCTACCCCGGTTGGGCAAGGCGTGCCGATTACCAGTACCAAGTACGGCTCGGCCGGTGTGCTGCCGATTTCCTGGGCATACCTAGCTATGAGCGGCGCGCAGGGACTTGCTCAAGCCTCCGCGCACGCAATTTTGGGCGCAAATTACCTGGCCAAGTCCCTGGAAGATTCCTTCCCTGTGCTCTACACCGGCAATGCTGGCTTAGTGGCCCATGAATGCATCCTGGATCTGCGCGCGCTTACCGACGCCTCTGGGGTCACCGCCGCGGACGTCGCCAAGCGCCTCGTAGACTTTGGCTTCCACGCCCCGACCCTGGCTTTCCCGGTGGCCGGCACCCTCATGGTGGAGCCCACCGAGTCCGAGGACTTGGGCGAGCTGGATCGTTTCATCGAGGCAATGCGCACCATCCGCGCCGAGATCCAGGAAATCATCGACGGCCAGGTGTCCTACGAAGGCTCCGTCATCCACCATGCTCCGTTTACCGCGGAGTCCGTTAGCGCCGATACGTGGGACTTTGTCTTCAGCCGAGAAAAGGCCGCTTGGCCAGTGAAATCCCTGCGCCACAGCTACAAGTACTTCCCGCCGGTGCGCCGCATCGACGAGGCCTATGGTGATCGCAATTTGGTCTGCAGCTGCCCGCCGCCGGAAGCATTCGATATCGACGATTCTGAGGAATAAACATGACCGAACTACTTACCTCCCCGCTCAATGCCGAACACGAGAAACTCGGCGCCACCTTTACGGCCTTCGGCCCATGGAACATGCCGCTGAAGTACCAGAACGAGCTAGACGAGCACCGCGCTGTACGCAACAGCGCCGGTCTCTTTGACCTGTCTCATATGGGCGAAATCTGGGTCAACGGCGCCGACGCCGGCAAGTTCTTGTCCTATTCCTTCATCTCCAACTTTGAGCCCCTCAAGGTGGGCAAGGCCAAGTACTCCATGATCACCGCCGAAGACGGCGGCATCATCGATGACCTCATTACCTACCGCTTTGAGGAAGATAAATTCCTCGTCGTCCCGAATGCAGGCAACGCCGATACCGTGTGGGACGAGCTCAACAAGCGCGCCGAGGGCTTCGATGTCACTTTGAAGAACGAGTCCCGTGACGTGGCCATGATCGCCGTCCAGGGGCCTAAGGCCGCAGAAATCCTCGTTCCGTTGGTGGAAGACAATAAGCAGGACGAGGTCTATAACCTCGGCTATTACGCCGCCACCATGGGTAAGGTGGCGCGCACCTTCGCCATCATCGCGCGCACCGGCTACACCGGTGAGGATGGCTTCGAGCTCATTGTGTACAACTCCGATGCCGCGCAGCTGTGGGAAGAGCTGCTCAAGGCCGGTGCAGAATACGACCTCAAGCCGTGCGGCCTCGCCGCCCGCGATTCCTTACGCCTCGAGGCCGGCATGCCGCTTTACGGCAACGAGCTCTCCCGCGACATCACCCCGATAGAGGCGGGCATGGCCCGTGCCTTTGCCAAGAAGGAGGCCGATTTCGTCGGCTCCGAGGTCATCCGCCAGCGCGCTGCAGAAGGCCCGCAGGTAGCGATCACCGGTCTCACCTCCGAGCAGCGCCGCGCAGCGCGTGCCGGTGCCGAGGTTTTCGTGGGCGATGAGAAGGTAGGCACGGTCACCTCCGGCCAGCCTTCCCCCACTCTGGGACACCCAGTGGCCATCGCGCTGCTGAATACCGGCGCGAACCTCGAGCCCGGCTCCGCTGTAGAGGTGGAGATTCGCGGTAAGCGCTATCCTTTTGAAGTAACCGCGTTGCCGTTCTATAAGCGCGATAAGTAAGCATCTTTTCAACCAGCCCGAAAGGACTACATCACCATGGCTAACCTTCCTCAAGATTTTTCCTACTCCGAAGACCACGAGTGGGTCAACGCTGCCGCCGATGCCGTTGCTGGCGCTACCGTGCGCATCGGCATTACTTCCGTGGCTGCTGACCGCCTCGGTGAGGTCGTCTTCGCCGAACTGCCGGAGGTAGGCGATACCGTTACCGCCGGCGAGTCTTGTGGCGAGGTCGAATCCACGAAGTCCGTCTCTGACCTCTACTCCCCTGTCACCGGCACCGTAAAGGCCGTTAACGAGGATGTGCACGATGACTACGCTGTCATCAACAACGACCCGTTCGGCGAAGGCTGGCTCTTCGAGGTTGAGGTTGATGAGGCCGGCGAGCTCATGGATGCTGCCGCTTATGCATCCGCCAACGGCCTAGATTAATTCGACCCCACGCGGGAGGGTGTGCCACGCGCACCCTCCCGCTTTGCTTTGCCCGCCGCACCAGAGGAAACTTTGAGTCTATGACTGCACCACGCGATCCTTTCTTCCCCGCCGAGCGCTCTATCCGCGCCTCCGATAATCCATTAGAGGTCCGTTTCTTGGGCCGGATGGACTACCAGGAGGCCTGGGACTACCAGGCCGAGGTAGCAGCCGCGCGCGCCAAGGGGGAACAAGACGATGTGGTGCTCGTAGTCGAACACCCCAATATCTATACCGCCGGCAAGCGCACCCAACCGGAAGATATGCCAGATAACGGCCTGCCCGTTATCACCGTTGACCGTGGCGGGCGCATCACCTGGCATGGCGAAGGCCAGCTGGTCATCTACCCCATTATCAAATTGGCCGAGCCCGTCGACGTCGTCGACTACGTCCGCCGCCTCGAGGAAGCCACCATCCAAACGGTACGCCAGATGGGGGTGACCACCGCCGGGCGCATCGATGGCCGCTCGGGCGTGTGGGTTCCTTCCACTACCGAAGCCAAGGATCCGGCCGCCCCGAAGCGTGACCGCAAGATTGCCGCTCTTGGAATCCGCATTACCCGCGGGGTGACCATGCACGGTCTTGCGCTTAACTGCTGCAATACGCTGGAATACTACGACCACATCGTGGCTTGTGGCATCGATGACGCCGACGTGACTACCTTGTCCCTAGAACTCGGCCACGAGGTCAGCCTCGAAGATGCCACCCAACCGCTGTTGCAGGCGCTTGACGACGCCCTTTCGGGCCGCCTCATCGTTGCCGACCACACCTTTGGCTCCGCCCCGGATCCCACAAAGTTAGCGAATGAAAGGGCACGGGAGAGGCGTCGGCAAGCGCGGCAAGAACCCTAGTTTGGGGTTGGCGCGGAATAGGATGTGACCGCGGCGACTTATACCTAGAAGAGCTATTAGCCATCACCACCATCAACCGATAAAGTGAGTTTTGTGACTGTTAAGCCTGAAGGACGCAAGATGCTCCGCATTGAAAAGAAGAATGCGGAGTCACCCATCGAACAAAAGCCACGCTGGATCCGCAACCAGGTTCGCACTGGCCCGGGCTATGAGGACATGAAGTCCCGCGTGGCTGGGGCCTCCCTGCACACCGTGTGTCAGGAGGCAGGTTGCCCGAATATCCACGAGTGCTGGGAATCCCGCGAGGCTACCTTCCTCATCGGTGGCGATAAGTGCACCCGCCGCTGCGACTTCTGCGATATTGCCACCGGCAAGCCGGAAGAACTAGACCGCGATGAACCGCGCCGCGTAGCCGAGAATATCCGGGAAATGGACCTTAACTACACCACCATTACCGGTGTTACCCGCGATGATCTCCCCGATGAGGGTGCATGGCTCTACGCCGAGGTCGTGCGCAAGATTCACGAGCTTAACCCCCACACCGGCGTGGAAAACCTCACCCCGGATTTCTCTGGCAAACCGGACCTGCTGGAGGAGGTCTTCGAGGCCAAGCCGGAGGTCTTCGCGCACAACCTGGAGACCGTGCCGCGCATCTTTAAGCGCATCCGCCCGGCCTTCCGCTACGAGCGCTCCTTGGACGTCATCCGCCAGGCACATGATTATGGCCTCATTACCAAGTCCAACCTGATTTTGGGCATGGGCGAGACCGAGGACGAGGTCGAGGAAGCATTGCGTGACCTGCGTTCTGCTGGCTGCGATATCATCACGATCACTCAGTACCTGCGCCCCGGCCCGCGCTTCCACCCGATTGAGCGCTGGGTGCGCCCGGAGGAATTCGTGGCCCACTCCAAGCTGGCTAAGGAACTCGGCTTCGGCGGCGTCATGTCCGGCCCGCTGGTGCGTTCTTCTTACCGCGCCGGCCGCCTCTACGTGCAGGCCATGGAAAAGCGCGGCTTCGAGCTGCCGGAGAACCTCAAGCACTTGGCGGAGACCTCCCAGGGGGCTACCGCCCAAGAGGCCTCCACCCTGCTGGAGAAGTACGGCCCCTCGGAAGAGACTCCAGTGACCACCCGCATGGCCAAGACCCCGGCTAATGCAAATTCGGCGGCGGCCACCATCCGCTAAACCGAACGTTTTCATAACGGCCTGCGCTTTTCGCGTGGGCCGTTTTAACATTTATGCCCGTTGACCTTTAAAGTAGGAGCCATGGCGAAAGATGACAAGGCAGCACTAAAGGCTGCAAAGAAGCAAGAACGCGCGGCCAAGCGCCAGCAGCGTAAGCAAACCTGGTCCCAGATGTGGCAAGCATTCAATATGCAGCGCAAGCAGGATAAGGCGCTTATCCCCATCATGCTGGGTGCCTTCCTGGGCATGGGCTTGCTCTTCTTCCTCATTGGCATGCTTTTTGGCGGCGAATGGTTCATGCTCATCCTCGGTTTGGGCATCGGCGCGCTGCTCGCTATGTTCCTCTTCACCCGCCGCCTTGAGCGCGATATGTACAAGCGCGTGGAAGACCAGCCGGGCGCTGCCGGCTGGGCGCTGGAGCAGCAGCTCCGTAATACCGTGGGCATCGTGTGGTCCGTAAAGACCGGTGTGGCCGCCACCCGCCAGCAGGATCTTATCCACCGCGTCATCGGCAACGCCGGCGTCATCTTCGTTTGCGAGGGCAATAAGAATCGCGTACGCCCCACCTTGAACCAGCTTAAGAAGCGTGTAGACAAGATCGCCGGCGGCGTTCCCGTCTACGAGATCTTCGTAGGCAACGGCGAGGACGAGGTTCCCGTATCCAAGCTGCGCAATAAGGTCATGAAGCTGCCACGCAACTTCAATAAGAACGAGACCTATGAAAACATCCGCCGCATCGAAGCCATGGATTCCATGCCGGGTACCACCCCGGGCATGCCCAAGGGCCCGGTTCCCCACCAGGCCCAGAACATGGCCGGCATGAACCGCCGCATGCGCCGCGCCCAGCAGCGCAAGAAAAACAAATAAGCGCTAAAAAATCCCTGCCGCACCGTACGTGGTGCGGCAGGGATTTTCCTATATCCCAAACCCGTGGGGTTTAGCAGCCGAGACTACTTTTCCATTCTGGCCATAATAAGCAGCACTAAGACCACAATAGCTAAGCCCTGCGTGATCCAATAAGGCCAGCCAATACCCACCGAGATTGCTATTAAGACCACCCCAATTATGGCCAAGACCTTTATCCGCATAATCGTGCCACTTCTCCTGCCGCTATATCGACCACCGTGACGGGTATCTTAACAAAGAGCAACCCTAATGGGAGCGCAGCGGAAAAACTTAGGAACGAATAACAATGGTGCCGGTGGCGCGATCGTGCATGCCGCGGCCATCAGCGTCTACCATGGCCGCCGGAAAAAGCACTCCGGTCAGCACGGTGCGCAACGCCGCGCGCCACAAGCCCACGCGGGCACCGGGAACGTCAAGCCGGGCAACACCCATGCCTAAAAGCAACATGCCGGGTGTGCGAGCGAAAAGCCAACCACATGCGATTCCCATGACTACCCACAGCGCGTAGCCCAAGAAGGCCACACCACCGAGTTCCGTAGTAAACATGTGGATCAAATTGGCAATGAGCATGCACACGATCCAGTCAATCGCCACAGCGCCGGCGCGGCGGCCAACGGAAGCTAGTGACCCCGGTCCGGACTCCGGAAGACCCAGCTTTTCTCCCGGCCAGCGACCGGGGCCTTCCATATCATCGTATTCGCCCGGAATATTTGGGCCGTCGAGCCACGTACGCTTATCTGCCATGCTCACCAATCTAGCGGGCGGAAAGTGAGATGTGAAACGAGGGGAATCGCGATGCCTAAGGCGAGAACCTAGTAGGCTATAGAGAGACAATTCACCGGTCAACAACGAGGAGACAAACGTGTCTTTCGAGACAGTGCAGGACATCGTCCAATTTATTCAGGACGAGGACGTAAAGTTCGTCGATATCCGCTTTACGGACGTCCCAGGCACCGAGCACCACTTTTCCATCCCAGCAGAAGAGTTCACCGTAGAAGATGCCGAAAGCGGCCTCGCTTTCGACGGCTCCTCTATCCGCGGATTCACCACCATCGATGAGTCCGATATGACCCTGCTGCCGGATCCAGCCACCGCGCATATTGATCCGTTCCGCACGGCCAAGACCCTGAATATCAAGTTCTTCGTCCACGACCCATTTACCTTTGAACCGTTCTCCCGCGACCCGCGCAACATCGCGCGCAAGGCGGAAGAGTACCTGCAGTCCACCGGCATCGCCGATACCTGCAACTTTGGCGCTGAGGCCGAGTTCTATCTCTTTGACTCCGTGCGCTTTAGCACCGATGTCGAGCACGGTTTCTACGAGGTTGATTCCGATGAAGGCTGGTGGAACCGCGATAGCGAAACCAACTTTGACGGCGCTCCGAACACCGGCTACAAGACGCGCATGAAGGGCGGCTACTTCCCCACCGCGCCGTATGACAAGCATGGTGAGGTACGCGACGCCATGGTGGAAAACCTGCAAAAGGTAGGCTTCCACATCGAGCGCTTCCACCACGAGGTGGGCGCCGGCCAGAACGAAATCAACTACCGCTTCAATTCCATGTTGCACGCGGGCGATGACATTCAGACCTTCAAGTACGTGGTCAAGCAGACCGCAGCGCAGTGGGGCAAGACCGCCACCTTCATGCCCAAGCCGTTGGCTGGCGATAATGGTTCCGGCATGCACGCCCACATGTCCCTGTGGAAGGACGGCAAGCCTCTCTTCCACGACGAGGCTGGCTACGCAGGTCTTTCCGATATCGCCCGCTACTATATTGGCGGTATCCTCCACCACGCTGGTGCTGTGCTTGCGTTCACCAACCCGACGCTGAACTCCTACCACCGCCTGGTGCCGGGCTTCGAGGCTCCGATTAACCTGGTCTACTCCCAGCGCAATCGCTCCGCTGCAATCCGTATCCCGATTACCGGTTCCAACCCGAAGGCTAAGCGCATCGAATTCCGCGCTCCGGACCCATCCGGCAACCCGTACTTGGGCTTTGCCGCCATGATGATGGCCGGCATCGACGGCGTAAAGAACCGCATCGAGCCACACGCTCCGGTAGATAAGGACCTCTACGAGCTGCCGCCTGCAGAGGCTGAGTCCATCCCGCAGGCACCGACCTCTCTTGAGGCTTCCCTCAAGGCCCTGCAGGAGGACATGGACTTCCTCACCGAAGGCGATGTTTTCACCGAGGACCTCATCGAGACCTACATCAACTACAAGTACGAGAACGAGATTAACCCCGTTCGCCTGCGCCCGACCCCGCAGGAATTCGAGATGTATTTCGACTGTTAAAGCTGCGCTAGCCAACGTCCTATAGGGGACGAAAGGGCACGCGCCTACAAAGCTCAGCCCCGAGACCTTCAGTGGGTCTCGGGACTTGCTTTTTCTAAGCCGACCCCGCGAGATGCGATCGATGCCACAAGATGATCTAGGCTTGACCCCCGCCCCTAAATCCATACTTAGCGAGAGTTCTCACCAGCCCAAACGAGAGCAAAATTCTGATAACCCTACCGAAAGAAATTAACATGTGGGTGTGACTGATAGATTCCGCCAACTCCCAGCCCCTGGCCCCGCGTGGGGAGGCAGCCTCATGGGCACCTCCATCGTTTCGCGCCTACTCGTGGAAGAAGGCATGATGGTCCTGGCTGGCATTTTTGCCGCCATTGCTTGCGTCATCTTTGTCGTCCTCACCGCGGGTTTCTTGCGCTACCGCCATCCCAGCTTCGAGCGCACCACGATGGCGGAATGGTCGATGTTTTTCATCGGAATCTTGGCGCTCGGCGCCGCGCTTTCCGGGCTCACAGACATTCCTACTTTCCGCCTCGTCGGCTTTTGGATCGGTGGCCCAATTACGGTTATCACGTGGGCTATCCAGCTCACGCGCTTTGATGGCGAGCCGAAGTTCACCTGGGGCCTGCCACTGGTTGGCCCCATGATTTCGGCCTCGGTTTCTGGTTGGCTGGCTCACGATTACGGCCAGTTCTACCACGTAATGGGCACGATATTTTTCTTCATGTCCCTGGCAACGGCGGTGCCGACCTTCGCTCGCGTGTACTGGGCCGCATGGCACGGGCAGGTGGATTTTACTGGCGGTAAATCAGCCACCGCGTGGGTACCACTAGGCGTGGTAGGCCAGTCCACCACGGCAATGCAGATTCTTTTCCCCGGCCCGGTATCCATTTATTACGGCCTGACTGCCCTCATCATCGCCATTCCGCTATCCATCTACGCGATGTTTACCTTCTATCCCAACGTAGCTCGGTGGGTCCCCTACTCCCCTGCCTGGTGGTCGTGCACCTTCCCGCCGGGAACCGTCAGCATGGGCGGCCACCAGCTGGCATTGGTCAATGGCTCCGAGCTTATCGACGCCATTGCGCTCACCATCCCGGTTCTCCTCACCGCACACTGGATGCTGTGCTCCACCCGCTTCCTGAGCTGGGTATGGGAAGGCAAAAAGGAAACAGGCCCTGAAGAGCCACTTATCACTACAGGCCAATAAAAGGAGCAACCGCTATGCGAGACGCCAGCTTTGAAGGTGGGAAGCGCCGCACCGGTCGCCGCTGATGCATAGCTCCAGCCCCATCACCTTCATCCCTTGGGAGCGCGCGGATCTGACTGCAGTAAGACAGGTACTCGCCGGCGTGCAGCGAAACGGCATCTATCTCTACGGCGAGCACCTGCTCTTGGAGACGTCGTGGCTGGGCCAAGGCGCACGGGACTTCTACGCCACAGCATGGCGCTGGAGTGCAGATGATTGCCCGTTTTTCTATGAGTTGGCGCGACAGGGCAAGGTCCTCATCACCATCAATACTGCGGTGATTGCCTGCGGCGATAAAGAAGACATCGCCACTGCGCGCGACTGCATTGCACAAGAGCTTATCGCCGCCCGCAATCCGCAGCATCTGTGCAAGCTGCTTGCCGACGCCGCAACAAAGCCGACCTAAAGCCCTGGTTGCTCGCTGCGCTTCATCCAGCCCATACGTGGAACAAAGCCGCGGGGATGTTTCATCTGAGCTACCGCGTCAGCAATCATGAGGCGGTGGCGGCGCGAAACGCTATCAGGAAGCTTCGCCACCGAGAACCAATCCGCCTCGGTATTTTCTTCATCACTGAGGACCGGCTCTGCGCCATCCGCTACCGACACTCGCAGCGCCGTTCCCATGAAGGTGCACTCATCGCCATTGGGATAGGTCACTGGGCCGGTTTGCCCTATGCCCAAAAGCGCTTCCACCTTGGCCTCGAGTCCGACTTCTTCTTTGACCTCTCGCAGCGCAGTGGTGGTAATTTCCTCGCCCGGCTCACAGATTCCTTCCACCGGTGTCCACACACCATTATCGGAGCGCTTGACTAGGAGCACGGAAGGAACCTCCCACAATGCGGCGTCTGCGGGTACATCGCGGAGGATAATGGCGCTACAGGCCGGCACGAAGATCTGATCGTGACCAATCTTTTCGCGCAGCTGAACAATGAAATCTGGAGTCGGCATGCCACCTAGGGTAGACCAGTGCCGCCGATCTAGGCCATCGGGCCTAGAACCTTCTTGGCAAGCCGTTGAATATCGGTAGCCAAGGTGAAAGTCAGCTCCATATCCGTCTGTGTGTTCTCGCAGGAGCGCCCTTCTTCGAGGGATTGCGTCGTTCCGGAGACCACGCCCACGATGGTCTGTTTGCCTTCTACCTCGCCATAGACCGGCCCGCCCGAATCGCCATTGGTACTGCACACGTGTGCCCGTGCAGCAAGCGAATCCCACTGGCGGTCCTGCCAGGTGAGCTGCGCAATTTCCGCATCATGGGATAGCGATCCACACGTCTCATTAGTAACCACGCCCAGCTTGCACACCTTCTGCGGCAGATGAGCCAGCGAGGTGGCGACGGTATTGTCCACCTCCCCGGGGACATAGTAATCAGCACTGCCGGTGATTTCGATAAAAGCTACGTCGAGGTCATAACTCTTTTCGGCGTAGATATCAGAATAAATGACCTCACCAATGGGCTCGGCGGGGTATTTGAACTCACCGTCGGCAGAGCCAGCCCAGACCTTATCGTGAGGTTTGCCGCAATGGCCGGCGGTAACGGCGATAGTGCGGGCGTCGGCAAGCGTAAATGACCATGCCGCCGTACAAGAGTGGTACTGGAAATAAGCGCCTGGCTGCGGGTCATCGCCGGAGAGCTCAAGAGCCGTACCCGGCGCGATCGGCGCCACGGCCGGAGAATAGGCCTCATTAGGAATGAGGTTTTTATAAGACAGGGCAGAAAAACTTGGTTCTTCCCCACCCCGAATCGGGCTGCAGGCCGCGAGGAGCACGGCCGTGCAGACTGCACCAACGCTAGTTGCTATCCGCGCCCGCATCCCCGGCGTCGTCCTTAGCATCCTCATCCTTAGCCATCTCCGCCTGGGCCTTGAGATCGCGGATGAACTTTTCTGGGTCAAACTCGGTGTAGTGTTCCGGGCCGGCAAAATTTTCTAAGGCCATTAGCTAAACCTCCGTTTTCTGAATCGACGTGGTGATGTAATCCTTGACCACCGCAGCATCATTGGGCAAGTCCTTAACATGCCGCTCGGTATCGAGAATGCCAGCAAAACGCTCAGGCGGCTCGGGGGCAGAGCCAATGGCCTCTGTGATGGTCTCTGCAAACTTCACCGGCAGTGCAGTCTCCAAGCATACGATGGGCGTCTCCACGCCTTCGCGCTGCGCGCCGCAGGCGACCTTAATGCCATCGGCTGTGTGCGGATCCACCAGGTAGTTGAAACGCTCGTGCACGTCCTTAATGGTGGCGAGGCGATCGGCGTGGGTGGAGGAGCCAGATAGGAATCCGTACTCTTGACCGGCGGCGACGACCTTCTCTTGGTTGAGGCTGAAACCGCCCTCTTTGACCTTCGTGCCAAAAAGCTCCGCGGCTTGGGCTGCATCGCGGCCGAGCAAATCGAACACAAACCGCTCAAAATTAGAGGCACGCGAGATATCCATCGACGGCGAAGACGTAGCCATGGTCTCTGCCGCAGCACGCGGGCGGTAGTTTCCGGTACGGAAAAACTCATCTAGCACGTCATTTTCATTGGTAGCCACGATGAGGCGATCGATGGGAAGCCCCATCTGGCGGGCGATATGGCCGGCGCAGATATCGCCAAAGTTGCCGGTAGGAACGCTGAAGGAAACCTTCTGCTCGGCATTGTCGGTGACCTTCAGCCAGCAGGAGATGTAGTAGACCACCTGGGCCATAAGCCGCGCCCAGTTAATGGAATTGACCGCACCGATACGGTAGGTGGACTTAAAGTCGGCATCTCCCGAGACCGCCTTGACCACATCCTGGCAATCATCAAAGACGCCATCAAGGGCGATATTGAAGATATTCGGGTCATCCAGGCCAAACATCTGTGCCTGCTGGAAGGCCGTCATGCGGCCGGCCGGGGTGAGCATAAAAACGCGAATGCCCTGGCGACCTCGCATCGCATACTCTGCTGAAGAGCCCGTATCACCGGAGGTGGCGCCCAAAATATTCAGCGTCTCGCCGCGGCGGGCGAGCTCATATTCAAAAAGCTCCCCCAAAAGCTGCATGGCCATATCTTTAAATGCCGCAGTGGGTCCTTCAGAAAGGTGCCCGATAAAAAGGCCCTCTCCCAGTTCGGTAACGGGGACGATCTCCGGGTTTGCAAACTTGGGGCTGGTATAGGCCCGGGCGGCGATATCCTCGATATCTTGCGCTGGAATATCGTCAATGAAAAGCTTGAGCACCTCGGCCGCGAGTGCCGCATAGCCTTCATCCGCAAGGAGCGTGCGCCATGAATTTAAAGTGGCGAAATCCAACTGCGGGTAGCTCTCTGGCAGGTACAAACCTCCATCGGGAGCGAGCCCGCCAAGGAGAATATCCGTAAAAGATGCGGGCTGACGGGCGGTATCGCGGGTCGAAATATACTTCACACAAAAGAATCTTAGTAGTTAAGGCGTAAGGTATCAGCCATGTCGCAGCCGAATCCGAGAGAAGTCATTACCACTCAAGCTTTAGGCATTTGGGTGGCCGCCATGGCGGTCTACCTCGTAGCGATTACTGGCCGTACCTCTTTTGGCGTTGCCGGCCTGGACGCTATTGAGCGCTTCGATGTTGACGCCGGCCGTATCGCTGTTTTTACCTCCGTGCAGCTGGGCGTGTATGCCCTAGCCCAAATTCCTACCGGCATATTGATCGATAAGTTTGGCCCACGCCTACTCCTGGTAGTCGGCGCCGTCATCATGGGCATCGGCCAGGTAGTGCTGGGTTTTACCACCAGCTACGGCGTAGCCATCGCTGCCCGCATACTTATTGGCGCGGGCGATGCCACGGCGTTTCTCTCCGTGATGCGCATCCTTCCCTATTGGTTCCCGCTGCACCGCACGCCAATGTTTACCCAGGTGACCTCGTCGCTCGGGCAAATGGGCCAGTTCATCTCCGCAGTGCCTTTCTTGTGGTTGCTGGGCGCAGCCGGCTGGACCGCCGCCTTCGTTACCCTTGGTGCGGTGGGCATTCTCGTGGCCATCGCCGCGATTGTGGCGGTGGCAGATTCACCGGAAAAGCTGGGCATTATCCCTACGGAAAAAGAACCGCCCAACTCTCAGGCCACCAGCATCCCGGCGCGCCTGAAAAAGGTATTCCGCTCCCCAGTGGCATGGCAGGCCTACTTCATTCACTACATCGGTATGCTCCCGCTCATCGTCTTTGTCATGCTCTGGGGAATGCCAATGATGACCCAAGGAATGGAGCTATCCAAGGCGAAGTCCAGCCTGGTGCTTACCTTGTTGGCGGTATTTTTGGTCCTTGTCGGCCCATTGCACGGCAAGATTTCTTCCCGTGCACAGCATATTCGCCCGTGGCTCAGCCTGGGTTTTGTAGTAGTCCACGTTCTGACCTGGCTCATTTTCTTTACCTTCGGCACCGACAGTGGTTTGGCCGCGATTTTGGTGGTGTCCTTCGTTACCGCGCTCTGCACGCCGACGGCTAACTATGGCTTCGATATCGTGCGCGAGCGCATGGATCGATCTGTGGTGGCCACTGCTACGGGCCTGGGCAATATGGGCGGGTTTACCTCCGGCATGCTGGGCGCTCAGCTCTTCGGCATGGTGTTGGACCATTCCTCTGCTGCCCCTAACTACTCCATGGCGGATTTCACTGCGGCCTCCGCTGCGGTGCTAGCCGTGTGGGTGGTCGGCATGATTGGTGTGGTAGTCACCCACTTCCTGCGGCGCCGCGCTGGCGAGGATGGGCCTTCTGTCACCATCGTGGAGGTTTCTTAAAGGCCAGAGCTTGGTTACTCGGGGTTGACAATAAAGCGGATGGTTCCTTCAGGATCCGCTAAAAGCTCACGGGTAGCCGCCACGGCTTCCGCCTCATCGAAGGCGATGCGTTCAAAGCCAGTATCGTTTAGTTCCACAATGTCTGCCCCCGGGCAGGCCAAAAGAATTGGCGAGTGCGTGGCGATGATTATCTGCGCGCCGCGGTCAACCGCTTGGGCTATTTCCCCCACTAGGGCCAGCTGCCGGATAACGGAAAGTCCCGATTCTGGCTCATCAAGGACATATACGCCTTGGCCATTGATGTGCTCATAGAGCATGTCGAAGACGGATTGTCCGTGCGAGCGGCGAGATAAATCTACATTCTGGGACAAGGTGGAGCGTCCTGCCCGTTCGTCCGATGAATCTCCGCGTGCAATTAGATGCTCGTGTTTTTCAGCGCGTAGGAAATAGGCGCGTTGGATGACTTTATCCGTGACGCAGCGAATGGGGCTGCGGGGAACGATTTCATCGGGATCGTCCATCCGTCCGCCTTCGGGAGAGCAGCCCAAATCACTGGCCACGCCGGCGAGCAAACTAGATTTACCAATGCCGTTTTCCCCCACGAAGACGGTTACCGGGCTCCGCAGCTTAAAGCTTCCTAGGTCGGCCAAGTAATCGAATACCGGCAGCTTTGCCCTGTAGTCATCGGGCTTAAATTTCAGGCTTAGGGCATCAATCAGCATGGCCTCTAGACTAATTCAGCTCATCCAATATGCGCAGCGCGTCTTCACGTGTAGCTTCCGCACCAAAGTTTTTCAGGTGGCCGGCCAGTTCACCAGTGGGAAGTGATTGGGCGATGGTATCGGCCGGCACGGTATTGACGGCATAGGCCACTCCTACCCCACCGGTGATGGGGATGGCGATGGCGGCGATTACTCCCACCGCGGTCGATAGCGTGGTCTTGAAAGTCATAGTCTCCTCCAAAGGCTTCGGCACCGAGCACCCTGCTCGTTACCGATTTGTGATGTTTTACCTTAGGAAGAGTTACTGCCAAGGCCATGCCGCCCGGCTGCGGGTTGCCTGAATTTTCATCCCCAGTTCGCAGTTAAGCCCGGCTAGTTTGCCGGGTAGCTTTCCGCCACGATCCCATCACTAGCCGGCATAACAAGGCCCCTCTCAAAAGCTACGAGAACCGCTTTTTCATCGGATTCGCTGATGTCACCGGCTTCCACTGCACTGCTCAGCTCGCGCTCAAGGTACACGCGCACATCAGACTTACCGTTTTCGGTCTGGGTAATATCTCGCGGGACGGATTTTAGGGGAATGCCCAATGCCTTAGCTAGGGAGGTCACCCGGTTAGCATCGGTGGAATCATCGTCCTTAATGGCACCATTGACCTGCGCAGGAACGTCTTCTTGGACTACGCCACCGGCCACGGCCTCGCCCACAGTCTTTGTCCCTTTGGGTGGATTGTCGCGGTTGGTTGCCCATACCCCTACTGCGATGGCCACGATGACGGCCACGGCCACAAAGACCCATAGATAGATGAGTTTGCGGCGGTGTACCCCACTGATTTTAGCCATGGAAACCAGCGCCATCGCTAAAAGAACCGTAGTCATTGCCGCGCGGGTTCTCGCCACGATCATTGAGGGCATCAATGATGGAGCGAATGGTGGCCTCCCCTATGCGGTCGGCGCGGCCCCATGAGCGAGGGGTTTGGCGGGAATTTTGCGGCGCTGATTCTGGGCTCGGCGGTGTGGGCTTTTGTTCCCGGGGTGTGGAGACCTCAATGGTCACTGTGGTGCCATCAAGGTGGAGGGCGTCGCCGTCGCGCACGCCCGCGGCACGCGCAGCGGAAAGCAATGCGGATAGCTCGCCTACCGTAGCGTTATCCACATCAAGTTGCAGCTTAAAAGACATAACTAGCCAGTCCTTCCTCTTTCCCATCCCACTCTAGAGTCCGGCAGTGCAAAAAGTAAGGCCGCAGTGCTCACACCGGGGATTTTCAAGGGCAACTCTAAGAATGCTCGAAGGATTCCTCCTCGCCCCAAAAGACTTCATCGACTACCTTGCGGGCATGCCGGGTTAGTTTCAAATAGTGTTCCAAAAACTCCTGGTTATCTTCCGGTGCCCATCCGGCGGCACCGGCTACTTGGGCCAGCTGCGGGCCAGGTCCAGGCAGTTGGTCCACGCGCTTGCCGCGCACAAGCACTAGCGCATTGCGGGCGTCGGTAGCCATAAGCCAGGCTTCGCGCAGGTCAGATACCTGCCCGGCGGAAAGGATAGCGGTTTCTTCCAAAGCATCAAGCACGCGCAGCGTAGACGGATCATGGAGCTCGGCGTACTCGTGGGCATGCATCATCGTCAGTAGCTGAACGGTCCATTCAATATCGGTTAGCGCACCGCGACCAAGCTTGGTGTGAGTATTGCGGTCCGCGCCGCGCGGTAGGCGCTCATTGTCCACACGTGCCTTCATGCGCCGAATATCGCGAATGGTAGATGCGCTGGCGCCGCCTTCTGGATAGCGGAAGTTATCCACCATGGATATAAAGCGCTCGCCTACCTCTTTATCCCCAGCAACGAAGGCCGCGCGCAACAAAGCCTGTAGCTCCCAGGACTCGCCCCATTCGCGGTAGTAACGCTCATAGGAGGAGATAGTGCGCGCCACCGCACCGGAGCGGCCTTCGGGACGCAGGCCTAAGTCGACATCCAGTGGCGGGTCTCCCGAGGGCTTAGACAAGCGGCGCCGGAGCTTATCGACGATCCCGATGGCCCACTTCACTGCCTCCCCTTCCGCATCAGAGTCAGCATCCTGTTCGGCGGGTTCTGCTACCACGAGCACGTCCGCATCTGAACCGAAGCCCAGCTCCATGCCTCCCAGCCGGCCCATGCCAATGACGGCAATGCGCGCTGGTGGCTCCGCATCCTCGTTGGCTAGGCGCCATGCCCGCACCTCGGCGCGAAGGGCAGCTTCCAGCACGGCATCCCAAACGGTAGATAGCTCATAACACACCTGCTTGACCGGCATAAAGCCCAGCAAATCCGCACTAGCAATGCGGGCAAGCTCTACCCGGCGCAGCGAGCGAGCCACCGCCACCGCTTTATCCGGGTCGGCGTGGCGCTTGCTGGAATTAACCAGTGCTTTGGAGACCTGGTCGGGCTTGGTTTCCAGCAGCTTGGGGCCAGTGGCACCGTCAGAAAGCTGCTTTAACGAATCCGGCGCGCTAATAATCAGATCCGAGGTAAACGGTGACGTGCCCAGGATGTGCATGAGCCGCTGGCCCACAATTCCTTCATCGCGCAGCATGCGCAAGAACCACGACCTATCGTTCGCGGCCTCGGAGAGTTTGCGATAGTTCAGCAGGCCCATGTCTGGGTCTGCTGTATCGGAAAGCCATTCCATCAAGGTGGGCAGCAAAATCGCCTGGATGCGTGCTTTGCGTGAGGTTCCTGCCGCCAGGGAAGTCAGGTGCTCAAAGGCGCGGTCTGGATGGTTATAACCCAACGCGGCCAGCTGCAGCTTGGCGGCCTCGGGCGAGAGCTTCAGCTCATCGGCGGACATGGTGACCACAGAATTAAGAAGTGGCCGGTAAAACAGGCGCGAATGCAGCTCGGAGATGCGCAGGCGAATCCGGCGCAGGTGCGACAGCATGCGCTCGGCTGCAGATTGAGTGCCCTGCGGATAAAAGCCGGCGATGCGCGCCAGCCACTTCATCCCGTCTTCATCATCACTATCCGGCAGCGTGTGCGTTCGCCGGAAGCGCTCCAATTGCAATCGGTGCTCAAGCAAGCGTAAAAACTCATAGGCTTCAATGAGCTGGGTGCCGTCCTCACGGCCGACATACCCTGCCGAAACCAATGCCTCCAGCGCATCCACTGTGGATAATGCGCGCAGCGTTTCATCGGAACGCCCGTGCACCAATTGCAAGAGCTGGACTGCAAATTCAATATCACGCAGGCCACCCACGCCCAGCTTCAGCTCGCGATGCTTTAGTTCTGCAGGAACATTAGCCAGCACGCGGCGGCGCATGGCCTGGACGTCTTCCACAAAGGACTCGCGCTGGGAGGCCGTCCACACCATCGGGCGGATCTGATCCAGATAGTCCTGGCCCAGTGGTAGGTAACCGGTCATCGCGCGCGCTTTCAGGAGCGCCTGGAATTCCCAAGTCTCCGCCCACCGCTTGTAGTAGGCAACGTGTGATTCCAAAGTGCGCACCAAAGCACCCGATTTTCCTTCCGGGCGTAAGTTCGCATCTACTTCGAAGAAGGTGGTGGAGCCAATGCGATTGAACTCCGCCGCCAGGCGCATGGCCCGTGGGGTTGCCTCACTGCCGACGAAAATGACGTCCACATCAGAGATATAGTTCAGCTCCCCCGCACCGCACTTTCCCATCGCCATGACTGCTAGTTGCGCGTCTACAGGCTCGTCCCCGTAGATGGTGCGCACAGCGCAGGCGAGGGAGGCGGTTAAGGCGGCGTCGGCAAGCGCGGTGGTCAGCGCCGTAATCTGGCGGAATCCTACCTCCGGCTGGGGTGTGGTCTGGCCCTTGCGTGCATGGAAGGTACCGGCCACATCGCAGGCGGCAATGCGCATCATTAACGTGCGGTAGGTCGTGCGCAGCGCCTGCTTATGCTCTCCCTCGCCGGCGCGGTAGGTGCCCGGCGCGCCAAGATCCTCTCGCGCCGGATCGGGCCGATCACTATCCTGAGCAAATTCCGCGGGCCGGGCGTCGACGGCGCCGAGCAGGCTCTGCAGCATCTCTTCGGGCTGCGGGAGGGGCTTTTCTAGTTCTCGCCACAACTCAGGGTTTGCCGCGAGGTGATCGCCAAAGGCGGTCGAAGCACCCAGCAGGGCAAAAAGGCGCACGCGCACCGTTTCATTGGTGCGCACAGCCTCATCGAGCTCTGGGACTTGCTCATAAATGCGGATCAGATTGTTGAGGGCCAAGTCTGGATCCCCCACGGCCGCAAGGGTCCACAAAAGATTGACCGATTCTGGATTATTCCAGCCCAGCTGCTCAATATCCGAAGCAGCATGCGGGTGGGTAAGGCCAAGCGTGGCCGGTGAAGGCACAGCAGCAGGACGCATTATTCTCCTAGAAATTCAGGTTATTGCGCAGCTCAAAGGTGGTGATCTGGCTCTGATAGCGATGCCACTCATCCCACTTGGAGCGCAGGAAGAACTCAAAGACGTGCTCGCCCAACACCTCCGCCATGAACTCGGATTTTTCAAACTCGCGCAATGCTTGGTCCAGGCTGGTGGGCAGATCCTTATATCCCATTGCCCGGCGTTCGCGGCGGGTGAGCTGGTGGACATCGTCCTCAGCTGGATCATCGAGTTCGTAGCCTTCCCGGATGCCTCGCAGACCAGCTGCCAAGAGCACCGCATAACCCAAGTACGGGTTCATGGAGGCATCAATAGAACGAATTTCTACCCGGCGGGAATCTTCCTTAGTAAGCCGGTAGGTGGGCACGCGGACCAACGCAGAGCGATTAGACACGCCCCAGGTTGCTGAACCCGGTGCCTCGTTGCCAAACATCAGGCGCTTATAGGAATTTGTCCACTGATTAACAATGGCGGACATCTCCGTGGAGTGTTCCAGGATTCCGGCGATGAACTGTCGGCCAGTCTGCGACAAGGAAAATTCATCGTCCGGATCGTGGAAGGCATTAGATTGGCCTTCAAAAAGGCTCAAGTGGGTGTGCATGCCAGAGCCTGGCAGATGCTCGAAAGGCTTGGGCATGAAGGTGGCGCGCACGTTTGAGTTGGTTGCCACCTGTTTGATTACGTGCCGGAAAGTCATGATGCTATCAGCCATGGTCAGCACGTCTGCATGGCGCAGATCAATTTCTTGCTGCCCCGGTGCGGTTTCGTGATGGCTAAACTCCGTGGCAATTCCCAGTGATTCCAGCGCCAGCATCGCCTTCCTACGGAAAAGCGGGGCGGTATCATGCGTAGCCTGGTCGAAATAACCACCATTATCGGTCGGCACCAAGTCCGTGAGTTCGCGGCCACGCTCAAAAAGGTAGAACTCGATTTCTGGTGAGGCCATGCAGGTAAATCCATCATTGGCGGCCTCGGTGACCTGGCGGCGCAGGATATGGCGCGGATCCACCATGGAGGGCTGGCCGTCCGGCTGCGCGATATCGCAGAACATGCGGGCCGATTGCAGGTCCGGCTCATCCATATCAAAGGGCAGAATCTGGAAGGTGGAGGGATCTGGCAGCGCAATGGTGTCAGACTCAGAGATACGGGAGAACCCTTCCACGGAAGAACCATCGAAGCCAACACCTTCTTCAAAGGCCGATTCTAGCTCGGATGGGCTCATGACCACGGATTTAAGGGCGCCCAAAATATCCGTAAACCACAGGCGGATAAAGCGGATATCACGTTCCTCAACGGTTCGCAGGACAAATTCGTGTTGGCTATTCATGCCTTAGACCTTACCGGCTCACCTCCGAGGGATGTGCAGTTCATGCGACAGTTTTTCCAGGGTAAAATGCGCAGGTCGCAAGAGTATCTAGGGGGTATCAAGCGGGGGCTTTTCCTTCATGTGCCAACTGAGGTGCATGCTTTGCTGAGGAAGCAAGCGAACACACGTACACCTCTTAAAGGACGAAGTTTTATGACCACCCACTGCGATGACCTTTCTACTCACGTAATCGAACGCCTCATCACCGCCGCGCAACATGGTTGGGCACCGGCGGATTTAGAGCACATCTTAGGCCCGCATGCTTACCCCATTATCTACCGTGCTAGCCCCCATGTGCCGGCACGAATTACCTCCCCTGCCTTACGCAAGGCCTGGCTGCAAATGGCACCGCCGGACGAAAATTTCATTCCGCGCGATAAGCTGCGCGCCATTATGAAAGAGCTCATCCACCTGCCTCGGCTGCGCGATACTGAACTTTTGGCCACTGGTGAATCCTTGCGAGAAGACGGGCTTAGCGATAAACAACGCAAAATTCGCGCAAAGGTCCTAGGCCTTTTACGCAAGGCTGAGTCCACCAGTTTTGAAGACGAGGCCGAGGTTCTGATTTCTAAGGCGCAGTCCCTGCAACAGAAGTATCGCATCGAGGATCTGCTTACTTCCGAGCTCCCCAATCTCATTTCCCACCGCGTGCACATCCACCCGCCCTATATCAAGCACCAGGCTTCCCTGCTCAGCACCATCTCTGACGCCAATGGATGCACCACGCTCCTCATCCATGACAGAGGCCTAGCCTGTGTGATTGGTGCTCCTGCCGACGCCGCCCATTGCGCCGACCTCTTTGCCTCCCTCAACCGCCAATGCGACTGGTTTATGCGTAACGGCGATGGCGCGGAAATCGCCCGCGCTACCAATTCCACTGCCGCATATCGCCGCAGCTTCCGCCTGTCCTATGCCGCCCGTATCGGTGAATTGCTCACCCAAGCTAATGAGGACGGAATTGCTGAAAACCTGCGTGAGTCTCAGTATTGCTCTCACCATGCAGAGGCTATAGCCACCCAAACCCTTCCCGCTTTGCAAGCACGCACCGATCACGCCATCGATACCCGCAACCGCCTCTTTCCCAATCTCACTGAGATGTCGCTATCAATGAACAGTCTGCACGGCATCAACGATGGCATTGCCGCTGCCGATAAATCTCACTTGGGAGGCGACGCCTCAGGGCTCGGTTCAGTTCCAGAAATTACACGGTAATTTCCCCTGTTTGATACGGTTCTTGGCCCCCGTTCCCTGCTAGCGAACGGGGGCAGAGTATGGCACCGCAATGAGGTCATTACAGGTAAGATCACCGATGAGATTGATTAGGTCTAGAAAGTAGAAGGTACGTGAATGTCTACACAGTCTTTTCTCGAAGTTGAAGCGAAATTCTCCGTAGCCGAGTCCACTCAGCTCCCTGAACTGACCCGCCTTGAGGGAGTTGACCACGTCGCAGACACGCGCCACCACGCTCTTTCGGCCATCTACTACGACACTGAAGACCTCCGCCTCACCCACGCTAAGGTCACCCTCCGCCGCCGCACCGGTGGCAATGATGATGGCTGGCATATCAAGATCCCTAGCGAGGCTGGCCGCACCGAAATCCACGCAGAATTGGGAGAGCCTGTCGATGGCCGCTATGAAGTTCCTAGCGAGCTGCTCCATCAGGTTCGCTCCATTGTCCGCCACAACGAGCTCACCCCAATTGCTCAGGTAGACAACAAGCGCACCGAGATGGTCTTGGCAGATGCCGATAATAAGCCAGTGGCAGAGTTTTGCGATGACCACGTCACCGCCTTTTCCTTCCTTCCCGGCGGCGAGCAACAGTCGTGGCGCGAATGGGAAGTAGAGCTCGCAGGTGAGCTACCTGGTACCGAGGAAGGAACGCAGTTCATTCGCCGTGCTACCTCTCTTCTCATCGGTGCCGGTGCACGCGTATCTTCTTCCCCATCCAAGCTGAAATCGGCCTTGGGTGATTCTTATGCCAACGCCCCGCTTCCCCCTGCCCTAGTATCGCCGGACGTGGACCCGGATTCCCCTGCCGCCGCCGTGATCACCGCACTGCAAGCTAACCGCGACAAGCTGGTTGATTATGATCCACGTGTTCGCCGCGATGAGTGGGACTCGGTGCATCAGATGCGTGTAGCTACCCGCGAGCTACGCAGCCACCTTCAGACCTTCCATGGCATCGTGGTCGGACCAGAAATCGAAAAAATTGAAGCCGATCTGAAGGAGCTCGCTGGCATTTTGGGCGTTGCTCGCGATGCGGAGGTTGTTGAAGAGCGCTGGCAGAAGCTGTTGGAGTCCGAAGATTCTGACACCTTGGATGATTCCACCCGCGAGCACATTGCGCAGGATATGGGCACCGCCTACCGCCGTGCGCACCGTCGCGTTATCGCCGCCCTTGATTCCGAGCGTTACCTCGAGCTGCTAGAGTCGCTCGACCGCTTGCTCGCGGATCCGCCAACGGCCGATAAGCAACAGGAATCCGCTCCGGTAAATGATGATGCGGAGCAGACGGAAGAACAGTCCTCTACGGAGGAAGGCGCTGCTTCTTCCGAGTCCCGCGAGGATAACGCGGCTGCTGCAGAGAAGGCCAAAAAGAAGCCAGAAAAGAAGTCCAAGGACAAGTCCGCGGACATGGACACTGTGATGGCGCAGCACCTTGAAAAGGCCTATAACAAGCTGGTCAAGCGCCATAAGAAGGCCGTAGAGAATTGGGATAACCCGGAGCTGTCCCTGCACGAGCGCGAGGACTATTTCCACGATATGCGTAAGGCTGCAAAGAAGCTGCGTTATGCAGCAGAAGCAGCTGGTTCTGCCACCAACCTTAAGACCAAGCGTCTCTATAAGGCCTGCAAGCAGATGCAGTCGGTGCTCGGTGATTTCCAAGATTCCGTGACCTCGCGTGATAAGCTGCTCGAACTGGCAGATTCCGCTCGCCGCCGTGGGGAAAATACCTTTGGCTATGGCCTGCTCTATCAACGCGAGCGCACCATCGGGCTGAAGGCGCTGGATGATTACGCCGAGTCTTTCAAGGACATCAAGGCAGCGTTTAAGCCGCTGCGTAAGAAACTAAAGTAGCCGCGCTTCCCGGGCAGTTACCGGGAAACACGGCGTAGAAAAAGATGGCTGGAGGTTATTTACTTCCAGTCATCTTCTTTGTCTGCGGCATCTGCCGCATCGTTGCGGGCGTGGGCAATCTCGATAGCGTTTTCTGCTTCTTCACGGGTGTCGTACGGGCCCATTCGGTTTTCCCAGCCAGAGGTCTTGCCTTGGCTGACTTCCTTGGTGGATGGATCGAAGAACCACTTCTGGTCTGCATCGCTCATAAAACTATCCTCTCAGTCGTAGCGCCAGCGGCACCGGCTGATCGCTGCCGCTGGTATGGTTTGTGTCCACACTACCCACGCCGTCTAAGCGATGCCCGCTAGAATGTGGGGCAGCACATTTCTTTTATACGATTCCATGTCGTATTCCCCGCCGCCGCACCAAAAGGTGGCGGGCATTCGTTGCTTTAAGCGCACCGCCGCGTGCGAGTGGCAACGAAGACTACTGGTCCCAGAACCTGGAAAAGGAGCTTTAGCACCCATGCCACTGTGGTCAACGCCTGCAGAGCCTGTAGCCGAGCGCGCCGCCCAAGCACATACTGATCTCACGGGCAGCGCTCCAACGCATATCGCCAGCGCGCCGGCAACGTGGTCCCTTATTGGTGAACACATTGACCACTTCGGCGGCATTGTTGCCATGTGCGTGGACAAGCTACGCGCCGCTGCGGCAGTAAGCTCGCGCACCGATGGCGTGGTAACGGTACATTTCCACCCGGCAGAAGGTGAGCCTGCCCATGATTCGATAAGCCTGCAAGCGCTCGCAGAGCTGGCAACAGCGCAACAACCCACCACGGATGCAGAGGGCCAGCCAATCATTCCGCCGGCTCCAGAGGGAGGGCTGGCTGCCCGCGTGGGTGGCATTGTCCACACGATGATTAACCGCCAGTTGCTCTCTCGTGAGACAGCCGGCGCGGATATCACCATCGCCTCCGATATTCCGGAAGGTGCGGGTTTGGGTGCGGATGCCGCTGCGGACGTCGCGGTAGCGCTGGCACTCATGGGGGCTGATGCGGACCTGGATGCGCCGCTAAGGGCTCGGGTGGCAGATGTATGCACCCAGGCCGTTACTACCTTTGGTGCGCGGCCGCCTTTGCGTGCCCGCCATAGCGCGGCTCTGCGCAGCACGGGTGAGGGCGTATGCATCATGGATTATGCCGATGGTTCTGTCACCCACGCACCGCACCTTGTAGGTCGCGAGATAGCTGCCTTCGCGGTGGCGGTGCCGGAAGATTTTTCCGCGCAGGAAGAAAAGGCCATCGCCGATATCCGCCAGCGGCAGCGCTTTATTGATGATGCCTGCCATTCCTTTGGCACCGATTCGCTGCGCTTGCTTCCAGACGCCCAACAGCGCGTCCTTGATTGGCTCAAGGCCGTCCACAAGGTCTACGGCGAGGAGGGCCACCCGAGCATCAGCGCCGCTACGGAGTGGATGGCCTTTTATGAGGAAGAAACCCAGCGAGTAGAAAAGTTCACCCGCTTCCTGCGCTCGCATCGCGGCGCGGAGCTCTTCCCCATCTTTTTGCAATCACAGTCCTCCCTTGCCAATATCTACGGCTTGGACTCGGCAGAAAAACTCGCCGAGCTAGTCACGGTCCGCGGTGCCGTAGCGGGGCGTTCGGCGCACGCGGGTACATCGAACGCAGTCATTGCCTACGTGCCGGCGAAAAGCGCGCATAATTTTGCGGCCGACCTGGCAGACGATGGCCTGCTCGTAGTCGAATTGCAGCCGGGCGAGGCCGCACGCGGCGAAAACTAGTAGCCTCACCAGCTAGTCAGCAGGCCACGCAAAGAGTACCTCGCGCGAATCGGTATCCGCTGTCACCAGCGAGACGGTGGTTTCGCTGCCGGTTTCAGGCGCACCTACAGAGTGGGCGAAGACGGGTGGCTCCGGAACAAAAATCCGACCTTTGTCCCGCTTCGGATCGCCGCTGACAACGATGGCCGGGAAATTGGTGCCGAGCCAAGGGCGCAGCACGGTGGCCTCGGTGAGGTTGAGGCAGGCCTTATCCACTTGGGAGGCAAGCTGCGAGGTAGAACGCATTGCGCCAATGACCTTCGTTGCGCGCTCCCCCACCCAGCCGGGAATCTCGTAGTCGCCGCAGAGGGCTAGACAAACCTCGGTGGCGAACCTATCGGAAAGGCGTCGCAGCGGCGCGGTCACGTGTGCATAGTAGCCGCCTATCCCGGCATGCACCTGCGCTTCCTGTTCTCCTAGCCACGCATAATCGGCGCCTCGCAGGAGGCTTTGGGCCTCGCGCATGACCGCCATGCCGCGTGGGGAATCGGCGTCGACGGTGAGGAGGAACTGGGGAATGGGGGCATCGCCAAGCGCAAAGCCTAGGGCTTGGGCCTCGGCGCGAAATTGGCGCTCGTGCTCCGGTTCGGCAGCGGGCAAAGTACGCAGAAAACCCACGCCCGCTTCCTGCATGAGGCGTCCCGCGCACATGCCGGCAAGCAGAGAGATCTCCGAGTTATAGTCCATGACCTCATAGCGAGGCTCGATAATGAGCTCAAAAGTGCCATCAGAATTTTCCACCACGCGCTGAGAGGGCAGGCGCAAGGAAATGGCCTCACGGCGCAGGGAGGACTCCTGGCGCAATCGTCCCACCTCCGGCAGCAATGCAATGGATGGGTGCAGGCTACCGGCCGCCAAGTCCGCGTGCGCGCCCTCATAGTCCAGGCGGGCCTGGGAGTAGATGAGCGCGCGCTCGACGTGGAAAGACTCCACCTCACCGGCGTCATCTAAATCAAAGGTCCACAGCACGGCCGGTTTATCGGTTTCAGGCAGCAGTGAGGCACGGTCCTCGGAAAGCTCGGGCGGGTGCAGGCGAGCTGGTGCATCGGGAAGATAAATAGTCTGGCCGCGGCGGAAGGACTCGCGCTCCAGCTCGCTGCCGGGCTCAATAAAGGCGGCGACATCCGCAATGGCATAAAAGACGCGGTATCCGCGCTCGCGTCGTTCAATATAAACCGCCTGATCCAAGTCCATGGAACCGGCCGGATCGAGGGTCACGAAGGGAATATCGCGGGCGTCGCGGCGCGAATCGGCATAGCGGTCCTGCGCGCGAGCGGCTTGGTCGGTGACCTCGGCTGGGAAATCGGTGGCTACCGAAAATTCTGCGGCGATGGCGCGGAAATCGAGCGGGGCGGCGTAGAGCTTCATGCCCACCACCATAAACGTCTTGGGGCGAATGAGTCGGCCTATAAGCCGGATTCTGTCTAATCGCGGCACTCCCAAGGGAGCACCGCGCGGTGAACATCCATCTAGACCAACCGTTGCCAGTTGGTTCCAGCAGCTACCTTCAGGCTCGAGCGAGCAGCCTTAAAACGCCTGATCGGGCCCCGCAACGTGGCGGGGCCGTGATGCCTTGCTCCCGGTGGGGTTTACCCAGCCACCGCCATCACTGACGGTGCTGGTGCGCTCTTAACGCACCGTTTCACCCTTACCTTGTTGTTCCACATTGGGCCGAAGCCCAAGTGGAGACACAAGGCGGTCTACTTTCTGTTGCACTTGCCCGCGGGTTTCCCCGGGTTGCCGTTAGCAACCACCGTGCTCTACGGAGTCCGGACTTTCCTCGGCGCCCACGTGGCAGCACTTGGCTACCCGTTTGCAGCGACGCGATCACCCGGCCGGCTCATTCGCGTTCCTTATTCTAGCGCAGGCCCTCCAGGTGGCCCACATCGTTAAATCCATGCACCATAGAGCCTCCTTCCCAGAATTCCACCTGGGATATGGCAGCCAGGTCTAAAAAGAGATGACCAAAGGTAGCCGGCCCAGCATCAAGCGCCTGGCGGATAAAGGACTTAATCGGGTTGACGTGGCTTACTACCAGCACGGTTTTGCCCGCAAAGCGCTCTTGTAGCTCCTTGCGGGTAGTGCGCACGCGGCGGTTGACCGCCTGCAGCGATTCCCCGCCCGGACAGGCGACGCTCGCGTCGTGCAGCCATTCCTCATGCAGTTCCGGATCGCGCTGGTGGGCCTCGGCGGTAGTCTTGCCTTCCCATGCGCCGAAGTCCACCTCGATGAGTCCTTCTACGGTCTCTACCTCGATATCGCGGCCATTGGCCACGGCCGCCGCTGTTTCTTGGCAGCGGCGCAGGGGTGAGCAGACAATGGCATCAAAGTCGGCGTCGGCAAGCGCTTGGGCTGCGGCCAGCGCCTGCTTTTGTCCGAGCTGCGTAAGCCCCGGGTTGGCGCGCCCAGAGTACTGCTTAGCGGCCGACATGTCCGTCTGCCCGTGGCGCAGCAGGATAAAGCGAGTGGTAGGTCCGCGGTCGCCTAGCCAATCGGTGGGATGCGGCGCGGTGGTGTCGTGTTCCGTAACCTGTGCCGGTTCGGCGGCATCTTCTTCACCGGAAACGATGCCCTCGGGATGTCCGGCGGCCGCGGCGTCCATGGCGTCATTGGATAGGGCGTCTGCCACCTTATTCTTGGCGCGCGGCACCCAGTCCAAGCTGAAGGAAGAAAAGCCGTTGATGTAGTCGCGGGCGCGCAGGGCCAGCTTCTGCATGTCCGGGTGCTTGATCTTCCAGCGGCCGTTGATTTGCTCCACCACCAGCTTGGAGTCCATGTAGAACTCCACTTCGGTAGCGCCCATCTGGGTGGCGGCTTCCAGGCCACGCAATAAGCCGTTGTACTCAGCGACGTTATTGGTGGACTTGGTGCCTACCACGTAGACGATTTCGCGCAGGATGCGCTGCCCGCTGCCGTCATAAATAACAGTGCCGGAACCGGCCACTCCAGGGTTGCCGCGGGAGCCGCCATCGGCGTAGATAATGACCTTCATTAGACCAAGCGCACCAGGTAGGAGCCGCAATCGCCGCACTGCGGCAATTCATCGGCCGGGGCATTGCGCACCGCGTTTTGCTCCGCCGGCGGCAGGACAATGAAGCAGCCACCACAAGCGCGGTTGGCCTTGAACTGGGCGGCACCCACACCGTTTTCCTCACGCTGGGTATCGTACTCGCTCAGCACTCCGTCAGGCAGCTGTTGGCGCAGCTCGCCGATGCGCACGGCCGGGTCCTCTTGGTTGGCGGCCGCCTCCTGTGCCGCCTCGGCCGCGCGACGCAGCTTTTCCAGCTTGCGCTCTGAATCAGAAACGCGCGCACCGTGTACGTCCAGGTTAGAACGCAGCGCGTGCACCTCATTATGGGCCTCTTGCAGCTCGCTCATGAGGTCTGCAATGCGGGACTTGGCGGCGTAGAGATCGTGCTCTAGGTCCTTGCGCGCTTCTGGATCTACGGCAGCGCCTAGCTGGCGCTTATCATCGCGCTCGCGCTGGCGCAGCTTGCGCTCATCGGCCTGGATGCGCAGGATTTCGGTCTCCATGTCATCGACGGCCATCTGCGCGGAGCCGGAAGCATCCAGTAGGCGCTTGTGTTCTTCTTTAGCCTTGTCATACTCGGCTTGCTCCGGGATTTCCTTCTTTGCGCCATGGCCCTGCGAGCGTTCTAGGTTGGCCAGCTCCAGCAGTACCGGCTGTAGTTCTTGCGATAATTTCACTTATGACTCCTTTGGGTGCGCAGAGATAGTCCACGGGTCGGTGCGCAGGCTGATAATTTCCGTATCCAGTTCTAAAGCATTCTCTACGATATCGCGCGCCTGGGCCGTCCACGGAAATTCGCTGGCCCAGTGGGCGGTATCGATGACGGCCGGGCCGCCGGCGCGCAGGTGCTCATCCACCGGGTGGTGGCGCAGATCCGACGTGACATACACGTCTACGCCCAGCTTCGCGGCCGCGGAGAGAAAGGAATCTCCCGAACCGGAAGAAACCGCTACGGTGCGCACCTTTTGTTCCGGATCCCCGGCGGCGCGGATGCCCCAGGCGGTCTCCGGCAAGGCGTTAGCCACCTGCTGGGTAAATTCGCGCAGGGTCATCTCCTGTGGCAGCTCTCCTACGCGTCCGAGGCCGAGCGCCTTATCCAAGTCTTGGTGGCCGGCGGTTTCCGTAATGTCATAGGCCGGTACTTCATAAGGGTGCGCGGCGTGCAAAGCTTGTAACAAGGCGGGGCGAAGCGCGGCCGGGGCGACGAACTCGACGCGGATTTCCTCGCCGCGGTGCAGGGCGCCAATTTCTCCCTCCGCCGGGTCTGCTCCCTCCTCCGGCTGGAATTGGCCCGTGCCCGCGATATCGAAAGAGCAGTGAGAGTAGGCACCGATGTGGCCCGCGCCGGCGTCGAAAAGCGCCTGCTTTACCTCCTCGGCCGCGGCAACCGGCACGTGCACGCCCCATTTATCTACGCCTTGAGTCTCCGGTACGATGGGCCGGCCGGGGGTGATGCCCACGAGCTCTGCGAGCTTATCGTTGACGCCCGGTCGCGCCTTATCGGCATTGGTATGGGCCGCAAAAAGGGCAACGCCATTGCTCAACAGCGTGTGTACGACCTTGCCCTTGGGCGTATCGGCCGCCACGGACTCCACCCCGCGCAAGAGCAATGGATGGTGGACCACGAGCATATCCGCGCCTAGTTCTACCGCCTGCTCCGCTACCGCCTGGGTGCAATCCAGGGCAAAAGCCACGCGCTTGACCTCCGCGGTCGGATCACCGCAGATAAGCCCCACGGCATCCCACTTTTCCGCCAGGTGCGGCGGGTAGGCCTCATCGAGTACGCGGCGGACATCGCCCACGCTCACAGCGGACATGGAGGTACTCCTTTATGCTCGTTTCATGGAATAGTTACTACTGCTATATCCTATCTTCCGCACCACAGTACTATTCGCGCGAAGGGGTTTTCCGCATGACCGAATCCGCTGCCCGCTCCGGCCTCTACCTCGTCTTTGTTTGCACCGGAAATATCTGCCGCTCCCCCATGGCAGAAATCATCGCGCGCGATGAAATGGAAAAGGACATGCTAGACCTCGTCGCCACCGTAGATTCCTGCGGTCTGGGCGGCTGGCATGTGGGCCAGGGCGCGGACGAACGCGCAGTTGCCGAACTGCGCCGCGGCGGCCACGATGGTGGTTCCCACCGGGCGGCCAAGCTGGGACCCGAGCACATGGACGCTGATCTCTTCATCGCCATGGATAAGGGCCACCGCACAGCTCTCATTGAGCGCGGCATCGACCCAGACAAGATCCGCTTGATGCGCAGCTTCGACCCCAACTCCCCGGAGGACGCGGACGTGGCAGACCCATACTATGGTTCCGCCGCCGATTTCGAGACCACCCGCAACAATATCGAGGCCGCCGTGCCTGGCCTGCTGGATTGGATTCGCGCTCACCACGACTAAACTAGGCCCCATGCTAAAGACGTTCCTTAAGCCGGGTTGGGTTCTACTGCTGCTGTTCGTCGTGGCCTTTTCCTACCTCGCTTTTACCGTCCTCGCCCCGTGGCAGCTGGGCAAGGACGATGACATTGTGGAACGCAACGAGCTCATCACTCACGCCTACGAGGCTGACCCCCAGCCGGTAGAAGACCTCGTGGATGACCACGGCGCTATCAAGAACGATGAGTGGTCCCGCGCCACCTTGCACGGCCGCTACCTGCCCCAGGATGAGGTGCTGCTGCGCCTGCGCCCGGCCGAGTCTGGCCCGTCTTACCAGTCCTTGGTCCCCTTCCGTACCGATTCCGGGCTGACCATCCTGGTTAACCGCGGCTGGGTCAAGGCCGGCGAGGCCAACGCTGTGCCGGATATTCCCGCCGCCCCTTCTGGCGAAACGACTTTGACCGGCATGATCCGCGCCGACGAGGCTCAGCACCAGTCCGCCCCCATTAAGCAGGAGGGCTACCAGCAGGTCTATTCCATCCATACGGAGCAAATTGCCTCGCTTATCGACGCCCCCTTGGCCCACGACTACGTCCAACTTTCCGCGGACCAGCCCGGCGTGCTCAACCCCATGCCCATCCCGCAGCTCGACCGCGGCAACCACCTCTCTTATGGCTACCAATGGATTGCCTTTGGCATCATGGCCCCGCTGGGTTTGGGCTATTTCGTGTGGTCCGAAATCCGTGAGCACCGCCGCCTGCGCGAAGAGGAAGAGGCCCTCTCCGCCCTCGACGCCGATGCCTCTACCCCCTCCGAGCCTGCCTCTAGTGACGCCTCCGCCGCGGACCACACGCCCGCAGAACCAACGGCCGGCGCTGCCCCCGCACCCAGCAAGCATGCAGCCGCGAACGACGACTCCCCGGCCGTTCCCGCCGCGTCTTCCTCGCACGCTGCCAGCCGCCGCAATCGCTCCCGCTACGGCGACTCCAAACCAGATCACTACGCCAAGCTGAATAAGCGCCGCCGCGAGCGCTACTAAGCTCTCTACACCCCGCAGCCGTGGCCGAAGGGCCTGAGTGCTTAGCCGGAGCCTAAGAAGCAGCCACGCTAATAGGGCTACTTCCCCAACCGCCATGCACAACGTGGCCGAAAGTTGGCCCACAGGCGCCTTAAGCCTTGAGCCCCTCCCGGGCTAGCCCGTGCCCATGCATACGGAAAAGACCGCCTCCCGGAAATCAATCCGAGAGGCGGTCTGTGTTGTGCGGCCTGAGGGGATCGAACCCCCGACCTATTGGGTGTAAACCAATTGCTCTTCCAGCTGAGCTAAAGCCGCATGCGCTCTTGCGCTGTTAGAAACAGTAGCGCAGGTTGCTAGAGCAACACAAATCGGCAGGTAGTGCCCTACTTCTTGGTGTAGCCGCGCTGCACCAAGCAAGAGCCTTGCCACTCGCCTAGGCGCTCTGCCTTGGTCTGCACCAAGCCGGCCAGCTGAGCGGACTCAGAGATGAGCCCTGGCTCTACGGTGCCAGGCTTTCCGGCACCCGGGGTAAGCAGCCAGACCGCACCGTTATCGGCCAGCGGACGGCTCGCGTCAACGAGTCCATCCACAAGGTCGCCATCCTCGTCGCGCCACCAAAGAAGGACTACATCGCACAGCTCGTCATTTTCTTCTTCCAAGAAATCATCGCCGAGCACGGCCTCGATCGATTCAGAGATTGTGGTGTCACAATCCTCGTCCCAACCAAGCTCCAGGGCGATTTGCCCTTCCTTGATTCCGAGCTTGACTGCAGCGTCAGCCACTATGCATTTCCTTCCTAAATCAGTGAATGTCTAGTCCGCAGATCTCTCCACATTTGGCGAGCGAATCGCGGCTTAATAGAAGCATTTTAACGCCCACCGGCCCCTTTTACCCGCCTAAGGGGCACAATTCCCCCATTTTGCAGGCCCTCCCGTCACTCCGCCCAGTTCCACAGAGTTTGCAAACTACCCTCTTTTGCCCCAATAAACCCGGCAAAGATACTGGTTATGGCGATGTAACGTACCGCACGTCCCCTTAAGTCGGGCTTCACAACCATTGTGGATCTGTGAGCGCGTATCCTAGTAAGCAAACTGTGCAGACCCTTATACAGGAGGTTTAAATGGCCGAGAAGGACGCCACCAAGGGCGACTCCAACTTCCCGCTCATCCGCGACGGCGTTGCATCGTATCTTCACGATAATGATCCAGAAGAGACCCGCGAGTGGATGGACTCCCTCGATGGTCTGCTGGACCACTCCGATCCGGAGCGCGCACGCTACCTGATGCTGCGCCTGCTCGAGCGCGCTACCGCTAAGCGCGTTGAACTGCCTTCGTTGACGTCCACGGACTTCGTCAACACCATCCCAACCTCCATGGAGCCAGAGTTTCCTGGTGACGAGGAACTGGAAAAGCGCTACCGCCGCTGGATCCGCTGGAATGCGGCCATCATGGTGCACCGTGCACAGCGCCCAGGCATTGGCGTAGGCGGCCACATCTCTACCTACGCGGGTGCTGCCCCGCTTTATGAGGTGGGCTTGAACCACTTCTTCAAGGGCAAGGATGACCCCTCGGGCGGCGACCAAGTCTTTTTCCAAGGCCATGCCTCACCGGGCATGTACGCACGTGCTTTCATGGAAGGCCGCCTGACTGAAAAGGACCTTGATAGCTTCCGCCAGGAGGTATCCCGCGGCGAGGGCGAGGGACTGCCGTCCTACCCGCACCCACGCCTGATGCCATGGTTCTGGGAATTCCCCACCGTGTCCATGGGCTTGGGCCCCATTAACGCTATCTACCAGGCACGCTTTAATAAGTACCTGGAGACTCGCGGCATCAAGGACACCTCCAAGCAGCACGTCTGGGCATTCTTGGGCGATGGCGAGATGGATGAGCCAGAATCTCGTGGCCTGCTGCAGATCGCGTCGCTCTACGAGCTGGATAACCTCACCTTCGTGGTCAACTGCAACCTGCAGCGTCTCGATGGCCCGGTTCGCGGTAATACCCAGATCATTCAGGAGCTGGAGTCCTTCTTCCGCGGTGCCGGCTGGGAGGTCATCAAGGTCATTTGGGGTCGCGGCTGGGATAAGCTGCTGGAAAAGGACACCGAAGGTGCCTTGGTCAACGTCATGAACACCACCTCTGACGGTGACTACCAGACCTTCAAGGCCAACGATGGCGCCTATGTGCGCGAGCACTTCTTCGGCCGCGATGAGCGCACGGCCAAGCTGGTAGAGGATATGTCCGATGATGAGATTTGGGCACTGCGCCGCGGCGGCCACGATTACCGCAAGGTCTACGCCGCTTACGCTCGCGCGCTGGAGAACAAGGGCACCGGCAAGCCAACCGTCATCCTGGCGCACACCATTAAGGGCTACGGCTTGGGTCACAATTTCGAGGGCCGCAACGCTACCCACCAGATGAAGAAGCTGACCCTGGATGATCTGAAGCGCTTCCGCGATAAGCAGGAAATTCCTTTCTCCGATGCGGAGCTGGAAAAGGATCCGTACCTGCCTCCGTACTACCACCCAGGCAAGGACTCCCCGGAGATCAAGTACATGCTGGAGCGTCGTAAAGAGCTCGGCGGCTTCCTGCCGGAGCGCCGCGAGGACTTCACCCCACTCGAGGCACCAGCACTGGACAAGCTGCGCTCTGTACGCAAGGGCTCTGGCAAGCAGGAAGTAGCCACCACCATGGCCTTGGTGCGCACCTTCAAAGAGATCATGCGCAACAAGGAGCTGGGCAAGCGCGTCGTGCCGATCATTCCGGACGAGGCCCGCACCTTTGGTATGGACTCCTGGTTCCCGACCATGAAGATTTGGAACCCCCGCGGCCAGAACTACGTGCCGGTTGACCATGACCTGATGCTCTCCTACCGCGAGGCCACCGATGGCCAAATTATGCACGAGGGTATTTCTGAGGCCGGCGCCGCTGCCTCCTTTACCGCTGCGGCAACGTCCTACGCTACCCAGGGCGAGGCCATGATTCCGCTCTACATCTTCTACTCGATGTTCGGCTTCCAGCGCACCGGCGATGCCTTCTGGGCAGCCGGCGACCAGATGGGCCGCGGCTTCATCATTGGCGCAACCGCCGGCCGCACCACCCTGACCGGTGAGGGCCTGCAGCACATGGACGGCCACTCCCCTGTCTTGGCTGCGACCAACCCGGCCGTGGTTTCTTATGACCCGGCCTTCGGCTACGAGGTTGCCCACTTGGTTTCCCGCGGTATTGAGCGCATGTATGGCAAGGACAACGAGGCCATCATGTACTACCTCACCGTCTACAACGAGCCGGTACACCAGCCGGCCGAGCCGGAGGATTTGGACGTGGAGGGCCTGCACAAGGGCATCTACCACTTCAATACCGCAGAGGGCGGCTCCATTGCTGCCAATATCTTGGCTTCCGGTGTAGGCGTGCACGAGGCGCTGCGCGCACAGCAGATGCTTGCCGACGACTTCGATGTCAAGGCCTCCATCTTCTCCGTCACCTCCTGGAACGAGCTGGCCCGCGACGGCGCCCGCCGCAACAAGGAAGCCCTGCGCAAGGGCGAGGAGCCGAGCGAGGCTTTTGCTACCTCCCAGCTCAAGGGCTACGAGGGTCCGTTCGTGGGTGTCTCTGACTTCACCACCGAGCTGCAGGAGCAAATCCGCCCATACGTCCCAGGCACCTACATCACCCTGGGCGCGGACGGCTTCGGCTTCTCCGATACGCGCGAGGGCGCACGCCGCTACTTCAACATCGACGCCGAGTCCATCGTCGTCGCAGTGCTCGATGGCTTGGCTCGCGAGGGCAAGATTGAGCGCTCCGTTGTGGAGAAGGCAGCCAAGGATCTCAAGCTCGATGATCCGACCGTGACCACCCACATCGAAGACTAATCTCATCCTCGGCGCGGGCTAGACCCGCGCCACGCGCTACAAGAAAGGCGCCGCCGGCTTCCCCGCCGCGGCGCCTTTTGCGTGCCCAGCAAACGGGCCTATGCATCCGGCCCGTCTATATCGCATCAAGGACGCGGCCAAGGGCCGCGGAGATAGCCTCGGGGTCTTCGAGTATCACCATGTGTCCGGAGCCATCCACTGTCTGCAGGTTGGCGGCGGGCCAATGCTTACAGAGCACCTCGGATTGTGAACGCGGGGTGACAATATCGGCGGTTCCGACTACTACCTCGCCCTTGAGCTTCGCCAGCCATGGAGCGGCGCCGTATTCGGCGTGTTCCAAAAGGTCGTCGAAGAAGCCGGAGTAGGAGGCCAAAGGGGTATCGAGAAGCATGGCAACGTGAAATTGCAGCTTCTCCATCTGGGGAAAGCCCGCCAAGGTCGCAGCAAAAAGTGGCGCAATGAAGCGGGCGGCCTCAAAGCGCGCGCTATCGACGCGACCAGGCAGGCGCAGACACAAGCGGTAGAGCGCATGCAGAGATTTCGACTGCAGGATCTGCGCTACTCCCTTTGCTGCAAAGCGACGCATCGAAGTAGAAATCAGCAGTGCGCCCTTGATGCGCTCATAAACCTCCACTGGAGCACGGCGGATAAGGTTTAAGGCAACCATGCCGCCCAAGGAATGGCCGACGATGACTAGGTTGCCGCGGGGAGCGCGCTCGCGGATGACGGCTAGGACGTCGTCGGCAGCCGCGTCAACGGTGCACTCTTCCGGGTCGACCGTGGAGGACTGCCCGTGCCCGCGCAGGTCCACCAAGAGTGCACGCGCATTGCGACCGCGGAGATAATTGGCCTGGTCATAATAGGCTTCCGCGGATAGGCAATAGCCGTGAATGAAGACCACGGTTACCGGCGCGTCTTCGCGCCCCACCTCGTACCAGGCAATATCTAAACCATCGTGTTCCACAGTGCCGGAAGCGCTGACCTGGGTAAGGCCCGGCTCGGTGGAGGGATCATGCAATCCGCCATAGAGTTTTTCTAGCTCGGCGCGGTGCGAGGGGCGCAGGCGCTTGAGCCAACTACGCGCCACAACGGAAGAACGTTTTCTCAATGCCATAACGGGATCAATACTAGACTGGTGGGCATGGCAAACGACCTCAGCGCCCAATTACAGGCAAAGTTCAACGCGAGCGCGCCGGAAAAGGAGCCAGAGCGCGATACCCTCGGCCAGCTCCTCGCGCTCATAAACAAGGTCACCGGTACCGAGGAAGATCTGAGCCGGGATACGCGGCTGAAGGATATTGGCGTCGAATCGCTAGATCTAGTGGAGCTGACCGTACGTGCGGAAGAGGCCTTCCAGGTGCGTTTTTCTGAGGAAACGATGCTCAACTGCGAAACCATCGGCGATATTGCCGAGTATGTGGAGGACCACCAATGATTTCTTATCTATCCGATATGGACGGCGTACTCATCAAAGAAGGCGAGATGATCCCTGGCGCCGATAAATTTATCCAAGCTCTCAAGGATAATGACATCGAGTACATGGTGCTGACCAATAACTCCATGTCTACTCCACGGGATCTTTCTGCCCGCCTGCGCAACACCGGCTTGGATATTCCGGCAGAGCGCATCTGGACCTCCGCCACCGCCACCGCGAATTTTCTTTCCAGCCAGGTAAGCTCGAGCAAGGCCTATGTGGTGGGTGAATCCGGCCTTACCACCGCCATGCACGAAGCTGGGTGGATCCTTACCAACGATGACCCTGATTTTGTGGTGCTTGGTGAGACCCGCACCTATTCTTTTGAGGCCATCACGAACGCGATTAACCTCATCCGCAATGGTGCTCGTTTTATCGCCACCAACCCAGATGTCACCGGCCCTGCCCCAGAAGGAGTATTGCCGGCCACCGGCGCCGTGGCTGCACTGATTACCGCCGCCACCAACCGCGAGCCTTATTACGTGGGCAAGCCCAACCCGGTCATGATGCGCTCGGCGCTCAATCATATCGGCGCTCACTCGGAGCACACGGTGATGATTGGTGACCGCATGGATACAGACGTTAAGGCCGGACTCGAGGCCGGCATGCGCACAGTTTTGGTGCGCTCCGGCATCTCCGATGACCGAGAGATTTCTCGCTACCCCTACCGCCCTTCTGCCGTGCTGAAATCTGTGGCCGAACTGCCGGACAAAATCTTTGATCCCTTCGCAGAGGAGGAATAGGCCGCCCTCAACCGGCCCTACTTATGGCAGAAGGAAAAGGGAGGGTGGACCAGCAGCTGTTGGTCCACCCTCCCTGTGCTTTCTACGGCAGGCGCACGGCAGCAGTAAAGCCGTGGCGCTGCGCAAGGTAGCGCACGACGCAGTCCAGCGCATCTAGCTCTTCGCGGGTGCCGGTCAGCACCTGGTGGCAGCCAATACCGCTGCCTGAGTGGGCACAGGCTTTGCCGCCTCGAGCAAGCGCCGCGACAGAAAGCCCATCCCGGAACCAGCGAGTGCACCACTGAGCGGTCAGTGGGTCATCACCCGGAATGATAAATTCCGACTCGGTACGGATGCACCGATCCATGGCGCGTTCAATCTCCGAGCGCAGCGAGCGCGGCATCCCGGAAATCTTGAGCACACCGGTAACCACGGTGGCACCACCGTTGACGGAGGGCCACGCGGAGGTGGAGGCCGGCTGTTCAACCGGCGCAGGGTTAACGCACGTATTCATAGCCGATTCTCCCTCGACATAGATCACCACCGCACGAGGCCTGCCGGCCCGGCGCGATGCAAGACGAGCTTCGTCTTCCCCAACGAACTGTCTGATGCGTCTGCACACAATTTTCCTGCGTCACACCTCCCCCTACAACCCTCAACTTTCGCTTCAACCCCCGTTCGCTAAACCTCAACCCCAGGTACAGACTGAGGCTAAAGTTGCAGGTGAATCCTGAGTTAAAAATGTGAATATTGTGGTTTTCTTCCTAGTGAGTAGACCCGCCCTGCACATGGCAGTAGAATCCCAGCTCATGCATATGAAAAAGGCTTTGATTTCGCTTGCAGCAGCCGCCTTGGCCGCTGGAGCGATGTCCCCGGCTGCGAGCGCCCAATCCTCGCTAAATTCCCTGTCTTCCTCCCCGGCGATGGGGGAGCTTTCCTCCGCCATCGGCAAGGCGCTTGAATCCTCGCCCCACAACGGCACCCCAGCCCCCGCCCCGGCCCCATCGGAATCGGCCAAGGAAGAATGGCGGGAAATTTCTGTCCCGGGGTTTGGCACTCGCAGTTACTTGGTGCAGGTGCCCAAGAATTTCGACCCACAGCGTAGCTACGATGTGATTTTTGGTTTCGGCGGGATGGGAAATGACGTCGCTTTTACCAAGAGCTATATGAACCTAGCCGAAGAGAGCGATGGCAGCGCCATCATCGTCTATCCCCGCGCCAAGGTGGGACACAACGGGCAGCTAGCCTGGGAAGGACCCAAGTACGCTTCCACCCGGCGCGGCGAGGACGTGGCCATGGTCAAAGCCATTACCACTGAGCTAAAACGCGACTACCGCATCCACAGCGTATACGGTACCGGCTTGTCCAATGGCGGCGGAATGGCGCTGTCCGTGGCCTGCCAAGAGCCTACGCTTTTCGACGCCATCGCAGTCGTCGCCTCCGCAAACTACCAGCCGATCTTTGAAAATTGCCACGGCGCCGTAGACACCTTGTTCATCCACGGCACCCGCGATGCCACCGCACCTTATGGTGGCCCGGCCATCGGCTCGAACGGTCACGGTGGGCGCTACCTTTCCGCACAGGCGGCTTTCCGCACCGTCGGCGAGCGCAATGGTTGCATCGATGTGAATCACCCGCGCCAAGGTTTTGGCGCGGGCTACGATCCCTATATCTTCGATGGCTGCGCGGGTTATACGGAGCTCGATCGGGTCAATGACGGCGAGCACACGTGGTTCCCGTTTAATCCGTCCGCCACCGAGCGCGTACTGGATTTCTTCCGCGAGCATTAGCGTCTGAGTCTAGCCGCGCTCGCGCGGCTAGGCCGGCCGCCTACAAGGAGTTCCAGATGGCGGTATTCGTATCGTGCCAGAGTGGCTTGCACCATTCGCCAAAGTCACGGTCTGTGAGCGCAACCATGGCATACTCGCCGGCCACCCAGAGGTAGGTGCCGGACATGCCGAAGTGACCGACGGCGTCGGTAGGCAGGGCGCCCATCCAGTGGTCTTTGTCGCCGTGAATTTCAAAGCCAAGGCCCCAGGTGCAGTCTTTAAAGCTGCCGTAGCCCGGAACGATGCCGCGCAGGCCACCGAAATGGACGCAGCGCATATCGGCCACGGTGGATGGGTGCAGCAGCTGCGGGTCCTGGACTTCCGCGGCAAAGGCCGCCAAATCTTTCACCGTGGAGACCAAGCCGTGGCCGGCCGAGCCTTCGAGACGAGTGGAATCCATGCCCAACGGGGTAAGTACGCCCTCGCGTAGGTACTCGGCAAAGTCCATGCCCGTGGCATCAGCCACGGTATCTGCGGCCCACTCATAACCGGCCGAGGAATAGATGCGGCGTTCGCCTACCGGCTTCTGCGGCTCCCGGGAGTCAAAGGAAATGCCAGAGGCGTGTGCAAGCAGGTGTTCCAAGGTCGAACCTTCCGGACCGGCCGGTTGCCCCAATTCCACGGCACCTTCTTCCACGGCCAGCATCACGCCATAGGCCGCGACCAGCTTGGTCACGGATGCCACCGGAAACTCGCGGGCGGTATCTCCTACCGTTTCTATGACCTCGCCGCGGTGCAGCAAAGCACCGGCCACCGTATCCGCGGGCCACTGGCTTATTTGGCTAAATTCACTCATGCCCTACAGCCTACTGAGCCAAGCCCTCCCAAGGCCCACACTCTAGGGCCGAGCGAGAGCTAGGGAAGTTAACCTCCAGTTAAGACAAAAAGAACTCTTTATGGAATTGGCCTCGAATCGCTTGCACAGGCGACAAACATGACAAAGCTTTAAGTCATGCCTAATAATTCTCAGAATCAGCCCGCTAGTGCGCGCGGAAACGTCAATCGCCGCCGCTTCCTGCAGACTACCGGCACCGCCGGCGCCGCTATCGCTTTGTCCACCGCCGCCGCCAACTCTGCTAATGCACAAAGCAGCCTCTCCCCGCGCGTGGAGCAGCACATGGTCGAGCCCAAGCTGGGTGAGCGCCCCTTCCTCCACGGTGTGGCCTCGGGCGATCCTATTCCAGATTCGGTCATTTTGTGGACCCGCGTGACCCCGGATGCCGATGCCATGCCGGGATCCGGCTTGGGTGAGGCCACCCGGGTGGAGTGGGAAATTGCCAAGGATGAGGGTTTTGGGGACATCGTCAAGAAGGGCGAAGTGACCACCGATGCCAACCAGGACCACACCGTGCACGTGGATCCGCACGGCCTAGAGCCGGAGACCGTGTACTTTTACCGCTTTAAGGCGCAGGATAAGTACTCGCCCATTGGTCGCACCAAGACTGCCCCGGCGCTGAGCGCCTCCCCGGAAGAGCTCACCTTCGGTGTGGCTAGCTGTGCAAACTGGGAGTCCGGCTTCTTTAACGCCTATGGCGATATTGCCCAGCGCGGCCGCGCTGACCAGCTGGATTATATGATTTTCCTGGGCGATTATATCTACGAATACCCGCAGCGCGAGTACGCCGGCGATGGCCCGGTGCGCCTGCACCACCCGGCGCACGAGATTATCTCGCTAGAGGATTACCGGATTCGCTTCGGCCGCTACCGCACCGATGAAAACCTGCAGGCCGCACACGGTGCGCTGCCGTGGGTTGTGGTGTGGGATGACCACGAGGTGGCCAACGATAATTGGCGCGAGGGCGCCGAAAACCACACCGAAGGCAAGGAGGGTGCCTTCCTCGACCGCCGCAAGGCCGCAATGCAGGCCTACTTCGAGTGGATGCCGGTGCGCGTAACCAATCCGTCTGAGCAAGGCCACCTCTATCGCAGCCTGACTTTTGGTGACCTGGTAGAGCTGACCATGATGGACCTGCGCACCTACCGCGATGAGCAGGTGCGCTTTGGTCCGCACAAGATGGCCGCAGAAGGCCGCACGATGCTCGGATCCGAGCAATACAATTGGCTGCTCAATAAGATTGAGACCTCTTCTGCGAAGTGGAATATGCTGGGCAATTCCGTCATGTTCTCCCCCATGAACCTGGCTACCCTGCAAAAGGATGACAAGACCAAGCCGGTTTCTTCTTCACTGTCTTCCAATATCACCGGCATTCCGGTCAATGGTGACCAGTGGGATGGCTACTCTGCAGAGCGCCGCCTGCTTATCGACGCCCTTTCCAAGCACGATGCCCACACTCTCTTCGTCACCGGAGATATCCACTCCGAGTGGGCGCACAATATCAGCAAGGATGGCCGCATCTTTGGCGCCGAGATGGTCTGCGCCTCCGTTTCTGCGCCGAATGTTAACGAGCAGCTTAAGCTGCCGGAAGGAAACGAGCTTTCCAAGCTGGCTGAGCGTTACCTGCTGGGGGCCAACCCGCACACCCGCCACGTGGACTTGGATCACCACGGCTATAGTTTTGTGACCGTGCGCCCGGATTCCGCAGAAATGCACTGGCTGCGCGTGGATAACCTGCTGACCGCTAAGTCCCCGGTGCGCGAAGCCGTGACCATGACCTGGCGCCCAGGCGAGGGCTACACCAAGTAAATGTAAGTTCTGTCACATGACAGGCACTTGGCGTTAACGAACGGGTAGTATACCTTCGATAGGCATAGTGAAAGACCCTCTCTGGGGAATTTCACTACCTATCACTCTGATGCCTCTCGGCCCCCTTTATGCCGCGGATTCTTCCCTAGTCCGCGGCATATTCATAATCGATGTAGCCGCGCTCGCCGCCCAGGTAGAACGTATCCTGATCCGGCTCGTTGAGCTCCAAGCCCTCACGCCAGCGGCGCACTAGGTCCGGGTTGGCGATGAGCTGGCGGCCCACCACTGCGGCATCCACGTAGTCCAGCTCGATTTCACGCTGCGCATCTTCCTTGGAAGTCACCGTGGGGAAGCCATCATTCATCAGCACCTTGGTCACGCCATTTGCGCGGGCCTTTTGTGCCAGCGTGGCGATGAGCTCGCTTTCCGGCTCGCCGTGTAGCAGGGATACGTAGGCCAGGTTCAGCGGTGCCAGGGCATCGAGCAGTCCGCCGTAGGTGGCCATCATATCGTCCTGGTCATCTTCGATAACACCCTGCACATTGTGCGCCGGCGAGAATCGCACGCCTACGCGGTCGGCGCCGATTTCCTCCGCCACGGCGCGGATGACCATCTCCGGCAGGCGCCAGCGATTTTCCGGGCTGCCGCCGAATTCATCCTCGCGTTTATTGGACGAAGCCGCCATGAACTCATGCAGCAGGTAGCCATTCGCGTTGTGGATTTCCACGCCGTCGACGCCGGCGTCAATTGCCCGGCGCGCACCCTGGCGGAATTCCTCCACGATGCGCGGCAGCTCTTGCTTCTTCAGCTCGCGCGGGACCGGCGCTGCCATCTTGCCGGAAAAGCCACGCACGGTTCCGCCCCAATCGAAAGAGCTAGGGGCCTCCGGGTCCGCACCATCGATCAGATCTGGGTGGCTGGTGCGGCCACCGTGCATGATCTGCATGAACAAAGTGCCGCCGGCCTCATGGACTCGGTCTGCCACTGCACGCCAGCCTTCTGCCTGTTCCTCGGTAGCAATGCCTGCCTGGCCCGGGAATGCGCGGTTGGTCCACGCCGGGAAGGTTCCCTCCGTGACGACCAGACCGGCCGTGGCACGCTGCGAGTAGTACTTCTGGTGCAGCTCGGTAGGTATGCCGCTTTCGCCTGCGCGCTGGCGGGTCAGTGCCGCCATGGTCACGCGATTATCTATCGTGTATCGGCCAAGTTCCAGAGGTTCAAATAGTGAAGTCATGCTAGGTGCAACGCGCAGCTAGCTCGCACTATTTCATCTTTGCCACACAAAATCATTCCTGCACGTCAATGGCAATGACATGAGCGTTTCTGCCGTCCTTGCCAACCACAATAGGAAGCAGTAGTCGAAATAGAGGGCACGTCCTACTGACGCGGCTCTACCGGAATCTCTGTGCCCGTGCTGTCGGCGGTTCCGGAAGCTTGGGCGCCGTCGCCGGCATCGCCTCCCGCAGTGGGTGCCGCGCCGGAGCCGGTCCCGTTCCCGGAATCTGTCCCCGCGTTGTCTGCTCCATTGGCAGCGCTAGGGGCCGGGGAAGCATTACCAGTAGCGCCTGTTCCCTGCCTGCCGCCGGCAGGCGTATCAGTCGCGCCAGCGTCATTAGTGCCCTGGGGGTAGTCGGTCTCCGTGGGAGCGGCACTATCTTCCGTTGGTTCGGACCGCGTACCGGTCTCGGTGGTTTCAGGGGTGGGTTGGGTTGAGGGGGCGTCGGAAAGCTGCGAGGAGGAGGTTTCCTTGCCGCTGTCGCGCCAGTGCTCGGGCGAGAGCCAGCCCGCGTCCGCGTTTTCGGGATTGCTCGAGGCCAAGGCCAAGGCACCGACGACAAGCAGCGCGAGGACAAGGCCCGTGGTGGAGGCGCGGACTCGGCCACCGAATGTGGCGATCTTTTGGAACTTGCTATTGGCCTCCAAGCCACGCCAGATGCCCTGGGAGGGCTCTGGTTCTTGGTCGTCCGCATCAGACAGCGCGGGTTTTCCGGGGCCGTCGCTATCCGGGCCATCCACCTCAGCGTCCGCGGTGGTGGCACTGCGCTCCACCTTCGTCTCAGGGTGGGACCCCTCCCCTGCGGTGGAAGCATCCTTTACGGATTCCTGAGCCGCGGTATTTCCCTGCGGTGGGGTCAGCGGGCGCTGCAGTTCATCGAGATCGGCCACGTTGTAGTGGTCCCAGAACTCCGAGAGCAGCGCCGAGCGGATAGCGCGTTCCACCGCCCATTGGCGGGCCGGGTTAACGGTGACCAGTACGCGATAGGTCACGTGCCACGATTGGCCGGCGGCCTGCGGGGCAACCAGCTGCGTGGCTGGCAGCACCTCAAGCTCACCGTTGACATCCACGGCGATGGATGGCTCTTGGATAGCCTGCTCAGAAATGGTGCGCACGCGGCGCGTGATCTCCGGTAAGGTCTCGCCTTCTTGCACGGGCACGTCGAAGTTGACCACGGCGCGCGACCATTCCTGGGAATAGTTCGTTACCGCACCGGCAGAACTATTGGGCACGGTGACCAGCTCGCCGGTGGGAGTGCGCACCTTGGTGGTGCGCAAAGTCAGCATCACCACGGTGCCTTCCACATCGGTCACGCCATCAAAGCTGACGTAATCGCCTACACCGAATTGCTTTTCCGAAAGGATGAAAAAGCCGGAGAGGAAATCCGCAATGATGGACTGCGCACCAAAGCCCACGGCGGCCGAGACTATCGTTGCCGGCACCGCCGCGCCTACCGCGGGCACGCCAATATTGGTCAGCGCGGCCCAAATGATGAGGAAGTACGCGATGGCCTGCACGATGTAGACCAGCGCACCGGTCAGCGCCAGACGGGCCTTGGTAGCCTCTTCCTCTTCATCGAGGCGGCGTTCCATAATGCGGATCGCCAGCCTGCCGATGCGCGGGATCAAAATGCCTATGAGCAGCAGCGCGATAAGAGGTAAGCCGTGGTCAACGAAGATGCTCCACAGCTCGTAGAAGTAATACTTCAGGTTCATGCCTCTACCGTAGGCCGCGGAGCTGAAAACTGGATGCCAGTTCACTGCCAGCCACCATGCAAACACTCCCCCTAACACTGCCTCTAATTCCCGTATGCCCTGCACAAACTCCTGCACCCACCGCCTTGTTTGGCTACGGTATGGGGCATGAAGAAATCATTCCTTATTCCCTTCTTTTCCCTAGCCCTTTTGCCACCGGTTGCGGCGGCAGCGACGAAACCGCCACCACCATTTCCACGGTGAAAGAAACCGTTACGGAGACGGCCTCTGAAACGAGCTCTACAGAATCCAGCACTGAGGAAACATCCACAGAAAAAACGACCACGGAAGTAGCAACTACAGAGGCCGCGCAGCACGCCGAACCGCAAACAGAAAATCAGGAAGCCGTGCAACCGGCTACCGAAAACCAGCCGCAGGAAAACACCGCGCAGTATCAATGCGCGGACGGCACCTGGGTGGAGTTTGCCGCGTTGTGCAAGGAGTCAAACGCTCAACCGCCGGTACAAGCGCCCAATGGGCCGAGTGCGGAATGTCCGGCCTACCTGTGCGGCTATGGCAACGATGCCAACGGCAACCGGAATAAGAGCTCCGGAGAAATCCAGACCCAATATGGCTGCGAGCAAGGCTATATCACGGACCCGCAGGTTTGCGGCGCGGTTGGGCGCTAAGCCGCCGCACTAAAGAACCGCGGGGCTAGTCGCGGGAGTCATAGCGCTTCATGAGGCGATCAATGAGTTCATCCGTAAGCTTGTCATCTTCCAAAATGGCATCCAAGAGGCGCTGGGATTCCTCGTGGGAGGATTGTTCCTCTTCGTTATAGGAATCACCGGTGAGGTCCACGCCGAAGTCCGTGTCCTCGCCTTCTGCTACCACTGCGCTGAGCTGATCCACATCGGATTCGAAGGACTCCAGAAATTCGCTGGCCTCCGCCGCAGCTTCTTTGCGCCGCTTACCAGAGCGCACTTCCTTTTCAATGCGCCGCTGCAGCGCTGCCTCCATCTGGCGGTGACGCCAGGAACGCAGCCGGTGCGGCTCGAGGCGACGCCCCACTGCACGGCTTTTATTCTCGGCCTTTTTCGCTAGGACCTTCACCTGTGCGGCGGTGTCATTAATAGGTGCCCAATCCTGGTAGGCCGGCACGCGCCACCCAGCCCAAATGCCCAGCAGCGCCAAGAAGATGGAGACCAAAGGCCCAATGATCATGCCCACCGCCATCATGTCGAAATGGTGGCCTACCAGCACAATAATCGCACAAGCCACGGCCGGAATGACTGTTGGCTGGTTATCACCAAAGACGCTCGGTTCGCGCCCCATCACGATGTCACGAATCATCGATCCACCCGTGGCTGTAAACACGCCCATCATGATGCAGGGAATAAGCGGCAGGCCGTAGGTAATGGCCTTCACCGCGCCGGTGGCGGCCCACAGGCCGGAAACGACGGCGTCGCCATGCGCCTGCAGATAATCCCAGGTCTTGCCTTTGAAGTAAACAAAGCGAGCGATCAGCGCACCGGTAAAGGCCAAGTAGAGGTATTCCGGCTGGCTCATTGCTGCCACGGTGCCACGGTTAATGAGCACGTCGCGCACCATGCCGCCGCCTAGGGAAGAAAACATCGCGATGAAGAAAAAGCCGATGATATCGTAACCGCGCTTGCGCGCCATAGTGCCACCGATAATTCCCATCAGCAGTACACCACTGATATCGGACCAGCGGTAGAGAGATTCAATGAGCGGATCTACTTCAACCATATGGTTATTAGACTTCACCGCCCGCGCCTGCGCAATCAGCACACCCATATGCGCAGTTAAGCACAAGGAGGCGCCGGCACTGCTTGCCGACGCCTCCCTATCACCGTGGGGCCAGCGGGGCTCGAACCCGCGACCAACGGATTATGAGTCCGTAGCTCTAACCGACTGAGCTATAGCCCCACGCAGATTGCACGCCCAACAGGGCGACTCTCTGCCCTGAAAAGATTAGTCAAAGAGCGGCCAAAGACCAATTTGCCGAGCGCATGCCAACCCCGTGCGGTATAAGTAAATTATGCGCCACATCACACCCTATATCCTTATCGCCGCTGCCCTTGCCCTTTCCGCCTGCTCCGCCGACTCGGACCAGTCCTCCTCCATTAACTCCGACGAGCACTCCTCTAACAACCAAGGCTCCAAAAGTGGCGCCAGCTCCAACGAAGAAGCCAAGGATGTCATTGGCACCTGGGAACAAAAAATAGGTAAAGGTGAGCACACATCCACCTTCACCGCTAGTGTGACCGAAGAGGTCATCACCGTGGAGTGGGATTACAGCTCCGACAATGATGAACCACTGTGGATTGGAACCTTTGACGCTGCCAAGGCCGCCAAGGGCGAAACGGTAGCATCCAAGAAGGACGTCGGCGGCGTGAGTCCCGTATCCGATCGCCTGATGCCAGATAGCCTGGACTTCAAGCTCGAAGACGATCAGCTTAAATTCACATTCAACACGGACAGTGCCCGACTAGACGTCGCGTTAAAGAAAATTAGTGACGAGCCCGAAACCAAAAATGAGCTCCAAAACACCGATGCCACCCGCTCTTTCAAAGACGATGTTTTGGAGCTCCCCACCGCCACTGTCAAGATCACCGGACACCACGTTATCGATCCGGGCTCCCCTGGAAACCGGATTGGCGATAAGCCCATCCTTGTCTTTGACTACGAGATGACCAATAAGACAGACAAGGAGCTGCGGACTGCGGATTTCTCCTCCATGTTCACCGCAATCCAGGATAACGACGAGAACTCCGTCAATGAGCTCAAAACCGGTTTTAGCGAATACATCGATACTGACAACATGTTGGACAAAATCAAAAAGGGCGGCACGGTCAAGAGTTCCGCCGCCTTCGAGCTTGATGACCTCACCACCCCAGTAGAACTGGTAGCTAGGGAAAAATACGGCGAGGAAGAAGTAGGCTCGCAGACCTACAAACTGGAGGAATCTACCCCGATGGATCCCGCGCCAACGGACGAAGACTCGAGCCCGGAGTTGCCCAAGAAAAAAGACAAAGATACTCATTCCGTTTAGTTCCGCAGTGGATGCGCCCATCGTCTTTCCCTATGCCCAGAACGCAGTTCTCATTGGGTTCATTTCCTCCTTCCTCGGCGGACTTGTCGGCCTTGCAGTCCTTTCCACCTGGCTCAATCCAGCCTTTGGCATTGCGCTGATTCTGCCTGGTTTGGTGCCGCACTTCTTCACCGGCGGTGCAGCAGGCGTTTACGGCAATGCCACCGGTGGGCGGCGCGGTGCCGCATTAGGCGCCTTTGTCAACGGCCTCATCATTACTTTCCTGCCGGCATTCCTCCTCGGTGTCTTGGGTTCCTTCGGCTCCGCGAATACCACTTTTGGTGATGCTGACTTTGGCTGGCTCGGCCTGCTGCTGGGCTGGTCCATCCATGCCGATGGCGCCCTGGGCCTCGTCTTCATCGCCCTCATCGCGCTGGCCATTTTGGCCTTGGGGTGGGTGTGCCAGCGCAAGCTTGTCGACGCCCACTGGGACCCCACTCCCCACCGTCCTTCCCCCATCAGCAACGCCGATGCCGCCGCAACCAGCGGTGCAACCGGCGCGGCCACTTCCTCCGGGACAGCCAGGAAGTATCCGAAGGTGCTTCCGCCAGAAGGTGCGCCCGTTCCACCTGCACGCATAGATCACTAGCCGCGCGCCACGCCCCGAAGGGCGCTACAGTATCCCTATGCAGCGCCCTTCCCTATTCCCTCTCGCGTCCGTCCTCCTCACTACCGGTCTTGCGCTAAGCGCCTGCGGCTCCGGTTCAGACTCCAGCTCTGATTCCGCCCCAGCAGAAGAGCCAGCCTTCGCTACCGCGCAGGACAATAACTCCGCGGCTGATGAAGCCGAAAAGAAGACCAGCGCCAAAGAGAAGAAAGAGAAGACGGAGTCCCGCCGTACCGAGACTGTCACCGAAGTAGCAGAGCCGGAGCAGCCTGCCCCACCGGCTGGTGGAAACCACAACATCCATGTAGGCCAGATTGGCGGCTACTGCGGTACATCTTCATCAGGCGATTCCATCGACGCCGGCGATGCGACTTCCTGCGAATTCGCCGCCGCGGTCTTTGACGCCGCGATGCAGGCCAGCTATACCCGGCGCTCAAAAAGCCCCACGGTGACAGCGACATACCACGCCGATATCACCGCCAGAAGTCCGGTGACCAAGCAGTCTTATAACTTGGACTGCCACATGGGCAGCGATCAGAGAAACTTAACGTGCGAAAAGCCCGGAGATAATACGGTTCGCGCCTCATTCGAAACCGCAGATAGAAGCGTGTGGACTAAGCGCGTTGCCACCACGAACTAAGCCCCTACCTCACAAAGTCTTCTTCGGACGGCCACGGTAGCTCCACATCGATGGGAGTAGCGGCAAGGATATCGAGAGACTCTTTAAATTCCACTAGGTCGAGGCCTAACTTCTCATAGGCTTCGACCATTGCTTCGGGGATGCACTCGGCGCGGGAGCGCAGGGCGTCGCCGTCGGCGGTGAGACTAGCGAGGGTGCGGCGCTCGTCGGCGGGATCACGGCGCCGCTCCACAAACCCCTGCTTTTCTAGGCGCTTAAGCAGCGGAGTGAGCGTGCCGCTATCCAAACCTAGGCGGGAATCAATGAATTTAAGTGGCACCGGTTCGTCGGCCTCCCACAGCACCAACATGACCAAGTACTGGGGATAGGTCAGCCCCAGCTCATCGAGGAGTGGCCGATAGGAACGCACTACCGCCCTACTCGCACGGTAAATCGAGAAGCACAGCTGACTATCGAGAGAAAGGTAATCAGTGGGCGCGTCATTCATAGCCAAAAGTATAGACGCCAAGAAAACATTGCCCACAATTTAATGGTGTACAATCAAAAGTGGATGTTGAAACCGGATTGTGAAATCGAAAGGAGCAATCATGGACGCCATGTACACCACCGAGGCCCTCGCCACCGGAGCAGGCCGCAACGGCCACGCCACCGTCAAGGACTCTGACCTCGACTTCACCCTTGCCATCCCGAAGGAAATGGGCGGCAGCGGCGAAGGCGCCAACCCGGAGCAGCTTTTTGCCGCCGGCTACGCCGCTTGCTTCCACTCCGCTCTGCAGGCCGTGGCGCGCAACCAGAAGGTCGAGCTGGGTGACTCTGCGGTGGGGGCACGAGTGGGCATCGGAAAGCAGGGCGAAGGCTTCCAGCTCGCAGTGGACCTGGAGGTTTCCATCCCAGCTCAAGACAAAGACACCGCCCAAAAGCTTGCCGACGCCGCCCACCAGGTCTGCCCCTACTCCAATGCCACCCGGAGCAATATTGAGGTCACCGTCAACGTCGTCGAGGACTAGAATTCTTGCGTACAATCGGCGGACGTACAAAGACCCGATAGAAAAGGAGTCATTATGGACGCCGTATACACCACCGAAGCACTCTCCACCGGAGCAGGCCGCGACGGCCGCGCTGTAGTTAAGGATTCCGATCTGGATTTCACCATGACCGCCCCAAAGGAAATGGGCGGCAGCGGTGAGGGTGCTAACCCTGAGCAACTTTTCGCTGCCGGTTATGCCGCCTGCTACCACTCCGCGTTGAAGGCAGTGGCTAAGGACAAGGGTGTTGACGTGGAGAACTCCTCCGTCGGCGCTCGCGTTAAGCTGGGCAAGAACGACGAGGGCTTCTTCCTCGGCGTGGACCTCGAGGTCACTATCCCAGGCGTTGAGGACGCCAAGGCACAAGAGCTTGCCGACGCCGCGCACCAGATGTGCCCTTACTCCAAGGCCACCCGCGGCAACATCGAAGTCAATGTTGGTGTTGCGCAGGACTAATCCTGACACCTAGCCTTTTAGCCCCTTGCTACAGCATTGCTGTGGTGAGGGGTTTAGCTGTTTCCGCAGTCAATGAATTGCCAAACGACACCATTTAGAGAGCACTGCGCTGACTAGGGCCAGGTTCCTTGGTAGCTTCATTCCTACGCGAAATAAGACCGAGAAGCTTTGCTGAGGATGGAAAGTGAGTCAGGAATCGTACACGTTCACCAAGTACCTTTGTAGTAGCCGCCCCTTCTCAAAATCCCAGGTTGACAGGCTGGGAGAATTTTACGCAGGAAAGCGAAGCTCACCACCAGACAGCCACGGAGAGATCATCGCTTGGTACGAATGGCTAAAGGCCCAAACACTTGATCTTGTTTCCTTTGCCATAGCTTCTCAAGAGCGGGACGGACAAGGACCGTTTGAAATTGCACAATCTTCCCGAGTAAAGACCAAGTCATCGATAGCCGATAAGATTAACCGAGGGGCCAGGCTATCGACGATGCAGGATTTCGCTGGTGTCAGATTCGACATAGGAGCTACCCACTCGACCCTGCTCAGGATCGCTTCCACGATAAAGTCTTTAGCCGAACAGGCTCACGCAACTGCACAGATCAGGAATTACCTCACCGATCCCCAACGGGGATATCGAGCAGTGCACGTCTGGCTCACCAGCACAACCGCAGGACGGGTGGAAGTCCAACTGCGCACCCAACTTCAAGCTGAATGGGCCAATACATTCGAGAAATTGGCGGACCTTACGGGTAGACGCATTCGATACGAAGATGACTATCAGCCCAGCGACCCCTACCTTCGAGCAACGCTGGCCAATCTACTTGGACTTTCAGAAAGCTTCTACGTTTCAGAAGCTCATCTAGAAAAGGGGTTTAATGCCGCTCAAATAAATTTGCAAGCAATAAACACACCCACACGCGCCATTCCGGTCGATCCGCTAGTACACAGGGAACGAGCTAAGATTTTCCAGACAATGGCCCGTTACGAAGAAACTTTGGCCAACACCGCGGAAACCAATATTGGTTCATTGAAAATCCTGAGGCAGACGCAAGATATACTGTCACGGTATCCATATGGAAAAGGGCGGAATTATGACTGATTTCATCATCATTTACAAGCGCAAATCCGGCGAATCCTACATCAAGCAATATCCCAACTCTGCTCACGCTGTGAAGGAACGTCTCCTCCGCGAAGCCGAGGTCAGCGATCCCGACACCGAGGTCGCCCACATCTCTGCCCCGTCTTTGGAGTCCCTGAAAAAGTCCCATTCCCGGTACTTCATGGGAGAGGTTCACATCGCCGACGATGCAATCGGGGCTGCGTAGGCCCTCACTCCGCCAGCCTCCCCCACCAAGCCCTCTACATCGCTGGTACCACCGCAACGCGCATTCCCCTCCTGCTCGTTGCCACCATCCTCATCGGGGGTGGCATCGCAACGCTCGAGGCCCCGCCGACATCCTCATCTCCGCCACCACACTGCACCGAGTATGGAGCATCGCATTGGGGTCGAGGTTGCCGGTAGCGGGGTAGGCAGCGGCCCGCCGCCTACTCTTGAACGGCGCGAGCTAGCTCCACATTCTCGTAATAAGCAGAATGCGCCTTAACCGCATCACTGACATCGTGGTTAACGGCAAACGGCGCGTCCAAGCCCTCAAAACCGATCGCCTTCCTGCCACCCATCGCGGCAGGATATAGGTGCCCGAGGACCCGGTCATTGTGGGAATGGTAATTATGGACGACGCCAGATAAGAATTCACCTGCAGAATCCCACTTCGCATCTTGGCCAATGGCCGCACCTAGAAGATGCACGGCTTCGACCCGGACCTCGTTTTCAGTTCCGGCAGCGCCCGCAAGTGCAGTAGCGAGGTTGAGCATGACGCGGCCACCCAAGCTATGTCCTACGAGTACCACAGACTCTAGGTTGGAGCGCTGGATAATTGCGGCGAGAGCCAAGGCAGTCTTATTAGCACGGTTAACTGCAACCGTCCATGGGTTCTTGACCAGGTCCACAACACCTAGCGCCAGACCGGCAGGCGTTGCCTTTTTAGCCAACTTCTTACCAGCATGCTTGACCATACCTTTCAGCACGGCGCCGCCCGCGAAACCAGCGCCTGGAGCTAAGAAACCAGCAAGCTCCCGCATTTCCTTGCTGCCCCACGTCACAAGGTAAATCGGGGAATCGGGATACGCGGCTTCAACCGATTTAACTTCGGTACGCCAATCCAGCTTCTTCTCAGTGGTAAAACCACGTGCGATGAGAACGGGCGTGCCGCTCCCCTTGCGGACGCACTGAATATCAAAGGAGTCATCCTCGCCAATATAGGAGTTAAGCGCTTTCACTCCGTATGCGGAGCCGAGCAGTCCACCAGCAGCGGCAACGACCATGCTGCCGCCAGCCATACCTAAACCGCCAGAAGCCAAGGAGCCGAAGCCGAGCGCTGCTAAGCCAGCATTGTGGGCAGCAGCACCAGATAGCCCAAGAACCGTGGTTCCATAAGCGCTGCCTACCATCGGTGCAGCAACCCATCCACCGGCAACTCCGAGAACTAGAGCGCCGGCACCAACAGCAGCAAGCTTGGCTGCGCGACCAACATTGGCCGCCTTAAATTCGCGCAGCTCGCGCCACTGGGTGAGGTCAGCAATGCGATGGTCGAGGCGCTCAAAATCAGGGACTTGGTGAAGGTGTTCTGCACACACGGTCGGCAGAGCCACTAGGCCCAGGCCAGCAGCGGCGAAGTTATCGCACTGGGGCACGGTGCAGTGGGACGTCGCCGAGCCACAGCTCTCGCATACATACAGCGATTTAGAGGTGGATTTCCTGTGGGTAGATTTGGTCAAGCAACGAGAGCACCAGCCTTCCTCGGTCTCGCCGCTTAGCGTGTCCATGAGTTCGGCCAAAGTCGTGGCCAACTTTGCGGAAGCAATGGCTTGCTCCCTCAGCTCTTGGACCTCTCCCTCGTGGCGCTTGACTGCGCGCTTTACCGCCTTAGCGGTGAAGTCTCTTTGATCATCTGGGCTAATAAACTCGTTATTGAAATTGAAGTCTTCCTGGACCGCAGCCACGACAGACGGAAGTTGCGCTTCCACATCATCCGACTCCTTCTGCCCCACCGCGGCAAGCCACAGCGCATCAACTATAGCCGGCGATCCAGTAAGCTCCGCATCACCCTCTACCTCCGGCGACTGGACATCACCATGCCGCGCAACACGTACAACCCGCCCAAGATTGGAACGCAGCTCGCAGGAAAAAGAGCCATCATCCTCAGAGTTGAACGAAATTGCGGCAGACTCAATGGAGTTCTTCTTGGCCATGGCGCGTAGCATTTCAGTAAAGGATTAAGGAATATTTAGATTTTATACCAATCCTTCAACATACAGCGCCTTAGAGCCGCTTGCCGACGCCCCATCTTCCCCACACCTCGACTTTCCGCCAGGAATGAGGAAAGCTCATGGCAAGCGCCCGTCACCACAGCGGATTCGCTGCACGCAGCTATGTGATCTCGTAGTCTCACCTGGGCAGAAACGCACCCCCTTGGCCCCGAATTGCTCTTCAGAGCCGATACTGATTGCACCAGAACGTCCTAGAATCAATTCACATGCTGGCAGACCTATTCTTCCCTTTCCCTTTTTCTGGCTTGCCTGCGCTCGCGCTTTCGAGCACGCTTTGCTTTGCGGATGCCGACAACCCACTTCGGAACAAACGGCCACGGAAGCGGAATCCCGAACGCACCTGTGCATCCAATGAGCCCGATGCCGAGAGCTACCATGAGCGGAACCTTCAGCACCGTGAAGACAAACTCGGGAGGGTTTAAACTATCGACCAACCCTGCGATACCTAGTACACCAAAAAATAACGAGCCGTAAGGATAAAAGAAAAGGGGGCCATCCTTTGCTCCGCCTTCCGAATCGCTTGAGTCGTACCACTCTTCCGATCTGGGTTCCTTCCGCTCACACTTGATGTAGTAGGTCCAGAAGAGCACCATGACCAGCACTGACCCGGCGCAAAAGAGCAGATAGAGAATATCCGTGTCCATGGATATGACCTCCTGTGGTGGGGTTGACCGCAATTCGTGGACACGTAGTGGGGCTACCTAGTGCTTAGGCAGCTATTTCTTTTCTACTGGTGGTTAGACCAATGTGGTTTTCGAAGTCGACGGGACTGACCATCCCTAGTGCAGAGTGCCGGCGCCGACGGTTGTAAACGACTTCCATCCAGTAGGCAACGGCCTTGCGCGCAGCATCGCGGGTAGGCCAACGCTTACGGTCGTAGAACTCGGTTTTAAGCGTCGACCAGAACGACTCAGCCATCGCGTTATCAAAGCACACACCAGTACGCCCCACAGACTGAGCAATGCCCAGGTTATGGCAGACTTCCCAGAGCTTCTCGCTGGTAAATTGCGTTCCGCGGTCAGCGTGGAACACCAGCCCATCAGGAACGTCACCGCGCAGTGTATATGCCATCCGCAGGGCCCGTTCGACCAGGCATGTATCTTGAACGCTATCCATCGCCCAGCCCAGCACCCTGCGGGAATGGCCGTCGCGGACCGCACACAAGTACAACCATCCCTCGCTGGTGCGTAGGTAGGTAATATCCGACATCCACACTCGGTTGAGATCACCAGTATCAAACACGCGCTTGACCAGGTCAGGAAGACTCGACTGACGCTTAGCTTGAATCGTTGTCACCGGGACAAAGGCACGCGGTGAAATCCCTTCAATGCCCATCATGCGCATCCGCTTAGCCACAGTCTTGCGATTCAGGGTGATCCGGTAACGCTCGGTAAGTTCTGCGGTGATCCGGGGAGCACCATAAACCTCATCGGAGTCTTTCCAGATCTGATGAATCTTGCGGTCAACGTCATCGTAAAATGTTGCACGATTATCTTTTCCGGATAGTCGTTTCTGCTGCGTATCAGCCCATTTGTAGTATCCAGACCGAGACACTTTTAATAGCCGTGCCATGCGTTTGATGCTGTAGTTTGCCTTCTCCTGCTGCATCAATTCGAACTTTTCTGCTCGCGTTGCTTCGCGGCGAAGAAGGCTGTCGCTTTTGACAAAAACTCATTATCCATCTTGGCTTCCGCCAACTCACGGCGCAGACGAGCATTCTCAGCACGAAGATCCGCCTCACTCATCCCATCCGAGGCCCCTCGGCGTTCACGCTCGAGTTTGACCCACCGGCCTAAAAGCCCGGCGGAGACGCCAATCTCCTTAGCCACATGAGCGATCGGGCGCTCTGACTCGATTACCAAGTTCGCGGCTTCACGCCGGTACTCCGGCGTGTACTTCTTGCGCTGTTGACTCACAATGAACATCCTCTCCTACGGACACAGGATCCGTACAAATAGGGTGTCCACTAAACGAGGGTAACCTCAGTGGATACTGGTTACGGTATGTAATTCAAACGCTACCAGCGTCTGCTGAGCTAAGGCATGAAACGAAACGACATACGGATGCGCACAAGCGCCGCAACCAAGGACAACGTTTAAGACCGACCACTTGTGATGCTTGTAGCCTTGCGACCAGTAGGCTGCCGTCCCTTTAGCGTGTCCGGCCTCCACTTTGACCGCACCACGCAGGCGCTCCCGCCTTCGCCCTGCTCACTAGCGAGTCCTCTGCCCCCGCCTTGCTTGCCGACGCCCCACCTAACCACCCCACCCCCGCGTGGAGCAGACCAACGTCGATGAATCGGAAATTCACAACTTCAGCAAGGCATCCATGCCACTGAACACTCGGACACCACCCCACCGCTTCCCACACGAGCGCTACGGCACCGTCTCACCGAAGACAGTAATGCTGCAGGAGTTCGTTCGGACTGGGCTAAAAGGGGCGGGCGCTTGGCGACGCCCTCTGCTCACCGCTCTACCCCAATCCTGAAATCGAGATTGCCCGCGCTTCCGCGCCTTCACTCGAGCCAATTCACCTTTTTGCGTCGAACCTTGCAGACGATCCTAGGACGTGTCTGCCAGGTACAAAAGTTCGATTAAATGTGCTGCAGCTCAAATGATTCAGTGATTCGATACTAATCGTTAGCCCAACTCCGGCCGGTACTTTTCCATAATCGCTTCCAAGTCACGGAACAATGCAGGGTCATACTTCGGGTGGCGGAGACCAAATTCAACACTGGCCGGAATGAAACCGGCTGGGTTGCCGAGGTCATGACGGATCCCCCCACCTTAAGGCATTGTTTAAGCCGAATTAACCCAGTGACACAAGGCACCTAACATTTCCGCGCGCTTGTCACCTCATTTTCTCCCTAAAGCAAAACAAGACGCATAAAAAGTGCTAAGTTCTTCCTGTTAGCCGTTTCTTCCACATGGGACTCGGTTTCAAAACTGTACGTAGGTAGGTTAGGAACCCCAAAATGACCAAACAAAAAGTTGCATTCGTCGGACTTGGCTACATCGGCCTTCCAACGGCTGTTGTGATGGCAAACTCCGGTGTAGACGTAACCGGAGTGGACGTCAATGCCGCAAACGTGGAGAAAATCAACCGCGGTGAAGTGACTATCGTCGAGCCAGGTCTCCAGGAAGAATTGAATAAGGCACTTTCTTCCGGTCGCTTCCGCGCTACCACTGAGCAGGTTCACGCCGATGCTTACATCATCGCGGTTCCAACCCCGTTCACGGATTCTTATGACGTTGACATGAAGTTCATCTACTCGGCCGCAGAGGCAATTGCACCTCAGCTTGAAGGCGATGAGCTCATTGTGCTCGAGTCGACTTCCCCACCGCAGACCACTGCAAAGATGGCTGAACGCATTCTCGAACTTCGCACTGACCTCGTTGCTGATGGTGCCGAGAATCCTGATGACAAGCCAGTTATATATTTCGCGCACTGCCCTGAGCGTATCCTCCCTGGGTACGCAATGGAAGAATTGCGCACGAATGACCGTATTATCGGCGGCCAAACTACAGAGGCCACCCGCCGCGCAACCGAGATATACGCAACCTTCTGCAAGGGGGAGCTTCTGCCAACTAACGACGTCACCGCCGAAATGGCAAAACTTACGGAGAACTCCTTCCGCGACGTCAACATCGCGTTCGCCAACGAGCTCTCCCTCATCAGTGACAATCTGGGCATCGACGTCTGGGAGCTCATTAACCTTGCAAACCACCACCCTCGCGTGAACATCCTGCAACCAGGCCCTGGCGTCGGCGGCCACTGCATTGCAGTTGATCCGTGGTTCATCGTCGCCGCTGACCCGGAGAACTCGAAGCTGATCCACACCGCCCGCAAGGTAAACGACGGTAAGCCGGAATGGGTTAAGCAGAAGGTCAAGGAGGCTGTGGCAGAGTCCAACGCTTCCAAGGTTGCTGTCTTCGGTCTGGCATTCAAGGCAGATATCGACGACCTACGCGAGTCGCCGGCGCTGAATATTGCGGTTGATCTCGCTGAGGAACTCGAAGACAAAACCGTCTTCGCCATTGAGCCGAATGTTTCAGAGTTGCCAAAGCGGCTTAAGGGATTCGATAACGTCCAGCTCAAGGAATACAACGATGCAATTGCAGAAGCTGACGTCGTAGTCCTCCTCGTGGACCACAAGGAATTCAAGGAGTTCGACAAGACGAAGCTCGAAGGCAAGGAAATCATCGATACCAAGGGATTATGGAAATAGCCGAGTCCTTTCATTAGGGTTACTTCTACTGGGGCGCTTGGTCCGACCACGGTCCGCGTACTTCGTGCGTGGACCACTTCTTTTCTTCACGTATGTTGGGCTAAGTAGCAAAAGGGGATGCGGACATTTTTAGGAATATTCAGAGTAGCAGTTCGCGTCAGCGTTGATTGATGCTTAATCCGTCGAACTTGGACCTGACCCCGTTAGGTAGACACCCCTGTATTCCAGCCATTGTGGTTGGGGAGGAAGGTAATCTACCACCATGCCGCGTAAGGTTTACACGGAACAGTTCGAGCGCGACGCCGTCGCGATGCTCGAGGCGAGGCCAGATGCTTCGATGCGCAAAGTCGCAGAAGTGCTCGGGAGCAATCGCGCGACCCTGGGATATTGGTACAAGCAGTTTGGTACCAACGTTGCCGCTAAAGGTGCAGGCTCGTCAGCAGCAGGTAAGCTTGCTTATGCGGAGTGAATTCGCCAGCTAGAGCGCGAAAACAAACGGCTTCGTGAAGAGCGTGAAATTCTGCGCAAGGCCGCGAAGTATTTTGCGGAAGAGACGACCTGGCGATCCGCTTCCAGTTCGCCTGTGACCATATCCCCGACTACGCGGTTAAGCGGATGTGCGAAGTTCTAAACCTTAACCGGTCTTCGTACTACACGTGGAAGACTTCGGCTCCACGTCGTCGTCAGCGCCTTGTAGATGGCGCTGTGGTGGCCGCTTAAATCCAGACTATTTTCGACGCTGAAAACGGCGCCTGGGGCGCTCGTCGCATCACTGCCGAACTCAACAACCCCACACGTCGCGACGGTGCTACACCCCTGCCAAGCGGATCAATCGCAAAAAGTGGCCCGCTTGATGTGTGCCCAGAACCTGTTCGGATGAAGCGTCCTGTTTTTAGTTCCTACCTCAAGTAAGGAAGGATTAGGCACTATGCCCAGAAAGTATTCCGTCGAGTTTAAGGAGAAGGCGGTCCATCAGATCATTGAAATGGTCCGCTTGGAGTCCTGCTTACTACAGCGCGCCTGAAAACATGGTCGGCGAGCTCCTCAACGTATGCCAAGTGCGAGAGAGTTAAGCGATAGCCTGCTCATTCCAGAGGTTCGGCATGTACATGCGGAGAATTTTTTGGTCTACGGTATTCGAAAAAGTGGCACGCTATCAACCGCGAAGGCTTTCATATTGGCCGCGATAAGACTGCCCGGTTGATGAAGCTAGCAGGTGTTTCCGGCCGCAAACGTGGACGAGACCCGGTAACAACGCTAAGTCCAAAACACCTGATTGTCGCCCGGACCTGGTGCAGCAAAACTTTCGTGAGCACGCACCGGGCAGGATTTGGGTTGCCGATATTACCTAAGTTCGCACTTCGTCGGGATTCGCCTATACCGCATTTGTAGTCCGTGTCTTCAGTCGGAAAATTGTTGGTGTTGCTACGTGCTCTACGCTGCGCACTGATGCGCTGCCGATGGAGGCTTGAGAGCACGTTTTAACCACTGCTGGAAGAATCCATGGCAATCAGTTGATTCCCCATAGTGAACGGGGCAGTCGGTACGTGTCGTTGAAATATTCAACGGCCTTAGCTGAGTATGAAGTTCGCTCGAGTGCGGGAACAGTCGGCGACTGCTATGACAACGCATTGGCGGAGGGTGTCGGAAGCTTTGTGTATGAGGTTTAATCCTCAATCACAAAGCTTCCGACACCCTCTTGGCATATGATTTTAGAAGTCACGCCGAAAACTGCCAGAGTCGTATTTCATCGAAATATGCTCCTACGACCTCTTACGGATCAAATGCGCGGGATTTCCCGCTACTACCGAATTCGACTCAACAGGTTCTAACACAACCGATCCCGCGCCAACAATACAATTGTTCCCAATGGTACCTCCAAGGAATACCGAATTGGCACCAAAATATACATTGTCTCCTACCACTGGAGCTCCCAATCTTCGATTACGACCACCGAGCGTCACATTTTGTGCTACGGTCACGTTTTTTCCAATGATTGAGTTCGCATGAATGACAACTCCAATACCGCCATCTCCGAGTTGGAATCCGGGGCCTATCTCGGCAGAACCTGGGATTTTGCAGTTGAACCGTCGATAAAGTTCGTTATCGAGAAATTTTGATCTTTCAACAAGCCCGAGTAGAAACAATGAGCGGCTAGCCCGGTAGAGTTGAACGGCATTCGCTTCTCGAATTACCTCCTCAGGAACTCCACCCTGACCATCCAGATTACTAGTTCCAGCAAGAACACGTTCATTGATATGCTCACTAGAATCCTTGACTTCGCAACCAAAGATTCGCATTCCTACGAACTTGGACTCATTGGAAACTAATCCTTTAAGTAAACCGCGAGCTTTTAGAACGGCCGCGACGGTTAAACTCCGCTCGTCAAGTCCATAGACAACTGTTGGTTGATTTGCGATTTCACGATCGGACGCGCGTTGAAAGGAACTCGCATACTCAACCAGCTCGTCCAAGGACGGGCCCTCTGTCTTCTTGTTTTGTCGAAGATCCCCTTCAGAAGCGTGGATCGTATACTTCAGAGATCCGGCCTCAGATGGGCGGGGAAATATCTCTAAACATATTCCTTCGATTAATTGATTCGCATTTGTCGAGTACCATCCACGATATGGTTCCTGTCGCTCACCACGAATCTCCTTGATCTCTACATCAGAATCAAAAACAACCTTCAGTTGGACCCCCAATCGAGTCAATAAAAGAGTCCTCCCTGATATAGACCATTCGCAATTATTCGGTAACAAATAGCGCGACACGACGACATCTCCAGCGACCCCTGACCAAGAATCTTCAACTACAACCGAGTCATGGGGTGACACCTCCACTCGACGATCAAGTGTTACTCCGCTGATTATGTTTCTCATTTTGACGTGACTGTCACTAGCTTCGGGCATCGAGGGAAGAGCCGCAGGTTTAGAAGATTTGTAAGCTTCCCAAGACGGAACCCGGCTAGCGCTTTCTATGGAAAGAACAGAATGTGCTGCGTAGGTACGCAATGCTCGGACCCGAGGATCTTCGTAGTTGTAGCTGTGAAAACCTCCGTCAATAAAGAAATCAATGCCCTTGTAGGCTAGATAAAGCTGCGTATCGTCAGGATGTTTATGAGTCACTGATGAGTAGCCACAAGTAGCTAACAAATAGAGATTCTGAGAGGAATAGACCCATGTACCTACTCGCTGGCTAAATGCCGTCCCAAGTTGCGGGGCCAGTCTAGTGAGCTGCCTAGGAGTGTCTCCGCGAGGGACGTAACGTTTGTTCTTCAAAATCAGATATCGAGAAGATTCATCTGATGCTTCAAGAATCCACCGAACTTTGTTGAAAACCCCGATATCAGTAAGCTCTGGAGTAAACGTATTCGTTAGCCCCCGCAGCAAATTTATCCAAACTCGGTCGTACATTGGAGAGTTCTCACCGCACCAACCGTCATCGCCATATACATAATCCAATATGGCAGGTAGACGATCAGAGATAGCTTTGTCTATACTTCTGGAAAAGTCATTGGTGCCAAGATGCTGAAACGCGCCGCCTTCAACTAACTGCATTTTCGCGAATAAAAGTGAACGAACGACAAACATCCCGTGATTATTCAGCGGAATGTTGGAAACATCGCTCGCCCACTCAATATCTTCAGCCACAAGTCCCGTGACTGCTCGAATAACATCGTCGGGAACATACCTATCCAGAAGAAGCATCGCGAATGTTTCAATCCGCATGGAAGTAGCGTGATCCCATGAAGGATTACTCACATTTTTCCTGCGAATCTTAGCTGAACCAATCCAGCCTGCATAACTTTCAAGAACTGGACTCCACGACTCCGAGGACAGCCGAGGGGCCACAAACCCCAAAAACTGCCCTCCATGTAAATACAGTCTTCCGGATACCGAAAGCCCCGCTTCAACGTCATCCCACGGAACTGTGTCTCCAGGCACAAACTCGAAGCTCTCGCCAGTTGGCAAACCTACACGCACTACACCGCCCTTCAGGTCAGCTGAGGTATTCGCGTATGGAGCGTAGAATGAATGGCTTCTTGCCGAAATGGAGGTCAATTCAAATCATTTGAACTTTTAGGGTCGATATTATAATCGATACCCAATAACTTATAGGCGTTTTGGAACAACTATCGCCTAGTACCCGACAAGCGGAGGCCAACATAACGTAACAGCGCAAAGTGCAGCGCAGGCGCCAGACCCTCAACCAAGCCGTACGACCTTTCTGTCAATGCAGTTTGAGGAGATGAAATCTTTCACCTCGCGCTGTCGGGAAGGGTTGGAAGAATAATATTTGCGGATAAAGCTAGCCTGATTATCAATCAGATAATTAATCGCTCCAGCGTTTTTCTTGTGAATTCGATTACGGGTTTCAATCAGGCAATTAATAACTGCAATACGTTGCGTTACGCAAAAGTCAAATGACTCGGGTTGGCGAGAGACGGAGTTGTCGCTCATACGTCGCACATACATTGAGCCCGCCATCGGAGCGCACGGAACTAGAGTGAGGTCTTCAAACTCCAAAAGTTGACTCATGAAAACAGTATCCTCTCCCGATACCAAAGAATCTTCATACTTGATTCGTTTGGCATATTTGGAAGGTATTAGCTTGCATGCATTTAATCCCAGCAATCCGGATCGATTTCGAAGAGGCTGACGGCCTCCCTTGAGAGCTGCGACTCGATTGTTGTTCGGTGTATTAATCTCCCGCTCTCCGCGGAGCGATTCGTCAGCTAATAGGCCAATTACAACGGATTCATCAGATGCAGACAACCACATAGACAGAAGATAGTCTGGCTCCAGGTAATCGTCATCGTCAACAAACGTTATATATTTGCCCGTCGCAGCCCTTATTCCAACGTTTCTCGCGTTGCCAACGCTTGCTCTTTTTTCAAACATGTACGACACATCAAGGTCGGGATGTTCTGAGGCAAATTCCTCAACAATTGATCTGGTATTGGATTCGTTTCCGTTTTCAATTACGATCAGTTGAATCAGACGTTCTGGAAGCGTTTGGGCACCTATGCTATCGAGCATTTTTTGTATCGTAAGTTCCCCTTGATAGGTTGCAAGGATGACCGACACTTTTTCGTCATAAATAGATGACTCTACGGCGTTTACTGCGTGCAGCGAACTTAGCTCAATTTCCTCTTCATGCAAATCGACCTCATGCCTCATACCAAGACCATTAGGAATCGCAGGCTGCTCGACAGGAATCCCCATACACCGCAGCATCGTCCTTAAATTAAATTCGAACTCAGCTGATTCCTGCCAAATAAACGCGGAACTGTTGACGGAAGGATTTAGTTCTAGCAAAGTAGGCAGTGCTGGAAGCCATGTGAGGGAGACACAATCCGCTTTTCTGGCCGCAGCGAAGAATTTCGGTGACAAAGTGTGTTCGCCGCGATCGATCAAAACGCTCGGTATCCCCAGCTTGCGTCCGTGATCTAGGATTTTTGTAATCGGATAGCGACCTTGATCCTTATTGAACTGAACTCGGTTCTGCCAAGGCCCATTATCATTTGCCGCTGTATCGACAATTAATACGTCGACAAAAGCGTCGATCGCCTCAAAGTAATCGGTGATTGGCATTTCGATTACTCGGCCAACCAATGAACGAAGCCGATTGACAAAATCCTCGCTACCTATTACCGCGACCGTCAACTCGCTCAAACGAAAATGTAAATCTAGCGAATTTTCTTTGCTGCTCTGATTTCCAGCAATCGCACTCTCAATCAAGGGCGCCATTCTATCCAATTCGAGAAACCGTTTGTCCACTTTCAGATCGGAAAGGTCTTGCAACCCGATGTCAAACAATCTCATCACGCGGGCATCGACCGCGGAGCCCGGTGTCAGAGCAATTCTTGCGTCGGCGCGACGCCAAGTACTAAGGGCCAGCTCATACTCGGCATCGTTAAATTTACTATCAGAAATTCGATCATTCAACAAGCTTAGCGACCTCTCATCTGGGATCCAGACGAACGGCAAGCCCAACTGATCCGCTGCGAGCGAACTCGCAAAAGCTACTTCCCAGCCACCGACGGACAACAAAGAGTCAGCACCAGTTTCCAAAACATGACTAATCAAGGTTGCTTTTACAAATTGAACCCATCGATCAAAACGAAGGTTCTTGTCAGTCGAGACTTGGTCAATTGCATAGTCATGTTGAATATCATTACTAACCAAATCCAGGAATTCCGTCGTCCTTAAATGGAGTGGGAGCTCGACATCAATAACCAATTGATCAAAACCGCCGACATGCGGCCACTCCTGCCTATCGCCCTTTACCTGCACAACCAAGGGACTGGTAAACGCTGTGCTTTCGGTATCGCAAATATAATGGTTCAGCCGCATTTCATCCGCAGCGGCTAATCCTCGAACATACAGCTCTAGGTCCTTGAGAGCTCCGGATTTCCCAACTGTTAACTTTATGCCTTCGTCAAGCTGCGAAAGGGCTCCTTCAGTATCTCCACGCCTAAGTTCTTCGGAGACGTCCTTATAAAGCTGTTGTTCCGCGTACGACAACGCTTGATTTTGTGCCGCAGCAGGGCGGCGCACCGACAATTCACTAGCTTCAACATCGAATACTTCCTCAAGCCACAAATCACGGACAATTTCCAATGAATATCGCCTCATTGCCGCCTTAGCTTTTGCGGACTCTCTAACGAATGTCTCATGAGAATAATTACTGGTCATTATTCGTGAGAAGGCTTCATCAGTCGAACAGACATTGTATTCTTCACCAATTATGTCGATCGAACCGTCGCGCTCCCAGGCAATTGGAATAGCTCCTGAAATTCCGCCTTCGACTGCCGCCATATGGAAGGTTTCTCTATACGAAGGAGAGAGGATCCAGCCAATTTTCCTCAACCAATTGCCCACGTCAGGTGAGAAAGGTTCGAACGAAACGTTTGCGAGAAGTTTTCTCTCTCCTAATTCCTTGTAGAATGCACGATACGCATCTTGATGAGCCGACTTCTTCCATTCCCACGTGTAATTCCAGGGAGAATGGCCCTTGATATGAAGTACATAGCGCTCATCAACGGCGACCAACTTCTCCAGCAGATCTAGTGCTCGGTCTGGACGTTTCAGAATTGGAACGATACCAACGAGACCGAGGTGAAAACGCGAATCCTCAAACTTTCGTCGATCCATGTCTGCGGGATTCACGCTATTGGGAATCACAACGACTTTATCGCTAGGCCAACCCTTCATTTCAAGTGCCTTTTTGCGATAAAAATTCGATGCTACGACGATCCGGTCGACGCGGTTGATTTCGAGCTTATCTATCCACTCGGACAGCAACTCATAACCGTGAAGGCGCACAATCAACTTCTGATGGGGAAGTTTATTTTGGGAATACCAAATTGCATTGAAAGATGCAAACTCTGCGATAATCACATCCGCCCATCGGAGAAATGGTACGGACTTCGCAGGTTGTGGACTCGAATTGCTTTCGAACACGTCCAAGCGTAGCTCGACATCCTCACGCTGGACCAACAGATTTGTTAGATCACCTGCGAATTTGAAGTCTGCACCTGCGAGCACAATTTTTAATCGATTTTCATGAGGAGGATGCGTAGCGTAGTTAGGAAGGTCAGCTAAAAAATGCTCCAGAAACGAAGACTGACCGTTTGAGCCGCGTTCAGTAACAAGGCGTCCCACGAATTCAGAACCGTCAAATTGTGGATTCTGAGAGTCGAACTCAAGAAGTTTGAGAGAATTCGAATCCGCAACTTGTTCTAAAATTGCGCTTAAATTCGATGCTAAGCCCTCCGGGACAACCAGCATACTACCTGCGGTAACGAAATCTGAGTTCTGTACATTCCTCGAATCTACGATTAAGCCTGGGACGTCGAGAATTCCACTCCGTTCTACAGATGCGGTTTCGATTGCCCCTTTTGAAGCGTCGAAGCCGCAAAGCAGCAAACGGGGAATCTGACGCTCACCACGGGCCAAACGTGAATATTCCGAAAAATCGATTTTCAAATCTGCTTGGTTGAAAATCAATGAATCAACAACATAAGTCGGAGGACCACTCGGTAAGCGCTTGGTCGTTGCATGGCGTCGTTTGGCCAGATAAAAACGGGGCAAGAGACGCGTCTTAGAAATCGCCTCACGGCATGAAGCCTCGATTCGTGCTCGGCTTCTTTCGTCAGAAGCTAAGAGAACTCGCGCCTTCGCACAGATGGTTTTCAGCCGCGTAGCATCAAAAGTGCTAACCCGACCTCTCGCCGGAGAATCTTCAACAATCGCCCACAAATTCTTTGGGCATTTATCACTGGCGGAAACCTGGAATGCAAAGGCTTCGCCTTGGACAATGACAACATCCGGCGCAGTTTCGCGCGCAAGGCGAATCAGCTGGCGAGCTCGATAACGCGGTAATACACCAAATTCATCCGTAGAGTCGGGTTCATTACCGGTTTGCGCAAGAATCACAGAAACACCCAACTCCGCCATTTCCTTGTGAAATGCGGACTCAGTTGTTTCCCTCGCCAAATACGTAACTTCACAGCCGTCGTCGATGAGCTTGCTAGCGAGGGCTAACGACCACGTCTCGGCAGTCGGATCCTGTTCCGGCAAAAAGTCGAATGCGAGTAAAACTTGCAGAAGTTTATGAGTATTCGTCATTTTTATCGTCTCTCGTTAGCCCTTTTGGCTCTTAACAAAATCTTGAAGACTGATCCAGAGCTTCGATTGCCGAGCGCCCTCCTCAAAGTCAACCCCCGGAATATTATCAAAAGTACACGTTGCAGTAGATTCAATACGCGCGAACGCCTCGCCAGGGCTAAAATCAGGCCGACGTAGAAGAATCACGATGCGGCCGGTTGCGCGGAAAACGCGACCGGCTTCAAAAATTTCTTCGCTTAGCTCTCGAAATGCGCCCGAGTCACTGCCCAGCCATGGGCCAGCGGCAAAAGCCGCAGTGTCAATGATCAGATGGGAAAACCGAGCATCGTCGGACTGCTCCCCCAAAAGGCCCGGCACCGCAGGCCGAGTCTCGACTCGTTCATTAAGAAAACCCCGGAGATCATTTCCCCCAAGGAATAGAACTGTGCCGTGCTTTTTAGCGAAGGCTGCGTCGCCAATAAGCTGTCCTAATGTCAGTCCGAAGGGCGAGGTTGGAACGTCCGGAGTCGAACTCCTGCCCACCTTGTCCAAGATAAAGTGAACAGACTGCTCGTTAGTATCAACCATCTCTAGCGATCCTCCAGTTCGGGGAATTTACGCACTACCATTGTCCAGAGGTCCTCTCGCGCTCGTGAGACATCTCCAACAGGTGTTTTCACAGTCGCAGGTTTGGTTGACAAAATAGAACCAGTTTCGACAAAAGCCCAGGTCTCGGCGGAGCTACCAGCATAGTCACTCCATTTAGAGGGAAGGTAGGGGTTGACAGTGTGATGCTCACCCGACCGCGCGTCGTTTACGATGAGGTAATCAAGTTTCTCTGTTGTCGCGAGAAATGTGAGATAAGGGAGCGAAGCGTTCAAACGAACCAAATGTTCGATTCCCGTCGCCCCCACGCCCTCCAAGGCTCGATTGACCAAGTCGTCGAACTGCGCTTGTGAAAAGTTGCGGGGCCGGCGAGCCCCGTCAAAAGCTGGTATATAATTAGTAAAAACATGCAGTCTAACTCTGCGCTGAATCGTCTCGGGCAAAGATCTAATTGCCGCGGTGACCTCAGTAATTCCGCGACTGGAGTAAAATTCGCCAAAATATCCTAGGTTAAGAGCGTCATCGTCAACTTCGTAATTACTATCTTCTCGGAGGTAGTAGTTACGCGGAAGAGTCGGGTGGTTGGAAACGCTCGAAACTTCTTCGATACGAGCCCGCGCTCGCGGATCAACGACATGCTCAAGCATCGTAGCTCGCTGATTGTCGTTGGTAAAGATAATCTCGTCTGCGAGTGCATAAACCAAATACTCTGCCAGCGAAAAGATGTTTAGGTCTTCCGGCATAACATCAGCGAAGGAACTTTGAATTTCCTGCATTAACGTAGCGCTGAAGGCATCGCGAGGAATCTCGCCCCCACGAGAGAGTCCCTCCACATCCAACGAAAGCGGATCCGAAAACTCGGCAACCCATGCAATCTCAGGATGCTTCATTTTGAACCATGCGCCCGCATAAATCGACGGTGCCCACATCGCCCGCGAATAAACGAAATCATATTTACGGCCATCCGCCAAGAGACTATTTGCGGCACGGTTTGAATGCGCCACAAAAGCTTGGAAAGCCTCCCAAGACGCCCAAGAAGGATTCAAAGGCAAAAAGTACTTCGAATTAACGTAAGGTTCCGCGATAGCCTCAATCGTTGAATCGATCTTCTTCTTATTTAAAAAGGAACAAGCGATTACATCGAATGATCTTGTAAAATCGCGAAGCCGCTTTGAGGCAACTGTCGCGCCTGTGTCCTGGAAGGGAGAAAAATTGTATAACATGGCGAGTGCTGTCGACGGTGGACGCACTACGTCCCACGGGAATCCCTCATCCACTCTGCCTTGTACAATGTCGGAAAGTCTTTGGCGGTCTTCGGGATGCGCAGCCATCCAGTCCTTCAGCCATCGTACCGCCTGAATCTTGTATCCCTCAAGTTGTTGGACATCACTACGAGTGTCCGCCGTCTCTATTTTTCGATTTAGTAAAGACACAAAATCGCAAGTCGATAAAAGTGCTTCGTCCTGTGAGGATATTGAGGGTAACGAAAACATCTCATACCGATCACTAAAGGCTTTTACTGCCTCGCTGAGGGAAGTAAAGGTATTGTTCATTAGCTATCGTTGTAGACTTTCGGTCCTGAGCCGTATCATCCGAGACTCCCTACGGATCTCATTAGCAAGGCGCGCGAGCTGACCAACTTCGCTATTGGAAAGCGCCGCTGAAACAGTCTCAACCCTCTGGCTCAACTTCGAAACACTTGTCTCCAGAGATTTCAAATGGTCGTCAGCAATATGCCCTCCATTGCCCCTAAGACGACGCATCGCATTCAGCATCCGGCGCATTCGCAAATGAGAAACGACCGGGATTAGGGCAATCGCGAGTCCACAAAAAAGAAATGCCCAATTGGCTGCGCCAAAAAGACCAAACGTCGCCCCTAAACAAGCAAATCCCACAGTTAAAAAAAGAGCAACGATATATATCTTCTTTTCCACCAATTATTCCTTATAGTTTTGCAGCGAATACTACACCATCGACGTCTCGGCAAACGGGATGAAACCCACGCGATCTCACTCCGTTCGAATTTTACTTCCTCTTTTGTCTTGTCACCAGTTATATTCCGGCGAAGTCCAGACAAGCAAGACAGTCGCCTACATACTTGCGCGTCGGAAAGCTGAGTATCGCCATCCAAGCCTCAAATCCCAATAACCCGCGACGCTGATGTGCCACAGTCGAGATCTGATGAGACTGTATCACAGATGCCAGTACCATTCGTCCAAAAGCTAAACCGTTTCGCCAACTCGCATCTAAGCCACCGCGACACCGAGAAGCAACTTCATTACAACGATAAGGCCACCCGGGCCACCGGGATCATGCCGAACAATGCTGTCAGCTTGGAGCGACGAGGGTTGAAAAATGTTGAGAAGCGAAGGCTGGCGTCCAGGACGCTTAGTACCTTTGAACTCGTTGTTGGGTGCTACGAATGAGCCCCAGAGAGAGAATGGCTATGTCTTCGACATTTATTCCCTACATGACGGCGGTGACGCCAAGTACCAATTCCCTGGCACCCTAAAAAATCGCGTTGTCGGATCTCTCCCCTACTCGCAAAGGCTCTCCGTCTACAAAGATTACAAGAACTTTCTCAATGTAAATTCGGTCACTCAGAGTCCTACCATGTGCGCTAGAAGGCGTTTCGAGTTAATCGCCTGCGGCACACCGGTAGTGACGACACGTAGTCAGGCGATCGATAACCATTTTGCGCCTAATGAAGTATTTTCTATTGATCCGAAGGAAAAAGTAAAGCCCCTCATCAAGGCTCTCCTCATGTCGCCGGCTATCAGTGACCGGGTCTTACACCGCGCGCAACGCAAGATTTGGCCCGAGCATACATATCGCGATCGTGCGGAATTAATCCTGGGTAAGGCAGCCATTTATTTTTACCTTGAAGGCGCAGATGCCCTGTCGCTGCGCTGGCCGCAGAAAGAGCTGACTTGGTACCACTTTGTCGCCGACGCTACACTGTTTTGCAAGTCCCAGGTTCTTAAGAGCTTGAAAATTGGAGAATTGTCAAAAACGAAGACAGTGATTTGCTGAGACGAGCAGCCAAAGCGGGATACTCCATATTTTCACCGGTTAGGTTCAATTACATTGCCGCTCGCCGACGCGACGTCAAAACGTCGCAAACCTGGCAAATGAGCGATGCGAAAATCCTCTCCTATTCTCAAGTGGAAACTTTCGGATTGAGCTTAAATCACGTCCGAGCATAGCACTAACCATTTTGGCCAGCCCCAAGAAAATGTTTTGATGCTATTCATCAATGCACTCGCAGTTAGTCTTACGCGGCCAACGCCGCTCACCTTACCTCTACTTGCCAAGGTTCCGCATAGCACAACGTGAAGCGTCCTGTTTTTAGTTCCTACCTCAAGTAAGGAAGGATTAGGCACTATGCCCAGAAAGTATTCCGTCGAGTTTAAGGAGAAGGCGGTCCATCAGATCATTGAAATGGTCCGCTTGGAGTCCTGCTTACTACAGCGCGCCTGAAAACATGGTCGGCGAGCTCCTCAACGTATGCCAAGTGCGAGAGAGTTAAGCGATAGCCTGCTCATTCCAGAGGTTCGGCATGTACATGCGGAGAATTTTTTGGTCTACGGTATTCGAAAAAGTGGCACGCTATCAACCGCGAAGGCTTTCATATTGGCCGCGATAAGACTGCCCGGTTGATGAAGCTAGCAGGTGTTTCCGGCCGCAAACGTGGACGAGACCCGGTAACAACGCTAAGTCCAAAACACCTGATTGTCGCCCGGACCTGGTGCAGCAAAACTTTCGTGAGCACGCACCGGGCAGGATTTGGGTTGCCGATATTACCTAAGTTCGCACTTCGTCGGGATTCGCCTATACCGCATTTGTAGTCCGTGTCTTCAGTCGGAAAATTGTTGGTGTTGCTACGTGCTCTACGCTGCGCACTGATGCGCTGCCGATGGAGGCTTGAGAGCACGTTTTAACCACTGCTGGAAGAATCCATGGCAATCAGTTGATTCCCCATAGTGAACGGGGCAGTCGGTACGTGTCGTTGAAATATTCAACGGCCTTAGCTGAGTATGAAGTTCGCTCGAGTGCGGGAACAGTCGGCGACTGCTATGACAACGCATTGGCGGAGACCGTCAATGGACTCTACAAAGCTGAACTCATCTACCCTCACGTCCTGTGGACGTCAGTGCGGGAAGTTGAGTTGGCGACCTAGCGGTAAGTGCATTGGTAGAACACCAAGCGCATTCACGAAGCATTGGACTTTCCCACCCCGCAGGAAGTAGAAATCGAGTACCCTCTCACCCAGCCCGTCAATACGAGTAGTAAAAGAAACGGAACTAAACCCAGGACGCTTCACAGTTCTCGGTAGCCATCATTGTTGACACCGGTTGCTAGCAGCACACTCGTTGTGACCACGCGTCCGACTTCCCGGACTTTCATCGTCAGCGCGTCGCACGAGAGGTAGTAGTACGGGCCGGAATCCAGTGGCCGGGGGCACAAATCCTCCACCATCGAATCCAAGTCTTTGGCCATCTCACTGACTTGTGACTTCGAAAAGTTCGTGATGCAGAGGATGGCGACTAGGTCGTTCATCCTGCGGGTAGACACAGCCTTTAAATAGCACGTGGCGATCACGGTGGTTAAGGAACGTTCGGTACGGGTGCGTCGTTCTAACAGCTAGTCAGACAAGAAGGAACCGTGGCGTATTTTCGGGATAGCCATATCGACGGTGCCGACCCGTGTATCCAGTAGTCGGTGGTGGTAGCCGTTGCGGTGGTTGACGCGGTTGTCGCTGCTGGTGCCCTGGTCAGCGCCGCAGACAGTATCGGCTTGGGCAGATAGAATTTGGTTGATGAAATCACCGAGCATCTGACGCATCAGATCGGATGATGCTTGGGTGAGTAGCTCTTCGAGATACGCGGTCGGGCCAATAGATTTAGGGCCAGCGGCCATTATGGGTGTCGTCTTTTCGAGGATAGGTAGAAGTTGATTTGAAAAGTACCCATGATGGTCGCCCTATTTGTCCGCGGGGCCCATCACAGGAACTAACTCGTACACCACGCTAACGGACGCAACCTCCAGATTTTCCCATCTACTCAAACGGAACAAAACCTGGGGCACTTCATTACACGTTTGGAGCACAGTTTCGCCTTTGATTTAACAGGAATACCAAATGTCTCCAATTATATAGCTTTGCCATTGAAGGCCGTTGGGTATCAACGACTTAATTTGGACTAGTTCAGTGCTCCAAGTCGTTCCTTAAGTTTCGCCTATTCGCTAACCCTTCGCTACAGCTCCCCTTAGTTGCCAGTGAATGTGTTCTAGACGCTTCCTAGTTCGCGTCAGCCTCAATCTATTCGTAGAAAGCCGGGGCGCTATCAGAGCGCATCTAGCTACCCCAAAATTTGAAGAACGGTTGCCGCGCCTGGCGATGCGCAGGCTTCCGGTGTTTCCCGGTTTTCTTGGAAGGACCGCTCGGCGCCGCATTGCCCGGTTGTTTATTCTCCTCAACGCAGATGACCGGCGGAACATAAGCGTCTGTTACCTCGCGCAAATATTCAATGCCGGGAGTCTTGTCAGGCTTACCCATAAGACGGGCCCATTCATGGTACTTAGGAGCAACTTCGGTCGTCGGACCGTCAGCGATGATGTGGCCCTTGCTTATCCACACACAACGTTGGCAGTTCTTTTCAATCTCGGCGATTGAGTGAGACACCAGGAAAAGGTTACCGGCGCGATCAAGGAGATCATTCATGCGTTTGGATGCCTTGGCCGCGAAGGCAGCATCACCGGTTGAGAGTGCTTCGTCGATGAGAAGAATCTCAGGCTTAATCGCCGTAGAAATTGCAAAAGCAAGGCGCGCGCCCATACCCGACGAATAGGTTGACTTTGGACGATTAATCGCATCCCCGAGCTCCGTCCATTCGGCAATAAGGGGAATCTGCGCTTTAGCCTCCTCCGGGGTCATTCCCAGAGCCAGACACCCGACGTAAATATTCTGTGCACCGGTAAGGCCCCCCTGCAGTGCAGGAGCCACCCCCATCAGCGTTGGCGTAGACGAAGTAAGCACCTGTCCGGAAGTCGGGGCTTGGCCACCCGCGATGATTGAAAGGAGCGTAGATTTACCCGAACCGTTTAGGCCAATAATGCCAACAGATTCGCCCGGTTTTACCACCAGAGAAGCATCCACCAAAGCATCGACGACTTGGTCTTGTTTGCGTGTACGCACAACAGAGGCATCATCCGAACGCGATTGCGAAATCACGTATCGCTTGCTTACCCGATTAACAACAACGTTGGCGTCTTCAATGTAATTGATATCCACGAGGTGCCTTCCTAGGTCAATCGGACGTATCGGTCTTCGGCCTGCCAGAAGAACAGGAACCCAACTGCAAATAGTCCAAAGGTCCAGGCGCACAGCGAGCCCCACTCGCTAAGGGACGGTATGGTGTCGTAGATAGCGACGTTACGTACTGCGCTTAGGAACTCATACGCCGGATTATGACTCATAATTTGTTTCACTGTTGGTATGTGATCGAAACGGTCGAGCGTAAACATGACGCCTGACAAGAAGAACCAAGCTTGCGTAACCAATGGCACTACTGCTTTAACATCAGGTATCTGAGCGCACACACGAGCTCCGATCATCAAAAGACCACAACCGAAAATGTGGATCATTAAGAACAACGGAACAACGAAAATCACTTTCCAAGAAGGCACCGTATGCCATTGGAGTAGCAATGCGACGACAATCGAAACAGCAGCAGGAATCAGGTTATCGATTGCTGAACGAAGCGTTTGCGAAAACGCCAACGAAGCTGTTGGAAAGTTGAATGCACGGATCATAGCCCGATTTGAGGGAAGCAAACTTGTGCCTTGAGACAGCAGGCCCGACATCATTGGCATAAAAGTAGTGCCAATAAATAAGTAGCCAACAAAGTTAGGCACACCGCGTGATGTCTTGAAGAGGACACCGAACAAAAAGCCGTAAAAGACAACGTTAAGCAATGGGTTGATAACTAGCCAAAGCTTCCACAAACGATAATCACGCGTCGTACGAAGCGCCTTTGAACGAGCATCTGCCCAGATAAAATGTCGGCGCTCCCATAGCTGGAGCACATAGTCTTTCAGCGATGGACGCGTCTGAAGCGGTGTCAGTCGCCCCTTATCAACGATAATTACTGGGCCGTCGTGATTCTCGATATCTTTAATTCGCTGCTGGGTTTCGGCCTGACGCGAACGCTGCGAATTGGATAGGTTGAGCTTCATTCGTCACCAATCCTTTCGTTCGTTGTAGGGGTCAACTATGCACGATCCGTGCTCGCACTTGATAGAACTCTTAAGATGATACCCGCGAAGGGTTAGCTTAGGCCTAACCGCAAGCATTATTGACTCATCCCCGTTTCGATGATGGTTCGCAGCGCACTAACGACCGAGGAAAAGTCACCGGCTCCTGAGCGATAACGCATCTGTTGCTTCGAAAGCGGCGAGTCTTTAGTAAGAATTCCCCAAATTGGAACTCCGGCGCCCGAATAATCTGCAAACTTCGAAGGCAAGAACGGATTTACCGCAAAATCAGTGCCTGATACATCAGTGTCGTTAACAAGTAGAGCGTCGAATTTCTGTGCAAGGTTTAGGAATTCCAAGTACGGCAAAGCCGCATTGACTATTACTTGCTCTGGTGCCCCTAATGCCCAGAGCTGTGCCTGCGCTTTCTCTGGATTCGGACAAAAGATATGCAGACGAACTACCTGACGGAGGTCTTCAGGTAGAGCTGTGATCGCCTTCACAACGTCACCAACACCGCGATTTTCATAGAAGGATCCGAAGTATCCCACATGTACGCGGTGCTCCTCTATCTTATATTCCGACTGCACAAGTTCGTACAAGCCGGAATCGGGCTGCGATTGAGCCAAGACCGTCGACTTAGAGAAGAATTGCTCTCTCAGGTGTTGTGGATACGGTGCCAACATCAGTTCTCGCTGTACTTCATTGGTAAAGACCAAGGTATCGGCAGCGATGAACGTTGCAGCTTCAGTCAAAGCAAAATGCGAATCTAGCGATTGCGTATCAATTCCAGCGCGTGAGACCAGTCGTCGCAACCTCATGGTTACGGGATGCGGAGAGATCTTTCCCTTGCGCTGCTGCCCTTGCGCGTCAAGGCGCATGGGATCTGAAAACTCTGCTTCCCAAGTAACGGACGGATGCCGAAGCTTAAACAAAACGCCTGCGACATGGGAGCCCGACCACATCGACCGGGAATACATTGATTGATAGCCACCCTGCTTTCGCGAAAGCTTAGAAGCACGACGAGCTGCGTGAGTGGCGAACGAGCAAATCAAAAACCAATTGCTAAACGACGGCGTGACGTCTAGGACTTCGCGATGCCCAACGAATTGCTCCACCATCAACAACGAGCTGGAGTCAATGCTTCTTACCTTGGACATGTTGGCAGAGAAGACATCAACGAGCTCGCCTTGCTCACGAATTCGCTTTGAAGCAACATTGCCGGCAGTATCTGAAAACGGCGGGAAGCAATAAGAGAACACGACACGGGATGCAGCTTCCGCGCGCAACCCAGCCCAAGGAAGTCCAGATACCCCAAGCTCAGTCGCCAGCTTGATCGCATCGCCAGTGTGCTCCGGAAAGCGCGTCAGATAGTCTCTGACAAACGAAAACTGGGCGTCAACAAGCGCATTGCGCGCTACAGTCGTGGGAGATTGGTCATAAGGATGGGCCGCCGCTCGAATCCTAGAAATACATTCGAGCCTTTGCCGCACCGCAAAGTCAAAGTCGATTTTTTGGCGAGACACCGAATTCGGAGTCATCGTGCGGAGATAGCGAGCACCGTTAAGGTCCGAAGGAATCCGGAATGTGAGTGCAGGAAAGTCAAGGAACTGGGCAAAGAAGACGACATCTTCCCCTGACCGAAGATCTTCTGCAAAACGCAAACGAGTGGCAACCTCGATGGGAAACACTTTCGAAGCATTAAACCCCAGCAACCACGGAGCAGCGTGTAGAGGGACAGTCTTTCCTCGCAGCCCCATGATTCGAGCATCCAAAGAATTTGAAGCAAGAGCGGTACCGTCCGAATCGACGTCTTGAATTCCTACAACCGCAATGGCCGCAGGTCCACACGCAGACCAAGCTCGCTCTAAATACTGCGACTCCAGCGCATCATCATCGTCGAGGAAAGTTACATACGTACGGGACGCGAGTGTCAGACCGAGGTTGCGGGCCCGACCCGCCCCATTGCGCTTGGAAACTACGCACACAACTTCAATTTCAGGATGCGCTGCCCGAAAGCTCTCCACGATGGTGCGCGAACGATCGGCTGCGCCATTTAGCACGACGATAAGCTCAATGAGTGCATCAGACAAGGTCTGCGCCGCAACGGATTCGAGGCTCCGAGCAAGGGTTTCGGAATTATTATAGGAAGGAAGAATCAGACTGATCCCTGGTGTACGGGTCATCGAATTTTCTCCAGAATCTTGTACAGCGTAACCACGACCTGCTTTGGCAGACGTTGCTTGAGTGGCTTGGCCAGAGGGGCAATCTTCAAGATGAGCTGACTTCTAATGCTCGGGAGCGCATCTGCTTGGTTCGCAGTGCCCCTGCCCTGGCAGGCACTAGTTTGCTGCTCTCCGAAAGGAGAGTGGAACAACTGTAGCGACCGAGAGAGAATTTCTTCGCGTGTATCTGCCAAGTCTTCAGAGCATGTAGTGTGTTTTTCCAGTTTGAGCCATACGCAGTCTCCTGCTCGAGACGCACCATAAATGACGAGGGAATCTTCTCGTGCGAGGGCGGCATTTAAGATGCCAACAGTTGCGAGCCCTGCGGCGGGCAAGAGCCAATACGCATCCACGCCGCTAGTGCTTAGCCATCTTTCGACCGTCTCCGTGGCCCCATCAATAGGATGGCCGTCAATACTCGAAGGGCCAGAGCCTAGGACGAGAAGCCGGTCTCCCCGTTTGGGTGAATGTGGAATATCATTTGGGGAAGAAAGTACACTCACTTCGCTTCCGATTGCCCCTAAGTGGACTGCGAGTGAGTCATCGAATTTGAGGAGCCATACGTGTTGTCCTGTAGGTATAACCTCGGCTTCTCTCATTGAACAAATGCGCATTAGTCCTCGCTTACGATGCCAGCGATAAAGTCAAGTAGCCGTTGTGGAACGACTTCATCGCGCTCATTTTTTACCCAGTTCTTCCCTGCCCTGTTTGTATTTAGCAGGGAGCGCTCGGCCGATAAGTGAGCCCACAGTTCAGCAAGCTCCTCCGGCGCTTCAGGAGTAACAACGTGGCCCGCGTCCAAGTCCTCAATTAGGTCCGCGCACTCGCCCTCCACTGCAGCAGAGATATGCAATCCTATGCTCATAAGCTCATAGGTCTTTGAAGGAATGGTACGGGTAAGCGGCTCCCACCTTGCCAAATGAACAAGTGCCGTATCCGCCCATTCATAGTGTTCTTCAAGATCCTCTGCTGCGGCGCGGTGTCTAAACTCCACGTCCACGCCGAGCTTCTCGGCTAGATCGTGCAACTCATTCCATGCAGCCCCATCGCCGACAAACCTGAGCTTTACTGGCACTCCAGTATCTTGTGCCAAACGGGCAGCTTCAAGAGCATTTCCGAGTTTTTGGGCGCGGCCGAGCGTCCCCGCGTAAAGGACACGCAGCGGTTGGGTGTCCTCCTGTACGCCTCGTTTTTTATAGGTCGTGCGCGGAGGAAACACATTGCGGATCGTTGTCATCGACTGCGTCGAAGAGTCGTGCTCGATGCGGAGCCATTCTTCGAGCTTTTCCGAAGTCGTGATGATTCCGTCAGCCTTCTTCAACACACGATTCATTGCCTGTTCAGTAAGCCAAGACAACGACTGTAAGAATCCGTGACGGGCGATTCGTTCTCGCAGTGAAGGTGCGCCAGTGGCCGAATTCCAATCATCGCTGACATTTAAGAGCGCAGGCCACGCATCACGAAGATCGATGACATAAGGCTTTCGGTACTTCTTCGCAATTGCGCGAGTCACCACCGAGGTAGGCAAAGCTGGGACTGTGCCGATAACCAAATCAGGAGAATAGTGTTTTAGTTCTTTAGGAATACGAACTGGAAACACCATCATCGACAATGCTACTGCGGCCTGGTTGAGAATACGACTGCTCAAAGAACGCCCAACTGGGAAGTACCCAGTTCGAACAACCGTCTCCTCGTTGGGTCCTTTTTCAAGATTAAAGCGGTTCCACGGTCGCGCCGATTGCAACCATTCGCGTATGGAAACTGAACGCTCATAATGAGCTGGCGGGCAGACAACCACCACTTCATGACCATTGCGTTGCAAGATTCGAGTCAACCACGCCCATCGCCGCTGAGGTACACCGTTTTCAGGTAACCAATACTGGGAGAGAACTAGGATCTTAATGATTCCCACCTCGCTCCATTGTTATATTTGCGGCACTCGAAACTCGCTCGAGTATATCAGAGCCGCTACTGACGGTACGCGATTACGACGGTCTACTAGCTTTCCTAAACTCACGGAGCGCTCTTCTATCTTTCTTTGATGAGGGCGACACTGTGGACCTTAAAAGGGATGCTGTGCGCACCAAATGGCAGAAATTTCAGCCCGTGAAGCCGTACTCCTTCAGGCAAGAAGAAATCAATATTCGTGGTCGAAAGTCCAGGAACCGACTCCAGATAGCAATAGTGGCCAATGATTTTCCAGCGAGAATTACCAATGCCTTTAATGCGTAAGTCACGTGGAATCGCGTTTCCATTTTCATCCCGCAGGTCTAAGGACACGACAGCAGCCCGTGAGGCCGATCGAGCGGAAAAATCATGTTCCACTACCAATCGAACTTTGCGTAAAGGAACGGGAATTTCCAGACTATATGGCAAAACAACGCGCCGAGATTCCCCTTGGATGACCTGCCATTCTCCTTGCTGCATTATCGCCGCCACATGCGGGAATTGCTGCTCCACAAAGTCTAAATCGCTAACCTCCGGCAACCGGGCCAAAGAGTTCATAATTTCCGACATGGATTGTTCTCCGCCGGTACGCAATCCGCTATCTTGCCCGACGTGATTCAAACGCACATAGCTCAGAGCACGCGAATCCAGAATGACCGGCCCTCGCCGGTCCGCCATGTTATGTGCCCCGCTTCGAGGCTCAATCAACCGACCGTCTTCGCTGCGACGGCAAACGTCGAGCAATCCGAGCGAGTACATCGGCCAATGGGAAACGCGTAAAAATGAGATCTCCTCGGAATCATAAATTGCTTCGATTCCGAGTGGAAGGCTGACTACCATTCCGGCAAATGGCTCAGCGATATAAGGCGCCACGTTATTGAAATAGTCTCGGGCCACGACGTCGTCATCATCAATTCGATAGCGTCCGTACGTCTCCCCTACAGCCACATGCTGCTGTGCAATCTCATCTAAACTGCAGCCCCAATTACCGTCAGGCTGCTCATCCAAATAAACGAAGGGGAAACGCTCAGCCGCTTCGTGCAGTCCTTTCTTAAAACGTTTAGGTAGCGATTCCGAATAGGACACCACATGAATCAAATCGATCCCAGCTTGGACACGAGCATCACTAAGAGATGCCAAAGTTAACTCAGTAAAGAGTTTCTCACGCGTACGCAGACGTTCAGGATCATAGAGCTTCTTCTTATAGGCATTAACGCTGTCTTCACCTGCCGAAAGATGCCACGAGTTAGTTTCTGGCAAACATTGGCTGAACCGAGTGCGGCCGATAAAAAACACGTTTTATTCCTTTCCCACCAACACGTGGTCCGCGTGACAGCCGTAGCTAACGACACGCCCGCTGCGCTTCAACGCGTCGTCGTTAATGTCCCAAGTATGAGCGCCTTTACCTCGGTATTGGATGTAATTGAAGCGATCGGCCGAATAGATCCGACCACCAGACTCCTGGACATCCCGCAAGAACTGCGTATCTTCGCCCTTACCCAACTCCGCAAACGGGTGAGCTTCAAATACTGATTTCCATCCGGTCAGCGTAGCTCCAAGGACGAGATCTACCCAGGAGTGTTCATTCCACTCCTTGCGCAAGACAAATTCGTTCGTCGACTCGAGGTAGAGATAAGCAGCTTGTTTGCCAACGATATCCGCTCCGGAAAACCGCAGTGCGTTAATTTGATCGTGCAGGTAGTACGGCCCGTAAATATCATCGTCGTCCATCTTCGCGACAATGTCGCCGTGCGCATGCGAGACAAGCTGGTTTAGACATGACCCCAAAGACTCAGTCGCAGGCGCATAAAAGAAGCGTACGGCGCCATAGCCATCTACGTCCACTACGTCCTCCGCGTGGAAACCATGCGTGAGTACCAATACTTCGTAATCCACCTCGCTTTGCCCAAGCGCTTGCTCTAATGCTCCGGCAAGGCGTTCAGGCCGGTTAGTCGAGATGATGACACTTGCAGAAACAGAACCAACTACACGAGTATCCGCCATAATTCCCACTGCCTTGAGAATCTTGGCGGCTCGATGCGTATATGTGTGTGCATCCCAAATGACTCGCTGCGCTCGATGAACTTGCTTAGCACGAGCCAGGTCAGAACGCACCGCGCTTTCGATGACGGCTGCAGCATGCTGTGTATCATTGACGGTGGTAATTTCCTGATGCGGGAAAAAAGAATCGATGCCCTGCGCGGGAGTACTAATTACCTGACCACCACAGGCTGCGATCTCTAAAACACGACGCGAAAACATCGTTGTACTGTCAGTAACGGTATTGACGTTTAAAAATACCTTGAAAGCGCGATATGCCGACAGCATCTTGGAATAAGGCAATGCACCGACCACCCAATCCGTCAAGGGCGCCGGAAACTGATATTTTTCATCGACGTCTTCGTTGCGGGAGTAGATAGTCAGGGAGCTATTGAGGTTTTCGCACGCCTCGGCTCCAGCACTCAGGATAAGCCGTTGTGCCTCTCCGCGCTCAGGAAACTTTTCGCGGAAATAGGTGCCAGCAAAGCATACGGAACCGCGCCCATATTTCGTACGATCACCGTCGCGGATAGGACTATGAATAGCAGGCTGTACCGCAAAAGGAATAACATCGACATAAGAATCTGGAATTTCTTCTCGATATTTTTCTACGCTGTCTGCATCTGTGGTGAAGACGAAATCAAACAGCCTCGCTGACGCAATAAAGTCATCAAAATGAACAGGATCTTCCTTATTCCAGAACACCGTCGGGATTGCGCGCCTACGGCATTCTGCAACTAGTTCTTGAAGCTCCTCCGAGGGAGCTTGGCTGCCGACAACTTGATACCGCCAAGCACCACTATTTCCCTGCCAAGCCGACTCGACAAGCAAAAGATCGATTCCAGTTTCGACTTGCTCGCGCCACTTCTGGGGCTGCAAATCTACGGTGCTGAATTCATTTCCCCACGCCAAATGAGAGAAATCATCAAGAATAACTCCCACGGTCACAGCCTCGAAGGGCTTCTCTCGGCGGGCATCTACCGTGTATTCGGGAAAAGCGAGCGGATCAAGTCCCCGACGCTCGCTGCGCACAACATTCTGAAGTGCCACGCGGTCCTCCTCGTTCTCTGAGGACTCCAATCGCTTACGCTCCTCAAGCTCGAGGTATCGATTCAGTTGGCCTAAGCCACCGTGCCGAAAGTGCCAAAAGGCGGTACGCAGCTGCTTAACGTTCATGGTGCCTGTGTTACCTCAATTCTCGTCAAGATAGGCCCTGTTAACCATAGCCCTTCTGCAAAGAGGTGTGCACTAAGATTCGTGACATGGCTTTCGTAAGGAATTATTCACGCTACTCAGCCAACGTCGTATTGCATCGAAATTTCGACGCATTCCTCGACGAGCCCGTCCGTAGCGGAATTAATGTGATCGATTGTGGACAGACGCTATTAGAGCTGCATATTCAGGATCGCAATGCCGCTACTACTCTGGTCGTATTTCATGCGGCAGCAGACCTATCACAGACGTCCCTCCCGCTGTTTACTGGCGAGCGCCTTACTGAAGGATCGGAGGCAAACATCGTGTTTGTTTCCGATCCCATGCTCGAACGCGGCTGCGGAATTGGCTGGTTTACAGGAGATAATGACTGTAAATTCCAAGCAAAGCTAGTGGCAATCCTTCAAAAAGTGCAAAAGGATCTCGATGCATCGAACCTAATCTTTTACGGCTCCTCAGCCGGTGGCTTTGCAGCTTTGTATTATTCGTACCAATTCCCTAATTCTTTGGCAGTGGTATCGAACCCGCAAACAAACATCGCCGAATATCACGAAGCCGCTGTTAAGCAATACGCACAAAGAGTCTGGAAGAGTGACGATATTTCTAATGCCCTCGCGACAACAGATCTGGTGCCCCTTTACGCGAAGTCGTTTCCTAACTACGTCGCTTATCTCACCAACGAGAAGGATGAGTTCCATAACAGCCACCACCTAGCCCCCTGGGCTCAAGCCACGGAAGATTCCGCCGAACGTCGACGATTCCTTGTTGGCGATTGGGGCGATGGACACGCTTCTCCACCACTGTACGTCCTCAAAGGCGTAATCGACTTTGCTATCGCTGTAAACGGTGAATGGGAGGAGTTCTTCGCCGACGATGAGTTCTCGACTACTTACTCGCTTTGAGCAAGACCGAGAACAAACTGACGAACGTCTTCACAGGCTTCTTCGTCTTTCGGCGTATACCGTTCAATGCCCGCCGCACGTAGTTGTTCCTCAAGTCGCGCCATGAGCGGAGCTGGATAGTTGCGATAAAGGCGCTTATCGGCGCGAAGCATGAATCCCAAGTCCAGTTCACGCGCTGCTGGCAGTAGCTTGTTTTCAGCGCCGCTCACCATGCAGGTTGCAAGGTCTGGTCGCCCAAGCCAGGCAACGGTGAGCGCACTTAAGTCAACAACAAACCTTTGGCCTACCTTGTACTGAGGCTTTTCGGGATGAACCGGCGTCGGTAATGGCTCTCTGTCTAGACCTTCGAAAGTACGAAACGCCTCCACAAGAGCCCACTTTCGCACCTGTTTTTCCTCTCTCGGCCCCGCCAAAGAACTAAAAGATTCCGCGATAAGTTCTGGCGCGAAGTGTTCCAAGACCCTGACTGTTCCGACTTCCGATAGCCCCTGCGCCACTGGCGCATTTCTCAGACCAGCTGCCGCAAACGGAGGGAAGGTGGAATTGCGTTCATAGGGAGTGTTTCGTTGCAGTCGTGTCGATTCCAAAATGGCACCAAACGAGCAATAGGCCGCGTTCAAAGAGTCGGCGGCCAAAATACTTCCCAAGCCCAAAAAGGACCAGGAGTTTTTACGTAGCGGGGTCTCTGTAATGTTCGTTTCGATGACCAATGGGTCAAACTTCTTGAAGAACTGTCGTTCCCGCGCAAACCGTCCCCCGAAATCAAGGGAGACCAGCTGGTGGTTTGCGGGCAAAAGATAGCGGGAGGCCAGTGAATCGAAACCACCTGAAAAATTCAGGATCACCTTGTTACGCAACTCTGACTGGCCAACATCCCTCAGGGAGGGTTCGCTAGTCCCCACGTGCGATTGAGCCTCAACCTCCGATTTAGTCCAGGCTTCGATTGCTTGTTGAGTTCCCGATGCAACCGGAAATACAAACTTAATCCGATCAAACGCCGCTCCGCACAAAGTGGAGGCTGCCAATGCGAGTGCATCCCCACTGACTTCTAATGGCCTGCTAAAGCGAAAATGCACATCCAGACGTCGCTCCGGCAGGCGCGACCGGACCGCCCGCATCAAACGCCCTGATACAGACTTGCGATACGTCAGGTTCGTCCGCAGCACGATGGCTTTTGAATCCCAACGCAACGGCTCGAAGCAAATTTCACTAGGCATAACCCTAGATTAGCTAGATTTCTCTGCTTTCCGTGCACGACATTTCGAAGGCTTTAAAACGAAGATTAATAGGCGATCACCTGGCGATTTGCCTTGAACGCACCCCACTAATATAGTTACTAAACGTCGCACAGAGCGGTTAGCGCATAGCACCTCTCAAAACGACGATCTTATTCCTCCATAGCTCAGTTGGCAGAGCATTCGACTGTTAATCGAAGGGTCACTGGTTCGAGCCCAGTTGGAGGAGCAGATAATTTACCCCCTTCTACCAGTAAAAACGCTGGTGGGAGGGGGTTTCTGCGTTTTAGGCTATACCGTGGTTTCCCGTGGTTTCCGGTGGTTTCCTGTCACAAATGCAGCGGAATTGCATGGCCGTTTTGGGCCCTAAAACGACGAAAAGACCCCCACCCCGCTAGGGGTGAGGGTCAGTCTAAAAATCATTCTCTAACTCGTCGGGTATGGGCATGTCGGCGACGCTTTCCGGGTGCTTTAGCCGCCACTGGCGAATATGGTTCACCGCGATAAAGTACCGACTTTTCCACACCTCCAACTTGTCGCGCAGCTCCGCAATTTCGCCCCGCATCTCCGCAATGGACTTGTCGCGGGCTTCCAGCTGCTCATTCGTCCACTCACGGATTGACTTGGTAAATGATTCCCACTCAGGGCCGCGAGTCTCTAATTCCGCTTTCTTCTTCTGGTTCTTCTCGGTCAGCACGCTACCAATCACGGTTCCGGCCACGCCGATTATGGCGACGATGATGGTAGCCAATGGCCCGTCTACGGGCATCATCGTCACCTCCCGTCTACGATTTTCAGCTCACTGGTCTGGTCGCGTCCGTAGGCGTAGAGGGTCATGGCGGCGATGCCGATGTAGCCGAGGGAGGATACCCAAGCGCGGGGCAGGTCGCCGAGAATCGTGGCGAAAATGAAGCTCAATGCCCACATGGAATGCAGGCCCACGACGGCCCCGACGGCAGCGGGAACCAGCTTGTGCCACCTGGCAGCGCACACGCACAGCAATCCCATGAGAAGCCACACCACCGCCCACGAGGGCGGGTTAAGCACACTCTCCATAAAATGCGTCGGCTTGCGCTCCGGGTCCACTAGTAGCGGCGTGTAGGACATGCCGCGAGCGATGGAGAGACTGCCGAGAATCATCAGCCCGGCAGCATCAGACACGAGCCACCGTGCAGAGCGGCGCTTAAATCTTTCCCAGTCCACGGCTCACTCCCCTGCTGTGGTTGGCCCAGTGTAGACCGGCAAAGTGGCAGGCGCGTCTGGCTCTGGTGTGGCGGGCTGCTCGATGACTACACCTACTGGGGCTTCATCAGATTCACGGCCCGTATTCACGGCGGCGAGGAAACCACCAATGAGTGCGGCTAATCCGCCGGTTTGGCCGAGCCAGCCGTCCACCTCGTCAGGGCTGACGATGCCGAAGGCAACGAGGGCCAAGCCTACGGCGGCGACCACGACGTACACGGCTAGGCGTATCCACCATGGGGTGCCGATGACGGCGCGGGGCTTTGGTGCGGGATTGGTGTAGTGGCGTGCCATTAGCGTTCCTCCATAATCTTCTTGTAGTACATTTCAAAGACCTTCACTTTCTCTTCCTCGGTTAGTTCATGCCGGTTTACGTATGCATGCGCACGCGAACAGGCTAAGCAATTCCGATGCCCATTCCTTTTCGCCCATCTCACTAGATTTGGCTCTGCCAAAATATGACCTCTAGGGCAATGCGTCTTACGGGTTTCTACGTGCGTTCCGTGACGTACAGAATCAAATCTGTTCTCACTCACCGTTCCGTATTTCAAGTTTTCGAGACTGTTATTTGCTGGGTTCCCGTCCAGGTGGCGCACCTCCATACCTTCTGGACATGGCCCAACAAAGGCTGCCAAAACTAAACGATGCACATACCAAACTTCGCGCTTCTGGTGACCTGACCTGAGCTTGACGCTAAAATGGCTCCCGTTGCTACGCGGTGGCATTGTCTGACCTTTAAACCTTTGAGGGACACCATCTGAACCGACTATCACTCGGTCTAGGCTTCTCACATTTCCGAAATTTGAAACTTCGTATAAGCCCTCATAGTTGGGGATGGGTTTCCAGATTTCGGCATCAAAAAGGGTAGGCTGATTGGCAGCCATAATGCACGCTCCTATCGTGTCATTGTGGTTAGGCCCGTGTCGGTGTTGGTAGCACCTATACGGGCCGTTCTTATTTACCATTATAGCAGGTCAAGATGGTTATTTAGAGAGTCTGTCCACCTTCTTTTCAATCTCCACGAGTTGGTGGCGAATACTTGCCACGGCATCGACAAGGGTTAGGTTGCGGCCTTGACTGTCCTGCCCTAATTGCGGCCAGCCCTTGCCGCCCGGGCCTCGTAGCTGCCGCCAGATTTCTTGGATAGCGTCAATCTGCGGCCCAAGGTAGCCGCTAATCCAGTCGGTGAAAAACTTTGTAGTAAGCATGTCTCCTGCTTCCTCATGTTGTGCTGCTTTTACTGGTGCGGCGTACGCGTAGCCCTTTGGTGGGATTAGGCTTGCTAGCTGCTCGTGGCTAATCCAATAGCCGTATGGGCTGAACCCGCTGTCTGCTACCCAGTAGCGGCGCCCGCCTCCGTCTTCGCCATAGCCCATGATTGCGATGTAGTGATACACCGTTCCGCCGCCGTAGGCGGGACTAATGGTCGACGGGGCTACCGCACGCGGGTAGTTCGACGGCGGGGCAACAATGTTTGCTACCACGCCATGCCCGCCATTGATCGAGCCGGTGATGTCTTCCCACAGCTGCTGCTTTTGCGCTGCGCTTGGCGGATCGTTAGGCATTTCGCGCACTTTGTATCCCGCGCCTGGCATGTACTTATTGAGTACCGGGGCGATGAGCCCGATCCAGTCGGTGCCGCCGGTGTCTGTTCCCAGTTGTGCGCCGAGGTCGGCTTCCGAGATGAGTTTGCCGGTCTTTGACCTAATCACGGTCTGCGAGCTGGCCGGGCCGCAATTGTAGTAAGTGTCCTGGCGTACTTGGTCGCGCTCGTAGTCGAGTACTTTTTCCACGGTTGGTTTACCTCCATCGGGTAGTAGGCGTGCCCCAAATGTCAGAGCGCGTTGGTAGCGGGCGCGGCGATCCGACAAGCCGTTGAGGCCGCCGTTAATAGCTCGTGTTGCTCCCTCTAGGTCGCCCGCGTCGGCCAGGGCGTTGAGCTGCGGGCGCGCCGCCGTCCAGTAATAGGTTGCGGCGAGAAAACCCCAGTGAGGTTCTTCGAGCTTTTCCGGGTGGGCTTCGAAGTCAATATCCGAATGCCCCTTGGCGCGTGCCCAGCGGGTGAAAGCACGGTAGTTATTCCGCCCGGTCAGCTGAATAGGGCCACGTCCTGCGAAGCGCACCCCGTCGCCGGGGTAAACGTTGCCAAGGTCGCCACGCCCCTCGTACTCCGCACCGCTAGCAATCTCCCGCATGTAGAGCAGACCTACAGACTCATGGCCGAGCTGCGCACACCACATAGCAGCACGCTTAACAGTAGTGATATTCGCGGCCCGCATCGCATTATTAAACCCCTTGATGAGGCGCGTATATCCACCATCAGGCAGAGTGCTGCCCATGACCTCACGGAGTGTCTGCGCATCCATAATCCATTCTCCTTTGGATATGCGAAGACCCCACCGGCTTTTCGCTGATGGGGTCGAATAGGTCTGGGGTTTTGTCGGGTGGGTATTCAGGCAGGGCGGTGTGGCCGTAGCGGGCGCGATAATGCTTGCCGTCGTGCTCGTACTCCATCCCGTGCATCACGAACATGCCCGGCTCCCACGTACTCATCACAGCTTCTTCCACAATGCCGGGACGCCGGACGGCTCCCAACCAGCCTGAGTAGTATGCGGCTGGATTACCTGGTAGGTGGCACCGTTGTAGGTGTACTTCTCACCCACCTTGACGCTGAGGCCCGGCTTCCATGCGGCAGTACCGCTCGTCGGCTTCTCGGATTGAGTCTTGGGGGTGATGTCCTCCCCGATACGCCCGTCAAAGCCCAATGTGCCTGGAACCCAGTGATTCAGACCCTTGTGGGTGGAGCGTACGAGCTTGCCCTGGTAGCGGACAACATCACCATAGTGATACATAAGCGAATGCGTGGTGCCTGGGTCGCGCCATTCCGGCACCCGTGCCGCGTCCTCCTTGGCTTGCTCTTTGGTCGCGGCTTCTGGCTTTTCCAGTTTGCCTGCGTCTTGTAGCTCAGTAATGATTTCCGCCTGGGCCTGCTCGATGGCGGTTTGGGCTTGGCGGCGTTCGTGTTCGTCTTCGACTATCCAGTTGAGGAACGTTTGCCAACTTTGGGCGTCGAGTGCTTGTACTTGTTGCTGCAGTTCTTCCATGGTGGTTCTCCTTTAGTTTTGGACGGTGATTTTCGTGATGGTGGTCGCGCCGGTATCCCACGGGTGGATTTCGATCCCCTCGATGTAGTAGCCAGGGTCTAGTGTGATCTTCTGCCCGTTTTCCGTGTCGGTTAGGTACTTGTAGGCAGTGCCTGCGCCGCTTGTAGTTGTCCACCATCCGTCCATACTTCCCTTGTAGCGGGTGCCGAGGTAGTTAAAAATGCAGGGCTGCACTAGACCGCCATTAGTGCCCGGGGTGGCTTGACTAATGTTGATAGTTACCGTGCCGTACATGCGGGGCGTAACGATAACAATTTTGCCCTTGCTCAAATCGTGTGAGCCTTGAAACACCGTGACAGGTGCCGTTAGTCTTGCAAGTTTCTGCTGTAGTGCCAACACGTCCACCTGCGCGGCCTTACTAGACAGGGCAGTATCCACGTAGCTCTTGTCTGCTTTCTCCCCGACAGCTCTGTCCACATACAGGCGGGATGTGGCGGTATTTTGAGACCCATTGTCCCTTACTATGAGTACGCCGCCGCTGGCGTATTTCGCTATCTTCCCCTCGGAGAAACCCACCTCTGGCAGGTCTGAAATGTCCGCCATTTTGTGAGTGTGCGACGATGGCGGGAAGCTGGTGGGCTTGCCGGTTACGGCATCCCACGTGGAAGCTCCAGAAGTACCCCTATCGCCTTTAGGGCCTGTAAGCGATGGGCTGGTTTTGCCGTTGACGGTGAGCTTGTCCCCAGACCACGAGGTACTGTTGGCGATGTTTGCGGCGCGGTCAGCATCCTGCTTAGCGCTCGTGGCACTACCCGCCGCCTGTGACGCGGACGCAGCGGCAGCACTAGCAGACTTCTCCGTACGCTGCTCCGCTTGGGACAAAAACCCCGCAATCTGATTAGCTGACCAAGAGGAATTACTAGCCCTACGGGCAGCATCCTCAGCATTAGTCTCAGACTGCTTCGCATTACCCGCCGCCGTCTCAGCACGGGTAGCACCGTCCTGGGCTTTCTTCGCGTTCGCTACTGACGAGTCCACCAGTTGTACGGCTTGGGCGGCGAGTTTCTCAATTTCGCGTTGTGTGGCATCGTCTGCGATTTTGGCGGCGCTCACGACCTGCCGCAGCGTTTGCGTACTAGCGTCGCCTACGAGGATGGGGATAGTGTCCACAGCGCGGCCCTGCGAAATAAGGGCCAACACCGCCGGCCCTGACACCGCAGTAAACGACACCTCCCCACCATCCACCGGGAAGCGGTCATTCCCCGTCGTGACCACACCCTCCAAGTGAGTACGCACCTCACGAGCACGCAACCACACCTCACTAACCTGCGCCGCACGAGACGACACAAACAACAAATTACCCTTAACAGTAGGCATTAGACCTCCTCAATCCACGTACCAGTAAGCTCCGCACTCTTCACACGACGCCCCGCCGACAACGTTGCTGTCGAAAACACATCCACCTTTATCGTTTCCCCCGCATACACCGTCACATTAGACACCATCACAGACATCCACCGCTCACCATCACCAAAAGCCGTCGCCGGACCCAACCCAGTCATGTTGTACTTCTTCAAAATACGGTCACCAGCACGAATACGAATACCGTAATTATCGTCATGCGTCGCAGCCTGCCACGTCACCTTCAAACGCAACGACACATTCTTCACAGTCTTAGACGGCGTATCAGCAGACATCACATACGTCCACGAACTACGGCTAATATCCCAGCCCCCACCAGACTTATTAACAGAAACCTGCTTCTTCGTCGCCGCAGCCCAGCGAACAAAAACAAGGGCGTGATCCGGATTAGCTTGAATCTTATAACCAGTAGAGCTTGTCGCAAGAGTGCTCACAACGCTTCGGGATGGAGCTAATTCTGTGCCCCCTGTCGTCGTGGAACCAATAGAGTTGAACCACTGAATATTGAACATGCTGCCACCCACCATTTCGGTGATGATGAACTCCCAACCGGCCCCGCTGGATTGCTTTTGAACTCTGACGTTCGGGTCTGATGTTCCGGCTGGGGTTGCCATCAGCTCACGGATCTGTCCTTGGGATTCTTCCGCCATTTGCTGCTGCACGGCGGTAAGCTGCTCAATCTGCTCGTTTTGCTGTGCGTCTAGCTGTTCAGTGAGCCGCCTAAATTCCTCGTTCTGGGCGTTGATTTGTAGCTGCTGCGCCTCAAACTTTGAACGCGCCTCGTTGATTTTTTCTTGCTGGGCCTGCCACGCATCATTAGACACCCATTTAATGTTGTTGATGTCGTTGTAGGCGGACTGGGCGGCAAGTGTGAGCTGAACAGCCTTGTTGAAATTGTTCTGATTCTCCTTAGACCAGAAATTCACCACCCGCTGCGTGGCAGGGTCAACATAATTCTTCGCCTCTTTTACCAGCTCACCATAAGCCTGCAAATCCGTCGTGAAAGACTGGGACAGGTCACTAATAGCTTTTTGGCGGGCACGAGCCTCCTCAGAATCCGCCAGGGCACGAGCCTGCGCCTCCGCAGAAATCGCCTGCTGACGGGCCGAAGACTCCGAGGAAATCGCAGATTCACGAGCCTTACGCTCCCTCGCCACAGCATCATCAAGCGTCTTCTCCAACTGGCCGCGCAAATCCGTGCCAGCCTTCTCCCTTGCTAACTGCTCCTGGCGCAGCGCCTCCACACGCGCCTGCTGCTCCGCCGACAGACCATTCTTCAACTCCTGCCGCCACGTATCACCAAGCTGCGTCAGCGCCTTAGAATAACGCTCATACGACGCCTCAAAATCACGCGACAACCGAGACTCCACACCCGAAACAGCCGCATCCGCATACGCATCAGAACGCCGCGACTCAGCAGAAATCGCAGCAGTGCGGGCCCGTGACTCCGCATTCACCTGCCGCAAACGCTGCCGCTTCTCATTCTCAATCTGCCCCAAAATCTCATTATTCGCCCGCCGCCGAGCCTCACTATCCGACGCCACCTGACCACCCACATGCACACGCACGCCACGCAGCCCACCATCCACTGACGATTCCAAATCACCAGCAGTCACCGGCAACCGTAGGTAATTCCCCCACACCCGATAACTCACGATATCGTCCAAGCCGAAATCCCGCCCCAGCTCGAACCCATTCATCCCGGCGCGAGAAATATCCCGCTCCACATACACATCACCCTCGGAGCGCTTCTCCGTAGAATCAATCGCCAGCTCAAGGTCAGAAGTTTGCGCCTCAAGGTTGATAGTGGCGTCCTGGCGGATAAACCCGAAATCAAACCGGCCCATCTGCTGCCCAGGGTTACGGGCAATGTAGCCATTCTGAATACGGTCTTCATCAACCTGTTGCTCGCGCCCGTCAGGGATGACCACATCGAACTTGCCGTACGAGTAGAACGCCAAACGGCGTCCCATGGTCACGCTTCCACCATCAGATGACAGAACTACGTGGTCTTTAACCGACACCTACTCCACCTCCAAAGTTTGCTGTACGCGCACCACCATCGTCGGGCTCACCAGGCCCAATCCCGCCACGGGCGCATCACCCGGCAGCCACAACTCAACGTTCAATGCAACACCTGACGCTATGGCCTGCGCGGAGACCTCCTCCAAGACTGGGCGGTCAGTGGGGCGGATTAGAATGTAGGGCGATTTCACTCCTGATGGGGTGGGGTCGACCACCATCGGCGGAGATTCCACTACCTCCGGCCCCATCGCCTTCCACGTGGCTTCCAGCGACTCGGACACCAGCCGGCGAATCACCGACTCGGCTTCCCCGTCGACAGTGACACCATCGGCCACCGTGACCAGTTTGAAATCCTGCAGGTCACGCGGCTTGGAGAACATGACGCCTACGTTCTCGGGACCTGCCCAGTCTCGAGTGAATGTCGTCCACTTTCCAGCTACGGTTGTGGGGGCAGAAAAGCAAGGCACGAGGGCCAGCTTTTTCAGCAAATCAACGCCATTAATCTCAATCATTGATGGGAGCTCACAGCCAGCTTCTGCGGCAACGTGCGTGACTTGGTAAACACGGCGCACATCCTCACGTTCCACAAGTACGTAACGACTAGCGTCAAGCGAAGTGGTCAGAGCCTTGCCCTCCGCGTCCAAGTCAAGCCACGAACCACGCGCCGAGGAAAGCCCCTGAGCTACGAGCTCATCGCAAATAGGATGCACACTGCCATCCAAAGCGCGCACCGACAACTGCATCCGCAAAGACGTCGGCGCATTCTTGGTTTGTGGTGCTGTCATGGTCACCACTGGTGGGCAGTCCATCAGTGGCTCGCAGTTCTCATCCAGCAGGCCAACGTACTGCCCCTGGTCGGCTACCACCTGGGCGCGGTGGAGTCGGTAAGAATCCCAATCTACCGCCATGGGTCAAGCACTCCTATCTGCCACTCAAGCGTGGCACCTCGCGGTACTTGGTAGGTGCGCTTCTCCCCTGCAGGAACACCCTCCGGGTACGCGCCACGCATCTGTTCCCGAAGCTTAAAATCCGGTGCACCGTCCTTATCGGTGACGAATCCGGCCTGAGACATGGATAGCGACACAATTCGCTCTCCTGTGCCCCTCGGTAGGGTAAGTTTCGCCCCGGAAGGAAGAATTACAGTGCCGAGAGACCCATTCCACCTGATTTGTGGCCATACAGTAAGGTCTCCCCAATTCGTCACTGTGACGTCACCCGTGGCGGACTGCCAATCCGTCCACCACCCACACCGATCCGCCACTAGCGGCACCTGCACATCACGTACAAGACCACCAGACGTAGGGTCCTCATCCGGCGCAGGAATAGGCCCAGACAACCGAACCCCAGCAGAAAGAACCTGCGAAGGCGACTCCACCACTAACGTGCCCAGCTTCGTACGTGAGAACCCAGAACGAAACTCCGCCCACACCGAATCAACATCCGCAGCATCATCACCACGAACAAACACAGTCAACGTGCCAGTCATCGGCTTAGGCTGAAAGGAATCAAGCGACTGGCCAACATCGCCCACGCGAGCGATCGTGACATCATCACCATCACCCACCAGGCCATCCACGCCACCGGACTTAATACCAGCCAGCCACTCATCACCCATGAGCACCCACTCGTGCCCCTCCGGCGAGTAGTACCGAATCTTGTACCGATTCACCTACAAACCTCCCATATTCCTAAATCCTGGATTCCGCAAAGCGATTACCGTCAGCAGTCGACAACGGACGCGCCGACAAAGACAGCAACAGCTTGTTAATGCCACCCACTGCGGCGGCAAGCTGCTTACCTGTCTCCGTATTCGCACCCGTATCATTCCGGGTCAACGTGACGAGCTCTTGCAGGTGCTTGTTCGTGTCGCTGATGATTCCCATCTGCTCCACGTGTGCCTGCGAAGCTCGCTCCTGCTCCACCTTCGACGCATCCTGCAGCGCCTTAATCACACCCTCATTCTGGGCCTTAGCCAGGTCTTGCTGCAGCTTCGCATACTCAAGATTCGACTCCAGAACATCCTTCTTGGTGATGTAATCGACTTCATTCTGAGCCTTGAGCATGTCCAGAGCGAGCTGGTCGCGGTCCGTCTGCCGCTGCAAGGCAGCCGTCTGGTCCTCCGACTCGCGCTGCAACTTGTCAATCTTCCCAGCCACTGCGTACTGCAGAGAACCAATCGTTGCCTCGGTAAACTGGGCGCCCAAGTCAGCACCAGCGGTAGCCATCTCCGTGCCATACTGGCCGGACAAAGCACCACCGGCGACACCCAAAGCTGCACCACCAGCAGAACCAAGAATGATGCCGGCCTTGGAACCACCATCAAGGTTCTTCCAGGCCTCGCCCATCTCCTTTTTGTTCTGATGAATGTCAATGCTGCCCTGAACAGTGTCCTTGAGCCCACCGAGGGCTAGACCAGCACCAGCCAACGCACCCAGCGGGCCACCAGCCGCGAAACCAGCAACGCCGGCGAGAATGCCGCCAATGAGCTTGCCAATACCACCAGTGACCTTGCCTACACCGCCGAAGCCACGGGCAGCACCCGAGGCCTGATTAGCGGTCATTCCATACAACTGCGCGGCCTGAGCCTGCAGCTGCTGGGTCTGCAAAGTCAGCATCTTTGCCGCAGCCGTCTGAGTCAGAGTTGCCTGAGCAACATCGAGCTGCGCCAACGCCTGCTGACGCGTTGCTTCAAACTCATCCAGCGCGGCCTGGGCGCGAGCTACCTTAACGCCCCACTCCGCGGCCTTAACCTCCGCAGAGTTCTCAATTACCGACTCAGAGACTTCCTCAACAGCGAAAATACCGGTACGGCGGAAGCGGTCCATCGCACCAGACATTGCCTCAATGGAGGTCGACCCCATTCGAGCGGCGGCGTCGCGGGCGTCCTCAAGGTCTGCCTCAGCTTCAGCAACAGACAATGCACCGCGAGCCCTCGCCCGCGCCACATCCTGCTCACGCAACTGCAGCTCCGCCAAAGAACGCAAACGCTCAATGGCATTGGTCTGCTGCTGCATTTCCATCTTGGAGACCTCTTGACGAGTACGCTCCACAATGCCTGCAAGACGCTCCATCTCATCGAAGAAATTCGAAATAGAGATAAAGCCCTTGGATGCAGACTCGAAAATAGACTCCGCCATGTCGCCCGCGGCCTTGTAGCGCGATGCTGCCACAGCGCGCTCCGCAGCAATAAGCCGGTCCGACTGGTCTGCGGTTTTCTCACGCGCTTCGCCAAGAGCGTCTTCCGCCTTGTTGACCTTATCCTGTGCAGACTTAACCGCCTTGGCGTTCTTGTTCTTAGACTTCTCCAGAGCATCGTCTGCGTCTTCGCGGGCGCGGGCAAGTTTCTTTTCCGCGTCGGCAATCTTGTCGGGCTTGCCTTCGCGTCGAGCTTTGTTCAGATTCTCCTCAGCATCAGCAAGCTTTCGCTTCTGTTCCTTGGAAAGTCCACCACCTTCCTTTTCTGCTTCTGCGAGCTCGCGTTTAGCTTCGGCCAGCTCCTTTTCGCGCTGTGCCACATCGTCGTTTTCAGCGGCGATAGCACGCCGGGTATCCAGTAGGCCTTGCTCGGCGTCCTGGACTATCTCCGCACTAGCGAGATAGTCGCCGCCAAAGTTTCGGCCGTACTTAACGGCCTGGTACTGGGCACCATCGGCACCCTTGACGAACTGGTTGACCGCGGAGTTAAACGACGCCGCGAACTTTGGCAATACATCAAGCGACCGTTCGTAGGCCACTGTTTCCATTGGGTTGAGGATGCGCTCATCCCGGCCGGACATGTTGATGGCGATGCGGCCATCTTTCATAATTCCGCCGCGGTCGTGGACTCGCGTCCGCTTCTGGAACTCGAGCGCCATGTCGTAGTATTCCTGGGCTTTACCCCAGGAAACAGACTTACCACTCTTGGTCGTATACCCACTGGTGGACGTAGAAGAAATGCCCTCTAGCGGACCGCCCTTATCGTAGGTGCCGTCAACATCGCTGAATCCGATGTCAACACCACCATCAAGGGGAAGGTAGGCGCGGTTGGTGAACTGGCCATTGTCAGCACCGGCTGCGGCGCCGCCGATCTGGCCGTTGCCGCGTCCACCGCCCATTTCTAGGTTGATGCGCTTGCCGTCACCGAAGAATAAGGTTCCGGCTGTGTGGCCGCCCCATGGGCCGCCGTTGAACCAGCCGAATGCCATGCGGGCGCCGCTACCTAGGCCATTCTTAGCACCCATCTGGGATAGGACTTGCCCCTCGTTGCCGGTGGCAAACTTGCGCCCGGCAAGCGGCCAACCAGCAATGAAAGCGCCAATGCCTGACATGGAGCCGGAGCAGTCACCCCAGCTTCCGAGTAGTCCGCCACCCCACACGTAGCTCGCGCCTTCTAACGAACGTGGAGCACGCTTACCATCAACGGTTTCGCCCTTGACGAATTTCAGCACGTCATGGGCGCTAACTCCGCCGTCTGCCATGTGGGTGACAGAGGTGGGGGCTACAGACGAGCCGTCGCGGCGAATCTGGTTGCCGCCAGCGTCCACCAAGCCCAGGCCGAAGATTCCAGCAGTCTCCGCCAGAATCTGCGTCGACCGCTTACGCTTCGACGGAGCATGCGGGATAAACGATTCACCCTGCGTCTCATCTTCAGCCCAGGTCAGCCACCGCCCGCCAGGTTGAATTTGAGCCGGCTGCTGAGACATACGCTGCGCGCCGCCAGCAGCCATAAACCGCTGTGCAGCACCGTAATTCACCAGACCATCGGCAGCATTGTCATGCCGGTGCGTGAAAATATTGACGACCTTGTCCTTGATGCCAGCAAGCCAGCCCTTGACAGCTTCGATGCCATTAGCCGCAGGGCGGTTATTGACATCAATCGTCGGAGTGGTCTTCTTAACCCCCAGCTGGTCTAGCGCCCTGTTGGATAAGGACACACCATTATCCAGCAGCTTCTTATTCAGGTCAGCCTTCGGCGTGGGCGACATCGCACCCAACGCGTCCAACTCACCCTGGGCAATACCCTTGCCGTTTAGGAGATTGTCGATAATCAGCTGTGCCTGCGGCGACGGATTCTCAATATCAAGGGCATCGAGAATCCCCTTCGCTTCACCAGCGGACACCTCAAGCTGGGTGGTGTCCATAAACACTTCTGGCGAAATGTCAGTTTCGCCAACCTCGGACATCAGCTGCGTTATGTGAGAAAGCGCTTCCTCCGCTTCATCGGTGGTCGCGGTGATCTCCATGTTGCCGTTGCCAAGATCCTCCGCCTTAATGTGGAGTTCGTCGAGCACGGCCATAGCTTCATCACTAGCGAGAGGAACCTCAATAGTCTGGCCCTCTTCTAGGTCGTACATCGCCGCGTAAATGGACGCGAGCTCCGACGACACGCCCTCACTGTTGACGTTGACGACAGTCTGAATCTCTTCAGGCATGAGACCAAACTGCTCACGCAGCGACGCAACCTGCTCTTTCGACAGTCCAAACTTCTCCGCCAGCACGTCGAGCGCCGGAGAAATCTGATTATCAAACGTCCCCTGCACGTCACCGCCGTTAACAGCGACGTTGACCATCTGGTCATGCAGAGTAGTCATCTGCTCATAAAGCTGACGAGCAGAATCGTTCGTAACTTCGAGAGAACCGTCTGCATTGAACAGTGCGGCACCCATCTCGTTCGCCGGAACCTCAAGGCTCTGGGTGGACTCGACCAACTTGTCTACCGCATCTGCGGCATCCATCATGGCCTTCTCAGCGTCCTTCGGAGCAAGCCCCATAGCCTGCAGCACCGTCTCAAGCGCGGTCAGCTTCTCCTCGGCAGAGGAACCCGCGTCAGCGAGAACCTCAATGCCGTGGGCAGCCTGCGCCGCAGCCGGGTCGACACGCTGCGCGGACTCAACAAGCCCCTCAACCTTAGCGCGAGCGCCCTCCAGCTGGTCAGCAGCGGCATTACCTGCATTGCCAGACTCACGCAGCGACGAAATCAGCTTCTGGTACTCAGGCCCACCCTTAGCAACAACTTCGCTAAGCGCCTCCATCGGGATATTCGACTTCTCAGCCGCCTCTGATAGAGCGTCGTAAGACTCCTTCAGCTCCTTATTATGAGTTGTTGAAGCCGCTCGAGCCTTCTGTTCCTCACTGGCCATGAGAGGAATCTTGTTCATGAAATTGTCGACCGAAACTGTGGCCATGTTGAGCTTTTCAACAATGCCAAAATCGCGGCCGCCCATTTCAATGAGCTCGGAGAATTCCGCCTTCGCGACCTTGGCGGCGGAAGCCAGCGCCTGGTCGTCCAGTTCGCCAGTTGTACCGGCCAGCTGGGCGCGCAATTCTTGCTGAGCAACAGCAGACTCGCGAGTCGCCTGCGCCATGGCGTTCTGCGCCGCCTCCAACGCGGCCGCAGCGTGCTGCGTATTCGCATACAACGCAACTGTTGCACCAATACCAACAGCGAGAGGGCCACCCAACGCGTTAACCACGTTGGTCACACCAGACTTCAGCCCCGAGAACGCTGCGGCACCAACACCGCTAATCGTGCCCGCCATGCTGGTAACAGATGCCTGTACAGAACGCCCCGCGCTCTGCATCATATAGTCCATCGAGGTAAACGAGTTACCAGCCTTAAGGGCATTTTCCGACGCGGACTGCCCCATTACACGATAGCTAGACGCCAAATCCTTCAGAGGAACTGAAGCCTGAGTATAGGCTTGCGCCATCGACTGCATCGTCTTATTAGTCGACGTACCCGCGTACTGTACCGCGGCGTCGAAGCGGCTAATCTCGCGTCCGGTGTCGGCATAGTAGGCGCGAATATCCTTCACGCCCTGCCCCATCGTCTTGAGTGAATCGACATGGGGCTGAACAACGCCGTTTATCTTGTCAAAGATAGTAGGAACGGTTTTGAACCCCGCCCAAGCGGCAACTGCGGCGGTAACGAGACCTGGATGTTGTTCCAGGAATCCGGTAACTGTTTGCAGTGGCCCAGCTAGGGCTTCAATCGCGCTGCCAGCGGCCTGCAGCAGGCTGACGAATACAGTCCAGGTGCTCACGCCTAGGGCTGCAGACGCCTGCCCCAGAGAGCTAATAATACTCCCGATAGCCGGAGCCAGCTTTTGGCCAGCTTCCCACATCTGTGTGAAAGCGTTCTTGGTCTGTTGCAGCATGGTCTGCGCCTCGGCAGACTGTCCCAATGCGGCGAGGGAACTACCGAACTCTTTAACCGCGGGCACGCCGCGGTTTTGAATCCAGTTCCCGAAGTCCTCCATCACTGGGCCTAGACGGTCGTTCAGCCCGTCGAGAGCAACAGTTACGGCACCGAATCCGTCCTTAGCTAGGCCGAAAAATGGCTTGAGCGTGGTAGCGCCGACACGTCCGGCTGCGGCTCCCATGTTGGCAAGCGCGCCGGAGAAAGTGTTACCCATGTCTTGGGCGGCACCACCCATACCTTCACGCATGGCCTTCTCAAAGGTAGCGAAATCTACCTCGCCGTTTGAGACCATGTCCGAGACTTCAGCGGAGGTAACACCAAGCTGGTCTGCTAGGAGCTGCAGCACCGGAATACCAGCAGACATGAGCTGTAGCATGTCATCACCCTGGAGCTTGCCGCGGGCTGCGACCGAACCGAAGATTAGACCCATGTCCTCCATGGAGCGGCCAGCAATCGCAGCTGTATCACCTACGGTGGTAAGCGTCTGCTCAAGCTCCTTGCCCGGCTTAATTCCAGCAGCCACCATCTGTGCAGACACAGACGCGGCTTCCCCCAGTCCGTGAGCCGTGCCTTTTACAGCAGCCAGCGCATTGTCCATCACGCCGGATACAGTTTCGGCGCTGTTGCCCAGGCCCTTGAGCTTCGCCTCGGCGCCCTCAATAGCCTTCAGGCGGCCGAAGCCCTTTGTTAGGCCAGCGGCAATTGAACCGCCGGCGGCGGTACCGATACCGATGGCAGAAGCTTTGAGCTTCCGGCTGATACCGGAAGAAAGTTTGCTGCCCATAGAGTCGCCGGACTTTTCGACCTGTGGCTCAGCAGCACCCAGGGCCTTTGCAATGCCGGGGGAGATTTTGGAGACTTCTGGGACGATACTGATGTATCCGACGCCGAGCTCGGCCATGAGCGATGCCTACCTTTCAAAGGGGGGGTACACGGGTTAGTTCTTTTCGGTAGCCCTCACAGCCGCACGAATATCCGCGCTGGTCTTTAACCGTGGCGGCGTCTTTTTCTCCTCGGTCTCTTTTTCCCCCGGCGAATCCGCGCCATCTTCCGTGAAAGAAGAAACTATCGCGTACCACAGGCCATGCGGAGGTAGATTCTCTACGTCAACACCATGTGCCATGAGATAGGTGCGAAGCAGAGAGTCATGTGCCGCGGCCAACATCTTGACTTGCGGAGTCGACCATTCTGCGAGCTCTGCAGACTCGGGATTCAGCAGCTTATGCACGTTGGATGTTGCGGGAAGTGAGCGTAGGAATGCTTTTAGGTCACTCCAGGTGAATGTGCGGCCGAGTTGGGAGAAAGACCAGCCAGCGGTGAAAAGGTCTGCTCTTACCGCGTCAAGCAGACCTTCGCGGGATGTGAGGAAGCGGTGGAGGGCTAGGATTCCCCCACAGTGATTCCAGACTCTTCCTGCCAGTACTTGTCAATCTCGTTAATCTGGCGTCCGTTCAAACCAGCGATAGCTTCCTTCTGTGCCTTATTCGTAGCGAAGTAGGTCAGTAGGAATCGCAGTGCCTCGGTGGGGTTCTTGCCTACCTTGGGGTCGTCCGCAAGGCTGGTTTCGATTTCTTCGACGGTCTTAGGGTCGAAGCAGTCCAGCGGTGGGAGGGACAGGGTTACGGTCTTGTTGCCGGTTGCGGCGGGGATGATGACTTCGATGTTGTCGAAGCTGGTGGAAACGGTGAGAGCCATGGGTGGACCAAGCCTTTCGAATGTTGGGTTGTTAGGGACCGGGCCTAAAGTTTGAGCCCACCCGGCAAATGTTGAGGGCAGGCCCGGTCCAAAGGGAATTGTTTTCCCTCAATGGTTTTGCCGGGTGAGAAGTGGGAGCAGGATTGTTTAACCCCTGCTGCTCCGCCCAGGGGAGGTTGCTACGCTGCAGCGCCCGCGACGCCCGAAGTGTTCGGGGTTGCGGTTTCGGCGTCTGCCGGGGTTCCGTCGTCGCGGTACTCGGTGACGTATGCGTAATTACGCTCTGGGTCAGTGCCCTTAAACGCGGTAATCGTCACGTTGTACTTGGTGGACGCGGAGTGAACATCCGCGGTCTTTTCGACGGTGGTGATTCGGCCACGCTCGATGACGTAGGTCTTTGCCTTTTCGCCGTACACGGCCTTGAGCACGTGAGACTGAATCGGCAGACGCTCCGAGGTGTGGTAGATGGTGGTCTTCTTACCCTCAGAGTTCGTGGCGTTCTTAGTCTCCACGTTGTCGGCGCCGAAAAGGGACTTGATGACTGCCTCGTTATCTTCCTCGAGGAAGGTGAGGGTGACAGTTTCGGTGTAGGAGGTCTGGAGGTCTACCCAGTCCTCACCGCCGAACATCTTCTCAGTGGAAGACTCGCGAGCCGGGTTAACGTTGAAGCCATCCTCGCCGACCGCGCCGTGGTCCTTGAATGCTTTATCGAGCTTTTCAGTCGCAGAGGTCGGCAGCTTAGTGCCCAGTGGGGCGTTGAAGTACACGCCGCCGTCAATTGGGGGAGCACCAACGAATGCGTTATTGATGTTGACAGCCATGTGTCAGGTTTCCTTTCAGAATCGTTGGACCGGGCCTGAAAGAAAAGGTTCAGCTGCACCTATTGGGTGCGCTTAAGTTGCAGTTGGGCGGTGAACTGGAATCGAGAGAACCGACTGTCGGGGTCGTCATAACGAGTGAGATTGTTGTCCACAGAAGCCCAAGTAACTTGGTTACTGCGGAATCCTCGCCATGCGTCCCATGCATCATCGGCTAGTTTCTCCGCGGCTACTTCGCTATGGGCGTAGCACTCCACGAGGAAGCGCGGTGCCTTCGTCGACCATGTATCAGCGCCACCACCAATTCGGGAGACGATGACAAACTGCTTCGGCTCCGGGTCGGGCATACGCGTTGACACGCGCACCCCAAGTGCATCGCCTAATAACTTGACGGCAATTGCCTGTGTTGAAATACCCATTAGCCAAGCACCCTCACTAGCACGTTTTCTCGCCCTTCCCGCCACTTGGCTGACCACGTATCCGCATAAACGATGCCGCGGAAACGAGACCGTCCTTGCTGGGTGGAAAGTACGAATCCGTCCCCAGCGCGCCCCGCAATGTCCTCACCATGTTGCACTACAAGTTGCTTAGCGGCGCTACCGCGAAGGAGTTCCTGTAGGCCGGCTTTATTGGGCTGGTATTTCGTCACGGCTACACCACCTCACATTAGCCCAGCCGACGGGGCTATACGCGGCTTTCACTTTGGTCTGTGCTTCGTCTGCGAAGCAGATGAGCGAGCCGCCGTCGAAAGACAGGGATGAGGTTTGAACTTTGTCGATGTTTCCATCTGACCGTTCGATGAGTAGCCAGCTATTCGATGCCTGCAAGGTTCACCACCTCTAATCCAGGTGCCCACCCGAAGGGGTTGCGCTCGTAGTTTTCGGGTTCGCCCACGACTTCGAGAACGTCCTTCCGCTCGGGTAGGCGCACCGCATCTCCTACGAGAAACTCCCCCGTAGGGGCGTACATCTCGATTTTCACAGTGCGTCGCTCATGCCCTGCGAGCTTCGGCTCGTCAGTTTGCGGCATCGCCCACCCAGCAACCATGACTGGCGCGGAGGATTCCACATCTTCGACAACATCGTTGCCAAGCTCATCAACTGTTCCTACCTGCTCACGACGAATACGCACCACGGAATACCGCAGTGGAACATCCAAAGCCATTACCAGCTCACCGCCTCAACGGTTCGCATACCGCGGGCACGGTTCAACTCATCGTCGAGCGCTTTATCCAGCATTTCCCGCTCCGCCTTTGTAAGGAACAGGTTGCCCTCACTATTGCGAAACGACGACGACTGAGAAAAAGCACCAGCGGTTTGTGACAGTGACTCCATGTGGTCAGTGTTCTCTGACTGCAAAGCACGCTTCGCCATCGAGCACACAATAATCCGCAGAACAGCAGCGAGCTTTTCTGATGGATTATCCGGCAGGTCGTACATGGCCTGCAGCCACACGGACGCATCTTCAAGTACGGCGTTCGCCTGGTCCCCCTCGGGGGCAAGCGACCACCGTGCGCGCAGCTCGTCGCTAGTTGCAAACGCCGCCATGACTACTGCTCCAAACCGGAAAGCTTCACCACAGACAACGGGTCAGTAACACCAAACGCCATCGTCGCCCAGGTGTAGAAGCGAGTCACCTGGCGGCCCTTGATGTACTCATTGTCGGTGGAGATCGGGTCCTCAACACCCATGACACCGACCGCGCCGCGCTGCAGCAGCAGGCCTTCGCCTTCCTTTAGGGAGTTGGTGTTGGATACGTAGAGGGTGATGCCGAGGGTGGACAGAATCTGCTGCCACTTGTCGACGCCGAGAATAGCGCGAAGGTTCTTCGCGTCGCGTGGCTTCAGAACGAGGGTGTCTGGCATGTAGCCAAGGTTGGTTTCCTCAATCTTGAGCTTGGCTTCCTCAATATCATCAATGAGCTTGCCCTCACCAGTCAGCGCAGTCTTATTGGATGCGGTGACCTTACCGGCGGCGGCCCAACCAGAAGACTCCAACTTCAGGCCATTATCCATGGTGGAGATGACGCCGTCGATAACCTGGAAGGCACGGTCATCAATGTCCTTGACCATCGTATTGGCCACACGGTTGGCTCCACGCTGCAAGATGATTGGGTCGTTGCGCTTTTCTGCCTCGCGAGTCAGGTCGTAGTGACCACCGGTCTTTACGACCGGGTCGACTACCGGCTTACCCTGCGCGGTGGAGAACGCTGGGAACTCCGCACCAGGGGCAATAACACCCGGCTTTTCCGCAGCAGTGGCCATGTTGGCTTCGAGGCGGTCGTACATGATGGCGCCACCGTTTGCCGCGGTAGAGGTGAACAGGAACTGGGAAACCAGGTTTGCCTGTGTCAGTTCCGCCACGTAGCTAGACAAGCGGGTTGGTTCCTGCACCAGCATGGACGTGGTGATAGTGCCCTCGTCGTTAACGCGGGCTGGGGAAAGTGGGAAAGTGAAATCAGCCATCTTTCTTTCTCCTTACTTTAGCGCCACAATGACGCGGTTATTAGCAGCGGCAGACACGGCGATACCTACCACCGGGGCGGCTTCCGCGGCCTTGGTGGCCTTGCCGGACGCTGCAGCGGCTACCGGGTCGCCGGCGGCGATAGCGCCATTAGACTCAACTTCAACGATGTGGCCTGCGCGGTACACCATGACGTAGCCATCTTTAGCTACGTCGGTGGCAGGCACGCCGAAAACTAGGGCACCGGCACCAGCGGGCTTGGCAACGGGGTTGCGGCCATCAATGTCGCCAGCGAGCTGTACGAAAGTACCCGCCTTCAGGTCCGCCTGCGCCTTCACAGTCGGATTCTGGGCGGGGGTGTAATGAACAACAGTGGACATTACAAAAATCCCTCCTTGAATGGGAATTAGTTATGTTGTGCAAACTTGCCGTTAACCGGCCACGACGCAGGGAACGAATAGTCCGGCGCATCCTCCCGCGAGGAAGCACCCGGCTTGAGATTTTCGACTGGATAGTCAGACGGCGGTGTGGCTCGCTTCGCGGCCTGCGCCTGCAACTCGCCTAAGCGCTTTGCGTTATCGTCGAACTTCTCCGGGTCGCTTCCCAGCAGGTCGGCGTTCTCCTCCGAGATTCCGTACTTGGATAGGGCCTTGGAACGGGCCAATTCCACTTGGAACTGGTTGGACTTGGTGCGCTCGGCCTCCAGGGCTTCTTGGGCGCGTTGCAGTTCCGTCTTTTCCGCGTCTTGAATCTCGCGGTACTTTTCCGCATCGGCACGTAGTTCGTTGCGCTCGGTGCGGTAGCGGGCGCTTTCCTTGCGGAGCTTTTCTAGCTCCTGCTGGTAGGACTCTGCGCTGCGTTCCGGTTTCGAGTTGTCGGCCTCCGGGGCCTTATCCTCGTTTGCCACCTCGGCGGCATTCTGGTCGTCGGTGGTGGCGGTAGTTTCTTCTGCCATCGGTAACCTCCTGGGTTATCTGGGTTGGGCATGAAAAAGCCCCCGCCACCAACCAATGTGGTGTGGGGGTGGTGCGCTAAAGGGGAATTGAACCCCAACATCGCCAACCTTGGTAGCGCTACTTTCCGCCAAACGGCGAATAATCAGTGGTGCTCAAACCACCGGAAGAAATAAACTCAGTCCACTTTCTAAACTGCGCAGGAGACGGCTTGCCGTCCGCCCATGTCTGCTCACGCCAGTGCGCATACAGGGCATCTGCTTCCTTTTGCCCTTCCCATGGTTTGCCATCAACTACGAGCACTGGGATGCAATCGCAGCCATCGTGGTACCTGCGCCCATCCCGACGGCGAATGACAGTATCTTCGGAATACACCGCCCCTCGAGAGGCCAGCATGGCACAAAATGCGCATGACTCACGCCCGGATAAAACCCGCGCATACCCGGCACGGGCAGGGAGCCCAGACTTAAACCGTGCCGTGCCGTTATGTGCTGCATCCGCCACCGCACTACGCCCCGCATCCACAACATGGCGCGACAAACGCCGGCCAAGTTCACCAGCGACACGCGCCTTAACTGCCGAATCCATACGGTTGGAAAAATCAGGGCTCACGGCTTGCATAACACGCTTTTTAGACTCCTCATCCAACATCATCACGTGTAGTTTCGACGAGTCCGGGGATAGGCGCGATACGTCCGCGATGGCATCAAACAGGGCTTTCCGCGGGTAGGGCCGTATGGCTTCGGGCTTTATTTCCACGCCGACGGCTGCGGCCTGGCGGCCAAGCTCCACCACGTGGGTGCGCCACGATACGCGCCGCATGCGAATAACCCGCGGATACAAAATATCCACCAGCTCCTCTACTTGCTCCACAGTGACCGGAACACCGTAGGTAGCCAGAGCTTTATTCACTAGGCGGCTGATGTCGACCGCTAGCGAATCATCGTTGTTGCGAACATGCGCCAGCGGCATCCCCTCACCACCTCACAGTAATTAAAGCTGCAGCCCTTCCGCTGCGTCGCCAGCATCAGCGATACCACTAAACAGGTTCGATGTACGTGCGGTTGAGCGGGCACGCTCCACACGCTCCTTTGTCCACCCAGGAATATCCGACCACAATTCCTCCGGCGGGATGCCCAGCATGGTCGACAGCTTGCCCAAACCGTCCACGGTCTGCGCGAACGAACGCGACGAAGTTTCCTCCCACGTCACTTCCGCCTCAAAGTCTGCGGCGCCGTCCTCATCACCAGAAGCATGCGAGCATAAACGCAACAGTTGCTCGTGCGACTCTCCAAGCGAAGTTTGAATCTCCGCCGCCTGCCTATCCTTCGACGTTTCAAGTGCTGCCAGGCCGTCGGCCGAAATGTTGCTAATCGCATTCGCTCCCAACGACTGGGCGGGAACCTGCGCCAGCGCCGCGAAATCACGCACCGACGCCTGCCGCGACTCAATATAGCGCGACAAGTCCGTCTCGTCGTACTGCCCTACCTTCACATCAGGGTCATCAAAGAACTGCGTATCAGCCACTGACTGGCGGAAAGCCTCCATCTCATTCTCCGGCACCCAACCAATCACATAGCGCTGCTTAAACGCGGCAAAATGCTGCGCTACTCCCTGCTCATAATTCGTGCGGTTAATGCGGTCTTGCAAACCGAGTAGGTGCTCCACAATGCCGCGGCGCTCTTCACCATCAGTAAGCATGCGGTCCTGGTATCGAACGATAGGCACCGCGCCCATATTGTGCGGACGGGCTTCCTGAAACACGAGGTTCGTCGGGGAGTAATAGGTCCTATCAAGCCAATCCCCTACTTTCTGCGGCGCATGCTCAATACCGAACCAATACACATGCTCCTCATCGAACATGCGCATGTACCGGTCGCCGATTTCAAGCGCCAGCATCGGGTACTCATCCGACGACGGCACCCCTGGAAGCCCCAGTGAGTCGGAATAGAAGGTCACCATACGCCGCGGCGAATGCACACCAATCCGCAAAGCATTATCAGCAGCCGGAAGCACCGAAGCATACGACGTACCATAAGTCAGTGCCGCACGATGCAACCCAGTCTGACGGGCTGACATCTTATTCCGCTGCCACCACGTCCACGCATCCGCCTGCTCCCCCTCGGCGGAATAGAAACCATCCACCTTCAGCGACTGCGAATACGTATCCACCACCAGGGCCACGAACGGTGCGACAGACATGCGCGCTAACTCAGCATGTTGCTCACGGTTCTTAGAATGCACCGTAGCCCCAACACGAGCTGTAGCCGTCGCACTATCCCACGGCACCATGTACTGATGGATATTGTCGAAAATCCTGCGCTCGGCCACGTGCGTGGACAATAATTCACGCACCGCATGCTCTGCTTTATCACGCCTTAGCACCACGGCCTCCTCCCACTAATCAAATGAAAAATGCTTTCCCAGTCCGCTGCTTCTTCTTCGACACCCCGCCGCGCTCCCTCGCCAAGCGCCACACCATGCGCGCACCAATCATGCACACACAAGCGTCAATCTTCTTCGCCGACTTCCGCGACTCCTTACGCACCGTGATGCCGTACCGGCCCTCATGCCGGCGAGCATTCAACACATGCTCCGTCAACAACGGGTTACCGTCATGCGTGAACGAGTGCTGCATGACTTCCGCCTCCGCGAGCTCCGCAGCCGTAGTGAACTGAAAGTCCTTACCGCGCATATCCCAAGCAATAGGCTCCGGCTGCTGCGCACCCCGCGAAGTCGCCCACAACTCCAACCGGTCGCGGTAACGCTCCGGCCACGCCACCTTTGTGAACGACTCCCACTCGCGCACATCGGCGTAAAAACCGATGACATTCCAAGTAGCGAACGCAAAATCAACGCGGTCATCAACAGCCTGCACATCGACCATCGGCTTATCGTCCGGGTCGGCTGCTTTCGGCTGCCACACCCCAATAGTGAAAATATGACCATCGTCCATACGGCACCCAATAAGCGCGGTGTGGTCATTCGACAGCGAACCGTCAAAAAACATTACGATGTCCTCGCCCGGCGCGACATCAATATCTGGCCGCGCCATTTGCGCCCAATCCTGCGGGTCGCACCACGAATCAGACGAGGCTACCGGCCAATTCAAATACTTACGCTTCGAATCATCCACCTGCGCCGACGGGGACCAGATACGAGTCATAATCGCGTCAATATCCGACCAAGGGCAATCCGCATACACCCACTCAAGTGCAGAACGTAGCGAATCAGCATCCCCCAGCTCGGTATCGTGCGGGGCTTGACGCGCATCGTAAAGAATCCGCGACTCGTTCTTAGACCGGCCAGTCTCCTGCAAAACCCAGTCATTAAACGTGGACTCTCCCGCCGAGTTAATGCCCGGCTTCCACGCATTCAACGTCTCCAACATACGAGAACCAGACTTCGACAAGTTATCCATCAAAGTCGCGTGCAATTCTGCCCCACCATTCGACGGGGTCCAATGCTCCAACTCGTCACCAATAACGAACGTTGACTCCGCACCTTCTGCGGTTGCTGCCGATGAGGTAATGACTTCGAGCTTGCCTTCCGGCTGCACGAAAATCTGGGTCTTACCCACGTCCAGGCTGTAGTCGCGGTGCAGCGCCGGCGCGTTCGCAGGCGACGCCATAGCGCGCACCATGCGCATCGTATTCTCTGTATTATGGGTCAAAATACCCCGTCGACCAGCCTGGAAAAGATGGTCGTCGTTATCGATGCCGATACACCTAACAGGGACCGACTCAACTTTCTTCACGGAAACAACCCGATGGTACTTGCTGTACTGTCGCGGTTCGTCAACCTTCGGCATACGAGCGACCTTGTAAGCGAAACGCGCCACAGGCTCGCCCGCACGCGGCTTAAACGAGACCTTCCACGATTTAGTGGATTCGTTCTTCTGCTCGGTCCACTTGAATCCCAACGAGCTCAGCAAGTCTTCGATACCGTCAATCAAATGGCGATTCGTATTAACGAAATAAGCACGATGAGTACGGTCAATCCCGCCGTCAGAGTCGATTAACCCCTGCAGAAGCGACATGCGCTGCTCATAGCTTGCAGTTAGGTAAACATCGGGGATGTGCTTGCGGTGCAGAACCCCAACTTCCCTAAGCAGCTCCCGCATAGAGAGTAGCTTCGGGTCAGCGTACCCAGCTCGAGGCCAAGCAACACACTTCCGGCAAGCCGGATTGCCCTTTTGTGAATAGCGGTTGTTGAGGTCATTCACGTAGTCGTGGCCCCGAGGGCAAATACCATCCCGGCGCTTCACGTTCATGCGGCCAGTAAATCCTCTATCGAAGTCAAAACGGAGATCTTCCCAGTCATTCAGCAATGGACGGTATATCTCCTCTAACTCCTCCTTATGCCGCCAATCAATGGCATGGACTCCCGACTTAGAAGCTCCATCGCCGAGCCAAAATCCAAGTCGCCAAGGGTCAAGTGGAAGCTCACGTACCGGGAAATTTGCTGACACTGCAGGAATCCGAACAGTGACTCGCTTAGAACTCTTGAGCTGAGCAATCTGCTCAGTCGTGAGAGTTACAGACTCCCATTTGTCTCCGTGACCATTGGTCTTTTCGATAGTCCACCCATGGCCGGAATCGGCAACAATCTTCTCGCCGGAGTCGAACTCCAGCTCGTAGCAATCTCGGCCATAAAACACTTCCGTCTTTCGACGTACCTCAACCGGTTCACCGTCCGAACCGAATACGTAATCGCCGATACCAACAGTGTCGACCGTCTTCCAACCGTCTACGGTACGGACTGGAGTATCGAGTGCCAAAGGCTGGTCCAGAGAAACCGCAGCAATCTGCACCCACGGCATCGACACCGGCTTACCGGACACGCCGCCAGGCACATCCGGGTCCCAATGGTCGAACCGTACGGGTGCTAAAAGCTCAATCAGTGCCATGACTGCAGCGAACGGGGACTTGCCGGAGCCTTTCGCCAAGCGGCGCGCCCCATGGTGAAAAAGCCAACGGCCATTCTCATCCAGTGCGTAGAACCACAGGACGTAGCGTGCCTGCTCGCGAGTGAACTGCCATGCCTTACCCGCCCGAATACCATTCGGGTGGCGCAGGTACTTCGCGGCCCACGCCAAAGCCTCGTAGCCCAGCGTGAACTTCGGTAGCCCTTCGGGCAACGTCGCCAGCCGCTCCTGCGGAGCAACATCACCCATACAGGCCACCTCCTACATAAACAGCTCCTTGTAATGAGACATCACCGAAGAAGACTCATCATCAACCACAGCGCCATCAGCGGCCTGGAGCTCAACACGCAGACGACGCCGCTCCCCCTCCGTCGTCATCAACGACGCCGCAGCACGATTAAACTCAGCAAGCATCGACGCTTTAACACCCTCGCCATTGTTCAGTTCCTGGCTCATAACCTCGGCCAGTAGACGGGCGGTCTGCCAATCTGACGGCTCATAAAACATCGCCTGCCGCGATTCCTTGAGTGAGCGGAACCAGTCCTTCATCAGCGGATGCCACGACGGAGACACCCGCGGCGCCTTCACAACAGGACGCGGCGCATCGTCCTTAACAACAGTCAGCTTCGGCTGTGACTCATCAGGCTTATTACGACGACGCCGTTGGTCGCTCCGCTTAGGTGGTGGACCGGGCATTACTCATCACTTCCTTTAAGCTCGTCGGCTCACCGCATCGAATGAACCGGCCATACGAATACTTCTCAACGCTGCCGTCCCCCACGCTCCGGCGCGTCCCCCCTTGTTCCGCCAACTCTATGAACACGTGCAGCCCACGGCCGCTAACAGAACTCTCCACGTAGATAATCGGCTCCGCGATTGCCTTGATAACCTCAAGCGCCCACGGTTTCACAACACCATCCTCAAGCGCGTTATCCAGGTCGTAGCATCCGAGACCGCCGCCGAGCATGACGCCGAAGCCATCTCCCGCGCCGCGCTGCACCTCGTCGAACGAACACCAGGTGCTGGGATTGGTAGACGATGCCGGCGTGCCAGTGGGAGTGATAGGACGTTTCCCGTCCGCACGTACCCACCGAGGAGCATCAATCATCACCGCAGGGACGGGTTGGCGGCGACGCTTACGAGACACCGCCTGCCGACAGCGGGCCGAGCACGTACGTCGCGCCGGGCCCTTTGATTTCTGCGGCACATCGCGCCCACAATTCAAACACTTCACACCTGCAATTATACCGCCTGAACAGGCTTTTGTCACAGGTAGAGCACCGTAAACCAACCGCTACACCTAGGAAACGAACACGGGCTTCAGACCAACAAAGTAGCCCTATACGGCGAACGGCTGACACACGCCCTCATAGCCGCATCTAAGGCCACCCCTAAATGACGAGGGCAAATTCCCCAACCCGTACACAGCCATTTACCCTATGCCGTCTGAGGCCTCGGGCTCAAAAAGTTTCGGGCCCTCCCCCACCCCAAATATTTTTTCAACTTCCAATCTTAGCTCAACCCGGGGTGCGGCGTCCGAGGCAGATAGCGGCGGGCACGTTTCCGTTCTTTACCCCGCTTCATCTCCCTTTGGGTTTTAGCGCGGTGGCATGGGCGGCAGAGTATTTGCAGGTTGGTGTCAGTGTTGTAGTTGGGGCCGCGACGATTGTCTATGTGGTCGATTTCAAGAGTTGTATCTGTGAGGTCGTGGTGCCCGCAGTTGAGGCAGGTGTGTGCGTCGCGGTTGAGTATGCGGCGCCTGGTTGCGGTGGGTACGTGCTTGGTGATGTTTGTCCACACCATCACTCCCCCTTTTTTCTTTGTGCCTTGTTCCAGTCGTGAGCTGGCGGCCTGCATCTCAGGTGGTCAGTTCTACTAAAAAGTGTCCGCATTAAGTAGGTCGGTGAGTCAGGCGACAAGACTTGGCGCCTTATTCCGGTCGTGAGCCGGTGGCCTACGCTCGATTCGGAAGGTCTAATTCTGTCCTGGTGAATAGATTGTTGAGCTAGGCGATAAGGCTTGTGAAAACGACAAAAGCCCGCTCGTGGGCGGGCTCTTTCTACAGCGCAATCATATCATTTTATTTAGTCTCTTTGTCAAGTGGTGGTAAGTACTTACCGACGAGGTGACGTTTCACTCGCGCTGACTTGAGTAGTGCTTGGCCGTGTTCGGGCGGGTTGCACCAGCGGTTGATGGTGTGGGCCTGGTCTTCTAGTTCTTGTTGTAGGTCGCTGGCCCATGTGAGTTCTGATAGTGGTTGTGCGTGGTAGGCGATGAGGTGGCAGAGGCGGGGGGCTGATAGGTCTCCGTCGTGTATGCGGATGTTGATGCCGTCGATACCGAAAGCATTAAGGGCGAGTTCCCGGAGGTTTTGTTCCATCTCCACATAGCGGTTTACCCATAGCCAGTTGCCTGGGGTCTTGGGGCCTAGGCCTTTGATGCTGTTGCGGGTTTTTACTTCTGGTGGGTTGGGGGTGGTGTGTTTGAGGGATTGTAGTTGCAGGTAATGAGCTTTGAGTTCGCGTGCGGTGTCGCGGAGTTCAAACTCGTTGGTCATGCTTTCTCCTGAAAAGCGAAAGACCCCGCGGTTGTGCGGGGCCTGTGTGGCGTACGGGGTTAGTGGGTGCGGGGCGTGGTACTCATTCCTGTACCTCCGTGAGTGTGTAGCGGCGACCAGTAGGGGTGAGATTTTCGGGCGACGCGTAACCCAGATAGAACTCTCCATATTGGTTGAAGAAGATTCTCACTTTCCCAGAAATCTGGGACACGTTAAGCATGATTACTTCCCCGTGGTCGGGGTTCTCCGCTTCCGCGAAGCGGTGCTTATCAGCGTCCCATTCGACCTCGGCCATAGTGGGTTGTGGCTTAGGCGGTAGAGCGGCGAGGATGGTCATTTTGGCGCGGCGGGTTCCAGGCAAGCGATTGCACAGCTTCTCTAGTTCTTCGTGCGCGTCGAGGATTTCTTGGCGGGTTGGGTTAGTCATTGGTGGTGTCCTTTGCTTGGTCTGCTAGGCGGCGGGTTTCTGCTTCGACTTCATCCCATTCCCAGACGTGGCCGGTGAAGCGGGACGGGTAACCGTGTGGGGCCTCGGGGTGTTGGCCGTCTCCAAGGTGGTTGGTGTCGAATCCGATGGTGTTGCCTTCGCGGTAGGTGATTCCACCGTGAACGTCGATGTCGGGGTGGACTTCCAGTGAGTCTGGGCAGTCCAGCCACGGGTGCCCGTCTGGGAGGGCGATGTAGCCGTTGATGGTCATTGGCCCCATGAGCACTGCGCATTGGTATCCGTTGTGGGTGAATCGGCGGGTGTCGGGGCTGGGTGGGAGGTTTGGTTCGTTTGTGGTCATTGTGGTTTCTCGTTTCTGCGCGAGTTTGCGCTGTAGCGTTGCGATTTCCTCTGCGGTGACGGACTGGCGGGCTTGCTTTACGTCGTCGGTTCCGAATGAGGACTGGTTGATAGCTTCACTTAGCTGGTCGCTAATCTCTCTAGTCATTGGTTCTCCTCGTGTTGGTGTTCATTAGCGGTCTGCCCAGAGGTCGTAGGCGCGGTCTTTCCAGGAGTCGTCTTCTTGTTCTTCTTGTTCGTCTGGGTTGGGTTCGTTGGTGTCGTCGTAGGGCCAGGGGTAAATCATTTGGTGTCCTTCCATGTGATGGTGATGTGGGCGCCGGGTGGGGTTGTGTTGGTGGCGTAGTGTTTGGTGGCTTCGAGGTGGGTTACGCGGGAGTCGTTTTTGAGGATGCCGCCGGCTTCTAAGCCATCAAGAATTGAGCGGGCCAACTTATCGGCGTCCGGTTTGACCGCAGGAGTGTCATAGCGGGGTCGTTTTGGCCGGGGTAGGTAGAAGTCCATGAGGACGGTTGTGGGGCCGTCTATGGGGCTGCTGGGCCTGTTTTTGGCGGCTTCTTGTGTGACGGCTCGCATCCAGGCGGGAAGTTTCTTTGAGGATTCAATGAGCCTGCCGTTACCCACGTGCCGTTTGGAACCCTTGGGCGCCGGGTCTCCGTCTACTCGGAATGTGATGGTGTTGGTCAAAATGGTGGCTCCTCGCGTGGCTGTTGGTGGTTGCATCGGCGGGCGGTGCCATTGGCGTAGTACATGCCGTTGTCATCGCATAGGGTGCAGGCGTCAATGGCGTCGCGGCGGGATTGTTTTTCTTCGGCTTCGGCTTGGGCGCGTTGCTTCTTGGCGTCGGCGCATCCCCAGCACGGTTCGTGGGTGAGGTTTCCGAGGGGGTGCTTTTGGCAGACTCCGTTTACGGCGAGGGGCCGGGCGGCGTGAGCCGCGGCCAACTCGTCGAGACTTTCAGGGGTGGGGGTCGTTGGGGCGGTTTTGGTGTCCACATTGGCGGTGTTTTCGGCCTGTTCCCCTCCCCCCTTCTTATTCTTCTTCTTGCTAGAGTTTGCTACCCCTTTTGCTACGGGTTTGCTAGCGGTTTGCTTAGCACCGTGCTTAGCACTTGCTGTAGCACTTGCTAGGCGTTTGCTACTTTTCGCAGCGTGTGCCTTACTTTTAGCTAGTCCTCCGGCGCGTCCTGCGGCCCGTCTTTTCTCCCTAATTGCCTCAATTTCGGCCCTTGTTGTTTGGTGTTCTGTGAAGTCATGGATGAGAAAATCACCGTTTTCAAGCTCCATAAGGGACGGTGTTTCGGGGTCGTTGTCTAGCAACTCCTGGCAAACGTCTAGCAAATGCTTAGCACTTGCTACACGGCGGTCAATCACCCCATCGGTCTGCATTCGGCACGACCATAAGATCATCTCCAGCAGCCCCAATTTCGCCCTGTCAGACAGGACCATAATCTTCGGGGATTCAAAGAAATCATGGGTAATGTTCGCATACAGCCGACTATCCTTCGGCATCGTTGTTTCCTCCTTTCTCTATGGATTGGAATAGGTGGATGAGTGCGTCGAGGAATGTGGGTTGTGCGCAGTACAGGTCGTTAGCTTCGAGCCACGCCCGCATGTCCTCACGCTGCTGATGGGTGGGCATTTAGTTGCTGCTTCCGATGGCGTTGGTGCCGCGTTCGCTGGGTGGGAGTTGGGGTACTTCGGCGATTTCGTTGGGGGTGATGGGGATTACTACGAGTTGTGCGATGTATTGGCCGGCTTTGATTCGTTGGCCTGTGGTGCCGGTGTTGTGAAGACTGATTTTGATGGCACCCCTGAAACCCTGGTCAATAATGCCGGTGCCATTGCTCAGAACGAGTTTCCGTTTGATTCCAGTACTGGAACGCACAAACAGCATCCCTACATGGCCGGACGGTATAGCCACATGGACTCCCGTGGTCCCCATACGATGCGCCCCTACAGGCACTGTCAGGTCGTGGGATAGGGCGAGGTCCATGCCAGCATCACCTTCATAAGCAAACCGGGGCTGATGCGCGTCCTTATCCAATGAGTAATAAAGCATTGAGTTCCTTACATAAAAGAAGAACCCCGCATAAAGCGGGGCTTGCTGAGTGTTTAGGCTTCGGAGATTTTTAAAAAGTATGCGTCTGCAAACTCTTCAAACTTGGGTTTCAGTTCCTTGTGGTAATTCACGTAACTTCGCGCTTTGTTGCAGGCAAGGCAGTCACGGGAACCAACTTTTAATTTCGAGGGGACTAAGTTGGGGGATACAAGCGGATGACCACGTTTACAATGTTTTTTGTTTGAGTTCCTGTCCCTGCCATTTTTTATTTTGTCAATGGCGTTGTCTGAGTATGTTCCCCAACGAAGGTTGCCGACGTAGTTGTTTGTCCTTACGTCGTCTTTATGGCAACACACGTATCCTTCTGGCCTAGGGCCGATGAAGGCTTCTAGAACCAAGGAGTGAACTGCCCGCAGCTCTCCTTTGTTTCTTTTCCAAAGGTCAACATACTGATAACCGTTTGAGCCTGTGCGGCCGGCCAAAATTCGGCCTCGAATAGGATTTTTAGTCTCAGTCCCAAATCTATTTATGTACCTGATTTCTCGGGCGCAGGACTTAACTCGTCCGTAGTTGCTTACCTCGTATAGTCCCTCATAGTTGGGGATGGGTTTCCAGATTTCAGGTTGGCTATGGGTATGCTGGGGTTCAGCCATGATGTTCACTCCTTGACAGTGACATTGTGGTTAGGCCCCGTGTGGTGTTACCAGCACCTACGGGGCCGCTTTCATTTACCTATTATAGCAGGTCAAATGACATTTTTCTAGGCCGGAATAGCCCGCAAACATGCCGCCTATTCTCACTTGGCCTCACACCACCAATCAGTGTGAGCACTCCGCGTCGATGGGTTGTAGTGGCGCGATTCGCGATATTCAGTACCAGGGCCACAATGCTCACTATTATCTTCGCTCGCCGAAGTAGCATAAAGGATTATTGAGAGAAACAGGATTAGCCCGATTACCCCACCACCGACAAATGCCCAGCCCCTTTTATTGTTGGGGTAGTCGATTACAGTTTCTCCCCCAAGAATTATTGAGACCACACTGGCGAAAGCAATTACTAAAGAAAAGACAAAAGCAAATGCTTGAATGATGTATTCCATGTCTAGCTCCCGGCGACTAATTTCAGCGCCCACAGAATCGCGTACACGGGGTGATTAGGGTCTGCCACACCGCCGTCTGGGGCGTAGGCGTAGGCGGATAGTAGGTCGATCAATGTGGTCATTATTTACCTCAGAATGGCGGTGTCTGGTCTTGGCCTGTCTGCGCCGGCTGGGACCATGCGCCGCTGGTGGCGGTCTGCCCCTGCTGGGCGGCGTTATCCCACGACTGCTGGGCCTGGTTGGGTTGCTGCTGTCCGCCGCCACCCTCCCGTGGATTGCGGTTTACCTGGGCGGTAGAGAAGCGTAACGACGGTCCAACTTCATCTACGTCAATCTCGAATACAGTACGGTTATCACCCTCACGGGTCTGAAAGGAACGCTGCTTCAAGCGGCCGGTCACGATGACGCGCATGCCCTTAGCTAAAGAGTCTGACGTGTTCTCCGCCAGATGTTTCCAAGCATTGCACGTAAGAAACAGCGCTTCGCCGTCCTCCCACTGATTCGTCTGCGAGTTATACCGCTTCGGAGTGGACGCAACACGGAATTTGCACACAGCGGCACCTGCCGGGGTGAAGCGCAGCTCGGGGTCGGCGACGATGTTTCCGACGATAGTGATTGGGGTTTCGCCTGCCATTTAGAGTTCCATTTCTTTGAGTTGTCGTTTGTTGAGGTTGGCGCGCATATACACGTTGGAGCCGCGGGATACGGCTTCGCAGGGGTATTCGTTGAATACGGGGACGGTGCCTTGCCGGATTCGGTCTGCGAAGCTACGGGCGCGGCCCCTGAGCCTGTCTTGCGGCAGATTATTAATGTCGGGGTAGAGGTGGGTTATGGGTACTTCTGCCCACATGCCGTTGTTTGCCAGCATTTCGTCCAACAACTCGTTGGCCCGGTCGGGGTTCATGGTGTCCCGCCCGCCACGTGGTGGTAGGGAGCGCACAAACTTGATGCTCATTTACTGCTCCTGTAGTTCGTTCCAGCGGGTGCGTCCGAGGTCGAGGACTGCTTGGGGAACGTCTCCGTCTTGGCGTATTTCTTGCATGAAGTTGGTTACTTCTTCCGCGCTGGTGAGCTCTGCCAAAGCGTTCTTTACGTCCCGCACAAACTGGTCGTCATCCTCCCCCACCGGCTCCGGTTCTGGTTCCTGCTTCTTCTTCGGCGCCGGGGCGGCAAGGGCCTGCCGCGCCACATCCTGACGAGTAGCCTGCTGTCGAATAGGTTCGGACGTATCCACAAAGCTCTCGGAATCGAAGTACACATCACCTAGTTCGTCGGGGAATGCCTTTCGGAAGGCACCAGCGGCGGCGTTCTTTCCCAGCATGAAGGTTGGCTTCGCATCCCACATAGGCGTTAGGTTTCCTTCCCGGCCCCAGGTTTGCTTGGACTCATCCCAAGTAACTACATGCGGGAATGGTTCACCGTCTCGGTACACAATGACCTTGGCGAACTCCGGGTACCCCATGCGGGTCACGTTCCACGTGTCGCGCCATTCTGTCTCCTGCCCGGTGGACTGGTCGATTCCCTTGTACATCCAGTCGCCTTCGCGGTAGGTTCCACCCTCCTGCTTTGCTATACGTCGAGCTGTTCGACGTGCTCCGCCGATACCGACTTGGAGGGTGTAGGTCTTACCGTTCTTCGTCTTGCGCTCAATGAGGGCGATTTGCGACGGGTCTTGCGGGTTCAGGCCCAACGCTTCGGCGCGGGCGAAGAACATTTTCAGGTGATTGGCCGGGATTTGCTTGTACCCTAGCTGCTCAATCAGCGTCATTTCCTGCTCGTTGAATTTCGCGATTTCGTTGGTCATTTAGATGTTCCTTTCGTCGTCGAATCGGTCGAGGGTGATTTCGGTGAGGGCGACGGCTGTTTCTAGGTCGTGGCCGTGTTCGGTGAAGTGTTGGATGAGGTAGATTGCTTGGTCTGCGAATGCGGTCAACGCTGCGTAGTTGGCGTCTGTTGCGGTTCGTGCAACCTCTAAACGGCGATACGGCATGTCGCTTGGCTTGCTCATAGTTGTTGTCGTTCCTGTTCGATGGTGGTTTCAATCTGGTGGCAAAGGTCGCGCAGCTTGGACCAGTGTTCTCCGTGGTCTCGTGTCCAATCGAGGACATAGGATTCGAGTTGGTTGAGTGCGCGTTTCTTTTCCTGCTTGTTGATGTATGCGGGTTCTGGTGCGAATAGGGGCATTAGTTGACCACCTTTGTGAGTCGTAGGCGTGTGGAGCCACGGCGGGTTTTGGTGTTGAACTCGGAGTAGAGGTCCGGGTGGGCGGTCTTAAACGCCTTCGAGTCGAACGTTGTGGTGTCCTTGGTGGTGGACACGCTCACCTTGTAGCCGGCGTGCGTGCCCGCGTAGGAGTCGCCTAGCTTTTCTTGGAGGTCTTTCTTGTATTTCTTCACCAAGTCTGACCAGCTGGCGGCTTTTTCTTCTGCGTCCGCTAACTGCGCAACTAGTTCTTCTACTTCGTCGGCGTCTTCTAGGCTGGTGACCTCACCCATCCATGCGGGGGTTTCACCATCGAGCCATGCGAACCACTCGGCGGCGGTTGCCTGCATGTCCTCCACTACCTTGGGGTCGTAGTGGATTACCTTGTGCTCGTACTCCACGGGGCTGAACTCGCCGTCCTGCTCCTTGTAGTACTCCACCAAAAGCACGCACGCCTCGGCTCCCGAATGCCACATGTTTGCCTGCACTTGCAGGTAGTACCCATCAGGGCACCAATCATGGAATCGGCCTCCGGTGAATTGGTGCTTAGCGGTCTTAATCTCACCAATCACCTCCCCATCCTCACTGAACAAGTCCGGGGTGCCACACAGCCGCCCATCACCCTCGTTGATGATGATGGTCTGCGGGTCCTCGTTATATTCCAAGCGACTATCAACATCGGCAAACAACGGGGCCAACATAGGTTCGCGGGCGGTTCCCCATTCGGTGAACTGGTTGCCTCCCCAACGCTCCCCGGATTCTTTCTGCTGGCGTAGTTCCTGCCAATTACGGGCGGTTCTGTTCCTATGCAGCGACGCGACCTCCGTGGAGGTCAAGTGCTGCCGCCGAAACTCAAACCACGCATCATTATTCTCTGGCTTGAATGTCTTCAAACTAGTTCACTCCCCTGAAAATCACTGTCCCTGAATTAGACTTCGCCAAAATTCGCTTCGCGTTCTTCGCATGGTGTTCACAGAACCGGAAACCAACCCCCATGCCCGACATGTCCTTACCCTCACGCAAACACTGGTAATAGAGGCATCTATCCGGCATCTGGGCGGCGTGCTTAATAAACCTGCGGGCACTATCAGCGGTAGGAAACGCCCTCCACCTATCGCCCACATCCACCCACCACTCACCGTTCTGATAAATGGGGTGGTACGTGTCGTAAATTCCTTTCTCTAAAGCCATACTGGTGGCACCGAAATCACGAGGTGGAACAGGAAACCAACCATGACGCCGAAGATGCCGGTAGCCCAGCACAGGCGTACGCGCTTCGCGGCAACGTCCTGCCAGTAGGCCAGTTCCTTGTGGGTTGGTTCGCGGCGCTCCGGGCGGCTATTTGTGGGTTGCATTGCGGACTTTCCTTTCATGTGCAGCAATCTGGCCGGCAACGTTGTTTGCGCCGCCAGCAAGCGTGAGAATCTGCCGACGTGTCTTCTCCGGCAGATGCGCCAGTTGGTAGATGGTTTTCAGGCGGGTTTCAATATCAGTCATGTGGGTTTTTGCTTCTTCGTGCGTAATTTGACGCATCCTGTTATCTCCAAGTCATCGTGAACGTGATAGTGCGGGGCTTCCGACTCCGCCGGAACAGGTTGATTAGCCAGTTCATACGGTCTCCCCCATCAAAAAGGCGTCGCACCATTCGCGGCGCACACGCCACCTCCGGCCAACTTTCACACCGCGTAGTTCTTTGCGCTGCAAGTACTCGTAGACCGAATCGCGGTCCATCCTCATGTATTCAGCTGCCTCATCAGTCAGCAGCCACGTGGTAGTGTCCATAGTGACCTTTTCCTTTCCAGGTCTAAGGCCCCGTACACAGTCGCAGTGCATACGGGGCTAATTTCATGTATTGGGGTTGGGTGCAGGCGTGGGCTAGTGGCGGGCGCCAACACCTTCACTTACGACGCCAAGTCAAGCGCCACACCCACCCCTAGTGCGCTCCCCGGCCTCGCACCGGGGCGGCATCTAGTAGCGCTAAATCGGCTCAGGGAAACGTTCTGGGTTAGCGCCACCCGGAGTGAATCGAATCACTGCAACATCTTCGCCCGCCCGGAATTTATTCCAGGCCTTAATAGTCAAAGCCGCGGCGTAGCCGGTATCCGCCTGCCCCTTTGTAGAAGCCCTTAAACGAATCAAAGTCTCCCGCAACACCAAGATGGGATTACCACGATGAAGCCCCTCCCCAGTCTCTAACTTTTCGAAGAAGAAATCTGCATCCTCCTGGTCAATCCCGGAAAATACGTAGTAGAGGATTCCCGCGACCTTTCCGCTAAGGCCGGCCTTCTTCATCTTCGAAGCGATCTGCACAAGCTGGGCAAGACTTGGCTCTGCCTCTAACCTAGAAAGAACTTGCTTAGCCGTAATCTGGTAAGCAGACGCGCCCCGATATGTAGCGGCGCGTAGACCCCAACGTTCCTTTCGGATAATGCCAGTAACAATTGCTGCGAGCTGAGCAGACGATGTGTACCCATTGATCGACAACACATCCGCAGCTGTTCGGGATTTTCCAGTATCCATCGTGTCCTGGGTTTCCGGTGGTAAGCCGTAGATAACAAGTGTTGTGAATGTGAGGTCATTTTCCGCGGCGACCATAAGCCGGTGCTGCCCGTCGAGGATACGTCCGTCACGGGCGATTTTGATGGCTTCGCCGTTGAGAACCCATTCACCGGAACTCATTGCTTCAAGAACTTTCCCGTAATTGGCTTTGGAGACTTTTCGGTTCCCGGTGTTTTGCTGAAGAAGCTCTCCTGCGAGTTCTGGGGTTACGGTGACAATCTCGGTTTTGATAGTATTGGAGATGAACATCTGATTCCTTTCAGTTGGTGTTATCGACGATGGTTTGGAGTTCGTCGATTGCTCGGATTAGGTCGCTGCGGTGCATGGCAGCGACCTTTTCTTTGTTTCGGGGGAAGTTCTTATCGCGGGTGATGCGGTCGAACTTGTTGAGTACGCGGTTCAGGTCTGCGATAGCGGATGTGAACTGTGAGGTAATTGCCTCGGCGCGTGGCTCCGTCTTGTGCGGTTCCGGCTTCTCAACCGGTTGGTTTAGCTCTGCGAGGTCATCGGAATTGATGATGTTCCCGATGGGTTCTTCTGCCGACTCCGTTTGTTCCGGTGCCGCTGGTTCAGGTTCCACAGGTTCCCGGCGCGGCTGAGACGCAGAACGCTCGTAGCTCGATGGGCGCTCCTGGCCGCGAGAATTAATTCGCGGGATGTCATTCGGAATTTCCGAATGAGACTCAAGATCACTTCTGACAGATGCAACAGTCTTGTCACTCGCTCCGGTCCTGCGAGAATGTTCAAGATTGCTGAGCTGTGGGTCTGCCTTGAGCGATTCCGCAATCAAAGCGCGGCGCTGTTCTCGGTTAAGGTGACGGCGTTTCAAATTGAGAGTGAACGCCATATTGCGTTTCTCAGATTCGCTTTTACCCGCAATCATTTCCTCAGGGCATGGGATGCCCAGCTCCGCTGCAATTTTCGCCCGGTGGTGTCCATCAACGATGACTTCATTTTCATCCACCACGATGGGGACCATCACGCCGTTAGCTTTGATGTCTTCGTATAGTTCTTGGTATTCTTCCGCCGACAGTGGCGGCATGACCTGGTACCTAACAATGTCGGCCATATCTTTTCTCCTTTTCTGAAATCTGGTTTTGATTTCGTGGCCTGCCGGGGAGTCGAACCCCGGAGTCTTTTGTAAGCACATTCCTTTGCCCCTGTTGTAGGTGTAAAAGAATTGTGATTTGTCCATTCAGGCCTGGTATTTATATGCGCGCCACCATTTACGCCCGTGCGAGGTCGCTACACCGTCAACACAGGCACCACAAGGGCTGGTGGCGCTGATCCACTAATTCAGTTCTCGATACAACGTGGCCTACCGTTCCGGGCTGGGTTTACGGCGGCCTAGTGCCTATCAGGGGACTTGCACCCCTGTGTCTGCTAGTTAGGCGATGTCGTTTCCTTGCCATACGCCCACGACGGAGGCGTTACGCGCTTTCCCACGCGACCGGGTAAACCCCACATGGTGGATAAGACCCCGGCATTTCCAGTAACGGAACAGGCCACCCCACGCGTTTGGGCTATCCGGTTCCATGCCGCAGGCGGCGCGAACATCATCAGCCGTAAACGGCCGGCGCGTCTTCGCTAATTCGGCTACTGCTTTATCCGCCGCCGAATACCAATCCGTCCCGGCGCGAATCGCGGCCATGTACGCGGCCTCCGCAGGGTGCGTGGTTTCCATGTGCTAAACTCCTAATTAGTTTCTTTGCTGCCCCGCCCTCGTGCGGGGTTTTTATGTGCTTCACTTAATTCGGGGCAACTAGCCCTGGAAAGTGAGGTGAAAAATGATGAATGACGAGTTCAAAACCCTGAGAGCTTCGATAAAAGGCGTGGCAGCAACATTCGCGAATGGTGCTGATTCTCTACCGGAAGAACTGTCTGTTACTCGGAAGTTTTCGACTTCCGTATCCGAGCAAATCGAAGCCCTCGCTGAACGGCTATCTCCAGCCACTGCCGCAAGCGATGACCGAGTGCTGATTTTTCAAGCCCTAAATCAGATGCAGTATGCCCTTGGGGTGTTAGAGGCTCGGATTGTCGACATTGAGAGAAAGCTCGATTAAATTCCTCTTGAGCGACAATCAGATCGTCCATCTGGGCCTTGAAGGTTGCCTCTGGCGTTGCAGCGCCGGAGGTTTCCCTGTTTTCCTGTGACATGAGCTTTCCTTTTCTTATGCGGCTAGTTCTTCTGCAACGAGGATTTTGGAGGGGTTAGCTCCGAGTGTTGCTAGCGCTTCTAGGACGGAGACCGTGGGTTTGCGAGTGTTTATCGCGGTAGTCCAGGTCTTGCGGTTTAGGTTGGTCTTTTCAGCTAGTCCTGTTATGTCCATGGACTTTTTGGACACGGAGTCCAGTAACTTTTTGGGCTAGGAGTCCAATGACTTTTTGGACGTGGAGTCTCCCTGCTTTTTGGGCAGGGAGTCTTTGGTGTTTTTGGACAGTCTCTAGCTCGTCTTACCGGTTATGGTTTCTTTCGTCTCGACGGGCGCGGACGCGACAGGATTGGTTTGATCTCTGGTGGTCGGCGGTGCCACATTCCTTCGACATGCCCGATGTTGATCTGTCCGCCGGCTGGACGCTCAAGTAGCTTGATGGGCAGTGGGAATGAAAACAGTGCTTCACCATCATGATCAGTGAAGAACTCAGCGGTGTCATCGGTAACGTGGCTGTATATGAGCCGGTTTTTAAACCGGAGTCCTACATAGAATCCATAGCCCAGGATGCGCACCACTCCGCTTTTGTTGATCCACAGTGTGTCGGGGATACCCCAGGCGTTGCTTGACTGGGCGGATAGACCGTCTACGGTGGGACTGACGGTAGGAGATGATTCTTGCTGGATTGGTTCGTTATCGTCATCGATGGTTGTGGGAGAAGCTGCAACTTCTCCCACAACCGGCGCCATCGCCTCTTTAACCCCATTCTCGATACGATGCTCGTGGTGTATCGCGCTTTCTGAGTGTGTATCCCGGTATGACTTCACAATCTTGGCCCACAGCATATCCGGGTCAATGGGTTGTGTTGGGGATTGAGCGTGGGCGAAGTGCTCACGGGCTTGGGCTGGAGTGATGTGCATTTTGCCGACTAACAGGCCTTGATGGCGGCGCCTGGTGTTGTAAAACTCGCGGTAGTCGTCCAACAGCTGTTGGACGTGCTGAAGTGTCGTAGGTTGGCGTGCATCGAGAAACTTGGTCATGGTTTGATGCGAGCGTTCATCTTTGCCTTGGGTTTGCGGGCCAAAACCTGCAATGGACCAGATACCTTGGGCGGCGAGCCAGCGCTCGGTATCGGACAATCGGCCCCGGTGATAGGTGGCAAAAGCTTCACCGTTATCGGTCAAAAGTTCCTGCGGGCGACCATACGTTTCTATTGCTGCGGCCAAGGTAGTGCGAGCATCGAATCCGTTTTCTTTGGCGGCGAAGGCTTGTGAGCCCAGATCAAACCGGCTGGCATCATCAACCAGCTGGTAGATAGTGATCTGGGTATGTGGAGTGTCAAAGAGTCGGTAGACAAACCCGTCGAGTTGCCACAGCTCATCGACCTTATCGCGTGCCCAGAGTTTATAGCTTTTACGAGGACGTTTACGGGCATTGGCCTCAGCAACACCAGCTTCGTGGAGCCAAAGCGCAATCGTAGACCGTGCCGGTGGGTGCTCTAAACCAAGGTCATCAATGAGGTAGTAATAGATTGACCACGGGCCATAGTCACGTCCCTGGGCCTTGAGCACTGATCGAGCTGTGATGACTTTCTGACGAAGGTGATCATCGTAGATTCTGGCTGGGGAATGCGGGGCGGTGGAGTCAGGCAGGATGCCTGCACGGCCGCGTTGTTCAACGCGGCGTTTGATGTTGGCATAGGTTTGGCGAGATACGCCAATATCCTTGCAGAATTGGGTGACGGTTCGTCCGTCTCTTACTGGGTCGAAGTCCGCTATTTTCTTGCGGAGATGGGTTGAAATAGCCATCTTGGTATTCCAACCCACCGACTGTCCAAAAAGTCTTGAGACATCACGACAAGGAAGTCTTTGGACTCCGTGACCAAAAACTATCTGGACTCCCCGTCCAAAAATCCATTAGACTCCGTGTCCAAAAACTCCATAGACATCACACTTTTCAGCTAGTCCCGTGGTGGACGTAATGTGATGAAGTCGCTTCACTCGGTCGATTTCGTCTAGAGAGAGTAGAAACATTCCCATTTCCTCCTTTCATCCGGTCGGTGTGTAACTCAATTTACACATCACACCAGTAACTGGCAAGTGTAATTACACGAATGGGGGAATGCGAATTACCATTTGGGCACGTTATTACCCATTCAGTGTGTAACTTTTTACTCACTGTGTTAGGGTTACAGTCATGGATATCAAGCAGTGGCTAAGCGAAACATCGCATGTCCGAATCACAGACCAAGGAATCGCAGACGTACTCCAGGTCACCCGAAAGACCGCCAACAAACGTCTCAACGAGGGGCTTCCAGTAGACGACCTACTCACACTCTGCGAGGTACTAGGAATCAACCGCCCCCTCGCCTTAGTCGAATTGGGGTATATCCCCTACCAAGAGGTGCTTGATTTCCTCGACTCCGACGGGGCCCTCGTGTCTACAGCCGATGAGGGAGAACTAGCTATAGAGCTGGCACGCCGGCTCAACCCTGCTACCCGCGCCAATGAGATAGACGAGCTGGCTTCTCGTCGTGCGGGTGCCCCCGTGTCCGGCCCGTCTGCTTCACTGCATGATGACGATGATGGTGTTGTCCGCGAGTTTGATTACGCCCCGGGCGAGTACGCCGCTGATTCGTCACCTAATGAGCAGGCCGAGCGTGAGAGACGAGGTGAGGATTTGATTGATTAACTCTGATGCCCTCATTGATGTGGCGCAGCGGCGGGGCTACCGAATCCGGTGGCACCGCGGCGGGCCAAAGGCGGCGTGGGTTCCCGCACAGAACGCAATCACTGTGCAGATAGGCATGGACGATGTAACCACCCTGTGCTCTCTCGCCCACGAGCTGGGCCACGCGCATTATGGTGACCCGCCCGGCCACCACGGCGCCCACGAAATACGCGCCGACAGGTTCGCAGCCCGCCTCCTCATCAACCCGGCAGACTACGCCACCACAGAAGCAATCTACGGACCACACCCCAACGTCCTAGCCCACGAACTAGGCGTCACGGTCAAAGTCCTAAAAACCTGGCAATCTCTCTACGAAAGACAAGCAGCATGACCAATCAATCCCCCTACTCCCAACAGCCCCCTCACCCGTCGGCTCCGGCCGCGGGGAAGCCGAAGAAACCACTCTATAAGCGTTGGCGGTTTTGGGTAGCGATATTCCTCGCCATCCTTGCTTTGTTCGCCGCGACAATCTGGGGAATCTTAAAGGTCAGCGAGAAGGAAGACGACAGAGCTGCGCTAGAAGAGTGTCGAGAAAAGGTAATTGAACATGCCAAATATCCGGGTGGGGTCAGCTTTCCGGAAGAAATAGACATCTGGTCGACCGACTCAATAACCGAGATTCCTCGCACATATCGGGCGTACGGTGAAGTGGATTTCCCAAACGGTTACGGCACTCCAGTCCGCCAGTATTACGCCTGCACCATCGTGGTCGATACCGGTGATATTGAAGATTCGACCGTGGAAGTAGATAAATCTCCCCGCTAACCACACCACCCCTTCTAAAACGAAAGGACAGCAGCATGATTCGCAATAACGACGAAATCATGGCCCAACACGAAAAGCGGAACAAGGAACTCATCGCCTACCAGAACAAGACAACCCGACTGGAAAACCGTCTGCACAAGCGGTGGGCGAAAGAAGAAGGCTCAGTCACCGAGGAAGAGTGGCAAGAGCTTAAGCAAAGAAAGCTGTGCCAGCACGTGATGCTGGACAACGTTCAGAACCTGGCGCAGAACTACGCCTACGATACGGACGAATAAGACAAACCCGCCCCTGGCGCTCGACATGTGGAAGTGCAGCACCAAGGGCGGGATTAGGAATCGCAAACCCAAGCGGGTTTGGAGTTGTCGCCCGGGGCGTTCTTTCAGCCCTGGCTAACAAGGAGAAAGCATAGTGGCAAGCATTAAGCCGTACAAGACAGCTAAAGGTCGGGCGTGGCGCGTACAATACCGCGACCCGGCCGGGAAGAACAAGACTAAGCAGGGATTCCGAACCAAGAATGAGGCCCAAGCCTGGGCGGATAAAAACGCCACCACCATACGCACCGGCGACTGGATAGACCCCAATGCTGGCAAAGTCACCGTCGGAGAAGTCGCCATACCGTGGGAAGCAAACCTCACCCACCTGAAACCTAAAACACGACATGACATGCTAGCAGTCTGGCGCAACCACGTGGAACCAAAGTGGGGCGGGCGGCAGGTGGCCGGCATTAAACCTTCGGAGGTTCAGGCGTGGGTATCTAGCCTGGGTAGGTCAGCATCGCTAGTCAGGCAAGCTCATGCGGTGCTGGCGCAGATTCTTGACCTCGCAGTAATGGATAAGGCGGTGCGTGAGAACCCAGCGCGAGGTGTGAAACTACCACGTAAGGGTGCGGCCAGGAAGGTGTACCTGACGGCGGAGCAACTAAGCCTGCTTGTGGGTGAATGCACCCGCTATAAGGAACTGGTGTGGCTTCTTGGCACCGTGGGCCTTAGGTGGGGTGAAGCAGCAGCACTCAGGGTACGAGACGTGAACGTGCTACGGAACCGCATCAACATCGAGCGAAACGCAGTCACCGTGGGCAGTGAAGTCATTATCGGAACACCTAAAACCCATGAGGTGCGGGAAGTGTCCGTACCCGTGTCCGTAATGCGGATGCTAGTCCCAGTGATGGAAGGCAAAGGCCCAGACGAGTTGTTGTGGCCGCGTCGTGACGGCACACCAATGAAACCACCAACGCATGGCAAGTGGTACTACAACGCGCTAGACCGCTGCATGGATAAGTACCCGGATTTCCCGCGAGTCACCCCACACGGGCTTAGGCACGTGGCGGCAGGGTTGATGATTTCCGCCGGGGCGAATGTGAAGGTTGTGCAAAGACAACTCGGGCATTCTTCGGCTGCGATGACATTAGACACCTACGCGGAGCTCTTCGATGAGGACCTGGAGGCGGTGGGTAGTGCTGTGGAGGAAAAGATTTCAAATGTCGTGGGATTGTCGTGGGCAGGGGCTTAATAAGGGTGTTTATGCAGGTTAAATGGCGTTTAGGTCACTGGTTCGAGCCCAGTTGGAGGAGCAACACAAACCCACTGGTAACGGTGGGTTTTTTACTTGTTCCGAGTGTCATCGTTGTATTGCGTGCTACAAACGTGCTACTTGATGGTTCGAAGGTTGATTCTCGCCGTTCACCATTGACATTGATCGGCACTGTCGGTACACTGATGACATACGAAAATTCGCCCAAGACTTCAACAGGGGTAATCGGCTTGCAGACGTTAACAGCGTGATGTTGTCGCGTTGGTGATTAACTGGCCGTCTGGGTCTCTACTGTCAGAACAGTAAGCCTTGTGCCGCTAGACGCTGAGATGCGTGGTGCGTGGTGAGGCCTCGAAGGATAACTAACTTCTTCGAGGTTCTCGCATGTCAGAAATCGTTTTGGATAGGAACGATCTCCTGCGCACGTATACCGCAGGTGAGTTCTGTGAACGTGCTGGTGTGTCCCGTCGCACACTCGATAGGATGCTCTCACGTGGTGAGCTGCAGGCTGTCCCTGGCTCGCGCGGCAATGGTAAAACGCTGCGTATTTCCGCCCTTGAGCTAGCACGGGTAATTTACGGCGACTCCGTCTCCGTGGCGGGTGATGCCCAATGAGCATGGGAACAGCCCCCGCTGGTAGTTGCAACGAGGACTGGAACATCGCAGTTCAACCCTCCAGTCTATCTGATGGTGTCTTGCAGCGGTATCAGCAGATTGAAAACGATGCGCTCGGCTGGTCTGTAACGTTGGTCGATTTCGCGTCAGATCAACGCGGGGATTTGACCGATCTGGCCGCCGTTTTGCACCGTGTTGATGCTTGGCGCGAGGGTGAAAGTGACGCGAATCTCGTCATCACTCAAATGAGTGATGACGTAGGGTATTCGAACATTGACCGCAAACCCGCAGGTCAAACTGTTCGAACAGAATCCGGCCAATATACCCCTACGGGCGGGCGGATTGACTGACCGGACACGTCCGGTCAGTCAATCTGGAACCGGCTCTGCTGGCGCTGCTGATTCCGCGACTGTCGAGTTCGGTGATCTGCCTAGCGTTCGCGCGATGGCTGGCGATGAGGTGCGCCTCGATCTTGGCTTTGATACTGAGTTTAAGAGTTACGACGATGGGTGCTGTTGCAAACTTCAGGCGGAGAGCCGTGACGACCCAGTCTTCATCCTCTGATGCTCGCTGCGGGTCGGCGTTCTCAGGCAGCCTCGAACACCCGGCTGACGATCACCGCATCCGGGTTCGGTTGCCCGTAGGCAAACATCGCGCCCTGGCCTTTCCGTAATGAGTGCATCGCTTCCATCCCTTTCAACGTCCGGTACGCCGAGGTCTGGTTTTTGAACGCCCCCTTCGGTCCGAGGATCCGTTTCAGCCGCCCATGATCTCCTTCAATGACGTTATTGAGGTATTTCACCTGCCGGTGTTCCACGGTCTGCGGGCAGATTCCCTCTGACCTCAACTCGGCGATTGCCCTGGCCAGGGAGGGTGCTTTATCGGTGTTGATCACCCGCGGGAACCCGGTTATCGTGTTCGACCTCAGGGTCTTGGCCAGGAAACGCTTCGCTGCGGCGACGTTACGCTTTGGGGACAGGTAAAAATCCAGGGTATGCCCGCCCGCGGTGATGGCCCGATAGAGGTAGCACCACTTTCCCCCGACCCGGATATAGGTCTCGTCCACCCGCCAGGACCGGGCCTGCCAATCCGGGACTTGTCGGTACCACCGGGTCTGCTTGTCCAGCTCAGGAGCATATTTCTGGACCCAGCGGTAGATGGTGCTGTGATCGACCGGTACGCCGCGTTCGGTCATCATTTCTTCCAGATCGCGGTAGCTGAGCCCGTAGCGGCAGTACCACCGGACCGCCCACAGGATGATTTCACGGGGGAAATGACGACCGGAGAAGATGCCCATGGCTGTGATTATTTCACGCAGGTCTTCCTGTCGCCCGAACTTTGCAACAGCACCACCTGGGATATGATCGCCGCCAACTTCGCCACCAAAGAATTGAAGACATCAAACGATTTGGCCCACTTTAGAACTGAGATAAAGAAATCAATAGCCGAAATTTCTTCCCTGTGGCCAGAAGCAGGCATTGAAGCCAACACGGACGGAGTGACAGTCACGAGGACTGCTCCATCAGTTCAGCAGAAGCCACCGCGCCCCGAACTCGATTAAACCGAATGCGGAAGACTAGCGCCCTCCAGGGCGCTTTCTTTTTACCCCAAAAGCAAGCTGCGCATATTTACCGTTACGGCTGCGCATATTTACCGTTAAAGGGCTAGTTACCCACAGGGGTTTACCTGCGGGTTTCTCTATTTTCCCAGGTGGCTTATAACTATATCCCTGTAGATCTATATCCCCAGCCGATCAACCAACAAAACGTCATCTTGTGGGTTATGGTTTAGGCTCCCGCCTCGCCTGGCGGCTCGTTGGGCTGCCGCCCAAATCAATAGATTTGGTTGCCACCAAACGCCCCACCCGTGATATGAAACTTCCCTACTTAAAACCTAAAAGTACTCACCCAAATAAACAGCTCTCAGTAACTGGCAACTCAACAGTGTAAAAACTGGGGTTGACCGCAATTCGTGGACACGTAGTGGGGCTACCTAGTGCTTAGGCAGCTATTTCTTTTCTACTGGTGGTTAGACCAATGTGGTTTTCGAAGTCGACGGGACTGACCATCCCTAGTGCAGAGTGCCGGCGCCGACGGTTGTAAACGACTTCCATCCAGTAGGCAACGGCCTTGCGCGCAGCATCGCGGGTAGGCCAACGCTTGCGGTCGTAGAACTCGGTTTTAAGCGTCGACCAGAACGACTCAGCCATCGCGTTATCAAAGCACACACCAGTACGCCCCACAGACTGAGCAATGCCCAGGTTATGGCAGACTTCCCAGAGCTTCTCGCTGGTAAATTGCGTTCCGCGGTCAGCGTGGAACACCAGCCCATTAGGAACGTCACCGCGCAGTGTATGTGCCATCCGCAGGGCCCGTTCGACCAGGCATGTATCTTGAACGCTATCCATTGCCCATCCCAGCACCCTGCGGGAATGGCCGTCGCGGACCGCACACAAGTACAACCATCCCTCGCTGGTGCGTAGGTAGGTAATATCCGACATCCACACTCGGTTGAGCTCACCAGTATCAAACATGCGCTTGACCAGGTCAGGAAGAGCTGACTTACGCTTGGATTGAATCGTTGTCACCGGGACAAAGGCACGCGGTGAAATCCCTTCAATGCCCATCATGCGCATCCGCTTAGCCACAGTCTTGCGATTCAGGGTGATCCGGTAACGCTCGGTAAGTTCTGCGGTGATCCGGGGAGCACCATAAACCTCATCGGAGTCTTTCCAGATCTGATGAATCTTGCGGTCAACGTCATCGTAAAATGTTGCACGATTATCTTTTCCGGATAGTCGTTTCTGCTGCGTATCAGCCCATTTGTAGTATCCAGACCGAGACACTTTTAATAGCCGTGCCATGCGTTTGATGCTGTAGTTTGCCTTCTCCTGCTGCATCAATTCGAACTTTTCTGCTCGCGTTGCTTCGCGGCGAAGAAGGCTGTCGCTTTTGACAAAAACTCATTATCCATCTTGGCTTCCGCCAACTCACGGCGCAGACGAGCATTCTCAGCACGAAGATCCGCCTCACTCATCCCATCCGAGGCCCCTCGGCGTTCACGCTCGAGTTTGACCCACCGGCCTAAAAGCCCGGCGGAGACGCCAATCTCCTTAGCCACATGAGCGATCGGGCGCTCTGACTCGATTACAAGGTTCGCGGCTTCACGCCGGTACTCCGGCGTGTACTTCTTGCGCTGTTGACTCACAATGAACATCCTCTCCTACGGACACAGGATCCGTACAAATAGGGTGTCCACTAAACGAGGGTAACCTCAAAACTCTGAATTTAGTTCATTATCACATTGTAAGTTTGCTCTCTTCTTATCTTTCCTAACTAGATCTAAAATCAAAAATGTTTGTGGACACCACCTTTAGAAAGGAAAACAATGAGAAAAACCGTTGGGGTTGACCGCAATTCGTGGACACGTAGTGGGGCTACCTAGTGCTTAGGCAGCTATTTCTTTTCTACTGGTGGTTAGACCAATGTGGTTTTCGAAGTCGACGGGACTGACCATCCCTAGTGCAGAGTGCCGGCGCCGACGGTTGTAAACGACTTCCATCCAGTAGGCAACGGCCTTGCGCGCAGCATCGCGGGTAGGCCAACGCTTACGGTCGTAGAACTCGGTTTTAAGCGTCGACCAGAACGACTCAGCCATCGCGTTATCAAAGCACACACCAGTACGCCCCACAGACTGAGCAATGCCCAGGTTATGGCAGACTTCCCAGAGCTTCTCGCTGGTAAATTGCGTTCCGCGGTCAGCGTGGAACACCAGCCCATCAGGAACGTCACCGCGCAGTGTATATGCCATCCGCAGGGCCCGTTCGACCAGGCATGTATCTTGAACGCTATCCATCGCCCAGCCCAGCACCCTGCGGGAATGGCCGTCGCGGACCGCACACAAGTACAACCATCCCTCGCTGGTGCGTAGGTAGGTAATATCCGACATCCACACTCGGTTGAGATCACCAGTATCAAACACGCGCTTGACCAGGTCAGGAAGACTCGACTGACGCTTAGCTTGAATCGTTGTCACCGGGACAAAGGCACGCGGTGAAATCCCTTCAATGCCCATCATGCGCATCCGCTTAGCCACAGTCTTGCGATTCAGGGTGATCCGGTAACGCTCGGTAAGTTCTGCGGTGATCCGGGGAGCACCATAAACCTCATCGGAGTCTTTCCAGATCTGATGAATCTTGCGGTCAACGTCATCGTAAAATGTTGCACGATTATCTTTTCCGGATAGTCGTTTCTGCTGCGTATCAGCCCATTTGTAGTATCCAGACCGAGACACTTTTAATAGCCGTGCCATGCGTTTGATGCTGTAGTTTGCCTTCTCCTGCTGCATCAATTCGAACTTTTCTGCTCGCGTTGCTTCGCGGCGAAGAAGGCTGTCGCTTTTGACAAAAACTCATTATCCATCTTGGCTTCCGCCAACTCACGGCGCAGACGAGCATTCTCAGCACGAAGATCCGCCTCACTCATCCCATCCGAGGCCCCTCGGCGTTCACGCTCGAGTTTGACCCACCGGCCTAAAAGCCCGGCGGAGACGCCAATCTCCTTAGCCACATGAGCGATCGGGCGCTCTGACTCGATTACCAAGTTCGCGGCTTCACGCCGGTACTCCGGCGTGTACTTCTTGCGCTGTTGACTCACAATGAACATCCTCTCCTACGGACACAGGATCCGTACAAATAGGGTGTCCACTAAACGAGGGTAACCTCACCGTGGCATTTTTGGTTGCCGCACTCCTTAGTTTTACCGGCGTAGAGGCTCACGCGACACCGGCTCCTATGACAGCTTAGTCAAAGCATCAATCTGTGCCCAAGAATTCTGAAGATACTTTATTTTCCGAAGGCTCTAAGATTCAAAGGCTTTCAGGAAGTCAATTCCAAGTATCGACCCCAGATCATCAATATCAAGTCACGGTTGATAAAGCTGCAGGCACAGCGACCGTAATCGATGAAAACAACAATGAACAAGCATTTAAGATTCCAAATACGCGAGGAAATTCGGAACAGGGAAAACCTGTTGTTACTCCATATTTTAATTGGTCCTCGGTGCCTTGTGCGATGCTACTTTGGGCAGTAGGAATAATTCATCATGTCGGTTGGACAGCAGCAGCGGGAATAATCGCAGCCGAGGGACCTGCAGGGGCAGCACTAGCCGCCGCTATTTGGGCTTATGGAGTCGATGCTTTCTTCGCTCTTGTGGGCAGCCAGTGCTAAAAGCAAGTGCTTAATTTTGGAAAAGAGATCATGCACGTCACTCGAATAGAACTCGGCATAATAGTGTCAGCACTAACATGTGTTTTCGCGTTTTTTCGCCAACTTCCTTTGAGTATTGGAATCGCAGTCATTGGTGCCTTGCTGCTTGTTCTCCTTCCAGAGAGACAAAGATTAGATCGAAAAGCTCAGCAACGGGGAATACGCCGGTTTGGTTTATTCACAATGTGGATTGGACTCTGCTTTAGCATCGCAATCTTTGTACATGATTTTTTACTCACACAGGATGTGTATTTTCCCGCGCTAGTAGCTACGCTAGCTGTTGCAGCGGCAGGAGGCTCTCTGGTACGCACGAAGAAACTTCTGTAATGAAATAAAGAAATCCATTCTTGAGCTCACTACCGCATGGCCCAACGCCGGCATTACAGCAGACACGAACGGTGCGACAGTCACTAAAACCGCCCCATCAATTCAACAGAAGCCACCTCGCCCCGAACTCGACTAAAGCGAACACAGAAGACTAGCGCCCTCCGGGGCGCTTTCTTTTTGCCCCAAAACAGCTTGCGCTGATCTACCATCACAAATTAAAAGCCCAGCTCAGACTGCGCTGATCTACCATCATCTTTCTAGTTATCCACAGGGGTTTACCTGCTGGTTTACCTATTTTCCCAGGTGGCTTATAACTATATTCCTGTAGATCTATATCCCCAGCCGATCAACCAACAAAACCGTTCAGTACGGGTTACGGTTTATGCTCCCGCCTCGCCTTGCGGCTCGTTGGGCTGCCGCCCAAATCAATAGATTTGGTTGCCACCAAACAACCCATCACAATCCCTCATTACTCGCCTTGCGCCCCAAACGCCGCTAAGCGCACTAAAGCTGACATTCAGTCCGACATCAAGACCTTGAACCTGCTACTTTTTGGTAGACCTATCCGGACCATACCCCGCTCCATCGCTATAACCGCGCTCTACAGCACCTACTCATGTGGGATTACCTAGAGTCCCCTGAGGAAAACGTCACTATCGTCGCCAACTAGCGGTGGCTAACAGACACGTCTTGCTCCAGCAAATATAGATACCAGGAGAAGATTCCTACTTCTACGAAGCCGGCAATTTCTGCCTTGAAGAATATCTGTTAGTGCTCGATTTCCTCCTCGGGGAAGCGAATTAGGTTTTATCGCCCGGGATGGAGCCCGCATATGGTCTAGATGTTATTTTTCGGTGCCCGCTTGAGGTTAGCGATGATTGTGGCTGCATCTACTTCTAGAACCGTTGTCAGGGTGAGCAAATTAAGCACTGAGAGATTCCGCTCTCCTCGCTCAATTGAGCTGACATATGTCCGATGTAGTCCTGAAAGGTGAGCAAGACTTTCTTGTGATAGCCCTTTTTCCTGGTGCTGTTGCAAAGTTGGGGCAGTAGAAAGACCGGCGTGAAATAATCAGAGCCATGGGCATCTTCTCCGGTCGGCATTTCCCCCGTGACATCATCCTGTGGGCGGTGCGGTGGTACTGCCGCTACGGCGTGAGCTACCGCGACCTCGAAGAAATGATGACCGAGCGGGGTGTGCCAGTCGATCACACCACGATCTACCGCTGGGTGCAGAAATACGCCCCTGAGCTGGATAAGCGCACTCGCTGGTACCGGCAGGTACCCGACTGGCAGGCCCAGTCCTGGCGGGTGGATGAGACCTATATCCGGGTCGGCGGCACGTGGTGCTATCTCTACCGGGCTATTACCGCCGGTGGGCAGACCTTAGACTTCTACCTCTCACCAAAACGGAATGTGGCTGCGGCCAAGCGTTTCCTGGCCAAGACGCTGCGATCGAATACGACAGCCGGGTCCCCGCGGGTCATCAACACCGACAAGGCACCAGCTCTGGCCAAGGCAATATCCGAGCTGAAGGCGGAGGGAATCTGCCCTCAGATGGTGGAGCACCGGCAGGTGAAATACCTGAACAACGTTCTCGAGGGAGATCATGGCCGACTTAAAAGAATCCTGGGACCGAAGGGGGCGTTCAAAAACCGAATTTCCGCCTACCGGACGTTGAAAGGGATGGAAGCGATGCATTCATTACGGAAAGGTCAGGGCACGATGTTTGCTTATGGGCACCCCAATCCGGACGCGGTGATCGTCAACCGGGTCTTCGAGACGGCCTGAGAACGCCGGCACGCAGCGGCCATCAGGAAATGAGAAACTGGGTCGTCTCGGCTCTCCGCCCAACTTTGCAACAGCACCTTACAGAATGCCCTGTAGATCTCGGCTTCAGGCCTTTCCCAGTTGAAGCCGGAAGCCCATGTGCCTTGGTACACCCTGCTGCCTTGCAGGAGGCAGCGGTCCCGTGCGGCTAACCCCCGGCGCGAGTGGCTGTACCATTGTCCCCGCGCTAGACCGGCTTCTCGATGTGTAGAGCGCACCGAGCAGTTTAATTGCTCCTTGTGGGTCCGGAACAGTGCTGTGACCGCGTCTGAGGCCAAGCCCTAATCAAGATACTTCCCTCGAGCTCCTATCGTCCTCTTTAACCACCGTATCGGCGCCCCACGTGAACGTCTACGCCGCCGAAGAGGCTATAGCAATTGACGTTGATTTCTGGCGCGTCCACTGGCAGATCATTCGGGTGGATGGCGCCGTTTTCTACCTTGAGGTCATGCCCGCCAAAAAGGCCAATGCCGCTGACGTGGACGCGGAAGCCTTCGGGGATATAAACATCGACGCCACCAAAGACGCCCACCGCTTCGATGGTGGTAGTACGACTGTGCAAGGCAACACCCGTGAGATCAATGTCCACGCCGCCGAAAAAGCCGAGGGCTGTCAGGGAACGAGCTACTGCCCCACCGCTGACAGTGGACCCGCCGAAAATCCCCACCGCAAGAGAGCGGGTCTCCTGCACGCTCGGCTGCACCTGGCGGATGGCCTGCTCCACCTTGGCGATGGCTTTAGATTCTTGCTGGCCCGCATAGGCCTTTGCGAGTTTTCGTTCCTGCCCGAATAGGAGAACTTCTGGGTCCTCTACTAGGTCAGCCAGCGGTTCGATGAGCTCAGTGCGGGTCGTTGCATTTACGCAGGCGGCCGAACGCTTTTCAAAATCATCGAGGTCAATCTGCCCTGCCGAAAGCGCATCTCCTAAGATGTCTGCAGCCTTCGTGCGTTCCTGGTGGTTACAGCGGATATCCAGCGGTTTCATACCTTTAGTATATCCGCTTTCTCCGGCAGGCGTGCGAGTTATTCCTCGCCTTGGGGCCCCTTAGAGGAATCGACCTCCGGCAGAAAATCTTCTACGCGCTCGCCTACCCCGGTCAACTCTGCGATAGCCGCAATAGCGCGCTGCGCGCCCTTACCATCGCCATAAGGGTTGACGGCGTTGGCCATGGCGTCGAATGCGGCGGCGTCGGAAAGCAAAAGCTTTGCCTCTGCCACAATGAGCTCGCGATTAGTGCCCACCAGCTTAACCGTGCCGGCGACAACAGCTTCGGGGCGCTCAGTGTTCTGGCGCATGACTAGCACCGGCTTGCCCAATGCTGGTGCCTCCTCCTGGACTCCGCCGGAGTCAGTCAGGATGATGGTGGCACGGTTTTGTAGCTGCGTGAACTGGTCATAAGGCAGCGGATCCGTGATGATGATATTCGGCAGGTGCTCGACCTCTGGCAGAACAGCCTGGCGCACCTTGGGGTTGAGGTGCAGCGGCAGTGCGAAGTTAATCTCAGGGTAGGCTTCTGCCAAGTCCTTAACTGCCCCACCAATTTCCTTCATCGCCTCAAGGTTCTCGCGGCGGTGGGTCGTAACCACCACGAGGCGTTTATCGGAGTCTGCGACTTCCTGCAGGGCAGGGTCCGCGAACTTCGTATCCCACGATGCTGCTTCCAGCAGAGCGTCAATGACGGTATTACCGGTGACCACGATGTCCTTGGAACGCACATTCTCACGACGCAGGTTCTCCATCGAGCCTGCGGTTGGAGCCAGGTGCAGCTCGGCTACCTGGCCGATGAGCTTACGGTTAGCTTCTTCTGGGAACGGCGAATGGATATCGCCGGTACGCAAACCGGCTTCGAGGTGAACGATCTTTACCCCGCGGTGGAAACCGGCGAGCGCTGCAGCCATAGCGGTGGAGGTATCGCCCTGGGAGATGATGACGTCCGGGTTTTCTTCCTCAATAATGGAGTCCAATCCAGCAATGGCGCGGGATACAATTTCATTGAGTCCCTGGCCCGGCTTCATAAGCCCCAAATCATGCTTCGGGGTAATGCCAAACATGGTGTTGACCTGCTCCAGCATCTCTTTGTGCTGGCCCGTAGAAACCGGGATGGATTCGAAGCGCTCATCATTATCCAGCGCCTTGATCACAGGGGCGACCTTGATGGCCTCCGGTCGGGTGCCGTAAATGGTCATGATTTTGGGCTTAGTCATTATTCTCTTCCTTTAGAGTGATGGAGATACTTCTTCATTGAACCATGTACGGGAGACCTGTACCCCCGCTCAGGTTTTAGGGCTACTTAGGGTTTAGAACCTGCTACCCGCTGACGCTCACGCCGCCGTCTGGGGCGATGGTCACCTTGGCCGCCATGGCGCGGGCTAGATCGAGGCGTTGCCACGAGCCTCCCTCTGCTTGCCAGTCCAATGGGTTGCCGGCTGGGCGGGCAGTCTGGCGGAGCACCTCGGCGCGCTGATCCCAGGTTAGTTCTGGGTGGGACGCTGCTAGCAGCACTGGAGCGGCCTGCGGGACGACCATCGGGGCGTCGGTGCGGTAGCGCGGGGCGAAGTCATAGTCCATGAATGTGGAGTATTGTTCTACCGCATCCTCCGTGGACCGATAGTCGGTACCCTCTGCCCTATCCTGGGCCGCAAGTTCCTCAACCGACTTACCGGTGCGCCACTTGATTTCTTGGCGCACTTCCATCGAGGCTTCCCATAGGGCATGGCGCATGCGCTTGTCGTTGAGGCGGTCTGCTGCGGCGGCCTGGCCGGTCATTCGCCCACCGATGACATCCAATGGGTAATGCACACCGAGGACCACCCGGTGGTTGCCGGCCTCAGCGCCGCGCAGCATGAGTTGTGGGCCTACCTCTGGCAGCATGAAAGCCATCAGCGTGGTGATCCACGTTGCCTGATTGGTGTGGCCCGAAGGGAAGGCTGGCGAGGTGGGATAAAGATCCTTGGAACCGTCGTCATAGCGCTTAATCGCCTGCGGCGCGCGCTGGTAAGGGCGCTGATAGTTGAAGTAGTACTTCTCTGACATGGTGGAATTGGCTAGCCCACCTGCACGAGCGGCGTACCCATTGCCCAGGAGGTACTCGGTTTTGGGCAGGCGGTGCTCGGCAAGCGAAGCACGGAAGGCCTCGCCAAGATTCTTGCCCATGGCATCAGACACCGCGTTGAGCACGCTAGTAGAGCTGGCCTTGGCGTCGGACTGCGCTCGCTGAATAAGGGCTTGGTCCCCTGCCGCGGCGTTATTAATGGCCACGGCCTTATCCATATTTTCCTGGCGGATGTCTGGCTGGGTCTTAATGTGGTCAAAGAGCTGGACTACCTGCCAGTAGTTGCCGAATTGATACGAGGAAACATCGGATTGAAACCCTGCAATATGATCCGTGCTAAATGGCTCCGGAACCGGTGCTCCGGGATGCTGTACCGGAGGAGCGCCGGTGGCCTGCTGGGTAACAGGCTCGCGGAGCTGCGGTACGGCCACGGGGAGGGCGGCGCTGGCAGCCGGTGTCAGCGTTATGGTCAGTCCGGCGGCCGCGCACAAGGCGAGTGCGCGAACTGCCGGGCGGAGATTATTCCGATAGTTCAACGTGGAAACCTTTAACTAGTAACGAATTCCCACGCATAATATCTAGCTAAAGTTACAACTAGGTGAACGTGACGCTAAACCCGCGTGCACAAAGCTGGGGCGGTGAGTGAACCTTCCCCCGGTTCTATCTAGTAATCCTCGGACCACGCTGAGGCTTCATGCGCAGTCGCAGCCTCTGCGTGCTGGCTACTCGATTCCGCGGAAATGCTCGCGGTAACTAGCGCGGCCAGCGCTACTGCTGAGGCCGCGGCCGAATCCCTACGCGTATTTATTGCCACCTCTTTAAATTAGCGCGTATTCCCGGTAATGAAAAGAGATTTTCTACAGCAAGACGAGCTGTACCCCTTAACGGTGGCTAGCAGCGAGCGACGGGCCTTCACGGTAGGCTAGTGGAGAACTTTTACTCGTACTGGAATAAGGGGACACGCTAAATAATGATCCAATTCGTCTTCGGCGCCGCAGCAGGATACGTTTTTGGCACCAAAGCAGGCCGCAAGCGCTACCACCAGATCAAGGGCGCCTACGAGAAGGCCGTCAACTCCCCCGTGACCAAGTCCGCCGTCACTTCTGCACGCAAGGCAGTAGCCAATCGCTTGGACCCGGAACCGCGCATGCGCGAGGTTCGCGATCTATCTTCCAAGCGCAAGGGCAAAGGCCGGCTGCGCGGTTCCCAGGTAGACAACGTGGACCGCATTTATGAACCCGATGAGGACTAGATTGGTTTAAGCCTCTTCCCTCCCCTTGCTGCGCGCCTGCATCGGTGGCATCGCAAGGGGATATTTTTAGCCTTGGGGAGGCGTGCCGCGGAAGGCGCGGTCATTGAGCTCGCGGCGGGCCTGTTCCAGAGCGACGAGGTCAGCAAAAAGCGAGTTATAGCTAGCTTCATCATCGGAGGGACGCATGCGGCCAAGACGAGCCTTCAGCTGGGCGATTTGGTCGCCCACCACCGTCTCTTGCAATCGGGAGAGCACGGAGTCGGCGTATTTTTCGGGGCCGACGTCGGTGGGCAAAATGGCCTCTACGGCAAGCTCCGAGACAAAGTTGCGGCCGGTAAGGTCCTGCATTTCGCCGGCCACCGCGGCGATCCACTCCACGGCCGGCATGGTGGCGCCCTGAGCTGCGCCACCCACAGTAGAAATGGCTTCCCGGACGAGGCGGTAGGCGTCGTTGGTATAGGCGTCGGCAGTAATGCCATCGAAATAGGAACCTGCCACCTGCGGCATCTGCAAGGCCAGCTTGAGGGCCTCGCGCTGGGGCCACAGGTGGGTCTCCTTCGGGCTCGGCGGATGGATCATCGGCACGTCCTGCTGCGCCGGCTGCTGCTTCGCATTGTCGAAACGACGAATGGTGGGCTTTTCGGCCTTTTTGGGTTTGCGTGCCTCCGCGCGGACCTGTCGGAGAACCTCTTCCGGATCCGGCCAGCCCACCCAACCTGCTAGACGGCGGGCATATTCACGCTGCAAAGGTTGATCACGGATCTGTGCGACCACGGGTACCGCGCGGCGCAGGGCCTGCAAACGCCCCTCGGCGCTGTCAATGCTGTATTCCGCGATGACGGACTGGATAACGAACTCGAACATGGGGATGCGGTCCGCGATGAGCTCGCGCACGGCGGCGTCGCCTTTCTGCAGGCGCAGATCACACGGATCCATGCCGTCGGGCGCTACGGAGACAAAGGACTGACCGGTGAACTTTTGCTCGCCGTCAAAGGCGCGCATGGCGGCCTTCTGCCCTGCCTCATCGCCGTCGAAGGTATAAATGAGCTCGCCATTGAAGTAGGAATCATCCAGCATGAGCCGGCGCAGCACTTGGAGGTGCTCGCCGCCAAAGGCGGTGCCACAGGAAGCAACTGCGGTCTTGACGCCTGCGGCATACATAGCCATGACATCCGTGTAGCCTTCCACCACTACGGCCTGGTGGTTTTCGGCGATATTGCGCTTGGCCAAATCGAGGCCAAAGAGCACCTTGGACTTGCGGTAGAGCATGGTCTCAGAGGTGTTCATGTACTTGCCGAGCTTGTCGTCGTCGAAAAGCTTGCGCGCACCAAAGCCAATGACGTTGCCGGAAAGGTCCTTAATCGGCCACAGCAAGCGACGATGGAAGCGGTCGATGGGACCACGCTTGCCTATCTTGGAAATGCCAGCTGCCTCTAGTTCTTCAAAAGAAAAGCCTAGGCGCAGCAGGTGCTTGGTGGCCGTATCCCATCCCTCTGGGGCATAGCCGCACTCGAAGTCATAGATGACCTCGCGGGAAAAGCCGCGATCCAGCAGGAAATCGCGAGCTGTAGCCGCTTGTGGGGTCTCCAACTGCTGGCGGTAAAACTCGTGGGCGGCCTTATTGGCAGCGATGAGGCGCTGCCGCGTGCCCGGCTTCTCATTGCGCGCGCCCGTAGAACCGCCCTGGTAGTTGATGTGATAGCCGATCTTCTGCGCTACTGCTTCAACGGCTTCTGGGAAGGAGACCTGCTCCATTTCCATCAGGAAGCTGAATACATCGCCACCCTTGCCGGTGGAAAAGCAGTGGTAGTAGCCGCGCTGCGGGCGCACGTGAAAAGACGGGGTCTTTTCATCCTTGAAAGGGCTAAGGCCCTTGAGGGAATCGTGCCCGGCGGGCTTGAGCTGCACGTACTCGCCGACGATCTCTTCTAAAGGCGCGCGTTCACGGATAGCTTGGATGTCGCTGTCCGGAATTCTGCCTTTTGCCATGCGTACAGACTACCCCGCGCGCGGTGGGAACGCTTAACTGCCTAGGGCAGGATGGTGACGTTGAACAGGGTTCACAGTTTGGACGCAAATTACCCTCTGTTGGGGTGCTTTCCACATACTGTTACCTACCCCCGTGACGGGGCAATTTTTGACCTCACCATTGTCTCGGGCCGATTTCCACTTTTAGCGCCGCACCTGCAACAATAAAGGTATGCCCAAGTCCAAAGCGTCCAAGAAATCGCTCCCTGTTGCCCTCGGTGGCCTTGCGCTTGTCGTCGTAGCAAGCTATTTCGGTTTCGACCTCGGCGGCGATGGTGATTCCGCTGCTTCCTCCACTTCTGAGTCGACACAAGCGGCCGCGACTGGCGACGCCGATACCTGCACGATGTCTTCCCTACCCGCCGAGGCCAAAGACACCGCGGACGATATCTTGGCCGGTGGCCCCTACGACTACCCGGATAATGACAACGCCCGCTTTGGCAATTACGAGGGCCGGCTGCCTCAGCAGGACAAGAATTACTACCGCGAATACACGGTAGAAACCCCAGGCAGCCACAACCGCGGTGCCCGCCGCATCATCACCGGTGGCGGCAGCGAGACCGACCCAGACGTGTGGTACTACACCGATGACCACTATGAAAGCTTCTGTTCTATCCCGGACGCAGAGGAGTAATCATGCGACGCATCCTCATCACTGAACGCATCCGCACTCGCGCGGACTTCTTTAACGCACTCGGCCGCACCCGCGGCTGCGAAGACTGCGGCCCGCGCAACCTCGATGACCTAGCGGATTTCCTACGCGAGCAGCGCACCAGCGTCATCGTTGCCTCCAATATGGATATCGAAGGCGAGGACCTAGCGGCGGTAGCTAGCGTGCTCGAGGACCAAGGTGTCGCGTTGGTGCGCTAGCGACTCGGGCCCTGGGGCTGGAGCGGGAGCTGAGGCGTTAGGTCCATAGATATGAGGCCGAATTGAGGGTTTTGAGCTCTCAATTCGGCCTTTTCGCGCTCAGATCGGCCTGATGAGTCTCGACCTAACTCTAGCGCGGTGGTGGGTAAGCCAGGTTTAGCTGAGGAACCCAGACAGCTCCGCACTCCGGCGGGCCAGGCGCTCGAGGCGCGATTCGGTCATAGACGCAATTTGGTCGATGATGGCGCGGTCGCGGGCGGCGTCGGTTTCGGCTTGCTCCCACCACAGCCGAAAGGTGGCATCCAAAGAACCAGGGGCGCCGGCGACGAGGTAATCGTAGACGCGGTAGATGCGCTCGCGTTGACGGTCCTGGCGGGCAAGGTGGGCGGGCTCGTCCATGACGTAGAGGACCGCGATGGTTTTAAGCAGCTTGACCTCGGCCTCGGCTTGCTTGGGCACAACGAGGTCGCCATGCATGCGGCCAAGGGTATTGGAGGCGATGAGCTCGGCATTGGCCTCGCTGGTGGCGCCGACGGTCGCGCCGACATAACGGCCCACGAGCTCAGAGGTCATCTTCTTCAGGTTGGCATAGTCGCGCAAGGAGTAATCAAAATCGCCGACGGCATTGATGACGCTTAAGTTGCGCAGGCTATCAGCCGCCTCTAAAAGCTCGTCGGCCGTGCCGCCAAAGGCCTTAGCGCCCTTTTCTGCCAGCTGGGCTAGCTCAACTAGATCCCAGAGCACATTAAGGGAGATGCGCCGGGAAATAATGCCGTCTTCCACGTCATGCACGGAGTAGGCGATGTCATCGGACCAGTCCATGACCTGGGCTTCGATGCATTTTCGATTATCGCTATGGCCCTCGCGCAGCCACTCGAGCAGACCCGCGTCCTCGTCATAGGCGCCGTATTTGCGGTTGGTGCTGCCATCGGGATTGGTCTTGGTCCAGGGGTATTTGCAGGCACCGTCGAGGGCGGCGCGGGTGAGGTTGAGGCCGAAGCTTTGCGGCACGCCGCTGGCATCGTCCACGATGACCTTGGGTTCTAGGCGAGTGAGGATGCGCAGGGTCTGCGCGTTGCCTTCAAAGCCGTTGAGGGCAACCTCGTTGAGCGCATTTTCGCCATTGTGCCCATAGGGTGGGTGGCCGATGTCATGGGTAAGCCCCGCCATATCGCATAGGTCAGGGTCGAGTCCGAGTCCAGCACCGATGCTCCGCGCAATTTGGCCCACCTCCAGGGAGTGGGTCAGGCGGGTGCGTGGAGTATCGCCATCGCGCGGACCGACGACCTGAGTTTTATCGGCCAAGCGCCGCAGGGCTGCCGAGTGCAGCACACGGGCGCGGTCGCGGGCAAAGACGCCGCGATGTTCTTCCACGGAATGGAAGGCTGAGCCCTTCGGCTTTTCATCGGCCAAGCGGGCGAAGTCGGGCGTGGAATAAGAATAGGACACGCCCCAAGTTTATTCCGTGAACTGGCCTTTTGGGTGAGCAACGTGGCCGCCTAGTTTTTAGCAGGCCGCGGGCCTTTCACAAAGTTGCTGCCCACCGCTGCCAAGCCCACAACCACCACCAAGAAAAGTATGAGTCCAAACGGAACAGCCGGAAAGTGCAGTACAAGTTTATGCGCTATATAAGAATGCATATATGTGCCCAGTAGAGCGGCTGATCCTAGCGATAAGGCCAGAGCAAAAGCCGAAGGCAAACAATTAGCCAATTTCCTGTTCCTGTGCGCTTCAGCAACTGAGACGCCTTGTTCCCAAATGGTTTTAGTGAAGCGGATAAGCCGACCTTGTTGTGCTAAGGCCAGGCCGAAGATGAGAACTGCTCCCCCAACAATCACGTAGGCGAACAACGGAATAAATTCGCTTGTACCGGTACCGTTTGGACCATAAAGCAACGTTGAAGGTAGGTTTTCTGCCCATTGCTGAGCGCCTACAACCTCCATCTCTTGACTGTCGCTCAATTCCACTTGCTTCGAAAAAATGGCTACAGCATAACCTTCGTCTTGCCTTTCGCCCGTTCCCCAAGAAGGATCGGCTTCAGAATTAAAGGTTTTATCCCATGGCCGCATCCACGTTTGGTCAAACGGCGATCGGGGTTCCGTCTCAACTACCTCTCGGTCATTAACCAAGGAACTTACTGTTCCGTCCCGATCTTCTACCAGCGCAAAGACAGCGCCTTCTTCCATGGTGGAAGGTTGGAGCTCTTCCGAGTCTTGGTCAGCAGGCACCCAGCTAAGAACTCCTAGGCAATCTGCGGCGTGATCCTGACAAATGTTTTGGGCAGTGGATGTGCTGATAGTTTGTCCATCCTGCGGCGACCCTACATACACGTTCTTCACATTGTCAGCTAATTCTTCCCTTGCTGAGTAGAGTGCCGAATCATTCGCAATAAAAGGAATAATGGGAAACAAGATAAAAATACAAGAGACCCGCAATATGGTGGTGGCGATAAAAGATCGCGCATATCGGACTCCCAAAATCGGAGGATTCCATCCCCCAAACTTGAGGGAGAGGTATTCGGTGGAATATAAGACAACCGCGTAGACAAATACAGAGGCAGCACTCACCAAGAAGGGCACGCAGTAGACGAAAATAAACGGCCAACTACTAGATGGATCCGCCTGGGGCATCGCCACAAATCCCACTAGCAATACAACACAGGCTGCTATCCCCAGCGGATATCGAAGGAGTTCTGCAGCCCGCGGATTCCTTGGAGTTGGATCTATGCGAGTTGGGCCTTGGCTCAAATCCTCCAAAACTCTCGTTTCCTGTTGGAAAGGAACGAAGCTCAGACAAACGATAGCGCACCATGAGATCACAGCGACGAGTAGTGGTGAGGGGAGTCCTTGAGGAAGATCAATGCCAAAACCCGAATACAGAACCAGGAAGATTGGCTTCATCAGCACTGGAACCAGAACTGCGCTAACTATTGAAAAGAAAAAATAAACCGTAAGTAGCTCAAGGAATAGCACTCGGCGAATTCGTTTTAATGTTAACCCAAATAAACGAAGCGCCTCATAGTGGTGGCGCCTCCCCTCCACCACATGCCTAAAGCAATATTTGAGTGCCAAAGCAAAGGGAATGGTGGATATGATAGCTGAATACATCAGCCCCATTGACATAGATTCGGCTACCTTGTCCGCCGCTACTGTGGAGACTAACAGACAGACAAAGAAGAAGAGCACAAACGAGGTAGCTAGTAACGGGATACTCTCCACAAAAGTGCTCTTACGGATCTTCGCTTCCACAGCGCGAAAATTCATTGGTTTACCCCGATTTCCAAAACCTGATCACAAAACTGCGCTAAACGGTCATCGTGGGAAACTACCAAGGCGATTGCGTGGTTTCTTACTATGTAATTATGCAGATATCGCAACACTGAATATGTGTTGTCCTCATCCAATGCACTCGTTGGTTCGTCTGCGAAAATGAGTTGGGGCTTTTTAGACATTGCCGTTGCTATGGCCGCGCGTTGGCGTTGTCCCCCTGAAAGCTCGTGCGGTAGAGAGGCTCCGTATTCACTCATATTGAGTTGAGCTAGCAAAGAGCTATTAGCGTCCGAGTGTTATGTCCATGGACTTTTTGGACACGGAGTCCAGTAACTTTTTGGGCTAGGAGTCCAATGACTTTTTGGACGTGGAGTCTCCCTGCTTTTTGGGCAGGGAGTCTTTGGTGTTTTTGGACAGTCTCTAGCTCGTCTTACCGGTTATGGTTTCTTTCGTCTCGACGGGCGCGGACGCGACAGGATTGGTTTGATCTCTGGTGGTCGGCGGTGCCACATTCCTTCGACATGCCCGATGTTGATCTGTCCGCCGGCTGGACGCTCAAGTAGCTTGATGGGCAGTGGGAATGAAAACAGTGCTTCACCATCATGATCAGTGAAGAACTCAGCGGTGTCATCGGTAACGTGGCTGTATATGAGCCGGTTTTTAAACCGGAGTCCTACATAGAATCCATAGCCCAGGATGCGCACCACTCCGCTTTTGTTGATCCACAGTGTGTCGGGGATACCCCAGGCGTTGCTTGACTGGGCGGATAGACCGTCTACGGTGGGACTGACGGTAGGAGATGATTCTTGCTGGATTGGTTCGTTATCGTCATCGATGGTTGTGGGAGAAGCTGCAACTTCTCCCACAACCGGCGCCATCGCCTCTTTAACCCCATTCTCGATACGATGCTCGTGGTGTATCGCGCTTTCTGAGTGTGTATCCCGGTATGACTTCACAATCTTGGCCCACAGCATATCCGGGTCAATGGGTTGTGTTGGGGATTGAGCGTGGGCGAAGTGCTCACGGGCTTGGGCTGGAGTGATGTGCATTTTGCCGACTAACAGGCCTTGATGGCGGCGCCTGGTGTTGTAAAACTCGCGGTAGTCGTCCAACAGCTGTTGGACGTGCTGAAGTGTCGTAGGTTGGCGTGCATCGAGAAACTTGGTCATGGTTTGATGCGAGCGTTCATCTTTGCCTTGGGTTTGCGGGCCAAAACCTGCAATGGACCAGATACCTTGGGCGGCGAGCCAGCGCTCGGTATCGGACAATCGGCCCCGGTGATAGGTGGCAAAAGCTTCACCGTTATCGGTCAAAAGTTCCTGCGGGCGACCATACGTTTCTATTGCTGCGGCCAAGGTAGTGCGAGCATCGAATCCGTTTTCTTTGGCGGCGAAGGCTTGTGAGCCCAGATCAAACCGGCTGGCATCATCAACCAGCTGGTAGATAGTGATCTGGGTATGTGGAGTGTCAAAGAGTCGGTAGACAAACCCGTCGAGTTGCCACAGCTCATCGACCTTATCGCGTGCCCAGAGTTTATAGCTTTTACGAGGACGTTTACGGGCATTGGCCTCAGCAACACCAGCTTCGTGGAGCCAAAGCGCAATCGTAGACCGTGCCGGTGGGTGCTCTAAACCAAGGTCATCAATGAGGTAGTAATAGATTGACCACGGGCCATAGTCACGTCCCTGGGCCTTGAGCACTGATCGAGCTGTGATGACTTTCTGACGAAGGTGATCATCGTAGATTCTGGCTGGGGAATGCGGGGCGGTGGAGTCAGGCAGGATGCCTGCACGGCCGCGTTGTTCAACGCGGCGTTTGATGTTGGCATAGGTTTGGCGAGATACGCCAATATCCTTGCAGAATTGGGTGACGGTTCGTCCGTCTCTTACTGGGTCGAAGTCCGCTATTTTCTTGCGGAGATGGGTTGAAATAGCCATCTTGGTATTCCAACCCACCGACTGTCCAAAAAGTCTTGAGACATCACGACAAGGAAGTCTTTGGACTCCGTGACCAAAAACTATCTGGACTCCCCGTCCAAAAATCCATTAGACTCCGTGTCCAAAAACTCCATAGACATCACACTATTAGCGTCCGAGTCCGCAGTGGCTCCGCTTAGCCCTTGTGCGAAGGAAAGGTTTTCGTCGATTGTCAAACAGGGCACTACGCCGGAATCTTGAAACACTATTCCCATCGATTTAGCTCGAAGCCTATCTCTATTTCGAGCAGAAGAGCTCCATAAATCATGTCCGAAAATACTGACGGTTCCTGATGTTGGCTTCTGGAGTCCAGAGATAACGCGAAGCAGTGTGGATTTGCCGGACCCAGAGGCGCCTCGAATCCAAGTGAGGGTACCTGGCTCATGCACAGAGTCGATAGAGAATAGCGGGCTACTTTTCCTGCTTAGCTTTACAGACAGGTTCTCCAGTTTTAACACGCTTTCCTCCTGAGTCTTCGTAGCATTTCAGCGCTGGCCGACATGGCTCGGTGTTATTTCCAGATTTAACGGAAAAGAAACCCTTTTTCCCTAGAAATGTATCGGCAGCTTAAAAAATATCATGCGATGCTTCTTATCGCCGGGGAAAAGAATCCCTATCTTCCTGCTCAATCGTCTGATGCCGCAGCTTTTGATTCGGGCGCAGGAGCTGCTCCACGCGGTAGAACCCATTGCGCAGTGCGGCGGCACCGCGCGGGGGCAAAAGTCCTGCTACCAGCGCGTAGGCCACGCCACCGGTTTCGTGGGCAAGGTAGCGCCACCAGGGTGTGGAAAAGCGTGCGGCTGGGTAATACGGCGTGCCGGATACGGTGGCTTTTAGTCCTTCCTGGCGGGCGATGAGTGCGGTGCGCAGGCGGTGGAGGGGATCGGTGATGATGGTTGCGTCGGAAAGCGCGAAGGCTTCTTTGGCCGCTTTCAGGGAGCTGCGGGTATCTAGCCCCTGCTCCACCGCGTGGACGGTCAGGTGCGGGTAGTGCTCGCGCAGGAAGGTGCGGCCGACGCCGGCCTCGGTAAACCTATCGCCGGGTAGCTTGCCGCCCACGGTAATAACTTCCAGGCCCTCGGCGGTGGCTAGCTCCCCGGCATGGCGCAGGCGTCCGGCAAGGATGCGGGAGGGCCGGCCGTCATATTGGGCGGTGCCTAAAACAATTACGTACTTCACTGCCCCATTACACTACCCGTCGAAGAGCTAAGCGGAGCCGGTAAAGTGGTGGGCATGAATTTGAGTGCACGTTTGGGCCGCGCGGCCATCGCCGCTTTCATCTTGGGCTGCACCTCCATCGGTGCGGGCTCTGCCTTTGCCGCTGAAACCACCACCGTGGCGCAGGGCACCGGTACGGCCCCCCTTAAGGAGAAGGTTACCGATGACGCGGGCGTTTTAAGCACCCAAGAAAAGGCCGAGCTGAGAGAAAAGATTGGCCAGCTGCAAAAGGACGAGCACCGGGTACTCTTTGTTTACATCACCAATAAGCTAGATACGGATCCGGAAAGCTATGCCGCCCAAGTGGTCAAGGACAAGGGGGAAAACTCTGCGGTGTATGTCCTGTCCGTCGATGACCGCAAAATGGGCGTGCAGACGGGCAAAGATTGGCCCAAGGGCCGGCTCGACCAGATGTATGACGCCGCCTATGACAAGCTGACCAGCGATGAGTACGGTGCTTCCGCCCTCGCGCTTGCCGACGCCGCCCTGGGCAACACCAGCAGCTCCAACTCTTCCGATTCTTCCGGCCTAGCGTGGCTGGGCGGCGGCGCGGCCGCCATCGTCGCCGCAGGTGGCGGCATCATGTACTACTCCCGCCGCAATACTAAGAAGAATAAGGCGCAAACACTCGAGTCGGCCCGCGAAATCGCCCCGGGCGATACCGATCAACTCAACCGTTTGTCACTAGAGACCTTGGAGCAGCTGGCGCAGGAAGAGCTGGTCTCTACCGATGAGTCCATCCGCCGCGGCAAGGAGGAGCTCAATATCGCGCTTTCGGAGTTTGGTCCAGAGCGCGTGCGCCCGTTTACCAAGGCCATGAACCACTCCACTTCTACCCTGCAAAAGGCCTTCCACCTACGCCAGCACCTCGATGACGCCGTTCCGGAGTCCCCAGCCGAACGCCGCCAGATGCTCGTGGACATCGTCTCTTCCTGTGGTCAGGCCGATGATGCCCTGGATGCCCAGGCCGCGGAATTTGCCCAGATGCGCGACCTGCTTATCCACTCCGATGAAAAACTGGACGAGCTCACCCAGCGCACCGTGGGCCTGCGCGCCCGCCTACCGGAGGCCGAATCCACGTTAGCCCGGTTGAAAGGCAACTATGACGAACACGTTTTGTCCTCCATTGCCGATAACCCGGAGCTTGCCGCCGCTTCGCTTGATGAGGCAGAAAAGCTGCTAGAAAAGGCCCGCGGGGTCCAGGCCCAGCCGGCCGGTCAGCAGGGCCCGCTGGTGGGGCTCATCCGCGATAGTGAACATGCCTGCGCGATGACGGATCGCCTAATTTCTGGCGTGGAAAACGCCGAGGAGAATATCGCCACCGCCCGCGCTAACCTCGAGTCCCTCATTGCCGAGGTCGAAGGCGAAATCGACGAGGCTCGCGAGCTCGAGCGCCAAGGCAAGGCCCAGGGAACCACTGCGGATTGGAACGCGCTCGAGGAACTGCTCGGCCGCGCCGGCACCGCAGTCACTGAGGCCAAAGCCCACGGCCAGCAGGATCCGCTAGGCCAGCACACCGCGCTTACTTCTATTGACACGCAGCTGGATGAGGCGCTTGACCGCGTGCGGGAAAAGACCTCCACCCACGCGCGCCAACTTGATCTCTTCCGCCAGCAGATTTCCGTGGCGGAATCCAATATTCAGGCCGCGGAGGACCTCATCTCCTCCCGCGGGCGCATCATCGGCTCGGGCGCACGCACCGCGCTTGCCGACGCCAAACGTCTCCACGCCCAAGCCCTCCACACCGAGCGCAGCGATATCCGCGCCGCCCTGCAGTCCTCCCGAGAAGCGGTAGCCGCGGCCCAGGCAGCGCTGCAGCGCGCCAAGGATGACATTGACGAGCACCGTCGCCGCCAGCAGCGCCAGCAAATGGGCAATGCCGCCGGCAATATCGTTACCGGTATGGTCCTTGGCCAAATGCTCGGCGGCGGCCGCGGCTTCGGTGGCGGTTTCGGAGGCGGTGGCTTCGGTGGGGGCAGCTTTGGCGGCGGAGACTTCGGCGGAGGCGACGGAGGCGGCTTCCGCGGCGGCTCCTTCTAGCCGAGCAAAGACCGCCCCGTCTCACCCCGTGGGTGGCACCTTCGTTGGTGGCGCGGGGCTAGGTGCGCAGGGTGCGCGGGGTGGCGTCGAGAAGCGCGCAGGCGTAGCTCAAGAATATGGCGTCGAGCTCGGGCAGCTCGCCCACCCTCACCTGCAGCCCGTTTCCGGCTGGGGCGGTGCTGGCGACCTCGGCGCCCGAGCGGCGAGCTACGATGCGGCGCTCGCGGCGGAAAGGGTTGCGGCGTTCTAGCAGGTACTCGCGCTCCCCGCAGGCCGCACGCAGGCGGGTGATGGTAATCCCGGCCTGGGAGACCGAGAAATCCTCGCCCGCGCCCGCCGCGGTCTGCGCGCGCAAGAAAAAGCGCGGGGAGGAAGAATCCAGCGAGGATTCTAAGGAAAGGCGCTCCCCGCCCGCGGTGGTGAGCACACCATCGCGCACGGAAGCCAGTTGCTCCCCCATGGCGTTGGTGAGCACGTCCGCGCGCCAAGTCCACTGCACAGTCATTAGAAGATGAAAAGCGCGACGAGGGCCACGATGGAAGCGAGGACCAAGGTGATGATCCACGCCCAGGCTTTGCCTTGGGTATTAGCGTCCAGGATGACGCGGGTAAACCAGCTCAAACCGGCGATCTCGGCTGTGGTGAGTCCTTCGGCATCGTGCTCGAATTCGAGGATGGACTTGCGCACGCCGGAGTTTCGCGCGGAGAACTGCCCTACCTTTTCATCATCGACATCATCGATGATCCAGTCGCCGCTATTTTCATTAACGAAGTGAAAAGTGCGGCCGTTGAGCGATGCCTCTAGGCGCTTATCGCGGCCGAGGCGGCCGGCGAGGCGGTAGATGGAGCCATCGGCAAGCGTGGCAGAGGCGCCTAGATCACTGACCTCGGTGCGCCAGAAATGCCCGTCCACCTCCGCGGAATGCTCCGAGAATACACCGAGCTGCTCCGGACCATCCTCGGCCAAGAGCACGGGTTTTGCGCGGTCAGAGCGATCCCAGCTGGTGTAATGCATTCCTAGCACCCAATCAGGCGGGAGGCGAGGTATGCCTCGAGGTCCTCGAGCTTCACGCGCTCTTGCTCCATGGTGTCGCGCTCTCGCACGGTCACGGCATCATCATCGAGGGTGTCGAAGTCGAAGGTGACGCAGAACGGGGTACCGATCTCATCCTGGCGGCGGTAGCGGCGGCCGATAGCACCGGAGACGTCAAAGTCCACGTTCCAGTGTGCGCGCAGCTTATCGGCCAGCTTGCGGGCCGGCTCGGAAAGCTCTTCCTTCTTGGACAGCGGCAGTACGGCCACCTTGATCGGTGCCAGGCGGCGGTCCAAGCGCAGGACCACGCGCTTATCGGTGCCGCCCTTGGCGTTCGGAGCCTCTTCCTCGTCGTAGGCATCCACCAGGAAGGCCATCATAGAACGGCCCAGGCCGGCGGCCGGCTCGATGACGTACGGAATCCAGCGCTCGTCATTGGCCTGGTCGTAGTAGGACAGGTCCTCGCCCGAGCCCTTGGCGTGAACGGACAGGTCATAGTCCGTGCGGTTGGCCACGCCTTCCAGCTCGCCCCACTTGGAGCCCTTGAAGCCAAAGGCGTACTCCACGTCCACGGTGCGCTTGGAGTAGTGGGAGAGCTTTTCCTTCGGGTGCTCGTACAGGCGCAGGTTTTCTTCCTTGATGCCCAGGTCCACGTACCAGTTGTAGCGGTCATCAATCCAGTACTGGTGCCACTCTTCGTCCTCGCCCGGCTTAACGAAGAACTCCATCTCCATCTGCTCGAACTCGCGGGTACGGAAAATGAAGTTGCCCGGGGTGATCTCGTTGCGGAAAGACTTGCCGATATTCGCGATGCCAAACGGCGGCTTCATGCGCGACGAGGTCATCACATTCTTGAAGTTAACGAAGATGCCCTGTGCGGTCTCCGGGCGCAGGTAGTGCAGGCCCTGCTCATCGTCCACCGGGCCCAGGAAGGTCTTAAGCAGGCCGGAGAAGGCCTTCGGTTCGGTCCAGTCACCCGGCTGGCCAGTCTCCGGGTCATTGATATCTGCCAGGCCGTTTTCTGGCTCGTGACCATGCTTTTCCTCGTAGGCCTCAATCAGGTCGTCCGCGCGGTAACGCTTGCCGGTGTGGCGGGATTCCACCAGCGGGTCAGAAAAGACCTCGACGTGACCGGAGGATACCCAGACCTGACGCGGCTGGATGACGGAGGTATCTACGCCCACGACGTCTGCGCGGGACTGCACCATGTGGCGCCACCACTGGCGCTTGATGTTTTCCTTGAGCTCTACACCAAGAGGGCCGTAGTCCCACGCGGAGCGGGAACCGCCGTAAATTTCACCTGCCTGGTAGACCAAGCCGCGGCGCTTACACAGGTTTACAACGGTATCGATGACGGATGCCATTAGTTTTCGGACTCCTCTGGTAGGGGACAGTCTTGACAATCTCGTTCAGTCTAACCCGTAGCGCTTCTCGGCGGTGGGATTGGGGCATGAATTTAATCTGAAATAAATACAACGTATTGCAAGTATCGGGTAATATAAGGATACCCGACAGGTAATAGGTATTTAATTGAAGGTGACATTCCCTATGACGACCACTTACAAGGCCCCAAATACTTCTGCGGCTGCCGGCGTTATCGCTGCCCTCGATTCGCCCCTACGCATCGCAATCATCTCCCGCTTGGCCGAGCGCGATCACTTTGTCCATGAGCTGGTCAAGGCCACCGGCAAGTCCCAGCCCCTTATCAGCCAGCACCTGCGCGTGCTCAAGCAGGCAGGCATCGTGGACTCCGAGCGCAGCGGCCGCGAGGTAACCTACTCGCTCATTGCGCCGCGCGTTTTGGACCTGCTTGCCGACGCCGCCAGGATCGCCTCCTAGCCCCTCCCCTCCTGCATATAAAGCCGCCTGACTGTGCAGTTGTTGAAAAACTATTGATAATGTTAAGAGCATGGCTTTACACGACAGTATTCCCAAACTAGGCGCGCGCAATACCAAGCAGCGCACCGCAGTCGTCGAGGTGCTCCGGGAAATGGAGAAATTCTCCTCCGCTAAGGAGATCTACCACGAGCTTCAAGAGCGCGAGGAGAAGGTGGGCCTGACCACCGTGTACCGCACCCTGCAGTCCCTGACTGATATCGACGCAGTGGACGCGCTCCACATGCCCAATGGCGAAACCCTCTACCGCCACTGCGAGACCGATGCCCATCACCACCACTTGGTATGCACCAAGTGTGGCCGCACCGAGGAGATCGACGGCGGCCCGATTGAAAAGTGGGCCACCTCCGTAGCGAAGGACTATGGCTTCGAGCTCACCGGCCACGATGCCGAGGTCTTTGGCATCTGCAGCGACTGCGCCGCCTCCGCGTAGGCATCCTCGCTCCGCCTAGCGAAGCCACTCCCCCTAGCCTCAGTCTCCACCCCGGAGCCTGAGGTTTTCTTTTGTCACGCACAGTGGCAGCGCGTTACACGCCACGGCTATAGCGCCGAGACCGCAATCAACTGCACGACCACATTATTGACCAAGTGCACAATAAAGCCTGCACGCAGCGAATTGTGAAAACGAGTTACTAGGGCGCACCCCATTCCTAGAAAAGTCGCATACACCATCACCGGCGGCGCAATATGGGCAACACCAAATAACAGCGAGCTGAGGACCACGCTGGCAAACGCTGGGACGCTCCGATCCAAGTACCCCATCAGCAGGCGGCGAAACACAATTTCTTCCACCAGCGGTGCCAGTAAAAGGTAGCAAGCCAAAGAAACGACAACCATCACACCGCGCCCATCAGCTGCGGATGCATTTTCCGATGGCGATAACCCCAATAGTGGCCCCACCATCGCAGCAGCTGCCCCAGCCGCCAGAATCACAAGGGGCGCCTGCCACAGTAAGTGCCAACCACGTCGACCCAAGGGAACAAGGCCGAGACTAATTCTCCGCCGCTTGAGGTAATACACCAATGCCGCCGTCGGCACCACCACTGAAAGCGCAAGCGCAACGGGCATAACCGTACCCAACCCACGCGTAGCCAAGCCGGCCTTCATCATGACAAAAACTGTCACTACCAATAGAACATCCATGGCAATAATGGCCACTATTCCGATAAATGCGCCTTTTAGCTTGATGTCGTCTTCTGCCATGCCCCTACCCTAAAAGGCCTCCACTCATCCTCAAGAATGAATTGAGCCCGAAAGGTAAAGCAGCCTTTACAGTAAAGGACGCTTAACATACGATGGATGTCAAGCACACTTTACAACCACTGGTTACAGGAGGCTTCCTTGCAGACCACCCGCTTTGGCCGCCCCAAGTTTGGTGGCACCCAAACCAAACTCCTCACACTATCCGTTGCGGCTGGCGCGAGCCTCGCTGCAGCCGCCGGTGCCATCGTAGCCGCATTCGTACACGATGATTCACCGCTACTAGCGTTTGCCGTGTACGCACTGTGCCTATTTCCTGTAGCTACGGCGGCTAGCTGGGGATTCATGGTGGATCGGGACACCATCCGTGGGGCAACACCCGATCCGGAAAATTCCATCGAATCCCATTGGTATTCGCAAGCCTCCGAAAACACCCTGCACGCCATGCTCTTTGGAATTGGTGGCCTAGGCGTCGTCTCTTCTTTTTGGGAGTTTCAGGTTTCCGGCACCCTGCTCACGATGATCCTGGGAATCTTTGTCACCGGAACCTTTGGCATTAGCTACTTCGCCCACAAGCGGGCAGCGAGTTAAGCCATGGACAACCGGCTTAAAGAAATTCGCGAAAGCCGAGGCCTCTCGCAGCAAGGATTGGCCACCGAGCTAGGCGTATCGCGCCAAACGATAATCAGTATTGAAAAAGGGCGCTACGATCCTTCGCTCCCCCTCGCATTTCAGATCGCGCGCCACTTTTCCTGCCGCATCGAGGATATCTTTATCCCCAGGATATAAACGCACACCGCTTCGCCGCTTGGCTTTTACTTCTTGACGCCACCGAAACGGCGGTCGCGCCGCGCGTATTCCTCGATGGCGGCAAAGAGATCCTCCGGGGTGAAATCTGGGAAGAGCTTATCCTGGTAAATCATCTCCGCATAAGCCGACTGCCACAGCAGGAAGTTAGAGGTGCGCTTCTCACCGGAGGGGCGCAGGAAAAGATCCACATCCGGCATGCCCGGGTCATAGAGATGCTGGGCTATGGTTTCTTCCCTAATATCGCGCGGGTTGAGCTCGCCGGCTGCAACCTGCTTGGCGATGTCCCGGAAACCATCCACCAGCTCTGCCCTACCGCCGTAGTTCACGCACATGGCCAAGGTCATCTTGGTGTTATCTTTGGTCAGCTCTTGGGCAGCCTCAAGCTCCTTAATCACTGAGCGCCATAGGCGCGGGCGGCGCCCAGCCCACACCACGCGCACGCCGCGCTCATTGAGCCACTCACGCTGGCGGCGCAGCACATCGCGGTTAAAGCCCATAAGGAAGCGGACCTCCTCGGGGCTGCGGCGCCAATTCTCGGTGGAGAACGCGTAGGCAGAAAGGTAAGGAACGCCGGCGGCAAGGCAGGCATCGACGACGTCAAGAAGCACGGCTTCGCCGCGCCTATGTCCCTCGGTGCGCTTCATGCCTTTTTCCTGGGCCCAGCGGCCATTACCGTCCATAACCAGCGCAATGTGGCGGGGCATGAACTCATCCGGAATATTCGGTGGGGTCAAAGTGCGGTTCGGGTCTGGCGTAATCACGGGCTATATTCTACTGCTCCATAACCTGCAATGCGGAAACATTGCGCTCCATATGCCACTGCAGGTGCGCCCGCGCTAGCCGATGCCCCTCCTGCTTTTGGGCATTCGTGGGATTCGTCGGGTAGTTATGCGCTAAAAGCCACAGGTGATGCAGCGTTTCCGGATCCACCTCCGCGGCACCCGGAGGCCGGCATTCGTGGCACGCCGCCCCGCCGACTGCCGGATGAAAGGCGTGGTGCGGGCCGGGACGGTTGCATTGAGCACAGTTGAAAAGGCTCGGTGCCCAACCGGCATGCGCCATCGCCTGCAGCAAGAAGGCATCCAGAGTCATGGTTGGGTCCGCGGTTTGCAGCCGCTCCAAGGTCGCGGTGACGGATTCGTAGAGGTAGGGGTCGTGGGCGGCGTCGGCAAACGCAAGCCGCTCTGCCGATTCCAATACCGCGCACGCGGCCGTGTAGCGCTCATAGTCCTCGATTAGGCGCGCGCCAAAGTAATCCACCGTATCCGCCTGGGAAATGGTGGCTAGATTTTTGCCCACATACAGCTGGACATCGAGGTTGACGAAGAGCTGCAGGCGCGAGCCAAAGCGGGACTTCGCGCGGCGCACGCCCTTGGCCACCGCACGCACGAGGCCGTGATCGCGGGTGAGCAGGACAATGACGCGATCGGCCTCGCCAAAATCATAGGTGCGGATGACCACTGCGCGGTCACGATAGTTCTCGCGCATAGTGGTTTAAAACCCGAGCCTGCCCAGCGACTTCGGGTCTGACTGCCAGTTTTTCAGCACTTTAATGCGCAAGTCTAGGTAAACGTTCTGGCCCAGCAACTCGATGATTTCCTTGCGGGCATTGCCCACAATGCGGCGGAAGCGCAGGCCATCCTTGCCTTCGATAATGCGCTTTTGGCCAGGCCGCTCCAGATACAAAATGGCGTGGATATCCAGCACGCCCTCACGGGTGCGCGAGGGCAACATCTCATCCACCTGCACCGCCACCGAGTGCGGCAGCTCCGCCTTCAAGCCGGATAATGCAGCCTCACGAATGAGTTCCTCGATGCGCTTTTCCTGGCCCTCATCGGTGATGTGATCATCCGGGTAAAACTTCGGGCCTTCTGGCAGGTGATCCACGATGACCTGCACGAGCTCATCGAGCTGTACACCTTCCTTGGAGGACACCGGGATGACTACCGCATTCGGGTCATCTTGGGAAAGTAGCTCGTGCAGGGCCAAAAGCTGTGCGCCTACCTGGTCTTTGCTGGCCTTATCCAGCTTGGTGACGATGCCGATGATCGGCGTCTTCGGCGCAATGGAGCGCACGTTGTCCAGGATCCAGCGGTCACCCGGGCCAATCTTTTCATCGGCCGGGATGGTCAGGCCAATGACATCCACATCGGCGTAGGTATCCTTGACTACCTCATTGAGGCGCTCACCCAACAGGGTGCGCGGACGGTGCAGGCCCGGCGTATCCACGACGATAACTTGGGCGTCTTCGCGGTGCACCAAGCCACGGATGGTGTGGCGGGTGGTCTCCGGCTGGTCGGCCGTAATCGCAATCTTCTGACCTACCAGGGCATTGGTCAGCGTCGATTTACCGGTATTCGGGCGGCCGACAAAGGACACGAAGCCGGAACGGAATCCTTCCGGGGTGTCGGTGTACTGCGAATAATCAAGCGGGGCGGCCGCATTCTCGGCGCCTTCCGGCACGGCATCATCGGGGTCTTCCGGAAGACCCTCGAATGCCGCATCAAACTGTGCATCAAAATCAGAACTCATTACCCGCAATAATAGCCCACAGAGCCAAAATCTCCGATTAGTTCACGGCCAATTTCTACCAGCGGCACAGAATAGGATTAATCTATGGAGAAACCTCTTCTCCCCAGCACAAACCGTGCTGCCTCCCCGAAAGGCTCCTTCATGTCCCGCACCTCTCCTGCGCTCATTTTTGGCGCTGCTCTTACCCTCTTCCTCTCCGCCTGCTCCTCACCCGATTCCGAGCCATCAGCAGAGACGAGCACTACCTCTGCGACGACCTCTTCTTCGTCCGCCACCAGTTCTTCGAGTACGGCCTCTTCTGCCGCCACCAGCAGCAGCGAAGAGAGCATGCCTGAAGAACCTGCACATAGCGTTGCTGCAGAGCCAGAGACCCAGGCCGAGGCTGCAGCTGCGGAGCCGGAGTTGCTGTATTGCGATCCGGGAAACCTGACCATCCTCGGTACATTTTCTGACGGCACGCAAAGGCCCACGGAGCTGTGTGACACACCCGCTCACCGCCGATCTGCACGCGCAGAAGGAGTGTGCGGCAGTCTAGACGGCCGGTATAAGTACCCCGAGGAATGGGCCGATCTGTGCAATGGAGGTCTTCCGCCTTCAGATTCAGACTCTTTTGATGACTACAGCGACGTAGATGCGGGATACGTGCCAGAGTCTGACGCAGCTACAGATGCTCCAACCGATTCTGATACGGGCACGGTTGAAGGCTACGAGTATTAAGAACAGGAAGATAAGGCACTAACCAATGACAACGCCCTGCACCCATCGAAACGGGTGCAGGGCTTAGGCGTGTTTTAGCGGCTCTTACTTAAACTCGTCCGGCAGAGGTCCAAGCTGCGGGCCGTCCGGGTAGTACTTCCAGCCGTCCTTGATGCGGACGTCGTCAGCCCACGGGAGCTTGTATTCGCCCTTGGCCAGGTCCTCGACCCAGGTCAGATAGTTTTCAGTCTTGCCGCCGGGGTAGCCAACGTAGCCGCGGTTGCCCAGGTTGAAGATGTTGTTTTCAAGTCCCCAGTTGATGCGTGCCTTATCGGCCAGCTCAGGGAAGATTTCGGCGGTGACGATTTCGCCAGGATTGCGGTGGCCCTCAGAAATCATGTGGCCGTCGTAATTGCAGACATTGCCTTCACCGAAGTAGTAGAAGGTGTTGTCATAGCCAGCGAGATTGACCGAAGCGGTGAACATGAGGTTCTGGAAGGCATTGGTCTTATTGGTCATGATCCACTGATCCTGGGTCTGCGTGGAGTAGCCAGAAATGCGGATATAGACATTGGCGCCCTTATAAGCAGCCTCGCGTGCCAGCTCGGGGAACATGCCGTCGTGGCAAATGTTCACGGCAAGCTTGGAGCCCTTGGGGCCGTCACATACCGGCATGCCCAAATCACCCGGGTACCAAGGCTCAATTGGAGTCCATGGCTGGAGCTTGCGGTAGTGCAGAGCAATCTCACCATCGGAGTTGATAATGATCGCGGTATTAAATGGCGGCTTTCCTTCCTCATGGTTGGGCTCCATGATGGAGAAAACGCCCCAAACGTCATTTTCCTTACACGCCTGCTTGAACTGATCTACCTTGGGATCATCGAGACCAATGAGGAATTCATCATAGGACCAAATCTTGGTGTTGAGACCGGAGGAAGAATATTCCGGGAAGACAATGAGATCGAGGTCTGGGTAGCCCGCCTTGGTGGAGGCAACCATGCGGCAGATTTCATCCACGCTGGCTTGGACGTCCTCCGGGGTATTAACCACGGGGACGGGGTACTGAATGAGGGCCATCAACAGGCCGTCGGGAGAGGCGCTGATACTTCCGGTACTAGACATGGTGAGCTCTTTCTACTCGATGAGAACGTGACTGCCGCCATATTAATAGAGAAGGGTGCCCCATACCACTTTTGGGTGGGAGTGGGTGTCTCATATGAGAGACTCAGGAAGTAAAACAAGGAGAAGATAAAGAAAGCCGAGCTGAGGCTGCATCCTCAGCTCGGCCATTTCAGGGTTGACCTAGCGTGGCATTACGCCGCAGTGCTGCGCTAGGCAACCTAACCTCTCACTGGATAGGGTTCGCAACAATGGGCTCTCCGCTGCGATTGGCCAGGCCTAAAGCTCCTCTGCGTGGAACTGCATGCGCGGGTGGGCGAATACATCTTGGGACTGGATGAGTTGAAGCTCGGCAGTCTCGGCCTCGTAGGTGTTTTCCAGCAGGTCATAGACGGAGGAGGCGGTGCGGCGCAGGGACTCCTTGACGTCGCTGGTCTCGGTGTAGTGGCCGGTAAACAAGGCGGCGGTGACGTCGCCGGAACCATTGCGCTTAAACGGCAATAGAGGCGTGGACACGAGGAAGGCGCGGTCGCCGTCGACGGCAAGCATCTCCACCTGGTCTTCAGGGGTCTCAGGGCGCTTAACGGAGGTAACCAGCACGGTCTTCGGTCCGATTTCCTGCGCCTTCTTTACTGCGGCGAGGGTCTGATCAAGTGTGCCGACCTCGGAATCGGTGAGGTAGCCCAGCTCAAACTGGTTGGGGGTGATGATATCGGCGACGGGCACGACGCGGTCGCGCAAAAGCGGCGGGATCTCATCGGAGACGAAGCAGCCGGACTTGGCATTGCCCATTACAGGGTCGCAGGCGTAGAGGGCTTTGGGGTTGGCAGCCTTGATGCGGCGGACGGTTTCCACGATGGCGTCGGCAATGTCGGCGCCGCCCTGGTAGCCCGAAAGGATGGCGTCGATCTGCGGGAAGGCGCCGCGCTTTTCAATGCCATCGATGATGGAGGTAACGTCGCTGGCTGGAATCATCGGTCCGCCCCAGTCGCCGTAGCCGGTGTGGTTAGAGAAATTCACCGTGTGGACCGGCCATACCTCATGGCCGGCGCGCTGCAGGGGAAAGACGGCCGCGGAGTTGCCAACGTGGCCGTAGGTGACGTGGGACTGGATGGAAAGGATAGTCATAGCTACCCATTGTGCTACGCTGCCCGCGCGCTCACCAAGGAAAAGACAAAAATTATTCCTCGGGGCGATCTTGTGGCTCGCCCACCGCAGGGATTCCGCCGCCGGGAACCTGCTTGTCTAGGTTGGCGCGCTCGGCAGCGTCAGGAAAAGCCTTCGGGCCAGAAGGCTTGGGCTGATAGGAAACGCCGCGCTCGGCTGCGTCGTCGTACCAATCCGCGAGCAGCTCGTTTTGGCGGCCAAACATTTCCTTCTCCTCGGCCGGGGTGGAGTGGTCATAGCCCAGCAGGTGCAGGCAACCATGGACGGTAAGCAGGGCCAGCTCGTGGCCTAGGGAGTGGCCGGCGGCCTCCGCCTGGCGCAGGGCAAACTCGGGGCACAGGACGATATCGCCCAGCATGGCCGGGCCCGGGTCGGCGGCATCGGGGCGGCCGCCACCGGCGATGGCGCCAGGGGTGAGCTCATCCATGGGGAAGCTCATGACATCGGTGGGGCCTTCCAGATCCATCCAGCGCACGTGGAGATCCTCAATGGTCTTCAAATCCACGCAGGTGATTGTGCACTCGGCATCGGGGTTGATGTCCATCGCGCCGAAGGCATAAGAGGCGACGTCAATCAGCATCTCCTCGTTGACGCCTTCGAAGCCGGATTCATTGAGAAACTCGATACTCATTCCATTCCCTCGTATTCAGCGGCTTTCTTATTATCAAAGGTCTCGTACGCATTGACGATGCGCCCGACCAGCTGGTGGCGCACCACGTCCTTGGAGCCCAGGTCCGCGAAGTGGATATCATCCACGTTGCGTAGGATGCGGCGCACGATGCGCAGGCCCGAGACCTGGCCGTGTGGAAGGTCTACCTGCGAGATATCGCCGGTGACCACAATCTTGGAACCAAAGCCCAGACGGGTGAGGAACATCTTCATCTGCGCCGGCGTGGTGTTTTGGGCCTCATCAAGGATGACAAAGGCATCGTTCAACGTGCGGCCGCGCATATAGGCCAGCGGGGCGACCTCGATGATGCCGGCCTCCATGAGCTTCGGAATCATTTCTGGGTCGAGCATGTCCCGCAGGGCGTCATAAAGCGGGCGCAGGTACGGATCAATCTTGTCATTGAGCGTGCCCGGCAAAAAGCCGAGCTTCTCCCCTGCTTCCACGGCCGGACGAGTGAGAATGATGCGCGAGACCTGCTTGGTCTGCAGCGCCTGCACGGCCTTGGCTACCGCCAAGTAGGTCTTGCCGGAACCTGCCGGGCCGATACCAAAGACCACCGTATTATCGTCGATGGCCTGCACGTATTCAGACTGGCCCACCGTCTTCGGGCGGACGGCCTTGCCGCGGCGCTTAACGATGTCCGCCGCCAGCGCCGCCGATACCGACTGCGGCGCCTCCACGGCCACCATGTCCATGGTGTGCTTGACCGTATCGGTGGACACGGCGTGGCCGCGGCGGGCGATGGCCTCGAGCTCATCGAGGATCTTGGCGGCACGGGCCACCTCATAATCGGGACCGGTGACGGTAACGACATTGCCGCGGGCAAAAAGGTCCGCATCCAGGCGGTTATTGAGCACGCGCAGGTTATCGTCCGCACTACCCAGCACGCTGCTGACGTAGGCGGAATCTAGCTCACATTTCTTCGTGATGATAGGCACGTGCTTTAGGCTACCAGCGCCGCCTACCAACGCTCGGTGCGCATGCCGATTGCCGCCAGCGCCACCATTGCCGCACTCGCCGTGCGCAGCACTTCCGGGCCGAGCTTGATGGGTGTGGCGCCGGCTTCTTTGAGGCGATCGAGCTCGGCGTCGCCAATGCCGCCCTCGGGGCCAACGAGCAGGACGACGTCCTCTGTGAGCGGCACGTCTTTGATGGAGGCGGTAGCCTCTTCGTGCAATACGAGCACTGTGGGTGCGTTGGAGGAAGCGCCGTCGCGGCGACCGGTGAGCTCTTGAACGAGCTGCGGGGTGGTCAGCGGGCCGCGCACCTGCGGGATGCGGGCGCGGCGGGATTGCTTGGCCGCGGAATCGGCGGCCGCCTGCCATTTGGCCACCGCCTTCGGCGCCTTCTTACCGTCCCATTTAGCCACGCAGCGATCCGCCTGCCAGGCGATGATCTCATCGGCGCCGGCTTGGGTGGCGAGATCCACGGCGAGCTCGGCGCGTTCGGACTTCGGGATGGCCTGCACCACGGTTACGCGCGGCGTGGGCTCGGGCGCGGTGTCGATGGAGTCGACCGTGCCCTCCAAAGAGTCCTTGCCCGAGGTGGCGGTGATGGTGAGGGTGAGGCGGGTACCGGTGCCGTCGATAAGCTCGAGGCGCTCGCCCTCCCCCATGCGCTTGACCGTCACGGCATGGCGGGCCTCCGGGCCGGAAAAGCTAAAGGCCTCGCCGGTGCGCGCGGCGGAAAGATCCGGGTGGATGAAGACGGGCAGGGACATTAGCGGCGGAACTTATCGCGGATGCGGCTGAAGAAGGATTCCTCTTGGCCGTCGCCGGTGGTGCGCACGCGCGCGCCCTCGTCGCGGGAGTTGCGGATCTTCTCCAGGGACTCGCGGGTCTTGCGGTCCAGGTCCTTCGGCACAACGACGTCCACGTGGGCAAAGAGGTTGCCATAGCCATCGGTGCGCAGGCGCGGCATGCCGGCACCATCGACCTTGATGGACTCGCCCGGCTGGGTGCCCGGCTCGATGTCGATGGTGAGCTCTTCGCCATTGAGCTGGTCGATGGTGAAGTTGGTGCCCAAGGCGGCATCAATCATCGGCACGCGCACGGTGAGGTTCAGGTCATCGGCGTTGCGCTGGAAGACGGGGTGCTCCTCCGTGTGGACCTCGACGTAGAGGTCGCCGGCTGGGCCGCCGCCGTGGCCGACCTCGCCCTGGGAGGCCATGCGGATGCGCATGCCATCATTGATGCCGGCCGGGATATTCACGGTGAGATCGCGGCGCTTCTTCACGCGGCCATCGCCGGCGCAGTGGTTGCACGGATCGGTAATGACCTCGCCAAAGCCCTGGCACTTCGGGCACGGACGGGTGGTCATGACGTTGCCCAAGAAGCTGCGCTGCATCTCCTGGATTTCACCCATGCCATTGCAGTTATCACAGGTAACCGGCTTGGCCTTGGACTCGGAGCCGGTACCGCCACAGCTATCGCACAGCACGGCGGTATCCACGGTGACCTTCTTCTTCAGGCCGGTGTAGGCCTCCTCAAGGGTGATGCGGGTGCGCAGCAGGGCATCGTTGCCCGGCTGGACGCGGGACTTCGGGCCGCGGGAACCGCCGGCACCGCCGCCGAAGAACTCGGCGAAGATATCGCCGAGGCCGCCGCCACCGAAGCCGCCAAAGCCACCGGCGCCGGCACCGCCGCCACCCTGCTCCATGGGGTCGCCGCCCATGTCCACGATCTGGCGCTTTTGCGGATCCAGCAGGACCTCCTGGGCCAGCGCGGCATCGCGGAACTTTTCCGCGGCAGCGTCATCATCCGGGTTCAGATCCGGGTGATACTTGCGGGCCATTTTGCGGTAGGCCTTTTTAATCTCCTGGTCAGTTGCGTTTTTATCAACACCGAGGATGCCGTAATAGTCACGAGCCACTGTAAGAGATATTCCTTCTAATTCGTCTTGTTGGGGTTAACTTGAAAAAATAATGCGCGGCCAGCCAGTTTACTCGCACTGCTCGCCGGCCAAAATTTCGCTCACATACCGTGCAACGGCAGAGACCTTAGAAATTGTTCCCGAGTAATCCATAAAGGTAGGCCCCACCACGCCAAGGCCGCCCAGCGTGGCCACCTCATCGCCCGTGCCCAGTCCGTAGCCCGTGGCCACCACGGAGGCTTGGCGCAGCTGGTCTTCCTCGTTTTCCTCACCGATAACCACGGAGACGTTGCCCAAATCGGGCACGCGGGCGAGCAGCTTGAGGACGACGACCTGTTCCTCTAGCGCCTCAATAATCTTGGGTAAACCTTCTGGAAACTCGCGCGCCACGCGCGTGAGATTGGAGGCGCCGGCCATAATCAGCCGGTCGGAGGGCTGCTCCACCAGGGTCTCGATGAGCGTGGTGGCCACCTTGAGCACATGGTGGCGGATATCCAAGGGGGCGTCATCGACGAGGTGGGCGAGCTCCACGGAGGCGTCGCTAAGCGTCTTGCCCACCAGCGCGCTATTGACGATGTCGCGCAGGCGGAAGGTCTGGTCCTGGTCGATGATTTCATCGAGCTCCACATTGCGCTGGTCCACGCGGCCGTTATCGGTGATGAGCACCAGCAGCAGGCGCACCGGGGACAGCGCCACGACCTCGCAGTGCTTGACGCGCGAGACCTTGAGATTGGGCAGCTGGACGACGGCCGCCTGCTTCGTCACCTGCGCCAGTAGCTGCACCGAGCGGCGCAGCACATCCTCCAAGTCGACGCCGTCTTCCAAGAAGTTGAGCATGGCGCGGCGCTCTGGGGCCGAAAGCGGCTTGACCTCATGCAACGAGTCGACAAAGTGGCGGTAGCCCTGTTGGGTGGGCACGCGGCCGGAGCTGGCGTGCTGCTGGGAGATAAGGCCTTGGGATTCGAGCACGGCCATGTCGTTGCGGATGGTGGCCGAGGAGACGCCCAATTGGTAGCGCTCCAAGAGCGACTTAGAGCCAACGGGCTCTTGGGAGGCAATATAGTCCGCCACGATGGCGCGCAGGACTTCCTTGCGGCGGGCATCGGTTGAGGTAGACACTATGGCGCTCCTATTCGCTTCGGCGAATGATAAATTCTTTGAAATTCGGCACGGTGTATCGGACTTTGCCGTGTTCAGGGGAATAAATGAGACCTTTGTTTATGAGCTTAGCCCGCACCGGACCAAGAGCTTTATTATCCTTCCCCAGACGTTCACCGATTTCTTTCGTTTCCGCTGAACCATCGCCTAAGGCTGCCATGGCACTGAGATAGTCTCTTTCAGCTGGCGTAGCTCGATCCCAGCGAGCTTGGAAGAAGCTTGCGCCTGAAGGAACCAGTCCGCCAGTCACGGCAAAAGACTAACAAGAAAATGGCGGACTAACAGGTTTCTCATCGACTGAGTCAAAACTAACTGGTTTGGTTTCTACTGGACTAAGTCTAAAGGTCTGGGAACGAGGATTAGGTTTCTTCGGCGACGAGGAGATCGGTGATGATGCCATCGGCTAGCAGGCGGCCGGGCTTGGTGATGCGTACGCGATCGTCGGCGCGCTCGAGCAGGCCGCGGCCGATAAAGCGCTCGAGGGCGGGGGCGGCGTGGACATCAAGCCAGGCCTCCGGGATACCCTCGCGCAGGCGCAGGCCAAGCATAACCTTTTCCATGTGGCGGTCGGCCTCAGTGAGCGCTTCGGTTTCCTTTATGGGCAGCTCGCCGCGGCCAAGGGCGTCGATATAGCGCGAAGGATGCTTGACGTTAAAGAAGCGCTCGTTGCCTAAGTGCGAGTGGGCGCCGGGGCCTGCGCCCCACCAATTGCCATCTACCCAGTAGATGCGGTTGTGCTCGCACTCGCCACCGGGCTTGGACCAATTGGAGACCTCGTACCACTCAAAACCTTCCGCCTCGAGGGTGGAAGAAATCATCTCGTAGCGCCGGGCCAGCACGTCCTCATCAGGAGCGGGCAAGATGCCTTTGTTGACCTTGCGAGCCATGCGGGTGCCGTCTTCGACGATGAGCGAGTAAGCGCTGACGTGGTCCACACCGGTCTCCAGCACGCGGTCTAGCGTTTCGCGCACATTGTCATCCGTTTCGGTGGGCGTGCCATAAATCATGTCCAGGTTGACGTGCTCGAAGCCGGCGGCGCGAGCCTCGCGAGCGGCGGCGAAGGCGCGTCCAGGGGTGTGGGCGCGTTCTAGGACTTGGAGAACACCGGGGGAAGCGGACTGCATGCCGAGGCTGATGCGGGTATAGCCGGCGTCGGCAAGCTGGGCGAAATACTCCGGCGAGGTGGACTCCGGGTTGGATTCGGTGGTGACCTCCGCTCCGGGCGCCAAGCCGAAGGTGGAGCGGACGGTGTTAAGGATCCGGGTCAGCCCCTGCCCGCCCAGCAAAGAAGGCGTGCCGCCGCCAATGAAGACGGTCTCGGCCGAGCGGCCTACGCGCGCGGCCGCCAACTCCAGCTCGCGGTCCAAGGCATCCAGGTAAGGCCCGGTGAGATCGCGCGGGCTGCCGAGCTCTCCTGGGGTATAGGTGTTGAAATCGCAATACCCGCAACGAGTGGCGCAGAAAGGAACGTGGATATACAGCCCGAAGGGTTCAGTCATGGATAAAACCCTAATAGGGCGGGAACAAAATGGCCGAAAGGGGGGTTAAGCATGTAGTATGTTTGCATCTTCCCAAGTAGAAAGGCACCCTCAGTGGAACCTCCCAGTCGATGTCCCTACCTCCTTCTAGGCGGTGGGGAGTAAATCATGTTATCGGCTATTTTGATGATCCTGGCCGGATTTGCAGTCATCGGCCTCATCATCGTCGCGAATGCATACTTCGTGGCCCAGGAATTTTCTTTTATGTCCGTGGATCGCACACAGCTGCGGTCCCAGGCTGCTGAGGGGGATAAGACGGCGCAGCGCGCGCTGGCTATTACCCAGCAGACCTCCTTCATGCTCTCCGGCGCGCAGCTCGGCATTACTATTACCGGCCTGCTCATCGGCTATGTGGCCGAGCCGCTTGTGGGCCAAGGACTGGGCGTCCTGCTCGGCGGCGTTGGTGTGCCGACCGCGGTGTCTATCACCGTGGGCACCATCCTGGCGCTTTTCATCTCCACGATTGCAACCATGCTCTTCGCGGAGCTTTTCCCCAAGAACTACACCATCGCCGCCCCTATGAAGACGGCGCGCTGGCTGGCCTCCTCCACGCAGCTTTACCTGCAGCTATTCGGCTGGCTCATCCACTTCTTTGAGTACTCTTCCAATGCCATCCTCAAGGTTTTTGGCATCGAGCCAGTAGAAGACGTGGACTCCTCCGCCACCGCCGATGACTTGGAATCCATCGTGGATTCCTCCCATGAGGCCGGCGATCTGGATGAGAATACTTATATGGTGCTCGACCGCCTGCTGGATTTCCCTGAGCACGACGTAGAGCATGCCATGATCCCGCGCTCCCGCGTGGACGTCATTGACCCAGACACCACCCTTGGTGAGGTTCGCGAGATGATGTCGTCCGAGCACACCCGCTACCCCATCATCGATGACGAACATAACCCGGTGGGCGTGGTGCATCTTATCGACGTCCTGGGAAGCGACCTTCCCCCCGCCACCAAGGCGACCAGCATCATGCAGGACCCCGTCGTGGTACCCGAGCTGATGCCGCTACCAGATGTCGTGGAAGAACTGCGCGATAGCGAGCAAAAGATGGCCTGCGTCATCGATGAATACGGCGGCTTCGTAGGCATCGTGACCATGGAGGACTTGGCCGAGGAAATCTTGGGCGATGTCACCGATGAGCACGATATCGAAGAGACCGAGGAAATCACGGAGCAGGACGATTCCCACTGGGTGGTAGATGGCGATACGCCCATTGATGAAATCGAGCGCGCCATCGGCCACGACCTGCCTGAGGGCGACTTCGAGACCGTCGCCGGCCTCATCATCGCCCACTCCGGTGCGCTGCCCGAGGTAGGCGAGGAACACACCATCCAGCTCGAAGCCGAGCCCGATGACTGGGTGGACCACGATGAGGCGCCCGTTCGCTCCATCCGCCTGCGGGTGCAAGAGGTGGACCGCCACGTGCCGTCCGTCCTTGCCATCGAGCTGGTGGAGGATTACTCCGACCACTCCGATGATGACGATGAGAAGGAGGATGCATAATGACCGAATCTTGGTGGTTTAACCTCCTTGTTACCCTGCTCATCATCGCCGCTTCCGGCTTCTTTGTGATTATCGAGTTCTCCTTGATGGGCGCTCGCCGCAACCGTTTGGAAGAGGATGCGGAAAACTCCCGCACCGCCCGCGCCGGCCTGCGCTCGCTCAATGAGCTGACCATCATGCTCGCCGGCGCGCAGCTGGGCATTACCGCCGCCACCTTTGTGCTCGGTGCTGTAACCAAGCCCTGGGTGCACCACCTGCTCATGGCGCCGCTGGAGGCCGCGGGCCTGCCGCTGGGCATTGCCGACGTCGTCAGTTTCCTCCTCGCCCTCTTCATCGTCACCTTCCTCCACCTCGTACTCGGTGAGATGGCGCCGAAGTCCTGGGCGATTACCCACCCGGAGACCGCCCTGCAGTTCATCGCGGTCCCCGCACGTGGCTTCGTGTGGATCTTCCGCCCGCTGCTGAAGTGGATCAACGTCATGGCCAACAAAATGGTGTCCCTGGCCGGCGAAGAGCCCGTCGACCGCGCCGGTGCGGCCGGATACGACGCCGAAACCCTGCGCACCTTGGTCGAGCACTCCCGCGAGACCGGTGCGTTGGACGATGAGTCCGCCAACCAGATTTCCGATGTCATCGAGTTGGAAAACTCCACCGTGGGTGCCATGGCCCGCGAGCATGGCTCTGAGGTAGTGCCCCTGCCTTCCGACGCCACCGTGGAAGACCTCCAAGACCTCGTTGTGCGCAAGAACATCATGCGCGTGCTGGTCTTCCCTAAGGACTCCCGAGTCCCGCGCGTGGTCCACGTGCGCGATACCCTGCTGGCCGAGCCGGAAACTCCGGTACTCGAGTTCTCCCGCCCTGCCCTGTCCGTGTCTTCTTCCACCACCGTGCAAAAGACACTGGACCACATGCGTGCGCGCAATGAACAGCTCGTCATGGTGGGCAAGGCCGATAAAGACAACGCCGTGTGGATCCTCACTTGGGACGACATTATGGGCCAACTATGGCCGCAGATTACCGAGCAGCTAGACAAGGTCACCCCTCCCCCGGCCGTCTAGTTCCTGCCGCGACCTCGCCCGCGCCCGTGCCCGCTTCATTGTGGCCGGCGCGGGCGTTGCCGTTTTTGCACCCACGCGCAAGGGATGTTGCTCCCGACTGTGGATAACTGTGGCCGAAACTTTCCCACCCGCCACTTCGCTCACTCGCTTTTCCCTGCGGCCTTGTTATCCACAGGCCCGGCCGCCACCTCCTCGCGCCGGCCGGCAGCGTGCCCTTTCCTAGGAGGCATGACACCACCACTGACCAATATCGACTCCATCCGCGCCAACCACCCCACCTTCTGGACCGACCTGAAAAACGGCACCTACCTCAAACTCGCACCGCGCATCGCGGTCCGGCGCGATCACTACCATTGCCTCGACTTCCCCTCCCAGCTGCGCCTGCGCGCCATCGCCGCCGCCCGCAGCGCCTATACCGCGGTGCTCATCTCCAAGTCCGCCGCCCGCGTCCACGGGCTGTGGGTCATCGCCACGGCCGAGGAAAAGATTGAAATGGCCCTTCCCACCAATACGCTTCCCCACAAGGACCGCCGCCATCCCGAGCGCATCTACCGCAAGGCTTTACTTCCCGAGCCCATCCTCGTGGACGGCACCCGCTGCGTTTCCAAGGCCCGCGCGGTTATCGACGTCGCCCGCTACCACGGCTTCACCGACGGCCTCATCGCCGCCGACTCGGCTTTGCGCTCCGGCCTGAGCCGAGAAGACCTCAAGGAAGAGTTCGCCCGCATGGGCCGGGTGCGCAATAGCCGCATCGTCCGCGCCGTAATCCACCACGCCTCTTCCCTTTCCCGCTCTCCTTACGAGTCTTTCGCCCGCGCCCTCCTCATTGAGGCCGATTTCCCCTGGCCCATGTTCTTCGAGGCGCCGTTCACCGCGCTGCCTGGCATCACAACCGCCCTATGCATCAACAGCGCCTACCTCATCGACATCATCCCTGCGAAGGCACTTCCCCATCAGCGTGAGCGCCACCGACGTCTGCGCGAGGCCGGCTTCACCGTCCTCTGCTACACCCCGCGGCAGCTCATCGACCACCCCACTCGTTTCCTGACCGACCTCATTTCCACCATCTCCGCCAGACAAGAGGCCGCGCGTTCTGCCTAAGTCCACGCTTCCTGCCTCCCGCCATCCTCTACCCCGCCGCCCTTCGCGCTCACCAGCGGTGCTTTCGCCGCGGAGTCGGCTGCGCCGGTGAGCGCGAAGGGCGGGTAATGGCGAATGCCTTGCAAGAGAACCCACCGAGACTTCGCCCGCAATAAGAAAAAGCCTCCGCGAGCGCATGCTCGCGGAGGCTCTACTACTTCCAGCTAATGCCTCAACAGGAAGGTCTTACTGGTTGATGCGCCATGGGACGCTGTTCTTCGGCAGCATGCCGTGGGTGTAGAGGTAGTCAATGGTGGACAGGATGCCCAGCACCGTGCCGCCGCCTACGAGCGCAGCCAGGAAGGAGAACCCTGCGACGGAAGACATGTCTGCGTCCTTGCCGTCCTTACCGTTGATGCCATCGCGGCCGTCACGTCCGTCGCGACCGTCTCGGCCATCACGTCCGTCTCGGCCATCTTCGCCGTCGCGGCCGTCCTTACCGTCTTGGCCATCTTCGCCGTCGCGACCGTCTCGGCCATCACGTCCGTCTCGGCCATCTTCGCCGTCGCGGCCGTCCTTACCGTCTTGGCCATCTTCGCCGTCGCGACCATCGCGTCCATCGCGGCCGTTCTCGCCATCCTTACCGTCACGACCGTCACGGCCATCGCGACCGTCGCGGCCATCCTGGCCATCCTTACCGTCTACGCCATCCTGGCCGTCCTTACCGTCCTGGCCGTCTTTGCCCGGAACAACCGCAGCTTCGGTAGTGGAAGGTTCGGTGGATTCCTCAGAGGTCGGCTCTTCAGCGGAAGTTTCTTCTGCGGAGGTCGGCTCTTCGGTGGCCGTTTCTTCAGCGGAGGTCTCCTCGGTGGAGGTCTCTTCTGCGGACTCAGACGGGGTGGTCTCCTCAGAGATAGCATCCTCAGAAGCCGGAGCCTCGGAAGTGGTCTCCTCAGAAGAAGGCTCCTCGGAAGGGTTCTCCTCGGCAGGCTGGTCCTTGGTCTTCTTGCCGTTGAGCATATCGGAGCACAGCTGGCCGGCTGGGGCGTTCACGGCTGCGAGATCGGAAGCTGCGGTGGAGATGTTGTTCAGGGAGTCTTCGATGCTCTTCTGCTGGTCCTTGCTCAGCTTCAGGTCGCCGGCGACGCTCGCACCTGGAACCAGGCCGGCGATGGTAACGGCTGCATTAAAGAGCTTCAAGATAACCTTGGTGCCCTTGCCAAAGGCGCCGTCGGCGAACTTAAGCAGGCCGGAGACGGTCTTCTTAGCACCATCCGGGTTGTTCATATCAACGTCGGCATCGGCGTTATCGATACGGCCGATGGCCATACCCTGGGCGCGGGAGAGATCCCAGGTAACGGTCTTGTCCTTCTCGCCTTCCTTGACCAGCTTGGCAATGCCGTCCCAGGTCTTACCGGAAATCTTATCGATGAAATCAGCCGGAACGAGGTCGCCGACAACCGGGATGATCTCCCAGACGGTCTTGAGGATCTTTTCGCCGCCATCGTAGAAGGCCTTAGCCAGCGCAAGCTTAAGGTCGAGCATGTTGCCTTCCTTGTCAGGGGCATCAGTGACCTCACAAACAAGCTTGTCCTTCTGCTCATCCTTGACCACCTTGACGTTGACGTCGCCGTTGGAGGCCTCAGTCTGTGCGAGTTCCTCGAGGGTGGTTGGCTTTGCAGACTCCTCGGAAGCCGGAGCCTCGGCGGTCTCCTCCGCGCCGTCTACTGCGTACGGGGTGATGGACTCGGCGGCGTCTTCTTCTGCGTCGAGTTCTTCCATCGCCTTATCGCCGGCGTTGTTTTCCTCGAGCAGCTTGCCGTTCTCATCGAATTCGATCCCGTTGAGGCTAACGGTATCGTCGGTGGTCTTTTCCTCGACAAAGGTGGTGTCGTCGGCGGCGACGGCGTTAGGCACAACAGTGATGGAAGAGAAGGTGGCTACGGCCACTGCGCTGGCAATGAGGCGAGAAGTTCGGCGTGCGCCCATGGTTTAACTCCCTGTAGATGTGGTTAAAGAATGTGATTGCGCGCGCCGCGTGTGGATGCTGCTAGGTCACGGCGTTCGCTTGGACGGGAATTACCCTACAGCGCGTTGAGAGTATTTTCTACTTAGATTTTAAGGTTGATCCAGCAACAATACCGCTGGATACACAACCCAACCCACTGAACAGGCATAACAGAAATTATATGGAACGGCTGTTAACCTAAAATTTCCCTAACTGCTTCCCCGAATCGGGGCGCCCTAGCGCAGAAAACTTCAACGGCCACCGAGAGAGGGAATCTCGGTGGCCGTGAACATCCCCTTGCGTGAAACAAGGAAGTCTATGGGGTTTATGCAGTTGTAGCCCGGCGGGCCGCCTCGCGCTTAGCGCGGACCTTTTCCACCACTGCGGCAACGCGGGCGCGCTCTTCTAAGAACTGCGGTGGTTTATGCCCGCGCATCGTGCGGACATAGGCCGGGTGGGTATCCAGCACCGTGTGCTTCCACGCTTGGACCGCAATGAGGGCGGACTCGCCGGTGCGCTTATACAAGTGCGGCAGCGAGACCATGTCGAGGTTGCGGGCCACGGCGTCGGTTTGCGCGAGCACGTACTCGACTACCTCGCGGAGGTAATCCGCCACGGTCTGGGTGCGAGAGCGCAGGGACTCGGCCAGCTCGTGTACCACGATGGGCTTAGAGATGGGGAATCGCTCATCCAGCAGGCGCGGGGTCAGTTGTTCCGGCTCTTCCACGTCGTTCACGCCGGAAGAAGCGGCGGAAATGGTACCCGAGCGCACGCCGGAGACAAGGGCTTGGCGCAGGCCCATCAGCTCGCCTACACAACGGCCGGAGTCAACGCGGGCATCTTCGACGATATCGCCCAGCTCAGCTAGGCAATCCATGCACAGCTCTTCGTCCCAATCCTCGATGGCTTCAATGAGGTGCTCGAGGTACTCTGCGACTTCGTCGCCGATATTGTAAATCTCTTGCGTAAGCTCGCGGTGGCGCAGCTCGGCGGCGATTTTGTGCATTGGCTTCGAGCCACTCCTTCCACGGTCCCATTTCTAACCTCTAGTAGAGGTTGAGGTTTGCTGTAACGCCTCACGACTTTATGCGAGATCCGCCGCCGCGAGCGCGCGACACTCCGAAGCCATTCACAGGTTTATGGCAGGTTCGCCCGCACTGGGGTGAGGATGGTGGGGTGAGCTGCAGAAGGGGGCGTCGGCAAGCAGGGCAAAAAGAAACACCCGAGGGAATTCCCTCGGGTGTACCCGTCGCGCGGACTAGCGCTTGTACAGGTGCTCGATGGCCGCGGCATAGCGCTGCGAAACCACGTTACGCTTGACCTTCATGGTGGGGGTCAGCTCGTTTTCTTCCTCGGTAAGGTCAGATTCGAGGATGTAGAACTTCTTAATCCCCTCCGCGTGGGAGACGGTGGCATTGACCTGGTTGATGGCATCCTGCAGCTCCGCGCGCAGGGTCGGATCGGTAGCCAGCTCGCGCATGGAGCGATTCTCCGGAATGTTGTGGTCCAGCTTCCAGCGCTTCAAAATGTCCGGATCCAGGGTCAGCAGCACGCCGACGAAGGGCTTGCCATCGCCTACCACCATGGCCTGGGAGATAAGCGGGTGCCCGCGCAAGATATCCTCCATCGGGCCGGGCGAGACATTCTTGCCGCCGGCCGTGACAATGAGGTCCTTCTTGCGGCCGGTGATAACGAGCTTGCCGTCCTCATCAATCTCGCCCAAGTCGCCGGTGTTGTACCAGCCATCTTCAAGGGCCTCGGCCGTGGCTTCCGGATTATTCCAGTAACCGTGGAAGACGATATCGCCCTTGATGCAGATTTCGCCTTCCTCGTTGATGCGGAAGGTCACGCCACCCATCGGCGGTCCAACGGTGCCGATGGACTGATCCACAAAGTCCACTGCGGCCGCGGCGGCGACCTCGGTCAGGCCGTAGCCCTCATAGACCGGGATGCCGATACCGCGGTACCAGTGCAGCAGGTCATGGCCCATGGCCGAGCCACCGGTAATGCAGTAGTTCACGTTGCCACCCACGCCATTGCGGATGGTGGAGTACACCAGCTTGTCAAAGACCTTGTGCTTGGCCTTCAGGAGGCGGTCCGGGCCCTCCGGCTTATCCAAAGCCTTGGAGTACTCGATGGCTACCTTCTCGGACTGCTCAAAGAGCAGGGTCTTGATACCGGAATCGGCCGCCTTAGCGGCGGCAGAGTTGCGCACCTTTTCAAAGACGCGCGGCACGCCCAAAATGACATTCGGGCGGGAGCGAGCGAATTCGATGGAGATGGTGGAAAAGTCGGACCAGTGATTCTGGGAGGCGCCGCGCATGGCCACCGCAATGGATACCGCGCGGGCAAAGACGTGGGCCAGCGGCAGGAAGGTCAGGGTGTGGCTGCCCGGCACGGCGAAGATGCCAATCGGGTTGGTGCACAGGCCACGGGTCTGGGCCAGCCAATTGCGGTGGGTCAGGATGCAGCCCTTGGGGCGACCGGTGGTGCCCGAGGTATAGACCAGGGAGGCCAGGTCATCGGTGGAGGTGGCCTTAATGCGGGCGTAGACCTCGTCGGCGGCCACGCCGCGGCCCTCGAACTTCAAGGTATCGATGGCGGAGGAGTTGATCTCCAGCACGCGACGCAGCTGCGATGGGGAGCCCTTGAGGTTGGGTTCGCCGTCTTCTTGCAGCACCAGGTTTTCGACCAGCTCGGAGTGTTCGCGGGTTTCCGTAATGGCGAGCACGGCGCCGGAGTCCTCGATGATCCAGCGCACCTGGGAGGCGGATGAGGACGGGTAGACCGGCACGGAGGCGGCACCCGCGGCCCAGATGGCAAAGTCCAGCAGGGACCACTCATAGCGGGTGGCAGAGATGAGGGCGACGCGGTCCCCCTGCTGCACGCCTAGGGCGATAAGTCCCTGGGCTACTTCAAAGACCTCATCGATGAATTCTTTGCCCGTGACGTTGACCCACTCGTAGTTAGCCGGGCGGGTGAACATGACGCCGTGAGGGCGCTTCTTCGCGGTGTCCATGAGGGCGGTCAGGCAGGTTTCGCCCGGCTCGATAGTAAATTGCGCCGGGGTATGCACTTCTTGCAGGGTCACGCGGTGTCCTTTCGAACAGCTAATTATTAATCTCCGCCTACTGTACCAATCTGTTTCCCAGCAGGCGCGTTGTCCCCGTGGCACAATGTGGCCTGTGACTACCCGCGACTTGCTTGAAGAACTCGCTCAGCGCCACGGCGTGGCCACCAGCTATACCTCCCAGTCTGGTTTCCCCGTCCACGTCGCTGAAGACACTATTACCTATACCCTGCGCGCTTTGGGCGTGGCCATCGATGACAATCCGGACGATGCGGCGCTAACGCAGCTGCTTTACGACGACTACCTGGACCGCTCCTCCCAGCCCCTACCCCACTGCGTTGTCGCGCCCCAGGGTCAGGAACGCGGGTTCGTGGTCCACGTGCACGCGGGCGATGCCGCCAACGTACACATTGAGCTGGAGGAAGGAGGCACCCGCGAGGTCTACCAAGACCCCAATGACGCCCCGGATGCTGACGTTGATGGCACCCTGTGGGGCGAGGCGAGCTTCCACATCCCCGGCGATCTGCCCATGGGGTACCACGAGCTGGTGTTGGAGTCCGGGGGCATCGGCAAGCATGCCTGCCCGCTGATTATCACCCCGGCGCGACTTTCCACGGCCGATGAGTTTGTGGAGCGCCCAATCAGTGGCGTGATGGCGCAGCTGTATTCGGTGCGCTCGGAATCCTCCTGGGGCATCGGCGATTTCCAGGATTTGGGGCAGTTGGCAGAAACGTTGGCCCCGCACGCGGATTTCTTGCTGGTCAACCCGCTGCATGCGGCCGAGCCGCTTCCGCCGGTGGAGGACTCGCCGTACCTGCCCACCACGCGGCGCTTTATCAACCCGCTCTACCTGCACATCGAATCCATCCCGGAGCTCAAGCTCCTGCCGGAGGACCTGCAGGATGATGTGCGCGAGCTGGCCGAGGAGTTTCGCCAGCGCAATCGCAGCGCCGAGGAGATTGACCGCGACACCATTTTTGAGGCCAAGCTGCAGGTGCTGCGCGAGCTCTTTAACTACCAGCCCTCCCCGGAGCGCGAAGAGGCCTTCGTGCGCTACGCCCGCGAGGAAGGCCGCGGCCTGCGCGATTTCGCATATTGGTGTGCGCAACAAGACGCCGCCGCACAGTCGGGCCAGCGCCATGCCGAAGGCCTGGACATGGACACGCTCACGCGCTTTTATTCCTGGCTGCAGTTCCTGTGCGATGAGCAGCTGGCCGCCGCGCAGCAGCGCGCGCTCGATGCCGGCATGCGCCTGGGCCTGGTGACTGATCTTGCCGTGGGTGTGCACCCGGGCGGCGCCGATGCCGTGAACCTCACTGAGTATTTGGCGCCGCAGTGCTCGGTGGGTGCCCCGCCGGATGACTATAACCAGCAGGGCCAGGATTGGTCGCAGCCGCCGTGGCACCCGCAGCGCCTGGCCGCCGCGGGCTATGCCCCGTGGCGCGAGATGCTCTCCACCGTGCTGCGCCATGCCGGCGGGGTGCGCGTGGACCACATCTTAGGGCTTTTCCGTCTGTATTGGATCCCGCGCATGGCCAGCCCGCTGACGGGCACCTATGTCTCCTATGATTTTGAGGCCATGGTGGGCATCTTGGCGCTAGAGGCGCAGCGCGCCGGTGCGGTGGTCATCGGTGAGGACCTCGGCACCGTCGAGCCGTGGGTACAAGACGTGCTCGCGCAGAAGGCGGTGCTGGGTACCTCCATCGTGTGGTTTGAGCGCGACGATGATGACTACTCCCCGCTGCCGCAGGACAAGTATCGCCAGCTGGCGCTGTCCTCGGTCAATACCCACGATCTGCCGCCGACCTTGGCGTACCTGCGCGGCGATCATATTTCCCTCCGCGCGCGCTTAGGCGTGCTGACCCGCTCGGTGGAGGACGAGCAGCGCGATGACATTGAGTGGCAGGCCCGCGTATTGGGCGCGGTAGCGGACCGAGGCCTCTTGCCGCAGCGCGATTACCTAGTGGATCCGGCCGAGCGCGCCTCCCGCGGCGCGGAGGAAGACATTTCTGTGGCGCTGCACCGCTATATTGCGGGCACGCCTTCAGCACTTGCCTGCACCAGCTTGGTGGACATGGTGGGCGATGTACGTGCGCAGAATCAGCCGGGCACCACGCACGAGCTTTATCCCAATTGGTGCGTGCCGCTATGCGATACCAACGGCACTGCCCTGCTTATCGAGGATCTTCCCGGATTGGAATTCTTCCAGCGCTTAGCAGCCACCAGCAGGAAGGACTAGCGCTGGGCCTAAGCCTCTGCGCGCAGTGGGCGCGTCTAGGTCCACAGGCCGATGAGGGCAACGACGATGACCAGCGCGATCATCGTCCACAGTGTGAGAGAGACGCGGGATTTGGGCAGGGCGCGCTTGCGCTTTGCCGGCTGGGCGCCGGGCTTAGTTGCCGGGGCGGAAGACTGGCCGGCGCGCTTGGCTTCGGGGTCCCAAAGGCCCTCGCGGGGGTTAGCGCGCAGCTCGGCGCGCTCCTGCCGCGCGCGCTCGTTATTTTCCTCAGCCATGATGGTCTACCTTAGTGCTGCGGCTGCGCTGCTGGGAAATCACTCCGGCGGCCCGATTGGCCACGCGGTCAACCGCCCACATCAGGCACCACGCTATGACCACCATGAGCGGCACGGCGATGGCCACCACGATGACCATTTGAATCCACACGGGCGCCTGCACCAACAATTGCGATAGCGTGCTGCCCAAGCTCGTCAACCACTCCATGGCTACTTATCCTACTTGCTCGCGGTAATCTGGCTGACATGTCGAGCGCCCAGATTCCCGTTACCGTCACCACCGCCTCCGGCCGGATCACCGGCGTGCGCCGCGATGGCCTGCACTACTTCCACTCGGTGCGCTATAGCACCATCCCCAGCCCCTACTCGCCTGCCGAGCCGCTGGATGGCGCCTTTGATCAGGATGCCCGCGAGCCGCGCCCAAATGACATTGCGCTGAGCATTACCGCGCCTGCCGACGCCGCCGAGTGCCCCGTCGTGGTCTTTATTCACGGCGGCCGCTTTGAGCACGGCTCGCACGAGGATCCACGCCTGTCGGGGGAAAAGAATGCCCGCCACGGGGTAATCCAGGTCAACGTGGGTTACCGGGTGGGCTTGGCTGGCTTCGCGCGCTTCGACGGCGACGAGGCGGACCGCTACCGCGGCATCGATGATTGCCTCTTGGCCTTGGAGTGGCTACAGGACAATATCGAGGCCTTTGGCGGCGATAAGACCAATATCACCTTGGTAGGCCAATCCGCTGGGGCAGCGATGAGCTTGTGGCTCGCACGCCGCGATCACTTCCGGGGCGGTTTCCGCCGCGTGCTGGCGCTCTCGCCGGCATTCCCGCGCGACCGTTTTGAGCATCGCATCACCGACCTGCGCCGGGCCCTAGGCGTGCCGGTCACGCGCCAGGCGCTGGAAAAGATGGATCCTGAATCACTGGCCAAGGGCTATGCCAAATTCCGCAAGAAGTACCGCTTCGACGTTGCCTTGGGCCCCGCACCACTGCGCGCCGAAGAATTGGCGGATATCCCTATCGTGGTGACGTCTACCCGCGATGAGTTCTACAACATGCCTGCGGCCCAGCGCATTGACAAGATGGCGCTGGCGGGCTTTATTACCAGCTACTTTTCACCCAAGTTTGGGATTTCGCAGGGGCGCTTCAAGCAGTGGCAGCAATTGGCGCACTACGTCGATCCGCAGCGGCCGATGGGCCGCCTCATCGGTGATGCCGCCGTGCGCCGCTGGACAGCCCAGGTAGCCGAATATGCTCCGGGACCGACCTGGATGATGGAATTTACCCGCTCTGATTCGCCCGCGGTGCACTGCGCCGAGTTGAACCCGCTCTTTGGCGGCAGCGGAGGCGAGGAGGCGAACAACGCTCCCGCCGGTGAGCTCAACGAGTGGTTGCGCCACTATGCCACCACGGGCGAGCCCGGATTCCCCCGCTACGGCGATGACCACCAGGTGCTGGAATTTGACCTGGATACGGGCGAGCGCCGCCTAGCCTATGCCACCTTGGACTACGTGGCCGCCGCCTTCTACAACGACGACGAGCTTTAATTACAGCGCAGCACGCAGCTTTTCGTCCGCTAGCTCATCAATCATCCACGGGCTAAAGACACCGGGCATGGCATCAGCGGCGGCGAAGAGCCGTGCCGGCTCGACCCATTGGAAACAATCGACCTCGTCGGGATTGGGCTCCCAGGCGGCGTCGGCAGCAAGCTCAACGGTATATACCGGGCAGATTTCATTTTCTACCGTGCCGGAGGAATCCACCGCGCGATAGGAAAAGTCCGGCAGAATAAGCCGCGGGGCGGACAGATCCGCCGGCGCAATGCCCAGCTCAAAGGAAGCGCGGCGCAGCACCGCATCCGCGGTCTCCTCGCCGGGTGCGGGGTGGCCGCAAAAGGCATTGGTCCACACGCCGGGCCAGGTGCGCTTGCTCAGGGCGCGGCGGGTGACCAGCACCTTGCCACCGCAGGTCAACCAGGCAGAAAAGGCGAAGTGCAGCGGGGTATCAGTGGTATGAACTTCGGCCTTGGGAGCGGTGCCGATGGGTTTACCCGCGGCAGAGGCCAAGACTACAAGTTCCGTCATAGATTAAGGTCTCCTACCCAGGTCACGTTGCCAATGTGCAAGCGCGCATTCCACAGGTTGCCAGGCGTCACGTCAAAGCGGTACTGCAGGTTGACCGAAGCGCCTGCACCCAGCGGGAGATCGAGTCCCGGGGGCTCCACGTCTGGGGCAGATTCCTTGTCATAGGGCAAGGAGTTGATCTTGGCCCAGCCGCCGTTGCCGTCGGCACGCTCCAGGGTGGGGTCCTCAAAGGCGTCGACAGGCAGGGGCACATCGTTTTTATTCTTGAGCAGAATGGTCACTACGGTGCCACCGGTGTTGCTATCGGTATACACACCCTGCAACTCCCAGCTCACACCAAGGCCCTTATCCTCTACCGGCTCGCCCAGATTAGAGGTGACTTCCTTATCGTCGGTGTCCTTGGCCTCGTACGGGGCCTCTTCGGAGCTGGAGACGGTGATATGGTCCCCCAGCCCGGTTTCTTCCGGCTGGAGAACGCTACATCCGGTCAGGGTCACGGCGAGTACGCTGACTACGCCCGCGCCGAGTGTGTGGGAAATTTTCACCGTGGATGGATCCTTTGCACGCGAAGATTGTTGTATTTCTGCACAAGTACCTTAGCCTAAACCACCCTGAACTTAAGTATTTACGCTCGTTAACGCCGCATGTGGCATACTGGGCAGTCGCTTAAATCTCTCCCTCCTTTTCCCTAATTCCGCGCACTAACCGCCGTTTCGAAGTGAGTGTGGTCTACTTATGAATTCCATTTTGCGCATTACCCGCAGTGCCTCTGCCCTGTGGCCCTACTATCTAGGCGTGCTGCTGACCGCCACGATAACGGCGGTCGTTGCACTGGTCTCGCCGTTTTTGACGCGCGAAGCCACCGATACCATCGTGGACGCCCTGCAGAACGACGCCCCACTGGGCGATGCGCTGCGCACGGTGCTGTTGCTGGCAGTGGCGCTTTTTCTTGCCGACGCCGCCAATGCCCTCTTCCGCAATATCGGCGGCTACATCGGCGATGTCATGGTCTCGCGCCTGCGCGAGATTTTGTCCACGCGCTACTTTGCCAAGCTGCTGGCCCTCCCACAGGGCTATTACGATAACCAGGTCACCGGCACGATCATCGCCCGGCTGGATCGCTCGATTGCCAATATCACGCAGTTCGTGCAGTCCTTTGCCAATAACTTCTTCACGATGATCATCCAGACCCTCGCGGTGCTGGCCATTACCGCGTGGTATTACTGGCCGCTGGCCATCCTGCTCGCGCTACTCTTTCCGGTCTATATGTGGCTTACCGCGCTCACCTCAAAGCGCTGGCAGAAGTTTGAGGCGGTCAAAAACGAAAATATTGACGTCGCCAACGGCCGCTTCGCGGAGGTCATCGGCCAGGTCAAGGTGGCCAAGTCCTTCGTGAGCGAAACCCGCGAACTCTCCCACTTTGCCCAGCGCTACCGCACCGTGGTCGATACCACCAAGCCACAGTCGCGCTGGTGGCACATGATGGATACCTTCCGTGGCCTAGCCATGGCGGTTATCTTCCTCGGCATTTACGGCGTTATCTTCTGGCGCACGCTCGAGGGGCATTTCTCCTTGGGCGATATGGTCATGCTGCTGCAGATGGTTTCGAGCGCAAAGCAGCCGGTCTTTATGATGAGCTGGATTGTCGATACCGCCCAGCGCGCCATCGCCGGTTCCAAGGACTACTTCAAGGTCATGGAAGAAGAGCTCGAGCCCACCGCCCCGCGCGAGCTGGTTGCGGCCACCACCGGTTCGCATACCCCGCAGCTCGACCTCACCCCGGTCAGCCCGCTGGAGCCCACACCCGGCGCGCCGGTCTTCTCCTTTGATCACGTCTCCTTCGCCTACGAGGAGGGCAAGCCCGTGGTGGAGGATATTTCCTTCGCCGCCTCTGAGGGCCACAAGGTGGCGCTCGTGGGCGAGTCCGGCGGCGGCAAGTCCACGTTGGTCAACCTCTTGCTAGGCCTTTACCATCCCTCGGCCGGACACCTGGATGTACTGGGGCACCGAGTAGACGATCTCACCGCCTCGCGCCTGCGCGCCTCAGTGGGCGTGGTCTTCCAGGAGTCCTACCTCTTTTCCGGCACCATTCGCGAGAACATCGCTTATGGCAAGCCGGGTGCCACGGAAGAGGAAATCGTGGACGTCGCCAAGCGGGCAAATGCCCGTGAGTTCATCCAAGCCTTCCCGGAGGGCTATGACACTGTCATTGGCGAACGCGGCCTCAAGCTATCCGGCGGGCAAAAGCAGCGCGTCTCTGTGGCTCGCGCCATGCTCAAGGACGCGCCCATCCTGGTACTGGATGAGGCTACTTCGGCGCTGGATACCAAGTCCGAGCGCGCCGTGCAGGCCGGCCTGGATGAGCTGATGAAGGACCGCACCACGCTCATTATTGCCCACCGCCTGTCCACCATTGCGGATGTGGATACCATCATCACCCTGGATCGCGGCCGTATTGATGAGATGGGCTCGCCGGCCGAACTGGCGCAATCCGGTGGCATTTATGCCGAGCTACTCAAGCTCACCCAATCCACCTCGGCCGCGGACCGCCGCCGGTTGAAGAAGTATGGCTTTGTCTCCGGCCCTGCCTCCGAATCCGAAGACGAGGAGGAGGACTCCCGGTGGGCCGACAAGGCAGATGAATAAAAGCGCATAAAAGCGCTGGGGTGGCCGCGGGCTTCGCGTTATGGTTATGGCCATGGAGTTTCCTAGCCTAGAAGAGTTGCAAGCCCGCGGAACCCGCAAGTGGACCGTCTTCGAGGAAGACGTCCTGCCGTTGTGGATCGCGGAGTCCGATTTCCCCACCGCACCCGCCGTAAAGAAGGCGCTGGAAGACTTGGTGGATAAGGAAACCTTTGGCTATACCCCAGCGCCCAAGGCCTCGGGGCTGCGCGAGGCTGTGGCTGATTTTTATGACACGCGCTACGGCTGGCGCCCCAACTCCGACCATATTTTCTGGATCGGCGATGTGGTGCGCGGCCTGTTGCTCGGTGTGCAGTACTTCACCCGCAAGGACTCCCCTGTGATCGTGCCGGTTCCCTCCTACCCACCGCTTTTGGAGCTACCACGCACTGCGGGCCGCGAGAAGATCGAGACCAGCTTGGAGCTCGACGATATTGAGCGCGCCTTCCAAGCGGGCGCGGGCTCTATTTTGCTGGCCAATCCCTATAATCCGCTCGGCTGCGTCTTGGACGAGGACTACCTCACCGGCCTGGTAGAACTGGCGGAAAAGTATGACGCGCGCATCTTGGCCGATGAAATCCATGCCCCGCTGGTCTATGAGGGCCGGCATATCCCGGTAGCCTCGCTCGGCGCGGCGGCCGCGGAGCGCACCATCACGGTCACCGCTACGTCCAAGGCCTTTAATACCGCCGGGCTCAAGTGCGCCCAGATGATTTTCTCCAACGCGGCCGATGTTCAAACCTGGAACTGCCTTTCTGGCGTGGCCAAGGATGGCACGGGCACCTTGGGCGTGTTGGCCGCGGAGACCGCCTACCGCGAGTGCGGCGACTTCCTCGATGAGGAGGTGGCCTACCTGCGCGAGACCCGAGATTGGTTAGTGGAGGAGCTGCCCAAGCGCATCCCCGGCCTCAAGACCAGCAAACCGGATGCCACCTACCTGCTGTGGTTGGACTTTGCCGATACCGCCATCGGTGGCAATCCGCAGCCGGCCAAGTGGCTGCGCGAGAATGCCAAGGTGGCGCTCAATGAGGGCGATACCTTCGGCACTGGCGGGCCGGGCCATGCGCGGTTGAACTTTTCTACCTCGCGCGAAATCTTGGAGGAAGCGCTCGACCGAATGGAACGCGCCTTCGCAGACCTCGATTAGGCCCGCCCAGCTGGAGCCACCATGTATTCTGCGTCACCCCCACGCTTTGATTTCTCACCATGTGGGCGGTAATGTCTCATTACACGAACAGGCGTGACCCGCCACCTCGGACCGCGAAGAGGCACCCCGCCTCCGCCACCACCCTCGGCGGAATGGGAAAGCTTCCTCGCATTCTAGCTGTACATGGAAAATTAAGGAGCCACAATGGCTACCCCAGTTGCGTCAAGCACCTCTAAGCCCGGCGCCACCATCGTAATTGCGTCGCTGATGCTGTTTTCGATGTTCTTCGGCGCCGGCAACCTCATCTTCCCGCCCATGGTGGGCGTTTCGGCCGGCACCAACTTTTGGCCCGCCGTCCTCGGCTTTCTTGCCGCCGGCGTGCTCCTTCCGGTCCTAGCTATTGTTGCCGTTGCCATTTCTGGCCGCTCCGTGCGCGACCTGAGCTCTAACGGCGGCGCCCTCTTCGGCCTGGTCTTTTCCGTGATGGCCTACCTGGCCATCGGTGCTTTCTACGCCCTGCCGCGTACCGGCGCCGTTTCTATGGAAACCGCCATCACCCCGCTTCTGGGCTGGGAAGGAACGATGGCCAATGGCATCTTCAATATCATCTTCTTCCTTATCGCTTTAGTGCTGGCCTGGAGCCCAAACACCATCATCGATACCTTGGGCAAGTTCCTTACCCCAGCCCTAGTAGCGCTGCTGATCGTCCTTATCACTTTGGCCGCTTTTAGCAACGGTCGCGATCCCCAGGCCCCTACTGAGGATTACTCTTCTTCCCCCATGGTCACCGGCCTGTTCGAGGGCTATAACACCATGGACGCGATTGCCGGCTTGGCCTTTTCCATCGTGATTGTCGGCTCTTTGCGCTCCAAGGGCTTTAAGACCAAGAAGTCCCTGGTTAACGGCACTATCACCGCCGCACTTGTGGCCGGCGGCCTATTGGCCGCCATCTACCTCGGTCTGGCTTGGGTAGGCCAAACCATTCCTAATGGCCAGTCCTATGAGTCGGGAGCGCCCCTGCTTGCCGACGCCGCCAATCTCACCATGGGCACCATCGGCCAGGCCGTCTTCTCTGCCATCGTCATTCTGGCCTGCATGACCACCGCGGTGGGCCTTATCACCTCCACGTCGGCCTTCTTCGAGATGCTCATGCCCAAGGTCAAGTACCACGTGTGGGCGTGCCTGTTTACCGCGCTATCCATCCTCTTTGCCTTCCAGGGCCTGGATACGGTGCTGTCCATCGCGGTTCCGTTCATCACCTTCTTGTACCCACCGGCCATCTCCCTTATCGCCCTCACCCTGATCCAGCCGATGGTGAAGAAGTCCGTCGTCTTTTACTGGACCTACCGCCTGGCGCTGTGGGTATCGGTGCTGTGGTCGGCTCTGTCCGTCATCGCCGCACAGGGCTGGGGCGCCGATGCACTCGATCCCATCTTGAGCCTGGCGCCCGGCCAGTCCGTGGACTTGGGCTGGATTGTTCCTACCGCTATCGCGGCAGTTATCGGCCTCGCTGTCGATATCGCCACCAAGGCCGGCGAGAAGCACGCCGCCGCCAACCGACAAGCGGAAGAACCGGCCGAGGCTGAGGCCCTCGCCGGGGCTTAGTACCCTTCTCCTGCTTCACTCCCCTCCCTCTCCGCACTGCATCGCAGCGCCGAGGCGGAGGGGAGTTTTCTGTGTGCCTACCGTTCTCCACTCCACACTGCCGTATCGCCCCCGACCGGAATAGTCGAGCGGCGCGTACCGTTGGAAGGAGAGAACTTATAGAGCACCTACCGAAGCAAAGGAAGGCCCTCCACCGTGACCGAACGCGCGCATCTTTCCGTCTTGGACTTCTGCACCATCTATGAGGGCGAAACTCCAGCACAGTCCATCGCCCGCTCCGTGCAATTGGCACAGGAAGCAGAGAAACTGGGCTACTCCCGCATGTGGTACACCGAGCACCACAATATGAAGTCCATCATGTCCTCTTCCCCGGCCGTGCTCATCGCCCACATCGGTGCGAAGACCGAGCGCATCCGCTTGGGCTCCGGCGGCGTGATGCTGCCCAACCACTCCCCTTATGTCATCGCCGAGCAATTCGGCACCTTGGAGGAAATGTACCCCGAGCGCATTGACTTGGGCGTGGGCCGCGCCCCCGGCACGGACATGAATACCCTGGGCCGCGCGCTGCGCCGCGACGCCCACTCTGCCGAGCGCTTCCCCGAGGACGTCAAGGAGCTCAACTCCTACCTCGAGGGCAAGTCCTATATCCCTGGAGTCAGCGCCATTCCAGGCGCGAATACCAACGTGCCTATCTATATTTTGGGCTCGTCCATGTTCGGCGCCTCGCTGGCCGCCAAGCTCGGTCTGCCTTATGCCTTTGCCTCCCACTTCGCCCCGCAGCACCTCGAGCAGGCCACCACCTACTACCGCGAGCACTTCCAGCCTTCCGAGCGCTTTAGCAAGCCCTATGTCATTGCCGGCGTCAACGTCACTGCCGCCGATACCACCCAAGAGGCACAGGAAGAATACGAGCGCGTGTGCTTCAATCGCGTCAAGGCCTTCGCCGGCCGCGGCAAGCACCTCACCGACGAGCAGGTAGAGCAGATCATCAGCTCGTACCAGGGCCAGCAGATCCTCGACATGTTGAAGTACTCCGCCGTCGGCACCGCCGATGAGGTGGCCGCCTACCTCGATACCTTCCAAGAGCACGCCAAGGCCGATGAGCTCATGGTCTCTCTGCAGTCCAGCTCGCACGAAGAAGTAATCAAGAATATGCAGCTGCTCGCGCAGGGCTGGCAGCTCGATCCGGCACGCGTAGCCGGCACCCCGAGCTAGTCTTCGGCCCGCACCTGGCCCAAGTGGTCAATGGGAACGCCGGGGAACCGCTCCCGGAGCTTTCCCTCGAGTTCCCGCGGGCCCAGGTTCGCCTGCTCCGGCAGGCGGGCCGAATACCGTTGGGCCTCGTCCAAGGTAGAAACGCGCACCCCGCCTGGAATCAGGGCAAGGAAATTCTGATCCGGCCCGAGCGAATAGAACTGCACGCGCTCTAGCTCAGAGGCGGCGAAACTGGTCCGCTGGTGGGGCAAGGAAATCTCCTCGCCGATCCGCAGCACCGGACGTGCCCGGCGCCGCCCGGAGGCCACCACCGCCAGCATGGCGCACAGCGCCCCGCCTAGGGGCATGAGCGCGGCAATGAGATAAACGGAATGCAGGCGCGAATCGGCCGGTTCCTGCAACGCCGAGTAAATAAGCACCCCACCGATAACCAGCAGCGCGACGGCGATGATGACCGCCACCGCTATCGCCTTGCCCAGGCGCGCGCTGCCGCTAGCCGCGCGTACTTCAATCGTTTCGGTGCTCTCGTCCACGGTCACATAGCCTAGCGTGCTCGCCTAGCATCTCGGTGCTGGTCGGACGGCGCGTGACTTATTATTTGAACGCCTTTACCCGGGCAACGCGTTGTTTCTCCGTGACGCTGTTGCATTAGCGCGCCTTTGCAAAATGGAATAGCATTACTGTGTTTCGCTCCGCTGGGAAAGGCCCCGGAGAAACTAAGGACAAAGGTTGAATGAGCCCACGCGATAAACAGCAGCATCAGAAGATCGCTTATTACCTGCGAGAACAGATCAGCTCCGGCGTGCTGCAACCAGGCGATTTCCTGCCTAGTGAAGCAGATTTGTGCGAGAAGTTTTCTTCCTCCCGCGGACCCGTGCGCCAAGCCGTTGCGGCTTTGCGGGCCGAAGGGCTAGTGTCCTCAGGCCGCGGGCGCCGCTCCACCGTTTTGGCCTCGACCCAGGCAGAGCTTTTTGAATCGATTTACTCCATTTCCAGCTGGCTGAGCGAATATGACGTGGATCCGCAGCAGCACACCCTGTGGCTGGCTCGCCGCCGCGCGCCGCGAGACATCACCCGCTTTCTGCGCGTAGACCCAGAACAAAATGTCGTCTTTGTCCACCGCGTACGCTATACCGAAGACCACCCCATTGCCATCGAGCGCATGTATTTCCCCATGGTGGTGGGAAAGCACATCCTGGACTTCGATGCAGATGCCGGATCCATTCATGCGCACCTGCGCGATTGCGGCGTGGACTTTGATAATGTGCGCCGCGAACTCACGTTGGAAGAAGCCAATGCGGAGGACGCTGAAGCGCTTGGCGTGGCTACGGGTACCCCGCTGTGGCGGCTGCAGATGGAGATTTCCAACCACTCCGGCGAGCCGGTGGAATTGGCGGTCTATCTCTACCGAGCGGACCGCATGAAGCTGGCGATGAATAGCGTGCGCGGGGGCGTTTCACCCCTAGAAGTTATCCCCACACCTGGAAATTTTGCATAAGTTTCACGGCAGCTATACCCACCGGCTACCCTACTTTCTATGAGAAGATTTTGCGCCAGTAGGGCGCTGGGCAGTCTCGCCATGGCGGCCGCTGTAGGAACACTATCGGCATGTTCCGCGGGCCATACCGCGGTGGTTGATACCACCCAGGCAGGCAGCGACACCGCACCTTCTGCCCTCACCGTGGCCTCTACATCGGCCGCCACCTCGCTGGATTTCACCACCACCGGTGGCGCCGCCATTCCCGCAGTGCTTATGGATAACGTCTACGAGACCCTCGTGCGCATCGATGAAGACGGCTCCATTACCCCAGGACTTGCCACTTCGTGGGATATTAGTGACGATGCCCGTACCTATACTTTCCACCTGCGCGAGGGCGTCACCTTTTCCAACGGCGATGCCTTTAACGCTGAGACCGCCGCCTTTTCCATTAACTACGTGCGCGAGAAATGGACCAACGGAATCGCCGCCGCCATGGATCCGGTAGACAAGGTCACCGCAACCGAGGATCACACGCTAAAAGTACACCTCAAGCAGCCCTCCAATGGCTGGCTGTGGTCCATGGGAACGGCCACCGGCGCGATGATGACGCCACACGGCATGGATAACCTCGCTGCCCAACCGGTGGGTACTGGCCCCTATGAGGTGTCCCGCTTTGCCCCCTCGGAATTCGTAGAGCTGCACGTTCGCGACGGTTATTGGGGAAAGCCCGCCGCACAGGATGTCACGGTGCGCTATTTCCCGGATACCATCTCCTCGGTCAATGCGCTGCAGGCCGGCGGCGTGGACGTGGTCTGGGGCGTGCAGAACCCGGAGCTTCTTGATGACGTCAAAGAGGGCATCGCTACCGAGGTCGGCACCACCAATGGTGAGGTGCTGTTGTCCATGAATAATGCCCGCGCGCCTTTCGACGATCCACGGGTGCGCCAGGCCGTGGCCTATGCCGTGGACCGCTCGGCGGCCAATGACATTTTGTGGAATGGGATGGCTAAAGACACCGGCGGCGCGCCGATCCCGCCTACGGATCCGTGGTTCGAGGACAAGCACTACTACGACTACGACCCAGACAAGGCCCGCCAGCTGCTCACGGAGGCCGGCGCGGAAGGCGCCGAAATTACGCTAACTACGCCGACGCTGCCCTACGCCCAGACCGTCGCCGAGCTGTTGTACTCGCAACTTACCGAAGTTGGTTTTAAGGTGACACTGGACTCCGCCGAGTTCCCGGCCGTGTGGTTGGGCCAGGTCATGGGCGCCAAGGACTATCAGATGTCGCTCATCTCCCACGTGGAGCCGCGCGATGTGCCCACCTTGTTCGGCGATCCGGATTATTACCTCAATTACGATTCCCCACGCACCCGCGAGCTTTTGGCCCAAGCCGATTCCGCCCCCGAGAAGGACTACCCCAAGCTCATGGCGCAGGCCGTGGACCAAATCATGGCGGATGCGGGCGCGCTGACGCTCATGAATATGCCCAATATCGTGCTCACCCGCGCCGGCGTGAGCGGACTGCATCCGGATCAGGTCACTGACGCGCTCATCCTGCGCGACCTGACCTCTGCCGACGCGGACGCGGGCGCCAAAACCACCGCCGCAGAAAACACCGAAAAGGAGGCCCGATGAGTTCCCTTCGCACCACGGGGCGCGCCATCGTGCGCCCGCTGCTGCGCTTCGCGTTGACGCTCTTTGTAGCTTCTCTCATCATCTTCGCGCTCATGCGCGCGGTACCGGGCAACCCGGCGCGGGTGGCGCTGGGGGTGAATGCGACCGAAGAGGCCGTCGGCAAGCTGAGCTCCGAGCTGGGGCTGGACCGCCCGCTGCTTACGCAGTATTGGGAGTGGGTAAAAGGCCTATTTACCGGCAATTTTGGGCAGTCTTTGTCCTCGCAGCAGGATATTACGCCGCTGGTATTGGACCGCGCCCAGGTCACGCTCATCCTCATTGGCCTGGCGATGCTGCTGGCGCTGGCCGGGGCTATCCCGGTGGGCATGTGGCTGGCGCTGCGCAACCGTAGCCGCGGCGCGGATGTGGTGTCGGCCGGCACGCAGCTGGGCATTGCGGTGCCAAGCTTCCTCCTCGGCATCATTCTGGTGGCCATCTTTGCCGTCCATCTGGGCTGGCTGCCGGCCAATGGGTGGGTGCCGCCGAACCAAGGCGCGGGCGAGTTTATCCGCCACCTTATTTTGCCGGTCATTGCGCTGGCCGTAGTGCAAGGTGCGATGCTGACGCGCTATGTGCGCTCGGCGGTGCTTGATGTGCTGCATCAAGACTATATCCGCACCGCCCGTGCGCTCGGCCAGTCCCCGTGGGAGGCGCTCAAGCGCCATGGCCTGCGCAATGCGGCGCTGCCGGTGCTTACCGTGGCCGGTGTGCAGCTGACCACGATGGTCGTGGGTGCGGTGGTGATCGAATCCGTCTTTGTCATCCCCGGTATTGGTTCCATGCTGTTGGATGCGGTATCGGTGCGCGATCTGACTACGGTGCAAACCCTGGTCATGCTGCTCGTCGCCTTCGCCTTGGTGGTTAATGCCTTAACGGATGTGGCCTACCGATTCATCGATCCGCGCATCACGGCAGGTGAGAAATAATGGAGCTGCGTTTTTCTGGCTGGCTGGGCGCCTTCCTCGTTGCCGCCACGGTGCTGGTGGCGCTACTTTCGCTGGTGTGGACCCCCTATGACCCGACGCTGGCGCACCCGGATGTGCGCCTTGCCGGTCCCAGCGCCGAGCACCTCCTGGGTACGGACCGCTTTGGGCGCGATACCGCCTCCCGCATCATGGCGGGCGCCCAGATTACGGTCTTTGTCGGTCTGGTGGCGGTGGGCATCGCCGCCCTCGTGGGCGTGCCCTTGGGCATCCTGGCCGGCATGCGCCGCGGCACATGGGTAGATGCCCTGGTGATGCGCGGCGCGGATCTGTTGCTTGCCTTCCCCGCGCTGTTGTTGGCGATTATTGCCGGCGCGGTGTGGGGCCCTTCGACGCTGACTGCCATGGTTGCCATCGGCATCGCCGGCATTCCCTCCTTCGCCCGCGTGGCGCGTTCAGGCACGCTGCAGGTTATCACGCAGGACTTTATTTCCTCCGCGCGCATTTCCGCGGTGCCGGGTTGGAAGGTGGCGCTGCGCCATATCCTTCCCAACCTCACCGGGCTGCTCATCGTGCAGGCCTCCGTCTATTTCGCCCTTGCCATCCTGGCCGAAGCCGGCCTGTCCTACCTCGGCCTGGGCACTGCCCCGCCGGCAGCCTCTTGGGGCCGGATGCTGCAAGATTCCCAGTCGCTTCTGGGCACCGCTCCCCTGCAGGCCTTCTGGCCCGGCCTGGCCATTGCAGCAACGGTGCTGGGCTTTAACCTGCTTGGCGACGCCCTCCGTGACCTCCTCGATCCCCGCCTGAAAGGATCCGCGCGATGAGCCTGCTCCACGTAGATGACCTGACGGTTACCGCCACCGGGTCCACCACTGCCCTGCTAGGCCCCATTAACGTCGAGCTCGCGGCCGGCGAAAGGCTCGGCATTATTGGTGAATCCGGCTCCGGCAAATCGCTCACTGCGCTGTCCATCATGGGGCTTTTGCCCGATGGGGTACGCGCGAGCGGCTCCGTCACAGTAGATGGCCACGAGGTGATAGGCGCACGCGATGCCCGTATCCGCCCGTTGCGCGGGAAGACCATGGCCATGGTCTTCCAAGAACCGATGAGCGCGCTGGATCCGCTTATGCGCGTGGGCAAGCAGCTGGCCCACGCCGGGGTGCGCGATGCCGCAACCGCTCTCGAAGAGGTGGACCTGGCCGCCGACATTGCCTCCCGCTTCCCACACCAGCTCTCCGGCGGCCAGCGCCAGCGCGTGCTCATTGCCATGGCCATGGCCGGCCACCCCGATCTGCTCATCTGCGATGAGCCAACCACCGCGCTGGATGCCACCACGCAAGATGGCGTATTGCGCGTCATCGAGCGCGTGACCAAGGCTCGCGGCATCGCGCTGATCTTCATCACCCATGACTTGGGAGTCATCCGCCGCATGTGTCCCCGCGTTGTGGTAATGCACCACGGCGCAGTGGTGGAGTCTGGCCCTACCGAGCGGATTCTTGCCCAGCCCGAGCATCCCTATACCCGCGAGCTCATCGCCTCCTCACAGCCACCGGAGATGAGCCTTGCGCCGGCCGCAGCGGAAGATTCCCTCGTCACGCTCGAAGGGGTTAGCAAGGTGCACGGCACCCACGCCGCACTCGACTGCATCGACTTGCGCGTGCACCACGGCGAGCGCCTCGGCATTGTGGGTGGCTCCGGATCGGGAAAGACCAGCCTGCTCAAGCTCATTGCCGGACTCGACCAGCCGACAAGCGGCGAGGTCACCGTCAGCGGCCAGGTGCAGATGGTCTTCCAAGACCCGCAGGGCTCGCTTAACCCACGGCTAAAGATCTGGAAATCCATCGCAGAGGCCATGCCGGGCAACCCGAACAAAGCCGAAAAGCGCTCCCGCGCCGCGGCCGTGCTTGCAGAGGTCGGGCTTCCGGCCGATAGCCTCGACCGCTTCCCGCACGAGTTTTCTGGTGGCCAGCGCCAGCGCATTTCCATTGCCCGCGCGCTGTGCGGCGAGCCAGATATCCTGCTGGCCGATGAAGCAGTCTCGGCCCTCGATATGTCCGTGCGCGCGCAGGTTTTGGAGCTACTGGCAGAGATCATCGACAAGCGAGGGCTTACCTTGCTCTTTGTCACCCACGACCTTGCGGTGGTACGCCACCTCTGCGATAGCGTCGCCGTCCTCGACCGCGGCCGGCTCATCGAGCACGGCCCTACCGAGGCCATATGGTCCTCTCCCAGCACGGACTACACGCGCCGGCTTATCGCGGCCGCCGAGATGTAAAGCGGGTATTGGTGGGCGTAAGGTAGTCGGGTCAGATAACTCCACTTAGAAAGGATCCTGCTGCTCCGTGGCCGCCCAGCTTGACTATCCCCTCCCGCAGCGTCCCAGCACCACCCAGCTACTCACCGCGTTTAATAGCGCCTCGGTGCGCTGGCCTGGTGCACTGCGCGCGGGATTGGCGATTCTCCTGCCCGGCGCCATTGCGCTGCTTACCGGCCACGACTACGCTATCCTGCTCATTTCCACCGGCGCGTTTACCGTCATCTTTGGCGAGGGACACCCCTATCGCACCCGCCCGCGCGTCATGCTCACCGCCGGCACCGCGCTCATTACCGTCGCCGCCGTCGGCGTGTTGGTAGGCCATGTTATCTTTGCGCCCGGCCACGGCCATTGGTGGCTCCTACTCGCAGGCCTCTACTCCACGGCATTGGCCGCCGGTTGTGGCTTTGCCCAAAATGCGCTGCGCCTGCCGCCACCGGGCACCTTCTTCCTCGTCATGGTCGGCGGCGGCTCGGTCATGCTCGCCCGCACCGATGTCACCGTGGGCCAGCTGCTCTTTTGGGCGCTGACGGGCATGGTGGCCAGCGTGGTCCTCGGCATGGCCCCGGCCCTTTTTGACCCGCACGGCCCTGAGCGCCGCGCCGTATCCAGCCTGGAAAAGGCCGCGTCTGCCTTCCAGGCCGGACAGGATGATTCACTCGCCCGCCACCACCAAGCACAAACCGCACTTTTTGCTGCATGGCAGGCGCTTTCCGACGCCCACATTATCCGCGGTGGCCGCATCATCGACTCCCAAGGAGCCCACCTAGTAGAGCGCACCCTTGCAGCCCAGCACACCATCGTGGCACATAACCGCGCCCTTGACCTCGGCGCCGATTCGGATCAGCTTACCGATCATGTCACCGACGTCGACCCGAATCGCACCGCTATCCCCCACACCCGGCCCACAGGCAGGTACCGGCTTTACCGCGCCGCGGTGCGGGATTCGCATGCCATGGTCACTACCCAAAAGGTGGTTCTTTCGGCGATCATTACCGTGCTCGTGGGCCTTAGCCTCGGCTTCGACCGGCCGGACTGGGGCGTGGTCTCAGCCTTCCTCATGCTGCAATGGGGACCCGACCATGTGCCGGGCACCGTCCGCGGCATCCACCGCATGCTCGGCTCTGTAGTGGGCGTGCTGCTATTTTCCATCCTTCACTACTTCGGTATTAATGGCTGGACGTTGCTGCTGGCGTTGGCTGCCTGCCAATTCTGTGCCGAAATCTTCGTGGCGAAGAACTACGCCATCTGCGTTATCTTCTCCACCCCGCTCGCTCTTCTCATGGGCAACTCAGCTACCCGCCCCCTGTTGCCCACCATTCAAGCTCGCTGCGGCGAGATCCTCTTGTCCATCCTCATCGCCACCGCGGTGCTATGGCTATGGCAGCGCAGTGCCCCGGTACGCAATCAGGCTCGCCTGCAGGTCCGCGCGATGGAATCCATGGCTACCCTGCTCGGACTGCTCTTTGTCAATACCCCGGATTCCGTGTTGTCCGCACGCCGTGACCTACAGTACGAGCTGCTTTCCGAGCGCCGCGCCATCCAATCGCTCGCCGCCGATAACCCAGAAGCCGTGCGCCAATTCTGGGCCCGCCACATCGCGCTGCAGCACGCCGGCTACTTCCTTTTAGACTTTTGCACCACTCACCCAGACCGCACCGCCACCCGCGAGGAGCTCGACGCCCTCGTGCGGGAAATCCGTGCCGCCCGCGCCGCCTAGAACAAGGGATATTCCTCTAATACCTCGTAGCGCGGCCCGCCGCCGCGGCCCTCGCCCAGGTGCGATTGCAAAAGGCATACCCGGTCCGCGCAAAAGTCCGGTCCTCGGTACACCGATAACGCACGCACGACATCGCCCAGTACCCACGGATCACGGATACGCCGGCCGGCACGCGCGACGGTGAGGTGGGGGCGGTGGTGATTAAAGGGGACATCGCCAAGCTGGCAATCCGCCATCAACTCCCGCACACCCCGCGCCTGGCCACCGACGCCCAACCACAGGGTGCGCTGCTCAAAACTTCCCGCTCCGCTCACATGCACATCCAACGCCGAGCGCCCAGCCACCGCGTGGGCGAGGTGCTCGCGCACAGCCGCGGCATCATTGGGCTGGTCGCCATAAAAGGCCATGGTCACATGCCAATTATCCGGATCCGTCCAGCGCAACTCGTTGGTGGTTGCCGCATGGATGGGCCTAAGCGTATGTACCATATGCTCGCGCGCGGCGGCTGAGGGCAGCAGCGCGGAAAAGACGCGAATCATGGTCTAGCTGGCATACACGTTAAGGCGCATTTCCGCGTCCACCAGGTGTTCTTCCTCGCGTTCAAAGACGGCGAAGGCATGCAAAATATCCGCAACGGCGGTGGAATTATCATCAAACTCGGGCATGAGATAACTTCTTTCAAACCACAAAGGAGGCAGAAGAATCACGCGCGATTCTTCTGCCTTCACATAGTAGCTGACAATGATGTAATTAGCCGCCCTTGACTACCGTGACCTGCCAGCCCGCATCGCCCGAGCGATGGAAATCACGAATCTCGTGGCCCTCATCGGCCGCCCACTGCGGAATGGATTCGGTGGCCTGGGTGCAATCAAAGTCAATGACTAGATATTTCTCCTTGTTTCGAGTTAAGGACTTCAGCCTACGACACCTAAGACAGAATTGTCTATAATTGACGTACAACCCGGTTCTAGGGTGGCAGATTTCCGCGTTTCCGTCGGCCTTCCCCTATGCCACCTCAGGCGCCCCAGCCGCTCCGGGCACAACTAAGGAGAATTAACCTATGGGAATCCCAGACGACGTAGTACTCGATGGATATACCCTCATCGAGCAACACGCAATCGACCACGAGTTCCTGCTGCGCGGCTCTCCGCTGGGCACCGAAACTCCCCTCCTATTCGCCCTGACCATTGCGGGCGTACTGCTGGTTGCGGCGAGCTTCTTCCTGCGCGGTGGCGCGCGGGTTGCCACCGGCCTGGTGGGCGCGATCCTCACGCTAACCAAGCTGTGGTGGATGCCCTTCGCGCTATGGCAGCAGTTCGATGACGGCCAAGTATTCGGCTACACGCTCAAGTACTTCCCGCAGTACTGGCCGGTGGCCTCCCTTATCGTCGGCGTCATCGCGCTGGTGGGCCTAGCCTCCGCCATTTTCCGCCGGCCCTAGCGGCCCAGCCCAGCCACGCCTAACCGCCGAGCACCGCAATCGCGATGTGGACCCGGTTGGTGCCATCGATCTTGGCCAGGATGTGCTTCATGTGCGTCTTGACCGTGGTCAGCGAGATAAAAAGCTGCTCGGCAATCTCGGCGTTGCTTAGGCCTTGGGCCACCAGCTGGGCGATTTCATTTTCGCGCTCGCTCAGCTCGGCCAGCCCGCTGGGTTGAATCATCTCTTGTTCCGGCTGCGGCGGCGTGGCCGCCAGCCCCACCAGGTTTTCTAGCACCTTCGGGCTGAGCTGTTGCTGGCCTTGGGCCGCCGCTCTTACCGACGCCACCAGCGCCTCCGGCGCCGTCGTCTTCAACAAAAAGCCCACCGCCCCAGCGCGCAGGGCGTGCAGGATGAACTCGTCGGTATCAAAGGCGGTGAGCATCACCACCGGGATATCGCGCGCGCCGGCGAGCGAGTGCAGCTGCGCCGTCGCCTCGATGCCGTCCATAACCGGCATGCGGATATCCATCAGCACCACGTCCGGCTCCTCGGCCAGGATGAGCTCCACTCCTTCCTTGCCGTTGCCGGCCTCGCCAATGACGCTAATGCCCGGCGCGCCTTCCAAGATCACGCGCAGCCCGTGGCGCAGCAGCGGCTCATCGTCGACGAGCACCACCCGAATTTCACTCACTTTTCTTCCTTCCTCGGCAGGCGCAGAGTCCACGAGAACCTATCTTCCTCATCGTTTACCTGTAGCGATCCGCCCACCACACTAGCGCGCTCGCGCATGCCGACGATCCCGTACCCACCACTGTGCACGCCTGCCTTTTCCCCAGTCTGGGCGGTGGGGTTAGACATGGTGATAGACAGGGCGTCGGCAAGCGTGGCGATGGTGATGGTAACCGGCTGGCCCGGCGCGTGCTTGCGGGCGTTGGTTAGGCCCTCCTGGACTGCGCGGTTGAGTGCGTGGCCGGCCATGGTGCTCAGCTCCTCCAGCGATTGCGGCCCTGCGCCCGCCTGGTAGCACACTTCCACGTCCATGCCCGCCTGGCGGGAACGCTCCACCAGCGATTCCACGCCCTCGCGCGGATCGATGCGCCCCTCGCTGCGCAGCGAGTGCAACGCCTCACGCAGATCCCCCACGGCGGCCTCGGCTTCATCGCGAATCGTACGCGCGGATTTCCGCGTCTCTTCCGGATCTAGGTCCTTGCGGTAGGCCAACCCGCCGGCGTAGACCGCAATCATGCTCAGCCGATGCGAGAGCGTATCGTGCATATCCCGCGCAATCCGGTCGCGTTCTTCCTGCCGCGCAAAATTCTCCCGCGTGGCCATTTCCTCGTGCGTGAGCTCCGCCTGCGCCTGCAGCGCAATCGTGCGCTCTTTTTGGTTCGAGCGAACCAACCCGACCACTAAAACCACTACTGCTGGGAGGATGTGGGCAAGTAAAAATCCCAGCTTCCCGGGCGCACTATGATCTTCGCTTCGAGATAGATCCATAGTAACCAACTCCGAGACCAACATGGCCGCACATACCGTCGCCATCCACCACCGGCTGCGGCGCGAGGCCGCCGAAAACGCCGCCATCATTACCGAAGGCCGGAACCGAGCAATCGACACCGTCGCCGAAATAATGGTTGCGGCTACCAACGCGCTGCGCGGGCCAGGCTGGGTGCTACGCGGGTCCCGCTCCGCTGCGGCGTGGCGCAGGGCAAAGGGCAATAGGATCCAGGTGCCTATCGTCGCCACGAAAAAGAACACTATCCGATCTTCCGGTGCTTCGGAAGAACTTAGGCGGACGGCGACGACCATAAAATCGCCGATCAATGCCACCGCAGCGATGAGTAGCTTTTGCCAAAGCGGGCGCTGGAGCATCTCGTCGGATTTTCGGAATAACTTCATAACGCGCACCAGTCTAAGTCGACCCGCCGGCGGCGCGGTATCCCCCGCAGGGAGGATTCTCCGGCGTTAGCCGCGCGCCTCTAAGACCATAATGGCGATGTGCACGCGGCTGGTACCGCCGATCTTTTTCAAAATATGCTGCATATGCGATTTCACCGTCGCCATGGACACCACCAGTTGGTCGGCGATGTCTTGATTATTCAAGCCTTGGGCTACCAGCCCGGCGATTTCCCGCTCGCGCGAGCTCAAAGTGGAAAGCCGGGTTCGAGCGGTGCGGGTGTGGTGTGAATGGGCGTCGGAAAGCGCGCGGCTTTGCATGCCTACCAGCTTGTCGACGACCTGCGGGCTCAACAGCGGTTGCCCCGCTGCGGCCGCACGCACGGCCGCCATGAGCGATTCCGGCGGCGTTGACTTGAGCAAGAACCCGGCCGCCCCGGCGCGCAGGGCTCGCAGGATAAAGGAATCGGTATCAAAGGCCGTAAGCATGATTATCGGCACGGCGTGGACCGACAGAATCTTCTCCACGGCCGCGATGCCATCCATAACCGGCATGCGGATATCCATTAACACCACATCGGGCTGCGAATCGAGGACGGTAGCCACCGCGTCCCGGCCATTGCTCGCCTCGGCCACGACCTCGATATCGGGCGCATGAGACAGCAACAGGCGCAGCCCGCTGCGGACTAGATCCTCGTCGTCAACGAGCACTACACGCAGGGCATCGGCCATCATGCTTCCTTTCCCACTGGTTGATTCCATCGCGCGCGCCAGAGCTGCGACGCGACGGGCGTATACGCCACTGTAAGCGCCACAAGAATCGCCAGCGCTACCGGCACTATAGTGGCATGGCCTGCCACTACGCCGTTGAGGAACGAGGGCACGAGAATCTCGTTTATCTTTTCGAAGAATTTGGGGAAAAAGTCGATAACTAGTGTGGCCGCTATGAATGTCAGCGCAGTCTGCAAAAGCAACGTCCATAAGTTCACCTGATGCAGGCGCTTATCGACGTCCACCTTCCCCACCGCCGCAAACATCACCCTCGCTCCCTGCCCGCGAAACTGTGGCACGATATAGCCACGGCGCTCCACCAGCTCGATGCGATCTGCGTCTTCGGGCGCATTATCATCGCTATTTCCGCGCAGGAATTCCACGCTAAAGGCCGAGTCATCGGTATCGGTGTAGCTGAGCTTGCGCGTAGTGCCGTTGACCGTGGAGGTAAAAAGGCTGCGCTTAGAATCTAAGTATTTTCCTGTCCAGCCCTCGCGGGTCTTGGTTTCTTCTAGGTCAATGCGCATAAGCCCGTAGTCGGGATGGCGCAGTTGCCAACTCATCTCGCTCATTGCGCGGCCTCCTTATGCGCCAGTGGTAGCAGGATGCTCCAGCGAAATTCCTCGCCTTCTTCGCCGACGTGGATATTCATGCGCCCGCCGGATAGCTCCACGCGCTCGCGCAGGCCCACCAGCCCGTAGCCTCTGACGCCGCTACCTGCGCGCTCCTCGGTCTTAGCCACTGGGAGCGGGTTGCGCATCTCGACGCCCACCTCACCGGCCACCTCGCGCACCGTGATGCTCACCGGCTGGCCAGCGGCGTGCTTGCGCGCATTGGTCAGGCCTTCCTGTACTGCGCGGTGCACGGCGTGCTGCGCCATCGTGGACAACCCAGTAAAAACATCCGGGCTGGCACCGTCCGCGTAGGTCACGGTCACCTGCGTGCCGGCCTCCTGCACGCTCGCGACTAGCTCTTCTAAGGTGGTGCGCGGATCCTGGGAAAGATCTTCACGCAAGGCGCTTAGGACGGTGCGCAAATCTTCTACCGCGTTCTGGGCCTCCGCGCGGATGGTGCGCGCTGCGTCTGTGAACTCGGCCGGCACGCCTTCACGCGGATAGCTCAGCGCACCCGCATGAATGGCCACGAGGCTTAGCCGATGCGAGAGCGTATCGTGCATGTCCCGCGCGATATTCTCGCGCTCCTCTTGCCGCGCGCGTTCTACCTTGGCACGCATCTCTTCGCGATTCATCCGGGCTTGTTGTTCCACCCGCCACCGCTTTTCGCGCAGATTGCCACGCTTTTGGCCTACCAATAACCCCGCGACCATCACGACCACAACGAAGATGGCACCAACCCATCCGATATCGTCCCAGGCCATATAGGGGTTGAAGAACGCATCAATCGCAAACGCCGCCACGAAGCACGCCACTGCGGCCACCGAGCGCGAGGTCGAACGGCGCGAGACCATGGAAATGAAAGCCACGACTCCACTAGCCGCACCAAAATAGGAGCTCGACCCCAGCAGCACGATACAGCCAGCGATGAAGCTACGGGTGGAGCCGGCATAGTCGACGTCGGAAAGCTCGCGCGGCTGGTGCTCTAACGCAAAGGGCAGGGCGATAATCGTCACCACGCCCACCGCAAAACCGGTACAGATATAGGGCCCGTACTCCTCAAACGGCGGCGAATACTCCTCGATATCCATGCTCATCAGCACTACGCCGATGAGCCAATTCGCCACCGCACAAGCGGCAACAATTCCCGCCGTGCTCCACTTCGTTCTGATCATGGCCTAAAGCTTAAACCGGCGGCCATAATCCCTAGGGATGAATTATTTTTGCACCCCGGCCGCATCGCGCATGGCCTTCGTCTGCGCGGACGGATGCTCGTTTTCGGTGGCCAAGCGCTCAAACGCCACGGCCGCCAGCGCCGCGGACTGCATTCCCAGCACCGAGTCATCGAAACGCATCATCGGAGAGTGGTTCCACTCGCGCTCATTTTCGGGCTTGTCTGGATTGGCCGTGCCCATCCACATAAACGTGCCCGGCACTTGCGCGAGGACGTAGCCGAAGTCTTCGGAGGCCATCATCGGGGCATCGAATGGCTGGACGTTTTCGGTGCCAAACATCTGGCTCCACAAGGTAGCAGCGAACTGATTTTCCCGCGGATTCGTCTTGGTGGTGGGGTACAAGACCTCGAAATCCACCTGTGCGGTGCACCGGTGCGAAGCAGCGACGGAGCTGGAGACCTCCGTGATCATCTGCCGCACGGCGTCGATCTTCTCATCGCGCAGCACGCGCACCGTCGCACCCAAGGCCGCGCGTTCCGGAATGGCGTTATACGCGCCATCGCCCGCCCACAGGTTGGTCACGGTAATAACGATGGGCTCGAGCGCATCGAAGCGGCGGGTCAGCGCGGTCTGCAGCGACATTTGGATCTCCGCCAGCGCCGCCACCGGGTCAATAGCATCGTGCGGGCGGGAGCCGTGCCCGCCCTTGCCCAGCACCGTAATGGTCAGGTTGGACGAGCTAGCCATCATCGGGCCGGGCACATAGTGGAACGTGCCGCGGTCCTGCGGGCCAACGTGGAGGCCGTAGGCGGCAATGGGACGTCGGCCAGCGGCGTCAAGCACGCCTTCCTCAATCATCGGCAGCGCGCCGCCTGGCCCCTCCTCGCCGGGCTGGAACATAAAGGTGACATCGCCGTGCAGCTCCTCGCGATGCTCGCACAGAATCCGCGCTGCGCCCACCAGTCCGGCGGTATGCAGATCGTGGCCGCAGGCGTGCATATACCCATTCGTCGAGGCAAACGGGCTGCCGGTCTGCTCGCGTACCTCGAGGGCGTCCATGTCCGCGCGCAAAAGCACCGACACCGGCCGCTCGCCGCGCTGGCCGCCGCGCAACACGGCCACCACTGAGCTCAGATCCTGGCCCACGTGAATCTCCAGAGGCAGGCCTTCGAGCGCTTCCAAGACCTTTTTTTGCGTGCGCGGCAGATCCAGGCCGATTTCGGGGTTGCGGTGCAGATCGCGGCGGAAGTTCTGCAGTTCCTCGAGCATCTCCTCGCCCATTTCCTGGAAGACCTCGGTGGCCATCTGCTCGCCAATGCGCGCCCGAGTAACCGGCAGGGGCGGCAGCTGCTGGGCCTGGCGTGGGGCTGCCAGGCGTCCGGGGGTGGTGGGACGGATTCGCTTGGTCGGGTCAGTCATGGGGAGCTCCTTTTCTCGCTTTCGCATTCGAGGGTACCGCAGGTTATCCACAGGCTGCCGGGTGGGTTCGGGGTTGGTGTGACGGGAGAGGCGAGTTATCCACAGGCTGGCTCGGGTGGGCTACCCCGGTCTTGCGGGGTGTCTTATGCTCACGGGCATGACCCGCTTGCAGGACTACGCCCGCCAACTTGCCTCGCCGATGGAGCTTCTCGGCGAGGTCTCCGGCGTGCGCGAGGCGGATCTGCGTCGGCTGGGCCTGCCCCGGCAGGAAGCCCGTAGCCTGCTCGCGCTTGCCGACGTCTACTTTGGCCCCACCTCCTTCACCCGCCGGCAGCGCTCGTGCCGGGCCACCACGCATTGCCTGGCCACGTTGAAACTCATTGAAAAGTACGTCTCCCGCACCAAATCCAAGCGGGATGCGTGGGCGCTGCGCGCTGAATTATGCGCGACCGACCAGGATGTGGAGCATCTTGCCCGCACGCGGTTGAAGGAAATGTATCCGCCGCGGCAGCCCAAGAAAGTGCATTAGGGAACATCACGGATTATAACAGGGTCCAACACTGTTAAATAATGCATAGCATTCCTATCCTGCATAAACATCGCGTCACCGGCACAAATGCTATTTACGACGGTTTTAGGCTAAATCTTATGGTTTCAGGTCATTACCCAGAATGTAACAGGGTACCTAAATGTCATATAAAAACATAGCGCACGCAGCCTCTATAAGCCCTTGCGCACTCCCTCATAGTCTGGTTATATTGAAAGTGCAGCAAAGAAATAAAGTACCCGTAATCGAGTGCATAAACTCGGACCTGTATTTATAATATGCATTTTGTTTTTGAGTCCAGTACCGGACGTAATTCTTAAAGGATTTTTTATGACCACTCAATTGAAAGAGAGGGAGCGCAGAACATTAGCGAAGGCTAATGATGATGTACGCGCTTATGTAGACGAAGTTGTACGCCGCGCCCCGCGCTTTAGCGCTAAGCAACTTGACAGTGTCACCGAGGCCCTCAATGCCAAGGAGGTCCGTAATGGATAACGAGATTCTGTCTTCTATCTATGTCACCAATGGTGTTGATACGGACAAGGTCCTCGACACCCTAGCGGAACTTGAAGACGTGAAGAAGTCTAAGTCTTCGACAAAGACCAAGTCTTCAAAGACCGCAGCGGTTGACCACACCCGGTCTCCTCCTCTTCTTCGCCCAACGTCGATTCTTGTTAACGCCGCCGCCCTTCAACTAGTAGACGAAGAGGGCTTTTGCGATAAATCAGCCGAGGATATGTCTCAGGAGATACTGACGCGTATTCATGCTGTCTACGCGGAAAAGATACTTGACCATCGTGACAAGCACGAGCAAGAGCGCGACGGAATGGACTTCATTATGTGGCGCGTAACACAAAATCTAGAGTTGCAGGACCTAGACGAGCTGATAGATAAAGCACTCGCCATAGGAGATGCGACTACTACCCGAAGTGAGAACTACTAATCGAAAGGATATTCATACATCATGTTCACCCTTAACCAAAAGACCAAAGAGGCGAAAGTTACCTACTGTGAAGTTGATGGTGTCAAGGTAGAGACCGAATCTAGTAACCCAGAATACAACGAGCTCATAAAAGACCTCGCCAAAACCACGCCGGACATTTTCCCGCACATTGTGGGGTGCAAAATGACTGCCCGTTATGTTGCCCACCGCGTAGAAAATTTGGGAATTGTCGTAGCCACCGGCATCGAGTACCTCCATCCCTCTACGACGAACATAAACGTGGTCATAGCCCCCGTAGAAGATAACAGGGTATCTATCATCATCACCCGAGACTTGAACTGGGGCAACAAACTAGATGCTGAAACCTGAAGTGTCCCAGGTTTTGTTCCGTCTGAGTAGATGGGAAAATCTGGAATATGCCAAGAAAATTTGACCAGGATGCGAAGGACCGTGTGGTCCGTCTTGTAGAGGACCGTATCTTGGCGGAAAATATGTCGATGCAAGCCGCGTGCAAGGCAGTAGCTCCAAAGTTGGGGGTTTCATGGCACACGGCTCGTCAGTGGACCCAGCAGGCCCGTCGTGCGGGAAGCATCCCAGAACCTGTGCCTGAAGACTTGGCCGCGGAAAACGCGAGGCTACGCCGTGAAAATCAAGAGCTACGCGACACCAATGAGCTACTGAAGGCTGCCTCGGCTTTTTTCGCGTCGGAACTCGACCCAAAACGTCGGAAATGATCCGGTTCATCGATGAGTATCGGGATCGTTTCTCCATCGAGTTCATTTGCGAGACGTTAAACACCCACCGTGTTGGCGGTTTCATCACGTCCCGTGGATACCGCCAATCAAAAGCCCGTGGTATGAGTGCCCGCAGTCTTCGTGACGCTGCTCTAGTCGCGCACATCGCCGAGGTCCATGAAGAAAATTTTGGCGTCTACGGCATCCGTAAGATGTGGCATACTCTGCGCCGTGAAGGAATCGACATTGGCCGTGAGCAGACCGCACGCCTGATGCGTCTTGCTGGAGTCAGAGGCAAAGGTAAAGGTAAGTCTCCTATTACTACCCGCAAGCCGAAGGGACCAGATCTGCGTCCTGATTTAGTTAATCGCAAGTTCAACGCCCCGGCACCGGCCCGATTGTGGGTGGCCGATATTACTTATGTGCGCACTAGAAAAGGATTCGTGTACACCGCTTTTGTTACCGACGTGTTCTCCCGAAGGATCGTCGGGTGGGCACTATCTGATTCAATGCGTACCGAGGCGCTGCCGCTGCAGGCGCTTAATCAGGCGATTGTCAGCGCGAAGGAAACAACGGGGCTGATTCATCATTCAGATCATGGCTCACAGTACGTCAGCATTGTCTACAACGAACGGCTGGCTGAGTATGGAATTGCTGCCTCTACCGGGACAGTAGGAGATTCCTATGACAATGCTTTGGCCGAAAACGTCAACGGTTCCTACAAAAATGAGCTGATTCATCGGCGGTCGTGGGACAGCGTGGTTGACGTGGAGATCGCGACGTTTGAATGGGTTAATTGGTGGAACGAGGTACGGCTTCACCAAAGTCTCGGCTATCGCACGCCAGCTGAGGTTGAGTCAGAGTTTTGGGAAACCAACCCGGCCCAAGAAATAATGGAAATCAAGGCAAATGCCTAGGAACAAAACCCGGGACACTTCAGTCCCACCCCGGTGGCACTCTTGTCACCTCGTGGTGGGTCAAAAAAATAAACCACCCGTAGGTGGCTTTGAGGGACTGACCTCGCTTGGTCAGTATCTAGTCGCTGTATGGTAAAAAAAATGAACCCCGCTACTGCATAAGCAGCAACGGGGGTCTTGAGTGTTAGAAATTGCGATAGATAAATACTCCACCCTCGCGGGCGTCGGTAGCGGTGACGGTGTAATCGTAAGCTAGGTCACTCACCCAGGAGTCCCAGTCAAAGTAGGTCCGTAACGGAGAGTCGGGGTCAGTATCCTCCATCAATCCAGTGTCTTCGGCGAGATTTAGCGCGTACTCATAAAAGCTCGGCCACCATCCGCAGAACTGTTCTTCAAAAGTGGCAACATCGGGGACGTTGTCCATATCTTCAACAACAACACCATCTTCAGCCCAGCGACAAAAGGCGGGCCATAGTGTGTAGCCGATCTGCTCATATGCAGCAGTCCATGCTTCAACGTTTACCGGCTCAATTGAATAGCCTTCTGGCACACCATAGGAACGGAATATTATCGCGCCCCTACACCTATCTGTCATGGGATATCCATTCCACTCATGCACGTCTTTAGCGGTCGGAACACCTTCCCATTCAGATACTTTAATAAATCGCCCTTTGTCGATACCGTCGACGGTGTAGCAGTGCTCGCACATGACAAGCGCGCCAGGCTCGCGCTCTAGAACTGTATCGGGTGCTTCTCGTTGGGTGAACATGTTCGGTCCTCCTTGTTAGTGACTGACTTGCCACCACTAACTCCGCACCGGGTCGCTACCCGGTGTGAGGACATAAAAAATACCCCTGCACTCACCGCTCTCTACTAGATGACACTTGATTTCTCCATCCAACAAATGGGGAACAGTTCATTCCCTGGTAGGGGACGGAAGTTGGTAGCGGGGGCTGGATTCGAACCTACGACCTCTGGGTTCTCACCCTCATGTTCGAGCCACCTGCAGTTATTGCCCTTTTAACTGCTGTTTAGAGAGGTATCAGTATACTGGCGCCTACTGGTCTTTACCGCGGATTACCGACTCTTAAGTCCCGTTTTGAGTCCCACTTTCTTCACCGAGATTCAAGGCGCCCCGCATAGCGTCTACATCAGTCCAATCCGTGTAGTTGCGCGCGTTCACGTCGACGTCATGCCCGAAGTAGGCTGCACGCACCTGGGCGGGTACCCCTCGCGCGATGGCCCGGTTATTGAGCACCGTGCGCCAGTCATGGGATCTCATTAAAGCGATGTGGTTGTCCTGGAGCTGCGCGCCAACATCTTTAAACAGAGCCGCTGACGCTTTCACGGCGTTGTCGGTGCGCCAGTGCGCCTTCTTGTCTCCTGGCGAAGGGATCAGTGGATCGGTCGTTTCTAGTCCGTCGAGCCGGTTTAACCAGAACTTTTCGACACGCTTGTCCAGGAACGGGATAGAACGGCCTCTGTGCGTTTTGGATTGCTCAGATGTAATGCTGATAGCGATCTGCCCATTAGCGACTTTTACAGAATGCCTCGTCGCTGCCAGTGCCTCGGAGATGCGAAGTCCCGTCCCCGCTTGTAGTAGTGCCAGCGCGACCACGTTGTCATGTTTTGCGATGGAGCTTGCTCGTCTGTCCGTGCCCGGTGGTAACGGTCTGGCGGTATCGCGTGCAATGAGATGGTCTACAACGGCGTCGTATTGGGCGTTCGTCAGGGCGTGACCACCTTGTGGTTTATTGCCCTTCTTGACCTCGCCGAGGTCGATGCTGATTCCGCGTAACGGGTTGTGGTCGATAACACCCTCGCGGATGAGCTGATCCAGAATGTACTTGCTCACGACGGTGCGGGCCTGCCGTGCAGATTCCGACCCGTTTGCGGTGGCGATGGCCTGCAATGCGTGTTCGAGAGTTCGGAATTTCACAGCTTCGCCAATGGCGTGTTTTCCTAGCTGTGCTTCGGCCTGCTTTAATGCGAGCTCATACCGGGCGCGCGTGTTCGGTCGCAGACGTGCCGCCCGGATGGCCGGCTTAGAGACGTCGGTAATGAACGCCGAGAAGTTCTTGCTCTTATCCCAATTGGTCGACGTCGAGTTGAGCTTGCTGTCCCGCTTCTCGACGGCAATTCGCCGGAATTCCCCCTTTGTCCTTGCCCGGATTGTCGGGCGGTAAGTCGTTCCGTCCCATAGTCGGACCGTGATTTTCGCTTCGTATGGACCTCGCGGCGGTAAAGCATCAACGACGCGGTCGATGGAATCTTCCCCAAGGCTTAGTTTCGTTCTGGCGGCACGTATTTGCTTGGACATACACACCACTATAGACCCACTTTTGCAATAGGTTCGAATTTGTTATCATTGCTGGTATGGATCCTTCAGAACGTCTTCCAATTTGGTCTACCGATGACGTCGCGCGCAGACGCCAGGAAGTGTTGTGCACGTTGGTTGACGATAATCACCCGCTTTATGTTGACGCTCGCGAATTGTTCACTCCCCCACTTTCCCGCGAGGAGGTCACACAGCTCTTGCTTACCGCCCTTGAAACCTACTGTGAAATCCGCGCGGTAGCTCGTGAACTAAGGTATCTGGACCCCATTGTGAAAAATGATACGAAAGGTCGTCAGAAGCGACACCCGCGTCTGCACGCTGTCCGCAAACACCTCCAGGCACGACTCGAGTTTCTGGAGAACGAAGCTGATCGAACGTTGCCGTTCACCTTTTATCGGCCTAACGCAGGACGACGCTTCGCCGCAGGTGAAGGACTGACGATGGATCTTATCGACCCTGTACCGGACAGTGTCGTGGCTACGATGTTTCCGCCGGTCTTTGATTTTCCCTCACAAGTAGGCTAAAATATAATCAGCCGTACCTGCGACGGTTGGCCACCGAGGCACCGGGTAGAATAAGAGCCCAAGGTTTGCAACTCGGATATGCAGGCCCCCAAAGCGGATAACCGCTAGGCCGGGGCCCTTTCAGCATGTCTGGAGCAAACCTTGAAAGGCGTTTCTAATTTAAAACTGGTCGATCATGCCGAGCCTATTGCGGTTAAAAGTTCGGTAGCGGCATCCCTGATCGGAATTGCCCCTCAAACTCTCAACAACTGGCGTGTTCAGGGCAAAGGGCCCAAATACGCCAGCGTGGGTGCCAACCTCGTCGTCTACAGAATCGCTGATATTGAGGCGTGGCTAGATGAGCATGTTGTCGGTGGTGAGAAGCCATGACGACAGCGAACGAGGCGTGGAGCATAGAGATCTCCCCCAAGGACGCGCCCGACACGGTGCGTCACGAGCATGAACTCATCGAGCTTGGCGTGAATGGCACCGAGTGGCAGTCACGCCTCGTCGACACTTCCGTCGACGTTCCTGGGCGTTCTGCCCCGTCGTACTTCACTGTTTTGGTACGTCGTGAACCTCGATCTGTGGCTAAGGTCTCCGAGACCTTAGCCACGATTTCGGGCTGTTCTGCGGACGTTCCTGCTGGTCAAGACCCTAATGTCAATTCAGGCCAAAAACCCCTAGGGGAGAGGCAGAATGGCCGGACCGGAGAGTCCGGCCATCGTGACTCCGGCCACCGTGACTCCGCAGCAGCAGCAGCGGTGGAAGCCGCTGCGGTTGCAGGGGTTGATGCCGGTGTCGATGTTAAGAGTTTCGGCCAGCTACCAACTGTGAGGTCGATGGGTAGTGGCGGTCGCCGGGCTCAAGTGATCGGGTTTGATACTGAGTTCACCTACCGCGAAGATGACCCCGCTAAGCGCGTCATCGATAGCTATCAGTTCGCCTGTACTGATGCTCTCGATGATGGTGTTCTCGTACAGGTGGTCGTGTTGCCTCTGGCGGGTGATCGCATCTACCTTGAGGATGCTCTCTACATCGTCAGTCTTGCAGCCGGTCTGCATGTCCTGTCACCCTCTCGGGAGCCTATCGATCCTCGTGGCGTGCTCGTCCGCGATGTAAGGAAACTCAACCCTCTGGGGAAATTTGACTACTCCGCCACGCGAGATGCGGCGTTCAAGGCTCGCATTGCCGTCGTCCTGGCGTGTCATTTCGGCAACGCCGATCTGACCGCTTTTCGCCGCCCTCCCGAGCAGCGCAATGGTGGGGAAAAACATTATGACATCCTCCGTCGTGTGACCTCTGCTTCGGGGGGCTTAGTTTCGCTGCAACCTGCCCGCTTCATGCGCAAGTCTGGCAAAGGCTCCAACAGCTATCGCTGGTTACCGTTCTCTGTGACCGTTCGTGACACGATGTGTCAGGCTGCACCCGGTCATAAGAGTCTCGCTGCTCTTGGCGATGTTTGCGGTGTTCCCAAGCTTGATGTTGGTTCCTCAATCGAGAATATGACCTCAATGCGTCGTGACGATCTGACGACGTTCCTCGAATATGGGGTGAATGACGCGGTCATCGTTGTTGAGTATCTGGCGATGCTGTGGGGTCTCAACATCGTTCCGCCTGTCACCCTTTCGGGTGCGGGTGCCAGTGCTGTCCGCGACGGAATCATGCGTTACATGGGCGACAAGGTGGTGAAGGACTTCCTCATCAACTTTCGTGGTCTCGTGCGGTTGACGGACCCTGAACCGTTTTTAGACCATGACCATCTTTCGTATTACACCACACGAGAGTTGGTACCCGTGGACGGCGATGCCAATCAATCCCACACTGCGTGGAAAATGGCGTTTCACGGTGGCTGGAACAGTTGTCTGTCTCCTGGTCATCATCCTTACCCGACCTTCGATCACGATATTCAATCTGCGTATCCATCTGCGATGGCATCGGTGATTGATGTGGATTATGTGGGCGGTTGTATCGAGGAGGTTGTGAAGGACCGGGTACTTACGCTGGACGACTTTCCGTTAGGTCCCATTACCCCGTTGGTTGCCTACGTGAGTTGGAAGTTCCCGGATGATGTTGTTGCGCCTTGCTTGCCGGTGGTCGTCGGTGACTGCGTGTTGTATCCACGAACGTCTGCCGGTGCTGGAGCCGCGCAAGGTGACGATGTTGGGGGGTACGACGGGTTTCATGGTGCTTGGTGCGCTGGGCCTGAGTTGTACCTTGCGTTGAAGCTGGGGGCGACGGTGCGTGTTCAGATTGGCTATCGCATGAGGTTGCGTATGCATTCTGGTAGTACTCCGTCCCGATCACTGCGCTTCGCCCTCCGACAGATGGTTGAAGATCGTGCGACTGCGAAGAAGATCTTCGGCAAGGGGTCGCTGGAAGAGCAGACTGTCAAAGTTGCGACAAACTCGGTCTACGGGAAGCTGGCTCAGGACGTCTCCGAGCGTAACGGGTGGGGTGCATGGGCTGAGGAGATGGAGTCTATTGGTGGGTCGTCCGTAACCTCTCCCTATCACGCGTCGATGACAACGTCGCTTGTTCGCGCTCTCCTTCTGGCGATGGCCAATACGATTCCGATTCTGTCTGTCACGACTGACGGCTTCATCACGCCTGTTGAAGAGATTGAGCACTTTGATTGCTTTGGCATCGCGAATGTGTTCCGTGCCGCCCGTCGTGCGTTGGTAGGTGATCCGACGGTCTGGGAGATCAAGCACTACCAGGACGATCTAGTGAATTTCTCGACGCGTGGCAATGTGTCCTTACTGGAACACGGTGTGCTCGCTAAGGCTGGGTTGAAAGTTCCTGAGGAGGTTGAACGTGGGACCGTCGCGGAGCGTCGCTGGTTTCGCGATACCGCTCTTTCACTCCTGGGAAAGATACCTAACCCCTACACGTCTTTCCCAACATTTCGGGAGTTGTCGCGGTCCGTAAACCGGTTGGACTTCCACCCGGTGGATCGCACGCCTGAGGTCTCAACGGTGGACTTTGACCTAAAACGGCAGCCTCTACGTGGCACGCTCCGGGTTGATGTGATTGACGGCAACGAAATGGCGGGGTTCGACACTTGCGCGTGGGACTCAGTCGACGACTATAAACATGCACGTGGGATCGCTGGTCACATGCAGTTGGTTCGGTATGGGACCACAGGTGTTGACCGTCCTACTGGGTGTCTGCGCACGGGTCATGATTGGGAGACCTGGTTTAAGCGTTTTGAGTCTGCTCGGGGTCGTCGTATCCGTACGGCTGACAGTGCCCTACTCACCGAACTCGTTGCCGCGCATAAGGCTGGTCTTGTCGTCGTTGACCGTTTGGCTGTTCGCGTTTCCGTGGCTCAGAAGGTGGGTTGGTTGTCCTCTTTGGGGATGGGTGAATTCACCCGGGCGCAGTGGGATCACATGAGCAAGAAGGTTCGGCGTTCGACGGTGCTATGCGATGCCGATATGGATGCTGTTCGTGCCTTTGCCGATGAGCTGAATCGCGGTGATGGCTATGTCTAGCACCCCTCCCCCTAGTCGGTTTGGTATGAAGCTTTCTCGCGGCCCTCCTATAGGCACTTTTATCGTCACAGAGACGCTAACCATGCAAGCAACAGCACCCCAGCTAAGTCTTGAACCATCGGGTGCTTAGACCGAGTTCCCGATGGCACCAATACACCGCAACCCAAGATAAGGAGGAAGGCATGGAGCCACAATCGCCCCGAGCACCACGGATGCCGAGCGCTCCCCGAGCGCCGCGCAGTGGAGCTAAAACAGGCGCGGAAATGGAGGAGAGCAGGTACGCAGCGGAGGAGTCTGCGAAGGGGCTTATCGCCGGTTTGGTTGGTCTAGACCGCGCCGATATTATCCGTCGTTCCAACCGAGTCCAGGAGATTATCGACGATTTCGCCAAGCACGCACCGAAGGAAGAAGTGACTTTGGAGCAGCTTAGAGCGGAGAGGGAAAGGACCCAAGTCGAAATTGATCGGCTGGAGCAAGCTCTTGATGAACGCGATAGAAAAGAGCGCGAAAAGGAGCGTGAGCGCGTTCAGTCTCAGCTGGAAACGCAGAAGCAAGGTGGCAACACGCCGGTGGAAAAGCTTCGTGTTGTCCGGGTTAAAGACCCTCGATTTGCCTCTCTTTTCCAGAATGAACCAGAAGCAAAAGACACCAGTAAAGGATGGGAACCAGAACTATGATTACGAAGTCTCAGACCGCTTCGTCGGTAAAAAAGATTGAAGCTCTCCGCCAGGAGCGGGAGCAAAAAGAAGCCGAAGAAGCCAAGAAGGTTGAGGAGTTTAAGCGTCAATTAGGCGAAGTTCTCTACGCCTGCGCTTATGAGCCTTCAAGCAAGTGGTCCAAATTTCGCGGCGGTTCCGTAAGGGAACTGTTCGCAGAAATCGGTATACGGGAGGCCCCCTCCCGTGAAGCGTCCGAGGGACACGAGGGCGCACCTCGCGGGGCGGACGAAGGAGCCGATGAAGGCTTCAAAGTCGATTCCGAGGACTCTACAGAGTCAGAGGAATACCCCGCAGGCCCGAAGCACGCGGGCCAGAATGGCCCGCAAGCGTAGGGCCAGAGGGTCGAGGGAGAGAATCTCCCTCGCCAGCGCCACGAGGCACCGGAGGTGCCCGAGTGGCTTGCTGGCCGCCTGTTTGTGAGGGCCGTCTTTGACGGTGGCGAGTACGCCTGAATCTGCCCCGCAGATTCAGGGGGCCGACACCGGAGAAGCGTGACCCTCACAAACAGACTGTGGCCCTGGCTGCATCAGCAGTCGGGGCCACCCTGCCACAGTAAGCACGACATGTAGGAGGTGGATATGCGAGACAAGTTCTCGACATATTCGCGCACCACCGTGCGCCTCGATAAGGATTTAGACCGATTTGTCGAGGAGGTCGCACGGGTTTCAGGGGTGCAAAAAGCCGTCGTGTTCCGGGAAGCTCTCTACGTCCTCGCAGAGGAAGAGAGTGTACTAACGCAGAAGCGTTTGGCCCCGGATACGTTGCGCCGCCTGGACGAGATGAACGATCAACTGCGTCGGATTGGTGTCAATCTGAACCAGGTGGCGCGGCGCGCGAATATCGACGGTGTTGCACCTGTGTCTGAGTCTGTAGAAAGCATCGCTGAGGAAGTCACTTCTCTCCGCAGGGAGGTGAAGAACTTTGTCCACAATCAAGATTAATTACAGTCAGAACATCCGCGCGGCAACGGTCTACGCCGTCTACGGCACGGCAGAGGGTGCCCGCAAGGGCGAGGTGCGCGCTGATGCTTTATGCACGGTTCAACCAGGCGCTGAATCGTTGTCGCCACAGGCTACGTCAGGCCGTTGGTCAGGTGTGGACTTCATGGAAGCCAGTGTGGAAGAAATGGGGCGTTATGCTCCGGCTCAGCGCACTGATGAAGCAATTATCTATATCCAATCGTGGGCTAGAGACGAGCTAGATAAAGACGATCCAGCGGATGTAGCTCGGGCTAATGCAGCAGGCTCTGAGTTGGCGATGCGGCTTACGCGGGACACGGGAGTTCCGTTTACCGTTGCCACGCACACCGACAGTAAAAGCGGCTGCGTCCATAACCATATTGTCTTTGCCAACCATGACACTCGAACGAAAAAGGCTGCGCCGAGGGACATGCGTAACTGGTACAAGTTGCGCAATATCAACGACGAGTTGATGCGCGATTTGGGGATGCGTGTCTTAGAACGTGAGCCAGAAATATCGCTACTTCCTGCCGAGCGCAGGGCACGCAAGGAGGGCAAGTCCACAGACTCGACGGGCTTGACAGTAGATGAGTTGACTGCAAGCACGTGGGCGGATTTCGCGCGTAAGCGCATGGATGAACTGTGCGCGGATGAACGGGTGGCCGATGCTGGCGACCCACTGGAGAAGGCGATAGAGGTTGCTGGCGATTACAACCTGTCTCTAAAAGTGCAGCCCAATTCAAAGGCTGAAGGCGAGTCGTTGACCGTGGCCCTGGTCGGCGATGACGGCGAGGATGCCTACTTCACGAACACCACGAAGGCCGGGCGTACTCGAAAGCGTAAGGCAGCTAAAGCTGGCTCAAAATTGGGCCGCAGCTACTCGCTAGAGGGCGTGACCGAGCGCGTTAACGAGGCTCAAGCAGCCCTTCTTGCGCGGCAGCTTGCAGCACTTCAAGCCAATTCAACTGATGATGACCTGGAGGCGAAATACGGCTCCAGCCTTCTCGATGACGAGGAGGAAAACTATTACACCCAGGAGGTATTAAATCATGGTCTCAGTGACCCAGATGACGGAGTTAGCCCAAGCAGCGGCGAAGGGCAAGATGGAAAACGTCTTGAAGGTTCTCAGCCCGCGCCTGGACAAGGCGGAGAAGGCTATCAAGACGCTGCAGGAGAAACTGAAGAGTCTGCCGGAGGATACAGGGGACATTCTCAATTCTCTGCCCAGCGACTTCTCGACGAGGTTGACGCAAGCGGAAAGCGAATTAAGGAACGTAAAAAGCAATCTCGCCGCAAACAAGAACTACGTGAGCAGCAGTCACTTCCAAGTAACGATGATGGAAGTGCAGCAGATGATCACGGGTCTGATCAAGAATATCGAGGATCTGCCCAACGGCCTGGAGGGTGTGAAAGGGTATCTAATCGAGATAAGCGAGCAGATGTCGCGCCTGACAAGGATGCAACGACTGGTGCTCAAAGCAGCCGAAAGCCCCATCCATCTCGACAAGGATTCCAGCCAAGCAGTAGCCCAGAGCCTGAATGCTCAGATGACTTCGAGCCTGACTTCTAGCCTGGAACCGCTGGTAGAGGTGGCTGTATCTGAGGCAATGTCGAAAGAGTCTGAAAGCCTGCGCGAGGCAGCAAAAGCCTCTAAGAAGGCTCGCAACGCTCTGCTCCAGGAGAAGGAGGCCAACGAAAAGCTGCTGGAGGAGATACGCGCAGAACGCAAGCAGTATAACGACGACATGGAAAAATCGAACACGAACTTTATTAAGGCCTGCCAGTCTGCCTCGTGGATTGCAGCCAGTGTCCTCGTCGTTGCTATCGCGCTCGTTGCCGTTGGAGCCTTGGGGAAGGGGCTACTGAGTATGCTCGGCATACCCGACGGCGTGTCTGCCTTGTGGGGTCACGTCCAGGAGGCCAGCGGTATTGGCCCAACACTGGGCTGGTTGGCTCTCACCCTTCTCGTTATAGGGCTTGTCGTAGGGCTTATGGGCTGGATGTTGTCTCAGGCTGCGCCGGGTATTGCTCACTTAGTCGAGGAATACCGTCGCAATCACCCGAGGAAAGAAACGAACCACTAACTAGAACACGTGCACCGTAAAAAGTAAAAATCCCCACAACACAGCGTAGCGGTTAACCGCTACGCTTCTTTTATGCTCTCTCTGGCGCTGTTGCAAAGTTGGGGTAGTAGGAAGGGCGACGTGAAATAGTCACAGCCATGGGTGTCTTCTCCGGTTGTCATTTCCCCTCGTGGCATCATTCTGTGGGCGGTGCGGTGGTACTGCCGCTACGGGGTGAGCTACCGCGCTCTGGAGGAAATGATGACCGAGCGGGGCGTGCCAGTCGATCACACCACGATCTGCCGCTGGGTCCAGAAATACACCCTTGAGCTGGACAAGCAAACACGGTGGTACCGGCAGGTGAAATACCTCAACAACATCCTGGAAGGCGACCATGGTCGGCTGAAGCGGATCCTCGGGTCGAAAGGCGCGTTTAAGAACCGGACATCTGTATATCGGACGTTGAAAGGGATAGAGGCGATGCACTCATTGCGGAAAGGGCAAGACGCGATGTTTGCCAACAAGCAACCGAACCCGGACGCGGTGATCGTCAACCGGGTCTTCCAGAATATCTAAGCAGGCTGGACCATAATGCTGGCCAGGCGACGAAGAAAGGAGTGTTCGCGGTTCTCCACCCAACTTTGCAACAGCACCGCTAAAAACAATCGCGAAGCCTACAGCTTCACCTGGGATATGATCGCCGACAACTTTTCGACAAAAAATCGACTACTGCGGTAGAGCGAAGAAACTTACGCAACGAAATCAAGAAGGCCATTCATGACATTCTGTGTGTGGCCTAACGCTGGAATTACCTCCAATACTGGCCGCTGCCACGTTGATCAAGACAGTCACCTCAGTCCGACAGCGGCCGTCTCGTCCAGAACTCGACTAGACAGAACACAGAAGACTAGCGCCCTCCGGCGCGCTTTCTTTTTACCTGAAAGCACTTTGCGCTGATCTACCATCACAAATTAAAAGACCAGGTCAGGCTGCGCTGATCTACCATCATCTTGCTAGTTATCCACAGGGGTTTACCTGCGGGTTTACCTATTTTCCCAGGTGGCTTATAACTATATCCCTGTAGATCTATACCCCCAGCCGATCAACCAACAAAACCGTTCACTACGGGTTACTGTTTATGCTCCCGCCTCGCCTTGCGACTCGTTGGGCTGCCGCCCAAATCAATAGATTTGGTTGCTATTGAAAGCTAGCTCAACCTAAACCAGTCATTTCCTTACTTCCTTCTATACCGATAACGAATCGAATACAATGCCAACCAAAAAAGGAGTATTAAAGGCTCAAACCGCTAACGGTGATTCGACTAAACAACGGCTAACTGAGGGGAGATCTCCTACCCTATTCACCAAATAGTGTGTCCACTAAACAAGGGTAACCTCAGTAGTCGTGCTCTGGTTTGATGTCCGCTTATCTACATTCGCCCCCATTAAGGGTGAATCTTCAGATCAAAACTAGAAATACCTTACAAACAGTATTACACCTTTTAGGTAAGCCTTACTTTCCCTACTGTTCATGAATCGAGGTTTACCATGACCCAACAGTCCTCTACGCCCGCACGGAATACAAGCTCATCCAGTGGGTCGACGGCACGTTTAAACACCAGAGATCTCATCAACGCTGGCATCTTTGCTGCGCTTTACTTTGTAATCACTTTTGTAACCGGGATGGTTGGATTCGCAGGACCACAATTCATGTTCATTGGCTGGTTCATCGCGGCAATCGCAAATGGAATCGTGCTAGCGCTTTATGCCGCCCGCACGCCCAAAATGGGCGCTTTCACCCTTGTCGGCGGTATTAACGGATTAGCATTCATGCTCACCGGGCACTACTTCTGGACCTTGCTGGGAAGCATAATTCTTGGGTTTATCGCGGATTTGATTATCACAAAAAGCCACCTCGGGATTGCCAAGTCCTTCCCTATTGCCTATGGCGTCTTCTGTGCCTGGGTTCCTTTGCCTTTTATCCCGCTAATTCTGGATACGGACTCATACTACGTCGATATCGCAGACCAAATGGGCCAAGAATACGCCGATGCTATGTCGGATATCTTCCAGCCATGGACCATTGGAATACTGGCCATTTGTGCGCTCATCGTCGGCTTTATCGGAGGAAAGGTCGGAGTTCGCGTCAGCCGCAAACACTTTGAAAGCGCTGGTCTCCTGTGAGCCTGCAAAAACAGGGCGTGCTTCGTCGATCTTCGATCGATCCACGGACCGTGCTGCTTTCTGTTCTAGTAATCAATGCGGTAGCTCTCAGCCACGGCCACCTACCGACACTGCTGATTTCTATCGCCTTCAGCTCCATCGCACTAGCTACAGTAAAGCCACACTATGGTCTTATTTGCCTGTGCGCTTTTGCATTATCCTATCTAGGGTATTGGGGCCTATTACAGCTTCCTGGCTCCACATTTTTCGCTTTTTCGGCGGCAATTTTTTCGTGGCTAAGCCGTTTTGTCATCAGCATGTCCATCGGCGCATTCGGCTTGCTCATTCTCACACCATCCACGTTGACCTCAGCACTGCGGGACCTGCGTTTACCAGGCTGGGCCACCATTCCACCGGCCGTATTTCTGCGTGTTTTGCCGATCATCGTGGCAGAAGCCAAAGCCATCCGCGATGCCATGGTCCTTCGGGGTCTCCAGCCTGGAGTAAAAAGCTGGTTCACACAGCCCACACAATCGTCCGCGATGTTGATCATCCCCTTGTTAGGCGCCGTCGTCCGCGCTAGTGATGAGCTCGCTGCCTCTGCTCTTGTCCGCGGATTGGGAGGACCCGCACGCCCAACCACCACCGCTGATCTTTCCTTCAAGCTTGTCGATGCAACTGCAATAGCTGGGTTGGGCCTCGTTGTTGCCTCTGTCTGGCTTCCCACGGAGGTCCACTTATGAACGAACGCAGTGTCGCAACCAGTGTAAACGCCCATAACGTTTCTTTTACATATCCATTGGGCGCTCGGCCAGGCATTCAAGGTGTATCTGATGTGTCTTTTTCTGTCTCTCCAGGACAGTGTCTACTGATTACCGGTGATTCCGGATCGGGAAAGTCCACGGTACTCAAGTTGATCAACGGACTCATCCCCCATTTCAATCCAGGAGAGCTACTAGGCACTATCACTATTATAAAGGATGGCCAGGATTTTAACCCTGCGCAGGAACCGCTGTCCCGCGCCATCGAGTTCAGCGCCTCAGTATTCCAGAATCCACGGACGCAGTTTTTCACTGAAAGCGTCAATGCAGAATTGGCCTTCGGGCTAGAAAACCTTGGTGTGGATCCCACAGAAATTGAGTCGAGGATTCAATCAGCGGTCGAGTTGCTAGGCATTAACGATCTTCGGGGCCGGCGATTCAAAGAATTATCCGGTGGGCAGTTACAAACCGTGGCATGCGCATGCGCGCTTGTGTACCCGGGCAGCCTCGTGCTTCTCGATGAACCCACGTCCAATCTCTCCATGGAAAGCATCGATATTCTTGCACGCGTGCTACACCGCTTGAAGGAATTAGGCACAACGATCATTATCGCTGATCACCGTCTCTTTTTCTTAAAAGATATCGCTGACCAAGTTATTTACTTGACTCAGGGAAAAATAGCGCGCAGTTTCCACGCCCAAGAGTTTTATGCCTTAGACGAACCCGAACGCAAACAATTGGGGCTACGCAGCTTACACCACGTTCCACTCCCCGCGAGCGTGCCCGAACCACCCACGCCCGAAAACGCCGATCCCCAGCGGAGCGGACTCGAGTTAAGCGATATCCGTTTTTCTTATGGCACGCATGAGGTGCTCAACATTGACCACGCATTTTTCCCCAGCGGCGAAGTCACCGCCTTGATTGGGCCCAACGGTGTTGGCAAAACCACCCTCGCCAGGATCATTTGTGGTCTTGCTTCTCCCAAACGCGGCGGTAGTCTCCGTTTGAACAGCAAACGAGTAGGAGCAGCAGCTCGGAGGCGCAGCGCGTACATGGTGATGCAGGATGTTGGCCGCCAGCTATTCGCTGCCACCACCGAAGAAGAGGTCACGCTCGGACTGGCAAAGAAGAAGCGGGACCACATCGATGTCAACGAGATTCTCCATCGCCTCGATCTGGAAGAGATGGACCAACGGCATCCGCAGTCTCTGTCCGGTGGGCAACGGCAACGCTTAGCCATAGCTTCAGCCCAAGCCGAGCAAGCAGAGGTCTACATCTTCGATGAACCTACCTCTGGAGTGGGCTGGCGCCAACTGCAATCCATCTCTGCGCTGCTTCGATCTCTTGCAGCAAGCGGCGCAGTGGTCATCGTTATCACCCATGACCACGAATTCATCCAAGAATCAGTCACCAGAATCATCGATATGACGGAAATCAATAAGAATCGAGAAAGAAATGTCTGAGGTAAAACAAAGTTCCACAGAATCAAGCGGAACCCACGCACCAGAATCACACGATGCGTCACCGGAAGAAGAGGCTCGCGCAAAACAAAAAGCCGGCCAGGTCGCTCTAAAAAAGCTACTGGCCCCAGTGCAAACAACCATCTACTTCGCACAGTTTCTCGCGCTTATATCCTCGGTACTCGCCGTAGCACCCTACGTCGCGTTGGTGGCACTGGGAAATGCTCTAATCGACGGCAATACTGATGACGTCGCGTCCATTGTGAAATGGCTGCTTGCAGCATTTTTGGGCCAGCTATTCTTCTATTTCCTTGCCCTTGCGATCACCCACTTCGCTGATGCAAAGCTGGTGGGGATCAACCGGCGCCGAATTATTACCGCTATTGCGAAAGCACCGCTGTCTTGGTTTAGCCAGACTAATTCCGGCAAAGTCCGCAAAGCCGTCGAGGACGATACGCTAACTCTGCACACCCTGACAGCCCATGCTCCTGTAGAGCAAGTTGCCGCAATCTTCACGCCTCTTGCGCTTCTAGTTTATGCCTTTATCTTGGATTGGCGCCTTGGCCTACTTTCTATTGCCACTGTGCCCATTTTCCTAGCAATCCAGGCGTATTCAATGAAAGATATGGGCACAAAAACTGCGGAAATGGACGATTATCTTGGAGAGGTTTCTGCCACTGCAGTGGAGTTCTCCGAAGGTATTTCCGTCGTCAAGGCTTTCGGCACCGTTGGTAAAGCTCACGCGCGGTACCGCGAAGCTGCCCAAAAATTCGCGGAATTCTATTACGAGTGGGTACGTCCACTTCTGCGTGTTAGCGCAGTTTCAGAATCCGTGGTGGCGGTTCCCGTGCTCATCCTTATCAATGTAGGAGTCGGTTCTCTGCTAATAGCCGGGGACTATGTCACGGTTGCTGAAGTCATCGCCACAACATTGATTGCCCTGGTGATCCCGGGCACGATTCAAACCGTCGGCCGCATGATGTGGTCTTACCAGCTCGCTGGCAATGCGGCGTTGCGCCTTGATGAAGTCATGACAATTTCCCACGTGAAAGAAGGCCAAAAGAGCCTCGATGCCAGTAGTGAAGACATGGAGGTGGAGTTCCATAAGGTCAGCTTTAGCTACGCCCCAGACACACCAGTCCTCCAAGACTTTTCTGCGCAATTAAACGCAGGCACTGTCACGGCATTGATTGGCCCCTCCGGGTCTGGCAAATCCACAGCAGCAACGATGCTGGCGCGTTTCCAGGATCCAGATTCGGGCACAATCACTATCAACAACGTGGATATCCGTGATCTCACTTTCGACAGTTTGTACCGCACTGTGGCTTTCGTCTTACAAGATCCTCACTTACTGCGAATGAGTATTCGGGAAAACATTCGCCTTGCACGCCCAGAAGCTCGTGATGAAGAGATCTGGCAAGCAGCAGAGGCCGCGCACATAGCTGCTGATATTCGCGCTTTACCGGCTGGGCTCGACACCGTTGTTGGTGAGGACATCTCTTTATCCGGTGGACAACAGCAACGCATTTCTATTGCCCGGGCAATTATTACCAATGCCCCAATCTTGATCCTGGATGAAGCTACTGCGGCAACTGATCCTGACTGCGAAGCAGAAATTCAAGCAGCTCTAGCCACACTCGTCAGAGACAAGACCGTCTTAGTCATCGCCCACAAGCCAGAGTCCATCCAAGGCGCAGACCAAATAATCCGCCTCAAGCCTGTGAAGGATAATTCTCATGTCTAATGCCACCACGCCTGCTAGTTCGCGGCTTCGTGATCCGTTACTTACTCGCAGTGTCAAAAAGCTGCAAAGTCCTGTAGGTCATAAGCTCAATAAAAGGCATGCTTGTCTATCGCTTATCGTTGGCGTGCTTGACGGCCTCGCCGTTCTCACGCTCGTGCCACTTACAAAGGCACTCGATGGGGATACGACGATCGCACCATGGATGTGGACGCTTTTGGCAATTGCGCTCGTAGCTTTTGCGCTACGATTTTTCGCAACCATGGCCTCTTACCACACGGCCTTGGATTTCATCCGAACCGCGCACACGACTGTGGGCGATAAATTGGCAACGCTACCGCTCGGCTGGTTCATACCGGCTAATACCGGCGGGCTATCTCGTCTCGTCTCAGATCGTTTTATGGTGGCGGCCGAGACTCTTGCACATACTCAAGGCATGGTGTACCGCGATGGTGCAGCACTTATGACCCTGTTGGTTGGAGCGTGTTTCTGGAATCCGCGGTTGGGATTGGTCTTTCTAATCATCGCACCATTGGCGCTCGTGGTGATGCAGTTGGCTGCATGGATTCGTGAGAAAGCATCGAACCGCGCACTCGGGCCGAGTAAAGAGCTCTCCCAGCGCATCGTAGAATTTGCTAACCGCCAGCCGGCCTTGCGCGCGGCGGGAAAATCACAAGGGTTTGCGCCACTTGAGCAAGCACTAGAAATCGATCATAGAGCACGGATACGCGAGCTATGGGTATCCACATTAGCTTTGCTACTCAACGGCATAGTAGTACAGATCTTCATCGTGGCTCTCATTATGGTCTCCGCGGATCTTGCCGTTGAAGGCACCCTATCGCCACTAGAAACAATTGCGATCATCGGAATCAGCTTGAGGTTTACCCGCACGCTTGAGCAGCTGGGCTCTTGTTTCGTCGGTTTAGACGCAGGCCGTATCGCACTCGCAGAAACCGAGCTCATCACCGATGCCCCTTCCCTGCCAGAACCCACTACTCCGCGCACAGGAGACGGTTCGGGCAGTGTTGAGCTGCGCGATGTCACGTTTGGGTACGTAGATAAGCCGGTATTGGTCGATGTCGCCTTCCACGCCCAACCGGGCACCGTTACCGCCATTGTCGGTCCTTCTGGCTCCGGAAAGACCACAATTGCGCGCCTTATTTCACGATTCTGGGATGTAGATTCCGGGGCGGTCATGGTTGACGGCGTAGATATCCGCGAGCTTGGAACCGAACAGTTAATGTCCAGACTGTCCATGGTCTTTCAGGACGTCTACCTCTTCGACGACTCGTTAATCGCTAATATCCGCGTTGGTCGTCCCGACGCCTCCGATGAGGAAGTCTTCCGCGCAGCTGATCTTTCAGGCGTGACTTCTATTGCCAACCGCCTAGGGTGGCATACTCCTGTTGGTGAAGGCGGGCGGCTTCTGTCCGGCGGCGAGCGCCAGCGCGTATCTGTTGCTCGTGCGCTGCTCAAACAAGCGCCGATTGTCCTCTTTGATGAAGCAACTTCCGCGCTCGATGCAGAAAATGAGGCAAACATTCTTGCTGCGATGGACGAGCTACGGGAGCAATCTACTTTTATTGTCATCGCCCATAAGCTGGATACAATCAAATCTGCTGATCAAATCGTAGTCTTGGATGAACACGGGCAAGTCAGCCAGCTGGGCACGCATTCTGAGCTTTCCGATGTCCCCGGTATCTACCGTCACTTCTGGCAGCAACGCAAAGCAGCAAGCGGGTGGAAAATCAGTTCGGGACGCGATTAACGCGGGCACCGAGATCGGCATTGTTTGCGGGGGACTCCCTTCTCTCCCCCTCTCCCCCCGCAGCACGGAGCACCCTAAGTGCACCGACAAGGCTCAGAGCGAAGAATGCGGTAGCGGCTACGAGCGACCACTGCGCGGCGTTGGCCATGCCTTCGCTTAAGGCCTACACCACTGCCCCAGGCGCACGGTGGTTTGCGTTGCGGAGGCTTGCTCGGAGTCATCGACGGGAATATCCCGCAGCATCGTGCCGGTCAGCTGCGCGGAGGCGAACCCCAGGCCCAAGCCGTACAGGGTCAGCGGCGCGGCGATGATCCAATCATTCGTATCCGGCCCCATAAGCAGGACGAAGCTAAGGACGCCGACGGCTTCCAAGCCGAGCCCAATGAGCACGGTGCCAGACGCCCCGTACCGTGCCGCGACATGAGGGCTGATGCAACGGAGAAGAATGCACCGATTGCCATGGCTGCCAGCACCAGGCCAGACCACGTCGTGCAGAGGTCCAAAGTATTAATCAGGTACAGCGGCAACACGAAGATGATGGCAAACTCGCCGATTGCTACCGCACCAGCGGTGATATTGCCCCACGAGAACGTGGAATAAGAAAAACAATTCAAGATACAACAGCGCCGAGCGGTGACCCCGCTCGCGGTGCTCTTCCGACCTGATAAAAAGCGCGAAGCCCACGGCCGAGATCGCGAGCCCTAGCGGAACCGGTGAAATAGCCGCGTTTTCGAATCAGGTCCAGCCAAAGAAGCTGAATGAGTGAAGTGTCCCGGGTTTTGTTCCTAGGCATTTGCCTTGATTTCCATTATTTCTTGGGCCGGGTTGGTTTCCCAAAACTCTGACTCAACCTCAGCTGGCGTGCGATAGCCGAGACTTTGGTGAAGCCGTACCTCGTTCCACCAATTAACCCATTCAAACGTCGCGATCTCCACGTCAACCACGCTGTCCCACGACCGCCGATGAATCAGCTCATTTTTGTAGGAACCGTTGACGTTTTCGGCCAAAGCATTGTCATAGGAATCTCCTACTGTCCCGGTAGAGGCAGCAATTCCATACTCAGCCAGCCGTTCGTTGTAGACAATGCTGACGTACTGTGAGCCATGATCTGAATGATGAATCAGCCCCGTTGTTTCCTTCGCGCTGACAATCGCCTGATTAAGCGCCTGCAGCGGCAGCGCCTCGGTACGCATTGAATCAGATAGTGCCCACCCGACGATCCTTCGGGAGAACACGTCGGTAACAAAAGCGGTGTACACGAATCCTTTTCTAGTGCGCACATAAGTAATATCGGCCACCCACAATCGGGCCGGTGCCGGGGCGTTGAACTTGCGATTAACTAAATCAGGACGCAGATCTGGTCCCTTCGGCTTGCGGGTAGTAATAGGAGACTTACCTTTACCTTTGCCTCTGACTCCAGCAAGACGCATCAGGCGTGCGGTCTGCTCACGGCCAATGTCGATTCCTTCACGGCGCAGAGTATGCCACATCTTACGGATGCCGTAGACGCCAAAATTTTCTTCATGGACCTCGGCGATGTGCGCGACTAGAGCAGCGTCACGAAGACTGCGGGCACTCATACCACGGGCTTTTGATTGGCGGTATCCACGGGACGTGATGAAACCGCCAACACGGTGGGTGTTTAACGTCTCGCAAATGAACTCGATGGAGAAACGATCCCGATACTCATCGATGAACCGGATCATTTCCGACGTTTTGGGTCGAGTTCCGACGCGAAAAAAGCCGAGGCAGCCTTCAGTAGCTCATTGGTGTCGCGTAGCTCTTGATTTTCACGGCGTAGCCTCGCGTTTTCCGCGGCCAAGTCTTCAGGCACAGGTTCTGGGATGCTTCCCGCACGACGGGCCTGCTGGGTCCACTGACGAGCCGTGTGCCATGAAACCCCCAACTTTGGAGCTACTGCCTTGCACGCGGCTTGCATCGACATATTTTCCGCCAAGATACGGTCCTCTACAAGACGGACCACACGGTCCTTCGCATCCTGGTCAAATTTTCTTGGCATATTCCAGATTTTCCCATCTACTCAGACGGAACAAAACCTGGGACACTTCACTCCCACGTTTAATGATGTGTATGGGGGCTTCACTAGCTACATCGACGGTATGCAGCTATTTGCCCACAACGCCCCGTTTGACTCGAAAATGATAGTTGCTGAGTTTGACCGTATGTCCGGCGTCGACGATGATGAGGGCGAGGACGAGTTCTTTCCGTTCATTGACACCATTGACCTTGCCAAGCAAATGCTTGACCGTGGCCCCTACAACCTGCCCGCACTCCTTGACCGCCTGGGACTGGACAATCCGGACGCGCACGCGGCAGTAGCCGATGCGACCGCCACGGTGAACATGCTCCACTCCCTGTTCGGGTTCAAACGCGGCGAAATTGGACGCAAGATTTTGCGCCAAGGTCAAGCATTCCGCGCCACCAACACCTGGCGGGTAAGCCACGCCGCCCCACTGCTCCCCCGCGAAATATAGAGCACTCACCAGCACACACCAACCATGGCAGTCCATGCGGGTGGACATATGCTTTAGTATATGGCGGAACATACGCTATAACATATGTCCCGCCATATGGCAAGACTGGGGTTGCCCGCAAATCGTGGACACGTAGTGGAGCTACCTAGTGGTTAGGCAGCTATTTCTTTTATGCTGGTGGTTAGACCAATGCGGCTCTCAAAGTCGACGGGGCTAACCATTCCGAGTGCGGAGTGCCGGCGCCGACGGTTGTAGACGACTTCAATCCAGTAGGCAACGGCCTTGCGTGCGGCATCACGGGTTGCCCAGCGCTTACGGTCGTAGAATTCGGTTTTAAGCGTCGACCAGAATGACTCGGCCATCGCGTTATCGAAGCACACGCCGGTACGCCCCACGGACTGAGCAATGCCCAGGTTGCGGCAAACTTCCCAGAGCTTCTCGCTGGTGAATTGGGTTCCGCGGTCAGCGTGAAACACCAGTCCATCAGGAACGTCACCGCGCAGCGTATGCGCCATCTGCAGGGCCCGTTCGACCAGGTATGTATCTTGAACGCTATCCATAGCCCAGCCCAGCACCCTGCGGGAATGACCATCGCGGACTGCACACAGATACAACCAGCCTTCAGCAGTGCGCAGGTAGGTAATATCTGACATCCACACTCGGTTGAGCTCACCAGTATCAAACATGCGCTTGACCAGGTCAGGAAGCGTGGACTTACGCTTGGCTTGAATCGTAGTCACCGGGACAAAGGCACGCGGTGAAATCCCTTCAATGCCCATCATGCGCATCCGTTTAGCCACAGTCTTACGGTTAAGCGCAATGTGGTAGCGCTCGGTAAGTTCTGCGGTGACCCGCGGAGCACCATAAACCTCATCGGAGTCCGACCAAATCTGATGAATCTTACGATCGACATCGTCGTAGAATGCTGCACGATAATCTTCGCCGGATAGCCGCTTCTGCTGCGTATCAGCCCATTTGTAGTATCCAGACCGAGACACTTTTAAAAGCCGTGCCATACGTTTGATGCTGAAGTTCGCCTTCTCCTGCCGCATCAATTCGAACTTTTCGGCTCGCGTTGCTTTGCGGCGAAGAAGGCTGTCGCTTTTGACAAAAACTCGTTATCCATCTTGGCTTCTGCCAGTTCACGGCGCAGACGAGCATTCTCAGCACGAAGATCGGCCTCGCTCATCCCATCGGATGCTCCTCGGCGCTCACGCTCGAGTTTGACCCACCTGCCTAAAATTGTGGCTGATACGCCAATTTCCTTAGCCACATGAGCAATCGGGCGCTCTGACTCGATTACCAGGTTCGCGGCTTCACGCCGGTACTCCGGGGTGTACTTCTTCCTTGACGAACTCACAATGAACATCCTCTCCTACGGACACAAGATCCGTACCAATAGGGTGTCCACTAAACGAGGGTAACCTCAAGACATATAGCGGATCTGATGTGTGCGCTGATCTACCATCATTAGCCGATCAACCAACACAACTATCAAATACGGGTTGCGGTTCTTGCACCCGCCTCGCCTTGCGGCTCGTTGGGCTGCCGCCCAAATCAATAGATTTGGTTGCCACCAAACAGGGCGGTTTCAAGTGGTGGATGCATCACTTGAATAGTTCTTGTATCTTCTCTTCGGGTTTATACCAGTCGAGGACTTTTCTAGGGCGCCCGTTGAGAAGGTCTTGAATATGTTGGACATCCTTGTCGGTCAGAGTACTAAAGTCGCTTCCTTTAGGTAGGAAGTCTCTGACTAGCCCGTTGGTGTTTTCGTTGGTAGGTCACTGCCACGGCGAGTGCGGATCGCAGAAGTAAACTGCTAGTCCACGTGCGATGCTCAGCTTGTCGACTTGGGCTAGTTCTACGCCTTGGTCCCAGGTCAGCGTTTTGGTGATGTTGCGTATTTTGCCGGTGAACATCTCGATTAACTTGTCGACAGTTGTGGCGGAATCATGAACATCTAGTTTGCGGATCATGGTGTAGCGAGTACTGCGTTCCACACAGGTCACGAGTGCAGTGCTTCCTCCTTGTCCGATGATGAGATCGCCTTCCCAGTGTCCTGGAACAGCGCGGTCTTCAACGCTGGCAGGGCGCTTGCTGATGCGATAGTCTTCACCAATCCAGCTTCGATTACCGCGGGCTGGCAGGCGTGATTGTGGTTTTCGTCCGGTCCGCCCAGAACGCAGCGCTTTTTCTACCTTCAATTCCTGGCGTAAAGCGCCTTTGGCTTGGATGTAGAGAGCTTGGTAGATGGTTTCATGGCTAATTGACATATCCCCACCTTTACCGAAGCAGCGGGCAAGATAGTTCGAAATCTGCTCAGGTGACCACTTCGTGTTCAATCCCTCGATGACCAAGGCACGCAGCTGCGGGTTGGTATCGAGTTTGCGGGGTTTAGGCCTGGCTAAGCGGTCCACAGCCCGCTTTTGAGCTACGAGGGCATCGTAGCCATGCTCAGTCATCCCACGGGCGATTTCCCTGCTAATCGTCGACTGGTTGCGGCCCAGCTGGGCTGCAATCTCACGGTGAGTATGGCCCTGTTTCAGCAGGTAGGCTATCTCTATTCGGTCATGGCGGATAAGACGCTTTCCGCGTCCTACCTTCGATTCGGATTCAGTGGGATGATCATTGAGTATCAAACGCCCAGACATGCGATTATGATGCCACGCTTTAACCGTGGCATCACTGCGATCAACTACCTGACCGGCCTGTTTATAGCTTTTGCCAGCATCAACAAGCTGTAAAGCTTTAGCGATGCGATCCCGCTCGTGTTGTGCGGTTCCACCACGGTTGCCTTGGACGAGCTCAAACCCGTCCTGGGCAAGGTAGCTATAGGCCAACCGCTGAGGGAACCCGACCTCTTTAACTGCGCTGAGCACAGACCGGCCGCTTTCAACCAAAGCAACAACGTGTTGATACTGCTTGTCAACCAAACTCCGCTGACGCCGAGCACGGTTAAGCCCCTCGCTTTGGCGCCATGCCCTCGCCTGAACCTTCGAGACGCCCAACTCCTTCAGGATCAATGGCATCGGACGCGCATCATGCAGATACGCCTCCACAAACTGCTCACGTAGCTTCTTGTCACCTGACATCTACACAACCTCCTAGCTGTATAGATGCATTCACCACCTGAGCCCGCCCGTCCATTCATCCCCCTTTTTCCCCAACAAGTGGGCATCGACTAAAATTATTGTACTTCCTTCTTTCAGTAGTTGACTCAACAGAAACAACCCCCTCAAGGCCGTTTCCTTTCCAACTCTCTGCACAAGCATGGTCGTCGCCCCGAATTCTATCTGGCCTAACCATTCTTGCGGTGAGGTTGCACCCACGAGCTGCAAGGCTCCGTCACTACGTTCGCAAAGACGTCTTTGGCCCAGGCAGGTTCAATGTATGCGCTAGGTGCCTCACCTTCTGCTGGACGTACTAGAATGTGTCCGCTTGGAAGCTTTTCAAGAAAGGAATCTGAGAGCTCAAAAGAAAGTTCCAAAGGGGCCTCTCCATCACTAATGCTAACTAGCTGGTTGCCATCTTCGCGCTCTATTAACTTTGTCTTTGTTCCTGCGTTCTTCGATGGCGCCGGAGTGGTTATGCTGTCCTGCTGTGGAAGCAAGGATCCTTCGTTTATTTTTAAGCTTCCACAGCAGGACAGCATCACTTCCAAACCGGCTTAAGTGACAAAATGCCATCGCTAAAGTCCCGATTTGAGTCCCAGGACGTGCTCTTTAGGGTTAAGTAGCAAAAAGTGTGTCTGAGTTACAGTGATCTTGCTGCTCAGGTTGGGTAAATCGGGCGGATATAAGGTCTTGGTGCTTATATCCGCGCGTTTCGTGTTCAATCCATCGGAATGGCACCCGCATGTGCTAGTCGGGGGTTGGTGTGCTTTCCGGGTGAGTAAAAACAGACCACGATGCCCGGTATGTGCTGGGCAAATGAAGAAAAACGGAACCACATCCAAAGGCACAACCAGGTGGCGGTGCAAAGACCCGAACTGCGGCAGCTCCACGACACGAACTCGCACCGATCTCACGCAGGCCCGCAACTTTAAAGCCTTCGTCTCTTATGTCACCTCCACAGCAACGTTGTCTGAACTCGCCGGGCAACAAAGGGTGAGTCGTTGGACACTTGATCGCCGATTCGAACCGTTTTGGCTCATCGACATCCCCAACGACGGTGCCCCGCAGCGCGTCTACGATCAGATCTTCATCGACGGCACCTACACCGCGGCTGGCTGCCTACTTGTGGCAGCCAGCCGCGACCACGTCATTGCGTGGCACTGGACCAAACACGAAACAGCCCACGCATACACGCAGCTACTTCGCAAAATCGCCGAACCACTCTGCGTCGTCCTCGACGGCGGACAAGGCGCACTCACCGCGATTAAAGCCTGCTGGCCAAACGAGATGATTCAGCGTTGTCTCGTCCATGCACAACGCGTCATCCGCCGCTACACCACCTCACGGCCGCGCACCGACGCCGGCAAAACCATCTACGCACTGGCGCTGAAACTAACCCGTGTCACCACGCTCGAACAGGCACGGGAGTGGACGCTACGTCTGCACGACTTCGGTCAGGTATTCAAAACATTCCTCAACGAGAAAACACCCGTGCCAAAAGAACGCCGAACGCCCAATAACCAGTGGGAATGGACTCACATGCGGGTACGCAAAGCCTACAACTCACTGCTGCACCTCTCGCGCAACAATTGGCTGTTTACTTACCTTAAGCCACCACCGAATGCGCTTGATCCTAACCGCTGGGCTTCAACGACAAACAGTCTTGAAGGCGGCATAAACGCCCAGCTCAAACGCATCGCCGATGCGCACCGAGGCAGGTCTGGGGAACGCCAACGAAAAATGCTCGAGTGGTACCTCCACACCAAAAAGCAACTGCCTGACGATCCGCTAAAAATCGCCAGGCAGTGCAATTATGGCCAAGATCAACTCGCCAAAGTCAACGATCTTGCCGAAGAAGACCACAACAAAGCCGACCAAGAAACAGGCCGACCAGCCTTCTACGACAACGCTATCCCAACCGAGTACGAACACGGCGGATTCTAGTGGTCGTGGAAACACTTCCTATGTTTCGGTTGAGTTTATCAGTGCGGCCATTTTCTCGGCTGGTGTTTGAAAGCCCAGGGTTTTGCGGGGTCGGCGGTTGAGTTGCATGGCGACGAATTCTAGGTCCGCTGCACTATGGACGTTGAGGTCTGTCCCTTTAGGGAAGTACTGTCTTAGTAGTCCATTGGTGTTTTCATTGGTGCCTCGCTGCCACGGCGAACCAGGATCGCAGAAAAACACGGGACAGTTTGTAGCTACAGAAAAGGCCTTATGGCAGGCCATTTCACTTCCCTGATCCCAGGTAAGTGATCCTTTGAGATGATCTGGCAAGGTAGCAATCGCTTTTGTAAGTGCTTCATTTACTTCGGTAGCACTATGCCCATTCGGTAAATGCAGCAAGATGACATAGCGCGTGGTTCGCTCTACTAGCGTTCCAATTGCGGACTTATTACCCGCGCCTAGAATGAGGTCGCCTTCCCAATGACCTGGTACTGCCCGGTCGTCTACTTCTGCTGGGCGGTCGGAAATCATCACCATAGGGTCAACAAACCGCTTGCGGGCACTGCGCGTGCCACGAGGTCGACGTTGGGCGTGACCGCGACGCAGTGCAGCAGCGACTTCCTTTTTCAACTCGCCTTTAGCCTGGAAATACAAAGACTGATAAATCGTTTCAGGACACACGTACATAGTCTCATCACCGGGATAGCAGCTGCGCAACCTCCCAGAAATCTGCTCTGGCGAGTACCTATCTTTCACCATCGCCCAGACCACCTCACGCAAGCGTGGATTGGTATCAATCTTGCGCTTTTTCGGTCTAAACCTACGCAACACCGATTTACGGTGCGCATACGTGGGAAGATATACCCCAAACTCATCCCGGTTGCGTTTAAGTTCCTTGCTGATAGTTCCAGCAGAGCGCTGAAGACGCCGAGCTATCTCACGTACACCTTTGCCTTGCCGGTCAAGATCAAAGATGAGCTCGCGCTCTTCTATCGATAGATAGCGCGAAGAAATACGCCTATCGATACGCTGTTGGGAAATAACCTGGACTGGAACTGCTTGGCGACCATCAACGTACTCGAGTACCTGCATAAGCCTGTTATACAGCGCCACATCCGGGCCATCCGGGACAAAAGGCACACGCCCGGTGGAAAGCTTAATGACGCCTTTGTCTATATCAGCAGCATTACGCGGATGAATGCCACAGGCTAAAGCGGCATCTTTGCGTCCTAAAGCATTTACACGCAGTTGCAGATAACTACACCGGCGAGTTGTTGCCGCAGCTTTGCGGCCGTACGGATTGCGTTTCCACAAACCAAGCTCAATACCGATTCGATATACCGGAGTAGAGCCTATAGAAAGCTGGCGCGCAATATCCATTGGTGCCACACCTTCAAGCCACAGGCGAGCTATTTTCTGACTGTCAGCCGAGCTAATACGCCTGCGGCGCTTGCGCGGCAAGTCCAACTCACCAGCAAGCCGATACGCCACCGAACGCGCTAAACCAACCACCCCAGCAGCCGCCCGTATTGAACTACCAGCCCGAACCAACGACGCAAACCGCGCCACAACAACAGAATCCGGAACCCATTTCGACTCCACACAATCACCCAACCCATGTCAGGTGTTTCCACGACCGCTAGAAATCAAGCACTCGATAGGAATCAGAAAAGACCCCATGAAGTAACTAACCGTGTACCCGCCCCGCAACACGCCGAACGGACACACATTCTGCTACTTAACCCCCGATGCAGTCAAGGACTCGATCGGGTGGCCACGGCGGAGCGGCGTAGATAATTCTGCTGCGAGAGAACGCTCGCTGTTTAAACGTACTTCGACAAACTCAGGCCGGGAAGAACGAGGTCAGAGAAGAAGGCGCTAATTTTCTTTACCCGCTCGACAACAGCAGCGATGGTCTCGCCTAGTTTGCCGAACGAAGAACTGTGGAAAGAAGAGCCATCGGCTGCAGCGTTGTCGCCCGAAGGCTTCTTTTCTGGGGCCCCATGGTCAGATGGTTCAGCGTTTTCGGAGGCACCGTCGAATGCCACGGTGAGATCAGAGTTGGCATCGTCAAGCGGCTGCCCCACCGGGTACTTGCCCAAGAAAATGTCGGAGCCCGTCTGGGTCAGCGAGGTGGGGGCATCAGTTGTGGCGTAGGACTTGCCGGTTTCCGGCACCAAGGGCTCAGTAAGCGTGAAGGTAGAGATTGCGGCGTCATCGCCAGACAATTCAACCGGCTTGTTCTTAAGCGGGCCCGAGGCGCCCGTAAGTTTATAATCTGCGGTGATGGTGGCGTTTTGGCCTGCTACTTCTACCTTGATATCCGAGAATGTGAGATCGACGCCGTAGGAACCATTAGGGCCGAAGCCTGGATAGCCTTGAATCTGCACGGATCCCTGAGTGCCAATAGTGCCGTTTCCCTCAGCATCCAGTGTGGTGTAGGCCGCATCGACTGGGAAGGTGAAGTCCTTTCCTACCTTCTCCGCGCCGTCGGTGGTATTGATTATGCCTTTGGCAAGCGGGTTGGTGTCCACGTGGTGAATGAAGGATTCCTTGATGGGCCAGTTCAATTGGCCGGATTCCACGGCGGGGACATCGGCCGGAGCCTCATCGGCAGAGGCTACCGGTGCGGTGACGGCGCCGAGTGCAACCGCTCCAACGGCGATGACGGATGTTGTTTTCATGAATTTCTCCTCTTGAGAGCAGTGGTGAAGCTTCGCCTAAAATATTAGGCTAGCCTTACCTTAATTGGAAAATTAGAAAAAGTAAATCAGTGGCGCTTATCAAGCTCGGCGAAGATTCCCGAGTTGAAAGCGAATGCGCGCTGCGCCTCCGAGAGCAATGCCTCGCGCTGCTCCGCAGTCAGCATGAGACTGTCTAGGCGTTCGCGATAGCCCTTGCGGTACGGCGGAATCTTGCCGATGGCACTGAAGTCATAAAAGTTCAGTGCATCCGGTTCGATGTCATAAAGCGTGCCGAGGCGCGCGGCAATCACCTGGCCGCCGGAGATATCACCGAGATACCGAACATAGTGGTGGGCTACCACTTCTGCCGCACTGCCGGATACCTCTTCTAGGCGGGCAACGTAAGATGCCGTGGCCGGCAGGATTCGGATCTTTTCGCGCCAGTCGCTACCGACGAGCGTCGCCAAATCCGCCTCCAGAGCGAAGCGCCGCTCAAGGCGGGGATCAGCCACCGCACCGGCGATTGGAGTATGCGCCACACTGCGGACTGCATGCTCCAGAGCCTCATAAACAAACCACAGCTGGCCGCTCAAATCGGCTGCGGCCTCAGCGCTCAGCTGGCCCGACATGAGCCGCTGCATAAACGCAGAACCCTCCGCGTTCTCGTGAGCGTGGGCGGTCTCCTCGCGCAATGCGACGGATAATGGTTTCTTGAGTGTCACAGTCACTGACTTCCTCCAAAGTAATGCTTACCTAATCTCTAGATATAAAAGTAAGGTTAGGCAATCCTTATTTACAAGGCTTGTGGGGAGAAATCAACCAAAAGAACTAACTCCCCACCCCCGCCAGCAGTGCTCACGGTATTAGGATGCGGCTGCCGGCACGGCGCACTTAGCTAACCCCTATTACCGGTGGAGAAGAGCACGAACGCTCTCAAGGGCGCCTGACTTTATAAAGGCCTGCCCAAGAATGGCAAACATGCTGCCAATGGTTGCTACGCCCAAGATGTAGTTCCACACCTTGGCAAAGCTAGAACCGGAGGGAGTGTCCTTCTCTGGCTTATCAGTTCCCGGCTTCTTAGACTCCGAAGATTCAGGACTCTTTGGGGTCTCCGGCTTCTTCGGCGGTGCCGGGGTCTGCGAGGTCGCTGGTGGCTGACTCTGTGGCTTCTCTTCCTTTTCCGGCGAAGCTACCGGCGGCTCCGGAGCAGGCTCATTCTGCGGCTTTTCCTGATCCTGCGGCATTTCTTCCTTCTTCTGGCCACAACCAGAGGAAACCTTGAGGGTTAGGTGGGCGTCATCAAGCTCAGGCTTGTTCTCCGAGCTATACATGCCCATGAAAAGTTGGTCTACGCCCTCGACTTTTCCATCTCTTGTTCCCTGCTGCTCCTTGTACCGCACATCGCTGGCGGAAAGGGTGAGTGTATCGCCCTCCTTGGTCCATTGCGCCGTGCCGTGGCCAAAGATCCCATCCCCGGTGCGCTTATTGGCGTCGATGTGGTCGTCCTCGGTGTATTGAAGCATATTCTTACCCTCTACGTGATAGACCTCGTAGCCGGAACCGAGATGGGCTTTATTACCGGAGGTCTTGATGAAAGGTGCCACAACCGTGGAATGTAGAGCGCCGTGGTGACCGGTGAACGTAATCGAGGAGTCTTTGCTTTCGATATTGGACGACACCACATTGCCCTCCTCATCCACCGTTATCGTAGAGGTTTCAGGATCGACCTCGAAGCCGAAAGAGAAATCCTTCCCCTTAGGATCACCGGTTTGCGTCACTGGGCCACTAGTGGACCAATCACCAGCAGCGAAACCGGTTTTGAGGTAGGAACGCCACGAGTACTTAATTCCCCAGTTCAAAGAACCGGATTCGATGGTGCAGGTTTCTTCCGCAGAAGCGTGTGGCACGGTGAGTGCGGTCGCCGCGAGAGCGGTGACCACTACTTTCTTAAACATGGAAATCCTCCTATTTGTGTGAGAAGAGTGGGTTGATGGTGGGCGTTGCACGCTGCGGGTGTACCCGCAGCCCCTCGACGGATATCGGCCAGCCATACACTTGAGACAAGGTAGGACTGGTAAAGACCTCATCTACGCGCCCTTGGGCTGCTAATCCCCCGCACGCCAGGCATACGAGATGATCACAATATGCTGCTGCCGCATTGAGGTCATGCAGCACCACGAGGACGGCGACGCCTGCCTCGCGGGCAAGGGCTTTTACTGAGCCCAACAGTTGTTCTTGGTGCCGGATATCCAGCGCGGCCGTTGGCTCATCGAGCAAGATAACCGGGGTATTTTGGGCAAGCACACGTGCGAAGGCCGCGCGGGCGCGCTCACCGCCAGACAGCGTGCTGATGTCTCGGCCTGCTAAGTGCGCGACGCCGGCGGTATCGAGGGCGGCGTCAATAAAGTCATCGTCAAGGTCTGCGTAGGCAGTTCCTTCCCACGGGCGGCGCCCCATCGCAACGACATCGCGGACGAGGAATTCGAAGGACACCGAGACGTCCTGGAGCATCACCGCACGCGTGCGCGCGAGCTCTCGCGCTGGCGCCTTGGGCGATAGCCCACCCACGGTGATCTCGCCAGAATAGTCGAAGTCTCCGGCGACGGCGGCAAGTACGGTGGATTTACCGGCGCCGTTCGGGCCGATAAGCCCGGTAACTTCGCCCGCTTGGGCGGTAAAGGACACTTGGTCCACCAGGGTGTGCTCCCCCACGCGAACAGTTAAGTCTTTGACGTTTATCATCAGTGCACTCCTTTGCGCATCATGCGCCGTAGCAGGATGAAGAACGTGGGACCGCCCACCAGCGCGGTGAAAATGCCGATGGGAAGATCCGCAAAAGGAATCATCGTGCGCGCTGCCACGTCAGCGAAACCAATGAGCACAGCACCGCCAAGGGCGGAAGCCGGCAGCAGGATGCGGTTTTCTGGTCCGACGATGCTGCGCAGCAGGTGGGGAACGATAAGTCCCACAAAGCCAATGAGGCCGGCGAAGGAAACGGCCGCTGCAGTCAACACTGCCGATGCCACGATCGCCACGATGCGCAGCCGCGGCACGTTCACACCGGTATGCGCGGCGGCGCGCTCGCCGAGCGCGAGGACGTCTAACTGCTTACCCAGGCGCAAGGCCACTGCGAGACCAACCATCACGATGGGCAGTACCGCCCACAGGTGTTTCCACTGTGAGCCGTTGAGGGAGCCCATCTGCCAGAAGATGATCGCTTCACGGTTGGCGGTCGGCGCTAGGTACACCATGAAAGAGATAATGGCGTTGCATACCGCATTGATGGCGACGCCGGTGAGAATCAGGTGCACCACGGCCACCCGTCCGTTGTGGCGCGCAAGCTGATAGATAATGAAGGTAACCAGCAGCGCGGTCAGGAAGGCCGCAGCGGGAACGGTAAAGGTACCGAAGAACTCGATATTAAAGACGATGATCACGGCCGAACCAACGCCCGCGCCGGAGGTAACGCCAATAATGGAGGGTTCTGCCAAGGGGTTGGCAAATACCGCCTGCATCAGCGTGCCGGCAACGCCCAAGGCCGCGCCCACCACGAGCCCCAAGACCAAACGCGGTAGGCGGATGTCCCACACCACGCTTGCGGTCAAGGAATCCTCCCCGTGGCCAGCTGCCAAAATGGGAAAGAGATCAGACAGCGGTACATAGTATTGCCCCAGCACGACGGAGATGATCGCCGCGACAACGATGAGGATCCCCAGCAGTACGAATACCCGAGTGCGCTGCGTGCGTCGGCGCGCGAAGGTGTCCGGGTCTTTACTCATTGTCCGGGTCATACACAGCCTTTGCTAGCTTCACCAGCGTTTGCCCAGTCATGGGACCAAATGCCAACGACTGGCCGTCCGGAATGGTCACGATGCGCTTCTTTTGGCCGGCGGTGGTTTGAGCAACGCCGGGCCGCTCCAGCAAGCCGTCAATTCCGCCGGTGGATTCCAGGCCATTGGTCATCATGATGATCACCTCTGGATTGATGCGCGCCAGCGCCTCAGCATTAGCGGGTTCCGCATAGGAAAGGTTGTTTTCTGCAGCCAGATCCACACCGCCAATGCCTTCAATCAGATCTTGCGCACCGGTACCATCACCCATGATGAAGAAGACGCCACCGTTTCCGCGTGCGTAAAGGAACGCCATGCGCATTGGATCATCGGGAACCAACTTCTTGATGGCTTCCTTTGCCTCGTCGATTTCCTTGGTGGAACGATCCGCCAGCTCGCGTGCTTCATCGGGCAGGCCGAGGGCATCGCCAAGCGTGGTGATGTCCTCACCCACCGAATCGATCGTGCGCTCAGGTTCCATCACCACGGTGGTGACACCCGCCGCGCGGATTTGATCGATGGCATCGCGCGGGCCAATGGAATGGTCTGCAATGACGAGCGTCGGCTGCAGCTCCAGCACCGCCTCCACGTTGATGTTGTGGCCACCTTCGGTCACCACCGGGAGATCCGCCAGGTTGGGCTCGGTAGAAGAAACTGTGCGACCGACGATATTATCCGCAAGCCCCAAGCCGCTAAGGGTATTGGTGTAGGTGCCATAGATATCCAAAGCCAGGATGCGGGAGGCATCGGTGACGGTAACGTCGTTACCATCGGCATCGGTAAGCTCCACCGGAAGCGCCGGCTCTGCCTTATCAGTAACCGGTTCGATTTCGTCAAAACCTTTGACGTCACTGACACCTTCAAAAGACCTGGGATCCGAGAGATCAGCGGGATCCGGTAGCTGATCGGTATAGCTTCCCTGCACACCGCACGCGGTAAGACTGAAGATGCACAGGAATGGTACGAGGAAACGAAGAACGAGTTTCACGGCAATCTTTCTAAGAGTTGTTCATGACAAGCCGGCTGGTAGAGCCACCGGCGATGATCAATCCGACGATGAAGAGCAGTAGATAGGCGGTCGGATTATCTAGGCTCCCGCCGGGAGACGTCGCGGACTTGACCTGGAATTTGTTCGATCCGTCCTCGTATCCCTGCCCCGAGTCACCGGCTAGCACTGGATCCCCGGCCCCGGCATGAGCGCCGCCCTTGGAACTAGGGGTTCCCTTTCCGTTTCCGCCTGCGCTAGATCCACCGGATCCGCCGGATCCAGAACCGGAGCTAGAGCCTCCACCACCTGATACGGCGCCGCAATCAGCGCTTCCGCCCAAGGTGGCGTGGAAGCTCAACGGGTCCAGCTGGGTGCCTGGTTCATAGAACTCAGCGAGTGCCTGGGAACCGGCTTCAGAAAGCGATACCGCAGCTTCACCGGACACGGTGTCCGTGCCGATGTCGAGGGATTTAAAGTTCAAGGTGCCAATAACAGTGCGTCCAAAGTCTTTCTTCTTCCCTTCCATATTGGAAGAGCGCACGTCAGCGATAAGCTCGCCAGAATTGCCGTTAAAGGTGATTTCCAGGTTGGCGATGTTGAGGTCCAGCTTGCCGTGGTGCCCGGTGAACTGCATGCTTCCGCCATATTGCACGGAGCCCGCGCCATCTTTTACGGCACCGGAGTTGCCCGTGAATTGGAAACGCCCATTGTCATAGCCAACACCAGAGAGATCCCATCGGCCCTGGGCAATGGATCCGGTGATATAGGACTGGAAGGATTTCTTTAAACCCCACTGAGCGGTGGCTTGAGCAACACCAGTAGCCTCACAGACGGCACCGTCCCCGCCAGATCCTCCCTCGCCCGAATTACCTGAGATCGGGGCGCCAGAGCTCGCAGATCCAGAGTGCGCAGGACCAGAAGCCGCTGTTTTGCCAGCACCTGAGGCACCGCCGCCTCCACGCGAACCAGAGTTGCTCGGTGATGAATTTTTCGATGCAGAGTTAGTAGAAGCCGAGTTTCCTCCAGTGGAGTTCGACGTACCCGAAGTAGAGCCACCCGAATTCGAGTTCGATCCACCCCGGTTATTGAAAGACTCCAACTCATCCAGGAACGCCTGGGTATTGCCCATAAACGTAGTAATCCCGTTCATCGTGTCATTGGTTTCAGACAGGATGTCCATAGCTTCCTTGTTAAAGCCCGTGAAGGAACCCGTAATGGAGGTCAATGGGCGCTCCCCACCGGAACCGGAGCCAGAACCGGATCCAACGCACGAGCCGTCGAGCGCAATGCTGCCGGAGGACGGATCTAAGGCTTCGCCCGGCTGGTAGAAGCCGGTAAATAGCTTGGCCCCGCCGGAAGTCAGAGCGGTAGATCCAGACAAATCAACCTTCCCGGCACCATCTTCGACGGGGTTGGCCAGATTAATGGTGGCGATTACCTCATCATTGCCTTGGATCTTTTTACCGCGGCTGAGGTCTTGGCGGTTCATCTCATAGGAGACGTAGTCCACGGAAATCTGTGCTTGCTTTCCAGAGGCCTTGACCTTGAAGTCCGACATCGTCATGTCCAAGACCCCATCGTGGCCGGTAAAGCTCAGCGTTCCATTGAACGGAATCGTGACGTTTCCACCAGACGCATCGGGCTTTCCTGGGGCAAAGACGAACGCACCATCGCCCTGTTCGTCGCCTGTAAAGCCAATGCCATTGGCACCCCATCCACCGTGGGCGATATTGCCCTTGACGTAGCTACGGAATGATTGCTTGATGCCCCACTTCCATGTGCAGGATTCATCTGCGTGGGCCACTGGAGCAGATGACAAAAGTGGGGCGAATGCCGCGACGAGAAATGCGGCGACGATGCTGCCGAACGCCGGCTTCCACAGTTTTCCAATCATATTGAGAACCTTGTTTTCGTGTCTAGAAATGAAATAGGCTACGCTTGCATTAGTTAGGTAAGTGTATCCTTACCTAACTCCTTCTGATTGTCAATAAACCACCCCTACAAGAAGCAAAGAATGCAAAACGACCCCCGCAAAGACATCTTCACCAGCATCTATCCAGATGTGGATCCCACACAGAACTTCCCACTCACGTTCGGTGAACGCTTGTCCTTAGCTCTTTCCGTCGGCGTATTTATGTTCGGCGGCGTAAGCGGCAACCTGCTCATCGCCGGTATCGGCTTGGCCTTCGTGGTCGCCTGTTCCTTGGTACTTGCCCGTAAAACGCCACGCCGCATCCGCGCAGAGGCCCGTAGCCGATTCCCACGGGAACCGTGGGCCGAACAACCCAGCTTCCTCGTGCCCGTCGTATGGATCCTCATCGCAGTAGTCGCGGCCCTGGCGTGGTGGTTTACCCCCGTGAAATACCTCGCGTGGAGCGCGGGCATTATTGCTGTCATCGCGGCCATCGCAACGTGGTTCCTCCCCACCCTGCAGCGCCGCCGCGCGCGGTCTGCACGCGCAAAGCAAGACGCGTTAGCTACCCCAGCGCCCCAAAGCTCCCTGGCGGGTTAAGTAGCAAAAAGTGTGTCTGAGTTACAGTGATCTTGCTGCTCAGGTTGGGTAAATCGGGCGGATATAAGGTCTTGGTGCTTATATCCGCGCGTTTCGTGTTCAATCCATCGGAATGGCACCCGCATGTGCTAGCCGGGGGTTGGTGTGCTTTCCGGGTGAGTAAAAACAGACCACGATGCCCGGTATGTGCTGGGCAAATGAAGAAAAACGGAACCACATCCAAAGGCACAACCAGGTGGCGGTGCAAAGACCCGAACTGCGGCAGCTCCACGACACGAACTCGCACCGATCTCACGCAGGCCCGCAACTTTAAAGCCTTCGTCTCTTATGTCACCTCCACAGCAACGTTGTCTGAACTCGCCGGGCAACAAAGGGTGAGTCGTTGGACACTTGATCGCCGATTCGAACCGTTTTGGCTCATCGACATCCCCAACGACGGTGCCCCGCAGCGCGTCTACGATCAGATCTTCATCGACGGCACCTACACCGCGGCTGGCTGCCTACTTGTGGCAGCCAGCCGCGACCACGTCATTGCGTGGCACTGGACCAAACACGAAACAGCCCACGCATACACGCAGCTACTTCGCAAAATCGCCGAACCACTCTGCGTCGTCCTCGACGGCGGACAAGGCGCACTCACCGCGATTAAAGGGTGCTGTTGCAAAGTTGGGGCAGTAGAAAGACCGGCGTGAAATAATCAGAGCCATGGGCATCTTCTCCGGTCGGCATTTCCCCCGTGACATCATCCTGTGGGCGGTGCGGTGGTACTGCCGCTACGGCGTGAGCTACCGCGACCTCGAAGAAATGATGACCGAGCGGGGTGTGCCAGTCGATCACACCACGATCTACCGCTGGGTGCAGAAATACGCCCCTGAGCTGGATAAGCGCACTCGCTGGTACCGGCAGGTACCCGACTGGCAGGCCCAGTCCTGGCGGGTGGATGAGACCTATATCCGGGTCGGCGGCACGTGGTGCTATCTCTACCGGGCTATTACCGCCGGTGGGCAGACCTTAGACTTCTACCTCTCACCAAAACGGAATGTGGCTGCGGCCAAGCGTTTCCTGGCCAAGACGCTGCGATCGAATACGACAGCCGGGTCCCCGCGGGTCATCAACACCGACAAGGCACCAGCTCTGGCCAAGGCAATATCCGAGCTGAAGGCGGAGGGAATCTGCCCTCAGATGGTGGAGCACCGGCAGGTGAAATACCTGAACAACGTTCTCGAGGGAGATCATGGCCGACTTAAAAGAATCCTGGGACCGAAGGGGGCGTTCAAAAACCGAATTTCCGCCTACCGGACGTTGAAAGGGATGGAAGCGATGCATTCATTACGGAAAGGTCAGGGCACGATGTTTGCTTATGGGCACCCCAATCCGGACGCGGTGATCGTCAACCGGGTCTTCGAGACGGCCTGAGAACGCCGGCACGCAGCGGCCATCAGGAAATGAGAAACTGGGTCGTCTCGGCTCTCCGCCCAACTTTGCAACAGCACCAGAAACGACATGCCCCGAAGACGCGAAAAAGGCAGACCATACCCCTGTTCACCAAATTGTGTGAACTTCACACGAGTTTAGATGATTTCACACACCACTTCACATTCGTAATTTATCCTCTGACCTGCTATTATCCCCTATTCCACACATTTCACATGTTTTCCAGTATTGAGATATAAGAGCATAAAGCAGCTACCTCTATATAGGTGGTACCGCATAGCTACATACGGCTATATAAAAAGTTTTGTTGAAAATCGTGTAAACGTGTGAAATGGCCTTTTCCTACCCGCCTACCTGGGAAACACCTTCACAAACATTGTGTGAAATCGTGTGAGTTCACATGTTAAGTCGTGATTTCACGCGATTATTGAACGTATCCACCCATAATTATGATAGCCAACCACTTATAATCACATCTTCACCCCTTAACTGTGCCTAGAAACATATTGGCACTAATCTAGACACGGATTAGACAAGGTGGTTTAAGGTGCTTTGCCCGATGCCTCACCCTTGTGGGCGAACCGCTTACCCTTCCCCGCTTTCTAGGCGTCTACCTTCCACTCGATTCCCACCGTCTTCGGGTCGAACCGCTTGCGCCCTACTACCGCTTTGTAGAGTCGAACCTCCATGAGCGCGTCTATGATTGCCCGCTTTGTCACCAGCGAACTGTCCCTAAATCCCGCCGCTGGGTCTTGCATCCCTGTTAACACCGATTGCGTTGCCTCTGGCAGCATCTTAACCTGTTGCCGGCGCAGACCGTCGATAGCAGCCTGAGCCTTATCACGCTTGCGCTTTAGGTCCCGTGCGGTGATTAAATCTTCATCGAAGTCAGACTCAGCACCCTTAATCCTGGCCTCTAGGTCCTTTATCTGCTGCTCTATAGCCTTCGATTCTTCCGTCGGCTCCTTCCTTGCTACCAGCGCCTCCACCACGTCTTCGCGAGATAGAATCTCATCTACAACCGTACAGACCAATCGGTCTATAGGCTCGCGGGTGCGGGAGATCCCACATTGCCTGCACCGGTACCTCAGACCTAATGTGGTCATATGGTGGCCGCATTCGCCGCAGATATAAAGACCCGAACCTAGTCCGGCCCGCCCGCTTCGGTTATGCCTCCTCTTATCACGCTTGGGGTCGCACAAGATATCAGAGACAGACCACCACAAACTCTTATCCACAATAGGTTCCCAGAACCCGGTGACACGCTCGCCGTCGGCATCACGGGCAATATGCATCCTTTTACCCGGTGCCGTATCAGACCCGGCACCCCTATGCTCTGGCCTCTTCTTCGTGTCTTCGGGCATATGTACCCGGTACCCGGCATAGGTTGGATTAGATCCAACTCTTAGAACCATATGATGTGTCCACTTGGTCTGCTTCGGCTTCGGTAGCAGCTCCATATCACGCTCTGCGCGCTTTTCATTGCGCTGTTGCCATATCAGTATCCCGGGCGGTGTACACGGGGCAAGCCACGGCACCTCTTCATCTCTACCCGCTTCGCCATTGAGTGCGCGCACGATATCAGCCATAGACACCCCTGCCTGTATAGCCCTGTAGATACCGCGCACCGTCTTAGCCCTATCCTCTATAACTTTGTAGTCATTGTCATAGCCATAGGGCGCGGCCCCGCTGGGGCGGCCTCCTTTTTGCGCCTTCTGAAGTATTGCGCGCTTTTGCCGCTCAGACTTGCGCTCAACTTCTTTACTGGTAAACGCACCCATAAGACGCGACAAAAATCGGCCGTCATCATTGCTCAAGTCAAGTTCGCCGTTGCACGTTGCTAGGTGCAGATTCGCATATTTAGCCCGCCCTAACCATTGCTCCATCTGCATAGGTTGTCGGGTAAGCCTGTCGAGGTTATAGCAAACAATAGTGTTAAAGCGACCCGCTTCGTAGTCTTCCTCCATGCGGTTGTACTCACGGCGCGTTACGTGTTCCTTACTTGCGCTCACCGAGTTGTCGACATATTCATCTACTAACTCCCACCCTTCCCGTTCAATAAGCGCCATGCAGTCCTCCCGCTGACGCTCAATACCGAGGCCGTTGTTTTCTGCATCGAGGCTAATCCTTAGGTACATCACTGCTTTTCGCGTCATTTTAACCATCCAATCTTGTGATGTTGCGCACAAAATGTGCCTTTTCTGATGTGTCTTTGTACCCCATCTTACCGGAGAAGGGGGTGCGGATGACGCGGCGCAAGGGCGGGCCGTCGACGCTTTCGATTACCGGTGATTCCGATTTCATCGCTGACCTGCACGCCAGCATCAGTGAAGAGAAACCCTTGGATTCCGTGGAGAATATTTTCTTCCGCGGCGGAGCTACGGCGCGCCCTGCCGCGATGACGAATATCATCATCCAGCTCGATGAATTAGATGAAATCCTCGACGGTGGAGGCGAGGAAATTACGCTGCGGTTGACCAATGGGGCCGAAATCAGCGGCGCCAAACTGGTGGAAAAGCGCCTTGCCGACTGCGGACTTGTCACGCTCGTCCACCCCTATGAGGGGCCGGTGAACCTGTATCGCACCTCGCGGCATGCCTCGGATAAGCAGCGGCTGATGGCGGGCGCGGAAAACCCCACGTGCCCGTGGGCCGAGTGCAATTATCCGGCTGATAAGTGCCAGATTCATCATCTGCGGGCGTGGAAACACGGCGGCGAGACCAATATGGCGAATCTCAGTGTGGCGTGTCCGTACCACAACGGCGTCAATGACGACGACCCGAACGCCCCGCCGGTGCGCGGCCGGTTAGCGCGGCGGCGGGGCCGAATAGTCTGGGTTCCGCCGTGGGCCAATTCAAGCTGAAGACCCTGCCCTCATTTTTTGGGCGGACGCTTCCCAGATCACACGGCTTTCCCGCACAGTGCGAGTCGGTGAAGCATTTCTAGGCTTGAAGGAGGGAGCGGCCGAAAAAGTCGGAGTCATCAGCGACGCCGGGCAAAGCATAAAAATAGCCACCACCATAGGGTCGGATATAGTCCGCTAGGGGTTCACCTTCGAGGCGCTTTTGCACCGTGATGAACTGACGCTCCAAGTCCTGCTGGAAGCAGATAAAGACGAGTCCGACATCGAGGGTGCCGTTATCGCGCACGCCATTGTCGTAGTTATAGGCGCGGCGCAGCATGAGCTGGTCCGCGGTTTCTGGCGTGCGCGGATTCGCCAGGCGAATATGCGCGTCGGTGGGGATGACGTCACCGGTTGCGTCATCGAGATAGTTGGGCTCGGCATATTCGTCGCCACCGGAAAGCGGGCCACCGGTTGCACGGTCGCGGCCGAAGATTTGCTCCTGCTCAGCAATGGAGATGCGATCCCAGAATTCCGTATACATAGCGATGAGGCGAACCACCATATAGCTGCCGCCGGCGGCCCAGTCCGGCTCATCCGTACCGGCCCAGACCAGCTTGTCCTGATCCTTTTCGGCTGGATTAACGATGCCGTCTTTAAACCCAAGGTGGTTGCGCTGGGTGCCAGACGGCCGCGGTTCATTCATATAACCGTTTTGGCGCCAGCGCACGGCCACATCTCCACGGGTGTGCCGCAAGATATCGCGCAGCGCGTGAATGACGGTATCGTGCTGGTCGGCGCAAATCTGCAGAGCAAGGTCGCCGTGGCATAGCTCCTCCTCCAACGTGTCATCGGCGAAGGCCTGCATGGAACTTAGGTGGGCGGGTTTGTGGGGTTTAAGGCCGAAGCGGTCGTCGAAAAGCGAATTGCCCACGGCGAGGGTAATGGACAAACTATCGGTGGGAAGCTTAGGTCCTAGCTCCCCGGAATCGCCGGCGGGATAGGCAATGCCATCGGCCGCAGTAGCGCCGCCGGAGGTGAGAATGCGGGCACGCTCAGTCACGGTGCGAAGCAACTTCTCTAAGCGCGATTTCTCGGTGAACTGTACATCGAGGGCGACGACCTCGGAATACTTTTGCGCTGGGGTCACGATCCCCTGCTGGTGCTCGCCGTGGAAAGGAAGTTCGAGCGGAGCGTCTGCCTCGGTGCGCGGCGATGGAGAAGCATGGTCAGCAGCGCCTTCGCTTCGCTTAGAGGAACCAAAGGAAGAACCCGCGAGACTGGACTGCGCATTGGCAGCCGCTGCCGAGCCAGAAAGCGCGGCGGTGGCCGCGAGCCCAGAGAGGAACGAGCGGCGGGAAAAATCAAACGGGCAGGGCACTAATCCATCCTTCTAACTACGGTCATCGTGGCGACAGGGGCAAGCAGTTCATTGGCACGCGCGACGGCGGACTGCACACGCATCCGGTCCTTCTGGGACCACTTATTAAAAGCGGTGTCATATTTTTCATCGAACTTCGTGGCGAGCTTGTCAAGCTCATCCAGCTGCTCATAGATGGGCGAGGTATCGAGCCCACGGCCCTCGACAAGGGAGCGGACGGCATCCAACGTCAGCCGGGTTGAAATAACGTCGCCCCGCAGCGCGGTGGGCAGGGCATGGGCGCCGAAATCGCGTTCGCCGCGCATGTCGAAGCGCTCGAATTCCTCCATTACTTCATGGGTGCGCAACCCGTAGTCGGGGGCGGGAATGGCGAAATGGGAGGTATCGAGGGCGCGGGCGGTTTTATCGACGGCGTCGGCAAGCGCGCGGGCAGGCTTCGCCGCATCCTTGACGGGGCGCTTGGACCACAGCAGCTTTTCGACGTCCATGTACCCCTCCAAGCCGGGCCCCGGCCACATCTCGCTGGAATCGTCGAAGGATCGGTAGGTCTCGAGGTAGTCAAGGTAGGCCGCTTGGGCAGCGCGGCGATCTTTCGAGGTGGCTTCAGCAAGAGCGTGGGCTTTCTTCTGCAACTCGGGCACACGCTTTTTCTGCCTGGCCGCTTGCTGAATGGCCACGGCCGCGACCTCGCGGTCAGTAATGGGGACCATCTTGGGAGCATCGGTGATGGTGGAACCGGTGACCGCAAAATCATCAGATTTCACGGCCGAATCATTGTGGAAAACGCAGGTGAGGTGGTATGTGCCGTCCTGCAGTTTCGGGGCCCAGGCGCGCTTGGCTGGGGTGCCCACGCGCTCGAGGACCTGGTAGGCGTTGCCCGCATCATCTGCCACGTAGACGGTGAGCGCAAGCCCCGAGGTGTTATAGACCTTCCACGATGCCTGCCCCTGTACCTTCTCCGGCGTAGGACATGAATACACGTCGCGCACATTCAGCTGTGGTTCTTTCGGCTTCGCGCTTGTGCTTGTCGACGCCGCCGGCCGCGAGTCTCGCGAGCTAGACGAGCTAGAACCGAGAGAGCTCAAGGAGCTTTGGGCGACGGCAGTAGGAGCTATGGCCGCGATGGCAAGCACCGTGGCGGTGGCAAAATGGAAGGTCTTCATTGATTAAAACGGAAGGTTGGGCAATGGCGGGAGCTTAAAATCTTGCAGCTTCTTCAGGTCTAGGCCGGGGTGGCCATTCATGTACCAAGCGACAACCCCTGCGCCGACGCCCAGAGCCGTAAGGATAGCCGCAATGATACCGCCCTTAGAAGAACCAGCGGAAGAACTGGAGCTCGAATCATCGGGCTTATTCGCACCTGGCTGTGGCTTCGCATCTTGGTGCAGCTTGGAGATGTTGGGAACGCCCTGTTCGGTGACCTTGGGGTCGTCCATGCCCTCGACGACGTCCTTGAGGTTGGTGCCGGCGCGGGAGGAATTATCCACCTTTTCAATGGAGGCGTAGTCCTTGGCCACGGTACCGTCGGTCTCGTTCAAGAAAAGCTTCGGGGCCTTGTGGGCGGCGTTGAAGTCAAACATGTTGTTGAGCTCGCCGGCGCGCTCGTCAAAGGCAATGCCCCCTAGGCGACCGAGTCCCCAATTGTCCTGAATGAACTTGGTGACGGAAGTCTGCTCGGTGTAAGTGGAGTCGATGTGGTTAGTCTTCGCGTATGGCGAGATAACCATCAAAGGCTGGCGGGTACCCGGCCCGCACTGGCCGTCCTTTCCGCCGGCAACGCCTACCTTTGCTGCGGCGGCGGTGCAGATTTCCTTGTCCTGATGCGGGTCATTGGAACCATTGCGGATTTCTGGGGCCTTGTGGTCGTACCAGCCATCGGAGTCATCGTAGGCGATAACGACCGCGGTGGAATCCCACTCTGGGGAATTTTGCAGCTCATTGATGTAATGGGTGATGAAGGCCTGCTCGTCTAGCGGGTTGGAGTAACCGGCGTGTCCGTCTTGGTAGTTGGCAGCCTTCAGGAAGGACACGGCCGGCAGGTTGCCCTGCTCCAGAGCGGTATCGAAGTCCTGCAGATCGTACTGGTGGTTGGCGCGGTCAGTCTTGCCGATCATGTCATCGCTCGACGGCGCCAAGTGGTGCGGATTCGCGGTGGAAGCGTAGTACTGGAACGGCTGGTGGTGCGGATTATAGTCCGTCTGGTTCTGGCCGGTCAGCGTGGTGTGGGAGGCGCCGCAGCGTGCGCGAGCGTCGTCTGTAGCTTCCTCGGTTGGCCGGAAGCCGCCTTGGAACCAGCCCCAAGTGACGTCCTTGTCATTGAGCTGGTCACCGATGTTCTTGGAGTGCATCGCGGTGACCTGGTTGGTGCCGGCGGAAGAGTTATTCGAGCAGTCGTCGTAAAGCGGATCTGGGTCGCCGACAACAGTGGCGGTCTTGCCATCTTCGGATACCCCAGCGAGGGCGTGGTTCTTGCCAGGTTCGATCTTCTTCTGCTCGCCCGTGGCTGGGTCATGCATGGTCCCGCCGGCCACGGTTCCGGAAATTAGATTCAGCGCGCCTGGGGTGGATGGGCCGAAGATAGTGGAGTAACTATTGTCGTTCATCGCAAAGTTTTGCGCGTAGTTCCACATTCCGGTGACGGTATTGCCGTCGTAATAGCCCATAGTCATGCCTGGAACGGCATAATAGCCGTTGGAAGACTTATCGATGTCGGTGGATACAGTCTCCGGGAACTTGTCCATCTTGCCGCCGTTATATGCGGCCTGCTCATCGCCGTAGTGGTGGTTCTGGTCCGTAGTTACTGCATGGTCTGGCCCGATGCGGAAAGGCTTGACGGAGTTGGGGTTCTTGTCCCCCATTACGCCATCATTTTCGAGGTTTTTCGCCTTAGGGGTGTCCTTCTTGGCGGTAAACTTTGGGGCGTCCTTGTCGCTGCCCTGCAGCTTTTCGCCGTCCTTATTCACGGCGTTTGGGTAGGTTCCAAAGTAGTGGTCGAAGGAAATATTCTCCGAGTAAATGACAACGACGTGTTCAATTGGGGTCGTGGTGGCTGCCTGGGCAACGCCGGGGACAAGGGACGTAGTGGCGGCTGCGGCGGCGCAAAGGGCCACAGCGCGAGAGCGAAGCTTCATTAAAAATCCAACCTTGGTCAAGAATTTGCGGGGGCAGGTCGAAAGTGGCTGTGGCTCACCAGGCGAGTCATCGGTCGCTTTCGAATCGAAATTTAACGCCGCCAAAACACCGACTGCAACTAGATTAAAAGGGCGTCCCCGGCCGTGGGGACGCCCTATAGAAGCAGCTCACTTTGAACTTTTGCCGGCCACACCCCGGGAGCCGTTAACGAAATGTTAAGAATCTATTCGGCTCCACTTTGCCAATAGGGGGTACGGGGTTAATCGTCGGCGTCGGTAGACAGCGCAGCCACGAAAGCCTCCTGCGGCACCGAGACGGAGCCCAGCGTCTTCATGCGCTTCTTACCGGCCTTCTGCTTCTCCAACAGCTTGCGCTTACGGGAGATATCGCCGCCGTAGCACTTGGCCAGCACGTCCTTGCGCATGGCCCGGATGTTCTCGCGGGCAATGATCTTCGAACCAATGGCCGCCTGCACCGGCACCTCGAACTGCTGGCGCGGGATGAGCTCCTTGAGCTTCTTGGTCATCTTGTTGCCGTACCACTGGGCGGAATCACGGTGGACGATGGCGGAGAAGGCGTCGACCGGGTCGCCGTTGAGCAGGATATCGACCTTGACCAAGTCCGCGAGCTGCTCGCCGGCCTCCTCGTAGTTCAGCGAGGCGTAGCCCTTTGTACGGGACTTGAGCATATCGAAGAAATCGAAGATGATTTCACCCAGCGGCATGGTGTAGCGCAGCTCTACGCGGTCCTCGGAGAGGTAATCCATGCCTCCCATCTGGCCGCGCTTGGACTGGCAGAGCTCCATGGTGGGGCCGACGAATTGCTCGGGCACGACGACGGTCATCTTCACCACTGGCTCGTAGACCTCGTTAAGCTTTCCTTCCGGCCAGTCGGACGGGTTGTGAACCCACTTTTCTTCGCCGTCTTCGGCCACCACGCGGTAGGTCACCGACGGCGCGGTAGAAATCAGATCGAGGCCGAACTCGCGCTCCAAGCGGTCGCGGGTAATTTCCATATGCAATAGGCCCAAGAACCCGCAGCGGAAACCAAAGCCCAGGGCGACGGAGGTTTCGGGCTCGAAGGTCAAGGAGGCGTCGTTAAGCTGCAGCTTTTCCAAAGCATCGCGCAGGTCCGGGAAATCAGCCTGGGAGATGGGGAAAAGGCCGGAGTAGACCATCGGGTCCGGGTCCTTATAGCCTTTAAGCGGAGTCTCAGCGCCGCCGTTGGACCAGGTGACGGTATCTCCCACCTTGGTCTCGCGCACGTCCTTTACGCCGGTAATCAGGTAGCCCACCTCGCCGGGGCCCAAGCCCTCACACTTTTGCATCGTGGGGGACACGATGCCGATTTCGAGCAGCTCGTGGTTAGCGTTGGTCGACATCATGGTGACCTTCTGGCGCGGGGTGAGTTTGCCATCGACCATGCGGATATAGGTGACAACGCCGCGGTAGGTGTCATAGACGGAGTCAAAAATCATGGCGCGGGCCGGCGCATCCGCGTCGAACTCGGAGGACGGCGGCGGCACCAGCTCACAGACCTTGTCCAGCAGCTCGACCACACCCTCGCCGGTCTTGCCGGATACGCGCAGGACCTCTTCCGGCTCGCAGCCAATGATATTGGCGATTTCCAGCGCGTATTTTTCCGGGTCGGCGGCCGGCAGGTCGATCTTATTGAGGACCGGGATGATTTCCAGGTCGTTTTCCATCGCCAGGTAGAGGTTGGCAAGGGTTTGGGCTTCGATGCCCTGGGCGGCGTCGACAAGCAGGATGGCGCCCTCACACGCCTCGAGGGCGCGGGAGACCTCGTAGGTAAAGTCCACGTGGCCGGGGGTATCGATCATCTGGAGGACGATCTGCTCCCCTTCGTCCGGACCGGACTGGGGTACCCAGGGCAGGCGTACGTTCTGCGCCTTAATGGTGATGCCGCGCTCGCGCTCAATGTCCATATTATCGAGGAACTGGTCACGCATATCGCGCTCCGCAACCACCTTGGATAGCTGCAGGATGCGGTCCGCCAGCGTCGACTTGCCGTGGTCGATGTGAGCAATAATGCAGAAGTTTCGGATTCGGGCGGGATCCGTAAACGTCGTGGCCGCAAAGTTTTCAGACATACGTCTACAATAGTCGACATGAAAAGCGCCATGCTCACCCGACTGCGCCAAGCGCTGGGAATCAGCGAGCGCGAGCCCATAGACACCGGCCTGACCCGCATTAATTCCCGGTTGGGGCTGGATAGGTCGGACGAGTTCCACGAGCCGCGTAAGGCCGCTGATATCCGGGTCGAGGCCACCGCCTCTCACCCCCGCTCCATATTTTTCTCCCCCGATATGGATGGCCAGGCTGATTCCGGCGAGGTGGTCTGGGTATGGGCCCCGGCCGAAGGCAAGCAGGCCCCGCCACGTGAGCGAGCCATCCTGGTTGTCGGCCGCACGCGCACCACGGTGATGGGTTTGCTTATCTCCCCCAACCCGAAGCATGCGCTTGACGACGCCTGGCTGGAAATCGGCGCCGGCGAGTGGGACGAATCCGGGTGCGATTGCTGGGTGCGCCTCGACCGCTTGCTGGAGGTTTCCGAAGAGCAGGTGCGCCGACAAGGCACACTTTTTCCCGAACGCCGGTTCGAAAGAATCGCGAATAGGTTACGCGCGCGCTACCACTGGGCCTAACCAGTCGCACAGACGGCGGCCATGCTGAGAGTTTTGGCAGGTCGGGTTCGGTACTGCTATTGTATGTTGGTTACTTACTTGCCGGGCGCGTTGGTCGGGGCGGGCAGGACCTTGGGTTCGCTCTTCGAATACCAGCGCCGAGCGCGCCAGCGATTGCTGGCCGCGGGAGTAGTCCGAGTAGGTCGGTTTCTATGTCAATCACTTTCGATTACTAAGAGGTATTTTCCATGGCAAATATCAAGTCCAAGCAGAAGCGCGTTATCACCAACGAGAAGGCACGCCAGCGCAACAAGAGCGTTCGCTCCGCCGTCCGTACCGAGATCCGCAAGTTCCGCGAGGCCGTTACCGCTGGCGACAAGGCTGCTGCTGAAAAGCAGCTGCGCGTGGCATCCCGCGCCCTGGACAAGTCCGTGTCCAAGGGTGTCTTCCACCGCAACACTGCAGCCAACAAGAAGTCCGGCATGGCTTCCGCGTTCAACAAGATGGACTAAGAGCCATTGCACTGACAATCCCCCGGTCGCACTCTACGGAGCGCACCGGGGGATTTTCTTAGCCTAGACCCGACTTGATTTCTAGTGGTCGTGGAAACACCTGACATGGGTTAGGTGATTGTGTGGAGTCGAAATGGGTTCCGGATTCTGTTGTTGTGGCGCGGTTTGCGTCGTTGGTTCGGGCTGGTAGTTCAATACGGGCGGCTGCTGGGGTGGTTGGTTTAGCGCGTTCGGTGGCGTATCGGCTTGCTGGTGAGTTGGACTTGCCGCGCAAGCGCCGCAGGACTACTAGCTCGGATGACAGTCAGGAAATAGCTCGCCTGTGGCTGGAAGGTGTGGCACCGATGGATATTGCGCGCCAGCTTTCTATAGGCTCTTCTCCGGTGTACCGCATCGGTATTGAGCTTGGTTTGTGGAAGCGCAATCCATATGGCCGCAAAGCTGCGGCAACAACTGGCCGATGTAGCTATCTGCAACTGCGTGCGAATGCTTTAGGGCGCAAAGATGCAGCTTTAGCCTGTGGCATTCATCCGCGTAATGCTGCTGATATAGACAAAGGTGTCATTAAGCTTTCTACCGGGCGTGTGCCTTTTGTCCCGGCTGGCCCGGATGTGGCGCTGTATAACAGGCTTATGCAGGTAATTGAGTACGTTGATGGTCGCCAAGCAGTTCCAGTCCAGGTTATTCCGCAACAGCGTATCGATAGGCGTATTTCTTCGCGCTACTTGTCGGTAGAAGAGCGCGAGCTCATCTTTGATCTTGACCGGCAAGGCAAAGGCGTACGTGAGATAGCTCGGCGTCTTGCCCGCTCTGCTGGCACTATCAGCAAGGAGCTTAAACGCAACCGGGATGAATTTGGGGTGTATCTTCCCACGTATGCGCACCGTAAATCGGTGTTGCGTAGGTTTAGACCGAAAAAGCGCAAGATTGATGCCAATCCACGTTTGCGCACGGTGGTCTGGGCGATGGTGAAAGATAGGTACTCGCCAGAGCAGATTTCTGGGAGGTTGCGCAGCTGCTATCCCGGTGATGAGACTATGTACGTGTGTCCTGAAACGATTTATCAGTCTTTGTATTTCCAGGCTAAAGGCGAGTTGAAAAAGGAAGTCGCTGCTGCACTGCGTCGCGGTCACGCCCAACGTCGACCTCGTGGCACGCGCAGTGCCCGCAAGCGGTTTGTTGACCCTATGGTGATGATTTCCGACCGCCCAGCAGAAGTAGACGACCGGGCAGTACCAGGTCATTGGGAAGGCGACCTCATTCTAGGCGCGGGTAATAAGTCCGCAATTGGAACGCTAGTAGAGCGAACCACGCGCTATGTCATCTTGCTGCATTTACCGAATGGGCATAGTGCTACCGAAGTAAATGAAGCACTTACAAAAGCGATTGCTACCTTGCCAGATCATCTCAAAGGATCACTTACCTGGGATCAGGGAAGTGAAATGGCCTGCCATAAGGCCTTTTCTGTAGCTACAAACTGTCCCGTGTTTTTCTGCGATCCTGGTTCGCCGTGGCAGCGAGGCACCAATGAAAACACCAATGGACTACTAAGACAGTACTTCCCTAAAGGGACAGACCTCAACGTCCATAGTGCAGCGGACCTAGAATTCGTCGCCATGCAACTCAACCGCCGACCCCGCAAAACCCTGGGCTTTCAAACACCAGCCGAGAAAATGGCCGCACTGATAAACTCAACCGAAACATAGGAAGTGTTTCCACGACCACTAGAATCTGCCCGGCTACGTGTTGGGTAGGTCGCATTTAACCGATTGTTTTAGGCGGCACACAGGCCTACTGCTAACGTTGCCGTTATTCAAAGGTTTGCATTAGAAAAGGAGTCCGCCCATGGATACGTGGGAACCCACCCTGTCGACCGGCCCGCTGCTGGGCATTGCGGTGGCAGCCATCGCCGTAATCTTGGTGTTGGTCATCTATTTCAAGCTCCACGCCTTCCTCACGCTACTGGTGGTCTCGGCACTCACTGCGCTGGCTGCGGGCATTCCCCTCGACGGAATCGTGCCCACCATGACAGAGAGCTTTAGCTCCACCCTAGGGTCGGTGGCACTGCTCGTCGGCTTGGGCGCCATGATCGGACGGCTGGTGGAGGCTTCCGGTGGCGCTAAATCGCTTGCCGACGCCATGGTCCGTCGCTTCGGCGAATCTAAAGCACCCCTAGCGCTCGGCCTAGCGTCGCTCATTATGGGCTTTCCCATTTTCTTCGATGCCGGCCTGATTGTGATGCTGCCGGTTATCTTCGCCGTCGCTCGCCGCTTGAATGGCCCTGTCCTTGCCTTCGGTCTGCCGGCAGCCGGCGCATTCTCGGTCATGCACGTCTACCTGCCGCCGCACCCGGGCCCCGTTGCAGCCAGCGAATTCTACGGTGCCGATATGGGTCTCGTTCTTTTAGTCGGACTCATCCTAGCCCTGCCCACCTGGTATATCTCCGGCTACCGCTTTGGACTGCTCTCCGGTAAGAAATTTCCCATCAAGGTAACCGATGCCATCGCCGGTCCTCTCCTCGCGGAGGACGAGCAACCTCACAAACCCGCCTCGGCCGCCACGGTGATTTCCATCCTGCTCATCCCGATGGTGCTCATCTTCTTTAACACCGGTCTCAATGCTTTGGCGTCCTATGGTACCATCGACGCCGACGCCGCGTGGGTACGGTTCTTTGTCATGCTGGGCCAGACCCCCATTGCCCTGCTGATTACCGTCCTCGTCGCGCTCGTGGTCTTGGGCCTGCGCCGTGGCGTAGAAAAGACCGCGTTGGAAAAGCTTGTCGATTCCTCCCTCGGCCCCATCTGCTCGGTCGTGCTTATCACCGGTGCCGGCGGCATGTTCGGTGGCGTGTTGCGTACCTCCGGGATTGGCGATGCGCTTGCTGATTCTCTTTCCGGCCTCGGCATCCCCGTCATCCTGGCGTGCTACCTCATCGCCGTAGCACTGCGCCTGGCCCAGGGCTCGGCGACCGTTGCGCTAACTACGGCCGCCGCCCTCATGGTCCCAGCCGTGGAAGCTGGTGGCTTCAACGAACTACAGCTCGCTCTTATCGTTGTTGCAACCGCCGCCGGTTCCGTCTTTGGCTCCCATGTCAATGACTCCGGATTCTGGCTCGTCGGCCGCCTGATGGGCATGGACACCATGACCACGCTTAAGACCTGGACTGTCAACCAGGTGCTCATCTCTGTTATCGGCTTCGCTCTAGTACTGGTCATGTACGGCGCCGCAGCTGCCTTCTAGGGCCGGCTTTAAGCACCCGCTTTAATCCATGCTGCGGCATCGCCCGCAATTTCCGACGCCGGCCGTGTCACATCAAAGACCCGGCCGGTTTCGTCATTTTCCAGCGGCTCCAAGGTATCGAACTGCGATTGCAAGAGCGATGCCGGCATAAAGTGTCCCGGCCGATGCTGCATGCGTTCATACAGCACGTCAAAGTCCCCGTGCACGTGGACAAACACCACGCCCGGGCAATACTCGCGAATCAAATCCCGGTATTTCCGCTTCAACGCGCTACAACCCACCATCGCGCCTTCCGGCCTATCCGCCAACCACTGACCAATCTGTTTCAGCCACGGCTCTCGGTCCGCATCATTGAGCGGAGTTCCCGCCGCCATCTTGTCGATATTGGCCTGCGGGTGCATATCATCACCATCGCGATACTCCAGCCCAACCAGCGGCGAGAGCGCTTCCCCCACCGTTGTCTTGCCCGAGCCAGATACTCCCATGACAACGACGTGGCGGAAAGGGTGCTGCTTCATGGTGGCTCCTAGGGTTGGGGTTTTACCTTCGAGTTTAGGCTGAACCCCAGCGCTGACCTATTTTGCGCCGTTCTCATCCCTGGCACAACCGGTGCGATCTGTGTCATTGCGACCAAGGCCTAGATGTTTGGACGAAGCACATCAAGGTAACCACGAATCTCGGCAGAAATAACTTCCACCAGAAAATTAAGGATGGTTCAATAGCTGAATTGGTTCAGCGACTACATGATTTCGCATAAATCATCCGTTGGGAGCCTCTGCCAAGGAAAGCAGCCTATGGCCCCCAACTGAGGGTTAAGGGGCGATAACGTGGCTGAAAGTTGGCTGGCGCGCGGGGTAAAGGTGGCCTAGGCGAGGTTTTTGAGAGCGTCGGTAACCAGCCGCCAGAAGCCGGCGTGGTCGAGGGTGGTGGCGACTTGGGTGTGGCAGGAGGCGTCGGCAGGCTCGCGGAGATCGGTGACGGTCATGCCAGTGGTAAGGGCGCCGGCAAGCTCGACGTGGACGGGTGCTTTACGGATCTGGACGATATTCGGATCGATGAGATAGGCGATGGTGCACGGGTCGTGGACCGGTGGGTTATCAAAGCCCTGGTTGGCCTGGTAGGCCTTGCGGAAGAAGCCGAAAAGGCCGACGACGAACTCCGAGACCGGGGTACCCAGAGCCTTGATCTCGGCTTCGACCTCCGGGGTGGCAAGCGCCTGGTGCGTGAGGTCGAGGCCCACCATGGTCACAGGCCAAGGCTCTTCAAAGACGATGTGGGCGGCCTCAGGATCGATCTTGATATTGAACTCGGCGACGGGGGACCAATTGCCCTCGTGGTAGCCGCCGCCCATGAGGACTACTTCCTTGACGCGCTCGACGATGCGCGGCTCCTTGCGCGCGGCCATCGCGATATTGGTAAGCGGGCCGGTCGGCACCAAGGTGATGGTGCCGGGCTCGTGGAACATGATGGTGTCGATGATGAAGTCGATGGCGTGGGCGTCGGCAAGCGCGGTGCTTGGTTCCGGAAGTTGGACACCTTCCACGTCCATGCCGGTGGAGCCGTGGATGGCCTCGGCGACCTCGACGGGGCGCACGAGTGGGCGGTCGCAGCCGGAATAGACCGGAATCTCCGGGTGACCAGCGATTTCCTTGACCACCAGGGCATTATGGGAGACCTTATCCAAGGTCTGGTTTCCTCCTACGGTGGTAATGCCCAGCAGGTCGATGGTGGGGTTGCCCATGGCTAGGAGCAGGGCCACCGCGTCATCGTGGCCGGGGTCGCAGTCCAGAATAATTTTTCGCGTCATGTCAGGAGCCTACTTTCGGGCGTTGACGGCTGCCACGGTGTCATCAATAGACTCGGGGCGTGGAATGCGGAAGGACAAAGCTAGGGCTGAAAGCAGGATGATGACGCCGGCGATCATGCCCGCGCGGTAGCCATGCTCGAAAGACCCGGAAACCGCGAACAACACTGCAAAGGACAGGCCCGCGCCCAGGTTAAAGGCGCCGGCGTTCATGCCGGGCAGATAGCCTTGATTATCGGCCGGCGAAAGCACAATGCCTAAGCCATTGAGCATGATATTGGCAATGCCCGCGTAGGTTACGCCCAAGAAGATGGAGACGAAAAGCAGGGTCCACGCGTTCGGAACGCCCACCACGAAAATGGAGATAATCAGGCCGACAACGGTGCCTAGGAGGCCGGTTTGCAAGACGTACTTATAGCCCAGCTTGGAGGCCATCCAACCGGCAATCGGGCCGAAGACTAGGCCAGCGAGGGCGTATGGGGTAAGGGTGACCCAAGAAATGGCGCTGGCAGAAATTCCGGCGCCGGCATCTGCATCCTGGCCAAGATTGGGGATAAGGCCATTCATTACGGCAAAGACACCGGTCATGGTGAGCAGAGTGGTAGAAAGCAGCGCCCACGTGCGGCGTTGTTTGAGGTAGGCCACCGGTACGAGCGGGTCGGCGACCTTCTTCTCCACATTCCAGAAGGCCCAGAAGCCGGCGGCGCCGATGAGGAGAAGGATGATGACGAGGAACCAATTGGCCTCGGCAAGCTTGCCGGCTTCGTTGAACGCGGTGAGAACGCAACCCAGCGCCACCGCCAGAGGTAGAACACCCGCCCAATCCATGCGCGGGGTTTCGGTAGCCGTGGACTCCTTGGTAAATACCTGCACCGCTACTACTGCAATGGCGCACAGTACTGCCATGGTCCAAAAGACCGAGCGGTAGCCAAAGTTGCCTGCCAGCCAGCCGCCGGCCAGCGCATCCACGCCGGCAATACCACCGTTTACCGAGGTCACAATACCCAGCAACAGGGCGTACTGCTGTTCATTGAGCACTTGCTGGCGCAGCATAATCAGGCACAGCGGAACCGTAGGCCCTGCTACGCCTTGAATGATGCGGCCAATAAGCAACACAGCGACGTTCGGCGCAATAGCCGATACCACGCAGCCCAGCGCAGCAACCGCCATCATGCCAACGAGGACCTTCCTGCGCCCGATGAGGTCACCCCAGCGCGGCAGGAATAGTGAGAACAGTGCCGCGGCCGTAAAGAATGCCGTTTGCGTCAGGCCGATCTGCGCCGTGGTAGCTCCCAACTCGTCTTCCATCGTCGCCAAGGCGGGCGAGAGCATCGACGCATTGAGCTGGAACGCAAACACCGCCGTAAGCAGTGCGAACATCAACGGGATATAGGAGCTGGGCTGGAGCTTTGGGGGCTCAGAGGTGGTGGAAGTCATGGCTTTAATTTAGATCAACCGTGCGGCAAACTACTAGACCAAGTTTTGGCCAATTTTTACTAGTCAGATATCTTCTTCGGTCGCGGCCCTTGTCGCAATTGCCTACTGTGCACAAGTAATGGCTTGAAGCAGTCTTTTAGTAACCGTAACCGACAGTAGAGGCTCAGCCTTCGCTTGCCGACGTCCCAACACACAGCCGAATCAGTGCCTTGCCTAGAAACGGGAAATTGTTCATCGATTCCTGATGTACGGTAGTAACATCTGCATTCTTCTAATACATAGTAAACAGCAGAGGACGCCGACGTTGAAAGGACTTAGCTTCCGTTATGGCTACACTTTCTGATCGCCTGCACCGAGCCCAGCAGGATTTTAACGCGGTGATTACCGTCATCCCGTTTGATGAGCACGTGGTGGATGAATCGCCCTCGCTCATGGGACAGCCGGTAGCGTTCAAGGACATCGTGGATGTTGCTGGGGTGTCGACTACCTGCGGCACCAAGGTCAAAGTTGGGCGCGCACCGGTCAAGGATGCACCAGTGGTGCAGCGTTTGACGGCGAAGGGTGCGCTGCCGGTAGCGAAGGCGAACCTGCAGGAATTTTCCTATGGCATTTTGGGCGATGCCTCGGCCTACGGTCGCGTTATCAACCCTCGCGATCCCGAAATCTGCGGCGGTGGTTCTAGCTCTGGTTCTGCCGCTTTGGTGGCTTGCGGCGCGCTGCAGCTTACGGTGGGCTCTGATAGCGCCGGCTCGGTGCGAGTGCCTGCTGCTTGCCAGGGCGTGCTGGGGTTCAAACCCACCTTCGGGCTCATTCCGGTAGAAGGTGTTTTCCCCTTCGCCCCGAGCTTTGATTGCATTGGATTCTTTGCCAGCTCAATTGACCTCATTGAGCAGGCCTTTATTGCTACCGCAGATGAGAAACCGGCCGCGGCGCAGGATGTTTCTGCTCTTGATGTCACGGCACTCAAGGCCAAGGGAGAGCGCTTCGCACATCTTTTGGCGGCGCTAGATCACTCGGACTTTAAGCTCACCGAGGGCGTGGACTTGGAAGACACCATCGCCGCCACGGCCGAGCTCTACGAGCCGATGCGCTTAAAAGAGGTCTATGATGTCCACCGGCCATTGCTGAACCAGCGCGAAAGGTACCAGGATGTCATTTTGCAGCGAGTGCTGGGCGGAGAAAATATCAGCCAGGAAGATTATGACGCGGCTGCGCAGGGCGTGAAAGAGCTGCGCGAAAAGGCTCTTGCCCTGCTTAGCGACGCCCCCATTATCCTCACCCCTACCCTCGATTCCGGCCCCCTCAAGTGGTCCGATATCACCACGGAGAATACCGCGGAATCGGCCGCGAGCCTGCGGCGCTGGACCGAGCCTTTCAATGTGCTTGGATGGCCGGCGATTACGGTTCCGCTGCGCGGCGAAGAGGAAAAGGGCGTGGGTGATGCGGTGCAGGTCGTCGGCAAGCCGGGCGAGGACCTAACCGTGCTGCGCGTTGCCAGCGCTCTGCAGGCCCTGCTCTAGGCCTCGGCCAGTACTGTCTTTTCCTGCGTGCGCGGCCGCCAATAAGCAGCTTCTACGGCGCTAAGCTCCTTGAAATGCGATGAGGTGAGCTCATCCATTGCGTGGATATAGCCAGGAACCTCTTCGCGCGGCAGGCGCAACCCCATGGTCAGATGCGGGGTCCACCGGGGCCCGCGCCCGTCCGGATTGGCGGCACTGATTTTTCGCGCGGCAATTTCTAGCTCGTCGGTCGTTTCAAGCAGCCAAGCCACCGTCTGCTTGCGCTTGGTGCCGAAAATGACGTTTCCTACCCGCCGGAAATCTGCCGGTATGACAGGCGGCAGCAGCTGCGCCGCTAACTCCACGACCTCTGGCTGCATGTGCGGTGAAAAGGTCACAGTAATGTGCGGGCGTTGATGCTGGACGGGAAAGCCGCGCTGGGCGAGGCCGGCAAAAATTTCGCGTACTTGGTCCTCCTGCTTTTGCGGCAGGTAGAGCAAGATATTATCCGGCGATGCTTTACTCACGGCGTGGCGTCCTTTTCTGTGCTCGGGTGCTTCCAGCGTACCGGCGCATAAGACGACAATCCCCTATTGTGCCAACGCAAACGTTTGCCGTTTAATAAGACTCATGAGCACTTCAGAGTCATCACCCCTCATCCTCGCCATCACGGCGTGTCCGACGGGCATCGCGCATACCTATATGGCGGCCGAGAACCTCGAGGCCGCAGCCCAAGAACTGGGCTACCGCATCAAGATTGAAACTCACGGTTCTATCGGCGTCGAAGGAGCCTTTAGCAAGCAAGATATCGAAGACGCCGATGCCATTGTCATTGGTGCCGATACTGTAATTTCCAAAGACCGCTTCCATGGCAAACGCCTCGAGGCCACCGGCGTGGACGAGGCCATCAAACACCCAAAGGAACTACTAAGCAGGTCCTTAAGCGCTGCGCGCTGGGAAGGATCTACAGACAGCCAGGAAGAAGAAGCGCCCCGCAAAAATAGTATTGGCCAGACCTTGTACAAAGCGCTGATGAACGGCGTCTCACACATGATCCCGTTCGTGGTTACCGGCGGTTTGCTCATTGCGGTAGCCCTCTCTATCGGTGGCACCCCAACGCCTGAGGGCATGGCGATTCCAGAAGATAGCTTCTGGAACACGGTCAATGAACTCGGCGCTCTGGCGTTTTCACTGATGGTTCCAGTTCTCTCCGGCTACATCGCAGTGGGCATCGCGGACCGACCGGGCCTTGCGCCTGGCCTTATCACCGGCCTCATCGCCACTACCGGATCCCTGTATGGGTCTGAAACGGGCGCCGGCTTCTTGGGCGGCATTGTCACCGGTATCTTGTCTGGTTATGTGGCCCTGGCCATTAAGAAGATTCCAGTGCACAAATTCATTGCACCGATCTGGCCCATCATTGTCATCCCGATTTTCACCACCCTCATCGTGGGGCTTATCTTTATTTTGCTCATTGGCGCACCTGTCTCGGCTGCTTTCGAAGCAATGACTGAGTACCTCGCCGGCATGCAGGGATCCTCCGTCATCGTGTTGGGCCTCATCCTTGGCGCCATGATTGCCTTCGACATGGGTGGCCCCTTCAATAAGACAGCCTTCCTCTTTGGCGGCGGCATGATCGCGGCCGGCAACGCGGCGCCGATGGGCATGGCGGCCTGCGCCATTGCTGTGCCACCTCTTGCCGTGGGCGTAGCGACGCTTCTGCGTCGCCGCTGGTTTAACAAAGCGGAAAGTGATGCCGGCATCGCGGCATTGTTCATGGGATTCTTCGGCATTACTGAGGGCGCTATTCCGCTCGCTGCCGCACGCCCATTGCAAGTTATTCCCGCCAATGTTGCTGGTGGTGCCGTAGCCGGTGCACTTGCCGGAGCATTTGGCGCGCAAGACCACGTAATGCACGGCGGGCCAATCGTCGCGGTGCTCGGCGCCGTAGACAATGTCGTAGGTTTCTTTATCGCCATGCTCGCCGGCATCGCGGTCTGCGCGGGCCTTATCCTCCTGCTAGTGGGGTTGACGCAGCGCAAGGATAAGCCGCTGGTAGCCGTGGACACGATCAGTCTGGATAAGGACTTGGGCTCTTCCAGCGAAGAGGTCATTCGTTCCCTAGTGAAGCTCACCTCTCCGCGCATGTCCGATGCGGAAGCGGTCGCTAGCGCCGCAATGCAGCGCGAATCTACCCGTTCCACCGGTGTGGGACACGGCGTAGCCATTCCGCACGCGCGGTCTGCCGGGGTAAAGGTACCCACCCTTGCCTTCGCCCGCCTGCCTCAGGGTGTCACGTGGGCCGAGGGCGAGGACCCAACCACCCTCGCCTTCCTTATCGCCGTTCCCGACGATGCCGGAAAGCAGCACCTCAAGCTATTATCCAAGCTCGCCCGCAACATCATGAAGGAAGACTTCCGCGCCCAACTCCACGGAGCACGGAACCGGAAGGAAGCCGCCGACATCATTTCCTCGGCCCTTTCGCCCGCCCCCTCTACTAACAAGACGGCCGCGACCAACCAGGCTTAAAAAGCCTTACTTTTGCGAGCGCTCAGCGATTTCTCCGCTGAGCGCTCTTTTTATGCCTAAACAGCGCGAAGATACCGCGATTCTGCTGCCCCCACGAACGGGGCAATGCGCCTAAGAGGCTCAGGCGAGACTATGTGCCGACATGGTGGAATCTCATAAATCTTATAACAACCAGAAACCACAAGGTTCTTCACAGGCTCTAGCAAGAAACCGGCCAGTTTCGCCGGTGGCTGGCTTAAAACTAGGCCCATATACCTTAAATCAACCTCATTTTTCCGGGAACCTGAGATATAGATTGAAAATTACCCCCGTGGGGCGAGGCGTTCAACGCCGTCACTGAGGGAATTTAGGGGTTTCCTAGCTCAAATCTGTGATGTCTATGGAGTTTTTGGACACGGAGTCTAATGGATTTTTGGACGGGGAGTCCAGATAGTTTTTGGTCACGGAGTCCAAAGACTTCCTTGTCGTGATGTCTCAAGACTTTTTGGACAGTCGGTGGGTTGGAATACCAAGATGGCTATTTCAACCCATCTCCGCAAGAAAATAGCGGACTTCGACCCAGTAAGAGACGGACGAACCGTCACCCAATTCTGCAAGGATATTGGCGTATCTCGCCAAACCTATGCCAACATCAAACGCCGCGTTGAACAACGCGGCCGTGCAGGCATCCTGCCTGACTCCACCGCCCCGCATTCCCCAGCCAGAATCTACGATGATCACCTTCGTCAGAAAGTCATCACAGCTCGATCAGTGCTCAAGGCCCAGGGACGTGACTATGGCCCGTGGTCAATCTATTACTACCTCATTGATGACCTTGGTTTAGAGCACCCACCGGCACGGTCTACGATTGCGCTTTGGCTCCACGAAGCTGGTGTTGCTGAGGCCAATGCCCGTAAACGTCCTCGTAAAAGCTATAAACTCTGGGCACGCGATAAGGTCGATGAGCTGTGGCAACTCGACGGGTTTGTCTACCGACTCTTTGACACTCCACATACCCAGATCACTATCTACCAGCTGGTTGATGATGCCAGCCGGTTTGATCTGGGCTCACAAGCCTTCGCCGCCAAAGAAAACGGATTCGATGCTCGCACTACCTTGGCCGCAGCAATAGAAACGTATGGTCGCCCGCAGGAACTTTTGACCGATAACGGTGAAGCTTTTGCCACCTATCACCGGGGCCGATTGTCCGATACCGAGCGCTGGCTCGCCGCCCAAGGTATCTGGTCCATTGCAGGTTTTGGCCCGCAAACCCAAGGCAAAGATGAACGCTCGCATCAAACCATGACCAAGTTTCTCGATGCACGCCAACCTACGACACTTCAGCACGTCCAACAGCTGTTGGACGACTACCGCGAGTTTTACAACACCAGGCGCCGCCATCAAGGCCTGTTAGTCGGCAAAATGCACATCACTCCAGCCCAAGCCCGTGAGCACTTCGCCCACGCTCAATCCCCAACACAACCCATTGACCCGGATATGCTGTGGGCCAAGATTGTGAAGTCATACCGGGATACACACTCAGAAAGCGCGATACACCACGAGCATCGTATCGAGAATGGGGTTAAAGAGGCGATGGCGCCGGTTGTGGGAGAAGTTGCAGCTTCTCCCACAACCATCGATGACGATAACGAACCAATCCAGCAAGAATCATCTCCTACCGTCAGTCCCACCGTAGACGGTCTATCCGCCCAGTCAAGCAACGCCTGGGGTATCCCCGACACACTGTGGATCAACAAAAGCGGAGTGGTGCGCATCCTGGGCTATGGATTCTATGTAGGACTCCGGTTTAAAAACCGGCTCATATACAGCCACGTTACCGATGACACCGCTGAGTTCTTCACTGATCATGATGGTGAAGCACTGTTTTCATTCCCACTGCCCATCAAGCTACTTGAGCGTCCAGCCGGCGGACAGATCAACATCGGGCATGTCGAAGGAATGTGGCACCGCCGACCACCAGAGATCAAACCAATCCTGTCGCGTCCGCGCCCGTCGAGACGAAAGAAACCATAACCGGTAAGACGAGCTAGAGACTGTCCAAAAACACCAAAGACTCCCTGCCCAAAAAGCAGGGAGACTCCACGTCCAAAAAGTCATTGGACTCCTAGCCCAAAAAGTTACTGGACTCCGTGTCCAAAAAGTCCATGGACATAACATTCCTAGCTCAAATCGAGAAATAACTAAGAAGTAATTAGTTTTCCGGCAAATCATCTTTAGGAATCCTAATAATTGCTGGTCAGTTGGCTTTTACCCCGTGGTAATTGATTAAATTTTAAGTGAAGAGGAACGGAGATTCGCCGTGAACATTCCGCGATTCCCACCCTTGTGATACCCGCTAGGTTCCAGCAGAAAGGCACCGCTTATGTTTACCCCCAAAGTTCACTTCTCTGCCAAGAAATTCGTCGCTCCTGCGCTTGCAGCAGCCGTCGCCCTCAGCGTTGGCGTAGCTCCTGCAGAGGCATCGAGCTCCTTGAGTAGCTTCGGTGGCGTGAACCTTCCGGTACCTTCCGCCAATCTTCCCGCTGCTCCGGCTGCCGCTGCAAAACCGGTCGCTCCAGCTTCCAGCCGCGTCCAGAACATCATCAACTACACCAACGACTACCGCAAGGCACACGGCTTGCGCCCGGTTCGCGCCAACGGTGCGCTCAATGGCCTAGCCCAGGATTGGGCCAATCAGCTGGTTCGCGCCGATAAGCTCAGCCACCGCCCGCAGCACTGGAACTACTACCCAGCCAATATCCCGGCCGGCGGTGAGAACGTGCTGCAGGCATGGAGCGACTACTCCGATGCGCTGCTAGTAAAGCTCTGGTACGAGTCCCCGGGCCACCGCAAGATCATGCTGGACCCACGCGCCAAGACCATCGGCGTTGGCGTTGCCATCAACTCTGAAGGCAAGCTCTACGCCGTCCAGAACTACGGACGCTAAAGATTTATAAAGCTAGAGCCTAGGGACTCTTGGACTCTAGCGAGCTATGCCGCCCCGTCTCGGATCCCTTCTCCGAGACGGGGCGGTTTCCCGTATACGGGTGGGGGTGTACACGCGGGTAGTGCAAACGTAATCAGCTTCACAAATGGCAGTGTCGAGGGTTACACTTAAGCCCATTCGAATTGTTCAACAATCTTAAGGACGGTGTTGAATGTCCGCGCTCCATATCGATCTCAATGCGGATTTGGGAGAGACCACTGCAGGCAACCCGGTCGCAGATGACGCGGCGATGCTGGAGATGGTGTCCTCAGCAAACGTGGCCACCGGGTTCCATGCGGGTGACCCACACTCTATTGCCGGCACGCTTAAGGCAGCCGCAGAGGCCGGCGTGACCGTAGGCGCGCACGTGGGTTATAACGACGCCGCAGGCTTCGGTCGCCGCTTTATTGATTACAACCCGAACGAACTCGCCGATGAGGTGACTTATCAAATCGGCGCACTTGATGCTTTGGCTCGCGCCAATGGCACCACGGTCTCTTATGTGAAGCCGCACGGCGCAATGTATAACGCGATCGTGAAGGATAAGGCACAGGCAGAAGGCGTCATCAAGGGCATCAAGGCCTTTGGTGACTTGCCGGTAATGTTGCTGCCTGGGGGCGTAGCAGTGGACGTCGCCAAGCAAAGCGGGCTCACCGTCATCCGTGAGGCCTTTGCGGACCGCAATTACAACCCCGATGGCACGCTTGTCTCGCGCAAGGAAGCCAATGCGGTGCTAGGCAGTGCCGATGAGGTGGTGCAGCGAGTACTGGAGGTAGCGCAAACCGGTTCGATTACGGCCGTGGATGGCACGAAGCTTGAGGTAGATGCGCAATCCGTATGTACCCACGGTGATTCGCCCGGCGCGGTGAAGCTGCTACGCGGCGTAGTGGAGCGCCTGCGGGCTGAGGGTATCGAGATTCGGAGCTTCATCTAATGAACATTAATTTTGTGGGCACTCGCGCATTGCTCATTGACTTGGAGGGATTAAACCAAGTCATGGACTGGCATGCTGCGCTTTCTGCCAAGCCTTTGAAGAATCAGGTGGACTGCATCGCGGCCGCCACTACCCTGCTGCTGACCTTTGAGGCACCCGATTCGGCGCGCGATGCGGCGGAATTTTTGCAACACTTTTCCCCTGCCACAGCCGCGACCGCAGAGGCGCGCACGGTAGAAATCGATGTGCTCTATGACGGAGAAGATGTCGATGAGGCCGCAGACCTGCTTGGCCTCTCGCGCGAAGCGCTCATTAGTTGGCATACCTCCACCGAGTGGACCGCGGCCTTTGGTGGCTTTGCCCCGGGATTTACCTACTGCGCGCCGTCGGACCCCTCCCAGGCGCGCGCGGTGCCCCGCCGGTCCAGCCCCCGTACCGCAGTACCGGCCGGTGCCGTAGGCATTGCGGGCGAGTTTTCCGCAGTTTACCCACGCGTCTCCCCGGGTGGCTGGCAGCTGCTGGGCACCACCAATACGCCGATGTGGGATTCCAATGCCAACCCGCCAGCCTTGGTGCAGCCGGGCGACCGCGTGCGCTACCGCAGCGTGGATAAGCTACCGGAGCTCGTCGATCACTCGGCGCGCTCTAAACGCGCTCCTGCCCGCCTGCCGCGCATGGAGGTAATCGACGCCGGCCTGCTCACTCTTTATCAAGACTTGGGCCGCCCCGGCGTGGGCGACCTTGGCGTGACTCCATCCGGTGCCGCCGACCGCGCCGCCGCCGCGACCGCCAATGTGGCCGTGGGCAACCCGCGCGGAGCAACCGTGCTGGAAAATATTGGCGGCATTAAGCTCCACGCGCTCACCGATACCGTCATTTGCGTCACCGGTGCGACCGCCCGTGTCCGCCTTGGTGAGATGCCGGTTCACCTCGCCCGCCCCGTGCTGGTCACGGCCGGGCAAACCGTCACGGTGGATCCCGCAACGGTAGGCATGCGCAATTACGTGGCTATCCGCGGCGGCATCATCGCCGAATCCGAGCTCGGTTCTGCGGCTACCGACGTCCTGTCTGGCCTCGGCCCGGACCCCGTTACTACGGGAGATGTCATCGGCGTTCTACCGCGCTCGACCGGCATGACCGATGCCCAGCTTTCCAACCCACTACGAGTACGCGAAAGCTCCGATGGCAAGACTCGCGCTACCTTGCGCTGCGTGCTCGGACCCCGCGATGACTGGTTTGGCGATAATGTCTCCGCCTTCCTGGATACTGAATGGACCGTCACCTCAGATTCCAACCGCGTGGGCCTGCGCCTGGATGGTGAAGAGCCGATTGAACGTGTTAAAGACGGCGAACTTCCGTCCGAGGGCATGGTCGCCGGATCCATCCAAATCCCGCCCAATGGCAAACCCGTAGTCTTCCTGCGCGATCACGCTGTGACCGGCGGTTACCCCGTCATCGCCACCGTGCTGGAAGAAGATATTGATATTGCCGCGCAGCTGCCGCCCGGCGCACGCGTGAACTTTGAACTCGTAGCACCTCAAGCCTTGAACACTGGAGAACAGAATGCAGATTAAAACCGTCCTCATTGCTAATCGCGGCGAAATTGCCGTGCGTATCGCCCGCGTCGCCCGCGACCTAGGCATTAAGTCCATCGCCATTTACTCCGAAGCAGATGCGGGTGCTTTGCATACCCAGGTAGCAGATGAAGCTTATGCGCTGCCAGGCAATACGGCTGCCGATACCTACATGAACGTACCCGCGCTGCTCGATATCGCGGTGCGTGCCGGCGCTGATGCTATTCACCCAGGCTATGGCTTTTTGTCCGAAAACGCCGACTTTGCCCGCACGGTGACTGAAGCCGGAATGATCTGGATTGGCCCTTCGCCCGAGCATATTGAGTTACTCGGTGACAAGATTGCTGCCCGCCGCGTGGCCGAAGAGGTCGGCGCACCACTGGCACCTGGTACTTCTGATCCCATCGATGATTGGCAAGAAGCCCGCACCTTTGCCGAGGAACACGGCCTGCCCATTGCCATTAAGGCCGCTTATGGTGGCGGCGGACGTGGCTTGAAGGTCGTGGACAATATGGAAGAAATCGAGGGCGCGTTTAACTCCGCCGGACGCGAGGCCATGGAGGCTTTCGGCCGTGCGGAGTGCTACGTAGAAAAGTTCCTCACCCACCCGCGCCACGTCGAGGCCCAGGTGCTGGCCGATACGCACGGCAACGTCCGCGTGCTCGGCACCCGCGATTGCTCCACCCAGCGCCGCTTCCAAAAGCTCATTGAGGAAGCCCCAGCACCCGCGCTTTCCGACGCCCAACGCAACGGCATCATCGAAGGCGCCCGCTCCATTTGCGCCAAGGTGGGCTATGTCGGTGCCGGCACTGTCGAGTACATCGTCTCCGAAGACGGCACTATATCCTTCCTCGAGGTCAATACCCGAGTCCAGGTCGAGCATCCCGTTACCGAGGCGGTCACCGGTACCGATATCATCGCTGAGCAATTCCGCATCGCGGCCGGCGAGCCGCTGTCCTTCGATGAGGATCCACAATCCCACGGCCATGCTTTTGAGTTCCGCATCAATGCCGAAGACATCCTCAATGGCTTCGCTCCGTGCCCTGGCACCATTGTCTCCTTCGAGCCGCCGACCGGCCCGGGCATCCGCGTGGATTCCGCGGTACGCTCTGGCTCGATCATCCCGCCGTACTATGACTCCCTGATCGCCAAGCTGGTGGTGTGGGGCCCGACCCGCGAGATCGCCTTGGCCCGCGCCCGCTTTGCCCTGCGCGAATTCACCGTCACCGGCGTGCGCACCGTGCTGCCGTTCCACCGAGACATGATGGACGAGCCTGCGCTCATCGGTACCGCTGCCCCGGCAGAAGATGCCGCTGCCGCGGGGGCTTCCGAGATTGGTGTCTTTACTGACTGGGTTGACCACAACTACCGCCCTTCTGCCGCCAACCAGGTGGAAAAGGTCGAAGCCATCTACACCCAGCGCCGCAATGTTGCCGTGGAGATCGATGGCAAGCTGGTCAACGTTGGCGTTCCAGTAGACTTCCTTGCCGCACCAGGCGCCGCCTCGGCCGGCGGCTCTGCATCCACGGCACCGTCTTCGGCTGGTGCGCAGTCCACCGATGACAACGCAGTCACCTCCCCATTCGAGGCCAACCTCGTGGCTTGGAATGTTGCAGACGGCGATACCGTAGCCGAAGGTGACGCCATCGCCACCGTAGAGGCCATGAAAATGGAATCTGCTATTAAGGCGCCGCGCGGCGGCACTATCAAGCTCTTGGCTGCTGAGGGAGACCGTCTGGATTCCTCGAAGGTTATTGCGACCATCGATTAATGCTCGTGTAGTGGTTGCGCACCCCATATTCAATGTGAGTTGCACAACGTTTTAGTACAGTTGTGAGCATGCTTTCCCAGTCTGTCGCCTCCGCGTTGCGCGAGGCCATTTCCGCAGGCGAATTCCAGCCCGGCGAGCGTCTCAGCGAGGTCAAGGCAGCCGAACGCTTCAATTGCTCGCGCAATACCCTGCGTGAGTCCTTCACCAGGCTCGCCGCGGAGCGCATTGTCGAGCGCATCCCTAACCGGGGTGTCTTCCTCGCAATGCCAGATGCAGACTATATCCGTGATCTCTTCGCCGCCCGCGCAGCCATCGAACCGGCCGCGGTACGTTGGGGCGCTTTTGCCGACGCCCCCTCACTCGTCACCCTCACTTCTTCTGCCTTCGACTATGCGGCGCGCGGCGAGCACCAGGAAGTCTCCGCCATCAATCAGCGCTTCCACCGCACGCTGGTGGCCGCGCTTGGCTCCCCCACTCTAAATGAGCAGATGGATAATCTACTCGCCCGCATGCGGCTTACCTTCCTCTTGGCCATCCCGCGCTACCCGCAACTACATGCGGACCATATTCAAGGAAATATCACCTTGGCCACGCTCATCGCAGATGGAAAACGCGATGAGGCTGCCACGCTTGCGCATGACAGCCTTATGAATACGTGCGGCAAGATCCTCGCCGTGCTCGAGGATTAAGGAATGAGAAACTCTTGATCGCGGGCATTTGTCACCAACATTTGCCCCGGCGCGTGCGTGATAGCCAGGCGCGGCTTGGATTCCATCACGATGGCTTGTGGGGTGACACCACAGGCCCAAAAGACCGGTAGGCAGCCGTCTGGTACTTCTACCGGCTCGCCAAAGTCTGGACACGAGAGATCCGCAATGCCGATGGCCGCTGGGTCACCTACGTGCACTGGGGCGCCATGAACCGAAGGGTAGCGGGAGGTAATGCGCACGGCATCGGAGACCTGCGCGGCCGGGATAGGCCGCATGGACACCACCATGGGTCCGGAAAAGACCCCGGCCGGGGTGGTAGGAATCGAGGTCTTGAACATCGGAACATTGCGCTGCTGGGCAATGTGCGCGACCTCTATGCCGTTATCCTGCAGGGCAGTTTCAAAGGTAAAGGAGCAGCCGATAAGGAAGCTGACCATGTCTGGGGTGTAGTACGAGGTGGCGTCGCCAAGCGTGGCACTGTGCTCACCGTTTTCAAAGATGCGGTAGGCGGGGATATCGGTGCGGATATCTCCACCTGGAAGTAGCTCGGAGGTGTACTGCCCCGCCTCTAGCACGCCCACAATTGGGCACGGCTTGGGATTGCGCTGGGCAAAAAGCAAGAAATCGAAGGCATATTCCTCCGGCACGGCTAACAAGTTAGCCTGTATAAAGCCACGGGCATGCCCAGCGGTGGTGGCCATTTCATGGGTGCGCGCATACTCGCGCACCTGCTCCGGGGTCCGCATTAAGCCCATAGTTCGGTAATGCCGGAAAAGGCCTTGAAACCGATAAAGATGGTCAGTATCCACGCCAAGGCGCCAATGACCAGAAGCCACTTGGGGTACTTATAGCCATGCAAAAGGTCGCGGCGGCGCCAGGCCACCCACATCACGAGGGCAAAGCCAATGGGCAGGATAAGGCCGTTGATGGCACCAGCGAAGATGAGCAGCTTCTGCGGAGCGGAGTTAATGGCCACGAAGACCACCGTGCACACCACAATGAAGATGATGGTGAGGATATTGCGGGTGCGCGTCGAGGTCTCCTGGGAGGTCACAAAGGACACCGAGGTATAGGCCGCACCGATAACAGAGGACAAGCCGGCAGCGAAGAGGACTACGCCGAAGGCCCGCAGGCCGAACTCGCCGGCGGCATGGTAGAACGCATCGGCCGCGGTGTTGTCATCGGAGAGCGCCACCCCAGTAGCTACCACGCCGAGCACCGCCAAGAAGAGGAGCATGCGCATGATGCCGGTGACCACGATGCCGCTGACCGAGGTATAGGTAATGTTCTTGACGTTTTCCACGCCGGTGTGGCCAGAATCAATGAGTCGGTGCGCGCCGGCAAAAGTGATATAGCCGCCCACGGTGCCACCGATGATGGTGGTAATAACGAAGAAGTCAATCTCGCCTGGCGCGACGGTATTCTTTAGCGCCTCGCCCACCGGTGGTTGGCTGACCACCGCGACGTAGAGCATGAGCAGGATCATGACCGCACCGAGGACAGCAACAAGGCGGTCAAGTGCCATGCCGGCTTTGCGGGAGAGGAAGATAAAGACGGCGATAGCTGCGGCGATGACGCCGCCGATGCGCGCATCGATGCCCAGCATCGCGTTGACACCGAGGCCCGAACCGGCGATATTGCCAATATTGAAGACCGCGCCGCCGATAAAGACGAATACGGCAAGAACCCAGCCCAAGCCAGGAAGTACTGTATTGCCCAAGGTATTTGCGCGCATGCCACTTACACACAGCACTCGCCACACATTGAGCTGGATGGCAATGTCAACGAGGATGGACAGCATAATCGCAAACGCGAAAGAAGCCCCCATCTGCACGGTAAAGACCGAGGTCTGGGTCAAAAATCCCGGACCGATGGCGGAGGTGGCCATGAGGAACATGGCACCGGCCATGGCGCCGAGGCCCTTTGGCGGGGTCTTATCCTCCGCCCGCGCCGGAGTGGCGTGTGATGTCTCAGCACTCACTAGATTTCACCTTTCGTGATGCAGGTCGCATTAAATTTGTGATGCGCATCATCTTAAGGGTTGCTATGCCTTTTGTTCAACAACTTTTATGCTTTGTGGGGTGGTGCGGGGGTGATCTAGGCTACTTTCCTGCCGCGTTTTCCCAAGTGGCTAGCGATTATCCGCAATGCCTCGTCCGACGCTTTCACCTCGCTGGAACCAAAGCGCAGCACCACGTATCCGCGGTTTTCTAGCGCTCGCTGCCTTTTTATCTGTTGCTTGACCACGTGGACGGGCTCCTTGCCGTAGGTACCGTCATATTTGGCATCGCCATCGACCTCGACCACCAGCCAGCCATCGAGACAGAGATCCGCCCGATACTTCCCGAGCAGCGGTTTCTGCGGCTCAATTTTCACCTGCGGGAAACGCTCGATAATGAGGGCTCGCAGATAGGACTCATAGGGCGATTCCGATCCGCCATACGCGTGCTCGATAACCTTACGCATGGCTGCTTGTCCCCTAGTGCGCTGCATTCTTGCCAGTTCTTCGCGCAAGTCATAGGTGGTGACGCCGTGTTGCCTGAGAGCAGAATCGGTAGCTACCAGGCCATCTGGGAAGCCGTGTAGCCGGGCGATTTCGAGGCAGGTGCGGGCGGGATGCGTGGTGCGCACACCTGCTACCGTCACCGTGGATTCCTGGAGGGACTTTACCCGGCGGTACCGATAGCCCTTCGCGGTGAGCCTGCGTGGGGGAACGCTTCCCGAAGGCACCGCTAACTCCACCTCCTCCCCTTTCCTGGAAATTACCCACATTCCCCACAGCCGCGCGGCCGATTTACTGATGAGGACGGCGCGGTGGGTGCTCCACCCGGCAGCGACTACTTTGGCGAATTGTTGTTTATGGCGCACCCATTGCCTCCAGATGGCCGTGGGAACGGCGACCCAGGGCGCTATCTGGGTGAGCTCACCGCACTGGAGGGCTAAGTGTGCGGACTTCAGGCACTACGCCACCAATACCGCCTGAAAACAATACAAAAACAGCCCACCACCTGCGCAAATATCTGGCCGGGGTGGGCCTGTATTCAACGTGTACTCAGCACGTGGTAGCTGTGGTGGTAGCTACCGCACCCGCACGCTCACGATGGGCGAATCATCCTCACGGGGCTGTAGCGCGCAGCTCCACTCCGAGCGAACGACACCCCCAAAATCGTTCTGAGAATCAACGTGCCCCCTTATACGCCACACGGTTCCGTCCATTTCCTTTTCGGTGGTGTATTCAGAATCGTCTTCAAACTCAGCCGTGGATGGAGACTTCAGTTTATCGGCAACCCGTTCGTGGCATTTGTCGCGGGCTTCGCTTGCTGTCCAGTCGAGGATTGAATCTTCTGGGGTGAAGCATCCGGTGAGAGTGAGTAGGGATGCGGTGAGGAGGAGAGTGAGGGTTGTCTTTTTCATGCTTATTATTATAGGGCTTCCCAGTTAATTAAGTAGTATTAATCGTGTTATTATTGCACTGCTACTGATACTTTCACCCCAAAAGGCCCCATCCCTACACGTATTAGGGTGGGGTCTTTTTGTCACACTGACAATAATGAGAACCCACCTAAAAATCGTTTTCCAGCTCGTTAGGTATGGGCATGTCGGCGACGCTTTCCGGGTGGCGCAGTCGCCACTGGCGGATGTGATTCACGGCGATGAAATACCGGCTTTTCCACACCTCCAGTTTGTCGCGTAGTTCCGCAATCTCGCCGCGCATTTCCGCAATCGACTTGTCGCGGGCTTCTAGCTGTTCGTTCGTCCACTCACGGATTGACTTGGTAAATGATTCCCACTCGGGGCCTCGGGTTTCCAGCTCGGCTTTTTTCTTCTGGTTCTTCTCGGTCAGCACACTACCAATCACGGTTCCGGCCACGCCGATTATGGCGACGATGATGGTAGCCAATGGCCCGTCTACGGGCATCATCGTCACCTCCCGTCTACGATTTTCAGCTCACCGGTCTGGCCGCGTCCGTATGCGTAGAGGGTCATGGTTGCGATGCCGATGTAGCCGAGGGAGGACACCCAAGCGCGGGGCAGGTCGCCGAGAATCGTGGCGAAAATGAAGCTCAATGCCCACATGGAATGCAGGCCCACGACGGCCCCGACGGCGGCGGGAACCAGCTTGTGCCACTTAGCAGCGCACACGCACAGCGCCCCCATGAGAAGCCACACCACCGCCCACGAGGGCGGGTCAAGCACGCTTTCCATGAAGTGCGTCGGTCGCCTATCCGGGTTTACTAGCAGCGGCGTATAAGACATGCCGCGAGCGATGGAAATACTGCCCAGAATCATCAACCCAGCAGCGTCTGAGACGAGCCAGCGGGAGGCGCGGCGCTTAAACCTTTCCCAATCCACGGCTCACTCCCCCGCTGTGGTGGGGCCTGTGTAGACCGGCAAGCTCGCGGGGCTGTTGGTGGTTTCTGCTCGGGCTGCTTGGTCTGCTAGGCGTGGTGCCATGCTTGGGGTGACACCATCAACGGTGAGCCGGTTGGTGAGGGTGGTGACGAAGAATCCGATACCGCCCACGAGCAGTACCGTCCATTCCGGCGCGTCTGCAAGGTAGACAGGAATCACGCCCGCAACCCACGCGACGGCCTGCAACACCACTTGACAGTTATAGGGCAGGTTCTTCTCCGCCTGAATCTTCCACTGCTTGTCGCGAGTCGGGTTACCCTTATCGTCCATAGCGGTGACTAGCTCTAAGCGGGAGGTGAGTAGCACCGGGCCGTGGAACTGTCGGCACTGGTGCAAGATTCCGTTCCACACGTCCTTAATCTGGTTCCACAAGTCCATGCTCAGCCGTACCCCATCTTCTGGAACCGGCTTGCCTTTACGGCGGGCGCGACGGTTTGCTTCCTGCTGACCGTTATCTTGCAACAACTGCCAGATCTGAGTCATGGAGTCAATAATCAGCAGGTTGAACTTCCCCTCCGCTGGCTCCTGAGCTGCCGCCCACTGCAATGCCTCACGGATATTACGGATGGTGCCGTCGTGCTCGATGATTTCAAAATCAGCGCCCGGCACAGCACCATAAGCATCGGCTTGAGATTCCCCAACTTCAATGAAGAAAGCTCGGTCTACGGACTCCATAGCGGTCGCTTCAACTGCCGCCCACGTCTTGCCGGTGCCCTCCTGGCCAGCTAGGAGCATGAGTGGGAACGAGGCGCGGCCGCTTGGTTTACGGGTCTTAAATTCTCGCATTTTACTTGGTTTCCTTTCCGTCCGTAATTTCGGCCAGCGAGTTAGATGCGCTGGTGATCATGTGCTCAATAGCGGCCTTAGCCACCTCGTCGGTGCCCTTGCGGATAGTCATGCGTGGGGCTGAGCTGTCTTTGATTTCCCAGCCGGGCGCGAGGTCGCCCTTAATCTGCCACTCCTTGAGCACATGGTTTGCGAGGTGCTTTTCATCCTCGCGGGAAATGCTGGAATCCAACAGGTCGGGGCGCACCTCGAAAAGCAGGTCAATGATTTCTTGGTAGCGCGAATCTTCTGGGGTGGGAAGCGCGTCGATGATTTCTAGGCCGTGATCGTCCGCCATTGCCAGCAACACTGAATGGTCGGTGCATACCGCTTTCTTATTCGGTTGGCTCATGGAGGCGGTGCCGAGCTTCACGCCCTGATTATTGGTGACGGTGCGCTTATCGCCGGGTGCGAGTTGCTTTTCCAGCTCCCGCTTCTCTTCCTTGTGCATTTCGTACAGTTTGCCGAGTACGGCGGATTGGAGTACTACGCGCTGGGCGAGGTCAAGACCGTTCGCCTTTACATGGTCGGGGGTGTTATTCTGAGTAGGCATCAGGTTTTCAGTTTCCTTTCTGACTGGTGCAAGCCTCCACATTTATGGTGTTGCAGCGCCGTGGGGGCTTTTCTTATGCGCTTAGGCTGCGGCGGCTAGTGCCTGCTCCATTTCGATGAATGTGTCAAGGTCGCGGCGGGTGAATAGGAGCTTCCGGCCGGGGCGGGATGCTTTGATTAGTCGGTTTTCGCTGGCTGGGCGGTTCATGTACGAGTACACGGTAGTACGCCCAATTCCTCCGAGATACTGCTGTGCCTCCTTGAGGTCTAGCAGCCCCTCGGGGTGGCCTTTAATGTAGATAGCCAAGGGGTTTCCTTTCTGACTGGTGGTTCGCCTTGCAGGGCGGGGCCATTTCCTAACCCTGTACTAAACTGTACTATACGGTACTACGGTTTGTAAAATCCCCCACCAAACAACGAACTTGATAATCTAACCCCATGACAACCCCCGACCAATGGCTCCCCGGCCAACTACTCCAACGAGCACGCGAACACAACGGCCTATCCAAAGCAGAAGCCGCCCGCCGCTCCGGCCTATCAGAATCCTGGTGGCGACGCCTCGAAACCGGAATCAACATCCGCAACGGCCAAAAAATCCGCGTCACCGCCACCCCAGAAGCCCTAGCCAAAGCAGCCCAAGGCGTAAACCTCCCCGTCAACCAAATTTTCGAAGCCGCAGGACTAGAAACCGCAACCCCCACCAACCTCAGCGACGAAATAACCACCGAAGCCAAACGCCTCCCACCCCACCTACAACGAGAAGCACTAGCCTTTATCCGGGGCCTCACCATAGCCGCTAGGCAAACCGAGGAATGAGGAATAATTACTCATAGCCTGCTGAGTCTGCGCCGCATTCACATGCACATACCCAAAAGTGGTATCAATCTTAGAATGCCCAAGAATCGACGCGATAACCTCCGGCCCCACGCCACACTCACGTAAAAGCGTCGCCGCAGTATGCCTAGCCGTATGTAAATCCACAATAGGCAAACCAGCATCCTTTAACGCCGCTCGCCACCTTATCAAGACACGCTTATGCCGAAGTGGAAGCCCACTACTCGAAAGCCACATCAAGTCCCACTCATTCTGTGGAGTCTCTGCTATATGCCGCCGCAAAACCTCATCTAACGGCGCAGGAACCGGAATAATACGGCGTGACTTCTCAGTCTTAGGGCGCGTCCACGCAAGCGCTCCCCTAATCTCATACCATTCAAACGCCGGAGGCACCGCCACCTCCCGATCATTACACCGCCTTGCCTCAGCCCCCACCGCGCACTTACATTTTGGTCCATGCCGCCAAGGTAATCTAGTCGCCGCCCACGACAAATCAATCTGCGCCATACCCGGCACCAATGACACACGACTACGAGTAAGGCCTAATAGCTCACCATTTCGAGCACCCAAAAGAAGATACGATGCCCACATTGAAGCCAACGTATCCCCAGCCTTGGCAGAATGAATAATCAAATGCCGCGCCTGATCGGCAGTGAGTGCAGTTCTCGTATTTCGAACAGCACGCGGCCGATCCACCATCGAGCAAGGGTTACGCTCAATAAGTCCACGTCTAACGGCATCCCTCATAATCACAGAAAAGGTTGAGTAGTTCTGCTGAGTGTAACGATCTCCGCATCCGGCGTTACGAACGGCAGATATTAACTCTCGTACCTCGTCTGCTCCAACATCTTTCAGCGCGTATTTTCCTAGCGTGGGGATTATGTACTTTCGGCACTGCCCTTTGACACCTCTGAGGGTTTGCGGGGCGTACATTTCAAAGGCTGTGGAGTCTAGCCATTTTTTGGTAAATGTTTCGACGGTTATTTTTTGTGGGCTGCTTTCACCCTTTTTTAGTTGTAGATACAACTCGTTTCGGCGGCGAATACACTCCGCTTCGGTCTTTGCTGAGACAGTGCGGCGTACTTGGCGTCCTTGTCCGTCCCACCCTACGGTGATTGCGGCGCGCCAGCGCCCATTTTTGGTTTGATAAATGGAGCCTAGCTTGAGGTCTTTTACTGGTTTCATGGTTGTGTAGCTGCCTTGGTAGCTGTGTGGTGGTAGCTGTATTGGTAGCTGCCACCCTGTACTGGAACGAACACTATAGTACAGTTTCCAAGCTGCTAAGAAAATGACCAGTCTTGAAAATTATCCCTGTACTGGTACAAGGTAAGAAGCAACCTTACGGGGTGCGGACTTTCGGCTCCGGCGTAACGAAGGTTGATGAAGTGATCTGTAATCATGGTTTCATCTTCACTGCTGGAGGGGCGGAACACGCGTCATGGGGCTCAGGAAGGTGAATTTCCGAGGATCTTAAGTGAGAGGCGGAACTTTAGGTCCAAGGTGATCGGGCCGAATTGAGAGCGTTGAGGCTGAGTTGAGGGCGGGTTGTGCTCAGATCGGCTCGGTCACATTCGACCTAAGGGGAAGTAGTTCAATGCGGTGGTGTGGGGGGATAATTCAGCAGCGCGGTTAACCGTGCTTTACTAGAGATAATGGAACCCATCGAGCTCTCAGAACTTACCGGTACGCAATCGCGCACCTACGGTACCCGCAAGATCACCTCGGACATGGTCTCGGCACCAATCCATGTTGCGGTCGCGCTCTGGGACGAGCGCTGGGATTCCGCCCCCAACGGCACCATCGAAGGCTGGGTCATCGCAGTCAATACTAAGCAGACGCGTTTTGTGCGCCGCGGCCAGACGAAGAAGGGCGATATCGTCGATATCGCCGTACGGGAGGTCAAACGCGCACTCAAGGGACTCGACGGACGGGTGTGGATTGTCACTGGTCGCAGGCAGAATGCGTTGCGAGCGGCACTCACGGCAGACGGTTTCACGGTGACGGGAAGCTTTGCGGAAGAAAATAGGGCTTCGAAGAGCGCGAGCTCCGTGCGCCGAAAACAAGCCGGCCTTACCGCACGGAAGGCGCGCAAGATGGGTGAGGCACCGAAAAAGAAGCAAGCGGCACAGGTAGAGACGCCGAAAGCACACTGGTGGCCGAACTTCTCGCGCGCCTCCTCATGGTCCAAGGGCGACGTGGTTCGCATAGCCACCGACGCTTCCTCGGATACCGTATTCAAGGGGTCGATGTGCTTCGTTGCGGGCAACGGCGACTACCGGTTACGAACTCGAGAAACCAAGGCGAGCACGGATGAGCTCGAGCTCGAAGCACTGACGCTCGCGCTGAAATACCTGCTCAAGGTGGGTGCGCGCAAGGCGGTTATTGAGTCCGATTCCGTAGCCGCTTTGGAGGCGGTCGAGCAGATTGTGCATAAGCGCGGCTCTAAAGCATCGCGGCCGGGGCGCACGTGGCGAGGGGTGTCTTCGGGTGCGCGGTCCCGATTCCAGCAAGCTTGGGGCGATATCCAAGGCCAATGCGAGGTCGACATTCGCCGTGTACTTGGGCATGCGGGTGATCCGCTGAATCGGGCGGCCGACCAGATTGCGTACATGGGGTTGCGCGCGATTGCGCATCCGATGAAGCAGTCTCGCGAGACTCTGCGCGAGGGGATCCAGAAAGCTCTCTTGGCGTTGTGACCCGAACGCTTAGGGCTTTGGGGCTGATCTGATCAGGCCGAATTGAGGGAGTTAAGGCCGATCTGAGGCGGCCCGGCCTTCAGATCAGCCTGATCAGTATGGACCCAACGACAAGAGGCGCACTGGGAGGGTCGCGGCTAAGCCGAGCCGGGCCGCGGAGTTAGGCGAGGCGGCGGGCGCCATCTCCCGGACGCGCAACCAAGAAGGTAGGTTCCGGAAAGCCGCGCGAAACCGCAGCATCATGAATGGCCTGCGCGGTGGACTCGACGGAGGAGTGCGGGATGAGCGCGATAACCGCGCCGCCGAAACCACCACCGGTCATGCGAGCGCCCAGCTCGCCGGCCGCGGTAAAAGCGGAGTCGAGCTCCGGAGTGGTGACCTCATAAAGGTCGCGCAGAGAGATGTGGCTCTCGCGCATAAGACGCCGGAATGTATCTAGATCGGAAGATGCCAGCGCGGTAGCGGCATCTAGGGTCCGGTTGGTTTCTTCCACCACGTGGTGCACGCGGCGGCGATAGAGTTCCGCCTCGGCGGGATTGACGGTGGCGGCAAAGTCCACGGCATTCGAGATCTCGCGGATGGAGTAACCGGCGGCAGATTGGACGGCGTCGATGATGCCGCGGCGGGAGGCGTATTGGCCGTCGGAAAGCGTGTGCGGGGCATTGGTGTCCGCGATGAGCAGCACCATGTCTTGGGCCTCGATATTGAAAGGCACGCGCTCGACGGCGCCGGTGGAAAAATCCAAAAAGAGGGCCTTACCGCGCTGGCCAAAGAGACTGGCGTTTTGGTCCAAGCCACCAGTAGAGGCACCGACCACCTCGTTTTCGGCGCGGATACAGGCTTGCGCCAGCTCACCGCGAGCAGCGTCATCGGGAGCATGCCCGTGCGCGAGCTCATACGCGGCCACGGCCGTGGAGCACTCGAGGGCGGCAGAGCTAGACAGGCCAGAGCCGACGGGGACGTCGGAGACGATGGCGATATCGAGGCCTGTGCATGACAGCGTGCCCGCCGCGGTGGCGGCCCACACGGTGCCGGCAACGTAGCCGGACCAATCGGCGGGGTGGCCCGGACGAACATCGGCGAGCGAAACCTCCGCATGGGCGATGGAACCGTCGAATTCGGAAGCTATGCGGATAAGCCCATCACTGCGAGGCGCGACAGCAACGGCGGTATTTTGCTCCAGCGCGAAAGGAATGGAGGCGCCGCCAGCGTAATCGATATGCTCGCCGATGAGGTTCACGCGGCCGGGTGCGGCCCAGACCCCGGCCGGTGCTGGGGTGTCAGGAAAGACAGTGGCGAATAGGCTGCGCGCAGCGGCAGCGAGCTCCTCATCGGTACGGGTCTCAATCCAGTTAAGCATCCCAGATCTCCTTGAAGCGGGCGGCAATGCGCTCCGGGGTCGTGTCATTGATCCACACGGCCTGCGAGGACTCGGAACCGGCGAGGTATTTCATGCGGCCGGGCGATCGCATAAGCGAAAAGAGCTGCAGGTGCATGCGGATGCCTGGGCGCAGTGCCTTGTCCACCGGTGCCTGGGTCCAGCCGGCGATATAGGGGGTCTTGTCCACGCCATCAAAGAAGCGGTCCACCGCGGAGTACAGCTTCTTAAGCAAGGGTGCGAGGTCGGCACGTTGGGCGTCGGTAAGTGCAGCGAAGTCAGGGACCTCGGAGTTAGGCAGAACCATGGCTTCCAGCGGCCATTTGGCGGCGGCGGGAACGAAGACGGTGAAGTGCTCGGTCTCGGCAATGATGCGGGTGCCGGCGGCGCGCTCCCGATCGAGGAGATCTTGAAAGAGGTCGCCGTCGTAGGCCCGGGCGGAATCCACGATGGAGCGCAGGCGCGGCGAGAGGAATGGATAGGAATAAATCTGGCCGTGCGGGTGCTGGAGGGTCACGCCGATTTCTTCACCGCGGTTTTCAAAGGGGAAAACCTGCTGCACACCGTCAATCTGGGACAACGCGGCGGTGCGATGAGCCCACGCCTCAATAACGGTGCGAATGCGGGATTCGGGCAAATCCTTGAAAGAAAGGGCGGGATCTTCGGTAAAACAGACCACCTCACAGCGGGCGCGCGCAGGAAGGCGCGGCACCATGCCAAGCAGGTTATCCTCCTCGGGGTGCTCGATGTCGGCCGCGGTAGCAAAAGACGGAAAGCGGTTTTCAAAGACCACCACGTCATAGCTAGGGCTGGGGATCTCCGTGGGCAGCTGGCCTTCGCGCGTGGGCGCTAGCGGGTTCTCATTGGCCGGTGGCAGGAAGGTGCGGTTCATGCGGTGGGCGGCAAAGGCCACCCAGTCTCCTGTCAGGGGATCCCGGCGCATCTCGGAAGCAGGGGCGACGGTAGGGATATCGCGGGAATCAACGAGCACGCGGTCAGGGTGGGGTTGGTCGTCGAAGTAAAGGATTTCGCGGCCGTCGGCAAGCGTGGCGGAGGTAATCTCAACCATTAGTCTTCTCCTGGGATGGTGATGGGCTTCAGGCGCGCCCACAGCACAAAGGCGGCGGCCACGGCCAGCAAAGCAAGGCTTGCCCATAGGTTATCGCTGACGTTTTTGGCCTGCCCGGTATCTGGGTTAATGCCTGGGTCAAGGAAGAAATAGCAGCCGAGCAAGATGAGGCCGTAGAGGCCGAGGAGTGCGGCGATGACGTTGCGCAGGTCGAACGCGCCCGCGCGCTTTTTCTCAGACATGTTGGGCTCCTTAGGCAAAGATGACGTTGAGTGCTACGGCCATAACTAGGCAGATAATGCCCAGTGGGACGGTCTGTTGGTACCACGGCAAGGACTTTTCGGTGTAGTCCTCAAAGTGGTCTTTGGGGGTCACGGAAGAGACGAAGCCAACCAGCTCGCTATCCGGCTTGGGCTGGGTAAATAGGGTGACCACGATGGAGACCACGATATCCACGGCGAAGGCCACGCCGGCCGCGACGAAGGCGGTGCCCTGGCCTGGAAGATTAATCATGTCCGTGAAAGAAGCGACGTACCAGAAAACGATGGCGGAACCAGTACCGGCCACCAGTCCGGACCAACCAGCGTGTGGGGTCATGCGCTTCCAGAACATACCCAAGATGAAGGTGGCAAAGAGCGGCGCATTGAAGAAGCCAAAGAGGGTCTGCAGGTAGTCCATGATATTGCCAAAGTTTTGCGCCAAAAGCGCGGTGAAGATGGCAATAGCGGTGGCGATAACCGTAGCGATGCGTCCGAACTTCAAGTAGTAGTCATCCTCGCGGTCCTTGACCACGTAGGTCTGCCAGATGTCATAGGAAATGACGGTATTAAAGGCCGAGATATTGGCGGCCATGCCGGCCATGAACGACGCCAAGAGACCGGCGATCGCCACACCCAATAGGCCATTGGGCAGCAGGTCGCGCATGAGCAGCAGGATGGCGTCGTTCGGCTCGGCGCGCTCCTCCATCAAGTCAGCCACGGACACGGAAGCAACCATGCCCGGAATAACCACCAGGAAAGGTACGAACATCTTGGGGAAGGCGCCGATGATCGGGGTCTTGCGGGCCGCGGAAATAGAATCCGAGGCCATGGCGCGCTGGACTTCTACGAAGTTAGTGGTCCAGTAGCCGAAGGAGAGCACGAAGCCTAGGCCTAGGACGATGCCGATGACGGACCACACCGGGTTTTCGAAGCCGGAGATGTCCGTGCCCGGCCAGGTGTGGAAGTGAGAGTCATTGGCCACGGCGTCTTTTAGCCCGCTCCAGCCGCCCACGCGGTTCAACCCAATAATGGTTAGTGGGGCAAGCGCGGCGATAATGACGAAGAACTGCAGCACCTCGTTATAGATGGCGGCCGAAAGGCCACCCAGGGTGATATAGGACAGCACTATAAACCCGGCGACCAAGAGCGATACCCACATCTGCCAGCCCAATAGGGCTTCTACGATGGTGGCCAGCAGGTACAGGTTCACTCCTGCAATGAGCAGCTGGGCTACGGCAAAAGAAATCGCGTTGACCAAGTGCGCGGCATTGCCAAAACGTTTGCGCATAAATTCCGGCACTGAGCGCACCTTGGAGCCGTAGTAGAACGGCATCATCACAATGCCCAAAAAGACCATGGCGGGGATGGCACCGATCCAGAAGTAGTGCATGGTTTGGAAGCCATACTCCACGCCATTGGCGGACATACCGATGATTTCTACCGCGCCTAGGTTGGCCGAGACGAAGGCCAGTCCGGTCACCCAGGCGGGCAAGCCTCGACCGGAGAGGAAGAAGTCGATGGAACTGGACACCCTGGCCTTGGCGGCCCAGCCGATACCTAGAACGAAGAGGAAGTAGATGGCTACCAATAAGTAATCCACCCAAGAGGCATCGAGCCTCAATACGGATTCAGCAGTCTCCATGGCTGACCTTTCTAGTTATTATTTTCTGCTGCCAGCAGCAGCGTATAAGTCTGTGGATTTTGAGCACTCAAGCGCGCGAGGTCTTCCCCGCTACGCAGCGCATTCGGCGGCGCGCTCATGGGCTCTACCGCAAGCGCCTTGCCTGGGCCTTGTTCCCGCGGGAAGTTGGTTGGGGTAAACATCTGCACCCAGTTCAGGCCCTCGCCCATCTCCAGCCGCACGCCTTTTCCACCGGCTGCATATATGGCCGTCAGCGGCCCTTCACCGTGGAAGCAATCGTCCCAATCCACCTCGGCGATGGGTTGGTTGACAATGCGCACCTGCTCCGTCTTGCCCGTGGGCAGGTTGCGCGTGTCTAGCACGTGGCGCTTGCCGACGTCCACGCTCAGCACCGCTTCCTCCGCCCCAGCTCCCTGTGGGGAAAGGTAGAGGTGGAGGCCATAGGCAAAGGGAACCTCGCCGGGGTCTGCGGTGCGGGCGGTGAGTTGGTGGTGCAATCCTTGCTCATCGAGAGCATAGGTAGCCTCCAGCTGAATGGCCCATGGCCAACCGTGCCGCGGCTCGATGTCAAAGGCGAGGATCACTCGGCTTTCTGTGCGTTCCTTCATTCGCCACCAATCCACCGCGAAGCCGTGGATGGCGTTATTGCGCTCCGGTTCCGTAATTTCTAGCTGGTGGGCGCTCCCCTGCCATTCAAACCAGCCATCTTCGGTGCGATTGGGCCACGGCGCCAGCACTACACCGGCCATGAGTGGTGGTTTACCGTCGTAGCTTTCTACCAAGGGCGCACCGCGATAGGTCAACGCCTTGATTGCACCGCCGAACAGAGCAATCTCGGCCGCGTAATCGCCATAAGAAATGGCGACGCTGGGGTATTCAGCGTCAGAGCCAGCCGCTCCTCCACTGGTCATAACAAAGACCTTTCTGGCTATAACTTTCGTTGGATTTAGCCTAGGAGCACGGCAAAGCGCCGGTCAATCGTTTGCATAACCACCAGCGAATACCCACAGTTTCAGCAGGTTACGGACCTAGAGTTAACCGCTTGTTAACCTCTTTCGGGGCTGGAGGCCCGCGGACAGATAGGGGGCTGCCTCATAAAGAGAAGCGCTATCCGCGAATCCGCCGCCACGCTATTCGCGCCGCAGAGTGCGGGGTGGCCAGAACTTCGCGCAGGTAATTGCGCGGCATCAAGCGCCACGGGGTCCGCGCAGGATAAAGGTGCACGGCGATGCCAAGATGCCAGGCCCACAGGGCCGTGCGTAGGACATGGAAATCATTGGTCACCACCTGCAAGACAGCGTCCGGGACCAAGCGGTGAGCATTTTCCAAGTTCTCATTGGTGCTCGTAGCGTCTGGCTCCACCACTACTCGCTCAGCAGGTACGCCGCGCTCAATAAGATAAGTGGCCATCGGACCTGCCTCGCCGCGACCAGAGACAATAATCTGCTGGCCATGATAAAGGGCCAGCGCTTTATCCAGACGCGAACGCAACATAGCGCCGGGGTAGCCGTGGGTCACGCGGGAACCCAACACGAGGAGCGGGTCAGACATGGATACCAGCATAGACTCGCCACACCTTGACAGAAAGATAGAAAAGGTCTTAGGTTTAACTCGAGCATGCAATCGATTGCACCCCGTAGGGCCAGACGATGGCTCATATGCCTTAAAACCCAAGGAGGTCAGCATGGCCGGAACCACCCTTAAAGACGTGGCCGCTGCTGCTGGAGTATCCATTTCTACCGCGTCCCGCTCACTCTCGGGCAACCCTGCTATCTCTGAATCCACGCGCCAACGCGTCAAGGACACGGCCGTCAAGCTGAACTATAGGCCCAACGCCCAGGCCCGCGCCTTGCGTAGCTCCCGGTCGAATGCCATCGGCCTAGTCATCCCCAGCCTGGATAATGCCTATTTCGCAGCGATGGCGGCAGCCGTTGAAGAGGCCGCCGATAAACAGGGTCTAGCCACAATGATTACCAGTTGCGGCGAGGAACCACAGCGGCTAGTCAAGGCCCTCGATGCCCTCATGGAACGCCAGGTGGACGGAATTATCGCCGTACCGCTCGAAGGTGCCGAAGAAGCGCTCGAGCAGGCGCGCACCTACCGGCCGCTCGTGCTCATTGACCGGACCCTGGGCCAGATTCCCGCGGTGCTATCAGATCCGCACAAGGGAATCGAACAGGCCGTGGAACAGCTCAAGGAGAAGGGGCACACGCATATCGGCTACCTGTCCGGCCCGCAGGAAACCTCCACCGGCCGGCAGCGACTCGAAGCATTCAAGGCCGCCACGCGTGGGATGCCTACCCACATCCACCACGGCAGCTACCGCCACCGCGAAGGTTATAAGGGCGCTATCGCGCTCCTGCAGGAGGGCGTCACCGCGCTTATTGCCGGCGATTCCATGATGACTGCCGGTGCACTAGAGGCCTGCCATAATGCGGGTAAGCGCATCGGAGAAGAGATCGCGCTCGTGGGCTTCGATGATTTTATCTACCTGCGCTTTCAGCCCTCCCCCATTTCGGTAGTGGACCAGGATGTTGCACGGATGGGCGAGACCGCCACGGCTAAGCTCATCGCGGCCATTAACGAAAAGCGCCAGCCAGAAGGCGAAGTGCTAGACACCCGCTACATCCCACGCATGTCCACCGCCCACCACCTCGATGAGGCCACGCCATGAGTGACCACGTATTGCGCCTAGAAAACGTCACCAAATCCTTTGGCCAGGTGGAAGTCATTAAAGGCGTGGATCTCACCGTCCGCCGGGGTCAGGTCCAAGCCTTGCTGGGTGAAAACGGCGCCGGAAAATCCACGCTCATCAAGATGATTGCCGGCGTCCACCAACCAGATTCCGGCCGCATTGTGGTGGATGGCGCAGAGGTTAAAATCCCAGACACCAATGCCTCCGAGGCGCTGGGCATCGCCACCATCCACCAAGAGCTCAACCTCGTTCCCACCATGTCGGTGGCCGAGAACATCATGCTCGGGCGCACCCCGCGCCGCTTCGGGTTGGTCAACCACAAACACCTCAAGACACAGGCCCAAGCCGCGCTGCATCTCATCGGCTTGGACGTGGACCTGGATATGCCGGTGGGTGAGCTCGGCGTCGCCAAGCAGCAGCTCGTAGAAATCGCCAAGGCGCTGTCCATGAACGCGCGAATTCTTATCCTGGATGAGCCCACGGCCGCGCTCACCGGTAAGGAGGTCGATGCCCTCTTTGCCGTGCTTGAGGAGCTCAAGGCCAAGGGCGTGGCCATGATTTTTATCAGCCATCACTTGGAGGAACTAGCGCGAATTGCAGAGACCATTAGCGTGCTGCGCGATGGTTCTTTCATTGCCGAAGTCCCTGCCGATACGGACGAAGACGAGCTGGTCCGGCTCATGGTCGGCCGCGAGATTGAAAATCAATACCCGCGCAAGGTTCCCCCTGAACACGGCGAGGCCCTACTAGAAGTCTCCGAGCTGACTTCCGACGGCGCCTTTCACGACGTCACCTTCTCCGTCCATGCCGGCGAAGTCGTCGGCCTAGCCGGACTCGTGGGGGCCGGCCGTACCGAGGTCATTCGCGCCATCGCAGGCGCCGATCCTTACGATTCCGGCTCCATCCGCGTTGGCGGCACGCAGCTGCGCAGCGGCGATATACGCGCCGCCATCCGAGCCGGCGTGGGCCATATCCCGGAAGACCGCAAGTCCCAGGCGCTCGTCCTTGACGCCTCCGTGGGCGATAACCTGGGGTTTGCTACCCTCTACCCCACTGCCAAGGCAGGGCTTGCAGACCGCAGCGGCCAACGCCGCCGCGCCGGTGCGGTAGCGGAAAAGCTGCGCATCCGCATGGCTGATCTCTCGCAGCCCATCCGGAACTTATCCGGTGGCAACCAACAAAAGGCCGTCTTCGGCCGCTGGGTGCTCGCCGGCTCCAAAGTCCTCCTGCTCGATGAGCCCACCCGCGGCGTCGACGTCGGTGCCAAGGTGGAGATCTACAACATCATTAATGAGGTCACCGCAGCCGGTGGCGCCGTGCTCATGGCCTCCTCCGATTTACCCGAGGTGCTCGGCATGTCCGATCGCATCCTCGTCATGTCCGGTGGACAACTCGCCGGCCAACTACCCAAGGACTCCACCCAAGACGAGGTCATGGCCTTCGCCGTATCCAATGTGACCTCCGCTACTTCCGCCACTGCTGCCGCACCTGCCGGCGCCAACCCCAAGGATGAAGCATGACCAAAAATAGAGTAGTTAACTGGGCCATGAATAATGGCGCTCTCGTTGGCCTCATTGCCCTGTGCATCGCGCTGTTTATCGCTACCCCGTACTTCCTTACCGTGGCGAACCTGCTCAATATCGGCATCCAGGCCGCCACGGTGGCGATCTTGGCCTTCGGCATGACCTTTGTGATTGTCACCGCTGGCATCGACCTTTCGGTAGGTTCGGTCGCCGCGCTCGGTGCCATGGTCTCGGCCTATATGTTCTCCACCGCTGGCCTACCTGGCTGGCTCACGTTGCTCATCGGCCTTATCGTAGGCGCGCTGGCCGGCGCCATCTGCGGCATGGCCACCGCGTGGGGCAAGATTCCGTCCTTCATCGCAACGCTGGCCATGATGTCCATCGCCCGCGGACTTACCCTGGTCATCTCCCAGGGCTCGCCCATTGAAACCGCCCCAGCCGTCAACGCCTTTGGCGGCGATATCGCGGGCTTCCCAGTGCCAATCATCATGATGGTCATCGCCGGGCTCATGTGCTGGTTCATCCTAGAGCGCACGGTACTTGGCCGTTCCATGTACGCCATCGGCGGCAACCTGGAGGCCGCCCGTCTCTCGGGCCTGCCGGTCAAGCGCATCCAGATCGCTGTCTTCGCACTCTCCGGTTTCTTTGCCGCCTGGGCCGGCATGGTCATGGCAGGCCGCCTCGAATCTGCACAGCCGCAGGCCGGCACCGGCTACGAATTGGATGCCATCGCGGCCGTCGTTATCGGCGGCGCCTCGCTTTCCGGCGGGCAAGGCAAGGCCACCGGCACTCTGGTCGGCGCAATTCTTTTGGCCGTTATCCGCAACGGTCTGAATCTGCTCAATGTCTCCTCGTTCTGGCAGCAGATTGTCATTGGTTTGGTCATTGCGCTGGCCGTCGGCTTCGACGTCATCCGCAATAAGACGGCTAATTAAGGAGCGCCCACCATGAAAAAGCTCATCGCCACCCTTCTCGTGCCGGCTCTCGCGCTTGGTCTTGCCTCGTGCAATCGTTCGGAAGAAGACCGCAACCGCATCACGCTAGCGCTATCGACACAGACCAACCCCTTCTTCGTTGAGCTGCGCCACGGCGCACAAGATAAGGCCAAGGAGCTCGGCGTTCCGCTGGATATCCAGGACGCCTCCGATGACCCCGCCCAACAGGTCAATCAACTGGGCAATGCCACGTCGATGGGAGCCAAGGTCGTCGTGGTCAACCCCACCGATTCCGATGCCGTGGCCCCGGCCGTGCGCGGCATCAAGGATGACGGCGTGCCGGTTATCGGCGTGGACCGCGACGTCAACGGCGTAGAACTGGATTCCATGGTGGCCTCCGATAATGTCGCCGGCGGCGCACAGGCGGCGGATACCCTCGCCCACTCCATCGGGGAAAAGGGAGAAATACTTATCCTGCAGGGCACCGCCGGTACCTCCGCCTCGCGCGAGCGCGGCAAAGGTTTTGAAGAGCAGATTGCGAAGTACGGGGGTATTCGGGTCGTCGGCAAGCAATCGGCGAATTTTGACCGTACGGAGGGTCTCAACGTCGCCACCAACCTGCTGCAAGCCAACCCTAATATCAAGGCCATCTTTGCAGAGAACGATGAAATGGCGCTCGGCGCGGTCGAAGCCTTGGGCTCGCGCGCCGGTAATGAGGTCAAGGTGGTGGCTTTTGACGGCACCTTCGATGGCCTCAAGGCAGTCAAAGATGGCAAGCTGGAAGCTACCATCGCCCAGCAGCCAGCAGAGCTCGGTGCCCGCGCCATCGAACAAGCCGCAGCGCTCCTGCACGGTGGCACGGCGGAGAAGAACGTCCCCGTCGAGGTCATCACCGTCACCCGCGACAATGTAGAGGATTTCCAATGAGCAAGCTAACCGTCGTCGGATCCATCAATGCCGATCTCATCGTCCACGCCGAGCGCCACCCGCAGCCCGGCGAGACCCTGCTGGGCTCCGGCGGCGAGATCTTGGCCGGAGGAAAGGGCGCTAACCAGGCAGTAGCGGCGGCGCAGCTGGGTGCCAACGTGGCCTTTGTGGGCGCGGTGGGCTCCGATCCCTATGCCGAGCCCGCCATGTACTATATGCGCACCTCCGGAATCGATCTGGGCGCTGTAGAGCAGGCCGATACCAATACGGGCCTCGCCGTCATTACCGTCTCGGCGGATGGCGAGAACACCATCGTCATCTCCCCCGGTGCCAATGCGCTTGTCGACGCCCCCTTTGTCACCGCCCGCTCCTCCACCATCGCCGATGCCGACGTGGTGCTCCTCCAAGGCGAGATCCCTGCCTCTGGTTTCCAAGCCGCCGTGGAAGCGGCCCAGGGCCGTGTGGTGGTCAACCTCGCGCCTGTGGTCAAGGTCGACCGTGACTCGCTTCTGCAGGCTGATCCCCTACTCGCCAACGAGCACGAGGCGGGGCTCATCTTGGACCAACTCGGCCTACCTGCAGACGGCGCCCCGCGCGAGCTCGCCCACCGCCTGGTAGAGGCAGGCTTCCGTTCCGTCGTGCTGACCCTTGGCGCCCACGGCGCCTACGTTGCTACCCCGGATAGCGGCACGAATATCCCCACCCCACGCGTGACCGCCGTGGATACCACCGGCGCCGGCGATGCCTTTGCTGGTGCTTTCTGCGCCCAGCTCCTCACCGGGGCCTCGCTTGTCGATGCCGCTACATTCGCCGCCTGCGTCGGCGCCTTCGCCGCCACCGGTAACGGCGCGCAGCCCTCCTACCCCACGACCGCATCCACTTTGCCGGAGGTCACCAATGCGTAAGTCCGGTCTTCTTAATCCCGCGCTCGCCGGTGCCGTTGCGCGCCTTGGCCACACTGATACCTTTGTCATCGCTGATTGCGGCCTGCCCATTCCTCACGATGTTCCAGTCATCGACCTCACGCTTACCTTCGGCATCCCCACCTTTGCCGATACGCTGGCCGCCCTCCTCGACGAAGTCGTAGTCGAAGCCGCCACCATCGCCGATTCCACCCCGCCCGAGGTGCGTTCCTTGCTTCCCGCAGTACCCCTCACCGAGGTCTCCCATGACGACCTCAAACGCGAAGTTGCCCGCGCCTCCTTTGTCGTGCGCACCGGTTCCACCACGCCGTTTGCCAATGTCATTTTGCGCTCCGGCGTGCCCTTCTAGCGTTCGTCGACGTCACCGCGCAGAAGACAAGCACGCTTTGCCGAAACCTCCGCGGTTGTGGCAAAACGTGCTTGTTTTATTTACTTCTTTTCCTAAGAGCTACTCTCCCAGCAGTTTGTCGCGCAGGTTCTTATCCTTCTGCTCGACCTCTTCGGCCATCTGCTTTTGGTAATCCACCATCTTGTCCTGGATGGCGGGGTCACCTGCGCCGAGAATGCGCGCAGCAAGCAGGCCGGCGTTTTTTGCACCGCCGATGGAAACGGTGGCGACCGGCACGCCGCTAGGCATCTGCACGATGGAAAGAAGGGAGTCGAGGCCATCGAGATCCTTCAATGCGCGCGGGATGCCGATGACTGGCAGCGGCGTGGCGGCTGCAACCATGCCGGGCAAGTGCGCGGCGCCACCGGCACAGGCGATGATCGCTTTCAGGCCGCGGGTATGGGCTTCTTTCGCATATGCGAGCATCTTTTCTGGGGTGCGGTGAGCGCTGACCACGCCAACTTCGAAGGGGATGCCAAAGTCTGCGAGGACCTGAGCGGCGGGTTCAACGGTGGGCCAATCGGAATCGGAGCCCATGATGATGCCTACGTGCGGTTGCATAATGTCCTTTCTACAGGCAGGAATTTAAGCCCATTCGGCGTGCACGAGAAAGTGCGCTGCCTGGCGGGCGATGGTCAGGGTCTCGTCGGTGTCCTCACCGGTGACGTTGACGTGGCCAATCTTGCGGCCAGGGCGGTGGTCTTTGCCGTAGAGGTGAATCTTGGCCTGCGGGTAACGCTTCATTACTTCACGAACGCGCTCCGGCATGGGCATGGCAGGATCTTCGTCGGCTCCCAAGACATTGGCCATGACGGTAACGGGGGCAAGCGCATCGACCGCACCTAGCGGGAGGTCGAGCACGGCGCGCAGGTGCTGCTCAAACTGGGAGGTAACACAGCCGTCCTGAGTCCAGTGACCGGTGTTATGCGGACGCATGGCCAGTTCGTTAACGGAGATATCCTCGCCGTCGGGACCGTCAAAGGCGAAGAGTTCTACGGCGAGCACGCCGGTCACGCCCAAGGACTCGGCAATAGATAGTCCCAGCTCGGAAGCGCGCTGGGAAAGTTCCGGGGTAAGGCCGGGGGCGGGCGCGATGGCCTCGGCACAGATGCCGTTTTCCTGGCGGGATTGGGTAATCGGCCACACCTTGGCCTCACCGGAGGGGCGGCGGGCAACGAGGATGGAAAGCTCGCGGGTTAGGTCCACCTTTTCCTCAGCCATGAGAGGGGTACCGGCCTCGAGCAGCTCGGAGACCAGCTCAAAGCAATTATCGGCGGTGGGGAACCACACGCCCTTGCCGTCATAGCCACCGCGACGGGCCTTGAGGCACACGCGGCCATCGACGGCGTCGAAAAAGGCGCGGGCATCGGCCACCGAGTCGATCGCAGCAAAGCGTGGCACGGGGGCACCAAATGCGGCGAGCTTTTCGCGCATCTTTAGCTTGTCCTGCGCATAGATGAGGGCGGTGGGCTGAGGTTGGACGTTAAATCCGGCGTCGATAAGCGCGGCGGAGTGTTCATTGGGCACATGCTCGTGCTCGAAAGTAATGGCATCCGCGCCCTCGGCCACGCCACGCAGCTCCTCCAAGGAGGTGTAGTCCCCTAGGACCACGTCCGGGGTGACCTGCGCCGCGGAGGAATCCGGCTTGCTGGCCAAAATCCGCAGGTGAACATCGAGTTCCGCGGCGGCCGGCTGCATCATCCGAGCCAGCTGGCCGTCGCCACAAACAGTTACAATAGGCTTTAAGTCACTCACGTCCCCCAATACTAGCCTGGATACTATGTTCACTCGTCATACCATCTTCCAAAATTCACTCATGACCGCTTTGCTTGATGGCATTTATGACGGCGAAATGACCATTTCAGAGCTGCTGGGTAAGGGAAATTTTGGCCTGGGCACCTTCGATGGGCTCGACGGTGAGATGATTATCTTGGATGGCACCTGCTACCAACTGCGGGGCGATGGCTCCGCGCGAATTGCAGACCTAGATCAGCGCACCCCCTATGCGGTTGCCACGAATTTTGTGCCCCGTATTACTGCTGATGCACCCACGGGCTTGCGCCGCGATCAACTCTCGGCGTTCATTGACAAGCTTGAGCCTTCCGCTAATTACATGTATGCGGTGCGTATCGCAGGCACCTTCAAAGAGGTCACCACCCGCACGGTGGTCAAGCAGGAAAAGCCCTACCCACCGATGTCAGAGGCCGTCGGCGGAGATAAAGAGCTGCACTTTCAGAACGTCGAAGGAGTCATCGGCGGCTTCCGCACCCCCGTTTATGAAAAAGGAATTTCGGTGCCAGGCTGTCACGTGCACTTTATCGACGCCGCACGCACCTCCGGTGGGCACGTATTGGACTACGTATTAGATAAGGCGACCATCGAGCTCTGCCCCGCCTCTGATTTAGAGCTGCGCCTGCCGCTGACGCAGGAATTTAGCCGCGCCAACCTCTCGCCGGAGGACCTGGATAGCCAGCTGCACACCACTGAGGTTAAAACCAAGGGCGATCATTAATAATCTCAGCCACGCGCTTGGGCTTAGCCACATTAGGGAAATACATGGCGCGGTCCCAGCCGTGAATGGCTAGGGACACCCCGCCCCGGCGCTTGCGGGCGCCGCGAATATCCTGCAGAGGAATGGAATCGATAGTGCGCCCCTCGCGCGCGATGACGCGCCTATTGGTCACTATGAAGCGCTTGCGGCGAGCCTTATAAAGCGGGATGACAAAGCGCCAGATTCCCAACAGCGCCCACACCGCGACCAGTCCATTGCGCAGCATCGGGTCTACCGCTTGGACATCGCACCAACCGATGGCAATCCACAGCAGACCGGTAATGAGGATGAGCTCAAGAAAAGGGAAAATCAATGCGCGAAACGGCGCGGAGACATCTGCGCGCTTGATCTCGCCTTGGCCCATCTTCATTAATCCCATAGCTATGGATGCTACCTCGCGTGCCTACTGTGGTGGTCTATTGCTGTGGTCGCAAGTGCGTGACATCGCCCGCGGAATAGTACTCACCAGCGACCATGATGCGGCCGTCCTCGCCGATTTCATCCACGTGCCCAATAACATCGCCGGATGGAGTTTCTAGGCGCACCTGTTGTCCCAGTGAGGAACACACCGCACGGTAATCGCGCAGGAGCTGCGGGTCTTGGTTCTCCCACTGCACAATGCGGCGGCGTAGGTTCTTGAGCACGGTAATGGCCAGCTCGGTGCGGTCGGTATCGCGGCCTTCGAGCGCGAGCGAGGTGGCCTTTTCAATCGGCAGCTCCTCGCGGGTCAAGGTGACATTGATGCCCATGCCTACGACGACGCGCGCAGAGGGCGCGGCACCGCCTACGGCTTTATTGAGCTCCGCCTTATTGACTTCGGCTTTATTTACTTCCGCCTTGTTGACCTCAGCCTTATTAAGTTCAGCCTTGCCCACTTCCACCTTGGTGAGCTCGGTCTTTGGCGCGGCCTTGAAAGCCTGGCCCACGGGTCCGGCCTCAGCGAGGATGCCGCACAGCTTATTGCCGTCGATATGCACATCATTCGGCCACTTGAGCACGGTGCCCTCGATGGAATCGGTGACCGCCAAGCCCGCGGCCAGAGGTAGGGTGCCCAAGTGATCGAGGGATTCCGGCAGCAAAAGCACAGAGAAAATGACTTGCGAACCGGCCGGCGCGGTCCAGGAGCGGCCGAGGCGGCCCTTGCCGGAAAGTTGTTCGTCGGCAAGCAGCACGGTGCCATCCGCAACGTTGGTGGCCTGCATCAAGTCGGTATTGGTGGAGCCGGTCTTTTCCACGAAATCGATGGTGGTGAAATCATCGGCCAATGCGGTGCGAATGCGTTCCAAATCAAGTGCAGTCATAAGCTTTAAGGATACCGGCCACCAATGGTGCTAGTGTGTTGCGCATGGCAAAGGTCACTTTTGAAAAGGTCAACATCACCTACCCCGGCGCGAGCGCGCCCACGGTAAAGGACTTGGACCTCGAAATCGCGGACGGCGAGTTTTTGGTCCTCGTTGGCCCATCGGGCTGCGGCAAGTCCACAACGCTACGCGCACTGGCAGGCCTGGAACCAACATCCAGCGGCCGCATCACCATTGATGGCAAGGACGTGACCAACTTAGAGCCAGGCGATCGCGATATCGCCATGGTCTTTCAGAATTATGCGCTTTACCCACACCTGACAGTAGAACAAAACATGGGCTTTGCTTTGAAGCTGGCGAAGTTGCCCAAGGCCGAAATCAAGGCCAAGGTGCACGCAGCTGCGGAGACACTCGGTCTGACCGATTATCTCAAGCGAAAGCCCAAGGACCTTTCCGGTGGCCAGCGCCAGCGCGTGGCCATGGGCCGCGCCATTGTGCGCGAGCCGAAGGCCTTCCTCATGGATGAGCCACTATCCAACCTGGATGCCAAGCTGCGCGTTCAGACCCGCGCCGAGTTGGCCAGCCTGCAGCAGCGACTGGGTACGACGACGATATACGTCACCCACGACCAGGTAGAGGCGATGACCATGGGTGACCGTGTGGCGGTGCTCAAGGACGGCGAGCTGCAGCAAGTGGCTCCGCCGCGCGAGCTTTATCACGCCCCCGCAAACGAATTCGTCGCCGGTTTCATCGGCTCGCCCGCCATGAATATCTTTGACTACAACGGCGGCCGCGTAGGTGTACGCCCAGAAAAGATGTTTATCAACAAGGGTCCAGTGGGTTTTCAGGGTGTGGTGGACATTGTGGAAGAGCTGGGCGCCGAGTCCTATGTCTACGTCACCGTGGGCGAAAACCGCTTTGTTGCTCGCGCCGAAGGTACCCCACCACAGCGCGGCGAAGATGTCGTACTGACATTCAACCCGCGCGAAGCACTCCGCTTTGACCCGGAAACGGGGCGCCGTATCTCACAGGATTAGCCCCGCGGAGGACACTGGGCCACAGTGCCGCAGGTACGTAGTCCAACCGCCCGCTGCCCCTTTACTACCCCCATTTAGAGTTAAATAGGTCAAAATTATCCACCTTCCGGTTTCCGTATTTTAGGTTTAAAGAACCGAAAGTTTTCCGAAAGGTGAATTCCATGAAGAGATTCCTGCTTCGCACCACCGTTGCGACTACTGCAGTTCTGGCTCTGGCCGGCTGCTCTTCGTCCTCCTCCGATTCCGCTACGGGCGGTTCCTCCGAAGGCGGGGCGGATGCGCACGGCCCCATCACTTTTGCCATGGGCAAAAATGACACGGACAAGGTGACCCCCATCATCGAAAAGTGGAACGAGCAGCACCCAGACGAGAAGGTCACGCTCAAGGAGCTGGCCGGCGAGGCTGACGCCCAGCGCGAGACCCTCGTGCAGTCCCTGCAGGCGGGCAGCGATGACTACGATGTCATGGCACTGGACGTCGTGTGGACCGCGGAGTTCGCTGCCAACCAGTGGCTCCAGCCGCTCAATGGTGATTTTGAAACCAATACGGACGAGCTACTGCCGGCCACCGTAGAGTCCGCCACCTATAACGACGTGCTCTACGCGCTGCCGCAAAACACCAATGGCCAGCTGCTTTTCCGCAATACCAAGCTCGCGGATAAGACGCCCGAGAAGTTCGCAGATCTCAAATCTGCGTGTAAGGCGCTGGAAGACGGCAAGAACTGCCTGACCACCCAGCTCAAGCAGTATGAAGGCCTTGCGCTCAATACCGCTGACTTCATGGAAGGCTGGGGCGGCTCTGTCTTGGATAAGGACGGCAATGTCACCGTGGATTCCAAGGAAGCCAAGGACGGCCTGCAGGCCATGGTAGATGCATACAAGGATAAGACCATCTCCAAGGACTCCACCGCCGCCACCGAAGAAGAAACCAATATGGCCTTCACCGAAGGAAAGACAGCCTTCGCCGTGAACTGGCCATATATGTACTCCAATGCGGTTGATGCCGGCGTCGACGTCGAGGTCCAGGCCCCACTGGGCAAGGACGGCGTAGGCGTTTCCACGCTGGGCGGCTACAACAACGGCATCAATATCAACTCCAAGAATAAGGGCACTGCGCTCGACTTTATGAAGTTCATCATCAACGAGGACAACCAGAAGTCCTTCGCGGAGCAGTCCTTCCCACCAGTCTTGGCCTCCATCTACGATGACCCGCAGCTACAGCAGGAGTTCCCATACCTGCCGGCTCTCAAGGAGTCCCTAGAGAACGCGGCACCGCGCCCGGTTTCCCCGTTCTACTCGGCAATTTCTAAGGCCATCCAGGACAATGCCTATGCCGCATTGACGGATGACAAGTCGGTCGATGATGCCACCGCCGATATGAAGGCGGCCATCGAATCGGCTTCCCAGGGCTAAACGCCCAATCCGGGTGAGGTAGGCGGACATACCGCCGCCTCACCCTTTGTGGTTTTCACTCCCCTATTAGGGATAGAATCTAGCCAATAGACAGCATTTCTTTAACAGAAAGGCGGACCAGCGTGGCTATAGCTTCGCCGACTGCGTCCAAGGGGGCGTCGACAAGTGCACCCAAGCCCCACCGCAAGAATTATGGGCGCGTGGCCGGGCTGATTGCTCCGGCGCTCATCGTGCTCGCCGTCATCATCGGCTACCCCATCATCCGCGCCATCTTCCTGTCCTTCCAAGGCAATAGGCACCTCAACCCGCAGACGGGACTTTTTGAGGAAGGCGGTTTTGCCGGGCTGGAAAATTACTTGTACTGGATCAATAACCGATGCGTTTCCGGCACTGGTCAGATTTCGACCTGCCCACCGGGCGTTATTGCCACGGATTTTTGGCCAGCGGTCAAGATCACGCTCTTTTTCACCATCGTTACCGTGCTGCTCGAGACTATTCTCGGCATGGTGATGGCGCTCATCATGAATGGTGACTACCGCGGCCGTGGCCTAGTTCGTGCGGCGGTGCTCATCCCTTGGGCTATTCCAACGGCAGTCACGGCCAAGCTATGGCAGTTCATGTTCGCCCCTGATGGCATCGTCAACTCTTTACTTGGCGCCCATATCGCTTGGACCACGGACCCGTTCTACGCCCGCCTGGCCGTCATCATCGCGGATGTGTGGAAGACCGCCCCGTTTATGGCACTGCTTATCCTGGCGGGCCTGCAGATGATTCCTAAGGACGTCTACGATGCCGCACGCGTGGACGGCGCTAATCGTATCCAAACGTTCTTCCGCATCACCCTCCCGCTGGTGCGCCCGGCGCTCATGGTGGCCGTACTCTTCCGCACCCTGGACGCACTGCGCATGTATGACCTGCCGGTCATCATGATTTCTAGCTCTTCCAACTCCCCCACCGCGACCATCTCCCAGCTGGTGGTGGAGGATATGCGCCAGGGCAACTTCAATTCCGCCTCCGCGCTCTCCACCCTCATTTTCCTTCTTATCTTCGTCGTCGCCTTTATCCTCATCCGCTTCCTCGGTGCGGATGTCTCCGGCAGGAAGGCAGCTAAATAATGCGTAAATTCGGACACTTCGCCGGCATCATTTTCATCATGTTCTGGGGCCTCGCTCCCTTCTACTGGATGCTGGTAACCGCGCTGCGGGATCAGCGATTCACCTTCGATACCACGCCATGGCCTACCCATGTCACGCTGGATAATTTCCGCGATGCCTTGGCTACCGATAAGGGAAATGACTTCCTTGCCGCGCTCGGTAACTCGCTTCTCATCTCACTGATTACCACCGCGGTGGCCGTGCTCATCGGCGTCTTTACCGCCTATGCGCTCTCGCGCTATGACTTTCCGGGCAAGGGAATCGTGACCGGCATTATTCTGGCTGCCTCCATGTTCCCGGCCATTGCCTTGGTCACCCCGCTCTTCCAGCTCTTTGGCAACCTGGAATGGATTGGCACCTACCGCGCGATGATCATCCCTAATATTTCTTTCGCGCTTCCGCTCACGGTCTATACGCTACTGAGCTTCTTCCGCCAGCTTCCCTGGGAACTGGAAGAAGCAGCCCGGGTAGATGGCGCCTCGCGTTCTCAAGCTTTCCGTTTGGTGCTATTGCCACTGGCGGCGCCAGCGCTGTTTACCACCGCAATCATCGCCTTTATCACCACGTGGAATGAGTTCATGCTGGCCAAGCAGCTCTCCACCACCGATACCGAGCCGGTGACCGTGGCCATTGCGCGCTTCTCCGGCCCCTCCGCCTTTGAGTACCCCTATGCCGCGACCATGGCCGCTGGCGCGCTGGTTACCATCCCACTGGTCATCATGGTGCTCATCTTCCAGCACCGCATCGTCGCAGGCCTGACCGCAGGTGGTGTCAAGGCCTAATGCGCCGGGCCATGCTGTGGGATACCGCGCTGGGCTTCCTTGGTTTCTTCAGCATCCTCGCGGTTATTCAAGCCATCATCAACCTCTTTCAAGACTCCCCCGCCATCTGGCCCGGTCTCGTGGCCGGAGTACTGTGCCTTCTTACCTACCTAACCTGGCGGGCCAAAAGAAAGGACCTTTCATGAGCTGGTACCACAATGCCGTCTTCTACCAGGCCCTCGTCGGCTCGTTTAAGGCCGATGGCGATAAGGAGGTAGGAACGCTGCGCGGGGTCATCGATAAGCTGGACTACCTGCAATGGCTAGGCGTGGACTGCCTGTGGCTGTCGCCGTTTTATGCCAGCCCCTTGCGCGATGATGGCTACGATATCGCGGACTACTATTCCATCCACCCAGATTATGGCACGATGGAGGATTTTGAAGAGCTCATTGCGGAGCTGCACCGCCGTGACATGCGCATCATGACGGACTTGGCGCTCAACCACACCAGCTCCGATCACCCATGGTTCCAGGCTTCCCGCACGGATCCCACGGGCCCCTATGGCGATTTCTATGTCTGGGGCGATGACCCCGAGCGCTACCCCGAAATCCGCGTCATTTTCACTGACGTGGAAACTTCCAACTGGACCTGGGATGACAAGCGCGGCCAGTACTACTTCCACCGCTTTTATTCCCACCAGCCGGATTTGAACTACGATAACCCGGCCGTGCAGGAGGAAGTTTTCAAAATTTTGTCCTTCTGGATGGATAAGGGCCTAGACGGCCTGCGCCTCGATGCTATTGCTTATCTCTTTGAGCGCGATGGTGTAGGCGGCGAATCCCTGCCGGAGACCATCGAGTTTGTGGAAAAGATTCGCTCCTTCATGGACGCGCACTACCCGGATGCCGTGCTCATAGCGGAGGCCAACCAGCCGCCGGCCGAAACCATGCAATTCTACGGCCAGGGCGAACGCTTCCACATGGTCTTCAACTTCCCGGTCATGCCGCGGTTGTATCAGGCTTTGGCGCTTGGCGACGCCACCCCGGTCTACTCCATCCTCGACGAACTGCCTTCCCTACCGGATGGGTGCCAGTGGGGCACCTTCTTGCGCAACCACGATGAGCTCACCTTGGAAATGGTGGACGATACCGTGCGAGATCTGATGTACCAGGCGTACCTGCCAGAGGACAGTATGCGCGCGCACGTGGGTATTGCCCGCAGGCTTATGCCACTGATGAACGGCGACCGCCGCAAGGTGGAATTGATGTTTTCACTGCTGATGACCCTGCCGGGTGCACCGTTTATCTACTACGGCGATGAGATTGGCATGCTCGATGACACGACACTTCCGGACCGCTATGCGGTGCGCACCCCAATGCAGTGGGACGATTCCGAGCACGCCGGTTTCAGCATCAACGCACCATCCCGGCTGCCGGTTGTAGGCGGAACGTCTGTGGCCGCCCAAGTTGAGGACGCCGCCTCGTTGCTCAACACCGTCCGCTCCATGATCGCCCAGCGCCATGCCCATCCGGATCTCGGCACCGCTCCGTGCGAGCCGGTCGAGACGGGTGAGGAAGCCGTTCTTGGCTACCAGCGCGGCGATCTGCTGTGCTTGCACAACTTCAGCGATCGTTCCATCGATCTCGGCCCGGTGGAGCTCGGCCCCTATGGCTATGCTTGGCTACCGGCCTAATCTCCTGCCCCTCGGCTCAAGCTTCCACAAGAACCTAACAGATAGAAAAGCGCCCCGTCAGTCTGAAAGGACTGGCGGGGCGCTTCGTTTATGGCGCGGATTAGTTCCACTCAGGGGCGTCTTCCAAGCGCAGCTCGGAGTAGCGTGCTTCCGGCACAGAGGCCGAGTAAGGCTTGCCCTGGGCTTCCCACTGTTGGTCAGAGTTGCAGCGCACGTCCTGACCGTCGGTGTCGAGCATGGTAAAGCCCCACACCAGCTTGCCTTGCGAATTCGCCGGCAGAGTGTACGGACCAACCACCTGGTTCAGCTTCCAGTGCTGCTCACTGACGTAGTTGAAGCCATAGGTCTTGGTCAACACCTTGGCCAGATCACCGGTACCCTCAACGGAGCCGGAGACCTCGATGGTCTGGGTGCGGGCCTTGGTGACGGTGTGCTTGACCGGCACTTCCTTGGCATTGCGATTAGCCACGCTCGTGGCGTCGGTCTGCTTGAACCAGCGGCGCTTTGCCGTGACGTAGGTGCCGTTTTCACCTGGCGTCGAGCAATGCGTTCCCGGCTTATAATCGTCGTTCCAGCGCTGGGGCAGCTCGAAGTCCCCACCGAAATCAGCGGCGTGGGCAACAGGAGCGGCCACCAGGCTCAGCGCCGCGAGGACGCTAGCGATGGACGTCTTGCTCACGATTAGCCCCAATCGTTGTTGTCACGAGTGGAAACCTCGACGTGGCGTTCCTTCGGCAGAGAAGCCGTGAAGGTGCCGCCATTAGCCTGCCACTTGTGGTCGGAGCCACACACGGTCTTCTGACCTTCGAAATCAGAAACAACCCAACCGGCGCGCAGCACGGCAGTCTTGCCCGGAGCAATGTTGTACGGACCAACCTGCTCGCCTACCTCGTAGGACTGGCTATCGGTGTAGCTGGAAGAGAAGGTGAAGTTGATGAGATCCATCAACTTGAAGTCAACGCCTGCGGAAACGTTCCAAGTCTTTGTCTTGGTCTCCTTGATAGAACGGGTGACAGGCAATGGCTCATCGTTGTAGTTGGACACAGTCCAGGAACCGGCGGAGCCATCAAAATAGGTGCGCTTGATCTTTACGGTCTGGCCGGTGTCACCTGGGTTGGAGCAGCGCTCGCCGATGGTGGTCGGGTTAGCTGGGCCTAGGTCGCGCTGTGGCAGGGCGTTAGCTGCCGGAGCGAAGAAGAGGCCGGAGGCAACGGCGAGAGCCGCGGTGGTAGAAGCAATCTTGGACTTGAACATGGAACTTTCTCCTTGTGTAGGTGTGGTGGGGTTTAGTAGATGGTCTGGGTCGGAACCGGCAGGTCGCGGAATTCGTCCGGAGTGACGTCCTCGGTGCGGGTGTTGCCGGCCTTATCGGTGATCTTGGCCTCTGCCCAGAACCCACTCGGGGCGGAGGTCTGCTTGTAGTTAGAGGTGAGGTCGTAGTTTCCGCTCTTGCCGCAGTGAACCTCGCGGTAGTTGATGCGGGTCATGGTGGTGCCATACTCCACGCGCACGCGCTCGCCCGGCTTGAGGTCTACGTGCTTGAGCTCGGTGCCGACCGGCATGTAGGCGCGCTTTACGGCACCGACGGACTCCAGCCAGCCCTTCGGAATATCGCCGCGGTTGCCCTGCCAGTTGGTGTACGGGGCGTGCTCGGCGCCAACGACGAAGTCAGTCACTGGGGCGAATTCATAATCGCCCTTGGACCAGTTGAGGAAGTCGGTGGAGTAGCCGGCCTTGCGGTAGGTCGGCTTTACAGCGGTGATGTCCAGCGGGTACCAGGAGGTATCGCCGGCTTCACACTTATCGCCTTCCTTTGGCCAGGATGGATCGCGCTGCAGATCTGCGGCCGGCTGCATGATCTCATCCTTTTTAGGATCGGCAATCTTTTCTAGGCTCGGGCCGGATACGGAGGTGTAGTTGCCCTCGATCGGCTTGGAGTTTGCCCCCGGAGAGCGGGAAGGAATTTCCATGGCCAGATCGGACACGGAGCCATCTGCCTTAATGATGTAGGCAAAGGCGTAGCGCTCGGCCGGGCCCTTACCGCGGATGACGTTGGCACCCGGGATGTTTTCCAGGCGGTCATCATTGCAGCCCACGAACATGGAGATGAAGTCCTTTTCGATGACGCCGTACTCGACGCGGAAGGACTCACCCGGCTTCAGCTTCACTGGGCCGAAGGTTTCTTTATCGCGCCAACCATTGGTCATCTTCAGACCAATATCGGACTTGGCGGTGGTGTCCCAACCAGAAGGCAGCTTGGCCTTAGAATTGGCATCAATCTCGTGATTGGTACCGGTTTCTACCTCGGCGGTGTAGGGCACTTCTTGATTGGTGGTGTTTTTGAACTGCAGGGTGCCATCGCTCATGTAGCGGCGGCCGGTTTCTGCAAAGCGCCATTCGCGCTCGGCATTGTCGCCAGCGGCACTGCAGCTCTTATAGAGGTTGGAAATGGGATATGCCTGCGGCATCGGGGGAATATCTCCCGCGTGTGCCACTGGCGTGAAGAGAGCCGCTACGGCGAGCGGTGCGAGCAAGCGCAGTCCCTTTTTAATCACCAGAAGACCGTCCTTAATAGATCGTTAAAACTCAGGGGAAACATTCATGAAGACTCAGGTAATAATAAGGGATTACAGGACTCACATCAATAGTTGAATGAAAAGTTTTCCCATCTTTTTACCTCTCTTGAGGTGCGATAATGGGCGCTCACCTGCCCAGCACCTTAAAATGTTTACACTGGACACCACCCCCACAATAGGGTAAGCGGGTGAGGCGCTATTCAAGAAATTCCCAGGTTTAACGCTCAGCCCGCGTTGCGGTGGCATGTGCCACACAATCGATTTTCACACCTCGCCCCCGCAACCTTTCATTCCGCATTGACCGGGGTGCGCTAGTAGTGTGGGGGCTTATGACTGACCTGAAAACCACCGCCGGCAAGATCGAGGACCTGGACGCCAAGCTTGCCGAGTCCCGCGCACCGCTGGGAGAAGGCGAGCCGGCCGCCCGCACCCGCGTGACGCAGCTGCTCGATAAGGGCTCCTTTGTGGAAACGGACGCGCTGGCCCGCCACCGTTCCACCGACTTCGGCCGCGAGCATGACCGCCCCTATACAGATGGCGTGGTTACCGGCTACGGCACCATCGATGGCCGCCGCGTATGCGTCTTTAGCCAGGACGGAGAAATCTTCGATGGAACGATGGGTGAGGTTTATGCCGAAAAGCTCACCAAGATTTATGACCTCGCCATCAAGACCGGCGTGCCCATTATCGGCATTTATGAATCGACCGGGCCGCGCGTACAAGAAGGCATCGTCACCATGGCCGGATATGCCCGCCTTATGGCGCGAGTCTCCCAAGCCTCGGGCCTCATTCCGCAGATTTCTGTAATCGCGGGCAATACCAGCGGTATCGCTGCTTTCGCGCCCACGTTTGCCGATGTCCTCGTAGTCACCCAAGGCACCGCCCTCCACCAAGCCGCCAGCCACGTGGCTGGCGCGGAGCCAGAGACCTTCGGTGGTGCCGCAGCCCACGCGGAGTCCGGTACTGCACACCTGGTGGCCAGCGATGACAAGCAAGCCCTGGCCCTCGTGCGTGACGTTCTGGCTTACCTTCCGGCCAATAATCGCGCCGAGGCGCCGCGTGTTGAGGTCGGCACGGTTAAGGACTTTGATTTAAATAGCGTTATCCCGGATACTGCCGCGCAGGCCTATGACATCAACGATGTCATCAAGGCTGTAGTCGATGAGGGGTCCTTCTTCGAACTCTCTGCAGAAGCGGCACAAAATATCGTCACCGGCTTTGCCTACATCGATGGCCGAGCCGTCGGAATCGTTGCCAACCAGCCGCTAGCGCTGGCTGGCGCACTGGATTCCGCCGCCGCAGAAAAGGCCGCGCGCTTCGTGCGCACGTGCGATGCCTTCAACACCCCTATCGTGGAATTCGTGGACTCCCCAGGCTTTGTGCCCACCCCGGAAGAGGAAAAGGCCGGCCTGCTTCGCAGGGCATCGAAGTTTGCCTATGCGCAGGCCGAAGCGAGCGTCGGCAAGCTCACGGTGATTACCCGCAAGGCTATTGGCCCGGCCTACGTATTTATGGGTGCAAAGGACCTGGGGGCGGACCTGGTCTACGCGTGGCCCACCGCAGAAATTGCCGTCACCCAAGCCTCCCAGGCTTCCCTGGCCATTTATGGCTCAGAGGAAAAGGAAGAAGAGATGGATGAGCTCTTCTTGCACCCGTATGCCGCTGCGGAACGCGGGCTGGCTGATAATGTCATCGAGCCTTCCGCTACCCGCCACTACCTGGTAGAAGGCCTGCGCCTGCTAGAGCGCAAGGCCGTGGCCCAGGTACCCAAGAAGCACGGAACCGTTTAGGAGGCGAGATGTCTACGCCTGAAATCAAGGTAGTAAAGGGCAATCCCACTAAAGACGAGCTCGCGGCCCTGCGCACGGTGTTGGCGCAGATGAGCGCAAAGCACTCGGGGGCTACCGGCGAACGCAATGAATGGGGCAACCCGGCTGAGCGCTTCGAGCGCTTTGGGTCCCAGCGCATTTATAATCCCTCCGCTTTCCATACAGTGCGGTACTTCTAATGCGGCTCATCCTCGCCTCCCAATCGCCCTCGCGTGCGTCCATCTTGCGCGGCGCGGGCGTAGAACCTGTCTTGGAACCGGCCGACATTGATGAACGCTCCCTTGAAGCCTCACTCGAAGGCCACCCACCGGCCGACATCGTGGCGGCCCTAGCGACAGCCAAGGCCGAAAAGGTGGCCGAGCGTTACCCCACCGAGCCCGTCATCGGCGGCGATTCTATGCTGTTGCTCGGCGGCGAGTTACAAGGCAAACCGCATACCGAGGAAGCCACCATCGAACGCTGGCACCAACAAGCCGGCCGCACGGCCGAACTGCTTACCGGCCACTGCCTCATCTTTGGCGATAGGCGCCATGTGGAAACATCTACCACCACGGTTCACTTTGCCCCTGCCAGCGATACCGATATCGCAGCGTACGCCCGATCCGGTGAGCCGCTCCAGTGCGCCGGTGCTTTTACCTTGGAGGCAATGGGCGGCTGGTTCATTGACCGCATCGAAGGCGATCCTTCCTCTGTTATTGGGCTTTCCCTGCCGGTGGTGCGCCGCGCGCTTTATTCTTTTGACCTTAACGTCTCCGATTTCTGGTAGCTGCGCGCCGGCGTCGCTACAGTGGGGTGGCATGGAAATGAAAGACATGCTTGCCCCAAAACCCATTGAGCTGCCAGCCGATCCCGGTGCGGACTCCACCTCGGATCTCGCCGCCGGCATTGTTGCCCACCCCGATTCCCCGCTGCTGTGGGCGCTCCTAGCGGAGCAGGAACTCAACCAGCAGGAGGGCTCTGAGCCGTCTGCTTACATCACCGCCTATGCCTACGCGCGCACGGGCTACCACCGTAGCCTGGACCGCCTGCGCGGGAATGGGTGGAAGGGCTGGGGCCCTGTCCCCTTCTCCCACGAGCCGAACCAGGGCGTGCTGCGCGCCATCGCCGCCCTCGGCCATGCCGCCAAGGCCATCGGCGAGGACGATGAGTACGACCGCATTCGCCAAATGCTTTCCGACGCCGACCCAGACAGCGTCGCCACCCTCCTCGACTAGACCTGGAGAGCCGCCATGCCTGTCGTGCCACCTCGCCGCTTGCGGCGATTCTCTGCCGCCCTACTACTTGCCACCTCCCTGCCACTAGCGCTTAGCGCCTGCAGTTCCCAAGAGGATTCTTCTTCCTCCGAACAGCCAGTCTTTTCCAGCCAAGCGCCGGCCGAGACTGAAGCGTCCGGAGGCGACGATGCGGCTTCCGCCGCAGCTCCCTCCCCGTCGGACTCCACCGACGAGGCCGATGAGACAACCACGCAACAGCAGGAAAAGGGCAAAGACCGCGAATGCGCAGAACTGCCCAACGATCCGCGCACGGTCTATGCCTCTGGCACCGCGCCTGGGCGCATGCCCGCTGACGATGGCAGCGATTTCAACTTTTGGATCGGCGATATCGAGAACTCCTACGACCCCTGCGCGACGATTAGCTGGATTATTTTCCGCGGTTCAATGGGCGACGTGGAAGGCCCAGCAGGCACCGGCGCCTCTATTGCTGATGGGCTAGCCCTCTATGTCAACGGCCTCCCGGCCAAGGACATGTCTGTCTTCGACAAGGTGGAGAGCATCACCCAAGTCTCCGACAACCAAGTCGATTTCACCTGGGGAGAGCGCAGTCGCTCCACCGCGGAGGGCATTACCGCGCACCACACCGTGCGCCTACAGGCACAAGGCGACACCATTGAACCAATTTCTGGTGAAGTCGAGGAATTCAACAAGATGTGGGTTGATCTTCCCAGTTACCAGCTGGGCACCTACGACTAACTTTTAGGCCGGCATTTAATCGCCTGGGCCTGCAATACAATGCGCCCCAGCGGAATTTCGCTGGGGCGCTCGTCGTTGCTCGCTTAATTGAGCAATCAGCTCATGACGGTGCTAGTCCATCTTGTCCAGGATGTCGCCGGTGTTTTGCGCAATGCGCACGTTCGCCACCATGGCTTCCAGGAATAGCCTGATGGCAACCATGATTGCGTAGTAGATGACAGTGCTCAGGACCGCCAGGAAGATGAAGGCAAAAATGCTTCCGAAGATGGCGGACGCGGAGTCCTCCTGGATGCCATAAATGCCCATGCCGGTAGCGAATAAGAAGGCACCGAGAAGGTGCAGAATCCACATGATTCCACCAAGAATCATGGCGACCTTATAGATCTCCTTCACATGGGTGAGGGTCAGGAAGTGCTTAAACTCGAACTCAAAGAGCCCGCCCAATAGGCCGTCCTTTTCGGCCAAGCCCTTGAGAGCACCGCTCATGCGACTGTTCTTATTACCCAGATCTTGGTCAGAATCGGCAGGAGCAGCGCTAACCGAAGGGAACTCTCCGAATCCTTGGCCCGTGCTCTGCTGTTGAGCGTAACCGCCAAAAGCCGGTTGCTCGTTCGTGGACTGGACGGAACCGAATTGGTTGCCGTTCGCAGCAGCGTCCGTTGATGCCGAATCCGTGAATGGGTTATGCGCACGGGAGGCAGCGCCCTGACCTGCGGCGGAAGACTGCGTGGCCCAGAAATCGGAGTTGCCGGTACTTGGAGATGTCGCAGAAGCAGTCGAACTGTCCTCCTCGACTGGCTTCTGAGAGGAAAGATCCCGCGAGTTTCCAGAATCACCAAACTTATCAGTGTGACCAAATGACTTCGTTTCATCTACATCGAAAGAGCCAAACTCCTTGGTCTCATCCACCTCGGCAGCGCTGGCTCCCTCAGCGTTTTTCGCAGCATCCCCAGCGCGGTGGTGCGGAGTTTCGGAAAAATCGCGCGGGGAAAAATCCTTCGGAAAACCGTCGGAATTGAAGTCATTATCAGCCATTATGCGGTCCTCAAAATGTTTTAGGGATGGTAGGAAAATGCCCCACGGTGTCCCGTGGGGCTACTTGGCAGGATACAGCTAGCGCTAGGCGTTCGCGTCCTGAACGCGTCGAATTGCCTCGGCGGCAACCTTTTCCTGGATGCCCATGTCCAGCTCAGAAGTGAAGCCAACGCAGGAGCAGTTTATCTCGCCGAGGACGTACGTGTCGGTGCCATCTGGGGCGTCGTCAAGCATGAAATCCGCTGTCCAAATCAGCGGAACATCCTTGGTATCGCCGAGCTTCTCTGCGATAACGGGCCGCGCCTTATCGAACATCTCCAGCAGCTCCGGCCACGATTCCGGCTTATCGTAGGTGTACTTGGCACCGGAGAAGAGCGTAGCGGAGAAGTTATCGCCGCCCTCCGCCGGCTTCTTGTGCACGATAAATACCGGCTCATTGCCCACGAGCAGGATGCGGATTTCGCCCTCTACAATGCGCGGCATAAAGCGCATATCCACCAGCATGCCGTTATCACCCACAATGTACTGGTCGCAGAAGTCCATGAAAGCACCCAGCTTGTAGTCATGGGTCTGGTTATCCACTGCCTCGGTGCACTTCAAAGCGGTATCGAGCGGAAGTGCGGTCCCCGGTTCAACGGACTGGGCAAGATCCTGGTCCGCGAGGCGCACGCGCCAGATGCCTTCACCCGTGGAACCGCGGTTTTGCTTGAGCACGCGCTCGCCATAGGACAAGGAGGTGGGGAAGGTATTATGCAGCTCTTCCACCTCGTAGTACGCCGCAGTATCGTCCGGCACCAGCGGGGTGTCATTGAGCTTAACCAGTGCGTCCTTGGCGCCATAGGCCATCATGTCCGCCGGAGTGGACATACCTACCAGGCCGGCATCTGCCAGCTTGCTCAGCAATTCGAAGTAGCCCTTCTCACCGCCGGGGATATTGCCGGGGTTGACGCGGGAGATATAGGCATCAAAGTTTTCAGAAACCTGAGTGTAGATCTCTTCAGACTTGTCCGGATGGAAGTAGATTACCTCTGCCTCCCAGCCTTGTTCCTTGATCGCATTGACGATTGGCATGGTGTCCTTGCGGTGGCCATCTGCGCCTTTATCCGAGCCGCCTTCTACCTCAAATACAACAATTGCCTTGTGCACTTGCAGTTCCCTTCATAGGTGGTGTTCATAGCACGTTGTCGCACCATATCCCGAGTTTATCCCAGCTCTTCTTCCTCCGCGCGCCCAACTGCCCCCTCCCTTTAACCCCGCCGGCCGCCGCTCGCCTTCCCCGGCCGAATCCTGTATCCCACCCCACAGGAATGGTCCCAAGTGATCATCACGGGAAAAATCGGGTTAAAGTGGTGGGAGCGAATTATTAACCCTTATAGGAAAGGCAGGCGGACAGTGGCTGACGTTGATCCCTATCCCCCATTTCAGGAATACGCACACCCCGAGCGCCTCGTGTCTGCACCGTGGCTGTCCGCACGCCTAGGCATCAAAGGCCTGCGCGTTATTGAGGTGGATGAAGACTCGCTCCTCTATGACATTGGCCATATCCCCACTGCCACCCGCATTAACTTCCGCACGGAACTACTTAGCCCACTTACCCGTGATTTCATCGACGGAGAAGAATTCACTTCCCTAATGCGAGAAAAGGGCATTAACGCCGACGATACGATTGTTCTTTACGGCGACAAGTCCAATTGGTGGGCTGCCTACGCTCTGTGGGTATTTACCCTCTTCGGGCACAAGGACGTTCGCCTGCTCGATGGCGGCCGCAATGCGTGGATGGCCGAGGAACGCGATACCTCTTTCATGGTTCCAGACTTCCCCGCATCCGAATATCCCGAAGTAAGCCGCGATGACTCTATGCTGCGCGCCTTCGTAGATCAGGTGCGCGAGACCGAAGGCACGCTCGTGGACACCCGCAGCCCAGAAGAGTTTGCGGGCGAGGCCACCGAACACGATCCCAATGGCGATTCCGCCTACGGCACCACCATGCGCCACGGCCATATCCCTAGCGCGATCAACCTCGAGTGGGATCGTTCCACCTACCCCAACTCCTGCTTCCGCTCGGCCGAAGAGCTTCAGGTCAATTACGGAATGTTGGAGCCTGAATCTGCCACAATCCTCTATTCCCACGTGGGTGCCCAAGCCGCGCATACGTGGTTTGTACTCACGCATCTTTTGGGATTCACAAAGGCGCAGGTCTACGATGGTTCGTGGTCTGAGTGGGGCAATATGGTGAAAATGCCGATTGAGCGTTAGTTTTTCGGTTTAGCCGTATAAGCCCATGTCCACACTGGATGTGGGTTTATTTTTGTTCAAAAATGTCCCCCTTGCGTGCGTGAAAATTAACTCATGCTTTTGTGTGCAAGAATAGATTGCGTATTCAACCTAATGTGTTCAGGAGGTTGCTGCCGTGGCAGTAGAAACCAAAAAGATCTCAAAGGTTCTCGTAGCGAACCGCGGTGAGATCGCCGTTCGCGTGATCCGCGCGGCCCGCGACGCTGGCATTGCTTCCGTCGCCGTCTACGCCGAGCCAGACGCCCAGGCACCTTTCGCCTCGCTTGCCGACGAAGCCTTTGCACTCGGGGGCACCACTTCTGCCGAGTCCTACCTCGTCTTTGACAAGATTTTGGACGCCGCAGATAAATCCGGCGCAGATGCCATTCACCCCGGCTACGGTTTCCTATCCGAAAACGCCGACTTTGCCCAAGCCGTCATTGACGCCGGTTTGACCTGGATTGGCCCCTCTCCTGAGTCCATCCGCAACTTGGGCGATAAAGTCACCGCGCGACACATCGCCGAGCGCGCCGAGGCCCCTATGGCCCCGGGTACTAAGGATCCGGTAGCCGGTGCCGATGAGGTGCAGTCTTTCGCCATGGAATACGGCCTTCCCGTTGCCATCAAGGCGGCCTTTGGCGGCGGCGGTCGCGGCATGAAGGTGGCCTACTCTGCAGAGGAAATCCCCGAGCTCTTTGAATCTGCTACCCGCGAGGCTACCTCCGCCTTCGGTCGCGGCGAGTGCTTCGTGGAGCGCTATCTGGACCGCGCCCGCCACGTCGAGGCTCAGGTGCTGGCGGATAAGCACGGCAATGTGGTCGTCGTCGGCACGCGCGATTGCTCCCTGCAGCGCCGCTTCCAAAAGCTGGTGGAAGAAGCCCCCGCGCCTTTCCTCACCGATGAGCAGCGCGCCTCCATTCACGAGTCCGCCAAGCGCATCTGCCGCGAGGCCGGCTACTACGGTGCCGGCACCGTTGAGTACCTGGTGGGCGCCGATGGCCTCATTTCCTTCCTTGAGGTCAATACTCGCCTGCAGGTCGAGCACCCCGTATCCGAGGAAACCACCGGCCTCGACCTCGTACGCGAACAATTCCGCATTGCTGAGGGCCACGAGCTCTCGCTGAAGGAAGACCCCAGCCCGCGTGGCCATGCCTTCGAGTTCCGCATCAACGGTGAGGATGCCGCGGCGAACTTTATGCCGGCTCCTGGCACCATCGTGAAGTACTCCGAGCCAGCTGGTCCGGGCGTGCGCGTAGATTCCGGCGTCGTCCAGGGGTCCGTCATTGGTGGACAGTTCGATTCCATGCTGGCCAAGCTCATCGTCTGGGGGCCAGACCGCGAGACCGCACTGCGTCGCTCCGCCCGCGCCCTATCCGAGTACACGGTTGAAGGCCTGCCCACCGTTATCCCGTTTGACCAGGCTATCGTTGCTGACCCAGCCTTCACCGCAGAAGACGGCAACTTCGGTGTCTACACCAAGTGGATCGAGGAGGAATGGGATAACCAGCTACCCGTCCACGATGATTCCACTGATGCCGAAGCCACCGAAGCAGAGCCTTCCCAGATACACACCGTAGAAATCGACGGCCGCCGCATTGAGGTAGCCCTCCCCGCGTCCTTCGGTATCAACGGCGCCCCACGGAAAAAGAAAAAGCGCAAGGGCTCCGGTGCCAAGGCCGCCGTTTCCGGCGATGCAGTTACCTCCCCAATGCAGGGCACGGTCATCAAAGTCAACGTGGAAGAAGGCCAAGAGATCGCCGAAGGCGAGGTCCTCCTCGTTCTCGAGGCCATGAAGATGGAAAACCCTGTCAAGGCCCATAAGGCCGGCACCGTTACCGGTCTAGCAGTAGAAGCAGGCGCTTCTACCACCAAGGGAAGCGTGCTACTGGAAATCAAATAGCACGCACCGCTAGCCTGGAAGAATGACTGCTTCTTCCCTCGGCGTGCGCTTGGCCAAGGAAGAGGATCGCGACTATCTCGCGGGCCTCTTCCCTTCTTATATCTCTGAGTGGTCCCCCATCGTGGACGGCGGTGTCCTCGCCTTGCCCATGTCCGCGAATGAGGATCCCACCATTGCTCCCCGCGGCGCCGCGCTTTTGCGCTATTACCCCGCCGCCAAAAAGGGCCCAGCTTTCTTGGGCGATCCCTTAGCCCACCCGCTTGACGATGCCGCCTGGCTCACCCCCTTCGATCCCGAAGACATCCCCGAGCTCGTCGTCGCCACCGACGATCCAGCCGCCCGCATCTTGCTCATTAGCAACGCCGTCGACCTCGCGGCAGAACAGACCGCCCCCGGTATCTCTTCGGCCAAGCCCCTGCCTGGCTTCGAGGAGCTTGCCCCAGGTAAATTCTTCCGCCGCTTTTAGCCCCGCTTGGTCCAGCCGCCTGTCTGCTAACCTGGCAACGATGTTGACAATAGATGCAGACTACGGACATGCCACTGCCCTAGGGCACCTCAATCGCAGCTTTGATGTCGGTCGCGTATACGGCCTAAAAGGTCCCAACGGTTCGGGCAAATCTACGCTGCTGCAGACTTTAGGCGGCGAGCTTTCCCCGCTGGAGGGCACCGTTTCCATCGACGGCGCCGCGCCCGGTAGCGCGGCGGCGGCCGGTTCCATTATCTCCGTCGGGGACCCAGTCTTTCTCCCCGATCTCACCGTGGGTGAGCACTTTAGTGTGCTATCCCGCCGGACCGGCGTGGACTTTACCGAGATCCATGAGCTCTGGGCCCTCGACCAAGCCATCCTGAACTCTGCGGTCAGCGATCTTTCTTCGGGCCAGCGCCAGCGCGTCTACCTCGCGGCCCAGCTCTATCAGCCGGCCAAAGCCCTGCTTATCGACGAACCCGAGCGCCACCTCGACCACACCTGGATTGCCTTCTTGGCCGAGGAGCTACGCCACCTCGCAGCCGATGGCCGCTGCGTTGTACTCGCTTCCCATTCTCCAGTCATCTTCGATGCCTGCGACGAGGTGGTGGAGATATCATGAAACTTCTCTCCACAGCCTCCTCAGTCATCTATTACGCCTTCATCGCGGCACTTATCGCGAGCGTCAGCGTCTACGCCTGGCACAATGCTGCAGCGCTTCTGCCCTCGCTAGCACAGCGCACCGCCGCTGCTCTGCCCGCAACCGCGACCATTGGTGCCGGGTTCGGCTCGCTCGCCCTCATCGTTCTCCTCGAGGCGCTCTATCCGCTGCGCAGCCTTTCGCTCGGGCGTTGGGTCTATGCGGATAGGCCGCGGGGGCGCATGCGGGGCGTCGATAAGCTGTCTATTGCGCAGCTCGCCGGCATAAGCCTCCTTGGCCTCGCCCTGTGCACGTCACTGCATCTTCCGCTCTATGCGGCGATAACCCTGCCGCTTCTGCGGTTTCTCATCGGCTGGCGGTCCTTCGATCTCGCCTCGCTCCTCCGCGCGGGCCGTACCCGTGCCATCGGCTCGTCCTCCTTTGGGCTACTGGATTCTGAGGTTTCTGCCGATGCCATCGCCTCCCAATCCGCCCGCCTGCACCCGCGCTCGCATACCACGGCTTCGCTCAGTCTCCTCTTTGCTCGGCGCCTGTATCGCCGGTGGTACATCCCCCTCGGTGCGGTCGCCGTCATGGGGCTGACCCTAGCGCTTGCCCCGCAGCTCGGCAGCCTTGCCCTTATTGGATTCGCTGCCGCTTGGACCATTGTCGGCGCTGCTACCGGCCGCGCCGCCTCCTTCGGCCGCATCGTCGATGGTGCCTGGCCCGACTGGGGGCTGCCGCTGGCTGCCACCGCAGGTGCTGCCGTTCTTGGCACCGCCTTCATCGCCACTGTGTGGAAGCTGTCCCTGTTCACGCTCGCAGCATGTTGTTTGGGGCTTAGCTACGCCGCCTTTAAGCGCTCCCGTCCCGCACGCGTTACCACCATGAATATCATCGATACCGGCGGCTTCGGCGCGTCCTTCTCTCCCGAAGTCTTCGGTTACTTTATGCGCGGGAGCTACGGTATTGCTGCCATCGCAGTAGCCCTTTTCCTCTAGTCTCCCTGCCCCAACACCCCAGGTATGTCACTGCTTTAAGTCACACATACCTGGGGTTTCTTTGGGATCTCATTTTGTATTACAACTAGCAATACAGATTGTGTTACTATAAGTAATACAGAAAAGAGATTGGAGGTGACAGATGTTCATTACCCTTAACCCCGAATCTGACGTCCCCGTATTTCAACAAATTCACGATGAAATCGTTTTGGCTATCGCTCACGGACAGCTTTCCGATGGCGACAAGCTAGATCCCGTCCGCCGCGTTGCCAAAGATATAGGCATTAACCCCGCCACCGTAAAGAAGGCCTACGACCTCTTGGTTTCCGAGGGCCTCGTAGAAACCGCCGGCCGCTCCGGATCCATCGTCAGGCCTGGTGCTCGCACCGCCGCACAAGAAAAACAACTAGAAGAGCAATTAAGCCGCGTAGTCGCACTCGCCCGCGCACAAGGCTTTAGCCCAGATGAGCTACACGCTCGACTCAGCTCCACCCTTAATGACCTGGAAGTATCGTCATGATTTTCACACTTTTAATGGCCGCCACCACCCTTGCTATCACTTGGATTATGGCCCAAACGCCCTCCCTGGCCTCACCTGGCACACCGCTCGGCGTCCGCGTACCCAAGGCTTATCTTTCCGATCCTGCCGTTACCTCCGCCCTTGCCGGATTCAAGGTACGAACGTGGACCTGTGGCATTGCGGCGACGGTCCTGTCCCTCTTTGCCTGGAAACTACCGCTATTAGCCGCCGTACCTTCCCTCGTGGTAGCGCTCGGTGGCATGTGGGCTTATCTATCCCAGCGCCGCCGCATCATCGCCGCTAAAAAAGCGGGCGGCTGGTTCGACGAGGTGGAAACCACCATCGCTGCCCGTGTTTCCCACAAATCCATTGGCACGCCCAACTTCGACGGCTTCCCTACGCCGACTTTTCCATGGGTAACCATGCTCTCTTCCCTGTTGTGCATCGCGGCCGGTGTAATCATCGTCGCTTCCCACTGGTCCGATATTCCTGACCCCGTTCCCGTGCACTGGAATGGCTCCATGGAAGCCGACAATTGGAGCGACAAAACAATTGGGAGCGTGTTTTTCTCCTCTTTCGCCGCTTTAGCATTGCTGGGCCTATTTGCGATTATCTGCTCTTTTATCGCGCATAGTGAGGTATCCCCACGCTCTGAGCGCAACATTAAAGCGCGGCTGCGTAACGAAGCCAACCTCGCTGTCACGAACACTGGAATGGGAGTACTTACTCTGCTCATCAGCGCCGGGATGGCCTTCATACAGGTAACCGGCCCTATCCCGCACTATCAACGCTTCCACAGCGCCGCGATCATCACAATGTTGATTCTCACCATTGGTGGCAGCATCGGTCTAGTTGTATTTCTTCTCTACAAGCAATCCCGGTTATCCGAACAATTGCGCGGTGTTCACTTCGCTGATGAAGACAAAGAATCACCGGACAATGACCACCTCTATAAATGGGGTGTGATGTATTACAACCCGGATGATCCGGCGGTACTGGTAGACAAGCGCTTCGGTACGGGAATGTCCTTCAATTATGCCCGGTGGCAGGCCAAAGTCTTTCTCAGCCTCGTAGCACTCATCTTGGTTGGTTCTTTAGCATTGCCCGCTATCTTAGACTAAGACAAGCCTCCGATATCATCGCGAATCAACGATTTCGTCCATCTAAACCAACGGTTTCGTCGACGGTTTTGGTCATTTGGATGGGCGAAATCGTTGATTTTTAGCACAGCTAGACACCACAGCGCCCCGCTCCCTAGAGATTACTCAAAGGAAGCGGGGCGCTTGAGTGTGCAGACTAGTTGATTACGGCAATGAGGTCGCCGCCTTCAACCTTGGTGGCCTGGCCAATGGCCACGCGTTCGACCACGCCATCCTTGGTGGCGGAGATGGAAGCTTCCATCTTCATTGCCTCAATGACGGCGATTTGGTCGCCGACCTTTACCTCGTCGCCAGGCTTGGCGGTCGGATTAACCACGCCAGCGAATGGTGCAGCGACGTGGCCCTCGTTGGAGGGGTCGGCCTTTTCTACGGTGGCGACGGTGGACTCGGCGTTCTCATCGCGAACCTTCATCGGGCGAATCTGACCGTTGACATTGAGAACGACGTTACGCATGCCCTTTTCATCCGGCTCACCCACGGCGTCGAGACGCACCACGACCTGCTTGAGATCGGCGCGATCAGTGGAGCCTTCTGGGAAGTAGTGGACTACCTTTTCTTCGCCTTCAGTCAGACCGTAGAAGAAGGTGGTATCCGTCAGCGCCTCGGTATTGCCGTACTTACGGCGGAACTCGTTGAACTCCTCGAACTGCTTGGGGAAGAGCAGGCGGTTCAAGCTGGCACGGCGTTCATCCGAATTATCGGACTCGAGGTGCGGCTGCTCCTCAGCAGGAACTTCGCTGATTTGGGCGCCGGTCGCCTCGCGACCGTCGAGCACCTTATCGCGCAGTTCCGGCCAACCACCAGGAGGGGTACCGAGCTGGCCGCGGAGGAACTGGTTGACCGAGTCCGGGATATCGAACTTCATCGGATTAGCGGCGAAGTCTGCAGGATCGACGCCCGCGCCCACAAGGTGCAGGGCAAGATCGCCCACCACCTTGGAAGACGGAGTGACCTTGGTCGGACGCCCCAGCATCTCATTGACCGCTGCATAGGTGTCCTCGATGACCTCGAAGCGATCCGCCAAGCCAAGAGCAACGGCTTGGGCACGCAGGTTGGAGAGCTGACCGCCCGGAATCTCGTGTTTGTACACGCGACCGGTCGGGCCAGGGATGCCGTTCTCGAACGGGGCGTAGAGCTGGCGCACGGCCTCCCAGTACGGCTCGAGATCGGAAACTGCCTGCAAGTCAATGCCGGTATCCCGATTGGATTGGGAGAAGGCCGCAATAAGCGCCGACAGCGATGGCTGCGAGGTGGTTCCTGCCAGTGGTGCGGAGGCGCCGTCGACAATGTCGGCACCGGAGAGCGCAGCCGCATAGTAAGTAGCCATCTGGCCACCGGCGGTGTCGTGCGTGTGCACGTGCACCGGCAGGTCAAATTCCTTGCGCAGTGCCATGACTAGCTTGGAAGCCGCCTCAGGGCGAAGCAGACCCGCCATATCCTTGATGGCGAGGATATGGGCGCCGGACTCCACAATCTGCTCGGCCAGCTTGAGGTAGTAATCCAGCGTGTACAGGTTCTCCTTCGGTGAGGAAAGGTCGCCGGAGTACGCCATGGCCACCTCAGCAACGGTGGTATTGGTCTCGAGAACGGCCTCGATGGCGGGGCGCATCTGGGAGACGTCGTTAAGTGCGTCGAAGATGCGGAAGACATCAACGCCCGACTTGGCTGCTTCTTGGACGAAGCCGCGGCAGACCGAATCTGGGTATGGGGTATAGCCCACGGTATTGCGGCCGCGCAGGAGCATCTGGATATTTTGGTTCGGCATAGCCTCGCGCAGCATGTCTAGGCGTACCCAGGGGTCCTCGTGGAGGAAGCGCATGGCGACGTCATAAGTCGCACCACCCCAAGCCTCCACGGAGAAGAGATTCGGGGTCATGCGCGCAACGGCCTCGGCCGCAGAAACCAAGGCGGTACTACGCACGCGGGTGGCCAGCAGGGACTGGTGGGCATCGCGGAAGGTGGTATCCGTAACCATGAGTGCGTGCTGCTTACGGATCTTTTCTGCCCACTTCTGTGGCCCAAACTCGAGCAGATCGTCGCGGGAACCGCGCGGTAGCGGCTCAGAAGAGTCCAGCTCGGGGAGCTTGTCAAAGGGACGAAGTGCCGTCGGGCGCTCGCCGTTGGGTTTATTAACGGTGGTCTCCGCAATGTACTCGAGGATTCGACCAGACTCATCGACGGCGGGCGGTGCCTTGAGGAGGTGCGGGTGCGCGTTGATGAAGCCGGTGTCCACACGGGTCTGAGTGAAGTCCGGCTCGCGCAGCAGGGCGCGCAAAAAGCCGATATTGGTGGCCACACCGGAGACGTGGAACTCGTTGAGCGCGCGCTGGGCACGCTGCACGGCCTGCTCGAAATTGACGCCGCGGCAGGTCATCTTTACCAGCAAAGAGTCAAAGTTCGGCGAGACCTCTGCACCCACAGAAGTTGCACCGTCCAAACGCACGCCAGCGCCGCCCGGCGAACGATACGCGGTCAGAGTACCGGTATCCGGGCGGAACCCATTATTCGGATCTTCAGTGGTAATGCGGCACTGCAGGGCAGACCCGGTGATGGAAATCTTGTCTTGGGCGAGGTGAATATCCTCCAGCGAGGCACCGGCCGCGATATTCATCTGTGCCTTCACGATGTCGACGCCGGTGATTTCCTCGGTCACGGTGTGCTCCACCTGCACACGCGGGTTCATCTCGATAAAGACGTGGTTGCCGCGCTCATCCACGAGGAATTCCACGGTGCCCGCGCCCTCATAGTTGATGTGTTCACAGAACTTCACCGCATCCTGGCAGATGCGGTCACGCAGCTCTGGGTCTAGCGTCGGCGCCGGGGCGATTTCCACTACCTTCTGGTGGCGGCGCTGGACGGAGCAGTCACGTTCAAAAAGGTGAATGACGTTACCTTGGCTATCAGCCAGAATCTGCACCTCGATGTGCTGTGGCTTGATTACTGCGGTTTCAAGGTAGACGCTGCCATCGCCGAAAGCGGCTTCCGCTTCGCGGGAGGCCTCGGCAGCCTTCTCGCGCAATTGATCTTCGGATTCTACAAAGCGCATTCCGCGCCCGCCGCCACCGGCAACGGCCTTAACGAATACGGGGAAATTGAAATCCTTGGAGTATTCCACCAGCTTATCGACGTCCGTCGATGGCTCCGAGTCCTGCAACGTCGGCAGCCCAGCTTCCTTCGCCGCGCTTACCGCTGCAGCCTTATCACCAGTCAAATCCAGCGTGGATGGGGTCGGGCCAATGAACTTAATTCCATTGTCCTCACAGGCACGAGCAAGATCCGCGCGCTCCGAAAGGAAACCATAGCCGGGGTAAATAGCATCCGCTTCCGCCTTCTTCGCGGCGCGAATGATTTCATCGATATCGAGATAAGCCTTTACCGGCTGCCCCTCGGTACCAATACGGACGGCCTCATCCGCAAACGCACGATGGAAGGAGTTACGGTCTTCACGAGGGTAGACCGCGACGGTCTTTGCCCCAGTTTCAAAGGCAGCGCGGAATGCACGCACGGCGATTTCGCCGCGGTTGGCTACCAGAATCTTTTTGAACGATGGAAGCGCGGGATTAGCCACTTCTGTGTTCCTTTCAGCTCGGAAGACGTCGCAGTGCAACGCCTCCTGTTGGGTGATCCGCATCTCAGTCTAGAGGGCCACTCCTCAAATGTCTGCCCTTTTTGACGCCTAATTCGCCACATTTACCAGCACCGGAGCGGCACCCGAGAGATTTCTGCAGCCCGACCAGTAATAACAAGGTTAGCGATTCTGTAAATGTTGCAAATTTTTGATTCAACAACTTACACAACGGGGACACCCGCTTTTACACGGCAGCTCCATCCCATATCACTCCTACCGTTGACCGCGGGCACCTTTCGTTATATGGTTACCCACATAGGTGGTTAACCCATACACTGGAAAGGGAATCATATGCCACGAATCAGAGGGGCCGCAGTATGAGTGACACCCGGCCTATTTACCAGCAACTGGCAGGAGGAATCAGGGACATGATTATCAGCGGCGAGCTGCCAGAGGGCGAACGCGCCCCCAGCACCAACGAGCTTTCCGCATTCCACTCCGTCAATCCGACTACCTCTGCCAAGGCTCTCACCGTCCTCTTCGAGGAAGGGCTGCTAGAAAAGCGCCGCGGCTTGGGCATGTTTGTACGCGAAGGCGCGCGCGAGAAGGTTCGCCATCAACGCCAAGAATCACTCAGGGAAGACTTCATCGTTCCCCTCCTGAAAGAAGGGGCCGCATTGGGATTAAGCGCCAGCGACATCGCTGACCTCATCGAAGCCGAAGGAGACCATCATGACGCACCTTAAGTTGCAGAACGTTACTTGCAAGCACCGCCTGCACGTGCCGCACCTCGATCTCAACGCCGGCATGTACGGGTTAATCGGCCCCAATGGCGCCGGCAAGACCACGCTCTTGCGTGCGGTAGCGGGGTTCCTGCCTACCAAGGGCAGCATCGACGCCTCGTCGGTGGCGATCGCGCGCACCGGCGCCGATATCTTGCTTTCCGGTTCTACTGTGGTCCAGCACCTGCGGGCCGCAGCGCACGTACGAGAGGGATTCGACGTGGGGTATGCGGAGGAGCTTTTGGATAGTTTGGGCGTCGACAAGCGCAGCAAGAATCGCTCTCTCAGCACCGGCCAGCGACAGCTGGTTGCCTGTGCCACTGCCCTGGCAGCGCGCACCCCGGTCACTCTCCTCGATGAGCCTTTCAACGGCCTGGACGCACCGACTCGTACGCGCCTGCGAGAGCTCATCATCGCCCATGCCGCGGCCACCCCGGATTGGCTGCTCGTACTTTCTTCGCACCGCGCGGAAGACCTCGTAGGTTTGGTTGACCAGGTCATTACCGTACACGACGGCACGGTCGACGGGCCCATCGACCTGGAATCCCAACGGCCGCACTACCCCGTGCTCACCGGCAGCGCAAAAGACGTTGAGCAAGCCCTCGCACTTGCCGACGCCCTCCCCCTCCACCAATCCTCCCTAGGCTCCACCGCCAAGGTTCATGCCTGGTCCCCAGTACCATTTCCAGCTGATACCGCAGCTGCCGCCCACGTCACTGTTTCCCACCTCGACGACGGCCAGCTCATTGATTCCCTTGTTTCCCACGCTCATGAATCCGCTCGCACCCCACAAGAGGAGTCCTAAAATGTCCCTGCTGAAGACCTTTAATCTCAACGCCACAAAGACCCTTATTGCCGTTTGCATTATCGTCGCATTGCTGTGGAGCGTGCCTTATTTCCTGCCCGCCGACCCAACAACGATTAGCGCTAACCCTGCTGGCTGGGGAATTCTCGCCGTATTCATTTGGGGCCTCTACTGCGCCTTCACCGCAACTGAATACCGGGCCCTTCGTGGCCTGGGAATGCGCCCACGACAGTGGCTGCTTAGCATGCACGCGACGCTCTGGCTCGCTGCGTTCGTATTCGGCGCCATTGCTTGGCTGGCCTATTATGTCGCGCTACGCGCCGGCGTGGACATGTACTCGTCGTGGGCTATCCTTCCTGGCAATTCCGGGCTCAGGCCACTTTTCGCTCAAGTCGCGACCTTGGGAAGCTTTGTTTGTGGCCACCTCCTTACCGGATACCTCGGCACGTTCATCGGCTTAGTGGTCAGTAGCGCCAAACAACGTTCTCTGTTCACTCGGTTCTTGCTTATTGTTGGCGTGCTTATCGGTCTTTTGGCAGCAGCACTTCTTCTAGGAACTCTTATTGATAGCCTGGGGACTGTCCAAATCGGCGCCCCTTGGCCGGGTTTATTCTTCTACTCGGCTTTGACTGTCATCGCCTTCTCACTGGTGATGCATCAGTTAGCGCGGCGAGTCCAGCCTTAGACTATCCATGGAAAACGGCTGCTCCCCCACCCCAAGAATGAAAATTGTCTCTGGAGGAGGGGGAGCTTGTGAGTTTTAGAAGGACTTCGGCGGGACCGAACGCTGCTCCTCGCCGTTATAGGCGGATAGCGGGCGGATAAGCGAGTTATTCTCGTTCTGCTCTACGATGTGCGCAGTCCAACCGGTGATGCGAGCCATGACAAAGATTGGCGTGAAGAATTCAATGTCAAAGCCCAGGATGTGATAGGCAGGTCCAGCAGGGAAGTCGAGGTTCGGTTTGATCTTGATGGAGGTGTTTTCCTCCATCGTCTTGGCCATGATGTCATACATCTCAACCCACTGGGTCTGGTCGTGCTGTTCGGCCAGCTCCTTAAACGCTGCCTCCATTGTTGGCACGCGGGAGTCGCCGTTTTTGTAGACGCGGTGACCAAATCCCATGACCAATTCCTTGTTAGCCAGCTTGTTTTTGGTCCACTCTTCTGCCTTGGCAGGATCGGCAATCTCCAGGAAGTTTTTCATCACGGCCTCGTTGGCACCGCCATGCAGGGGCCCCTTGAGCGCGCCGATGGCCGCGACGATGGCGGAATAAGTATCGGACATGGTCGAGGTCACCACGCGGGCTGCGAAGGTGGAGGCGTTAAAGGAGTGCTCCGCATAGAGGATGAGGGACTTATCAAAGGCCTCGATATCGGCGCGGTTGGTAGCTGGGGAGCCTTCCTCATGACCGAAGACCATCCAGAGGAAGTTTTCCGCAAAGCCCTTCTTGCGAGAGGGCTGGATGTAGCCTTCGCCGCGGCGGCACCGGATATCAAGCGCAATGATGGTGGGAATCTTGGCCATAAGCTCCAGCGCGGTGCGGCGGATATGCTCGGAATCCTTGGTGTATTCTTCTGGGTCTTGGGAACCGATATAGGAAATGGCGGTACGCAGTACATCCATCGGGTGGCACGATAGCGGCATGGACATGATGAGGTCGATGACGTGGCGCTCTAGGTGGCGCAGGGCTTTCTCGCGGGCGGAGAATCGGATAAGCGATTCTTGGCCTGGTAGTTTGCCGTTCCACAGCAGGTAGGCCACTTCCTCAAAGGAGCAGTAGCGAGCCAGCTCTTGGACGGGATAGCCGCGGTAAGTCAATGAGTTGGTCTCGGGAACGACCTTGGAAACGGCAGTTTCATCGACGACGACGCCGTATAGGCCCTTGCGGATTTCGGGGGTGTGGTTCTTATCAGACATGGTGGGAAATCTCCTTAGCTTTCAAAAGTGGGCTGGTAGGTGTCTTTGGAGTAGGTGAATACGGATTTATCGAAGTCGTTGTATTCCTCGTAGCGCACCAGTTCATAAAGGCGGGAGCGGTGTTGCATGCGCTCAAGCCAATCGGTTTGAATCCCGGTTTCCTGCACATCGCGCAGGAAGTCTTCGGTCGCCCCCATAGCCACGCGGAAAGAGGAAACGGGCCAAATAACCGCGTTATAGCCGAGGTCTTCTAGCTGTTGCGCCGAAAGCAGCTCGGTTTTGCCGAACTCGGTCATATTTGCCAGCAGTGGGGTATCCACCGCGGCGCGGAATTTCTCAAAGTCTTCCGGACGGTACAAAGCCTCGGTGAAAATGAGGTCTGCTCCGGCATCGGCATAAGCCTTGGCACGGTCGATGGCATCATCGATGCCGTTTACTCCTGCGGCGTCGGTGCGGGCGCAGATAATGAAATTCGGGTCGCGCCGCTCGTTGACCGCGGCGCTAATGCGGCGGACCATGATGTCTTTGTCCACCACTTCTTTGCCGTCGAGATGCCCGCAGCGCTTCGGGTTAACTTGGTCCTCAAGGTGGCAGCCGGCAAGACCAGCGTCCTCGAGTGCGGCGATGGTGCGGGCGGCGGACATGGGTTCGCCGAAGCCAGTGTCGGCGTCGACAAGCACGGGCAAATCCGTCGCACGAGCAATCTGCCCGGAGCGCTGCGCTACCTCGGTCAAGGTGGTCAGGCCAATATCGGGAAGGCCCAAATCATTAGCCAGTACCGCACCGGAGACATAGACGCCGCCGAAACCACCAATATCTTGGATTAGACGCGCGGTCAGGGGATTGAACGCGCCCGGCAGACGGGTAATGGTGCCGGATTCAAGGTCAGCGCGGAAGTGCTGGCGCTTTTCCGCGGCAGTTTTTAAAGAGCCAAATAGTCCTGCCATTAGAAGATTCCTTCCGGTTTCTTAGGCGCGCTGGCCACATGAGCATCAGTCACCCGAACGTTGAGTTCGGTCAGGTCAGTGAGGTTTTCCAAGTTCTGGACGGCATTGAGGAAACGTTCTTGTTCGGTCTCGTCCACGATGCCGGCCGCAAGCTTGGTGAATTTCTCTATGTACTGCTCGCGGGCAAAAGGACGCGCGCCCAGCGGGTGGGCATCAGCAACTGCGCGCTCATCTTCTACCACGGTGCCATCTTTGAAGGTGATTACCGCCTTGCCGCCGAAGGCCTTTTCAGACAGGTCGTTTGAGTGATAGCGGCGGGTCCACTCGGGGTCTTCAACAGTGGAAATCTTGTGCCACAGCTCGATGGTCTCCGGGCGATTGGCGCGCTCGGGCGCATAGGAAGCCTCGTGGTCCCACTCGCCATCCTCGAGGGCTACGGCAAAGATGTACATGATGGAGTGATCCAGCGTCTCGCGAGAAGCAGAGGGATCCATCTTTTGTGGATCGTTGGCACCGGTACCGATGACATAGTGCGTATGGTGCGAGGTGTGCAGAACAATGGACTCGATGTCCGCAGTCTGCAGGCCCTTTTCCGACAGAGTTTTCTTTAGCGCAAAGGCCATATCGATGGGCGCTTGGGCCTGGTATTCAGCCGAGTGTTCCTTGGTATAGGTATCCAAGATGGCGCGCTTTTCCTCGCCAGGTTCTGGCAAGGGGACCGTGTAGGTGCGCTCCGGCGAATGCAGCATCCACGCGATGAATCCATCCTCGCCTTCCCAGATGGGCGCCGGCGCACCTTCTCCGCGCATCGCCCGGTCAACGGCTTCAATGGCCATCTTTCCCGCGAAGGCTGGGGCGTAGGCCTTCCAAGAAGAAATCAGCCCCTTACGGGATTGCCGGGTGGCGGTAGTGGTGTGCAGTGCCTGGCCCACCGCCTGGTAGATGGTGTCCTTATCTAGTTCAAGCATGGTGCCGATACCGGCGGCTACAGAAGGGCCAAGGTGCGCCACGTGGTCAATCTTGTGCTCGTGCAGGCACATGCCTTTCACCAGGTTGACCTGGATTTCGTAGCCGGTAGCGATGCCCCGGATAAGGTCTCGGCCGCTCAGCCCCTTATGCTGGGCGGTAGCAAGCAGCGGTGGGATATTATCCCCGGGGTGCGAGTATTCGGCGGCCAGGAAAGTATCGTGATAATCCAGCTCGCGGACTGCGGTGCCGTTGGCAAGCGCGGCCCATTCGGCCGAGTAAGTGCCATCCACGCCAAATACCGTGGCCCCTCCCTTATTTACCGGGTGCGCCTGGGCCATGACGCGGGCGGAGGTTACGGGACCGCGTGCCACGGAAGCCATGGCCACGGCCGCATTATCAATGATGCGGTTGATGATCATGTCGGTGGTCTCGGCGGGAACCTCTACGAGATCCGCGGCTACTTCTGCCACCTTGTACGCCAAGTGCTCCTCATAAGGGAAATCCTCGGCGGATTTATGGGTTCTTACCTCGTGGTTTTTCACTAGGTGGTCCTCCTTCACTCTGCGATGCGTTGCAGCTCACACTAAATGCTTGAATGTGTCCCGCGCTATAAGTATGGTGTGTGTAATCTAGCGGAATGAGTCAATGGAATCTGCAAAGTTTGTGGTTTCTACTGCTCATAGCGGCGAAAGGCGGCACAGCAACCGATGACCAAGCATTACGCGGGGGCACGAATCCATGCACTGCGCAAACAACGGGGACTCACACAGGTAGCGATGGCCAAACAATTGGGGCTGTCTACCAGCTACCTCAACCAGCTCGAAAACGATCAGCGCCCGCTTACCGTCACCGTGCTTATGCAACTAGCCCAGCGTTTCAACCTGGACCCCGGCTATTTTGCGAACGACCGCGATGCACGCACCATCACCGACCTGCGCCGGATCTTTCCCGAGGCAACCGAAGACTCCTTGGCCGACCTCGCCTCACGCTTTCCAGAACTCATGCCCCGCTTCGTCGATGTCGCCAGCCGCGCTCCGGCGCGCGAGCGCTCCCCCTTTGAGCTCGTGCGTGACTTTTTCTACGACGCCCATAACTACATTCACGAGCTCGATGTGCTGGCAGAAGAGCTCGCCGGCCAGCTCGGTGACCGGGTGCTTCGCCGTGGCCGCCTAGCTTCCCACATGCACGAAGACCTCGGCGTTACCGTCCGCTTTTCCCGGCCGGGCCCACGCCGCAGTTTCAACCCTGACACCCGGGAGCTTGCGCTTCGCGACGGCCTCTCCGAAGCCCAGCTAGTCTTTGAAATGGCGCTCCAATATTGCCTGCTTGCCTACCGCGATGTCTGCGATAACCTCGTATCCGAACTCCCGGCAGGCGAAGCCCAAGAATTAGCTACTTTAGGTCTCGCGCAATACTTCGCTGCTGCGGTCACCATGCCCTATCAACCGTTCCTCTCGATGGCTGAGGAAACCCGCTACGATATCGACCTTTTGTGCAACTACTTTGGCACCGGTTTCGAAACCACCGCGCAACGCCTGGCTACCCTCCAGCGCCCGGGCCTTAACGGCGTGCCCTTTTCCTTCATCCGCACTGACCGCGCCGGAAATATCTCCAAGCGCCAATCCTCCACCGCCTTCCACTTCGCCCGCTCAGGTGGCTCTTGCCCGCTGTGGGTAGTCCACCGCGCCTTTGAAACACCCAACCGCATCACCCGCCAGGTAGCAGCCATGCCGGATGGCCATGCCTACCTGTGGATAGGCCGCTTTGTGCAAGGAACCGCAAAATCCTGGGGCACCCCACGCAAGGAATTCGCCGTGGGTTTAGGATGCGATATCTCTGAGGCTGACCGCATTGTCTACGCCGATGCGCTCAATCTAGACGTATCCGCTGCCACCCCAATCGGCCCTGGTTGTACCGCTTGTCCGCGTGAGCATTGTCCCCAGCGCGCCCTTCCGCAAGCAGATCGCCCCATCCAGGTTTCACTCAATCGCACCGCCGAGCATTCCTACTCCACCTTTTAGCAACGCATGCAAAAGCGCCCACCCTAGGCTGGTTACCAAGGGCGGGCGCAAAAGAAAGGAACCGAAAGAAACTTTACTCCAAATCGTCGTGAGCCACGAGGCGTCGCGCAGCCTCGGTAATGGTGCCAGACAGAGACGGGTAAACGGCGAAGGAATCGGCCAGCTGGTTCACGGTGAGCTGATTGGTCACGGCCATGGCGATGGGCAGGATGAGCTCGGAGGCGGTCGGCGCAACGATGACGCCACCGATAACGCGGCCGGAGGTCGCGCGGCAGAAGAGCTTGACAAAGCCGTGCTGGAGCGAGCGCATCTTGGCGCGCGGGTTGGTCTTTAGCGGCATGGTGATGGTGCGGGCGGCGACTTCACCGGCCTCGATTTCTGCTTGGGTGAAGCCTACAGCGGCAATCTCTGGGCGAGTAAAGACGGCGTTAGCCACGGTCTTTAGGCGCAGAGGGGACACACCCTCACCGAGGGCGTGATACATGGCTACGCGGCCCTGCATTGCGGCGACGGAAGCCAGCGGGAAAAGGTCAGAGCAGTCACCCGCTGCGTAGATGCCCGCGATATTAGTGCGGGAGACGCGGTCAACCTGAATGTGGCCAGACTTGGCGGTTTCCACGCCAACGTTCTCCAGCTTCAAGTCCTTGGTATTCGGGATGGAGCCGATAGACATGATGACATGGGAACCGGTAATTTCGCGGCCGTCTTGAGTGGTCACCAGCACATTGCCGTCCTCGGTGCGGTTAACGGTTTCCACGCGGCAGTTCTTTTCCAGCTCAACGCCGCGCTCGCTCAGCACGGTCTCGAGGACGTCGGCCGCGTCGGCGTCGTCATGCGGCAAAATGCGGTCGCGGGAGGCAACCATGGTGACCTTAACGCCGAGCTCCGCAAAGGCAGAGACGAACTCGGCACCGGTGACGCCGGAACCGACGACGATGAGGTGCTCCGGCAGCTCGGTGAGGTTATAGACCTGCTGCCAGGTAAGGATGCGCTCACCATCCGGCTGAGCGCCAGGGAGAATACGAGGGGTGGCGCCGGTAGCTACCAAGACGAGATCTGCGTTGATGGTTTCTTCGTGGCCATCCTCGTTAAAGACGGCGGTGACCTTGTGACCACCGAAGGCATCGGCTTCCTGATCCTCTGGGAAGTAGCCGCGGCCATCGATAACGCGTGCGCCCAGGGACTCCACGGTGGCGCGGATATCGGAGGACTGCTTGCTTGCCAGATCCTGCACGCGCTTATTCAGTGCGGTCAAGGAAAGGTGGGCCTGGCCAATGCCCTGGTTAAGTTCCATATCTTCGGCGCGGCGCAGGTCGGTCTTGATATTAGCGCCAGCGATGAAGGACTTGGAAGGAACACAGTCCAAGATAACGCTGTTGCCGCCCATGCCTTGGTCTTCAATAATGGTGATTTCTGCACCATATTTCGCACCTGCCAACGCAGCCTCATAGCCGGCTGGGCCGCCGCCGATGATGACGATTCGCTTGGTCTGGTTCAACACGCACTTGCTCCTTTATCGGCTCCACTTTAAAAGTCGATTACGAGTTTAACGTGTAGAACCTTTCAGCGCGTTAGTCTGTCTCCGCGTTCTCCCCTATGAACTGTTCAACCACGGCGCCGAAGAGTTTAATGCCCACACCGATGGCCCGCTCGTCCACGATAAGATCGCCCATGTGCAGATCATGCTGCTCGCCTTCGCCGGACCAGCAGCCCAGCCGCGCCATGGAACCGGGGACCTTTTCCAGGTACCAGGAAAAGTCTTCGCCACCGGAGGACTGCGGGGCTTGGACCACGGCCTGCGGGTCGATGGATTGGGCCGCGGAGGCAAGCAGGGCGGTTGCGACGTCGTCGTTAAGCACCGGCGGTACGCCGCGGTTATAGGTCAGCTCATGTTCTACGCCTACCGGCGCGAGGATTTGATCCACCAGTTCGGTAAAGAGGCTTTGCATATCGCGCCAGATGCCAATATCGGCCGTGCGCATGGTGCCGGTCAAACTGCCCGTCTCCGGAATAGCGTTGGGTGCGTAGCCGGAATTGACCTGGCCAAAGACCAAAACGGTGCCGGTGCGCGGGTCAACGCGGCGCGAGAGCAGCGCGGGCAGTTCGGTGATGACCTTGCCTAGAGCATAGACGACGTCGGCGGACAGGTGCGGACGGGAGGTATGACCGCCCGGACCCTTGATATTGAGCTCCACTACGTCAGTAGCGGAGGTTATCGCCCCGGCGCGAATGCCAATTCGGCCTACGCGCAGCTTGGGCTCGGCGTGGATGGCAAAAATGGAATGCACGCCTTCCAACGCACCCCATTCAATAACGTCGGTCGCACCGCCGACCCATACTTCTTCGGCGGGTTGGAAGATGACGCGAATTCCCAGCGGCAGGTCGTGGACGCGCTGAAAATCCGCCAACGCGCAGGCCAAGCCGAGGGCCACGGTGGTGTGTACATCGTGGCCGCAAGCATGCATCTTGCCGGGCACCTCAGAGGTATATTCCAGGCCGGTGACCTCGGTAACTGGCAGGGCATCAATATCCGCACGGAAAGCTAATCGGCCTAATTCCGTATCGGGGCCAATGTCTACCATGAGGCCGGTCTGTGGGAAACGCTGGGGCACCAGACCGTAGTCCTGCAGGATTGAGGCGAGAAAGTTGGTGGTTCCTACCTCTTGGTTCGCGGTTTCCGGGTGGCGGTGGATATGGCGCCGCCACGCGATGACCTCCGCACGGTGGGCATTGAACCACTCGTTGATGAATTCCGAGATCATCCGCGTGCCTTCCCTGTCGATGAAATACGTCTGGGTGCAAAGTCTACAACTAGACCATGCGGTTCAGTAACTCAGGTGGTGATACGGGGTGCGCTAGGTCAAGGCCCCGTTCCACGTAGCGGCAAACCGACGCTGATCCACATAGCCTTGTGGGAAGGGCGCGACATCCTCGGCGGCCGCCACCGCGGAATCAGCTAAGTGCCCTTCCACCACGTCCCCACCGGCTGGCAGCAATACCGCCGGCGGGATCTCTAGGGCTAGGGCCAGCTTATATACCGTAGAAAGTTGCGGATCCGCCATGGCGTGCACGCCATTTTCATTGCGCTCCAAATTGGAAATTTGGCTGCGGGAGACCCCAGAAATCTCCGCGAGCGCCTGTTGCGAAATCCCCCTACGTTTCCGCACGCGCCGCAATTGCTGTGAAAATCCGTGGCCATAACTCGACCACATTAAATTAATGAAACTCATATACTCCCCCTGGAAAGTGCGGTCGCCTTTCCAGGGAGAACACTACCTTAAAGGTCGATATTGCGCGGGCCGTAGAGGCGGTCGCCAGCATCGCCCAATCCCGGCACAATATAAGCCTCTTCATTCAGGGAAGGATCGATGGCGGCGGTAACCAAACGTACCGGCAGGCCGGATTCGGCCAGCGCATCCACGCCCGGTTGTGCCGAGACCATGCAAATGGCGGTGATATCGGTGGCGCCGCGGTCAGCAAGTAGGCGCAATGCGTGCAGCAGAGAACCACCGGTAGCCAGCATCGGATCCACCACAAACACAGTGCGGCCGGTGAGATCTTCCGGCAGTGCTTCCAGGTACGGCACCGGTTCGTGCGTCTCTTCATTGCGGGCCATGCCGATAAAACCGACCTGTGCATCCGGAATCATGGACAGGGCCGGATCCACCATGCCCAGCCCGGCGCGGATGATCGGCACGATGATAGGAGGGTCCTGCAGGCGGGTGCCTTGTGCGGTAGAAACCGGGGTGGCGCAGTCGAAGTTCTCCACGGCAAGGTCGCGGGATGCTTCGTACACGAGCATGGCGCCCAAGTCTTTTAAAGCGGCGCGGAAGGCGGAGTTATCGCTGCGCGCATCGCGCATAAGCGTCAGGCGGGCGGCGGCAAGCGGGTGGTCTACTACGTGGATGTCCATGACCACCACTTTAAACTTTTTGGGAACCAAATGGGCCATTGGGCAGTCCAATAGGACATGAGACCTTTCACGATTGATACCGACTATGCCCGCCACCTCGCCCGCGACCTGCATGCCCAGTCCCAAGGGGAGAATCCGCCCCACCCTGTTTTGCCTGAAGATTCCGCCTTCACTGCTTTTAATGAGGCCGTGCATGCCGCGCTCGATAATGTGGGCGCGCGCATGAGCGTGCTGCGCAACGATATGGGGCAGGTAGCCCACTCCGGTTTCCACATGTCGCGCGAGGCTGAAGATACCGATGCCGCGCTAGGCCAGCATCTTGGGGCGGCGATGTAGATGCTCGATACCGCGCTCAAGCAGATCGCCACCATGCAACCGGCGCAGCTTCCGGAGGTAGAGCTTCCCCGCGTGCCTGACCTTTCAGCCGCCGCGCCTTTGGCAGCCATCGCCCACGGCAATCCCGCTCCTTTACTCGAGTCAGCGAAAAACATCGACCTCGATAAGGAAGCCATCTCGGCTGCGCTCGGCCAGGCCCGCACTTTAGTGACAGGCACCATCCGGGATCTGGTGGGCATCGCGACACAATTGCTGCGCCAGGGACTTCCCACCGCGCTGGGTCTCCTTTCGCTGGATCCGTCCACGCGTGCCGCCGCCATGGCCAAGCTGCGCGCGCTTATCTCCCAGCACCTGGGCATGGCCACTGCTCGCGTGCAGCGCTTGATGGGTGATCTCAGCGCGGCCGCTCAATCTTTACAACCGGTGGCGCAGCGGCCAGTACGCTCCGCGCTTGCCGACGCCCCCGCGCACCCCACCAGCTCCCCACATCCCACTACCCTTCCGGAGCAACCTGCGGCAGGCGCTGGAGCCGACGCTACGGCACACGAGGCGCACTCTCCCTCGCCCACACCAGAGCCCGCGGCCGAAGGTGGTTCGGCCGCCGGTCAGGCTGCCGTCGCCGCCGCAAAGAGCCAAGTGGGCCAGCCCTATGTATGGGGAGGTACCGGAAACGGCGGGTTTGATTGTTCGGGACTTACCCAATGGGCCTACTCCCAGGCCGGGGTGGAGTTACCGCGCACTGCGGACCAGCAAGCCATCGGTCAGCAGGTCAGCGCGGATCAATTGCAGCCCGGTGACCTGGTGGTATGGGATGGGCACGTGGCAATGTATTCCGGCAATGGCGAAATCGTGGAGGCCGGAGACCCGGTGCAAACCAACCCGCTGCGCACCACAAATATGGGTATGCAATTCAAAGGCTTTTGGCGGCCCACGGCCTAAGGCCGGTGCGGCCTCGCGCGCTGCTTAGGGCGTTGGGTAGACTAAAACGCCATGAGCACCCGCGCAATTGTACCTGTAAAGCTCTCGCTGACCGAGGGCGATTTTTATACCCTCTGGGCACCCAAGTGGCGCCAACATGGCTCCGAGTGGCAGGCCTTTCTGGGCGATGACGAGGCCGTCCTAGCCTTTAACTCACCCGCCGAGCTGCTGTGCTTCGTGGAGTCTGGCACTAAGCATGATTTGCTGGACCACCCGCACTGGGACCAGTTTGCCGGCCGCGATGCGGACCGCGTTACCCCAGCCGAGCGCGATGAGTATGACCTCATCGGCATGCCGGTGGCGCTAGCTGGTCGCCCGAGCCACCAGAACGTCTCCACCGTGGCCCGCAACCTGGAGATTGCCTCCGCGCTTGCTGACGTCGCCGGTGCAGAACACACCACCATCTTCTTCGCTTCCCACTCCATCCTGCGCAATGTCTCCCGTGGCGCCGACCATTACTCCGGCGAGCAGGGCATGAGCGAGTGGTCCGGCGTGGGCCACGTCATCGCCGGCAATTGGAAGGCGGTCATCGAGGACCTGGACAAGCACGTTCGCGTAGTCTCCAGCGATGACTTTGATGCGGCCAAGGTTTCCGATGCCGAGGAGCGCATCTCTTCTGCTGCCGCCGCCTCCGCCGCTGCGGCTAAGGAAGCCGAAGAAAAGCGCAAGGCCGCCGCCGAGGCAGCCGACCCGTACGATAATTCCCCGTGGGCCGCCGCCGGCATCGATCCCATCAAGATCACCGCGCAATCCAAGTCCGTTTACACCCTGCGCACCTACCTGGATGGCAAGCCCATCTTCTTGGGCAAGTGGGGCGAGATCTTCACCTTCGATTCCCCGAAGACCTTGGTGCGCTGGATCATGGACAACGATGACCACGACCTAGCCCGCGTATCCACCTGGGAAGAGGTTGTCTCCGCTGCCAACGCCGGCGAATTGGAGGTACAGGTCCACCCGGATAACCAGTACTCTTTCAATGGCATTGTGCGCGATATCGAAAAGGGCCCAGAGGCCGTCGATTCTGATCAGATGGCACGCTGCTACGAAGTATGCGCCGATGCCGCTGACTGGGCCGGCGACGATTCCATTAACTCCTATATGCTGGCCAACCCCCGCCTGCAGGACTACTTGGGCTATATGCTCGGCTCCACCGAGCACGCCGGCTATGTCCCCTCCAAGCCTTATACCGAGCACGCCGAGTCGTGGAAGGGCTTGGAAGACATGCTCATCAAGCGCTTCTCCAAGTTCTAAACCCGCACGTTCTGTGCCGCCTTGCTTCTTCCCCACCGCACAGCAGATGGGAGGAGAAGGGGCGGCTTTCTGCGTTTAGTGGCCCCGTTCTTCTTTTTCTTGGCGTCGGCTCCGGTCGCGCATGTATTTATCGAAAAGCAGCCACACGATAAACAGGCCGAGTCCGACCACGGACCGGGCAAAGGTTCCTAATCCAAAGACCCCGCCCAGTATCAGGCCGAGCACAATAGCGCTGACGAAGAATACGACCCACGACACGTGCGTGTTGTAGTTCATCGCTTGACCTCCCTCAGTATGTGACTCTAAAGGTGACGGCGGAGGTGATCAATGAGGGCGTCGATAAGCTCACGCGATTGCGGGGCCTTGGGTTTAATCTGGTCAAACCCGTGGTAGGCACCGGTCCACACGTCGAGGGTGGTTTCCACGCCGGCGGCGTCGAGGGCTCGAGCAAAGGCGACGGATTCATCGCAGAAAAGGTCAATGCCACCGACTCCGATCCAGGTCGACGGGAGGCCGGAGAGATCGGCTCGCGTGGCCGGCGAAGCATAGGGCGGCAGGTCAACATCCAGGTGATCGTTTCCCAGGTACATGGACCACGCGCCGCGGTTCGAACCGGCCGTCCAAATGAACTGGCCCACCGCACCGGTTTTATCCGTGGTGCGGTGATCGAGCATGGGATAGACCAAGCCGAGGGCGCGGACCGGGTGGCCCTCGTCGAAGGCGCGCTGGACCAGGCCTGCCGCGAGGCCGCCGCCTGCGCTATCGCCGGCGACAGCGATGCGCGAGGTATCCCCGCCCAGCTTATCGGCGTGTTCTTGCACCCACCGCAGCGCGGCATAGCACTCATCGAGGTCGGCTGGGAATGGCTCCTCGGTGGACTTGTGGTAGCGCGGGGCTACCACGATGGCGCCCAGCTCGGCCGCCATACGAGCATTCTGCGGGTCATACATAGCAGGCCCACCGATGAGATGGCCGCCGCCGTGCGTCCACACCACCACGGGGCGCGGCCCGGATGCGGCTGCCCCTGCGGTAGCGCCGCGTGGGGTAAGTACGCGGGCGCTGAAAGCGTGGCCATCGAAGGAGGCGGAAAATTCCGTAATATCCACCGCATGCCGGATCGGCCGAGAAAAGTCGATGGTGGCGAAGAAGCGGCTGGCGCGGGCAAAGGTGGCGTCGGCAAGCAGATGCATTGGCAGGTACAGAACCGGGCTGCGCAGGCCCGGTGCCACCTCGCGCAGGTACGGCCGGCGGCTGAGCGCATACGCCGCCATGCCCGCTACCCCGACAACACCGGTCAGGGCTGCCCCGGCCTTGAGGACTCGCGAAACGCGCATTTAGAAATCGCGCAGGATACGCTGTGCCAGCGGCTCAGAGGAAGCCGGGTTCTGGCCGGTGTACAGGTTGCGATCCACGATGACGTTCGGGGACATCGGATCGGTCTCCTGGTAATCCGCGCCGAGCTCGCGCAGGCGAGTCTCCAAGGCCCACTTAGCGGCGGCGACCATCTCCTCGCCTTCCTCTGCATTGCTGAAAGCAGTCATCTTGTAGCCCTTGAACGGCCAATTCTCGTTATCCAAGGCCAATAGCGCGGCCGGGGCGTGGCAAACGAGGCCGAGCGCGCGGCCGGAATCCATACGCGCCTGCAGGAGCTTAGCGGAATCCTGGTCATAGGCCAGATCCTCCATCGGACCGTGGCCTCCCGGGTAGAAGATGAGGTCATAATCTTCCTCATTAACCTCAGCCAGATTCATTGGGTTTTCCAGCGCTACGCCCAATTCTGCGAGGTAATTTTCCTGCGCCATGCGCACGTTATCGGGCAGTACCTCCAGGCTGTACTCATCTACCACGGGAGCCTTCGCACCCGGAGTAGCAAAGTGGATATCCCAGCCCGCGCCCTGGAAGACGCGGTGCGGGGCAATAAGCTCCTCGGCCCAATAACCGGTGGGGCGCTTGGTGCCATCGGCCAGGGTCCATTCCTCAGCGGCGGTAACCACAAAAAGTACAGAAGTCATCTAAATCTCCTCTAATCGTTTTTATTCTTCAGCGGCGTCTGCCGCATCAGCGAGGGATTCCTCCGTGTCCGGTCCAGCAAGCTCCGGATCAGATAGTTCCTCGTATGCTGGCAGGATAACCGTTTCTAGCAGATGCTGCCGTAATTCCTGGTCAGCGAAGGAATTCTCCACTGCTTTGACGGTGAGATCGAAAAATTCCTCCAGCCCATAGCCAAAGGTCTCACTCAGCGCGAGGAACTGCTTGGTCAAAGTGGTCTCGCCCGAGGAAATGGTGCAGGTAAAGCCCAGCTGCTGCAGCAGTGGCAGTGGGTGGTCGGTCAGCTCCTCGGTCTCCTCCAGTGGGGTAAAGACTAGGGGAATAAGGCGGTCGCGGATGTAGCCAGAGGCCTTACCGGGCACGATGCCTTCGATATTCGCAGTGAAGTCATCGATCATATTCACCGGGTGGATAAGGCGATTCACGCCCGCCTGGGCGGCACGTTCTACTTCTGTGAAGTCCTCGCCCACGTGAATCTGGGTAGGCAGGTAAGCGGCGCGGAAGTCCGCGGCCGCGCTCGCCTGGTCCTGCGGCAGGTTGTAGCCCACCACGGGGGCGTCGTCAGGCACTGCTGCCTCAGGGGCCGTGCCGGCCAGAACGATGCGGGAGTCGAGGGAAGGAATGCGGGCTGCACCGGCGGCTTCGACGACCGTGGCAGCGTCTAAGCCAATCGCTGCTGGATCCAGGTGCAATTCCGCGTAGACCACGCCGTCTGCGGCCAAGGCCTCGTAGCGCTCACGGATGGTCGCGGTAAGCTCCTCCGGCGTAGCGGCCGTGGAGGTAATGGTCTCAAAGAGGGAGACCTTAGGAAGCTTGGCCACCACGTCGGCGGCGGAGTCCTTGTTTTCAGGGCTAATCAAAGGCGCGTCATGCATGCGTCCCATCGTAGGCACGGGCCTAAGATGTGTCATGTCATGAAAAGAATTCTCGCTTGTTCTCTCGCCGCGGTGCTGGCGAGCGGCCCGCCGCTAGCACTGGCGGAAACGCCGACCGCTCCAACCACCACACGCACCGCCGCCCCGAATACCGATAAGTGCCCGCACGCCAAGCGCCCGGAAAAGGCCACCACTACCTCGGAGCGCCTCGCTCCTGGGCAGGCTTCTCCCACCCCGCTGCCGCCGGTGGATAGCAATGAGGCCTGCGGCACCACCCTGCCCGACGGGTTCAAGGTGGATAAAGATGTGGTGGCCGCGGCCTGGATGGTCTCCGATATCGATTCCGGCGAAATCATCGCAATGAAGGACCCTAACGGCCGCTACCGGCCAGCCTCCATCATCAAGGCGCTGCTGGCGCTGGTGGTCATCGACGAGCTGGACCTACACCAGAAGGTCGAGGTGGGCGAAGAATCGGCACAGATTGATGGCTCAGCGGTGGGCATCGGCCCAGGCGGCACGTACACAGTGGAACAGCTTTTGCAGGGCCTGCTCATGGCCTCTGGCAACGATGCCGCGCACGCCTTGGCACAGGAATTGGGCGGGGACGAAGCCACATTGCGCAAGGTCAATGACAAGGCGGCCGAGATCGGCACGAATTCCACTTACGCGGCCAGCTACTCCGGGCTCGATGCCCCGGGCATGTCTACCTCGGCCGAGGATATTTCCCGCATTTACCGCGCGGCTTTCCATAACCCGACCTTCGCGCGGATTGTGGATACGGAATCCGTGGAGTTCCCCGGCTGGGGTGACCTTGATGGTTACCAATTAGGCAACGATAACGGGCTCTTCCTCAACGATCCGGATGGCATTGGTGGCAAGACGGGCTTTACCGATGACGCGCACCATACCTTCGTCGGCGCGCTTGACCGCCATGGCCGGCGGCTGCAAGCGGTGCTGCTCGATACCACCGTGGAGCACGGCCCGCGCGCGTGGGAGCAGGCCCAGAAGCTACTGCACGAGGCCTATAAGGTGCATCCCGGTGATGGTGTAGGGCAGTTGCTTGCCGACGCCCATTCCGACGCCGACTCCCCTGCGTCCCCTGCAGCAACGCCGGCGCCCGATACCCAGGCGCAATCAGTGAACTCCTCCTTGGACGGGGTGCAGGGCTGGCTCGGCTGGGTTATCGGCGGCGCCGTGGCGCTGCTCGCTATGTGCGTGGGTGCCTTTTCACTACTTCGGCGTTAGCCCACTCATCGTGGGTGCCGCGGCGGTTATTCTTCTCCGAAATGGTGAAGGTATGCACGCCGGCGCCCACCCAGCTGGCGACCGTACCGGGGCCCGGCACGATATTGACTAGGCGCCACCACTGGCGCTTAGCGGACTGGGTGAGGCTAAGCCGCTCTTTGGTGTCGACATCGCGCACCGTGTAGCCCATCAGCAGCTTGGCTGGGCTGGCGCCGAGCCAACACTCGGTGCCCAAAACATAGAGCAGCAAGAGAATGGCGCCGCCAATAAACGTCGAAAGCTCATCCACACCGCCGGAGAGCAGCGCGACGCCGAAGCTACCGCTGATGAGTGAGAAAAAGAATAGGTCCAAGATGGCCATGCCGATGCGCGCATCTTGACCGGCGCGCTGGCTAATTTCAGGCGCTGGGTGTTGTAGCAGCGGTGCGGGGACGGCCGCGTTCGCCGTTGCCGGCGGGAATGGATTGTGCTGCGGGTCAAAGGGATTGCGCGAATAGGGCGACCCGTAGGGGCTCGCGGTCTGCGCAAATCGTGGTTCTTGCTTAGCATGACGGCCTGGCGCCGCCGCCTGACCGGGCTGAAAGGACTGAGCCTGCTGCTGGGCTTGCTGTGGCCGCGGGTTCCACTGCCCTACCGCGCCCAGCTGCCCTAGGTCTCCCCACGTGGGGCGCACCCCCGCCGCGCACGCCTTATCGTATTCCGCCCGCTTGGCAGCAGAGCCCAAGACGCTGGCAGCGATGCGCAGCTGCGCGCGCCGCGGATCTTCAATGTCTTGGCCGTGCTGCTCTAGCGATAAATCCTTGGACTCCAGTAAGACTAAGAGTTCCCGCTCGCTATCGCGGCGGTCTAGTCCCCATTCTTCATAAAGATTCGGGGCGATGTCATTGGCGTTCATAATGATTCATCCTAAAGCTAAAGGACCGCTGCGTCCTCACCCCTAAGGAGGAGATTTACTTACGGCGCAACAAGCTCCATGCGCCCACGGCCGCAGCGCCTATAGCGGCACCGATGCCGAAGGTCGCACCAGCAGGCGCGCCTTCCTTGACCTCGTTGCGGACGCGAATAACGGCCGGCTCCGGGACCGGCGGGTGAGCGTACTTCAGGGACTCGGCGGTGGTGGCGGTCCATGCGGAGATGTAGAGCACCACGCGCCAGATTAGGTACATAACCACCATGAGCACGATGACCGGGCCAAAGACCGCGCCGGCAGGGCTACCGGTAGCAGAGGACATGATCAGCGTGGACAGCTGCTTGAGCACCTCAAAAGCCACCGCACCAATGGCCGCGCCGATAAGGCCGGACTTCTTCGGCACCTTGGTACGCGGCAGGATCATAATCAGCCACCACATGACGATGAAGTTAGCCAATAGGCCCACAGCCAAGCCGACAAAGAAAATCACCAAGTCCATGCCCGGGAAGGACTCGATTCCTACCCACTCAAAGATCTTCTGGGTAAGTCCGGAGGAACCGGCGGCGGTCACGCCAAAGGCGATGAGGAACGCCAGGATAAGGCCAATGAGGCCCACTAGGTCAGACAACTTCTTCTTCAAGAAGGAACCGCCCTCGTTGGCATCGATTCCCCACATGGCCGAGATACCGATGCGCAGGTTATTCATCCAGCCCAGGCCGGACCACAGGGTGGTCAAACCACCGATGCCGAACATGGCGCGGCGCTGTTCAATGGCGGTATCGAGGATCTCGTTGACCGTATCGCCCATATCGCCATCGAGGGAACTGGTGATCTGGGATTGCAGATCATTGAGCAAGTCCTCGCGGTTGGCCAAGACGGCGGCAACGGTAGCCACGATCAGCATCGCGAGCGGGAAGATGGATAGCACCGAGTAATAGGTGATGCCGGCGGCAAATTGGTTGCCGCCTTCGGCACCGTAGCGCTCATTCATGCGCATGAGGTGGTCAACGAATCCGGACTTGGCGCGGATCTTATCTACCGCACCGGGATCGTCGGCATTGGCGCGTTCGATGCCGTAGTGGTCCGTCTTCTTCGAGGAGGATTGCGTGGTGGTAGGCACGTGCTTCCCTTCTTGCTCGCACAGTTTTTATCCCACCTAGAGTAACTGGCAAATGCCCACTTGTCCCTTTGTGGGGTGGTGCATGGGGGAAGCAGCCGCCGACTACTTGTGCAGGCGAGGAAGGAAGCCGACCTTTTCATAGACGGCATCGACAAGCGGCTGGGCAATCTCTTGCGCCGTCTCTGCGCCCTTGGCTAGGATGCGCTCGAGCTCGCCGCGGTCTGCCATCAACTCGTCATAGCGTGCCTTGAGCGGGGTGGTAAATTCCTGCAGCGCGTCGGCGGTATCGACCTTGAGGTGGCCGTAGCCTTGGCCGGCGTACTTTTCCACCAAGGAATCGATGGATTCACCGGTGAGTGCAGACTGGATAACCAGCAGGTTGGACACACCTGGCTGGTTGTCGCGGTCAAAGGCCACCGAACCCAAGTCATCCGTCACGGCGGACTTGATGCGCTTGGCCGAGGTCTTCGGTGCGTCCAAGAGATTGACCAAACCCTTGGGGTTGGCGCCGGACTTAGACATTTTGGAGGTCGGCTCTTGCAGGTCATAGATCTTTGCCGCACCCTCCGGGATGAACGGCTCCGGTACCTTGAAGGTCTCGCCGTACTTATTGTTGAAGCGCTCGGCTAGGTTGCGGGTTAGCTCGAGGTGCTGGCGCTGGTCTTCACCCACCGGCACATAATCCGGCGAGTAGAGCAAGATATCGGAGGCCATGAGGATCGGGTAGGTAAATAGGCCCACCGAGGTGCGATCCGAGCCCTGCTTGGCGGATTTGTCCTTGAACTGAGTCATCCGGGAGGCCTCACCAAAGCCGGTCAGGCACTGAAAGACCCAGGTCAACTCCGCGTGGGCGGGCACGTGCGACTGGACAAAGAGCGTGGACTTGTCCGGGTCAATGCCTAGGGCAATAAGCTGGGCGGCGCCCGCGATGGTGCGGTTGCGCAGCTCCTCGGGATTTTGCTCTACGGTTATCGCGTGCAGGTCAGGGATGAAGTAGAAGGCATCATAGCCGTCCTGCAGGTCAATCCACTGCTTGAGCGCTCCCAGGTAATTACCCAGGTGATAGGAATCAGCGGTGGGTTGGATTCCGGACAGGACGCGGGAAACGGTGGAATTGTCTGCAGTCATGGTGCTTTATCCTACCCCCTAGCTCCGGCGCGCGGTCCACATCCTTCCCCAGCAGTGTCCCTCCCGGATCGAAAAATTCCCCCCACCCACAGGGCAGAGGGAATGCGACGCAAAGATTTTAAATCTTGCGAGAGGTGGGGCTGACCACGTCCATCAGGATGGCCCAACCGGAAACCATCAGCGCGCCACCTACGCCCATGAGCACGATGGGGCCGAGGAAAGCGAAGGACGGACCAACAACGGTCCACCACCAGATGCTCAGGCCGAGGATTACAGCGCCGAGGACGAAAGAAATAATTGCGCGAGCCATGAACTTTCTCCGTTGCAGATTACTGAATTTTTTGACCTACCCATAGTAGCACTACTGCTTGTGTTTGGGCGCCTTGCGCTTGCCGACGTCCCCCTTATTAAAGCTCCACTGCTGCTCCACGTTTACTCCCCTCGCCCCTGGCGAGTGCCGGCCACTCGGCCGGGTAATCGATTGTTGCTTCGGACGGCGCGCGATGCGGTTGCTGGAAATATCGTCGTAGTCCGCCCCCTCTGCCGCAGTAGAAAAAGCTCGTGTCTTGTTCTTAAACGGGCGGCTTAAAGGCCTAGTCAACGGACGCGTGATGGGGCTGGCGTATCGCGTGGCCGCGCCTGCCTTGCGCTTGGCTTTGCGGGCGCCATCGCGCACGATGCGCGCGGACAACCGCAGGCGCGGGTCCATCTGCTGTTCGGCATCGCGATATTCGAAGACGGGCAGACCCTTCTTGAAGTAGATCGCGGCCAAGCGGGCAATAAAGCACACGGAGGCGGTGATGATCGCAGCCGGTTCTTCGGCTAGACCACCGTGGTACAGCGCCATAAATAACGCCGCGGCGAGCACCGAAATAGCGGCGTAGAATTCGCCGGAAAAGACCAGCGGAATGCGATCTGAAAGCAGGTCACGCAGCACGCCGCCAAAGACGCCGGAAATCACCGCAGACACCGAGGCGATAATGAACCCGTGGCCCAAGTGGACTGCGATTTGGGTGCCCAGCACCGAAAAGACCGCGAGCCCTAGGGCATCCAAGATGAGGAAGAGATGCCGGAAGTAGTGCATAAGGAAGGACATGCCCACCGTCACCACTGCTGCCACGATGACAATCACCAGATAAATGGGGTGTTCTACCCAGGTAAATGGAGGGTCATCGAGGATCATATCGCGCACCGTGCCGCCGCCTAGCGCCGTCATGGAGGCGATCATGGTGACACCAAAAAGGTCAAGCTTTTGGCGTCCAGCGGATAATGCGGCAGTCATGGACTCGGCCGTAATGCCGACTACATAAAGGACGCTAAATAGTGGCGTCATCAGCTGTACTCCACCACTAGTGGGGAATGGTCGGACCAGCGCTGCTCCACGGTGGGGGCCTTTTCCACCCAGGTGCGCTGCGCGCGCTCCAGCATCGGACGGGTAGCCGCCTGATAATCGATGCGCCACCCAGCGTTGTTATTAAAGGCCTGGCCGCGGTAGGTCCACCAGGTATAGGGGCCGTCTTCGTCCGGATGGAGGCGACGGGCCACGTCGAACCACTGTGGCTCTGTGGTTGGGGCCCACGGCTCGCCGCCGGCGTAGTCGACAACGCCCTGCCACTGCCCCAGGTTCTTCTTTTCCTGCGGCTCATCATCCGGGAACGCCCCAAAGACGTGGTCCATGAAGGCGCGCTCTTCGGGTAGGTGGCCGGCCTTCTTTTCATTGGTCTTATTATTCTTCAGGTCCTGGGCGCGGTGGCAGATATTCCAATCGCCGCCGATCACCATTTCGGCCGGGCTGCCATCGGGGTTCGTGCGCGCTGAGTTATCCGCCAGAATGTCTTGGAACTCGTCCAAGAAGCGGTACTTTTCATCCAATTTCGGCGAACCCGTATCACCGGAAGGCAGGTACAGAGAAGCGACGCGAATATCGCGGGTGGTAGCGGCAATCCAGCGGCCGGCGTCGCTAAAGGAGCCGAAGCCCACTTCGACGTCGGCAAGCGGGGTGCGAGACAAGATGCCCACGCCGGCGCGGCCCTTTGCGGCGGCGTCGGCAAGAGCCAAGTGCCAGCCCGCCTCCAGGGCCGGGGCCAAGGCTTTTTCGGCCTGCTGCGGGGTAGCGCGCACCTCTTGCATGAGCACGATATCGGCCGAAGTCGCCTCTAACCAGGCATTCATGCCGGGATTATTTTCATTGCGCTGCTTACACGCAGCGCGGATTCCGTTGACGTTAACGCTCGCGATGGTAAGGGTCATGCAACCAGCATATCGGTCCGTTTATGAATGGCGAGCAAGGCGCTTTTTATCCCACATCGTCGCAGCCCACACCAGGCAACCCGCAGCCGCCAGGCCGGCACCCGCCAGTGCCGGAGCGGAGTAGCCCCAGCCGGCACCCACAACGGCGCCGCCAATGGTCGCACCCGCTGCATTCGCAATGTTCAACGCGGACTGGTTGAGCGCGGCGGCCAAAGTCTGGGCGTCGCCAGCCACATGCACCAACCGCAGCTGCAAAGAAGGCACCAAAGTCGAGCCCATAAATGCCACGCAGCCAAAGCAAATCGTGGCCGGGATGGCGTGCCCGGAGAGGAAATAAAAGGCCGTCAAAATAACGATCAGGCAGGCCAAGGCAAAGATGATGCCAAACTCCAGGTTGCGGTCCGCCAGCCAGCCGCCGAAGGCATTGCCGATGGTCATGCCGATGCCATAGGCCATGAGCACCACCCAAATGAGGCTCTGATCCATGCCGGCAACCTCGGTCATGGTCCAAGAAATATAGGTATAGACGGAGAACATGCCGCCAAAGCCCACCACACCCATGATGACGGTGAACCACACCTGGCTGTTTTTAAACGCCCCGAACTCCGTGCGGATATCGGTCTGCTTCATCTCCGTCATGTGCGGCATCAGGAAGAACAGTGCAATGGCGGTGATAATGCCCAGCGCCACAACCACAAGGTAGGCCGCCTGCCAGCCTAACGCGGAGCCAAGCGCCTGCGCGGCCGGCACCCCAATGACCGTGGCGATGGCCAGACCCATGCCTACGTAGGCCATGGCCTTGCCGCGGCCGCCTGGAGGCGCCATGGATGCGGCCGAAAGGTTCGCCACGGAGAAATAAGCACCGTGCGGCATACCCGCAATGAAGCGCGCCACCATGAGGATGGCGTAATTCGGTGCCACCACCGATAGCAGGTTTCCCACCACGAGGAATCCAATGAGCAGCAGGATCAAGCGACGGCGTGGGAGCTTGCCGGTAAAGGCTGCAATCAGCGGGGCGCCGACCACCACGCCCATCGCGTAGATGGTGATGAGGGTTGAGGCGTTTTCTTCCGAAATGCCAAAATCATCCGCGATAAGCGGCAGCAGGCCCATCGACACGAACTCCGTAGTGCCAATGGCAAAGGCACCAAGCGCCATCGCCACCATGACAATAGCGCGGCGACCAGCGGTAATCTCCGTTTGCAAAGGCAACGGACGACGCCGAATGCGGGGTTCATGGGCGCTGCGCGGGCTTAGCTCGTCGATGATTTTCATGGGGTGTGAGGGTACACCCCGCGTTTATCTGCAGCATGCCTGCAGCGGGTGCTCGTGAATATCTCCACCCCGCCAGCCAGTGGGTGATGCTGGCCACGCAACCCTTTTCAAGGGGCGCAAATGGGGGATCACTATCAGCAAACTGGCCCACATGCCGCCCACAAAATCGGTACTCTGGGCACTTGAACAATTTTCCAACGTTAATTAGGAGAATCATGGCAAAGATTACGTGGACCCGTACCGATGAGGCGCCGCTGCTGGCGACCTACTCCCTCAAGCCCATCGTGGAGGCCTTCGCTTCCACTGCTGGCATTGACGTGGAAACCCGCGATATTTCGCTGGCCGCCCGCATCGCCGCGCAGTTCCCAGAGCGCCTGACCGAAGAGCAGAAGGTCGAAGACGCCCTGGCAGAGCTGGGCAAGATGGCCAAGACTCCGGAAGCAAATATCATCAAGCTGCCGAATATTTCCGCTTCCCTGGTGCAGCTGAAGAAGGCCATCGCCGAGCTGCAGGCTGCCGGCTACGACCTGCCTGATTACCCGGATAATCCTTCCACCGAGGAAGAAAAGGACATCGCTGCCCGCTACGATTCCGTCAAGGGCTCCGCTGTTAACCCGGTGCTGCGTGAGGGCAACTCCGACCGCCGCGCACCGGAGGCCGTGAAGAACTTTGTCAAGAAGCACCCGCACCGCATGGGTGAGTGGTCCAAGGACTCCAAGACCAACGTTGCCACCATGGCGGACAACGACTTCCGCCACAATGAAAAGTCCGTCATCCTGGAAAACGAGGACACCTTGTCCATCGTCCTTAAGACCGCCGACGGCGAGCAGACCCTACTGCCGGAGCTGCCGGTTCTCAAGGGCGAGGTCATCGACGGCACCTTCATGTCCGCCAAGGCCCTGGATGAGTTCCTCATTGCACAGGTCAAGCGCGCCAAGGAAGAGGGCGTGCTCTTTTCCACCCACCTGAAGGCCACCATGATGAAGGTCTCTGACCCCATCCTCTTCGGCCACGTCGTCCGCGCTTTCTTTGCTGATGTATATGACAAGTATGGCGAGGAGCTGCTGGCTGCCGGCCTCAACGGCGAGAACGGCTTGGGCGCTATCTACGAGGGCCTGAAGAACCTGGACAATGGGGAAGAAATCAAGGCCGCTTTCGATGCCGCGCTTTCCGACGGCCCCGACCTTGCCATGGTCAACTCCCACAAGGGCATCACCAACCTGCACGTGCCTTCCGACGTCATTATTGACGCCTCCATGCCCGCCATGATCCGTACCTCCGGCCACATGTGGAATAAGAACGACGAGGAGCAGGACACCCTCGCCGTCATTCCGGATTCCTCCTACGCTGGCGTGTACCAGGCTGTTATCGAGGACTGCAAGGAAAATGGTGCCTTCGACCCGACCACCATGGGTACCGTGCCGAACGTTGGCCTGATGGCGCAGAAGGCCGAGGAGTACGGCTCCCACAATAAGACCTTCAAGATCCCGGCCGCGGGCACTGTTGAGGTTCGCAACTCCAAGGGTGAGGTCCTCATCTCCCACGACGTGGAGGAAGGCGATATCTGGCGCGCCTGCCAGACCAAGGACGCCCCGATCCAGGACTGGGTCAAGCTCGCCGTCAACCGCGCTCGCCTGTCCGGCATGAAGACCATCTTCTGGCTCGACCCAGAGCGCGGCCACGACCGCAACATCCAGTCCCTGGTGGAGAAGTACCTTAAGGACCACGACACCGAGGGCCTGGACATCTCCATCGAGGACCCGGTAACCGCTACCAAGACCTCCATCGAGCGCATCCGCCGCGGCGAGGACACCATCTCTGTAACCGGCAACGTGCTGCGTGACTACAACACGGACCTCTTCCCCATCCTCGAGCTGGGCACCTCCGCCAAAATGCTGTCTGTGGTTCCACTCATGGCCGGCGGCGGCCTCTTCGAAACCGGTGCCGGCGGCTCCGCCCCGAAGCACGTCCAACAGGTAGAAGAAGAAAACCACCTACGCTGGGATTCCCTCGGCGAGTTCCTGGCCCTGGCTGAGTCCTTCCGCCACGAAAAGCAAACCAACGGCAACGAGAAGGCCGGCGTCCTGGCCGCCACCTTGGACAAGGCCACCGAGCGCCTGCTCAATGAGGGCAAGTCCCCGTCCCGCAAGGTAGGCGAAATCGACAACCGCGGTTCCCACTTCTTCCTAGCCACCTTCTGGGCCGAAGAGCTGGCTAACCAGACCGACGATGCCGATCTCGCCGCCGCCTTCAAGGACGTAGCTTCCCAACTGTCCTCCCAGGCAGTCGAGATCGCCCAGGCGCTTGTCGACGCCCAGGGCAACCCCGCCGACCTCGGCGGCTACTACTGGCCAAATGACGAGAAGACCTCTGCCGTCATGCGCCCAGTTGCTAAGTTCAACGAGATCATCGACGGCCTGAAGAAGTAAGTCTTCCCAGGCGAAAGCCGCCCCGCAGCATTCATTGCTTTGCTGCGGGGCGGCTTTAGTGTGCGCGCGGGTTTAGAAGCTATCGAGCCAGGCGGCGTGCACGCGGCCGTCGCCATTTTCTTCTGGGTGGAAACTCAGCGCCGTCACGCGTCCTTCGCGCACGCCAACCACCGCGTCACCGCCTTCTCTCGGCACCGTCGCGATGATCTCGACGCCGTCGCCAACGCGGGTAACGATGGGCGCACGGATAAAGCTCGCCTCAATATCGAGAGTGTCCTCCCCCATCGCGACCGGCACGGTACGTTCCTCGGAAAAGCGCTGGTTGCCAAAGGCATTGCGGCGCACGGTCACATCCAGCAGCCCCAGGGTCTGCTGCCCCGGCGCGGGGTTATCGATCTGGCGGGCGCAGTAAATGAGCCCAGCGCAGGTCGCGAGCACCGGCAGGCCTGCAGCTGCGGCGTCGCGAAGCGGCTCGGCCAGATCGAAGCTGCGCGCCAGCTTGTCGATGACACTCGACTCGCCGCCCGGAATCACCAGCCCGTCCAGTCCTTCCAGGTCCCGCGGCACCCGCACCCTGCGAGTAGCAACACCGAGCCCATCGAGAATGCGCAGGTGCTCCTCGACGCCGCCCTGCAGCGCCAGCACCCCAACGGTGGCTACCATCCGCGCTCGGCCAAGCGGTGCGGTGCGGGCACGTCGTTGACATTGATGCCCACCATGGCCTCGCCTAGGCCGCGGGAAAGCTTGGCTAGTTCGGCCGGCTGGTCGTAGAGGGTCGCCGCCTTGACGATGGCCTCCGCACGCTTGGCGGGCTCGCCGGACTTGAAGATGCCGGAGCCGACGAAGACGCCTTCGGCGCCCATCTGGCGGACAAGGGCGGCGTCGGCAGGCGTGGCCACGCCACCGGCGACAAAAAGCACAACCGGGAGCTTGCCGGTCTCCGCAACCTCTGCGACCAGGTCGTACGGCGCCTGCAGCTCCTTGGCCGCGACGTAGAGCTCATCGCGATCCAGGTGGCGCAGGCGGGCAATCTCGGCCTTAATCGTGCGCAGGTGCTTCACGGCCTCCGAGACATCGCCCGTGCCGGCCTCGCCCTTGGAGCGAATCATGGCCGCGCCCTCGGTGATGCGGCGCAGCGCCTCCCCCAGGTTGGTCGCGCCGCATACGAACGGCACGTCGAAGTCCCACTTATTGATGTGGTTGACGTAATCAGCCGGGCTGAGCACCTCGGACTCATCGATGAAATCCACGCCCAGCTCGCCCAGGATCTGCGCCTCCACAAAGTGGCCGATCCGGGCTTTGGCCATGACCGGGATGTCCACCGCTTCGACGATGCCCTCAATTAGCTCTGGGTCAGACATGCGGGCCACGCCGCCCTGCGCACGGATATCGGCCGGCACGCGCTCGAGCGCCATAACTGCCGATGCGCCCGCATCCTCCGCAATGCGCGCCTGCTCCGGCGTGACGACGTCCATGATGACGCCGCCTTTCAACATATCGGCTAGTCCTCGCTTCACGCGCGTAGTGGCGCGCCCTTGTTCATTTACCTGTTCAGTCATAGGTCACATAGTGGCCCACACAATTGGTACAAGACAAGAGCCATTTTCAGTGTGTTGGATTAGACCACTTATGATGGGGGAATGCCTCTCCACCTCGATCCCTCCGACACACGGCCGCTACCCGTGCAAATCGCCGCAGCCCTCCGCGCCCAGGTTGCCGACGGGGTCCTCCTGCCCGGCGAGCGCGTTCCCTCTACCCGTGCCTTAGCCACCCAGCTCGGCGTTTCCCGAGGCAGCGTAGTCACCGCCTACGAGCAACTCACGGCCGAGGGATACCTTACGGCCGAGGTTGGCTCCGGCACCGTCATCAACCCGCTACTCCCCCACGCCCGCGCCCCGCGCCCGGAGCCGGCCCCCATACCGGCCGCCGAGCCCGAGCTGGTGTCACTGACGCCCGGACTGCCCGACACCGCGGGAATCCTCACCCCTGAATGGAGGGCTGCGTGGCGCGCTGCGGCCGTCGACCCCTCCGGAGACCTCCCCCGCGAGGTCGCCGCACACCTGCGCCATATGCGCGGGCTTAACGTCGACCCAGCCTGCATCCTCATCACGGCCGGCGCCCGCGACGGCCTCTCCGTGCTCCTGCGTGCTCTTGGCCGACAGCTACGCGTGGGAGTGGAATCCCCCGGCTACCCCAGCCTGCGCCGGGTCCCCCAGGCCCTCGGCCACACACTGCTGGAAATCCCCACCGGCCCCGACGGCGTCACCGTTCCCGCGGCCGATCTCGACACCCTCATCGTCACCCCCAGCCATCAATATCCCTACGGCGGCTCCCTGCCTGCAGCCCGGCGCGCCGAACTTGTCGAATGGGCCCGCGCACATGACGCCCTCCTCATCGAGGACGACTTCGACTCCGAGCTGCGCTACGTCGGCCAGCCGCTGCCTGCCCTGGCCGCACTCGCCCCAGAACACACCGTGCTTCTCGGGACCTTTTCTTCCGTCATTTCCCCCTCGATTGCGTGCGGTTACCTCGTCCTCCCGCCACGCTTGCGCCCCGCCGTGGACCGTGTGCGCGATATCTTCGGCCAACCCGTCGGCTCCATCCCCCAGGCCGCGCTCGCCCACTACCTTGCCAGCGGCGCTTTACGACGCCACACCGGCCGCATGCGCCGCACCTATAAACGCCGCCGCAACCTAGTGGCCGAAACGCTGGGCTCCATCGATGGCGCCCAGCTCCTACCCATCCACGGTGGCCTCCACGCGGTCTTGCTGTGCGATCCGGCCGTTGTCCCCCGCGCCGCCGCCCGCGGCATCAAACTCACCCCACTGCGCGATTACTGGGGCGGCGCTGATGCCGAAAACGGCGTTGTACTCGGCTTCGGCCACCTCAGCGATACCGAGCTACGCGAAAGCCTTTCTGCAGTCGCGGCCGCTTTACAGGGGTGATACCATAAAGCCCACGTTTATAAACGAAAGGTAATAGATGTCTTTAGGTCCGATTGAGCTCCTTCTCATCCTCGTTTTCGTCCTTATCCTCGCTGGAATTATCGCCCTCGTGGTCAAGCTCGTACGCAATAGCAATGACACCCGCGCGAATACTAGCCGCATTGCTAATCAGCTCGAGGAGCACGACCGCCGCAGCTAAGAAAGACACCCCACCAGACCAAGCGCCACACCGACCGCTTGGTCTATTTTTATTCTCGTCGCTGCCAGCGGGTTTTCCCGCTTTTGTCCGCAAGACATACCGCTTGGTCTAGTCTTGCCAAGCATGACGACGAAATACGATAACTCCAATTCCAACTGGTCCTTCGCTACCCGCTCTGTACACGCAGGCCAAAACCTCGACGGGCACCATAACGCCCGCAATGTGCCGATTTACCAGACCACTTCCTACGTTTTTAACGACGCCGAGCACGCGGCCAACCGCTTCAATCTTTCCGACGCCGGCCCCATCTACACCCGCCTGACCAACCCCACCCAGGACGCGCTGGAAGAACGCCTCGCTTCCCTCGAGGGCGGCGTCGCGGCCGTAGCCTTCGCTTCCGGCCAGGCCGCCGAAACCGCGGCCATTTTGAACCTCGCCTCGGCCGGCGACCACATCGTGACTTCCCCGCGCCTCTACGGCGGCACCTCCACCCTCTTTACCGTCACGCTCAAGCGCCTAGGCATCGACGTCGCCCTCGTCGAGGACCCAGACGACCCGGCTTCCTGGCAAGATGCCGTTCAGCCAAATACCAAGGCATTCTATGGCGAGACCTTCGGCAACCCCGTGGCCGATGTCCTTGATATCCCGGCCATCGCCGAGGTCGCCCACAATAACCAGGTCCCGCTCATCGTGGATAACACCATCGCCACCGCTGCCCTCGCCCGGCCGCTGGACCTCGGCGCGGATATCGTCGTGGTCTCCACCACCAAGTTCTACACCGGCAATGGCTCGGCCGTCGGCGGCGCGATTATCGACGGCGGCTCCTTCGACTGGACCGTCACCCGCAACGGCGAGCCCGTATTCCCCTATTTCATCACCCCGGATGAGGCCTACCACGGACTCAAATACGCCGACCTCGGCGCCCCAGCCTTCGCGCTCAAGGCCCGCGCCGGCCTGCTGCGCGATACCGGCGCCGCCATCTCCCCCTTCAACGCCTGGCTGACGCTGAATGGAATTGAGACGGTGGGGCTGCGCGTCGAAAAGCACAATGCCAACGCCCAAGCCGTCGCCGAGTACCTAGAAAGCCACGCCAAGGTCACCAAGGTCAACTACGCCGGCCTGGACTCCTCGCCTTATAAGGCCACCAAGGAAAAGCTCGGCTACGCCTACACGGGCTCCGTGCTCTCCTTCGACATCGACGGCGGCCGCGAAGAAGCCTGGGCGTTTATCGACGCCCTCAAGCTCCACTCCAACCTCGCCAATATCGGCGATACCCGCTCCCTGGCCGTACATCCGGCGACCACCACGCACTCGCAATCCGATGAACCTGCGCTGGCAGCGGCCGGCATTACCCAATCCACTATCCGCCTGTCCGTGGGCATCGAACACATCGATGACATCATCGCGGACCTCGAGCTGGGCTTTAACGCACTGGCATGAAGTTAGTTAGCATCGGCGATTTTCACACCGAAGCCGGCGCCACGCTTGCCGACGCCCACGTTGCCTACCACCGCTTCGGCCACCTCCTCGGCGATCCCCATGGCGCCAATAACGTCATCCTGGTCGAACACGCGCTTACCGGGGACTCGAATGTGGCCGAGTGGTGGGCCGACTTGGTGGGCCCTGGCAAGGCGCTGGATACGACGAAGTGGTGCATTATCGCTACCAATGCACTGGGCGGCTGCGCAGGCTCTACCGGCCCGGCTTCTCCGCGCCCAGACGATGGCCGTGCTTGGGGTTCACGTTTTCCCGCGCTTTCCGTGCGCGACCTCGTTGAGGCCGAGCGTGCCGCATTGTATGAACTTGGCATCACCCACGTGCATGCCGTCATCGGCGGCTCAATGGGTGGCGCGCGCACGCTCGAGTGGACACTGATGCACCCCGATTTCCTCGACGCAGCCTGCGTCATTGCCGTTTCGGCCCGCGCCTCTGCTTGGCAGATTGGCATCCAGTCGGCGCAAATCGCGGCCATCGAGCAAGATTCGTTCTGGCACGGCGGCGATTATTACGCTTCCGCCCAGCGCCCGCGCGAGGGGCTGGCGGCCGCGCGTCGCATTGCGCACCTGACCTACCGCGGCGAACAAGAAATTGACGAGCGCTTCGGCGTTCAGGCACAGACCGGCGAGAACCCGCTCGGGCCTTACCGCCGCCGCGATAATCGCTTTGCCGTTAACTCCTACCTGGATTATCAAGGCATCAAGCTGGCCGATCGCTTCGATGCCGGCTCCTACGTCACCCTCACCGAGGCGCTCAACCGCCACGATATCGGCCGCGGCCGCGGCGGCCTCAACCGCGCGCTGGGCTCGTCCGAGGTGCCAACGATGGTCGTCGGCGTGGACACGGATATCTTGTACCCGTACCATCAGCAAGAACACATCTCGCGCAATCTGGGAAATCTGTTGGCTATGGCGAAGGTTGTCTCCCCGGTAGGCCACGACGCTTTTCTTACAGAATCACGCCAAATGGATCGCATCCTGCGCAACTTCCTCACCCTTTCCCAACCGGACCCGCGCATCGATTCTGCGGCCGGCGATCCGACTGAGTACACGATTTAAGAACCCGCCAAGTCTGGGATCGCCAAAGCCGCGCAGCGCGCACTAGCGGTAAGCGGTGCGGCACGCTGCGCTGGGACTATAGATTGACGGGGCGAGCAGAGGCGAGACGCGGCTCAGCGCTCTTCGCGCGGTGTAGCCCAGGGCGGGCGCCACACGATGCCTTCGCCGGGGCGGCGCTCGAGCCGGCCACGGCGCGGCGGCGCATTGGGGTCATCGTCGTTCACAGCATTGTGATATTTGCACGCGATGGTGAGGTTTTCGGGATTGGTGTCCCCACCGAGCAGCCACGGGGTGAGATGGTGGACCTGGCATTCATCCGCCGGCGTGTGGCAGTCGGGCCACGGGCACACCGGGTTTTCTGCCATCGCCATTTGGCGTTGCTTCCATGTAGCCAAGCGCCGCGATTGATAGAGGTTTACGGGGCCGGTGACGGGGTGGATGAGGGTGAAAAGGCCGACGTCGGAAAGCGCGCGGCGGACAAGATCCGCACCAGATATCTGCGCGCCATTGGTCAGCTGCAAGGTGACGTCCTCGCCGTGGGTGACCTTCACCATCTCATTCAGGTTGAGCACCACATTGGTGGTGATTGTGGAAGTAGAGGCGCCCTCGGCAAAGACGCGACGAGCATCGGCGACGGTGGAGACGTGGTTATTAATTTCTGCAACCAACTCGGACTCGGCGGTAATTGTCAGTGTCCACAGGTCATCGCGGCGGCGGGTCAAGCGCACGCCTTCGGAGCGCTTGGTGGTGCGCTCCTCGCGCACTAGGCGGCGGGCGCGCTTTTCAATCTCGCTGGTGGAAAGGCGCAGGGAGCATAGTTCCTCGCGCAGCGCCCAGGCCGCCCGCTGAGTTTTCATCTTCTGTGCGAAGTGCTCGATAATTTTCAGCGCGTCGAGCGGCAGCGAAGTGCGGCGGGCGGCGCGCTGTTTGGCGCCAAAGGAGGTTCGGCCGAAGTAGGTATCGGCAAGGCGGGCGAACTCGGCGGCTTCACGATCGCTAAAGCCCTTATCGACGAGCTCTTCTACCGACAGCCCAACGCACTCCTCGATGAGCACCATCGGGGAGTTCACGGCAGCCAGGTAGTTCGAAATCATGGCCCCGAGCCTAAGACGGCCGTGCGTATCGGCGCGCGATGGCGGCCCGGAGCCTGTGGATAACCGGCCGAACCACACCCTTTCAGACCGACATAGGTGAAGGCTCTACAAAAACCTGTGGATAACTAGCTGCCGAGCGAGTCCACCGAAAAAGCCAAAAAGGCCATCGTGGCGCCGAGCAGGCCGGTAAAGCAGGCGTCGAAGCGGCGCGAGCGTACGGCCAGCACGCCGACGCGACTGGAATCACACGTCAGTCGGACCACGGTGAGCCACAGCAAGGCCAGGCCGAGGAGGAATGTGGCTCGCCGCCAGTATTCGAAGACGGCATAGCCGCCGGAGACGACCACGCCGGCCACGAAGAGGCCGATTGCTGCCCACTGCGCGGCGGGCGGCAGTGGGGAGGGCGCGAGCTCGGCGTCGTGCGGATTATCTAGATTCACGCCAACTTTTCCGCGCGCTCGACGATATTGCGCACCAAGAAGGCACGGGTCAGCGGGCCGACGCCACCTGGGTTCGGGGAAACGTATCCGGCCTTGTCCCAACAATCTGGGTGGATGTCGCCGGTGAGCTTGCCGTCGACGCGGGAAACTCCGACGTCGAGAAGCGCGGCGCCTTCCTTAATCATGTCCGCAGTGAGCATGTGGGGCTGGCCGGCGGCGGCAATGACGATATCGGCCTCGCGGGTCTCAGCGGCCAAGTCCTTGGTGCCGGTGTGGCACAGGGTGACGGTAGAGTTCTCGCTGCGGCGGGTAAGCATCAGGCCGATGGGGCGGCCAACGGTAACGCCGCGGCCGATGACCACGGTCTTGGCACCGTTGAGCTCAACGCCGAAGCGGCGCAAAAGGTGCAGGCAGCCGTTCGGGGTGCACGGCAGGGGTGCGTCCTCGTTGAGCACGAGCTTGCCCAGGTTAACCGGGTGCAGGCCATCGGCATCCTTGGCGGGGTCAATGCGCTCGAGGATGGCGTTTTCATCCAGGTGCTTAGGCAGCGGGAGCTGGACGATGTAGCCGGTGCAGGCACCATCGGCGTTGAGTTCATCGATGACGGCTTCTAGTTCTTCCTGGGTGATATCGGCCGGCAGGTCCTTGCGGATGGAGTTGATGCCAAGCTTTTCGCAGTCGCGGTGCTTCATCTTCACATAGGCTTGGGAGCCCGGATCCTCGCCTACGAGGACGGTCGCCAGGCCAGGGGTAATCCCCTTTTCCTTCAGCGCGGACACGCGCTGGGCAAGGTCGGAAAAAATCTCGTCGCGGTACAGTGTGCCATCTAGTTTGGTAGCGCTCATAGCCACCATCCTAGACTGAAGGCATGAGCCAGCTGCACATTGTCTTTGATAACCCAGTCATCCCTACTAATACGGGCAACGCGATTCGCACGGCCGCGGTGACGGGCGCGAGCCTGCACCTGATTGAGCCACTGGGTTTCAATTTCGACGATAAGCACTTAAAGCGCGCCGGTCTGGATTATCACGATTTGGCCGATGTGCAGATTCACAAGGACTTCCAGGCCTGCATGGACGCGCTGCCGGGCGCACGCGTCTTCGCGTTTACCACGCATACGGATAAGTGGTTTACGGATATCGAATACCAAGAAGGCGATGTCCTACTCTTCGGCACGGAGCCCACCGGCCTGCCGGAGGAGCATATTAACCATCCGCGCGTGACGGATCGTGTGCGCATTCCGATGGTGCCGGCGAGGCGCTCAATGAACCTGTCGAATTCGGCGTCGACGGCCGTATTTGAGGCGTGGCGCCAATTGGGATTTAACGGGGCGGTTTAAAATCCGGCAGTTGGCGGGAACGTAGCTGGGTAAGGAGTGCGGTGGCGTCGGCAAGCGTGAGGTTGCGCGCATCCATGCGCACCGGGCCCTGGACTAGGTCGAGGCCGACGGTGGCTAGGCCGAGCGCCTGGGAAATCGGCCCGCGACGGTAGGTCAGCTCCTGGATATGGGAAGTGTGGATGGCCTTGACGCGGCGATTGAGCCGGCCGTTGCGCACTATGACGTAGCCGCCGGTAAGCGCCACGGTTTGTTGGCGGTAGTCCAGCGGGGAAACCCACTTGGCACGGGCTGGCGAGGCGTAGGTGGGCGCGGCGTCGGCCGGCAGGAATTGCCGGGCTTGGGCGAGGGTACCCACCGGCAGGATGCGGGTGGAACCAGAAGCCTTCCCGCTTGCCGACGCCCCATACCCCGCCACCGAGACCCGTACCTCGTACCAGCCCAAGGGCCGCCAGAGGAACGGCTGGGTTATCTGTACGGCGTGGATGCGGTCGAGGCGAATGCTTTGGCGGCGGCGATCAGCCAGGCCGTAGGTGATATTGAGTACCTCGCCGTCGGTGCGGGCGGTATAACGCCAGGAAGAATCGAGCACGTTCCAGGCAGTGGGCAGCACACCGACGAGGATGGGCAGCGCGGCCGAGAGCGGCAGCCGCGTAACCACAACGAGGATAAGGAAGCCGACGAGGAAAAGCGTGGACGTGCGCAACGCGGCCGCAATCAGGGAGCGGGCGATGGGGATCTCGGGCACGAGAGCTGGTTCCTCGGCCGGTTCTTCAGCCGATTCCTCGGCCGGCGCCTCGGTTTGGGAGGTGGGAGCGCCGTGAACGCGGGCGAGGATGTCATCGCGTAGGGCCTCAGCGTCGGACTTTTTGAGGTAGGCGATTTCGATGACAGAAGATTGGCCGCCCGCAGTTTCCACCCGCACGGCCGCGAGACGAAAGAGGCGGGCGATGACGGGTTCCACGACGTCAACGGCCTGGGTGCGGTCATAGCGCGCGGTGCGCAATTGGACAGATAAGAGGCCGCGGCGCAGGGAAAGCTCTTCCGCGCCGAGCTGATAGCCCATGCGGCGCCACCATAGGCCGGAGGCAAGCCACACCACCGCGCAGACCGCGATGAAACCGGCGAGGGCAAGGGCGGTATCACGCAAGGCCTCGCCGCGGTGTTCGCCGGTAATAAAGGCGAAGATATCGCGCAGGGCCTCCATGTTCAGGTTGAGAGCGAAGGCTGCGATGAGGGCCAGAATGACCGACCACAGACGCAGCAGTGGGGTAAGGCGGTGGACGCGACGGAAGTTCGGTTGGGGGCTCATAGGCCGCTCATCCGTTCGCGGGCTTGGTGGGCAAGGCGGGTGCGGAGGGCGTCGGCAAGCGGGGCTTCCAAGCCTTTGATGGTGGCATCCGTGCTGGCCGAAGCCGTGTGGAGCTGCAGCTTTTTCAGGCCAAGGGCGCGGTCGATGGGCCCGGAGGTGACGTCGACGAATTGGATGCGGCCGTAGGGCACGACGGTGAAGGTGTACCAGAGCTTGCCGCGGGTGATAAGTAGCTCATCGTCGGTCTCGAGCCAGCCCATATTGCGCACTTGGGCAGGGATGAGCCAGAGCAGCCAGAAGAAAAGGGCAACGAAGATGCCGGCCGCCCAGTAGCACCACGGGGTCCACCAGAAGCCTGCAGCAGCGGCGGCCGCGGCGAGCAGAAACATCCAGCTCAGGTGGTGGATATAGCGCGAGGTCACAAGGCGCGGCGAGACGGGATTCATTTCTTCGCTCATAGCTATTGACAGTATCAATCGGGCCCATCCCTTGCGCACATTATCGTTAATCGATATTATCGAATTACGACAACATCGAAAGTCGATAAGGGATCGACGGAAAGGATTGTCATGACCACCCCACAACCCACCCCCAAGGCCGAGCGCCGCGAAATTAATGCGGCAGCCGGTCTCGCCCTCCTCACCATCATCATCCTCGGCCCCACCTACCTGCGCGATCTTGCCACCGGCCGCTTTTCCACCGCACTGAGCGCGGCCGTTCCGGAAGGCCTCAACAAGCACAACCTCGACGGTGGACCATTGTGGCTACTTAGCGCGGCGCTCGTCGTCAAGATTGCGGCCATCTTAATCATCGCGTTCTTTGCCTATCGCCTGGTTAAGCCGATGCTTCGCGGGCAGGTTTTTAATACGAAAAATATCCGCCCCCTAAATGGAATGACCATTGGCATCCTCGTCTGGTTTATCGGACGGTTCATGCTCGAAGGCCTAGGCAATAACTGGGCTTCCTCACAGCTTGGAATCGACTGGTGGGCCAGCCAGGATGGAACGTCGCTTGGCGAGCTTGCGCTTCCCTACCTTTTCATCTGCACCTTGCAGCTCTTCTCGGCCGCCATCAAGCGCGGCTGCAAGCTGGAAGAAGAGGTGGACGGCCTTGTCTAAGCCACAAGAACCCCAAGTAATCTGCCATCTCGACCGGATTATGCAAGAGCGCAACATTACCGGCGCGGCGCTCGCTAAAGAAGTGGGCATCACCCCAGTTAACCTCTCCGTTCTGAAGAATAATCGCGCCAAGGCCGTACGCTTTAGCACCCTGGCAGCGCTGTGCGTGGCACTGGACTGCCAACCAGGGGATATCTTCAGCGTCGAGTAGCAACCCTTGCCAGAGTGTTGGGTTTATGCAATACTTTGACTTATGTCCCCAAAGAAGAAGCCCTCCGCACCCATTTATAACCGGGTTCGTGTGCTGCGCGCCGAACGGGACATGTCGCGCGCGCAGCTGGCCGAGGCCATCGACGTCAACCCTCAGACCGTCGGCGCGCTTGAGCGCGGCGACCACTCCCCCAGCCTGGACCTAGCCTTCCGCGTCTGCGAGGTCTTTGACCTCCCCGTGGAGGCTATCTTTTCCCGCCAGGAATTTGCCCCTATGTCCACTGAAATCTATAGGAAGAATTCCTAATGGCTAACACGATTCCCGCCCCCGTTTCTCGCCGCAAGCGCCTGGTCCTGGCCGGCGACATTTTCCTCGGCCTGGCCATCGTGGCTGCGGCCCTGCACTTCTTCACGCTCGGCTTGTCTAACTTGCTATGGCCGATTGCCGGTATCGCGGCCACCATCTGCACCACGTGGCTCCGGCAGTCCATCCATCGCCTCGATGTACCCACCACGGAGATGGATGAGTACGAACTGCGCCTGCATACCGACGCCCGCGACACAGGACTTAAGACCGCAGTGGTTATTTCTATAGTGCTCTTTCTCGTCGCCGGCGCCACCGCATTCGGCCTGCGCTTTCTCGGAACGGAGCAGGTTGCAGCCGAGGAGGCGACCTCGGGGGCTAATATCGCCATCTTCTTTGCCAAGCTCATCTACATCCAACTGCTGTGGATTCCATTTGCGGTAGCCAAAGAATTGGCCAATAAACTCAACGCGGACGAGCTGCGCAGCGGAGGAAACTAGCGGAAATCGCGGGAGCCGCGGGACAGGAATTCGCCAAAGTCCAGTGGTTCGAGCTTGTCCGCGACCACGCTGACCGCCCCGGTAGCATTTTGTACGATGCCACGGATGATCATTGCGCGGGCGGTGCGGGCCACAACCTTGTGCCGCGACCACAATCCGGGCGAAACCATCACATTCATCAGGCCGGTTTCATCCTCTACACCCAAAAAGGTCAGACCTGACGCGGTGCGCGGGCGCTGGCGGTGAGTAATGATGCCAGCGATGCGCACGCGGGTGCCATCGGGAACATGGGGGAGCTGGGAGGCAGGGAGGACGTCGGCAAGCGAGGCACGTACCAGCTCCATCGGCTGCTGGTTATGGGTCACGCCCGTGGCGGCGACGTCGGTAGCCATAAGCTCGAAAGCGGACATACCGGGCAGGTGCGGTGCAGCCAGCGCGGAAGTGCCAGGCAGCATTCCCTCGCGCTCGGTGGCGGCAACTCCGGCCTGCCACAACGCTTGACGACGATCCAGCCCCAAGCACTCCAATGCTCCAGCCGTGGCCAGCGCTTCCACCTGCTCCACGCTGAGATCCGCCCGGCGCGAAAGATCGGACACGCTAGCAAAAGGCGCGGCCGCCTCCACGCGCTCGGCGGCGGACTCCCCTAGCCCCTTGATGAGGTTCAGGCCCAACCGAATCTCGCCCGACCTCGTCGCCCGGGCCTGCGCACCAGAATCATTGATACTCACCGGCAGCACCCGCACACCGTGGCGCCGGGCATCTTGGATGAGCGACTGTGGGGAATAAAAGCCCATCGGCTGCGCGCGCAGCAGGCCCACGCAGAATTCCGCCGGGTAGTGATACTTAAACCACGCGGAGAAATACACCAACGAGGCAAAGGACTGCGAGTGCGATTCGGGGAAGCCATAGGCGGCAAAGGCCACGATTTTGATCCACAGCTTATCGGCTAACTCACCCTCGATGCCATTGGTCTCGCGTAGACCGGCATAGAAACGACTGCGCAGCGCGGCCATCTTTTCCGGGGAGCGCTTCGACCCCATGGCGCGGCGTAAGTCGTCAGCCTCGGCGCCGGAAAAACCTGCCGCGTCTACGGCAATTTGCATCAGCTGCTCTTGGAAGAGCGGGATGCCCAGGGTTTTGCCCAGAGACTTTTCCAGCACGGGATGGTCATAGGTGACCTCTTCTAGGCCATCGCGGCGGCGCAGGTAAGGATGCACGGACCCGCCTTGGATGGGGCCGGGCCGAATAAGCGCGACTTCGACCACTAGGTCAAAGAAACGGCGCGGCTTCAAGCGTGGCAGCGTGGCTAGCTGCGCACGGGATTCCACTTGGAAGACGCCCACCGCATCGGCGCGGCAGAGCATGTCATAGACTTCCGACTCGGCGAGGTCGAGCTCCCACAAGTGCACCTCGCGGCCGGTGGTAGCGCGCACGGCATCGATCATGTGGTGCAGCGCCTCCAACATGCCAAGGCCGAGCAGGTCGAATTTCACTAGGCCGGCGGCCGCACAATCGTCCTTATCCCATTGCAGCACGGAGCGGTTTTCCATGCGGGCCCATTCCATGGGGACTACGTCCGCAATGGGTCGGTCACACAGCACCATGCCACCAGAGTGGATTCCTAGGTGGCGGGGCTGGCCGAGGAATTGCTCGGCCAATAAGGAGACGTCGGCAGGCGGCTCAGAGGTTCCTTTCGACCACGCATCGGCCGAGCCCTGCGGATACCCCAGCGCGCGGGCGGCATCGCGGGTCGCGCCCTTGCGGCGATAAGTAATGACATTGGCCACCTGCGCGGCTCGATCACGGCCGTGGGTGCGATAGACATACTGGATTACCTCCTCACGGCGGCCGGACTCGATATCGATATCAATATCGGGCGGGCCATCGCGGTCCGGGGAAAGAAAACGCTCGAAGAGCAGCTGTGCGGAAATAGGCTCGGCGTTGGTAATGCCCAGCGCGAAGCACACGGCGGAGTTAGCGGCCGAACCTCGCCCCTGGCACAAAATATTCTCACGCCGGCAAAAATCCACCAGGTCGCACACGATTAGGAAGTAGCCCGGAAAGCCTAGCTGCTTGATGACGCCCAACTCATGCCTAATCTGCTTCTTCGCCGCCTGCCTAATCTCGGCCGGCCGCGAGGCATAACGCTCCTTGGCACGGCGCCAGACCTCATGCTTCAGCCAGCTCATCTCGGTATGGCCCTCCGGAACGGGAAAGTGCGGCAGGTTCGGGGCAAGCGCATCCCAGGTAAAGGAACACTCGCGAGCCAGACGCACAGTTTCCGCAATAAGCTCCGGCCGGTCAGGCAAAAGCTGGGCCATCTGCTCGCCGGATCGCAACCACCCTGCTCCCATGGGGTGGGCGTGCGGAGCAGCGACCGCAAGAGATTCGCGGCGAGCCAAGGCGCGCTTGGCGGCGGCGAGCCGAGCTTGGTCGCGGGTCGCCGCCGCGGGCCGTGCGGTTGCGATGGCCCGCAGGTTATTGTATTTATCGAGGAAACGGCGCCGATCTGCGTCTTCAGGGGACATGCTGCACGAATATTCGAGAACTATGCTGTCTATTTTTATTCTTTCGAGCAGGTTATCGATTTCTGCTAACGCTTCCGGCCCCACCAGGAAGAAGCACTCCCCCTCCAGCTCGCGTGCCACCTCATCTAGTGGTGGATAATCCACCCGATCCTTCTCCCCCGCTTCCATCCGGGCGTGCGCAATAAGGCGCGATAGCCGGCGATAGCCTTCTGGGGTGCGCGCCAGCACAGTCACTGGAGCCTCCGCGAGCGATAGCTCCGCGCCATATACGGCCGGGAGATTCGCTTTAGCAGCGGCTTCAGCGAATTTCATGAGCCCATAAAAGCCATCTCGGTCCACAATGGCCAGCCCCTCGAGCCCCAGCTCCACAGCCCGGCCAACCAGCTCTTCCGGCTCAGCAGCGCCGTCAAGAAAGCTATACGAACTTACCGCGTGCAACTCCACAAAGGGGACAGCGGAATGGCCGCGCTGAGCAGAATCCGCTGGCCTATGAAGATGATTAACCGGCACGGGCGCAGCAGATTCGCGGCCAGAGAGGATGCGCTCCACCCGCGACCACGACAGTGCTTTTCCGCCATTAAATTCCACTCCACACAGCGTAATATCGAAATATTGTTCTATACAAGCCCGTAAGACGTGATGGCGACAATAGACAAAGCGGTTCGCTGATTGCTAAGTTGCTAGACAGTCAATTTATTTCCACTCCTACAAGAAGGGGAACCCCATGCAGATCCGTCGCGTAGTGGCTGCTGCCGCCGCTGTAACTATCGCTTCCACCAGCTTGGTGGCCTGCTCCTCCGATGATTCCAAGTCCATCAAGGTGGGCACCACCGACGACGCCAAGAAGGCGTGGGTAGCGTTCGAGCAGGAAGCGAAGAACGCTGGCTATGACATTGATATCCAGCCTTTCGCGGATTACAACACCCCAAACCAGGCTCTGGATCAGGGCGAGTTGGATACCAATAACTTCCAGCACCTGAAGTTCCTAGCGGAGTACAACCACGGCAATGACACCAACCTGGTGCCTATCGTGGCCACCGAAATCGTGCCACTGGCGCTGTTCTGGAAGGACCACGACTCCCTCGACGGCATCGAGGGCGAAGAGGTCGCCATCCCGAATGACTCCACCAACCAGGCCCGCGCCATTAACGTGCTAGTCCAGGCCGGCCTTCTTACCCTGAAGGACAAGGACAACTTGGAGCCCACCCCGCTGGACATTGATGAAAAGAAGTCCAAGGTCAAGGTCACCCCGGTAGACGCCGCACAGACCACGTCCGCGCACGGCGAGGGCACCCCGGCGATTATCAATAACTCCTTCCTGGAGCGCGCCGGCATCGATCCGAAGACTGCCATCTTCCAAGACGATCCAAATTCTGAAGAAGCAGAACCGTACATCAATGTCTTCGCCGTTCGCGAGGAGGACGCCGATAACGAAGACATCAAGAAGCTTGCCGAGCTATGGCATTCCGACGCCGTCCAGGAGGGCGTCGATGAAGACTCCGCCGGCACCTCCGTCGAGGTGGAGCGCAGCCAGGAGGATCTGCAGAAGATCCTAGATAAGCTCGAAGCAGATCTGGACTAATCACCCTTGCTTTTGCCCCGCCGGAGCCCCCGGCGGGGTTTGGCACTTTCCTAACTAAGGACGCAAACACGTGGCAGATTCCACTCAACGCGGCACCCGAATCGAGTTCCGCGAGATCACCAAGATCTTTAAACAGAAAAAGGCGCGAGTTAAGGCACTCGACCATGTCTCCATGACCATTGAGCCCGGCGAAATTGTCGGCATCATTGGCTACTCCGGCGCCGGTAAATCCACCCTTGTACGCATGATCAACGGCTTGGACACCCCGTCTGCGGGAGAGCTCCTGCTTGATGACACCAATATCGTCGGCATGTCCGAGAAGAAGCTGCGCGGCATTCGCCGCAATATCGGCATGATTTTCCAGCAGTTCAACCTGATGAACTCGCGCACCGCGGCCGGCAATATTGAATACCCGCTGCAGCTGCAGGGCGTCGGCAAGCAGGAGCGCGCCAAGCGCGTGCAAGAGCTGCTGGATTTCGTCGGCCTAGGAGACAAGGGCAAGAGCTACCCAGAGCAGCTTTCCGGCGGCCAGAAGCAACGCGTCGGCATTGCCCGTGCGCTGGCCACCAACCCCTCGCTGCTGCTTGCCGACGAAGCCACTTCCGCCCTCGACCCCACCACCACGCAGGAAGTCCTCGACCTACTGCGTCAGGTAAACAAGGAATTTGGCATCACCATCGTGGTCATTACCCACGAGATGGAAGTCGTACGCTCCATCGCCGATAAGGTCGCCGTGATGGAAAACGGCCGCGTCGTGGAACAAGGCAGCGTCTACGAGGTCTTCTCCAACCCACAGACCTCCGTGGCCGCCAAGTTCGTAGCCACCTCGCTGCGCAACGAGCCCGACGTCGTTGAAACCGACGACCTGCTCGCGCACGAAGGCCGCCTGTTTACCATCAACCTCACCGAGGAATCCGGCTTTTTCACCGCCGCCGCCCGGCTCAAAGAAGCCGGCGTATCCATCGCCGTCGTCCACGGCGGCATCACCACGCTGCAGCAGCATTCCTTTGGCAAGCTGACCGTACGGCTCAGCGGCGACAATAACGCCATCGAAGAGTTCTACCGCACGCTTTCTACCACCACCCAGATTGAGGAGATTGCACGATGACCGTCACCACCCTCGCCCAAGCCAACTGGGACCGCCTCGGCCCTTCACTGGCCGACGCCATCGTCGATACCCTCATCATGGTCTCGACCACCCTCATCGTTTCCGGCATCCTCGGCCTTGGCCTAGGCATGCTGCTCTATACCACCCGCACGGGCGGCATCCTGCAAAACCGGTTCGTCTATTTCATTGTCAACCTGCTGGTTAACTTCGTCCGCCCCATCCCGTTCATCATTTTGCTGGCCTTTGCCCAGCCACTGACCGTCATAGTGATGGGCGGGTCCATCGGCCGCGGACCGGCCACCTTCGTCATGGTGATCGCTGCGACCTTCTCCGTAGCCCGCGTGGTGGAACAAAACCTCGTGTCCATCGACCCCGGCGTTATCGAGGCCGCCCGCTCCATGGGTGCCTCGCCGTGGAAGATCATTACCTCCGTGATCGTCCCGGAGGCTCTCGGCCCACTGATTTTGGGCTACACCTTCCTGTTTATCGCCATCGTGGACATGTCCGCTATGGCCGGCTACGTCGGCGGCGGCGGCTTGGGCGACTTTGCCATCGTCTACGGCTACCGCGCCTTCGAATGGGAAGTCACCGTCGTGGCCACGCTCATCATCATCGTGCTGGTGCAGGCCGCCCAGTTCTTCGGCAACTGGCTCTCCTCCAAGGTCATGCGCCGCTAGCCCCCGCTTGCCGACGCCGCCCTACCCCGCGACCGGCTCCACGCCGGTCGCTACGATGGCTTGGCCCGTCTTCGGGGCGTCACCACACGAAGACACCACGCCTTCTACCTCGCGCTCCTCGAGCGTCACGCGCCAGCGCCGGCCGTCAACGTGGCTGACCTCGCCGCCGTCTGTGGCGGTGAGTTGGCCGTAGGAGAGCTCCTCGTCGGCGTCGATAAGCGCTCGGGCCACCGCTAACTCCGCTACCTGGCCGCGCGGGCCGAAAATACCGCGCCCGCGATTCGCCGGGTAAAAATACTTCCCCTTCGCCGCCGCCGCAATCATCTGCGCGGCGGCTTCTTTATTCACGCGGCCAAAGGAATATCCCCACGGCATGAGCATGACCGATGGCGCGAACCGGTGCCCCTTCGTGTGCGAGGTCTCCCACACCATATCTGGGTACTCCGCCACCAGCTCCGCGGCCAGCGGCCGGCCCTTGACCGCACAACACGTATCGCGCTTGGCATGCGTGCACACCAGCACCAGCGGCGTATCCAAAGCGCCGCCCCCATTGCGGCCAGGCCCGGTCAGGTCCAGATCGAGGATCTTTTCCGGCCCCGTCAGCAGCACGAGTTCCATCACGCCCTGCTCGGCCCACACCAGGTAGCAGCGATGCATCTTGCCTACCTGGCGGCCGTCACGGCCCGGCCGGCGGATAAGCTGCAGCCCCGCCACGCCCTTCAGCTTGGTCTTGAGCTGCGCCGTGAGCTCCGGCCCAAAGGTATCGCCATCGAGCACGTCTCGCGACCATCCGCCCGGCCACTCAAAAAGCACATAGACGGATTCCTTCTTCGCCGTGCCTGGCAGCGGCTCTACCTGGATATCTGAACAGAACTCGGTCATATACCTAAGCCTAACCTTTCTGCTTTTCAGCTCACACCCTTGGCCACAATTCGGCTACGAAATACCCCCTCGGCTATACAGTTCACGGCCGAAACTATAACCTAGGGGGCATGTTGAAAGTCCGTCTCGTCGCAACGCTTCTCGTCGCTGCTTTCCTCAGCGGCTGCGCCGCCCAAGAGACGGACCGCACCACCATGGCTGCATCTGCGGATAACTCCCGGCTCAATCCGCTAGGCCAGGCCAATATGGAAATGAAAACCCTCCGGCCGCAGGCCCCCTCCGAACTCACGGTGACCAACGTGCGCATCGGCCAGCACGAGGGTTTTGAACGCGTTGTCTTTGAACTCGACGGCGGCGGCACTCCCGGCTGGTTCGTAGACTATGCCGACTCGCCCACGCAGCAGGGTTCTGGCAAGACTATTGACCACTCCGGCGAGACCGCACTCAATGTCAATATCGACGGCGTGGTTTACCCCTTCGAGGCGGGGAAGGACGATCCCCGCATCGGCGTGGTGGATGCCCCCGTAGAGGGAGTCGTCACCCAGGTGGTCAACGGCGGTACCTACGAGGGCCGCTGCCAATTCGTCATCGGCATGACCTCGCGCAAGCCCTATTCCGTGCAGGTGCTCGATAACCCCACCCGCCTCGTAGTCGATATTCGCGATTAATAGGTCGCCTCCACCCGCCAGCGTCCGCCGGACCATACCAAAAGCCAGGCCCGCTGATGCTCTTCATAGTCGGCCTGCCCCACCACCTGCAGGCGCGCTACGTGCTGTGGGGTATTAGTCCACCACTGCGTATCCACCGGCCAGGGACCGGCCCAGCCCAGCACGCGGAAGCGATGCGCGCCCCAGCTCAATGCCACTGGCACCCCCGAAAGGAGAGCCTCGGCGGTGACAAATACTTCGCGACGAGCGGCATCGATAAGCCGGATACGCGCAGCCGGATGATTAGGCCCACCGCCCAAACGCGCAGGCAGGGGTGCCGGAATACGGCCGGGCCACTCACCTTGTGGCGGTGCGTCGCGCTGCTCACCATAAGGCACGTACTCGATGCGCTCGGCTACTCCACGGCCGCCCACCGCCCGCGGCTGCAGCACGCGGTCAACCCCCAGCTGCGATTGCACCCGAGCGATAACGCGCTTGACCTGCTCCTGCGATCCCTCCCCGCCCCATAGGCCGGTGGCGGACGGGGCGGCAACCTCTACCGGCTCCAGCGCGAGGCGGCGAATGGCCGCGCCCTCACCAGTAGCACGCGTGAGCCAGCCATCGAGCTGCCAACGCACGCGGTCCGCCGTGGCCTGCTCCGTCAACGCTTCCTGCGTGCGCCATACCCGCGCCAACTCCTCGCCGGTGCCAAACTCCGCCACCACGCGCAGCCGCAGGCACACCTTGCCGGCTTCCTCCAAACGAGCATGCAGCCGGGCCGCTAGCTGGCGGGCCGCGAAGGCCGCCGCGTCCACGCGCTCGATGCACTCTTCCATTTCCACGGCCAGGTCTGGGCGTACCAGTTCTGGGGCCACCCGCCTATCCGCACGAGCCTGGGCCAGTTCGTGCGCGCGACGCCCGGGCTCACCGAAACGGGTAGCTACCTGCTTAAACGGCAGTGCAGCTAAGTCGCCCAGGCGGCGCACGCCCAACTTATCGAGCTGCGCAACAAACCCAGCATCAAAGCCCAAGGCCTCATCGGCGGCGAGCACTCCTATGGGCTGGGTGGCCAAAAAATCCCGCGATTCGCCCTCTGGCACCACCGCGCCCATGCCACGGTACCGGGCCGCGATGACAGCCGTAGCAATCTCATCGGCGACGCCGAGGGTGGAATCGAAGCCGGCGTACGAAGAGGCGTCGACAAGCATCTCTAATGCTTTCTCCCCGTGGTAGCGCAGCGCCGCGCCCGCGTCCACAATGGCCAGGCCGGGGCGCAGCACCTCCACCGAGGACGCCACCGCATCCAAACCGGCTGCCACCTCCGCAAACGCCGCACCATCCCGGTCCGGGTTAGCCTCCACCACCGCCGCCTCGGGGCACAGCGCTTGGGCTTGACGCAGGCGCATCCCACGCCGCACCCCCGCCCGGCGCGCCGCTCTATCACATACCGCCACCGTGTGATTGCGCGCAATAACCATAGGGCTCTGCCCGCCGACGGCCTGGATGGGCCAATCCGGAAACCACACGGCCGCTACCCTCATACGGCCTCCAACCGGCGCCGCTGGCCCACCGTGAGCACCCCGTGCGAGGTCGCTTGTTTCGAGGTAACCTCCACGTCCATGTCCACGCCGCGAATGCGCCCACTGCCCTTGCCGACGCCCCGATAGGCACTCACCTGCGCCCCTATCTCCACCGCCGTGCCGGGCAAGCGCGTGCCCACCGTCAGCACCGCCGCACGCCCGCCGCGCACCTTCGCCAGTACCGGCCGGGCCTTAGTTGGGCTCACCTCGCCGGGTGGCCCATGGTGGATGACTAGGTCTAGTCCCTCCGCCAATACCCCTGTCACCATCCAGGAATCCACGCCCGGATCCGGCACGGTTACCACGCGTTCAATAGCCCCTTCCTCGGCCACTTGTGCGAGTAGCAAATCCGGCCACCCCACCACACCTACATACCCGCCGCGGGCGGTGAGGTGACAGATAAGCTCCACCACAAGCGCTGGACAGTTAGCACAGTGCACCACGTGCCGGCGCGCCAAGCCGCCCGCAGGAAGCAGACGTGCCAGGCCAGGAAGCGTATCTACCAGCTCCTCTTCCGGACCACGCTCCATAGCACGCATGCGGGTACGCAGCATCGCCACACGGTCCGACCTACTTAGTCCGGCCACCGCTTTTTCTAGGCGAACACTCGTTTGATTCACCCGAATAGTATGAACCCTCACCCGGACACATGCAAGTGTATGTTCGAATGGTAGCCTTAGCGGCATGAACTTCAACGCTGCCTACGGTGCCATGCGCGAGCACACCACCCCCATTCCCACTCCGCCATGGGTGCGTTTGGGTTCGTCCATCCTCATCGGTGCGGCTGTGGCGCTTTTGGCCAGCCGCGCACATATCTTTGCCGCACTGGTTGGAGCGCTCGTATGCCTTGTGGCGGCCTTCGTTCTCGTCTTTGCCCACCCCTACCGCCACGCGATGCGCGATTATGCCACCAAGCGCAATGTCACTCTGGTTCCTAGCATCGCACAGCTCGTGCCGCTGATGATTCTGTGGCTTATGGTGATGCTCGCTCCCATCGTGGCCCTGCCCGCGTGGGGTGCTGGCCTGGTATGGCTGGTGGTCTTTGGCCTGAGCTTTTTCGTCTTCCCCCACGTGGATGGCACGCGACGGCTCGCGTTTGCCTGATCTATACGACACTTTTCGGGGTTATCCACAGCTTTTCCGCCCCGCCTCGGGTATGTAGGCCGGGTTATCCACACAACTGGCCGCAGCGGTTGCGCCGGCCGTGCGCCGGTGTAGGTGCGCGTCGTAGCGTTGCAGGCATGAACGCACTCGAGACCTACCTCACTGCCTTAGGCCCCGGCATGGACATCATCGCCGGGTGCCAGGGCATGTCTGGGTCCGAGCTTATGGACCGCGGCGCACCCGATGCCATCGCGGCCGATCTGCTTCTTTTGTGTGAGAGCTACTTTGGCCGCACCAAATTTACCCGGCTGCAGCGCCGTGCTATTGCCGACGCCCGTCGCAACGCCCATTCCATCGCCACGCTCACCGCCCTAGAGCGCATTGTTAACCGCGCCCCGAGCAAGAAACAGGCCTGGGAGCTACGCGCGGAGTGCTGTGCAATGACCGGCGCGATGAGCCATATTCTTAAACATGCTCGCCGGCGCCTGCGCGAGATGAAAGACAACACCGTTACTCCAGGCGTGCGCACTTACCGACGCCCCAATGACTACTGGACGCTGGCCATCACCGGAACCTCTAGTTTCATCGCGGATCTCAACGCCGCGCTGGCTGCGACAGGAAAGCAATCGCTCGAGGCGGTAGAAAAAATCTTTTTTGACCAGGCAGCGGCCGCGCGGGCAGAGGTGATAACCAATGCCATCGTGCCATTAGACAAATTCATTCGCATCCGCGACGGCCATGGCGACGATATCGAACTCGACCTGACCAATGGCGCCACCATTACCGGAACCGAATATCTGCGGCGCGTACTCAACGACGTCGGCTTTTCTGGCGATAGAGAAACCGGCTACGTCACACTCGTGCACCCCGAAGAAGGGCCGGTCAACCTCTACCGCACAGCGCGCGTGGCCAATGACAAACAGCGCATCATGGCCGCTGCAGAAAACCCACGCTGTGCCTGGCCGGGCTGCAACCAACCGGCCGACCTCTCCCAGGTCCACCACCTCAAGGCGTGGAGTAACGGTGGGGAGACGAATATGAAAAACCTGGTCATGTGCTGCGCTTACCATAATGGCGTTAACGACGATGACCCCAACGCTCCGCCCCGGCGCGGCCGCCTCGAGCGGGTGGGCGGGCGCATTGTGTGGCGGCCGCCGTTTACCCCGCGTGAATAAACACGCTCCTCAAACGCGCGAAAAGGCGCTCAGAGATAGCCTGAGCGCCTTCTACGCATGCCGTTTTATTCCCACTCGATGGTTCCCGGTGGCTTGGAGGTGCAGTCCAAGACAACGCGGTTGACGTCCTTCACCTCATTGGTGATGCGGGTAGAAATTTTCTCCAGTACCTCGTATGGCAAGCGGGTCCAGTCCGCAGTCATGGCGTCCTCCGAGGACACCGGGCGCAGCACAATCGGGTGACCGTAGGTGCGGCCATCACCTTGCACACCAACGGAACGGACATCAGCCAGCAGCACGACCGGGCACTGCCAAATCTGGTCATCCAGGCCGGCATTGGTCAGCTCGGTGCGGGCAATGAGGTCCGCCTCACGCAGCGTCTCCAAGCGCTCCTCGGTTACCTCACCGATAATGCGGATACCCAAACCTGGGCCTGGGAATGGCTGACGGCTAACGATCTCTTCCGGCAAGCCCAGCTCGCGGCCGACGGCGCGCACCTCGTCCTTAAACAGCAGGCGCAACGGCTCAACCAGTTCGAACTCCACGTCATCCGGCAAACCGCCGACATTGTGGTGAGACTTAATATTCGCCGTGCCATCGCCGCCGCCAGACTCGACAACGTCCGGGTACAGCGTTCCCTGGACGAGGTAGTCGACGGTGGAGCCTGCGGGGGCGTCGTCAAGCACGCCTGCAACCGCGCGCTCAAAGGAACGGATAAACTCCGCGCCGATGGCCTTGCGCTTGGCTTCTGGGTCGCTAACGCCTGCCAGCTTTTCCAGGAAGGCAGCGCGCTCATCCGCAGTCACCAGCTTCGCGCCGGTGGAGGCAACAAAGTCCTTTTCCACCTGCTCACGCTCGCCGGCACGCAGCAAGCCGTGATCTACGAAGACACAAGTGAGGCGATCACCGATGGCACGCTGCACCAGTGCGGCCGCCACAGCAGAGTCCACACCGCCGGAAAGGGCACAGATGGCGCGGCCTTCCTCGCCCACCTGGGCGCGGACATCGGCAATGAGCTGCTCGGCGATATTATCGGCCGTCCAGTTCTGCTCTAGGCCGGCAATCTCGGTCAGGAAGCGGGTAAGCACTTCCTGGCCGTGCGGCGAGTGCTGCACCTCAGGGTGGTACTGCACACCGGCCATCTTCTTTTCCAGGCACTCCATTGCTGCAACCGGAGCACCGGCCGAGGTGGCCGTAACCTCAAAGCCTTCGGGAGCGGCAGATACGGCATCGCCGTGAGACATCCACACCTTGTGGGTAGCCTCCAGGCCTTCGTGAAGTACGCCGCCCTTAACATTCATATCGGTACGGCCGTACTCACGCTCGCCAGTCGACGACACGGTGCCACCAAGAGCGTGGTTCATGGCCTGGAAGCCATAACAGATGCCGAAGACAGGAATGCCGAGCTCAAGCAGCTCCGGCTTCAGGGCTGGGGCACCGTCAGCATAGACGGAGGACGGGCCGCCCGACAGGATAAGCGCGGCAGGATCTTTAGCTTTGATTTCCTCCACAGACGCGGAGTGAGGGACAACCTCGGAGTAAATCTTGGCCTCGCGCACGCGACGGGCAATAAGCTGCGCGTACTGAGCGCCAAAGTCCACTACGAGGACGGGGCGCGGGGTAGTATTTGGCTTAGTCACGCCCCATAGTCTAACCCACTAGACTGATAGCTTATGAAGCGCTTGGCTATTGTGCTCGCCGCGAGCCTGTTGTTGTGCGGTTGTGACTCGACCCCAACTACGGCCGAGGTGACGTCTGCGCTGGATGAACAAGGCCCGCAACAGGTGACACTTCCGGCCGCGGAAGTCTTTGGAAGCGAGTGGGACGAGTGGGCTCCCTTATGCGGCACTCAGCAGGCAGAGCGCATGGGATACCCAGAAGTAGCGCATAATTCGGTAGTGCTGCGTGCGGAGGGGGAAAAGAAGGTTGTAGAACTCAATCCTGCGGGAGCACGCGTGTGCCCAGCCCACAATGCAGGACAATGGCGGCCGATGTCGCGCGAGACCACATGGAGGAGGGAAGGCGGTTGGCAGTTGGTTTCCTAACCACTCTCCTTCTCCGCCACGCTCTACCTCTCCAGAGGAAAAGAAAGCTTGAAGACAAAACGCGGCTGCGCCAAGAAAGCACAGCCGCGTTCGAGATTGCCGATTAGTGGCGGACGGCGAGCTCGACCTTCTGGAAGGACTTCAGGTCGGTGTAGCCGCACTTTGCCATGGAGCGGCGTAGCGCGCCGACCAAGTTGGTGCGGCCGAAGGGCTCGCTGGAAGGGCCGTGCAACACCGTTTCAAGCGAAGGAGCGTCAGACTCTTCTGCAGCTTCGGCCGGGGTACCGGCGGTGAGGAAATCAACATCCAAGTCAGCATCAGCTCCGGAGAACTGGACGAAGCCGCGGGGGAAACGCGGGTGGCCGGCCGTGGCGGGCCAGTACCAGCCTTTACCGCCGGCCTCGCGAGCTTGAGCAAGCAGTGGGCCGAGAGCGACACTGTCGGCGCCACAAGCAAAAGCCTTGGCAATATTGCCGGAGTTTTCAAACTCGGTATCGGCGATAATGTGCACGTAGCGGCCGCCAGTCTCGTCGAGGTAATCGCGGCGGGCTGCGGCGGCGTCGGCAATCGCGGTGGCCATGGCCGGGTCAATACCAACGGTCTCGGCGTTGGTCGTCACACCAGCGCCTACGATAACGCCGGCCGCGCCGGTGCGCATCAGGTGCAGCGCGGTGGTGTAGTCGGTAACTCCGCCCGCGATGACCGGCACATCCAGCGATCCGATGAACTCCTTGAGGTTCAGCGGCTCGCCCCCGGTAGCCACGTGTTCGGCCGAGACCAGGGTGCCCTGAATAAACAGCAGCTCGGCACCGGCCGCGATGACCTTCGGGGCCATCTCGCGAGCATTTTGCGGAGAAACACGCACAGCGACGGTGACTCCGGAGTCGCGGACCTGGGAGATGCGTTGGGTGAGGAGGGCGTCGTCAAGCGGTGCGGCGTGCAGCTCCTGAATGATGGAGTTATCGCCCGGCTGCGAGTAAATGCGAGCTAGAGCGCCCTCGAGGTCCTCGTGGCGGCCCCACAAACCCTCAGCATTAATGACGCCCAGGCCGCCCTGCTTGCCCATCTCGATGATGAACTCGGGGGTGGCGAGCGCATCAGTGGGGTGGGACACGAAGGGGATGTCGAAGGTATAGGCGTCGATGTGCCAGGTGGTGTCCACGTCCTTGGAGGAACGGGTACGGCGCTGCGGCACGATGGATAGTTGCTCTAGATCGAAGGTACGACGGGCCTCGCGGCCGATGCCAATTTCGGCGTATTCACGCATGATATTCCTAGCGGTAGTTTGGTGCTTCTGCGATTTGCTGCAGGTGGTGCGGGTGGGATTCCTTTAGGCCCGCGGCGGTGATTTGAACGAAGCGCTTGGTCTTCAGCTCGGCCAGGGTGGCGGAGCCGGTATAGCCCATGGAAGCGCGCAGGCCGCCGATAATCTGGTGCACGATGGCATCGATATCGCCGCGGAAGGGCACGCGGCCCTCGACGCCTTCCGGAACCAGCTTGTCCTCGCTGCGGACGTCGGCCTGGAAATAGCGATCCTTGGAATAGGAGCGCTTCTCGCCGGAAAGTCCACGGCCCTGCATGGCGCCCATGGAGCCCATGCCGCGGTAGCGCTTGTACTGCTTGCCCTGGTAGACCACGATGTCACCGGGGGCTTCGGTGGTGCCGGCAAACATGGAGCCCAGCATGACGGTATCGGCGCCGGCCGCCAGGGCCTTGGCGACGTCGCCGGAGTACTGCATGCCACCATCGCCGATAACCGGCACACCGGCCGGGCCAGCTACTGCGGCGGCCTCCATCAGGGCCGTAATCTGCGGCGCGCCCACGCCGGCGACGACGCGGGTGGTGCAAATGGAGCCCGGGCCGATGCCGACCTTGATGGCGTCGGCGCCGGCATCGATCATCGCCTGCGCGGCCTCGCGGGTGGCGAGGTTACCGCCGATGACATCGACCTTGGAACCGAAATCCTTTTGCACGCGGGAGACCATTTCCAGCACGCGGTTGTTGTGGGCGTGGGCGGAGTCGACGACGAGGGCGTCCACGCCGGCGTCGACAAGCGCGGCGGCGCGCTGGTAGGACTCTTCACCGGTACCGATGCCGGCCGCAACCAACAGGCGACCGGCCGAGTCCTTGGACGCATTGGGATACTGCTCGGTCTTGACAAAGTCCTTGACGGTGATCAGGCCGGTGAGCTTATTATCCGCATCGACGATGGGCAGCTTTTCCACCTTATTGGCCGAGAGCAGTTCGAGGGCTTCCTTCTTGGATACGCCCTCGCGCGCTACGACGAGCGGCATGGCCGTCATAACCTCGCTGACCTTGCGGTCAAAGTCAGGCTCGAAGCGCATATCGCGGTTGGTGCAAATACCGACTAAGGTGCCGTCCTCATCTACCACCGGCAGGCCGGAGATACGGAAGCGGGCGCACAGCGCGTCTACTTCCCCAATGGTCATATCCGGGCAGGCGGTGATGGGGTCGGTGACCATGCCCGACTCGGAGCGTTTGACTATTTCTACCTGCTCGGCCTGATCCTCGGTAGAAAGGTTGCGGTGCAGCACGCCGATGCCACCCTGGCGGGCCATGGCAATGGCCATGCGGGCCTCAGTCACGGTATCCATGGCGGCCGAGGCAAGCGGGACGCCGAGGCGAATATTGCGGGTAAACTGCGCGCCGGTATCGACCTCGGAGGGCACGATATTGGATTCGGCGGGCAACAGAAGCACATCGTCAAAGGTCAGGCCGCGCAGGGCTACCTTGTTCGGGTCATCTCCACCAGTATGAATACGGTTCTCGCTCATCGAGGTCTCTCCTTAACAGGTTTAGCGGCTACCACAACTGTAGTGCTTTGCCGGCCGACGACACCATTTGGGCAGGGGTAAATTGCCTCGGGAGGGTAAGTTCAATAGGCTCGCAGGCGTGAACTTCTTCGCCAATATGCCCCGCGATCCTTTCGCCGATGACCCGAATGACCCTGCCTCCTTCCTGGAGGAGGACGAGCAGGTCATGCCGCTTACTGACGACGATCGAATCGCCATCATCCACGACCTCGCGCTGGTGCAGAAATTCGCGTCCATCCTCGGCCCGCGCGGCATCGATGGCATCTTCTTCCTGTGCGAGGATTGCCAGGAAAACCACTTCTATGAGTGGGATATTATGGCCGCCAATATGCGCGCCACGCTCGAAGGGGAGCTAGCGCCGGTACATGAGCCGGGCGCCGAGCCTGATCCCTCCCGCTATGTTCCCTGGGACTATGCCTTGGGATACTTGGATGGCCTAGAGGGCCGCTAGCTTCTACTGCTGCTGGCCCAACTCGATGGTGGTCGTCGGCTCACCCTCAACGTTGGGGTTGGGCTGCGGGTTAGGCTGCGCCTGCTCAGTGATCACCACAGTTTCGGTGGCGTGCTGAGTTTCGGTCACGGTAACCTGTTCCGGCTGCTGTTCCGGTTGGGAAGCTTCTTCCGCCACGGTTTCGGTGGCGGTCTCCGTCACGGTGTGCGGGGCGGGCTTCGGGTGCGCAGAGCGCTTGTGTTCCGCCTCGCGGTTGGCGGCGATGGCCTTTTCTTCCTTGCCTTCGGCCGCGTCCAGCTTGGCTCGGGCATCCCTCATCAGTTCCCGAGCGCCTTCAATATCGCCTTCGGCCGCGCGAGATTCCATCTCTTCCAGCGTTCCGGCCAGCTCTACATTGCGGGTCTTATCCCCTTTATCAAAGGTTCCGGCATGCAGCATTGCGCCACCGGCTCCAGCAATGACTAGGGTTGCAGCGGCCGCACCAATGAGACCATGCACGAAAGGCCCGCCGCGGCGACGCTTGCGCGCCTTACCAAGGTCAATAACCTCAGGCTCCGCCTCAGCGCCTTCTACCAGTGGGGCCGGGGGCATCTGCTTGTCGACGTCCCCCTTTAACTCCAGCAGCAACCCCGCCAGGTCATCCTGACGGTCGGAAGGGACGTTCCCCTTCGAAAGCTCAGTGAGGAATGCATCATCATCGACCAAGGGCTGGAGCTGGTCCGCTAGGTCGTCGTTATCGCCGTGGTGCTTAGGAACCATGATGGTGTCTCTCCCCCTTCCTTTCTGTTATGAAATACCTGCTGTGAGATTGGGCCACAAGCCCCTTAGTGTGCAGCTTCCTGCGCGACTTGGAGGGTCTTTCGCAATTGAGCTAGTGCTCGGTGTTGTGCCACACGGACCGCGCCTGGAGTGGAACCCACAATTTCCGCAGTCTCTTCTGCTGACAAACCGTTGAACACGCGCAGAATAACGATGTTTTTCGCCTTATCACTTAATGTATCGAGCAAGGCGCGCATTCTGTTACTACCATCGGCCTCTAGCGCCCACTCTTCAGGAGTGGCTTCACGCGCGGAGTCTTCCGGAATTTCTTCGGTAGGCGTGGACTTATCGCGGCCCATCGCGCGGTGAGCATCGGTGACCTTATTAAATGCGATGCCGTAGACATAGGCCATAAAAGGACGGCCCTTGTCCTCATAGGAACCAATCGAGGTAGCCACTGCTAGGCAAATCTCTTGGGCCACATCTTCCGCGGTGGGTTGGCGGCCGCCCCCGATGCGGGCGCGGCAGTAACGCAGGACCTGCGGGTGAATGATCTGCAGGACTTTTTGCAGCGCTCGACGGCTGCCGTCGACGGCATGCGGAACGAGATCCGCTAGCTCCTGTTCCCTATCGCTCACGTATGCACCCTCTGAGATGTTTTCGACCGGTAACTAACCATATTGGCACACGGGAAGTTTATGCAAAGGCAACGCGCAGCCCCATTAGCTATGCAAGCTGAACGGCAGAAAATTCACAAACCGTTAACCTTCGGCGTTTGCGCTGGTAAACCGTGGTGTCGGTGAAGGAATTGCGAGGACAATACTTAAAAGTCAAAAATCGGTAACCCACCGTTTACCCACGCGCGAAACACTACGTGAGGTTGCTTTCGCGATACTGCGGAAGCCACACAAGAATTCTCGCCCTTACAAAGGAGCTTAGTAACGTGTCTCAGCCTCATTTGCTTCCTGGTCCCACCGCTGACCTGTGGGATTGGCAGCTACAAGGCGCCTGCCGCGGAGAAAACTCGGACGTATTTTATCACCCAGATGGCGAGCGCGGCCGCGCCCGCGCCCAGCGCGAAAACCGCGCGAAGGCAATCTGCAACTCGTGCCCAGTCATTGAAATGTGCCGCGAGCATGCTTTGCAATCCGCCGAGCCCTACGGCGTCTGGGGCGGAATGAGCGAATCCGAACGCGTGGTAGAGCTTCGCCAGCGTCGCCGCGCCGCCGCGCCGGTCAACGCTTAAGGTAGGAAAGCTAGGGGGAGACGAGGGCGTCGGCAAGAAAGCGCCCCGTCACTGAGCTTCGCCGCTCGGCCAAAGCGGCCGGTGTACCGCTAAAGACCACCTGACCGCCGGCCGAACCGGCTCCGGGGCCCAAGTCAATGACGTGATCCGCATGGGCAATCACAGCAAGATTGTGATCAATGCACATGACGGTATAGCCGGACTCCACCCGTTCATCACGCCCGGCTCCACGTAGACCACACCGGCGCCGTTGCGCTTGGGGCAGGCACCCTCGGAATTCGCGGAAAAGAGTACGGGTTTGACGCCATTGGCCTTGCGAATGGGGTCGGTATCACCGGTGACCTAGATGTATTTCACGGGCCTAGTCTAGGCACAACAAAACCCGCCGCGCGCAAAGCGGGGCGGGCGATGTTGGTAGCCAGTTTAGTGCTGGTGGCCGTGTCCGGCGTCAGCAGGCTGCTCTTCCTGTGGCTTTTCCACCACGGAGGCCTCGGTGGTAAGAACCATGCGGGCCACGGAGGTGGCGTTGACCACGGCCGAGTGGGTGACCTTGACTGGGTCAATGATGCCGTTATCGATGAGGTTGCCGTACTCAAGGGTATTGGCGTTAAAGCCTTCACCGTTGGTCATCTCGGCAACGCGGGAGACAACAACTGCGCCGTCAAGGCCAGCATTTTCGGCGATCCAGTATGCCGGGCGGGTCAGGGCACGGGCGACGGCGAGGACGCCGACCTTTGCCTCACCCTCGAAGCCCTCGGCGAAGGACTCGAGTTCCTTGGAAATCTGGACCAGCACGGAGCCGCCGCCGGCAATGACGCCTTCTTCAACGGCCGCGCGGGCCGCGTTGATGGCGTCTTCGACGCGCAGCTTGCGCTCGTTGACCTCGGTCTCAGTGGCGGCGCCGACGCGGATGACGGCCACGCCGCCGGAGAGCTTAGCCAGACGCTCCTCCAGCTTTTCCTTATCCCAGGTGGAGTCGGTGCGCTCGATTTCGCGGCGGATCTGCTCGCGGCGCTCCTCTACCGCTTCAGCGGTGCCGCCACCATCGACGATGACAGTGTCTTCCTTGGTGATGGTCACGCGGCGAGCGGAGCCCAAAACGTCGAGGCCAGCCTCGTTGAGGTTAACGCCCACCTCTGGGTCGATGACGGTGGCGCCGGTAACGACAGCCAGGTCATCCATGAAGCCCTTGCGGCGCTCGCCAAAGTACGGAGCCTTCACGGCCGCGACCTTGAGCACCTTGCGGATGGAGTTGACGACGAGCGCCTGCAGCGGCTCGCCCTCGATGTCCTCCGCGATGATGAGGGTCGGGCGATTGGTCTCGGCGATCTTCTCCAGCAGCGGCAGGAAGTCCGGCAGGGAGGAGATCTTGTTGCGGACGAGCAATACTGCGGCGTCGTCCAGCACGGCGTGGTAGGTCTCTTCCTCCGTAGCGAAGTACGGGGAAAGGTAGCCCTTGTCAAAGGAAATACCCTCGGTGACGTCGACGGCGGAGTCGATGGTCTGGGATTCCTCGACGGTGACAACGCCGTCCTTGCCCACCTTGTCCATGGCGCCGGCAACCATCTCGCCAACCTCCGGGTCGCGGGAGGAGACGGTGGCTACCTGGGCGATTTCAGAGGAGGAGTTGACCGCAGTGGCGCGGGCCTTGAGCTCCTCGACGGCCTTTTCGGCCGCCGCCGCGATGCCGCGGTTGAGCTCGATGGGGTTGGCGCCGGCCGCTACGTTGCGCAGGCCCTCGAAGATGAGCGCCTGGGCCAGCAAGGTAGCGGTGGTGGTGCCATCACCTGCGGTGTCATTGGTCTTGACCGCAACGGACTTGACCAGCTGCGCGCCGAGGTTCTCGAAGGGCTCCTCGATGTCAATATCGCGGGCGATGGTCACGCCATCATTGGTGACGGTGGGGCCGCCAAAAGCCTTGGACAGCACGACGTTGCGGCCGCGCGGGCCGAGAGTGACCTTGACGGCATCAGCCAGCGTATCGACGCCGCGCTGAATTCCCTCGCGGGCCTCTTGGTCGAATGCAATAAGCTTTGCCATAGTGAGGCCTACTTCTCGATGACGGCGAGCAGGTCACGGGAGGACAGCAGCAGGTACTCCTCACCGTTGTACTTCAGCTCGGTGCCGCCGTACTTGGAAAAGACCACGGTATCGCCCTCGTTAACGCCTACCGGGGTGACCTCACCCTTGTCGTTGGTGCGGCCTGGGCCTACTGCAACGACGGTAGCTTCCTGCGGCTTTTCCTTAGCGGAATCCGGGATAACCAGGCCGGAAGCGGTGGTGGTTTCAGCTTCTACGATCTGTACGAGGACGCGGTCCTCGAGAGGCTTAATGTTTGCCATGATGTTTCCTCCGTAGTGTTCGTATGCGCGCCGGTATGGCGCGCGCGTGCCGGTTGTGGATGTCCAGCACAGCCGTCGTCGCGGGTGAACAACTGTGGGTCAAACAACCTGATTAGCACTCTACCCTCGTGACTGCTAACCCTCAACAATGACCCGGCCCACATTCCTAAGCCCTCAGCGATCCTTTCAGCGCTCCCGATTCCCCGCGCGTACAAAGCCGGCAAGCGCCAGCTTGACGACGCCCAGTGCGATAAACATCGCACCAAAAATTACGGCGAAGGCCGGCCACCACAGCTGCTCCACCAACGTCTGGCCGAAAGGAACCTGTGGGGTGAGCAGGTGGTGGAGTGGGAGGAGCGTCGCCAAGCACAGTGCACAGACCACGCCGGCCGCAGTCAGGGTGAGGCAGGCCGCCTCCCCCACCTGCACGCGGATCCAGGCTAGAGGAGCGGCGCCGGCGAGGGTGAGACCGCGGATATCGGAGGCAATGCGCCCGTGCATGAGCAGCGAGGTGAGCACGGCACTCACGATGCTGGGGGCAAAGACAGGCCCTAAAAGGGCGACGAAGACCTGCCAAGACGATAGGGTGCCGCCGGCGCCTGCGGCGCTTTCAAAGCGCAGGCCAGAGCCTACGGCGACGATAAATCCGCCGACGAGGACCCACGGCACGATGTGCGGGGTAGAAAAGTTGCGACGCACGCGCACATTGGCCCCAGCGATGCCGGCCGCGCGGGTCCATTGGTCGATAGCGGGCATAAGCCAGGGCCAAAAGAGGGCGACGAGGATGACCAAGCCCATCTCGGCCGAGAGAAGGTCGCCGGGATCATCAATATGCAAGCACCCGTAAACCGTGCTGCCGATGGCCGCGGCTGCAAGTACGAATTTCACCACGGTCCAGGCCGGGTGTGCGGTGGTGCGCGGCCGGAAGACTCGGCGCAGTGGAGGCAGCGCGCCAACTAGCGCTGCGGACATGCAGACTATGACCGCAATGACCGTGACCTGGCCGGTAATGGCAATGTCGGGCATGGGGATGCCATCGCTGCGTAGCGCGCGTACGCACGGAGCGAGCAGCGGGCCGGCCGGCAGCACGCCAAGGAGCCCTGCGGCCGCGCTGACTACGGCGACCTGGCCCAGGATGAAGGAAATAATCATCCACCCGGGCATGCCCACCATGCGCCAGGAACGGTAGACCGGCTCGCGCTCGGCGATGATAAGGCGCATCTGCGACAGCGTCACCAACACCACCACACACAAGGCCATGCCCAATACCGTGCCGCCCAACGGGCCGGCGGGATTTTCTTCGGCCTCGGAGGAGGCGACCAGCATGGCTAGTGCCAGGGTGCACGAGGTGGAAGAGACCACCAGGGTCAGCGCCACGGCCAGCCACGAGAGCCAATTGGACTGTAAGTCCTTAAGCCACACCAGCATGGGCTACCTCCTCAAGGGAAATAACGCGGTCGGCCGCTTCAGCGGCGAGGTGCGAGTGGGTCACCATAATCACGCTGGCGCCATCGCGGGCGGCGGCGCGTAGATGGGAAAGGACGGTGGATGCGGTGGCGTCGTCAAGCGCGCCTGTGGGTTCGTCGGCGAAGATATAGGGCGCTTGAGCCAGCAGGGCCCGGGCTACAGCCACGCGTTGTTGCTGACCACCGGAAAGCTGTGCGGGCAGGCGGCGCTCCAGGCCAGCAAGGCCGAGCGAATCAAAGACCTCCGCCACCCGGCTGCGTGTAGGGCGCCGGCCGGAAAAGCGTGCGGTCAAGGTGGCATTGCGCTGGGCGTTGAGGGTTTCCAAAAGGTTATAGTCTTGGAATACAAAGGCACGCTGCTTGCGACCCGGCGCGTTAACTCGGCCGGAAGTGGGCTTATCCAACCCGGATAGCAGGTTAAGGAGCGTAGTTTTACCGCTGCCGGAAGGCCCCATGATGGCGACGAATTCGCCCGGGGCGATGGAAACAGTGACCCGCTTGAGCACAGTGCGGCGGCCGTAGCGCTTGGTGAGATTTTCTGCTTTTAACATGCCTTTGATTCCACTCGGCCGCACGGAAGAAAGACATGGGGCGGGCTGCCCGGAAAATGGTAGAGCTAGCTCTACTGCCCCACGCCGGGTAAGGCAGCTAGGCTCAGGGGTTATGCGAACCCTCAAAGCCTGCGCGTGGAGCCTCGTCCTTGGCGCGCTATTTATCCCGGCGTTGGTGGTTTCGGTGCTGATGCTGCCGTGGATTCCGCTCGTGGGTCGGGCGGCGGAATTTGTCGGCCGGCTGGGTGCGCAGTGGATGGGCGTGGAGATCCCACCCCGGCGTGCGGGCCGCTGGTTTGATTGGCAGCAGTTTTATCACCTTATTATGCAGCTATTGCTTTCAGCTGCCTGCTTTGCCGCGTGGACTGCCTTGGGGTTTACGGCGGGTGTGCTGGTCATTGCGCCATTCGTGCCAAAGACCGAATTCTCCTTTGGCGAGTGGTCTACCACCAACCGGCCGCTCATTTTCTTTACCTGCTGGCTCACCGCGCCGTTGCTGGTGGCTTTATTGGTGGGGCTCAACCGCCTCTTGGTCTTGGCGTCGACCTCGCTGACTCGGCTGGCGTTGAGCCCCTCGGCCGAGGAGTTGGCGGCCTCGCGCGCCACGCTTATCGATGCCTTCTCCGGCGAGCGCCGCCGCATCGAACGCGAGCTGCACGATGGACCGCAGCAGTACCTGACCGCGCTCAAGCTCAACTTGGCGGCGGCAAAGTTGCAAGCCCCGCCCGAGGCGCTGCCCGCCTTGGCCGATGCGGAACATAATGCTTCTTTGGCCCTGGCTTCCCTGCGCGCAACGGTGCGTGGCATTGCCCCACAGGTGCTTTTCGACGCCGGACTTATCCCCGCCCTCGACGAGCTACTCGCCCACTCCGGGCTGGAGGCTGAACTGCACGTGGACGGTCCGGAACGCTCCGTGGACGAGACCACTGCCCTGCTGGCCTATCATGCGGTGGCCGAAGCGCTTACCAATGCCTCCAAGCACGGCGCGGCCACCGAGGCGATGGTAACGGTTACTTTTGGGGACATGCTGCGCCTGGACATCGTTGATAATGGCACCGGCCCCGACCTCAGCCCCACGGCCAAGGCGTCCACCACGGACGCGGCGACAGGCACCACGTCGGGAGCCGGTACTGGCATAGCCGGGCTACGCGAGCGCGCCGCCGCACTGGGCGGCACGCTAAAATTTGCCGCGGCACACGACGCTGCCGCGGGCGAACGCGGCGGCCGACTACTGGTCGAACTGCCGCTGAAGGAGGCGGAATGAAACTCTTAATCGCGGAAGATTCCGCGCTGCTGCGCGCCGGGCTCGAGCAGCTGCTTAGCTCTTTGGGCCATAGCGTTATAGCCGCCACGGATGCCGAAGAGCTGCGCGCAATCGCAGGGCAAGAAGCCTTCGACCTTATTATCAGCGATGTGCGCATGCCGCCCACCATGACGGACGATGGCCTGCGCGCCGTCCATGACCTGCGAGCGGCCCATCCCACCCAGCCAGTGGTAGTGCTAAGCCAATACGTAGCGGCAAGCTACCTCGACCGCCTCTTGGAGCACGGTGGATTTGGCTACCTGCTCAAAGAACGCGTTTCTGATGTAGAGGAATTCGTGCGTACTCTCGACGAGGTCGCCCGCGGCGGCACCGTGGTGGACCCAGAGGTGGTCACGGCACTGCTGTCTGCGAAGCGCACCGGCCTCGCCCAACTCACCTCCCGCGAACGAGAGGTGTTGGGGCTCATGGCGCAGGGGTTAAGCAATACAGAAATTGAAGACACGCTCGTTCTTAGCGCTGGAGCGGTAAGCAAGCATGTCTCCAATGTGTTTATGAAGCTAGGTTTTCGGCCCGAGGACTCTAACCGGCGGGTCAAGGCCGTGCTGGCGTGGCTGCGCCACACCGAGCGCTAATAACGCCGGCGACGCGAGCTACTTCTTGGAGCTGAGTCCACTCAAAGCATCGCTGGAGCTCAGGGAGCTGCCGCTTTCCGGATCCTGTGGCACCTCTGGGGTGTCGGGATCGGTGGACTCGGCGGGGCTGGTGGAGGCGTCGGCAGGCGCAGCGCCACGGTCCTTCTTCTTCAGCGAAACCTTGTCTACCAGGGTGTTATCGGCTTCGTTGAAGGTAGCGAAGGTGAGCTTGTCATCGGAGACATCCACGCGCATGTAGTCCTCGGTGTAGTCCTGGCGCCACATGGCGGTGGACTCATGGGCGAGCTTCGGATCGATGGTCTCCATGCGTGCGCCCTTGTGCTTCTGATTATTGACGTCGGTGAAGTCGTAGTACTTGCCGCCACCCGCGGTGGTGGTGGTCAAATACAAGGCCTCACCATCCTTGGGTTCGAGGACATCGCCGCGCTGTGGCTTCTTTTCCGGCAGGACTGGCTTGTTGTTTTTCATCAGGTGGCTGCGGGTGTAGATGTGGTCGTGGCCGGAGAGCACGGCATCCACGTTGAGCTCAGAGAGTACCGGGGTGAGCTTCTCGCGCAGGTTGGTGACGTCCTTATCAAAGTGGTGCGAGCCCTGTGAATACGGACCGTGGTGCATGCCAACTACGATCCAGTCATTATCCGCACCGCGGGATTCCACGGCCTCGCGCAGGAACTGCTCGTGGCGGGCAATATCGGCGTCGGAAGAAGCATTGGAGTCCAGGCCAATAAAGAGCACGTTATTGCGCTCGAAGTAGTGGTCGCGGATATCTTCGGCCTGGTGAGGGTTAGAGAAGTGCTCATCATGATGCTTCATGGTGAGGTTATAGGTCTCGTGGTTGCCCGGAACGGTATTGGTCGGGATGTGACGGATTTCCGGGGCGGAGAAGTAGGCATCGTACTGCGGCACTTGGGCGCCCCAGCCTTCTACTTGATCCCCTAGGGACCAGATCATGTTGGCATTGGGCACATGGGAAGCCGCGTGAGCGATGGTCTTGCGCCACTGCTCCGCTTGGTCATCGACCTTGAGGTCCACGCCGATTTGCGGGTCCGCAACGGTGAGGAAAGACCACTCATCGCCATTGGAGCCGGTGTTAAAGGTCTCTGGTTCGGACCAGCCGCCTTCCTCAGAGCCGACGCGGTAGGAGTACTCGGTATTCGGCTGCAGATCGGTGGCGGTGGCGAACTGGGACTTATAAAGCAGGGCGCCATAATCGCGTTCTTCGGCGCGGAAAGTCTGGGTGCCTTCCGGGCCCGTAACCTCGAGGACTTCGTCCGCCTTGGACTTGGTGCGCCACGTAACCATCACTTGGGATTCGTCCTCGCCCGGCTGCAGGATGGTGCGGTAGATGGGCGAATCAGCGGCCAGCGCCGGGGTGGCGGGCACGATGGTGGCGGCACCGCCCACGGCAAGGGCGGTAACGAAGGAGGCGATGAAGCGCGATGATCGGAGCATACAGTTTTCACCTTTTGGAGTCTTAGAAAAAGCAGTACGGCTCCCTAGGACACCATAAGAATGTGAACACCGTATTACGAGCGTGCGAAAAGCGCTTGAACCCTACCTGTGAGGGAGTGAAGCTTAAAGGCTCTTTTCGGAATTGATAACGGCCGCGCGCCAGAGGGTGTATTCCTCTGGGTTATCTTCGCGGTAGTTCTTGACGGCGCGAATGCCCTGCTCCACGGACTCGATGACGGCGTCAATGGTTTTATCTTCGCCCTCGGCATCAACGAAGATGACCGGACCACAAATGGAGCGGATGGGGTCTTGCAAGAAGGCGGCATTGCCGGTGGCGGCGGCGTTGCGCGCCAGGGAGGCTACTGGGTTGGGTTCGGCGCCTTCAGCCTTGGCTTCGGGGTTGTAGAGCGCCGCATAGGTGGTGCCGTCTTCTTGGAATACTACGGAGACGCGGTCCTCAGTGGTGCCGCCCAAGAACTGGTTGGCGTGCTCCAGCTCGAATTCCAGCTTGCGGCGGGTGAGATCAGGGTTGACAAGGAAACCGACGGTCATGAGAGAAAGCTCCTTCACAAAGCCAAGAGGGCATGAACGCCTTTTAGGGTACCGGCCCCGCACCCCGCCTGCAGAGCGAGAAAGAAGAACTTTAGGTTAACTGCGGCTCTTCCACATCCAGCTGGGTATCGGTGCCAACTCCGAGACCAGAGGGCTGGGCACCTTCATGAATAAGCTGCGCACCAATGGCCGCGATCATCACGCCATTGTCGGTACACAGTGAAAAGCGCGGCACGCGCAGCTCGACCCCAACGGCGGCACAGCGCTCGGCGGCCAACTCGCGCAGGCGGGAATTTGCGGCCACCCCTCCTCCCAGCAGCAGGACGCGGGCGCCAGTATCTTCGCAGGCGCGGACGGCCTTGGCAGTCAGAACATCGGCCACGGCTTCCTGGAAGCTAGCGCAGACGTCTTCCACGCTGATGGTCTCCCCTGCCTTTTCGGCACGCTCGACATAGCGAGCCACGGAAGTCTTTAGCCCCGAGAAGGAAAAATCGTGGCGGTGTGGGCCGCGCAGGTCCTCGGCACGGGACATGCCGCGTGGAAAATCGATGGTGGCTTCACCGCGCGCGGCGAGCTTATCAATCACCGGGCCGCCGGGGTAGCCGAGGCCAAGCAGGCGGGAGACTTTGTCGTAGGCTTCACCGGCGGCGTCATCAAGCGTGGAGCCCAACTCGCGCATAGGCTTGCCGACGGCCTCTACCTCCAGCAGCTGCGTATGCCCACCTGAGACCAGGAGGGCCACCGAGTGCGGCAGCTCTTCGCCTTCCAGGTTGGCCACGGCAACGTGGCCGCCAAGGTGGTTCACGCCGTAGAAAGGCACACCCCAGGCCGCGGCATAGGCCTTAGCTGCCGAGGCCCCCACCAACAGCGCGCCGGCCAGGCCGGGCCCCACGGTGGCGGCGATGGCATCTGGCTTGGCGATGCCCGCCTCATTAAGCGCCGCCTGCATGACCTGCGGCATGGCTTCAAGGTGGGCGCGGGAGGCGATTTCCGGGACGACGCCACCGAAACGGGCGTGCTGTTCCATGGAGGAGGCGACGGCATTTGCGAGGATCTCCATGTGACCATCCTCGCGAAGCTCGACGATGCCCACGCCGGTTTCGTCGCAGGAGGACTCGATGCCCATGATCTTCATGACTGCTCCTTAAGTTTCTTTAACGCTCGGACTGGCGCGGGCGCACCATCACGTGCGCATCTGCTCCGGAAGGTTGGTAGTAATTCTCACGAATCCCCTGCTTGGCAAAGGCATACCCCTCATAAAGGCCGATAGCAGGTTCGTTGCCTATCCGTACCTCGAGGAAGACCGGGGCGTCTTTAAGATCCGCAATATGGCAAATATTGTCCATCATCATGCGAGCGATGCCGCGGCGCTGTGCGGCGGGATCGACGCCGATGGTGTGGATTTCAAATTCTGGTTCAGCCGCTGGCCCCATCATGCCGATTCCCGCATAACCTAGCAGCACTGTGGATTCGTGCGCGGAGTCGAGCGCGCCTTCTACCCCGAAATAGAAGTTGAAGGGCTGGGCCATTTCCTGGTGGAAAACTCCGCTGGACCATGGGGTCTCTCCGGGGAAAAGGACCTTTTCCAGCTCGGCGCACCGAGGCGCGTCGGCCGGGGTCAACTCGCGCAGCTTCACAGTTCCACCTTGGGGATGGCGGCCGACAGCTGTTGCTGCTTCGGCGGGACCGCATCCGGGCGGCGGAGGTAGAGCGGCACAACGGGGGCCGGTTCCGCAGTGAGGTCAGCTACGGCCACTAGGGCTGCTGCGGTGGGGTGGGCCGCGCGGTGCGGCAGCTCGGTCAGCTTCTCTGGTAACTGTGTGGCGAGATGTTCGGGGATGATGACCTCGGCCGTAGCGTTAAGTCCCACCTCAACTTCTGCCGGCTTAGTTACCTCAGGACCAGAGATGCGCTGCACACCAGAATTGGTGGCGCGGTAGGTGGCCCAATAGATCTCTTTGCGGCGTGCGTCGGTAGCTACCAAGGCGGTGGCCTCGCCGTCCGCGTCTGCGGGGCTCGCGGGGAGGCCGGCAGCATGGGCGATTGCATCGTGGGTGCATACGCCGTGGAGGGGGATAGACAGGGCGTCGGCAAGCGCGGAGGCCGTCGCCATACCCACGCGCAACCCGGTAAACGGGCCTGGGCCCACGCCGGTGACCACCGCATCTAGGTCGGAATACTCCATACCTGCCTCTGCGAGGACGTCAGTGATCGTAGGTATGAGCAGCTCATTATGAGCGCGGGTATCTTCCAATACACGCTCGGTGGTCTGCCCTGTGGCGGTATCTACCACCCCGGTAACCAAGACGGTAGTTGCCGTGTCGATCGCGAGGACACGCATTAGCCGACCAGCTTCCAGGTTCCATCCTTACGCTGGAACGCCAACGGCTGGGCACCTTGGACCATCGGTACTCCACCATCCAAGCTCTGGCCCTGCTGCTCCATGGCCTTGATCTGCATGTCAATCATCTTGCACACCTCAACCTTCTCCGGATCCAGCTCTTCGATGAAGGGCTCAGCGCTCTGGGAGATGGCAACCGCGTAGCTCTTGCCTTCAGGGACCTTGCCATCTTCAAAGGTGATGTCCTTGGTATCGATCTGAGCCTCTTTGACCTTCTCTTCCTGCATGCCCGGGCAAATGAAGCCAAGGGCGCGGTACTCCTTGCCGTAGACATCGGAAGGAATAAGGCTCATCGCCTCCAGGTTTTTCGGCGTCTTAGACAGCGTGGAGCTGAGGTTTCCCTCCAAGGGATTGTCCTCGCGCAGGGTGGACGAGGCTAGGAGAACCATCATGACAACAATAAAGATGGCGATAATGGCGGCGGTAAGGTTGCGAGCGAATTTAGTCATGGGGTGAGTAAGGCTCCTTGAAAAGTTTTTAAGTTTCAGGCGGTGGGCGGTTTATCTGGCAACCGATGCTACCTGGTTAACCGCAACACAAAACCCACAGGGTAGTGCCTGCCAGTGTAGGCGGGCACCCCTGTGGGTGAGTAATTAACGCGATGTATTGACGTTATAGCAATAGCAAAAGCAGCACCTGCGCGGCAATAATCTTGCCGATCATCGTGGTGGGATAGACCGTGGCCCATCCACGAGCTGCCAGCTCGGTGCCGGTTTGGTCACGAATATAGGCAAAGACCGCAGGGTTGGTGGTCATACCAGCCGCACAGCCCATGGCCTCGTCCCACTTCAGCTTCAGAACTAGCATGCCGATGACACCGATAAGAATGGCGGAGATCAAGGTGATGATAAGGCCCACGCCCATGATGGTCAGGGAAGACGGATCCGTTAAGGCATCGCGGAAGGAGGCGCCGGCCGAGGTACCCACGCCAGCGAGGAAGAGGGTCAGTCCCATATTAGAAATGGTTTCGCGCGTGTGAAACGGCATCTGCCAGTTAAGCGGACCCGTCCGGTTGAGGTAACCCAGCAGCAGGCCGACGACCACGGGGCCGCCGCCGAAGCCCAGCTGCAAGGTGGAGCCGCCCGGCATCGGAATCGGAATGAGGCCGAGCAACATACCCAGCGTCAGGCCGATAGCCATGGATAGCAGGTCCGCGTTGCCCAAAGCAGCTTCAGAGTCACCGAGATACTTGCGCACGTACGGCAGGCGGCTCGGGCTGGTTACCACGCGAACACGGTCCGAATAGTTAAGCACCGTATCTGGGTGCGGGACGAGGTCCTTATCACCCTTGCGGACACGAGCGATGATAAAGCCGTGGTCAAGAGCTTTGATCTCGCGGATCGATTTACCGGCAATATCCGGGTTGGACACGGTAACGCGGGTGTACTTTAAACCTGCATCCTCGGTCAGCTCCACCGGGTGTTCCTCACCCAAGACCTCGATGGCCTTATCGACGGCTTCTTCAGAGCCGTTAAGCAAATAAGCCTCACCCTCACACAGCGGCATTTCTGGAACAGCCAGGCGGTGGCGCTCTTCGTCAGAAATGATACGAGTAGCAACGACGGTCTGACCGGTTACGCGATAGATATGACCAGCGGTGTCATTAAAATTCTTGGTCAAGCGCACACCCTTGGCCACAAGCTCGGCGGGAATCATGCCCTCTGCGCGGGCATCTTCTTCATGGTTGACCTTGACCACCTTAGCGCCGATGGCGGCAACGAGAATAGCGCCGATAACCGCACCCGGGTAGGCCAAGGAGTAACCGACAACCGGGGTGGAATCGCCCACCATTTCCACCACCGCAGCCATACCCGGCGTGGAGGAAAGCGAACCGGCAAACATACCGGTAGCTTCTGGCGTGCTCAGGCCAAAGGCGCGGATGAGGCCAAAGCCTACGGCAACCAGGATTACCAACATTCCCAGCATGAATACCGTGAGCTTCCAGCCACGGGTCTTAAACTCGCGGACGAAGGAAGGCCCAAAGCTTAGGCCAATGGCATAAACGAAAATCGCCAGGCCAAATTGATAGACCAAAGGCGGGATTTGGATATCAGGATTAGCGGTAGATAGACCCAAAGCTACGAACATCGCAGCCGCAGCACCGAGGGAGATGCCGAAGATCTTGATCTTGCCAATCGCTAGACCCACCGCCATGATGACGAAGAGAGATAGCAAAGGACTAGAGGCGAGAAAATTCAACACCTCAATAGAATTACGTACTGGTTATACTCGGAGCAAGTTCTCCACCTAGGATATTCATCACTTATCCGCCCTTAAGGTGGGCATATGTGCTATAGACCTCCCCGCCACGACCATGTGAAGCGGCGAACATCCTCGTCTGCGCCCGCATATTCCGCCGGCTCGCGGTCGATGCTGATAAACAGGTAACGTTCCGCAATCTGCTCTACCAGTCCCCCGCCCCATTCGGCGATGACCACGGCGTCTTCTAGCTCCGTGTCCAAGTCCAAAGCATCGAGCTCCCCTAGCGGATCCCCGGAATTAGCGCCGCCTTCATCAAGCAGGCGGTAGGCATCCACATGCACGAGATCCGGTCCGCCCACCGTAGAACGGTGTACGCGGGCAATCACGAAGGTCGGCGAGGTTACCCGCCCCTTGACCTGCATGCCCTTGGCGACGCCCTGCGTTAGCGTCGTCTTTCCAGCCCCCAATGGCCCATCCAGGATCACCACATCGCCAGCCTCAAGGGCCGCGCCCATCTCTTCGCCGAAGGCATAGGTTTCTTCCACCGTGGATAGGTCACGGCTGCCGGATTCCGGAAAGCTACTGCGCATCTTCTTCTCCTATGTATTCGCGTTCGGTGCGGCCATCGGGCAAGCAGACCACCTCGTAGTTGATGGTTCCTGCCGCCGCGGCGAGATCCGTAGCCGATACTCCCCCGTTGCCGAAAATCACGGCATCTTGACCCGTGTCCACGCCATGGGGGTTGTCGCCCAAGTCCACCACAATCTGATCCATACAGATTCGGCCTACCTGTGGATACAGGTGCCCGCCGATGCCTACATGCAAGTCGCCTTGATAACCACGCGGTAGACCATCGGCGTATCCGCAATCCACGGTGGCCAAAAATCCCGGCTTATCCGCCTTCCAGGTCAGTCCATAGCAGGTGCCTTCCCCTGGCTGAATGGGCTTTACGTTAAAAATCTGCCCGGACCAGGTCATGGCTGGGCGCAGACCATGCTCGCGGCCGTCAATAGGCTCCAAACCATAGCAGGCGGCGCCTACACGTACCTGCTCAAAATAGGAGGAAGGACGCGTCAGCACAGCTGGTGAATTGGCCAGGTGATTGACTGGGCACTCCAGCCCAATCTCGCGCGCGAGCCGCAGGGCCTTGCGGAACGCCTCCTCTTGGGCGTCGTTGTGTGGATTATCCGGCTCATCAGCACAGGCAAAGTGCGACATAAGGCCGAGGACCTTGATATGTGGGGCGTCGCGCAGCACCTTGAAAGTGTCCGCCCAATCCTCTTCATCCACGCCGGAACGGTGCATGCCGGTTTCTACCTTGACATATACCTCAGCAGGAAAATCGGCTTTAACCAGCTTATGTGCCTGTTCAAGAGAGTTAACTGCTACTTCAATGCCGCAGGCAAGTGCCTGTTCGAGGATTTCGTCCGTCTGCCAAATCCACGCCACGATGGGTGCCTCCACACCCGCGCGGCGCAAGTCCACCGCTTCCCGCAGAGTGGCCACGCCAAAGCTATCCGCGCCTGCGCGCGCCATTACCGGCACGACTTTGGTCGCGCCGTGGCCATAGGCATCGGCCTTGACCACGCACATGAGCTTGACCTCAGGCCCTACCTTTTCCTTGATGAGGCGGACGTTGTGCGCGATGGCGGAGAGATCAATGGTGGTTTTCAGCATGTCCACCATTGTGCCACTGCTCACCCTTTTGCTGAATTCGGGCGGGTAGGGGCGCATTCACCCGCGATAGCTCGATCTAGGAGTCGGCTCATCCAATGTCCTCTATAGAAACTTGCCTCGTAAGTTCTATCCGCGAGCAGAAATCTTCATCATGGCTCACCACTAGCAATGCACCCCGATAACTTTTCAATACCGAGACCAGCCAATCAACAGTTGAAATATCAATATTGTTGGTCGGCTCATCGAGCATTAGCAACTGCGGCGCCGGATCCGCCAAGAGCACTCTGGCGAATTCCGCCCTGAACCTCTCGCCTCCCGAAAGGGTCCCTGTCAACGCATGAACCGAGTCAGATTGAAACAACAACTGAGCAAGCTGATCACGGATAAACTGCGGCTCCTCTTGTGGATTCGCGTTGGTAACCACGTCCCACACGCTGAGAGAAGGATCTAACACAATTCGTTGACGTAAGTATCCTGAGTTGTCGATAACGAAGCCCGCTTCACCAGAGTCAATTCGGTTTAAGAGCGTGGTCTTTCCACTTCCATTTGGCCCTGACAAGCGCACGCGTTCTGGGCCGACAATCGACAGCCCGGGAACCGAAATAACCCGCTTTCCTTCCGGCAGTTCAGTTCGTGGCAGCTTGATATACACCGAGTCATCATCACGTATATTTCGCTCTGCCCGAACTATAGAGCGTTGGGCTGCTTCAACTGCGCCTGAATGCAGCTGTGCTCTGCGCGATGCTGTCTTTTCGGCTCGCTGTTTATCAAGCTTCATCGTCATGCCAGGCTTGCGCTTCGACTCTGCGAACTTCCTTCCCCGGCGCGCATCACGCGCAATCCGTGTCTGCATTGCTTGTTGTTCGCGGAGTTGCTGCTTATAAGTCGCTTTGGCGGTGGATACTGCCTTTCGAGCAGCTTCCTGTTCTGCATCAATTGAGGCAAGGTAATCGGAATAATTTCCTTGGAAGAAGCGTAGGTTCCCATCCCTTAACTCCGCTACCTCAGAAACTACATCCAACAGGTCTTTGTCATGGCTTACCACTAACACCGGTGCCACGGCATTTACCAACATATCTTTCAGATATTTCTTTGCAGTTCCATCGAGGTTATTGGTCGGTTCATCGAGGATAATGAAATCTGGCTCGGACAAAAACACCGCCACCAAAGCGACGCGGACCGCTTCCCCTCCAGAGAGGCTTTCGATAGGGCGGTCCAACGGGATATCCAATCCAGCGGCAGAAAGGGCAGCGGTAATGCGCTCACCGACGTCCCATTGCTCCCCAATTAACTCATAGAGTTCAGGGTCATACTCACCAGCTTCGACTGCGGAAATCGCCGCGAGCACCTGGGTGACACCGAAGATGTCTGCTACTACGTCATCTCTATTCCAAGCAAGGTCTTGTGGCAGGTAAGCTACCGATTCCGGCTTTTCCACCGTTCCGGCGGTAGGCAAGATATTTCCAAGGATGACGTTTAATAGAGTTGTCTTCCCTGCACCATTATCTCCAATTAGCGCAGTTAAAGGGCCAGAAAAGGCGCCATTTAGACCGCTGAAGCAGGTTGTGCCATCGGGCCATATAAGGGAAAGGTCTTTTAATAAAATAGGCATGCTTAAATCCGTTCTTCCTTCAGTGTTTTAGGCGAAAACACGACGGATGAGCACTGCCTACTCCTTTCACCGACAACGATTGCTCCCTAAAGCATAACAGTTTCAAGCTGCAAAGAAATGCCAACGCCCCCTTTCCTACCACGCAAGAAACGCGGCAGGTAAGGGGGCCTAACGGCGGACGCTTGGAGTGGATTACTCCACGGTCACGGACTTGGCCAGGTTGCGCGGCTGGTCCACGTCGTAGCCCTTGGACTTGGCTACGTGGGCAGCGAAGATCTGCAGCGGCACGGTAGCCAGCAGCGGCTGCATGAGGGTCGGCGCCTTCGGGATGCGGATGACGTGGTTAGCGTAATCCTCCACGGCGGTATCGCCTTCTTCCGCGATCACGATGGTGATGGCACCGCGGGCACGGATCTCCTGAATATTGGAGACGACCTTGGAGTGCAGGGAGTCGCGGCCACGTGGGGATGGCACGATAACGAAGACCGGCTGGCCTTCTTCAATAAGCGCAATTGGGCCGTGCTTGAGCTCGCCTGCAGCAAAGCCCTCGGCGTGCAGATAAGCGATCTCCTTGAGCTTCAGCGCACCCTCGAGAGCCACCGGGAAGCCCACGTGGCGGCCCAAGAAGAGCACGGATTCCGCGTCCTTCATGGAATTGGCCAGGTTGGCTACCTGGTCTTCCTCGTCGATGACGCTTTGGACCTTATCCGGCATGTGGCGCAGCTCAGCGAGAACGCCCTGGATTTCATCGGCGAACATATTGCCGCGCAGCTGAGCCAGGTAGAGGCCAAGCAGGTAGGTGGCGGTAATCTGCGCGAGGAAGGCCTTGGTGGAGGCCACGGCGATTTCCGGGCCGGCGTGGGTGTAGAGCGCGGCATCGGATTCGCGCGGGATGGACGAGCCCTGGGTATTGCAGATGGCAATGACCTTGGCGCCCTGCTGGCGGGCGTGGCGCACAGCCATCAAGGTATCCATGGTCTCGCCGGACTGGGACAGCGCAACAACGAGGGTCTTCTCGTTCACGATCGGATCGCGGTAGCGGAACTCGTGAGCGAGCTCGACCTCGGTAGGAATGCGGCACCAGTGCTCGATGGCGTAGCGCGCCACATGGCCGGCGTAGGCAGCAGTGCCGCAGGCAATGACGATGATCTTGTCGATGGACTTCAGCACGGTCTCATCGATGCGCAGATCATCGAGGGTCAGTTGGCCTTGCTCATCGAAGCGGCCCAGCAGGGTATCGCGCACGGCGGAAGGCTGGTCGTGGATTTCCTTTTCCATGAAGGAATCAAAGCCGCCCTTTTCCGCAGCGGCGGCATCCCACTTGATTTCAAAAGGCTTGCCCTGTGCAGGGTTGCCCTCATAATCGATAATTTCCACTTCGTCCGCGGTGATGGTCACAACCTGGTCGTTGTCCATCTCCACGGCAGACTTGGTGTAATCAATAAAGCCGGATACATCGGAGCCGAGGAAGTTCTCGCCCTCACCCAAGCCGATAACCAGCGGGGAGTCGCGGCGAGCGGCAACGATGCGATCGGCCTGCTCGGCGTGGATGGCCAGCAGAGTAAACGCACCCTCCAGGCGAGCACAGGTTAGCTGCATGGCCTTGGTCAGGTCGCCGGCTGCCTCATTGTGGAAGACATCTCCCAGCAACGTAGCAGCAACCTCGGTATCGGTCTCGGAAACGAAGTTATAGCCCTTGTGCAAAAGCTCGGACTTGAGCTCGGCAAAGTTCTCAATGATGCCATTGTGCACCACGGCCAGCTTGCCACCATCGACCACATGCGGGTGCGCATTCAGGTCGGTAGGGCCACCATGGGTAGCCCAGCGGGTATGGCCGATGCCCAACACGGAGTCAGGCAACGGGCGGGCTGCAATCTCAGCATCCAGCGCAGCGACCTTACCGGCCTTCTTGCGCCAGCTGATGTCTCCATCGGCGTACATTGCTACACCAGCGGAGTCATAGCCGCGGTATTCCAGACGGCGCAGCCCTTCCAGAACTACGTCGAGGGCGAAGTAATCACGGTCACCACCAGCGTGACCAATATATCCAACAATTCCACACATGGTTGCTGATTTTACAGCACAAGGGGCAAAGCTCTAGGCGGGCGGGGCGTCGGCAAGCAAGGCACGGCACCCCACCCGCTACTGTGCTGGGAAAACTAGCGCGATGCCTTTTCCAAAAGCTCCAAAATGTGGTGGTAATCCTCGCCGGTGGCACGGGTGAGGCCAAGCTCGCAAGTGCGGTTGGTCGAGGCGTGATACTGCGCTCCGATTTCCTTGACTTGCGCTGCCTCGGCGCGGGTGGCGGCAGCGGTAAGCTCCGGGTGCAGCATGCCGCGGTCGCCGGCATAGCCACAGCAATTCCACTCGGTGGGAATGTGTACCTCGGTCGCGGCGGCGCGGGCCACCTTTTCTACATCGTCCATCATGCCCAGCTGGAAGGCAGAGCAGGTGGGGTGCACAGTCACGGAAGCCAGTGGATTCTTTACTTCCAGCTGCGGCAGCAAGGTATCGGCCGTAAAGCTAATGGCGTCAATAACGGTAATCCCCACCGACTCCAACATGTCTTTAAAACCAGCGGTGCAGCTGCTGGCGTCCACGATAACCGGCAGGCGCGCACCATCAGTAGCGTCCATGACGATATCGCGCACGCGCTGCTCCATTGCATCGTGGCCGGCCTGCATGCCCTTGGAAGACCATGGTGTACCACAGCAGAGCTTGTCGATGCCCTGCGGAACCTCCAGCGCTACCCCGGCGCGCTCCAAGAGGGCGACGAAGGAATCGGTCGCGCCCTTACCACTGCCCTGCGGGCCGAACATGGTGTTTACGCAGGCTGGCAGGTAGATGCCAGTGGTCTGCGCGTAGCGGTCTCCCACGCGCCCAGCCAAGCGTCCGCGGGACTTGCCGCCCTTGCCCAACTCTGGCTGGTACTGCGGGAGATTATCGGCACCGATGAGACTGCGGCCTACATCGGTAACCTTTTTGACTAGCTCGGTGGGCAAGAGGTGCGCGCCGGTAAGCGCTACCCCGGCGCCTTGGCTGACTACCTGCCAGTTCTTGGCGGCAGCACCCCACAGCTTTTGCTGCGCTGGCTGGGCTTCCTCGCGGCGCAGGCGCTTGATGAACTTGCCGGTATCGATGCCTACTGGGCAGGCAGTGCGGCACATCGAATCCACGGCGCAGGTCTCGATGCCCATGTACTCGTAGGCTTGATCTAGCTCAGCGACGAGTTGGCTATCGCCAGCTTCTTCCGCGCGCTTGCGGGCGCGGCGCACCACAATGCGTTGGCGTGGGGTAAGCGTGAGGTCGCGCGACGGGCAGACCGGCTCGCAGTAGCCACACTCCACACAGCGGTCTACTTCCTCTTCCACGGTGGGGTTGAGCTTGATGTTTTTGATGTGTGCATCGGGGTCATCGTCCAAGATGACGCCGGGGTTCATCGTGTTGGTGGGATCGCAGGCCCGCTTGAGTTCCTGCATTACCTCATAGAGCTCATCGCCGTACTGGCGGCGCACATACGGCGCCATGGCGCGGCCGGTACCGTGTTCCGCCTTGAGATTGCCCTCGGCCGAGAGGACCAAGTCCACCATGCCCTCATTGAAATCGTTATAGCGGCCGATAGCATCATCGCCTTCAAAGCGGTCCGTAAGCAGGAAGTGGATATTGCCGTCCTTGGCGTGGCCGAAGATAACGGCATCGTCATAGCCATACCGGGCAAAGAGTTCCTGCAGGGAAGAACAAGTATCTGCCAGATCGCCGACGGGCACCACGATGTCTTCCAAAAGGGCCGTCGTGCCAGACTGGCGCGCCTCTGCTACCTGGGCGTAAAGGCCCTTACGGAAATTCCAGGCAGTATTTCGCGTTGCGGCATCAGCCGAAAAGGCAGCCGGCGATTGCAGCGGCAATTCGCGCAAGAGCTGCGATCCCTTGCTTTCTTTCTCCTGCAATTCCTCTTGGGCATCAGCGTGATACTCAATGAGCAACGCGGCCTGCTTATCCACATCGAAACCGGTAATGGCCTGCGGCACCTTATCAAAGCCTTGACCGACGCGAATAGAGGCAGAGTCCATCAGCTCTAGGGTGGCCGCCCCGGTATCCAGCAGGGCCGGCAGGGACTTGGTGGCAGCGGTGAGGTCATTAAATACGGCCACCGTGGTGGTGGTCAGCTTAGAAATCGGCACCGTGCGGAATACCGCTTCCGCAATGAAGGCCAGGGTTCCTTCCGAACCGATAAGCAGGTGCTCAAAGAGCTTGACCGGGCTATCAAAGTCGAGGAAGGAATTGAGCCCATAGCCCATCGTATTTTTCAGCTGGAAGTGACGGCGGATAATATCCACGGATTCCTGGTTATCGCGCACACGGCGCTGCAGGCGGATAAGCGTGTCCACCAGCTCCGGCTCCTGTTCTTGGAACTGCCGGTCTGCGTCCGAATCGGCGGTGTTAATCACGGTGCCGGTGGGTAGTACGAAGGTCAGCGATTCCAGAGTGTTATAGGTATTGAGCTCGGTACCGCAGGCCATGCCGGAGGAGTTATTGGCCACCACGCCGCCGATGGTGCAGGCAGATTCGCTGGCCGGATCCGGGCCAAGCTTGCGGTTGCGCAGGCCTAGGCGGGCGTTGACCTGGCGCACGGTCGCGCCGGGCTGGACACGCACGCGCTTTCCTTCATCCAAAACTTCAATGCCACGGAAGTGGTTGCGCACATCCACCAGGTATCCATCGCCGGAAGCTTGGCCTGCCAGGGAGGTGCCGCCGGAGCGCAGGGTTACCGGAACATTCTGCTGCCGGCCGGCACGAAAAATGGCGGCCACGTGCTCGGCGGAGCGAGCCTCGATGACTGCCTTGGGGGTGTATAGGTAGTGAGAGGCATCGGAGGCATGCGCCACGCGGTCAATGACCTCGGTCTTTACCTCCATTCCATAGCGAGTAGAAAGTTCTTCCACATCAACGACGCCGGTAGTCATGTACCGCAGCCTGCCTTCCCAGAAAAAGAGTACGTAGGTGTTCACACATTGCACTCCCTTGCGCATAGGGGCGCAAGTTAGGAGGGGCTTAGGAAAGCCGTGCCGCCACACCCGCAACTCGGCCGGATATTGCGTAGATTTTTCTCAGATAAACCCGCACCCTTTCCCGCCTGGCGGGTGATCTTCATCTATCCTGGAATGCGTGTCTGCGAATTTGAAGAAACATCTAGCAACGTTGTCGAAGCGTGGCCGCAACCGAGTTTTGGTTGGCGACCTTGACTATGCCGGAATCACCGGCAAGGTTTATACCCCCGCGGAGGGCCAGAGCCTGCCCGCCGTGGCTTTTGGCCATGACTGGATGCACAAAATTAAGGATTATCACGCCACCCTGCGCCACCTGGCTAGCTGGGGCATCGTCGTGGTAGCCCCCGATTCTGAGACCGGCCTCTTCCCCGACCACCGCAACCTAGCTGCGGATATGGAATCCGCATTGCAGATTGCCGCAGGGGTAAAGCTAGGCGCCGGAAACATTACGGTCTCCCCAGGCAAGCTCGGCATGATTGGCCACGGCATGGGCGGTGGCATCGCCGTGCTTGGGGCCTTGGACAATAAGAAGGTTGCGGCTGTAGCCGCTATTTACCCCTCGGTCACCTCCCCCTCTGCGGTGCAGGCAGCCCGCCGCATCAACACCCCAGGCCTAGTCATCGGTTCTGGCCAGGACGACATTTTCAATGCTGGCAACCCCGCCAAGCTGGCCTATAACTGGAATGGCCCGGTGTGCTTCCGCGCCGTCGACAAGGGCAGCCAGGCCGGTTTTACCGAAGATCGTCTGCGCAAGCTGGCAATCGGCACCGCTGCTTTCCAGTCCGGCCCCACCGAAATCGCCCGCGGCTTGGTCACCGGCTTCTTGCTAGCCACCCTCAATGACGATTCCACCTACGCCGCCTTTGCAGATCCAGAGGCAAGCGCGAAGAAGGTAGAAAGCCTGGTAGGCGAGGACTTGGCCGAGCGCGCCGGCGTAACCCGCGACGCCTAAGGCTTTAGCCCCGCCGCAGCACAGATTGCACCTGCCCCGACGCGTTCCGTGAGCGCGCCGAGGCAGCGCCATATCGGGGCCTTGGCACCGCCGCTTGTCGACGTCCCACTTGCCTCTCCTCCCTCCGTGCCTCCTGCATGGCCTTATCTGCGGACTTTTCTAGCTCGTCCTGCGCTTTCGCCAGCGTTTTTTCAAATTCCAGCAAGCGTTTAGCCGTCCTTTCCCGAAAGCCCTGCGCAAACTCTGCAAAATCATTATTCATTACCACTGCCCTGCCTTTCGTGCCTTAATGGATGGTTCTTCTGGCGCGGGTGCCGCCTCTTGCTGTGGTGCCGCATCCTGCTGTGGCGCCGGCGCCGGTGCAGGTGCTGAATCCGGTGCCTGGCTCGGTGCTGGGCCCGACTCAGGTGCTGGCTCAGGAGCTGGTGCCGACGTCTCTACGGGACCGGCGGCTTGGAGGTGCGCCACCTTCTCCGGTGGCGGCGTTGGCTCCTCTACCTGAGACAGCTCTGGAGGCGGTGCTATAACTCCGTCACCACCAGTTGGTTCTGGTTCAGGGCAAGGCTCCGGTTCTGGCTCTGGACTAGGCTCAGGGCAGGGATCAGGTTCCGGCTCAGGTACAGGATCGGGTTCAGGTTCTTGCACCGGACAGTCCAGTTCGGACATATTCTCCAGACACTGTGCAGCACCTTCCACAATGAGGCCCACGCCAACCAATGCGATTCCGGCACCGACTAGGCCGAGGCTACCGCTACAGGAGGACTCGATCTCACAGCTTTCTGTGCTGTCTTGGCTCTTATCCACACATTCTTCAGTACTCTCCTCGGTATTGTCTGGGCACAGTGGTTCCTCGCTTGTGCCCGATTCAGAAGCGGGTTCGGTATCCATTTCTGGCTTAAGCTTCGGCTCTGGATTAGATTCTGGCTCTGGGCATGGCTCTTCTATCTGCTGCGGCTGTTCTGGCGGCTCCTGCGGCGGAATGATCTCCGCCTGTGCTGGCCGAGTGGTCTCTACTTCACGTTGGGAACGTGCTGGATGCTCGGTCATTGTTTGCTCAGTGCATTCATGGCAATGGCACTCAGCCCTATGCTCTGATGCATTCTCCGTGTGCACTTCCGTCTTGGCTGCAGGCTCGCACTCGGGCTCGGGTTCGCTCATCGGCTCCGGGGCAGGGCACTCCTCCAGTGGAGGAGGCGGTGACGAAGGCGGCGTCGGTTGTGGTGGCACGGAGGTGGCGTGGTGTGATTCTGGCTTGGAATCAGGCTCCGGCATGGGCTTGGGCTCTGGTGGGCACTCCACTTGGGCAGGCTCGGTGGGCTGCGGGGGCGGGCACTCTTCTTTCGGGATTTTCTTGGTGGGCGCTGGAGTATCCGGGCACTTTTCTACTGGTGCGGGACAGGCATCATCTGTAGGTTTTGCCGGCTTCGGACATTCTTCCGGCAATGGGCGCCCACATACGCATTCGCAGCGCGATTCGAACTCGTTATAACAGGATTCGATCGCATCATCGCGGTCGCGGCAGGTGCTGGCGATATTGTGATTTGTCTCTTCGATAATGCTCCCACCGATGGTGGAAAGAATCGGGATGATGAACCTGGCTAAAGGGTGTTTGGTGGCGACCATGGACAAGATATTCAGCAGTGGGATGACCGCTGAGACGAGCTCGGTAAGGGCCGTGTCAGAGACATCGACGACGTCAGCAATAGCGCCCGAGCACTGCTCCGCCGAGCTAGTCAGATGTGCGGCGTCTTGACGGTCAGTAGTGAAATCATCCTGGACACCACAGAGGTGCTCGCGCATAGTGCCTTGCGCAAGCTCGGAATCATCTTGTTGCAAGTACCGCTCTAAGCCGGACCCGCCTCCCTTGGGGCGGTTGCCGCCAACGGCCACAACGGTGTTTTTCACTAAGTTCTCGGGCGCGATGCCATCAACCGCGCCTACTAACTCCCCCAGGAGATTCATCGGCATACTAGGGCCTGAATAGCTGCCTAGGCAGGCGAATTGGAATTGGGAAATAGCGTTGGAATAGTCCCCCAGCAGAGATTTTGTCAGCGCACTCACTTGGTGTCCGCCTCCCCGCCGCGAACAAAGGAGCCACCAAAGGACTCATCAAAATCGGCAAAGGCGCGCACCTGTTCATGTGCGGCGTGGGCCGTGGCGGATAAATTATCCAATCGTTGCCCACCGCGCTCATGGATGCGCGCCAAAACGTCGCGAATGCGCTCACCGTGGCCGCCAAAGTTGCGTCCGGCTGCGGACACCGGAAAACCCGGTACCTCGGCCCGGTGGGCATCGCGTTGTTCGTCGTTATCGGCTACAACCTGTCGTAGTGCGGACATCGCCTCCAAGGGGCGAAGAAAAACCTCAGACACTGGTATATTCCCCCAAATCCATATGCGGTAAAAGTACTCACCTTCATTGGACTGGGGTTTAGACCAAATGGTTCCCTAGTTTTTCAAAATTCTTCCGCACCACATGGCGGTTCTAGACCGCAGCGACGATGGCGGAAAGCCTCCCAGCAACCTTGCGGGCCTGCTCTTTTTCGGCGGCTTCCACCATGACGCGGAAAACTTCCTCAGTGCCGGAGGGGCGCAGCAGCACGCGGCCGGTCTCGCCGAGTTCTTCCTCGGCCTGAGCAATGGCTTCTTGTACTTCGGGGGCGTCCATGATGACGCTCTTATCAGAAACCGGCACGTTAATGAGCACCTGCGGTAGCACGGTCATCACCGATGCCAATTCCTTGAGGGACTTTCCAGACTTTGCCATGCGCGCCATGATGGACAGGCCGGTAAGGGTGCCGTCGCCAGTCGTGCAATCATCCGGCAGCACCACGTGGCCGGATTGCTCGCCGCCCAAGGAGAAATCTCCGCGGTTGAGCTCCTCTAGGACGTAGCGGTCACCCACCGCGGTATGGCGCACCTCAATGCCTTGTTCCTGCATCGCCAGCTTCAGGCCCAGGTTGGACATCACGGTTGCTACCAAGGTGTTATAGCGCAGGTCATTATCGTCTTTCATGCCCACGGCCAACAGCGCCATAATCTGGTCGCCGTCAATCACATTGCCCTCGGCGTCCACAGCCAAGCAACGGTCGGCGTCACCATCGTGGGCCAGGCCCAAATCGGCGCCATGCTCGACGATGGCCGCCTGTGCCTTTTCAATATGCGTCGAACCGCAATCCTCATTGATATTAAAGGCGTTCGGCTTATTGTGGATAGCAATAACCTCAGCCCCGGCCGCCTCATAGGCGATGGGAGCAACCTTGGAGGCCGCACCATTGGCGGTGTCTACAACCACCTTGATGCCGCTCAAATCCGTAGAGACCACTTCCTTCAAATGGTTAAGGTAGCGCTCGCGCCCGTCTGGCGCTTCCGAAATGATGCGCCCCAGCTTGGTGCCAGTAGGGCCGTCTTCAGTGAGGTTTTCCATGGTGGCCTGAATCTGGTCTTCTACTTCGTCCGGTAGCTTCTTGCCGCCGGCGGAGAAGAACTTAATGCCGTTATCCGGCATAGGATTGTGGGAGGCAGAAATCATTACGCCGAGATCCGCGCCATAGTCATCCGTCAGGTAGGCAATCGCCGGGGTCGGCAGCACGCCCACGCGCACCACGTCAACGCCGCGGGAGGCCAAACCGGAGGCAATCGCCGCATCCAGCATCTCGCCGGAAACGCGCGGGTCGCGACCAATAATGGCCAACGGCCGACGCTCATAGGATTCCCGCTGGGCGGTGAATACCTCCGCAGCGGCCTGGCCTAGTTGCAAGGCCAGAATCGGGGTCAGCTTCTTGTTCGCGAGGCCGCGAACGCCATCGGTTCCAAAAAGTCGAGTCATGCAGTCAATTATGCACGCCTGTGCCCAGCGATTGCATGTTGGGGCGGTTTAGGCGAAATCAAGCTTTTGGTTTATCGACGGGTTGAGCACTATTCCTTCCGCCCGCGCTTCCATAAAACGACGAAAGCCGCCGCCTCCAAAAGGGAAGCAGCGGCGTTCGTGGCGCTTGCGCGCGCAGTAGAAGCGAGATTAACGCTTGGAGTACTGCGGTGCGCGACGTGCCTTGTGCAGACCAGCCTTCTTACGCTCAACTGCACGAGCATCACGGGTGAGCAGACCAGCCTTCTTGAGGGCGGTGCGGTCACCTGGGTTGTAGATGTTCAGTGCACGAGCGATAGCCAGACGCAGGGCGCCAGCCTGACCGGTTGGGCCACCGCCGTTGACGGTGACCTTGAGGTCGAACTGGTTCTCGCGCTCCAGCAGGGTAAGCGGCAACAGGATGTCCTGCTGGTGCAGCTTGTTCGGGAAGTACTCGCCGAACTCGCGGCCATTAACCACGATCTGGCCGGAGCCAGCAACGAGGCGAACACGAGCGACGGCGCGCTTACGGCGTCCGACGGTCTGGATCGGGCCCTCGTGTACCGGAGCGGCAGCCTCGACCTCTGCCTCAGTCTCCGCGTTGGCGCTAGCCAACGAATCACCGATGGTGTTGGTGAACTCTTCGGTAGCGGCGCTTGCTGCAGCGATGTCAGCAGCGTCGGCTACGTTGTTGTCGATGTTCTGCTCAGACATTACTGTGCCACCTGCTTAAACTCGAAGGTTTCCGGCTTCTGGCCGGCGTACGGGTGCTCTTCGCCTGCGAAGACGTGCAGCTTCTTGATGGAAGCGCGGGAGAGCTTGTTGTGCGGCATCATGCCGGCAACGGCTTCTTCGATAACGCGAACCGGGTTGGCGTCCAAAGACTGACCCAGGGTCATGGACTTCAGGCCGCCCGGGTAGCCGGAGTGACGGTAGCGCATCTCGCGGCCGCGCTTAACGGAAGAAACGTGGATCTTGTCAGCGTTGAGGATGATGACGTGGTCACCAGCGTCAACGTTCGGTGCGAACTGTGGCTTGTGCTTGCCGCGCAGCAGGTCTGCAACGGTGGAAGCGAGCTTGCCCAGCACCACATCAGTAGCGTCGATGACGTACCACTTGCGGGTGATGTCACCGCTCTTTGGGTGGAAAGTAGACAATTTGACTCCTTGAAAGTCTGTCTCGGAACTGCCGGCCAGCGCTAAGCATCCATCCACTCCCGTACAGCGGCCGGTGGAGACCTGCAGGGAGCGCTTCGCCAGCTGCTAACCGACGAGCGAACACATAGGTCTCCTACCCTACTTGCTCACCTGCTCGAAAACCAAAACGCCGAAACCGGTACCTTCCGCGGCTCAAACGGAAGGTACCGGCTCGTGGGTGTGGACTAGAAAGGTACGACTTGAAAAGGTGGAAGAGAGGAAAAGAGGTATTGGTCAAAAAGTGCTCACGCTGCAATCTTTTGCCAAGACTGCGGCTGCGTCCGCCTCCTGCCACTCGGGTGTGGTCAGTGGCACCGCAAGCTCGGCCAAGACAGCCTGAAACAGTGCAGGCGGGGCGCGGATCTAACCCCAGCTTGCGGCGGCGCGACGATTAACGTCACTCATTGCATCATTGCCCTGAGAGACGGTCTTGGAGATGGTCGCGAGCACGGTATTGAGTTCCTGAGATGCCTTGTCCCACTTGGCCTGTGCCTGGTTATAAGCCACTGCGGACTCGCCCTCCCAAGTGCTCACCATCGGCTGCAGCCGCGCCTTCAGGTCTGCCAAGGTGCTGTTGATGCGACCTGAGGTGGCGTTGATATCAGCTGCGGCGGAAGAAATGGCACCGAATTCGTACTTGATCTCGGACATGTGGTGGTGGATTCCCTTCTGTGAATCTATAGGTTTTGGTCAGTGGACTAGAGAACTGTGCAGTGCGGTTTAGAGGGCGAGGCCGCCACCAACATTGGAGAATGCCTGGGCGTTTTCTGCTTCCACGTTGTCGAAGTTGTGGGCGTTGCTGCGGATATTGTCAGAGATAGAGGCCAATGCCTCGCGCAGCTGTTGTGCAGAGGTGTTGTAGCGCTGCATCAGGTCATCGAAAGAGACCTGGGCTTGGCCTACCCAGCTTCCGCGCACAGAGTCGACGACTCCCTGCAGGCGAGTGAGCTCGCCTTGGACTTCATCGTTGGTGTTATCGACTTTGCCGGCGGTGGCAACCATGACATCGGCTTGTGTCTTGAAAGTCTGAGACATAAAAGTGCGCCCCTCCTTAGGACGGATGAGATTGTGTATATTCCCCCGAAAAAGCATCTGTGCTTTCTCACCTTTATTGGACTGAACTTTCCACCAAACGGTTCCCGCCTGGGGCAAAGTTTTTAAGACTATTTTTTGACCAGGCTTTCCGTAGCCATGCGGCAGGCTGCCTTTTGCACAGCATTGGAATTGTGGCGGGTATGGCACCCCACAGACATCTGATGCCCACGGTCTTCCCAGGTAGTCCACTCCACCAAAGAGCCGTCCCCTGGGTCTTCGGTATAGCTCAGGCGCCCGGCCTTATCGGTAGCATCGCGTAGCGCCGGGTCTTCGTCGACCTGCGCGCGGATTTCTTTAAAAAGTGCATCCGCCGGAACGTTAAACATTTCATCCGCCGCCAATAGGATACGCAGGTTCGGATCCTCCCCGGTGGCGGTAACCAACCCATCTTCTACCTTGGTATGAAACCCGGTGGGAACGACCACAGACATCCCCTCAATATCTAGATGCTTCTCCCCTGGATTTAATTCGTTACCACCTGGTTCTGTAGTATCCACGGCACTGGACTCTGGCGAGTTGGGCACGGATTCCATTGCGCTGTCGCGGCTCGGATCTGCAGCGCGTGGTTGTGGGCGGGAATCACCTGAGGCGGCATCACTGTCTGCTGAATCTCGTGCGCCGATAGCCCACCAGGAAGCTCCGGCAACGGCAATAATGACCACTGCAATTGCGAGGTGGAAGATATCAATAGCCCCGAGCCAACCGCGCAGCCGGTCGGACCAGCTTGGTGTTACTGGCTCATCATAGGCTGGCGCTTCCATCACTCTGGTGGGAGAAGCTGGTTCCGCAATCTCCGTAGCCGGATGAGTAGGGGTTCCAAATGAGGTTGACGTAGCTAACGAGGAGATAGCTGGTTCTGGGTCAATGAGCCGCACCCCGGTGACTTCCAATTGCCGGCTGACGATGGTGGTGGCCTCCTGCGCAATGTCCGTGCCGGACGAGTCTGCCACCACGCAAGCTTCCACGTCGGGCCAGGACGGCCCGGCCAACTTTGCAATCTGATCCATGACCTGGCCCAAAGCCCAACCTTCCACGATGCCGGTACCCGGCAGGTCGTAGCGGTATACCGAATCAGGCCCTTCAAAAATGGTGGCCGCGTCCAGGATCGTGACGGTAATTGGTACAGCGTTAGTCTCCCCACCGTCAGTGATTGGGGCGTCGGTGTGCGAATTCGCGCTGAGGTTGGTGGTCATTTACTTCTCTCCTTCTGGGTACACCACTTGGGCGACGCCGAGGTTTTCACCGCGGATGCTCCACTGACCGCGGCCGGGTGGTTGTTGGCTGGGTTTAAGGCCAAAGATGGTGCCTTCGTCCCGGTCGGCGTCGAAAAGCAGCAACGCTGGTTGAAGATCGCGCACTGCAGAGAAGAATTGACCGAAAAGGGCGCGGCCAATGCCACCGGACTTGCGAGCGACGATGAGATGCAGGCCAATGTCGCGGGCGTGCGGGAGTAGCTCCAGGAGCGGTGAAAGGGCAATATCGCTCAGCAGGTCCGCATCGTCGATGACCAAGTAGATATCTGGCCCCTCCCACCAGTCTCGTGCGGCGAGCTGCGCTGGGGTAATATCCGGGCCCGGCAGGCGGGATTCCAGTGTCCGGACAGTATCGAGAATGGTCTCTTGTGCACTTGTCTGCGTTGCGGCATAAGCGGCAACCATGTCTTGGTTCAAGGTTCCCAAGTGGGCCCGCCGCTGGTCGATGACCACAAGGCGAGCGTCTTCCCGCGCGAAGGCGCAGATACCGCGCATTATTTGTGCCAAGAAGGTGGACTTGCCGCAACCCTGCGCTCCTATTGCCACTAGGTGCGGCTCGCGCGATGGATTCCACGTCAGCGGATCGAGATCCCGTCCGCCGATGCCCCAGGCGATCTCGCCGTCGGGAATGTCCCCTTGAGTAGCAAGGGCAGACGGGGTGAGTACCGCGGGCAGCATCTTGAGTTGCGGAACTGGATCGGCTGCGGCATGAACGCGGCAAATGTGGGCGATGTCCTGGTTTGATGTGCGAGCTAGGAGCATATTCTCTCCGGCCAAGGTGAGCCCGCGGCCCGGCGCGCTGGGTAGCTTCTGCTGCAATTTGCGGTCAATAAGCGAATCCAAGGACTCACCAAGGCGCAGCTCAAGTCGGTTCGCTATGAGGTCGCGGATAGCGGGGCGCATCGTGGTCCACCGCGAGGTGGCAATGACGACATGCACGTGGGCAGAGGCGCCATCGGCGACTATCTCTGTGACTTTCTCCGCTATGTCTTCAAACTCCGCGTTGGAGGTGCCTATGTGGTGCCAGCCATCGATGACGAGGAAGGTTGCGCACTGTTCCGGGCGGCGAATAAGGCCGGCTACTTCGTCCACAATGCGCCGCACCTTTTCTCCCTCCTCACGCCCGGCAACTCCGGCAACGTGGGGCAGTCTCTCCAGAGACGCTAGCTGACCGCCGCCCAAATCGATGACGTAGAAGCGTGCTGCCTTGGGGCTATGCCGTAGCGCCAGAGCCGAGACGATGGTGCGCAGCGCACTTGATTTTCCTGACTGCGGGCCGCCGCATAAGGCCATGTGCCCGCCGTGCTGGTGGAAATCGATTATCAGCTCATCTTGGCGTTGGTAATACGGTCTATCGATAATGCCGACAGGAGCCAGCAGCGTCCCGTTACCTGCAACAGACGACGAGGTGCCCACGTCCGCTCCGCTAGACAGTCCGGGTAATGCAGATAGCTCAATGACCGGTGGTAGCGGCGGCAGCCAGATACGGTGTGCCGATTGATCACGCAATTGGGCTTCTTCTGCCGCGGCGCGCACGACCTCGCTAAGCACAGTGGTGGTGTCATCGAGAACAACCACAGGGCTAGTGCTTTCTTCCTCCTCTGCCCAACCTCGAAAGAACTGCACGCGGCCGCGGGCTGCGGCGGGTCCGTCCCCATGAGCTTCAGCTATCGCCCGGCGCGGCACGGGCCCAGAAACATAGGAGGCTTGGAAACGAATCAACGCCTCGGCATCAGACTTGAGGTAGCCCGCGCCGGGTTGGCCGGGCAAATGGTAGGCATCGGTCACGCCCAATACTTGGCGGGATTCCGCCGAAGAGAAGGTTTTTAGCCCGATTCGGTAGGACAGGTGGGAATCCAGCCCCCGCAACCGGCCTTCTTCGAGTCTTTGAGAGGCTAAAAGCAGGTGCACGTGGAGACTGCGCCCCAAGCGGCCGACGGCAACGAAAAGTTCCGCAAAATCAGGGTGCTGGCCCAAAAGCTCCGAGAACTCGTCAACAACAATGACCAAGGCGGGCAGTGGCCCGTGCTCGCGTACTGCAGCGGCGGAAGCGTTGTACTCGCTGACGTTGGCGAAGTTTCCGGCGGTGCGCAACAACTCTTGGCGGCGGTTCATCTCGCCGGAGATGGCATCGTACATACGCTCTACCAGCGTAGATTCTTCTTCCAAGTTAGTAATCACCGCAGAGGTATGCGGCAGGTGGTCACATCCTAAGAACGTAGCGCCGCCTTTGAAATCCACCAGTACGAGGTTCAGCTCGTCCGGGCTATGGGTAGCCGCAAGCGCGGTGACAAGGGTGCGCAGGAGCTCCGACTTAAATGAATGTGGGTTGTGGGTACTATATAGCATTTCCATACACAGCAGCACGGCAGCACGGTACAGCAGCAGGTGGGGGTTAGGGGGCTTACTTTTAACCCTGCGCTAGAAAATAGGAAAATTTAAAAGGTTTTGTGTACCTAAGCTTCCATTTTTTCATGTTTTTGTATAGAGGGCCGAAATCCAAGCCCCATAAGCCCCATAACCCCCACCAAAAAGCACGCAGTAAGGCTGATAGCACCGGAGCAATCTCGGACGGTACCTAGGCCGCGCCAACCCCTACATGTCCCGTACCTAACGGCGGCGACCTGTGCCGAAAAAGTGCTCTTTTTTCTTGACGGCTGGCGGGTTGCTCCCTATACTTGTCATCAGTGTCGATTTTCCGTTATGCGAGGGAGTCGGCAGGGATAACCCCGAGAACAATGCTTAAAATGGGTAGCCCCGACGGCACGAGCATGCCGTTTCTCCGACGATAAAAGATACATCCGCGTAAGTCCTGGAACGGCAAGCCAGGCTGGGGACAGAGGTTGGGTAGGGAGTTAGCGCTCCCGTAAAGCGAAGCTGCGCACGGTGCTCTCAGACCGCCCAGATATAAGCCGGGAACGCACCCCTCTCCGGATAGCGATTAATGCTGTCTGGAGTACGCTTTGTCTTCCTCTGTTACCGCTCCTGCGGTCAACCCCCGTCTTTCGTTTTATACCCTCGCTGACCTCACCGACATGGGTCTCGGCAGCGCTGACGTTCTGCGCGACAGGATTAAGCGTGGCGAGCTGGGAGCACATCTTATCGGCGGCACGTACCGAGTAAGCCGCGCCGATCTCGATGCTTACTTAGCGGCATGTCACCGCCCGGCGACTGTCGAGGATTTCATCGATGCCATTGTAGCTGTTGCGCCTGCTTTAAGTGAGGAGCAACGTTGCCGCCTTACAACTGTTCTGTCTGGGGGTGCAGCGGCGTGACACATAAGAAAAGCGCCCCGGAGAGCGCCTCTCATAATCTGAACAACTCTGATTCTACTGCCTCGACTGTCATAAGTCCAGACATTGACCTTAATTCAGACCATCTAGCTGAGCTTCATGCCTCTGCTATTAGCGATGAAACAATCGCTGCAACTGGTGTCTATACTGCCTCCACCCGTGACGAGCTGCCTGAGCCGTTGCGCTGGATTGCAGATAGAAACGACACCCTTCCGGCTTTGGTCTATCCAATGGTTGAGGCCGGGCGCGGTGTGACGTGGCAAGTAAAGCCACAACCTGGTTCTTTGGTGGACGAGGAGGGGCGACCCCGTAAATACATCTGCCCGAAGAAAGAAGGGTCGAATATCTCGCCGTCGTTTATCGAGCGGCGACCGATTACGAGTGCCACACGTCGCGTGCTGGTGGTCGAGGGCACGAAGCAGGCTCTTGCTGCGATGACCTGGACTGATGACACGACTGCTGTGTACTGCATCCCTGGTATTCAGACATGGATGGGTGGCGAGGACGGGCCTAACCCTGCTTTTGCCCGTCTTAAAGGGCAGTCTGTCTACATCATCCCTGATGCTGATGCTGGCTCTAACCGTGCTGTCTACGACGGTGCGCAAGGCCTTGGTGAACACTGTAAGGCGTGGGGTGCATCCCCTGTCCGTTTCGTGCGTATGCCAGGCCACGGGTCGCAAGGGTTAGATGATGTCCTTGCCACTGTGGACGATGGCGAGCGCTCTGAGATGCTTGAGCTGTGGATTCGCCGGGCGCAGGCTAAGCCTGCCAGCAAGATGCCGAAGCGTGCTAGCAAGAAGCAGCGCAGCAACACTGACGAGACTCGCAACGACTCGCGTCCGAAGCTTCATACCGACTTGCCGCCTGAAACGCTATGGGATCGAGCTTGGGAGGCAATTGAGAGTAAACATGCAGGTGTGACACTGTTTCGCCAGGATTCTCGTCCTGTAATGATTTCTCGGCGTGATGGCCAGGCTGTCCTGGTGCCGGTAGACCGTGCAACGGGGCGGCGTCTGGCTGCTGCTGCTTTCGATTTGGTGCGTGAAACTGACGATTCCACCACTGTCGTGGCACCGATGGACAAAGATATCGACGTGATTTTCACTCCTTTCTATACCGATAGTCTGCCGCCGCTGCACAGCGTGACGCGGTCGCCGCTGGTTACAGAGACTGGCGAAATTATCACGCGCTCGGGTTACCACAAGGGCACGGGTGTCTATGTAGACCTCGACGATTCCCTTACCGGTATCTCTGTGCCAGATAAACCAAGTGATCAGGACGTGGAGAATGCAAAGGTGCTGCTTGAGGATGTTCTCTACGATTTTCCGTGGGTAACTCCTGCTGATCGCACCCGTGCTCTCGGTGCTCTGCTAACACCTCTGGCGCGTCCGATGCTTACCACAGCACCTATGCACGTGATTTCTGCCGTGCGCCGATCCTCTGGAAAAGGTCTGCTCACAGATGTTTTCCATCTGATCGCAACAGGCGAGACTGCTGCGGTGCAGGACTTGCCTGGTACTGAGACAGAGATGCGGAAGGTAATTGCGTCGAAGCTTTTTGCTGGTGCTGCAACACTTTTCCTCGACGAATGTAGCGTCGGTGTGGATAGTAAAGCTCTATCTGCCCTGCTGACAGCCGAGTCTTATACCGACCGCATCCTTGGTGAGTCGCGCATGATTTCGGTACAAAACAACCTGTGCGTGTACGCAGCCGGAAATAATATCGCTGTTGACGGCGACCTGGCCCGCCGTGTCGTTCCTATTCTTCTCGACCCGAAGTGCTCCAGGCCTGAATCTCGCAGCGGTTTCCGGCATCCTCACCTGCGCCGATATGTGCGTGCTCACCGGCGTGAACTGCTGGCAGCGGCACTGACACTAATCCGTGCATGGGCTGTGGCTGGCAGGCCATCGCCTAATGTGGCCGGCCCGTTCGGCTCTTTCGAGGGCTGGTATCACGTGGTCGGTGGCACTTTGGAGCACGTCGGGTATGCCGATCTCACGACAGACTTGGAGGAGATCCGAGCACGGTATAACGCTTCTGAGCAGGAAAACGCTGAGCACCTAGCGTGGCTCTATGAAGCAATGGAGGGCGACGATTTCCGCGCCTTCGACGCGGAATGCAAAATCGCTGACTCCCGCGACTATGTCCCTCTGCCTGAGGGTCTGGTTTCTTTGGACGAGGTCTCAGCACGCCGCCTCGGGCGTGTCTACTCCCGTCTGCAAGGCGCGTGGATTGGTGGATACTGTCTTGAAAGCGCTGGTGTAAAGCACCACACGAAGCTTTTTCATGTGGTGTGCGAGGATGACTGGGGTGGTGGCCCCGGCCCTGGTGCTGGTCCCGATAACAGTGTGCCGCCAGAGCCTTCTACCCCTGCAACACCTGAGCCTTCGGATACAGATAGTGTTGACACGCTGGTATTCGACTTGGAGACCGGCCGTGCCGATCACCTGCACGTGACGGATGACCCTGGCTTTGTCCGGCTGGCTACTTACTCCATCAATGGTGCAGAACCTGTAGCTACAACCGATATTGCAGGTGAGCTGCTACCTCTAATCGAGCGTGCAGGCGTGGTCGTAGGCCACAACATCGTCCAATACGACCTAGCTGCGCTACAGCGTCTTTATGGTCTCGATGTTGAGGCTCTGGTGAAGTCTAACCGTGTGCATGACACTCTCGTCATGGCGCGGCTGGCTGCAGGTGGTGCTAAGAACTTAAAGTACGACCTCAATGCTGTCGCGTCGCGTTACGGCGTTGGTGGAAAGTTGCTCAAAGATGGGAAAACAGTACTTGACGCGCAGGCGGAGCAGTTTGGTGGCTTCGACAAGATACCCACCGATCACCCTGACTATGTCAAGTACGCGCTCCAGGACGTGCGGGCGAACACTGCCGTATACAGCAAGCTTCTGCCTGAGACCATCGACGCAGTGGGCGAGGAATATCTCCAGCGTGAGCACGAAAAGACGTACGCTCTATCCGTCGTGGAAGCGAAAGGTATCCGTGTAGACACCGGTAAGGTCGAGGCTTTTTTCGCGGAGGAAGAACAGACGAAAAGCAATATCCGACAGTGGCTAGTAGACACTGTCGGTATGCCCGACGAAGGTACGTCGCCATGGGCTTCGGTAGATGGCAAGCAGGCTATTGCAGACTACTTTGGCCGATTCGGTGCCGAAGTGCCGCGTACAAAGAAAGGTGGAATCTCGATTAGCGGTAAGGCGATGCAGGAGCTTGCTGAGCAACATGCAGGCACCCCCGAGGTAGTCGAGCTGGCGACTAGGATGCAAACACTGCTGCAAGCCTCGACGCCTGCTGCGACGATTAAAAAGTATCTGCACGGTGACCGTGTGTACCCGTCTATTAAGCCCAGTCAGAACACTGGACGCTTGAGCACCAAAGATCCAGGTATGACGGTTTTCGGTTCTCGTGATAAAAGGCTTATCCGTCAACGCGAGATGATCCTCTCGGATAGTGCTGACGAGGTTCTTATCAGCGTGGATTTGAGCCAGATTGATGCTAGGTGCATGGCTGCTGGCAGCGGTGACGAGCGCTACTCAGAGCTATTCGCGCTTGGTCGTGACGCACATACAGAGATGGCTGTCCGTGTATTTGGCGATAAGTCCCGCAGGTCTGAGGCTAAAGCTCTCGGCCATGCGGCAAACTACGGCATGGGGCCAAAGTCGTTTGCCGACCATGCTGGCATCTCTGTTGTTGAGGCTCGGTCTCAGCTTGACCGCCTGCATCGTGAGTTCCCGGAGCTGGAGTCCTTCAAAGAGTCTCTGCGTAAAAGCGCCGAGACTCGTGGCTGGGTTTCCACCGGCTTCGGTCGCCGTGTCGCTGTCGCACGAGATAGGGCTTATACCCAAGCACCGGCTGCATACGGTCAAGGCACGGCCCGAGACGTATTCCTGGAGGGCGTTCTCAATCTCCCGAGGGAAGTCCTGGAGATGGTACGCATTTTCGTCCATGACGAGATTATTCTCTCGGTGCCACGCGAGCGTGCTGAGGGGATTAAGGAGTGTGTGGTAGCCGCCTTTAAGGCTGTCGAGCTGCCTTCCTCTGGTGGGGTCTCTGTCCCTGTGCTCTCGGATTCAGCTGGCCCTGGCGACAACTGGTCTGAGTGTAAGTAGGCGGTTTGCATGCAGCTCTCTCGCAGCCCTCCCCTAGACACTTTTATCGTCACAGAGACGTTAACAACGTAGGCAACATACCCCTGGGAAGCCTTGAACCATCGGGTGCTTAACCCAAGTGCCCGATGGCACCGAAATACCGCAACCTAAAGAAAGGAGTTGGCCATGGAGCCACAATCACCGCAGCCACCCCGGACACCTCGCGGCGGGTCGAAGGAACGCTACGAAGCCGAGGAATCTGCAAAAGGCCTTATCGCAGGTTTAGTCGGCCTAGACTGCGCCGACATCATTCGTCGTTCTAATCGCGTCCAGGAGATTCTCGAGGATCTTGCCCAACACGCTCCCGCAGAGGGCGTGTCCCTGGAGCAGCTTAGGGAGGAGAGGAAAAAGGTCGATGCCGAAATAGACCAGCTGTCACGAGAGCTTGACGAACGCGACAGGAAAATGCAGGGCAAGCCCAACGGCAATCCCCCGGGCCAGCCCGAGCGCAAGCCCCGTAACGTCACGGTTAAAGACCCGCGATTTGCCCCTCTTTTCCAGAATGAACCAGAAGAAAACGACACAGATAAAGGATGGGAACCAGAACTATGATTACGAAGTCTCAGACCGCCTCTGCGATAAAAAAGTTTGAAGCTCGCCTGGAGAAGCAGAAGCGAGAGGAAACCGAATTGGCTGCGGAGTTCGAGGAAATTGAGCGTAGGTTAGGCAAAGTTCTCGCCGCCTGCGTTTATGAACCGTCGAGCAAATGGGCCGCATTTCTCGACCGTTCTGTCCGGGAACTGCTCGTGGAATGCGGCACACAGGTGGCCCCCTCCCGCGAAGAGTCCGAGGAGGACGAGAGCGCTCATCGCGGGGAGGACGAGGGAGCTGATAAAGGCTCCGAAGTCGATTCCGAAGGCTCGACCGAGCCGGAGGAGTCGGAGGACGAAGAAGCCGATGAAGGCTCCGATGACTCTACAGAGTCGGAGGAGTCGGAGGGTTCTGAGGACTCCCACGGCGGGGAATACGAAGAGGCTGACGAAGCCTCTGAGGCAGATTCCGAAGGCTCCCCAGAGCCGGAGGAATCCCCCGCAGGCCCGGAGCAAACTGACCACTACGGTCAGTGAGCGTAGGACCAGAGGGTCGAGGGAGAGAATCTCCCTCGCCAGCGCCACGAGACACCGGAGGTGCCCGAGTGGCTTGCTGGCCGCCTGTTAGGGAGGGCCGTCTTTGACGGTGGCGAGTACGCCTGAAGCTGCGCAGCAGATTCAGGGGGCCGACACCGGAGAAGCGTGACCCTCACTAACAGACTGTGGCCCTGGCTGCGTCAGCAGCCGGGGCCACCCTGCCACAGTAAGTATGGAAAGTAGGAGGTGGATATGCGAGACAAGTTCTCGACATATTCGCGGACAACCGTGCGCCTCGACAAGGATTTGGACAAATTTGTCGAGGAGGTCGCACGGTTCGCAGGTGTGCAAAAAGCAGTCGTGTTCCGGGAAGCTCTCTATGTCCTCGCAGAGGAGGAGAGCGTGCTAACGCAAAAGCGTTTGGCCCCGGACACGCTGCGCCGGTGGGACGAGATGAACGAGCAACTGCGCCGGATTGGCATCAATCTGAACCAGCTGGCTCGGCGGGCAAATATCGACGGGACTGAATCGGTGTCCGAGTTGGTAGAAGGCATCGCTGACAAAGTCGATTCTCTCCGCCAGGAGGTGAAAGACTTTGTCCACAATCAAGATTAGCTACAGCCAGAACCTCCGCGCGGCGACAGTGTATGCCGTCTACGGAACGGCAGACAATGCCCGCAAGGGCCGGGCGCGAGCTGATGCTTTATGCACGGTTCAACCTAATGCTGAATCGTTCTCGCCGCAGGCGACATCTGGCCGCTGGTCTGGAGTGGACTTCATGGAGGCCAGTGTGGACGAGATGGAGCGTTATGCTCCGTCTCAGCGCACTGACGAAGCAATTATTTATATCCAATCGTGGGCGAAAGACGAGCTGGATAAGGACAACCCGGCTGATGTAGCTCGGGCTAATGCAGCCGGTTCAGAGCTGGCGATGCGGCTGACTAAAGGCACGGGAGTTCCGTTTACCGTTGCCACGCACACCGACAGTAAAAGCGGCTGCGTCCATAACCATATCGTCTTTGCCAACCACGACCCGCAGACAAAGAAGGCTGCACCGAGGGACATGCGTAACTGGTTTAAGTTGCGCAACGTCAACGATGAGTTGATGCGCGAGTTGGGGATGCGTGTCCTGGGCAAGCCGGGAGGCCGTCAGGGAGGCAATGGAAGCAAGCCGATAGGTAGCAAGCCGAAAGACAGCAAGCCGATAAAGCCGGAAATATCGCTACTTCCTGCCGAGCGCAGGGCACGCAAAGAGGGCCAGTCCACCGACTCGACGGGCCTGGGCGTGGATGAATTAACAGCAATCACCTGGGCTGATTTTGCTCGCAAGCGCATAGATGAGCTGTGTGCTGATGAACGAGTAGCCGATGCCGAGGACCCGCTGACCAAGGCGCTAGAGGTTGCTGGCGACTACAACCTGTCCCTAAAAGTGTTATGTCCATGGACTTTTTGGACACGGAGTCCAGTAACTTTTTGGGCTAGGAGTCCAATGACTTTTTGGACGTGGAGTCTCCCTGCTTTTTGGGCAGGGAGTCTTTGGTGTTTTTGGACAGTCTCTAGCTCGTCTTACCGGTTATGGTTTCTTTCGTCTCGACGGGCGCGGACGCGACAGGATTGGTTTGATCTCTGGTGGTCGGCGGTGCCACATTCCTTCGACATGCCCGATGTTGATCTGTCCGCCGGCTGGACGCTCAAGTAGCTTGATGGGCAGTGGGAATGAAAACAGTGCTTCACCATCATGATCAGTGAAGAACTCAGCGGTGTCATCGGTAACGTGGCTGTATATGAGCCGGTTTTTAAACCGGAGTCCTACATAGAATCCATAGCCCAGGATGCGCACCACTCCGCTTTTGTTGATCCACAGTGTGTCGGGGATACCCCAGGCGTTGCTTGACTGGGCGGATAGACCGTCTACGGTGGGACTGACGGTAGGAGATGATTCTTGCTGGATTGGTTCGTTATCGTCATCGATGGTTGTGGGAGAAGCTGCAACTTCTCCCACAACCGGCGCCATCGCCTCTTTAACCCCATTCTCGATACGATGCTCGTGGTGTATCGCGCTTTCTGAGTGTGTATCCCGGTATGACTTCACAATCTTGGCCCACAGCATATCCGGGTCAATGGGTTGTGTTGGGGATTGAGCGTGGGCGAAGTGCTCACGGGCTTGGGCTGGAGTGATGTGCATTTTGCCGACTAACAGGCCTTGATGGCGGCGCCTGGTGTTGTAAAACTCGCGGTAGTCGTCCAACAGCTGTTGGACGTGCTGAAGTGTCGTAGGTTGGCGTGCATCGAGAAACTTGGTCATGGTTTGATGCGAGCGTTCATCTTTGCCTTGGGTTTGCGGGCCAAAACCTGCAATGGACCAGATACCTTGGGCGGCGAGCCAGCGCTCGGTATCGGACAATCGGCCCCGGTGATAGGTGGCAAAAGCTTCACCGTTATCGGTCAAAAGTTCCTGCGGGCGACCATACGTTTCTATTGCTGCGGCCAAGGTAGTGCGAGCATCGAATCCGTTTTCTTTGGCGGCGAAGGCTTGTGAGCCCAGATCAAACCGGCTGGCATCATCAACCAGCTGGTAGATAGTGATCTGGGTATGTGGAGTGTCAAAGAGTCGGTAGACAAACCCGTCGAGTTGCCACAGCTCATCGACCTTATCGCGTGCCCAGAGTTTATAGCTTTTACGAGGACGTTTACGGGCATTGGCCTCAGCAACACCAGCTTCGTGGAGCCAAAGCGCAATCGTAGACCGTGCCGGTGGGTGCTCTAAACCAAGGTCATCAATGAGGTAGTAATAGATTGACCACGGGCCATAGTCACGTCCCTGGGCCTTGAGCACTGATCGAGCTGTGATGACTTTCTGACGAAGGTGATCATCGTAGATTCTGGCTGGGGAATGCGGGGCGGTGGAGTCAGGCAGGATGCCTGCACGGCCGCGTTGTTCAACGCGGCGTTTGATGTTGGCATAGGTTTGGCGAGATACGCCAATATCCTTGCAGAATTGGGTGACGGTTCGTCCGTCTCTTACTGGGTCGAAGTCCGCTATTTTCTTGCGGAGATGGGTTGAAATAGCCATCTTGGTATTCCAACCCACCGACTGTCCAAAAAGTCTTGAGACATCACGACAAGGAAGTCTTTGGACTCCGTGACCAAAAACTATCTGGACTCCCCGTCCAAAAATCCATTAGACTCCGTGTCCAAAAACTCCATAGACATCACAACCTGTCCCTAAAAGTGCAGCCTAACTCAAAGACCGAGGGTGAATCGTTAACCGTGGCCCTGGTCGATGATGACGGAGAGGAGGCCTATTTCACGAACACCACGAAGGCAGGGCGTACCCGAAAGCGTAAAGCAGCTAAGGCCGGCTCGAAATTAGGCCGCAGCTATTCGCTAGAGGGTGTGACCGAGCGCGTTAACGAAGCTCAGGCAGCTCTCGTTGCGCGGCAGGAGGTGGAACTCCAAGCTGATGCAATTGACGATGACCTGGAGGCGAAATACGGCTCCAGCCTTCTCGATGACGAGGAGGAAAACTACTACTCCCAGGAGGGATTTAATTATGGTCTCAGTGACCGAGATGACACAGATAGCCCAGGCAGCAGCGAAGGGCAAGATGGAAAGCGTCTTGAAGGTTTTCCATCCACGCCTGAACAAAGTGGAGAAGGCTATCAAGGCGACGCAGGAGAAACTGAAGAGTCTGCCGGAGAACGCGGGGGAGATTATCAACAGTCTGCCCAGCGACTTCTCGACGCGATTAGCGAAAGTGGAGACCGAATTAGGAAGCGTAAGGGGCAGGCTCGCCGAGAACAAGAACTACGTGAGCAGCAGTCACTTCCAGGAAACGATGATGGGAGTGCAACAGATGATCACCGGCCTGATAAAGAATATCGAGGCACTGCCCAGCGGCATGGACGGGGTCAAGGGAACTCTACTCGAGCTAAATCAGCAGATGTCGCAGCTCGTAAAGCTACAACGGGAGGTAATCAGGGCAGCACAAAGTCCCATCCAGCTCGACCGGTCTTCCAGCCAAGCAGTAGCCCAGAGCCTCAACAACCAGATGACGGCCAGCCTGACTACTGACCTGGAGCCACTGGTAGCAGTAGCGGTCTCCGAGGCAATGTCGAAAGAGTCGGAAAGCCTGCACAAGGCAGCAAAAGCCTCTGACAAGGCCCGCAACGCCTTGCTCCAGGAGAAGGAGGCCAACGAGAAGCTGCTGGAGGATATACGAGCAGAGCGCAAGAAGTATAACGAGGACATGGCAGCATCTAACAGGCACTTTATTAAGGCTTGCCAGTCTGCCGCGTGGATTGCAGCCAGTGTTCTCTTCGTTGCTATTGCACTCGTTGCTGTCGGAGCCTTGGGGAAGGGGCTGCTAAGTATGCTCGGCATACCCGACGGCGTGTCTGCCTTGTGGGGTCACGTCCAGGAGGCCGAAGGTGTTGCCCCAACACTGGGCTGGTTGGCGTTAACACTTATCGTCATAGGGGTTCTTATAGCGCTTATGACCTGGATGCTGTCCCAGGCTGCGCCGGGTATTGCTCACTTGGTCGAGGAATATCGTCGCAATCACCCGAGGAAAGAAACGAACCACTAACTAGAACACGTGCACCGTAAAAAGTAAAAATCCCCACAACACAGCGTAGCGGTTAACCGCTACGCTTCTTTTATGCTCTCTCTGGTGCTGTTGCAAAGTTGGGGCAGTAGGAAGGGCGACGTGAAATAATCACAGCCATGGGTATCTTCTCCCGCCGTCATTTCCCCCCCGTGGCATCATTCTGTGGGCAGTAGGTGGTACTGCCGCTACGGGGTGAGCTACCGCGATCTGGAGGAAATGATGACTTCAACGGGGCGTGCCGGTTGATCACACCACGATCTACCGCTGGGTCTAGAAATACGCGCCTGAGCTGGATAAGCAAACACGGTGGTACCGACAGGTACCTGACTGGCAGGCCAGTTCCTGGCGGGTGGATGAGAGCTATATCCGGGTCAGCGGCAGGTGATGCTACCTCTATCGGGCGATCACCGCCGGTGGCCAGACCCTAGACTATTACCTCTCTCCGAAGCAGAACGTGGCCGCAGCGAAGCGTTTCCTAGCCAAGGCCGTCAGATCCAATGCGTCAGCCGGGTATCCCAGAGTGATCAACGGCGGTAAAGCACCCTCCCTAGTCAGGGCAATCGCCGAGTTGAAGTCAGTGGGAATCTGGCCGGCAATAGTGGAACACCGGCAGGTGAAATACCTCAACAACATCCTGGAAGGCGACCATGGTCGACTGAAGCGGATCCTCGGGCCGAAAGACGCGTGGGCCTGACCCCCGGAAAGTGGACACGTCGGGGGTTAGGCCCCTCGAATACGGGAACTATCGTAGACGACGATAAAACTTACACTGCGACTGTTAACACTAAACCGTTTAGAGAAGCATGCAAGGTTTAATAGGTAGAATCTTAAACAACAGTAACCAGGCTAGAATCTTTGTACTCTTTGCGCGTACGGACGCTACGTATGACGAGGAATTCGTCGGAATAGCTTTAACTAGGGAGCAGGAGCGTGCCATGGGCGAGCATGTTGATTCTTCAGATATAACCTGTTGGACTGAAGAAGTTCCCCTTCAAGGCTGGAAGGGGGAACTAAACAAGTGTCGTTTCCCGAGACTTGTTTATCTCGTTTTTAGGGAAGGGTATGCGCAACATTCCTCCGTGCGCTACCAGGAAATAGGCCCAGATATATTGGCCGCATTTACCACACGTGAAGCAGCTCAAGCTGATGTTGTTTCTCGGCAGAAAAAGGAGCCTGCATTCTTGCCGAGTGAGTTTCATATATGGGAAGTCGAGTTCGGGGCTTTGACCGAAAACTTCCGTGGCCAAGGTCCAGAAATCCCCATGTACTGAGCAGTCCGTCTCGGCGGCTTTAGACTCTGTTGCAGGGAAGAACGTAAGCATCTATACCGCTGCGAAATGGTGGAATGGACTTTGATAGAGGTTAATATAGAGCGCGCTTAGTGGGCCCTTGGAGTCGCGTATCTAGGGTGCGTAGGAAAGTACCAGAACGCAAAGCTTAAAAATTTATCTTAGGCTGTATACTGGTGAGACTTCAACAGTTGTGACTCTCTTGAATCAAGGCAGCGGTTTTATGCGTTGATTGGTATTAAGGTAAGGACTGACGAAGGAGAATGGCTCAATGAATTCCTATATCAGAATTGGGTTATCCGCAGTTTTAGGGATATGTCTTGTCGCCCTCTTAGCTCAATTTGAAGTGATTAGCTGGGGAAGCGGGGGGACGGCTGGAATATCAGCCATAGCAGTAGCAACACTTATAAATTTGCTCCGATACAGGTAGAAGCCTAAGCCCCGCCGATATCCGCGCTAGATACGATCCGTAGAAATACTGTCGGATGCGAAAAGTATCGCGTATACATTCCCTCCGCGCTCCGTCGCGTCTACGCGTTCTTCAGCGCCCGATACACCGTAGGGCGAGTGACCCCAAACTCCCGCGCCAGCGCTGCCTTCGCCTCCCCTGCTAGTGCGCGCTGCTTAATTTCTGTTACTTGGTCTGGGCTAAGGGCGGGTTTGCGGCCTTTGTACTTGCCGGCCTTTTTCGCCAACGCAATACCCTCCGCCTGGCGCTCGCGGATAATGGCCCGCTCAAACTCCGCAAACGAACCCAAAATACCCAGCATAAGATCCGCACGCGGATCCGCGGTGTCTTTTGTAAAAGTGAGATGCTCGTGCAGGAAGGTAACGGTTACGCCCTTGTCGACGAGTTCGTCGACAATACCGCGTAGATCTGTTAGTGAGCGGGCGAGGCGATCAATCGACGAGACGACGAGTTCGTCACCGTCGCGCACATAGGCCATACACTCCCTAAGCCCAGGGCGCTCGGTCTTAGTGCGGCCGGAAATCTTGTCCTCAAAGAACCGGTCAATACTTCCAGACACGGACAGTAGTTCTTTCTGGCGCTGATTATTTTGCTCCACCGTTGAAACGCGGATATACCCCACCCGCTGCCCACGCGAACCAGAACCACTAGCCGTCGACACCACAATCACCACTTTCTGTATAGATACGGCCTAGACCCCACTATACAAGTGTAAAATAATGCCCAAATCTACCTTATTTTACATGTAACTTACTGCCATAGGCGCACGTAACAATAGGGTGTACCTAATCGGACTTTTATACTATGGTTCGGGGTCTTCCTCCTTAGTGAAAGTCGCACCTAAATCTTGTAAGCGTTGTTTCTGTTGTGGAGTCAACGCCAAGTTATCCTCTGGAAGAATGGTCTCGTGCAAAGTTGCAGTTTCAAGAATTGAAAGGTCTGTAGGAGTTCCCGATAGGTCCGCGTTGCTTAGATCCGCACCACGCAAATCGGCACCCCCTAATTGTGCTAGTTCAAGGATTGCACCTTGTAGATTCGCGTTTCTTAGATTCGCGCCGTCAAACTTCGCCTCTATTAAAACTGCGTTGCTTAAGTCTGCCCCTTCGAGGTTTGCTCCACTAAAGTTTGCACAATTAAGCCAAAGACCACTCAAATTTTGTTCCTTTAGGTCAAAGTCTTTAAAAGGCAGTTCAGGAATGGAAGGGTCTGGTTTATCTGTGGAAGATTTCGTAGTGGGCGTACCAGGGGTAAATATGGTCCCGTCAGCTGTTAGACAATGGGGTGATAGGTTAGCTGACGTCGCAACTTGAGCCCGATCTCGAACGTATCGCAGATTTTCGAGTCGCTCTGCTGTGTCTGCCTGATTGTTAGAGTCCCAAATCTGCGTCACCATAAAAATGGATCCCACCACTGTGGAGGCAATGAATGGTATTCCAATGTCGCGGAGCCATTCGGAGCGGGCAGGCGAAGCAGAACTTGTGCTTTGGGTGACTTCTTTTTCCTGTTCGGTATGGCTCTCTATAGAGGGGTTCCTATCTGGTGCATCTTGTTCTTTCGGAGAAGCGTCTTTTGGTGTGTTTTCTTCGTTAGGTGTATTTTTGCCATAACCCATTCATAAAGAATATGTATAATGTCGGGGTTTAGCACGCGTTGTCGTTGGTCGGAGGTTAAGGGGGTAAAGGAATGGCTGACATTATTCATGAAGCCCAGGACACGCACCTGTGCGCGTTGTTTATTGGGGCGCACGGGGATACTGGAGACTACAAGTACGCACTAGACGCCGCCAACAGTGCCGCCAAGCACCTACAGGTAATACAAGCGGAGTTGCCTGCCACTTCCCCACTGGCCCGCGACGCCGGCACACTCGCCAAGTTCGTACGCGCAGCACAGAGGAATCTGTCCCAACAACGGCCCGCAGATAACCCAGACGAACTTCTAGACTTAGCCACCAGCCTCAAAGAACGACTGGAAGCTACACACTAAAGGAAACTCCCCTAGTGCTTCTCGTCGTTGGAAGCACTAGGGGAGAAGCCACCTGCGGGGGTGAACTGGCCCCCGAAAGTTGGACTGGTTTAACTCTAGGTGGTTAGGACTTCAAGGGTCTGATTTCGATATTGCATCGGGGCCAGGCCCTTGAGTCGTTGTTGGATGCGTTCGGTGTTGTACCACTGGATGTAGTCGTCGATCGCCTGGTTGAACTCTGCGACGGTGTCGAAGACTTCTCCGTGGTACATCTCGGTTTTCAAGTGGCCGAAGAAGTTCTCCATGACCGCGTTGTCGTAGCAGTTAGCTTTACGCGACATCGACTGAACACCGCCGTTGTCATGAATGAGGTTGCGCCAGGACGAATGCTGGTACTGGAAACCTTGATCGGTGTGCATCATCCACCCAGTCTCAGGCGCACATTTTAATCGTCTGAGTTAAAGCATCGGCGGTAAAGGCTGTCGACGGTGATGTAGCCACGGTGTGGGCAACGATTGAACGGTCGAACAGATCCATCACCGGTGACAGGTAGACTTTGCGGCCTGCGATCCTGAGCTCGGTGACGTCGCTGACAAAGACGGCGTTTGGCTTATCTGGGGTGAACTTGCGGTCAAGTGTGTTCTCGGCAATGTGGCTGATCGTCCCGTTATAAGAAACATATGGCCTGCGCTGGCGGACCTTGGCTCGAAGCCCCAACTCGCACATGAGTTTGTAGACGAGCTTGTGGTTGACCACCCACCCCTGGTTGCGCAGGTCAAGTAGCACTCGCCTGTAGCCGTAGCGATGCTTGTTACGTTCGAAGCTTTCCCGGATCGGGTCTTTGAGCGCAGCGTGCTTGTCCGGCTCGCTGAGTCGTTTCTGGTGGTAGAAGAACGTCGATCTCGGCATGCCTGCCGCATCCAAAAGGTATTGCAGACGATGCTGTGACTTGAGGATGACAATCGCCTGGACTTTCAGGCGTGTCCCTGATTTCTCAAGTCCCGCAATTTTTTTAAGTAAGCGTTTTCCGCTTCCAACCGCGCGATCTGGCGACGCAGCTTGTCCTCCTCCGCGAGCAGCTTCGGCGCGGCCAAACCTTTAGGCCTGCCTTTCGGCTTCGGTTTTAACGCGTCATCGCCACCTTTACGCCATTTCCACGACCACTGGCTGACTAGCTGCTCTGATGACAGGCCAAATTCACGCGCGAGATCCATCGCTGTCTCACCAGCAAGGTGGCGTTGGACAACTTCCTTCTTGATTTCGAACGAATACTGCTGCTTAGTCGGTTTCTCCACGAGACATAGCCTGCCATGCAGCGTAAACCGACGATAGAGCATACGGACGGCGTATTTGGAGACATCAAGAGCAGTGGCAGCAGCCTTAAAGCCCATGCCTTGCTCAAAAAGTTCAACCAACTGCTCGCGCTGATGCTCACTCAGCGAACTTCGAGCTCTCAATGAAAACTACCCCCCACTAGTCGGTAACTGATTTTCTCAGTCCAACTAATGGGGAGCAGTTCAGGGATTGTGGCTTTTTTATTTTCCTTCCGTCCGACTATGCGCCGGGGGAAGCGCGTTGCGGACACCCAAAACCATACCGCCTTACAGCGCGCCCGCAACCGGAGTAATAACTAGGTAAAAGAAAAGTATACCCAAAAAATACAACAGCCCCTAGTACTGTGATGTCTATGGAGTTTTTGGACACGGAGTCTAATGGATTTTTGGACGGGGAGTCCAGATAGTTTTTGGTCACGGAGTCCAAAGACTTCCTTGTCGTGATGTCTCAAGACTTTTTGGACAGTCGGTGGGTTGGAATACCAAGATGGCTATTTCAACCCATCTCCGCAAGAAAATAGCGGACTTCGACCCAGTAAGAGACGGACGAACCGTCACCCAATTCTGCAAGGATATTGGCGTATCTCGCCAAACCTATGCCAACATCAAACGCCGCGTTGAACAACGCGGCCGTGCAGGCATCCTGCCTGACTCCACCGCCCCGCATTCCCCAGCCAGAATCTACGATGATCACCTTCGTCAGAAAGTCATCACAGCTCGATCAGTGCTCAAGGCCCAGGGACGTGACTATGGCCCGTGGTCAATCTATTACTACCTCATTGATGACCTTGGTTTAGAGCACCCACCGGCACGGTCTACGATTGCGCTTTGGCTCCACGAAGCTGGTGTTGCTGAGGCCAATGCCCGTAAACGTCCTCGTAAAAGCTATAAACTCTGGGCACGCGATAAGGTCGATGAGCTGTGGCAACTCGACGGGTTTGTCTACCGACTCTTTGACACTCCACATACCCAGATCACTATCTACCAGCTGGTTGATGATGCCAGCCGGTTTGATCTGGGCTCACAAGCCTTCGCCGCCAAAGAAAACGGATTCGATGCTCGCACTACCTTGGCCGCAGCAATAGAAACGTATGGTCGCCCGCAGGAACTTTTGACCGATAACGGTGAAGCTTTTGCCACCTATCACCGGGGCCGATTGTCCGATACCGAGCGCTGGCTCGCCGCCCAAGGTATCTGGTCCATTGCAGGTTTTGGCCCGCAAACCCAAGGCAAAGATGAACGCTCGCATCAAACCATGACCAAGTTTCTCGATGCACGCCAACCTACGACACTTCAGCACGTCCAACAGCTGTTGGACGACTACCGCGAGTTTTACAACACCAGGCGCCGCCATCAAGGCCTGTTAGTCGGCAAAATGCACATCACTCCAGCCCAAGCCCGTGAGCACTTCGCCCACGCTCAATCCCCAACACAACCCATTGACCCGGATATGCTGTGGGCCAAGATTGTGAAGTCATACCGGGATACACACTCAGAAAGCGCGATACACCACGAGCATCGTATCGAGAATGGGGTTAAAGAGGCGATGGCGCCGGTTGTGGGAGAAGTTGCAGCTTCTCCCACAACCATCGATGACGATAACGAACCAATCCAGCAAGAATCATCTCCTACCGTCAGTCCCACCGTAGACGGTCTATCCGCCCAGTCAAGCAACGCCTGGGGTATCCCCGACACACTGTGGATCAACAAAAGCGGAGTGGTGCGCATCCTGGGCTATGGATTCTATGTAGGACTCCGGTTTAAAAACCGGCTCATATACAGCCACGTTACCGATGACACCGCTGAGTTCTTCACTGATCATGATGGTGAAGCACTGTTTTCATTCCCACTGCCCATCAAGCTACTTGAGCGTCCAGCCGGCGGACAGATCAACATCGGGCATGTCGAAGGAATGTGGCACCGCCGACCACCAGAGATCAAACCAATCCTGTCGCGTCCGCGCCCGTCGAGACGAAAGAAACCATAACCGGTAAGACGAGCTAGAGACTGTCCAAAAACACCAAAGACTCCCTGCCCAAAAAGCAGGGAGACTCCACGTCCAAAAAGTCATTGGACTCCTAGCCCAAAAAGTTACTGGACTCCGTGTCCAAAAAGTCCATGGACATAACAAACAGCCCCTAGTACAAGGCTAGAGTTCGTAACAACAGGTCCTCAGGTTAGGGGTGAGGAACCGTTGTCTATGTAGCCCGGCTCCTTTTCACAGACTATGTGTACGTCGGACGTATTTCTGTTAGTCACATGATCGCGCGCCTTAGTTCCGGGAACATGAGGCACCTGAGGACGCCCTATATCTCCAGGTCGGATGAGGCTCGCTCTGCCACCAAGGCAAGGTTTTCGCCCTGATAGAACCATGCGGTGGTGGCGGCAAAGTTCCCCCTAGGTACTCCTGCCCGTTTAAACAACTCGTTACTGAGCCTAGTTGCTGTCCATTCTTGTTCCGGTTCAACGCCCCACTTAAATGGCTTTTGTGAGTGCGAATTCCACGTGAATTTCTGCCGAGCAGGATCCTGGTTCAGCCATGCCTTTAAAGTGGACACACTTTCTTGATTGACCTGGCCAGAAGGATCAAAATCAAGTGAGGCTCCGTGAGGAATCAGATCATGGTCTAGAATCCTCGACACTGATCGACGGCGTCTTGTCTTCTGTTGTTCCTTCGCGGCGGTCACCCGGGGTGACTGGGCCCGAAGACGAAGCTGACTGATGTCTTCTACTGGGAATGCACGGTTGAAGCTGACAACTAGATTTGCAACAGTTTCTCCAGTAGGCACAGTGAAAAGATGATACTGGTGACACTCGATCGTCAGATCCGGGGCGACCTCATTGAGCCACTGCACGGTGGTCAAGACCTGAGCCGGAAACTCCGGAGCCACCAGCATGATTTTAGGGAGCGCGAAAGCCAACTCTTCATCAAATTCGTCATCGACCTCCAGGAAGCTTTCCAACTCCTCCTTCGCCTGGACTTCTGTCATCCGATCGGTGGGTTGGAACTGCTTGTTGTACCAGGCAGCATGCTCTTGGGCGAGGACGTCAAGGGTGAAACTCGATGCTAACGCAGCGTAAGTCAAGGCCTGGAGATGTACCGTTTTGTCCTTGACTCGCTTGAGCTCAATGACGACCAGCTCACCGGAATCTGACAACCCGACAATATCGGGGCGTTCCAAGGCCGAGCCTTCTTCGGAAGCCCAGCGGTTGAACTGGGTCGTGACGATCTTCATCTTCGGGTCGATTACCTCGGGGTGGTGAACGATCCACGCCTCAAGATCGGTGACCTCACCCAGGCCTTGTTCAATCATGCTCGTCTGTTCGCATACCATCGAGGATTTACCATCGACTTGCAAGAGTTTTACCATACTGCCAATCTAGAGGAGGGTTGTCGCCCATGCATATTGCCTCAGGGGTAGCGGTAATTCGACCATCCGCAGCTTAGGCTTGACCCTTCAGCCAGCTCCTGTCGATGACCCGGTGTGCATAGGAAATCATCGCCATGGCGTCGAGGAAATCTTGTTCCTTTTCTTCCGATCTCAGACGTGCACGATGGGCATGATCGTTACGAAGATGTCCGTAGATTCCGTTGAGTAGATGGATGAATCCGAAATGCTCCGCCTCATCTGCCGGGCTGGAGAAATCGTTTATGAATCGTGGCCCAGGGTTATTGCGTGTACCGAACACGTACTGAGTGAGCTTCTCTCCGTCAAGCGCGCATTCTGCGGGCCGGATACGTTCTATCAGTGACTTCGTCGCCTCGGTTACGGCATGGAACATCGACTGATTGATCAGTTCTTCTTCACAAAATCTCAGTGCCTCTGCATGAGTGCCACGCAAGACAAGCTTCTCTTTTAACCGCCTGGTCAGGGCGTCGGCGCCGATGACGCCTTCAAGTGCAGGGACAATGTGTCCCTCGTCGGTGACGCTGAACTTATAGGTGCGAAGGATTGTGTCGACGTCGGAGATGATCCGTTGACGCTTCTGGGGCTCCTTCAAAAACCGAGCTGGAGCTAGAGCCTCCGAGACAAAACGTGCCAGTGGCCCACTCGACTGAGCGAATTGTTGCTCGTTCATCAATGCGTGGTAGGCGATATCAGTCTTGGAGACAAAATCCTTGATCATCGTGATACCAGCCGCGGCGAAAGCGTTATGCATCTCCGTAGCTGAGATTCCCTCCCATCCGGCTACGAGTGCCTTGCAGAGCGCGCGGGTCAGAGTAGGGTTAGCAACGGGAAGGTTATTTGCAGAAGACATTCTTCAAATTTAGCCAGTGTGCCTGCAGTGGGTGTCCATGAAAAAGGATGACCCCATAGAATATTCGCTACAGTGAAAATTCATTCGTTCCTGTTTGTGCGTCGCTCACCACTTGTAGGACTCGCTGGGGTCATATCCCTGATTACGTAAGTACTCATCAAGCTGACCCTGTACATCTTTTCGCTCTTGAAGCTTCCGAGGCTAAATCCACTCATATCGGCGTCATCGGGAACGCGAAAGATCATGCCGATTCCAAATGCATGGACGCTAATATGTGCCATTCTAGGGCTCCTATCGCTTCTTAGAAGATCGATCATACAGGCGATATTGGCACACGGAGTGTTCAACGAGATGACCCACCACAGCTCCAAGAACCCTTCTTCACGTGTAAAGGTCGACCCTCAATGTGGTACCTCTGCACGTATCTACTAACACTATTCCTGAGTCTATTTGGGTGTAACCCAATTAAAAATTAACGATCTCGGACAGTTAAGATATTCTTTCCAGCGCTCGACATGCGAGGCTGCGAGAGTTGTGTCTAATTTTTCCCAAAACGCTACGGTTGAGCGGTGCCGCCCCCGAGGAACATGGACAGATTGGTTGCCAGCTCTCGCAGCACTGCCTCGTAGAAGCGCTTTACAGACAGCTACTGTAGCCAGGTGATCTTCACGCGGTGCGGGTCGAATTTCTTAGCGCCAGGCTTGCCAGGCAGGATGTGAATTTCCATTAGCAGCCGAGTCAGCCGTCGCTTATCCTCAACAGAGGCACTGCCCCACCATTTGGCAAAGTCCGGCACGTCGGCAAGTTCTACAGCAAGGGGGTCAGCAGCATGACTGGTCGTTAGTTCACGCATTTTTCCATCAAGACCTGCAATCTGAGCTTCAATTTTCTTTGACATTCGCACGAATGTTGGCATGTCAATCTCTTCATCGATAGCAGAATTTTCAATCTGCTCACGCTTGGCCAACAGCGCGTTTCGCCGTCCTGAAAGTTCTTGGAGTCGTTCGGTAAGGGTGTTGTTCTCTGGCGCCAAGGCCTTACGCAACGCATCCACGGCGTCAGGTTGCTCCATGCGTTTAAGAATGACAGCTTCGATAAGATCATCAACCTCAGCACCGATAGAGACATGGGTACCGCCCGGCTCAGAGCGCTTGCAGGTATAGAAACGACGAGGTTTACCATCCTTGTTCCGCCGGCTACGCGAATACATCGGTTCTCCGCAGGTGCAGGTCAGGACAGAAGCGAGGAAATAGCGCGGTGCGTTACCGCTATGTGAGAGCCGCCGCGACGGGTCGCGCAAGATTGCATCGAGCTTTTCACCTGTAACCTCGTCGATAATCGCAGACCAGTTGCCTTTACCAATGATTTTGCGATCTTTAACAAGACGTTTCCCCGTATCCGGGTCAGTCGGGTTGAACGTACTCAAGCCGCGCACGCGTGGGTTGAGTAAAATGTCTCGCAGCGTTGGCGCCGACATAGGCCTGCCTGAAGTCGCAGTAAGACTGCGTGCATGAAAGACCTCGCGCACGGTTTCGCGCAGAGTCTTTCCAGCAATGACCATCGCGGCGGCGTCGAGAATAGCCTTGGCCTCTTCGTCGATGATGGTCTCAGCGTCAGCCTCGTAGCCGAACATACGCCGCCCGCCTGTCTTAGGCCGCCCTGTCCGGGCCCGGTCTTCGTAGGCAGCTCGGACACGTGCAGCACGATCAATAGACTCCTGCTCAGCAATCAGACCAAGAATCACGATAGTGAGCCGCGATGCAGGGTCTGAAGGGTCAATGTTGTAGCCACGGTTCGCTTTGACGGTGACGTTGTGCTTCTCGCACAACTCAAAGAGCGCCAGTGTGTCTTTGGTGCGACGGGTCAGCCTGTCGAGTGCGTAGACGTAAACAACGTCAATCTCGCGGTTCTCGATGGCGTGAATAAGCTTGTTGTAATCAGGGCGAGGGTCGCCTGAGAAGGCGGAGATGTTGTTGTCCACGTAGGTGGCGACCACCTTAGCCTCGTCAGCCTCAGCGTGCTTAGTGGCGAGGTGAATTTGCCGCTTCACACCGGCTTCTTCCTGCTTATCCAACGAAATACGTGCGTAAATCGCCGCACGCTGTGATGTAGTCGTTGTCATACGTCCTATCGTACCCCAAACCCACATTCCTTATTGCCGCTGCCGGTAGCCCCAATGCACAAGCCATGCGGGCCCATGCCGCCGTGCGCAGATTCCTTAAGATCCACCGTGACGGGTTGGCCGACCGTATCGATGCCGATGGGCACCATGAGGCGCGCCGAGCCTTCTCGGCCATGCCACATGCCGCTGGCCGCTAGTTCCTCCACATCGCGGTAGCCTAAAAGGCCCATGAGGTCACTTCCATGGCGGCCAGAGGTGCTATCGGGCCGACGGAAGGAAGCCATGCTGCGCGCAAGCAATGTCGCAGCGGCCACGCTCATTCCATCGGGAGCCCCTAGTTCTTCCACTCCGGCTGCGGTGACTACCTGCAAGTGCTCCCCTGCCACCAGGCTTAGGCCTTCGTGCTCGGCACGTACCCCCAGCGCCGAGGACGGCGCCCCTGCGACCTCGATGATGGTGGTGTAAGAATCATCGTGGAAAAAATCCTCGGTTCCCGTTGTCAGCACGCCATCGACAATGAGAATGCGAAAGCGTGCCTTCTCCGGCGTGCGAGCGTGGGGCAGCCACTTTAGCCATTCCCACTTGCCACCACGAGCCTCGATGCCGCAAGCTTCTGGGCCATGCGCCAATGCCATCTGGAGGACCATAGCGCGCACCATATCGCGGGCGGGATCCGCAGGCTCTTCACCTCGCGTCGATGCCGTACCGGAAACAGAAAGAAAGCGAAAAGCCTGCAATTGAATAACCACCGGCATATCGGGCACGGTACCCACCGCTTTGATGGTCTGGCGCATGCTCACTGCACACACTGGGTCTAAGTCCTCGGTGGCTCCAGAATCCGGCACGTTGATGGGAGTGCACAGCGTGGTAGGCCCAGTTCCTACGCGTACCTCGAGAGCGTCTGAGTCATCGGGGCCGCGCTCCCACATGCGACGCGAGCCTATCAGCGCGCTTAGTTCTTCCGGTGCGGGGTGGCGATAGTTCTCATGTGCGCGCTGCGCAGAAGCGTTGCATAGGGCCTTTTCCCGTAAGGCTTTGATGTGGCGCAGGTAGGTGCGTCGGGTTTCATCAGGATCCTGCCCGCTGTTATTGGGCCCAAACATCATGGCCATGCTCGCCAGCATCATCAGCGGAAACATCAAGGCCATCGGGCTTATCTGCCGGGAATCTCCCGCACCAAGCACCATGAGGGCGACCATGCCAAGCATCGCCGCAATCATCACCACCGGAAGGAGCAGCCGCACCAGCGGTACCGGTTGTGGGCGTACTGCCTCTGGGACCTCCTCGGCCTCAATGCTTCCGGTGGGTAGCGGTGGTGCAGCGTCCCGCAATGGCATGGTCAACGGCTCAATTACGCGGGTATCCCCGATCCCAAGCATGCTTAGGTAACCTCCCCCGAGCCACGCGCCAGCGCCCTTAGCCCCCTGCCAAGATTCCCCGCGCTGCGGTGGACACGTCGCCACTAGTAAGCCACAATATGTGGCATTGGGCAAGGGGGACGCCCACAATCCATTGACTTTCGGGGGAATAATGACTACTGCTACAGCGCACCACCTGCGCCTTACCATCCGCATTCACGCTGGCACTTTCCATAAAGAGGCGGACGTGGCACTACCGTTGAGTTCCAGCGTGGGCGAGCTTTTGGCTGAAATCACGGACTTGGTGGATGCGCCCACGATTTCCGAGCCCTGGCGCGCCAGTACTGTTTCTGGCCGCGCTATCGATCTCACCGCCCCGCTGGCCGCCACTCCACTTACCGAAGGCGCCATCCTGGTTATTAGTCCGCGCGAGCGCCGCCCTGCGCCGGTGATTCGAGATGCAGCGGAATCGCTTGCCGCCGCGGCCGAGGAGGATACTACCGCTGCCCTTCCTGTTGTTTGGGCGTGGGCAGGGCTACTTGCCGCCTTCGCTTTGCTCTGGGTTAGCACCCTTCCCCTTGCAGCGTGGGCGGCGCTGACCGCAGGAGCGCTTTTACTCGCCCTGTGGATCCGTGCCCTGTCGCTGGTGCACCTTAGCTTGGTGGCCGGCATGGCGTGCGGCTGGGTGATAATTTCGCCCTCGCTGGATGAGGCGCCTTTTGCCGCATTTACCGCCTGTTTCACCCTGCTCATCGTGCTACTTGCCTGCCACGTCACCGGGTTAAGCACGGTTCGCACCAGCTCTGCGGCACTCACCGTCTCGGCTCTCATCTTCATCGCGGCATTGGGGTATCTGCTGCCCGGACCAAAGGCAGGACTACACGCCAGCCACGGTACGGCGGCCGCTGCCTGTGTCATCATCGCCGGCATTATTATGCTGGCCACTGCCCCTGCACTGAGCATTGCTACTGCTGGCCTCAAGGTTCCGCAGCTGCCCACGGCCGGCCAAGATCTTGCGGTATCCGATGCTAGCCAGCCGGATGTCGATAGCCGCGCGTACCACGCCAGCAACGCCTACGAGGGAATGTGCTGCGGCCTGTCGCTCTGTCTCATTCCGGCGCTCATCGCTCTCTCATTTACAGGCAGTGGTCCGGCCCTATCACCGACCCATGGCGCGCCTGATTCTCTCACCGAGTACATTTCAGTGCTTTTTGGAACTGAGGGCTCCGGCGCGGGCTTCGTCCAAGCACTCTGTGTTACTTCCGCGGGTGCCGTAATGATGCACGCCTCCCGGCACGGTCGTGCGCTAGCCAGTTGGGCACTCATGGTTTTGGCAATTGCCGCGTGCCTGGCTACTTGTCTTTGTGCCACCCACGCGATAGCAGATTCCGGGCTTGCACATGCTTGGGCACCGGCCTTGATTTCCAGTCTCGTTCTCATCGCTATGATTAGCGCCCCGCTGTGGGCGTCCAAGGTGGCGGGGCTAGAGCCCACCACCATCGCTTGGTTTGAGCGCATCGAATCCCTAGCAATTGCCGCCAGCTTGCCACTCGCCGCCCACCTAACCGGCGTTTTCATGCTCATCAGGGGTATCGGATGATGCGCAGTCTACCTACTACATTGTGGATAAGCTCGGCGCTTCTTGATTGCGTGGCTGTGGCAATACTTCCCGCTACCTTAGGTGCTGCGGCATTAGTGGCCGCTCCCGATGCGACCGCGCGTGAACCGGACCGCGAATGCGCAATCGCGCATTCCTCACCGCTTTCGCCCCAACCTAGCGAGGATCAGCTCAACTACCGCGCCCGTCTGCACTCCTTTGCCACCGGGGAGGGCGTAAAGGTTGCCGTTATCGATACCGGCGTGGCTACCCACGATCAGCTGCGGCACCTCAGCGGCGGCGCGGACCTTATCGCGCCGGAGGAACCGGAGCCGCACCGCGACTGCGACCTGCACGGCACCGTCGTAGCCGGTATCATCGCCGGCCACGATATTGGTATCGCGCCACGGGCGGAAATCTACGCTGTGCGCCAAACCAGCGCGCATTATCGCCAAGAGCGAGAAGACGATACCACCGGCTCGCTAGATACCTTGGCTGAAGCGATTGATGACGCCGCCGATGCCGGCGCCCGCATCATCAATATCTCCGTTGTTTCCTGCGTCCCGCCGGATGTGGCCGCCCTGGTTGATACTTCCCGGTTGGACGGTGCTTTAGCACATGCGGAAGAATCTGGATCCGTGGTAATTGCCGCATCCGGCAACGCTTCTTCCGGTAGCTGCGAGATGGGTGACCGAGTATTTCCAGCAGATTCGCCCACAGTGCTCTCAGTAAGCGCCCAAGCGGATTCGCACGAGCTCGCTGACTACTCTCTGAATTCGGCGGATGGCCCACAACTGGCCGCGCAAGGTTTTGTACCACTCGCGCTCAATCCCGCCGGCGGATGGGCCGACGGCAAAGAGGGTACGGACGGCACGTCCCAATTTCACGGCACCTCCTTTGCCGCGCCGGTAGTCAGCGGCACGGCGGCCCTACTGGCGCAGCGTTTCCCCGATGACAGCCCGGCCGCCCTACGCAAACGCTTAGAAGACGCCGCGGAGCCGGGACACGGATTCGTCGATCCGCTCACGGTGCTCACCCACGTGGAATCATCCACGCACGGAGATACCCGAGCAATGGCTATCCGCCCCGCCGAAAAGAGCACATCACACGCGCCTATGCGCAGTGCATGGGTACTTGGCGGGTTGGCGTTGGCGCTAGCCGCGTGGGCAACGTGGCGCGGGCTACGGTCTAAGAGCTGACCTGCAGCGCCTGCTCGCGGCTAAGCGCCGAGCCTTCCGGCAGCAAACGCAGAATCTCCCAGGGCACCCGCGCGCCTACACCAGTGCCCAGCGCCTCTAAGGTCTCTTTATCCTTGACCTCGTGCCGCTGACCCGTCGGTGCAACCACGTGGTAGCCATGACCGCTATCTACTCCTACGCCTCCGCCGTTGAGACCACCAAAGCGCTGCGCCACCGCCTCACCAGCCAAGGCTACGGTACCCGCTTGAGCAGGTACCACTTCCCCGCCGCCCTCATTACTCGCACACATCCAACCATCGTCTGGACTCACAAAGCGGAAAGTGGTGGAGGGAAGGTTGAGGTTTAAGGGGACGTCGGCAAGCGCAGCAATCTCCTGGGCCGTGGATGTCGCCGTCTTGGCGCCTAATCCAATAAGCATCTGCGCCTGCGTGGGCGTAAGCTCGGCGACGCCATCGGGTGTGCGCGCCCATAGCCCCTGGCCAGTGTCTACGACCTCCGGCGGCTGCGCCGGAAAATTCAGCGGAGGCAACTCCGCAAAAGCATTGAGCAACTCAGGCGGCATGGGCCAGGCGTGGGTGCCGTCGTCCACACCAATCGCGCGACGCACCACACGCCCCTGGGTGCTAGAGGGATCAGGCAACGCCACCCGGCCGTCCTGAGTAATAAGCCACTGCGTGCCTTCGGTCTCCACCAATGCGGCGCGCTCCGGCCCCAGGCCTTCCTGCTCGGGCTCGGCAAGAACGATAACCTCTTGTGCGGCAACCTGGTGGCTGCCGATGCTAGTCGGGTTCTCCGTCTCCGTGGACTCCTCTTTGCCTGCCAAACAGGCCGCCCAGCGCTGCTGCGGAGTCTCGCTGGCAGCCGCAAGGTACCCCGGGGCATCCGCGATCCCTACCGGGGATCCCAGAAGGGCTTCGTGCAGGTGTTCATCCCCAATCGCCTGCGCCTCGGCAGCCTGACCGGCGATGATGCGCGCAGACGCCAAGTTAAAGACGGGGTGGTAGGTGTCGTTGACATCCACAAAGAGCTGGCCCTGCTCCGAGCGCACAATCGGTGCATCACCCGGCTGCGGGCTCGGCTGCAGCCATGCCAACATGCCAGAGCCCACCGCAAGGAAGGCGACGCCGACCCCACCGAAAAGGAGCGCTTTGCGGCGCCTAGCCAATGGATCGTGAATCATGCGGATATCGCCTAATACAAGCCCATGCTCGACGCGGCGGCGCAAGAATTTATGCCCCGATACCTGGGCCTTGGTAGTAGGCAGCGGACGTGCCATGATTTTCCCCCGAAAAGTCTGTGTACACCCAGCACACAGGCTATCCCAGGTGGGCTCCCACCGCCACCTGGAAAGCTAGTCGGCGCTGCGCCGTTCCCGAGTAACCTCGGCGCGGGCGGCCAGTTGGTCCGCCGCCGGGTAATCCACGGCCACCAGAGAAAGCCCTTTCGCCGGGGCCACGGGGATGCTGGAGGAACGTTTGGTCTCGTGGAGCAGCGCTGCGGCGAAGTCGGCATCGCGGCGCCCCTCCCCTACGCGCAGGCAGCACCCCACCAGGGATCGCACCATCGACCAGCAAAACGCATCGGCGCTCACGCGGGCTTCAAAAAGCTCCGGTTCTTCGGGCGTTGAAACATCCCGCCAGGAGAAGTCCTGCAGCTCACGGATGGTCGTGGCATTCGGCTTAGCTTTGCAGAAAGCCGCGAAGTCATGCAGGCCCACCAACGCTGTGGCGGCCTCCTGCATGGCATCGATATCCACCGGCTTTATCCACTCGGCGGTATCCCGCGCACGCGTCGGCAAAGCGCCCCGCGGGCTGGTAGTAATCCGGTATACATAATGCCTGCGCAAGGCCGAGAAACGCGCATCAAAGCCCGCGGGCGCAAACTCGCAGCTATGTACCCGCACGTCTTCAGGCAAAAGCTTTGCTAACCGACGCACCAGCTTCCCCGGTTCCCCCGCCACTGAGCGCTGTTCCAGCATCTCTTTGGGAACGTCCACGTGGGCGACCTGGCCACGCGCATGGACGCCGGCGTCCGTCCGGCCGGCGACCGTTAGCGGTACCTCGGCGCGGGCAATCATCGCAAGCTTTTCTTCCAGCACGCCTTGCACGGTACGCAGACCGCCTTTTTGCTTCGCCCAGCCGTGGAAATCCGTTCCGTCATAGGCCAAGTCCAAGCGCAGGCGCACGAACCCGTCAGCCGGCCCTTCTGCGGTGGTAGATGCTGCAACAGTCATGGTGGGATTCATGCTACCGGAGGCACTTCCCTCGACCAGAGCCGGGCCCAGCTCCCCGTGCACCGTTTGGAAGAGTCCAGACATAAAAAGCCGCCGCCCTCCCACAAGTGGGAAAGGCGGCGGCAAAGCGCTAAGGCCGAAGGGGAATTACTTCTCCTCGGACTCCTCAGCTGCAGTCTCCTCAGCAGGTGCCTCGGTCTCTGCAGCCTCGTCTGCCTTAGCTTCCTCAGCCTCGGCGGCCTTAGAAGCAGCAGCGCGGGTAGCGCGGTTAGCCTCGGAGGTCACGGTCTCCTCAAGAACGAGGGAGATCTGGGACATCGGGGCATTGTCACCGGTGCGGTTGTCCAGCTTGATGGTGCGGGTGTAGCCACCCTCACGGTTCTCAAACTTCGGTGCGACCTCGTCGAACAGGTAGGAAACGACATCCTTGCGCGGGATGAGCTTCAGCACTGCGCGGCGGTCAGCAACGGTGCCGGACTTAGCCTTGGTGATGATCTTTTCGATGTACGGGCGAAGAACCTTCGCCTTAGCATCGGTGGTCTTGATAGCGCCGTGCTCGATCAGGCTGGCTGCCAGGTTGCTCAGCATGTGAGCCTGCTGCTTGGCGGAGCCGCCGAGACGGGCACCCTTCTTAGGGGTTGGCATTGTGTACTCCTCGTATGCGGTAAAAGTTGAGCGCGCGGCAATTAGGTAATTGCCGCAAGTCAGCGGGGTTCTTTACTCGGAATCCTCAGCAGCCGGGTCCTTGAAGTCACCGGTTTCTGCGTCGTAGCCCTCGAGCTGGGTCGGGTCAAAGTCCTCAGGGGTGTCCTTGAGAGCCAGGCCCAGGTTAGCCAGCTTGATCTTTACCTCATTGATCGACTTCTGGCCGAAGTTGCGGATATCCAGCAGGTCGGACTCGGTGCATTCAGCGAGCTCGCCCACGGTGTGGATCTCCTGACGCTTCAGGCAGTTATAAGAGCGGACGGAGAAGTTCAGGTCCTCGATCGGCATGCCATAAGCAGCGATGTACTCGGTCTCCTGCGGGGAGGGTCCGATCTCGATGCCTTCGGCAGCGTTGTTCAGCTCGCGAGCCAGGCCGAAAAGCTCGACCAGGGTGCCACCGGCGGAAGCCAGCGCATCGCGTGCGGAGATCGAGTTCTTGGTTTCGACGTCGATGGTCAGCTTGTCAAAGTCGGTGCGCTGCTCAACACGAGTTGCTTCGACCTTATAAGAGACCTTCAGAACCGGGGAGTAAATCTGGTCGACCGGGATACGGCCGATCTCACCGGAGGTAGGAGCGGCTGGGACGTAGCCACGGCCGCGCTCGACGACGAGCTCAATGTCCAGCTTGGCGGTGTCATTCAAGGAAGCGATGTGCAGATCCGGGTTGTGGATCTCCACGCCAGCCGGCGGCTGGATATCGCCCGCGGTGACATCGCCCGGGCCTTCCTTGCTCAGGTACATAACTACCGGCTCATCAGAGTCGGAAGAAAGCACCATGCTCTTGATGTTCAAGATGATCTCGGAAACGTCTTCCTTCACACCGTTGATGGTGGTGAACTCGTGGAGAACACCATCGATCTTGATGGAGGTTACTGCTGCACCCGGAATGGAAGACAGCAGGGTACGACGCAGCGAGTTACCGAGGGTGTAGCCAAAGCCCGGCTCGAGCGGTTCGATGACGAACTTGGAACGAGACGAGTCGATGAATTCCTCGGTGAGTTGAGGACGCTGGGAAATGAGCATTGCAATTCTCCTTTTCGGCGACCGCTATTTGACGCCGGTAGAGGGGTAAAAATCTTCGGGATTGAAGATTCCTGGTTCTCCGCCAGACCATTAAAGGCCTTGCGGAATAACAGTTTACTTCGAGTAAAGCTCGACGATGAGCTGCTCCTGCAGCGGAATGTCGATCTGAGCGCGCTCGGGCAGCTGGTGCACGAGGATGCGCAGGGTATCAGGAACAACCTGCAGCCATGCCGGTACGTTGGCATCGATGAGGGCGTCCTGAGCATCTTCGAACCATTCCATCTTCTTGGAGCGGTCACGGACATCGATGATGTCGTACTGGGTGACCTTGTAGGAAGGAACGTTGATGTTCTTGCCGTTCACGGTGAAGTGACCGTGAGAAACAAGCTGGCGAGCCTGGCGGCGAGTGCGTGCCAGACCTGCACGGTAAACTACGTTGTCCAGGCGGGACTCGAGCAGGATAACCAGGTTATCGCCGGTCTTGCCCGGGAGGCGGTTAGCCTCTGCGTAGTAGCGACGGAACTGACGCTCCAGCACACCGTAGGTGTACTTTGCCTTCTGCTTCTCCTGGAGCTGCAGCAGGTACTCAGATTCCTTGATGCGGTTGCGGCCAGCCTGTCCCGGTGGGTACGGGCGGCGCTCGAATGCCATATCTCCGCCGACCAAGTCGACGCGAAGACGGCGGGATACGCGGGTAGCGGGGCCAGTGTAACGAGCCATTTTCTTACCTCTTCCTTTCCCTTAAACCTTGCGGCGCTTGGTCGGACGGCAGCCGTTGTGCGGCTGTGGGGTAGCATCCGTGATCGAGGAAACCTCGAGGCCTGCGGCCTGCAGGGAACGGATGGCGGTCTCACGGCCGGAGCCTGGACCCTTGACGAATACGTCAACCTTCTTCATGCCGTGATCCATTGCCTTACGGGCAGCGTTCTCAGCTGCCATCTGAGCGGCGAACGGAGTGGACTTACGGGAGCCCTTGAAGCCAACGTGGCCGGAGGATGCCCAGGAAATAACAGCACCGGTCTGATCGGTGATCGAGACGATGGTGTTATTGAAGGTGGACTTGATGTATGCGTGGCCGAGAGCCACATTCTTCTTTACGACGCGACGGCCGGAACGGCGCGCGCCGGAACGAGTCTTTGGAGGCATGAATTACTTCTTCTTTCCTGCGATCGTCTTCTTCGGACCCTTACGAGTGCGCGCATTGGTCTTGGTGCGCTGGCCACGTACAGGCAGGCCACGACGGTGGCGCAGACCCTTGTAGCTACCGATTTCAATCTTGCGGCGGATATCAGCCTGAACCTGACGGCGGAGGTCACCCTCAACCTTCCAGGTAGCCTCAATTGCGTCACGGAGCGCCGACAGCTGGTCATCATCCAGGTTGTCAGTGCGCAGGTCAGGAGAAATGCCAGTCTTTTCTAGCAGTTCCTTGGCACGGGTTGGACCGATGCCGTAGATGTAGGTGAGAGCGACCTCCATACGCTTATTGCGTGGGAGGTCAACACCAGCTAGACGTGCCATATGGCGTGTCCTTTCGGGTTGTTACGGCGGTTTTCTCCCCATCCGTCCCACTCCATGCAACGCTTCGCCCGGACCGTGCCGGGAATCCTTGGGTTACTTACCAGTGTGGGCTCAGGCCACCGTAGCCTGAGGTGGACAGGGTGAACCTACAGGTCCACCCTTGGGTGAGGAGGCTTACAGTTTTTACTTGTAGCGGTAGACGATGCGTCCACGGGTCAGGTCATAAGGAGACAGCTCTACAACCACGCGGTCCTCTGGGAGGATGCGGATGTAGTGCTGACGCATCTTGCCAGAAATATGTGCAAGAACCTTGTGTCCATTGTCGAGCTCGACACGGAACATTGCGTTGGGCAAAGGCTCGATAATGCGGCCTTCTACCTCGATTGCGCCTTCCTTAGCCATAACCTCTACTTTTCTGGCGACGGACAAGTGCGCCGTCACCTGCATGTTTGTTGTCTACTGCGGTGGCGTATCCGCGCCAGCCTCACTGACGCTATACACCGACTTAACAGCATACGCTGCAGCGACACGTTTTCCAAACCGCTGCACTTTCCGACGTCCCATAATGGACCTCTCCGCTCCCCTACCCTTGTGCCCACGGTCAGAGTTTTTAAGACTGGCAGATCGAAGAAATCCCCCAACACCGGCTTCCTTATCGGGGAACCAGCGCGGGGGAATCAATAAGCGCAGTGGCGGGAGGCTTTAGTAAATGAATACCTTATCGCCGACCTGCACGTTATCCCAGTAACGCTTTGCAGCGTCCGGCGGCAGGTGTACGCAACCATTGGAGTCAACGGCCGGGTCATCCAAGTGGAAGGCGTGGCCATTATTGGTGAAGTAGATGGAGTACGGCATCGGCGCGTTATTGAACTCGCGGGAGATTTCGTGCTCTACCTTGCGGGTGACGTGGAAGGTGCCGCGTGGGGTTTCCTGACCACGCATGCCAGCCGACATGGCCGGAGAAACATAGGAGACCTTGCCGCCGTCCTGCAGCCAGGTGCGGCGACCGTTCAAGTCAACACACACCTTGGCGTCCGCAGGGCACGGACCACGGTCAAACTCGTTAGCGCGGCGCTGTGCTTCCGCCTTGCGTGCGGCAGCCTCGGAGCGAGCCTTCTCAGCGGCAACGCGCTCGGCATTAGCGCGGGCCGCAGCCTCACGAGCTTTGCGTGCCTCCTCATTCTTCTGAGCAATCAGGCCTGGGAAGAGGAATTCAACGGCGCCGTCCACTGCAGTCTGAACGCTAGGAGCCAGCTCAGGAGAGAACTTCTCCGCCTGGTCCAAAATCTGGTTGCGGGTGTTCCACGCCTGCTCGCGGGTCTGGCCGTAGAAATTATCCAGCTGTGCCTTTGCATCAGCGGTGAGCTTATCTAGGCCGGACTGAGAAGAGAGCTGTGCGAGGTCAGAGTTTGCCTTGGAGCTGAGCTGATCCAGGTTAGGAACCTCCTGGGCAGTAGCGGCAGGAGCCGCAACGGTGGCGCTCAAGGCCATCACGCTAACGACTGCGGGCGCTGCGACCGTGGCACGGAACTTGCGGAAGCTAAATTTAGACATGGCTGTGAGTATAAACCTTTCGGGGGGTATCTGCCTAGTACAACAGGCAATATTGGGGAATATGTGTCAGTAGCGACGGGTGAGAATACGGGGACCATCGGCGGTGGCGGCCACCGTATGCTCCCAGTGGGCGGCAAAGGAACCATCGAGGGTAACGACCGTCCAGTCATCCTCTAAGACGGCGGAATCCTCTGTGCCCAAAGTTAGCATGGGTTCGATGGCCAGTACGGAACCTTCCTGAATCAGCGGGCCGCGCCCGGGCCGGCCTTCGTTGGCTAGGTACGGTTCCTCATGCATGGTGCGTCCAATTCCGTGTCCACCGTAACCATCGACGATAAAAAGCTCCACACCGAACTTGTCCTCGGCACGGCGGGTGGCTTGCTCTAAGGCATGAGAGACATCGGTAAGCAGATTGCCCGGAACCATAGCCTGCATGCCTTCCATAAGGACCCACTCGGTGGCCTTGTTGAGGGCCTCGACATCTGGATCGAGCTTGCCCACGGCGAAGGACCATGCGCTATCGCCGACCCAGCCGTCGAGCGTGGCACCACAATCAATGGAAACCAGGTCACCTTCGGCGAGCACAGTTTCCTGGTCTGGGATTCCGTGGACGATGACATCATTAACGGAAGCGCAAATGGAGCCCGGAAAGCCTTCGTAGCCCTTGAAAGTGGGATAAGCCCCGGCATCGCGAATGGTCTGTTCGGCCACTGCATCTAATTCGAGGGTAGATACGCCAGACGCCGCAGCAGCGCGGACTTCCTGCAGTGCCTTGCCGACGATCTCGCCGGCGGCCTGCATGGCGTCTAGCTCACCCGGGGTACGGGCGGGGATGCGCTTACTGCGGCGTCGAAAAGCCATGCTTACTTACCCAGTGCTTCCATCGCACGGGCGTTAATCTCCTCCACGGTGCCTTCGGCCTTGATGGGGATAATGGCATCGCCGTAGTGCTCAATGAGCGGGAAGGTCTCCTCACGGTACACACCGAGACGGGTGCGGATGGTTTCCTCGTTATCGTCGGCGCGGCCGCGAGCCATCATGCGCTCGACAACTACGTCCTCAGATACCTCGAAGTTGAGCACGCCGTCGAGCTTCTCGCCCTTCTTGGACAGCAGCTCTTCCAGGATGTCTGCTTGCTCGGTAGTACGAGGGAAACCGTCCAGCAGGAAGCCATTCTTGGCATCGTCCTGGTTGAGGCGATCCTCGACCATACGAGCGGTGACGTCGGTAGGTACCAGCTTGCCTGCATCGATATAAGACTTTGCTTCCACGCCCAGCGGAGTGCCTTCGCCAATATTGGCGCGGAAGAGGTCGCCGGTGGAGATATGCGGAACGTTTAGCTTCTCGCTGAGGATAGCTGCCTGGGTGCCCTTGCCGGCACCGGGAGGTCCTAGAAGTACAAGACGCATTACTTAAGTAGTCCTTCGTAGTTGGATTGCAGTAGCTGGGACTCGATCTGCTTGACCGTAGTCAAAGCGACAGAGACCATAATCAGGATGGCCGTACCGCCAAAGGCGGAGGTACCGCTGGCAGAAGTGCGGCCCACACCGAGATCCAAGAGGATATTCGGCAAAATGGCGATAACTGCCAAGTACAGGGCGCCCACGCACAGCAGACGGTTCATCACATAACCAAGGTACTCCGCGGTCGGACGGCCCGGGCGGATACCCGGAATGAAGCCACCATACTTCTTCATATTATCCGCCTGCTCTGCCGGATCGTACTGAACCGAAACGTAGAAATAAGCGAAGAAGATAGTCAGCACGAAGTACAGCACGATGTACTGCCAGGACGATGGCGCCTGCAGGTGTGCGATGACATTGCGCTGCCACCAGTTATCGGGGGTACCGGCGGAGCCAGAGTTCACGATCTGGGTAATGAGCACCGGCATGTAGATAAGGGAGGAGGCAAAGATGACCGGGATAACGCCGGCCTGGTTGACCTTCAGCGGCAAGTAGGTGGAGGAACCACCGTACTGACGGCGGCCAACCATGCGCTTGGCGTACTGGACCGGGATACGGCGCTGACCCTGCTCGATGAAGGTGATGCCCACGACGAGGACAACCAAGCCAGCAACGACCATGGCAAAGACGAGTGCGCCGTTGTTCTGCATGATGCTCACGCCATCGGTAGGCAGGCGGGTAGCAATGCCGGCAAAGATGAGCAGGGACATACCGTTACCAATGCCCTTTTCGGTGATGAGCTCGCCCATCCACATCACCAGCACGGCGCCCGACGTCATGGTGATTACCAGGACGATGAGGGTAAAGAAGTTACGGTCTTCTGCCAAGACCTGTACGCCCTGGCCCAGCAGCTGCTCGCGGTCTGCCAGTGCGACGATGCCGGAGGATTGTAGCAACGCCAACGCCAAGGTCAGGTAGCGAGTGTACTGGGTCATCTTCGCCTGACCGGACTGGCCTTCCTTCTTCAATTCCTCGAAGCGGGGAATGACCACGGTCAACAGCTGCACGATAATCGAGGCCGTAATGTACGGCATGATGCCGATGGCGAAGATCGACAGCTGCAGCAATGCGCCACCCGAGAAGAGGTTAATGACGGAGTAAAGGTCTCCGGACTGCTCGGTCAGCTGGCGCAAGCGGCCAGCAATTGACGCATAGTCAACACCCGGGGACGGGATCTGTGCGCCGACTCGGTACGCAATGACCATCACGATGGTGAAGATGATCTTCTTACGTAGGTCGGCATCCTTAAAAGCCTGGATAATGGCGGACACTACAAAATCCTCCTGGCCTACCGCTGCCGAACGCGAAATCTAGGGAGGGTTTCGCGCTCATACACGGAGGTGGAAACTCATCTGCCCCTAGGAAACCGCACCCCTTAAACCGGACAGCTAAGGGGAATTTTAGGCTTCTTTCAGGGACGGTTGAACACTTATGACCCCACAACCCTACCAGCCTTGCCCCCCATAGCCACATTAATACCCAATAGTGTGACCATCATTGCTTGTTCTTTCGCGCGTTTTGCCTACGGGGTTTACCATGAGGGGGTATTGCACACATGCAATCCCCCAGTAAAGTCTCCGACCTCACAGCCCCATGTGCCACGAGGCCGTTATTGGTGTGAACCAACTATTTTCGAAAGAAGTACTTATGAAAAAGAAATTCACGCCGATGACCGTAGCTGAGATCATCGACGTTTTTGTCCCTAGCCCCAATCCCTTCCGCTGGGAAGCCTTCGATGGGTCCGCAACCGGACCCGAGGATGCCCAGTACAAGGTAACTATCAATAGCCTCGAGGGCCTTTCTTTTATTGCTACCCACCCCGGCGACGTGGGATTTGCTCGCGCTTATGTCACGGACGGCATCACGGTGTACGGCGATCACCCCGCCCATCCCTATGGAATTTTTGACGCCCTGCATGCCATGTACGACAAATTCCACAAGCCGGATGCAAAAACGCTGGCACGTGTTATCCGTTCCCTAGCGTCGATGGGTGCCTTCCAAATCCAGCCGGTGCCAGAGGTAGAGCGAGCCTCCTGGTTGCGCCGCAAGGTGCATGATGGCCTGTCTAAGCACTCCAAGCAACGCGATGCGGATGTCATTTCTGATCACTATGACGTGGGCAATGACTTTTATGAGCTCTTCTTGGGCGATTCGATGACCTATACCTGCGCCTACTACCCCTCCCCAGACGCCACCTTGGAGGAAGCACAGGAGAATAAGTACCGCCTCATCTTTGACAAGCTGCGCCTCCAGGAGGGCGACCGCCACTTGGACGTGGGCTGTGGCTGGGGCGGCATGGTGCGCTACGCGGCGCGCCGCGGCGTGAAGTCCATTGGCGTCACCCTATCCAAGGAACAGGCCGAGTGGGGCCAGCGCAAGATTGAGGAGGAAGGCCTCCAAGACTTAGCGGAAGTACGCTTCATGGACTACCGCGATATCACCGAAGAGGGCTTCGATGCTATCTCCGCCATCGGAATTATCGAGCACATCGGTGTAAAAAATTATGATGACTTCTTCAAGTTCCTCCATGGCAAGTTGAAGGTGGGCGGCCTGATGCTCAACCACAACATCACCTATCCGGATAACCACAAGACGCCTAAGGGCGGCTTCATTGACCGCTATATCTTCCCCGATGGCGAGCTCACCGGTTCCGGCAATGTCACCAAGGCCATGCAGGATAATGGCTTTGAGGTCATCCACACCGAGTCACTGCGCTTTGACTACATGCGGACGCTGCACGATTGGTGCGAGAACCTGAAGGAAAATTGGGACGAGGCCTGCGCCACCGTGGGACTGCCTACTGCCCGCCTCTACGGCATTTATATGGCCGGTTCAGAGTGGGGATTTGAGCGCAATATCATCAACCTGTACCACTTCCTCGGCGTCAAGCTGGGCGAGGCCGGCTCCCGCGCCGGCGTGCCTGAGCGCCGGTGGTGGGAAGATAGCCGCTTTTAAGGAGGCTTTGCCATGACACTCATTGATAATCTGCGCGAACGCGTTGCCGCCGCCCAACCACGCCCAGTAGATGCCATGCCCATTGAGCCGGTGGGGTGGGCGGCGCACCAGGAGGGCGTCGACAAGCTGCTCGCCAGCTTCCGTGCCGTACCGGCCGGAAAGCGCGTGCGCCTAGCCAAGAAAACTTCTAATCTTTTCCGCAGCCGCAGCGAGGAGCAAGAGGGCCTAGACGTATCCGGCCTAGGCGGCGTCATCGAGGTCGATCCGGTTGCTCGCACGGCCGAGGTGCAAGGCATGTGCACCTATGAGGACCTCGTCGATGCCACCCTTCCCCATGGCCTGATGCCGTTTGTGGTGCCACAGCTGAAGACCATTACCTTGGGCGGCGCTGTTACTGGAATGGGTGTGGAATCCACCAGCTTCCGCAATGGCCTCCCGCACGAATCCGTAATAGAGATGGATGTACTCACCGGCACCGGCGAGATCCTCACCTGCTCCCGCGAAGAAAACGTCGATCTCTTCCGCCTCTTCCCCAATTCCTATGGCTCGCTGGGCTATGCGGTGCGTCTAAAGATTGAGCTGGAGCCCGTGCCCGCCTATGTGGAGCTGCGCGAGGAGCGTTTCCACACAGTGGAGGAGGCAAGCCGCGTGCTTGCCGACGTCTCCTCTACCCACACCCACCGCGGCGAGCCCGTCCACGGGCTCGACGGCGTGGTCTTTTCGGAGGACGAGTCCTACCTTGTCTTTGCCCGCTTTACCGACGAGGAAGGTCCGACCTCCGATTACACGCGGGATAAGATCTATTACCGCAGCCTCCAGCACGACTCTGGGATCCGCCGCGATCGCCTCACAATCCGCGACTATATCTGGCGCTGGGATACCGACTGGTTCTGGTGCTCGCGCGCTTTCGGCGCCCAGAACCCCAAGGTGCGCAAGGTGTGGCCCCGCGAGTTGCGCCGCAGTTCTTTTTATTGGAAATTGGTGCGCCTCGACCGCAAATACGAGCTGGAATATAACTTCATCAAAAAGCCGCACGGCAAGCCGCGCGCGGAGCGCGTGGTGCAAGATATCGAGGTAACCCCGGAGAACCTGCCGGAGTTCCTCCACTGGTTCTTTAATGCCTCCGATATACAACCGGTCTGGCTGTGCCCCATTCGCTTGCGTGATGGCGTGGACGAACTTGTAGGTACCGGCGACATCGCCTCCCACTCCACGGACCCATGGCCGCTCTACCCGCTTCACCCAGGACAAACGTGGGTCAACGTCGGCTTCTGGTCCGGCGTGGAAGGCGACCACGTCGACCCCTCTGCCCCGAATAATGGTGCTTTCAACCGCGTCATTGAATCCAAGGTCAACGAGCTTGGCGGACACAAGTCCCTTTACTCCGAAGCCTTCTATTCCCGGGAAAAATTCGAAGAACTCTACGGCGGCAACCTTCCCGCCGCCATTAAGGCAGTCACCGATCCGGATAACCGCTTCCCCGGCCTGTATGAAAAGACCGTAGACGAGGCCTAATCCTTCTCCACCGCGCTTCACCTAGGCTGGTGTGGAAAACACATGAAAGGGTGGCACGCCCTCCACGAGCGTCCACCCTTTTCTTATGCCCTAAACTGGGACGTTAGCGCTTTAGTATGCAGCGGTGATGTTGTCATAGCCGTTGATCTTCAGCGCATCCATGACACGCTGGACGGCCGCCTCATCCTTTTCCGGATTGTAGGTCTCCGGGAAGGTCAGGTGGGCAGAGTGGTCATCCTTGAACTCAATGTTCATGAACTCGTGGCCGGCCTCTTGGGTAGCCAGGGCCAACTCGCGCTGTACGGCTAGCTTGCCGCTGTGTAGGTTGCCACCGTTAAAGCCAGGGTCAACCTTTTCAGAACCCTCTGCGGCGCCATTGATGACATCTTCCTTGTCGCCGGTGATACGGCCCTTTTCAGCATGTGCACCCGGCTGCTGGTCTTGAGGAGTCTGATCTCCAGCCTCCGCCGGCGCGGTTTGTACGGTCTCAGCAGGCTCCGGCTGGGAGAGCTGGTCTTGGGCATCAACAGGGCCGGTGGAACCAGCGAACGGCATGATGGCTGCGATTGCAGTAGCGAGCAGGGAAGAAATAGACGACATAAGAGTCTCCTTAACGTTAGATGATTTTCAACTAAGATTCACTATAACAGCCGTGAATAAAAATGGCCATACCGTGAACCTAATTTATCAATAAAGGTTTCCTGTCAACCATTTCCAACGCCAATTGCTGGGATAGGCTAGGCAACCAGATTCCATGCCAGCGCCCGCCCGATTCTCTCAAAACAGCAGAAAAATCCCCCTGCCCCGCTTGCGCGGAGAGGGGGATGAAATCTACCTAGAGGAGATTACTTGGTGTTGGCGGAACCGCCAGCAGCCTCAATCTTCTCAACAGCAGACTTGGAGAACTTGTCAGCGGTGACGTTCAACTTAACGTTGATGTCGCCGTTGCCCAGAACCTTGACCGGCTTATTAGCGCGGACCAGGCCAGCAGCTGCGATGTCAGCAACGGTGATGTCGCCGCCATCTGCGAACTTCTCAGCCAGGTCAGCAACGTTAACTACCTGGTACTCAACGTGGTTCGGGTTCTTGAAGCCCTTCAACTTAGGCAGACGCATGTGGATCGGCATCTGGCCACCCTCGAAAGCAGCGGAAACCTGCTTACGAGCACCGGTGCCCTTGGTACCGCGACCAGCGGTCTTACCCTTGGATGCCTCACCGCGGCCAACGCGGGTCTTAGGCTTATTTGCTCCTGCGGTTGGGCGCAGGTCGTGCAGCTTGATGATATCAGCCATGGTTTACTCCCCTGCCACTTCTTCGACGGTGACCAGGTGGCGAACCTTGTGAACCATACCGCGAACGATCGGGGTGTCCTGCTTAACTACGGACTGACCGATGCGTTTGAGGCCGAGAGCCTCAATGTTCTTGCGGTGGTTCGGCTTGGTGCCCACCAGGCCCTTTACCTGTGTAATCTTCAGAGCCATTGCTTATGCCTCCTGACCTGCGCGCTTGCGCAGCATACGGGCCGGGGTGACCTCTTCGATGGACTTGCCACGACGTGCGGCAACCTCTTCAGGGCGGACCAGCTGCTTGAGGCCGTCCACGGTAGCGCGGACGACGTTGAGTGCATTGTCGGAGCCCAGGGACTTCGACAGGATGTCCTGCACGCCAGCGCATTCAAGCACTGGACGAGCAGCACCACCGGCGATAACACCGGTACCAGGTGCGGCAGGCTTCATCATAACGATGCCAGCTGCGTCGCGACCCTCAACCGGGTGGGTGATGGTGCCGGCAATCATCGGAACGCGGAAGAAGTTCTTGCGAGCCTCTTCAGCACCCTTCTGGATTGCGGCCGGGACTTCCTTGGCCTTGCCGTAGCCAACGCCAACCTGACCCTGGCCGTCACCAACGACGACGAGAGCGGTGAAGGACATGTTGCGGCCACCCTTAACGGTCTTGGAGACGCGGTTGATGGTCACAACGCGCTCGATGTACTTATCGCGCTCGTTGTCCTGGTGGTTACGACGATCGTTGCGGCGGCCGTTGCCACCGCGGTTGTTCTTGTTGTTCTCGGCGGAGCGTCCGCCGTCACGCTGTTCACGGTCCGACATTAGGCGTTCCTTCCGTTGATGTTTCCGTTGACGATGATCATTAGAACTTCAGACCACCTTCACGTGCGGCGTCAGCCAGCGCAGCGACGCGGCCGTGGTACTTGTAGCCTGCGCGGTCAAATACGACGTGCTCGATGCCAGCGGCCTTTGCGCGCTCGGCAACCAGCTCGCCTACCTTGGCAGCCTTGGCCTTCTTATCGCCCTCGAGTGCACGAACGTCCGCCTCCATGGAGGATGCGGAGACCAGGGTGTGGCCTGCCAGGTCATCGATGACCTGGACGTGCATGTGACGAGAGGAGCGGTGAAGAACCAGGCGCGGTGCCTCAGGGGTGCCGCGCAGGGTCTTACGGATACGGAAGTGACGGCGTGCGCGTGCTTCGCGACGACGGGAGGAGATGTCCTTGCCGACTGGAGTGCGCTTGGTGTTTTCAGTGTTTGCCATTGCTTACTTACCCGTCTTTCCGACCTTGCGACGGATCTGCTCGCCTTCGTAGCGAATACCCTTGCCCTTATAAGGATCGTCCTTACGCAGACGACGGATATTAGCGGCGATCTGTCCGACTAGTTGCTTGTCAATACCGGTAATGGACAGCTTGGTTGCGCCGTCCACTGCGAAGGTAATTCCCTCCGGAGCCTCGATGAGGATCGGGTGGGAGTAGCCCAGGCTGAATTCCAGGTCCTTGCCCTTCTGCTGGACACGGTAGCCGACACCGAAGATTTCCATCTTGATGGTGTAGCCCTCGGTCACGCCGATAACAGCATTGTTCAGCAGGGAGCGGGACAGACCGTGCAGAGCACGGTTCTTGCGGTGGTCATCAGGGCGGGAGACGGACAGTACGCCGTCTTCCAAGTTGATGGCGATAGGCTCTGGAACGTTAACGCTCTGGGTGCCCTTTGGGCCCTTAACCTCAACGTCTTGGCCGTTGATCTTGATTTCGACGCCGTTTGGTACGGCGATTGGTGCTAGACCGACTCGAGACATGTGTCAAACCTCCCTTTACCAGACGTAGGCGAGAACTTCTCCGCCTACGCCCTTCTCCTCAGCCTGACGGTCAGTCAGCACGCCGTGGGACGTGGAAATAATAGCCACGCCCAGGCCGCCCAAAACCTGCGGCAATTCGGTGGACTTTGCGTACACACGCAGACCCGGCTTAGACACGCGACGCAGGCCAGACAGGGAGCGCTCGCGGTTGTTGTACTTCAGCTCGAGGGACAGGGTGTGGCCCTCGACGGTGTAGTCAGCGATGTAGCCTTCCTGCTTCAAGATGTCAGCAATATTTGCCTTCAGCTTGGAGGTAGGCATCGACACGGTGTCATGGTGCGCATTACTTGCGTTGCGCACGCGCGACAGCATGTCGGCAATAGGATCAGTCATAGTCATATGAGTGACCGTGTACCTTTCTCGTTGCGGTTCCCGTGCTCACCAAAGCGTTCTCCGTGTGATTTCGGGCTACTCACGCTCCCCACGGTCAGTACCGTGAGGCGCTCGCCACCCTTTGATTCAGACAACGGTCCGCTATCTACGGCGAGGGGCCTACAACAAAGTTGATGTTCAGTTCTTGCAACGGCTCGGCGCTTTCTGCAGCTCAGCGTGCCAAAATTCGCAATGATCGAGGCACGCCGAAGCCTCGGCGCAAGCACGAGGTACTATGCTACGCCATAACCTGGGGTTTTCCAAATAGTCCCGCCCAGTCATTAGAGTCAAGACCAGCACGAACATAAATAAGGAGATGGCTATGACCCAAACGCACGAGGACCCCATCCAATCCGCCCACGAGTGGCTGGAAGAAGCCGCCCGTCACCTTGGCCTCGATCCACAAGAGGCAACCGCACTTACCCGCGAAATCCTGGACTTAACCAAAGACGTTGCACATAATCGCTCCCGCCCGGCGGCCCCGCTTACGGCCTTCCTCGTCGGCCTCGCTTCTAGTGATGTAGACGAAGCACGTAGCAATATTGCCGCCCTAAAGCAGGTGCTGCAGTAATGGCCGGTCGCAAGAATTCCACCTTCGCCGTCACCAAGGTCCGTTTGGGAGAAAGCCTGCAGGTCGATACTCGCGCCGATACTGTCGCCGGCGAGGAGCCCCTCGAAATCCGCGTGGGCGGCCAGACCATTACTACCACCATGCGCACTCCCGGCCATGACATCGAGCTGGCGCACGGTTTCTTGCATTCGGAAGGCCATATTGCCTCGCTTGGCGACGTCACGGAGGCCCGCTACTGCGCCGGCTCCACCGTCGACGGAATGAATACTTATAACTTGCTCGACGTCGATCTAGCGAAAAAGAATGTGCTTAACCTAAGCGATCTGCGCCTGACCACCACAACTTCTGCCTGCGGCGTCTGCGGTACCTCCTCTATCGAGGCGTTGACCAAGCAAACGCGCTACCCGATTCCCCAAGTGCCGGTGGATCCCTATGTCGTGGCCAAGCTGCCCGAAGCACTTCGCGCCGAACAGAAGCAATTTAAAAAGACCGGCGGCATTCACGCCGCCGGTGCCTTCACCTTGGCCGGTGAACCGGTTGTCATCCGCGAAGATATCGGCCGACACAATGCCGCCGATAAGGTCATCGGTCACCTTCTGCTAGAGGATCGACTGCCTGCTGACGATCTCATTTTGGTAATGAGCTCGCGCGCCAGCTTTGAGCTCGTCCAAAAGGCGGCGATGGCCGGCTTCGGAATGCTGGTTGCCGTCAGCGCCGCCTCCTCCCTAGCGGTGGAAACGGCCCGCGAGACCGGCATGGCGCTCGTGGGATTTGCTCGCGGCGACCACTTTAATGTGTATTCCGGCGAGCTCGCCTAGTCGCGGTAGGCCTCTGGGCCGCGGTTGAGCCAAGCATATACTCCGCCAACCAAAAGGCCGCCGCCGATGAAGTTGCCGATCCACACCAGGATCCAATTGAGCGCCACGTTGCCAACAGTCAGGGTTGCCGGCACTGGGTCGGACGCGAAAAGCGTGATGCTAAACAGGCAGAAGTTCGCAATAACGTGTTCCAGACCCAACGCCACGAAGGCGCCGATAATCGGGATAATCACGAAGAACTTCGAAGCCGCGTCCTTGGCAAAAATGGCTCCCACGATACCCATATTGACCACGAAGTTCGCGGCAATTGCCTCTACCAACATGCCTTGCGGGGACTTGGTGAGCTTGCCTTCAGAAACCGTCACCAAGAGGTGCGAGGGATCTAGGTCGGCGAACTTGGCAGACATCGCCATAATGGCGGCAAAAATGATCGCGCCCACCAGGTTGAAAATGGTGGTGATAAGCAGCAGGTACAGGGCCTTGCCCCACGCCACGTGCTTATTGCTGGCGGCATAGACCATGTACATCATGTTGCCGGTAGCCAGATCTGCACCCAAGAGCAGAATAGCGAACAGGCCCACGCCGAAAAATAGGGCAAAAGCCACGGAGCCCATCCCCGGCGCAACGCCGTTGACGGCCTGGCCTACCACACCGGCAAAGGCGGTACCGATGCACAGGTACACACCCGCCAAGGTAGCGCGAACTGCAAAGCGAGCGAAGGATTCATCTAATAAGGTGACCTTCTTGACGGCCGCCGCCTTGGCGGCATCATTGAGAGACATTTCAACCTCATTAATTAAAGAGAATTAAATCCTTCTAATCTTATCCTGACCACCTGATTCCGCGTCAATTCCGGGTATGCATAACACTGCGGTGTAAGCTAGAACTTTCCTATTACCCGTATTTTCTCTTCGGAGGTCGCATGGATTCCCACTACCGGCCGCGGAGGGAACCGAATCGGCTTCCCGCTAACGGGCGCCGCAGCGTTCCATCGCGATCCGACCGTACAGATGCTGATCGCCAGTGGCGCCAGACCGAAACGCGCACCCGCCAACAACAGCGCCGCCGCCCACCGCGCCGCATTGAGGACACCTCACTTCCCCGACACCGCCGCAAACCCACCCTGTGGGAGCGAATCAAAAAAGTGTGGAAGTCCTCCGGCATCCTTCGCGTGGTTATCGGCATCGTTGCCACCGTGTTACTCGCCAGCACGATCAACCGCGTGGTCAACCCTCCAGAGGGTCTAGAGACCAATGAGGTCACCGCAGAAGAGGCACCTGCCATCGATCCTTCACCTGCCGTCGAGCTCTTTATCCCCGCTATTGAGGTTCATGCCGATTTTCAGGACGGCTCCTGTCGCGTAGTCAACGGTGCCATCAATCCGGATTCCATGAATAAGGCCTGCACCTACACTGCCGAAGACCGCCCTTATTCACTGCCGGGCACGACGGCCCAAGACATCGTGGTCATCGCCGGGCATACTGGGGCGGGCGTACCGGGCGTGTTTAATAATCTCTACGATGGCTCCGCCAACGAGCACAAGGTGCACTTAGGCGACAAGCTCTACGTGCGCACGCAGAACTCCGGCCAAAACTGGCTCATCTATACCGCTACCGACTTACACGACCCAGATAAACAGGGGCTTTCTGACGACGCCTCTGTTTGGGGCGAGGGTCCCATGCCTGGCCGTCTTCTCACCATCAGTTGCATTCAACCTGCCAACCCTTTGGAGCCGGCGGTGCGCAACGCGGTCGTCGGCTGGCAGTATGAGGGCACCACGCATACCGAGACCGCAAGCGCCTAAGCCGCACTGGCAGGAGCCAGTGCCTTCGCCCCGTGGAATTCGCGGCGCTCGGTAAAACTAGAAAATCCCAACGCCCCTTCCGGGGAGTTGGGAATTCTTAGCGCTCTATTTACTTGAACGGGAAGCCGAGCTCGCGCAGGAGCTTGCGGCCCTCGTCGTCGTTAGTAGCGGTGGTAACGACGGTGATGTCCATACCACGAGGGCGGTCGATCTTGTCGATGTCGATCTCGTAGAACATGGACTGCTCGGACAGGCCGAAGGTGTAGTTGCCGTGGCCGTCGAACTGCTGATCAGACAGACCGCGGAAGTCACGAATACGTGGCAGCGCGATGGTCAGCAGGCGGTCCAGGAACTCCCACATGCGGTCGCCGCGCAGGGTAACGCGTGCGCCGATGGGCATGCCCTCACGAAGCTTGAAGTTCGCGATGGACTTCTTAGCGCGACGCAGCTGCGGCTTCTGACCGGTAATAGCGGTCAGGTCCTCGAGTGCGCCGTTGATGACCTTGGAGTCACGTGCGGCTTCGCCAACACCCATGTTGACAACAACCTTGGTGACACCAGGGATCTGCATGACGTTGTCGTAGTTGAACTCGTCATTCAGGGTCTTGCGGATTTCCTCGCGGTAGCGAGTCTTCAGACGCGGGGTGTAGTTCTCGCTCATTTTTAGATGTCCTTCCCGTTGCTACGCGCGATACGGACCTTCTTGCCGTTCTCGTCGAAACGGTAGCCCACGCGGGTCGGGTTGCCTTCGGAGTCAACGATCGCAACGTTGGACACGTGGATCGGTGCTTCCTGGGTAACGATTCCGCCGGACTCGGCGCCACGCTCGGTAGCGGAGTTTGCGACGTGCTTCTTGATGCGGTTAACGCCCTCTACGAGGACCTTGTCACGCTTTGGGTATGCCTCGATGACCTTGCCCTTCGCGCCCTTATCCGGGCCCGAAATGACGATCACCATATCTCCCTTATGGATCTTCATAAGACTAGATCACCTCCGGTGCGAGAGAAACGATCTTCATGAAACGCTTGTCACGAAGTTCGCGAGCAACCGGTCCGAAGATACGGGTACCACGAGGCTCGCTATCGCCCTTGAGAACAACTGCAGCGTTCTCGTCAAAGCGAATGTAGGAGCCGTCTGGACGACGGGTTTCCTTCTTCGCGCGGACGATAACTGCCTTAACTACGTCGCCTTCCTTGACGTTGCCGCCTGGAACGGCGTCCTTGACAGTAGCGACAATAACGTCGCCGATGCCAGCGGAGCGTCGGACAGAGCCGCCGAGAACGCGGATGCACAGCAGTTCACGTGCACCAGAGTTGTCGGCGACGCGCAGACGCGATTCTTGCTGAATCACTATGGGTCTCCTGACCTGGATTGATGTGCGGTAAGATTTCCGTCCTTGCCGCACGCGGTCTACAAACTTGCGATGCTCAAGCCTTGACAACGGACTATGCCGAAGGGTCTCGGACCGGCGGTTCGGAAACGCACCGCTACGGGCCGACCAGCTTTTGCAACCTATACATTCAACCACACACCAGCGCCCATACCAAAACGCCGCTTAGTGCTTTTCGACACCCCCTACCTCCACATTTATCTTCGCCAGTACACCCGCTTACCCCTTGGCCCCTTATTTCGAATGCAACGACACGCACATGCTCCAAAATTATCGCCACAATCTGCACATATAAATCACACTTTAACGCCCCTCAGTGTAAAGGCTGTCGCACGTTCATTCTAATAATCAGATCTTTCACAGCTGTAACGCGTGAAAATTACAGTTAACTTCTGGTTTCCGTGTGACAACTGCGAATTATGTGACTACTATTATTTGCGTCGCGAAAGACATTTCTTTGCGCTTTCCCAAATTTCCCGAAGGAGAAACACATGAAGCGTTTGCCACAGACCCTGACCGCTGCTGTACTGACCGGCGCACTCGCCTTTGGCGGCGCAGCTGTTGCTCAGGCCCAAATCCCGGATCCGGTAGAGGACAAGCCTCTGACCGAGATGCCTACCCCGTCCGCGGATGAAGAGACCGACACCGAAGGCACCCCAGCTGAAGAGGGCGCCAGCGATGTTGAACGCCACGATGTTGCTGCTGATCCGATTACCGTCGATGGTGTCGAGTACTTCAAGCAGGAAGACGGTTCTTGGCTGTCCAAGCCCGTCGCAGGCAATCCTGTTCGCTTGACCCCAGAGCAGGCCGAAAAGTTCGTGGAGGAGCAGCAAGACACCGCCGATATCCCTGCTCCAGCTACGAAGAAGGACGCAGAGGGCAACGAGTGGTACCAGAGCCTGAAGGATCCCAATGTTTATGTCAACGACCCGGCTCTGGTGAATGAAGAGATCACCGCCGAGATGCGCGATGCCTACGCAAAGGCATTCCCTTCTGAGGATGCGAAGCCTGAATTCGACAAGAAGAAGCTGGCTTGGTTGGCACTGCCAGCCGCACTGATCATCGGTGGCATCACCTGGTACCTGTCCCAGGACGGCAAGACCTACGTCAAGGACGAGGCACGCAAGAACCAGCAGCCAACCGCTGAGGAGAAGGCTGCTTCCGAGCAGATGCTGAACGCTAACAAGGACGAAGTTATCGCCCAGGGCGGTCAGCTCGCTGAGGGCGACGCTGCCCAGGCTGAGGCTCCTTCCGCTCCATCTGCACCAGCTGCTGGCGAGTCCGCAGACTCCGTACGTGGTATGTCCGCTGAGACCGGCTCCAACTCCGTTGCACAGGCTCTGGCTGCTCTGGCTGTAGCTGCAATGGTCGCTGCTGGCGCTTTCGCCGCACGCCGCAAGTTCTTCGCTTAAGCGAGAGCCTTCCTGCTATTTAGGAAACTGAATTGAGACTGGCTGCGCCGGTCGGGCTTCGGCCCGGCCGGCGCAGTTTTGTTTCGTCAAAACAGGATCCACGTAAACGGAAAACGAAGCCCCTACAAGATTGAAATGCCCGGATGCCGGGTAATTCTTAGTACAGTTTCCAGTATGACCTACACCAAGCGCACCCTGTGGCTGCACTCCGCGCTCTTTATTCTCGCGTTTCTCGCGTTTATCCTGCCCGTAGTCTTTGGCACCTCCGCTCTACTTCCTGTTTGGTTGACCGGCGGGCTGAGTTTGGGGCTTGCGGCTTGCACGCTTGTCGACGCCGCCTATAAATTCTTCGCCCCCGCCTCCCCTCGTAGCCTCCGCCTGCTCTCCGGGCTTGCCGGCCTCGTGCTGCTCATCGGCTGGGGCATCTGGGTCTATATCTACGGCAACATGGCGGCCGTCGGCACAGGCTCCTATCGAATCGGGACCTTTTTGCTCGGCGCGGGAAGCGTGCTCAATCTTTTTGTAGTGGCAATTTCCTTTCTAGATGTACAACGAAAGGTCACGTAAAGCGTCTGGCACACAGCCACTATTGGCAGGTTTCCACTAATGCGCCGCTACGACGCGGCGGGGAACAATGATGGGAGCATCGCCCAGCGGATCCTCCCAGGCTTCAGCCTCGATGCCATAGGCCTGCGCCAATACCTTCGGGGACAACGCTTGTTTCGGCGCCCCGCGAGCGATGATATCGCCGGCTTTCATCACCACCATGGAATCAGAATAGTGGCCCGCCAGCATGAGATCGTGCAGGACTACAACCACTGTTTTTCCCGCCTGCGCCTGTGCGCGTGCCAACTCCAGCATGCGCATGGCATGGGCGGGGTCGAGAAAGGTTGTGGGTTCGTCGAGAAGCAGCACAGGCGTATCTTGTGCCAGTGCCAACGCCAGCCAGACGCGCTGGCGCTGCCCACCCGATAGCGAAGCGATATCACGATCGAGGAAGTCCACAATGTCGGTAGCCTCGCAGGCCTGCGCGATAATCTCCCGATCCGTAGCGGAAAGGCCGCGCATCCTCCCCTGATAGGGATGACGCCCGCGCGCGACCAGCTCGCCTACCCGCAGCCCATCGGGGGCCACGGGGTGCTGTGGCAGCAGCGCCACCTGCTGCGCGGCATCCTTCGCGGACATCGCATGTAGGTCAGCGTCCCCGACCATGACGCTGCCCTGCCGCGGGGCCAGGATTTTCGAGAGAGTTTTCAGCAGCGTGGATTTGCCGCAGCCATTGGGCCCAATGAGCGTGGTGACTTCGCCGGCGCTGGCGTGCAGATCGACGCCGGCAAGGATATCCTCGCCATCCTTATATCCCGCATGAATGCCGGTGGCGTGGAGGCTACACCGAGGTTTCGGGCTCGTGGGCTGTTTAGGCTGATTAGGCCGATTATTCGTCATATCTTTTCCTTCATCCACGTATGACTGTCTAGCACCATCCGGCGCTGTGTTTGTCCGTTTCCCCCGCTGTGCCGCGGCGCAACGTTTAGCTGCGCCCGGCCGCATTCCACACCACTATCACCAAGGCGCAGCCGCCGATGACCGAGGAAACCGCACCCACCGGCGCGTTTACCGGGATAGCGCCAGCGATGACGGCGCACACGGTAAGCAACGCCGCGCCCGCGGCTGCCGATGCCAGCGGCGATGGCGTGGGTGTGCGCGCCACCATCCGCGCCAGGTGCGGCGCTAGCAGCGCGATAAACCCAATGGGTCCCACCACCGAGACCACTACGGCGCTGATACCGGTTGCCGCGATAAGCAGAAGAGCGCGCTGGCGGGAGATATTCACGCCCAGGGTGGTTGCGGAGGAATCATCGTGGGCAAGCAGCGGCAGCTCCCGCGCGCACCAGATTCCTATAGCGAGAAACGGCGCTAATGCGGCCAGAAGTGGGAGGATAACCTCCATGCGCACAAATCCAGTCGATCCCGCAAGCCACGTTTGCGCCTCCGCAGCGCGCAGGACCTGGGCGCTGCGCATCAAATACGCCACGATGGCCTGAAACAGCAGAGATAAGGCAATACCGACGATGACGATGCGGTTGCTCGTACCGATGCCACCAAGGGCGGCGAGGAGGAGGACAACGAGGAGGGCACCGATCGTCGCCAAGCATGCCCGCCACCAAAACTCCGGGATGTCCTCAGCGAAACTAGGGCGCGAATGCACGGTACCCAAGACCACCAGCACTGATGCCCCGCCGGTCACGCCTAAAATATCCGGCGAGGCGAGCGGGTTGCGGGCCATGGTTTGCGTCCAAGAACCGGCTAGGCCGAGGGCGGTGCCCACGATGACGGTGGCGATAGCAACCGGCAGGCGCAAGTCCCACACCACCCTGATGTGGCTCTCGCTACCGCCGCCGGTGAGGACATCGATGACTTGCCGTGGGCTCAGTTCCACGGAACCTTGCCCCAACAATACTAAGTACGCGATAAGGGCGATAAGGATAAATGCCAACGTGGAAGCGAGCACGCGCGCGTGCCGGCGGCGTTGCTGCGCTTGTAAAATAGTGCTGATTGCGGCCATGCGTTATTGCCCCCACGCTCTGCCCACGCCGCGGTGGGCACCCCAAATGAGGAAGGGTGCACCCACTATCGCGAGGACGATGGACATCTCCAGCTCCGAGTTACCCACAATGAGGCGGCCGATGATATCGGCGGCAAGCACAGCACAACCGCCCAAGAACGCGGAGGGCAAAAGCATGGTAGCAACGCTAGGGCCCACCACCCGCCGCACGGTGTGGGGAATGGCAAAGCCGACGAAGGCAATGGGACCCGTTGCCGCCGTTGCACTGCCGGCCAGCACCACGACGCTGAGCGCCGCGCCCACCCGCGCGGTGGTGGGTGATCCGCCCAAGGCGAGGGAGGACTCCTCCCCCATAGCCAAAAGGTCGAGGGGTCTAGCCGCCATCGCCGCACACGCTAGGCCGAGAACAAGCCCTATGCCCGCGATCGCGACGTCTTCTGGGCCGCGGCCAAAGGTGGATCCGATGGTCCACCGCCGCATGCTATCGAGGACGTCCGTGGAATAAAGGCCGATGATCATCGCGCCCGATCCCAAGGCGGCGGAGACGCCGGCACCTACCAGAACGAGCGTCAGAGGATCCTGAAACCGCCGCGATACGGCTAAGACCAGCAGCGTGGTAATACCCGCGCCAGCGAGCGCGAGGGTAGTCCGCATACCGGTGGAGGTAGCAATGCCGATGGCCGTGCCTATGGCAACAAAGAATGACGCACCCGCGGTAACGCCAATAAACCCTGGATCCGCCAGCGGGTTTCTGGTCCACGATTGCGCCAGTACACCGGCCACAGCAAGGGCCGCGCCGGCGAAATAAGCCAGGAAGGTGCGCGGCATGCGCAGGTTCCACACGATATCGTGGATATCCTGCTCCCCTGCTCCGTGCAGGGCTGCGATGACCTCCCCGGGCGGAATCGAGCGGGATCCTAGCGCCAAGGACGCCACCGCCAACACCAGGCTGGCGAGGATGAGGGCAACAAGGAGCAGCTTGTGACTCTGTGCCCGCGTCATTACCGGTGCAGCGCCGGTGGCGGTGGCGGCAGGACTATCTGCGGTGTTATCCGTCTGGATTTTTTGGCCGACTTTCGTGGTTGCTGACAATTACAGCTTCTCTTCAAACTTATCTACTGCCCAGGGGATGGTGACCGGATTCGGCATACTCATGGCATTACCGGTATCCGTATCCAGGTAACGCACGCGACCGTCCTTGACAACGTCGAGGCCCTGGAAGGTCTTATCCTTCTTCAAGGCTTCGGAGGAACCGTTGTAGTCCAGGACAAAGAGGTAATCAACCTGGTTAAGCTTTACGTAATTTTCTGGGGCAATGTCAACAAAGAAGCTGCTGCCATCGCCCTGCAAGGCATCGGGGATCTCCATGCCAAGATCCTCGATGAACTGTCCGCGCCCGTCCTCCTCGGTGTAGAGGCCAATTTTGCCATCATAAGGCATGACGATGGCCGCAGATTTATCCTGCAATTCCGTGTGCTCGCGGCGGAATTCCTCGAAGGCCTTTTTGGTGTCATCGATAAGCTTATCGCCTTCGTCTTCCTTACCCACCGCGTCTGCGATGGTTTCTACCTGCTTTTCCCAGGGCACCTGCCAGTCTTCATAGCCATCTGGCTTGATGGTGGTAGGCGCGATGTCTTCCAGGGATTCCTTCGTATGCGCATCCACGGCCTGGTTCACCGCAATGATCTGGGTGGGGTCTGCCGCAGTGATCTGCTCAAAGGTATCCGCGGTGAATCCGGTTGCGGTGTTATAAATCACCTCAGGCTTTGCATCGCCCAAAAGATTCTCTGCCCAGGGGCCGACGCCGGAGGGGTCGCCATCGCCCTCAGCACCCCACGGTGCCACCGTCACAGGAGTAATCCCCAGGGCAAGCAGCGTGTCGGCGTCACCCAGGCCCAGGCTAGCCACGCGCTGCTCGCTGGAAGCATCAGTAGCCTTAGCCGTTTCATCGCCTTCACCGCGGGAGCAGCCTCCTAAGGCTACGGCTCCGGCAGAAAGCACTGCTACTGCACCCAAACTACGACGGCCGAAAATCTTCACCAGGCTAACCCTTTCAAGAAGGAGGAGAATAACTTCGCTTACCCTATACCGCAAAGAGTTATTTAGGCAAGCCTTAGCTCATTGCTGAGTATAGTAGACCCATGAACTCTTCCCCACAATCGGCCACGATGCGTCAACACGAACTCATCCCCGTTATTCTGACCGCTAATAAACGGATCCGGCCGCGCCTGCACCGCCTGACGTTTTATGCCGAAGCATTCCGGACATACACCCTCTCCGGACCCGATGAATTCTTTGGACTCGTCATGCCACAAGCCGGACAGGAATTTAGGCCCTTCCCCGTCGACGGCATAAACCTCCGCTCGGCGGTAAGCGCGATTTGCGAGGAGAGGCGGCCGGACCTGCGCTGGTATACCATCCGCGCGCTCCATTCAGAAGAGGCCACAGTCGATGTCGACGTGGTCACCCACGGCGATTCCGGACCTGGCTCGCGGTGGATTCGCCGCGCACGAGCCGGCGATACGGCGGGATTCTTTACGTGCAACGACTTGTGGCGACCAACCGAGGCGGCACAACTTCTAGTCGCCGATGCATCCGCCCTGCCTGCCCTGCGGCACATCTTGGCCTACCAAGAAAACCATAACCCGGCGATGCTTCGATCCACCGACGTTATGGCCGTGGTAACCAGCGAGGACGAGGTAGAGCCGGGCCTTGCAACTCGGTGGGAGACCAGCGTACACAGCCTGCGCATCATTCATACCCAACCGCGTCAGGAGGCGGATGCTGTCGTAGCCGCTCTAAGAGCGGACTATGGCCGTGCGCTGGAGCCGGGGTACGTGTGGGCTTCTGGCGAGGGGGAGCTAGCAAAGAGCGTACGAGGCCTCGCGGTGAATGAGTGGGGCCTGGATACCACCGCCGTCACGTGGGTTCCCTACTGGTTTTATGGACGGGCCCGACCGTAGCGAAGCCTTAAAACGGCGAAGGCCCCCGCTCCGAACTCCAGGTTCGGTAGCGGGGGATTTGTTGTGGCTAGTTTTTACTTAGCCTTCTCGATGATCTCAACGAGACGGAAGTGCTTGTCCTTGGACAGCGGGCGGGTCTCAGCGATGCGTACGAGATCGCCGATGCCTGCGGTTTCTTCCTCGTCGTGCGCCTTAACCTTCTTGTTAGAACGCATGATCTTGCCGTACAGGGCGTGCTGCTTACGGTCTTCCAGCTCGACAACGATGGTCTTGTTCATCTTGTCGGATACTACATAGCCGGTGCGAACCTTAGGAGCGCCCTTGACCTTCTCCTTCTTCGGAGTAGGTGCCTTCTTGGAATCAGTCACGTTAGCCTCACTCATGATTAAGCCTCAGCTCCCGGAGCAACGGACAGGCCCAGCTCGCGCTCGCGCAGAACGGTGTAGATGCGGGCAATGTCGCGCTTAACCGTGCCGATGCGGCGGTTGTTGGTCAGCTGGCCGGTGGCCTTCTGGAAGCGAAGGTTGAACAGTTCTTCCTTCGCATCCTTCAGGCGGGACTGCAGCTCAGCATTGTCGAGCTCACGGAACTCGTGGGCGGGGGTACCGGTTGCCATTAGAACTGGTCCTCCTTCTTGATGATGCGGACCTTGCAAGGAAGCTTCTGGCCTGCACGGCGCAGAGCCTCAATAGCAACGGCCTCGGTTGGGTAGCTCATCTCGAAAAGTACGCGGCCTGGCTTAACGTTAGCCACCCACTTCTCGACCGGGCCCTTACCGGAACCCATACGAACGCCGAGCGGCTTCTGGGTCAACGGACGGTCCGGGAAGATGTTGATCCACACCTTGCCACCACGCTTGACGTGGCGGTTGATGGCAATACGTGCGGCCTCAATCTGACGGTTGGTGATGTACGCCGGCTCGAGAGCCTGGATAGCGTAATCGCCGAAGTTGATGCGGTTACCGCCCTTGGACACGCCGCGACGGTTCGGGCGGTGCTGACGGCGGTACTTAACACGCTTAGGAATCAGCATGGATTAGCCCTCCTGCTTCTGCTGTGCACGCTGGCGGCGCTGGCCACCGCGGCGGGAGCGACCATTGCGGTCACGGCCACGGCCCTGTGCCGGAGCGTTCAGTTCGGACTCGCGTACGCCACCGACGACGTCACCCTTGTAGATCCACACCTTGATGCCAATGCGGCCGAAGGTGGTGTGGGCCTCTGCGGTGCCGTAATCGATTTCGGCGCGAAGAGTGTGCAGCGGAACGCGACCCTCGTGGTAACGCTCAACGCGGGACATTTCAGCACCACCCAGGCGGCCGGACAGCAGAATCTTGATGCCCTTAACCTGTGGCTGGCGCATAGCGGACTGGATAGCCTTGCGCATTGCACGACGGAATGCGACGCGGTTAACCAGCTGCTCCGCGATGGAGTGAGCAACCAGGGTTGCGTTTGCGTCTACCTGCTTGACCTCGAGGATGTTGAGGGCAACCATCTTGCCGGTGAGCTTTTCCAGCTCGCGGCGGATGCGGTCAGCCTCAGCACCGCGGCGGCCAATCACGATGCCCGGGCGGGCGGTGTGAATGTCGACGCGGACGCGGTCGCGGGTGCGCTCGATAACGACGTCGGCAATGCCGGCGCGCTCGAGGCCCTTGTTGAGGTAGTTACGAATCTTGATGTCTTCGGCTACGTAGTTCGCGTAGTCCTTATCGGCGAACCAGTGGGTCTTCCAGTCGGAAGTGATGCCCAAACGTAGGCCGTGAGGATGGATCTTCTGGCCCATTACTTGGCCCCTTCCTGCTGGCTTTCGACCACCACGGTGATGTGGCTGGTGCGCTTACGAATCATGAATGCACGACCCTGTGCACGCGGCTGGAAACGACGCATGGTCGGACCCTCGTTGGCATAAGCCTCGGAGATGACCAGGGTGCGTGGGTCGAGGCCGAAGTTGTTCTCAGCGTTAGCAGCTGCAGAAGCAACGACCTTAGCAACTGGCTTGGAAGCACCCTGCGGTGCGTACTTCAGGATAGCCAGGGCTTCGCTTACGGACTTGCCGCGGACCAGATCGAGCACGCGACGTGCCTTCATCGGGGTGACGCGGACGTAGCGGGCCGTGGCGGATGCGGAGGTGATGGTCTCACTCATCGCTTATCGACGTCCCTTCTTGTCATCCTTGACGTGACCCTTAAAGGTCTTGGTTGGTGCAAACTCGCCCAGCTTGTGGCCGACCATGGAGTCCTCGATGAAAACCGGCACGTGCTTGCGGCCGTCGTGGACGGCGAAGGTGTGACCGATGAAATCGGGGAGAATGGTCGAGCGGCGAGACCAGGTCTTGATGACCTGCTTGGTGCCTGCATCGTTCTGAGCATCCACCTTGTTGAGGAGGTGCTCATCGACGAACGGGCCCTTCTTAAGGCTGCGTGGCATTGTTTACCTCCTCTTAGCGCTTCTTGTTCGGGCGACGACGGCGCACGATCATGTTGTTGGAGTAACGGTTCGGGTTGCGGGTGCGACCCTCCTTGTGGCCCCATGGGGACACAGGGTGGCGACCACCCGAGGTCTTACCCTCACCACCACCGTGTGGGTGGTCAACCGGGTTCATAACGACACCGCGGACGGTCGGGCGAACGCCCTTCCAACGCATACGGCCGGCCTTGCCCCAGCGGATGTTCATCTGCTCGGCATTGCCAACCTCACCAACGGTGGCGCGGCAGCGGATATCCACACGGCGGATTTCGGAAGACGGCATACGCAGAACTGCGTACTTGCCTTCCTTACCCAGCAGCTGAATAGAAGCACCAGCGGAGCGAGCCAGCTTAGCGCCAGCGCCCGGCTTGAGCTCAACAGCGTGGATGGTAGAACCGGTCGGGATGTTACGCAGAGGCAGGTTGTTGCCAACCTTGATATCTGCATTCGGGCCGGACTCTACGATGGTGCCCTGCTTCAGGCCCTTAGGGGCGATGATGTAGCGCTTTTCGCCATCAACGTAGTGAAGCAGTGCAATGTTTGCGGTGCGGTTCGGGTCATACTCGATGTGAGCGACCTTTGCCGGGATGCCGTCCTTGTCGTTACGACGGAAGTCGATCAGACGGTAACGGCGCTTGTGGCCACCGCCGATGTGGCGGGTGGTGATGCGGCCGTAGTTGTTACGGCCACCAGTCTTGCTCAGCGGGCGCAGCAGGGACTTCTCCGGAGTAGAACGAGTGATCTCGTCAAACTCAGAAACGGAGGATGCGCGGCGACCCGGAGTTGTCGGCTTGTACTTACGAATAGCCATAATTCTTCCTTTTCCTTTCGGCTCTCCGGTGACGCTTAAGCGCCGCCGCCGAAGACGTCGATGGAGTCGCTGCCTTCACGGAGCGTCACATATGCACGCTTGGTGGACTTACGCTGGCCGTAACCGGTGCGGGTGCGCTTACGCTTGCCTGCACGGTTCACGGTGTTCACGGAGTCGACCTTGACGTCAAAGATCTGCTCTACGGCATCTTTAATCTGGGACTTATTGGAGTCCGTGGAGACGTAGAACGTGTACACGTTCTGCTCCATCAGACCGTAGGACTTCTCGGATACAACCGGGGCGATGATGATATCGCGTGGGTTAGAAATCTTAGCCATTAGTTCTCCTCCTTATCCGCGCCGGTTGCGCGGTTGATGAAGGTGTGTAGCGCCTCAACGGAGAACACAACGTCATCGGAGTAGAGAACGTCGTAGGTGTTGAGCTGGCCAGCGTCCAGGATCTGAACGTTAGGCAGGTTATTAGCGCTACGACGAGCATTGATGTCCTCGCGGCCGATGACCAGGAGCACGTTCTTGCGCTCGGTCAGGGACTCGAGGAAGGCCTTAGCCGACTTGGTGGACGGCTTCTGGCCCGGTACGAGCTCTTCGATGACGTGGATGCGCTCGTTGCGAGCACGGTCAGACAGTGCACCGAAGAGAGCAGCCTTGATCATCTTCTTAGGGGTGCGCTGTGCGTAGTCGCGCGGCTGTGGGCCATGGACGGTGCCGCCACCGGTGTAGTGCGGTGCGCGGATGGAGCCCTGGCGTGCACGGCCGGTGCCCTTCTGACGGAAAGGCTTGCGACCACCACCGCGGACATCGCCGCGGGTCTTGGTTGCGTGGGTGCCCTGGCGTGCAGCAGCAAGCTGAGCGTTAACAACCTGGTGCATCAGAGCAATGGATGCCTCGGTGTCAAAGATTTCAGCAGGCAGGTCTACAGAGCCGTTGGTCTTACCCTCGGAAGTGTGGACGTCTAGCTTGAGGTTGCTCATGCGTGTGCACCGCCCTTCACTGCGGTCTTAACGGTGACGAGGCCGCCGCGCGCACCAGGGATAGCACCCTTGATGAGCAGCAGGTTGGACTCGGCATCGATTTTCTGAATCTTCAGGTTCTGGGTGGTCACGCGGTCCTGGCCCATACGACCAGCCATGCGCTTGCCCTTGAAGACGCGGCCCGGGGTAGCAGCGCCGCCGATGCCACCAACGCGGCGGTGAGCGGCCTGGTTACCGTGAGCTGCGCCCTGGCCTGCGAAGCCGTGGCGCTTCATGGCACCAGCGTAGCCGTGACCCTTGGTCTTGCCGGTGACGTCAACGAAGGTGATGCCCTCGAAGATGTCAACCTTGACCTCTTGGCCAACCTCATAAGCAGAGGTGTCGTCCATGCGGATTTCCGCAACGTGACGGCGCGGGGTTACGCCAGCCTTCTTGAAGTGACCACCAACCGGCTTATTGGCCTTGCGTGGGTCGATTTCGCCAAAGGCGATCTGGATGGCGCTGTAGCCATCGGTTTCGGGGGTGCGAATCTGGGTGACAACGCATGGCCCTGCCTCGACGACGGTAACCGGTACAACGCGGTTGTCCTCGTCGAAGACCTGGGTCATGCCGAGCTTCTTGCCCAGAATGCCCTTGATCTCGTTTTCACTCATTATTTGTTCTCCACCAAAGTCGCTTACTGGATGTTCACGTCGACGCTTGCCGGAAGATCGATGCGCATAAGAGCATCAACGGTCTTCGGGGTTGGGTCGAGAATGTCGATCAGGCGCTTGTGAGTGCGCATCTCGAAGTGCTCGCGAGAGTCCTTGTACTTGTGCGGAGAACGAATAACTGCGTATACGTTCTTCTCGGTTGGGAGCGGCACTGGGCCGACTACACGAGCACCGGTACGGGTAACGGTCTCGACGATCTTCTTTGCAGAAGCGTCGATAGCCTCGTGGTCATAGGCCTTCAGCCGAATGCGGATTTTTTGTCCCGCCACGCTTATCCTCTTCCTCGCTTCCCCACTTTCACATTCCCGGCGTTTCCGGGGCGTGAAGCGGTGGGAAATTGCTTCTCGATTTCTCTATAACGTTGTCCGGGCTTGGGGGCCTGACACAACGCCAGTGGTCTGACTGTCATGGCGACCAAGAGTTGCGGTACATGGCAAGTGCCAGAACGCAGTGCTCTCGACGGGGTACAAGACCCGTAGTCAAAGTATTGTGAAGAGGACGGTTTTCACGCATTACACGTGGAGAGTGTCCAATTCGTCTACTGCCGCTGTTTATTTGCCATGCCCCTTCTCCGGTCCATCTTCTCGGGGTGTCACTGCTCTAACGCGGACCTAGCCCGATCGGATGACCTTCCAGTCAATGTTTCAAGTTCCCCTGAAACATGGCGACAACGAAGGTGTCATGTTCGCTTTACCAGCTCAGCGTCTCCCCGAGACTGCGCTTGACGACGTCCGTCGCTCGCACCATATCTCGGTTCTCGCTGCCCTGTTAAAGCAACCTTTGTATTTAAGCATGTTGGGCTGCGGTTTTTCAAGCCGCGTCCTAAACCGTGCCAAAAATCACGTTTTGGATAATTTTATCGCCCCGCACCCCACGATTGCCGGAGAAGTATCTAAGCTCGGTGTCATTGGCTATGGACAATTTGTCCTGCCTAGATAGTTGAATACCGCTTTCTCACAGCACTCGATAAAGAAAGGCACAAACGCCCATGTCTGAAAACAAGACTCCTGCACAAAATACCGATAACCAGGTTCCGGCTTCCGAGGAGCGCGAGGTAAATAACAACCTGGAGACCCAGTACGGCACCACCACCATCGATGATGTCGTGGTCTCCAAGATTGCCGGCATCGCAGCCCGCGAGGTTTCCGGCGTGGATTCCCTGGGTGGCGGCGGCGCCCGCATGATCGGCAATATTCGCGAGTCCTTCGGTGCTTCCGAGGACGTCCGCCAGGGCGTAGACGTAGAGGTAGCAGAAGGCTCCGCCCGCATCGAGATTGCAATCACGGCTGAGTACGGCGTGGCCATCCACGAGCTCGCTGAGGCGATCCGCCGCAACATCATGAATGCTGTAGAGCGCATGACTGGCCTGAGCGTCGAGCGCGTCAACGTTGTTGTTCACGATGTCAAGCTGCCGAAGGATGAGTCCGAGTCTGAAGACCAGGCTGCTTTGAACCAGGGTCAGGCCTAAGCCCAATGCCTGAGCCCCGAGCACATTTCGAGCTCGAGGTAAGCCACGCCCGCGCTATTGCAGAGGCCGTCACGAAGGTCCGCGGCGTCGCTGCACTCGACGGTGGTTCGTTCGGTTCGGTGAGTTTGTATCTCCCAGGCGAGCGCATCGTCGGCATGCGGCGCCCTAATCCGCGCGATGATCGCCACCTGCAGATCAACATCCGCGTCGATATCAGCGCGGCGCCGGACCTTTATGCCTTGGCAGAAGATATCCGGTCCGCCGCACGTGGGGCATGTCCCGAACTGCAGCGCATTGACGTTGAGTTTTCTGACGCCGTAGATGGCTTATCCGCTGCTCCATCGAAGGAATAGATATGAAAAATTACACCACTTTGGGCATCATTTCCGGCCTTATTCTTGCCTTCTTTTTGCACCTAGGTTGGGGTCCGACCCTGCTCGCCGTACTCCTTGCTGCCATTGGCGGAATCGTGGGAGCACACTTTGATGGCCGTATCGATCTCACCTCTGTGTGGAATGGCCTCATTGGTAAGGAGAAAGGCCAAGGTTAATGACAGATAGTTCCACTCAGGGCCACACGCGTATCTCGCTGCGGACCATGGAACGCATCGTTACCGCCGCGATTGCTAGCGTGCCCGGCACCAAGGCCATAGAGGCCAAGCTAGCGGGCATCGGCGGCCGCGGTTTTCCACGGGTCTCGGTCCAAATGGACTCGGAGCGCGAGGTATCGGCGGTCAACGCCACTATCGGCGTGGTGTGGCCCTCGCCGGTTACTACGGTGGCGGAGCATACCCGCACCGCCATTTCAGAAGCCATCGCGGCTCATACCGGTTATTCCACGACACGCGTTAATGTCACCGTTGGCGGTTCCGTTCCGGGCAATCGGGTAACAGCGGCAGAAGTGGAGCAGCGCCAGGTTGCTGCTGCCGTCGCGCCGCACATCACGCCCTCGCCGGTCTGGCAGCCGGTCACTGCCGAGTCGGTCAACGTACGCAGCATTGCCACACCGCAGAAAGCACCGGTCCGCAGCATCACCGCCCCGGACTCCGACATCGCGGTGCGGTCCGTAAGCACTCCGCGCGAGGCTGAGGTACGCAGCGTCTCTGCTGATCTCCCTGACCACCACCTGCGCGAAATCTCTTCCCCAGGTGAACATGCGCTGCGGCCTCTCAAAGAGCCTAAGCCGGTACACGTTCACAGCGTGGCGGCACCGCGCCCAGCCAAGCTGGTCCCCAGCGGACAGGTTCGCCCGCTGTCGCGAAAAGTACAGGTGACAGCTCCTCGGCCACAGCCGCTGCGTGATATCGAGATCCGCCACGAGTGGACACCGCGCCGCGTGCAGACCCCTAAGTCCGTTCCTGCGCGAAAGGTACAAGCCCCTCGACCACAAGCACTCAAACGTATTGAGGTCACCCCGGCCAACCCTCGCCCACTGCACGTGGATGTGCCACGGCCGGAGCCGTTGCGCGCCATTTCCATAAACCCCTACCGCCCACAAGGAGGCAACCATGGCTGAACAGCACATGCCTGAACACTTTGGGCAGCAGCCGAAGGCGTCTCCAGCGGCGCGATCGTGGGCTGTGATTCTAGGGCTGCTTCTGATCGCCGCGGGCGTCGTCGGCGTGCGCGAGACGTGGCTTGTAGGTTCCGGTTCCGATGCCCAATCGTGGGTACAGCCAGTGCTTAATTTGATCGCCACTGAGCAGCTGCAGACCTGGATGATTTGGGCCGGTGTCGCATCCATTATCGTCGGCCTTATCTTCCTATTTGCAGCGCTAAAGACGCGCCGCACAACGCACCTGCAGCTGTCCTCCGATACGGCGTCCATGTGGATGCGGCCGGTAGATATCGCTCGCCTATCTTCGGCGACTGCTCGCCGCGTGCCGGGTGTTGCCTCCGCACAGACCTCAGCGGATAAAAAGACCGCTAAGGTCACCGTCAATGGTGATACCGACGATGCCGAACTGCAAGGCCGAGTAGAGACCGCGGTTACGCAGTGCCTGGCCCACTTGAAGAATCCGCCGCAGGTCACCGTAGCTGTAGAAAAGATTCCGGAGTTGGATAACAATGTCTAGAAAACTTGCTACTTTTGACCGCATCCTGCTTGGCCTGCTGGGAATTATCCTCATCGCTTTGGGCGTGTGGCCCATCCTTATCCACTTCAATGTGGAGTTTGCCAAGTATTTAGCCCTGTGGGTAGACCACGATGCATGGAAGACGTTGGCGGACAATGACTGGTGGGTCTGGGCGCTGGCCGGTGGTTCCGCACTACTGCTTATCGTAGGCCTGTGGCTCGTGGTAGCTAACCTGCGCCACCGTCGCTTTAATAACGTGGAGTCTGCATCGTCTAATGACAAGGGATCTATTACGACGTCGATGAACGCTATTGCCGGTGCCGTGGCCCAGGATCTGGATGGAATTAAGGGCGTCGAGCACGTGGAGCGGCTCGTGGCTTATGACCGCGCCCGCCCTACCCTGCAGTACATGGTCATGGCCAATCCGGATACCCCGGTGGAGCGCCTTACTGGCGCCGTGGAGACCAATGAACGCGATTTCCGCGCGGCTTTCCCGGACGCGGATTTGGACACCATTTATAAACTGCAATTCAGCAAGGTGGGACCACTGAAGGACCTATCCGAATAGCGGGTTCGGGGTCTCTGCCACTAGGACCTCTTCAATGGCCCCCAAACGGGCCGATTCGCCGCCCCCGAGGATCACTTCCAGTTCCTCTCCGGGGCGGCATTTTTCTATTCGCTGCCAAGAATAATCCTGGCGAGTAACGCGGCGATTTTCCTTGGCAAATAGGTGTAACCCATGGTCAAGAACGCCAATGGCCCCGGAGAAGCGAAGAACAAAGACGAAATCGCCTAACTCCTGCCGCTTCAGGCCCTTGAGGTCCGGGCACGTAGTGCTCAACCGCATGAGGCTGGCAACCACGCCAAAGCGGTGCTCGAAGCCCTCGGTATCCCGAATGGTAAATGGGCGGCCTGGGCCCGTGGGACGAATGGACTCATAGGCCCACACCACAGGCTGGGTGTCGGGGCGGCGCACGATGATGTGGTTGGGGGTGGCGGTGATGCGGTAGGTGGGGGCGTCGGCAAGCACAAGCCATTCTCCTGCCGCAATGCGGCCGCCCTCCAAGGGAAGCAAGGGCGGATGAACGCGCGCTTGGCGCTCCAATTCCGCAACGAGTTCGTCGTCGGTGGCGCCCCAGCCGATGCCTTGATTGGCAAGCATGGCAAAGAAAGTGGGAAGACTGAGGTTGGGTTGGCCCTCCCAGGCGCGGCGGAGGGTCTCAAGGGTGGGATCGATGCGGGTGGGGTCATCCATATCCGCCAAGATTACCCAGCACCCGCTCCGGCCAGACAGCTGGGGCCGAGTGAAGATTTTCACCCCCGAGTTAATTTCATTCAATTAAATAAATACTATAAGTGTTCAACAATCTCCAGCCACATATCGCCTGTTCAAGACGTATTTATTTAACAATTTTCCACCCTTTCCACATCCACTAATACCTGTCACATTATTGGGGATTTATGTCACGGGGCTAATTTAATTGTGCTCTGAATAACAGATTATTAGATTAGTCACATACAACGATTCACTCGTTGGATACACCTTGCACCCCGTTTCCTGCTTAACCGCGCACGGAGAATCTCTATGACTAAATATCTGATCAAAAAGACCTTGGGCTGGTTACTCATGATCTTTTTGGCTACCAACCTCGCCTATCTCTTGGCGGCCAACTTCCTGGACCCACGGTCCAATTACATCGGCCGCCGCCCGCCGCTTTCGGCGGAGGAAATCAATAACCTCCTTGAGCCCTATAACCTCAGCCCCGATACCCCGCTAGTGGAACGCTGGTGGACGTGGCTGACCAATATCCTCACCAAATGGGACTGGGGCCAATCCCCAGTGGGCGAGGTGGTGAACTCAGAAATTAGCTACCGCATCTGGGTCTCCGCGCAGCTGCTTTTGCTCTCTACTATTTTGTCCATCCTCATCGGCGTGGCCGTGGGTGTTTATACTGCTTCGCGCCAGTACAAGACCGGCGACCGCATCTGGCAGGGCATTTCCATCATCGCAATGAATACCCACGTGGTGGTCGCTTCTATCGCTGTGGTGTGGGGCGCGCTCAAGATCAACGAGCTCACCGGAAAGAAGATTTTCTATGTCGTCGGCTCCCACTCGCTGGATGTGGAAGGCTTCTTCCCCAAGCTAATGGACTCCGCGCAGCACTTGGTTCTTCCCACTATTTCGCTGGTTTTCATTAGCTACGCCAGCTATCACATGACCCAGCGCACCTTGCTGCTGGATAACTTGGATGCAGACTATGTACGCACCGCTCGCGCTAAGGGCTTGACCCGCCAGCAAGCCATTCGCAAGCACGCGCTGCGCACCTCCATCATTCCGGTAGCTACCTCGGTGGCCTTTTCCATTCCGGGTATTTTCACCGGTGCGGTGATGACTGAACGCATCTTTGGCTGGAACGGCATGGGCCAGTACTTCATCGAAACCATTAGCAAGAACGACGTCAACGGTGCAGCAGCCGTCGCCGCCTTTGGCGCCGCCATGACAGCCATTTCCGCGGTATTGGCGGACGTGGTCGTCGTTGCGCTTGATCCACGAGTGAGGGTGAGTTAAATGACCCCATCTAAAGACCGCAACTATTTCAAGCAGGAACCGCGCGGGGAAATCACCGCGCACAGCGAGGCCGCAACGGGGGACCCCTTCTCCCCGGCCGAGGCCGAGCAAGTTGCCACCCTAGAGCAGATGCCGCGTGGCACTTCGCGTTACAAGCTCTACCTGCGCCGCTTCTTCCGCAATAAGCTCGCTACCCTAGGCCTTATCATCCTGGTCTTTTTGATGCTGGCAGCCCTCTTCGGCGGCTTCTTTGCCAAGTGGGACTATACCGAGCCAGACTTCCTTGCACTCTCGGAGCCGCCGAGCCCCGAGCACTGGTTCGGCACGAATGATACCGGCAATGACCTCTACGCCCAGACCATTCACGGCTTGGGAAGGTCGCTAACCATCGCCATCGTGGTATCACTGGCCACCTTGGTCATCTCCGCTTTTGTCGGATCGGCCGCGGCCCTGTGGGGCGGAGTAGCCGAAAAGGCGGTGCTGGCGGTCATCCACTTTTTGCTGTCCATCCCTACCTTCTTGCTCATTGCGCTGGTGGTAGCGGATTCTGGTGGCGACTGGAAGCTACTCATCGTAGTCCTCATTGTCTTTGGCTGGATGTACCAGGCCCGCGTGATTTGGTCTTTGGCACTTACGGTGCGCGAGCAAGACTATGTCCGCGCAGCTAGCTACATGGGTGTTTCCAAGTTGCGGACCATCGTGCGCCACGTCATCCCAAATATTGGCTCGCTTCTTATCATCCAATTCGTCTTCGGCGTGGTAGGCACCGTGGGCTCCGAGACGGCCCTGTCCTTCCTGGGCTTGGGCGTCAAGCTTCCCGACGTCTCCCTTGGCACCCTCCTGCAGGGCGGCACCGCCGCTGTGCAGTCCTCCCCGTGGCTGTTCTACTTCCCTGCTGCAACCCTGACCTTGCTCACCGTGTCCATGGCCTTCATCGGCGATGGCCTGCGCGATGCGCTCGACCCCAACTCGAATTCCGGAGGCAAAGCATGACCTCGCCTGTCTTGTCCGTTAAAGACCTGCGCGTTAACTTCCCGTCCGAGGCCGGATCCGTCTCCGCGGTCCGCGGCGTAGATTTTGATCTCTACCCTGGCCGCACACTCGGCATCGTGGGTGAATCTGGATCCGGTAAGTCAGTAACCTCCATGTCCATCATGGGCCTACTGCCGGACTATGCAAAAATCACCGGATCTGTGAAGTTCGAAGGCCGCGAGCTGCTCGGTCTGAGCGATAAGCAGATGTCCGAAATCCGCGGCAACGGCATTGGAATGATCTTCCAAGACCCGCTCTCCGCGCTCACCCCGGTTTTCGATATTGGATCGCAGTTGGTGGAAGCCATTCAGGCCCATAGGGACGTCGGCAAGAAGCAGGCACTCAAAGAGGCTACGGAGTTGCTCGATCTCGTGGGCATCCCCGATCCGCACCTGCGGTTGAAGTCCTTCCCACACGAGTTCTCGGGCGGCATGCGCCAGCGCGTCGTTATTGCCATCGCGATTGCTAATAATCCGCGCGTGCTCATCGCGGATGAGCCCACGACCGCGTTGGATGTGACCATTCAGGCGCAGATTCTGGACGTCATCAAGCTCGCGCAGCGCGAAACCGGCGCCGCAACCATCATGATCACCCACGACATGGGCGTGGTGGCAGAAACGGCCGATGATGTCATGGTCATGTACGCCGGCCGCCCCGTGGAGCGCGGCGATGTGGATACCATCTTCTCCCAGTCCCGCATGCCTTATACCGTGGGCCTGCTCGGCTCCACGCCGCGCCCAGATGTGTCGGCCGAAGAACCGCTCACTCCCATCGTGGGCAGCCCGCCAGTACTGGTGGACCTCAAGCAGCGCTGCCAATTTGCCCCGCGCTGCCCCGTGGCGCAGCCCGCCTGCTCCGAAGGCGAGCCACCGCTGAGCCCGCTGGACGATGCCCCGGGCCACGAGAGCGCCTGCCTGCGCGCACCCGAAATCCGCGACCGCAAAATCGGCGGCGATCTCATGTTCAAACCGCCACAGCTGGCCGATGATGTCATGGCTGGTATACCCCGCGATGAACGCCCCACCACCCTAGAAGTCACGGATCTGCGCAAAGAATTCCCGCTCACCAAGGGCGCATTAGTAAAGCGCCGGGTAGGAACGGTCAAGGCGGTTGACGGTCTCACCTTCGATATCCGCAAAGGTGAATGCATGGCCATCGTGGGCGAATCCGGCTGCGGTAAGACCACCACCCTGCTGGAAATCATGGACCTCAAACCCGAGCATGGCGCGGTGGTGCTCAACGGGAAAGACGCGGCCGGGATGAGCAACTCCGAGCGCCGCGCGGCCCGTAAGGACATCCAGATTGTCTTCCAGGACCCGATGAGCTCTCTTAACCCGCGCCTTACGGTTCGCGAGGTCATTGCCGAACCGCTCAATTCCCTCGGTTTTGATGGCGACGTGGATGCCCGCATCAATGAGCTCATGGGCCTTGTCGGCCTTGATTCCTCCCAGCTTGACCGCTTTCCTAGCCACTTCTCCGGCGGACAGCGCCAGCGCATCGGCCTTGCCCGCGCGTTGGCCACCAATCCCTCGGTTTTGGTGCTGGACGAGCCCGTCTCCGCGCTCGACGTCTCCATCCAAGCCGGCGTCATCAACTTGCTCGAAGATCTGAAGAGAAGGCTGGGGCTGTCCTACCTTTTCGTGGCCCATGACCTTTCGGTGGTGCGCCACCTCTCCGATAGGTTGGCTGTCATGTATAAGGGCCAATTTGTGGAATCCGGGCCGACCGACGAGGTCTTTGAAAACCCCCAAGCGGATTACACCAAGAAGCTCCTAGATGCCATTCCGATTCCGGATCCGGAGGCTGCTCGCAGGCGACGCGACCCCCGTCCGGCCAATGCGTCCCCACTTTCCCGAAAGTGATGCGCCACACACAACCCGTTCTATATAGTTATCCTCACACCTGAAATAATGCGGCGGCTGAATCGCTGCCACATCTTTCACTTCCTCTCACACAAGGAGAAACCCAACCATGAAAAAGTTCACCCGCTTCCGGATTGCTACCGTAGCCACCCTCTCTGCTGCAGCGCTGGTTCTCACCGGCTGTGCCGCCAACTCGGGCGGAGGCTCTAATAAGGCCGTAGGCGGCCTCGACATCGAGGTCAATCCAGCCGGCGACTATAACGAGAAATCCCGCGACGAGCTCAAGGACGACGGCGAGCTCACCCTCCCCATCGGCGAACTGACCGAGCAGCAAAACACCTTCCACGCCAATATGGTCACCGATACCCGCACGGTATGGGGTTGGTACAACCCACAGCTGGCGCTATACGACGGCGAGGGAAACTACACCCCAAACCCCGACTACATCGACGAGGCCAAGGAAGACAAGAAGGGCAAGAACACCGTCGTCACTTACAAGATCAACAAGGATGCCACCTTCAACGACGGCACGCCTATCGATTGGAAGGCTTTCGAGAATACCTGGCGCTTTAACAACGGCAAGGACGAGGACGTCCAAGTGAACGCCACGGACGGTTTTGAGCGCATCACCTCCGTGGAAAAGGGCGCTACCGACAAGGACGTGGTCATTACCTTCGATGGCCCCTACCCGTGGTGGCAGGGTCTCTTCAATCAGCTGCTCCACCCCGCTATTGATAGCCCAGAGAAGTTTGACAAGGCCTACCTGGGCAAGCTGAACCCGCAGTACGGCGCTGGTCCATTCAAGGTAGACAATGTGGACTTCAAGGGTGGCACCCTCAGCCTCGTGCCCAACGAAAAGTGGTGGGGCGATAAGCCAAAGATGAAGAAGGTAAGCTTCCGCGTCATGGAATCCCAGGCCACCATCAACGCATTCCAGGCCGGCGAAATCGACGCGGCTGGTGTGGCTGATAAGAATAGCCTCACGATTGCCGGCGAAATGGGCGATGACATCGACATCCGTGCAGCGTTGCGCCCTGCCAATGTCATCCTCACCCTCAATTCCAAGGCCCCACTGCTCAAGGATGAGGACGTGCGCCACGCCGTATTCTCCGCCATCGACCGCGATCAGCTTGCCGAAATCCGCTACAACGGCCTGGGCTACGAAGAAGAGATGCCAGGCTCGCTTACCCTCTACTCCACCCAGGAGGGCTACAAGGACAATATCAAGGACGTCATCAAGTTCGACCCCGAGCAATCTAAGAAGCTACTCGAGGATGCCGGATATCAACAGGGCGATGACGGAATCTTTGCTAAAGACGGCGAAAAGCTATCCCTGCGCTATATCCTCATCGGCGACGATGAGGTATCCAAGTCCCTTGCCGCCGCACTTCAAAAGATGCTCAAGGACGTCGGCGTTGACCTCAAGATTGAAGAGCGCCCCTCTTCCGAGTTCTCGAAGGTAACCTCTGAGCGAGACTTCGATCTCTTCCTGTCCGCCTTTACTTCCTCCGACCCATTCGGAGTCGCCTACTTTGGCCAGACCTACGCCAGCGATTCCACACTAAATATGTCCAGCACTGGCACCAAGGAATTTGATAAGAAGATTGAAGAGCTGCAGAAGCTTCCTACCAAGGAGGAACAAATCGACCGCGTCAATAAGCTCGAATCTGAGGCCTTCGGCCACTACGGTATCCTCCCCTTCGCCAACGGCCCGCAAATGGTCGGCGTAAAGAAGGGCCTAGCCAACTACGGTGCCAACGGCTTTGCCATCCTCCCCAAGGAAGATATCGGCTGGGAGAAGTAAAAGCACTAAAAGCCTCTAGCGCAATACGCTAAAGCCTCCCGCGGCATTCCGAACAGGCAGTGCCGCGGGAGGCTTCATTTTGCCCGTAAAGTCCAAGCGTGCGGCATCAACTACAAGCGGTTGCTCCGCGCGCAGCTTTGGTGGCCAGGGATCAAAAAATCCGCCTCACCCTAAGGTGAAGCGGATTCTTTATGGCTCTACTGAGCGGTTACGGGGTATCGATTAGTCGATAACCTTGGTAACGCGGCCAGCGCCGACGGTGCGGGAGCCCTCGCGGATAGCGAAGCGCAGGCCCTCGTCCATAGCGACCGGCTGGATGAGCTCAACGGACATCTCAACGTTGTCGCCAGGCATAACCATCTCGGTGCCCTCTGGCAGGTGAACAACACCGGTAACGTCCGTGGTACGGAAGTAGAACTGCGGACGGTAGTTGTTCATGAACGGGGTGTGGCGGCCGCCCTCTTCCTTCTTCAGGACGTAGACGGAGCCCTCGAACTTGGTGTGCGGGGTGTAAGCGCCCGGCTTGATAACAACCTGGCCACGCTCAACGTCCTCACGCTTGGTACCACGCAGAAGCAGACCACAGTTGTCGCCAGCCTCGGTGTAGTCCATCATCTTGCGGAACATCTCGATACCGGTAACGGTGGTGGTCTGGGACTTCTCCTGGATACCGATGATCTCAACGTCCTCGTTGACGTTCAGACGGCCACGCTCAACACGGCCGGTAACAACGGTACCGCGGCCGGTAATGGTGAAGATGTCCTCGATAGGCATCAGGAACGGCTGGTCGGTAGCGCGCTCCGGATCCGGGATAGCGTTGTCGCAGGCTTCCATCAGTTCAACGACGGACTGTACCCACTTGTCATCGCCCTCGAGAGCCTTCAGAGCGGAGATGTGAACGATAGGAGCTTCCTCATCGTAGTCCTGCTCTGCGAGCAGCTCACGGATCTCCATCTCAACGAGCTCGATGATTTCCTCATCATCAACCATGTCGCACTTGTTCAGTGCAACGAGGATGTAAGGAACGCCAACCTGGCGAGCAAGCAGAACGTGCTCGCGGGTCTGCGGCATCGGGCCATCGGTTGCAGCAACAACCAGGATAGCGCCGTCCATCTGAGCAGCGCCGGTAATCATGTTCTTGATGTAGTCGGCGTGGCCCGGAGCGTCAACGTGTGCGTAGTGGCGCTTCGGGGTGGAGTACTCAACGTGGGAGATGTTGATGGTAATACCGCGCTCCTTCTCCTCAGGAGCCTTGTCGATCATGTCGAACGCGAATGCCTGGTTCTCCTCAGGGTACTGGTCAGCCAGAACCTTGGTGATCGCTGCGGTGGTGGTGGTCTTGCCGTGGTCGACGTGTCCGATGGTGCCGATGTTCACATGCGGCTTCGTACGCTCGAACTTCTCCTTTGCCACTGTATGTCCTCCTGGACTATATGGTGGCTACGACCTTCGCAGCCACGTGGTTGACAGTTGTCATTGGCACCCGACCCACAGTATGTGGGGCAAAGCGCTAATGACGCTTTCTTTACGTGCCAGTTACACGATCCTAGATTTATGTCACGGTTTTTTCAAACCGCCGTTATAGGAGGTAACCCCGCGAAATATCGCGGCCATTTCCCTCGACAAGAATCTTCTAAAAAGGATCCTGGGAGGGTAACGGCCGGCTCAATTCACAACCTAGATGATTAAGCTGCAAACTCAGCCCGCCGCTACCCTGGCCCAGTTGTCCCGCTCCGCGGCGGGTCTGGCATCTACTGGCGAAGATTACCAGCCCGGACAAACCGCGGGTGGAACGGGGCTAACGATTAGCTAGCGGAACCGGTACGCTCCTCGATGATGGCCTGAGCCACGGAGGATGGAACCTCTGCGTAGGAATCGAAGACCATGGTGAAGTTTGCGCGGCCAGCGGTGGAAGAACGCAGGTCACCGATGTAACCGAACATCTCGGACAGCGGCACCTTAGCCTTAACGACCTTCGCGCCGGAACGGTCCTCCATAGCGAAGACCTGGCCACGACGGGAGGAGATGTCACCGTTAACGGTGCCCATGTACTCCTCAGGGGTGACAACCTCAACGGCCATCATCGGCTCCAGCAGAACTGGCTTTGCCTTGGCCATTGCTTCCTTGAAGACCTGGGAGCCGGCCAGCTTGAAGGCCATCTCGGAGGAGTCGACGTCGTGGTAAGCGCCGTCTTCCAGGGTGGCCTTGATGTTAACCATCGGGAAGCCTGCCAGGTAGCCGTACTGCATAGCGTCCTGGATACCAGCGTCAACGGAAGGAATGTATTCCTTCGGAACGCGGCCACCGGTAACGGCATTCTCGAATGCGTAGGTTGCGGACTCGCCCTCTTCCAGGGTTTCTGGGTCCGGGTTGTACGGCTCGATGGTGCAGATAACCTTTGCGAACTGACCGGAACCACCGGTCTGCTTCTTGTGGGTGTATTCCATGGACTCAACCTTCTTGCGGATGGTCTCACGGTAAGCAACCTGCGGGTTACCGATATTTGCCTCGACCTTGAACTCGCGCTTCATGCGGTCAACCAGGACGTCAAGGTGGAGCTCGCCCATGCCGCCAATAACGGTCTGGCCGGTCTCCTCATCCAGCTCGACGGTGAAGGTTGGGTCCTCAGCAGCCAGCTTCTGGATAGCGGTACCCAGCTTCTCCTGGTCAGCCTTGGTCTTCGGCTCAATGGAAACCTTAATAACCGGATCCGGGAAGTCCATGGACTCAAGGATGATCTGGTCATCCTTGTCACACAGGGTGTCACCGGTGGTGGTCTCCTTTAGACCGATAACAGCGTAAATGTTACCGGCGTCTGCCTGCTCAACAGGGTTTTCCTTGTTGGCGTGCATCTGGAAGAGCTTACCGATGCGCTCCTTCTTGCCCTTGGTGGAGTTCATAACCTCGGTACCCGGGGTGACCTGGCCGGAGTAGACGCGGGTGAAGGTCAGCTGACCGAAGAATGGGTGAGCAGCAATCTTGAATGCCAGTGCGGAGAACGGAGACTCAACGGAAGGCTTACGGGTGAGCTCCTCGTCCTCGTTTCCTACCGCGTGGCCGATAACCTCGCCGACGTCCAGCGGGCTTGGCAGGAAGTCAACCACAGCGTCGAGCAGTGGCTGCACACCCTTGTTGCGGTATGCAGTACCACAGTAAACCGGGTAAACCTCGGAGTTGATGGTGAGCTTACGGATGCCGGCCTTGAGCTCGTCAATGGTCAGCTCCTCGCCGCCGAAGTACTTCTCCATGAGCTCTTCGTCGGACTCAGCAACGGTCTCAACCAGCTTCTCGCGGTACTCTGCAGCCTTGTCCTTGAGGTCCTCTGGGATTTCCTCGTAGGTAGGCTCAGCGCCGGTCTCGACCTTGCCGCGCCAGGTGATTGCCTGCATGTTCAGCAGGTCGACAACGCCGTCGAAGTCATCCTCAGCGCCGATAGGCAGCTGCATAACCAATGGCTTAGCGCCCAGGCGGTCGATGATGGTCTGAACGGTGAAGTAGAAGTCAGCGCCCAGCTTGTCCATCTTGTTGACGAAGCAGATACGCGGAACGTCGTACTTAGCTGCCTGACGCCACACCTGCTCGGACTGCGGCTCAACGCCTTCCTTGCCGTCGAAGACTGCGACGGCGCCGTCGAGAACACGCAGGGAACGCTCAACCTCAACGGTGAAGTCAACGTGACCCGGGGTGTCGATGATGTTGATCTGATTGTTATTCCAGAAGCAGGTCACGGCAGCGGAGGTAATGGTGATGCCGCGTTCCTTCTCCTGCTCCATCCAGTCAGTGGTGGAAGCACCGTCGTGGGTCTCGCCCACCTTACGGTTGATACCGGTGTAGAAGAGAATACGCTCGGTGGTCGTCGTCTTACCAGCATCGATGTGGGCCATGATGCCGATGTTGCGGACCTTGTTCAGGTCCTTAAGCACTTCTTGTGCCACGTTTATACCCCAACTTAATAGTCGTCGACGCCGTGACCAGGTTTCTGGCTATGACGCCTGCATGGATAAGGTCTTTTAATTTTTGCCACTATTGGCCGTCCTAGGTGCACGCATGCGCCTAGACTTCCATCGCTTCAGTGTACTGGACACTCCACGATGTCGCTGGACTGGGCGGGCATACCGCCCAGAAATCACACCCATTAGGGCAAAAAATGACCCAAGCAAGAGATATGTAGTTTTGTGTTGCCGCGGCAGGAAACCTGCCGGCAGCCAGCGCGAAACTTGCTTCTCGTTGCTTGGGCCATTGAAATGAGTGCTGAAATTACCAGCGGTAGTGAGCGAAGGCGCGGTTAGCCTCAGCCATCTTGTGAGTATCCTCACGACGCTTAACGGAAGCGCCGAGGCCGTTGGAGGCATCCAGGATCTCGTTTGCGAGACGCTCAATCATAGAGTTCTCGCGACGCTGGCGGGTGAAGGTCACCATCCAGCGCAGTGCCAGGGTGTTTGCACGGTCAGGGCGAACCTCAACCGGCACCTGGTAGGTAGCGCCACCGACACGGCGGGAGCGAACCTCGAGGTCTGGGCGGATATTGCCCAGTGCCTTCTCCAGGGTGCCAACCGGATCGGTACCGGTCTTCTCGCGGCAAGCCTCGAGAGCGCCGTAGACGATACGCTCAGCGGTGGACTTCTTGCCGTCCTGGAGGATCTTGTTAACGAGCATGGTGACCTGCTCGGAGTTGTATACCGGGTCCTTTACTACAGGACGCTTCGGAGCAGCATTCTTACGCATTGTTTATTACTGTCCCTTCTTTGCGCCGTAACGGGAACGTGCCTGCTTACGGTCCTTGACACCCTGGGTATCCAGAGCGCCGCGGATAATCTTGTAACGAACACCAGGAAGGTCCTTCACACGGCCGCCGCGAACGAGGACCATGGAGTGCTCCTGCAGGTTGTGGCCCTCACCCGGAATGTAGGCGGAAACCTCAATACCGGTGGTCAGGCGAACACGAGCAACCTTACGCAGTGCGGAGTTCGGCTTCTTAGGAGTGGTGGTGTACACGCGGGTGCATACACCGCGACGCTGCGGGGAACCCTTCAGCGCAGCGGTGGAAACCTCTTTACGCTTATCGTGGCGGCCCTTGCGGACCAGCTGCTGAATAGTTGGCATTTAACAGTCTTTCTGTCGAATTGCACCACTACCGAAGGAAAAGAACCAAACATGCAAAAATGGGCGCTCTTTCCCGGGGCGCTGCCGCATGTCCAGAACTCTTCCCAAGGTCGGTGCCTTGTTAAGGATCAGACTCTTCACCGCGCGCCAGCAAGGCACGCATAGTGAACTGCCGTTTAGATTAGCAAACCGATCACGCTTTATACAAAACGCGATCGGCACCTTCTTCCTGCTAGGACCATTCCCAAACTAAATCAGCCTCAGCAGCCTTGGTGGCAAAGTAGTCCTTTTCCTGTGCTTCCCAGGTTTCAAACCACTGCTCGTAGTCGGGCTCGCGGGCGATGGCGCGTTCGCGGCGTTGGTCGCGAGGGCCGTCGATAAGCACGCTCACTACCGTTCCCCTCTCCTTTGCTGCCGCAATATTGGCCGGGGTTACCGAGCCCACCCCTTCCACGATGAGGTCATCGCGCACGTCGAGGCTAGCCCAGTCTCCAGGGGTATCCGCCTCCCAATCCCAGCGCCAATAGCCGGGGTTCATGGTGCGCAATACCTGCTCTGCCACCATGTCAGAGCCCTTGTCCAGGCCGTGCCAGCCTGGGTAGAACTCATCGAGGTGTACCACGCGCCAGTTGGTGCGCTCGGCCAGCGCGGCGGAAGTCCAGGTTTTCCCGGCGCCCGAAGGTCCGTCGATAAGCACGGTCACTGGCTTGAAGGCACGCTTTCTAGCTGCCGCCAGCTTGACGACGTCCTCTAAGAGGCGCTCTTGTTGGCTATCAAAGTCCATGGTCGCTCAATCACTGCTTTCGCGGTTTATAGGCCGAAGAATCTCCAGGCCCCAGTGAGTACCGAAACTACCACCGGTACAAAAGCGAGGACAGTACCTAGGGTCATAATCCACCCATCACGAGCGTGCAGCCGGGAGGGACGCGCCCACGTTCGTGCCCCTCCTCTGGGTGGAGTGCGCCCAAATCCGCGCGCCTCCATGGCCGTCGCCAATTTGCCACCGCGGCGCAACGCGATGACCAATAGTCCGAAGGACATAGTAAGCAGATGCTTCAGCTTGCCGACGTCCGTCAACCCCCTCGCCCTGCGCGCCATCCCCAGCGACTGCCAATCAGATTGAAAGAGCGTCATCATGCGCACACCGGCCACTGCACCAATGACAAAACGCGACGGCAGCTTCAAGATCTGCGAGAGAGCATCACCCAGCTCCGTAGGGTCGATATCACGGGCGAGCACCACCATGGGCAAAGCTACGGCAAAGACGCGCAATGTAATAGCGATGGCCAGGCTAAGGGAATTTTCGGTGACATGAATAAGCCACCAGTGGAAGTATTCGGTGCCGCTGGGTTCACCATAAAGCAGCATTGAAACGCCAGAAATCGGGGCAACCAAGAAAAGGAACCATCCGGCCTTAAAGACTCGCACCCACGATACCCCGCATAACGGGGCGAAAATCAGAGTAAGCACTAACGATACCGCTGCCGAAACCCAGTCAATGGATGCCAAAATGGGAGTGACCCAGATAAACATCATAAACATTCGGGTGAGCGGATTGGCTCCGCGCAAAAGGTTAGGCACTATCCACCTCCACATGATGATCCCCTAAAGCCTGGATAAACAAAGGATCGTGGGTGATGGAGGCAACGGTGGTGCCACCATCGGCTAGCTCGCGTAGCAAGCGCACCAGCTCCACGAAGGTTTGCGGGTCTTGTCCAAAAGTAGGCTCGTCAAGAAGTACTACCTCAGGTGAAGTTACCAAGGCAGTAGCTACCGAAAGGCGGCGCTTCTCCCCTCCAGAAAGCGTGAAAGGATTAGCTTCCAAAAGGTGCTCTAGGCGCAGGGACTCCACCAATTGCGCTATTCGCTCTTCCGGCGGCTTTACTCGCATGACCTTTGGCGCGACGCGCAGTTCTTCCGCTACGGTGCGAGAAACGAACTGGTGCTCCGGGTTTTGAAATACGAATCCAATGCGGTCTGCCAACTCACGAGACTTCCACCGAATCGGTGGGCCCTTGACCCCACGGCGCACAAAGTCTGCCACTCCGATCTCGCCGGAGATGGCCGGCAGCAAGCCCGCCATGGTCATCAACCATGTTGATTTTCCTGCACCATTGGGACCTGTAATCACAGTCGAAGCGCCCGCCGGAAGAGAAATCGTGCGCGGTGGGCCGAAGCGAGTAACCAAATCCTTACTCCAGAGTGCAGCGTCGCCTTCCCCAGCTGCACCATCGCCCATCTCGCGGGCCTGCGGGAGCCCTTCGACACGTCGGCGCTTTGCTACTTGCTCAAAGGGTCCATCGGCCACGATGCGCCCATGCGCAATTTCCACGGCACGGTCAAGCAGTCCTTCCCAGGCCGAATGTTGGTGCTCTACCACCACGAGGGTAGCCCCAGTCTCTTCTACTAGTGCAGAAACAGCCCGAACCACATCGCGTGCGCCGGCAGGGTCAAGATTGGCAGTAGGCTCATCAAGCAGCACCACACCGGCACCCATAGCGATTACCCCCACTAAAGCAAGGCGTTGCTTTTGGCCACCAGACAGGCGCTCGGTGGGGAAATCCAAATCTACGAACGGGCCGACCAGATCCTTGGCCGCGGCTACGCGGCGCCAAATCTCTTCCCTCGGATACGCTAGGTTCTCGCAGCCGAAAGCAATATCGTCTCCCACTCGAGCTGAGATAACCTGCGAATCTGGGTCTTGCAACACCAGCCCTACGGGAATGGAATGTCCCGGTTCCTCCACCACACCAGTGGAATCTTCCAAGAGGATCTCTCCGGTGCGGGTTCCCTCTTCATCAGAGCCCAGCACCCCGGCTATAGCAGCTAGGAATGTGGACTTGCCGGATCCAGATTCACCGCAGAGCAATACCCGCTCGCCCGGCTCAATAACCAAGTCAATATCAGCTAGTGCTGGCTGGGTGCGCCCAGCATGCGTCCAGCCAAAACCGCGAGCGGTGATTTTAGTGGGCCTTCCCGCCAGAGTGGAAAAGTCAGTCACAGTGCCCACACGCCCTAAGCGCGCTGTTCACGGCCTGCGGCGAAGCGATCCAAAGCGCCTGTCTTCGCTAGCGCCTTCACCACGAAAAAGCCCAAAGCACCGGCGAGGATAGCACCGGAGACAGTCAGCGTAACCAAATAAATCATTTGGAACTCGAAGGAACGAGCCAAGTTACCGGAAAGGAATAGCTCAAGAATAAAAGCACCCCAGCCAGCCGCCATGCCAGCTAATACCGACACACCAAAGCCAAACTTGCGGTACAAGAAGATAGCCAGGATAATTTCCACGCCTAGCCCTTGTGCCAAGCCGGAGTACAAGGTTTCAATGCCCCACTGGGAGCCCAGAAATGCGGACACAGTAGCCGCTAGGACCTCTACGTATACAGCTGCACCCGGCTTACGAATAATAAGGCCACCCAGCACGCCACCAATGAGCCAAATACCGGTCGCAATACCGCCCAACCCCGGGGTAATAGCATCCATGGCCTGGAACCAGGCATAGCCCACTGCGTTCCACCCCAAGAATACGAAGCCGCAGGCTACACCCAGAACAGATGCAACCACGATATCGACCACGCGCCAATTCAAACTGCGCTTCGGGGCAGCGGACACACGTGTAGTATTAGTAGACATTATTTTCCTCCCTCTCGCCGGCATTATCCGGATCAGGTTCTACGGTTCACCGCGCATGTGGCGGCATCTCAGCCTCTGCCTGCCTTTAAGACATTGTCTTCTGCGTGCAGAAAGAAGCACCCGTGAGCTGTACAATTATCACTCTTTAGCATTCGCCATGATGACGCACCTGACTAAAGACTGTGTTAATACTAGCAAGCACCATCGCTTCCCCTCCCCCATCGGCCACCCAATGCATAACACACGACTCCTTTGGAGCAGCAGGCCCGACTCTTTGGTCCGCCGACTATCCGGCAAACCGCATTCTGAGGCGACTCGGGCTACCCCCTACACAGCTAACCCAATCGATCCTAAAACAAACCAAGCAACAAATAACTTCCGCGAAGCTCTAGGGACCCCAGGAAGCAAGGCTCTCAATGATCGTAGCGACTCAACCAATTTGTCTGGTCCAAAGCATCAATCTTTTAGCTAGCAAAACACAACGAATGGCCGTTAGCACCAGCGATCCTAGTGGATTCAACTGGGCTAACGGCCATTTCCGTTCCCTAAAAGGTTGGGAAGATTACGCCCTTCCCATAGCGCACAGGTGCAGGACCCAAAGCAGCCCCACTCCCACGATTACTTGGAGGAGCTAGAGGAACCAGCACCCGGAGCACAGGAATTGATAAGCAATCCCAGCGCAAGTGCGCCAGCTGCAGCAAGAGCAACTCCGCCACCGATACGGCCAGCCTCCGGGCTAACCTTCTTCAGCATCAGGTCAATCTGGCTAGCCTGCTTTGCAAGCGGGCCATTGTAAATACCCAGCTGCTTCTGCAATGCAGTATTCTGCTGACCCAGCTGACGGTTAATTCCATCAATCTGAGCAGAAACCTGCTTTACCAGCGGGGAGAAGCCCGGAATGTTCATCTGCGAAGCCAGACCAATCGGCAGCAGGAACAGCAGCGGCAAACCAACGCCAGCAGCAGCCGGTGCACAACGCTTCCAATCAACATTGGAAGAACCAGACGGGATGCTGGAACCGCCATCATTGGAACCAGGCTTGTCCTTAGGCTCGCCAACGGTGACCTCAACGGTATCGATTACCTTGCCTTCAGGATCCTTAACCTCAACAACAATCTTGTCGCCAGGCTTAGCATCCTCATCCGGGGTCACAGTGATCTTGCCGTTGTCATCAATCTCAGCGGTACCCGGCCCCTTAGAGACCTCAACGGTAGTACCAGACTCAACGTCACCAGAATTCGGATCCTTCTCGATCTCAACAGACTCACCTGGAGCGGCCTTCGCATCGTTCCAATCCGGCTTCTTCGTATCCGGGGTCTCAGTATCCGGCTTATCGACGATGTCAGCCTTACCATTGCCGTCCTTGTCGGTAATACCGGTATCGCCAACACCGTCGCCGTCCTCGTCGGTTACCTTGCCCTCAGGAACCTCAGACTCATCCTTGTTCTTCTTATCGTCACCGTCAGTGTCCTCATCACCATCCTTGGTGCCGTCACCATCGGTATCCGGATTCAGCGGATCAAGGCCAGCTTCCTTCTCATCATCATTGGAAACACCGTCGCCATCAGCATCCGGATCCTCAGAATTGATGATGCCATCGCCATCTTTATCGTTGGTACCAGGCTTGTCCTTAGGCTCGCCAACGGTGACCTCAACGGTATCGATTACCTTGCCTTCAGGATCCTTAACCTCAACAACAATCTTGTCGCCAGGCTTAGCATCCTCATTCGGCTTCACAGTGATCTTGCCGTTGTCATCAATCTCAGCGGTACCCGGCCCCTTAGAGACCTCAACGGTAGTACCAGACTCAACGTCACCAGAATTCGGATCCTTCTCGATCTCAACAGACTCACCTGGAGCGGCCTTCGCATCGTTCCAATCCGGCTTCTTCGTATCCGGGGTCTCAGTATCCGGCTTATCGACGATGTCAGCCTTACCATTGCCATCCTTGTCGGTAATACCGGTATCGCCAACACCGTCGCCGTCCTCGTCGGTTACCTTGCCCTCAGGAACCTCAGACTCATCCTTGTTCTTCTTATCGTCACCGTCAGTGTCCTCATCACCATCCTTGGTGCCGTCACCATCGGTATCCGGATTCAACGGATCAAGGCCAGCTTCCTTCTCATCATCATTAGAGACACCGTCGCCATCAGCATCCGGATCCTCAGCATTGATGATGCCGTCATTATCCTTATCATCCTTCGGACCATCCTGGTCATCCTTATCGATGATATCCGGGATGCCATCACCGTCAGAGTCCTTGGACTTATCAACAGACGGGTCAGACTCCTCAGCGTTGGTCTTGCCGTCACCGTCGGCGTCCTCGTCACCATCCTTGGTGCCATCACCATCGGTATCCGGGTTGTACGGATCGGTACCAGCAGCCTTCTCATCGGAGTTATTGACGCCATCACCATCGATATCCGGATCCTGAGAATCCGGGATTCCGTCACCATCAGTGTCCGGGGTCTGCGGACCATCAGTGATGTCAGCCTTACCATCTTCCGGATCCTTATCGGTAACACCGGTATCGCCAAGACCGTCACCGTCCTCGTCGGTTACCTTACCCTCAGGAACCTCAGACTCGTCCTTGTTGGTCTTACCATCACCGTCAGTGTCCTCATCACCATCCTTGGTGCCGTCACCATCGGTATCCTGATTCAACGGATCAAGGCCAGCTTCCTTCTCATCATCATTGGAAACACCGTCGCCATCAGCATCCGGATCCTCAGAATTGATGATGCCATCGCCGTCCTTATCACCCTTCGGACCATCCTCATCATCCTTATCGATGATGTCCGGGATGCCGTCACCGTCAGAGTCCTTGGACTCATCCACAGTTGGGTCAGACTCTTCCTTGTTGGTCTTACCATCACCGTCAGCGTCCTCATCACCATCCTTGGTGCCATCACCATCGATATCCGGGTTGTACGGATCGGTACCAGCAGCCTTCTCATCAGAGTTATTGACGCCATCACCATCGATATCCGGATCCTGAGAATCCGGGATTCCGTCACCATCAGTATCCGGAACCTCCGGTTTAGTATCCGGAACCTCCGGTTTAGTATCCGGCTCGGAAACAGTGACAGTTACATCAACAGTGTCCTTAGAACCATCCGGATACGTCACAACAACCGGAACAGTAATCTTCTCACCCGGCTTAGCACCCTCCGGAACCTTAACGCTGATGGAACCATCCTCGTTAACAGTCACACCCTCAGGCGCACCATCACCAGGGGCAAACTTCGTACCCTCAGGAGCAGTGGTCGAGTTACCGTCCTTGTCCGTGAACTTCGGAGCATCAACCTTGGCATCCTCGCCCGGCTTACCAGAACCATCCTTATACTCAGGCGCAAAAGACTCACTATCCTTCGCAGCAGGAGCAGGAGCATCTAGGATAAACTTCGCAGGAACTTCTCGCGATACTGGATCAGCACCCTCAGCAGGTTTCCATGTAACCTTTACGAGCACCTCGTTTTCGCCTTCAACCTGTTTATCCGCAGGCCATTTAACTGCGCCGGTCTTAGGATCAATAGTCAGCCCCAGTTTCTCAGCAGCAGCGGGATCCGCGAACTCAAAGGTTGCACCTTCCGGTTTTTCTTCGACCGCGTCAGTATTCGGGTTGTCAAAAGAAGGCTTCGCTTCAAGATCTTTTTCCTTGGCTGTGCCCTTGGTGTCGTCATAACGAACGCCGGTCGGGTCTGCCAAGAAGGAATCCGCCAGAAGTAGTGTGCCCGTAGGCTTGCCCGCGGCATCGGCAGCGAATACCTGAGAAGAGTACACAGTTGCCTTGGTTAGATCCTTCGGAACGGTGAAGTCGCAGGAATCCAACTCACCTAGCTTGTTAGCGGTGACAGTGCAAACCTTACCGGTGGATTTACCGTCCGCGAACCACTCGATAGCATACTTCTGATTAGGGACCAGGCCGGTAGTCTTCGACTTGGCGGTATCACCAGGAGCTGCGATGGAAGAAGTGTTGTCGTAGTTGAAGACGTCGTGCATCGGGCGCGGAGTCAACAACGCGAAGTTCTGTTCAGAAATATTATCTGACTCCAACGACACACCTAGGCCTCCACCATCGGCGGGCTGGAACATATTGTCCTGGTAATTACCCATCCATAGGTCACGGTTATCACCGACTACCGGATACAAGTACATATAGTCCTTGCTGATGTGGCGGTGACGCTGGCCCAGAGTGCCGTTCCACTGCATTAGATTGTCATGCTTTTCATCCTTTGCGGAGACGAGCGTGCCCCATTCTTCGTCCGTGGTTTTGTTGCCCTTTTTGTTGCGGTCAACACCATACAAGCCGGCAAAGGGGAGGTAGAAGGAACCGTCATCCTTTACATAAGCTACGCGGGACTCTGCGATATGGGAGCCTTTGCCGTGCTCAGCCTGATATTTGTCAACGATGTCCTTCTGGGCAGCGCGGAACTGTTCACGACTGTAGTTCTTGTTTGCGGCCTTCCAAGCGTCAAACTGACGTGCTACTTCATCGTTGACATAGGAGCCTACGACCTTAACATTAGTAGCGGCACGATCTGAAGAATCCTTAAAGTATTGGTTGGAAAGTGTGCCCTTGTCCTCATTGTTTTCCCACCAAACCTTGCCCCGTGCGGTACCATAAATACCACCCTCTGGCCACTTCTTATCAGCACTCGGCGCCTCGGTCCACTCAGCTTCAGGCTTTGCAAGCCAGCCATCTACGTTCGGACGTTCTTGGAATACGACCTTAGAACCGACAATTCGGTTAATGCCGGCTGTAAAGTCCCAACTCTCCCATTTACGGGTCAGTCGGTCATGGAAGCGACCGCTGTACATGTCGCCACCGGCCGCTAAGGTGTACTTTGCAGGGTCCGGGTTCTCAGCCCAAGTGCGGACTTGAAACTCCGGATCGCCAGCCAATTTGAATTCGAGCGGATTGCCTAGGCCATCCTTCGGTGCCTTGGACAAGTCGAAGACGAATTTACCCTCGGAATCCGAGGTGGTGTAGTAAATAGGAGAAACCTGCCCCTTACCGTTAACATACTGCAAGAAGACCTTTACACCAGGCATAGCCTCGTCAGCATCATCCTGGTCATCTGGCGTTTTATCACGATCCAAATAGACCCTACCTTGGTAGCCCTTCTTCTGACCCCAAGTACCATCCGCTCGAATTGCAGTCGCTTCCGAAGTACCCTTCGAGTCAACACTGCGATCCTGCGCAGATGCTGCATCCTGAGCAGCAGCAACCGGCGAGGCCCCCGGATTTACAACTGGGTGAACAAATGGAGTCACGAGAGCTACAGAGAGAGCAGCGGCAGCGATAGTAGTGCCGCGACGGCGAGTTACGCCGTTAATACTCTTTATTTTCATGAAACTGCCTTCCTTATGAAAAATTAGAGAACACAGAGAACAGAAGCATGCCCTTCATTCCTTGCCTAGACGTACGCACAACTGACTTTTAGCTGATTCCGAGCCGTCCTCCACCTGTAACATTATTGAAATTGGCTGGCCAGTACAACCGATATAATTATTTAATTTTATTATTATGGGTGGTTAACGATGTCCACATCTCGCAATAGGGAAGATTTACCTAGTCAGTGGCCCTTTGGATTTTTGGCTACCTTAAGTTGGTGATAAATCAGCTAAATATTTTTCTTGGAAATCAATACAGATTCTCTTAGCTATCCGCGATTTTTCGCATGAAAAAAGCGTGTCTGGGGTCCAGACACGCTTCTTTATGTGCAGCATTTACGGCGTTGCTGCCCTCGCTTTTACCTAGAAGGTGAAGTCCTCATCCAACGGGACGGAAGCACCGGTGAACTCACCAAAACCGTCATCACCATAGATAGAATCGCCGTAAGTCGGAATCGAGTAAGCAGCGTTGCGCGCAGCCTCAGTCGGCTTAACAGAGATATTGCGGTAACGGGAAATACCGGTACCAGCCGGAATGAGCTTACCGATAATCACGTTCTCCTTGAGACCGATGAGCTTATCGGAGCGCTTATTAATAGCTGCGTCGGTAAGCACACGCGTGGTCTCCTGGAACGATGCAGCAGACAACCAGGACTCGGTAGCCAAGGAAGCCTTGGTAATACCCATAATCTCCGAGCGCAGCTGAGCCGGCTCGCCGCCCTCAGCAACCTGAGCAGCGTTGAGCTGCTTAGCCTCAGAGAGGTCAATCAGGTTACCCGGCAGCAAGTCCGTGGTACCCGCATCGATGACGGTACCGCGGCGCAGCATCTGGCGGATGATGATCTCGATGTGCTTATCATGGATAGCCACACCCTGCGTACGGTACACAGCCTGAACCTCATTGATGAGGTGCTGCTCCACGCCACGGCGGCCGAGAACCTCGAGCACGTCGTGCGGGTCGGCCGCACCGCGCATGAGGCGGTCACCGGTCTCCACGTGGTCGCCGTCCTTGAGGGAGCGCTCAATCATCGCATCCGGGTTGGACTCCATCGGGCGACGGACCTGAGCCAGACCCTGGCGCTTGGAGAGCTTCTCGTAAACCACGTCATCAGAGCCGTCATCCGGGGTGATGGTCAGGGTCCAGAAGTTGCCCTCGTCAGACAGGGACACGGTGCCATCTACGGAGGCGATAGGAGCGCGGTTCTTCGGGTTACGGGCCTCGAAGAGCTCCTGAACACGCGGCAGACCGCCGGTAATATCGCCACCGACACCACCCTGGTGGAACGTACGCATGGTCAGCTGGGTACCCGGCTCACCAATGGACTGCGCAGCCACGATGCCGACGGCCTCGCCGATATCGACAAGCTGGCCGGAAGCCATGGACTTGCCGTAGCACTTGGCGCACACGCCGGCCGGGGTCTGGCAGGTCAGCACAGAGCGTACCTTAACCTCGGTGACCTTAGCGTCAAGCAGCTTCTGGGTGAGCTCCTCGGTGAGATCGGAGCCGGCCTCGGCCACAACCTCGCCGTTGGCGTCCTTGACGTCGGTTGCGATAACGCGGCCGGATGCGGAAGTCTCCCACAGCTCGGAGAGAACAACCTTGTCGCCGGATTCCTCGCCGATTGGAACGCGGACGCCCTGGCGGGTGCCACAGTCCTCTTCGCGGACGATGACGTCTTGGGCCACGTCCACCAGACGACGGGTGAGGTAGCCGGAGTCAGCGGTACGCAGCGCGGTATCGGCCAGACCCTTACGGGAACCGTGGGAGTTGTTGAAGTACTCCAGCACGGACAGGCCTTCGCGGAAGGAGGTCTTAATCGGACGGGTGATGTAATCACCGTGCGAGTTCACAACCATGCCCTTCATACCGGCCAGCGTCCAGATCTGACGCATGTTACCGGCCGCACCAGACTTCACAATCATCGGAATCGGGTTGTGGTCCGGGTACATGTTCTCGACGGCCTCACCGACGGTATCGGTAGCGTCCTTCCACAGCTCAACCAGGCGATCGTAGCGCTCGCGCTCGGTCAGAGCACCCTGCTCCCAGTACTTGCGCTCGATGCGCTCTGCTTCCTTCTCATAAGACTCGAGGATCTCGGTCTTATTCGGCAGAACCAGAACGTCGGACATGGTGATGGTCACGCCGGAACGGGTTGCCCAGTAGAAGCCGGCGTCCTTCATGTTGTCCAGCACCTGAGCCACGGTGATCATCGGGTACTTATTGGCCAAGTCATTGACCACGTCACCGATGAGGACCTTGTTGCCGGAGCCGCCGCCCTTACGGACCATGATGCCCTCGAGGTACGGGTAGTTCCATGGCAGCAGCTCGTTGAACATGACGCGACCAATGGTGGTGTAGCCCATCCATGCCTGGCCCTTGGTCCAGCCATCCGGGAACTGCTCTGCCTCAATATCCTCCGGCGGGCGAAGGTGATCGATGCGGACCTTGATCGGGGCCTGCAGGCCAACGGTGCCGCGGTCATAGGCCATGAGGGCCTCGGCGTAGGAGGAGTAAACGCCGGTTGCTGGCTTATCCTCTTCAGCCTCGCGGAAGCGACCATTGCCACCGATCTCGTCCTCGGACTTGTCCATGGTCAGGTAGTACAGGCCGGTAACCATGTCCAGACGCGGCATGGCCAGCGGCTTACCGGATGCCGGGGACAGAATGTTATTGGACGCCAGCATCAAGACGCGGGCCTCAGCCTGAGCCTCAGCGGACAGCGGCAGGTGGACTGCCATTTGGTCGCCGTCGAAGTCGGCGTTGAATGCCTCACAAGCTAGCGGGTGCAGCTGAATAGCCTTACCCTCAACCAGCTTCGGCTCGAAGGCCTGGATACCCAGGCGGTGCAGCGTAGGAGCACGGTTGAGCATCACTGGGTGCTCGGAAATGGCCTGCTCCAGAACGTCCCACACCTCTGGGCGCTGGCGCTCAACCATGCGCTTGGCGGACTTGATGTTCTGGGCGTAGTCATTTTCTACCAGGCGCTTCATGACGAACGGCTTGAATAGCTCGAGCGCCATGAGCTTCGGCAGACCACACTCGTGCAGCTTCAGCTGCGGGCCGACAATAATAACGGAACGGCCGGAGTAGTCCACGCGCTTACCCAGCAAGTTCTGGCGGAAACGGCCCTGCTTGCCCTTGAGCAAGTCAGACAGGGACTTCAGCGGACGGTTGCCCGGGCCGGTAACCGGACGGCCGCGGCGGCCGTTATCGAAGAGCGCGTCCACAGACTCCTGCAGCATGCGCTTCTCGTTATTCACGATGATCTCTGGAGCGCCCAGGTCGATCATGCGCTTCAAACGGTTATTTCGGTTGATCACGCGGCGGTAGAGGTCATTCAGGTCGGAGGTAGCAAAGCGTCCGCCGTCCAGCTGCACCATTGGGCGCAGCTCTGGCGGGATAACCGGGATGGCATCCAGCACCATGCCGGCCGGATCGTTGCCGGAGCGCAGGAAGGCAGCAACAACCTTCAGGCGCTTGAGGGCACGCATCTTCTTCTGGCCCTTGCCATTGTTGATGATCTCGCGCAGCTCCTCGGCCTCAGCTTCGAGGTCGAAGTTGCGGACCAGGGTCTGGATGGCTTCTGCGCCCATGCCGCCGGTGAAGTAATCCTCGTAGCGGTCAACCAGCTCTTCGTAGATGGTCTCATCGATGATCATCTGCTTCGGAGCCAGCTTGATGAAGGTATTCCAAATCTCATCTAGGCGGGCGATTTCGCGCTCGCCGCGCTCGCGGATGTGCTGCATTTCCTTATCAGCAGCGTTCTTTACCTTCTTGCGGGCATCTGCCTTGGCACCAGCTGCTTCCAGCTCAGCCAGGTCAGACTCCAGCTTAGAGACGCGCTCTGCGATCTCGGACTCGGTATCGTCCTCAACGTCCTTCTTCTCCAGGAGCATTTCTGCTTCCAGGGTGGACTGGTCGTTGTGGCGAGCCTCTTCATCCACGGAGGTGATGATATTGGCGGCGAAGTAAATGATGCGCTCGAGATCCTTCGGAGCCAGGTCCAGCAGGTAGCCCAAGCGGGAAGGAACGCCCTTGAAGTACCAGATGTGGGTTACCGGAGCGGCCAGCTCAATGTGGCCCATGCGCTCACGGCGAACCTTAGACTTGGTGACCTCAACGCCACAGCGCTCACAGATGATGCCCTTGTAGCGGACGCGCTTGTACTTACCACAAGCGCACTCCCAATCACGGGTGGGGCCGAAGATGCGCTCACAGAAGAGGCCGTCCTTCTCCGGCTTCAGGGTGCGGTAGTTAATGGTCTCAGGCTTTTTGACCTCGCCCTTGGACCAGCGACGAATATCGTCTGCGGTGGCCAGACCGATGCGGAGCTCGTCGAAGAGATTTACGTCAAACACGTAATGTCTCCCTTTCATCCTCGTTGTCGAGGAATTGATGGCTTTGTATGAATGGAACGTTTATGCCCTACCGCGGGGACTTACCCCGCGGTGGACCAAGAAACTAATTAGGCGATGTCAGCGGAGGAACCCTCATCGCGGGACAGGTTAATGCCAAGCGATGGGCTATCCATGTCATCGTCATCAGAGCCAGACAGCTCCATCGGCGTGCCGTCGGTGGAAAGAACTTCCACGTTCAGGCACAGGGACTGCAGCTCCTTGAGCAACACCTTGAAGGACTCAGGGATGCCCGGATCTGGAATATTGTCGCCCTTAACAATGGCTTCGTAGACCTTCACGCGGCCGACGACGTCATCGGACTTGATGGTCAGCAGCTCCTGCAGGGTGTAGGCAGCGCCGTATGCCTGCATTGCCCACACCTCCATCTCGCCGAAGCGCTGGCCACCGAACTGGGCCTTACCACCCAGCGGCTGCTGGGTAATCATGGAGTAAGGACCGGTGGAACGGGCGTGAATCTTCTCATCGACCAAGTGGTGCAGCTTGAGCATGTACATGTAGCCAACCGAAATTGGGTACTTGTACGGTTCGCCCGAGCGGCCGTCGAAAAGCGTGGCCTTGCCGTGCTCATCCACCAGCACATCGCCGTCGCGGTTAGGACGGGAGGAAGCCAGCAGGCGCTCGATCTCGTGGTTGGTAGCACCGTCGAAGACCGGGGTCGCGGTCAAGGAATCCGCAGGAACGTCATAGAGCTCTTCCGGCAGGGTCTTGAGCAGCTCGGCGTTCTTCGGATCCTCGGTGTCGACCTTCCAACCGGCGTGTGCCAACCAGCCCAGGTGAACCTCGAGGACCTGGCCGATGTTCATACGACGTGGCACACCGTGGGTGTTCAGCAGGATGTCTACCGGGGTGCCGTCTTCCATAAACGGCATATCCTCAGGCGGCAGAATCTTGCCCACAACACCCTTGTTGCCGTGGCGGCCGGCCATCTTATCGCCGTCCTGGATCTTGCGCTTCTGGGCCACGTAGACGCGAATCATCTCGTTGACGCCAGGGGCCAGATCGTCATCATCATCGCGGGAGAAGCGGGCAACGCCAATGACCTTGCCTACCTCACCGTGCGGCACCTTCATGGAGGTATCGCGAACCTCGCGGGCCTTCTCACCGAAGATGGCGCGCAGCAGGCGCTCCTCCGGGGTCAGCTCGGTCTCGCCCTTAGGGGTGACCTTACCCACCAGGATGTCACCGGCGCGGACGTCGGCACCGATGCGGATGATGCCGCGCTCGTCCAGATCGCTCAAAACGTCTTCCGAAACGTTCGGGATCTCGCGGGTGATTTCCTCAGCGCCCAGCTTGGTATCGCGAGCATCGATCTCGTGCTCCTCGATGTGGACGGAGGTCAAGATATCCTCTTCCACGATGCGCTGGTTGAGGATGATGGCGTCCTCGTAGTTGTGGCCTTCCCACGGCATGAAGGCAACCAGCAGGTTGCGGCCGAGGGACATCTCACCATTGTGGGTACCAGGGCCATCGGCCAGAACCTGGCCGGCCTCTACGCGCTCGCCCATAGAAACCAGCGGGGTCTGGTTGTAGTTGGTGCCCTGGTTGGTGCGCTCGAACTTACGCAGGATGTAGGTGTCGCGCTGGCCCTCATCATCCATGATGGTGATGACATCAGCGGTGACGTTTTCTACCACACCGGCCTTCGGGGTGATAACAACGTCGCCGGCGTCATAAGCAGCACGCTGCTCCATGCCGGTACCTACCAGCGGAGCCTCGGAGCGAACCAGCGGCACGGCCTGCTTCTGCATGTTCGCACCCATCAGGGCACGGTTAGCATCGTCGTGCTCCAAGAACGGAATCATGGCGGTACCCACGGACACCATCTGGCGCGGGGACACGTCAACGTAGTCCACACCAGAGGCATCGGTAAGTCCGATATCGCCGTCCTTCAGGCGGACCTCAATGCGCTCGCTAGTGAGGTTGCCCTCTGCATCCTGCTCGACCTCAGCCTGAGCAATAGCGAAGCGGTCCTCTTCATCGGCGGTGAGGTACTCCACCTGATCGGTAATCTTGCCGTCCACAACCTTGCGGTACGGGGTCTCGATGAAGCCAAAGGCATTCACGCGGGCATAGGAAGCCAGCGCACCAATCAGGCCAATGTTCGGACCCTCGGGAGTCTCAATCGGGCACATGCGGCCGTAGTGAGAAGCGTGAACGTCTCGCACCTCAATGCCGGCGCGCTCACGGGACAGACCGCCCGGGCCCAGCGCGGACAGGCGGCGCTTGTGGGTCAGGCCGGACAGCGAGTTGTTGTGGTCCATGAACTGGGACAGCTGCGAGGTGCCGAAGAACTCGCGGATAGCAGCAGAGACCGGGCGCACGTTAATCAGGGAGGTCGGAGTGATGGACTCCGCGTCCTGGGTGGTCATGCGCTCGCGCACAACGCGCTCCATGCGGGACAGGCCCACGCGGACCTGATTCTGGATGAGCTCACCTACGGTGCGCAGGCGGCGGTTACCAAAGTGGTCGATGTCATCCGTGTGCAAGGAGATCATCTCGCCGTTTGGCGCCTTCATCTCGCGCTCGCCTACGTGCAGGCGGACCAGGTACTCGAGGGTGACGGCAATGTCTTCCTCGGTCAGGGTCATCAGACCATCGTGGTCGCCGCCCAGACCCAGCTTGCGGTTGACCTTATAGCGGCCGACCTTTGCCAGGTCGTAACGCTTCGCACGGAAGAAGGAGTTATCCAGCAAGGACTGTGCCAATTCACGGGTTGGCTGCTCGCCTGGGCGCTGCTTGCGGTAAATCTCCAGCAATGCCTCATCGGTATTTGCCACACCATCAGATTCCAGGGTGGACATCATAAGCTCGGAGAAGCCGAAGCGATCCTTGATCTGCTCCTCGCTCCAGCCCAGTGCCTTAAGCAGCACGGTAACCGGCTGGCGGCGCTTGCGGTCAATGCGCACGCCAACGGTATCGCGCTTGTCGACGTCGAACTCCAACCATGCACCGCGGGAAGGAATAACCTTCACGGAGTGCAGCGGACGCTCGGTGGACTTATCGATCGAGCGATCGAAGTACACGCCCGGGGAGCGCACCAGCTGAGAGACGACGACGCGCTCGGTACCGTTCACGATGAACGTGCCCATATCCGTCATCATCGGGAAATCGCCGATGAAAACGGTCTGCGACTTAATCTCTTGGGTGTCGTTATTAATAAACTCTGCGGTCACGTACAGCGGCGCGGAGTAGTTGATGTCCTTTTCCTTGCACTCATCCACGGTGTTTTTCACCGGTTCAAAGCGCGGCTCCGACAAGGACAGGGACATATTGCCCGAGTAGTCCTCAATCGGCGAGAGCTCTTCGAGGATGTCCTCGAGGCCGCTCGTTACGCGGGCATCATCGCCACGCGCAGCCTGCTCGCGCTCGCGCCATTCCGGCGAGCCGACGAGCCAAGCAAAAGAATCAAGTTGTACGTCAAGGAGACCCGGCAGGGCGATGGGCTCGCTAATTTTTGCAAACGAGTATCGCTTCGGGGCTCCGGGGATATTGGCCACTGACTTGGTCTGGCGGGAGACTGCCAAGATGGGTCCTTCCAGCACCTCACGCGGATTGCCTGCTCGCCCTGGCCGACGAGCCGCAAAACCGCTGGTAATTCTAGCATTCGGTCTGCTGTGGAGTGTCTGGGTTCAGAATGCACAAAATCACCTTGTCAAGTCGGTTTTGCCATCACCGGCCTGAAAGGCTAAATGTGCACCGAAGATCCAGATTCCAGCGCAACGAAATAGCTTATAGGAAAAGACCTGTCATGTAAAGACACACCACAATTGGGACGTGTCGCTACCACGCTAGGGGGGGGCAAGCTCGTGCTCGCCACGGCGCTAACGCGTCCATGCCACGACTATGTGCGCGACAACCAGTGAGCACCCTACCACTAAAATCTCTCTATACCGCAACCCCGCCGGCGATTGAGGCTCCTAGCTGCTCTTTTAGCGGCTCACCGGCACCGCGCTTCCACCGTTGTGCGCGTGGTGGCCGCGCCGGCGGGCATGCTTATTCTTTCCGCCAAATAGCCCCAGTGCGCCAATGATTCCGAGCAGGGCCAAGACCACGCCGAGGCCGATTGCAATCCACCGAATAATCTCCGCTACGTGGTCGCGCGGGAAGTCCTTCGCCTCCTCCAGCAGTGCCGATTGATCCTCCTCAGAAGTAGAGCCATTAAAGACGAAGGCGCGCTCGCGGCCCACTCCCTCACGGTCCGCGTAGTAGTCATCGATATCCATATCCATGCCCACTACCAGGCCGGTTTGTTGGTCCACGTAAAAGTCGCGGCTGCCGGAGTGGGTCAGGTAGCCCTGTTCCTCTCCGCCGTCCTCCTTAGGCAGGCTGGTGGTATTGCCATCGGCTGCGTAGAGCTGTGCCACATTCGTCGGCTCAATCTCCTGGTGATAACGGTAGACCGTGCGACCGTCCATCGTCATCTCTTCTTCAAAGACCGCATCGACGGCCTTTCGCAGCGTCGGGTCAAAGACTGGGTAATTGGTCTTTTCCGCATCGGCGGGAAACTTCAGCCAGTAGCCATCTACCGTCACCGTGTCCGAAGGCGTAGCAAGCGTATGGCTAAGCCGAGCCTCCCCCATAGCCTCACCACTCAGGCGGTCCACCGGGTAGGTCCACACTTGGGCCTGGCTCAAATCGTTTAAGCCTTCGCCCTCGCCACGCATGCGGGTCTCACCAATGCGCAAGGTGGCCTTCTCCTTATCAGAAGGCTCCTGGATATCCATGTTGAGTTGGTAGGTCATGGGACCCGAATAGGGCTTGGCGCCATCCTTAGACAGCTGCTGTGAGTCCGCGGAATCATCGTGCAATGTCCAGGTGCTGTTTTTCAGGTTGAGCGGCAGCCGCGGGGAGAAATCCAAAAATGCCGGCGCCACAACACCAGCGGCGAGCAACGCGACACCGAGGCCTAGGAGCAGGACGGAAAAAATGCGGGACTTGGGCAGCATGGGGGCTAATTCTACAGCCCTTGGCGGAAATTCCTGGTTTCTACAGGCCACCCCGCCGTGCCGGATTGATTTCTAAGCAGTGTGCTTATTCCAAGCAACGATACTGCTAGTATCCGTGGTTTGGCGCGCGCACCAAAGATCAAACTCTTCCTGCAGTCCCAGCCAAAACTCCGCCGAATTGCCAAAATAGGCAGAGAGACGAAGCGCCATTTCCGCACTAATCCCAATGCGTCCACGGACCAGCTTTGAAATTTGGGATTTGGAGCTAAAAATATCCCTGGCTAAGCGGTATTGAGTAAGTCCGAGCGGCTCCAGAAACTCCTCGCGCAGAACCTCCCCAGGGTGTGGAAAGGATATGATATCCGAAGCTTCCTCTCCCTCATTTGTGTTAGTCGATGAAGTCAACGTCCACAGCTCCTTTCCCTGTCCATCGAAAGACTACTCTCCACTGCGCGTTAACGCGGATGGAATAAAATCCGTTCCACTGCCCTTTCAGCCTCTCCAAACGATTTGCTGGTGGAATCCTTAAATCAGCTAGGGAAACGGACCGGTCAATCATGATGAGTTTGCGGCGCAGGATCTTCCACAGTTCAGGAGGTACATACCTTGGTGCCTTACCATCTGCGTGAAAGCGCTCTAAGCTATCCCTCCTAAACTCCACAACGCCATGGCGTCATACTTTGACACTATTGCCCATTGCTGCACTCCACGCACTACGCTCGCAAACACAAAACGAGGAAATCCCCAGCTCCCACCGCGCGGAGCGGCAGAAGTGGGGATTTGAAAGCGTAAAGCTCAGTGAAATTACTTGAGCTCGACGGAAGCGCCAGCCTCTTCCAGCTTGGTCTTAGCAGCCTCAGCGTCGTCCTTGGAAGCGCCCTCGAGGATAGCCTTAGGAGCACCCTCGACCATTTCCTTAGCTTCCTTCAGGCCCAGGCCGGAGACGATCTCGCGGACAGCCTTAATAACGCCAATCTTCTTAGCGCCAGCGTCGGTCAGAACGACGTCGAACTCGGTCTTCTCCTCAGCGGCACCAGCGCCGCCCTCAGCCGGAGCGCCAGCTGCAACAGCAGCAACCGGAGCAGCAGCCTCAACGTCGAATACCTCTTCGAATTCCTTAACGAACTCGGACAGTTCGATGAGGGTCATTTCCTTGAAAGCTTCAATGAGCTCGTCCTTGGTGAGCTTAGCCATGATGGCAAGTCCTTTCTGTGTTGTGTGTGCGCTGCGTGTGATTTAGGCCGCGCACACGGTGTTGTAATTGTGCGTCTTTTGTGACGACTTAAGCTTCTGCTTCCTTCTTGTCCTGCAGAGCTGCGACGGTGCGTACAGCCTTGGTTGCAGGAGCGTTGAAGAGAGCGGCTGCCTTCGCCATAGAACCCTTCATAGCGCCAGCCAGCTTTGCGAGGGTGGTCTCGCGGTTGTCCAGCTTGGCGATGGCCTCAACCTGGTCGGCAGACAGTGCGTTGCCGTCCATGTAGCCACCCTTGATGATGAGTGCCTTGTTGTCATCAGCGAACTTGGTGATGACCTTCGCAGCATCCACTGCCTCGCCCTTGATGAACGCAATTGCGGTCGGGCCAGTCAGCAAATCATCAAGACCTTCGATGCCAGCTTCCTTGGCAGCGATCTTGAAAAGGGTGTTCTTGGCGACGGAGTATTCAACGTCAAATCCCAGATCGTTACGCAGCTCCTGCAGCTGGGATACGGTCAGGCCGCGGTACTCGGTCAATACAACAGAGTTAGCGCCAGCCAGCTTCTCCTTCAGCTCTGCCAGGTCTGCAGTGTTCTTTGGGTTTGCCATTGTCTCTCGCCTCCTTCCAAAACATCTCTTTTATTATTCCGCCGGGACTTTCCTCATTTCGGTTACCCGAAATAACAAAAGCCCCGTGCAAGAGCACAGGGCGCGCGACATAAGAGAATGCCGCGAATAATCGCAAAGTGTCTCCTGCGTGGGCCGCCTCCTAGGATGGAGAACCTTCGATCCAAATGGATGACCAACGGTCTTCGGTGAACTTTGACTCGGCCTGAAGCGGCCGTTCAAACTTCGTGGAAAACACTACCTTCCCACCCACGGTTTCTCCAAATCCCCGTTTTCGCCGCGTAGGATAGCCGCCATGACCTGCCTGATGTGGTTCCGCGATGACCTGCGCCTACACGATAACCAGGCCCTTCGCCGCGCGGCCGAAGCCGCCTCGCTTGCAGGCGTTCCCTTGGTCGCCGTCGTGCTCGACGAGCCTGCATATCCGGGCACCCGCCCGTTGGGCGGCGCCACCACGTGGTGGCGCGAGCGCTCCCTTTATGCCCTGGCACATGACCTCGCGGAGCACGGCGTGGAGCTCATTCGCGTCGCCGGTGATGCCCGCGTGGAAATCCCCCGCCTAGCCGCCGAACTCGGCGCCACTACCGTCACGTGGACGCGCCGCTACCACGGCCCGCTGCGCGAGGTTGATGCCGCCGTCAAGGAAAACTTGACGGCTCGTGGCATTACCGCCACTTCTTCACCCGGCTTCACCCTGGTCGAACCCTGGGAGGTCACCAATGGCCAGGGCCAGCCCTATAAGGTCTTTACCCCCTTCTCCAAGGCCGCGTCCTCCCAAGTGGCAGGCGATGAGCCGGAGGGGGTGCCGGAGATGGGGGCGTCGGCAAGCATTGCGTGTTCCTGGCCCAAGCCCACCGAGCCGGCGTGGGCCGCATCCCTGGCCGAGCACTGGACGCCCGGGGAAGCCGGTGCGCGGGAGCGCCTGGCGCAGCTGGATCTGGCCAACTACGCCAAGGAGCGCGATATCCCCGCGCTTAATGCCACCTCTCTCCTCTCACCGCACCTGCGCTTTGGTGAGGTCTCCCCGCGCGAGGTGTGGTTCGCCGCGGCCGAGGAGCCGGAGTGCGCCAAGTTCCACTCCGAGCTGCTGTGGCGTGACTTTGCCTGGCACCGCCTCTACCACCTGCCCAACCTCGCTACCGAGAACGTACGGGAAAAATTCGACCGCTTCGATTGGTCCTGGGATGACCCACGCCTGACAGACTGGCAGTCCGGTACGACGGGCATTGCGCTTGTCGACGCCGGAATGCGCGAGCTATGGGCCACCGGCTATATGCACAACCGCGTACGGATGGTGGTGGGATCCTTCCTCACCAAGAACCTCGGTATCCACTGGCGCCTGGGCGAGGAATGGTTCTGGGATACGTTGGTAGATGCCGATGCCGCCTCCAACCCCTTCAATTGGCAGTGGGTGGCTGGCTGCGGCGATGACGCCGCACCATTTTTCCGCATCTTCAACCCCGAAACCCAGGCCAAGCGCTTCGACCCCGACGGCGACTATGTGCGCCGCTGGGCACCCGCGCTGTCTGGCCCACCCATAGTGGACCTAAAGGAATCGCGCCAAACCGCCCTCGACGCCTATGCCGAAATCAAGGACTAGGCCAACCAGGCCGGGCGCCACGCACACACCTGTCCAGGCACCAAAAAGGGGCTACGAGGAATATCCTCGTAGCCCCTTTAACGCTCGTTCGTGCGCTGCGCTAGACCGATTTACTCGGTGTAGCCCTTAACCACGGAGCCGTCAACCGGGATGCCCGGGCCGGAGGTGGTGGAGATGGTAGCGCGCTTGATGTAGATGCCCTTAGCGGAAGAAGGCTTCAGGCGCTGGATCTCATCCATGAGGGCGCCGTAGTTCTCAGCCAGCTTCTCCGCATCGAAGGAAGCCTTACCGATGATGGCGTGCAGGTTAGCAGCCTTATCAACGCGGAAGGAGATCTTGCCGCCCTTAACCTCAGAGATTGCCTTAGCAACGTCTGCGGTAACGGTGCCGGTCTTCGGGTTCGGCATCAGACCACGCGGGCCCAAGACGCGGGCAACGCGGCCAACCTTAGCCATCTGATCCGGGGTAGCGATAGCAACGTCGAAATCGATGTTGCCCTCGTTGATCTGCTCGATCAATTCAGCGGTGCCGACGATGTCAGCGCCAGCTTCCTGAGCGGCGGTAGCCTTCTCGCCTTCTGCGAAGACAGCAACGCGAACGTCCTTACCGGTGCCGTTAGGCAGGGAAACGGTGCCGCGAACCAGCTGGTCAGCCTTGCGCGGGTCAACGCCCAAACGGAAGACAACGTCAACGGTGGCGTCGAAGTTCTTGGAGGAGGTCTCCTTAGCCAGCTTGGTGGCCTCGATCGGACGGTACAGGCGGGACTTATCTACCAGTTCCGCAGCGGCCTTATAAGCCTTAGACTTGGTGCTCATTTAACAATTCCTTTTCTGGATTGGTGTGGTGTTCGGCGGGCCGTAGCTGGCCCTACCACATAAAGTTTTTACTTCTCCGGTGCGCCATCAACGGTGATGCCCATGGAGCGGGCGGTACCGGCGATGATGCGAGCGCCGTTCTCGATGTCACGTGCGTTCAGGTCCGCAAACTTGGTCTCTGCGATTTCCTTGCACTGGTCCCAAGACACAGAGCCGACCTTGTCGGTGTGTGGAACGCCGGAGCCCTTCTTGATGCCAGCGGCCTTCAGCAGCAGCTTAGCTGCCGGCGGGGTCTTCAGCTTGAAGTCGAAGGAACGGTCCTCGTAGACGGTGATCTCAACCGGAACCACGTTGCCACGCTGGTTCTCGGTAGCGGCGTTATAAGCCTTGCAGAATTCCATAATGTTGACGCCGTGGGCACCCAGTGCCGGGCCAACTGGCGGTGCCGGGTTAGCGGCGCCTGCCTCGATCTGCAGCTTGATGAAGCCAGATACCTTCTTCTTAGGAGCCATCGAATTACCTCTTTCCTGTGTTACCGGGATAGCCGCCACGATGAATAACGGGATCCCGTCCGGATGCTCACCTTCAGTGGGCCACCGGAGGATGAAACGTTTTTCTTATACGCACGCCAAAGGCGCACGGCGTTCCAGTTTAGAACACCGTGCGCCCTGCACAAAATCACTTTTAGGAGATGCGCTCGATCTCAGTCGGCGACAACTCCACTGGGGTCTCGCGGCCAAAGATGGATACCAGTCCCTGCATTTTGCCGGTCTCTGGGTCGATCTCGGAAATGGTGGCGGAGACTGCGGCCAGCGGGCCGGACAGGATGGTCACTGCCTCGCCCACCTCGAAGTCGTGGGCGTACTTCTTTGCCACTTCCTTTTCTGGCATGGCCACGACCTGCTCGCCCTCGGCCTCATTCGGGGCGGCATCGCCCTTGGTGGACGGTGCTTCGTTCGGCATCAGGAATTTAGCCACATCGCGGGTCTTAACCGGGGTGGCGTTGCCCTCGTTGCCCACGAAGGAGGTCACACCAGGGGTTTCGCGGATGACGGACCAAGCGGCGTCGTTAAGCTCAGCGCGAACCAAGACATAGCCCGGCAGCAGCTTGCGCTTCACAATCTTCTTCTTGCCGTCCTTGTTCTCGAGCACCTGCTCAATAGGAACGACAACCTCGAAGATAGAGTCCTCCACCTCGAGGGTCTGGGCACGCATGTCCAGGTTGGTCTTTACCTTGTTTTCGTAGCCGGAGTAGCACTGAATGATGTACCACTGGCCCGGCTGCTTCTTCAGCTCGCGGGTAAACGCACGCAGGCGCTTGCGGTAGGCGGCGTCTTCGGACTCATCCTCGCCAGCCTCTGGAGCTGCGGCCTCAGCGTCGGCTGCAGCTGCGGGCTCTGCCGGCGCTTCCGCCTCGGCTGCCTCAGCAGGCTCAGCTGCGGCGTCGGTGGACTCTGCTGCTTCTTCTGCTGCGGGCGCGCTTGGGGTAGCGTCCTCCTGCTGTACTTCTTCAACGGAGCTAGCATGTTCTGCCGCCTGCTCCTGCACGTTGGCCTGCATAGCCTCCTCGAGGGAGGTGCCTACGGTTTCGACGTTATTCTCGTCGCTCATGATTCTTACTCCAAAAATTCCTCGGCGCGTTGCGTAGGACCAGCCTACCCGCCCGCGTATGGGCAAAAAGTATCCCGCCGTTCCTTCAGCGGAAACAGCGGGATAAAAGATTATGGAAATATCTTACTAATCAGAGAGAATCTGCTCAACTCCGAGACCAGCCAGAGTGTCCACACCCCACACCAGAACAGTCAGGACGATGAGGAACGCAAAAGTAATGAGGGTGTACTGCAGCATCTCCTTAGCGGTCGGCCACACCACTTTCTTCATTTCAGTTGCCACCTCGCCAGGGAAAGCGGCTACGCCGCCACCTGGGGTGTCGTCGTGATTCTTATCCTCTACGCGGACGACGTGCTTATCGGCGTAGTCCGCGGAGGACGTGGTAGCCGCACCAGAGAGCTGACGCTTACCGGTCGGGCGCGGTGCACCCGAATTCTTCGGCTGCTGCTCATCGCTCACAGCTAACCCTCCTTGGGAACTAAATCTAATAGGGCGCTTAACGCGCACCTCCATAACTTTGTCAACCCTAGCAAAGCTTGCACTGCATGAAAAGCTGACCACCGCATTAATAAGACGTGGCCTTGGATACATTGGGCGAGCACAGCGGCGAGCAAAGCGGCGAGCGAAGCTCCGCCGGGAAGATTTGGCATGAACAAACCCCGCCACCTGATATCAAGTGACGGGGTTTACTGTGCAGGGGCGACAGGACTCGAACCTGCAACCTACGGTTTTGGAGACCGTTGCGCTACCAATTGCGCCACGCCCCTATTCTTTTATTCCTTAATGCCTCAGCATCAAGCGTTGAAGACCTTACCAGAGCCATAGTTCCAATCTGAAACCAGGCGGGGATGCAAAGCCTTCAGCGCGGTAATAAAAAAGCGCCCTGCGGGCGCCTTTCTTTCCCGGTAGCGATGGCGAGAATTGAACTCGCGACACAGCGATTATGAGTCGCTTGCTCTACCACTGAGCTACACCGCCATATTCACCTTGGGGGAATTTCTTCCTCCGAACATGAATGGAGCCCCCTGACAGAATCGAACTGTCGACCTTTTCCTTACCATGGAAACGCTCTGCCGACTGAGCTAAGGGGGCACATCCTAGCGTTGAACACATCGCTATTTCGTTGTGCTCTCCGTTGCGGACTCCAATAATCTAACCTGCTTTCAACGTTTTACACAAATCGCCACGTCAGAGCGTAAAAATGCATAGACCTTGTGAGGCCTTTTCGCACCTTTTGAATGCTGTTAGAGAAACGGCATGGCAGTCCACCGCTGCGGACTGCTCGGCCACGCTTTTTACCGTGTACCGGCAGCCGAGCGAAGGCATATGGATTGGGGGTGTGGGAAAAGGGGCGTCGGCAAGCGTGGCAATGCTTACTACGTGCAGTGACCTCGGCACGGATGCTGGTGGCTGAGTCCAGTGAGGCTCTCCACAGTTGTTGACCAGCCGCAAATACGGCCATTGACTCGGGGTCCTGAGGGTTTAAGCTTGGTCTGTAAAATCCCCCACCCCATACCGAGGAGCGAAGCTATGTCCGCTACCGATATTGCCACCCCACACATCAACCCGCAGGGCGCGCCCATTGCAGAAACCATCTTGCTGCCCGGCGACCCACTGCGCGCACAATTCATCGCCGAGAATTTCCTGGAAGACACTGTCCAGTTCAACGGCGTGCGCAATATGCTGGGGTTTACCGGCACCTATAACGGCAAGCCCGTTTCGGTCATGGGCACCGGCATGGGCATTCCCTCCATCGGCATCTACTCCTGGGAGCTCATCCACAACTACGGCGTAAAGAAGCTCATCCGCGTCGGTTCCATCGGCGCTATGCAAGAAGACATCGAGCTACACGACGTCATCGTCGCCTCCTCCGCCTCCACCGATTCCAATTTCTTGAGCCAGTACAACCTGCCGGGCAGCTACGCTCCCACCGCCTCGTGGAAGCTCCTCAAGGCCTTGGTCGATGAAGCCGAGAAGCAGCAGGCGCACATTCACGTGGGCAATATCTTGAGCTCGGACATCTTTTATAACTTTGACCAAAGCGTCAACGAACGCTGGGCGCACATGGGTGTGCTCGGCGTAGAGATGGAATCCGCCGCGCTTTATGCCACCGCGGCCGAAGCCGGCGTCGACGCACTGGGGCTTTTCACCGTATCCGACAACCTCGTGCACGGTACCAAGCTTTCTGCCGAAGAGCGCCAAACCGCCTTTCACACCATGATTGAACTCGCGCTGCCGCTTAACGCGCTCGACTAAAAGGACGCCTTCCCCGTGACTTCTTCTACTGCCTCTGCTTCCTCGCAGGACAAGCGGCCAAGCTCCGCGCTAAACCCCAAGGTTGCCGTCCCCATCCTGCTCTTCGTCTTCGTCTTTTCTCTGGTTATTGATAACGGCTTTAAGACGATGACCATGCCGATTGCCCAGGCGCTCGACCTTTCCGTTAAGACCGCCTCCCTGCAGGCTTCCCTCGCCGGCGTCATCATCGGCATCGGGGCCGTGGTCTACGCCGCGCTGGCGGATTCCATTTCCATCCGCAAGCTCATGCTCACCGGCGTCGTCCTCATTGCCGTGGGGTCGATCTTAGCCTTCGCCTTTTCTAGCTTCTGGCCCATGGTGCTGGCCGGTCGCCTCATTCAAACCGCCGGCCTCGCCGCCGCGGAGACGCTTTATGTCATTTACGTGACCAAGCACTTGAGCGAGGCCGATCAAAAGACCTACCTGGGCTTTTCCACCGCCGCCTTCCAGGCCGGCCTGCTCATCGGCGCGTTGACCTCTGGCTTTATTTCCACCTATGTCTCGTGGACGGCGATGTTCCTCATCCCGCTCATCCTCATTCTGACCATCCCGCCGATTATCAAGCTGGTGCCAGAAGATGAGGCCGTGGAGGGACACCTCGATGTGCTCGGCCTATTTTTCATCGCCGTCTTTGCCACTGGCCTGACCTTATTCATGCAGGAGTTCAACTGGATATATCTCATCGTGGCTGTCCTCGGCGTGGTGGGCTTTGCCTACCACATCGGCCACGCTAAATATCCCGTGGTCACCCCGGAGTTTTTCACCAACGGCCGCTACGTGTGGACCATCCTCATGGTCTTCTTCGTCTATTCCACCCAGATGGGCTTCATCTTCTTGCTGCCTTTTGCGGCGCATGACCTGCACGGGATGAATATTGATAAAGCCTCCCTGTTGATGATCCCGGGCTATATCTGCGCCATCCTCATCGGCATCTTCTCCGGAAAGATCGGCACCGTTTTATCCTCCCGCGCCACCATCTACACCGCCTTCGCCTTAGTTGCCGGCGCACTGGTGACGGCCGCGCTTTTTGTGCAACTCCACGTCGCTATTCTCATCGCAGCCATCGTGGCCTTCGCCTCCGGCTTTTCACTAATGTACGCGCCGCTGGTTAATACCGCGCTGCGCAATATCAGCGCCGCCAAGTCCGGCATCGCCATTGGTTTTTATAACCTGACCATCAATATCGCCATCCCGCTGGGCATTGCCTATACCGCCAAGCTCCAGGACCTCGCCAGCTATAACACCGTGCTGTGGATCCTGGCCGCCGTGGCCGCTATTGGCATTGCCCTATACGTAGTTTCTGACCTCAAGATGGCCCGTTCCGAATCCCGCCCAGCCCGTTAAGGAGAAAATTATGACTTCCCGCACCGACGTCGCATCCATCATCGATCACACCCTGCTCAAGCCGGAGGCGACCCCGGAACAGTTCCGCGCCCTGGTAAATGAGGCAGCCGAGCTGGGCACTTACTCCGTATGCGTTTCCCCCTCCGCTTTGCCCATCGAGGTTCCTGACTCCCTGCACATTGCCACCGTCGTCGGCTTTCCCTCCGGTGCCGTAAAGCCGGAGATCAAGGCCGCTGAGGCAGCCCGCGCGGTTGCCGATGGCGCCGAAGAAGTGGACATGGTCATCAATATCCCGCTAGCTATCGAGGGCCGCGCCGAGGATCTGCAAGCCGAAATCCAGGCCGTGCGCGATGCCATCCCAGGCAAGGTTCTCAAGGTCATCATTGAATCCGCTGCGCTTTCCGACGACGCCATTGTCCTCGCCTGCAAGGCCGCCGCAGCCGCCCAGGCGGACTTTGTTAAGACTTCCACCGGTTTCCACCCGGCCGGCGGTGCCTCCGTGCATGCCGTAAAGCTCATGCGCGAGACCGTAGGCGATAAGTTAGGCGTGAAAGCCTCTGGCGGCATCCGTACCGCACAGGACGCCCTAGCCATGATTGAGGCTGGCGCGACCCGCTTGGGCCTGTCCTCCTCCGCCAAGATCCTCGAGGAGCTCTAGTCCATGTCGAACGCCGCCGTAGATTATGACTACGCCCGTACGTGGGCCGAGCACGACCCTGATCCGGACACAGCCCGCCAGGTAAAGGCCTGGATTGAGGAGGGCAATACCGCCGAGCTCGCCTCCGCCTTCGCCGGCCCCTTGGCCTTTGGCACCGCGGGTCTGCGCGCCGCCGTGGGTCCGGGTGAGTCCCGCATGAACCGCGCCGTGGTCATCCGCACCACCTACGGGCTCATCACCTGGCTCAAACAGCAGGTCGATACCCCAGTCGTGGCCATTGGGTGCGATGCCCGCCACGGCTCCGCGCAATTCCAGCGCGATGCGGCTCAGGTCATCTCCGCGGCCGGCGGCCGGGCCCTGGTTTTGCCCGCGCAAAACCCCACGCCACTGACCGCCTTCACCGTGCGCGAGCTCAAGGCGGATGCTGGCATCATGGTTACCGCCTCACATAATCCGCCCGCCGATAATGGCTACAAGGTCTACTTGGGCGGGCGCATTGCCACCGGCCCGGCAGAAGGCGTGCAGCTTATCTCGCCCGCCGATGCCGAAATCGCGGAAGCCATCGCCGCGGCACCTCATGCCGATGAAATCCCGCTTTCTGCGGCGAATGTCGAGAACGTCGATACCCGCGCCGACTACCTCGACCGCGCGGCACAACTCGTAGGCGGAAGCTCCGATGTCACCATCGCGCTCACGGCCATGCACGGCGTTGGTGCTGCCTTGGGCAAAGAACTTCTCACCCGCTGTGGCTTCCGCGTCTCGCTGGTTCCTGAGCAGGCCCAACCGGATCCGGATTTCCCTACCGTCTCCTTCCCCAACCCGGAAGAGCCTGGCGCCCTTGATCTGGGTATCCGTCACGCTGAGGAGATCGGCGCCGATATCCTTATCGCTTATGACCCCGATGCGGACCGCTGCGCCGCCGCCGTGCCCACTCCTTCCGGCACGTGGCGTCAGCTCACCGGCGATGAAACTGGCGCCCTTTTGGGCGACTATCTGGCCCGCCGCGGGGCGACCGGCAATTTTGCCAATTCCCTCGTCTCCTCCCGCCTGCTCGGGCGCATTGCCGCGCACTACGGCCTCGGCCACGAGGAGACGCTGACCGGCTTCAAGTGGATCGCACGCACACCGGATCTTGCCTTTGGATACGAGGAAGCCATTGGATTCTGCCCCGATCCCACCGCTGTCCGTGACAAGGATGGCATCGCAACCTCCGTAGTGCTCGCCAGCCTCGCAGCCGAATGCAAGTCCGCAGGAACCACCCTGCTGGAGCGATTGGAGGGCATCTACGCCACCGTCGGGGCCCTATATACCCAACCACTGACCTTCCGCGTAGATGACCTCAAAATCATCGCCCAAGCCATGGACAAGGTCGCCTCTACCCCACCCACGGAGCTGGCCGGCTCGCCGGTGGCGAAGGTAGAGAAATTCGCCCAAGGCTCCAAGTTCTTCACCAACAACGATGACCGCGTCATCGTACGCCCCTCCGGCACGGAACCGAAGCTCAAGTGCTACCTCGAGTCCCCCGACGCCGACCGCTTGGATGCCATCGCGGCCGACCTGCGCGCCTACTTCGAGATTTAAACCCCTCCCCGCTCCACGCTCTCTAACTGGTCCTTCTGAGATTGCTTAGGGCCAATGAGGGTGCGGACTAGTGGGCTTGCTGCCGCCAGGCCCACCGCCGCAGTACCAACTATCGATTCCGGTGGGTCAAAAAGAACGAGTATCGCCGGTATAAGGATGAGCGCGCCGAAAATGACACCTACGGCCGTAAAGAGCCGTACTTTTGATTCAAATATCGCGTACTCGAAAGATTCTGCTGTAACTTTCCTATCGAGGACAATATCTGCATGAGCGTCCTCCAGAATCCGATCGCCTGCGCCCGGCTGAATGTCATTGTGCTGTTTGATTATCTGTGGATGCGGAGTTGGCCCCTGATGCGCCCACACAGCAATTTGGTCGTCAAGGTTAGAAAGTCTATTTACGCCAGGGAGCGCTCCTCCAACTGTGGGAAATCGCTGCGTTTATTTTCCGGTGCGCCCGATAACTGCGAGTCCGATTGCGCAGATGCGCTTGCTGCGCTGCCTGCGCTACTCGCTGGCTTTGAAATAGGTGAATCTCGTTTACCCCGTCCAGCATCGTTCGGATCTTCTTCATATCCCATATCCTATCGCTAAACCCCATACCTTCATCTCTACAGTGACTTTCTGTGACTGATGGTATGGCTACCGAGCACGCCTGTTTGTACACAGCGCCTTAGAAAGGTGTAGTTTGCTGGTCCTGAAGGCCAAAATGAGAGGAGTTAAAGATTGCAGTTGGTATTTCATCATTGCTCTGCCTCGGCTATTTCATTGGCGGTTTGAATGCGGCATACATTGCCAAGGCCCTGGCGGGATCGGATTCCACCTCATTGCCGGATATTTCTCGTAGGTTAGGAAATGGATTTTTCTACTTCACGATCGCGGGGATATTCCTAGCTGTATTCCTCGTCGGTGCCTATGCGGTGTTCCACAGGGCTCAAAGCTCCCACAGACAGGAGTCCTGCCGGTAGCACCCGTCTCACGGCAGATTCTAGTGGTCGTGGAAACACTTCCTATGTTTCGGTTGAGTTTATCAGTGCGGCCATTTTCTCGGCTGGTGTTTGAAAGCCCAGGGTTTTGCGGGGTCGGCGGTTGAGTTGCATGGCGACGAATTCTAGGTCCGCTGCACTATGGACGTTGAGGTCTGTCCCTTTAGGGAAGTACTGTCTTAGTAGTCCATTGGTGTTTTCATTGGTGCCTCGCTGCCACGGCGAACCAGGATCGCAGAAAAACACGGGACAGTTTGTAGCTACAGAAAAGGCCTTATGGCAGGCCATTTCACTTCCCTGATCCCAGGTAAGTGATCCTTTGAGATGATCTGGCAAGGTAGCAATCGCTTTTGTAAGTGCTTCATTTACTTCGGTAGCACTATGCCCATTCGGTAAATGCAGCAAGATGACATAGCGCGTGGTTCGCTCTACTAGCGTTCCAATTGCGGACTTATTACCCGCGCCTAGAATGAGGTCGCCTTCCCAATGACCTGGTACTGCCCGGTCGTCTACTTCTGCTGGGCGGTCGGAAATCATCACCATAGGGTCAACAAACCGCTTGCGGGCACTGCGCGTGCCACGAGGTCGACGTTGGGCGTGACCGCGACGCAGTGCAGCAGCGACTTCCTTTTTCAACTCGCCTTTAGCCTGGAAATACAAAGACTGATAAATCGTTTCAGGACACACGTACATAGTCTCATCACCGGGATAGCAGCTGCGCAACCTCCCAGAAATCTGCTCTGGCGAGTACCTATCTTTCACCATCGCCCAGACCACCGTGCGCAAACGTGGATTGGCATCAATCTTGCGCTTTTTCGGTCTAAACCTACGCAACACCGATTTACGGTGCTCATACGTGGGAAGATACACCCCAAATTCATCCCGGTTGCGTTTAAGCTCCTTGCTGATAGTGCCAGCAGAGCGGGCAAGACGCCGAGCTATCTCACGTACGCCTTTGCCTTGCCGGTCAAGATCAAAGATGAGCTCGCGCTCTTCTACCGACAAGTAGCGCGAAGAAATACGCCTATCGATACGCTGTTGCGGAATAACCTGGACTGGAACTGCTTGGCGACCATCAACGTACTCAATTACCTGCATAAGCCTGTTATACAGCGCCACATCCGGGCCAGCCGGGACAAAAGGCACACGCCCGGTAGAAAGCTTAATGACACCTTTGTCTATATCAGCAGCATTACGCGGATGAATGCCACAGGCTAAAGCTGCATCTTTGCGCCCTAAAGCATCCGCACGCAGTTGCAGATAGCTACATCGGCCAGTTGTGGCCGCAGCTTTGCGGCCATATGGATTGCGCTTCCACAAACCAAGCTCAATACCGATGCGGTACACCGGAGAAGAGCCTATAGAAAGCTGGCGCGCAATATCCATCGGTGCCACACCTTCCAGCCACAGGCGAGCTATTTCCTGACTGTCATCCGAGCTAGTAGTCCTGCGGCGCTTGCGCGGCAAGTCCAACTCACCAGCAAGCCGATACGCCACCGAACGCGCTAAACCAACCACCCCAGCAGCCGCCCGTATTGAACTACCAGCCCGAACCAACGACGCAAACCGCGCCACAACAACAGAATCCGGAACCCATTTCGACTCCACACAATCACCTAACCCATGTCAGGTGTTTCCACGACCACTAGAAATCAAGCACGACTGCAGGTACGACGAAACCCCGCAAGCATCTGCTTGCGGGGTTCATTCTGTGCCAGGTAGAAGATTCGAACTTCTGAAGGCAATGCCGGCGGATTTACAGTCCGCTCCCTTTGGCCGCTCGGGCAACCTGGCATGCACTGTGTGGTGCGAGTAAGTACTTTACTACGAACCACCCACCTACCTACAAATCGCCAGCGCATAAGGGGAAAAAGGCGATTGAGGGGGCGTCGCCAAGCAGCTAGCCCACGCGGCGCACGGTGTAATCCGCCAATTGGCGCAGGGCCTGGCTGGCCGAGTTCTCCGGTAGCACGGCGAGTTGCTCCTCCACCGTGCGCAGGTAGGCAGTGATGTCCTCCAGCGCCTTCTGTCGGCCGCCAGATTGGTGCAGGAGCTCAATGGCGCGCTCCACCTCGGCGTCGGAATGCAGCGGCCCAGTAAGCAGCTCACGCAGCTTATCGCCCACTTCTCCTTCTTCTTCCAAGGCATAGAGAACCGGCAGTGTAAATACGCCCTCACGCAGGTCTGTTCCCGGGGTCTTGCCGGATTCCTTAGGGTCGGAGAAGATGTCGATGACATCGTCCACAATCTGGAAGATCATGCCGATGGCTCCACCGATGCGGTGCAGGGCTGCGGCATGCTCGGCCGAGGCCCCGGAGTGATAGGCGCCCAAGTAGCCCGCAGAGGCGATGAGCACGGCAGTCTTTTCGCGGATAACCGCCGTATAGTGCTCCACGGCATTAGCCTCGCCCGCGCCGATGGTCTCGCGCATCTGGCCGGTAACCAGCTCTTCAAAGGTATCGGCAAAGTGGCCTACGGTGTGGGTATCCAGCTCGCTCATCAGGCGGGAGGCATGCGCCAAGAGCGCATCGCCGGCGAGGATGGCCACGGAATTATTCCACCGGGAATTCGCGGATTCCACACCCCTACGGCGGTCTGCCTCATCCATGACATCGTCATGATAAAGAGTGGCCACATGCACCATCTCCACGACGGTGGCGGCCTTAACAACCTCTTCGCAGCCCGGACGCGAACCATACTCGGAGGCCAATAGCGCCATCATGGGGCGAAAGCGCTTGCCACCGGCCTTGGACAGGTGGCTGACCTTATCCTTTAAGAAGTCCTGGCCGCGGTCGATTTCACTGCGCAGCTTGTCTTCTACTGCTTCCATGCCCGCACCAATGCGCTCGTTGAGCTGCGGATCACCGAGATCCACGTGCGTGGCATGCGATTGACCGTGAGTCATTAAATAGTGTTCCTTGCAACTAAAAGCCAGAGATAATCGATTACCTACCGTAGTCCAATCCGCGCCCCTAAACACACTCGAGGGGTCGAACTCATGCAATGATAGTCCTCATGTCGGAGCAGATCGATTCCCCAACCTATGTCGAGGTCGCCATCATTGGCGCTGGACCTGCCGGTGCCGCCGCCGCGATTCACGCCGCACGCGCGGGCTTTGACACCCTCCTTATTGATTCCGCGACATTTCCCCGCGATAAAACCTGCGGTGACGGGCTCACCCCACGCGCGATGCATCAGCTCGATGAGCTAGGCCTTAAGATCAACGCCTCCTACCGCAATCGCGGTCTGAAGCTGCACGGATACGGCGGCGATATTACCGCGCCGTGGCCGAAAACCTACCCTTCCCAGGTGGGTACGGCCCTGCCGCGTTATCGCTTTGATGCCCTGCTTGTCGATGCCGCCGTAGGCGCCGGCGCCACCCTTATCACCGGCACCCCTGCTACCGATCCCGTATTAGAAGGAAACCGCCTGACGTCTTTCCGCGTGGGCGAAGCCACCGTACACGCCAATTGGATCATTGTGGCCGATGGCGTGCGCTCTACTTTTGGCAAGAAGCTTGGCCGCACCTGGCACCGCGAGGAGGTCTATGGAATCGCCGCACGCTCCTATGCTTCCTCCACGCATGCCGATGAGCCCTGGATGCATTCCCACGTAGAGCTCAAAGACGAAGACGGCAAAGTACAACCCGGCTACGGCTGGATCTTCCCGCTCGGCCTTGAGCTTGGCCAGGTCAATATCGGCCTTGGCGCACTCTCGACCGCGCAGCGCCCCGCCAAGATCAATACCAAGAAGCTGCTCGAGTTCTACGCCGCCCAACAACGCCCCGAGTGGGGACTAGGAGAGATTGAACACGTCACCTCTGCCCTATTGCCCATGGGTGGCGCGGTATCCAACGTGGCCGGCGCCAATTGGATGATTATCGGCGATGCCGCCGCCTGCATTAATCCCCTCAACGGCGAGGGCATCGATTATGGCTTGGAGACCGCCGCGCTGGCCGTGGATCTACTCGGTCCAAAGGATTTCACCCTCGCCTGGCCGGCCGTCTTGCGCGAACACTACGGCGAATCCTTCCTCCTGGCCCGCACGGCCGCACGTCTTTTGACCTACCCGCAGTTCCTACCGATTGCCGGTCCCCTGGCCCTGCGCGGGCCCGTCGGCCGTATGCTCATGCCGGCCGCCGCACGCCTCATGGGCAATCTCATTACTGACGACGACCGCGATCTTATCGCCCGCACCTGGCGCGCTGCTGGCCGCACCGTATCGTCTATCCGCCGCGATACTCCCCTGTGGGATTCCACCGCGGCATAGTCCCCCACCGCAGTCCTCTAGGCGCGGGCTCAGGCCCGCACCTAGGCGGGCTTGACCGCCGAGTGCAGCGCCACGATGCCAAAGGTAAGGTTCTGCCAACCGGCCTCGGCCCAGCCATTGCGATTGATAGCCGCCGCGAGCTCCTCTTGCCCCGGCCATGCACGAATGGACTCCGCGAGGTAGATATAGGCATCCGGATTAGAAGAAACCACGCGCGCCACCGGCGGCAGCAGGCGCATTAAGTATTCCTTGTACACGGTGCCAAAAATCGGCACCACCGGGGTGGAAAATTCCGCCACCGCTAGACGCCCGCCCGGCTTGGTCACGCGCGCCATTTCACGCAGCCCGAGCTCAAAGTCGTGGATATTGCGCAGTCCATAAGAGATGGTCACCGCATCAAAAGTATTATCCGCAAACGGCAGCTTCATGCCATCGCCGGCCACCTTGGGTACGTCACGCTCACGGCCAGCGGCCAACATGCCACGGGAGAAATCACACGCCACGCACCACGCACCGGACTTGGACAATTCCACGGTGGATACGGCGGTGCCGGCCGCAAGATCGAGGACCTTCTCCCCCGGTTGTAGGTTTAGTCGTTCGCGGGTGCGCTTGCGCCAGTGCGCGTCCTGCCCGAAGGACAAGACGGTATTAGTGAGGTCGTACTTCTCGCCCACGGCGTCAAACATGCGCGCCACATCGAAGGGCTTTTTATCCAGATCTGCCTTAGACACAAATGATCAGTTTAGGCCACGCGGGCGCCGAGGGCACGAGCCGCCCACCGCGGCAGCTCCGGGCGCTGCCCCAGAATGGTCAGGGGCACCCGGCGGGTATCCTCCAGCACCTCTTCGTAATAGCCCACGAGCTGCTCGCACAGCGCCTTCCATGTCTTGGAAGAAATGGACTCGCGGGCATTATCGCGCATCTCCTGATGGATCTCTGGGTTGAGCAGCGCATCCACCGCATTGGGGAGGTCTTCCACAAAGGTCTTCACGTCCAACAAAAGCCCGTTATAGCCCTCCTCAATGAGGTCTACCGGACCACCGGCACGCGGCCCAATGGTCGGCACGCCGGAGGCCTGCGCCTCCTGAATGGACTGGCAGAAGGTCTCAAACTCACCGGCATGGACAAAAACATCCAAAGAAGCATAGGCCGCGGCAAGTTCTTCACCGGAAAGAGCACCCGTAAACACGGCCCCAGGAAGCTGGGCTTCCAATAGGGGCCGCTCCGGCCCATCGCCCACGATAACCAGCTGGATATCTTCGCGTCCGTTGAGCGCCGATAACCGGTGCACGCCCTTTTCCGCAGCCAAACGGCCAACGAAGCCGACGATATTCTTCGTTCCACTCGGCTCCCAGCTGCGGCGCAGCTCAGCAGAGCGCTTGGATGGGTGGAAAAGCTCCGCATTCACGCCGCGTCCCCAATGGCGCACGTTTTTGATGTGGTGCTTTTCCAGATCTCGGATGGTCAGAGAAGACGGTGCCAGGGTCATCTGGCAGGAGTTGTGGATGGTGCGCAGCCACTCCCAGACGCCATAGGCCAGCGCGGAAGCATGGTATTTAGTGGCGAATCCGGCGACGTCGGTCTGGTACAGCGCCACGGCCGGCACGCGTTGCTGACGGGCGGAGAAGGCACCTGCCGCGCCGAGTACGAAGGGGCTAGCTAGGTGGATGATATCCGGCTTGAAATCACGCAGCGCTTCATCCACGGCCGTGGTAGGAACTCCCACCGGAAGCGAATCCACCAGCGGCACGCGCACGGTGGGCACGCGGTAGATGGGGAATCCGAGGTAGTCCGGAATTTCCTCTTGGCCTTCGCGGGCGCCCGGCGCGATAACAATGGCCTCCTGCCCCGTCTCGTGCAGATGCTCCAAAACGCGCAGCACTGAGTTGGTCACACCATTGACATTGGGAAGGAAGGATTCAGCCACGATCGCAACACGCATGCCACCATAATGACCTATTTTCTTAAGTTAATGGTGAAGCTAGCGGAAAATCTTGGTTAATTATTTCTCCGCACGGCGGGTAAAGAAGCTAATCAGCTTCCACAAAGCGGCCGCAATAAGTGTAGCCACCACCCCTACCGAAGCCGCTGGGATGATAGCCAGCGTCCACTTACGGCCTTCGACCTTGACTAAATCAGGGTCATCGAGGGCGTATTGCACCCACACCTGCTGCCCCTCCCCCAGGCCGCTGGGATATAGCAGCCCGTGCTTCGGGATATGGTAAATCCCCTCACTGTCTTGGAAATCCACCGTGGTGCGCAGCATTCCCACGTCTTTGACTGTAGCCAGAGCACGCGCGGGATGGGCGGCGATGGCGTGATCATTAAGCGCCGGTCCGATGACCATGCCTACCACGCCCACAAGTGCGGCCAGATACAACGCCAGCGTCAGCTGGTGCAGGCGACGACGATAGACCGCAGCCGTATAGCGCGGCACCACGGCTGCGTGCGGTTTATGCTGCGGCGAAGCCACTTACTGGCCCACCTTTGCGGTCAGCTTCTCAGTGAGCGCCCGACGCGTGGCACGGGTGGTCTTTGCTTCCACGATGGTGATACCGGTGGAGTATTCCTTAAGTTCCGCCAGCGTATCCAGCAGCTCCTGCGGGGTAGTGACCTCGCGGTAGTCTGCCTCATAGGCTTCTGCCAGCTTGCCGACGTCCACCCCATGCGGCGTCCCAAACGCCGGCTCAAACGATGCGCGCAGCGCATCGGCCCCCTGCTCAAGGGTTTCGAAGATGCCGCCACCATTGTCATTGGCTACGACGATGGTGAGGTTTTCCGGACGCGGTTGGTCTTCTGGGATGAGCAGGCTATTCGCATCATGCAAGAAGGTGACATCGCCCATCAGCGCCATAACGCGTGGGGCACGCCAATTGGTGGGATCCAGCGATTGCGTGGCCAAGGAAATGCCGATGGCCTGGGCAATGGTTCCGTCAATACCGGCCGCCCCGCGCGGCGAGTACGTATCGACACCGTCGAAGGGCAGGCCCACTAATGCGGCATCGCGCACTGGGTTCGAGGCGCCAAGGACCAGGGCGTCGTTGACGGAGAGCGTATCGCCCACCGCGGCCGCCACGTGCAGCCCGGTAAATCCCAGTTCTTCGTCCTCAAGAGTCTCGCGCACGGCTTGTCCCGCCATGTCGGTAGCACCCTCGCAAATCTTCATCCACTCGCGGCTCGGTTCCCCGGTGACCTTGACGGTGGTGCCAAGGCGTGCGTCCTCACCGCGCTGATTGGTGAAGTCCTTGGTGCGCGAGAGCACCACCAGATCAATATCCGGATCATTCATCAGCGCCAAAACGCTGCGGTGCAGCGTCGGGTGCCCGACGACGATGACCTGTTCCACCTTGGTATTGACCACATAGTCATTCGCGGAGACCTGCGCCTTGCGGAAGATATGCGCCGCCGCCGGATGTACCGGATGGTACGGGCCTGGCGCGCTTGGCTCTGCGATGGTTGGTACGTCTTGGAGGCCTTCTACCTCCCAGGCCTCGTCCCCCGCAATGACCAGTGTGTTCTTGCTCAAGTCCACGGCTACTTCGCCGTGATCCACAAAGGCCGGTGCTGGCTCGAGCACGCCATCGCCGGAGGTGCGGGCGGGCAAAGCGGCGTCGACAAGCGGGGCATCAAAAGCCACATTGATGTGTACTTGCAGGTCTGCGCGGAAGCGCTGGGACATCGCCTCCAGATCAGCTGCGCTGGTGACCTGGGTGGTCTCCGCATAGACGCCGAAGATGCCCTGTTGCTCGATGGTTTGGGAGGCACCCGTGCCTACCAGACGCTCTGGCCGATCGGCGCTAATGATGGCCAGCGGCGTATGGGAATAGTGTGCCTCCACCACGGCCGGCAGAGTATTAGCCACCGCAGTTCCCGAGGTCATCACCACGCCCACGTGGCGGCGCTGCACTCGCGCCATGCCTAGGGCGGTAAACGCTCCCCCGCGCTCATCGAGGCGGGTGTGAACGCGGATATCATCACGTGCTAAAAGCGCCAACGACAGCGGCGCGTTGCGCGAACCAGGGCACAAAACGACATCCGTGAGGTGGCGCGCCAGTTGGGCGGCTACCTTCTCAGCCAACTGCATCGATTCATTCATGCCGCCCGATTTTACCTGCCCGCGCGCCATTTCCCTTACCGGGCAGGTGCTTGGCACTTAGTTCTGAGTGCCCTGCTGGCCAGCCGGCTGCTCGCCGCCGCCCAGGAGGTCATTGAGGAGGCCCTCTACGTCCACATCGGCGCCTTTATCCAGCTGGTCTTGCACCTCCGGCGGCAGTTCGGTCGGAATATCGGAGGGCAGCTCGTTTTGGAAATCCGGCAGCTTCGGTAGCTTATTTGAATCCTCATCCTGCGTATCCGGCTCATCGGTCTGGGTCACGGTGGTGGGAACCTGCGTGGTCAGTGTCTCCGTCACGGGCTCTGGATCCGGCTTATCCGCCTCGTCCGCGGCATTGCGCCACAGGAAAAACAGCACGGCCGCAGCCAGTACGGCTAGCACCGCGATAGCCGCGAAGACGCCGGCCATGGCACCGCCACCGCCGCCCTTCTTTTTCCGCTTTTCCGGCTGGTCCGGATCATAGTCAGAAGGAACTGGCTCGTATCCAGGCTGCTGCGCGTACTGCTGGCCATAGGCTTGTCCCTGACCAGCCGGCTGCTGATAGCTCTGGCCATAGCCCTGTTGGTAGGCTGCGTCCGCATCAAATTGCCGAGTCTCATTCTGCGGCTGCTGCTCCCCCGGAAAGTACTGCTTCGGGTGCTCGCGGCGTGCCTGGTCGCGGCGGGGACCGCTGGCGCTATCGGGCACGCGTCCAATCTGACGGGTGGCATCATCCGCCGGGCTGGACCAGCTGCGGGTTTCATCTCTATCGCCTTGGTTTCCGCGATGGGGGCCTCTAGTAGTCATGCTTTCTACCTCTACCCCATTTTGCTGTGAGATCCCAGAGAGTTCTCCCATAGCTAACGGGGTGAGGAAAAGACTCGCTGCTTAGTGGGCCTGCCGCGCGCGCAAGGCTCGGCCAGTGGCGGTATCCTCCTTGGCTACTTCCGCCGGGGTGGCATCCGCGATGATGCGGCCACCATCTTTACCGGCGCCTGGGCCCATCTCAATAATGCGGTCAGCGTGTGCCATCACCGAAAGATCATGCTCAACGACGATCACCGTATGCCCCGCATCCGCCAACTTATGCAGCTCGGTATTGAGCAGATCGATATCAGCCGGGTGCAGACCCGTGGTGGGCTCATCGAGCAGGTAGACCGTGTGGCCGCGGCGAGAGTTACGAGAACGCTGCAGCTCCGTGGCGAGCTTGATGCGCTGGGCCTCTCCGCCGGACAGCTCCGGTGCGCCTTGGCCCAAGCGAAGGTAGCCCAAACCAACGGCCTGCAGTGTGGCGATGGCGCGGTAAATCTTCTCTTCTTCGGCGAATACCTCTGCGGCTTCGTCGACGGTGAGCTCCAAAATGTCCGCGATGGTGCGGTCCTGCCAGGTCACCTCGAGGGTCTCGTCGTTGAAGCGGGCACCACCGCACTCTGGGCAGGTGGTATACGAGCCTGGCAAAAAGACCAGCTCCACTTCGATCTTGCCCGCGCCGCCACAGGTGGGACACTGGCCTTGCTTCACGTTGTAGGAAAAGCGCGAGACAGTCCACCCGCGTTGCTTGGCCTCGTCGGTGGAGGCGAAGAGTTTGCGGACATTATCGAAAAGACCGGTATAGGTTGCCAGCGTGGAGCGCGGGGTGCGGCCGATGGGCTTCTGTGTAATCTGTACCAGGCGTTTAACCTGGTCAAAGCCTTCCGTGCTCTCTACGGACCAGCCCTTCTCCTCGGTCTCTTCTTCATCGGAGACGGCCGTAGCGGACTGTCGCAGTAGACCAGCAAGCACCGTACTGACCAGGGTGGACTTGCCGGAACCGGATACTCCAGCGACCGCCGTGAATTGGCCCAACCCAAAGTCCACATCCAGATTGTCGATGCTGCGGGCTTTGATGCCGCGGAGGGCGAGGTGGGAAGAGGGGGTGCGGGGGTCGTCGGCAAGCGCGAGCGTGCGATTGGCCAAGGCATGGGCGGTGGGGGTATCCGCGTCGTAGTCTGCGACTGGACCCGAATAGACGACGTTACCGCCGCGCTCGCCAGCCAGCGGGCCGACGTCAACGAGCCAGTCCGCCTGCGCGACCAAATCCATGTCATGCTCTACCAAGAGCACAGAATTGCCGGCCGCGATGAAGCGGCGGCACATGTCCATCACGGCGTCGCGCTCATCTGGGTGCAGGCCGGCCGAGGGCTCATCGAGCACATAGGCCACGCCAAAGAGACCGGAGCGCAGCTGCGCCGCCAGCCGGATACGCTGCATCTCGCCGCCGGACAGGCTCTGCGTCGGCCGATCCAGGCTCAGGTGCGCCAAGCCAAGCTCGAGCGCCGAGGTCAAGGCGGGCAGAATCTGCCGCAGCAGCAAATCCTCGGCCGAGTTCTCCTCCGGATTCTGCTTGCTCAGCACCGCGTGAACCCTATCCAGCGGCAGCGCGCCCAGCTCATCAATGGGCATGCCCGCATAGGTCACCTTCAGCGCAGCCGGGTTGAGGCGGCGGCCGCCACACGTTTCGCACTCGCGCGATTCCATATAGGACAGGGTGCGCTTGCGCAGGGTATCCGATTGGGTCTCCGCCAGCGTCTTATTCAAGTAGCTGGCCACCGAACGCCACGTGCCCTCATAGTTGCGCTGAATCTGGTTCTTGCCGCGCAGGGGCTTGACCGTGACGACGGGGCGCTCCTCGGTAAAAAGAATCCAGTCGCGGTCTTTCTGTGACAGCTCTTGCCAGGGCGAATCCAGGTCATAGCCCAGGTTCATCAGGATGTCGTGGAAATTCTTGCCGGCCCAGGCGCCCGGCCAGGCTTGGATGGCGCCTTCCTCGATGGAAAGGGTGGGATCCGGAACCATCGAGTCCTCAGTCGGCTCGTGGACCACGCCCGTGCCGTGGCACTGCGGACACATTCCCTCCGGGGTATTCGGGGAGAAAGAATCCGAGTACAAGCCCTCCGGATTATCCCCGGCGCGCGAATAGAGCAGGCGCACGCTATTCGAGAGCGCGGAGACCGTACCTACCGTGGAGCGCGCTCCGCCGCCGGAGGTCGATTGCTGCAGCGCGACCGTCGGCGGTAGGCCCTCTACCTGGCTGACCTGCGGATCGACGGCCGAGCTAATGAGGCGGCGGGCGAAGGGTGCTACCGATTCAAGGTAGCGACGCTGGCCTTCGCCGTGAATCGTGCCGAAGGCCAGCGAAGACTTTCCCGAACCAGACACTCCCGTGACTGCGACGAGTTTGCCGCGGGGCATATCGACGTCGACGTTGCGCAGGTTGTGCAGGTGGGCATCGCGGACCTTGATAGTAGACATGTCCTCTAGCGTACGCACAGGTGGCGGGCTGAGCAGCGAGCTCGATCTTGGATTTCCGCCGTCGATCGCGATTTTCGTCCATCTAAACCAGAGATTTCGTCGACGGTTTTGGGGGTTTGTATGGACGAAAGTCGTGATCCCTGATGTTTCACGGAACCGACTCCTCAACGCAGCAGTCTAAAAGACTATGTACACGCGAAAAGACCTGTTCGAAGAAGGAATGACTCAATATCGAATTGAAAAGGAGGTGGCAGAGGGCAGACTCCTCCGGCTTAGGCGCAACTGTTATGTCGCTGCGGAGGCGAGCGCGAAAGATAAGCTCAACGCGGTGGCGCAGCTTTATCCGGATGCGGTGTTTTCGGGAACGGCGGCGCTCGCGGCCTATGGCTTATGCGAGGTGCAGCTGCCGACGGTGATCCGGGTGGATAATAACTGCCGAGCCCGGGCGGATGATCTGGTACATACGGTGAGGTCGCGGCCGGTGCCGGCGAATCGGGTCAAGGGTGTAAAGATGGCGTTGCCGGCGCAGGCGGTAGCAGATGCATTGAGCTTTGAGCACTGCAGCAAGTGGCTGCTGAAGGATGCACTGGCGCAGGCGTATCGCGGGCTCAACGGAAGGGGGAGGTTCGCGGCCGATATAGAGCAGGTGATCAGCAAGAAAAGGGACGCGGTTCGCGAGCTGGCGGAGCGGGCGCCGGTGGGGACGGCCTCGAAGTGGGAGCAGCGGATGTACCACGAGATGCGGCGGGTGGGTCTCAAGCCGGTGCCAAATTTTCGATTAGGACCATATACCTGGGATCTAGGCTTCGAAGCGGGAACGACGGTGGTGGACTTGGACTCGCTTTATTATCACGCGCCGGAAGATAATCACCGAGAATTTCTCATCGGGATGTGGAAGACCAATCATGCGGTGCAGCATGGGTGGGCGCCATTGAAATTTACAGATGAATGCACCGACTACCACCTCAAGCTGGTGGTGGAGACGGTGCAAGGAACGGTGGCGCATCGACGCAGCGTGCGCGGGCTAAAGAGCAGTCCGCCAAAGGTGCGGTGGGCGCTGGCGACTCCGGCGTGGCGGTTCCACCAAAGCTTGCTCTAGAGCCTAGTCCAGGTGCGGCCAGCAGGCGCGCAGGCGGTCGAACCACCAATCGCGGCGGTCGGCGGGGGCAGCGAGGGCGGTCAGGCGGTCTGGGTCGGGGGCGAGGATATCGGCGGGAAGGTGGCCATCGACAAGCGGGCGCGGCGCGGTGACGTCTTCTGCAAAGAGGGAGCCGGTGGCAAGTCCAGCGGCGGCCGGGGTGACGTCGATGTCTTCATCGTCGTAGATGCGCGGGAGAGCGGCGACGGCCGCCAGGCCCATATTGATGCCGATGGAGGTATCGAGCGCAGAAGCCACCGTGATGTCCATATGGCGCTGGCGCAGGTGTTGGGCCACCTCGAGGACGCGGCGCACGCCGCCGAGCGGGGCAGGCTTGACCACGGCGACGTCCGCGGCCTGCAACTCGGCCACGCGATACGGGTCGGCGACCTTGCGAATGGATTCATCGGCGGCGACGCGCACAAAGAGGCCGGCGCGCATAAGGCGGCCGCGGACCTGGGCGAGCTCCTCAGTGGTGGCGCAGGGCTGTTCCATATAGTCCAGCGGCATCATCATCTGCGCGGCCTCGACCGCCTCATCGACGCTCCAGCCGCCGTTGGCGTCCACGCGAAGGATGGGGATATCGCCGCGTTGGGTGACGGCGTCGCGGACGGCGTGGACGCGAGCGGCGTCGTCGGCAAGCGTGTGCCCCTTCTCCGCCACCTTGATTTTGAAGGTGCGGCAGCCGGGGTAGCGCTCCACCACGGCCGGGACCTCGCTGGCGGGCACGGCCGGGATGGTGGCGTTGACCTCGATGGAATCGCGTACCGGCTCTGGAAAGCCCTCGTAGGCGGCCTCGAGCCCGGCGCGCAGCCACGCGGCGGACTCGGCCGGGCCGTATTCCAAGAAGGGCGCGAACTCGCCCCAGCCGGCCGGGCCATCGATGAGCAAGGCTTCCCTGGTGGTAATGCCGCGGAAACGCACGGCGAGCGGGAGGGAGACTACGTGGGCGCGGTCGAGGACGTCATCGATATGCATGGCCTTCATGGTAGCGCCCGCCGGCCATTGACCCCTCCCCCGCTCTGCGCTATTTTGGGAACCCATACCAATAAAGGAGGAATTATGCTGCTAGCTGAGGCATTGGCGGAGCGCGCCCAGGCACAGGAGCGCCTCAATAGCCTGCACGAGCGGTTGCTCACCGTGGCCCGCGTGCAGGAGGGCGATACCCCGGATGAGGATCCGCAGGAGCTGCTGCGCGAGCTCGATGGCGTGGCCGGGCGCATCGATGAGCTGGTGCAGGCCATTAATGCGACGAATATCGCCACCGCCTTTGATGAGAAGAGGAACTTGATGGAAGCCCTCGCGCTTCGCGACGGCCTCTTGCGCAAGCGCCGCATCTACCACGACCTGGCGCAGCGGGCGGGCACCCGCTCGGACCGCTATTCCCGCACCGAGATTAAGTTTGTCTCCACCATCCCGGTGGCGGATCTGCGCAAGCGTGTCGATGATTTGTCTAAGCAGTATCGCGAGCTGGATACCCGCATCCAGCAACTGAACTGGAATACCGAACTGAAAAACGGATAGTCATGTCGCGCGCCGCATAGAGCGCGCGATGGTAGCCCACACACCTGCAGCGAGCAGGCCCCCACCCTGGAGGGGAAAATCCTGGGACTCTGGCCCCCTTTAGCGCTTTAAGGGGCGGGGAGTTCGAGTCTCCCCATGGCATGGAGTACCGCGCTGGTATGGCGTACACGGGTATTGTGCGGGGCAACAACCTCGCAGTATCGCGTATTGATTATTACCGGCCTGCTGGGCAGTGTGTGTGGGTGAGGGTTGGGAATGGGGACTATTCTTCTTTTGCCACTAAGCTGGCCATCATGAGCGAGCAGAAAAAATACAGCACCGATAATCCGTTCCGCCCGGAATTGTGGCATGCCGTAGAAGGTTTTGAGGACCTGACGGATATCACCTATCACCGGCTCAACGGCGAGGGCCGCAAGAACGGCATCGTGCGCATCGCCTTCGACCGCCCGGAGGTGCGCAATGCGTTTCGCCCGCATACCGTAGACGAGCTCTACCGCGCCCTCGACCACGCCCGCCGCACGCCGGATGTGGGAACGATTTTGCTCACCGGCAATGGTCCTTCCGACAAGGATGGCGGCTGGGCTTTTTGTTCGGGCGGCGACCAGCGCATTCGCGGCCGCTCCGGGTACCGCTACGCCACCGAGCACGCCCATGATGACGCCACCGCGGATGAATCCACCGTGGACACCGCCCGCGAGAAGGTGGAAGGCGGCCGCCTACATATCCTCGAGGTCCAACGCCTCATCCGCACCATGCCCAAGGTGGTTATCGCCGTGGTCAATGGTTGGGCGGCCGGCGGCGGGCACTCGCTGCACGTGGTCTGCGATATGACGGTCGCCTCCCGCCAGGAGGCGCGCTTCAAGCAGACGGACGCGGACGTAGGGTCCTTCGACGCCGGCTATGGCTCGGCCTACCTAGCCAAGATGGTGGGCCAAAAATTCGCCCGCGAGATTTTCTTCTTGGGCCGCACCTATGATGCCCAGCGGATGTATGAGATGGGCGCGGTCAATGAGGTTGTCGATCACGCCGACTTGGAAGACGCCGCAATCCAGATGGGCCGCGAAATCAACGGCAAGTCCCCGACAGCCCAGCGCATGCTGAAGTTCGCTTTCAACCTGACCGATGACGGCCTCATGGGCCAGCAGGTCTTCGCCGGCGAGGCGACCCGCCTGGCGTACATGACCGACGAGGCCGTCGAGGGCAAAGAAGCATTCCTCGAAAAGCGCGACCCGCAGTGGGAGCAGTTCCCGTATTACTACTAGCCAGGAGTTAGCACGATGTGGATTTTCGCCATCGGCTTGGCCACACTTGCACTGGCGGGCGTCATCGTCTCGCGAGTGTGGATGCTCAAGCGTATCAAGGATGCGCAGGACAGCGGGGAGCGTCCCTTCGATCAGGAGGACACCCCGCGCAATCCATACATGTAGCGGAGTAAATGGCGTGGGACGCCCTCGGACCGGAGTGAGACATCTCAAGCAATTGTGGACATACCCATAGTTAATACTTAAAGTGTCGAACATGAAACTCTGCAACTCATTCGTCATGCTCGCAGCACGCGTCGCCCTGGGCGTAATTCTCATCGCCCAGGGCTGGCAAAAGTTCTCCGAATGGACCGTCGCCGTCGCGGGCCTGATGCTCGCCGCCGGCCCCGGCATACGCTCCCTGGATCAGCTCCCCTTCAGCAAAAAGGCAAAAGTAGCCAAATAAGGCCACCGCTTCCTAGCCTCTCACTTCACTCATTGAAGTGAGAGGCATTTTTAAATTTTGGCAGCTTAAGGAAGAGATAGGACCACCTAAGTTCATTACGTTGAACAATCTAGTTCAAGGGTGCTAGTGTTTGTTGAGTTCACTTCTCCTAATACAAAGGAAGTTCATTATGAACTCAAATCACAGCACCCCACGCCGGCCCCTACAGCGCATTCTCGCAGGCACCTGCGCCCTCGCACTCGGCGCCAGCCTCGCCGCTTGCAGCGCCTCGAAGGAATCCATCGACGCTGCAAAGCCGAAGGACGGCGACACCGTCAAGGCCGTGGCCACGACTACCCAGATCTGCGACTACCTCACCCAGGTAGCCGCCGGCGGCCTCAAGCTCCACAAGGTCGACTCCCAGGGTGCGGAGACCAACTCCGGCGAGGGCCCAGTGACCCTCGACCTCACCTGTTTGCTCGCCCCCAACGCCAGCGCCCACGAGCACGAGATGACCCCGCAGCAGATGCAGGCGCTCTCCCAGGCCGACTACATGTTCGTCAACGGAGTCGACCTCGAGCACTTCCTCGACCAAGCCGTGGACTCCTCCGGCTTCCACGGCGTCATGGCCGTGACCTCGGGCGTCAAGAGCGAAGGTATGGGCGATGGCAACGGCAAGTACACCATCGACGAGGGCATCGAGCACGTGAGCCCGCGCCCGTGGCCTTTCCCGGGGGAGGACGGCGAGGCCCCAGAATTCAAGTACGACCCGCACGTGTGGACCTCCCCGAAGCAGGCCAAGATTCAGGTCGACAACATCGTCAACACGTTGTCCCAGGCCTCCCCGCAGGCCAAGGACGCCTTCACCGCCGCCGGCAAGAAGTACACCGACCAGTTGGAGGACCTCGACAAGTGGGCCAGCGATTCCATGTCCGCAGTTCCTGAGCAAGACCGCGTGCTCTTCTCTTCCCACGACGCCTTCGGCTACTTCTCTAACGAGTATGGCGTGAAATTCATCGGCTCCGCACTGTCTGACTTCAACCACCAGCAGGACGCCACCTCGAGCCACATCGATGAGCAGGTAAAGAAGGTCCGCGAGTCCGGTGCCAAGGCCATCTTTGCGGAGAATTCCAACAGCTCGAAGTCCATCGAGGCCATCGCCCGCGCCGCAGGCGTCAAGGCGGTTACATCCGACGACGCTTTGTACGGCGACTCGCTAGGTGTGCCAGGCAGTGAGGGCGAGACCTACATCGGATCCATCGTCCACAACATCAACACCCTGGTCAGCGCCTGGGACTCCAAGCAGCAACCGTTGCCAGAATCGCTGCAGGAATTCGACGTCGCCAAGCGAAAGTAGCTCTTTATGTCTTCCCCATTAGTCACTCTGCACAATGCCACCTGCGGCTATGGCGCCCGGGATATCCTCACCGACGTTGACCTTGAGATCCGCGCGGGCGAGGCCGTGGCGCTCCTAGGTTCCAACGGCGCGGGCAAATCTACCCTGCTCAAGGCAATCACTGGCCTGGCTGCCTTGCGCGGCATGGCCACCATCGACGCCTCGCTCGGATACGTCCCGCAGTACCAAGACTCCGACCTGAGCTTTCCCGTCACGGCTTACAAGGTCGTGGAAATGGGCCTTTTGCCCTCAGTGAGCTGGTGGCACAGGTGCACGAGCATGCGTAGCTACCGCGACTGCGTACTCAATGCCCTGCGACAAGTGGGGATGGAGCACCTCGCCGAGACGCGGTTTGGCCAGCTCTCGGGTGGGCAACGCCAGCGCGTGCTCATCGCGCGCGCGTTGGTTTCGGCCCCGGAGCTGGTGCTTCTCGACGAACCCTTCAACGGGCTTGATCAAGAAAGCCGCCGAATCCTGATTCAGATCATTGCGGATCTCAAGGAAGCAGGAATCGCCCTGCTCGTCTCCACTCACGACCCCATCTTGGCGCAGCACACCTGCGACTGGGCGGCGTTTGTGATCGACGGCAAGGTCCGCACCATGGGAACCGAGGAAGCAGTGGAAACCTATATGGAGCAAGGCGCGCGACTGTGATAGAGCAGATTCTCTTCGCCCCGTACCTGCGCAATGCTTTCCTCTTCCTGCTGTGCCTATCGATTGCGGGAGCTGCCATTAGCGTCCTCGTTAATCTCCGCCGCATGGAATTTACGGTGGAAGCCCTCGTGCACTCGGTTTTTCCGGGCATCGTGGTAGGGCTCATCGTGGGCGGCATCCCGGGCATCGTGCCGGGTGCGGCCGCGGTGGCCACGGTGACGGTGCTGGTGCTGGCTTCTCTGGGTTCTGGGCAGGGCCAGTCAGCGCAGAAGCTGGATATGGAAGCCGGAACGGCCGTGGTGCTGACCTTTATGTACGGCATCGGCGTGGTCATCAGTTTGGCCTATGGCGACAAGTCCGGGCAGCTGGAGGCCCTCATGTTTGGCCGGCTTCTCGACGTCACGCAGTCCAGGCTGGCAACCTCCGTCACGCTCTGCGTGATTGCGGCACTGCTCATCCTGACAACCTGGCGCATGCAGATTCTCGTCGCTTTCGATACCACAGCGGCCCGCGCCATGGGCATCAACGTGGCGGCTTATGAGCTCATTGCGAATATCGCGGTTGGCCTAATCGTGGTGGCGGCTAGCTCGGCAGTGGGTGTGTTGCTGGTTATCGGTTTTATTGTCATTCCAGGCCTCTCGGCGCGCTTGATCGCAGGATCCCCGCGCAGCATGTGCTTCTGGGCTGCGGGTTTGTCCACGCTGGCAGTGGTGGTTGGATTTGCCATCATGCTGTCCCAAACCACGCACCAGATTTCGCCGCAGGCAATCGTCAGCTTGATGCTGGTTGCCACCGTGCCGCTAGCGGGCTTGAAGGGGGTATTTAGCTAATGGGACTGTCTCATCTTGATCCAGAGATCCTGCGGATGCCCCTCCTTGAGGCCATCGCTGTGGGATGTTTATCTGGCTTAGTTGGAACCTTGATGGTCATGGGCAAGCGCGTCTTTTTCGCTGAGAGCCTGTCGCACGGAATCTTCCCCGGCGCGGTGCTCGGTGTAGTAGTGGCCAACCTTCTGAGCTTGGATCTCTCCACGGGTTTGATGGTGGGGGCGGCACTGTTCTGCCTGCCTTTGGCCTGGCTTATGCGGTGGTTGAGTACCGTCGAGGGCATTTCTTCGACCGCTGCCGCCGGCGTGACGCTCACCTTGGGATTTTCCCTGGGCATCTTGTTGCTGCGCTGGTTCCAACCGCTACCTATCCACGTGGATAGCTTTCTCGTGGGCTCGCTGACCACTGTCAATGCGCAGGATGTCTGGTTTGTCGGCGCCCTGGTGGTGGTCAGCCTTGGCGTGCTGGTGGCATTTCGCCGGACGTTAGTCTCCTTCTACTTCGACCAGACGTCCTTCCGCGCACAAGGCGGAAAGCCCGGCCGCTATGACTTGCTTACCCTCACGCTTATCAGCGTGACCATGGTGGTGGTGATTCCCGCAGTGGGCACTATCTTGTCCCTGGCGCTGCTGGTAGCCCCGGCGGCGGCGTTGCAGCCGTGGATCAAGCGCCCGACCCAGCTCATGCTCGGTGCCGGTATCGCGGGCATTGCGCTGGCATGCGGCGGGCTCTGGCTGGCGGCCGCACTCAGTTTGTCGGCGGGCGGCTGCATCGCGGTGCTGGCGGGTGTGTTCTATTTGCTCAGCATGGGGCTGCGCGCCTTGCTCTAAACGCCCGGCGCGCCGCCTCCCGGGACGAGCGATATGCCCGGGTAACCTGATTATTCGTGACTCATATCCTCGCCCCACTCCCAGTCGATCCCCGCAATCCCGCAGGAATTTTGGATGACCTCGAGAAGGCCATCGCTGGGCAGACCACGCTCTTACCCCTTCCCGCAGCGGACCGCACGCGGACGGAATTGCTGCGCAACCACATGCGCGCGGGCGAATCGATTGCTGAGGACATTGCTTTGGTGGTGTCCACCTCGGGTTCCACGGGCACACCGAAGGGTGCGCAGCTAAGCCCGCTTAACCTGGTGGCGAGTGCGGATGCCACCCATTCTTTCCTGGGTGGCCCCGGCCAATGGCTACTGGCCATGCCCGCCCACCACATCGCGGGCATCCAGGTGCTCGTGCGTTCGTTGGTGGCGGGTGTGGAGCCACTGTGCCTCGACCTGTCCCAAGGCTTTAACATCACCGAGTTCGCCCGCGCAGCAGAAGAACTCGCCCACACCGAGGACCGCATGTACACCGCGCTCACACCGATGCAGCTGCACAAGGCACTCGATTCGCTGGACGGCATCCAAGCACTGCGCCGTTTCAACTCCATCCTGGTAGGTGGAGCAGCGCCACATCCCCAGCTATTGGAATCTGCGCGCAAGCTCGACATCACCGTGGTAACCACCTATGGCTCCTCGGAGACTGCGGGCGGTTGCGTCTACAACGGCACTCCCCTGCCCGGCACCGAGGTGCGCATCGGGGAAGATAACCGCATTTTCCTGGGCGGGCCGACCATTGCGCAGGGCTACCGCAATGTGGAATCGCGCGACTTCGTCGGTGGCTGGTTCGCAACTTCCGACGCCGGGGAGCTCGACGCCCACGGTCAACTCACCGTCACTGGACGTCTGGACAGCATCATCAACTCGGGCGGGTTGAAGTTGCACCCAGAACAACTGGAACAGCTCTTGTTGCAGGTACCGGGCGTCGACAGTGTATGCGTGGTGGGCATCCCTGATCCACGTCTTGGCCAGATGATCGCCGCAGCTTACACCGGCTGGGCCTCGCGCACCGACATCCTCGAAGCGCTCGATGACCTGCCTCGGTGGCAGATTCCGCGCGAGATTATCCGCATTGCTGAGATGCCGCTGACCGGCCCCGGCAAGGTGGACCGTCGTGGTGTCGCAGGGCTCTTTAAGAACTGATTAGACTTCGTTAGCGCGCACCGTCACGTCGGCGGCCGCGACTTCCGCAAGAGAGAACTCCTCGTCCCCTGCGTGCAGGTTGAGCAGGCCCGCAACGCGGGAATCGACTACGACCTCGACGCCCAGGCCGACGCCATGGCTGTCGAGGTAGCGCAACAGCTCGGTGTCTCCGTCGCATACCCGCTCGATGGTGACAGGGGTGTGAAGGGGGACGTCGTCAAGCGTGAGCGTGCCAAGGTCCTCGATGCTGCCCTGCGCGTCGGGGATGGGATCGCCGTGGGGATCGCGCTGAGGATGGCCCAGGTGCTGATCGAGTCGATCGATGAAGCGATCGGAGCATGCATGCTCGAGGAGATCGGCATCCTCGTGAACCTCGTCCCAGGTGTACCCCAGCTCTTTGACCAAGAAGGTCTCGAGGAGACGATGGCGGCGGACCATGCCCATGGACAGTGCCTGGCCCTCTGGGGTCAGCGAAACGCCAGCGTAGCGCTCATGTTCCACCAGCCCTTGGGCAACGAGACGCTTTACGGCTTCCGACGCCGTGGGCACCTTTTGGTTCAATCGCCCCGCCAGCTCCTTGAGCGCGATGGGCGCGCCGCCGGAGTGCTCGGAGAGGTCCCACAGGACTTTGAGGTAGTCCTGGGTACGTTCAGGGAGATCGCTTAAATGCATGACATTCATCGTAGTAAAGGCCTTGCCCCGCGAGCGATTCACATGATAACTTTAAGAAAGTTCAACGCATTGAACTTTTGTCACGGGTGTGGCCCACAGCCGTCCTTTCTTGGGTACGTACGACGCGCTTCCGCCATACCCGTGGCTTTTATATATCCGCCGTGTGCGTCCCTTGTGCACAGCATGCCCGCGGTGGCGTGGCACAATAACTGACATGTCACTTTCTGCCTATCCCGCAACTGCCAAAGACTGGCTCCAAGGCGCACGCCCGCACACGTGGGCTAATGCCTTCGCCCCAGTCATCGCTGGTACTGGTGCCGCAGCGGCTGCCGACGGCGCGCACTTCGGCCGCGCGCTTCTCGCCCTCGTGGTGGCGTGGGCGCTCATCATCGGTGTCAATTACGCCAACGATTACTCGGATGGCATCCGCGGCACCGACGACGACCGCACCGGTCCGCAGCGCCTCACCGGCGGCGGCCTAGCCCGTCCGCAGCAGGTGAAACTCGCGGCCTTCGCCGCCTTCGCGGTGGCTGGGCTCGCCGGCATCGCGTTGTCCTTGGCGGCGCATGCCTGGTGGCTCATCCTCGTCGGCGCGCTGTGCATCGCCGGAGCATGGTTTTATACCGGCGGCAAGAATCCATATGGCTATCGCGGGCTCGGCGAGGTTGCTGTCTTTATCTTCTTCGGGCTCGTCGCCGTGCTCGGCACCGAATTCACCCAAGCTGGCCGCCTGTCGTGGTCGGGCCTCGCGCTGGCCGTGGGCATCGGCGCGATGAGCTCCGGGGTGAACTTAGTCAATAATATCCGCGATATTCCCTCCGACGCCGAAACCGGCAAGATTACGCTCGCCGTACGCCTCGGAAACGAGAAGGCACGCCTGCTCTTTACGGTGCTGCTCCTTCTGCCATTCCTGCTGACCATTGGCATTGCCTTCAGCAGCTGGCTCGCACTCGCCGGCTTGGTCTACTTCCCCTTCGCGCTGCGTGCCATTCGCACCGTCAATCGCGGCGCTCAAGGACCAAAGCTTATCCCCGTGCTCGGCCTGACTGGCCGCGCGATGCTCCTGTGGGCGATTATCGAGGCCGCCGCACTCATCCTCGTCTAGTCCTGCGCGGCGCGCCCTTCTAGCTCCGCCTGGACCCAGCGTTTGTGGGCCTTGCGCTGGGCGGAGTACTCGGCCAGCGTTTGGGTGGCCTCGATGCGCCACTTTTTAAAGATAAGCATCGATAGCGGCAGCGCCACGAAGAGCGCCAACAGCGCCGAGACGAGCACCGGGATGGGAAAGCGGATGGCGATAGATAGCAGCTCGATCACCACGGTCAAGGCGATAAAAAGTACTACGCGGGCGAGCCCGTACTTCCACAGCGCCGCCCGCGAACGGCGGCGCAGTTCTGGGTCCGGCTTGGGTGGCTCAGGGTTATGCGTCATGGGGGTTGATTGTACGCGGTGCAGGTAGAATTCCACGCATGGGCCGAATCATCCTCCTTTTACTCTTTGTCCTCGCCGCCTACTTGGTGTGGAAGGCCTTCGGGCCCTCCACATGGAAAAAGCGCGAGGTGGAACAACCCCGCGCTATCAAGGGCCCCGACGATGATGAGGAATTCCTCTGGAACTTAGAAAAGGAGCGCTTCAAGCAACGCCGCGCACAGGAGGCAGAGGAAGAAAAACGCCGCCAGCGCCGCAATCGCGACACCGACGGCGAGAAGGATTAGGATTCCTTCGGCACGAAGCGCATCTCCAAGCCGAGGGCCTCGGCCACGGCGGTAATCTTTTCCCACCGCACGCCCGCGCCCCCGTGCTCAATGGTGTGGAGGGTGGAGCGGGAGATACCGGCGGCGTCGGCAAGCTGCTGCTGCAAAATGCCCAACTCGCGGCGACGTTCCGCAAATTGCGCGCCCAGCCCCAAAATCACCGCGTTATCACCAGCCGGCTTGCCGAGCTTATGGCGCGGGCTCGTATGCTCCGCCATTTAATTCAGCCCCGCATAGGAGTGCAGGCCGGAGACAACCATGTTGATGAAGAAGAGGTTGAACACCATCAGCGCCATCGCCATGACATTGATCCACGGCGCAGCCTTGCGGAACGCTGGCGTTGCACGCGCGTGCAGGTAGGCGGCATAAAGGATCCAGGTAGCGAAAGACACGGTTTCCTTCGGGTCCCAGCCCCAGAAGCGGCCCCACGCGGACTCGGCCCAAATAGCACCCAAGATGATGCCCAGACCCAAGGTCGGCAGGGTGATCACGGCCAGGCGGTAGGCCAGCTGGTCAATCTTCGCGGCCGAAGGCAATGGGCGGGCTACAGCACCGAAAAAGCCATGCTCGGCATGCTTCGGCTGTGCCATCCGGAATAGGGTCAGCAGCGAGACAATGCCGGAAATAATACCAATGGACGCGCCCAAGGACACCACGGTGACGTGGATGGGCAGCCAGTGCGACTGCAGCGCCGGCACCACCGGGGCAGACTCAGCATAGAGCTTGGTGGAGCCATAAAACATCAGCGCCAACACCGGGGTGAGCAGCCATGGCCACACGGGGCGCCATTCCTTGCGCTGCATGGCAATATTGCCCACCAGCAGAACACCGAAGCTCACCATCAGCACGTACTCGTATAGGTTGCCAAAGGGGAAACGGCCGGTAGCCAGGCCACGCAGCACAATCGCCGCGGCGTGGAGCGCAATGCCTACCCACATCAGCGAGCTGGTCATGCCGCCGAGTTTATCGGCCTTGCGCTCCTTTTCCTTCAGCTCATCGGCCGTGATTCCGGAAGAAGACTGGGCAACCTCGCCGGCATAGCTCTGCTTGTCGACGCCCCCAGCGCCCGCCCCCACCAAGACCTTCGCGGCCTCGGACTTCACGGCGCGGCGGCCCTCGATGATGCCCTGCATGCGGCCGTAGTAGAACAGCGACAAAAAGAGCGCGACGCAGTACACCACAAAGGCGGTCTGCACCGCGATATCCGAGAAATTAGACAGATTCTGATCAATCTGCATGAACGCTCCTAGCGAATACACGTGCGGGGATAGTGCTGATTACCTTACTCAGCGAAACGGCCTAGTCCAACTTTTGTTGGACTAGGCCGACGTACTAATCATCGGTATAAAGCTCGTCTTCTTCGACTTCGTCTGGGTCTGGCAGCTCCAGCAGCGCGCGGTGCAGCTCGTGGAACTCCTCCGACCAACCGGCGCGGTCGGTGCGGGCGAGACCACCCATCTCCACATCGGTGCCGCCGGCCGCGTTCGGCCGCAGGCGGATATAGACGCGGCGGCGCTTAATCACCAGCGAACCCACCAAGGAGATGAGCATTACCAGTGCGGAAACCAGAACCCACTTCTGGAAGGGGTCATAAGAGACCTGGTAATTGGCAAACTCGCTGGCGCCGTTGAAGGTGATCTTGGTCCCATCGTCCAGGGTGACATCCTCACCCTGGTTGAGGTTCACGCGGTCAATCTTTCGCAGCTGGCCGGAGTGCACCAGGTTCGGATCCAACGAAAAGAAGGACTGCGGGGTGCCGGTATCCAAGCCGGCATCACCGCGGTAGATATCGATGGCCATCGCTGGATCCTGCAAACCTGGGTACGAAGACTGCAGCAGCTTGCCGTTCTCACCAGCCCACTCGGCCGTAGGCGCGAACAGACCCTGAATGGCGATCTGATTCTGACGACGCTCATAGAGGTCCGGGTGCATGCCGGCCGGCGGGTCAAAGCGCATCGCGCCGGAGGACAGGAAGAAGGTCGTATCATTCGGCTGGAACTGAATAGTCTGGGTGCGCTTTTCCCCATTGGGCCATTCCACGGTGACCGTCGGCGCGTAGCCATGGCCCTGCAAATAGACGCGGTTATGCGCCAGGCGCAGCGGATGGTTGACCTTGAGTTCATAATCCTTCCACTCGGAGTCATCCTTGTAGATGTCCTCGCCCTCGGCATAAGAGACGTTGGAGGTAAACATCTCGGCCTGGCCATTCGGCAGGTATTCGGCCGCGAAGTCATGGGCGATGAGGCAGAAGGGGTGGAGCCCGGTGCCGTCGAAAAGCGGGCCGGCGCGGAAGGAGTCAAAGTTAGACGTAGAGGTATTGCAGAACTCCGTAGACTGATCCAGGGTCTGGTCGCCGCCCTGCGAGCCAGACTCAGTGACCACGATGACCTGGCCTTCGTAGTTGACCAGCTTGCCGGCGGCAACCGTGACCAGGATGGCTACCAGCGCCACGTGGAAAATGAGGTTGGCTAGCTCGCGGCCGTAGCCGCGCTCCGCGGAGAAGGTATGCACGCCGGCACGGTCCTTCTCCGGGGAGTACTCGGCCACGCGCCACTTTTTCAGGCGCTTTTTGATTTCCGCGGATAGCTCTTCCTCGCTCTTTTCCGAGTGCCCCTCGGCCGCCAGCGGCAGCTTGTGGAGGTACTTTGGCGCGCGCGTCGGCGGGGTCTTCCACGCCTTATAGTGATCCCAGGAGCGCGGCAGGATGCAGCCAACCAGGGAAATCGCCAAGAGGACGAAGATGGCCTGGAACCAGACGGAGGAAAAGACGTCGAAAAGCTGCAGCTTGTCATAAATCTTCGCCACGTTGCCATTGGACTCGATAAAGTCCTGCACGTTCTGCTCGTTGAGATCGCGCTGCGGCAGCAAAGAACCGGGAATCGCGGCCAGCGCCAGCAAGAAAAGCAGCGCTAGCGCGGTGCGCATACTGGTCAGCCAATGCCAGGCTTTGCGGAAATATTTCACGTCTCTCCTAAATAAGGGTTGCGCCGTAGTTGCCGGTCCACTGGCGGATGAGGCTAATAAATTCGCCCCATAGGCCGGTTACCAGTGCCAGGCCGACGAGGATCATGGCCACGCCGCCGATTATCTGGATGGTATGCGAGTGTTTGCGGGCCCACGAAATCGTGCGCATCGCCCGCGCGGAGCCCAGCGCCACCAGAAGGAACGGTAGGCCCAGGCCCAGGCAATAAAAGATAATGAGCAGCACGCCGCGCGCGGCCGTCATACCCTCGGTGCCGGCCGATACGGAAATGATGGCGGCCAGCGTTGGTCCCAGGCACGGCGTCCAGCCCAGCGCGAATACCCCGCCGAGTAGCGGCGCGCCCAGCCAGGTGGTCCAGCGCTTCGGCGCCAGGCGGGTATCTTTCTGCAGCGCTGGAATCGCGCCCAAGAAGACCACACCCATCAGGATGGTCACGCCGCCGCCTACCCGCATGAGCATTTCTTCATTGAGCCGCAGCGCGGAAATCGCGCCGAATACCGAAACCGTCGCCAGCAGGAAAACCACGGTAAAGCCCAGGATGAACAAGGCGGCGGCCAGTACCACGGCCCATTGCCTGCGCTTGCCGACGCCCACCCCCAACTCCCCATCGAAGGTAACCTCACCGCCTACCACGCCGGCCAGGTAGGAAATATAGCCGGGGACCAGCGGGATCACACACGGACTGGCGAAGCTCACCAGCCCCGCCACGGCGGCCGCGAGCAGGCCCAAAATAAGTGGGCCGGAGGTCACGGCCTCGGCAAAGGAGTTGCCGAAGCTCGCTGCGTTGTCCATTTATTCCTTTTCTAACTTGTCCACTACATCCATCACATCTTTAGCGGTGATGGAACGCAAAAAGACCGTAGCCGGGCGGTGCTGTTTATCCAAGACGATGGTGGTGGGCACCACGGAAGTCGGCACGCCACCTAGGGCCGCGGCGGTCTTAAACGGCGGATCATAGATGGAGGGATACTTCAGCCCGTTGTCTTCGAGGAAGTCATTGGACACCTGCGGGTTATAGTCGCGCACATTGATGCCCAAGACGGTGCCGATCTTGCGCTTTTGCAGCTCGGAGTGGATCTCTTGGAGGTCATCGGCCTCGCTGCGGCAAGGCGCGCACCACTGGCCCCAGGAGTTAAGCACGACGATTTCGCCATCATAGTCTTCCAAGGAGATGGTTTTATCCGTATCGCGCACATCCTCGCCGGAGAACGTGCGCAGCGGCTTGCGCTCAGATTCCTCGTAATTGATGACCTTCTCGCCGCCGGGGGTGATGAATTCGAAATTACCGCCGGTAGCAACCGCGTTTTGGGCGTTATCGGAATCCTGCGCGCACCCAGCAAGTGCCACGGCCGCTGCCGCCAGCACCGCGCCAACAGCGCGTTTGCGTCGTAGTGCCATTAAATCTCCTGCGCCGGCGAAGAGTAGAAAATATCGGTGACCTGGTTGTCTTCAAAAAGCAGGGAGGTTACCGAGGCCAAGTCGCATTCGCGGTTCCACGGCGCGTGCGGCAAACGCTGGCCGAGCACAGTGCGCTGCACCATCACGATGGGCAGCTGGTGGCTGACCAAAATCGCCTCGTGGCCGGCCGCGGCGGTACGGGCGCGCTCGATGGACCCCAGCATGCGCTCGGCGATGCGCTCATAAGGCTCACCCCACGATGGCTCCAGCGGATTGACCAGCAGCGGCCAGCGGCGCGGATTCCACAGCGCGGAACGCAGGCCCTTGGTGCGCAGGCCCTCGAAGCGGTTGCCGGACTCGATAAGCGTCTTATCGACGTCCACGTCCAACCCCGTTGCCTCCGCAATCGGCCGCGCTGTCTCTTGGGCGCGCTGCAGCGGCGAGGCCGCCAGGTAGGTCACATCATGGTCGCGAAAGGACTCTGCGGTCCGCGCCGCCATGGAATGCCCGCGCGAGGATAGGTGATACCCCGGGATACGCCCGTAGAGGATCTTCTCCGGGTTGTGGACCTCGCCGTGACGCACGAGGTGAACGATGGTGCGTGTCATGTCTCTCCTTAGTTTGCGGGACGCGCAGCGGCCGCAGCTTGGGCGGCGGGCTTGAGGGCCGCCTCGATGAGTTCAAAGTCGGCGTCTTTAAGAGCATCCGAGACAAACCAGGTCTCGAATGGGCTCGGCGCGACATAGATGCCGTTATCCAGCAGAGCGTGGAAGAACGGGGTGAAGCGGAAGGTCTCGGCCGCCTGCATATCGGCGAAGTTGCGGCCCTCTCCCTCGGCAAAGCGGATGGAGAACATCGAGGAGGCGCGCTGAATGTGGTGCGCCACGCCCTCGGCCGATAGCGCCTCAGAAATCATGCCGGTCAGGCGGTCCGCATTGGCCTGCAGACGCTCATAGAGCGATTCATCGGCCAGCTCCAAAGACTTCAGGCCCGAAGCCATCGCCACCGGGTTACCGGACAGCGTGCCCGCCTGGTAAACCGGTCCTTCCGGCGCGAGGTAGTCCATGACCTCGGCGCGGCCACCGAAGGCGGCGGCCGGCAAGCCACCGGAGACGACCTTGCCAAAGGTCACCAGGTCCGCCGCCACGCCGTCGACGCCGTACCAGCCCTTATAGGAGGTGCGGAAGCCGGTCATGACTTCGTCAAGGATGAGGAGGGCGCCGTCTTTATGGGCGACGTCGGCAAGCGCGGCGTTGAAGCCCTCCACCGGAGCCACGGTGCCCATATTGCCGGCCGAGGCCTCCGCGATAATGCAGGCAATCTCGCCCGGGTGCTGCACGAATGCCTCGCGCACGGCCTCGATATCGTTATAAGGAACGACGATGGTATCGGCCGCCGTCGCGCCCGTCACGCCCGGGGAATCCGGCAGCGCAAAGGTCGCCACACCGGAACCGGCCGAGGCCAGCAGGGCATCCACGTGGCCGTGGTAGCAGCCTTCAAACTTCAATACCTTGGCGCGGCCGGTATAGCCGCGGGCCAAGCGGACCGCAGACATAGTGGCCTCGGTGCCGGAGTTGACCATGCGCACCTTATCGGCCGCGGTGCGCGACACGATGGCCTCCGCGAGCAAAGCTTCGCCTTCCGTGGGCGAGCCGAAGCTCAAACCGCCCGCAGCCGCCTTCTGCACGGCCTCCACAATCTCCGGGTGCGCGTTGCCGTGGATCATCGGACCATAGGAACTGACCAGGTCAACATACTCATTGCCGTCGGCATCCCACAGGCGCGAGCCCGCACCGCGCTCAATCACGCGGGCCTGGCCGCCCACGGAGCCAAACGCGCGCACCGGCGAGTTCACCCCGCCCGGAATCACCTTGGAGGAACGCTCAAACCACTGTTGCGACTGGGAAGTATTAGGCATGTCTGACATTCTAGCGATTCGCGCGCTATACAAAAGTTGGACTGCGTGATTCACAGTCAGCCGCTAAACTTCGGGGCGTTGCACTTTTCAATTCGGGGGGATTTTCAATGCAGCGCACTGTCATTTTCGCCATCCTGGCCGCTTTCTGCCTCGCCGGTTGCGCCCGGCCCGCGCCCGAACGGCCGCTGCCTACCTCGGTAGGTGCCGCCCCGCTTGCCGACGTCCCCTCCTGGCAGCCCCCTCCCCACCCTCTCACCCCTCGCGACCTGCCGCAGGAAGACACGGCGCCTCCTTCGCCGCCGGCCGCGGAACCTTCGCCGTCAACCGCGACGCCCGCGCCCGAGGCCGCGCCGGCCCCTCGCCCAGAACCGGGCCCGGCTCCCGCTCCGGCGCCTCGGCCCGCGCCGGTGCCTGCACCGCAACCGGCAGCGCCACACCCTCCCGCGCGGGACAAAAGCGGACTGCCGAACCTCAACATTCCGCCGCATGAGGTCCGCGGGCGCATCGAGAACGCCGCACCGGACGTTCCAGCTATGCCCGCCCCGCCGGCGCTGCCGCTACCGCCCGCGCCGCGGATTCCGGGCCTCTAGATCACGGCCCACGACGCGTCCGTTGCGGCCCTGAAGCGGCGAGCCTGGCCCCAAAGATGGCACACTGGGAAAGCATGAGGATTGCATTTCTTGGAACTGGCCGCATGGGAACCGAACTAGCCCGCCGCCTGCTCAATGAGCAGGACGGCATCGAAATGACCGTCTGGAACCGCACCGCCGAGCGTGCCCAGCCGCTGGTGGAGGAAGGCGCCGAGCTTGCTGCCTCGCCCACCGAGGCCGTAGTGAACGCCGAGGTCATCATCACCTCGCTCTTCGGGCCTGACGATGTCCGCGAGGTCGTCATCGAGCCGCAGCTCATCCCCGCCGGCGTGACCTGGATCGATACCACCACCGTCTCACCCAACGATGCCCGCGAATTCGCCGCCGCCGTGGAAACCTACGTCCACGCCCCGGTCGTCGGCACGCTCGGCCCGGCCCGCGAGGGCAAGCTCGGCGTCTATGTGGGCACGCCTGACGACGCCCGCCGCGAGCAAGCCATGTCCCTCGCCGAGTCCTGGGCGGGAGAAGACAAACTCATTGGGGTGGAGACGGCGGCCACGGCGGCCATCGGAAAGCTGCTTGCTAATTTGGCACTCGCCGTCACCGCCGAAGGCCTGCTCGAAGCCCTGCAGCTCGGCGAATCCGAGGGCCTGGACTCCGAGGTGGTGCTCCAGATGCTCGACATCACCGGCCTGTCCTTCATCGCAAATATGAAAGCTCCGTTTATCACCGGCGAGCGCAATACCGACCCGGGCGATTTCACCGTCGACGCCCTGGCTAAGGACGCGAAGCTCATGGAGATGACCTCCACCAAGCCGCTGCCCGCCCTGACTGCCGCCATTGGCCGCTTCGAGGAAATGCAGGCCATGGGACACGGCGATCAGGACTTCTCCTCCATCTTCGTATTCCGCAATAAAGGCTAGTTATCCACAGGCCCGCCGGGCGTGCGGGCCGAAATTCGCCTTTCCGGCCCTAGTTATCCACAGGTTCGCGCGCTTACCCTCGCACGGATTGCGCGCGGTGGCTTAGGCTGCGGGGCATGACAGCTCTTCAGACCTATCTCGCGGCCTTAGCGCCCGGCATCGATATCGTTGCCGGGTGCGCTGGCATGTCTGAAGACCAGCTGTGCGCCGCCGGCGCGCCCAATAAAACGGCCCGCACCTTGCTCACGCTTGCCGACGCCCTCTTTGCCCCCACCTCCTTTAGCCGCCTCCAACGCCAGGCGGTTAACGCCGCGCGCGACCGCGCCCACCCACTGCCCACGCTGGAGGTAATCGAGCGCTACGCCGCCCGCGCCAAGACTAAGCGCGACGCCTGGCGCCTGCGCGTGGAGCTATGCCGCACCGCCGCCGATACCGATGAAATGGAAAAACTAGCGCGTAAAAAGCTACGCGAGCTCAATCCCCCGACCCCGCCACGCCCCGGCGTGCGCATCCGCCGTCGCAAGGGCGCGCCATGGACCCTCGCGATTACCGGCCCTTCCTCGCTTATCGCGGACTTGGAATCCTCCTTGGATGAGGATGCGCCCCTGGATTCCGTCGCGGCTCTCTTCTCCCCCACCGCCCCTTCCGCCGCCAGCCGCCCGACCATTACGACCAACGCGATCATCACGCTCGACGAGCTCGACCGCATCATCGACGGCGAGGGCGAGGAAATTACCATCCAGCTCACCAACGGCGCCCGGATTACCGGCGCGGAACTTATCTCACGCACGCTTGCCCAACGCGGCCTCATCACCCTCGTCCACCCCTTCGAGGGCGCGGTCAACCTCTACCGCACGGAGCGAATGGCCAGCGAAAAGCAGCGGCTCATGGCTGCCGCCGAAAACCCTGTGTGCCCGTGGCCCGCGTGCAACTACCCGGCGGATAAATGCCAAATACACCACTTGCAGGCATGGCAGCACGGCGGCGAGACCAACATGTCAAACCTCGCCACCTGCTGCCCGTACCACAATGGCGTCAATGACGATGACCCGAATGCCCCGCCTGTCCGCGGGAGACTCGTTCGCCGCCGAGGTCGCGTGGTGTGGCAACCACCGTGGGCCGATACCGCCGCATCGACATCCAGCCCGAACGCGCCAGTGCAACCGACCCCACCGGATTCACCGCACTAGGACTCATGCCACTAGGCAGCAGGATGCCCTGCTGCCCCTTTGGCGTGCCCGCACCACGCCACAGCGGGTGCCCCGGATTGCACGCAGCGTGCGGCACCGCTAGCGGACGATACGCGCGGAGGCGGAACGGGCATCTGCAATGACGTTGGGGACTCCAACGCCGCCGGCCCAGGCGCCGGTGGCATCGACGCCGGGCGTCGCCGCGAGAGCGCCGCGTGCGCCGGCCACAGTTTCGAGGTGCCCGGCGTCGTAGCGCGGCAGGCCGCCGAACCAACGCTGGGTGAAGATCTCCGCGACACCCGCGGCGCGGCCGTCGAAGCCAGTGAGTCGCTGGAGATCATCGAGGGCATAATCGACGAGGTCGTCTTCTTCGGCGCGGACGATGGCGTCGTCGCCAAAGCGGCCGAAGGAAGCACGTACGAGGGCGCCGCCGCGCTCAGCCAAATGCGGCCATTTGCGCGAAGAGAGGGTGAAGGCCTTGGCATGCACGTCGTCTTGGTCGGTGGCCACGAGAATTCCGGAATTCTGCGGCAAAGCGTTTCCCGAAGGGTCTGTATCGGACTCGAATTTCAACCCCACGACGGCCGACGCCGCCAATTTTACGCCCTTCAGCCGTTCCGCCGCTTGCGGGGACACCTTGAGCAATAGGCGTGCCGCGGTCGGAGCCGGGGTGGCTACGAGCACGCGGTCAAATGGCGCCGCATCGGCCGGTGCTCCGGCCAGGCGGAATTGCTCGCCCTCGCGGGTAATGCCGGAGATAAAAGTATCGAGGTAGATCTTGGCGCGGGATTGCTCGGCCAGTGCCTCATAAAGCTCCGCGTAGCCGCCGCGGAAAGTCTGGAAGACGGGGCCGCCGCTGCGGGGCGCGGCCGCGCGGGCCTCCTCCAGCGTGCGGACCGCGGCCGAGAGGGTCACTGGGCCGCGCTCGGACAGCGCGTCGAGGGTTTCCGCCAGCGCCGGGATAGTCGCGCGCACACCCAGATCATCGGCCGAACAGGAGTACACGCCGCCGAGGAGGGCGGAGATAACGTGGTCGACGAGGTCGTCGCCAAACTGCTGGCGCACCAGCTTGCCTACGGACACGTCGCTGCCTGCCGTCCACTCGAAGGGCTCTTCATTGTCGATGCGGCGCGCGGTCTCGGCCGAGACCAAGTGCGCGACCGGCTCCGAGTGCGAAGGAATGCCCATCATTCCGCCGCGCGGCAGGGGCTTGATCTCGCCGGAATACACCAGCGAGTGCAGCCCGGAGGGCTCGACCAAGCTATCGCCGAGGCCGAGGGATTCGATAAATTCCACGGCGTCGCGCCGGCGGGCGAGGAAGGCCTCGGCGCCCATGTCGGTCGGGCCGTCGTTAAACGGCACAGAGTACAACTTTCCACCGATGCGGCCGGCGGCCTCGAAAACCTCGACGTCGTGATCGCGCAGCTCGTAGGCGGCCGTCAAGCCCGCCAGGCCGGCACCGATAATCGCAATACGCATTTAGCCCTCCTCGTGGATGATAGATACGGCGCGGGTGATTGCTTCCGCGTCAGTAGTTGGCAGGACCCCGTGGCCGAGGTTCCAGATGTGGCCGTCGATATCGCCGCGCTCGCGCGCCCGATCGACCTCGCCGCGGATGGTGCGTACGGCCTGGCGCACGGCGTCGTCGCCGGCAAAAAGCATGGCTGGGTCAAGGTTGCCCTGCAGCACGCGGGCGCTCACGCGCTCGGCCGCGGCATCCATGGGCACGCGATAATCGACGCCCATGACCTCCGACCCCGCCTCCGACATAGCCGGCAAGAGCTCGCCGGTGCCGACGCCGAAGTGGATGCGCGGAATGTCCACGCCGGCCAGGATTTCTCGCGAATACGGCAAAACGAATTCGCGGTAGTCACGCTCGTTGAGGTAGCCCGCCCAGGAATCGAAAAGCTGCATGGCGTCGATGCCGGCATCAACCTGGACCTGCAGGAAACGGGTGATGGTAGGCACCAGGCGGCGCATGAGCATATGCCAAGTCTCCGGCTCGGCGTGCATGAGGGCCTTGGTGCGCTCGTGGTTCTTAGACGGCCCGCCCTCAATGAGGTAGCTAGCCAGCGTGAACGGTGCACCAACGAAGCCGATGAGCGCTTGGGTTTCGGTGAGCTCGGCCAGGATGCGGGCGATGCCTTCGGTGACCTCGGGGACATCGGCCTCTAGCAGCGGCAGCTTGCCGACGTCCTCCCTACTCCGCACCGCCTGCTCCATCACCGGCCCGCGACCCGGCACGATATCGACCTTGACGCCGGCGGCTTTGAGCGGGACGACGATATCGGAAAATAAAATGGCAGCATCAACGTCGTGGCGGCGCACCGGCTGCAGGGTAATTTCTGCCAGCAGCTCTGGCATGAAGCAGGAATCGAGCATGCTAATCCCCTCGCGGGCGGCGCGGTATTCCGGCAGCGAACGGCCAGCTTGGCGCATGAACCAGACTGGGGGTCGGGAGGGGGTGCGGCCGAGGGCGGCGTCGATAAGCGGGGCACGATTAAGTCGAGACATGCCCCAATTATGAATCAAAAGTTGGAGTGGGGGCTAATTAGCCACGCAAGCTGCGGTCCTTAATAAAGCGGTTGGACTGCGGCTGGAAAAGCAGCGCGAGGGCGATGATCAAGGAAATGGGGATAATCAGCAGACTAAGCCCGCCAATGCCAAGCGCCAGGGCGGCGATATTATTAAAGAGCGCGATGGCGATGACAACGGTGATGATGCGGCGCGCCCACTTGGACCCGCTGGCCAGCTGCGCGGCAAAGAGCGCCAGCACGACGGCGCCGACGGCATTGGTCACCGCAACAAATAGCCGATTTTCATGCAGATACTCCGCGACCTGCGCATTCTGCGGCTCCACCTGCGGCCCGCCCGAGCCAAAGATGCCCACCATGCCGCTGACCAGCATGAGCACGGCGCTGACGACGAGCACCCAATAGGCCCAGCGCAGCGGCCGCGGCCAGGCGTCGAGGTTCTGGCTGGCGGAGGTATTTCTGGCCGCGCGATTATAGTCCCGGGGGCCGGGCCGCTCGGTATTGCTCATCGCTTGTCCTCCCGGTCAGTGCGCTTGCTGCGCTGGTCATCCTTGACACGCTTGCGTTCTTGCTCGGCGCGCTTCTTCTCGCGCTGTGCTTGTTCGAGTTCCTTTTCCAGCTCGCGCATCTGCTCGAGCTCGCCGGTGTAGTCCAAGGTATCGACCCGCACGGAGAAAATCAGGCCGAGCACCGCCGCGACGCCGACCAGGATCTGCACCATGCCATCGGCGGCAAAGAGCCAATCGGGCACATCAGCGCCGGCCGGGGTAACCATGAAAGTCAGCAGGATGCGGAAGCCAAAATACAGCGAGAAGGCGAACCACACGCGCCGCGAGGTGCCGGCCCGCTTGCCGCGACGCGCCAGGGACCGCAGCAGGAAGGCCAGCAGCACGATAATCGCCAAGGAAATGGCGGCCGAAAGGGCGACGGAGGCGTAGGCGGCGGTGCGGAGGAAGGCGTCGGAAAGCTGGGCTTCATCGACGCCGGCCGGCGCGGACTTGGCCATCTCCTTGGCCTGCGACATGAGTACGTCGTGGTTGAGCAGCGTCAGCACCACTTTGAGCACCTGGTGCACGGCCTCGCCGCACAGCGCGCCCATCCACAGCCACAGCATGTACGCCACGGATTCCGGGCGTTGCGTGCGCGGCGAGCGCGGAGCAGGGGTGGACGACGGGGGCGTAACAGTCACAGGGATCCTTTACTTGAGCAGGCGGGCGGCTTCGGTAGCGAAGTAGGTGAGAATCTGGTCGGCACCGGCGCGCTTGAACGCGGTCAGGGACTCGAGCATGATGGCCTCGCCGTCAATCCACCCATTGGCGGCCGCGGCCTTAACCATCGCGTACTCGCCGGAGACCTGGTAGACCGCAACCGGCACGGGAGAAGTCTCCGCCACGGCCGAAAGCACGTCCAGGTAAGGCAGGCCGGGCTTGACCATGACGAAGTCCGCGCCCTCTTCGATGTCGAGCTCGGCCTCGAGCAAGGACTCGCGGAAGTTGCGCGGATCCTGCTGGTAGGTACGGCGGTCGCCCTCGAGGGAGGAGCCGACGGCGTCGCGGAACGGGCCGAAGAAGGCGGAGGCATACTTGGCGGAATAGGCCATGATGGCCACATCCTCGTGGCCGGCCTCGTCGAGGCCGGCGCGGATGGCGGCCACCTGGCCGTCCATCATGCCGGACGGGGAGACGATGTGGGCGCCGGCGCGGGCCTGGGAGCGGGCCATGTCTTGGTAGAGCTTGACGGATTCGTCGTTAAGCACGCGGCCCTTGTCATCCAGCACGCCGCAGTGGCCGTGGGAGGCGAATTCGTCGAGGCAGGTATCGGCCATCACGATGAGGTCATCGCCGAATTCCTCGCGCAGGCAGGAAATGCCGCGGTTCAAAATGCCCTGCGGGTCCCACGCGACGGAGCCGGTATCATCCTTGTCTTCCTCGAGCGGAACGCCGAAAAGATCGACGCAGGTCACTCCGGCTTCTAGCGCCTCTTCGGTCGCGCGGCGCAGGGAATCAAAAGTGTGCTGGTAAACGCCCGGCATGGAGGGAATCTCGCGCGGGGCGTCGAGGCCGTCCACGATGAACATGGGCAAAATCAGGTCCGAGGGGCGGACCTGGGTTTCGGCCACAAGGTTGCGCATCGCGGGGGTGGTGCGCAGACGGCGTGGGCGGCGGGCTGGGAAGGTGCTCATTGGGTACTCCTTAGAGCGAGACTAAAACTTATGCCTTGTCGACCTTAGTAGCCTTCTTGCGCGAGCGGCGCTTCTTCCTCGGCGCGGGAAGGTTTCCGGCGGCGCGGAGGGCGGCGACGTGGTCTGCGAGGGCGTCGACAAGTGCGGGTACGTCCGCGACCTCGGGCACGACATCGACGCGCAGGCCCATCTCTTCCGCGGCCGCTCTTGCCGACGGCCCGATACACGCAATGATCGTCCGCTGGTGCGGTTTGCCCGCAATGCCCACCAGGTTGCGCACGGTGGACCCAGAGGTGAAGGCGACCGCGTCGAAGCCGCCGGTCTTGATCATGTCGCGGATCTCGGCCGAAGGCGGGGCGGCGCGGACGGTGCGGTAGGCCACGACGTCATCGACTTCCCAGTCGAGGGCCTTGAGTCCGTCCACGAGGGTATCGGCCGCGATATCGGCGCGCGGGAGCAGGACGCGGCCGACGGCGTCGATATCTTCCACGAAGTTGGGGAAGACATCGAGCAGGCCCTCGGCGTTCTGCTTTTTCTTGTGCGGTAAAAGCTCCGGGACCATGCCCTTGGCGCGGATGGCGGCCGCCGTCTTGGTGCCCACGGCCGCGAGGTGGACGCCGGCGAAATCGCGGGCGTCGAGGCCGAGCTGGGCGATCTTATCCCACACCGCGCTCACTGCGTTGACAGAGGTAAAGACGATCCACTTATAGCGGCCCTCGACGATTCCCTTAATCGCACGGTCCATCTGCGCCGGATTACGCGGCGGCTCGATGGAGATGGTGGGCACGTTTTGGGGAATGGCACCGTAGCCGGCCAGGCGCGCGGACATCGGACCAGCCTGCTCCTTAGTGCGCGGCACGAGCACGCGCCAGCCGTAGAGGGGACGGTTTTCCCACCAGGAGTATTTGGTGCGGTCGTCGATGCTGCGGCCGAGGGTGACCACGAGCGGGCCGACAAGGTCAGCGTCGAGTTTGCCCATGGTGCCCAGCGTGGTCTCGTAGGTGCGCTGCAGACGGGTGGTGCCGTGGACGGTGACAAAAGCCTCGGTCTCGGCCGGCATGCCGCGTTGTTGCAGCTCTTCGGAGATGACCGGCAGGTCCTCCTTCGTGGCCTGCAGAACGATGGGCTGCGTGGCGTTGGCCAGCGCGTCCCAATCGGCGCCGTTGGTGACATCGGCCTCGGTATAGGTCGAGCCGAGTGCAATGCCAGCAAAGGACGGCACGGTCGACGGCAGGGACATGCCCGGCACGACCTGGAATTCTAGGCCGGCGGAGGCCACGGCATTGATTTCGGCCTTGATGGACTCGCGGTGCAGCGGGTTGCCGGTCACTAGGCGGATGACATCTTCGCCGTCGGCCTCAACCAAGCACTCACGCAGCTGGCCGACGATATCCTCTCCCGGTTCATACAGCACCGCGGCCGTTGGCGGCGCGGGGCGGGGCGGCTTGCGGCGCGCGCCCTTAGCCTTGGCATCGGCGCACATTTGGGCGTATTCGGTCTCGGCGGCATCGAGAAGCTCTTGCGGTACGGGCAGGGCGGCTGCGACGGCATCGCGCACCCCCTGCATGACCTCTGGATCGGTCACGGCGATGGCACTATTTGCCAGAACCTCGCGGGCGCGGACGGTCAGCAGGTCGGGATTACCTGGACCAGCGCCCACAAAGACGATCTTGCCCAATTGGGTGTCTGGCGCGGCATTGCTCATAAAGTTCTTTTCTAAATTCGGGCGCGCGGCACCGCGCACGGACATGATCGCATGCGGTGTGGTTCCCCGCGCCGGCGGTGGGTGACACGGTCATAACGGCCAAAATCCCAGGCCTTAAGTCCTGGGATGCCCTTAAAGGGGGCCGGATCATTGCGGGACAATGATTTGTGGTATCTACACCTTAAATTATTAGCGCCTAAAGGCGAAATTACTTGCCCAGCAGCTCGGCCGCACCACCGGCGAAAAGCTCGTCGGAAACGCGCGCGCCGAGCTCGGCGGCTTCGGCCGCAGGCCCGGAGGCGGTGGCAGTAAGCTGACGCGAACCATCGAGCGCAAAGACGCCACCGCGCACGGTGAGCTGGTCGCCGTCCCAGCGCGAGGTGGCAGCCACCGGCGCGGTACAACCGGCCTCAAGGCGGGCCAGCACGGCGCGCTCACCGGCCGCGGCGGCCGAGGCGCGGTCATCAACGATGGCATCGAGGGCCGCGGCAGCCTCGGTTCCGGCCACGGCCTCGATGGCGAGGGCGCCCTGGGCCGGCGCCGGCATGAAGACGGAGGGCTCGAAGATTTCGGTGGCACGGTCCGCGTAACCGCCGCGCAGCAGGCCGGCATAGGCCAGCAAGACGGCGTCGAGCTCGCCGTCGGTGACCTTGGACATGCGGGTATCGATATTGCCGCGCAGCGGGCGAATCTCCAGGTCGGGGCGAATGGCGGCCAGCTGGGAGATGCGGCGCGGGGCGGAGGTACCCACGCGCGCGCCCTGCGGCAGCTGCGCCAGGCTCAGGCCATCGCGGGCGACGAGCGCCTCGCGGGAATCCTGGCGCTGCGGCACCACGAGGCGGAAGCGATCATCGGGCGCGGTGGGCAGGTCTTTAAAAGAGTGGACGGCGATATCGCACTCGCCGGCATAAAGCGCCTCGCGCAGCGCCTGGGTAAATACGCCGACGCCGATGCGCTCGACCGGTGCCATATTGACGTCGCCGGCGGTGGTGACGATGTGGAGCTGGGAGTCAAAGCCGGCGTCGATAAGCCAATCGCGGACATGGCCCGCCTGGGTGGTGGCAAGCTTGGAGCCGCGGGTACCAATCTGAAACATTTAGGCCTCCTTAGTCATGGTGGGCAATTCATTAACGGCCACGGACACACCGGAGCCTTCCAGCTGCAAGCCAAAAAGTTCCTGCAGGGCATTTTCGCTGCTGACGCTGCTTTCCGACGCCGCCAGCTTCTTCGCCCTCACCGTCGGTTCATGGAGCAGCTTATCGGCCACGCGCTTAAGGGCGAGCTGGACGTCCTCAAACTGCTTGCCCGCGAGTTCGGGGTGCTTGTGTTGCAGGCGTGCGGCCTCGCATTCCACGAGGTCGGCCGCACGGCGGTGCAGGGCGCTCACGGCCGGGGCAACGTCGCGCACGCGCTGGGCCGAGGTATAGGCCGCGAGTTCTTCGTCGACGATGTGGCGGGCCTGCGCGTGCGGGCTGGTGCCGGCCGCGAGATCGGTGGAGGCGGCCGAGAGCGACTTGCTCAGGCGCTCGATATTGACCAGATCCACGCCCTCGGCCGCAGCGGCGGCATCGTCGATATCGCGCGGCAGGGAGAGATCGATGAGCATGAGCTCGCGGCCGGTGGGAATGTCGGTGGCCTCGATGGTGAAGTTATCGGCGCCGGTGGCGGAGATGGCCAGGTCGACGTCGGAAAGCGCGGCGGCACGTTGGGAAAAGTCCACGACGCGGGCGGCAACGCCCGCCTCCTCGGCGTGGCTGGCCAGGCGCTCGGCGCGCTCGCGGGTGCGGTTGGCCAGCACCAGCTCCTTGACCCCCAGCCGGCCGGCGTGGGTGGCGGCGAGCGAAGCCATAGCACCTGCGCCGAGGACCAACGCGGTCTTGCCGGCCAAGTCCTCGGCGTCTAGGCGCTGCAGGGCTTGGTCGAAGGCGAAGGACACCATGGAGGAGCCTGCCTCATCGATGTCGGTCTCGGAGTGCACGCGCTTGCCCGCCCGTAGCGCCGACTGCGCCAACGCGTGGATGCGCGGGCCGGCCGTGCCTTGTTCGGAGGCGGCCTGGTAGGCGCTGCGCACCTGGCCGATGATCTGCTGCTCTCCTACCACCATGGAATCCAGCCCGGAGGTCACCGACATCAGGTGCTCGGCCGCGGCGTCGGCATAGCGCACGTAGAGGTAGCTGCGCAGCTCCTCCTCGCTCACGTCCGATACCTGGGTGAGCACGCGCACGACTTCCTGCACGCCGGCATGGAAGGAGTTGGTCACGGTGTAGACCTCCATGCGGTTGCAGGTGGAGATGATCATCGCCTCTGAAAGTGAGTCGGCCGCCACCAGTTTCCCGCAGGCGGAATCCTGGACCGCACTATCCATGCTCAGCTTCTCCAGCAGCGCCACTGGCGCCGACTGGTGGGACATGCCCACGACGAGCACGCTCATGCACAACACTCCTCAACCATTTGATTGATTTTAATCCTCCAAAAGACTACCCGTCGGTGGCATGGATCCCGAATTATCTGCTTAGCTCGGCCGCGAGCTCGGCGTTGTCTACTTCCCAGCAGGCGAACTCTTCGCCGTCGATGACCACGACGGGCACGCGATCACCGAACTCCATGGCCAGCTCCGCGTCCTCATCCACGTTACGCACGGCAAGCTCCGCACCTGCCTGCGCGACAACGGGGGTAATCTGCTCCCTCACGCGCACACAAGAACCGCAGGTGGTGCGCACCATGAGCTCGACGAGATGCTGAGACATATTCTCCTCACAGGGACGGCGGCGGTCGAAACCATTACTATGGACACGTTAGTCCACCCCGCGTTTGCGAAAGCTGTTTGTCTGACTCGTGTCCGCTACCACTCCCCCAGGGTTCCCCGAAACTCCCCGCGAATTCTTGGCCAACTGGACCGCTTCGCGCGGCAATCTGCGTAATTTTTTAGAAAACCAGGCGCTCGCCCCGCTGGACGAGGAATCCCAGCGCACCGCCGGCGAAGCCGCGGCCGCGGCGGCATTGGAAGAATTCGGGCTGGAGCTAGAGGATTTTGCCTCCGGTGTGGATTCGGTAACCGGCTCTTATGACGCGGCGGGCGCGCAGCGTATTACCGCCCAGGACCCAGACGTGCCGGTGGATGTGGGCGCGGCGGCGTTTTTCGACGTCGACAATACCCTCATCCAAGGCTCCTCCCTCGTGGAATTCGCCTTCGGGTTGGCCCGCAAGCGCTACTTCCGGCTATCGGAAATCGTGCCGATTGCATGGAAACAGCTTAAATTCCGCGTCTCCGGCAGCGAAAATGCCCGAGACGTCGCCGCCGGCCGTGCGCAGGCGCTCGAGTTTGTCAAAGGCCGCAGCGTCGACGAGCTGGTCGAGCTATGCGAGGAGATCGTGGACGCCTCGCTCGCGCGCCGCGCATACCCTGGCACTACCCAGTTAGCAGAAATGCACTTAGCCGCCGGCCAGCAGGTGTGGTTGGTCACGGCCACCCCGGTGCAGCTAGCACAGGTGCTCGCGCGGCGCTTCGGGTTTACGGGAGCGCTCGGCACCGTCGCGGAGGTCAAGGATGGCAAGTTCACCGGCCGGCTAGTCGGCGATATCCTGCACGGCCCCGGCAAAAAGCACGCCGTAGCCGCGCTCGCGACCATCGAGGGCTTGGACCTTTCGCGCTGCACCGCGTATTCGGATTCCGCCAACGACGTGCCCATGCTGTCCATGGTCGGTACCGCCGTGGCCATTAACCCAGACCGTAAGCTGCGCACCATCGCCAGCGAGCACGGCTGGCTGATGCGCGACTATCGATCCGTGCGCCGCGCCATCCGCACCTATGGCCTGCCGGCCCTGGCCACCGCTGCCTTTTCCTATGGCGGCTGGCGCTACTACCGTCGCTAAGCTACTGCTTGCGGTAGCGGTCTGCGCTGGGAAGGGACTGTAGCCAGCATGCAAAAACCCTCCGCACAAAGGCGGAGGGTAAGAAGCGAGCTGGGTTTACTTGCCCAGCTTACGGCGCTGCACGCGGGTGCGGCGCAGCATCTTGCGGTGCTTCTTCTTGGACATGCGCTTGCGGCGCTTCTTAATGACGGAACCCATAGAGTCCTCACTTTCAAATAGTACGTACTGTCAAACTTGTCAGCGCTAAAACGGCGAAGGTGCACTCTTGCCGCCGTGGCCACACAGACCGCGGGCCACATCAGCGAGCCGACACGAATGCACACCATCTTACCCAGCCCCCAGCCCGTGACCAAAAAGGGCCTAGGAGAAAGAACAGCGCCCACCACCGCTGACCACGATGGCCAGCAGAGGTGGGCGCTGTCTAGTGCGGCGCGAGCCTAGGCTCCGTAGACGGATGCCTCCAAGTACTCGTTGACGGCGGACTCGTGAACGCGGAAAGAGCGTCCAACGCGAACAGCCGGCATTTCGCCTGCGTGAACCAAACGGTAGACGGTCATCTTGGAGACGCGCATAATCTCGGCGACCTCCGCGATCGTCAGAAAGGTTCCCTTATCTTCATTTGCCATATATATCTAACCCTTCAGCTCGGTGCGCGCTGTAGGCTTCCCCTCCCACAGGACTTCACGCACGTGCTTGTCCTAGCCTATCGTGAAACATGTGACTAATGCGACCCAAGTGCCAAATTTCTTCACAGCATTCATTAGGGTTTACCCCGAAAGCGCTGCTTAACACCCGCCCCAGCGCTCCCGGGCGGGTACACCCCCGCCACGGGGAGGTCGCGCACGGAAGCTTTAGCCAAGCTCCTTAGCCTTGTCGGAGCAGGCCTCTGCCGCGCGGTAGAACGCTCCACGCAGGCCGGACTCCTCCAGCTCGCGGACAGCGGCCGCGGTGGTGCCGCCCGGCGAGGTCACTCCGGCACGCAGCTGGGTGGCCGAACGGCCAGAGCTGGCCAACATCTCGCCGGAGCCGGCCGCAGCCTGGGCGGCAAGCTTCTCAGCGACGTCGCGGGGAAGGCCGAGCTGCACGCCGGCGTCGACAAGCGCCTCTGCCACGAGGAAAAAGTATGCCGGGGAGGAGCCCGCCAGCGCGGTGGCGGCGTCGATATTCTTCTCTGGGATAACCGCGACCTCACCGACGGCCTCTAGCAGCTCGCGCACGCCGTCCATCTGGGTGTCGCTCACGTGCTCGCCGGCCGCGCAGGTGCACATGCCGCGGCGCACCAACATGGGGGTATTGGGCATGACGCGCACCACCGGCTGGCCTTCGCCCACCGCACCCTGCAGCTGCTCTAGCGTTAGGCCCGCGGCCATGGAAACGACCACGGCGTCCTTCGCCGGCGAAAGACCTTGGAGCAGTTCCAGGATGGCGTAGGGCTTCACGCACGCGAAGATATAGTCCGCGCCGTCTACCGCGGCCGCATTATCGCTGGTGGTATTCACGCCATAGGTCTGTTCGAGTTCTTGGCTGCGCGATTCGGTGCGATTGGTGACCGTGATATCCGAGCCCGCAAAGCCCGATGCCACGAGTCCCGAGGTCAAAGCCTCACCGATTTGTCCGCCGCCTAAAATTGCAATTTTTGTCATAGTCTCCACCATGCCAAAAATGCGGAACCCCGGCTACCGTGTGGGGTAACCGGGGCATCGCCAAGCGCGGGCTTAAAGCATAACCAGTAGGAGCGGGCCGAAGGTAAGGACGAGGCCGGTAAAGCCGGCCAGGAACATGGAGAAACCATCGCGTGCGGTGCGCAGCGCGTGGGTCACACCGACCATAATCGCGGTGACGCACAGCGCTAGGACGGCCACGACCAGGCGTGGGAAGTTATCCCACAAAATCTCAAAGCCCTTGAAGATGACAATCGCCAGCAGGATGCCCGCGACGATCATCAGCAGGATGGATACCGGATTGAGCTTCTCGTGCTCTTCTTCCACCCAATCCTCGTTGTCCTCGACCTTGGGTAGGTTGCCGGTTTCCTCTGCGCTCTTGGCGACGCCCGCCTTCTTCGACGCCGGCACCGCCGCCGCGGCCGCTCCAGCACCTGCTGCCGCAGCTCCCGCTCCGGCCGCCTTCGCGCGCTTGTCATCCTTAGGCTTTTCAGCAGCAGGCTTCGCAGTGCCCTGCTTTTCAGCGCGGGCCTTGTCCGCGTCTGGCTTCTTTGCCGCTGGCGTGTCCGCAGCAGGCTTAGCGTCGCCCGCCTTATCCACCCGCTGGATTACCGCGGTGTCATCGGCTGAAGGCTGGTTCTTCTTCGCCGCGTCCGGTGCCGTGCCGGTGGCAGCAGGCTTCTGTGCGGCCGAAGCAGCGGCAGCTGGAGTAGCGGACGAAGCAGCTGCAGTCTTTGCGGCTGGGTCCGCGGCGGGCTTCTTCGCGGAATCGGCACCGGCCTGTTCGGCTGACTTGGGGGAACGGATGACGGGGGCGTCTTCGTCGATAGAGACGGAGGTGTGCTTGGCCTCGGCAGGAGAAGCCTTGACCTTTTTGAGGTTGCCGGTCAGCTCAGCAACGGAAATGCCGCCTTCATCCAGGCTGCGGCGGTGGCGACGAGAACGGTTGTCTTTCTTGCTTTCCTTCTCGCCGCGGGCTTTGTTATTGCGAGCCAGCAGCTCTGCCACGGTCAACTTATTCTGGTCAGCCATGATCTCTTCCTATTCCAATCCCTTGTCGGTCCGGCGCAAAATGACGCCCTCACGCAGCGCCCATGGGCAGATTTCCAGCTTCTCGATTTCCAAGGCTCGCATGGATGCCTCGGCCACCAGAGCGCCGGCAACGATTTGGTGCGATCGGTTAGAACTTACACCTTCTAGGTCCGCTCTGTCTGCCGCAGTCATGCGGGAGATGAAGGAAATCAACTGGCGCAGACCCGGTGCAGTCAGCGTGCGCTTGACGTATGGGCCGGCAGACGAGGGCGCAGAACCGGTAAGTCGTGCAAGTGTACGGAAGGTTTTAGAGGTGCCCACGGCGAGGCCGGCGGGACCCATCGCCTTCATCTGTGCGGCAACGTCCTCGAGCTCTGCATCAATAAAATCGCGCAGCGCACTTACCTTCTTCTTCTCTGGTGGGTCGGTATCGAACCAATTATGGGTCAACCGGCCGGCGCCCAGGTCAAGGGAGAAAGCAAGGTCGGGGTGCTCATCAGTACCAGTGGAAAGTTCCAGCGAGCCGCCGCCGATATCCAGGTTGGTGATACGGCCAGCGGACCAGCCATACCAGCGACGCGCGGAGAGGAAGGTCAGCTGGGCTTCTTCCACGCCGGAGAGGATTTGCAGGCGCACGCCGGTATGCTTTTCCACCTCATCGAGAACCTCCTCCGAATTGGGCGCGGAGCGCACCGCCGAGGTAGCAAAGGCAATGAATTCAGCGCAGCCAAGCTTTTCACCCAGCTCGCTAGCTTCAGCTACGGCACTGACCAGCTTCTTTACACCCTTTTCATGGATGTTGCCCTTCTTGTCCAGCTGTTCTACCAGCCGAAGCGGGGTCTTCCAATCACTCATCGGAGTCGGCCGTCCGCCCGTCGCGGCATCGACCGCAACGAGGTGGACGGTATTGCTTCCGACGTCTAATACACCTAATCGCACACTAATAGCGTAGTAGGTCTACCGTGGTTAGGTGTGAATCGCCCAAAATCTGACACGGTATATCTAGGTTTTCCCGCGAGCTCGCCCGCGGCGGCGTCGATAAGAGCGGGCCGCGAAGAGGCCCCCGATTTCCCGCGGGAGTGGTTTGAATTTACCAATCCGAACGACCCACACCACGTCTTTTCCATCGACCTGACATGGGTGGAATCGCACTACAGCTGCCAATTTGGTACTTCGGCATGCCGGGGCATCGACAAGCGCCAGCCCGAAGTGGGCTGCTGCGTGCATGGCGCTTATATGGCCGATGAGGAAGACCGCGACCAGCTTTATGACGCCGTCGCGCGCATGCCCGCCGAATATTGGCAGCTGCGCCCAGCGGGGGTAGATGAATTCCTCGCGCAAGACGCTACGGATGAATTAGAGCCGTGGCTGGAATGGGACGAACTCGACGGCGAGGACGGGGAACCGGAGCCGGCCCTTAAGACGCCGATTGTGGATGGCGCGTGCATTTTTGCCAACCGCACCGGTTGGGCAACGGGCACGGGCTGCGCGCTGCACCAGTGGGCGGTGGATGCCGGCGAAGAACTCACGGTGGTCAAGCCGGAGGTGTGCTGGCAGCTGCCGCTGCGCCGGTACGAGGATTATGAGGAACGCCCGGATGGGCAGGAGATCCTACGCACCCAGATAGGCGAGTATGACCGTCGCGGCTGGGGCAATGGCGGCGAAGATTTTGATTGGTATTGCTCAGCCGATTCCGCCTGTCACGCCAACCCGCTGCCGATGTGGCAGTCGCACGAGGACGAGCTGGTAGCCCTGATGGGCCGCGAGTCTTATGAGATTCTGGCCGCGCACTGCAAGGCCCGAGCGGCAGCGACCGAACACGGCGTCCAGCTCACGCAGCACCCGGCCAGTGTGAAGGCTGGGAGCCTGCAGGCGGAAAGCCCGCAGGCGGAAGATTAGAGCTCGAATTTATAGCCCAGACCGCGCACCGTGACCAAGTGCTTCGGGCGGGAGGGCTGTTCCTCGATCTTGGAGCGGAGGCGCTTGACGTGGACGTCGAGCGTCTTGGTATCTCCGACATAATCAGCGCCCCAAATGCGGTCAATGAGCTGACCGCGGGTGAGCACGCGGCCGGCGTTGCGCAATAGGTACTCCAGGAGGTCGAATTCCTTGAGAGGCATGGATACCGGCTCATCTGCGACGGTAACGGTGTGGCGCTCCACGTCCATCTTGACGCGGCCGCCTTCGAGGATCTGCTCGGCTACCTCTTCTTCGGCCTCGGCCTCGGCGCCGGCTCCAGAATCATGGCCGCGGCGCAGTACCGCGCGGATGCGGGCGATAAGCTCGCGGGAAGAATAAGGCTTGGTGACGTAGTCATCGGCGCCCAGCTCGAGTCCGACGACCTTATCAATCTCGGAATCGCGCGCGGTGACCATGATGACGGGCACGGACGAAGTAGTGCGCAGCTGTTTGCATACCTCGGTGCCGGACATGCCGGGCAGCATGAGGTCCAAAAGGACGATATCGATGTCGTTTGCGGCAAACTTTTCCAGCGCGGTAGGGCCATCATGCGCGATGATGGGCTCAAAACCTTCCTTGCGGAGGAGGAATGCCAGCGGATCTGCCAGCGACTCTTCATCTTCAACGATGAGGATGGTGGTCATTGTGCTTTATCCTTTCGACGTGCTGCAACGCGTGCCACTGCACGCGGGAGCCCAGGCGCCGCCGCGTCGACGGCATCCCTTTTCTCATTATCCTTCATGCCAGCTTCCTGCGCTGGCTTTTCTTCCCTATAGATGGGCAACTCGATGGTGAATGTAGAACCCGTACCCGGCCGGGACCATAGTTTGATATTGCCACCATGGTTGGCCACCACGTGTTTAACAATTGCTAATCCTAGGCCAGTGCCTCCGGTCTGCCGCGACCGGGCTTGGTCTACACGGAAGAAGCGTTCAAAAACACGTTTCTGGTCATCCGGTGCGATGCCAATGCCGCGGTCCGTGACGCGGATGAGTACGACCCCACCATCCACCACCTTTTGGGAGACGGACACCGGCATTTTCTCCGGCGAGTAGTTAATCGCATTGGAGACCAGGTTGGATAGTGCTGTTACCAGCAGCGATCGATCGCCTTTAACCTGCACGCCGACAGAGGCGCCGCGGTTGAGCTCGATGGAACGGGCTTCGGCAGCAAGGTGGTTGCGCGAGAGGGCTTCATCGATGAGATCATCTACGGCTAGGGGTTCCATCTCCGGCAGGGCCTCGGCGCCCTGCAGCTTGGACAGGGAGATAAGTTCGCTGACCATATCGGCCATGCGGTTGGCTTCCTTATAGACCTTATTGCCAAAGTACTCCACGGTCTCTTGGTCGCCGGGGTCTTGTAGCAGGGCCTCTGCCAGCAAGGCAATGCCGCCGACGGGCGTCTTGAGCTCGTGGGAGACGTTCGCCACGAAGTCACGGCGGGCGGACTCCATGCGGACATTTTCGCTTTCATCGGTGCCGTAGACGATGACAAAGCGGCCGTCATTAAGAGTCAGTGGCTTAATCACCGCCCTGACCTGCGTCACGCGGTGTCCCGTGCGCCGCTTGGGAATAGCTATGTCGACGGTGCGGGTCTCCTTGTCTTCGAAGACCTCCTGCGCGGTCTCCCACACCTCCGGGTTAACGGCGCGGTCATGCACCAAGGACATCTCATGCGCGGCCGGATTAGACATGATGATTTCCTGGCTGCGGTCCAGCACCGTCAGCGCCGTCGGCGATCCTTGCACGGCCAAGTGCAGCACCTGGCTAACCGTCGTGACCTGATTGGCCCCGACATCGGTAGCCTGGCGGTAGCGTGCAATGCGCCCGCGCGCCCAGGAAATCGCCGGCAGCGCCAACCCGCAGGCCACCACGCCGGCGGCAAAGGAAAGAATCAGTTCCACGTGTCTAGCCTATCCATCACAAAGTCCCCAGGGAATACTCCCCGGGGACTTTAGCGCAGTTACTTACTTACCGCCCTGCGCAGCAACGGCGGCGGCACCGGCAGCAGCAGCTTCCGGATCCAGGTAGGTACCGCCTGGGTTTATTACCGAGCCGTCCTCGGTAATCTCATAAACCAGCGGGATGCCGGTGGGGATATTCAATCCGGCAATATCATCATCAGAGATATTGTCCAGGTGCTTGACCAGTGCGCGCAGGGAGTTGCCGTGAGCGGCGATGAGCACGGTCTCGCCCTTCTTGGCGCGCGGAAGGATTTCCTCTTCAAAGTACGGCACAAAGCGGGCGACAACATCCTTGAGGCACTCGGTCTGCGGGACCTTGTCTAGGTCTGCGTAGCGCGGGTCATTGGCCTGGGAGTACTCGGAGTCATCAGCCAGCTCTGGCGGGCGCGTGTCATAGGAGCGGCGCCATGCCATGAACTTTTCCTCGCCGTACTCTTCCTTGGTCTCAGCCTTGTTCAGGCCTTGCAGGGCGCCGTAGTGGCGCTCGTTGAGGCGCCAATCGCGCACTACTGGGATCCAGTGACGATCGGCGGCATTGAGCGCGATGTTTGCGGTGCGGATAGCGCGGCGCAGAAGAGAGGTATATAGGACGTCCGGCAGAATGCCTTCCTGCGCGAGCAGCTCGCCGCCGCGCTTGGCTTCCGCCTCACCTTTTTCGGTCAGATCTACATCGACCCAGCCAGTGAACTGGTTGGACTCGTTCCACTTGGATTGGCCATGGCGAAGGAGAATTAGCTTTCCGTTAGTCATGTTTCCAGCATGCCACGAAATAGCTCCCGGCGTAGGAGGTTTAATCTCCACTTGCCCGCCGTTGATGGCAGTCTGGAACCTCGATATGGCTGGCCTCGTCATAGATTTCTGCGAGCGCTGCGGCGGAGCTGGCCCAGCTAAAACGCGCGGCGTGGGCGACGGCGGCTTCGCCCATGGCGATGCGCATGGGGTCGTCGTCAAGCAGGCGGGCCAAGGCATCAGCCCAATCCTCCGGATCGTGCGAGTGCACCAGCAAGCCAGTCTCCCCGTCGGCCACGGCAATGGGCAGCCCGCCGACGGCCGCTGCAACCACCGGCGTGCCCGAAGCTTGGGCCTCCAGCGACACCAGGCCGAAGGACTCGTTATAGCTGGGCACCGCCACAATATCAGCCGCGCGGTAGACCCCCACCAGCTCCTCCGGCGGGCGGGCACCTAGGAAGCGCACCCGCTTATCGACGCCCAACTCACGCGCCAACTCCCTATAAGCCTCCGGCGCTGTATTGGCCCCCGAAGGGCCACCGCAGATAAGCACCCGCAGGTTGCGGGCCGGCTCGCGGCGGAAGAGTTCGGCCGTGGCGCGGATGAGGACCTCCGGGCCTTTGAATTTTTGTAAGCGGCCGACAAAGGCCACCACCTTGGTGTGCAGCGGAATGCCCAACTCGCGACGGGAGCGCTCGGTATTGCGGTCCGTGCCAGGGGTAAAAAGCTCTACGTCGGCGCCGGGCGAGACCACGCGAATAATGTCTCTCTCGGCATCATAATGTTCGGCCAAGTCGCGGGCTTCTTGCTCGGTATTGACCACCAGCAAGTCCGCGTTATCCACCAATTGCTGTTCGCAGATGCGGCGGGCTTCGGACTCCAAGGTGTCATCCGCCGTCCGCGAGGCGTTTTTCACCGCGGCGAGGGTATGCGCTGTGTGAATGAGCGGGATACCCCAGAGATCCCGCAACAGCCACCCCACCTGGCCAGAAAGCCAGTAGTGGGAGTGGATGAGGTCATATTTTTTACCCTGCCATTTGGCAAATTGCACCATGCCGCCGGCGAAGGCGGCCAGCTGGGTAGGGAGATCCTCTTTGTCTAGCCCCTCATACGGGCCCGCGACGATATTGATAACGCGCAGGCTAGGCTCCACCGCAATGATTTCGCCCTGGCTGGGCCGGGTGGCGCGGGTATAGACGTCTACCTCGATTCCCCGGCGGGCCAATTGGCGGGCAATATTGAGGACGTAGACGTTCATTCCACCCGCATCCCCTGAGCCAGGCTGCTCGATGGGGGATGTATGCATAGAGATCATGGCGATGCGCATGGCGCTCCATTCTAGCGGCGCTATACTGGCCCCTGCCAGAAACCTACGCTACCGAAAGGTCACGTTTTGTCCGCATATGAAACAAAGGCTTGGCTCCAGTACTACCCGGAATGGACACCGCATACGCTGGACTATGGCGATACCACGCTGCTGGATATTTATGACAACAACCTGAAACTCAACGCGGATCGGCCGGCAACCTATTTCTTTGGCCGTACGCAGTCCTATGCTGAGCTAGACCGCCAGGTTCGCGCAGCGGCCGCGGGCCTGAAGGCCTTCGGCGTGCGGCCAGGTGACCGCGTAGCGATCGTCGCGCCCAACTCGCCGCAGTACATCGCGGCGTTTTATGCCATTCTGAAGCTCGGTGCGCAGGTGGTACTGCATAACCCGCTCTACACCGCCCATGAGTTGGAAGGCCTTTTCCAAGATCACGGCGCGCGCATCGCCATCGCTTGGGACAAGGCCGCGCCCACGCTGGAGAAGCTGCGGGCAACCACCAACCTGGAAACGGTCGTGTCCATCAACATGATCAACGCCATGCCCACCCTGCAGCGCGCCGCTTTGCGCCTGCCTATCCCGCCGCTCAAGTCCAAGCGCGAGCAGCTATCTTCCCCGGCGCCAAATACCGTGCCGTGGGAAACTTTGGTGGGCAACGCAATCGGTGGCGACGGCAGCGATATCACCACGCCGGAAGACGTGGACAAGGACACCATCGCGCTCATCATGTATACCTCTGGTACCACCGGCGCCCCGAAGGGCGCCATGCTCTCGCACGGGAACCTGTTTTCCAACCTCCTGCAGGGCAAGGCGTGGGTACCGGGCTTGGGCGATAAGCCCGAGCGCATGCTCGCCGCCCTCCCCTTCTTCCATGCTTATGGCCTGACCATGAACGTGACCCTGGCGCAGTTTATCGGCGGCGAGCTGGTTATCCTGCCTAAGCCAGATATGTCGCTCATTATGCAGCTGATGAAAAAGCACACCCCAACCTGGGTACCGGGCGTGCCGACGCTCTACGAGCGCATCGTGAAGGCCGCCGAGGATCAAGAAATCCCCATCAAGGGTGTGCGCGCGGCCTTCTCCGGCGCATCTACCCTGCCTTCGGACACGGTCAACAAGTGGGAGAACTACACCGGCGGCCTCTTGGTGGAGGGCTACGGCCTCACCGAGTGCTCGCCGATTATTGTGGGCAATCCCATGAGCACCGACCGCCGCCCAGGCTACGTGGGCATTCCGTTCCCGGATACCCAGGTGCGCATTGCCAACCCGGATAACCTGGACGAGACCCAGCCGGACGGCGTCGAAGGCGAGGTGCTGGCCCGCGGTCCGCAGATCTTCAAGGGCTACCTCAACAACGAGGAGGCCACCGAGGCCGCCTTCCACGGCGAATGGTTCCGCACCGGTGACATGGGCGTCATGGAAGAAGACGGCTTCATCCGCCTGGTCAGCCGCATCAAGGAAATCATCATCACCGGCGGCTTCAACGTGTATCCGGGCGAGGTGGAAGAAATCCTGCGCGAGCACCCGAGTATCGATGACGTCGCCGTGGTCGGCCGCCCACGCGAAGACGGCTCCGAGGACGTCGTGGCCTGCCTCGACCTCGCCGATGGCGCCGCCCTGGACCCGGAGGGACTCAAGGACTACTGCCGCGAGCGCCTGACCCGCTACAAGGTCCCGCGCACCTTCTACCACTTTGAGGAGCTGGCCAAGGACCAGATGGGCAAGATCCGCCGCCGCGAGGTCCAGGCAGACCTCATCCGCCGCCTCGAGGCCGAGCAGAATTAACTTGTTCCGCCTAATCGATAGCCCCCTCGGACCCCTGCGTTTGCAGGCGAGCCCGCGGCGGGTTTCCCGCGTCGAATTCACCGCGGCCAGCACCCTGCAGGAAGCGGTGGGCGGTGTAGAGGAAGGGGGCATCGAAAAGCGCAGCGCGGACGTGCTCGACGCCGCCCAGGCACAGCTCGCGGAGTATTTCGCCGGCCAGCGCCGCGCCTTCGAGCTGCCCCTCGACCCGCCTGCGACGACCGACTTTCGCGCCGCAGTGCATGCGCAACTGGCCGAGATTGGCTATGGGGAGACGGTCACCTACCGCGACGTCGCCAAGCTGCTGGGCCGGCCCGGCGCGACGCGGGCCGTGGGCAGTGCGTGCGGTGCCAATCCCCTGCTCATCGTGCGGCCATGCCACCGGGTGCTGCGCAGCGACGGCGGGCTCGGCGGCTATGCGGGCGGTCTGGAAGCCAAACATTTTTTGCTGACACTGGAAGAAAACTAGAGGGCTTCTTCACGTTTTCTCTATACTGATTTTTTAAAACTAATTATTTACCCAAACGAAAGGTTTTTGCGTGTCCGCTTCCACCTCCCGAGCTTGGCTCGATCACTACAGCGAATGGACCCCTCACACGCTGGACTACGGTAATAAAACCATCGTCGACTATTACCGCGATAACCTGCGGGTCAACGCCAATAAACCCGCCACCTATTTCTTCGGCCGCACGCAGACCTACGCGGAGCTCGACGCCCAAGTGCGCGCCGCCGCGGCCGGGCTCAAGGCTTTTGGTATTCGCCCAGGCGACAAGGTGGCCATCGTGCTGCCCAACTGCCCTCAGCACGTCGCGGCCTTCTATGCGGTGCAGCTACTTGGTGCCACCGTGGTCGAGCACAACCCACTTTATACCGCCCACGAATTGGAAGGCCTTTTCCGAGATCATGGTGCCCGCGTAGCAATCTCTTGGGATAAAACCGCCTCCACGCTGGAAAAGCTGCGCTCGACTACCCCGCTAGAGACCATCGTCTCCGTCAACATGGTCGATGCCATGCCACCACTCAAGCGCCTCGCGCTCCGCCTGCCTATCCCACCGCTAGCTGCTAAACGCGAGCAGCTCACCGAGCATGCACCAAACACAGTAGCGTGGTCTACCCTGATCGGCTCAGCTATTGGCGGCGACGGCAGCGCCCTAGAAATGCCACGCATCAGCCAGGCTGACGTCGCGCTCATCCTTTACACTTCCGGCACCACCGGAAAACCCAAAGGCGGAATGCTCTCGCACGGTAATCTCATAGCTAATTGCGTCCAAGGCCAAGCTTGGGTTCCAGAAATGGGAAAGCACAAAGAGCGCTTCCTCGCCGCATTACCGATGTTTCACGCCTACGGCATGACCACACTGTGCATTTTTAGCGTGTACATGGGCGCCGAGCTTATCTTGCTTCCTTCCCCACAAATGCCGCTCATCCTGGACATCGTGAAAAAGCGCACGCCTACCTGGCTGCCAGGGGTTCCCACCCTCTATCAGAAGATCATGGACGCAGCCGAAGACAAAGACGTGGACTTAAGCGGCATCCGCAACGCTTTTTCCGGTGCCGCTACACTGCCCGTAGAAATCGTGGAACGGTGGGAGTCCATGACCGGCGGACGACTCGTAGAAGGCTTTGGCATGACCGAGTGCTCCCCCGTGTTAATTGGCAACCCAATGAACGGAAAGAATCGCCCTGGCTATGTGGGGCTCCCATTCCCAGATGCCGAGGTACGCATTGCCAATCCGAAGAATCTGGATGAAACCCAGCCTGATGGCCAGCCAGGCGAGTTGCTCGCGCGTGGTCCGCAAATTTTCCAAGGCTATTTTGGCAACCAAGAAGCAACAGAGGAGTCCTTCCATAACGGCTGGTTCCGCACCGGAGACATGGCAGTCATGGAAGAAGACGGCTGGGTCCGCCTAGTCAGCCGCATTAAGGAAATCATCATCACCGGCGGCTTCAACGTGTATCCCGCCGAGGTGGAAGAGGCCATCGCGCAGCACCCCGATGTGGTGGACGTCGCCGCCGTGGGTCGCCCCCGCCAGGATGGTTCGGAGGACGTCGTCGGCTGCGTCACCCTGCGCGATGGCGCCGTGCTCGATCCCGAGGGATTGAAGGAATTTTGCCGCGAGCGCCTTACCCGCTACAAGGTCCCGCGCACGTTCTATCACTTTGAGGATTTGGCGCGCGACCATCTAGGCAAGATTCGCCGCCACCAGGTGCGTAAGGACCTGCTCGAGCTGTTGGAGGCAAAGGCCTAAACTTATCGGCTATGGCAGAAATTCACTATGGCGCTACCTTGACGGATTTCCTCACGGCGGCCGTCGCACAGTTTCCACAGCGCCCGGCCACCTACTTCGCCGGCCACACGCTAACCTATAGCGAGCTCGATGCCCAGGTGGCGGCCGCGGCCGGCGCCTTGCGCGAGATGGGCGTGCGCCCCGGCGACCGGGTGGCGCTCCTACTCCCTAATTGCCCGCAACACGTGGTGGCATTCTTCGCCATCCTGCGCCTAGGCGCGGTGGTGGTGGAGCATAACCCGCGCTATACCGCGCACGAGCTCACCCCGCTGCTCGCCCATCATGGCGCCCGCGTGGCCATTGCCTGGGAGGACATTGCCCCCACCGTTTCCGCGCAGGTGGAGACCACCATCTCCGTTTCCCTTAGCAAGCCCCTTCCCCTTTCCGGTACCCCGGTGGAGCCGTACCCAGCCGCGCTTGCCGACGCCGCCCTTATCCTCTACACCTCCGGCACCACCGCCCGCCCCAAGGGCGTGGTCTTAACCCACGGCAACCTCGCTGCCAACTGCTTGCAGCTAGAAACTCAGGCCCCACTGCGCCCCGGCCATGAGCGCTTCCTGGCCGCGTTGCCCATGTTCCATTCCTATGGCCTGACGATGAGCGTGCTGCTTGCGGTGCGCTGCGCGGCCGAGATTATCCTGCTTGCCGCTCCACACACCGACGCAGTGACGGAAGCGCTTGCCACCCGCCGCCCCACCTGGATGCCGGGCGTGCCTACCATCTACGAGCGCGCCATGAACTACGCTGCCACTGCCGCTGATTCCGAGTCTCCCTCGGATCTCGGCGGGGTGCGCTATTCCATCTCGGGCGCGGCCTCGCTCCCCTCACGCATCATCGAGCCATGGGAGGCACGCACCGGCGGCCTGCTGGTGGAAGGCTACGGGCTGACAGAAACCTCTCCTGTGCTGACCATCAATCCCCTTGATGACAGCCGACGCGCCGGCACCATCGGCCTGCCTTTACCGGATACGCAGCTGCGCATCGGCGATCCGGCCGATCTCAGCCGTACCCAACCGGATGGCGTGGCCGGCGAGATCCTCGCCCGCGGCCCGCAGGTTTTTGGCGGCTACCTTGCCGACGCCCCCGCTACCGCAGCCGCCTTCCACGAGGGCTGGTTCCGCACCGGAGACATGGGCGTGCGCGAGCCCGATGGCCATATCCGGTTGGTGGGCCGCATTAAAGAAATCATCATTACCGGCGGCTTCAATGTTTATCCCGGGGAGGTGGAGGAGGCTTTAACCTCCCACCCCGATATCGCCCAAGCCGCCGTCGTAGGCACTCCCCGCTCCGATGGTTCTGAGGACGTCGCTGCCTGCGTGGTCCTGTCTCCTGGTGCCCGGCTCGACGAAGCTGCCTTGCGCGAGCATTGCCGCGGGCTGCTGGCGCGCTATAAGGTGCCGCAAAAATTCTTTGTCATGGATAAGCTCGCCGAAGATCAGCTAGGCAAGCTGCGCCGCCGCGATCTCCTCGCCCGCCTTCACCGCGATTAGTCTGCGTCGTTTTCTGCTTTACGCACCGCTTGTTTGTAGATGCGCTCGGACCGCTCTTCCAGGTCATGTTGGGCACGGGCTTGGGATTTGGCGGCGGCATCGGAACGCGGCGGGGCCTGAATATGCCGCGCGGCGTGCAGGCCCAGTTGCAGCTCTTTGGCTCGCAATACCTCCGCATCAATTTTGATGCCCAAAATGAGCATCGTATTAGATAGCCATACGGCCATGAATACGGCCATGATGAGGCTGAAGGCGCCGTAGACGCTGGCCCCAGCAAAGCGCTGGGTATACAGCGCGAAGGCTCCCCACACCACGACATTGGTGCTAAGCGCCACCACGGAACCGAGAGTTATCCAGCGGAAGCGCGCCGGCCGCACATTCGGGGAAAAGTGGTACAGGATGGCAATCAACGTCAGCACGACCACCACGGTGAGCGGGAAGCGCAGCCAATTCCACACCGGCATAAAGATGCCGCCCAAAAAGTCCGCGGTGCCTTGCATCTCTAGCTTGCCGGCTAACGGTTCAACCACACCGCTGACAATGGTATCGCGCAGCAGGTTAGCAAAAAGCACGATAACCGCGCCGATGACCAGGACGATAGTAAGCCCCCACATGAGTGCCCAGGTGCGGATTATTCCGCGGCCCTCTACCCGCCCGTAGACGGTATTGGCGGTGCGCGAGAAGGCACGCACATAGGCCGAGGCGGCAAAAAGAGAAACCAGCACGGATACCACCAACGCGAAGGTGCCTTGGGCTGTGGAACCAATGATGGAGCCCACGAGGTGCTCGGCCTGCTCCGTCATCGAACTGGGCACGTAATCCGCAATGAACTGCGCGGTTAATTCGTGTACCTCGGCGCGCCGAGAGGAAAAGATGAGCGTGGCTATCGAATAGGCCGCGAGCACCGTAGGGGCAAAGGCCATGAGCGTGAAGTACGTCATCGTGGCGGCGCGATCCATCAAGGCATCGTGGAAGAAGTCCGCCCACACGCGGCGGAGCACCAGCCCCCAGCTTTCCTTGCGCAGGCGGTTGCCGCGAGCCAGCGGGTCCACATCTTCGGTGTGGCCTTCAATCTTTACCACGGTGGGCGCGGTACTCGGCACGATTTTATCCGCGCCCTCATAGACGGATTCGCTTACCGGAGTGGCCGGGGCGCTCGGCCATGCAGTGGCGGTCGGCTCGTCGACATACGGGGCGTCGGCCGACAGGTCTTCGCCCGCCGTGCTCGCGGCGCCAGGGACCTCGGCGGAATCGTCCAGTGTGCTCATATTATCCCAGCGTATGCGGTAAAGAATCTATTTCAGGAAGTGACACTCAGCTGTGATTACACTGGAGAAGCATGACTGAACAGAATGATAAGAAGCTCAACGTAAAGTCCTTCGAACTCGACCACCGCCTCGTCAGCGCGCCGTATATTCGCGTGGCCGACCGCACGGACTTGGGCGGCGGCGTCGAAATCATTAAGTACGACTTGCGCTTCTGCCAGCCTAATCAAGATCACCTTGATACCAAGGCGCTGCATTCGGTGGAGCACATGATGGCCAACTTCATGCGCAATTACACCGATAAGCTCATCGGTTTTGCCCCAATGGGCTGCCGTACCGGCTTCTATGCCATCACTAATGGCATGGAACAAGACGAGCTGCTGCGCGCGGTAGAAGGCGCGCTCAACGATATTCTTAACGCCACCGAGGTACCCGCGGCCAACGAAGAGCAGTGCGGTTGGGGTGCGCACCACAGCCTGGAAGGTGCGCAGGAAGCGGCACGCGCTTTCCTGGGTGCTAAGGATGAGTGGCTTCAGGTCATGGCGGCCTAATCCAGAAACCTTCGCGGCGCAACAAACGCGACAGGCGCCACGCCCGCAAAGCGACCACGATAGACCCGAAAACCGTGTGGTTTAGGGCGCTATCGTGGCCGCTTTATAGGTTTTAGGCCCCAATGTGAAGCGGCAACCTCGCGCTACTCGTCGAGGGCGAGGCCAATCCAGACGGGTTCGGGCACGAGCTCCACGTCGAAAGCATCGCGGACGCCGTCGCGGATGGTGCGGGCAAGGTCCACGATATCGGCGGCCGTGGCCTCGCCGCGGTTGGTGAGCGCCAGCGTGTGCTTGGTCGAAAGCGTAGCCCGGCCAGAGCCTGGGTAGCCCTTGGCAAACCCGGCGCGATCAATGAGCCAGGCCGCGGAAAGCTTTTCCCGGTCGGCCTCGGAGGAGGGGTGGCGGGGCATGGAGTCCGCGGTGGCGTCGCCAAGCGAGGCACGAACCTTGGCCTGCACGGCGTCGGCAAGAGCGGAGTCCACCACCGGGTTGGTGAAGAAGGAGCCGGCAGACCAGGTGTCATGATCGGAAGGGTCGAGCACCATGCCCTTGCCGCGGCGCAGCTTTAAGACCTCCTCGCGGACCTCAGACACGGGGCGGCGCTCGCCCGGGTTCTGAGTAAGTTGGCCAAAGCGCAACGGGCGGGATAGGCCATCGTTGTTGAGCTGGAGTTCTACCTCGAGCACGACGGCGCGGCCGGTGAACTTTAGGTTGGAATAGCGATACGCCAGCTCCAGATCGGAGGCGGGGACCCACTCATCGGTATCGGTGCGGCGATTATAAAGGCGCACGCGGGTAAGTACCTCGGAGATTTCTGCGCCATAGGCGCCCACGTTTTGCACCGGAACCGCGCCCACCGTGCCGGGGATGCCGGACAGGCACTCGATGCCACCCAGGCCAAGCTGAACGGAGCGAGCCACCACGTCATCCCAGTTGGCGCCCGCCTGCGCGCGCACCAGACCGGATTCGGGGTCCATGGACACCTCATCAAAGTCGAGGATGACAGCGACGACATCCACGGAGCCATCGGCCACCAAGAGGTTGGACCCGCCGCCGACGACTATGAACTTCACCGCAGCGCGATCCAGGGCGCGGACAACGGACACGGCGGCATCCGGCTGCGAGCAGCGCAGTGCGGCCTGCGGTTTTCCACCCACACGCAGCGTAGTCAGATCTGCGAAGGTGGCAGTGGAGTCCAGTTCCACGCCGTCGATCGCTGTGAGCTGTTGCGTCAAAGATTTATCAAGCACGCCTACCAAGGTAGTCTGTTAAGCATGTCAACCCGTAGTGAAAACACCGTAACCATCAATCAGCCCATCGAAAAGGTGTACAAGGCGCTGCTCACCAAGGAATACTGGGAGTACATCGTGGCCAACCTCTCCCCTGAGGCGGGTCAGGTGCATGACTTCAGCGATAACGTTGCCACCCTTTTCGAGGTCCTGCCGACCACCCTGCTGCCAGAGGCAGTGCGCGCCATGGTCTCCCAGGACCTCAAGGTCAAGCGCGTGGTCACCGTAGGCGAGCTCAACGGTGAAGCTGCTGACGTTAACTACACCGCAGATGTCAAGGGCACCCCGGTGGACTTCAAGGGCGATATCTCCCTGGCTGGTGAGGGCGAGATGACCAAGCTGTCCTACGTCAACGAGATTTCCGTCAATATCCCGATGATGGGTGCCGCCATCGAGCCGAAGGTGGGCGAATCCCTGGCTGAGCTCTTCGATAACGAAGGAAAGCTCACCGAGCAGTGGATTTCTGAGAACGCCTAAGTTCTACAGAACAGAAATCTATGGCCGACCACGCACATAATCTGCGCGCTAGCGCAGCTGCGGGTCGGCCTTTTGGCGTTATTACCCGCGGCACTACCAATCACAATCGCCTGCGCCGCTGCGATAGATGGATGCTCGCGCACCCGGAGATTTCCACGCTGCTGCGGCACGTGGAAAAGCCGCTCGCGCTCGACGTAGGCTACGGGGCCTCGCACGCCACCACCGTGGAATGGGCAGGGTGGCTGCGCCGGGCGAATCCGCAGGTAGACGTCCGCGGGCTCGAAATCCACCCGGACCGGGTTCTGCCGCCGCGCGATGGCGTGCGCTTCGAGCTTGGCGGTTTTGAACTGGCTGGCTACCGGCCGCAACTGGTGCGCGCGTTCAATGTGCTACGCCAATACGACGTGGACCAGGTCCAGGAGGCCTGGCAGACGGTGTGTTCTCGGCTGGCCCCCGGTGGCTTCTTTGTGGAGGGAACCTGCGATGAGCTAGGCCGGCGCGCGGCCTGGTTGCTGCTGGATGCCCACGGCCCGCGGACACTCACCCTGGCGTGGGACCCGTTCGATGTGGCGCGGCCCTCAGACATCGCCGAGCGCCTGCCCAAAATCCTCATTCACCGCAACGTTCCCGGCGAGCCCATCCACGAGCTGCTCAAAGCCGCCGACGAGGCCTGGGACCACGCGGCGGGGTGGGCGCCCTACGGCCCGCGCGTGCGTTGGCGCATGGCACGAGCCGCGCTTGCCGACGCCCCCTTTACTATCCACCCCATCCGCCGGCGCCTGCGCGATAATGTGCTGACCGTGGACTGGGAGTCCGTCGCGCCACGGGACTAAACGCGCAGCTCGGTGATGACAGCTGGGGCAGCTGTGAAATGCCTAGCAATGTGTCCGAGAACTCCCGCAAACTTTGCCCCGCGCCGTCTCATGCGCCACACTGGTACGCATGGCTTCGAAGAAATCGGCAGGTTCACTCGCCTGGAAAATCATCATTGGCATCCTCGTGGCACTACTCGTGCTCATCCTCTTGGCCGAATTCGGTCTGCGCTGGTTCATCGGTCACCAGATGACCTCGCAATTTAACCAGGCTGCCGAGGAAGAGGGTATCCAGGTCAAAGAAGATCCCTCCGTCAGCTTTGGCGGCAGCCCGCTGCTCGTAGGGCTGTTTAAGGGCTCCATTTCCCAGATGGATATGACCACGCCGTCCACCCTGCAAATCGACGGCACTGATATCAAGGGCCAACCTGCCTCAGAGATCCACGTAGAAGATATGAGCACCGACCAGGAGAATCCGGTGGCCGGCAAGCTGCGCGCTTCCACCACCGTGCCGGATGACTACCTGCTGGCTTCCTTCCAAAAAGGCATTTCCGAGCAGGCCGGCAGCGAGAAGGTGGGCAATATGGTGGTCACGGAGATTAACGCCAATGAGCAAGACCACGTGCTGGACGTGAAGTTTGCCGGCGGCCTTGCCAACCTCTCGCTGGAGCCCACCGCCCACGATGGAAAGCTCGATATCCGCGCCACCGAGGCCTCCATCTTTGGCCTCGAGCTGCCGGATCAGGCCACCGAAGCCATCTCCTCCGCCCTGCAAAATGGCATGTCGGATCAGTTCGTGGGTTCTGACATGAACGTCGATTCCGTAGAGGTGCTCGATGGCGAGCTCAAGCTCACCATCACCGGCACCGATGTTCCGATGAAGGACATAGATAAGTTCGCCGGCGGCGGTGACTCCGCGGGCCAGGGCGGCGCCACGGGCAATGGCGCGCCGCAGCAGGACGCGCAGGAGAAAGCCGCCTAAACCGCGGGAGCGGGAAACTCGAGGACCGGAAGAGTGGTAGCAGCCGACGCCGGTCCTTTTTCCTTGCCTTTTTCCTTGCCTTTTTCCTTGCCTTTTTCACCGGCCGCGGATTCCGCGCAATCCGCGGTCTTGCGGCTGCGCACAATGAGGCGCTGGTAGCCGGCTTGGTGGGCGGCTTTAAGGGTGGCGTCGGCAAGCGGGGCGTCCGGCACGATGAGGCCCAAGCGGGCCGGATCGGGGCAGGCCTCGCGGATGGCAATGAGCTCGGAGAGCACGGCATTGGCATCCGCTACGCTCGCATCGAGGCTGACCCATACCTCGCTGGCGCCCGATTGGATGGCCAGGCGCGCCTCGGAGGCCTTGATAAGAGTGTGGTGGCGGCCGGTGGGATACCCCGCGACAGAAATAATATCGGCCGCGCCCGCGCCTGCGGCAAGGGAAACATGGTGCGGGGAGACGAGGACGGTGTTATCGGCGGCGCGCTCCTTGACCGTCGCGGCCGGGGCGTCAAGCAAATTAAGCATTAGTAGCTGTAGTCGCCGTTGATAATGGCCTTGAGCTGCGGGCGCACATCAAACCAGTACACGCCGGTAATGACGGCGCCGATCCAAGACAGAAAAGCCAAGCCAGTGGCCATCGCTACTGCGGAGCCGGCCAGCAGGCCTACCCACACCCACTTACCTTGACGGTCGCCGGCTCGGAAGGCATCCTCGCGCGTGGTGGCGGCGAGGATCGCGCCGATGATGGCGGTCAGGGCGAGGATGCGCAAAATATAGGCATCCAAGTAGTACGCAATTTCAAAAAGTGAATTCATGCAGGTTAATTCTGTGGGTCGTCGGTGTCGATTACTTCGCCATCGATAATATTATCGCCGTGCGAAGGAGCCGAATCCTGGCCAGGGCGCGCCGCATTCTTCTTTTCCGCACGGCGGGCCTGGGCGGAATTATAGGCGTCCATGACGCCCTCGCGGGTCTCGTTATAGGCGGTGGAGAACTTGCCCTTAGCGGCGTCGAAAGCAGCGGACTCGCGGGTGCCATCCGCAGCCTTCTTCACAGTGGCACCGAATTCCTTCGCGGTGGCAGTGGCCTTATCCACCAGGCCCTCCTTGCCGGAGGCGCCATAGGGGCTTTTGGCCTCCGCGCCATGAGCGTGCTGGGCGCGCTCCTCCTGCAGGCGTCCGCCGAAGTCCTTGGCTACGTCAAAGGCAGCGCTGCCCGCATCCTTGAGGGAATCAAAAATCTTCTTATTATCGCGCATTGTTCATTACTCCTTTTGTCTAAGCGCCAAAGATAAGGTGATTGACTGCGAATATCACCAATCCTGCCAGGGAACCGACGACGGTGCCGTTCAAACGAATAAATTGCAGGTCCTTGCCTACCATGAGCTCGATATTTTGGGAGGCTTCCTCCGCATCCCAGCGTTTGATGGTTTCTGGAATAATCGCGATGATTTCCGGGGCGAATTTCTCCACGGCATAGCGCGCGGCCTTGTCCACGAGCGCATTGGCCTGGGCTAAGAATTCGGAGTCCTCGAGCAGGCGGTGCGCCAGCTCCTTGACTTTGGCCGTTATCTTTTGGCGTAGGAAGGACTCCGAGTCATTGAGCTGGTCAATGAGCGTGGTGGAGACCGTACGCCACATGGCGGCTGGCGCCTGCTGTGCTTGGTCAGAGGCGAGCATCTCCTGCTTGATGCCCTCGATGCGCCCGCGCATGTCCTCATCCCACTGCAGATCGGAGGCCAGCTTGGACAAGTTGCGGCGAATGGCTAGGCGTGCCTCGTGGTTGCCGTTGCGGCGGACCTCATCGGCGAATTCTACGAGCTCGGTATAGACCTTCTCCCCCACCATCTCGCGGGCAAAGCGCGGCGCCCAGCCGGGCATGCGCTCATCAATGGCGGTGACCACGGTGGACTCCATGCTTAAAATCTTTCCGTGTGCCCACTCAATGAGGTCGTCTTCCAGGGGGCGCGCCTTGCCATCTGCAATATAGCCCTCCAGCAGCCTGCCCAGCGGCGGGCCCCACTCCGGCTCGGCTAGGCGGTCCATGACCTGGGTGCGGATGAAGTGCTCCGCCTCCGCAGGATCCAAATCCGACACCACGCTGGCCGCACGCTCACCAATCCAAGCGGAGACTTCCTCCGCCTTGCCGGGCTCGACCCCCTGGCGCGCTAGCCATAGCGGTAGCTCTGCCTCGCGCACCTTGGCGCTCAGCGCATCCGCGGTGAGGAAGTTTTCCTCCACAAAGTCACTCAGGGCATCGCCCACGCGGTCTTTGTTATTCGGAATCAGCGCCGTATGTGGGATGGGCAGTCCCATAGGCCGGCGGAAGAGCGCGGTCACTGCAAACCAGTCCGCCAGGCCACCCACCATGCCGGCTTCGGCCGCTGCACGCACGTAGCCCACCCACACTGGTGCCCCGCTTTCCGACGCCTGCCACCACGAACACCCCAAAAAGATCACCGCCGCACCAATCAGGAACGACAGCGCAATCGCCTTCCACCGCCGCAAGTCCGCCCGCCGGGCCTCCTGGTTACCGGCCTGCGGAACGGGAGCAGCACCCGACGATGCCGGCTCCGGTGCCGATGCGGCTGCCGATTCGAGGCCTTCGTCCGCGCGGTGCGTCATGAGTTCTCCTTGGGTTGGGAAGGTGTATTCGGATTTCGGCTATTAAGCCTAGTGCGTATTTAAAAGCACTCGACCTCTGCCTTCAGTAGTTAAGTTTATGAACGAAGAATGTGAGCATCATCCTGAAGTCAGGTTCCTTGGAAGGCGTCTTAGAGTACCTAGGGGTTCAGGAAACCACATTTTCGCTAGAACTCGGTTCATTAATTATGGACGCCTGCCAATGCCCTCTTCGGGTTCAAAATTGATCCTCACGGAAACAGCCCGCACGTCCGGTGTCGACGATGCCACGGACGAGTTCTTCCCCGTTATTGGCACCATTGACCTTGCCAAGCAATTACTGGACCGTGGCCCCTACAGCCTACCGACACTCCTCGACCGCCTAGGACTAGATAATCCGGACGCACACGCGGCAGTAGCCGATGCGACCGCCACGGTGAAAATGTTCCACGCCCTTTTCGGGTTCAAACGCGGCGAAATTGGCCGCAAGATTTTGCGCCAAGGCCAAGCATTCCGAACCACCAGCAACTGGCGTAAAAGCCACGCAGCCCCACTACTCCCCCGCAACATATAGGCCTACCACCAGCACAACCACTGACATTGAAGTGCCCCGAGTTTTGTTCCTAGGCATTTGCCTTGATTTCTATTATTTCTTGCGGCGGGTTCTGCTTCCAAAATTCGGTTTCCACTTCGACTGGGGTTCGGTATCCCAAGCTTTGGTGAAGTCTCGTCTCGTTCCACCATGACACCCACTCGAACGTAGCGATTTCTGCTTGGACAACGTCATTCCACCTGCGAGTATGGATCAGCTCGTTCTTGTAGGAGCCGTTAACGTTTTCAGCAAGAGCATTGTCATAGGAGTCGCCAACAGTCCCAGTAGAAGCGGCAATCCCGTGCTGGGCAAGTCGCTCGTTGTAGACCACGCTGACATACTGCGAGCCTTGATCCGAATGGTGAATGAGACCTGTTGTTTCCTCAGCACACACGATCGCCTGGTTGAGAGCTTGCAGCGGCAGTGCTTCGGTACGCATGGAGTCTGATAACGCCCACCCAACGATCCGTCGGGAGTAAACGTCGGTGACAAACGCGGCATACACAAAGCCTTTTTCGTGCGCACATACGCAAATGTCAGCAACCCACAGCTTATTCGGTCCTTGAGCTTTGAATTTACGCTCGACCAAGTCTGGGCGCAGATCAGGCATGTTAGCTTTTCGGGTTGTAATTGGTGATCCACCTTTGCCTTTGCCAGAAACACCGGCCAGGCGCATCAACCGAGCGGTTTGTTCACGACCGATATCTATTCCGTCACGGCGGAGAGCATGCCACATTTTCCGCACGCCGTAGACGCCGTAATTGTCTCGATGAACAGCACTAATGCGTTCAACCAGAACAGCATCGCGAAGGCGACGAGCGCTTAATCCACGGGCCTTGGACTGGCGATACCCACGCGAGGTGATAAACCCACCAGCCCGGTTACTTTTCAACGTCTTACAAATGAACTCAACAGAGAAACAATTCCGGTATTCATCGATGAACCGGATCATTTCCGACGTTTTGGGTCGAGTTCTGACGCGAAAAAAGCCGAGGCAGCCTTCAGTAGCTCATTAGTATCGCGTAGCTCTTGATTTTCACGACGCAACCTCGCTTTTTCGGCGGCCAAATCTTCAGGCACAGACTCTGGGACGTTTCCCGAACGGCGGGCAGGCTTAAGTCCATTGACGAGCCGTGTGCCATGAAACCCCCAACTTTGGAGCTACTGCCTGGCACGCCGCCTGCATCGACATATTTTCCGCCAAGATGCGATCTTCCACAAGACGAACCACACGGTCCTTGGCATCCTGGTCAAATTTCCTTGGCATGTTCCAGATTTTCCCATCTACTCAAACGGAACAAAACCTGGGACACTTCAACAAAAATCAGCAACCTAGCTATCCGTCGTGTACACATGAAATCATGTCTACACGTAAACGTCCGCCCTCACCCGCTGCCCAAGCTGCCCGCGCCCGCCTGGAGTCTTTCGCCCCGGAGGCTGCTCACCGCCTAGGCGAGCACTACACCGTCGAGGACGTCCAAGTCGCTACCCTCCACGCCCTGGAGCTGCCGCTGCCACGCCCCCCGCGCTTGTATCGATGAACGTACGCGTGCCTGCTGACCTCAAGGCTCGAGCGACTGATGCGGCCCGCTCGCGCGGCGTCACCCTGCAGGCCCTTGTGGCTGAAGCACTAGGAGCTTTTATCGAACAAGGGCGCTAATCACCGCTTGAATTTTCGACGCTGCTCAAGCCCTGCAACCCCCAGCCTTCCTGAGGGAGGGAGAGAGCGCCGTGCCTCCAGTGTGAAAAAAAGGGGCACTAGCGGGGGTTCTTCCGTCGGTCGGTCGGTCGGTCGCTTAGGTGGCTCCGGACATTACTCCGGGGCAGTGGCGGCATGTGTACGCATTCTGGCGGCTGCTGAAGCTATCAGCAGGACTCGCGGCTTCTCTCCCCAGATTCAGCACTCCTTTTCACCCCAAGCTCACGCGCTGGGGAAGCATCTGGCTGATGCGCACTCGCGAAAAACTCTGGCTCTGACCCAGGGCGGCCCGGTGTAAGCGGGGGGATTTCTTTATTTTTCCGGCCCTCGATGTCCGGGCTTGCGGTGGTTCCAATTGAATTGCCCCGAGTTTTGTTCCTAGGAATTTGCCTTGATTTCTATTATTGCTTGGGGCGAGCTCTGCCTCCAAAACTCGGGGCACTTCAGAGCACGATTCTAGAAATAAACCCTTGAGAATATTTTTCGGCTGTAAACTACAGTGAATTGGTGCAGGACAAAAATTTTGGCGCATTGAAGTGTGAAGTGTGGAACATGAAGACTGAGTGGAGCTCATCAGCTTTCGGAGGGTATATGAATTCTCTTTTGAAGAGATATTTCGCTGAAGAAAACCTGATTTCCCCAGGGGCTGTCGAGCTTAGAGCGGCCTGGAGAACTCCCCAATTCGTCTACTGCGTATTTTCAGTAATGAGAGTTACGCGAGGACTTGCGTATGTTGGTATGGAATTGCCCCCAATACCGAGTACTGGGGGCGTCTCTTCGGAGGAAGATACTGCTGTAAAAGGTTGGGCGGATCAACTTGCTGGAGACCCATTTGTCGGGGACTTGGACTATGGATCAGGAGATAAAATCGAGTGGCTTGGGGAAGTCAGCAACAACGTTCCTCAGCATTTTATGGAATTGAGAAGGATGAAAGCAGACAGAAGAGTAGACACAGAGCTTTACATTCCGCTAACGAATCACGGCTAACCTTTTCCTTATGTCTTATCGGATTTATTTTTTAGTCTAGACCTTTTCCCATGTTAAACCATTGACTGAACACGGTAAGTAAATCGGCCCTAGGCCATCACTTTTGCTTTTAGCTTATACAGCCTTGTAGAGCTAGGAATAAGAAAGTTCCGATCCCAGCATTAAAAATCCCAGCAATAGTCAATTGTTTTGCTCTCGGGTGCGCGCCAGTCACTACGCTCTTCAACGTGAAGCGAGATCCACACATCATCAATGTTTGATCCCCAATGACGGGCTAAAAGAACTGCCATGGAAAATTCTGTATCGATGACCGCCTCCTTCCACATTTGATGCTCACTCATTTCTGTATCGGAATAGCTTACGACTCGAATATAATGTTCAAAGTCAAAAGGCTTTCTCGCTAACGTGATGGACCGAGGATAATGAAGTCGCGGTGGCTTTTTGAGTGTATCTCCCCAGAATTCGGGATACCCTTTGTAGTCCAGAAGAATGCGGGGCCAGCCGGTGCTCGACGGTGGTGCTGCCCGGTGAATAATCTGATTGTTGCGCACCTCTGGGCCAAGATAATTAATTTTCTCCCCGTCACAAAAGGTGATCATCTCAGATTGAGCAGGAAAAGCATCCACATGGTAGGTCGTATAGTCGGTGAACGCCCCATGTTTATCTGTGGTTCCTCCGGGATAATGGACGCAGTCAAAAGATACTTCTCTAGCGGAATTGTGCTTTATGAGACTTGCTAGAACACCGGAAGAAGACAGATCGGATACTTCCTCAAACTCAGTTAAGTTTTGATTCTCGCAAAAGTTATCCCAGAGAATGCTGTGCACGATTATTCCTCATTCCTAACGTTACTTATGCATACGTACCCTTCGCGTTTATCCCTGGGAAAGCATAGAGGCTTCTGTCCGAAATTTTCTCTTCGCTCATTGATGGAAAAAACAAATTGAGAAAACTGGGGAACTACCTGCACCGACGGTAAAGAATCCCTCAAGTTGTATGTAATATCCCAGCCGACTTCATACCATCGAAACCTATCGAATTGATCTTTCCAGAGGGGACGCTGATGGAAGCTATCAGGCTTTTCGAGAAAATTGTGCTGAAAATCCCTCGTCCACTCAAGGATTTCGTTTCCTAAATCTGGCTTAATTCCTATGTCCTCAGGAAGATAAAATCCTCTTTTCTTAGATCCAGTAACTATTAGCTCTTCAGAAGGCCATAAAGAGCTTGGATGGCTATGCTCTGGACGAAGGAAAATTTTCCGAGAGGACATACAACTAGACTATTCTAGCTTCACTGCCAAAGAAGTGGAAGATTTTTGACACATCCTGCCCATTCTGCAGCATGATCATTTTCCTGCCCAGCCAGTGACAAATTCATTAGTTACGTCGCGGGCAATCAGCACACTAGATATACCGCTATGAGTATTCCCTCTTTGCTTACCCCAGTTTCCAGAATGGGCTCGTTCAAAATCCTCCGCTTGGAAAGTGTAGGCGGCACAACCCAAGAAGTCGTACTATTCTTTCCTGGTTGGAGGACAATTCTTAAAATGCCCCATGAAACTGAGCGCACCAGCGACCATAGATAGTGGTCAGGAACCGTGAACACTGGTGACTAGGTAGTAGGACGTTTGTGTCAGGCAATACGCCGGCGCATTCACGTATCAGTATGAGCGACAAAGAGCGTTCAAAACGTTAGGGCGCGCACGCGTAAACGAGTACCAGGACGTGACAATCACACGGGGCAAGGCAGTCGCTCCTGTGACTTCTGCGGCAGCATCAGCTGGTTAGTTTGTGCGGTTGGTTCAGTTCGCCCTAATGATGAAAATCAGCACAAACAAAAGTGACCTTAACTAACTGCTCTAGTTAAGGTCACTTTTCTCGCATCATGATTTTACGATTTAATTATGCTCAAACCGTAAACGGACGTCCGTAGTCAATGAACTCATTACTCTTTTCCTGGAACGGAGCTAAAAGGTAGCGGCTTTTCCATGGGCAAGGAACTCTCCACAGATAGTAATCATTACCTACATATCCGTCTTCCCGTAGCACTCCTTCTGTCTCAGGTTGGGGGCGTACAACTCCATTAAACTTTTCGGGGATAAGGGCTCTACGACCTACTGGATCTGTCCACTGGAAATCATGTTCCCAACCTTCGTTAAAAGAACACCCATCGAAATAAACTAATACCTCACTCGGCGAACTGAGAGAATGGGGAGGGTTCGCTATCGGAATTTTCTCGTACCAAATGTCATGGTCTACTTTTTTGCCTTCTTCAATCCACTCGAGAATCTCTTGCTCATCAAAACTGGCACCTGCCAAAACCTGGATTGCTGCATCAGGATCGGATAGAAAGAAGCGTTTGACGTAGGCGAGATAAATATTAGATATATGCATTAACCGAGTCCTATCTTTTAAAGGTTGCCAAGAATCTTACATTCAACGCGAGCCGGAAAAGGGTAGAAAGGTGAAGTAATGGCAGACATTGTTCATGAAGCCTAGGACACGCAACTGTGCGCGTTGTTTATTGGGGCGCACGGGGACACTGGAGACTACGAGTACGCACTAGACGCCGCCAACAGTGCCGCCAAGCACCTACAGGTAATACAAGCGGGGTTGCCTGCCACTTCCCCACTAGCCCGCGACGCCAGCATACTCGCTAAGTTTGTGCGCGCAGCACAAAGAAATCTGTCTCAACAACGGCCCGCAAATAATCCCGACGAACTTCTAGGCTTAGCCACAAGACTCAAAGAGTCGCTGGAAGGGGCGAATATGCAACAGCCCCCGCCTCCCTGCATGTCATGCATGCTGGTGGAAGCGGGGGTTGTGTACTAAAGAAACGATTTAGTTGGCTCGGCCAGTTTCCTTGCGGTACTTGCGGTAGTAGCGGCGACCATAGTGGACGGTGCTGAAGGCGGCGATAGCCACAACGGCTAGAGCGATGATGCCGATGATGGTGGTCAGGGTGTAGTCACCCTCGCCGGCGGTGCCCAGCGGGGTATCCCACACGCCGAGGCCCCAGATGAGGATGCCGGCGGCCGGGAGGCAAGACAGGATCAGACCCATGCCCACCCAGGTGGAGGTGCGAATGAGGGAAGAATGAGGAGCACCGAAGGAAACTGGGTCGTAGCCTTCAATGTAGGTGTCCTGAATCTTTCCGGAGAACTCCGGGTAAGTCTCGCTGGTGTAGTCAGCGACTGCGTGGGTGTTATCGCTCATGGCGGAGTCTTTCTGTCTTTCTCTCGTTCCTTGTATTCCTACGGAATAACCTTAGCTTAGTCGTCCTTGCCACGGAAAGCAGCACGTGCACGTTCGCGGGTAACCGCGGAAACTGCGGTCAGGGGAACGCCGGCCGGGCACACATCAGCGCACTCACCGTAGAGGGAGCAGTGGCCGAAGTTGGCTTCCAGGTCATCGACCATGTTGCGGGCACGGCGGCCACGCTCTTCCTTACCCAGCGGCATGAGGGACAGGTGCACCAGCTTCGCACCGGTAAACAGGTGTGCAGCACCATTCGGGCAAGCAGCAACGCAGGCGCCGCAGCCGATGCAGGCGGCGTGGTCCAGCGAGTACTCGGAAGTCTCATGGTTGACGTGCAGGGTATCCGCATCCGGAGCGGTACCAGCATCCATGGAGACGTAGCCGCCCTGCTCCATCACGTGATCCAGTGCCGCACGGTCGACGATCATGTCCTTGATAACCGGGTAGGCAGCGGAACGGAATGGCTCCAGCTTGACGGTCTGTCCATCGGTGAAGTTGAACAGGCGCTGCTGGCAGGCCGGGGTGTTCTGTCCAGGGCCGTGTGGACGGCCGTTGACGGTCAGACCACAGGTACCACAGATGCCCTCACGGCAGTCAGAGGCGAAGGCGAAGGGCTCTTCGCCGCGCTCAATGTAGCCCTCGTTGACGTGGTCCAGCAGCTCCAGGATGGACATCTGCTCAGAGGCATCGTCCACCTGGACGGTCTCGAAGTGGCCTTCTTGGGTCGGTCCGGCTTGACGCCAGATCTCAAGTGTCAGTTTCATTACTTGTAGTTCCTTGTCATCAGCGGGATCGAATCAAAGTACAGCGGCTCGGCGTGGCGGATGAACTCGTTCTTATTAGCGCCCGGCTCCCAGGCGGAAACGAAGCACCAGTTCTCGTCGTCGCGTTCTGCCTCGCCGTCCTCGGTGAGGTGGTCCTCGCGGAAGTGAGCACCACAGGACTCGTCGCGGTCCAAAGCGTCAACACACATGAGCTCGCCCAGGTCCAGGTAATCGGCAACGCGCAGGCCGTATTCCAGCACCTGGTTCATGTCGTTGGCCTCGCCCGGGATGCGGACATTAGCCCAGAAGTCCTCGCGCAGCTCACGGATCTTGGTGATGGCTTCCTTGAGGTCTTCCACGTTACGGGACACACCGCAGCCGTGGTACAGGATGTCGCCTAGCTGGCGGTGGTAGTAGGAAGGACCGTGCGGGTTCTCGCCGCGCACGCCCATGAGGCGGTCGATGCGCTCTTGGGACTGAGCCAGGGTTGCCTGTGCCTCTGGGGAATCCTCGGCCAGCTTCTCCTCGTTGAGGTGGTCGGCCAGGTAGTTCGGGATGGTAAACGGCAGGGTGAACCAGCCGTCGACGGAAGCCGAAAGCAGGGAGTTAGCACCCAGGCGGTTAGCACCGTGGTAGGTCCAGGAGCACTCACCGGCGGCGAAGAGGCCGTCGATGGAGGTCATCTCGTTGAAGTCGGTCCACAGGCCACCCATGGTGAAGTGGCAAGTCGGAGCGATACGCATCGGAGTCTCATAGGCGGACTCGCCAATGGCCTCTTCGTACATCTCGATGAGGTTGGAGTAGCGCTCGCGGATCTTGTCCTTACCCAGGCGCTCGATGGCGTCGCGGAAGTCCAGGTACACCGAGTTGTGCAGCGGGCCAACGCCCAGGCCAGCGTTAATCTGCTGGGAGATGGCACGGGAAGCAACGTCACGCGGAACCAGGTTGCCGAATGCCGGGTAGCGGCGCTCCAGGAAGTAGTCGCGCTCTTCTTCCGGAATGGTATTCGGGTCGCGGTCGTCGCCCTCCTTCTTCGGGGACCAAATGCGGCCGTCGTTACGCAGGGACTCCGACATCAGGATGGTCTTGGACTGCCAATCGGAGTTGACCGGTAGGCCCGTCGGGTGGAACTGCACGAAGGCTGGGGAAGCCAGGTAAGCACCGCTGTCGTACGCACGCATCATGGCGCTGGCGTTGGAGTTCTTAGCCAGGGTGGACATGTGGTAGACGTTGCCGTAGCCGCCGGTACCCAGCACGACTGCGTGGCCGGTGAAGGCCTTGAGCTCACCGGTGATCAGGTTGCGGGTAACGATGCCGCCAGCGCGCTTCTTGCCATTGTCGTTGTAGACGATGATGTCCTGCAGATCATTGTGAGCGAAGAGCTCCACGTTGCCCAGGCCGATCTGGCGGTAGAGCGCCGAGGTGGTGGACAGCTGCAGCTGCTGGCCTGTTTGGCCACGGGTGTAGTAGGTACGGGAGACCTGCACACCACCGAAGGAACGGGTAGCCAGGGTGCCGCCGTACTCGCGAGCGAATGGTGCACCGATGGCGTTCATGTGGTCAATAACGCGGACGGATTCGTTGGCCAAACGCCAGCAGTCGGACTCGCGGCAGCGGTAGTCGCCACCCTTGACGGTGTCCTTGGTGTGGCGGTAGGCGGAGTCATTGTCCACCTTCTTGGCACGGGAGGCGTTGACGCCACCCTGCGCTGCGATGGAGTGCGCGCGGCGCGGGGAGTCGTGGTAGGTAAATACCTTTACCTTGTAGCCCAGCTCGCCCAGTGCGGCCGCAGCGGCGCCGGCGGACAGGCCGGTACCAACCACGAGGACCTCAAACTTACGGCGGTTCAGTGGGGAAACCAGCTGCATGTGGTCCTTTTGGTGGGACCACATATCCTTCATTGGCACGCCGTGCGGCTCGTGGGATTCCAGAATGTTGCCGGCAGATACGCCCGGAACGATGGACTGCGGATGCGAGAACTTGGGGTGCTCGCGCTTGAGTTCAGTATTAGTCATGGGTTTCTAACTCCTTTAGCTGACCAAGCCCAGGGCAACGGACAAAGGCATAACGATGTTGCCGATGCAGACAACGGCCGGGATGACGTACGCCAGGATCAGGAAGGTCTGACGCCACTTCGCACCGGTAATACCCAGGTCAGAAGCGGCAAGGCGAATGCCGTGGGTGAGGTGCAGGAACAGGAAGCACATGGCGATCACATACACGATGGTGACCGGCCAGCGGCTGAAGGTTGCGATCATATTGGCCTTCACCGCACCCTCCACAAAGTCACCTGGGGCGATGGGCTGTACGCCCAAGGTCAGGTCCAGCAAGTGGAAGATGATGAACAGCAGCAAGACGATGCCGGTAACCAGCATGGACTTGGTGGCGAAGGAATCAAGGCCGCCCATCAGGTTGCTACGGCGGAACTTGCCGCGGGACGCCTTGGAACGTGCGGTCAAAGCGATCGCACCATAGATGTGGGCGATGATGGCAACCAGCAGGACTGCGCGGATGATCCACAACGCACCCTCATGCGGGAACAGTGGCTCGCCCATGGAGCGCAGGAATGCACCATATTTATCAAGAGCCTCGTCGCCATCCTCAGCCGGCAAGTACAGCTTCAGGTTGCCGGCCATGTGGCCGACGACGAAAAGTGCAAACAGCAGGCCGGTGACGGCCATGATGAGCTTCAGAACCCAGGAGGGCACTCCCGGCTTCTGACGGATTGGTTCGTTAGTAATGTGGCCGTGAGCTACTGCCTCACGGTCGGGATTTCTTAAAGTCATGACACCTCCATTGTCGTCCTCACCTTAACTGGGCTTAACCGCTGGTTACCAGTCAATTCCGGCGGCGTTTCATCTAACGGTACGGCGGTACGGTTAAACTCAGAATTCTTTTAGGTAAGGGTTGCCTTAGACGGCTGGATTCAAAACGTCACTACCTTGGCTGCTCGCAATTTCGCAATATTGACGTTGCGTAAATCTTCCACCAGTTGTGAACTTGGTCACCCAGTGTTACGGGAGTGACCCCCTTACCCCTTTATGTGTCAAACTTTCGCATGAAACCCACATATTCCCCACAGGAGGGTGAATATTCTTCGCAAGATCTTTGCGATTAAGGTGCACACGCGCAGGCCACCCAGTAACCTTTCCGGCATGAGTAAGACGTATGTGGGATCCCGCCTTCGCCAACTTCGCCGTGAACGCGATCTCAGCCAGGCCTCCCTTGCTGCGACGCTGGGACTCTCCGCCAGCTACGTCAACCAGATCGAGCACGACGTTCGGCCACTTACCGTTCCGGTCCTCCTTCGCATCACCGAGGTCTTCGGAGTTGACGCCACCTTCTTCTCCCGCGACGATGACTCGCGCCTACTCGCGGAGATCCAGGACGTCATCCAGGACAAGGAGCTGTGCCCCTCCCCCGTCGAGCTGCAGGAACTCTCCGAACTGGTCTATAACCACCCCACCGTCGCCCGCACGCTGGTGGATGTCCACCGCCGCTACCGCAATGTGCGCGATAAGCTCTCACTCGCCACCGATACCCGCCGCACCACCGAGGCCACCCAGGCACTGTCCATGCCGCACGATGAGGTGCGCGATTTCTTCTATGCCCGCCAGAACTACTTGGACGGCCTGGACCACCATGCGGAGCAGCTTGCCGACGCCCTCTCGGTCACCCAATTCGGCATCCGCGACACCGAACATGCCCTAGCCCAGCGCCTGCGCGATCGCCACAACGTCGATATTCACATCACCCCACAGATGGATGGCACGCTGCACAGCTTCGACCGCGAGACCGGCGAATTTCGGCTCGCCTCGCGCTTAAGCGAAGGACAACGCGCCTTCCGCATGGCTGCGGAGCTGAGCTTCCTCGAGGCCGGTGAGGAGATCGCATCTTTGGTAAAAAATGAGCCGTTTACCTCGGATGCCTCGCGTAACCTAGCGCAGCGCGGCCTGGCCAGCTACTTCGCCGCCGCCACCGTGATGCCCTATACCCTGCTGCATTCTGAGGCCGAGCGCTCCGGCTACGACGTGGAATACCTCTGCCAGGTCTTCGGAGTGGGCTATGAATCCGTCGCCTCTCGGCTGTCCACCCTGCAGCGCGATAACCTGCGCGGCATTCCTTTTACCTTCGTCCGCGTCGACCGCGCCGGAAACATGTCCAAGCGACAATCCGCCACCGGCGTGCACTTTTCCAATAATGGCGGCACCTGCCCGCTGTGGAATGTCTACGAGACCTTCACCCAGCCGGGCATTATTTCCCGCCAGTTGGCCCAGATGCCCGATGGCCGCAATTACCTGTGGATCTCCCGCGCGGTACAGCATCACCAAGGCCGCTTTGGCGATACCAATAAGCTTTTCGCCATCGGTCTGGGCTGCGAGGCTCGCCACGCCGACCGCACCGTCTATGCCGAAGGTCTTGACCTCAAAGACCTTTCTTCTGCTACCCCCATCGGCTCTGGTTGCCGCACCTGCCCGCGTGAGAATTGTGCGCAGCGCGCCTTCCCACCCATTAACGAGGTCATCAGCATCGATGCCCACCGCTCAGCAGTGGCACCGTACTAGTTACGCATCACCACGACGAGCCTTTTCGGGGGCGTAGACATATAAAAAGGCACCGCGGTCCCCTTGCCCGGTGGGCGGGGGACGGCGCGGTGCCGTGGGTGTTGCGCTCAAGGCGACGTCGCCAAGCGCCCCTGCTTAGAGGTTAATCATGTGGCCGCCGATGCCCTCGGCAGCTTCCTTCATGGCCTCAGAGAGGGTCGGGTGGGTATGGACGTTGCGGCCGATTTCCTCAGCGGTGAGGTCGAAGCGCTGCGCCAAGGTCAGCTCCGGCAGCAGCTCGGAGACATTGGAGCCCACCATGTGGCCGCCGATGAGCTCACCATACTCACCATCCGCAATGAGCTTGACAAAGCCCGCGGTCTCATTGAGGCCGGCAGCCTTGCCGTTGGCGGAGAATGGGAAGGTAGCGACCTTGATATCGCGGTCCGCGAACTTCTCCTTGGCAGCCTCTTCGGTGTAGCCGAAGGAAGCGACCTGCGGGTTGCAGAAGGTAGCGCGCGGCATATTCATGTAGTCACCCAGAAGCTGGGTCTCTACACCGGCGATGGTCTCTGCGGCGACAACGCCCTGTGCCTCAGCAACGTGGGCCAGCTGCAGCTTCGCGGTGACGTCACCGATGGCGTAGATGTGGTCCACGTTGGTGCGCATGGTGTCATCGATGGCAATGGCGCCGCGCTCGGTGAGCTCAACGCCGGTGTTTTCCAGACCGAAGCCCTCGGTGCGTGGGGCGAAGCCAATGGAAATCATGGCGCGGTCCACGGTGAGGGTGTCCTGCTTGGAGCCATCCTTGGACTCAACCTCAACGGTGACATTATCGCCGTTGTCCTTGACGGAGGTGGTCTTGTAGCCGGTCAGCAGCTTAACGCCAAGCTTCTTGTATTCCTTGGCAATGGCCTTGGAGACGTCCTTGTCTTCGTTCGGCAGAACGCGGTCCATGAACTCCACGATGGTGACGTCCACGCCGTAGTTGGACAGAACATAAGCAAATTCCATGCCGATGGCGCCGGCGCCGACGATGACCATGGACTTCGGGGCCTCATCGTTGAGGATCTGCTCCTCATAGGAAACGATATTGCCGCCGAGCTCTACGCCTGGCAGGGACTTGACCACGGAGCCGGTGGCGATGATGCAGTCATCGAAGGTGACGGTCTTGCCCTTGTCATCGCCGTCAGTGATTTCAATGGTCTTATCATCCTTGAAGGAGCCAAGGCCGTTGATCTCGGTGATCTTGTTCTTCTTCATCAGGTAATGAACGCCCTTGACGATGCCCGCGGAAACCTTGCGGGAACGCTTGTGGGCTACACCGAAGTCGAAGGAAACATCGCCGGAGATGCCGAAGTCCTTTGCTTCATGGTTGAAGGTGTGGGCAACCTCAGCGTTCTTCAGCAGTGCCTTGGAAGGGATGCAGCCTACGTTGAGGCAGACACCACCCCAGTACTGCTTCTCGATTACGGCAACTTTCTTACCAAGCTGAGCTGCACGGATGGCGGCCACGTAGCCGCCAGGGCCCGCGCCGAGTACTACTACGTCATAATGTTCATTAGTCACGTCCTTCAGGATACGTAACTTTCCCCTCCATGTCGCGCATTGGGTCACACTCTTTTGCCCGTGTACCCCACGCTTCGGGGGTAAAACGCACAAAGGCCCTGCACGGGGGCGTCGGCAAGCGTGCGACGCCGTGCAGGGCTATGGGCTCGGTGTTTTAGAACAGGCCGAGAGCCAGGGCAGCGTTGGAGGACATGGAGGAACCCATATGCAGGAACTGGCCCAGAACTTCATTGATGGACACGAGGATGGAATCGAAAACGTTCATTTTTCTTCTTTCTGTCTTTTGCCTAGAGCGAGGGATGGGCCCGCGGATGGGACCGCACTATTCACACGTTTAGAACTAACGGGAATTGTAGCGCCGCCGTTACATGAGCGCTGCGTTCAGAATTATGACACACAGACCACATGCATCACAGGCTTTGCTAAATTTAAGGGGTTATTTGAACACTGAGTCTTGCTAACACTCACGCTTTACGGAACGATACCTACTGAGAAGATTCTCTTAACTCGAGGAAGTTAAAAATATGCATACTTTGCGCTCTATCGGCTCCAGCGTCGCAGGCATCGCCATTGCGGCCGGAGTCCTCTCCGCCCCTATTGCCTCCGCCGTCGAGCCGGCCGAGATTCAGGGGGACGCCACCCCATCCACCATCCGCGAGGTTAACCTCACTGACCCGGCAGATCCGGAAAATATCAACTACGCCATCACCACTGAGGGTGAAAACCGCGTGGTAGATATTGCCGGGCTGAATGACAAGGACAAGTGGAAGGGTTATGCCTTCGGCCACAAGAGCGCCCAGGGCAACCACTACGGCAACCACGTCAAGGTCATGACCGCCACCTCCGCCGCCATGGGCGGCCGCGAGGTTCCGCTGGCGGTCATCACCCCGGACGGCAATTTTGATAAGAAGCGCCCCACCCTGTACCTGCTCAATGGCGCGGGCGGCGCCGAGCAGGGCATGGACTGGCTGACCGCCACCGCCAACCACGACATCAACCCTGAGACCGAGGGCATGCAGGACATGGTGGACTTCTACACGTCCAAGGACGTCAACGTGGTCATCCCACAGGCCGGCGCCTTCTCCTACTACACCGACTGGGTATCCTCCCCGAATAGCGGCTATCTCAAGGGCCCGCAGAAGTGGGAAACCTTCCTCACCAAGGAGCTGCCGGGCGCATTGGAAGACCACATCGGCGGCAATGGCAAGCGCGCGATTGCCGGCATGTCCATGTCCGCTACCTCCTCTCTACTACTGGCGGAGCACAACCCGGGCTTCTACCACGCCGTGGGCTCCTTCTCTGGCTGCGCTTCCACCTCTCGCCCGCTGCCGCGCCTGTACACCCAGCTGACTGTCAACCGCGGCGGTGGCTCGGCCGATCAGATGTGGGGCGCTATGGGCAGTGAGTACAACGTGTACAACGATGCCTTGGTGAACGCTAACCCGAATAACCTGGGCAAGTCCGAGACCTATGTCTCCGTGAATAGTGGTTTGGGCGGCGCCAATGACTGGGGCGCTAAGGGCTCGTCCACCCTCATCGTTGAGGGCGGCGTCATCGAGGCCGCGATGAACTCCTGCACCCATGACCTCAAGGCCAAGATGGATTCCCAGGGTATGAAGGCGGACTGGAATTTCCGCAATACCGGCACCCACTCCTGGCCGGGCTGGCGCAATGATCTCTTCACCTCCTGGGCCACCTTCGAGCGCGGCTTTGCCAAGGATGCTGCAGAGACACCGGCCGAGCCAGAGGTAAAGCCCAATGAGCTTTCCATCGAGGCACCGCAGGCCGAGGAAGATGCGCAGGTTAAGGACGCCCCGAGCGCCGCTGACCAGTCCCCAGACAAGGACTTTGTCGAGGGCAAGGACGCAGAGGGCGCAGAGGCCGCTGGAGCCGCAGAGGCTGGCGGCGTCGCGGAATAAGTAGCGCAGAAGTATAATCAGCGAGTTCATAACTATAGGAAAGAAGCACTATGAAGCGTCTTAGCTCCATCCTTGCCGCCACCGCCGTGTGCGCAGGCTTGGCTTGCGCCCCGCTGGCGGGCGCCGCACAGCTCACCCCGCAGCAGGTAGCAGGCAACGCCGCCCAGTCCACCCTGGCCCCACTGGAGGTCACCCCGGAGTTGGAGCAGCAGACTTGGTACCAGAAGTACAAGGACGATCCGCGCGTCGAAAAGCTGCAGGCCACCTCCCCTGCCATGAACGGCCGCAAGATTCCGCTGGCTGTCATTCGCGCGACGGATGAGAACCGCCCGACCATCTACCTGCTTAATGGCGCAGGCGGCGCGGAGCAGGACATGGACTGGCTGAAGCTTTCCGATGCCGTGGATTTCTACCACTCCAAGAATGTCAACGTGGTTATCCCGCAGGCTGGCGCCTTCTCCTACTACACCGACTGGGTATCCGACCCGAACTCCCAGTATCTTAAGGGCCCACAGAAGTGGGAAACCTTCCTCACCAAGGAACTGCCGGGCGCTATCGAGGGCCACATCAAGGCCGATAACCACCGCGCCATCGCGGGTATGTCCATGTCCGCTACCTCCTCCCTGCTGCTGGCGGAGCACAACCAAGGCTTCTATGACGCCGTTGGTTCCTACGCCGGCTGTGCGGCTACCGCCTATCCGGTAGAGCACAAGGCCGTTGAGCTCACCGTTAACCGCGGTGGCGCTACCGCGGAGCAGATGTGGGGACCCTTCGGTTCCCCCACCAATCGCTATAACGATGCGATGATGAACCACGAGAAGCTGCGCGGCACGGAGCTGTACATCTCCTCCGGTTCCGGTCTGGCCGGCAAGGAGGATACCTTCTCCTATCACGTGGCTCAGGGCACGAACCCTGCGGCGGCCGCGGCAGGCTCCGCTGTCCTGCAGGGTGAGGGCGGCGCCATCGAGGCTGGCGTGAACTACTGCACCCACAACTTCAAGGCCAAGCTGGACCAGGCTGGTATCCCGGCAACCTACAACTTCCGCAATACCGGCACCCACTCTTGGCCGCACTGGATTGCGGACCTCAAGGATTCTTGGCCGGTCTTCGAGCGCGCTTTCAATAAATAAGCTCGTTTCTTTCCGCGGCTAAAAGGGCGGTAGGCTTGCAGCATTATGAAGTTGCTTCCTACCGCCCTTTCGCGTACCCACACTGACCCTTATACCGGCGTGGATTTTAACCTCGGATTTGAGGTGTCCCACTACACGCTGGATCTGACCTACCGCGTGGAGCCCAACTTGCTCCACGGCGAGGCTATTCTGGCCATCCGGGCGATTGATGATTTAACGTCTTTGACCTTGGATCTGGGCGGGGCGATGGTAGCCCGGCGCGTGACCGCGAAGGGCGCACCGCGGGTGGCAAAGTTCCGCCAGTCTTCGGGTAAGCTGCGCCTGCGCTTTGCCGATACTATCGCCGCCGGGACGGAGTTTGAGCTGGTCATTCGCTACGGCGGTAGCCCTCGCCCCATCCGCACCACCTGGGGCGAGATTGGTTGGGAGGAAACCGAGTCCGGCTCGCTGGTGGCTAGCCAGCCCAATGGCGCGCCCAGCTGGTTCCCCTGCGACGATACACCTTCTGAAAAGGCGCTCTATGACATCATCATTACGGCCGATGATCCCTTCATCGTAGTGTCTAATGGAGAACTGATTTCCCGTCGGGCGGGCGGCTCCACCACGCGCTGGCACTATCGTACCCGCCAACCCATGGCCACCTACCTGGCTACGGTGCAGGTAGGTGAGTTTTCCAGCTTTGCCTTGGGCCCTTCCACTCGGGCTTGGGCTCCAGCCACGCTGCGCGAGCGGGTGCTGAATGAATTTGCCCAGCAGCAGGAAATGGTGGACTTCTTCTCCTCCCTCTATGGCCCGTATCCATTTGCGGATTACCAGGTGGTCATCACGGAAGATGAGCTGGAGATTCCGCTCGAAGCGCAGGGGCTTTCTATCTTTGGTTCCAACCATGTGAAGGGAGACCACGCCTTCGAGCGCCTTATCGCGCATGAGCTTTCCCACCAGTGGTTTGGCAATTCCGTAGGCCTGAGCGAGTGGAAGGATATCTGGCTCAACGAGGGCTTTGCCTGCTACAGCGAGTGGCTATGGGCCGAGCATAAGGGCGAGACCACCGCGCGCGAGGCGGCACGGTCCCACTACAACGTACTGGGCCGCAAGGCGCAGAACCTCACCGTTTCCGATCCGGGTGCGCGCGATATGTTCGATGACCGCGTGTATAAGCGCGGCGCTTTGACTGTGCACGCCATTCACCGCCTGCTTGGCGACGCCTTCTTTAGCATCCTCCGCAGCTACCTCACCGAGCACCAGCATTCGGTGGTGGAGCCTTCCATGTTGCTAGATTCCTTCCGCGCCGCCGCTCCCGATGCCGCGCTTTTCGACGCCACCGTAGACGCCTGGCTCAACCACACGGCCCTTCCCTCATTCCCGAGTTAGTGGTTTTGGCCCTGCGTTTGTTTGGGGATTGTCTAATCTATTGACCAATCCCTTCTTTCCTGTTGACGGGGTGTTTTATCTAGGTAGAATAGAACATGTAAACGAACAGGAAGGGAGGGATTATGCAGACCACCAAACACGCGGAGATAGACTCCGCCATCGCCCAAGTTGCCGCCGGGTTAACCCAACTGCGCGGCCTCATGCAGGATCCCTCCGACCTCTCTTTCGAGCTTCTTCACCCTCATTTCGAGCACCTGGAAAGGGCCCTGGGCAACAAGGCCGCTATTGACGCTGCCTTCGCCTTCATCGCGGAGCGCGATGACGCCGGCCGCCGCGTAGGCTCCTCCAAGGCCAAGGACTACCTGACCGCCCGCCTAGGTCTTAGCGAGTCCGAAGTCGCCGCCCGCCTGCGCAACGGGCGCAACCTTTTTGCCCCTATCCCCGAACCGGAGCCCACTCCCCCACCTGCTGATCCCAATGCTGACGACGCCGCACGCGCACAGGCCGAGGAAGAAGCCCGCCGCGCCGACCGCGAGCGCCGCGAGGAAGAAAAGCGCCGCAAAAAGCTTTTCGAAGAAGAGCCTATCCCTGAGCGCATCCTTAACCTCATCGAGAATGAGCTACGTAGCCTCAGCAAGTACGCCATCCCTGGCCCAAGCGAACTGCGCAACCAGGCCCTCGAACAGGCCAAGCGCCGCTCCTTCGATTCCCTACGCGAGTGGCTGCGTAAGGCAGTTCGCAAGGCGAATAAGCACGCCCTCAATCCTGCCGGCGAGCCCGATCCGCACGCCGCTACCCGCAAGCGGCGCTTTAGCATCTCCCGCCAAGATGCTGACGGCGGTGTGCATATCTCCGGATACCTCGACGCCTCCGCGGCCGCCATCCTTGCCAGCGCCTTTGCGCCCGCTAAGAATAAGGGCAGCGCCGATCTCAGCGCCGAGGATGATACCCGCACTTATGCCCAGCGCATGGCGGACCAATTGACCGCTGCCTTGTCGAGCTACCTTTCTGCCACCCAAAAGAACTCAGCGGGCCTTGGCTCTTTCTTCGTCGCCACCACCTTGGAAGAACTGGAGGCGATGGGCGGCGATACCCGCTTCGCCACCAGCACCGGCATCGAGCTTTCTCCGCTCAATCTCCTCCGCTTGGGTGCCGCGCAGCATGATTTCTTCTGTGCGGTGGATGAGAAGGGCTTTCCCCTCGAACTTGGCCGCACCAAGCGCACCGCTTCCCTCTGGCAGAAGCTCGCCCTCGCGGCCTCCGAGCTTGTCTGCACCCACCCCGAGTGCCACCGCCCCTGGCAGGACTGCGATGTCCACCATCTGCAGGCTTGGTCTCACGGCGGCGCTACCGACCTCAAGAACCTCACGCTGCTGTGCCGTCGCCACCACGTAGACAATAACGACTACCGCGATGGCCGCAACGGAATGGGTCACGCCGAGCGGGACCCCGCTACCGGCCGGGTGGGCTACCGGGCCGCGCACGCGAGCGGGCTATCGCCCACAGTAGAGGTCAACGACCACCCCGCCGCGGAACAAGCCCCGGCACGCAGGCTCACTGATCCGCCCTCGCCACCACCGTCTCCCCCGGGCGCGGCCTGACCTCTTGCGCGCGGGCCCGCGGCCTGCCACAGCAGCCCGTCCGACTGCCCTACACTGGATAACCATGCAAACGATGCTCGTCACTGGCGGCGCCGGTTTTATCGGCGCCAATTTCGTGCGCCTCATGCGCCAGGCGCGCCCCGATACCCGCGTTACGGTGCTCGATAAGCTCACCTACGCCGGAAACCGCGCCAACCTCGCCGATCTGGATATTGACTTCGTCGAGGGTGATATCGCCGATTCTGCGACGGTAGAACCGCTCGTCGCTGCCGCCGATGTAGTAGTTCACTTCGCCGCCGAATCCCATAACGACAATTCTTTGCGTGACCCTTCCCCCTTCCTCCACACGAATATCGTGGGCACGTTCACGCTGTTGGAGGCGTGCCGGAAGCACGATACCCGCTTCCACCATGTCTCCACCGATGAGGTTTTCGGCGATCTCGAGATTGGGGCAGAAACCAAGTTTGACGAGAACACCGCCTACGCCCCCTCCAGCCCGTACTCCGCCACCAAGGCAGGTTCTGACCATCTCGTGCGCGCATGGGTGCGTTCTTTTGGGCTGCGCGCCACCATCTCGAATTGCTCCAATAATTATGGGCCGTATCAGCACATCGAGAAGTTCATTCCCCGCCAGATCACCAATATTCTCTCCGGCCGCACGCCCAAGCTTTATGGGACGGGCGAGCAGGTCCGCGATTGGATTCATGTCGATGACCACAACGAGGCAGTGCTCGCCATCCTAGAGCGCGGCCGGATTGGAGAGACCTACGCTATCGGCGCGGATCAGCCAGATATCAGCAATAAGCAGGTCATCGAGCTTATCTGCGAGATCATGGGCCACACCCGCGATGGACGCGCGCTCTATGAGCACGTGGCGGACCGCCCCGGCCATGATCAACGCTATGCCATGGATGCCACCAAGCTGCGCCGCGAGCTGGGCTGGGCGCCGCGGTTTACGGATATCCGCGCCGGCCTCGAAGACACCATCGCCTGGTACCGCGATAACGAAGACTGGTGGAAGCCCGAGAAAGAAGACGTAGAGACCCGCTACAAGCAGCAAGGACAGTAGACATGCACATAACTGAAACCGCCATCCCGGGACTACTCATCATCGACCTCGACGTGCACGGGGACAATCGCGGCTGGTTCAAAGAAAATTGGCAGCGGGAAAAGCTCACCAGCCTCGCGCCCGAACTCGCGAGCTTTCAGCCGGTGCAGAACAATATTTCCTTCAACCACGCCGGCGCTACCCGTGGGCTGCACGCCGAGCCTTGGGACAAGCTCATCTCGGTGGCACAGGGCAAGATTTTTGGTGCGTGGTGCGACCTGCGCGAGGGGTCGGAGAGCTTCGGCGAGGTTATTACCCACGAGATTGGGCCGGAGACGGCGGTGTTTGTGCCGCGGGGCGTCGCCAATGGCTTTCAAGCGCTGGAGGATACCTCTTATAGTTACCTGGTCAATGAGCACTGGTCGGCCGAGGCGCGCTATGCCGCGGTGAACCTCGACATCGTGGACTGGCCGATGGTGCCCACCGAGGTTTCTGAGAAAGACAAGCAGCACCCCAGCCTCGAAGAGGTGAGCCCGATGCCCGCCCGGCGCATCCTCGTCACGGGTGCAAATGGGCAGTTGGGTAGGGCGTTGAAGCGCCTGCTTGGCGACGCCGAATTTTGCTCCCATGCCGACTTCGACATCACCAATCCGCCGGAGCGAAATTGGAAGCAGTACTCGACCATCATTAACTGCGCGGCGTACAACGACGTCAACGGCGCCGAAAACGACCGCGCCGCTGCCTGGGCCGTCAACGCGGAAGGACCGGCACAGCTGGCACGCATCGCCGCAGAAAACCAGATCACGCTGGTGCATGTCTCGAGCGACTATATCTTCGATGGGGCGAACGAGGTCCACACCGAGGCGGAGTTGCCGTCGCCGCTCAGTGCGTACGGGGCGTCGAAAGCCGCGGGTGATACCGCCGCGCAGACTGCGCCGCAGCACTACGTCATCCGTACTTCCTGGGTCTTTGGCGATGGGGAAAATTTCATGTCCACCATGCGCCGGCTGGCTAATAAGGGCGTGGAGCCGAAGGTCATCCATGACCAGCGCGGCCGCCCCACGTTTGCCGAGGACCTAGCCAAGGGCATCGTGCACCTGCTCCAGTCCGGCGCGGACTACGGCGTGTATAACCTGTCCAATTCGGGCGATACCGTGGGCCGCGATGAGATTGCCATGGCGGTATTCATCGGGCTCGGCCACGATCCGTCCGAGGTCACGCCAGTGACGACCGAGCAGTACCGCGAAATCGTGGGACCCGAGGCACCGCGACCCAAGGAATCGACGTTTGCGCTAGATAAAATCGAGGCCACCGGCTTCAAGCCGCAGAATTGGCGCGCCGCGCTGGCCCTGTACCTAGCGCTCTACCCGGAGGATTAAATGAAGGGCATCATCTTAGCCGGCGGTTCCGGCACGCGGCTCTACCCGATTACCAAGGGCATCTCGAAGCAGCTCATGCCCATTTATGACAAGCCGATGATTTACTATCCGCTGACCACGCTCATCCAGGCGGGTATTCGGGAAATCCTCATCATCACCACCCCGGAGGATGCGGGTGCCTTCCAACGCCTCTTTGGTGATGGCTCCCAGCTCGGACTCATGATCGATTATGCGGTCCAGCCGCGGCCGGAGGGACTCGCGCAGGCTTTCTTGATTGGCGAGGATTTTATTGGAGACGATAGCGTCGCGCTGGTGCTCGGCGATAATATCTTCCATGGCTTCGGCGGCGAGCTCACCCACTGCCAGGATCCGGAGGGTGGCATCATTTTTGCTTACGAGGTCTCGGATCCGCAGCGCTACGGCGTGGTGGAATTCGACGCCGCGGGGCATGCGCTCAGCATCGAAGAGAAGCCGGAGGTCCCGCGCTCAAACCACGCGGTGGTGGGCTTGTATTTCTATGACAACTCCGTCGTGGACATTGCCAAGGGCATCCAGCCCAGCGGCCGCGGCGAATTGGAAATCACGGCCGTCAATGAGGAGTACCTGCGCCGCGACGAGCTGAATGTTCAGCGGCTGCACCGCGGTAGCGTCTGGCTCGATACCGGCACGGTGGACTCTATGAGTGAGGCTTCCGCCTATGTTGAGGTGATGCAAAAGCGCACCGGGATCGTTATCGGATCGCCCGAGGTTGCTGCCTATGAGGCGGGCTTTATCGACCGCGCCCAGCTAGAAGCACTCGCCGAGCCGCTGCTTAAGTCTGGCTACGGCGAGTACCTGCGGGCGTACTAACGGCTAGTAACCGCGCTCGATGTATTCGTCGAGGCGCGCGGCCTCCGCGCCCACCGTGGTGGCGTCGCCATGCCCAGGCAGGACCTTGGTGTCTTCCGGAAGCGTGAAGACCACGTTCTTCAGCGACTCGATGATCACATCGAAGTCGGAGTACTTGCGGCCGGTGGCGCCTGGGCCGCCGTTGAAGAGCGTATCGCCCGACAGTAGCGTCTCGCCCACGTGCAGCACCACGCAGCCCGGCGAGTGGCCAGGGGTGTGGTAGACCGTGATTTTCTCGCCGCCGATATCGAATTGACCGCGATCCGCCAGCGGCGTATACGGGGCATCGCCGTTGGATTCCTGCCACAGCATGTCATCGTCCGGGTGTAGATAGACCTCGGTGTCGAAGCGCTTGGCGGCCTCGGGTGCGAGCTCGCAGTGATCGTTGTGCGCGTGGGTGAGCAGGATTCCTTCCACGTGGCGATCGCCTACCAGCTCCGCTACGGCATCGAGATCGTGAGAGGGATCCACCACATAAACATTGGAGTCATCGCCCACGACGTAGACGTTATTGTCCACGTCCCACTCGCCACCATCGAGGCGGAACTTGCCGGACGTAACTGTGCTATCGATCCGCATTAGAACTCCACCACCGAACGCAGGACCTTGCCGGACTTCATGGTGGCGAAGGCCTGCTCGACGTCGTCAAGCGCAATGCGCTCGGAGACGAACTTTTCTAGCGGGAAATTTCCGGCCTTGGACAGCGCTACATAAGCGGGGAAATCGCGCTCCGGGAGGCAATCGCCGTACCACGCTGGCTTGATGGAACCGCCGCGGCCGTAGAGGTCGATGGCGGGGATATCCACGTGGTCGGTGAGGTTAGGCACGCCCACCATGACCATGCGTCCGGCATGGTCGCGGGAGTAGAAGGCCTGGCGCCAGGTGGGCTGGATGCCCACGGCGTCGATGGAAACGTCGGTGCCGAAGCCGCCGGTGAGCTCGCGGACGGCGTCGATGACTTCCTGTTCCGAGAGGTCCTTGGAGCAGATGGTATCGGTCGCGCCGAATTCGCGAGCGGTCTCCAGCTTGGCTTCGTCGATGTCCACGGCGATGATCTTTGCCGCGGCCGCCAGCTTGGCGCCGGCAATGGCAGCCATGCCAACGCCGCCGCAGCCGAAGACGGCTACGGACTCGCCGAGCTGGATGTCACCGGTATTCACGGCCGCGCCGAGACCCGCCATGATGCCGCAGCCCAGCAGGCCAGCAGCGGCTGGGTCGGTATCTTCCACCTTGGTGCACTGGCCCTCGTGGACCAAGGTCTTTTCCGCGAAGGAACCGATGCCCAGCGCAGGGGTGAGCTCGGTGCCGTCCTCGAGGGTCATCTTCTTAGAGGCGTTGTGGGTATTGAAGCAGTACTTCGGCTCACCCTTCTTGCAGGCGCGGCACTCGCCGCATACGGCGCGCCAGTTCAAAATGACGAAGTCGCCCTCCTCTACGTGGGTGACCGCAGAACCTACGGTCTCCACCACGCCCGCGGCCTCGTGGCCGAGCAGGAAGGGGAAGGCGTCTTCGATATCGCCATCGCGGTAAGCAAGGTCGGTGTGGCATACGCCGCAGGCCTGCACGCGCACGATGACGTCATTAGGGCCGGGGTCGGGGACAACGATATTGACGGTTTCGACTTCCGCGCCCTTGGAACGGGCAATAACAGCTTTTACAGTCATGCGCCCGAGCGTACCGATATTTTCAAAATCGGCGCATTAATGAAAATCTTTTTTAGGAGTGGGCAATGACATTGGCCGCATGCTCGTGGCCGCGCTGGTTCATGTGGATGGGCAGGTTGCCATCGCCAGCGCTAAAGTCCACCAGACCAGCCCACATGCGCTGATTTGCATCGGCACACATGCCGTTATTGCGGGTGGAAGGTTTCATATCCAAGAACTGCACGCCAGTACGTGCCGCCAGGTCCACCTGCATCCACTGCGCCTTATTCTCAAAGTCCTGAATGCCGGGCAGGAAGGTGGAATCAGCTGGGCGCGGACCGAAATGGAAGAGGCAGTAGTACGGTCCGGTACCGATGGTGGGGTAGCCAACGATCTGCACGCGCGCATTCGGAGCCGCACGCTTGATGCGCTCAATCTGCGGTGCGGTGTGATCCGCGAACTGCTTGCGAATCTGCGGCAGATTGAGCTCGCGGTGGTTATAGGTGTCATTGAAACCGGTAGTGATTACCACACGGTTGGTAGCCGGAGTCAGCGCGCCGCTACGAATGGCCGCGTCCACCTGCTGGGAAACCTGCGGGCCGCGAGACATGGACACGGCACCGGAGCAGGAGAAATCACGCACCGGAAGGCGCAGCTTGGCGCCGGCACGCTTGGCGTAGTTATTGGAGGTAGGGCAATCCACGCCCACACCCTTAGAGGGATCGAAACGGTGAGCAAAGTAGGAGCCGGCATCTGGATCCGCGAGGACAGAATCACCGAAGGCTACTAGGTTGCGCTCCGCGGCGGAAGCTTGTGGCGCGACCGCCACACCCACTACGGCCAGCGCGGAAGCCACCACGGAGAGGACTTTGAGCTGCAGAGATTTCATGAGATCCTTTTCTAGAAACACCAGTAACTTCAGGTAACTGTAGTCACTTCTGTAACATATTTCGAGTTGGCGGCAACACCGCGCGCCTCTCTCACGATATCGTCCATGGTTACCTTTTTGTTATCTTCGCTTATTTGGAGCTACCCCAACCGTGAATTTTTCTGATTTCACATTCCACGCAGCAGCCCTCGGCCGGTTCGTGCCGGCACTCTATAACGCTGGACTCATCAGCCACCAAGGCGGCGCGAAGGCCCAGCTCAGTTTGCTACCTAACCTGGCCCGCTACCGCTTCACCACCGCGCGTGAAATTGAGCAGGGATACCTCACCTGCCCGGAGCGCCTAGCGCTTATCGACGACGACGGCACCCTCACCTACCGCCAGCTGCGCACCCACACCCAGGGCTTCGCCCGCTACCTCCGCTCGCTGAACCTGCCCGAAATCCGCCTTGGCGTGATGGCGCGCAACGGCCGCGGCATCATCATTCCGCTCGGCGCCAAGGGCTATGCGGGTGCTTCCATTTACCTGCTCAACGTGGGCTCCTCGCCGGAGCAGTTAGCGGGCTGCATCGAGGAAAACGGTATCAACGTGCTCGTGGTAGATGATGAGTTCATCGACCGCGTGGATACCGATATTCCCGTCATCATCGCGCACGATACCGGGGCAAGCGAGCTGCCGAAGCTAGACAAGATTGTGAAGAATCCACCGGCCGTGGAGCTGCCGCGTTTTCCCAAGCACGGCTCCATCGTGCTCATGTCCTCCGGTACCACGGGTATTCCGAAGGGAATTGTGCGGCCGGAGCCAACCCTGCCGGTGGTGCTGGCCTCCATCGTGGATACGATTCCGTGGCGCGCCGACCAGCGCCTGCAGCTGACCGCCTCCATTTTTCACACCTGGGGTTGGGCCTGCATCAATATCGCGCTCGGCCTGCGCAATACCATCGTCACCCGCCGCGTATTCGACGCGGAGCAGGTGCTTGACGATGTCCAGCGCTACCGCCTCGATGGCATGATCTCCTCCCCTATCTTCTTTAAGCGCTTGGTAGAGCGGGATCCGGCCGGTGAGTTCGATGCCTCGAGCCTGAAATTCATCGCTTCGGCCGGCAATGCGCTGACCCCGGAGGTGGTCAAGGAGACCAATGCGCGCTTCGGCGCCATCCTCTGCAATGTCTATGGCTCCACCGAGCTCGCGCTGGCAACGACCGCCAGCATGGACCAGGTGGCCGCCAACCCCACCATCGCCGGACGCGTAGCCTCCGGCACGAAGCTGCGCATCCTCGATAAGGAAGGCCACCCGGTGCCGCGCGGCGAGGTAGGCGAGATTTACCTGACCAACTCCACCGCAATGACCGGCTATACCAATCCCAACCTGCGCCTCAATAAGATCGACGGACTCATCTCCATCGGTGACCTGGGCTATATCGACGAGCATGATTTCTTGCACGTGGTCGGCCGCGCCGATGACATGATCATCGTCGGCGGCGAAAATGTTCATCCCCAATCCGTCACCGAGGTCCTCGAAGCCATGCCCGGCATCCACGAGGTCCATGCCGGTGGCGTGGAAGATAGCGAGACCTTCCAGCGCATCGCCGTGTGGGCGGTGCCTACTGCCGACACCACCGGAAAGGCCCTCACGGCCGACGCCATCCGCGAGTGGGTCCGCACCAAGCTTGCTGATCACTCCGTGCCGCGCGATGTGCACTTCATGGACAAGCTCCCGCGCAACGCCACCGGCAAGGTGGTCCCGCGCCTGCTGAATAATCACGGCGACGCTTAAGCCACCCGCTCCCCTACAACGGCGAAAGGCCGCAGGCTATATAACCTGCGACCACTGTGGAGCCGCCTGCGAGAATCGAACTCGCGACCTTTTCATTACGAGAAAGATTAAAGGGAACTGCGAGTGTCAGAAACCCCGCTTTTCTAGGCATTTTAATTTCGCCGCATACCCCTAAATCACCCTCAATTTCTAGCGAGTGTAGCCATTTTGTAGCCGCAAGCCATAGTTTCTTCGCGGACTCCACCAAAATCTAGACGTTCAACTTCACTGGTTCTCCGCATCGGATGAACCGACCACACGAATACTTCTCAACGCTGCCGTCCCCCACGCTACGGCGCGAACCCATTTGCTCCGCCAACTCCACAAACACATGCAGACCGCAGCCGCTAACGGATTTCTCTACATAGACAACGGGTTCATCGATTGCATCGATGATGTCACGCGCCCACGACTTCACAACACCATTCCCAATGGCGTTGTCCAGGTCGTAACACCCGATACCGTCGCCCAGCATGAAACCAAAACCGTCGCCAGCTTTTGATTTCAGCACCTTCGAATACGTTGACCACGTGGCGGGATTCGTTGACGAAGCAGCGGTGCCATCAATCTGAATAGGCCGCTTGCCTGCAGCTCGTGCCCAGCGGGCGGTGTCCCGCATGACTGCGGGGATTGGGGTGGCGCGCCGACGGCGATAGGCGCGTTGACGGCAAGCATTTGAGCAGAACCGAGGCAGCCGACCTCGGGCGCCCCCAATTCCGAGTGGAGAGCCACATTCTTTGCAGGTCATGCAACCAATTCTACCATAGTGTTACGAATTAACCACGTTGACCAGCGGATATCTTTTCATGGGTATACACCCGCAAAAATCAAGGGCCAAAATAAGCACGCCCACCACAACAGCCATCCAACCGCCCAAACGCCGCCCAGAACGCCACACAACCACCCGAACAACCCCCACCAGGGCAAATCCCCTAACCCGTACACAGACATTTACCCTATGCCGTCTGGGGCCGCGGGCTGCGAAGAAAGCCGACACCTCCCCCACCCCCGTAAGGAAAGCGTCGGCCGGGCCACTACTTGCCAGTGATGGTGATTCGGCTTAGGGCTTCGGGTTGAATCGAACCCATGCCAACTCGCATGTAGGAAAGAAGACCGGAAGTCATCCGGTTGAAGTCCGCCATTTCATCGAACTTCAGGGTCACATCTTCACGCAGCGAGAGGTAGACACGATCGCCTGGCACTGCCCAGATTACATTGTCAGGGCAGTACTTGGATGCCTTGAGGGGAACGCCTGCGATGGTCATGGTTCCGGGCGCGTCAGCGGTGCCTAGCAGTGGCTCCTGGGATGTGTCAGCACGCTTGAGCTTAGCGAGCTTAGTCAGCGTTGCCGGCGACATGATGAAGCTGGTGACGGTGGCGTCGAGTTCCTGGGCGTGCTGGATAGCGTCGAGGAACATGTCCAAGTTCTGCAGCGGGCCGGTGATTGCTTTTGCCGCGTCCTTGTAGGAGCCAAGGCCGGTGAATGGGGAGTCCTTGGACTCGTCGAGGTAGCCCTTATCGACGGTGTTCATGAGTCGACGAGTGAGGGATTCGCCATAGATTCCGATGGTGGGGAAGTTGACACCATTGAGCTGTTCCCAAGGAACTTCGGCGCGGGCTGCGAGCTTGAGGTGATCAATGGAAAGCACTTCAGCCTTCGGGGCAGTAGCGATTGGGACTTCGCCGCCTTCAGCAACAATGCCAGGATAGTCCGCGCCGGTGCCTGCATAGTCGCTAGTGATGATAGGGATTTCCACCGCGTGGCCCTTAGTAGGGCGGATGACGGTGGCGGTGGTTGCCGCTACGGATTGGTTGAGCAGTGGCAGGGTGATGAGGGCGTTAATCTCATCTTGGTTGAATACCTTATGTCGCGGGGAGTCTAGCCCCAGGTCGACGGGGGAAGTAGTAGAGGTCATGGTTTCTCCTTTACTTATCGAATGTTGAATGCGGTTGCCCAGCTGGTTTCGTGGGACAATTCCTGAACTCCGCTACCGGGCTTGTAGTGCTCCATTGGCATGTTGCTCGGTGGGGCGGGCTTGGGCATGGCCTTAGCGACGCGAGAAGCTATATCAATGGCCGCGTTAGCCATTTCCGGGGTGCAGTCCGCGAGGTGGTCTCGTAGGGCGTCACGGGCTTCTTCAGGCAGTGTCAGTGCATCAGCTAAGTGAGTATGGTCGCCGGCCGGTGAAGACTCGCGCTCCTGTAGCTCGTTTGCTTCAGGCTCCTGGTCGTGACGCTCGTCGACGGTGCTGTCGGCATCAGGTTCTACAGCTTCGGTTTCTTTTTCGACTTCAGCCAATTCAGTGTCGTCACTCATGGGCACCTACTTCCTGCGAGGAGTCTGTGTGCGGTCGACGGAGACCAGTCCACCAAGTTCAGTAACTGGGCGGACGATTCCGTCCTTATCGCATACGGCGGCGACCGTAACCTCGTAAGTGGTTTCATCGGCTCGCGGTAACCATGCGGTAGGGAAACCGCCGGGGTGTTCTGCGCGGGAATCGTTGCCTTGGATTGCCAGGGTCATAAAACCCACTACGTCGAACTTGTTGCCGTCCTTGAAGCGGGCGGTGAGTTGTCGGTCAGTGGGATGAAAACTAATCACATTCGCGCCGTCTAACTTCACGAGTGTGCATCCTCCTTATCGTCTCGAAGGTGTGGCGGGAAAAGCCACACACCTTTGTGCAGTTGTCCACCAAGGTCCCGTGCATGCCTTTGGATATGGCGAGTGCTGTATCCGCTTTGCTTTGCTAGGTCTTTGGTGGTCAACCATGAGTTTGGATCGGGGGTGCTGGATTCATGTCGCGCTTGTCGTTGCTGCAGATGTTTGGTGGCGGCGGTGTCAATCTCCTCAATAAGGGCGCGCTCGATGGGGGACAGCTGCCGACCGTGCTTCAAGGAATACCCAGCACCAGCCTTGGTGAGTACTCGTAGTGCCTGCAATTCTTGGCGGGTGTAGGCGAACACAATAGGGGAAGTAATCAGCACGATGATTCTTCCTCCGGCTGCTCGTCATGGTGAAAGTTCTCTACCGTGTCGACGAGGGCGTCGGCCAAGCGGTAGATGTCTTGGTCCTTGATTTCAATGACAGCTAGGGGCCGGGCGTTGCCTTTACCGTTAATGTGGATGCGCATTACAAGGTGACGCGAGGAGCGCTTCACGCTCGCAACCTCTAAGCGTCCAGTTGCCCAGCGGCTAGAAAAAGTACGGAATCGAGTTCTCATGCTGTCTCCTTACGCACGTACAGGCCGTGCTCGTTGATTCGAATTAGCCCTTTCATTTGAAGGTGTTCAATGACGGTGTAGAAGTCATCGACTTGGTCGAGCTGCTTTTGGGTGAGGTGCTTTTGGATCTGTTTGGTGGACTGTCCCCGCGTGGTGTCGAGGGCGTTGAGGACAGCGTCCTCTAGGTCGTTGGGCTGTGGCGTGGTGGAGGTGTTGAGGGCGAAAAGTTGTCCAGTTGGGCCAGTGTGTGGCCCGTGGCCCGACTGTGGATTCTGCCTAGTTGGGCCACTGTGTTTTGCCTGCATATCGCCAGTTGGGCCAGTTGGGCCACTGTTATTTACCCCTAGGGGAGTGTTGGCCCGAATGTCCCTACTGGGAAGCGACCACGTTGCAACACGTGGGAATCCTTGGGAGTGGGATTCTCCTCCTAGCTTTTTGAAGGCACGCTTGATGGTGCGTTCCGAAGCAACGTCTGCCTTCTTCGCTGCCTTAAGCACCTCAGATCGTGGTGTGGGGCCGCGCTCGGTGAGGTAGTCCTGCAACCAAACTTCGGCACCGGTTCGGTCATCTCGATCGTCATCGTCTTGGCTTTCGAGGAGATCAGTCGCGGGCATGTCCGTGAATTCTCCCCACTCAATGGCTCCTAACTCTGTGAGCGTCCCATCGTCGAGAGCTACGGGGCGCGGAACAATGCGGGCTTCGCGGGAAACGATGCCCCTAGCCAGGTTGGCCTTTGTGTTCGTGACGATTAAGCGGCCGTCCTCGTCTACGGCTGCAGACAAGACGCTTCGGGCTATCTGGCTCCATGCAATTGAGCCAAGGAGAAGCCGGCCGGTGTCTTTTCCTTCCTTTTTGCCGAAGTGCGCCAGCCCAACGATGGTGATGTTGTACTTGTCGGCGGCTGCTGCCAGTGGTTCAAGAAACTGGCGGACATGGTCGTCCTTGTAGCCGTCGAGCTTCGGGTCCATTGAGCTTTTAGCCGCGTCGAGAACTACGAACTTCACGCCCTGGTCGACGAGCTCGCGAAACAGAATCTCAGTGTCTTGAGGTAGGCGAAGATGCCCTTCGCTACCTGTTTCGGTCTCCACGTCAATGAAGAAAACATTGTCGAGGTTCGCCCCTGCAGCTTGCAGGCGGGGCCTAACCGTAAACGAGCGAGAATCCTCGGAGTTGAGATAGGCACATTTCACGCCCTGGCTACTGAACTCAGCTACCCAACCGCACGCGATGGTGGATTTACCGATACCTTCACGCCCTGCAAGGAGAGTGAGCATGCCGGCTGGAATCCATTCCTTAATGAGCCAATCAACTTTTTCGGTTTTAATGCTGCTTGCCTGAATCAATTTCACGCGCCGGCGCCCTACCTTGTCACCTACTGGTTTCAGGTCGGTGGCGTTGAGTCCGGCTGCGATATGGTCGGAGAGGTCCTTGCCTGCAGCGGCTTTAACGATGCGTACCGATTCTGGTCGTGCATTGTGTCCCGTGAGATAGGTGAAGACCTTGTCAGCCCGCTTTTCACCCGGTTTATCATCGTCGGCGACAATGACAACGTCGCGGTCTTTAAGCGGTGCCCAGTCGGCTTTATCAGGCCCGGTGCTCGCTCCTTGGGCTTGAGACACTGCAGCTGCACCCCACACGTTGGTGGCGGTGTTAACGTCTTTTTCGCCTTCTACTACGTAAACGGGACCGGGTAGGGATAGTGACTGCAGTCCGTAAAGATTAGTGCCTTTGGTGTTGCCAGTTTGGCGGAAGTATTTTTCAGGCGATCGGTGGACGAGCCGGCCGTCACCGTAGTCATAGCGGGCGCCGCTTGGCTCGTCGTACAGGTCGGCAAGTGAGAGACCAAGACTGTCGAGGACAGTGTCAATGTCTCCGTTGTGGCAATAGACGAGGAGCTGGTCACCGTTATACGTGATGCTGGTTCCCCGGTCTTGGTCGCTATGGCCCGGGGTTTGCACCTGGGCGCGTTTACCGGATTCAAGTTCGCGGTAGTGAAGTCCTGCCGTGTCGGCTGCTTCGAGGAATCGTTGGTAGGAATTTACAGCGCTTGGCACTTATCGTCTTCCTTCGGGTCGGGGTGGGTATGGATTGTCCGCCAGCTCTACTTGTTTGGTTGTTGCTTCCCCGTGTTGTGGGGCTGGTGCCCTCCAGCGGCTCGAACGCTGGTGCCTGCCAGTAGGGCTAATTGGATTGGTTTAGCTTGCGATTAGGTCGAGGAATGTCTGATGGCATTCGTTGAGGTAGTCGCACGCTTCACGCAGGGTTGAGAAGACGTAGTAGTCTTCGCCTGCGAGTTCTTGGACGCTCCAGCCTCCATCGGTGGGACGGAGCGGAACCATTACCCGCGGTGGCGATGCGAGGTAGTTGAACTCCCCAATCGGGCGGTTCTCCCGGTACTTGGACCATCTGATGACCATTCCGAGATATTCCTCGTTGAGGAAGGTATAGAAACAGCCAACGTAGGGATCGTCGGTGACGAGTTCGGATTCGTAGTTCGAGCGGTCTAGTTCGGAGAAGCTGTATTTGTTCACGGTGTGCTCCTTATGCTGCGAGGGTGTTGGGGAGGTCGAGGTGTTGGAGTAGGTCTTCGGCGTCAGCAACGAGAAGAAGATCCGCTACTGAAAGAAGAGCGTCCGCATTAACTGGCATTACTCGTCACCTTCTCCCCAAGAGTTCAGACCGGCGCGCTCTAGGTCGAGGTCGTCAATGGCCTTCATGGCGTCGAGAACGGTCATGTAGTCGCCGCCTTCGCGGTAGCGCTCAACGAGCATGTATTGCAGGTCCATAGGGGACCAGTCAGAATGGCCCGTGATGCGAGTGATTTCTTCGCGCCTGCGGGCATCATGACGGGCGGATTCTTCTTGGTGCTCCTTGGCGGCGTCACGCTCCTGTTGCACCACCTGGTGGCACTCCTCAACGAGGGAGCGGAGCTGCTTAGTCAGCACAGTGTTAGCTTTCTGAACTTCTCCGAATTTCGCGTCGAGGTCCCGGAACTCGGCCGGGCTGGCGTTGAGTGATTCCTCGTTGATTTGGCGAAGGGCCCGGTTGTTGTTGGAGATAGCGGCCTGAACCTTGCCGATAGCGCGGCGAAGTTCACGGCTGCTATGATTGGTCTTATTCGAGTGCGCTGCAGTCTCGTTGTTTCCCTCGTTGGCGTTCCCAGCACCAACGGGGGTTTTCTTATGCTTAATGGTCATTGGTGGAATCTCCCTCTCCGTGGTTGAAGTAGACCTCGATGCAGTCCGCAATGTCTTTTGCGATTTGAGAGAGTTCGAGTTGGCGCTCTGCTAAGTCCTTTCCACTCTCCGGCTCCTTTGCCATGTCTTCGATGGTGAGAGCGGTCATTGAAAGATATTCCCTGATTTGGCTGGCCTTTAGCTGGGCAAGCTTTAGGGGTGTTTCTCCATATGGGCCTTCGCTGACGAACTTGTTCCTGGTCTTGTCGATTTCCTCGTTGAGAAGCGCAATGTTTATAGCGCGGTCGGTGAATGACTGCAGTTGCGAAGCGACAATTTCAGCTTCGGTATAGTTGCTCATTTTTCTTTTCTCCTTAAGCAACGTTGTTTTGCGGTGGTACTGGGGCGTCCGGGGTGCCGTTCGGGTGCATCGTGGTGATGTTGTCCGGGCGGTAACGCACACCCTCCGGGTCGGTCACGACTTCGCCCTTGTAGTGCAGACGAACCGGAAGCCCATTGCTGTAATGAGTGGCGCGGTGCACGTTGTGATGCATGGCTTCTTTGCGGACCGCTTCGCGGATACCGTCGAGAATGTAGATAGCGTTCTGCAGGTTGTCAGGCAGCTCGTCGAACTCCGGGCAACGACCGTCGATGTCCTGAATTTCTGCGTTAACGGCGTCGAGTGAAGCGAGCACACTATCAGCGAGATACGCCAGCGAGTCCTGGGGAAGGTAGCGCTTCATCACCTACGCCACCTCCTTCGGCAACTCGTCGGTGCGGGTTCGGAGCTGGGAATGCTCCCAGTCGAGGATGTCGGCTACGCGGTAGAAGACGCCCTTCCCTACCTTGAAGAACTTCGGGCCGTTACCTTTGTAGCGCTGTTGAGCAAGCGCTCCCTTAGTCATGTGCCAGCGCTCACCTAGCTGTCCTGGCGTCAAAATGTCATCCATTGATGAGCCTTTCTTTGGTTCACGTTACACAGTCACGCGTGTTTGTAGACTGTGTTAAATACAGATAAGCACACCTTTAGCTCACTGTCAATCACCAGATTTTGTAGACTGTAGCCATGCAGCAAGAAGTTAAGTCATTAGCCGAGGTAGTTGGCGAAAACGTAAAACGCCTTCGCGGCGAAAAAAGTATGGAAACCGTAGCTTCTGCAGCTCGGGCCTTCGGCCTAAATTGGTCTGCAGGCAGTGTCAGTGCGATTGAAAGCGGAAACTTTAAAGTCACGGTCGAAACCCTGATGGCGCTAACCAGCATTCTCAACAACGAGGAGAATTGGATTCGCGGTGAAGACGATGTTGAGGCCTATGCATTAGGACCAAAAATCGACGAGCTGTTTAAGTCTGACTCCCCCATTGCTGTCGGAAAAGGATCCGTCACTACTCATTCAGCAATTTTGAAGTGGCTGCACGGTTCCCAATTGGAAACCAGACTCGCGCCAGGAATGCTTGAGAAGGCAAAAGAAATGATTGCCGTTCCGTCTTCTCGCGTAAGGTCACTGAACCTGCCTGAAGGGACAACTTTCGGCGATTTACGCACTAAATACCGCAACCCCACAGCGGGCGAAGAACGAGCTGCAAAAAGAGCTGGCGTTGACGTATTTGAACTGTTAGCGTGGTCGGATTCTTTATGGGCAATGCGGTTCGAAGAGCGCCGCGACAAGTTGGCGGGAGAAGGTTCCACCCCGCAAAAGAAGGGGCGCGTAACGCGTAACCTCATCTCTGATATTCAGGCAGCGATGGATTCTGATGGCAAGCATTGAGCCTTATTACCTCAAGTACAAAGAGGGGGACGAGAAAGCCAAGAAGCGCGCTCTGCGATACATGGTGCAATACCGCACCCCAGACCGAAAGCTCACCAAAAAGCGCGGATTTAAGCGCAAAGGTGACGCACAAGATTTTGCAGACGAGGTCGAACGTACCAAGAAAACCGGTACTTTCATCCACCCCCAAGCCGGTAAGGCCGAAATTTCGAAGGTCTACGAGCTATGGCTCCCCTCCCAAGAATCCCTCGCCCCTCGCACCAAACGGACCAACCTAAGCGCCTATAACGTCCACGTAAAACCACGGTGGGGTTCCTGGCCCGTTGATTCCATTACAGCGCCGCATGTACGTAAATGGGTGGCGGACATGCAGTCGGAAGGCAAGAAACGCGACACCATCCTCCGCGCCGTCTATGTCCTCCGCGCACTGTGCGAAACAGCGGTCGAGTCCCGAATGATTGCCGCTAACCCAGTACAGAAGATCACCGTTAAACGAGAATCAACAGCGCGTCGCGGATACCTCACACCAAAACAAGTTGAAGTCTTAGCGGCAGTCCAGGGCACTGACAACGAGCGGACGATAATTTACACGATGGCCTATTGCGGTCCACGAATTAGCGAAATTGCCGCGCTCAATGTCGAAGACCTAGACGAGAACACCCGTCGACTTCATATCGACAAGGCGGTGAAAGATTATGGGGTCATTGGTCCCACGAAAACCTATGAGAATCGCCGTGTACCTGTCCCCCGCTTCCTGTTTGAGCAACTAACTGAACTTATTGCCGGCCGCGAACCCAACGCCCCGCTTTTCCTGTCTAAGGACGGTCAACGGCTTGATGTTGGAAATTATCGCGCTCGAATTTTTAAACCAAGCGTCGATGAAGCCAAAAAGAAGTGGAAGGAGGATGGACACACGGGGGAATTTCCTACCGTCCTACCTCACGGGCTGCGCCATACCTGCGCCAGCTTGGCTATTAGCGTTGGCGCGAACGTCAAAGCAGTCCAGGCGCTTCTAGGCCACGAATCGGCGGCAGTCACCCTAAACATCTATGCGGATCTGTTCCCGGATGATTTGAACCAAGTTGGAGACGCCTTAAATGCGCTGCATAATGACGTGGAATAACGTCGAGGTGTAGCCATTTTGTAGCCATTTGGGCTATACCCTCAACGAAACAGAAAGCACCCTAAACCGTTATTGCTGGTAAAGGGTGCTTTTTAGTGGAGCCGCCTGCGAGAATCGAACTCGCGACCTTTTCATTACGAGTGAAATGCTCTACCGACTGAGCTAAGGCGGCACGCTGCTTGGCACACGCCAGTGCAGCAAGAGAAAGTTTAACCTAGGGGCGCCGCGGAATAGAAATCGGGCCCCACCTACAGGCACGCGCGGCGCAGCCGGCCCACCAACCCGTCGAAGGCAATCTGCGTGCCGACGTTTTGTGTGAGCTGCTCGCGGCATAACGTGATGGCGGCCTGGCAGTCCAGCAGGCCTTCCTCACTCACGCGTTGCGCTAGCTCGCCAGAAAGACCGGCGAAGTCCGGGTGGGTCAGGTCCACCTGCGCGCCGACTTTCTGCATGAGCGCATCGCGGTACACACCGGAGAGATCGATAAGTACTAAATCCAGGTTGTCGATCACGCGCCGCTTCGCCCGCTTCTTGTGCTGCTCCTGCAGATCCTTAATGGCGGATCGGGCATCGCGCTGCGCTTTAGCCGCGCCTTTGCCCTTCGCACCTACGCCGAGGGTCTGCTCCAGCTTCGCCAGTTCGGCCTCTTCCTGTTCCTTATGCGATTCCTTCGCCTCCGAATCGACCAATTTCAGCAGCGAGGTGACCGCCTGGAAGCCTTGGGAGCCGTGGAAGACCTCTTCTGCCAAGTTGATAGCCACCGCGCGGCGTTTTTGCACCGCCGGGTCGTTGACGAGGCGCCGTGCCCGGCCAACGTGGCGGAGGGAGGTAAGGGCGGCCAAGTGGGCGTCGTGATCCGAAGCGCCCTCGCTGACCAGCTGGGCGGTAATGCTCTCTACGGACGGGGAGGGGATGTAGAGGTGGCGGCAGCGTGAGCGGAGGGTCTGGGAGAAGTCCTCGGGGGCGTCGGAAGGAGCGCACATGATGATCACTGTGCGCGCCGGCGGCTCTTCCACGGTCTTGAGCAGGGCATTCGCACCGTTGTTATTGAGGCGGTCGGCATTGTTAAAGATCACCACGCGCCAGGGCGCCACCGTGGGCAGGCTCGCGGCGCGGCCGATGACCTCGCGCACCGTATCCACCGGAATGATGACTTCCTGCGGATCCACCAGCACCAAGTCAGTATGCTGCTTCGCATCCAGCACCGCCTGGCAGGCCTCGCACCGGCCGCAGCCCGGCTCTTCCGGGTCCGTGCACATGAGTGCGGCCGCAAAATCGAGGGCGGCCAGGGATCGGCCGGAGCCCGGCGGGCCGGTCAATAGCCAGGAATGGCTCATTGCCCGCGGGTCTGCTCCCGGCATCCCCCGAGCTGCCCGAGCGGCATCCAGGATGGTGCGGGCCACGCCTGGGGTATCTGCCAATCTTTGCGCAACGCTTCCGGTATTCACTCGCCCTAGCCTACTGGTCTTACTAAAGTATGAAGACATGAACAGACTATTGCGCGGCGCACGATGGCTCATGGGAACCCAATGGCCGGTCTACGCTGCCTTAGTCCTCGGTGCGAACCTCATCGGCGCCATCGCGATCATGACATTCGTCCTCTATTTCCTTCCCATGCCGGAAATCAAGGACTTTGCCGCCGAGCTGCCAAGCTTGATGGGTGTCGCCGCGGTGTACCTCATCTTCGCCGTGATTATCGGAATTGCCGTAACCCTCCTGCTCTTCCGCCCGGTGCTGGACTGGCAGCGCAACCCAGACGAGCACGATCCAAATATGGTGCGCAACCTAGTGCTGCGCATCCCCGTATACCAATCCGCAGTAGCGGCCGCGGTATGGCTCATCGGCATCATTTTGGCCGTGGTCATTTCCGGGCGGGAGTCCAGCCGCTTGGGGCTTGTCGTAGGCGTATCCGCTACCCTGGCCGGCTTGGTGGTTATCATTCTGACCTACCTGCAGGCAGAGCGCCTCGTGCGCCCAGTTGCCGCCCAGGCGGTGGCGCGGCGCTTTGAGGATTCTACGCTCGAGCCACCCATCAAATACCGCCTGATATCCACCTGGCTGATGACTTCCGGGGTGCCGCTCATCGGCATCCTCCTGGTATTGATTGCCCAGCTCACCGGGATTTTCGCTGGAACCGCCGGCGATCTTGTTCCCGCCATTACCGCCTTGGCGCTTACCGCTCTGGCTACCGGTTTTATCGGCACCAGCTTTGCGGTGATGAGCGTCGTGGACCCGATTGTGGAGCTACAGAACGCTATCAATCGGGTGCGCCGCGGTGAGACCAATGCCGAGGTCGATATCTATGACGGATCCGAGCTAGGCGTGCTGCAGGCCGGTTTTAATGAAATGATGCGTGGCCTGCGGGAGCGCAACCGCGTGCGCGATATTTTCGGCCGCTACGTCGGCAGCGAGGTGGCCCAACGTGCGTTGGAGGAGCGGCCAGAATTAGGCGGAGAGGACCGCAAAGTAGCGGTGCTTTTTATTGACGTCATCGGTTCCACCACGTTTGCCGTTAACCACTCCCCCGAAGAAGTTGTGGAGGAGCTCAATAAGTTCTTCGAGCACGTCGTCAAGGTGGTACACCGCAATAAAGGAATTATCAATAAATTCCAGGGCGATGCAGCCCTCGCGGTTTTTGGCGCTCCCCTCAACGTTTATGATTCCACCTCCATGGCCCTGCAGGCCGCCCGCGAGCTACGCGGCGAATTGCGCGGACTCGAGTTGCAAGCCGGCATCGGCGTGGCCGCGGGGCACGTTGTCGCCGGGCACATCGGCGGCGCCGATCGCTTTGAATACACCGTCATCGGTGATGCCGTCAACGAGGCCGCGCGCCTGACCGAGCTGGCCAAGGACACCCCGGGCCAAGTATTGACCAACGCCGCCACGCTCAAAACCGCTAACGAAGCTGAGCAGGCCCGCTGGACTATGATGAAATCCATTGAGCTGCGCGGCCGTCACCGCATGACCCAGCTGGCTCGCCCTATCCGCGCTACCCTGGCAGAACGTTCCGAGGTATAAAGAGGTTTTTAAGTGAGCTCAGCTCCCCGGCCCCGCATGATCGTGCCCGATGTGGCGCGCGGCATGGCCCTTCTAGGCATTGCCATGGCCAATATGACCACGGCGTGGATCATCACCACCGACCGGCCAGCAAGTTATTTCGGAGGCATCATCGATGGCAGCGTGTGGGATAAGGCGGCTGTCGTCTTCGGCGCCTTCTTTGTCCACAACCGCGGCCTGCCCATGTTTTCTACGCTGCTGGGCTTTGGCGTGGGGCTCATTGCGCTGAGCCTGTGGCGGCGCGGGTTTCCGGTGCAGGGGGCGCGCAGGGTCATCGCCAAGCGCTATGCCTTCTTGGCAGTGATGGGAGCGGCGCACATGGTGCTGCTGTTTTGGGGCGACATCATGTTCTTCTATGGGGTGACCGGAATCGTGATTGCATTCCTGCTGCGCAAGCGGGATTCCTCCCTCATGCTCGTGGCCTATATTCTATTCGCACTATGCGCGCTGGGCGGGATTGTGGCCTTCATTTCCGGCGCGCTGGATCCCCTCGGCGTGGTAGCCACGGAGGGCATCGGCACCATCGAGTCCTACCCCGATTTGCTGCTCAGCCAGCTTGTCACCCTAGGCAGCCAGGCCTTGGCCACGCCGATCATTTTATTGATGTACCTGCCCGTCATGCTGGTGGGCTTTGTGTGGGCGCGCCAGGGCGTGCTTGCCGACGTCCCCTCTCACCGCCCCACCCTCCTGCGCTGGGTCGCCGTCGCGGTGGTCATTACCGTGGTTATCGGTACCTTGTGGTCTTTGAGCACGCTTGGGGTCATCGAGCAGCGCTGGGCGAATGCGGCCAATAATGCCAACTCTTTCCTCGGCGTCTTCACTGGCCCCGGCATCCTAGCCGGACTCGCGTTGGTGCTGCAGCCAGTACAGGAGCGACTTTCGGCCGGCGCACCGCTGCCCGCGGTGCTGTGGCCCTTCGCGGCGCTGGGCAAGCGCTCCATGAGCGGCTATGTGGGGCAGTCCATCCTCTTTTTCTGCCTCGTGCACCCGTTTATGCTGAACTTCGGTCACGAGCTGGGCGCCTTCGGCCAAGCGGCGATGGCCTTCGCGGTGTGGTTGGCCACTCTCATCTTCGCCTGCGTGCTGGAAGCCTTCGACCGCCGCGGCCCCTTCGAGGCGGTGCACCGCCGCCTTTCCTATGGTCCGACGATGCAGCCGCAGTTACCGCGCTCGGGTGCGGAGAAGGCCGTCAATCAGCAGCAGATGGCCGATAACTAGGGCGCCGGTTTCGGCCGTGCACACTAGCCGCGCCTTGTGCTTGCGCTGCTTCAGCGCCGCACGCAAGGCGGTTAGACCTTCGGCCGCGACGAGCACATTAGCACCGTGACTCATGCCCTTGCCGGCGTCGGTGCGCAGCACTGGGTCGCCCGCCAATGCCGAGGTGGCAAGCACGGCCGCGCCACCCACTGCCACTGCGGCGGACGTCGGCTGGCTACGGGTAGCGGCAACGCCCGCACCCCATGCGGCCGCGCGCAGGCCCCAACCTAAAGCATCGTTGCGCGCGCCGCGGCGATACAGGCTCCAGGCATAGGCGGCGTGGTTCGCCGTTAAAGCCGCCACGCCCAGCGCCGAAGGACGGGTCAGGGTGCGGGCCTTTTCCACTTGGGCGATGACCCCGGCTAGGATACCGGCGCCAACGGCGGGCTCCTCGCGGACCGAGGCGAGCAGTCGCGGCTGTGCGCTGATATCGGATACGGCGCGCCGCAGGGCCGCAGCGCCTTCCTGGGTGCGGGCAAGAAAATCGTTCATACCCGCCACCTTACGCGGTTATTTCTTGCGCGAGCCGGCCTTCACCACGTTCTTCGTACCGGGGGAAGGTTTCTTGGTTGCCTTCTTGCCGGCCTTCTTCGTGGACTTTTTGGTGGCCTTCTTCGTCGCCTTCTTCTTGGTCGTCTTCTTAGAGGACTTCTTCTTGGTCTCGCCGGATGCTTCCTTGGCGCGGCGCTCGGAAAGGAGCTCGTTCGCACGGGCGTCGGTAAGCTGCTCCGGATCATCACCGCGGCGCAGGGAGGCGTTGGTGGTGCCGTCGGTGACGTACGGACCGAAGCGGCCGTCCTTCACGGTCATCGGCTTGCCGGAGACGTCATTATCGCCCAGCTGCTTGATCGGCGGCTGGGCCGCGGCGCGGCCGCGACGCTTCGGCTCGGCATAGATGCGGCGGGCCTCATCCAAGGTGACGGTGAAGATCTGCTCTTCCTTGGCCAAGGAGCGCGAATCGGTCCCCTTCTTCAAGTACGGGCCGTAGCGGCCATTTTGGGCGGTGATCATCACGCCGTCATCCTCGCCCACCTCGCGCGGCAGGGACAGCAGCTGGAGGGCTTCTTCGAGGGTCACCGTCGAGGGTTCCATCGAGCTAAACAGCGAGGCCGTACCCGGCTTCAGCTTATTCTCGATGTACTCCTTGACGCGCTTTTCCTTCTGCTTCGCGGCCGTCTTGGTCTCCCAGTTCTTGGCGCGCTTGCCTTCCTCGGCGCGTTGCTTGTCCTCCTCGGCCCGCTCCTTGGCGACGACCTCTTCGGCCTCACCCTCGGCCTTCTCCCGCTCATCATCGCGGACAACCTCGGTGACATACGGGCCGAAGCGGCCCTCCTTAGCCACAATCATGCGCCCATTTGCCGGGTTTTCACCCAGTTCGCGGCCGCCCTGTGGGGTGGCAAAGAGTTTTTCCGCCAGCTCCTCGTTCAAGCCGTCCGGAGTGACGGTTTCAGAGAGGTTAGCGCGCTGGTACTCGATGCTGCCGTCGTCATTGGTGCCGACGGCGCGCTCGATATACGGGCCATAGCGGCCCACACGGACGAAGACATCGCGGCCCTCGGTATCGGTGTAAAGACGCAGGGAGTTGACCTTGCGAGCATCGATGGCTTCTAGGTTGACGTCGATAAGCGATTTCAAGCCACCGTGGCGGGCAATGGAGGCCGCCTTTTGCTCGTTGGCCTCGGCGTTGCCGAAATAAAAGCCATTGAGCCAAGCGGTGCCGTCCTCGATACCGGTGGCAATCTGGTCCAGCTCGTCTTCCATGGAAGAGGTGAAGTCATAGTCCACCAGCTCGGTGAAGTTCTCCTCCAACAGTCCCACGACGGCAAAGGCAACCCACGATGGCACCAGCGCATTGCCGCGCGAGACCACATAGCCGCGGTCCTGGATGGTCTTGATAATGGACGCATACGTGGACGGGCGGCCGATGCCCAAGTCCTCCATTTTCTTAACCAAGCTGGCCTCGGTATAGCGCGCCGGCGGGTTGGTGGAGTGGCCCTCGGCGGAGACTTCCTTGGCGTTGAGGGCGCGGCCCTCTTCCAGATGCGGCAAGTGGGTCTCGCCCTTCTTGTCACCCTTGGCGTCGTCCGCGCCATAGGCCTTCAGGAAGCCCGGGAAGGTAATGGTGCGGCCGGTGGCGGAGAATTCCACGTCGTAGCTGCCATTATCCGTGGTGGCGGTGCCGGCCACGGTGACCTTCATGGAGGTTCCCTTGGCATCGGCCATCTGGGAGGCGACGGTGCGCTTCCAAATCAGGTCATAGAGCTTAAACTCCTCCGCATCCAACTGACCGGAAAGCTGGCCCGGGGTGGCGAAGGTCTCGCCAGCCGGGCGGATGGCCTCGTGGGCTTCCTGGGAGTTTTTCACCTTGCGGTCATAAACACGCGGGGAGTCGGACACATACTCTGCGCCATAGATGCTGGTGGCGGAGTTGCGCGCAGCTGATAGGCCCTGCTTGGACAGCGAGGTGGAGTCAGTACGCATATAAGTAATGTGGCCGTTTTCGTACAGGCGCTGCGCAATGCGCATGGTGCGCTCGGAGGTAAAGTGCAGGCGGCGGCCGGCCTCCTGCTGCAGCGTAGAGGTCATAAACGGCGCATAAGGCTTGCGCGTATAGGGCTTGTGCTCGACACCAGCGACCTGCATGTCCGCGCCGCTCAGTGCGGCTTCTAGCGCCTTGGCCTGCGGCTCGGTGATGACGATGACGTCCTTGCTCTTCACGTTTCCGCGGTCATCAAAGTCGCGGCCCAGGGCCACGCGCTTGCTATTGACGGCCGTGAGGCGGGCGTCGAACGTAGCGGGATTATCCGCATCCGCAGCGCCGGTATCTAGCGTGGCGGCTAGATCCCAATAATCCGCAGGGATAAACGCCATCCGCTCGCGCTCGCGCTCGACGATGACGCGGGTAGCCACCGACTGCACGCGGCCAGCAGAAAGCCGCGGCATGACCTTCTTCCACAGCACTGGGGAGACCTCGTAGCCGTAGAGGCGGTCCAGGATGCGGCGGGTTTCCTGGGCGTCGATAAGGTTGTAATCCAGATCGCGCGTATTATCCGCAGCTTCCAGGATGGCCGATTTGGTGATCTCGTTGAACACCATGCGGCGCACCGGAACCTTGGGCTTTAAGACCTCAAGCAGGTGCCAGGCGATGGCCTCGCCCTCGCGGTCGGGGTCTGTCGCGAGGTAGAGCTGATCGCACTGCTTCAGCTTGGACTTTAGGTCCGCGACTTTCTTCTTCTTATCGGGGCTCACCACATATAGCGGGGCGAAGTCGTCCTCTGGGTTCACGCCAAGGCGCGCCCAGGATTCCTTCTTATACTTAGCCGGTACGTCCGCAGCGCCGCGGGGAAGATCGCGGATATGGCCTACGGAGGCCTCCACGATGTACTTATCTCCGAGGTAAGGCTGAATCTTCTTCGCCTTCGTCGCCGACTCGACGATCACCAAGGTCTTTCCCGGCCCGGCTGCTTCTGCCACTTCGACTTCATCCCTTTCGATGATGCGAACAATAAGGTATGCACGCTTTCAGCAATCGCCCCTAGCGTACACAGTTGATCTGTGTTTCCTTTCTCGCACCATATACGCGGTTCTGCCAAAAGGCCGTTTTCAGGGGCACTATGTACCCCCATAGAACGGGTCTATACTGGCCTACTTAGAATGCCCAGTAGCTGTGAAAGCATTGTGGGGCACAATAGCACACCTAAGCCGACACCCGTGGAGGATTCATGGTTGACACAATCACTATGTGGATCGAAACCGTCATGTCCACAGAGTGGATCTACCCGCTGGTCGCCGCGCTGATCTTTGGTGACTGCTTCTTCCCCGTCCTGCCGTCAGAAATCCCGCTCAATATGGCCGGCGCCTGGTCCGGATCGCAGGGCTTCCCCCACCTGCCCACCATGTTCTTCGTGGCGCTCATCGCCGCCATGATGGGCGATAATCTCTGTTTCCTGCTAGGCACGCGGTTTATGCCCTTGCTTAAGCGCGTGCCAAAGGGATCTAAGGCCTACGAAGGGCTGAACTGGGTCAAGCGAAATATGCGCCGCGGCGGAGGGGCCGCCATTATCATCGCCCGCTTCATCCCTTCAGCCCGCTTGTTTATGACCATCCTGCTGGGGTCCATGAGGTTCCCGTGGATCGTCTTTGTTTTCTTCGACACCATCGGCGTCGCCCTCTGGGCTGGCGAGGCGCTGGCCATTGGTTATCTCGGCGGCATGGCCTTTTCTAATTCGCCAGTACTCGCCGTGGTGGTCAGCATCGTTGCCGCCATCATCATCGGCGTGGGCCTGCAGAAGCTGCAGAATAAGTTCACCGAGTGGTGGGATACCCGCCGCGGCTACGCGGAGACGCCGTAGCGGGGAGAACAGGCCGCCTAGATGACGGACACGGACTGGGCCTGATCGCCCTTCGGTCCGGTGCCTACCTCGAAGGTAACCTGCTGGTTTTCCTCTAGGGTGCGGAAACCGCTGCCCTGAATCTCGGAGTAGTGGACGAAGATATCGCCGGCGCCATCCGCGCGCTCGATAAAGCCGTAGCCCTTTTCAGAGTTAAACCACTTAACGGTTCCTTGTGCCATGGTGTGCAGTCCTTTTCTTGCTTATCGGTGCAGCGATTCCGCACCAAGGGGGTTCGGTAAATGCGTCCTTTAGCAGTACCTTAAAGTGTAAACACCGCACCAAGACATCATTGGCCTTATATCAGTGTGACACGTTCCACGCCAAAGCGATAGACCAAACTCACGAGGGGGTAAAAATTGTCTCACCCGGAAACGGATAATCCCCTGGGAAAAGAGCTCCTCGAATTCATCCAGCGCCGCCTCGATGAGTCCACTCTCACCTTTCAGACCACCCTGCCGCCACAGCGCGCCCAGTATGCGCAGTGGCCGGAGTGGGTATTGCCGCAGTTGCGGGAGAAGCTGGTAGAAGGGGGCGTCGGCAAGCTGTATCGGCACCAGGCTGAGCTTGCACAGGCCGCCTGGGAAGGCGAGGATGCGGTGATTGCTACCGGCACTTCTTCGGGAAAGTCCCTGGGCTACCAGCTGCCCATTTTGAGCCGGCTGGCGCAGGAGCCTACCGCTTGCGCGCTGTATCTCACCCCCACTAAGGCGCTGGGTTCGGATCAGCTGCAGGCGGTGCTGGAGCTGTGCCGGGGGATTCCGGCGCTCAAGACCGTGGTGCCCGCACCCTATGACGGCGATACGCCGCAGGAATCCCGCGCGGGCGTACGCGATCATTCGCGGTTCATTTTTTCCAACCCGGATATGGTGCATATGTCCCTGCTGGCGGCGCATGCCCGATGGGCGCGGCTGCTGCGGCACCTGGAGTTCATCGTCATCGATGAATGCCATTCCTACCGGGGCGTATTCGGCGCCAATGTGGCGCTCGTGTTGCGGCGGCTGCTGCGCTTGTGCGCGCACTATGGCTCGCGGCCGACGGTAATCTATGCCTCGGCCACCATGAAGGACCCGGGCCGACATGCACAGCGCCTCACCGGCCGGCCCGCCCGCGCGATTACGGAGGACACCGCCCCCACCGGTGCGCGCACCGTAGCCCTGTGGGAGCCAGGCTTCATCGAGGGCGCCGAGGGCGAGCACGGGGCACCGGTGCGCCGCGCCGCCACCACCGAAGCGGCCGAGATGATGGCCTCTTTCATCGCCGAGGGTGCGCGCACCATGACCTTCGTGCGTTCGCGCCGTTCGGCCGAGGTGGTGGCCATGCGTGCGGCCGAGGTACTCTCCGGTAGTTTGGGCCGGCCCGATTTTGCCCAGCGCATCGCCGCCTACCGCGCGGGCTATCTGGCCGAGGACCGCCGTGCATTAGAGCGCGCGCTTGACGACGCCTCCTTGCTCGGCGTCGCCACCACCTCCGCGCTCGAGCTGGGCATCGACGTCGGTGGGCTCGATGCCGTGGTCACGGCCGGCTTCCCGGGGACCGTCGCCAGTTTTTGGCAGCAGGCCGGGCGCGCCGGCCGCCGCGGGCAGGGCTCGCTCGTAGTACTCATCGCCCGCGATGAGCCGATGGATACCTATCTGGTCCACCATCCCGAGGCGCTGCTGGGCAAGCCGGTGGAAGCCAGCGTATTCAACCCCGCCAATCCCTATATCCTCTTCGGCCATGTCTACTGCGCCGCGGTAGAAAAACCACTGGATGATGCCACGATTGCTGCCTGGGACGCACAGGATGTGGTCCATCAGCTGGCCGAGTCTGGCCTGCTGCGCCGCCGCGAGCGAGGCTGGTTCGCCGTACCCATTCCTGCCGACTCGCCGGAGGAGCTCTCCCCCGAAACGGCGCATACCGCCGTTTCTCTGCGCGGTGGGTCGGGCGAGGAAGTGCTGATCGTGGATTCTTCCGACGGCCGCCTGCTCGGCACCATCGATGCTGCTCGCGCCACCAGTCAGGTGCACCCCGGCGCGGTGTACCTGCACCAAGGCGAAAGTTTTGTCATCGAGGAGCTCATCCTCAGCGATTACCTAGCGCTGGCCCGCCCCGAGGCCCCGGATTATTCGACTACCCCGCGCTCCACCACGGATATCCGCATCCTGCGCGAGGCCGATAACCTGGTCAATTACTCCCCGGGCCTGTGGGTGGCGGACGTGGAGGTAGAGGTCACCGATCGCGTCACCGGTTACCAAGTGCGGCTTGCCGACGGCACCATTGGTGACGACATCCCCCTCGATCTCCCCGAACAGCGCCTGGTTACCCGAGCCGTGGCCTATACCATCGATCCGCTGGCACTTTCCGCCATGGGCGTGACGGCCTCCGATACGCCCGGCACCCTGCACGCGGCCGAGCACGCCGCCATCGGCTTACTGCCGCTTATCGCCACCTGCGACCGCTGGGATATCGGCGGCGTTTCCACCGCGCTGCACCCCGATACGCAGCTGCCCACCGTCTTTGTCTATGACGGCCATCCCGGCGGTGCCGGCTTTGCTGAAGAAGGCTTCCGCCGCTTCCCCGAATGGATAGAGGCCACCTTCGAGGCGGTGCGCTCATGCCCTTGCGAATCCGGCTGCCCCTCGTGCGTGCAATCACCGAAGTGCGGCAACGGAAATAATCCGCTCAGCAAAGATGGTGCTATCAAGCTACTCGGTGCACTTGTCACCATGACGCAGGGTTAGCCGCAACCTAAGCGGTTCTGCCTTTTTCTTCATTTACTCGCTGCGCCCGCGCGTGTTCATAGTCCGCGCTGCGCTGCAACAGCTCCTCACGCCGATGAGGAAACCGCTCCAATATTATGCGCTGAATTTCCGCCGCTGCACGTGCGCGAGTGCGCCGCACTTCCGGATTCGGCTCGTAAAAAGGCGAGCCTTGCGGATGCCTCATGGAGCATCGCCTCTTTCTTCTTTCGGGGCAGATTTGTCGAGCTCACCCTCTTTAAACTCTTGGGCAAAATCCCACAGTGTGTCGATAAAAGGGGAATCTCCTTCAACGTCCGATAATAATCCCAGAATTGTGGGGAGAAAATACCATCCAGTAATTTTTTCGGCGCTTTCCGCCGAGTCAGTCTTATCGATACACCACTGCACAATTCCCCACCATCTATCTTGTTCCCGCCTACGATCCGATTTGTTTTCTTCCCGTACCTTTCGGCGATATTCCCGCCAAGCAATGAAGCCCGCCACGGCCGCCACTACGGTAGGAATAAGCCGCACCATTACCTCCTGCCAGCTCATACCGGACCGGCCTTCGCCTGAGTGGACCGGCCGCGCACTGCCGCGGTGACGATAACGTCGCGGCCGGCTTCGGTGCAGGTTTCTAAGGTGGCGTCGTTTAGAGCGGCCGTATCGCGCGCGGTGGTGCAGGCGTCCTCGCCCGTGGCAAGGGCCCAGGCACCAGCGACCGCAGCGAGGTCGGCCGCTACTTGCGCCTCGTGGCGCGCGGCCACGCGCGAGCCCACTGCCGCCACGAGCAGCAGGAGACTCACGATGGCAACGATGATGCCGGCTGCGGCAATGGTGGCATAGCCTTCCTCGCCCTGGCGTTGCGGCTTACTCATTTCCGCCCACCTCGGCGGGAAAGACTGCCTCGGAGCGCATGGTGCCGATGGGGGCATCCACGCTAACCGACGCCCTCACCAGCCCACCGCTTTCCTCCACGCTGACTTGGGCATCTTCGCGCGCGGGGTGGTATTCGACGCCGATGGCGTGCGCACGCGCGGCCGCGCCCGCCATGTCCACAGCGGCGATATAGGATGCCAGCGTGGCAATAGCACCCACGATTCCCGCCGCGACCAAGACTAAGGAGCTTAAAGCTAAGGCAGCCTCGATGGTCACGGAGCCATCGTCATCAAATACCTTGTGCATCATTCCTCCTTTCTGCCGGCGGGAATGATCCCGCCGGCTGGGGTTAGGTAGAGCTGCTAGCTGGGGGTTGTTATGTCCATGGACTTTTTGGACACGGAGTCCAGTAACTTTTTGGGCTAGGAGTCCAATGACTTTTTGGACGTGGAGTCTCCCTGCTTTTTGGGCAGGGAGTCTTTGGTGTTTTTGGACAGTCTCTAGCTCGTCTTACCGGTTATGGTTTCTTTCGTCTCGACGGGCGCGGACGCGACAGGATTGGTTTGATCTCTGGTGGTCGGCGGTGCCACATTCCTTCGACATGCCCGATGTTGATCTGTCCGCCGGCTGGACGCTCAAGTAGCTTGATGGGCAGTGGGAATGAAAACAGTGCTTCACCATCATGATCAGTGAAGAACTCAGCGGTGTCATCGGTAACGTGGCTGTATATGAGCCGGTTTTTAAACCGGAGTCCTACATAGAATCCATAGCCCAGGATGCGCACCACTCCGCTTTTGTTGATCCACAGTGTGTCGGGGATACCCCAGGCGTTGCTTGACTGGGCGGATAGACCGTCTACGGTGGGACTGACGGTAGGAGATGATTCTTGCTGGATTGGTTCGTTATCGTCATCGATGGTTGTGGGAGAAGCTGCAACTTCTCCCACAACCGGCGCCATCGCCTCTTTAACCCCATTCTCGATACGATGCTCGTGGTGTATCGCGCTTTCTGAGTGTGTATCCCGGTATGACTTCACAATCTTGGCCCACAGCATATCCGGGTCAATGGGTTGTGTTGGGGATTGAGCGTGGGCGAAGTGCTCACGGGCTTGGGCTGGAGTGATGTGCATTTTGCCGACTAACAGGCCTTGATGGCGGCGCCTGGTGTTGTAAAACTCGCGGTAGTCGTCCAACAGCTGTTGGACGTGCTGAAGTGTCGTAGGTTGGCGTGCATCGAGAAACTTGGTCATGGTTTGATGCGAGCGTTCATCTTTGCCTTGGGTTTGCGGGCCAAAACCTGCAATGGACCAGATACCTTGGGCGGCGAGCCAGCGCTCGGTATCGGACAATCGGCCCCGGTGATAGGTGGCAAAAGCTTCACCGTTATCGGTCAAAAGTTCCTGCGGGCGACCATACGTTTCTATTGCTGCGGCCAAGGTAGTGCGAGCATCGAATCCGTTTTCTTTGGCGGCGAAGGCTTGTGAGCCCAGATCAAACCGGCTGGCATCATCAACCAGCTGGTAGATAGTGATCTGGGTATGTGGAGTGTCAAAGAGTCGGTAGACAAACCCGTCGAGTTGCCACAGCTCATCGACCTTATCGCGTGCCCAGAGTTTATAGCTTTTACGAGGACGTTTACGGGCATTGGCCTCAGCAACACCAGCTTCGTGGAGCCAAAGCGCAATCGTAGACCGTGCCGGTGGGTGCTCTAAACCAAGGTCATCAATGAGGTAGTAATAGATTGACCACGGGCCATAGTCACGTCCCTGGGCCTTGAGCACTGATCGAGCTGTGATGACTTTCTGACGAAGGTGATCATCGTAGATTCTGGCTGGGGAATGCGGGGCGGTGGAGTCAGGCAGGATGCCTGCACGGCCGCGTTGTTCAACGCGGCGTTTGATGTTGGCATAGGTTTGGCGAGATACGCCAATATCCTTGCAGAATTGGGTGACGGTTCGTCCGTCTCTTACTGGGTCGAAGTCCGCTATTTTCTTGCGGAGATGGGTTGAAATAGCCATCTTGGTATTCCAACCCACCGACTGTCCAAAAAGTCTTGAGACATCACGACAAGGAAGTCTTTGGACTCCGTGACCAAAAACTATCTGGACTCCCCGTCCAAAAATCCATTAGACTCCGTGTCCAAAAACTCCATAGACATCACACTGCTAGCTGGGGGTATTAGAGAGGGCGTCGGTAATGATGCCTTCGATGGCATCCACCACGCCGCCGCCGTTGATGACCATGTAGAGCACCCCGGCAAGCGCCGCTGCTGCTAGAGAGCCCATGGCATATTCGATGGTGCTCATACCCTCGTCATTGCGGATGATCTGGGAATACTTAGTAAGTGCGTGCATGATTAGTGTCCTTTCAAGTGAGGTTTAGAGAAGTTGCGCGCCCAGGCTGATTACTACGGGCGCAAGGCCTAGAACGATGAATGCCGGCAGGAAGCACACCGCCAGCGGGAGGGCAATGAATACTCCTGCGCGCTCCGCCTGTGCTGTGGCGTGGGCGGATGCTTCCGCGCGCAAAGAAGTACAGATTCGATGACATCCGGCCGCAATGGTGGCGCCGGATTGGCCCGACATGACGACAAGCTGTGCTAAGTCCTCCAGCCCCGCCTGGCCCTTCATATGGCTCCACGCGGACTGCGTGGAAACTCCAACGCCTAGCAGCGCGGAGACGGTCTCCCACAGGTCCTGCGTCTGAGCGTCCGCGGTGCGAGCGACCGCGGTGGCAGCTCCGTGTACGGACAGCCCTGCGGCCAGGCACGCTGCGAATAGTTCGACGTCACCTGCTACTGCCAGCGGGTCCAGCGGTGCTGCGGGCTTGAGCTTGCTTATCAGTCCCCCACGCGCTTTCGGGCCATCGCGCGGGGTCTTGGCGGTGGTCTCAGTCGCACTGGTAACTGCCAGCCGGCCAGTGTGCGGTGGGAGACCAACGAGGGCGGCCAAAGCCACAAAGATGAGCGGGGTCATGCAGCCGCCTTCCGAATAATGACACGCGACCAAGCGAAGCCGCCGCAGGCCAGCGCCACGCCTACCACGAGAAGGACGCCGCCCAGCCCGCCGCCGAAAAGAAAGCCGAGCGAGTTAGCGCCCATGGCCCCGCCCATGGCGATGCCGGCTATTGGCAGGCACGCGAGCACCGTGGCGGTCGCTTGGGGGCCTTGCAGGCTAGCGGAGGTGGATTGCTGGTGGCGTCGAGAAGCATCGAGGCGGCTTTGGGCTTGGTCGAGCAAGCTGGCCACCGCAATACCGTGGTAGGTGGAAAGCTCTAGCAGATGGCCTAAGCGGGAAAGCTCCGGCAGGGTCTTGCCGCCTTGAGCATCTGTCAGCGCCATGTGCGGCGGCGCACCGCGAGCTGCGAGGGTCGCAGTCGATTCCAGTGCGGTGATTACCTCGCGCGGGGTCGTGGCTGGTAGGGAGTCCACACCGCGGGCGAGCGCCCCAGCTAGGGTCGCCCCGACACGCAGGTCCGCGGTGACCACTCCCAAATAGGCGGCCAGCCCTTCGCGGCCGCGCCGCTGTGTACGCGCGGCCACGAGGTCTTTGGTGTACCAGGACACGCACCAGGCGATTATGGCGGCGGCGATAGCGATGCTGATGCGACCCACTGAGTAAAAGACCAGGCTGCCGCAAAATACCGCCCCCAGGATGACCACGGAGCTAGCTCGTGTCTGGCGCGTTGCGGAAGCTAGGCGGCCGGCGATAGAAGGCGCGGGCAGGAGCAGCGCCGCGGCGAGCAAGAGGAAACTAAGCATGGCTGGCCTCCCCGGCGCGCTCGCCCAGAAGTTGTGCGGAAAATTCCGCAAAACCTTCCGCCGGTCCGTCTTCAGCACTCCAGATTATGCGCGGGTTTACCGGGTTTCCCTCGAGCACGCCAATATGGGCAAGGCGGCGGCCCTGCGGGGTGCGTTCCATGGTCAGCACCATGTGTACGGCCGCTGCCAGTTGTGAGTGCAGTGCCGCGCGGTCCAGGCCGCCAAGGGCGGCGAGGGCCTCCATGCGGGCGGGGACTTCAAAGAGCGAATTGGCATGGAGCGTACCGGCGCCGCCGTCGTGGCCGGTGTTGAGGGCGGCGAGGAGATCGACCACCTCGCGGCCGCGGATCTCGCCTACCACGATGCGGTCTGGGCGCATGCGCAGCGCTTGTCGGAGCAATTGTGACATCGTGACCTCGCCGCTTCCCTCCGCGTTGGCCCGGCGCGAGACCACGCTAACGCAGTGCGGGTGGTGCGGGGAGAGCTCGGCGGTGTCTTCGATGACGAGGATGCGTTCGCGCTCAGAGACGGTTCCCAAAAGTGCGGATAGCAAGGTGGTTTTGCCGGAGCCGGTTCCACCTATAACCAGGAATGAGATTCGCTTGTCCACCACAGTGCGCAGCAGCGTAGCGATATCTTCTGGCACCGTGCCGTTGTCTACTAGTTGGGGCAAGGTGGTCTGTGCTTGGCGCAGTACGCGCAGGCTCAGGCAGGTTCCGGCCACCGCAGGCGGGCTCAGCAGGGCGTGGACGCGCAGGACGACGCCATCAGGACGGCTAACGCGGCCATCGGCATAGGGTTGAGCATCATCGAGGCGCGTGCCGGAGGCTGCCGCCAGCCGGCTGGCCAGTTGGCGGACTTCGCCATCATCGCGGAAGGTGATGTCAGTGCGTTCGAGGCCCTCGCCGCGGTCCATGAATACCGCATGCGGCCCGTTCACAACGACATCGGTAACCCCCTCTCGCCCCAGCAATGCATCAAGCGGGCCCATTCCGGTGGCGTCCTGGCGCAGGCGGCGTAGTAGGTCGAGTACCGCGACGTCACTAATCACGCCGGCTTCTGCGCGGATGCGCCGAGCCAGGGCTGCCGCATCATGCACCAAGTCGGGCTCGGCGGCGATGATACGCTGCATCTTTTCCAGCGTCTCCTGTGCTACTTTCTGCTCACTCACGCGCCTACCTCCTCGAGGACCGCGTGTGCAGCCTTGCGCAAGGGTGCCGGGAGGCGCTGCGGGAGGCCGCCTATTTCCACCGCGCGCGTAAGGCCCCGGGCCGTTGGCAGTTCTGCCAATACCGTGCTGTGGATGATGCTTTCTACTTCCGCCGCGCTTAACGACGCCCACTGGCGTTGCCGCAGCACCACCACACAGCTGCGCCGCGCGGCCCCGAAGCGCGCAATAAGTTGCGCGGCCGATGCAGCCGAGCGCACTTCTGCGGCCACCACTATGACCACGTGAGTACACGCATCCGGAACGGTCTCCGGGGTGCAATCCACCACGCATAGCCCTTCGCCCGCGTGGGCCGCGCCCACTACTCGCGCGAGCAGGTCCTTTTCCAGACGAAAGGGATCCGCGACGGTACTGCGCGCGGTCGAAAGCACCGCTACCCCATCCGGCGTAGTGGGCAGCGCGCGGTAGAGATCGGCGGCATCGATACTGCCATCGCCTACGGTAAGCTCCGGCCAGCGCGCCCCCGCTTCCGCCTCTACTCCAAGCAGGAGGTCGAGGCCACCGGAGTATGCGTGGGCGTCGATAAGCAGGGCGCGTCCATCCGCAGCGCACTGGGTGCGAGCCAATGCGGCCGCGAAGGTAGAAGCACCCACCCCGCCGCTCGCGCCAACCACGGCGATGGTGGCGCTGCCCGGTCGCGTCTCCTGCGGGGTGCCCGCCGCAGCAATGCCCGCGAGCAGCTCCTTAACCTGGGCGGGAATGATAAAGGCGCTCTCCGCGTGACAGGCTAATGCCGCTTCATAGTCAATCGGTCCAGGGTCCGCGGCAAGGAATAGTACTGGCACAGGCGCGGTGTGGGGGCGTTGCGCTGCCGCCACCACGCGGGCCATGAGGGAATCAACCAGGACCGCAAAGGCGCCTGGCAGACTGCGCGGGACGTCGCGGGGATCGGTTACGGTAAGCACATCGTGGCTGGTAGCAGCCGCGGCATGGATAGCCTCGGCGCGCAGTGCTTCGTCACCGACGGCAACGACGATGGCAGCGGAATCAGGATGTAATGCGTTCATGCCTCATAGCCTGAAGCATCCGTGCAACCGCAGCGAGGGCTCTCCGGTGGCACTGTGGATAACCCGCGATAAGTCACCGCGTGACCCTGATTTGGTTGCCACTTCAACTAAAAACCTGTGGATAACCTCGTATCACATGGCGCTAGATATAGGTGACGGCCCGTGCATCGGGGGGGTGTGCGCACGGGCCGTCAGTAACCCGGCCTCGGGGGGGTGAGCCGGGGCAGGCCGCACAGTATATCGGGGCCTTGCACGCATTATTATGACATGTTCGCCACCCAACCACAACAGCTAACAGCAGTTTTTCCACGGCCATGGCGCTGACCTGCACCGAATGCATGTTCACTACATTATCCCCTGCATGGGCTGCCAATCCCACATTATTGACACGCCAACCACCATTAACTGCAGCCACTTCAACACCACTAAGCGCGAAGGGCGGCTACACTCGGCAGCACACCATGACGAATTCCCGCGAATCCTTTCCTCCCCGCCCCGCTAGCACGAGTTGCGCCGGCGGCGATCACGCACGCACCGCGGCGTTTTTCGATCTCGATAAAACCATCATCGCCACTTCCTCGGCCTATGCCTTTGGCCGCGAGTTTTTGCACAACGGGCTCATCTCCCCGGCCGAAGCACTGCAGCTCTCCCTGGCGAAAGCCAGCTATATGTTTTCCGGCCTCTCCAGCGAAGGCATGGACGCTAGCCGCGATCAGCTCACCACGATGGTCACGGGGTGGTCCGTGGAGGAAGTGCGCTCCATCGCCCGAGACACCATGCACCACGTGGTCACTCCCTCCATCTATGCCGAGGCCCGGGAACTTATCCGTGCCCACCGCGCCGCGGGCGACCACGTAGTCATTGTCTCTGCCTCCGCTGCCGTGCTGGTAGACATCATCGCGGAGGAGCTCGGCGTCGAGCACGTCATCGCCACCGAATTGGCAGAAAAAGACGGACGCTTTACCGGCGAGGTGCTCTTTTATTGCAAGGGCCCGCATAAGGCGGAGGTACTAGAGCGCACTGCCGCTGCAGCAAACATTGATCTTAATGCCAGCTATGCCTATTCGGATTCCGCTACGGATATCCCGATGCTGGAGAAGGTTGGCCACCCCGTCGCGGTCAACCCGGACAAGCAATTAAAGCGCCACGCCATCAGCCATGAGTGGGATATTCGATCCTTTAAGGACCCAGTGCCGCTCCTGCCTGCGCCATCCGCTAAAGAAATCGGAATCGGCGCCTCCGTGCTGGCGGGGACCGTGGCGGCTATCGGCGCCGGGCTGTGGCTTGCCCAGCACCCTGACCGCCCCAGCTTCCCCAAGCGCGGGCCACGGCATACCTCTTAAGCGGCTCGCGCAATCGCATCGGCCTCTGCACCACCGGCTGCCCAGGCAGCGAGGTGGGTAAGGAGGGCATCGGCAAGCGCGGTGCGGTAATTATCCACAGCATCGGCATACTCAGCGCGGTGGCGGGTGTAGTAGACCTCGGGTACGGCGAAACCGCGCGGGTCAAAACCCGTATGCACAGCGGCAAGGCGGGAAGCAACGCGAGCGACGAGGCCGCTGCGAGGGCCGAAAAACTGCCCTGCGGCTATCTCGGCATGGACCACGCTCGGTAGAAGGAGATCAAAGGCGGGACCACTACCTTGGGCGATAAGTCTGCTTAGCCCTTGCAGCCGCGCGCTTTCACCGGTGGGGATACCGGTGCCACCGGCCGCGACGTCAATGCGCGCTAGAACCTGCAGCGGCGCTCGGGCAAAGGAGCGCACCGTGGTGTCCAAAAGCTCCGGCGCGGCCACAGAGTAGGCGCTTACGGCGCTGGCCAACGGCCCTTCTTCCACATTTTCTGGGCCCGGATGTGGGGGGATGGCGTAGCCATCAAGCGCCACGCTAGAACGGGCGCCGCGAATAAGGGACTCGGCGGAGATGACCTCAAACTTTCGCAATCCTGCAGGTCGGCGGTGTGCACGGGCAATGGCAGCGGCGGCTTTTTCTGCACTTTCTTTCACCCCCGGCAGGCGAAACAGCGGGGATAACGCGTCAATTTCTGACATATACATTAGGATAGCCGTGGAAGTCCCTACGTATGCGTGGCACCATGGGAGAATAGTGATTCCATTATTATTAGGGACATTACAAGGTTTAGATAAACGCGAGGAGAATTAATCGTGAGCAACGATGGACTGTATACCGACGGTACTGATCAATTTGCACCGAAGGTGAACTCGATCCCATTGAGTGACGTGGATACGTCCTCGTCCGAGACCTCGGTAGGCCAGCTGGTCTCCAACGCCACCGAGCAGATGTCCCAGCTCGTACGCTCCGAGGTGGAGCTGGCTAAGACCGAACTGGCAGAGTCCGCAAAGAAGGGCGGAATTGGCGCTGGTCTCTTCGGCGGCGCTGGCACCATCGCGCTGTATAGCTCTTTCTTCTTTTTCTTCTTCCTGGCAGAGCTCCTCGCCATCTGGCTGGACCGCTGGGCAGCGTTCCTGATCGTCTTCTTGATCATGATCGTCCTCGCCGGCATCTTGGCCTTTGTTGGTCTGAAGAACGTCAAGCAGGTGAAGGCGCCGCAAAAGACCATTGACTCCACCAAGGAGCTCAAGAACCTGGTTCCGGGCAAGGCACAAAAGTCTCTGGACCGAAAGACCACCCACGGCCTCTACACCTAAACCGGCAGGCGCCACGCACACGCAGCACGCCACGCAGTCGTGCTCCCCTCTATCCGCCCTAGCTAGCCTGGGGCGGATTTTGTGTACTTTCCCCTATCCTCTACCGTTTCTGCCCCAACTATAGAAAGGCGGCACCATGGCCTTTGCACCCCTGCCTCCCTCAACGGTGGAGCTGGAGGGATCTTATGCGCATGACTTCGTCCATACCCGCGGCATCCGCCTACACGTGGCCACGGCGGGAGAGAGCACGCAACCACTAGTGGTACTCATCCACAGCGCCTTTGGTGGGTGGTTCGACTACCAAGACGTCATTGCGCCGCTTGCGCAGCGCGGCTTCCACGTCGCGGCGGTAGATATGCGCGGCTTTGGCATGTCCGATAAGCCACCTATTGATGCGGGGCAAGATATTCGTACCTTGGTGGGCGATATCAGCGGGCTCATCCAGGCCATGGGCCACGACGATGCCTTTGTGGTCGGTGCCGATACCGGCGGAGCAGTGGCTTGGTGCTTAGCCGCTGAGCGCCCCGAGCGGGTGCGCGGCTTGGCTTCCATCTCCGCCGCCCACCCGGTGGATCTGCGCCGCGCGATTGCCGCCCGGCCGTGGGATTTTGGGTGGATTAACCTGCGCTCGCTGCTGTGCCGCCTACCCCGCGTTACCCGCGCCCAGAACCTGCTACTTAGTCCGCGCGCCTACCGCAAGGAATTGGAGCTGGATACTGGATCTTCGCTTGCCGGAGCCACCTTTGACCGCATCCTCGATCTACGCCTGCGCGCCTCCCGGATCGGCAGCGTTCGGCGCGGAATTTTGTGGAACCACCGTATGCGCACCGCCGTTGTCCCCCTGAACTGGGTGGAACTGACAGTGGAACGACCCGTCCTTTTCATCCACGCCCAACAACGGCTGTGGAATCCCGTGGTCCGCCGCGCCGCCCTGCGCGCCCGCCACGGATTTACCGCCACGACCGTGCCCGGTGCGAAGAACCTACCGCACGTGGAAGCACCGGCGGAGTTCGTCTCTACGCTGGGAGCGTGGCTCCAAGAAAATACCTAGTGGGCCACGCACTCACCGGTATCGACCGGGTGGGTAAGCTGCGCGACGTCCCCAATCTGACTGTTGACTTCATCAGCGGTGAGCGCATAGCCCGTCTCAGAGTCATCCACCGAGGCGCCAAAGACCACGCCTAGGACCTCGCCAGCCGTATTGACCAGTGGGCCGCCGGAATTTCCTTGCTGGATATTGCCACGCACAGTGTAGGAATCGCGCTCCACATGCCCGTGGGAGTAAATATCCGGACCCGAAATGGTGATGCGATCGCGCACACGCGCCATCTCGGCGTCGAAAGGCCCAGAATGTGGGAAGCCCATCACCATGGCATCATCGCCCGTCTGGGCCGGGGTCTGGGCCCACGGCAGCGGATCGATGCCTAGGTCGCGCGAATGCAATACCGCCACGTCCACGTCTGGGTTGTAGTAGACCACGGTCGCGTCCTTAAGCCCCAGCTTGGTATCAAGGCGCACGGTCTGTGTGCCGGCCACCACGTGGGCATTGGTGATTACGTAGTCATCGGCTACCACGAAGCCGGACCCCATGAGGCGGCGGGAGCACTCTTCGGCGTCGCCAAGCACGTGAATGATGGAGGGCCGCATGCGGCGCACCAGCTCCGGGTCCTGCACGTCTGGGTCCGGCTCTTCTACCTCCTCGGTGCTAATAGAGTTTTGCCACGGCGACACTAATGGCGGCAGACCGGACTCATTGAGCATCGCCGCGACACCATTGGGCAGCGCCGCTACCCGCGCCGGCGCGGCCGAGTTGAGGTTGCCCAAGATACGCGAATCGCGCAGCCCCTGGCCAGCCGCGCCGCCCAAGTTGGTGGCCACGGGAATAGAAATCAACCAGATAACCACCAGAGCGGCAAAGGCCTGAAATACTGCGCCTACCGCGGAGTCAAGGCGTTGCGTTTTGCGTGCCTTCATGCGGTCGCGCACGCTGCCGCCCAGAGAGGAGCCGATGAGCTGCCCGATGCCCACGAATAGCACCAAAATCCCTACCAAAAGCAGCAAGCGCAGCGAGGGCTGCTCCACCAGGCGCAATGCGGCAGGTGCCACGGCAATGCCCAGCACTACCCCAGCACCCACTCCGATGGAGGCCAAAACTGCCGCAAGGGCACCATTGCGCCACCCACTAAGTAGCGCCAACAGGACGGCGACCACAATCAGGCCGTCAACGATAAGCGCAGGAGTCATGGCTATGGATTCTTTCTATTTGGGGTTAAGACGTACACGTACCGCGGCACAAGCGGTTAGGACATCTTCTCATTATTGCGGGAGTTTTTGAGGGAGTCACGCAGGTCCATGACTGAATTATTATCCCAAGGAACACTCCACCCAGAGTGCTGCAAGAGGGCCGAAAGCACGCCGGCGGTAAACCCCCAGATGACATAGCCATTGGCATGAAATGCTGGTCCTTGCCATTTTCTAAAGCCCACCACGAAGCGATTGCGTGGATCGACCAATTCCCGGATGGGAACGAGAAAGACATCATCGGTTTCATCGGGGCTGGCGGGATAGACCTCCCCCGGCTGGTTCCAATGCGCCAGGATCGGGCTCACGGGATTGCCGGTGGCACGGATATGCAGTTGGCTCCACTGCTCTAATGGGGTCACGGAATTACGCTGCAGGTCCGTTTCTTCCCAGGCTTCCCGCAGCGCAGTATCCACTAGCGAGGTATCAGCGGGGTCTCGGCGGCCGCCTGGGAAGGCGATTTGTCCGGAGTGTGAACGCATGGACGGCGAGCGGTGCGTGAGCAAAATGCTGCCCTCCTCCGCGCTTTCGCCGCTAAGCAGCATAAGCACAGCCGCCTCCCGTTTGACCGGCACCTGCGCAGTAGTGCCATTGAGGGACGAAGCCTGCCGGTTGCCTATGAGCTCTTGCACCTGGCTCGGGTCTACCCCCAACGCTGGCTTGAGCCATTCTGGTGTGCACTCGGGACGAAGTTGGCTCATGCCACAATCGCCTCTTTCACGGCCCGTTCAATCTCCGCTGCGGAGCTAAAGGGCTGCGCAAATTGCTTGCGCACTTCGCCGTCCTTGAGCACCACTGTCACCGGAACTACGCCTGGCAGGCTCAACTGACCGGCAAATTTATTATCCGCATCCTGGAAGCTCGGCAGATCCACTCCCACGTCATTCAAGAAAGCCGCACCGTTTCCCGCGTTCTTATCCGCGTGCACACCCACTACCTGCCAGTCTGGGTGCGTCTCCGCCACCTTTTGCAGATAGGGAAGCTCCGCGCGGCACGGCTCGCACCACCACGCCCACACGTTGACCACGCTCACGCCTTCATCGGCACGCTTTCCGGTGGCCTTACCGCCCAAGCAATCCAGCTCTACCCCAGCTACGGTGCCGGCTGGACAGTCTGGGCGCTGCGGGACTTCTTGCGGAGCAGCCTCGGTTGGCAACGCCTCCTCGGCTTCGTCCCCACCCCGCAATTGCGAGACCCCCACTACCGCGATAACGGCGACGAGGATCGCGGCAATCACCGTGCCAAGGACGTAGTTCTTCATGCCTTAAGCCTAGCGCCCACTAGCCGCTGGACACATATCCCGCAGCACGCATGCACCGCACTCTGGCGTGCGCGCATGGCATACCTGGCGCCCATGAAAGATGACGCGGTGAGAAAACATTGTCCACTCTTCTTCTGGCAGGAGCTTGGCGATGTCACGCTCAATCTTTAGCGGCGTCGTCTCCCCTGTGAGCCCGAGCCGCTGCATAAGGCGGCCGAAGTGCGTATCCACCGTCAGCCCCGGAATCCCAAAGGCATTTCCAAGCACCACCAGCGCGGTTTTACGCCCCACGCCGGGCAGGCTGGTGAGCTCCTTAACCGTGCGGGGAACCTCGCCTGCATAATCTACCACCAGCTTCTCCCCTATGCCCAAAAGGTGTCCCGCCTTAGCTCGTTGAAAACCCAACGGGCGCAGGATGCGCTCCAGATCCGACCGCTGCGCCGCTGCATAATCCGCGGCCTCGGGGTAGTGGGAAAAGAGTTCAGGGGTCACCGAGTTCACGCGCTCATCCGTGCACTGGGCAGAAAGTACCGTGGCTATCAATAGCTGCAGCGGGGAGTCATAATCCAAGGCACAACGCGCATCTGGATACTCCTGCGCCAAACGCCTATTTATCTCCGGTGCCCGTAGCTCCGGCGCGCTGGCCGCTGACAGTGCTGAAGTCATGGCATAGAGCTTAGTAGACTAGGAAAACATGATTTCACTTGTGATTCTGGTACCGCTTGCGATCGCCCTTTTCGCCCTCCTGATGGAAAAGCTCGAGGCAGTTGTTTTCGCTGACTAAGCCGCAAACCCGCTGGCCGGGGTTGTGCCTCTAGCACGATCAGAGTTTCTATAGTGTGACAAAATTTCGCTGAAGTACCAAAAGTGACCAATTACACTGTAAGATGAAATCCGTTACACAGTGACCCCGCTTGTTCCGCATTGTCGAGTGCATGAAAGACCGCACCCAGATGTGGCACAGGCGCATCTATGGACTTTCGTAGTCGACATCCAAGGAGTAAAACGTGGAAGGCGTACAGGACATCCTCTCCCGCGCCGGAATCTTCCAAGGCGTTGATCCCGTTGCAGTGCAGCACCTCATCGAGCAGATGGAGACCGTGCGCTATCCGCGCGGAACCACCATCTTCGACGAGGGCGAACCTGGTGACCGCTTGTACATCATCACCTCGGGCAAGATTAAGCTCGCTCGCCACGCCCCGGACGGCCGCGAAAACCTCCTGACCGTCATGGGCCCATCCGATATGTTCGGCGAGCTGTCCATCTTCGACCCGGGCCCGCGCACCTCTTCCGCAGTATGCGTGACCGAAGTTCAGGCGGCCACCATGAACTCCGAACTGCTCAAGAAGTGGGTTGGTGACCACCCCGAAATCGCACAGCAGCTGCTACGCGTCTTGGCACGCCGCCTGCGTCGCACCAACGCCAACTTGGCCGACCTCATCTTCACGGATGTTCCCGGCCGCGTGGCAAAGACCTTGCTGCAGTTGGCCAATCGCTTCGGCGTCCAGGAAGGCAGCGCCCTGCGTGTAAACCACGATCTCACCCAGGAAGAGATTGCCCAGCTGGTCGGCGCTTCCCGTGAGACCGTCAACAAGGCACTCGCCACCTTTGCCCACCGCGGTTGGATCCGCCTCGAGGGCAAGTCCGTGCTCATTGTCGATACCGAGCACCTCGCCCGCCGCGCTCGCTAAGTAAGCGCGAGCTCGCCACACCCCCGCTTAAAGCGGGGGTTCGCTGGTTTTCGCCCCCTTGCCCAGCATTACGTGGAGGCCGGCCACATCTCCCTGGCACACCAGCGCAGGGGCTAAAAATAAGCCCCTTTTCCTACTAGGAGGAAAAGGGGCACATGTGGAGATACGGCTTATTTGGTCTCGCCATCCAAGTACTTCAGCGCGGTGCGCGTGGACTGCTCCGCAGCGTGGCGCAGTACCGGATCCACATCATCGTACATCTCGTTGACCAGGGTATTCAGATCTACATCCTCGCCCAAGCGGGAGCGGATCTCCTTGATCTGGTCAAGGCGGTAGTGGCGGCGATCAATATACTTGCGGGCTACCTGGGACGTGTCATCCAAATCGGGGCCGTGTCCTGGGAACAACGCGATATCCTTACCGCGCTCCTCTAGGGTATCCAAGGTGTGCAGATAGTCGGCCAAGTTTCCGTCGGTCTCCGAAAGCAAAACGGTGTGACGGCCTGCGATGGTGTCACCGGAAAGAATGCCTTCGAGGCGGGAGTTTCCTACTTCACCGCTCCACACAAAAAAGCAGGTGGAGTCCGCGGTATGGCCAGGGGTGTGAACAACCTCGAGGCGAGGGGTGATGCCATCGAGGGAGATATGTTCACCATCTTGCAAAGCCTCGGCGCCGTTGCAGTAGCTCGGGTCGAATGCGCGGATGGGGGCGCCGGTCATCTGCCGCAGGCGCTGCGCGCCAGATGCATGATCATCGTGGCGGTGAGTAATCAAAATCAATGCCACCTCACCTGCGTTGCGGTGCACAACGTTGAGATGGCCTTCATCCTCTGGACCCGGGTCTACGACGATCGCCCGGGAGTCTTCAGCGGCGCGAATAATCCACGTATTCGTACCCTCAAGGGCGGTGTAGCTGGGGTTATCACAAAGGACTACGCCAACGGATTGGCTGACGGGACGCAATTGACTATATGCAGGGTGCTCCATAGTTACTAGCCTATCCGATCAAGCAGCAATTTCTACGATTAGTTCGATCTCTACCGGCGCGTTTTTAGGCAACGCAGCCACACCAACGGCGGAGCGAGCATGCGTTCCGGCATCCCCAAAGACTTCACCAATGAAATCCGAGGCGCCATTGATGACTGCTGGCTGATCTGCATAGCCCGGATCGGAAGCCACGAACCCCACGATCTTTAGCACGCGGGAGATATTATCTAGACCCACCTCAGCATCGATGGCGGCGAGCGCATTGAGCGCCGCGATGCGGGCCTGTTCTTGGGCTTGTTCCGTAGTGATTTCGGCACCAACCTTGCCGGTCAGCGGCAAGGTTCCCTCCACGAGGGGAAGCTGACCGGAGGTCCAGACCTGATTCCCTACGCGCACGGCCGGCACATAGGAAGCTAGCGGCTTGGCGACGCCCGGTAGCTCGTACCCCAGCTCCTGCAAGCGAGCATGAAAGTCCATTTACTCTGCCACCTCGCGCTTGAAGTAGGCCACGACGTTTTCTGGGTTCGGGCCAGGGGTGACGGTAACCAGTTCCCAGCCGTCTTCACCCCAAGAATCGAGGATCTGCTTCGTAGCGTGGGTAAGAACAGGTGCGGTTGCGTATTCCCATTTAGTCATGGGTCCCATTCTAACTATTAAATACGCCCCACGCCGTCAAAATTCTTAAATCCCGACGAGCTCGCCGCCCTCAGCCAAGTAGTGCGCCCAATCCGTGATGTGAGGGTTCTTGCGCAGCAATGCACGGCGCTGACGCTCGGTCAGCCCGCCCCAAACACCAAACTCGACGCGGTTATCCAAAGCATCGGCACGGCATTCGGTCAACACCGGGCAGTGGCGGCAGATGACCGCAGCCTTGCGCTGTTCTGCACCGCGCACAAAGAGGGCATCCGGGTCACCCTTACGGCATTTAGCCTGGGTAACCCACTCACCACGCTCGGGATTTCGGGCTGTATTAGACATTCCAGCAGTCTTCACACGAACGGTCATGGGTGAGTGTGCTCCTTCCCAGACGGAATACTATGTAACGCTCCTAAGTCTATTCACCCAGGTAGAAGATTGTCTAACACGTCACACTTTAGGGGGTGCGAGTGATCTTCCACCCACCAAGGGCGACCACGTAGTGTATGGGGCGTGACTGTCATCAAATCTTTGGCCAAGATAGCCCTGTCTACGGTCTTGGTAGGCGCGCTGCTCGCCCTGGCCCTTGCCCCCTTCGCGGGCATTTCCGGGGTAGCGATTGCCCGTACTAACGAAACCATGCAATCTGACCTGCAAGATCTGACGGCTGGTAATATCCCTGGCGTCACCACTATTAAAGATGCCAAGGGCAAGGACATGGCCTATGTCTTCAGCCAGCGCCGCCACCCGGTGGAGGGCAAGAAGATTTCTAAAGCCATGAAAAACGCCATCGTCTCCATTGAGGACGAGCGCTTTTATGATCACGAAGGCGTAGACTTCCAGGGCAATTTCCGCGCACTGTGGACCAACCTGACCTCGGGTGGTGTCTCCCAGGGTGCTTCTACCATCGATCAGCAGTACGTAAAGAACTACTTGCTGTTGGTTTCTGCTACCACCGATGAAGAGCGTGCCGCGGCCACCGAGCAATCCATAACCCGCAAGCTGCGCGAGATGCGCATGGCTACCAAGATGGATGAGGAGTTAGATAAGGATGACATCCTCACCAACTATCTCAACCTGGTGTCTTTTGGTAACCATGCCTATGGCGTCGAGGCGGCAGCCCGCACCTATTTTGGCACCCACGCCTCTGAGCTCACGGTGCCACAAGCAGCAATGCTGGCGGGCATGGTCCAATCCTCTGAGCGCCTCAACCCCTATACCAACGCCGGCGAAGTAACCGAAAGGCGCAACCTCGTCCTGCAATCCATGGCGGATAACGGCTATATCAAGCAGCAGGAAGCGGATAAGTATAAGGGGGAAAAGCTGGGCGTCGGCAAGAAGCCCCAAACCCTAGCCAATGGCTGCATCGGCGCGGGTGACCGCGGTTTCTACTGTGATTATGTGCTGAAGTACCTGGATAAGAAGGGCATTAGCGAGGAACAGCTGGCCCGCGGTGGCTACACCATCAAGACCACGCTGGATCCAACGGTGCAGGATAAGGCCCTTCAGGCCGTGCAAAGCCACACCAACCCGGACGCCCCAGGCGTGGCGGAAGTCATGGACGTCATCAAACCCGGCACATCGGATCGCAAGGTGCTGGCCATGGTCTCCTCCCGTGACTATGGCTTGGACTTGGACAAGAATGAAACCATCTTGCCGCAGCCCTATTCCCTGGTAGGCAACGGTGCCGGCTCCGTGTTTAAGGTCTTTACCGCCGCGGCCGCGCTTGAGGCGGGCTATGGCATTAAAAACACCGTGGATGTGCCCGCCCGCTACGAGGCGGAAGGTCTTGGTCACGGCGGCGCCGCCGGCTGCCCGGCGGACCGCTACTGCGTGGAAAACGCTGGCGCCTATAAGGCCACCATGACGCTGCAGGAAGCACTGGCCCACTCGCCCAATACGCCTTTTATCAAGCTCACCGAGCAGGTAGGCGTAGCCCCCATCGTTGATATGGCGGTGCGCTTGGGCCTGCGCTCCTACGATGACAAGGGCAGCTTTGATAAGGACACCTCCATTGCCCAGCACACCAAGGATGCCAATTCGGGTTCCTTTACCCTAGGCCCGGACCAGGTCAACCCGCTGGAGCTAGCCAATGTGGGTGCCACGCTGGCCTCGGATGGAAAATGGTGTGAACCCAACCCCATCGCCCAGGTCACCGATAAGGAAGGCAACGAGGTCTACCTTAAGGAAACCCCGTGTGAGCAGGCGGTGGATAAGGACGTTGCCCGCGCCATGAGCAATGCTTTGTCCGAAGATGCCAAGCAGGGCACGGCCAAGGATGCCGCCCAGGCGGCCGGTTATTCCAGCCCTATTGCGGCTAAGACCGGCACCACCGAATCCAACCAGTCCTCTGCTTTCTTGGGATTCAATGAGGGCATTTCCGCCGCTCCTTATATTTATAACGACGGCACCTCCACCGTCCCGCTGTGTACTGGTCCGGTGCGCCAGTGCGCGGGTTGGGGCAACCTCTACGGCGGCCTGGAGCCGGCGCAGACCTTCTTCAGCATGGCCTCCCAGCTGCCGATAGCAACCAAGGCTGGTCTGCCAAATTACAATAAGAAATACGATAACGGCACCACGGCCGATAAGACCCTAGATGGCCTGCGCGGCAAGTCCGAGGCCGAGGCGCGCCAGGCCTTGGAAGCTAAGGGCTATGTGGTCAAGACTTCCCGCGTCATCGGCGGCGATGTGCCTTATGGTCGCGTAGTTCGCGCCATTACCGGCAAGGACGGAAAGAAGAAGGGCGCAGAGATTACGCTGCAGCTTTCCGACGGCGCCGGGGCCTCCCAATCCCCCTCCTCCGGCGTGGCCGATGCTAACTCCACCGGCACGCAAAATAGCACCGGCGGCGCTAATACCGACGGTGCTACTAGCCCGGGCCGCTCGACTGGCGGCACAGGCGGTGACGGTGGCGGGGGCGGATTCTCCCCGGAAGACTTTGGCATCCGCCAAGAGGATATCGATAACTTTGCCAACGATATCCGCAGCCTGCTTGGCCGCTAGGCTCCGCCGCCCAGTGCGGTCTCGCCCGCTCTAGCTCAGCTGGGCCTTGACCTCAGCGGACAGGCGCTTGCCGTCCGCTTGGCCGGCGGCCTTGGCATTGGCCACCTTCATTACTGCACCCATCTGCTTCATGGTGGGTGCTTCGCCGTTTTCGGCCTCGACCTCGGCGATGGATTCCTTCACCAGGGCCTGCAGCTCGGACTCGTCTAGCTGACGGGGCTGGTAGGCCTCGAAGAAGGGGACATCAGCAAGCTCGGCTTCTGCCAGCTCCGGGCGGTCGTTTTCCTCATAGACCTCGGCGGACTCGCGGCGCTTTTTAATTTCGCGCGCAATTACCTTAAGGATATCGGCGTCCTCCAGCTCGTGCCGGGAGCCGTTAGTCTCCTCGGCCTGGATGGCGGCCAGCAAGGCACGGATGGCGCTGGTGCGCTGCTTCTCCTTCGCCTTCATTGCGGTTTTCAGATCTGCACGGATGGTTTGTTTTAGCTCGCTCATGCCTATCAATGTACGCCAGGTAGGGTGGTAGCCGTGAAACTTTTACGTATTCTTGGCGGCCTCACCGCTGCGGGCCTGGGCGCCGCAGCATGGGGCTATAGCGAACTGACCAAATTCGAGCTCAAGGAATATACGCTCCCCCTCCTGCCCAAGGGCACTCTGCGTGGCAAACCGGAATTTCGGTTGCTCCACCTTTCTGATCTGCACATGATCCCGGGCCAGGAGACCAAAATTGCCTGGGTCTCCGCTCTCGACGCCTTGGAGCCGGACCTCGTGGTCAACACCGGCGATAATCTCTCCGATCAACAGGCCGTTCCCGATACGCTGCGCGCTCTCGGTCCGCTTCTCGCCCGCCCCGGCCTCTTTGTCTTTGGCACCAATGACTACTGGGCCCCGCGGCCGGTCAATCCCTTCAAGTATCTGCTGGGCAAGAAGCGCGAGCCCTCCTATGTGGATCTGCCCTGGCGCGGTATGCGCGCCGCCTTTATGGAGCACGGATGGCGCGATGCCAACCAGGCCCGGCATGAATTTAAGGTGGGCAACGTCCGTCTTGCCGCCGCCGGCGTAGACGATCCGCACCACGATCTAGATGACTACTCCGAAATCGCCGGCCCACCCAACGAGGATGCTGATTTGTCCCTGGCCCTCCTCCACGCTCCCGAACCCCGCGTGCTTGAAAAGTTCGCAGCCGATGGCTACCAGCTCTCCCTATCCGGTCACACCCACGGCGGCCAGATTTGCCTACCGGGCTCCCGTGCACTGGTAACTAATTGCGGCATCGACCGCGACCGCGTGCAGGGGCTCCACGATTTCGGCCCGATGAAAATGCATGTCTCCAATGGCTTGGGCACCTCCAAATTTGCCCCCGTACGCATCTTCTGCCGGCCCTCCGCCACGCTGCTAAAAATCACTGAGGTGGACTAAACGCAACCACCTGCCGTTTTGTTGATTGCGCTTAGCTTGCGTTAAAGTATCGAGGTACCGCTTTTCAAGGCGGAACGCCGGGATATGGCGCAGGTTGGTAGCGCGCTTCGTTCGGGACGAAGAGGTCGCAGGTTCAAATCCTGTTATCCCGACCATGAGCCCGCAGCTGTGCTGCGGGCCTTTTCTTTACTAGGCCAACATTCCCATAAACAGCGCCGCGGCCACCAAGATGGCGGAAAATAGCCACGCAATAGGGAAAGCCAGCTTGAGATATTTACCCATCTGGCCTTCCGCTAGCCCCAATGCCAGCCATAACGCGGGCGAGAAGGGCGAGACGAAGGTACCCACCACGTTGCCAATAATGAGCGCGCAGGCCGCTCCCATACCGCTGACCCCAAAGCTTTCCACGGTTCCCTGAACAATAGGAAGAACTGAGAAGTAATAGGCATCCGTCGAGGTCAACAAGTCAAGCGGTACGCCAAAGAAGCCCACAATAACGTGAAGATGCGGCGCGACACCCTCCGGCAAGACGTCAACTAGCGTCAGGGCGATTTCTTCAAGCATCTTCGTTTCATTGAGAACGCCCAAGAACATGGCCGCGGCAAGAATGACGCCTGCCATGGCCAATGCATTGGGCGCATGGCGCCGCAGGGCCTCGCCTTGTTCCATGGAACCGCTGAAATTAATGGCTAGCGTGATAGTAGTGGCCACGAGGAAGGCTGGGGCGGGCGGAACTACGCCCGATAGCAGAGCCACTAAGACCGCAAGGGCTACGACAACGTTGACCACGGTAACCCAGCGTCCCGTGCGGAAGTGGTAGCCCAATTTATGTTGTTCGCGCACCTGTGCAGCAGCGAATTCATCGGCCAATTCATTAACGTCTACTGCCGTGCCGCCTGCTAACTCGCCGCTTTCGCGCAAACCCGCTATACGGCGCTTTTCCCGCCACCCCAAAAGCGCAGCCAACACGAAGACCAGCACAATCGCTACGCCCTGAATGGGCAAAAGTTGCGCCCAGATGGCGTTGGGCTCTTGATCGACTACGGCGCCGGCCCGGCCAAGCGGACCGCCCCAAGGGACCATATTCATTATGGAGGCGGCCATCGCCACAATGGTGATAAGCACGTAGCGCGACATATTCAACGCACGATAGAGCGGGAGTAGTGCGGGGATGGTGATAAGGAAGGTGGTAGAACCAGATCCATCGAGGTGCGCTACTACGCCAATCGCCGCAGTGCCCAACGTTACGGCCATGATTTTCCCGCGCGTGGCCTTGATGAGTGCGCGGATAACCGGAGTAAATAGGCCAACATCTTGCAATATGCCAAAGAAGATGATGGCAAAGATAAACATCACCACAACGTTGATGACGGAACTTAAGCCTTCGCTGAAAAAGTCAGATATTTCGCCTAGACCAAATCCACATACTAGGGCACCAACTACGGGCACCAATGTCATGGGAATGATGGGGTTTACCCGGCCGCGAATTAAAATTCCCACCGTCACGAAAATGACCAAAAGGCCTACGGTCGTAAGGCCGAGCGGGGTCTGCATAGTGCTCCTTTACAAGTTGACGTCCCGCCGTGCCGCACGTGACACAGATAGACGGGGTGTGACTCAGATTAAACCCTGGCCACCGGCAGCACTACCACTACCCCCAAAGTCCATCCCCCTTTAAATTGAATTGCCCATAGATAATTATCGCCAAAAGCGGTACATAAGGTGTGGAAACTACCCCATCCCGACGAAAATGGCGGCCGTTCTAACAGGCCCTTCCGCAAAAATTACAGCTAAATACCCCGCATATGGGAAACGACGCGGTGCCCCTACAGCGCCGCGTCGTCCCTATTCCCTATCACTCACAACGGATTGGAGAAACCGTTTGCCTACCCCCTAAGTAGGCTTTGTGAGCAAGACCAACTGTAGCACTCGCTCAATACAAACGGTAGCGGACACCAAGATTCCCAGTTTCCACCAATGTTTTCTATTCTTAGGTCTGCATTTTCAGACCTAATTAACTGAATCTTTAGTTTTTACTGTGGACAAGGCCCACCATTTTGCACTTAACCCAACGAGAGTGACAGCCGACAATACCGCAATCCCAGCCCAGAGGATGGCTTGTTCGCCTTCGTTGCCCGCCACCGTGACGGCCGCGGTAGTCCAATTCAGCGGCAAAAGATTAGAAATAACTTGCCATACCTTAGAAACCCCAGCAATTGCGGCGGATTTCCACAACCAACCCACCAGCGCGGTCTGGCCGATGCCAAAGAGTGCCGCAAGAATACTGCCGGCAGTAATACCGCACAGGCCTAGCAGGCCACGCGTAATGGCCGTCATAGACAGCGCGCCCAGGAGAAGCGCCACCCCAGCCCAGGCCGCCGCCAGGGGAGTAAAACCAGTGGCAAGCACGAAGAGGAGGATTTCCCCGATGGCCGCCGCAACCAGCGTTCCGCCAGCCACCATTAGCCAAGGGCGGAACCCTACGTGCCAGGCCACGCCAGCGGCCGCACCTGCAAGCAAGACCAAGGCGGAGATCAGCAGCGCCACAATAGGACTCAGCAAATGCGTCGGTCCTTGGGATGCAGTATGCACCGGCGGCAGAGCACGCTGAATATCGCCCACATTCGTTTGATTTTGGGCCGCCATGCCGGAGAGCTTGCCGGCGCCGTCGTCAAGCTTGTCCACGCCTTCCTGCGCCTCACCGACGCGCTTGCTAAGCTCCGCAATGCCCTCATTGAGCTCTTGTGCGCCTGATACCGCCTGATTCACGCCATCGTGATAGGCGTAGCCATTGACTGCCAACTGATTGGATAGATCGCGCGAGCCGTCCTTAAGCCTCTTGAGCTGGCCAGTGACCGAATTATCCAGGCGGAAATTATTCACCTGCGCGCGGAGATCACCCAGCTGCGCGCGAATATCCTTCGCTTCTTTGGATTTATTGCCTTCTAGATCGTGCATCGTGCCATCGATGGCCTGCAGGATCTGCCCCTGGACGGCCCCGAGGCCGACCACCTGGTCCACAGCGCCACCTACGCCATTGGCCAGCTCCGTGGCGCCGCCACCGAGCGTATTGGTTCCAGACTGCAGCTGATTGAGGCCGGATACCAGTTCTTGGGAGCCCGTCGCCAGCTTGTCGACGCCCCCTCCAAGCTCATCCGCCCCCTTGTTGAGCTCCCCCGTGCCGTCGTCGAGTTGCTTGGCGCCCGATTTCAGCATGCTCGCCTGTGCCTGGGCGCGACTGGCTGCCTCGGCGGCTTCCTTCACCTCTGGGGAGGAAGAATTTTCCCGTGGCGCGCCAAACGGCTGCGCGGCGCTAGACCAAGCATGGGCAGGTTCCCACTGCGCGAGGCCCGCCACCGTAGCTCCGATAATCAACGGCAGGGCAAGCAAGAAGATCAAGAGGACGCTGCGCCACCGGGAGTGAGACGCAGCGTCTGGGGAAGCAAGGCGTGAGGTCATGGTAATGAACCTATCCTTGCAGGTCACTCCCCTGCGGCAGGCGCGCCGAGCACCCCACATTGCCGATTACTCTAGAATATATGGCATGCCCCACATTTATTCCCTAGCTCCTTCCCGTTACCTTGCCACTGCGGCCTTCGTGCCGCTGTGCTTTGGCCTTGTTGCCTGCTCCAACGACGCCGATACGTCCGCAGAACCGGAGTTTTCCGACGCCACTGCTCTTAGCTCCTCCGCCGAGGAGACCTCCTCCGAAGAAGCCACGAGCGAGGCCACCACGTCGGAAGCCGAAGAGACCACCGCCGAGGCTGAACCTACTTCCGTAGAAGCAGCTCCCTCCACATCCCCCGCAGAAGCCGGCGATAAAGAGGGCGAAGACCAGGCCGCCGCGCCCGCCGATACCGGCCGTGGCGATTGTTCCCCAGAAGCACTGCAGCCCGCGGCCCCAAGCATGACAAATATCCGAGTCAGTGACTGCGATGGCCAATGGGCGCACTTCGGCAAGGACAGCACGGACTGGACGGTTTGGGCGCGCTACGACAATGGCCAGTGGGTAGCCATTGAGCCCATTGGCGAAGCCACCTCCGGCATGACCGCCCCGTGCTACGACGTAGACAAATGGGCCGCCGAGGGGGCTCCCGCTTTCCTTACCGAAAATATGCGCCGCTGCGACTAGTCGCACAGCATGACTTCGCCCCCGTACCGCGCTTTATAGCTGCGCGATACGGGGGCGGCGTTTTTGTGCGGAGGGACTGCCGCGGAAGGATTACTTCTTCTCGGCGTAGACCTCGCGCACGCGCTGGCCAAGGGCTGGGTGCACCTTAGTCCAGTAGTCGTAAACGCGCTCCTCGGTTTCCTCAGATACACCTGCCATAGCATTGGTGATATTGGTAACCAAGCGCTCCTTGGCGGCGTCATCATAGACGTTTTCGTACAAGTCGCGCGCCTGCACGAAATCATCATCTTCGGAGTGGCGAACGTACGGTGCACGCACCAGATCGCCGCCGTAGGACTCCGGATTGATATAAAGCTCCGCCGCGGTGGTGGTCTCGAGCTGGGAGCGGTCATTCACAGCGGCGTCGTCAAGCACGCCAGTACCCTTTTCATAGCGGTTCGGCGAGTACACCGGATCCTCCGGGGCATTGAAAAGGAACTGCATGCTGCCCTCGTGCTGATAAGTATTGACCTCATCCACATTCTGCGGCTGGTTGACCGGCAACTGCTGGTAGTTCGGGCCAATGCGGTAACGCTGCTGGTCAGCGTAGGCGAAAACGCGTGCCTGCAGCATCTTATCTGGGGAGAGGCCAACACCCGGCACGATATTGGATGGATCGAGCGCCACCTGCTCAATCTGTGCAAAGAAATTGCGTGGGTTGCGGTTGAGCACGAAGTAGCCCACATCGTGCAGCGGGTAATCCTTCTTGGACCAGACCTTGGTTAGGTCGAAAGGATTAAAGCGATAGTTCTCCGCCTCATCCAGCGGCATGATCTGTACCTTGACGTCCCAGACTGGGTAATTGCCCTCCTCGATGGCGTTGTAGAGGTCCTCGCGGTGGCAATCCGGGTTCTGGCCGGCGGTGGTGGTGGCCTCCTCGTCGGTGAAGTTCTCTACGCCCTGGCGGGTCTTAAAGTGGTACTTCACCCAGAAAGCCTCGCCTTCCTCGTTGACCCACTGGAAGGTGTGGGAACCGTAACCATTTTGGTGGCGGGTCGACTTCGGGGTGCCGCGGTCACCCATGAGGTAGGTGACCTGGTGGGCAGACTCCGGGTTGCGGGTCCAGAAATCCCACTGCATATCCGCATCGCGCAAACCATTGGTGCCCAGGCGCTTCTGGGAGTGGATGAAGTCAGGGAACTTCTGACCATCGCGAACAAAGAAGACCGGGGTGTTATTGCCCACGATATCGAGGTTGCCTTCCTCGGTGTAGAAGCGCAGCGCAAAGCCGTGTACATCGCGCCAGGTATCCGGGGATCCCTGCTCACCAGCGACGGTGGAAAAGCGGCCCATCATCGGGGTGACGGTGCCCTTCTGGAAGACCTTGGCCTTGGTATAGGCAGAAACATCTTCCGTAATGTGCAGCTCACCGAAGGCGCCGTGGCCCTTCGCGTGCGGGGTGCGCTCCGGCACGCGCTCGCGGTTGAAGTGGGCAAGCTTTTCAATGAGGTGGATGTCATTGAGCACCACTGGTCCCCGCTGGCCGGCAGTCACCGAGGTGTTCTCAGAAGGAACTGGCTGGCCAGACGGGCGGGTGGTATTGCCCTTGCCAGCAGGGCGCTGGCCCTTGTTCAGGATGTCATCAGCGGTAAAATCAGTCATTGTGCCTCCTGGCAATCAGTAGAAATGTACTACCAGTGTGGCAAAAGAATCACCGGTTGTCAGGGGTCTAAAAGGAGTGTAGGGGCTACTGGTAGATTCATTCAGGTGACTCACCACTCCGCAGCAGATGACGCCCGCGTCACCGACCTTGCCCTTCGGGCCGGTCGCGGTGACCGTGCGGCGCTGACGGAGTTTATTAAGGCTACCCAGGATGATGTGTGGCGTTTGCTAGCGCATTTAGGCGGGCCGGAAGGCGCCGACGATCTCACCCAAGAGACCTATCTGCGCGTTATCAGCGCCCTGCCACGCTTTGCGGCCCGGTCCTCGGCACGCACATGGTTGCTGTCTTTAGCCCGGCGTGTGTGGGTGGATAATATTCGCCACGATATGGCCCGGCCGCGCAAATCTGCCACCGAATACGAAGACGCCATTGGTGCGGCACCAGAAGAGTCCACGGCATGGAGTGAATGGATAGATGCCCGCGCGCTTATCGACGCCCTCCCGGCCGACCGCCGCGAAGCCCTCATTCTCACCCAGGTGCTGGGCTACACGTACGAGGAGGCGGCCAAGATTGCTGGCGTGCGCGTAGGTACTATCCGCTCCCGCGTCGCGCGCGCCCGCAAGGATCTGATCGCAGGGACAGGTTAATACCCCCATACCAGCCCCTTAAGGCGGCGAGATAATGTCACCTGCACATTGTTACGTTCTGGTTACCTTGCGCCCCAAGGGCCCCAATTTTTGGCATTTAGCTGCAGATTGAGCACCAGATGCTGGGTGAAGGAGGCCACAATTAGGGCGATTCTTGCCCGAAATATTTCTCCGATGTGTGGTTTATTAGATGTGTACACACGTGATAAATCGACCGTCGATCCGGGCCTGCGCGATCCCAATGCCGGGCCCGGCGCGTGTGAGTAAGAGAGTTTCTCCCTTTCATGTTAAAACGCGCAATCGGAATTTCCATGGCGTTTATCGGCGTCGTCGTGGGCGCGGGTTTCGCTTCTGGCCAAGAAGCTATGCAGTTCTTCGTGGCCTTTGGCAAGTGGGGCTTGTGGGGCATCGCCCTAGCCGCTGGCTTGATGATGATCACCGGCGTGTCCATCCTGCAGCTCGGCTCGTATTTCCAGGCCGAGGAACATACCGCTGTCTACGACAAGGTCGCATCGCCGTTTACCGCCAAGATCTTGGACTGGTCCACCCTGGTGACCCTGTTCGCCATCGGCTTCGTCATGTTCGCCGGCGGTGGTTCGAATATCAATCAGCAGTTCCCGTCCATACCTGTATGGGTAGGCGCCACCGCGATGCTGATTCTGGTACTGCTCGTCGGCCTGATGGATGTTGACCGCGTGACCGCGGTCATCGGTACCATCACCCCGTTCATCATCATCTTCGTGGTGCTTGCCACCGGCTATACCATTGTGAACGCGGACGTAGACTTCTCCGCTATGAATGACTGGGCGGTTAATAATGTAGATACCTCGCTGCCCAACTGGTGGCTATCCGCACTGAACTACACCGGCCTAAACGTGATGACGGCTGTGTCCATGTCCATCGTCATTGGCGGTAACTTCCTGGATAACCGTGCAGTGGGCATTGGTGGCCTTATCGGTGGCCTGCTCTACCTCATCCTATTGGCCCTGCTGGTCTTCGCCCTGTTCTTCGAAGCTAAGGACGTCAACGGTCAAGATATGCCAGTGCTGAGCCTGATTACCGGCATCCACCCGGTACTCGGTGTGCTCATGACCTTTGTTGTTTACGGCATGGTCTTTAATACCGCTATCGGCATGTTCTACGCGCTGGGCAAGCGCTTGACGCGCAATAATCCTAAGCGCTTCTACCCTGTCTACGCTGTTTGCTGCATCGTCGGCTTCGTCCTGTCCTTCGTGGGCTTCCAGACGCTGGTCAGCAATGTCTACCCGATCTTGGGTTACTTGGGCCTGCTGATGATCGCGGTGATGGTCTTCAACCGCATCAAGAACGGCAGCAAGCTGGCCGATGAGTCCGACCGCCGCATGCGCGCACACGAGCTGGTTTCCCGCCGCCTGGATCCGCGCAAGCGCTTTACCAAGAAGAATGAGCGCGAGCTGCGCAAGCTGGCTGCGGCATCCAATATGGAAACCACCGAGTTCGTCACCAATATCGCAGAAGAGATCCACGAAGAGCTCGAAAACGATGACGATCTTGATTACGACCGCGAGGATCCGGAGCCATCCGTGACTTACGTGCAGCACACCAAGCCAGAGGTTCCGTCCTCCGATAGCGACCTTGACTTTGGCAAGAAGGATTCTGCCGCTGATAGCGGCAAGGCTACGGGCACCGCCAAGCCAGTCTCTGAGGACTAGCCTTCTCGCCCACGTCAATCAAGATAAAAGCTCGGTGCCCTCCTTATCCCGTAACGAGGAAGGAGGGTGCCGAGCTTTTTGTGTAACCTGCGACGAAGCGGAACCTGCTTAAACGAGTAGCTCCGCGATCTGAATGGTGTTGAGCGCGGCACCCTTGCGCAGATTATCGCCGGCGACAACGAGCACGAGGCCCTTGTTATCGTCCACCGTCTGGTCCTGCCGGATGCGGCCTACCAAGGATTCGTCGATGCCGGTGGCAGCGAGCGGGGTGGGGACGTCGGCAAGCTTAACGCCCGGGGCACCGCTCAAAAGCTCGGTGGCCTGCTCGGGGGTGATTGCCTTGTCGAACTCGGCGTGGATGGTCAGGGTGTGGCCGGTAAAGACCGGGATGCGCACGCAGGTACCTGCAACCTTCAGCTCCGGAATGTCTAGGATCTTGCGGGATTCGTTGCGCAGCTTTTGCTCCTCATCGGTCTCTAGGGAGCCATCATCCACGAGGTTGCCGGCCATCGGCAGCGCGTTATAGGCAATGGGCGCCACATAAGGGCCAAAGTCCTCGTCATTGAGTGCAGAGCCATCGTGGACCAAACCCACATTGTGCTCGCCAACGGAATAGACCTGCGCGGCCAGCGCCTGCACGCCGGCCAGGCCGGAGCCGGAGACCGCCTGGTAAGAGGACACATGCAACTTGTTCAGGCCCGCGGCATCGTGCAAGACCTTCAGCACCGGCATAGCGGCCATGGTGGTGCAGTTCGGGTTCGCGATGATGCCTTTGGGGGTGTTCTTGGCTTCCTGTGGGTTGACCTCGGAGACGATGAGGGGGACCTCTGGATCCTTGCGGTAGGCCGAAGAGTTATCCACCACGGTCGCACCGGCCGCGGCGAACACTGGAGCCCATTGCTTGGAGGTAGAACCACCTGCAGAGAACAAGGCGATATCAACGTCGGCGACGGATTGCTCGGTAACCTCGGCAAGGTCCTCAACGGTAATCTGCTCGCCGCGGAATTCCAGCTCGGTGCCGGCGGAGCGGGAAGAGGCGAAAAGGCGCACCTTATCGGCCGGGAAATTGCGTTCTTCCAAGATGGAGCGCATAACGCGGCCGACCTGGCCGGTAGCGCCTACTACTGCAACAGTGGTCATGACTTTAAATCCTCTGTAGTTGCTGTGGGTGTTTATCGTCCGGTTCCAGCATAAACCGTGGCTTCTTCTTCGCCACCAAGCTGGAATTTCTCGTGCAGTGCACGGGCGGCCTTTTCCAGGTCAGCCTCGCGGGTGAGCACGGAGATGCGGATTTCAGAAGTGGAGATGAGCTCCATATTGACGTTGACGTCGCGCAGGGCCTCGGTGAACTCTGCGGTAACGCCCGGGTGGGACTTCATGCCGGCGCCGACGAGGGAGACCTTCCCCACTTGGTCGTCATACAGCACATTGGCCCAGCCTCCTTCAGATTTCAGCTTGCTCAGCAGCTCCATGGCACGCGGACCGTCGGCACGCGGGCAGGTGAAGGTGATATCGGTGGTGCCGTCCTCCAGGGAGGAGACATTTTGCAAGACCATATCGATATTAATCTCTGCATCGGCAATGACGCGAAAGACCTTCGCAGCCTCCCCCGGGCGATCCGGGATGCCTAGGACGGTGACCTTTGCCTCGGACTTATCGGTTGCTACACCAGTTAGTACTGCTTCTTCCACGGGGATATCCTCCATCGATCCGGTAACTAGGGTGCCGGGGTCATTTGAATAAGACGAGCGAACTCGCAAGGGTACATTGAACGCGCGGGCGTACTCCACGCTGCGCAGGACCAAAATCTTGGAACCTACCGCGGCCATCTCCAGCATCTCCTCAAAGGAGAGCTTGTCTAGCTTCTGCGCGTCTGGGACGATGCGCGGGTCCGCAGTGTAGACGCCGTCGACATCAGAATAAATCTCACACACATCCGCCTTCAGCGCGGCAGCAAGGGCGACCGCGGTGGTGTCGGAGCCACCGCGACCCAAGGTGGTGACATCGCGCGATTCCTTATTAACGCCCTGGAAGCCGGCGACGATACAAATCTTGCCTTCGTCCAAAGCCTCGGTCAGGCGGCCCGGGGTCACGTCCACGATGCGGGCATTGCCGTGGCGCTCGGTGGTGAGCACTCCGGCTTGGGAGCCGGTAAAGGACTGGGCGTGGGCACCAAGCGATTCCACTGCCATGGCCACCAGAGCATTAGAGATGCGCTCGCCAGCGGTAAGCAACATATCCATCTCTCGCTGCGGCGGGACGGGATTGACCTGGGCGGCAAGGTCGAGCAGCTCATCGGTGGTATCGCCCATGGCGGAACACACCACGACAACGTCGTTGCCCTGCTTCTTGGTGGCCACGATGCGCTCCGCAACGGCGCGGATGCGGTCTGCGGATTCGAGGGATGAGCCGCCATACTTTTGCACGATCAGGGCCACGGTAAGGATGCCGCCTTTCGTCGTTCAAGGCATCCCTGGCGTGTGTGTACACGCCCGGAAATACCTGTCGTTCATTAGTCAAAGACCCATGCTACCCCGCAGGGTCTTTGCCCTCATCATAATTCCTAGACAATGCTTAATTTTTATTCACACGCCCCCAACGTTAAGCGCACCACACGCTCGCTCCCTCAGCGCAGAAAAACGCGCGCCATGCAGGGAAGAATATGCATATAGCAGGATTTTTTACTACCGTTGAGCGGGTGTTAAGCAACCTCCTCGCCATCTTTTTCGCGCTCGCATCCGCGCTGACGGTTGCTTGGGGCACGGTCATCCGCCACCGCATCGCCCTCGACGCCGATGATTCGGTCATGCGCGCCGCCATGTCCAACCCCTTGTGGTGGGTGGGCACCGCGGCCGCCATTGGCGCTTATGGCCTGCAGGTCATCGCCCTCGGCTTTGGCACCCTGCTGGTGGTCCAGCCCATCTTGGTGCTGTCCTTAATGTTTACCCTCCCACTTTCGGCGTGGTATTCCGGCCGCAAAATGCCTTTCCATGAGGTCTTTTGGTCCATTGCATTAACCATCGCGGTGGGCATCATGGTCGTCTACGGCCGTCCGGTCGCAGGAAACCCCCGCCCGGAATGGAGCGATTGGTGGCCGGCACTCCTTGTAGGGTTGGTCACCCTCGCACTACTTGCTGCGGTAGCCATGAAGCTACCGGATAACCGTCCCTTAGCGTTGGGCACAGCCTGCGGCGTCATCTACGGCTTCGTCGCCCTGCTATCAAAGGCCGTGGTGGACATTTTCACCCACGAAGGCCTTAGCACGCTCCTGGCAAGCTGGCAGTTCTACGGCCTCATCGGTCTCGCGCTCACCGGCACCGTAGTGCAGCAATATTCCTTTAATGCCGGCCCCCTAGCCCATTCCCTGCCGGCCATGACCATCTTTGAACCCATCGTGGCCTTCGGCTTGGGCTACATGGTGCTGGGAGAGAAATTCCTCATCGATACGGCCGTCGGCTGGGCAATTATGCTCATCGCCCTTACCGTCATGGTGCTCTCCACCATCGTGCTCTCCCGCAGCCCGGTAAGCCAGCGCGGCTAAATGGCCCACTCAAATACGCCGAGCATATAGGCCGAAAACCACGCCCCGAACAGGGCCCAGGCGCCAACCGCCACGCTTGCCGACGTCCCCTTTCTCACCCACGGCAACAACACAATCACCGCCGGCAGGAGCAGCCGGGGCCGCGAGTGCATGATGCCATCAGAAAGCAGCACGTTCGCCATCAGCACCGCAGAGAATAACCAGGCCGCTAGCGGCAGGCGGCGCCATGCCAACACAAGGAAAACCGGGGCAGCGATCATCACGCCGGCACTGAGCAGATATCCACCGTTAGTAGCCCCGCTAAGCGTCTCCCAAAGCCAGATAACCGTGGCTTTGCCGCCATCAAAGCTGGAGTTCCAATGTTCTTTCTGGATCCCAAAATAACCGCCAACTTCCTTGAGATGGCTGCTCGACCACCACAAATACCCCACCAGCGGCACGACCGAAAACACCACCGCAGCCCAGGCCCGCCAGTTCTTTCGCGCCCGCAGCAGCACCATGAACGCAAAGACCGCAACGAGATCCACCGCGGTAAGACGCACGAGTCCGGCTACAAAAATTAGTGCCGCGGCAGCCCACCATCGCTCCTCTACGAGCGCCACCACCGCCCATATGGCCAGGGCCCCAAAAAGTGCCTCGGTATACGGCATGGAAAACACGATGGACATCGGCGCACTGGTCACCACAACAGCACTGAGCACCTGGGCCCACTTCCCCATGCCCATGCGCGCAGCCAAGGCCATCACACCGGCAGCCAGCGCGATGCTAAAGAGCACATTGAGCGCAATGGCAGTGCCCGCTTCGTCGGTACCGAAGATGCTGCTTAACCCACGCACGAGGAAGGGGAATCCCGGGAAGAAGGCCATGGTCGTCTCATGGACCGGCCCATCCGTAGAAATATCCGCACCAAAGTACCCGCCGCGGGCGATTTCTACGTAGTGCTTAGCGTCCCACTTATTGAGCAGCCCCCACAGCTTATCGTCCTGCGCGGCGGCCACCGCTGCGAGTACGCCTACGCGCAATGCGGCTCCGATGAGTGCAACGAGTGCGGCAGGCGCCCACAAGGAACGCAGTATGGATGATGTTTGAGGCTTGGCATGGCGGGGATTAGACACGAAAGGCATGGTACCCCACCACCACTGCGTCTCATTGAATGAAATCTCTTGCCACACAGTGAGAAAGCCTGTAGTGTGACCGATATGACACAGCGGAATGACTTACTCCTTATCTGCCGCGGCGGGATTTCGGCCTAAGCACTGGCCAGCGCCCCGTCGCGGAGTCCGGCTACCCAAGCCCAGCTGGCCGTCTTTCCCCATAGACACCAGAAAAGGAAACCCGCACCCCATGTCCCCCACTGACTCTTTTATCAGCGCCCCGCGCGACATCACCACCCCCACCGGCCCACGCCGCGAAGGACAACCCGCGTGGAATAAGCAGCGCGGCTCCGCCATGCCCCACGAGCGCTATCAACCCTTCGCCGTCGAGGTAGAAGACATCGACCTGCCAGACCGCACATGGCCCAGCCAGAAAATCACCCACGCTCCCCAGTGGTGTGCGGTGGATCTGCGCGATGGTAACCAAGCGCTGATTGATCCCATGAGTCCAGAGCGCAAGCACCGCATGTTCGACCTGCTGGTCAAGATGGGCTACAAGGAAATCGAGGTGGGCTTCCCCTCTGCCTCCCAAACCGATTTCAACTTTGTCCGCGAAATCATCGAGGGCAATAAAATTCCCGATGACGTCACCATTCAGGTCCTGGTACAGGCCCGCGATCACCTGATCCGCCGCACCTTTGAAGCTTGCGAGGGCGCCAAGAACGTCATCGTGCACTTTTATAACTCCACCTCGAAGCTGCAGCGCCGCGTAGTCTTCCGCAAAGACAAACCCGCCATTAAGAAGCTGGCCACCGATGCTGCCACACTCATTAAATCCATCGCCGCCGACTACCCGGATACCACGTGGCGCTGGGAATACTCCCCCGAGTCCTTCACCGGTACCGAGCTGGACTTCGCCCGCGAGGTCTGCGATGAGGTGGTAGACATCATGGATCCGTCCCCAGAGAATCCAATGATCATCAACCTGCCATCCACCGTGGAGATGATTTCGCCCAATATCTACGCCGATTCCATCGAATGGATGCACCGCAATCTAGCCCGACGCAAGGACATCGTGCTCTCCCTGCACCCGCATAATGACCGCGGCGAGGGAATCGCCGCCGCCGAACTCGGCTTTATGGCGGGCGCGGACCGCATCGAAGGCTGCCTGTTTGGCAACGGCGAGCGCACTGGCAACGTAGATCTCGTCACTTTGGGCCTGAATATGCTCACCCAGGGTGTGGACCCACAGATTGATTTCTCCGATCTGCCGCAGATTCGCGAAACCGTTGAATACTGCAACCAGCTGCGCGTGCCGGAGCGCCACCCCTATGGCGGCGAATTGGTCTTTACTGCGTTCTCCGGTTCCCACCAGGACGCAATTAATAAGGGCTTGGACGCGCTGGCAGCCACCATCCGCCCCGGCGCGAATAATACCGAGGTCTCGTGGGAAGAAATGCGCGAGGCCATCTGGGAGGTTCCTTACCTGCCCATCGATCCGAAGGACGTGGGCCGCGACTACCAGGCGGTCATCCGCGTCAACTCTCAGTCTGGCAAGGGCGGCGTTGCCTACATCATGAAGACCGATCACGGCATCAATATGCCCCGCGCCATGCAAGCGGAATTTTCCACCGTGGTTCAAGAAATCACCGACTCCGAAGGCGGCGAGGTCAATTCCAAAAACATGTGGGATATCTTTGCCACCGAGTTCCTGGACCGCGAGGCTCCGCTGGCCCTGGAGTCTTTCCATATGGACAATGCCCCAACAGAAGATGGGGATGCATCGGTGACCGCCACCGTGGCTTTCCGCGGGGAAAAGTCCACCGTCTCAGGTAGCGGTAACGGACCCATTGCGGCTTATGCCAACGCCCTGGAATCCCTGGGCATCGACTTCGAGGTCATGGAATACTCCCAGCAGTCCCGTTCCGCCGGTGACGACGCCGAAGCCGCCTGTTATATCGCCGCCGACGTCAACCAGAACAAGGTCTGGGGAGCGGGCATCGCCGGGTCCACCACGCGGGCTTCGATCAACGCGATTAACTCCGCCGTCAACCGCGCCCTGGCCTAGGCCTGCTCGCCGGCGATACACACCAGCGCCGCGGCCCGGCGTGGTAGAAGGGTGGGTATGCCTTCTTCTACCTACCTCATACCGCACCGTGGCTTGGGCGCCGTGCAGGCCCTGCCCATCTATGATGCGCAGACGAAGGAAAACCGAGAGTTCACCGTCACCTTGGCACCCCGCCCAGACGGCGGGTTGGAGGTGCGTACCGACTCCACCATCGGGCACATCACCAGCGCCGACCGCGCCGAGTATCCCGAAATAGATCTACTATTTCGCGCCGGGCTCACCCCTGCAGCCACCGCCGCGCCGCAGCCCGATGGCTCTTTGTCGCTGCTGCTGCCCCGGCCGGGCCTTTGCCTGCCGGCGAATAATCCGCCAGCGGGCCCGTGGACAATGCTGGGCTATGCCCCACCCATCGACATCACCGATCTTCCCGCAGATCTGGACATTCCCGCCCACGCCCGCATGCACGTATTGGTTACGCTCTCGCCCAGCACCACCGGTTCCGGCACCGATGCTTATTTGGGCCCGCAGTTTGTGGGGCGGTTGGAAGGGGTGGACGTCGCCAAGCAGGGCATAACCCTGGCCCATGCCTACCATGCGCCGCGCAACACCGGCCGCGTGCTCAGCATCTACGCGGGGGCGCCGCTGCCGGATTCGAAGGAAGCCTCGCTTGCCGACGCCGCCCCTACCTCCCCCGCCGCCACGGAAACCTTCGAAACTACGAGCTTCCGCGCCATAAGCACCGATGACCCCGCACCCCGCCGCCGGTGGTGGCCCGCCGTCATGGCCCTACTGGTGATTGCAGCGCTCATCGCCGTGCTCATTTTTATTCTGTAAAACTTTCGGGCAGGATAACACCCTTGTTCACCGGCCGGGGAAATTGGAAATGGCCCACGGCAGTGCCTAAAATACAGTGTTACTATTACCCCCCCTATCGAAAGGTCCCAATGACTTCGCTGGATTCCGCCACCTACGTGGTCCCTGACCACGGTTTTGGCGTGATCCATAATCTGCCCGTCGAGGATGTTTCGCCAGAAGTTTTCAGCGAACTGCTCGAATCCACCGCCGCGGAAGGCGGTTACCTCTCTGCGGAGCTCGGCCCCCGCACCGCCCAGGAAGGCTTCGCGGTGTGGATCGGCGATTCTCTCCTTGGCCGCCTCAGCGCCGCCGATTCCCGGGCCTACGCACTCTTTGACTGGGTTCTCAGCGCCGGCCTACGCCCACGCGCCACCGCCCACGTAAGCATGACAGATGCCTCCGGCGAAGAGTGGCCCACACTCAACCTGCTCCTGCCGGCACCGCACCTGTGCATCCCCGCCAATAACCCGCCGGCGCAGCGCTGGACCATGCTGCCGGGCGAGGCTGCCGCCACATTGACGGAGTTTTCCAAGGACGTCACTGGCTTTCCGCATTCCGACGAGCACTACCTCGTCTCCTTGCGCACCCGTGGTTTCCTGCGGCGAAATACCGTTGATGTCTATGTCAATAGCATCTTTTTAGGTTCCCTCCCGCGCGAGGCCGCCCGCGAGATTGCCCCCGCCGTGCTCGACTGCACCAAATCCGGCCGCCTCGCCATTGCCCACGGCTACTTCCACTACGACGCCGATGACCGCCCCGCGCTGACCATCTACGCGCACAACGCTGCCAATAGGCACCACGCCGGCCTAGTTCTGGGCGTTGTCGCCGGTGGCGCCGCCGTCATGTCCGCGGCCACCGCAGCCCGCGCACAGGCCGCAACCAGCGTTCCCAGCGGCCCCACTGCCGGAATCTCTGCCGCTGGCACCTCCTCCGCAAGTGGTTTTGGCATCACCTCTGCCGCCAGTGCCGCCGGCGCTTCTGGGGCCTTGACCTCGAATCTGCTGGCCGCAGCCGGGGTCGCCGTGCTAGTTGGTGGCGGCGCCACCGTGGCTACCCACATGCTTAGTGAGGACGAAGCTCTTTCGGACACCCACTCGCATTCCACCGCGCCCGTTCCGGAAAGCACCCACTCCACCGACGATTCTTCCCATTTCGATGGCAATGGCCCCAAGCGCCCCGCGCGCCCCGCCACGCCCCGCATCCACGATGCTGGCCCCACCAGCGGTGTCGCCGCGCCATCCCGCGCGACTTCCGCGACCCAGCACCCGCTTGCCGACGCCCCTTCAAAGACACCATCGCATCACCGCCACACCTCCGCGCCCCAACCGTCTAAGCAGGCGCGGCCGACGCACACCCCTCAGACTGACCGTGCCACGACCCCTGCCGCCGGCCACCACGACAAGCACCGTGGCGAGCACCAGGGCCATGATTCCCAGGCAATTTCCCGCGCCGCCTCCGCCGCGGCCGCTGCCGCCGCCGCTGCGGCTAGTAACGTCGAATCGACCCCGGCTTCGACTCCGGCGGCGGCGCCATCTTCCAGCTCTGAGCCGGCGCCGCAGCTAGCAGCCAAGGAGCCCACCGCAACCTCCACGTCTTCGTCATCTGCCGAGCCTTCCCAGACAACGCAGACCACGGAGCCCGCGCAGACCACGGCATCTACGGATTCTGCAACTTCGACGTCATCATCGAAGGCCACGACGTCGACGGAGGCTACCGCACCTGCCGAGCCGTCCGACCTACCTACTTCAAATACGCCTACTTCGGAAAAGACTTCGGCTGAAACGACCACAACTAAAGCCGGCGCCACCACCTCGACGGATAAACAGACGCCACTGCCCGAACCAGAGTCCTCAGAGCCAACGCCTTCAGAGTCGACTGCACCTACAACGACGTCTTCGTTATTGACTTCGGAGCCCCAGTCTGAGCCGGCGCCCGATAGCACCGTCCCGATCACCACTATCCCAGGTTCCGAACTCGAGCCAACGCCAGAGCCGGAAACTACTGTCCCAACGACGACGATCCCTGGCTCGGAAATCGTGCCCACCCCGGAGCCAGAACCAGAGGTCGAACCGGAACTGCCCACGGCAGACCGCGGCGCGCCGGACGGCTCGAATGAGCCCCTCGTACCGCTCGAACCAGAAGAACCGAGAGAGCCGGAAGAGCCGGAAGAGCCGGCTGAACCGCAGCAGCCAGAGGCACCGGGGCGCCCTGAAGAACCTGAGGAACAAACAACCCCGCCGAAGGTCATTGTCGTCGTTGTAGAAGATTAAGCGGCGCGCCCTGTCCCCCTGCCCGAAATGCGGGATACTACACTGAGTTTAATGAACAACACACCTGGCCCCTCCCCGCAGCACCCGTCGGCATCGGCCCCAGCGCCGTCGCCCGCGACGGTAGCTTCGCGCCACGCGGCCAGGTCCACAGCGCCCAAACCAGGCATGGAACAGCGCCGCACTAAGCCCCGCCGTGCGGTCCGTGCCTCCGGGGAGCCAGACGCCCCGAAACCCAAGCCGAAACCGAAACCGCACCCACCGGCCCAGCAACAGTCGCAGCAGGCCGACTCGCCTAACGAGGCGGCGGACTTTCCCTATGTGGCGCTGACCATCCAGACCACCGGCATTCACCCCAGCACCGGGCGCATCGTTACTATCGACGCCATTGCGTTCAACGACACCAGCGAGCAGGGCCAGCAATTCCACGCCGTCCTCAAGCCCGATATCGATGCCGGGCCGCGCCACCTCCACGGGCTGAGCACCACCGATATTGAGCAGGCGCCAGCTTTTGGCAAGATCCTCAAATCGCTGGACAAGCTTATTGACGGCCGCACACTCATCGTCCACGATCTCCCCTATACCTGGGGTTTTCTCGTCGCTGAAGCCCGCCGCGCCATGATGGCCGCCGCCCGCCAAAATCGCGCGCGCAACCGCGGCCGCAACAAGGGCCGCCGGCGCCGCCAGAAGGTCGGACACGTACCCACCCCTGTCCGCATCATCGATACTTTGGCCACCTCCTATGCGCAGCAGGTGCGGTCGAATGATGTGCGTTTAGGGGGCGTCGCTAAGCAGAGCGGCTTGGACGCTTCGCCACAGGCCTCGGTGGAGCGCGCCAAGCGGCCCGAACCCGAGACTTCGCGCGAACAAACCGAACTACTCATCGCGCTCTACCGCAAGCAACGAGGCGGCACGGTGCGCAGCTATGCGCCCGAGGAGGTGCGCGCCGACCGCTTCGGCCTGCAACGCTCCCACGTGCGCGTCGACGCTGCCGAAGCCCCCGTTCAACACCACAACCCCGGCAAATACGAGCCGGGCAAGGAACTGCGCCGCGGCATGGAAATCGTAGTCGCTCCGGAAATCCTCGAGGACCCGGACACCATCATCGCCGCGCTCATGCGTGAGGAGCTCAATTATTCCGAGAAGCTCACCCGCGAATCCTCGCTGGTCGTGTGCAACGTGACCACTAACCTGGTGGGAAAACCCATGCACGCCCACCGCAAGGGCATTCCGCTGATGTCCGATACCGCGTTTCTTGACGCCCTCACCCGCATCGAAGACGCCGTCCCGGAACCCGAATCCGGCAAACCCACGCCCCGGCCCCAACGCTCTTCCCACAACAACAAAAAAGGCGGCGCTAAGAACCAAAAGCGCCGCCGTCGCCGGGGCGGCCGCGGTGGTCGCGGCAGAGGCCGACGAAATTCTGGCGGCTCGGCGGGGAAAAAGAACGACTAAGCCGCCCGCGCGACTACCCTAGGGGACATGAGTTTTAGAGTCCCGGGTGCGCTGAGGAAGTTGCGCACCACCACCGCCACTACCGCCGCGAAGCTGGCTACCACCGCTTCCCGCGCCACCGGCCGTGGCGCCGGCGGAATGATCGGTGGTCTAATCGCCAATGCCATTGACCCTTCCATCATGACCAACCTGGGCGGTGGGCGCCCGGCCGTGCTAGTGACCGGCACCAACGGCAAGTCCACCACCACCCGCATGCTAGCCGCCGCAGTCCGCGCCGAGCACACCGTAGCCACCAACGACGGCGGTGACAACATGGATGCCGGCATCATCTCCGCACTCATGGCCGGCAAGGACGCCTCCCACCTGGTACTCGAGGTGGACGAGCTCCACGTGCCCCACGTAGCCGATAACCTGAACCCGCAGGCGCTAGTTCTGCTCAACCTCACCCGCGACCAGCTCGACCGCGTGGGCGAGATTAATAAGATCGAGCGGGCTCTGCGCGGCGCCGTGGAGGCTCACCCAGACATGCTCGTCATCGCCAACTGCGATGACGTTTTGATGACCTCCGTGGCCTATGACGCCAAGAATGTCATCTGGGTTTCGGCCGGCGCCGGCTGGCTCGGCGATTCCGTTACCTGCCCGCGCACCGGCGGGCACGTCGTGCGCACCGAGGATGACTGGTACGCCGTCAAGCCGCTTGCCGACGGCCGCGAATTCCGCCGGCCGCAGCCAACGTGGGGCGTCGATAAGCATGGCATTATCACCCCCACCGCTAAACGCCCCCTGAACCTGGCGCTGCCTGGCCGTGCTAACCGGGGCAACGCGGCACAGGCCATCGCTGCCGCCGTCGCCGGCTTCGGCGTGGACCTCGACAAGGCCATTGCGGCCGCCGAAAGCATCGATGATGTGGCCGGTCGCTACTCCACCATTCACTGGCGCGGCCGCGAGATTCGCTTGTTGCTGGCCAAGAACCCGGCCGGCTGGCAAGAAGCGCTGTCCATGGTGGACCGCAGCGCCGATGGCTTGGTCATCGCCACCAATGGCCAGGTGGCCGATGGCATTGACATGTCCTGGCTGTGGGACGTGAAATTCGAAGGCTTCAATGGCCTCAGCGTGAAGGCCGCCGGCGAGCGCGGCACCGACCTGGCTGTGCGCCTGGTCTACGCCGATATCTCCCACGAGCTCATCCCGGATCCGCTCGATGCGCTCGCCGCCTGCCCGGAGGGTCGCATCGAGGTCCTCGCCAACTACACCGCCTTCCGCGATTTGAAGAAGGCGCTTTCCAAGGAGGCCACCAATGCTTAATATCGGCCTAGTGCTTCCCGACGTCCTCGGTACCTACGGCGACGACGGCAACGCCCTCGTCCTGCGCCAGCGCGCCCGCATGCGCGGCTTCGAAGCGGAGATTTACCCGATCCGCTTGGGCGAGCCCGTGCCTGAGACACTGGATATCTACACCCTCGGCGGCGGCGAAGATACCGCGCAGATCCTGGCCGCGGACCACCTGATTTCCGATGGTGGCCTTACCCGCGCCGCTAACGCCGGCCGCCCGGTCTTTGCCATTTGCGCCGGCCTGCAGGTCCTGGGTGAGTCCTTCCGCGCCTCCGGCCGCATCATCGACGGCGTCGGCCTGCTCGATGCCACCACGGCCGGCATGCAGGACCGTGCCATCGGCGAGGTGGCTTCCAAACCCACCCGCGCTGGCGTTACCGCGGACCTCACCGAGCCGCTGACCGGTTTTGAAAACCACCTGGGCGCCACCATCCTTGGCCCCTCCGCGCAGCCCCTCGGCACGCTCACCCGTGGCAATGGCAATGCAGACCAGGCCGCCACCGCCGACCTTGCCGATGGCTCCACCCAGCGCACCTACGAAGGCGCCGTCCAAGGCAGCGTCATCGCCACCTATATGCACGGCCCGGCGCTGGCCCGAAACCCGCAGCTGGCCGATCTCCTCCTCGCCCAAGCGATGGGCGTGACCCTCGCGGATCTTGAGCCGCTTGAAATTCCGGCCGTTGACCGCCTGCGCGTCGAACGTTTCAACGCCTCCGAGCCCCCGCGCTCCCAAAGATAGGCCCAAGCCTGTGGATAACTTCACCGGACGGCCCTAAACCCCCGAGTTATCCACAGGCCCGGCCGCTGCCCCTTGTAGCCGCGCATCCCACGCCAATAGGCTGCGGGGCATGACGTTATTGGAGCAGCTGGGCGACATCGCTAAGCGCGGCGTGGATCTTCTCGAAGAGGCCCACGCCGCCTCCAGCCTGCCCCTGCCCGCGGACCAAGCGCGCACCCTGCGCCGGACCGCCGCGGCCTTTCTCTCGCCCACCAGCCATTCGCGCTACCAAGCCCGCGCGCTGGCCGCCGCGCGCCGCAATCACCACTGCCTAGAGACCCTCGCGCTCATCGCCCGTCGCTCGCGCAGCATTAGCGACCCTACCAAGCGCTGGCAATTCCGCGAGCAGCTCTGCGCCACCGCCGGCACCACCGCGCACGTCTCGCGCGCGGCTACCCGTCTGCTGCGCGAACTCAACCCTCCGCCCGAGCGCGAAGACGGCGGACGCCGGATAATGCACGGGGAGAAAACCACCCTGAGTTTCACCGGCCCCGCCGCACAAATGGCCGATATCTGGGCCGCCGCTAAATCCGACCCGCTAGCCTGGCTTAACGGCTCCCGCGTCACCGCGCCCGCTACCGTGACCACCAATGTCATCATCGAGCTGCCGGATTACCTGAAAATCCTCGCCGGAAACGGCGATGATATCCGCCTCGCTATGACCAACGGCGCCACCATCACCGGCGCCGAACTAGTCCGCCGCACCCTAGCCGGCGCGGGACTCTTCACGCTCATCCATCCCGAGCGCGGCCCAGTCAACCTCTACCGCACCCGGCAGGCCTCCGCCAAGCAACGCCGCATGCTCGAGGCCGAAGGCGCCCGCTGCGCCTGGCCCGCTTGCCGACGCCCCGCCTCCGAATGCCAAGCCCACCACCTCATCGAATACTCCCGCGGCGGCCACACCCATCCTGAGAACATGACGCTATTGTGCCCGTACCACAACTCCATCAACGGGCTGCCGGGCCGCGGCCGGATGGCGCGCATTCGGGGCCGGATCGCCTGGCTCCCGCCCGCTAGCCAGGACAGGCATACACGCATAGGGAACAGCAACGAACCCGACAACAGGCGCAGCGGGCGCAGCAGCAGATGCAGCACGACGACAAAGGAGGCGCATGGCCCGCCGGTATTTACCGGTCGCGCGCGCACCGGGCCTACGGCCGCCGTGCCCTAGCCGCTGTAGCTCCGCATTCGCCCAGTACTGGCCGGGGCGCTCAACGTGCTATATGGTCAGGCGGCCGGAAAGCGCGCGAGACAAGGTGAGCTCGTCCACAAACTCCAAATCGCCTCCGAGCGGCATGCCGGAGGCCAACCTGGTGATCTTCAAATCAGGGAAGTCACGTAGCAACCGCACCAAGTATGCGGCGGTGGCCTCGCCCTCGGTATTGGGGTCGGTGGCGAGAATGACTTCGTGGATGGTGGGGGTGGCGTCGTAAAGCGGGGCTTCGGGGGTAGAGTCTGCAAGCTCGCGGTCCGGCAACACACCGCCTAGGCGCTGCAACAGTGTAGAGATATTCAAATCACGCGGACCCACATTCGCCAGCGGGTCCAGCGCGCCGCCCAAGACGTGATAGCGGCCCTCATACTCGCCGGTGCGCTCAATGACCTGGATATCCTTAGGCTCCTCGACCACGCAGATAGTAGAGGCATCGCGCTGCGAGTTAATGCAGATGCGGCAGACATCCTCACGCGAAATATTGCAGCAAATTCGGCAGAAGGTCACGCCGTCGCGCACCGCGCCCAGCGCGTTCTGCAAGCGCTCGATGTCCTCGGGCTCCATGTGCAAAACGTGAAACGCGATGCGCTGCGCCGACTTCGGGCCGATTCCCGGCAGGCGCGAAAACTCGTCGATGAGGTCTTGCAGAGGTCCTTCAAACATCAATTACTCCCAAAATCGGCAAAAGCCGCCGCCCCACCCGGGGCAACGGCCTTATATCGTATCGCGCGGGCTACTGGTTGCCGCCGAAGACATCCTCAAAAGACGGGCCGCCCTGGCCGCCCATGCCCTGGGACAGCGGGCCAATCTTCTCCTGTGCCAGGCGGCCGGCCGCAGCGTGGGCCTCCTTGAACGCGCCCATAACCAGGTCCTGCAGCGTATCGACGTCCTCCGGATCCACGATGGACTTATCAATTTGCAAGTCCACGAGCTCGGCGCCGCCAGTCATGGTCACCTTAACCAGGCCATTGCCTGCCTGGCCCTCGACGTTGGTGGCGAGGATTTCTTCCTGCGCCTTCTGCAGATCCGCCTGCACCTGCGCGGCCTGCGCGATGAGGTCGTTCATGTCATTTGCCTGCTGCATTGGGTCTTGGTCAGTCATGGTGTTTCCTTTCTAAATCAACTTTAAATTTCGCTACCGCCCGAGTGTACCGTGCTCGCCGCTTAGGCACGCCGCGCGCCTAGTTCCCGCTCCAGCAATTCCATAGCTACCTCGGTAGCGCTGCGATGATCCATCTCGCCGGTGGACTGCGCGGCCTCCATCATGTCGCGTTCTTCGTCATCGCGGGTATAGGCCGGCGGTTCCTCGGGCGGCGCCTCATAAGTCTCCGGCTCGGGTTCGGGCGGCAGCGGCACGCCGTTGCTGAACTGCGATTCATCGCGCTGCTTGGCGGCCTGCGTCGCCCGTGCGATGCGCGAGCGCCAGCCCGGCGTGTTTTCCTGTTTACTCTCCGCCTCCTGGTCGTCGGCAGGCTCGCGCGCGGGCTGATTCGGTGTCCACGCCTCCTTGCGCTGCGCCGGCCGTGGGGCATTGAAACCGGCGGTCTTCGGGTCAGTGCCCACCACGCAGGTCACGGCCACATCGCGCTGGAACTCCTCCTTGAGCACCTCCACGATGACGGCATTATTGGCGGGCGCGTTGATACGCTCGGCCAGGGCGCCGGTGGTGTGTCCCAGCGTCAGCGTGCCATCGCGGAAGCCAAGCACGCGGGCTTCGGCAAGCATAATTTCCGCTACCTTATTCCGCTTTCCGACGCTCCCCCTCAACGCCACCCATTTCTCCCTCACGGCTTCCGCGAAGTCGCCTTCCGGCTCTTGCGTGGCCTGCGGTTGCGCCGATTCCGACACCATTTCCGACGCCGTCTCCGCAGCGGGCTGGCCCCCAGATCGCGCCGTTGCTTCCTGGGCGGATTCCTCCGCGCGGGCCGGTACGGGTTTCTCCAATGGCTCGCGCTGCTCCTGCTGGGCTGGCGCCGACTGCGGTATGCGCCGTTCGCGCTGCCACGGATCCTGGGACTCTTGCGGCTCCGCCTCCGACTCCGACTGCGGCTGCGGCTCTACCTGCGGCCGCTGTTGTTGCTGCGGGTTTTGCTGCTCGGCGGACGATTGCGCAGTATTAGCCGGGGTCTGGGTCTGAGGCTGCGGCTGGGCGGCGGGCTCAGAGCCAGCGGAGTGCGGCTCCTGGGACTTGGCGCGACGGCGCGCGATAATGGCGGCCGCAGCGGATTGGGGGTCTTGGGCACCTGCGACAGCTGAGGTTGCCGCGGCGGCACCACCCGGGGTCGGGGTCGCAGGGCCGGCAGGCACGGGCGCTCCGGGCGCGGCCGCGGGGCCGGTGGACCCGATAAGCAGGTGCGCGCACATGATTTCCAGCAGCAGGCGCGGCGAAGTCGCACCGGTGAGATCGCTGATGCGGTCGTTGACCGTGGAGGCCAAGTAGGTCAGCTGCGGGCCGGAAAAACGCTGCGCCTGGGCGGTAAGCACAGAAGCGCGGTCGGTGGGCGCGGAGACGAGGCCGGCCTCGATGGCGCCAGGAACGGCCTGCAGGATCATCAGATCGCGCAGGCGGTCAAGCAAATCGATAGCGAAGCGACGCGGGTCGTGGCCGGCCTCGATGACATGGTCCACCATCGCAAAGAGGCCGGGTTTGTCTTGGTTGGCGAGGGTTTCGATGGCGTCGTCAAGCAGCGAAACATCGGTGACACCCAGAAGCGGCCGGGCGAGGTCATAGGTCAGGCCATCGGGCCCGGCACCGGCTAGCAGCTGGTCCAGCAGGGACAACGTATCGCGCGGGGAACCACCGCCTGCCTCAATGACCATGGGGTATACGGCGTCCTCGACATGCACGCCCTCGGCCGCGACGGTGCGCTGCAGCAAGCCCTTCATGGCCGGCGGGGTCAGCAGGCGGAAGGGATAGTGGTGGGTACGCGAGCGAATGGTGCCGATAATTTTCTCCGGCTCCGTGGTCGCGAAGATGAAAATGACGTGCTCCGGCGGCTCCTCCACTACCTTGAGCAGCGCGTTAGCGCCGGAGGGCGAAATCATATGCGCCTCGTCAATGATGAAGATGCGGTAGCGCGATTCGGCCGGTGCATAGTAGGCGCGATCGCGCAGCTCGCGCATGTCTTCCACGCCATTATGCGAGGCGGCGTCAAGCTCCGTCACGTCCAAGTTTCCGGGGCCGCCGGGGGCCAGGGAGACGCAGGAATCACATTTGCCGCACGGCGTCGAGGTCGGCCCGTGCTCGCAGTTGAGCGAACGGGCCATAATTCGCGCCGAGGAGGTCTTGCCGCAGCCGCGCGGGCCGGAAAAGAGGTAGGCGTGGTTGATGCGCCCTGCATCGAGGGCGGCGGATAGCGGCGTGGTGACCTGCTCTTGGCCCACGACCTCCGCAAACGTTGCTGGACGGTATTTCCGGTATAAAGCCACGGTTAGCCAGTTTACCGGCTAACCCTCGCGCGACCAGTCCAGCAGGTCAATGCCCTGCTCGGCCACTGCCCCCTGCAGCTTGCCGACGCCCTCTTCTACCCCAAACGCATATTCCGAATCCGTCAGCATGACCAGCTGCAGGATGAGGGTCAGGCGGCCCTCTTCGCGAAATTGCGGGGTCTGCCCGCCCCACAGGTACGGCGCGATGAAGAGTCCGTGGTGCACGGTAATTCCCGGCGCGTCGAGGATGGACGGCAGCATCACGCCCGGCTGCGCCGGAAGCAGACCGTCGGCCTTCTCGAAAGTATCGGCCGCGGCGTTTACGGCGGCAGCCACCTCGGGCTGCCCGGTGCGCGCCACCGTCAACAGCTCGCAGCGCACATCGGTGCCGTCGTCCTGGCTCTGCAGGCCGGTGTCGGTGGCGTTGAAGGTGGTGGTGAGGGCGAGCGATTGGGCGTCGGCAAGCGCGGCGAGGCCTAGCCGGCGCTCATCGACGTAGCGGAACTCCAGCGGAGCCGGGATAATCTCGCTCAGCCACAGGGCAGACTCGTCGGCGTTGATTTTAGGCCCCCAACTTCTCCACGGCGGCGAGCAGCACACAGGTAGCGACGCCATCCATCGCCGCCTCGACCTCTTCCTGCGGCGGCAGGGTTGGGGCGAGGCGGATATTGCGGTCATTATCGTCCTGGCCATAAGGGAAGGCCGAACCAGCCTGGGTAAGCAGGATGCCGGCGTCGCGCGCAAGCTCCCAGACGCGGTTGGCGGTGCCGTCGACAACATCGAGGGAGATGAAGTAGCCACCCTTCGGGTTGGTCCACTGCGCCACCTCGTACTCGCCCAGGCGCTTTTCCAGGATGCGCAGCACCGCATCGAACTTCGGCTTAATCAGCGCGGCGTGGCGGCGCATCACCGCGCGCACCCCTTCTGCGGAGCCGAAGAACTCGTGGTGCGCCAGCTGGTTAATCTTATTCGGGCCGATGCCGCGAATGCCGGCGTGCTCTAGGTACCACTCGAGATTGTCTTCCGAGGTGCCGAAGAAACCCACTCCCGCGCCCGCGAAGGTGATCTTCGAGGTGGACGACATGGCCCAGAAGCGGTTCGGGTGGCCTTCTTCCGCGGCGATATCCAGAATCGGCAGGATTTCCGGGAATTCTTCAGTCAAGGTATGCACGGCGTAGGCGTTATCCCACACGATGCGGAAATCCGGTGCGCCGGCCTGCATGCGGGCGAGGCGGCGGGCCTTATCCTCAGAAATCACAGCGCCGGTGGGGTTGGCGAACATCGGCACCACCCACATGCCCTTGACTGTCGGGTCCGCCACCAGCTTTTCGACGGCCTCTACATCCGGCCCGTCTTCCTCCATCGGCACCGTCACCAGCTCGAAGCCAAATTGCTCCGTGATGGCAAAGTGGCGGTCATAGCCCGGCACTGGGCAAATCCACTTGAGTTTTTCTTCCTTGCTCCACGGCTGTGCGGAATCATTGGTGCCGAAGAGGAACGCCCAAGAAATCAGGTCGAACATGATGTTCAGCGAGGAGGAGTCTGCGGCCACGAGCAGCTCGGGATCCATGTTGGTCAGCTTGCCCCAGATATCGCGCAGTTCCTTGATGCCCTTTTGGTTACCGTAGTTACGCAGGTCGTTTCCGGCAGCGTCGGTGTAATGGCCCAGGCCTGGCAGGGCGAGGAGATCATTGGAGAGGTCTAGCTGCGCCTTCGCTGGCTTGCCGCGGGTCAGATCCAGTTTCAGGCCCTTAGCTTTAAGGTCCTCGTAGTCCTTACGGACCTGGGCGGCGAGCTCAGTTAGTTCGGACGATTCCAAAGTAAGAAGCGACATGCGTATGTCTACCTTCCATGTATAGGGCGACTTTTAGCCCCCAATAGTAACGCACGCCATACAAAAAGGGGACCCCGCGCACCCGTCAGAGCCTCCTGACCCTTGCTGCATTCCTGCCCTGGGGGAGTTCAGAGGATGGACGCCACGCGGAATCCTGCCCCATACTTTAACGCCCGAGCGCCGGTTTAGCCAAATGGGACTCCGGCCGCGCAGCCCTCCGCCGCTCGCGGGTACCGCTCTCGATACCTAGCCACCACACAACGGTTAAAATTCCCCGAAAACACGCCCTGACCTGGCGATTGGTAAAATAATTGCCACGGCTGCTAATGTTTCTTCTCGGAGGATTCGACTAGCGGCCTATGTCACACGCCTGGAACGCGTGCGGGGTTCACGCCCCTCGTGGGTTCAAATCCCACATCCTCCGCCACAGGAAATCCCGGCTCCTGCTACATAGCAACGGAGCCGGGATTTTTGTTATACCTGCGCTCGGCCGCGCTAGCCGACGCCGCGCTAGCCGCTAATCAATGACCGGCGGTTCGTAGCCATCTTCTTTTAGCCACGCAATGTGCGGCGGGGTGTTCATTCCCCACTCAGTGCGCGCCCAAAGGAAGGCTTGGGCGACCTCGGCCTCGGGATAGCCTCCGTCGCGCAGGTACTGCCGGAAGCCGTTCGGGCCTGAGTCTTTGATCCACAGCCAGACGTAGTCGTCGAGGGAATCGTCGGCAAGCAGGCCTTCGAGCCCGGCCGGCACAAACTCGCGCTCGGCGCGCACGCGATCCGCCAGATCCTGGTCGAGGAAGTCATAGAGATAATCCAGCGCGTCCTCAAGCTGCGCATAATCGAAGGCATTCATGCCGCCCAGCCTAGTGGCGCTTGGTGCCCAGGACCATGCGATCGATTTCTTCCAGCACCTCGTCCACGATGGCCGGGTTATAGGCGCGGTAGCCGCGCATGCGCAGCAGCTCCTCCTGTGCCGCCGTCAGAGCGGTCCGGCGGGCCTCCAGAGCTACGTGGCGGAACTGCCAGGCGCGTTGCTTGCGGGAGTCTTCGGAAACATCCTCGCCATCACCAATCCGGTCTTCCAGCCATTGGATAACGTTGGCGGAAATTTCTGGATCCACCTTTTCGGCGTCGGGGGCGATATGCCCATCCGGCCGGAAATTCGACAGTGCCTCGATGCTGGCCGCACGCGCACGGGCAACCACGGCAGCGCGCATCTTATCGCTGGCGATCTGGGAGGCTTCCGTGAGGTCGAGTCGCTCCATCAACCACGGCAAGAGCAGGCCGGGCACCACCATCGTGGCCAGCAAGACCGTCAACGCGATGACGGCGAGCTCATGGTGGAAACTAAACACGCCCGCCGGGATGGACAAAACCAGCGCCAAAGTGACAAGTCCACGCATGCCGGACCACGTCATCAGCAGTACTTCTTGCAGGCGCAGCGGCGCAACCCGTGGGCGGCCACGAGAGACATTGATGCGGTAATAGGCATACATCCACACCAAACGGACAACAAAGGCCACGAGGGACAAGATGACGCCCACGACCACCGAATGCCACAGGTCCGAGCCCACTTCGCCGATGGCGGTATTGACCGTCAGGCCAATGAGTCCGAAGGCCACGCCGGTAAAAAGCAGCTCGACCGTCTCCCAGAAGGACTGGCCGGACAGGCGGTCCTCGGCCTGGATATCGGCCCGGGAATTAAGTTCTACGGCCGCGATGACCACGGCGATAACGCCGGAGGCACCGAGTTCCTCCGCGATGAGGTAGACGGCAAATGGCGTCACCCAGGTCAGCGCGTTGCGCGCGGTGACGTCGTGGACGTGGGTGATAAATAGCGCCACCAGCCGGCCGACGACCCAGCCCAGGCCGCCCGCAACGAATGCGGAGTAGAAAAAATTCAGCACGCCGCCGCCAAAGGAGAGATCATCGCCTTGGGTTACGGCCGTCAAGGCAAGATTGAAAGCGACGATAGAGGCGGCGTCGTTAAATAGGCCCTCGGTCTGCAAGGTGGTGATGATGCGCCGCGGGATGCCGGCGGGCTCGGCCACGGCGTCGACTGCGACGGGGTCCGGTGGGGCGATGGCCGCACCGATGAGGATGGCGGCGGCCAGGCTAATGCCGGGCAAGAAGGCGTAGGCCGTGGCACCGACGGCCAGCGTGGTGGCGACAACCAACAGCACGGAAAGGCTCAGGATGGTCACCCATTGCTCGCGGATAACACCCCACGAGGTGCGCCGGGCCAGCGCCCACAGCAGTGGCGGCAGGAAGATGGGCAGGATGAGTTCGGTGGGCGGCTCAAACCTGGGTAGCCCCGGCACGAAGACGGCGCAGGCAGTGATGATCGTCAGCAGGGCCGGCCACGGCAGCCCAATCTTGTCACCGATGGCGACGACGAACACGGTCAGCAGCATGAGCCCAATGAGCACCAGAAGAACGTCCATGGGCCCAGATTTTACCCGTGCCAGGTATAGGGATCTGGGCGCAAGCGGTCGGGCTCGAATTGCGCGAGCAGCTCTGCGGCGCTGCCGGCTTTATACCCCAGCGAGGCCGCCAGCTGCTTGACGACGTCCCCCACGTCCCCCATTTCCCGCATGGTCACCGCACCATCGCGCTTGGCTAGGCGTTCGCCGGATTCATTGAGCACGAGCGGGACGTGGATATACTCCGGCGCCTCGATGCCGAGCAGCGAGGCGAGGTAGGCTTGGCGCGGCGCCGAGGAGAGCAAGTCATCGCCGCGGACCACCTGGTCGATGCCCTGGAAGGCATCGTCGACGACGACGGCCAGGTTATACGCCCAGCCGGTGTCCTGGCCGCCGCGGCGCAGGATGAAGTCATCGACGTCTCCCGTATAGGTGCCGTGGAGGGCGTCGGGGATGGTGAAAGTGGGGACGTCGGCAAGCAGGCGAAGGGCAGGCTGGCGATTCTGGGCCGCAAGCTCGGCACGCTTGGCCGCGCGCTGGTCTTCGGTGAGGTTGCGGCAGGTGCCTGGGTACTGGCCGGGGATGGCGTGCGGGGCCCGGGAGGCCTCGCGGATATCTTTGCGGGAGCAGTAGCACTCGTAGGTGGGCAGCTGCGCCAGGGCCTGCTCATAGGCGGCGTCGCGATCATGCTGGTAGATGACCTCACCGTCCCAATCCAGTCCGAGCGCGCGTAGGTCCGCCAGCTGGCACTCGGCCGATTCCTGGGAGGAGCGCTGCTTATCGATGTCCTCCACGCGCACCACAAAGCGCCGCCCCGTCGAGCGGGCAAAAAGCCACGCCAGAAGCGCCGTGCGGAGGTTGCCGAAGTGCAGATCGCCCGAGGGGCTCGGCGCGTAGCGGCCGGCGCCGGTGGTCGCGGAATTCATGCCCACAGTCTACGGACTGGCACAATGGCGGGTATGGAAAAATCGAACGGCGCTGGAGTGCGCTTCATTCCCGTCCGCTCTACTCTCTACCCTTGGCTGGTCACCGTGTTTGTGGTGACCTTCCTGATTTCTAATATCAACGCCACCAAGGGCGTCCAGCTCGGCCCGCTGGTGACCGACGGCGCCTTCTTTCTATTCCCGCTGGCCTATATTGTCGGCGACGTACTCTCCGAATGCTATGGCTTTAAATCCACGCGCCGCGCGGTCTATATAGGCTTCGCGATGGCCATCTTGGCTGCCGTCTGTTTCTATATCGCCATCTGGCTGCCGGCGGCCGATTTCTACGAGGGACAGGAGGCCTTCGCAGCCACGCTTGGTCTGATGCCGCAGATTCTGGCCGCCTCGCTAGCCGGCTATCTCGTGGGCCAGCTACTCAATGCCTGGACGCTGACTGCGATGAAGAAGCGCTCGGGCGAAAAGGGGCTTTTCGCGCGCCTTATCGCCTCCACCGTGGTGGGCGAGTTCGGCGATACGCTGCTGTTTTGCGCCATCGCCGCGCCGGTTATCGGCGTGGACACCGTAGGCGGGTTTATTAACTACGTCATCGTGGGCTTCGTGTGGAAGACCCTGATGGAGGCCGTCATGCTGCCGGTGACGGCCGCGGTCATCAAATGGGTGAAGAAGCGCGAGGATTACTTGCCGGCGTAGTAGCGGCCGAGGAATTCATCGCGGTAGGCCTCGTAGTAGCCGCCGTCAATGGCGGCGCGGATATTATCCACCAGGCGAATCATGAACTCCACGTTGTGGATGGTGCACAACGTGCCAGCGAGGAATTCCTTCGCCTTCAGCAGGTGGTGCAGGTAGGCGCGGGAGTAATTCTCAGATACGTAGCCGCCGAATTCCTCGTCGACCCCAGCGAAATCGCGCTTGAAGCGCGCATTGGTGAGGTTCATGCGGCCGTCGAGGGTGTAGACGCCGCCGCGGCGCGCCAAGCGGGTCGGCGCCACGCAGTCGAAGGTATCGGCACCGGCCTCGACGGCGGTGAAAATATCGTCCGGCTCGGAGATGCCGAGCAAGTGGCGCGGCTTGTCCTCGGGTAGCTCATCGCAAACCCAGCCGACAATGGTGCCCAGGTTTTCCTTCTCTAGCGCGCCGCCGATGCCAAAACCGCCAAAGCCGCGCTTGCCTTCCTCGCGGGCGGTGCGATCGAGGTCGAGCAGGCCGCGGGTGGCTTGGCGGCGCAGGTCCTCATACTGCGCGCCCTGAACGACGCCCCACAGGGACTGCTTCGGCCGGTGGGTGCGCTCGCGGGTGAGGCGGTCGTGCTCATCCAGGCAGCGCTTGGCCCAGCGGTGCGTGCGCGCGACGGATTCTTCCTGGTAGGTACGCGTATCGACGAGGGTGGTCAACTCGTCGAAGGCGAACATGATGTCTGCACCCAGCCCGTGTTGGATCTGCATGGACTTCTCGGGCGTGAAGCGGTGCTTGGAGCCGTCGATAACGGATTTGAAATCCACGCCGTCCTCGTCCACCTGCGCCATGCGCTCTTTCTTTGCCGCGCGGATGTCCTTATCGCTAAGTTCCGCGATATCCATCGCAAGAACCTTCTTGAAACCTACGCCCAGCGACATCACCTGGAAGCCGCCGGAGTCGGTGTAGGTCGGGCCGTGCCAGTTTTCGAACTCGGCCACTCCGCCGGCCTCGTCGACGATATCGTGGCCTGGCTGCAGGTAAAGGTGGTACGCATTCGACAGGATGGCTTGCGCGCCGGTGGAGCGAATCTGCTCCGGAGTCAGGGTCTTTACCGTGGCTTTAGTGGCCACCGGGATGAAGGCCGGGGTCTGAATATCGCCGTGTGGGGTGTGGATGACACCGCTGCGGCCGTGCTTGCCGGGACCTTCGGGCAGGCGCTTGCCGATGTCGAAGCTCAAGTCCATATCTATTCTTCTTCCTTGTCTGCAGGGATAGGGGCTGGGGTGGCGTTTTTAGCTTCCCATTCTTCTTCCAGGGCGGTGCCTTCGATGTCCAGGGTGGGCAGAATCTTGGCCAGCCACTTGGGCATCCACCACGTCGCGCGGCCCATGAGGAACATGGTGGCGGGGACGAGGGTCATGCGGACGAAGAAGGCGTCGAAAAGCACGCCAGCGGCCAAGGCAAAGCCGAAGATCTGGATAAATGGCAGCGGTTGGTTAATAAACGCCACGAAGACCGAAATCATAATGATGGCGGCGGCCGTGACCACGCGGGCGCCTTGGGTAAAGCCGGTGATGGTGGCCTCGTCGACGGCGCTATACCGCCCGCCGGTGCCCTCCGGGTGGCGAGAGATGTGCTCGCGCATGCGAGTGACCAGGAAGACCTGGTAGTCCATCGCGAGGCCAAAGGTCACGCCGATGAGGAAGATGGGCATGAAGGAAATCAGCGGGCCCGGCGCGGGCACCAGGTTCCACAGGCCTTCCTGCCAGACCAGGACGGTCAGGCCGAAAGCGCCGCCGACGGACAGCAGGAAGCCCAAGCCCGCAACCAGCGGCACCAAGATGGAGCGAAAGACCAACAGCAGCAGCACGATGGCCAGACCCACGACGATGGCCAGGTACGGCACCATGGCTTCCTCGAGGCGCTCGGTGATATCGAGCTGCACGGCCGTTAGGCCAGTCAGGCCAATGTCGGTACCTGTGGCGTCCTCGATCTCGCCGGTGGCCGAGCGCAGCGCGTGTGCGACGTTCACCGTTGCGGCGTCCGTGGGCGCGGTTTCCGGGGTAACCATGATCTGTGCGGCGCGCTTGTCCTGGCTCAGGCCGACAATCTGCGCGTGCTTCACCCCGCCCAAGCCCTTGAGCTGGTCCGCGGTGTAGAGGAAGGACGCAAGCGCGGCCTTGTCCTCTGGGGAGGCAGCGTCGGCCGCATCTGCGGAGGTGTCTACCACCTCAGCGGCCGGGGCGATCTCCGGCTCGGCTGCGGGCTGGTCCCCCTGCGGCTGCTCAGGCATCTCCTCTTCGGGGGCAGGAGCGGGAGCGGGGGCTGGTTCGGGTTGGGACTGGGCGTCGACAAGCGGGGCCAAGGCGCCGGATTCCGCGTTGACCGTGTGGGCATCGACCACGGCGAGGAAAGGACCGTTAACGCCCGGGCCAAAGCCCTCGGACATGATGTCGGCGGCCTTGCGCTGGGTGGTATCGGGGTTCGACGTGGTATCGGCCGGAAGGGCAAGCTCCATCTGGAGTACCGGCGCGGTCATAGCCCCCAAGGAGAGCACGACCAGCGCCATAGCCAGGCCGGGCACCTTCTGGACTAAACGCACCCACCGGTTGCCCATGGTGGGCCCGCGGCGGCGCTTGCCCTTGCGGGTCGGGTTGCCGGCCACGCCGGGGATTCGACCATTGAAGGCCTTATCGCCCAGCAAGCCCAGCATCGCAGGGATGAGCGTGAGCGAGACCAAGACGGCGATCGCGACGGTGCCGGCGGCGGCCAAGCCCATGGCCGTGAGGAAGCCAATGCGCGCAATGATGAGCGCGAAGAGCGCGGTAAAGACCGTCGCGCCGGCAAAGACCACGGAGGAGCCGGCCGTACCCACCGCCATGCCTGCGGCATCGGGCCCGTCCATGCGGCGGCGCTCGGCGCGGTAGCGCGAAAGAATAAACAGCGCATAGTCGATGCCCACAGCCAGGCCGATCATGATGGCCAGAACCGGGGTCATGTTATTGAGCTCAATCCAGTGGGTGGCAATAAACATGCCCAGCGCGCCGAGTCCCACGCCAATGACGGCGGACACCAAGGGCATTCCCGAGGCCACCAGCGAGCCGAAGGTGAAAATGAGCACGAGGAAGGCGACGCCCAGGCCGATGATCTCAGAGGTGGAATTGACTGCGATCTCATCGCCAAATCCGGCGCCATTGCCTTCGACCGTAAGGCCGCGGTCGCGGGCGATATTCATCGCCTCCGTGACGGTGTCCTTATCTGCTTGCTCCACGCTATAAGGCGACTCGGCGTCAAAATTGAAGGTGGTATACGCAATGGTCTCGTCATCGTTGACCATGGCGAGGTTATCCGCATCAGCGCGGGCAGATGCTTCCGGCAGCCCCATATCCGTGAATTGGTGGATGACCTGATCCTGCAGGCGAGGTGAGACCTCAAGCGGGTTGCCAAAGCGCGTGGTATCGCCCATCTTCAGGTTGTCTTCGAGGTAGGAGATGGTGGCGTCGATGGCCTCGCGGTTTGCTGGATCAGAAAGCTTCTGGCCATCTGGGGCCTTGAAGACCACGTTGACCGAGGGTGAATTGGCAGGGTTGCCGCCCTCTGGGAAGAGGTCCATGGTCTTATAGGTGGCGTCGATAGACGGGGTTCCCTTAATGGAGAACTCGCTCGTCATCGGTTTCATCAGCAAGGCGGCGGCACCGCCAACGGCGGCGAGCAGCAGCAGCCATGCCACGATGACCTTCCACTTATGGAGGAAAGACCAGCGCCCAAGACGATAAAGCAATGTAGCCACGGGTAGATGTACCTTCGCATTCGCGTGGGGGACGGGTTGAACTTCGCCCTAGTGTAGTGGCCGCACCCTATAATCCCCTATCGCGAAGCCACCTGCGTCCCAGTTTTCACAGCTGGCGGCCAGCCGGGCCCCTCCCCCGCGCCCGCGGCCTGGTCGGGAAAAAGAAAATCCCGGCCTGCGCAAACAGACCGGGATCTCGGTGCGGTGGCGGCGGGATTTGAACCCGCGGTTGGGGGTTACCCAACAATCGCTTTCGAGGCGATCACCTTCGGCCGCTCGGACACGCCACCGCGTTCCAGATTACGGGAGTGCGCCCGAGCGACAAAATCGCTGCGCCAGCGGGGTGCCAGCGCAGCGATATGCAGAAATACGGATGAGGATTAGTCGTCCTTCAGGCCGCCGATAACCTCGTTGGCCTTGTCCTTGATGCCCTCGGCAGCGTCGGACAGCTTGTCCTTAGCCTCGGAGGTGACCTGGTCGGCCTTGCCCTCGTTAGCTACGTCCTCGTTGCCGGTAGCTTCGCCGTAGGCTTCCTTTGCCTTGCCTACGAGGCCGTCCTTCTTGTTTTCCAAATCGCCCATAATCACTCCTTTGATTAGACGGATAATGTATGGGCACCAGTGTACGCGCGTTTAGCGCAGGTCGTCGAAGAAGTTTCGGAGCAACGCGGCGCATTCGTCTTCGAGGACGCCGCCGCGAACCTGCGGGGTAAAGGGCGCAGTGGGGGCGCGCAGGACATCGATTAGCGAGCCGCACGCGCCGGTCTTGGGTTCAAAAGCGCCAAAGACTACCGAACCCACACGCGCCGCTTGCAAGGCTCCGGCGCACATGGCGCAAGGTTCCAAGGTGACGACAAGCTCACAGCCGGAAAGGCGCCAGCCGTCTCCATAGACGCGCACTGCTTGGCGGATGGCCTCTACCTCGGCGTGGGCAGTGGGATCGGCGCGTTGCTCGCGGCGGTTGACACCGGTGGCGAGTTCGGCTCCGGCGGCGTCAAAAAGCACCGCACCCACCGGCACATCGCCTGCCGGGGTGCACTTGGCGACGTCCAGGGCGCGGCGCATGCGGGCCTCTGCGCGCAGAAGGGGCTCAGGCGTTATCAATGACGTCTTCCAGTTCATCGCCGAAGCCGAGCTCGCCGGCGATGCGCAGCAGCATATCAGAAGGCCAGTCTTCGTCATTGTCGATGATGTAGCCCACCTGATCCTCGGATAGGCCGAGATCGGCGAAGATATCGAAATCGCCTTCGCCATAAGGGTCGGCCTCTTCAGGGTCCACATCCGGGATTTCATGGTCGTTGATATCCATGAAATCGGCCGCAAAGTCATCATCAACGCCATAGGTGGCATCCGAAATGAGCATCTTCACCCCGCCCGGCACGGGGCGCACGGCAATGAAATAGGCATCTTCCACACACAGCAGCGCGAACGCAGCGCCCTCAGAGCGCAGGCTGCGCACCGCATTGATGGAGGTCTGCGGATCCTCGAAGTCATCGTTGAAGCTGCGCACCAGCCACTGGCCCGCAGTGCGGGCGACGGTTACCGCGAAGGAGTAATTTTCGTTGCTCATACCTCGTGAGATTAGTCGTGTTGTGCCACAATTGTCACCGTGAGTTCTCAAGATGTTCAACGCCCTATCTGCATAATCGGTCTCGGCCTCATCGGCGGCTCTTTGCTGCGCGATCTAGCCGGATATAAACACCCCGTTTTTGGATATAACCACTCCACTTCTGGCGCCCGCACTGCAGTAAAGCAGGGCTTTGACGTCACCGATGATCTTCCCGCTATTTTGACCCGCGCGGAAGCCGAAGATGCGCTCATCGTCATCGCTGTTCCCATGACCGCGGTGGGCGAGGTCCTCGATGCCATCCAGGAGCACGCGCCTAGCTGCGGTATTACAGATGTGGTTTCCGTAAAGACTGCGGTACGCCAGCAGGTCCTCGAACGCGGCATGGAATCGCGCTACGTGGGCGGGCATCCGATGGCGGGCACCTCCAAGTCCGGTTGGGATAACTCCCAGCGGGACCTCTTCCGCCGTGCGGCGTGGGGTATTACTTATGACTATGCCGCCGAGTGCGAGGCGCGTGGGGAAAAGATTCCTAAGCAATGGATTGAGACCTTTACCGAGGTTGTACGCATGACGCAGATGGTACACGCGGAGGCGGTTCCTATCCGCGTAGCTAACCACGATGCTGCGGTGGCGCGCATTTCCCACCTGCCGCATGTCTTCGCCGAAATTCTCGCCGTGGTGGGCGATAACGGCGGAATCTTGGCGCAGTCCCTGTCTGCCGGTTCCTTCAAGGACGCCACGCGCGTGGCCGGTACGCACCCGGAGCTAGTGCAGCAGATGTGCGAAACCAATGCCCCGGCGTTGGTGGAGGCTTTGGACGAGGCCTTGGATCTGCTTCGCGACGCCCGCGAGAAGCTCGACTCCCCCGAGCCTTCCATCGCCGAGCTTTCCGACGCCGGTTATCGCGCCCGCACCCGTATCGATGCCCGTTCTGGCGCGCGCAAGGAATCGGTCTCCCCGGTCAAGATTTCTTCCCGCCCGGTGCTGCGCCTACACCCAGGCGGCCCGAATTGGGTGGCGCAGCTGCGCCAGTCCGAGTCCCTGGGTGGGCGCATCGAGATTTTCTAGCGCTTGCGACCCCGTAGGCCGGGAATGCGGGATACTACCGCGGCGGCAATAAGACCTAGCACTGCTATTTCGGCATAAAGCCAAGCGTGGTCGGCGCTGGTCTGCGGGGTTTTCGGCGGTTCGGGAGTGGTTTCCGCGGTGAGAATCGCTTCCTTATCGCGTCCGCTCACCACTCCCTCGATCCAGTCCTTGGTGCCGGCCAGCGTGGTAATAGCCGCGCTAGGTGAAGGCAGGTCTGGGTCCCCGTTCGCGGTGCCCGCCGTGGCGAGTCCGGCGAGTTTACCGTCGACAAAGAAGGGGCCGCCGGAGTCACCGCCTTGCATACCGGCTCGGCCGGTGGAGTGAACATCAAGGATGGCGCTTTCGATAAGCGGCATCGGGCCATCGGGCGCCCCACCCGGCATGGCCTCGCTGGCTGGCACGCTTTCTGTACCCTCCGGTGCCTTAAGCCCCGGCATAGCCTCGGCCGCGGGAACGCTTTCTCCGACATCGGCATCCTCACCGGCGCTCGCGGCAGCGTCCGCGCCAGCAGGTTCGGCGGGGCTACCGCCGAGGAGCTCGGCTACTTCCATTTCCGCTTGGGGCAGCTGACCGCGGCGCGCCATAGAAGAACTACTGCTCCAGCCGTAGAGTGTGCCGCGTTTGCCCGGTTCCGGAACTTGGGTGGAAATCTCTGCGGGCTTTGTATCGGTGACAGGGGCGGTGAGGTGGAGAAGGGCGGCGTCGGAAAGCGGGGACAGTGCCCAGGAATCAGTGTCGTAGGTGGTTCCGTTGATGCGGGCCTGGGTGCCCGTGTTATTCACAGACTCGAGGCAGTGACGTGCGGTGAGCACCCATTGGGCGGCCACGAGAGTACCGGTACAATCACCGAAACTACCCACGCGTCCTATCTTGAGTTGGGCGACGGTGCGGGCCTCCGGGGAGTCCGTTGCTGGATCACCGTGTTCGAGTGCAGTGGCCGGGGCGGCAGTCAGTGCCACGATGCTGGCGGCGAGCAAGGCGGGGAAAATTTTGTGCTGCATGATTAGTCCTTCTTTCCGGCAGGAACGGCGATGGCAATAGCTTTGGCGACGGCCCATTCGGCCGGCCCCTTCCCTATCAGGCGGCGCCACAGGGTTGCGATAACGAGGAAGAGGGCAATGAAGGCACAGGCCCAGGCGGTGTTGTGCAGGGCGATGTGGCTTTGCCAGTAGTAAGCGGTGAGCACGTGCAAGATGTAGATGCTCAGCGACATCGCACCCAGCGCAGCAAAGGGATAGACCAGCTTGGGCGCAGCTCGACCAGCAAGCAGGCAGAGGTGCAGGACGACTGCAGCGACGGCAATGGACAGCACGATCTCACCCACGACGCCGGTGTGGCCGGTAAAGCGTAGCCAGCCAGTAATGTCCGTAGTAAAGCGGAAGTAAAAACCGATAGCGGCAACGATGCCGGCTATAGCAGTGGAAACCCACTGCGCAGCTGCGCGTTGCTTGCGAATATAGATTTCATAGAGCAGCATGCCGGCGAGGAAATAAGCGATATAGGCCAGCAGTGGGTATACCTGCGGTAGGGTCAGCGGAGCGTATTTCACGGTCGCGGCTACGGTGGCCGCAGCGAAAAGGATTAGCTTCCAGGCCCAGTGCAACGGGGGAACCCAGCACAGCAACATCATGGTGATGCCAATTACTACTAGGACGACCTGAATCTCACCTCCAAGGGGCAGTAGAGCGAGGCCGATGAGTGTAATTATGCAGCCTCGGGCGAGGATGCGCAGAAGCGTCGTCACCGTGAAATTGCGGGCAATAATCATCAATGTGACGCCAGCCAAAATGGCAAAAAGCGCGGCGGGCAGGCCGTTGAGAATGACTTTGGTATGCCACACGAGGGAGGCCATGTGCAGGACTACCATGCCAATAATGGCAAGTGAGCGGGCTATATCAAGCCCAACGATGCGCGAAGATGCGGACACCGGGCGTTCTCCTTCAAGACAGAGGGGAGCGCGTTGCCGCAGTCCCCTTATTAATAAAGACTTTCTTTTTCTACTAAGTCTATCTGGGAGGTTGCTGTGAACGTTTTATACGTGTCCTGCATTTTATAAAGGGGTTACATATGACTTATTGCGGCAGTGAAAATCCATCTAATCGCGGAAGTTATCATCGCGATATTTGCGCGACCGAGAGGGATCAGCAGCAAGCTTGAGAAGCGGGGCGCTTATTAGACCAAGCACAACTCCGCCCAGAAGGAGCCACAGGCTCCCAGAACCGAGCCATAGTGCGAGGCCAAGGACAATGCCGGCAATGAGACCCGGCAGCAATGAGGAAGACTTCATAGACGGGCACCTGCGAAATAGATTAGATACAAGAAAAGCCGCCCGAAGGCGGCTTATTTTGTGCGCCCGGAGGGATTCGAACCCCCAACCTTCTGATCCGTAGAGAGAAGTTAAAGGGGCCTTACCTGGGCTATCTTAGCCTATGTTTGCGTGGTGTTTGCAGTCGACGATTATCCCTCGAAAACGTCCTCATGGACGTCTTTGGTTAGCTGGGCGTCCTCTATTGCCTTTGGGTGGCGGTCAAATATTCGCCGGAGAGCCAATACAGCGCGCCAATACTTTTGAGAGATGGCTTCTACTTTCTCACGGAGAGTACTCACTTCCTGCTTCAGGCCATCAATCTCTTCTTGCTGCGCGTCCATTCTCTCCATGATTTTCTGAGAGAAGCTTTCCCACTGCGGGCCTTGTTGCTCCACCTTTTTGGCGTCCACTTGGGAGCGCCCTGTAGCTTTCGCCGCGAGCCACGCAAAAAGTCCCGTAAAAAATGCTGCTATGGCCCCTCCGAGGAGAGTATCCACCATAAGTAGTTACTCCTTTCTCAGATCCTCTGAGGGACGTCTTGGCGTCTCCTGCGGTACTAGCTCCGGTTCTCTGCGCCCTCGGGCAAAAGCCCAGAATGTGAGACCAAAAATACATAGATAGGCGATAGCCGTAACCCATCCGCGTCCACCATTAGTGATAAACGTGAATGCCCATAGAAAGTGCATTCCAACCATCATCCCGACTGCTAAGGGTTGGGATTGACGCCAGATAATGGCGGTGAAACACCCCAATCCGGCAAGCACCCAGATCACTCCCCATACTGGTGGGGATGCAACCATCTCTAAGAGATGCGCCGGTTTTCGGTCAGGATTTACCAAAGGCGGAAAGTAACTAATCCCGCGCGCGGCGCCTAGGACTCCCAAAATGACTAGACCCATCTCGTCTGAAAGTAAGCGTCTTTTCATCCGCGTTTTCCACTGCGAGTCAATGCATCGGGCCATGCTAGTCACCTGCTCGATGCCGGCCTACGTAGACCAAACTGGCTGTCTCAGGAGTGGAGACCTTAAGGGAAGCAAAGGAAGTCAGGATAGAGGCAATCGTTGCTGTCGTTGCTAAACCAATTCCTTGTTTCCAGTCCATCTCCCATACGGCCTGATCCACGACGAGCCATGCTAGTAGCGTCTGCGCGAAAGTCTTCGCTGCGCGCTCCAGAAGGTCGAACCAAAATTGCTTACTGCGCATGTTCTTCCTCCGGTTCCTTGCAAACCTCCTCTGTTTCGTCGTGCGCCTCGACGGCGTCAGCAAGCTGATCAAGGGATTTCTGCGCTTGAGATGCCTTTCCTCGATATTCCACGTGAAGTTCCTCGACCTTGCGGTCGGTCTGCATAATGAACTCAGTCAGCGGCGCCTTGAACTTGGATCCTTCGACTCGGGATGGTTCAGGGGCGAAAAGCGCGTTGTGGATCGCGCGGGTCTTGGCGAGCAGTTCCTTTTGCTCTTCTGCGGTCAATGCCATGAGAAAATCCTCCTCTTTCTTCGGTGCCTGTCGAGCAGGCTTAGTCATTTCGTCGTACCAATACTGGGCACGTGCGATGTAGTGGTCGTGATATTTATGTCCTGGACGTAAGTGATACGGGCAAGACGTCAAGCCGCCCGATTCAATATTGTGGAAACGGACATTGGCGCCCGATACCGGCCGGCCAAGGCCGTAGAAGCGACACAGTGCAGCTACGAGGTGCGCTCCGGTATCCAGCGTCGTCTTTCCGATAGGCCAATCAGCTGCTTGGCCCGCTTCATTGGAATGCTCAACAACGATGGTTTCCTGGTTAGAAACCAAGTTGGCATTCCCCCATGCAGTGTCCCTATCCCAAACGAGCTGTCCCACTTCACCTTTCGGATCGACCGAATAATGGCCGGAAGCTTCACGAGAAAGCCAAACGTTATAGCAATTGTCGATTCCCCCAACCATCGCCATGTGATGGACAGTGACATGCCGGATCTTCCGCCCGGCGCGCCCCGGCGTGAAATGCCAGGGAATTAGTCTGACACGATCAGGAAGGACATTTAGCCAGTCTTTCACTCCGTGTACCTCCTTCTGTATGAGTAACGCCCCCTAGCGGGTTGCTAGAGGGCGTGGTTTCTTTAGGCCTTGGTGAAAAGGCTGTGGGCGGCGTTAGGTGGCCAGTAGTCTGCGAGGGTATGGCCCTGTAAGACCTTGTATTTCTGGTCTTGGAAGAGCACGTATTGGCCTGCCTTGACTTGGATGCCGGCGACGAATGGGAATGGGTTGTCGGCGGTTCCTTGTGCGATGACCTTTCCGCTGCCGTCTGTCTTGGGGGCGGGTGGCAGGACTTCGTGGGTGACGTCGCGCCAAATTGTGGTGTGCACGCCTTCCGCCCCGGGCTCCCACACGTTCAGCGTTTCGGTTTCCGAAAGCCAGTACTTACCGGCGTGCTTCACAACCGCGCCCTGGCGGGAGGCTTTGAGGAAGTCCGAGCCGGGGTTCTTCCATTCGGGTACCTTGCCGGGGTCGGTCTTTGCTTCTTCTAGGGTGACATGCGCGGAGACGAGTTCCGGCGCGGTTTCGGCTAGACCAGCCACGATTTCAGCACGCGCTTTCTCCTCAGCGGCGCGGGCGGGTCGTTCGCGGCGTTCTCGGGACACAGCGGCGGCGGCGTCCATGAGCCTGTCCTCGGGGATGGCCTTCAGGCCTTCCACCCAGGCGTCGAAATCGAATTCTTCCATGATTGGGTCCTTTCAGATATATGCGAAAGCCACCCCGGGGAGGGTGGCTGAGTTAGGCCTGTGGGAATGGAGCAATCGTCATCGTGGCGTGTCCCTTATCAGCAGGCGACCAATTACTATCACCAGCAATAAGGAAAAATCCCCAGCCAGTGGCACTAATCGTCGTCGTTTTAGACTCCCCAGGCTTACAGGCAAATAGGTTGATCCAGTCCCGGCCCGGTCCCGGCATCCACGCGACATTGATGGGGGATGATAGGTAGTTGGTGATCATCATGCTGTAGCCGCCAGCAGGCAGATACCACCGAAGCGGGGACGGTGTCTGCCCGCCAATCTCTTCCCGGGGCTGGGTACGGTGCACATTCAAATTGCTTCCCGAGCCAGAGGCGGTCCACGTCACCGCTACAGGCATCGGAAAATCCAAGTTAGGGGTAGTCATTACGCGACCACCCCCGCGGCTACTGAGGTAGTGGGTAGATATGCAGCGAAGCGGTTGAGGTAGATTGAGCGCCGCCGTTGGGGCGCGGAGTGGTCGTAATGGAGAGCTGGCCTGTTCCGTTCGCTTGTATGGTCTGGGGTCGAGCGCTGCGTGGTGCGCCTGATTTGTCGGCGGGGATTTGGCACATCTTGATTGTTGACGCGTTGCCCCTGTCGGGCCTCCACCACACTTCGGCGGCTTCCGGCCCCGTGTACGCCAGCTGCACTTGGTACACACCGGCGGGCGGAGTGTAGGACTCGCCGCTTGCGCGCTGGTTCGGTTCCGTCACCATGTAGGCTCCGGAGCCCATCTTGTAGCGAATCGCATACGGCAAAATGCCGTCCAGTGCTTCCAGTGGTGTGGCCATTTAGACCACCGCCTGTGTGGTTAGAGCTGTGGGAGTGGGTACACCTCGATGGTGCCGCGCCCCGTAGCAGAAAGTGGCACGTCGTTGGCTGATTCCAGGTAGATAGTGTCCCTGCTTTTCGACCCAACGACCGCCGTCCCAGACCGGAATCCCCCCCCCGCCGGAATGTTCACCGGGTAACCTACGCCAGCCAAGGTTAAGCGCACAGCTTCTGCGCCTGACCACGAGGCGGATACCCTCACTGGCCCGCCAGGTAACTCCAGACGATTTTCTTTAGCTTGCTTCGCGGACGTCACAAACCTAGCTGTCCGGTTAGTGCCATCTCCTGAAACAGTCACGCCGTACGGCATGATGCCGTCGAGGTCCACGCTAGGACTAGTCATCTTTTCCTCCTTCATAGTTGGGTGCCGTATAGCCATCTCGGCAATCGGCAATCGGCAATCGGCAAAACTAGATTTGTTCAGTCAGCTTGACAGGGCGAGTATCCCCTCGGACAGGCCGAATGCCCGTCACCTGATACCCACCAATGCTTGCTGATGCGGGCAGCAATGCACCCGCCGGATATGTTTTCCACGTCCTTCCATCATCAGGGGTTACCTGCACCGCACGGCTGGCGCGATACCCCTTCCCCCGCGGCCAGTACACAATCATCGTGCCCTCATGCATGAGGCCGAGGTTCACGCCGCCTTGAATTGAATCCTCATACGGCGGAGTTTCCCATCCACCACCAGCCTTCGGGACAAACACAAACTCCAAAGCCCGATTTGGCCACCACATGTCCACGACGACGTGCACTTTGTCAACGCCATAATTCACCACCTCGGGCTCCACAATCAGCCGTCGATACCCAGGCCCGGCACCATACGAGAAGAAATCAACACACGAATTCTTTCCCCACGCATCCACCATGCGCCCAATAACCTGAACACGTCCACCCCAAATCCCCTTGAAATCTAATCGGAGTTTCCGATCCGACTCAATCGGAGTCATCGTCATCAACTCGTTATTAGTGACGGTGCTCATGCTGTATTTGTCGAAAATTCGGGTGCGGTGCACCTCTCCCCAAAAAATCGCATTCTGCTGAATGAGCAGCGTGTCCTCAAAAGCAGCCTGAGACTTTTCCAAACTGGACGCAGCCGCCGCCGCTGAATTCACCGACTTTTGAATATTGCCCATGACTTCATCACGAGCCGCGCTTGCTTTTTGCAAAGCTTCCACGGAATCCGCCGCAGCATCGACTGCGACGTTTGTTTGTTCAATCGCGTTGGCGTTTTCTTCTGTGGCTTGTGCTGCGGACATAGCAGCCTGCGCCGCCTGCGCAGCAGCAGCCGCCACATAGCGCACGGCCTGGGCAAGTAAGCGTTGGGATTCTTCGAGGACATCAATCTGTTCTTGCAGCTTTTGGTCAGCTTCAATTAGCTTCTTGTCCGCTTCCGCAAGCGCCGCAATCGCCTGAGAATTCAGGTCAGCTGCACGCAGAGCCTCAGCTGCTGCTTGGCTAGCCTGCATGGCGGCAGCGCCGGCCTGCGCAGCAGCCATGGCGGCGTACCGGATGGCCTCACCGTGGATCTCGAGGATTTCGCCGTGGGTGGTCAGAATATCGTCGTGCGCAGAAAGTACCTCTTGGTGCTTAGCCGCGATTTCTGCGAGAACATCAGCCAGGCTTTGGCCTGAGCCGTCGACGTTGTCGAGAAGCTCCTGGGCATCTGCAAGGGTTTCTTTAGCTTTGTCTTGCAGTGGGGCCAGCTCTGCAAGCTTCGCTTTTGCTTCTTCTACGAGTTGCTGCGACTCAGAGGCGTCAGCTGCCGCAGCGGTCGCCGCTCTTTGGGCGGCAAGAACGTGTTGTTCGCCGCGAGCGACGGTGGCGGCTGCTTCCTGAGCTGCTTTAGCCGCTTCTCCGGAAAGGCGAGCTATTTCGGCGTGAGCTTCGACAACGTCATCGCGGAGCGGATCCAGCTGGTCTAAGATTAGCTCGGCTTGGCGAGCATACTCGATAGCCATCGACGCTGACGCTTGCGCCTGCGCGCCCTGGGCGGCGGCCGCGCCGGTGAACTGCCGTACGAGCTTAAGCAGCTCATTGGAAGCGTCCACAGCTTCGCGGGCTTCCTGGATGCTTCCGTCAATATCCAAGTTCTTGACTAGCGTAGCGGTTTCGTCGGCGGTCTGTTTGGCCTGCTCGGCCGTGGACTTTGCAGACGTAGCGGCGGACTTAGCAGTATCTATCTCACGCTTATTTTTCTTCCTATCTGCGGCAATCTGGGATTCAATCTGAGCGTTTCTCGAACGCAAGCTTTCCGCATCAGCTGCAAGCTGGCCGCCCAGATGTACGCGCGTATCTCTTGGGACATCAGCGATTGAGGTGACTAAGGAAGGAATGTCGACGGACCATATACGAGCGTCGACTGTCGAGCCCGTGGAGTAATCCACTCTCGGAATTGCTTTGCCTAATCCCGCGCCTGAAACGTCAGCTTGGAAAAAGATGTCGCCGTCCGAACGCTTAATCCCTGTGCGGATCTGCTGCTCGACGTCCGAAGCTCCGGTGTTCATATCCATGGAGGCGTCGGCGCGGACGAATCCAAAATCAAAGCGGCCTAAGTCGCCGGAATCGGTGCGTGCAATGTAGCCATCAGTAAGGCGGTCATCCCACGAGTCCCGCTCTAACTCGCGTTTGAGGTCCAGAGCGCGCTTCTCTTCATCAGTGGCCCCATCTGGATACTCAATAGGCTCATCCAGATAAGCTGGTCGCTCTTTCTCGATTCCCTCGGGTGTGGTGACCGACCATCGCCCATAGACGAAGTACGAGACCCGGCGCGTGGCGGTGAGGCTTCCGCCGTCGGGTCTTAGTTTGACGAGGGACATTTATACCTCCTTTGGTTGGTCTACTTCTACGACGATGGTGGGTTTGGTGAGGTCGTGTCCGGGAACTTTGGGGTCTCCTGGCCACCACATGGTGGCGCTGATGGTGGTGCCTGCCATGGCGGCGATGGGGGCGAGTGTTTGCCAGAGGAAGCCGTCGTCGGGTCGGATCATGACTTTGGGGCTAGGGTTGCCTGACTCCTTGGAGGAGACTACGACAGGTGGATCGTCGGAGCGTCCGATGGCTTTCCAGGTGGCGTCGAGTGATTCAACGATGGCGCGGCGGATAGTAGGCTCGGCGTCTCCGGAGAGGACGAACCCATCTGCTTGGGCGGCGAAGTGGACATTTTGAATCTGGCGTTTTTCTTTCCAGCCGGCGGCGTAATCGCGATCTATTTCGGCCCATTGGCCGCGGAGGGATCGTGGGTAGGACCAGAGGGGTATGCCGTCGATGAGCGTGAGCATGTCGGCGGCTTGGATTTCCATCACGTTTGGTGCTGAATATGGTCCGGTGAGTGTGGCAGCTGCGATGAGGAAGGTTAGGCGCACGCCGTTTTCTGATAGACGAGGAAGTGGACGCCGCGAAGCGCCGGTTGCAGGCGGGCTTCCTTGTCAGTGGCGCCGATGTTGTCGTCTATGAGTGCTCCGACAGCGGGATGGATATGGCCGCCTCGGCCAAGAATGTTGAACTTTGCGCGGGCTGCGGAGGTCGAATTGTGCGTGGAGGGGACTTCATAGTCGGGCAAGGGGGCGGGCAAGTCCATTATGGGCTCGCCGTCGGGGCCCGCTAATCCCCACCAGGCTTTGTGCTTTTGTTCAATGTAGCTCCGGTGCTTCGCGTGGTTTTCCCATTCGGTCAGTTTCATGTTTTACCCCCAGGGATGTGCGTAGCCGAGTCTCCACTCGAGGGTGGCGCCGGCTGGAACGGTGATTGCTCTGGTGTCTCCGACTGCAATGGGCTCGGGCAGGACGGCCCCCGCCATGGCTTTCCAGAGTCTTCGGTCTGGGGTGCCATCGGTGCGCTCTACCATGCAGGACTCATCGTCGGAGATGTAAAGGATTCGCTCGGTCGTGGTTGGAGGCAGAGTGAAGTAAGCGGCGGATGGGAGGAGCACTCGTCCGCCTTCTCCCTTCCATCGCACGCGGTATGTGAGAGGAACTTGTCCGGTGTTTTCCACGAAGGTCGACCCGGTCGCTTTCTTCCATGGCCCGAACCATGCCCCGTATTCGGCGACGAGTTGGGCTTCTACTTCCATCTCCGTGGTGTTTTCCGGGACGATATCGGGATTGGGCAGGTGTTGAGCGAGTTTTACTTCCGCACTGCGATCGAGCTGTGGGAGATTATCGCGTCCCGCTATCAACGTTCCTTGTCGAGTGAAGCTATGCGCGTTGAGCCACTCGAGGTAGATCTCCTCGAGTGTGGCTTTCGGTGTAGCGCGGCTGGCGTCGATAGTGGTGGTAAGCGAGCCGGTCATTTCTCCGAAGCTGAGGTCAGCGGCGAAGGTGCCGGGGCGGCCAAGTGCTTCTTGAGTGGTTCTCGTGACGTTAGCGGAAAGCTTGAGCCCGCCTTGAGGTACGCCGATGGCGGCGTCCGGGGCGAAGAGGTCATAAAGCTTTCCGGTGTGAGCGCGGAACTTCAGTGTGAGCACGGGGTCCTCCTATCGTCCGGCCATGATGATGTCTAGGCCGCTGGGCTTGTTTTCTTGGCGTATCTGCTCGACGTCTGCCTTTACGCCGTTGAACTCTGCGAACAGATTGGTTAAGTAGCTCTCGAGTTGGTCAGAGGTCCAGGCTTGGCCGGCTGGTATCTGGACGGTGACGTTCTGCTTGAGGAGCTGGTTGGTCTCGCGCGCGGCAGAAACAAGGTCTTCCCGGCGCGCGGCGGCTACTTCGGAGGCCTTGACTAGCGCTTCGGTTTCTACCTTTGTGGATGATTCCGCGATGCGCTTTTGTAGCTCTTGGTATGCCTCTTCGGCGGCGAGTGCTTCACGCTTCATCTGGTAGTCGGCTTCTACGGCTTCTTGTTGGGCGTCGAGTCCGGCGATCTTGGAGCCGTATTTTCCTTCGATGTCGGCCATGGCGTCGGCGTATTCGGCGTCGATTTTGTCGAATGCAGCTTTTTGGCGCTCGGCCATTCCGGTGATTGTGGCGTCCCAGATTTGGTTTCCGGCGTCGAGTCCGGCGGTGGCCCATTCGGCGTTTCCTGTGTAGGCGGCAGCTCCGATGCCGGCGGCGCCTGCGAGGGCGGAGGATCCAGCGCCGAGGCCGATTCCTACGCGGTCTCCGCGTGGTAGCGCCTTCCAGGCTTCGTCGGCGGCTTTCTTGTCGTGGTGCTTGAGGATCGTTGCACCGGTGACAGTGTCTGCGATTCCCTTGGCGCCCATTCCGATGGCTGACGCGATGAGTGCGGGGTTCATCGTCGTGACGCCAAGTCCGCCCATGACTAGTCCGCCAAGGAGGCCGAGTATTCCGCCGGCGGTCTTTTGTCCGCCTTGGACTCGTTGTTGAAGCGCGGTTTGCTGGCGATTGTTCATGCCGTTGAGTTGCGCTGATTGCTTGGCAAGCATTTCGGTGTGGGCGGTGAGGACTGCAGCGTTTTGGGCTTGGAGCACCGTGGCTTTGGCTGCTGCGATGGAGGCGACTCGGGCGCGGTTTTGTGCTTCCAGCTCTCCGATGGCTGCCGTGGCGCGTGCCTTAGCTAGGGCAGCTTCAGCCGCGCGGATTTCCTTCGCATTGGTAACTACGGACGTTCCCAGAGCGTCGGCGGCGTCCATACCGAGGACACGGAAGCGGTCTACGGCATCGCCTAGTGCGGATACGGATGTTGCTCCCATTACTAGGTGGCCTTCGCGAGCCTTGGCGAGGTCAGCTTCTGCAGAAGCTACATCGATGGCTCCGTCCATACGAGCGCGCGCAACATCCCATTCGGCGATACGGAGATCTCCGAGGGATTTAATCGTGGCCAGGTTTAACGTGACGCGCTCTTGCGCGAGCTTGGAGATGGACTGCTTAGTTTCTTCGACGATGCCGCCAAAGCGGATAGCTTGGTCTACGTATTTTCCAAGTGAGTCGAAGGCGGAGTCGACTGCATCGGAAAGCGATCCGACTAGGTCAGAAACTACCTTGATACGCGCTCCGGCGAGGGTTCTTTCTGCGGCTTCTGTGCGCTTGGTTATCTGAGAGACGTTCTCGCGTGCGTTGGATAGCTGTTCCTCGGCGGTTTGGACGTCTTCTATGGCAGAGGCGACGGATTCCGCGTTTTCATTTCCGGACTTCTTCATTTCAGCGGCGGCGTCTTCACGGGCGCGGCGGAGGTTTCGCTCGGCGTCGGCTAGCTTTTTGGCTTTCGCTGCCTGTTGCTTTTGCGTAGCTTCAGAATCCTTGGAGGTGGCAATGGATTCCTTGCGCGCTTCTTCGACTTTGCGCTCGGCGTCGGCCAATCGGCGCTTGGTTTTGGTAGATAGCGCGGCATCTTCAGACTCTGCCTTTGCGAGGTTCGAGCGTGCTTCTGCAAGTTGCTTCTCAGCTTGCTTCAGATTGGCGAGGTCTTGCGCGTTTTGCTCGCGGGTTTCTTGCAGGCCGGCTTCAGCATCGACGACGATTTCCGTGTTGTCGAACCAACGCACATTGGCGTTAGTCCAGGCGGTGAGTTGCCGGCCCGCGTTAATGTAGCCTTGCTCGAGTTTCTTGGCTTGGGCTTCGAGATTTTGGCTGACGGCGTAGACCTTTTTCGCAGCTACAACGAACGTGGAGCTTTCCGGAAGGTCGAGGCCGTGATTGCCGGTGTATTTTCCAGTACGGGCAATGTCAGCAAGCACTGGGACTAGGCGGTCAATCGATCCTACAAGGCGGGGAATTGCAACCATCGTTCCATGGACATCGCCCCACTGACCGGCGGTTAGCACGGGTTCTGGCTTGCCTGAGAGATTGTGCGCGAACTTTCCGTGTTCGAGCCAGCCGCCGGAATCATACAGGGACGTATTCTTTACGGCCTGCAGGGCTGCGCCCATGACCTTGGCGTAGCGGTCAGGAAATGCCGAGACCTGGACTCCTTGGGCGACTGATCCTGGTTCCATAGAACCCCAGTTGGGGAACTTTCTCAGCATGGCATCAAAGAACAGCCCAGCGGACTGATATGGGTTCATTCGTTGTGCGAGTGTTCCCCAGCCTGCTTGTCGCTGTTGGAATAGGCCAACTGAGTCGTGGTCGCTGCCAACGGCATCGTGGCGATACTGCAGCGAGTCGGGGACGGCTTGGTTGGCGTACATCTTCAACGGGTTGCCGGATTCTACGAACGCTGTTCCTACGCCAATCATGGCGCCGCGGTCAGGAAGCCCATGGGCCTTAGCGTTGCGGGCGATCTCTTCTACAAAGTGCTCATGGCCCCAGCCCTTATGACCGGAGCCTGTCGCTGTAGTTCCCTTCAGAGGCTTAGTATCCGACGGCGTCACAGATGTTCTCGACTCGGATGTCTTGCCTACACGGAATTCCTTTCGCTCCCCTACCTTGAGAGCCTTAGCCACTCCCTTGTAGATGGAATCTGCAGAGCCGAAACTGACCTGCTTCTTATCATCGTTGCTCCACTGCATAGAGCGTGATGTTTTGGTCACAGTAGCGCTAGAAGCAGAATCTGTACTTTCAGCCTTCTCATTATCAACTGCAGCTACCTTGGCGTCCTTCTGTGCGAGCGGAGCGTCCGCAGCTACGTGGACGTGGTTGCGGTGTTGGCCCATGGTGCCGGCGCCGTAAAAACTCATGCCATCGCCAACGGACTTTCCGTTTTTGATGTTGTGGTTAAAAGGCGCGTGGATGAGCTCTAGAAGCTGGCTTCCATAATTATCAGCAAAGTACTTGGCAGCAGACTGCATTTCTGGGGTGTCATCGTAACCATTAGAGAAATCCACGGCTTTTCCCATACCGTGATAATCATTCGAGTTGCGCAGCGTCGAAGTAATCGTCATCATCGGGAATTTCTTCTTCACGATGTCCGTAATGGAGCCGATAACTCCTCCACCGGCAAGCGCCTGGAGCTCACCCGGCGCGCTTTGCCCTCGCTGTTGTTGGAGTGCGGTGCCGCCGGAGAGGTGCGGGAGTTCTCGGTAGAGGTTGTCGACGATGTCTTGTGCGCTGCCGGAGTTGAGGGCGCCAATGGTGCCGTTGAATAGGTTGGAGCGGTGTCCGTTGACTACCCATTCGCCACGGTTAACTCGCACTGTCGGCATGCCGGCTTCGTCAACGCCGAGGAAGCCGTCAATGACGTTGGTGCCTGGCCCATAGACGGGTAGGCGGCCGCCGGAGGCCAGCTTGGGGACTCGTCCACCGCCGGCGTTTCCGGAAACCCAGTTGCCTATTTTTTCAGCAACGAACTTAACCACCTTGACTTGAGGAAGGGAGTTGATGAGGCTGATGGCGCCGTTCACCTTGGAGTTGAAGCTTCCGGTATCAGCGTCAAGTTTGGGCTTTGGCTGCCTGCCGGCGAGCTTGGTTAGGCTTCCGTTCGCGTCTTTTACCTTGTTATCGAGAAGGTGCTTAGCTAGGTCTGCGGTGGGCTTAGGGCTTTGGGCGTCCAGGACTGCAAGGTCGCCCATAGCAATGGAGTGGTTAGACTTCAGCTGGTCGATGATCATCCGCGCTTGAGGCGACGGATTTTGAATGTCCAGGTAGTTGATGAGGTCTTGCGCTTGTTGCGCGTTCATCTCGAACTGGCTGTTATCCAGTGCTAGGGAGACATCTACGTCTGTGCCGTCGATTTCGGCCATGCGGTTGACGACGTTATGGAGATTGTTGGACGCTTCTTCGGTATTGCTAGTGACCTCAAAAGTGCCATCCGGAAGTTCTTCAATCTCGTAGCCGAGCCGGTCGATGTACTCCGCGGCTTTCTCGTCGAGAACGCCGACGTTGATGGTCTTACCTTCTTCAAGACCGTCTAGTGAAGCCCATACCGAAGCAAGCGACTGGGTAGTTTCGCTGGCTCCTTCAAGGTTAACTGCGGTGGTTATGTTCTCCGGTACTAGTCCGTAGGACTGGATAAGTCCTTGGAGTTGATCGTCGGTGAGGCCGAACTGTTCCTTCAAGGACTGCAGAGCAGGTTGCATGAGGTCGAATGCTTCTTGCGTGTCTGCTCCAGATACTGCGGCCTGTTCCAGCTGCTGTCGCAAATCCGTGAGATTCTCGTGCAGCATGCGAGCCGAGGAGTTGGTTGGTTCCAGCTTCCCGTCGAGCCCGAAGAGGGCATCGCCAAGCGTTTCCACCGGAAGTTGGGAATTCGCTGCACTTTCTACCATCTTGTCGACGGCATCAGCTGTGTCCATGAGGGCTTCTTCGGCCATCTTTGGCGCTAGGCCCATGGACTCCATAAGCTTTTCGAGAGCCGATAGCTTATCTTCTCCCGAGGCAGCCGAATCTGCGAGTACATCAATGGCCGAGGATGCTTGTGCAAAGGCTGGATCTATATTGCGGGCAGAATCAACTATCTTTTCCACCTTGGCGCGGGCTTCTTCAAGTTGATCTGCTGCCCGATTGCCTGCATCTCCGGACTCGCGCAGATTGGAGACCAACTTGCGATAGTCAGATCCGCCTTCAGCCACGACAGAGTTAACATCATCGATGGATATACCGAGTTCGTCTGCGCCGTCTTTAAGCGAGTCGTATGCATCGCGCATGGTCTTTGCTTGGCGAGTAGCCACGGTGCGCGCTTTTTGCTCTTCGCTGGACATCAGAGGGATCTTGTCCATGAACTCGTCGACAGCGACTGTGGCCATATTTAAGTTTTCGACCATCGAAAACTTCCGGCTTCCCAGCTCAACGATGTCGGAGATTTCCGATTTAACGATCTTTGCAGCGGTTGCAATCTCTTGCTCGTTCAAAGCGCCGGTAGTGCCGGCTAACGCTGCTTCTAGCTCCTTTTGGGCTTGGGCAGATTCACGCGCGGATGCCGCCATTTGAGCGTTGGCGTGATCCAGAGCTGCGGCAGCCGCACGGGCATCAGAAATTGCGAATGTTGCCGCTGCGATACCTACGACCCATGGACCGCCTAAGAAATTGACCGCACTGCTAGCAGCAGACTTAATCCCGGTAAAAGCACCAGCGCCGACGCCCTTGATGGTTCCAGCCATATTGGTTACAGAGCCGACTACGCTGTGGCCAGCTTGAGCAATCATTCGATCTGCAGCTACCCAGCTGTTGCCAGCCTGTAGCGCACCTGTCTTTGCTTCTGCAGCTGCAAGCTTATGCGAAGCAGCAAACTCTTTAAGCGGTGCGGACGCCTGAGTGTAGGCGCGCCCCATCTGCGATACATACTTTGTATTGGACGTCGCTGCCATTTGCATTGCGGCGTCGAAATTGCCGATTTCACGACCGGTTTCCGAGTAATACCGCTTTAGGTCACGGATCCCTGGCCCCAAGTTAGTTAGCTCGGTTTTTACCTTTCCGAGCCTTGTCGCATGAGGTTCGAGAGCACCTGTAGCTTTTTCTATGATTCCGGGGACGGTCTTAAATCCTGTGTATGCCGCTACGGCTGCTGTAACCAGCGCCGGATGGTCAGCCATGAATCCAGATAGTGCTTCGATGGCGGGGGTAAAGGCTGTGATAACGCCATTGGTGGCCTCGAGCGTGGTTAAGAATAGCTGCCAGCCGCTGATGCCTAGCGAAGCAGAGGCCTTAGCTAGTTCCCCTGCGATTTGTCCGATGGTAGGCGCTAGACGCGCCCCCGAGGTAATCAGTTCAGAAAAGACGTCCTTGGTATTGGAAGCCAGGGATTGCACATCGCTGGAGTTAAGGAATCCAGCCACCGCGTCTTTCGCTGTGGTTCCAAGCTCCTTTAGCTTTGGAATCGCGCTTCCGCCTACCCAAGAATCGAACCTATCGATGTAGGGTCCACTCTTGTCGGCCAGATTGTCTATGGAGTCTGTGATTCCGGTAAAAACGCCTGCTGCTTGATTGTAGAAAGGCCCAGATAGCTTTGCGCCGAATCGCGAGGCAGCCGCCCACATGTTAGCGAAAGCACCGCTTGTGGTCTTACCGGCTTCTTGAGCTGCACCGCCGATATGATTTCGCAGCGCAGATTCGAAGGTCTCGAAATCGATCTCGCCCTTCGAGACCATGTCGGAGATTTCCTCCGAGGTCTTCCCCAGCTCATCACCCAGCATTTGCAAGACAGGGATACCGCGGGAGGTCAGCTGCATCAGGTCATCGCCCTGGAGCTTTCCGCGTGCCGCGACGGAGCCAAAGATGGCGCCCATCTCGTCCATACTTGCGCCTGCAATGCCGGCGGTATCGGCCACGGTTGTTAGTACTTGCTCAAGTCGTTCTCCAGGTTCAATACCAGAGGCAACTGCCATAGCTGCAGTAGTCGCTGCAGCGTCGAGTCCATAAGCAGTGCCTTTAACCGATACAAGGGCGTTATCCATAATGTTGGATACGTCCTCGGCGGAGTTTCCTAGGCCAGAAAGCTTAGCTTCAGCGTTTTCGATTGCAGTGAGGCGACCTACGCCCTTGGTAATAGACGCTCCGAGAGTCGCACCCGCGGCGGTACCGACGGAGATCATTCCCGTCTTCATAACGCCACGGAGTCCTCCGACAATCTTCGAGCCCATTCCCTTGCCAGACGAGTCAGCAGAGGCCTGGGTCGCGTCGAGGGCCTTCGAGACCTCAGGGGTGATTTGGGAGACGTCCGGGGCGATTCGGATCCAGCCGGTACCAAGCTCTGTAGCCATTCTTTCCGCCTTTCTTTACGTGCCCTTGGGGCTATTCGGTTCTTTGCGCAACCCGGGCGCGTACTTCGCTCGCAGTCAGCTGCGGACGCTTCGGGGTGCGATGGGGTGGTTGAGCCGGGGCATTTTCAGCGTGCGAGGGTTCGCGCGCCGGCGTCTTTTCTTGCAGCACTCCCCAGGCAGCTACTTGGCTGCCTGCGGGTGGATTAGTAAGCCATATCCATATGTCTGCCCATGACAGGCCGCGGCCGATCATGCTGAGACTGAGGCCGCGCTGCATGAGGTCAATGGTGAGTGCGGCCGCTAGCTCTTTTTCTTCTTTGAGGAGGCGGAGGACTTGGAAGAGTCGGTTTCCCCCGTATCACCGCCGCTCAGCAGTCCGGACTTGTCGGACTTGATCCAGTCGTTGCCGATTTCCATGAGCTGGCGGGTAACGAGCTGGTTAATCGCGTCTTCCTCGTCTGGGTTGTAGTGCTTGAGAACTAGACGGATTCCTTCGGTCTGGAAGATCTGTAGTTTCTGCTTCTTGGTCTCATCGTCGATTGCCTGCAGGTCGGTCTGCGGCTGGCAGTCGAAGTCAGGAAGGGTTACTTCGACGAAGGTGTCGTCAGATCCTGCTGCCGGAATGGTGTAGGTCTGCACGTCTTCGGTGATGTGCTGAATTTTCAGAGACATAATGAGCCGGTCCTTTCGGGTTGGTTAGGTATAAGCCGGGCCAAAGTCTGAGCCCGCCCCGATGACGTAGGCAGGCCCGGCTCAATGGGATGGAAATTTCCCACGAACATCGGGACGAGAATTGGTGGCAGTGATTTTTATCCCCCGCTGCCAGGCCCCGGGGTGGGTGAATTTAGATTTGGTCTAAACCGACAGTGCTATGCCTCGGCGTTCGGGTCGGAGTTGGTTTCCTCAGACTCTGCGGTGGATCCAGATTCGGATTCCCCTTCAGGGGTGTTATCCGTGTCTTCCTTTTCAGAGTTCTTCTCCGGACCATTCGGGTTATAGCGAAGCTCTACGACATTGGCGCCCTTGAGCTCTTCTGCGGTGGACTTGTAGGCGCGGATGGTCAGCTCGGTACGGGTCACGTCAGAGTGCGCTACGCGACGCTCGCCAACGGAGACCACTTGGCCGCGCTCGACTAGGTAAAGATTGGTCTTATCCCCATCGACGGCCTTGAGCACGTGGGTGGAAATTGGCAGAGGATCGGAGGAGTAGTAGACAGTACGCTCGACGCCGCCGTCCTTGACTTCCTTCGTCGTGGTCTTGGAATCGCCGAAGGTGGTCTTTACAACTGCTTCGGTATCGTCTTCCAAGAGGGTGAGCACGATTTCCACGCCGTACTCGGACTGGATGGTTCGGAAGACATCGCCGCCCATCATGCGGATATCGGTGTTATTGCGAGTCGGGGTGACAGAGAAGCCATCCTCGCCTACTGCGCCATGGTCTTCGAATGCGTTGTCCAGTGCTTCGGTTGCGGACTTAGGAAGCTTGGTGCCCAGTGCTGCACGGAAATAGACACCGCCGTCCATAGCTGGGGTACCGACAAAAGAGTTATTTACATTGATAGCCATCAGGCTTGTCCTTTCAGATTGGGTGAGCCGGGCCTGAAAGGAAATGGCTCTTTAGAGCCGAAGTTTTAGAGAGCCAGTGAATTGGAATCTGACGTGCTCCACATCCGGAGACGGATACGGAGCAAGGTTGTTGTCCGAATATCCACGGACAACGCCATTGCCTCGAAGATGCACCCAGGCATGTTGAGCCTTTTCTGCTAAGGCTTCGGCTTCTAGCGCATCTAAGGCATAGCACTCGATGAGAAAGCGAGGATCATTCGTTGCAATCGATTCGGGTCCTCCACCAATTCGCCCGAGCACAATGTGCTGATCAGGACGAATTTCAGGAATTTCGGTCGAAACGGGAACCCGCAATGCTTGCTCAAGTGCTTTTACAGCAACATCTTGTGTGGTGTACGGGACAGGGATCATCCGAGCACCCGGACAAGAACGTTGTCCCGAGCCTCTCGACGCATAGCTGAGAATGTATCCGCAAAGACAATGCCTACAAAGCGTCGGCGTCCTTGCGTATAAGAGGCTACGAATCCATCTCCCGCAGCTGAGGCTTTTTGCTCAGCGTACGTACGGACGATTCCTTGAGCGATTGGCCCGCGAGCGAGAGCTTCTAGCCCGGCGCGATTGGACTTGTAGCGAGCTTTAGGCATCTTCGGCCTCCTCTTCGTTGGTTTCCCAGTGAGCTGTTATCCAGCCTCCTGGTGAGTAAGCGGCTACTAGATGGGTGCGGGTGTTGTCTCGCCAGACGAGGAGGGAGCCTCCGTCGAAATCTAAGGTTCCGTCTGTCTTGAGGCGGTCGTGTCCGTCTGGATGGTAGACGCGGAATAATGGTTTCTTCATCGGTCTTTCCTTCGTGCGTTGACGACCACGAGTCCGGGGTCCCATCCGAATGGGGAATGAGAGTAGTTCTCTGGGTGTCCAATGACTTCGAGTTGTCCGTAGCTGGGGATGTCTACGGCGTCTCCTTCGCTAAATGTTTCGGGAGGCGCGTAGATCTCAAGGTCGACGGTGAGACGTTCATGGCCGGCGAGCTTAGGCTCGTCGGATGTGGGTTGGGACCAGCCGGCTACTACCACGTCAGAAGTGATTTCTTTGGTGGTGGCATTGCCGAGCTTGTCGCGGCCGGTGACGGTGCGGCTGATTTTTCGTACCGTGTGGCGCAGTGGGAACGGTGTTGTCATGCTTGCCCCCGTGGCTGTGTGCCTCGTGGTCCGTTAACCCAAGCCGTATCTAGTGGATGACGTGTCTGCTCTGGGGTCATGTCTATACCGACGTGCTTATTTCCTCCTCCGGAGAGGATGGAGCGATGAGCTGGGGTCAGCGTCATAGCTTGGGCAATGGTCTCAGTTCCGTAGGTGACGGAATCGGTGAATGTTCCGGCAGTCTGAGCGCGCTGGCGTACGCCGTCGGGGTTGCGCATGACCTGAGAGACAAGTTGCGCTTCAACGTAGATAAGTCGACGGCGCCAGGTTTCTTGCGGGTCATCGGTCAGGCGAGACATGACGGACGGTACCTCGGCGAAGATGAGAGTTTCTGCATCTTCTAGCCAAGCCTCTAAAACGCTGTCTTCGGGGAGTGCATCATTGCCTACCCAGCGATCGCGGACGTCTTTTGGGGTTGCGTATGCCATGTCCTAGCCCTCCGTACTATGCGGCAGCGGGCGCGGAAGCTGCCGGGGTGATGACGCCACCTGGATAGATCTTCTTCTTGCCCTTGCCCGCGCGGGTGGCTGGGATTGCGGTCTGCCAACCGACTCGCATGACGACGCGGAGCGCCTTGGTGTCCTGCTGCATCAGGTTAAGTACTACCTTGCCGTCGGCGTCGGAGATGACGCCTTCGGAGAACAGGTCGTAGGTGATGTCTTGGCGGATGCCTACTACTTGCTTGTCCCAGTCCAGCCCGAACATGGTTGCCTTATCAGGCTCCCAAGCTCCGGAGTAGACCTCGCCAAGTCCGTAGCCGTAGAGGGTTGCGGGCTGTCCCTCGGACATGGCTGGGGCGTAGATGGGCTGTCCGGTTTCGGTGCGCAGGCCGATTAGCTGCCAGTTGAGGCCTGGCTTGGACGCGAAGCCGTTGATTGCAAAGCCTTGCTCTGCCACGAGGGCGCCCAAGGCGGCGACGTCTGCACCGAGGTCAGCATTGGTTCCGGTAGCGATAGTGTTACCGGCGGCCTTTGCTGCAGAGAAGATGTCGGTCGGCCAGGAATTCGGCTTGTCTTGGCCGAAAAGGGCAGCGCCGTCGATCTTGTGGCCGATGGCTTCTGCAAGTAGTGGGCGAATCTGGTCCCAGAGTGGAACGTCGGAGTCATCAATGAGGGCGTCAGGTACTGGCACGATGACTGCAAGCTCTTCAGCAGTGATGGTCTGGTTCTTCCAGGTGGCCTTGGAGGTCTGCTTCATTCCGGTGTCACCGTCTACCCAGTAGGCGTCGGGTAGCTCGGCTAGTACCGGCTGCTTGGCCTTGCCCTTGGACATGGGGGTGCGGCGTGCATTGGTGAGCATGACGGAGGACTTTGGTGCCTCCTGGATGATTTCGTTGATGATCTGGTCAGGGATCATCGCGTCGGCTACGTCCGCGCGGCCGACGATGTTGTCGAAGTTAGGCATTGCCTATTTCCTTTCTATTTCTTGAGGAAGGCTTTGCGTAGCCAGTCCTCATCGGATTCCGGTTGACCGCCAGCGGCTTCGCCGCGGACAACGGGCATAGGTGGGGTGGCTCCGAGCTTTTCAGCGACAGCCGCTTCTACGAGCTTGTCGATGTGTTCTTGCATCGACGTTGCATGCTCGTTCATTTCCTCGGCGTTATCGCCAATGATGAGGTGCTCGGGTAGGCCGGTTTCCTTAGCCACCTGCGCGCGGGCAGCTTGGATTTTCGACTCGGCTAGCTCCTTTTCCAGTGCTGCGAGTCGGTCGGAGTCTGTAGAGTTGGACTTTCGATTTTCTTCGAGGGCGGCTCGCGCCTTATTGCGCTCGATACGATGAGCTGCAGACTCCTTGCGTACCTTGGCCAGCTCCGCTTCAAGGTCTTCCCGGGACATCTGCGCCTTAGAGTCCTGCTCTTGGCCGGTGTCTGGATTTCCTTGCTGTGAGGATTCTGGCTGTTTGGTTTCTGCCTCTGGCTCCTGGCCGTCGACGTTGGTGGCTGGGATAGATTTAGGCATTTTTCCTCCTGGGAATTGTGCTCTTTACATGGATAATCCCCGCCACCTTCTAGGTGTGGGGAGGGCTTGCTCACCAGGACTCGAACCTGGATTACCGAGACCAAAACCCGGTGTCCTGCCATTAGACGATGAGCAACTGCCCGGCGCGGCGTGCGTTACCGGGGCTTGGTGGGGCGAAGTGTTTCGCCGTTGGGTCGTGTTTGCCGTATGTGTTGTTTCCAGAGTTCTGCTTGGGCTGGTGCGGGTCCGCGTTCGTCCCAGGTGATGTCGTACCACTCTTGTTGGAGTGTGTGGATGACCTCTGGGAGATCAGCGGGGCTATGGCTTTCTACGGCCACGCAGGTGCAGTTGTCGTGGTAGGCGGCGTCTCTGGGGCGGCCTTTCTGGTACGTATGGCCAGTAGTTGCCGTTGGGTTGCGCCAGTGTGTCGTGGTCCGGGTAGCGCTGCGGCTGGTGACCGATAGGGCGGCTTCTTTGGAGGTGTATACGCCGCCGCGGCTGGCGAGCATGAGACAGAACCAGCACGCTTTCGGCCCGGGGATTCGGGCGTATCGTGTTCCGGCGGCGCGGGTGGAATTCCAGATAGTGTCGCGGGCTGGTTGTTGAATGAGACGACCGAGGGGACGTGCCAGCACTGTGGCGATGGAGTGTAGGTCGTTTCCGGCGGCTTTGCTCACGGCCCATGCCATTGTTCCCCTGATTTGTTCGGGTGGCGGGAGTCCCGCGCTTACGGGGGCGGCGAGGTCATTCCATAGGCCTGCGGTGCGTCGGGAATTTTCTAACGCGAGAAAGGCGGATTCTGCAGCGGCTTGGCCGTATTGGTCTATCAACGCTTGGTAGTAGAAGAGTAGGTCATCATGGCTCATCGATGGATTAGCTCGGACTATTTCTAGGAGTTGTTTAGTCGCCATGCGAATGGCTGCAGCGAGCTGCCTTCGGTGTGTGGACCATGCGACGTCCATGACCTACCTCCTTTGCTTACTCCGTAGATTCGGCGGTGAGTGCATCTACCTCTGGGTCAGTTGTTTTAGATAGGGCTGCGAGCGCTTGACGGCCGGCTGCGCTTCGGGCGTCTGCAACGAGTTGCTGAACAGTGGCCTCGTCATAGCCAAGCAGTCGGTATGTCACCGCGGAGTTGGGCGGAAGGGCGCCGACCGAGATGAGGGACATCACGGATTGCGCGGCAGCAGAGGCTGTCGGTGTTGCTGGGTCCCGCCATTGGGTGATGAGCCCCTTCATACGCGGGTCGGGCTTATAGTCGCGGTTATAGATTTGGTGAGCGTATCCGGCCGCACGAGCCCATGCGGGGCCGTATCCCTCGGTTGCTCGGGTGGCGACCGCGATGAGGTCGGCCTCTGCCGCGTGGATCGCGTCGGCCGAGCTGGGGTTGTCGTGGACAATGCCGAGGTAGTTGAGCGGGATTGATGTTGCACCGGAGAATTGCCCGGCGATTGCGCGCAGCTGATCGATATGCGGCTGTGGGCTCGATGGATTGAACTGGCCAATCTGAGGCAGCGTTCCGGAGTCTTCATCCGGCCCCAGGGCGAGGAAGCGGTTCAGGTAGGTCTTGAAGGTATCCGCAAAGTCATCTGAATCCACGCCTAAGGCGTAGCGCTGAGGGAACGAGAAGAACTCGGCGGTTCCCTCCATTCGGAGCATGGTGCGCACAGCCGCGTCGTTGAGACCCATGACCTCGTCGGTAATCCTCGGCATGCCGAAGGTCTGCTCTAGGTGCGGTCGGAAAGCCAAGCGCTCCATGGGCACGGCTCCCAGCCAGTGCGGGTGCCGCTCAACACGCCAGCTATTTCCCGCGCGAGTGATCTCCACGATGGTATCCGGCAGCCAGAGCACAACCTGCTGGGTATTGCCTACCTCGTCGCTGTTAAGGGTCATGCCTGCAACAATGCGGCGAGTGCGCTTGTTATATAGGGCACTGGCTTCACGTGCAGAGCGCGCAGCGATAACAGCCGGTGGCTCTCCCTGCGACTCGTCGCCAGCGGAGACGGTGACAAACGCGGTGCCGTGAATCAGGGAAGCCGTATGAGCCATGGATTGCAGCTCGGAGAGCTGATTATCCCAAGCAACTTCTTCCAGCACACTATCGGGCTCAGACTCCCCACGGACAACGAAACCAGTGGGGTTGAGCCGGTGCTCCAGCGTGGTGACTGCCTTAGCTGGCCAGCCGAGAATCGTCTCTAGACGTCCGAGCTGTGGAGGCATGGCCATACCGAGCTTTCCAGCAGCACGCAGAGAGCGCTTCCCCAGGTAGTACATCGAGCGCAAGTCATTAGACCGCTGGTGCGCCTGGAGCTGCTTAGCCATCAATGCCAGAGCGCGCTGCTCCTGGGCGTCCAGGCCCGGCGCGACGGCGGCGGACTTGATGAGGTCGCTCATGGTGGCCTCCTTAATTGAGTAGTCGGGCTCCGCGGCGTTTGCCTGCGGTGGTCTTGCCCGAGTTGAGCACGGTGGTGCGCCCCATGCGGGCGCCGATCATGGTGACGGCGTAGTCGACGAGCTTGTTGGAGGAGCGGTTGATTTTTCCTAGGGATACTCCCCATTGGTTGGGGCGTCGTCGTGCGTTGTGGACATGCTGGCGCAGCATGGGGTCGCCGTCGTGGGTGAAGCGTCCTTCTTCGATGTCGAGTGCTGTTTGCATTGCGGTCTCGGTGAAGAGTTGGTTTCTTCGGACTGCGCCGGATTGGCTCATTCGCATGTCGAATTTGACGCTGTGGCCGCCGGCTCCAGGTGTTGCCCATACCTTGAGATGTTTGGCGAAGTCACGGTGCCATTGGTCGATTAAGGGTCCCCAATAGAGTGCTTCGGTTTCATCGTCGGTGGCCGGCGAGGGGTCTACTCCGAACCACGTGACGTTGTAGTAGTCGAAGGCTTCGCGAACAACGGCATCGACTACCTCTCGGGGTGCGAGCCAATCATCTCCGCGCGCGCCTTTGGGCCGCTTCCATCCGCCAAGGCTGATGACGTGACCGTCGGTGAGCCTGCAGGCGGATAGCGTTGTGGCGTCTGTGCTCTTTGAGCAGTCGAGGAACATAGCGATTTTCTCGCCTTCGTCCACGACGGTGTCGGGGGCGGCGAGGGCGTCGAACTTGCCGGGGTCGGTCCATGCTTCCTCGGCGGCGGCGAGGCCGTTGAGGTAGTAGCGGATGGTCTCGGCCGTCGAGGTGCGTGAGTCGAGGGCGGCTTCAAAAATGGATACTTGGTCAGCCCACGGAGCATCTTTGTACGCCTGAGCGATTCCTTGGCGGAGGTCGTCTTCATAAGCGATGTTGAGCCGCGGGTCGTATTCGACGCTATCGTAAAGCATTTTTACGCGACCCCGCGCGACTTGCTCCTGCCATTCGACAAAGCTTCGCTCTGCCCAGGAGTCCATACCTTGGCGGTGAGCGTTGGTGAACTCGGATACTCGTGCTTTAACATCCTTCGGGGACTTGGAGACGTTTCGGTAGCCAACCTGAGCGATTTTTGTACCACCTGAGGATTCCGTCATGTGGTGGGTCTCGTTGAGAATAACGGCTGTCTGGGGCTTGCCCTCGCCGGTTCGTTCTGATGCGGTGAGCAGCTCTATCTTTGAACCGTTGGACGGGATAAGCGTTCGGGTCATTCCGGTATCGATGCGCAACTTGCGCTTGAGTTTGTCGGAAATCATGCCGTTGGCTACCTCAAGCATTTCGCCGGCCTGCTCTAGGGAGTTGGCGCCGAGGCCGACTTTCGCGAAGCGTCGGGGCGCTCCTACAGGGCGGCCGTCCTGCCAGCCGACGAGTTTGACCGGGCCGCACATCTCTACGAGTGCTTCACAGGCTCCTAGTGGGTCTTTGCCGGTGCCCTTTGCTCCTCGCACGACCGAGGTCGTATAGACCCAGCGGCCGCTATCGGGATGAATGGCGTATTTCATGTGAAAGTAGCGCTTTTGCCGAAGTGTCATCCGAAAAGGCAGTCCGGTCTTATGGTCGATAAGCCAGTACTCGACCCACCGGATAATCTGCGGACCGAGGGAGGGCGGCAGCAACGCCAGACGAAGGGGATCAGTCTTGGGAAGCGCAGGGTCTCCTGGCCACGGCAGTGTTTCCCAGGCCCCAGTCTCCGGGTCGATGGTGTACCCAGGGAGCAGAAGCCCAGCTTCCGGAGTAAGAAGCGCAGTATCAGCCATAAAGCGCCTCCGGGTTCAGATCGACTACATTATTCGATTCCTCACCTTGACCTTGCTCTGCTCGGATAAGCTCAATGCGGACACGGCGGCGAGCCCCTTCAGAGGTGAGCAAGTTATCCATCATGGAAAGAATTTGGGACATCATCACTGCGCGGGGCTTTTCTCGATGCATCTCCGCGCTCATTAAGTCTGCGCATAGCTGTGCATAAGCCCAGTCGGAGGGCTCGTAAAAGACGTTTTGCCCGGACTTCTTCAGAGATCGATACCAGCGCTTTGCTGCAATATGCCAGCTCTTATCCTCTGCAGGGGCCTTGACTGCAGCCGCTCCGGCGATTTTCGCTACTTCTGGTCCTTCGGTCTTGTTTCGGCGACGGCGCTGGTCCGATCTCTTGGGGACGGGGCCTGGCATTGGCATCACCCCCTTCTTGCGAACGGTCTACATTGCTTGCGCAGCAGTTAGTACAGCGTCAAGGTCCAGGACTACGAGTCCTCCTGGTCGATAGGTCTTTCCGGTCATTCGAATAAAGCGCCCGCGAGTATAAATCTCCACTCCGGTTCCATCTGCGGACACGAGGCGGCGCCCGGCGCGCTCAAATCCAGCACCGAATATGTGAATTCCAGCGCCAGAGGTCGATACTTCCGCCCACGCTCCTTCGGTCGTATCAAGTACGGCTTGAGCGGTAGGCGTCGGCTTTCCGTCCTCGAGAGCGTTGTCTAGGTCGATGCACACCACCCCATCGCCGAGCATGAAGCCGTAGCCGTCTCCAGCTGTGGAGTTTTGCACTTCGGCGTAGGTGGACCACGTTGTTGGGTCTGTAGAGGAAGCAGCTTTTCCGTTCGTTTGGATTGGCCTTTTCCCGGCCGCTCGCGTCCACCGTGAGAGTGCCGTTAAACGCTGCGGCGTACGGGTAGTGCGTTGGCGCCGTCGGTACGCACGTTGCCGGCAGGCGTTAGAGCAGTACCGAGGGCGACGCCCGCGGGCGCCACCTAGGCCGGTTTTCGCTCCACACTCGACGCATTTCATAACCCAATTTTACCACAGAGCGTTACGACTTAATGCTTTATGCAGGGGTTTTAACTTTCCGCAATTCTTGAAAGCCGTACAGCCGTTCAGCCCGGCGCGCCGCCTTTCGGCGAGGCCCGATGCCTACTTTCGCCGGAGCGGTTCATCTAGGGCGGTTTTATAGCCCTGCCTGCAAAAAGTTGGAAACCCGTACACTATCGGAGGCCCTATGCCGTCCGTGCGCTTCGACGGCCGGGGAGGGGATCCCCAGGGGGCCGGCGCGCGGTAGGCGACGCCCCGGGCAAGAGTCCGGCTCGAGGGGCTGGGGGTCGCTTGCGCGAGTATCGGGCCCGGGCGCGCTGCGCCTCCCGCTGGGTCTTGGGGGCGTGACAGGCGGCGCACGTTCCTTCGAGGTTGGATAGCGCATCGGTTCCGCCTTCTACCACTGGAATGATGTGGTCGACTTGGGTAGCGGTTCCCGTGCAGTTGGGTCCGCGCTTTTCGCATTGGCCACGGCATCGGCGCATGACGGCTGTTCGGAGCTTGCGGGGCACGCCGCGTTGACGGGTGCGGTGGTTGCTCTGGAAGCTTGCCATGGAATTTTCCTTTCCGTGGGTATGCGAAAGGCCCGGACATCGGTACTTGATGTTCGGGCCCAGCGCTTTCGCGATTATCTTATAACACAGGGTGGGCGCTTATGTAGCTTTGCTGGTCATTGCGCCTTTTGGCTAGATTCATGGCGTCTTCTAGGCGCAGGATTTTTCGGCCTTGCTGGTCGATGGTGTAGTCCAGGGCGCCGTCCTCCATGTAGAGGCGGAGGGAAGTTCTGGAGAGGGGGTGGCCTAATTTTTTGAGCCAACTGGCTATTACTCGCGTGGTGCCTTCAGACGGCGGCTCGATGGTTTCCCTTGCATCTGTTGGTGCAACTGTTTGCTCAACAAACCAAGCTTTGTCGATAATTTCTATCGCTGCTTGCTCAGCCCAAGGCACAGTCTCCAGCTCGTTGAGCCGCCTACGCAACCAGAGTGCTAGAGCTCCAATGTCTTTAGCTGTCGTGTGCTCTAGTTGTTCACAGCTTACTGAGAGTTCCGTTGCCCAGAAGTGCAGGCACGATTCCACTTCGACTTTGAGATCCACGATGGATACCACGAGTGGAGGTTTGGGGCCCGGTCGCCCTCCTACTCCCCCGCCGTCGGGTGGTGCCTGCCGTGGGAAAAGTAGGTCATCCAATTTCGGCCCAAGGTTCTCAAGCGTTACCAGTGATCTGGAAAGCCTATCTAGAAGTACATCATCCATGTTCAGTGTTTCCTTTCAAAGATAATCAGGGTGCGGCTAAAGGCTTGCCCGGCCCGACCCGACCCGTCCCGTCCCGTCCCGTCCCGACCCGGCTTCCCGGGAACGTCTACCCCCCTTTCCCGGGAAAGATTCTTGAGGGTCGCGGGGTATCTGGGCATGCGAAAAGAACACGACGCCGGGGGTATTTGGCGACGGGTAGGGGGTAAGTTCGCGTTACGAATTAATAGAGCGAATAGTTACCTACGGCGTCGGCGGGCTCGGCGGCGCTTGCGCACGGGTCGGGTGGACTCTTTGGCGGAACGGGCGCCGGGTGCCGCCGGCGTCGTGGTATCGTTCTGCGGCGCGCTTGACGGCTGGTTGCCGCCCGGTGCCGGGGTCCTTTGGGTGGATGTGGTCTTCTTGGTGCCCTTGCTGGTTGCAGGGTCTGGGGTGTCCTCTTTGGCAGCTCGACCGGCGAATCCGCCTTTGGGTGGTGCCGGGAGCCGCGGCGCGCTTGACGGCTGGTTGCCGCCCGGTGCCGGAGGTTGGGTAGTAGGTACAGATGCAGCCGTAGGCCCGCTGGCAGGTGCGGGGTCCGGGTGGGCCTCAACCGAGTCCGCGTTTAACGGATTCGGGATTCCCATTTGGCGACACGTGCGTGCAGTGATGCGCCACCATTTAGACAACTTGGCCATGATGTGTTTGCCGTACACTGCCTGCTCTGGCGCGTCCAGGAGCGGGAGCTCATCATCGGCTTCTTCGCCGAGCTCGAACCGCAACTGATTGCAGCCGCGGCAGCACACAACATAGTTGTCTGGGGTTGTGTCCTCCTCGGGGTTGCGGTGGTCAAAGGTGCCACCTTCATCATTCTTATGGTCCGCCCAGTTGACCTCGACACCGCAGTAGCGGCATTGGTCACCATCGCGCAAGAGCACGGGAACCTGGAGCGTTCCTTTGTTCTGGTCTCTTTTTCTTTTCGCCGCCATCTTCTTGTCGGTGGACTTGATGATGTGGACAAAGGAGTCACGCTCGACGAGCTTATATTTACGCTCGGAGTCTGTGGACACGTCGCGGAGTACTCCGATTTTTATCAGGTCCTGCAACGCTTGCTGTGCCCTCGACAGACCGACAATGTCTGCCAGTGCTCCGTATCCGATCTCATAGTCCGTCCACTGTTGCGCAGAGAAGACAAACAGGGCCATCGTCCACCCTTTTAGCTCAGCCACTAAGCGGGGATCGTCACGCTCAACGGCAAGCTCAAAGGCTTTCATGAACTCTGGCGCTCCATTGAAGGTATCGCCTACACGTATCCAACTCATCGACGATCACTTCCCCGGACTGGGGTCGCCTGCCGTGGTGCGGGTATGTGCATGGTGGCGTCCTTCTTCTATGTTGATGGCGGTCATTCTTAGGGCGGTGGTCTCGGTGGTTGTATTGTGTTCGTCAACTTTTTCTCCTAGCCTGCCGAGAGAACCGCGGGTAACAGTCGGTACAGAATTGCTCTCCGGCATGCCGTTTGCGGTTAACGCGGCCTGGGCGTTCGAAGTCGTGCTGGGGCGCGAGCAGCTCTCCGCAGCCTTTACAGGTTACGTTTAGCTTTTCTCCAGTCCGATTTCTTAGCGCAGTGGAGTACCTACCGGCGACTACCCCATCAACAGATTCGTTCCTCTCCTCGAAGTGGCAGACCATTCTTTCGCAGTCCTCCAGCAACGGGCAGCGGTAACACTCCAGCTTGGCTTTCAAATGCCGGCGTGCAATTTCACTGTCGGTTTCCCGCGGGCGTCGAGATTCCCAGAGATTAAGCCCGTCAGGCCCAGGCCGGTGTTCTGGCCTTTGGCAGTTACCCAAGCCGAACTCCAAGCGCCTTTTCACGCTAGCCCCTTCGGCGGTTTGGCAGATACCTTGCGTGCTGTCTTTCCACCATTGTTGTTACCTGTATCGTCGATAGACGCTAAGGAGATTTCCAACGCGGGTTCTTCTACGCTTGGTTCCTTAGTCTCAGATACTTCGATATCAGCGCACAGCACCATCATGGCCACGCCATCACCTTCGATTACGGTTCGCACATTCTGGCTTTCTGGTTTCGAATTAGCCCAGAGCGCTAAATGACAATCAAGCGCCTTAGCGACCTTTCCCACCAAAGCCCATTGCCGTCCGTCCATCTTCGGGTGCGCTTCCGTTACAGGCTTTTCCACCGCTTGGGTTAGCGCATGCGGGACGTCACCTAATGCAGATTCATAAGGGTTTCCGCACCGCCGAACTTTTACAGCTCTTAGCCCTAATCCCAGCCCGGACTCATCAGTACGATGAATCCATCGTTCATGGACTAGAAGGCCAAGACGAAGCTCATCGTCGGGATCCTCCTTCTTCATCTTCATCGCGGCCAGGGCGCGCGCTTCCGAACGAGTGATCTCGAAGTAGCCGTCACGTTCATAATCAACATCGAGGTAATAAACAGGTACCTCTACCGCTACTGCTTCCGTGTGCGATCGCGCGGCTACTACTAACTCATCTGCAACAATCCGGAATTGAATTACATCAAGGGGTTCCTTACTTGGCGCAACGGCAATGGCAGCAGCGAGAGCTCTGGCAAATGGCTGCGCATCAACGATTATTTTCGACGTTTCCATTGCTCCTCCTTTCCATATCTAGCAGCGGAATTTGTCCAGGCGTTGGGCGATCAATATCTGTGTTTTTGGCAAGCCAGCGACGTATCTGTGCTTTTCGGGCTTGCGGAAGTTCCGCCCACCAAGCGTCGTGGTCGTCAGAAGCTGCCATTGCTACTTGCCCAAATAAGTGCAGATAACTGAGCCACCTTCCGAGGCTGTGACAAGCATGTCCCAAGCTTCTTCATCATTTACGTGCTCATTCCCCAGAGCATCTACACCGTCGAAAGCCCATCGATTTTTTCGCACGCGGTAGGCTGTAACGCCTTGCTCCGTGCTATGCGAGCGCACCGTGGATCGGGCGGGCAGCTTGATAAACTCCTCGAAGCTGATGGGATACCCATCCGGCTCGTCGTACATTTCCGGCGAAGCGACTATCTGAATGTCCGGCTCCTCTGAGACTGGAGCTAGGCGTCCCCTCGCCGGCCAAGCCGTGGGCTCAGAAAACAGAGGAACTACGAACTCAAGATCCGAAATATAGATATCGGGCTCGGGGGAGATATTAATGATGGTCGCCTCTTGGGTGTCAGCGTCTACGCTAAGGATGATCCCCAGGTATTTTTCTCCAGCTACCCGGCAATGCATACCAGGCAACTGCGGGTAATAGGCGGGCCCTAATTCCTCAAGGCTACGCTCTGGAAGCAAAGCTTCTATCTCGCGGGAGAGCTCGCGCGCGCGGGATAGCGCATGGTCTGTTTTCCCATCTCGAATAATGTTGACGAGCTCTTGGATCGACTCGGCCAGGAAGCTAACGTCTTGCGGCTGTTTAAGATTAGCCATCTTTTCTCCTAAGCGGTTTTCCGTTTCTCTTGATTCCTGAATCCATCGACTTCGTTCGCTGCCCACCCAAGCAGGAGTGTTAATCCTTGAGCTGGCTCTTTGTGTCCTGCTCTTTCAAGCAGCAATCTCCAGCGGGCTGCATCGTCAAGATCGACGTATCTTTCTCGACATATCTGTTTTTGTGGTGTTTCTCCCATCCCTCGCAGCCATGGGCTCCGAGGGATATTGGCCATCAAGTCGCCGATAGATATATAAGCCTTGCGGCGAGAAATAGCGATCGTCATCAGATAGCCACGCGGTGGATAGCGGCGTCGAACTAACTTCATTTCCTCTTGCCGTTGTGGCTGTCGACCTCGTCCATAAGCCGAAACATATGGTCACACTCCGCCCGAAGACGTTCAGTTCCTCCGGCGATCAGGTCAAGGAGTGGGGCTCGCAATTGCTCTGCCATCTGCTCAGCCATATATAATTCGTCTTTCTCCCAAGACTCAATCATTTTGGAGAGCAGATCCTCGACGCCATCTTGAGCGGTTTGTTGGTGACGTTTAGCCGCTTCTTCTCCGGTATAAGAGGAAAACGTCGGGCACACTTGGTCAAACATGTTTCACAACCTCATTCGACCGCTTCGCGAGGAGCATCGATTCGCACCACGCGAACTTGTGGACGCTTCGAAATCCATCCGCTTCGCAAGGCTTCGGCAAGTTGAATCTCTGCTTCACTGAGATCTCGGTCCAAGTCGGAGACCTTTTCTTCCAGAATCCCAATACGATTGATTGCGGGAATAATTACGAGAAGCCCGCATCCAATTCCGATAAGGCACATTAGGGTCAAGATGAATTCCATTTTGAGTCCTTAGAGTTTTTCTCGGTCACCGTTTTCGGTGGCCTGGTCTGGGAAGCCGATATTCTCACTCATGCTGTCGGCTCTGTTTTGGAGCGCACCGGCCATCTTTCGCGGCCAAGCTGGCGATAGTTCGACTGTTCCTGCGGTGAGGAGTTCTCCATCCTCTTCAAGGAGAGCTACGAAAATATTTTTCTTGAACCGCACTTTCCACAGAATCGAAATATTCGACATGAAACCTGCGAAAGTCTTCCACTTTTCCTCGTGCTGGTCTTTCTTTCGGAACACTAGAGAACCTCCCCTAACAGAGCGATCACTCCGATTACCGCGCCTGGCACAGCTATGTACCACCACAATGGCGGCTGATTAATATCGTCGGTCGGCTTGCGGTGCTTAGCCATTATTCGTCCCCTTTCTTCGCAGAGCGCTTGGGGCGACGAGTAGCGATCTTCTTTCCTGCAGGAATCACCTGGACTCGCGCTGCTGGAATTCGAGCAGTTACCATTCCCGATCCGTCAGGCTCCACGTCCACATAAACGTGAGCGGCAGGAGGCAGCGGCAAGCTATGACGGTCCACTAGAAGCCGGCGTCCACCTTCCTCGCGAGAGGTCTCATAAATGATGGACTTAACTTCTTGATTCTGTCGCTTTGCCTTCACTTTCTTTGTAGCTTTAGTGAACTTGGATTCCTTGGCTTCCTGGTCGCCGGCCTTCGGGGCACTGGACTCTGGATTGTTGCTATTGCTAGCAAGGTCATTCGGGGTGATAGTCATTGTTTTTCTCCTTAGAGTTCTGTTTTTCCTTGGGCTTCATCTATGCGCCGAGAAGAGATAGCAGCTTCGAGAAGAATCGGATCATGTGCGTATTCCATATACGCGACCCGAATCATGTTGATGGCATCTTCAAGTGCTTCTGCTCCGATGCCGGCCATTAAGCGTGCGAGCGGTGTCTCGGCGTTAGAAAAGTCCTGAAGACGTTGTTCTTTAGCTCCGCTTAGCGATTCGATCAGTTTCGAAAGAAACGCTCGTGTTTGCAGATCAAATGGCTTTTGGCCTGCTAGTTCGTATGGAAGATCTGGATCTCCCCCTGGCACGCTTGTTTCGTGGAAAAATGCCGAGGTGATTGCATCGCGGATGGTTTCGAACACTTCGCTATGCGGATCAAGCCGAGATAGTGTCCTCTTTTCGAATACCTCGAAGCTTTTCCACTTTAGGTATTTTCCTGGTTTGACAGCTTTTACAATCCAAGTCTTTCCGTTGACTGTCGTTTCCGCATCCACAAGTGTCCAGTTCCCGGTGAGCGGGGTGACGATGATTTTTACTGGCCGTGTTTTCATGCTGCAATCTCCTCTACGTAACGAGAGAGTTCGGCTGCAGGTATTAACCACGGAGAGTTCCGGGCCCGCGGGTTCATCTTTTCTGCCTTTATTCGGCCGCTGAGAATTAGCTTGATTACTTGCTTGCGGGCAAGCCCAGACTGTTCCGAAAAATCCGCTACCTTTATCAACTTCGGCTGCCTAGTGGTAGCCTGCTTAGTAAGAGTGCGAGGCAACGCGCTCTCCTTTCCAAATAAAGAATGGTTTGGTCAGTCCCTGGATGTGTCCGCGTCCAGGGACTGTTCTTGTTCCGTGTCGAGGTACGGAGCTAGGTAACCTTCGACAACATCGCTGACTTCTTCGACATCTGCTGCGGCATCGATAGCCCCGGAAACGTGCGTGCACTCGCCATGCCCGAGGCCACCATCGAGGAAAATTTTCGCGAGGAGATTTCTCGCCTCTCCCTTGGCCTCCTCTAGACGCTGCTCCTGGTCCTCAACATCATGGACTGGAAATTCCACAGACCACTTTGCTTTCTTCATTGCCTGTCCTTTTCTCGTTCCCGCGGTATCCCCTGCCGCAGGAACATCTCTGACTAGTAGCTTCCGGTTTCGGGCACCAATAAATCTGTTTCCAGAGCAGCCTTTTGGCTATCGGTCAATGACATACAGTTCGACATGACGAGCGAAGCAAAGTTTTCAGCGGGCGCTTCCCAAGGGGTTCGGAAACCCTGTCCGTATAGCCCGTCGATGATCATCTCTGTGAAGCATTCGGCCTGCTCTTGCCAGCCCTTTTCAAAGCCGTACTTCATCCGGCAACGCGCATCTATTCCACTGCGCATCATGTCTCGATACGAGCGTGCCTGCTTTTCTTCCCAACTCAATGTATCCATTTCACTGTTTCCCTCCTTCGTCAATACTCGATTTCCCGGCGCGCTTAAGCCGCCACGTTTTCGGCGCGAACGCTGTAGAAGAGGGACGAGAACTCTATTCCGAATCCAAGCGTCGCCCCGGCCACAAAGCTCGCGGAAACATTTCCTCCCTCCATGGCCCTTAGATAGGTCTCCCTGTTAACTCCGATGCGCTCTGCCATGCCACTAGCGTTTAGCTTGTAAAGCTCGGAGAGTTTTCTCATTTCGTTCGCCTTAACACGAATACTGTTGGCCATGGTTCACCTCCTTTCCATCACGGTTCGATAATAAACCATTGCGGTGTAATTACAATCCCTTACACCCTTGCGGGGGTGGTTTATTTATAATCCGCGCTGGTCAACTAGACAATGATGGTTAGTTTTCTTACCATTCATTCCATGAACGCTTTCGATGAATGGAAAGAACGGGTAACCCATGGTGATTCGTGGCGCACGATTGCTGAAAAGCTAGGCACCACTCATCCAACTATTAAGCGAAGGTTGGAGAATGAGCCGGCGAGCGCAGTTGTTGAGGTCGCACGTGCCTACAAGGCCAACCCAATCCCCGGATTGTTGGCTGCTGATGTGCTCTCCACGGAGGACTTGAAAGAGTACTCAAAATTGGCAACGATCGATGATTTTTCCGACCTTGAGCTTGCACAGATCGTTGTCGATCGCATCCAGAGGGCTACAGACAGTTCGCCACTAGCTACTGTTACCGAGATTCCCTCAAGAGAAGAATCAATTGATGATTACGCTGCAGATTCCTCTCCTGACGAGCCAGAACCCGGAGAGGACGGATTTCATGATGGACCTTGATATCGTTGCCGCCAATCTGGATGTGGCGCTCGCACGCCATTCCGGAGGAGAAAAGGGGCGCTGGTACCCAGGCTCGCGGACAATAAGTTTGCGCCGCGGACTTGGCCCCGTCGCCTACCGCTGCACGCTTGCTCACGAACTTGGGCATGCGGCTCACCACCACCTGGCCGGAGACTCCCTGCCTAATTGGGTAGTTCAGCGCCAAGAGCGTGAAGCCAACGAATGGGCGGCCCAACTGCTTATCTCCGAAGATGATTACGCCCGGGCGGAAGCCGTCTGCCCCCACCCCGGCGCGATTGCCCGTGATTTAGAAGTTACTGTTCACCTCGTTGAGGTTTGGCAACGTATGTACGAGAGGATTGCATCGTGAATTCCCCCAGCCCCTATTCCCCTTATTCTCCGCAAGGTTTGTCGGTGCCGTATGGCGATAGTCCTTCGCCGAAGAAGTCACTGTGGAAGCAGTGGTGGTTTTGGCTTCTCTTGGTGCTGCTTATTCCGGTGCTCTTTTTCGTGGTTCTTTTTATCTATTTTCTGCTGAACCCAGATTTTGCTGATGAGGAAACTAAGGAAGAGGCGTTTCAGACTTACGTTTGCAGGACGTCCTTGGATAGCCCACAGGACCAACAGGGGCAAGCTAGATCTGTTGCAATTGGCGTTTTAGCAGACAAATCGTCGTCCAGCGCTGAGCGTAGAACGGCGCTAGATATTGTTTCCCACAACATGGGTGCCGATGCTATCTCGACTGTTCCGCTGACAGTTTCGCCGGATAATGACCGTTCTTGTTACGGGTGGGTGTATGAGCACATGCTTGAGCAGCGCAAGGATAAGGAGTATGCCGACTTTACGTATCAGGATGCGGAAGACGCTGGCATCTTCAAATAGTTCTTTAAGCCCTCTTCCTCCGGCAAGTTTGGCGACCGACGGAGGAAGAGGAGACGACAGACCAACAATTGACCTGACAAGGGAGAAGTGTAGCAAATGGCCCCTCGTGACCTCTGGTATAAGCGTGTAAGCGTTACCGATGAGAAATCCGGAAAGAAGAAGACCAAAAAGGTTCCGACTAAGCGCCACGGCGTCGGAAAGCGTTGGATAGTCCAATATCTTGACCTCGAAGGAAACCGCACCTCCGAAACATTCGACACCTACGAGTCCGCCGAGGTTTTCGACGCCAAAGTGCGCGTCAACAAGTCCGACGGCACTCTCATTTCGGCAGACAAGAAAGACGTCACTCTGGCCGAGCTATGGGAGCCGTGGCTCGACTCCAAGGCAAACATCTCAGAGAAGTCCCGAAAGGACTATATCTCCTACTGGAATACCCACATCCAGCCCGCATGGGGAAACAAGAAGGTCTCCCAGGTTCAAGAGCACCAAGTCGTCGCTTGGATTGCATCTCTCACGTCAACGAAGGGGGTCAAGGAAGGCCAGGAGCCAAAGCCCCTCGGAGGCTCTGCCAAGCGCAAGATTGCCGGCATGTTTAAATCCATGCTCGCGCGTGCGGTGAAGATGAAGATCATCCACGCCAATCCACTCGACGGTTCCCCCTCCCCCGCCATCCCTAAAGCAGAGCGCCGTTACCTCAAAATCCAGGAAGTCGACGCCCTCCTCTTCGCCGCGAAGCATCCCGCGGTGAAGATGATGCTTGAAGTCCTTCTCAAGACCGGGCTGCGCCCCGGAGAGGCCAAGGGCCTCAAGGTCAAAGACCTCGACGTGACGCGGCGCCGGCTGATGATCCGCCGCGACATCGACGACCTCGGCCGAGTAGACGAGACCAAGACCCGCCAGCACCGAGACGTACCCGTATCCCGACTCATGCTGCTCACACTCGCCGAGGCAGCCGAAGGCCGCGACCCCGAAGCATGGCTACTCCCCGACGAATACGGCCACGTGTGGACCACCGCGCGCTGGCGAGTGATTTGGGAGAACCTGCTTGTCGATGCCGGCGTCGACACCACGCTTAAGACTTACGAGCTCCGGCACACCGCTGTATCCATGGCCATCGCGGCCGGCGCCGACGTCTACGTCGTCCAGCGCATGTGTGGCCACGCTTCCGCATCGACCACACTCAAGCACTACGGCCACCTTTGGGACGAGGGCCTGGACGAAGCTGCCGAAGCCATCGAACGGCACCTCGAAGCCGAGCGCAAGCGCGTCGAATCCGCCCAAGCCCGGCGCGCCCAGCGGGAGAAAGAGTCTAAGGTTCGGCATCTCCGGCTAGTTCAATAGCCTTCGAACGATCCGTGACTTCACATCGCTGGAAGCCCCGCGCGAGCGGGGCTTCTTTTATGTCTGCACTCCGAGCTCAGCCCTTCGATCCGTTTGCAATCTGTTTGCAGGGTGTTTGCACCGCGTTTGCACTCACTTCGGTTCATCTGGGATTACTCTGGACTACTTTTGGGCGGCTAAAACGCGAAGAAACCCCCAGGCTACCCGGTGTTTATACCGTTTAACCTGGGGGTTTAGGTGGTGCGCCCGGAGGGATTCGAACCCCCAACCTTCTGATCCGTAGTCAGATGCTCTATCCGTTGAGCTACGGGCGCAGACCGTTGTTAAGCAGTGCGTGTGCTCTGCTGTGCAACGAGAAATAACTATACCCACGGTCTGGGAAACTACCAAATCCCCAGTTCACTTGGTGTTTACCCACGAGAAGTGGGAAGGCTTTAGGAAGGAATGAGGGCGGCAACTTCGGCGTCGGAAAGCAGGGCGTCCCGGAAAGCCTGCAGGGTGGCCTCGTGGTCGAAGTCAATGCCGATGAGAACAATTTCAGCACCAGGGGTCACGCCATTAGCCGCCCAGAGAGACGCGGGCACGATCTGGAGGTTCGGGCCGGCTTGCTGCCAGGCGTGTGCAACGCGCAGATCGGTATCGATCCAGCAGTACCCCTTGGAACGCACCAGACCGGTGCTGGCCCGCAGGGCGGCAAGTAAGCGCTCGCGATTAAAGGGCCGATCCGCACGAAAGACCACCGAGGAGATGCCATATTCCTCGGTCTCGGGGGTATGCGGGTTGGCCAGTTCTTCGGCGTAGCCGTGATAGGTGGCAGCGGTAGCGATGTCATACAAGTGGGCATCGAGGACGAGTCGCGGGTCGATGACACCGTTGGTAACAATCACGACGCGGGCGCGGGGGTTCATGGCGCGCACGGTAGCGATGACCCGTTCGGCTTCGGCAGCATCAACCACGTCGGTCTTGGTGATGAGGATAAGGTCGGCGAACTCAACTTGGTCCACTAGGAGGTCAGCCACGGTGCGGTCATCGCCGGGCGTGGCTTCGATGCTTTGGGACGCAAGGCTCTTGCCACGGCGCAACTGGTCAAGAAAGGTGGAAGCGTCCACGAGGGAGACCATGGTGTCGATGGGGGCGACGTCGGCAAGCGTCGTGCCATCCTCAAACTCCCACTCAAAGGTGGCCGCAACGGGCATGGGTTCGGAAATGCCGGTGGATTCGATGACGATCTGGTCGAAGCGGCCGGAGCGGGCGAGCTTGCCCACGGATTCAATAAGGTCTTCGCGCAGGGTGCAGCAAATGCAGCCATTAGAGAGCTCGACAAAGCGATCCTCCCCGCGCTCAAGGTGGCCCTCGCCGGCAACGAGAGCGGCGTCAATATTGACCTCGGAGAAGTCATTGACAATGACGGCCAGCTTGCGCCCCTCGCGGTTAGCAAGCAGGTGGTTTAAGAGCGTGGTTTTTCCGCTGCCTAAAAATCCGGACAGCACGGTAACGGGTGTAGCCATTCCCTAATGATAACGTTTTTCATTAGGGAATGGCTACGTGGTCTCTTGCGCTAAATGGATAGGCCGAAGATGGGCACCGCCAGCAGGTACACCGTAAGGGTAATAAGGAAGATGCCGATGATATTGAGTCCGAGACCGCCCTTGATCATCTCGCCAATCTTGACGTAACCAGAGCCATAAGCAATGGCGTTCGGCGGGGTGGCCACGGGGAGCATAAATGCACAGGTTGCCGCGAGCGCCACCGGAATGGTGAGCAGAAGGACGTTGATATCTCCCTCCGCGGTCAGGCCAACACCCACGGCAACGCCGCCCATGATTGGAATGAAGGTGGCAGCCGTAGCGGTATTGGAGGTGATCTCCGTCAGGAAGAGCACCAGTGCGGCTACGGCGGCGACGATAAGGACAACTGGGAGGACGCTCAGTCCCTTAGCCATCTCACCAATCCACAGGGACAGTCCGGAAGAATTAAAGACCGAGGACAGCGACAGGCCGCCGCCGAAGAGCAAGAGAACGTCCCACGGCATCTCATTGGCAGTCTTCCAGTCGAGCAGACGAGTGCGACGCTGATTATCCGCCGGAAGAATAAAGAGCACGATGCCGGCAGCGATACCCACGATGGCATCGTCATAGTTCTCAAATTCCTTAAGCACCAGCGGCAGGATTACCCACGCTGCGGCGGCCAGAACAAAGATGACGCCGGTCATAATCTGGGGACGGGTCCAGGGGCCGAGGGCCTTAATTTCATCGTCGATAAGCTCGCGGCCGCCCGGAATATCCTTCATCTCTGGCTTGAAAATGGTGATAAGTAGTGCCCAAGCAATCAGCAGGAAGATCACGGCGAGCGGTACACCGACCGCCATCCATCGACCAAAGCCAAGGGTAACGCCCCAGGTATCGGCCATATACGCGTTCAGGAAGGCATTCGGCGGGGTGCCGATGAGCGTGCCCAGCGAACCAATGGACGCGGAATAAGCAATGCCCAGCATGAGGGCCGTGGCAAATTTCTTTTGCTTCTCCCAGCCGCCTACGGTCTCTGCGGTCAGCGCGAGCACCGAGGTGCCAATAGGCAACATGACCACGGCCGTAGCCGTATTAGAAACCCACATGGACAAAAATCCGGTAGCCAGCATAAAGCCCAAGATCAGGCGCTTGGGAGAGGTACCAATCACCTTCACCACATAGAGGGCCAAGCGGCGGTGCAGGTTCCAGCGCTGCAGGGACAGCGCGATGAGGAAGCCACCCATGAACAAGAAAATGGTGGCGGAGGCATACGGGGCGCCTACTTCCTTGATTGATCCGACGCCAGCTAGTGGGAAAATAACCAACGGAAGCAGCGCGGTGGCAGCGAGCGGAATAGCTTCAGTCATCCACCACACGCCCATAAGGATCGTCACCGCTGCAACAGCGCGGATGGCACCAAGCGTGTACTCGGCTTCCGGATCTGCGCCAGAGGAGCCTTGGACTGTCTCGATGGCATTGGAGGGGAAGATAAAGAAGACAAGTACCGCCAATGCCAAGCCCACGAAGAGGCCAATAAACTGCCGGCGCCATTCGCCGCGTGGGACTTTAGGGGCTTCGTCACCTTCGGTGTGGGCGGTGGATTCGTGAGTATGCGGGGTGGTCATACCGCGCGCTCCTTCACTAAGAGAGGACTGTGCTGAGGGATATGCTCCGTACTTCCCAGGTTATTAGCTGGCCTAGACAGCAAATAGAAAGTTATCTAATTCACTGCGAAGCATGCACTGACCATACAAAACATGTGACGCAGAAACCATATCCCGTCACAATAAACCACCCCCGCACCCCCGAATAGCACACACCACACCTGCCCGAAACCAGAAATCACTCCACCGCTCCCCTACCCCCGATCAATGAAGGGTGGGTTAAATTCCCAGCACGGTCTTAGCAATGAGGAAGTAAATAATGAGGCCCGTAGCATCACAGAAGGTAGAGATAAACGGGTTGGAAAAGACCGCCGGATCGGCACCGATGGTCTTAGCCACGATGGGCATCAGCCCGCCTACGGTCGCAGAAATCGAGCAAATCAAAAACAGCGTCGAACCGATGACTAGGCCGATGCTCATGCCATAAACCAGCGTAGCCAGCCCCAGTCCCGCCAAGCCGAGCACGGCGCCTAGCAACATGCCGACGCGTAGCTCGCGCCACAAAACGGCAACGAGGTCGCGGGTGCGGACATCGCCCAGCGCCAAAGCACGGGTCACCGTGGTGGCAGCCTGATTGCCGGTATTGCCCCCGGTGCCGGTCAGCAGCGGGATAAATAGTGAGAGGACCACGGCCTTGGCCAGCGTGTCTTCAAAGGAGTCCAATACTTGCACAGTCAACAGCGCAGAAACTGCCAGCACGAGCAGCCATACGATGCGCGAGCGCACCAGCTTGAGCAAAGGCGTGGATAGGTACGGCTGTTGAAGGGCCTCGGTACCGCCAGCACGAGCGGAGTCCTCGCTATCTTCTTCCTCCACAATGTCCGTAGCATCGTCCCACGTCAGCAGACCAACCAAGCGGTGCGAATCATCCACGATTGGCAGCGCAAGAATGTCCAATGGGAGGAACCAACGCGCGGTTTCTTCCGCATCAGCACTAGCACGGGCAAAAATGGGGTCGTGCATAATATCGGCCATGGTCAGCGCGGCATCAGCGGTGAAGATTTCGCGCAGGCTCACTACTCCCACAAGACGCCTATCCTCGCGAGTGATGGGCACGGTGTAGATAGTTTCCAGCTCATGTGCGGTCTCCCGCAGTTTAAACAGCGCGTCCCTAACGCTCATGTCCGGGTGGATTCCAGGCACCTCGGGTGACATTCGGCGCCCCACCGATCCCTTGACATAGCCCAACACCACGCCCGTGACATCGCGCTTGGATTGAGTCAGTGAGCGCAGCAGCCGGTCCGCAATCTCCGCGGGCAGCTCATCCAGCAAAGCCACGCGGTCTTCCGGATCAAGCTCGTCGAAGAACTCATAGACATCAGCATTGCCCAGCTCATCGATGATATCGGCCTGGTGCTTTGCATCGAGGGCATCAAAGACGACGATTGATTTCTGGCGCGGCAACAAGCGCAGGGCCAAGGCCGACCGGACGGCATTTTGCCGCTCGACGACGGCGATGAGTTCCTGCAGGGGCACCCTCTCCAGGAGTTCCTGGAGGCGCGGGGCCTTGGTGGGGTCAATGGCGTCTTCTTGTTTGAGCCATGCCTCGACAATATCGCTAGCCCGCTCGGTGGTCTCCGCCATGGCCTACCCGCCTTTCCAGCCCCAGGTTATTGACTTCAGCCTTCTTAGACTACGTCATTTGCCCAGAAAATCCGCCAGAGATCCTCCCTGGCCGCATGACGACGCCCAGAAGCCACCTCAATGACGACACCGGGATGACTACAGGAATAGACCCCACAGGGCGAAGGCTGCCAGCAAAGACACCAGACCGGCGGTACTGGCCAAAATGATTGCATGCGGAAGGGGAGCCTGGGAAGACAGGGCGACGTCGACAAGCGAGGCACGTTGCCACACCGCCAAGACCAGCGCCAGCACCCCGGCGGCAAGGAGGACGAGCGGCAAGAAGACGTGCACACTCACCGCCCGCATCACGCCTAGCAACACTAAGGAAAGCGCCAAAAGGGTGCGCTGCCAAGACAGGCGCGTGCGCTCTGGTTGCAGACCAGGATCAAAGGGCTGGTTAGACAAGGAACTCGCCTACCAAAAGCGCACCAGCCACCACCACGATTACAGCAACAAGGACCGGAAGGCCGAAACTAAACGGTAGCGATCGATTCTCTCGCATTGCGCGCTCTGATTGCTTCCAATGCCCCCACGCCACCACGGGCAAGATTATGGCGACTATCAGCATGAAGACCGATACCGCGGCACGCAGGGTGCCTGGCAGCGGAACGTCAAAGGCCTCAAGTGCTACTCCGCCAGCAATCAACGCCAGGGAAGTGCGAATCCACGCCAGGAACGTGCGCTCATTAGCGAGCGTGAAACGCGGATCAGGGTCGGTGCCAACTGCAAACACCGAACGGGGAAACCTCGAGTCACTCATGGGCACCACTTTATATTCATTTGTCTCTTGCGTCGCGACAAGCCCACGTAACGCTTCGCCTTCCCGTAGCCTCATAGGCACAGGCCAGCCCCCTGAGCCAAGGAGTACCCATCCCCTATGAATCTGCGCTTATGCAACTACGTGCCATCCTCCCCGCACGAGGACGAGTTTTTCAGCAAAGAGAACATCAAGCGCGTCAGCACCCCAAATACCCGCCCCGATGCCACCGGCTTGCGCGAGGCCGTTATTAATAACGGCCCTTGCCCCTCCAAGAACCATACGAAATTCGACTTCCTCTTCCAGCTCTTCCATATGGGTAGCATCGTAATTCTGGGACTCTTCCCCTTTGCTCTTACCGGACTCGATTTCCGCATCGCCTTGCTCATCAGCCTGCCCATCATCGCATTCGGCATTTCCAAGCCCGTTCGCTGGCTGGCCTCGACCCACAATGAGCGCACTCTGCTCTGCACAGCGTGGGCCAATAACTGGCTCGAGTTTTATCCCGTACTGGTGGGAAACTTCTACCACTTTGATTCCAAGGAAGAAAAGAACCCTATAGGCGATGACCACTATTACTTCCACCATGCGCGCATCATGGTGTTCTTTCCTGATGGCTCCACGGAAGTACTACCAGAGCTCGCAACCGTGAAAGCTGTCGACTATCCGCCTGAACTGATGAGGTCAGATGGCACTGCCATTGCGGAAAACCCCGACGATCTGCGTGTGAGCCCCACCGTTAATAATGGCTGGACACTACTTGCCGTGCTCGCCGGTGACCCGGTATCCACAGGCACTCCCAATATCGGCTTGGATGAGCAGCAGATAGAAGCAGCGCTTGCCCAAGTGGAGCGCGAGTGGGCACCCGGCATTCTGAATTAAACCGCCGCAGCGAGTTATAGTCGGGCCCATGATTGAAGTTGCCGCCGTAGTTTTCCGAAATTCCTTTGGCCATGTCCTCACCGTGCGCAAAGATTCGTCCACCAAGTTCCAGTTACCTGGCGGCAAACTTGAGGCTGGCGAAACCCCTGCACAGGCTGCAACCCGCGAGGTCGCAGAGGAAATCGGCGTGGAGGTCCGCCTCCCGGAGCTTTCCCCGCTCGGCACCTTCGACGCACCGGCCGCCAACGAACCCGGCGAAACCGTGCGCGGCCACATCTTTACCTATCCCCGCCCTGTCCTTGCCCGCGCAGCCGCAGAGATTGCGGAAGTCGCATGGGTAGACCCCACCAACCCAAATCGCGAGCTCGCCCACCTACTGCGCGACGAGGTCTTTCCTGCCCTAGAATCCTAAGGCCCTGCTTGATCCCTTAAGAATTTCCTATTGCAGCTCCTGGGAGGGCAACCTAGAGTTATTTTCATCAGAATTGAGTGATGAAAGGACTGACCCCCATGCCGCAGCAATCCACACCGGGACCTATCGTGACGATTACTTTCCTCGTCCTAGGAGTCATTAGCTCTGTTATCGCCATGCTCATGGTGCCTGCTCTCTTCCACGAGGTCACTTCCCTGCGCGCTGCGGTATTTACCGGGAGCTTTATCTTCGGCGTTGGCATGCTCACGCTCTTCCGCCGCTGCGCCAAGTACCAGAACAAATAGCAGATTTCTCCACTCCACGGAGCCGACGAGTCTAGAAAACGCAAACTAAAAAATCCCGAGCGCGCACGCTCGGGATTAGATGGCGGAGATGAGAGGATTCGAACCTCCGGACCCCAGAAGGGTCAACTCCTTAGCAGGGAGCCCCATTCGGCCGCTCTGGCACATCTCCACGGTTCACTAGGAACCTCGTTTGACAATACCTGCCTGCCCCGCCGCTGCCAAACTAGCCCCCTGCTTTCGCTCCCGCAGCAAAGGCGCAGGCCCTACAGTGGTAGGCATGATTCGCCCTGATCTGAAAGCCATCCCTGCTTATGTCGCTGGTGCGCGCAACGATGATGCACTCAAGCTCTCCTCTAACGAGGCTGCTCACCCGCCCCTGCCAGAAGCGGCCGCGGCCATGGCGGAGGCAGCCGCACAGGCTAATCGCTACCCGGATATTGCGGCCACCGCACTGCGCGAGGACCTAGCCGCGCACCTGGGCGTGGATCAGGAGCAGGTAGCGGTGGGCACCGGCTCCTCCGCATTGTGCCAACAGCTGGTAGAAATTGCCGCCACTCCCGGCGAAGAAATCCTCTTCCCATGGCGTTCCTTCGAGGCCTACCCCATCTTCGCCCAAGTGGTGGGCGCCCACCCCATTCCGGTTCCGCTCAGTACAGACCAGCGCGTGGACCTTCCTGCCATGGCGAAGAAAATCACGGATAAAACCAGGCTCATCTTCGTGTGCAATCCCAATAACCCGTCGGGCACCACGGTTACCAAGGCCGAATTCGCCGCATTCATGGATGCCGTGCCTGCCGACGTCCTCGTAGCCCTCGACGAGGCCTATATCGAATACAACCGCGACACCGACACCCCGCTGGGCACGGAGCTGGTGGGTACCTTTCCCAACCTGGTGTGCCTGCGCACCTTCTCTAAGGCTTATGGCCTGGCCGGCGTGCGTATCGGTTATGCCTTCGGCCCGGAAAATATCATTGAGGCCCTCAATAAGGTGGCTATCCCCTTCTCCGCCAGCACCGTGGCTCAGGTTGGCGCCCGCGCGGCACTGGCGGCGCAGGATTCACTGCGGGAGCGTACCGAGGAGACCGTCGTCCAGCGCGAGCGCTTAGAAGCAGCCCTGCAGGACTGGGGCGTGCCGCATTCCGAGGCGAATCACGTGTGGCTGCCGGCTAAGAATCTTGCCAGTCTGGGCACTCCACAAGAGGTAGCCGCCCGCCTCGCCGAACGCGGCGTGCTCGTTCGCGCCTTTAGCGAGGGCATTCGTATTACCGTTACCACCAGGGAAGAAACCGACGCCTTACTGCAGGCGTGGAACGCAACCATAGGAGGCTAAATGCGATCGCTCATTAACTTCGCCCTGAATGTCTTTGCCATTGCGGTGGCGCTGTGGGCCGTGGTCACTGTCATTCCCGGAATCTCTATCACTCCGGCCGAAACCGGAAATTTCATCGCCATTGCCATCGTCTTCATCATCATTAATGCCGTAGTCACGCCGGTGCTGCGCATCCTCGGCGCACCGCTGACGTGCCTGACGCTTGGGCTTTTCTCCCTCGTCATAAACGGCGCAGCGCTCATCATTGTGGAGTGGGCGCTCAATACGCTGGACCTCGGAATTGGCCACCTTATCATCGACTCTTGGGGAGCCGCGATTATCGGCGCCATCGTGCTCTCCATTGTCAGCAGCGTCATCAATTTCTTTACCAGTCCGCTGCGCCAGCGCGATTAGCCGCCCGCAAAAGGCGGCAGCACGTCCACGCGGGTCACGCCAGCCAGGGGGGAATCCATGGCGGTGTTCCCAGCGCCGTCGATAAGAAAGCTACAGCGCCCCAGCACTTCTTTTAGGCTCATGCCGGCCGCAGTGGTGCCGGTATGGTCCTTGCCCAGCTGCGCTACCAATTCACCCAAGGTAGCGGGGGCATCTACCTGCTCAGAAGCCACCCCCGCGGCGGCACGGGCGGCGGCGAAATAGTGAACGGTCAACATGCCTTCTACTATGCCTACGCACCCCTGCCGTGTCGAGACCGCGGGTAAACTAGCCGACATGCGCACACCCGAGATTCACGCGCGCAAGGTCGCCGCGGCCCTGCCCTTACGTCATGTGACCACCGTGACCCTCAATCAGGCGCAGGATATGGTCTTAGCTGCGGATATCCGCGCTGATTTCCCTTCCCCGCGCTTTGATAATTCACAAATGGATGGCTACGCCCTCCCTCAGTGTGCGGCCGGGACTTACCAGGTAGGCCCCACCATCGCCGCCGGTACAGAGCCCGCCCAAGTGCTCCACGGCTCACTCAACGCGGCCTGCCCCATCATGACCGGTGCCAAAGTTCCGGAAGCAACTGCAGCCATCGTGCCTATTGAGCACTGCGAACCACAAGAATTCCTCGCCCCTGGTGACCATGTCACCGTGCCGGTGACCTCACCTGGGCAATTCATCCGCCGCGCCGGCTCGGACTTAGAAGAAGGCGCCCTCCTGGCGGCCCAGGGCGATAAACTCACGCCGGTCCGCTTGGCCGCCCTTGCTTCCCAAGGCATCGCCGAGGTGGAGGTCTACCGCCCCGCCCGGATCCTCATCTGCACCGGCGGAGCAGAGATTGGCAGTGGTAGCGCGGCCATTCCTGACGCCAATGCGCCGCTATTGACGGCATTGGCCCACCGCGCCGGCATCGACGTCGCGGGCTTTATCACCACCGATGATGACCCGCAGGCCTTAACCCACGCTTTGACAGAAGCCATTGCGCAGCATCACCCAGACACCATCATTACCTCGGGCGGAATCTCTGCTGGGAAGTTTGAAGTAGTACGCCAAGTGCTCGATGGCTGGTTTGGTCATGTGGATCAGCAGCCTGGCGGGCCACAGGGTATCGCTGCTTTCCACGGCACGCCGGTGATCTGTCTGCCGGGAAATCCCATTTCCACGTTGGTAAGTTTCCGCCTCTTCGTGGCCCCGGCACTGGGCTGGGCTCCGGAGCCATTCCGCGTTCCGCTCGCGGCAGGCATCGAAGGCCTCCCATGCAAGGACCAATTTCGCCGTGGGCGCGTCGATTCCCACGCCCATATCCTCGGTGGTGCCAGCTCCCATCTGCTCGCCCAAGCGGCCGACGCCACCCATCTCATCCGCATCCCTGCCGGCCAACGCCTTGCGGAAGGCCAAGAAGTTGAGGTCTACCCACTATGAGCCCACAGCGCACCGCCATCGTCATCGTCGCCTCTACTCGCGCCGCCGCGGGTATCTACGAGGACCGATCCGGCCCTATCGCGGTAGATTTCCTGCGACGCAAGGGCTTTGACTGCCCCGCTGCACGCATCGTCCCCGATGCCGATATTGCCGCCACCGTTGCTGCCGCCTTCGCCGAAGAACCCTCGGTCATCCTAACCTCTGGTGGCACCGGTCTGACCCAAGATGACAAGACGGTAGAGGCTGTCGCGCCGCATATCACCCGCGAGCTGCCTGGCATCGCAGTGGCCTTCTGGCAGAGAGGCTTGGAAAGCGTGCCCACCGCGGTGGCTTCCCGCGCGATTGCCGGTGTTAATGACTCCACCTTTGCTATGACGCTGCCTGGTTCCACCGGCGGGGTAAAAGACGGCTGTGCAGTTTTGGATAAATTAATTGTTCCGATCGTCGATATGTTAGAAGGAGTACATGAGCACTGATCCCTCCTATGTGGCCGAACAGACCGGCTGCACCATTGGCACGCTTTTGAGCGATCAGCCCCTTGAATCCCACCTTGCCGCTGCCAAGGAAGAGACCGCCACGGCCGCCATGGGTGCCGTTGTCACCTTTGAAGGCGTCGTCCGCGATCATGATGGCGGACGGCCGAATGTCACCCTTCTTTCCTATAGCGCCCACCCTTCCGCGCCAGAGAAGCTGCAGGACATCACCGACGCCGTCTCCTCCAGCCATCCGGTGCGCCTCTGGGCCGCTCACCGCACGGGGGATCTTCAGGTCGGCGACCTGGCCTTTGCCGTAGTTGCGGCCGCCGCGCACCGCGGCGATGCCTTCCGCGCGGCCGAAGAATGCGCCGATCGCGTCAAGGCAGAAGTGCCCATCTGGAAGGAACAAAGCCACGGCGATGGCTCCACTAACTGGGTGGGTCTGGAATGAGCATCCGCTATGCCCGCCAAGAAGCGCTCTGGGGCGAGGAGGGACAGCGCAAGCTCGCTCAAGCCCACGTAGCGGTTATCGGGGCCGGCGGCTTGGGTTCCCCCGCCCTGCTTTACCTAGCTGGCGCGGGCGTAGGCCGCATTTCGCTTTTCGACGACGACGTGGTCTCCCCCTCTAACCTTCACCGCCAAGTCATCCACACCACCGCGGCCATCGGCACGCCGAAGACTGATTCCGCCGCGGCCGCCGTCCGTGCGCTCAATCCGGAGGTGGACATCACCTGCCATGGTCGCCTCGAAACGGCCACCGCCCTCGAGCAATTGCGCGGCTGCGACGTGCTCCTCGATGGCACGGATAATTTCGACGCCCGCTACCTGTGCTCTTGGGCCGCCCATAGCTTGGGCATTCCGCACATTTGGGCCTCTATCTTGGGATTCGATGCGCAAATGAGCGTCTTTTGGTCGGGCAAGGGCCCCGTGTACGAGGATGTCTTTCCCACTGCCCCTGCCCCAGGCGAGGTTCCTTCGTGCTCTCAGGCCGGCGTTCTGGGGCCGATCGTCGGCGTGGTGGGATCCGCGATGGCCTTGGAAGCCTTAAAAATCATTACCGGCGTCGGCACCCCGCTTATGGGCACGCTCGGCTACTACGAGGCCCTTTCTGGGACGTGGGAATATATCCCCATCCGTTCCACCGGGGCGGAGCCTACCCAGCCGGACGATGCCCCCGAGGTCCGCGAGATCCCTGCCCACGCCATGCTTATCGATGTCCGCACCGACCCCGAGCGCGCCCGGTCCACCATTCCTAATTCAGCGCATCTTCCCCTCAACCGCATCCTCGCCGGTGAAAACCCCGATATCGCACCGGGCGAGGTAGCCGTTATATATTGCGCCAGCGGCATCCGCTCCGCCCAAGCCGTCCACGCTCTGCGCGAGCGCGGATACTCACAGGTGGTTTCCCTGCGTGGCGGCATTAACGCGTGGTTGGAACAACAAGGAGCGTGTTAACGCGCCCCCACGGCGAGCCGTCTAGACCCTTCTATTCTTGTCTTCTTTTCCGCGAACAAAGAGGAACCAGATAAGCGGTCCTAAGAAGGGCAGTGTGAAGGTAGCGACGATAAAGAGCACCTTCGCTGCAAGCGTGTACCCAGAAGAAATGATAGAAATTAAGGCCGCTATCCAGAACGCGACGAGCAAAAAGATGGGAAGGAACCCGAGGAACCACCACGTATCGTTAGGGTTAGTAGATTCCGCTGCTGCTAGGTAAAACTCCGAAGTGCTCATGGTGTCCTTTCGCCGAGTAATTTTTATCTTCGCTACAGAGCTTGATCACAATCACATCTCACTTGCCCTGTACATTTCCAAGATTAAGTCTGCGCCGCACCAGGCGCATCATCCCCCGATATGAAACGCCGCAGCAGGCGCATCATCCCCCGGTATGAAACGCCGCAGCACCAAAAGAAGCAGGTTTTTACCCCAAGCCGTTTTTCCGGTGCCCCGCCATGACCAAGTTCGGGTTAACACCATCCAGGGTGAGGCTTCCCGGGATATCCGCACATAAGTAAAACGAGAAAACGGTAACTCCTAGCGTGAGCCAGAAGCTACCGAGGTATCGCCGAGCCATAAATTAAGACGTTGGCGGAGACGGCGGGATTTGAACCCGCGGAGGTATTACCTCGCCGGTTTTCAAGACCGGTGCATTCGGCCACTCTGCCACGTCTCCACGTTGTATATCGAAGGCACTCTTCTTGCCTACGAAGCAACTTAGTCAGTGTACTAAATAGATGGCCTGGTTTCCCAAAAATCCACCTGCAATGCTGAAATACAGCATTTTTCGTAGCGCAGGACACACCAGGTTCGTTAGATTGGGCCTATGACTACAGGAAAAATGAAGGCAATTGTCCAGACCGATCCCCATGAGCGCCGGTCCCTAGAACTCCAAGAGGTCGCGGTTCCCCAGCTCCAGCCGGGCGAGGTTCTCGTCAAGGTGCAGGCGGCAGGCGTTAACCGCGGCGATATCCTGCAAACGATGGGAGCTTATCCGCCGCCACCGGGGGCGTCAGAAATCCTGGGCTTGGAAGCAGCGGGCACCATCACGGACGCCGGGGATACCGACTGGGAGGTGGGCACCGAAGTGGGCTGTTTGCTCGCTGGTGGTGGCTACGCCGAATACGTTGCGGTCCCACAGGGCCAGCTACTTCCTCTACCCCAGGGGTATAGCGTTGAGGAAACCGCGGCGGTAGTCGAGGTCGGATGCACCGTCTGGTCCAACCTGGGCATCGAGGCGAACCTCCACGAGGGCCAGCGTGTGCTTATCCATGGTGGAGGCGGTGGCATTGGTACTTTTGCCATCCAGGTAGCCAAGGCGCTAGGAGCAGAAGTGGCGGTAACGGCCGGTTCGCAAGAGAAATTGGATCGCTGCCGCGAGCTGGGCGCCGACATCCTCATCAACTATAAGGAGCAGGACTTCTTAGATGAGTTAAAGGGAAGCTGCGATGTTATTTTGGACATCATCGGTGCAAAGTACCTAGAAAAGAATATGAAGTGCCTAGCTAAGGACGGCAAGCTCATCATTATCGGCATGCAGGGCGGCACCAAAGCGGAAATCAATCTAGGAGCCATGCTGTCCAAGCGCCTGACTATCCAAGGGACGACGCTGCGCGCCCGCGATCTAGAAGACAAAGCGCAGATTGTGGCGGGCACAGTAGAAAATGTCTGGCCCATGTTGGAGGACGGCCGAGTAAAGCATGCGTTGCACGCCACTTACCCGCTTGCCGACGCCGCCCGCGCCCACGCTGCACTCGACAGCGGTGAAGTCACCGGCACCCTGGTGCTTACCGCTTAAGCCAGTGAGGCTACAACACGGGTGAGGTGTTCGACGTCGTGATAAGTGTTGAAGGGGCCAAGCGAAACGGTAACGGCGCCGCCGATTTCCTCCACGCCCATCTCCGTAAGCAACGGGGTCTGTGGGGCAAGCGTGGTGACTAATCCATTATCAAAGAGGCGCTTGTACACGGTCTCCGCCGGAACGCCCTTCACAGCAAAGGTAAGGCGCGGCAGGCGATCATCGGATGCGCCTGCGGCCGCCTCTCCTGTCACTCCGAGGATGTGCACGGCAGGCAAGGTGCTCAAGAAGGAATAAAGGTCCCCGCGCAGGTCCTCGAGGTAGGCGCTAAGCGCATCCATAGAGGTGCGCAGGCGCTTGCGGCGGGAGCCATTCTCCCCACCGGCGAGGGCGGCAAGATGGTCCACGAGTGGTCCGACACCGCCGGCCAGGCCAGAGGAAATTGGCGTTTCCAGCTTGCGAGCGCCCTTGCTGGCATGCACCGGATCAAGGGCATCGAGGCGGCGGAACATACGGGTATCGCGGAATACCAAGGCCGCTAGCTGCGGGCCGCCCAGCAGACCAAGGTCGAGACCCAAGATATCGGCACCGAGCTCATCGAAGTTGATGGGGCGGTAGGGGGCGATCGCAGAGACGTCGAGAAGCGTCCAGGCGCGAGAGCGTTCATGCACGGTGTCTATGATCTCAGCCGTCGGGGAGACCGTACCCAAAAGCTCGTGGGCGGCAGAGAAAGCGACAAGTCGCGTGGAGCCGTCGACAAGCTCGGCGAATTGGAACCCCGGCAACTCACCCGTGCCTAAGTCTGGCTGGGCCCAGCGGGTTTCTGCTTTGACCTCAGAAAATGCTGAATACAGGGAAGGCGGGTCCAGCTTTGAGAGCACTAGTGAGGAATTGCTGCGTAAAAGCGGGCGCGCCGCATGCGCCAAGGACTGGTAAAGAACCGGCAGGGAGGGACCGAGCACCACGCGGTCTGCTTTGGAACCGGTCAGATCCGCTACGGCCATGCGCGCAGCGGTGTAATTCCCATCTCCTTCCAAGCGCCCCGGCGCGGGTGTGGCAGAGTGGGCGCCACCCGGCCCTTCCTGGGGCGCCACCGCGGTAGACATACGGAAAGAGCGGGCCACGCCGGAGGCTACTCGCTCAGAAATCTGGGGAACCGCGTGCGCGTTAAGGTAGGTCCAACCATCAGATAGCCCGGTATATAAACCGCGCACACTGAATACGTCATAGTGCGCCGAAGCTCCTGCTGGCATTTCGGTCCCTTCTTTTTCGCGCTAGGCATCGCCACTCAGTGGCGGTCGATTCCCTACTGTATACGCGTTTGGCCCAAGTTTCCCAAATCTGGATTTTCGCTGAATACGGCCGTTTTCGCAGGCTAGCGGCGTGTAGTTCCCGTTTGCCCAGCCCGCGCGCTAGGGTGTTGAGCGTGCAAGATAACAATCAACTGCGCGCTGATATCGCCCGCATGACCTCCCAGCCAGACGGCGAGGCCACCCCAGCGTCCCAGTCCGAGACCCTCAAGGCCGCCTTCGCGGACCTTGCGCAGGGGGCACAGCAGCGCGAGCTGTGGTTCAAACTGGGTATTCAAGATATTAAGCAGCGCTACCGCCGCTCTGTCCTGGGCCCGTTTTGGATCACCATCGCCACCGGCGTGATGGCCCTCGCCTTGGGCCTTTTGTATTCCATGCTCTTCCAGATTCCCGTTGCGGAGTTCCTCCCCCACGTCACCGTGGGCCTTATTATGTGGACCTTCATTTCGGGCTGCATCAAGGAAGGCTCCACCGTCTTCATTGATAATGAGGGCTTGATTAAACAGCTTCCCGCCCCTCTTTCGGTGCACGTCTACCGCCTGGTGTGGCGCCAAACCTTATTTTTGGGCCATAACCTCATCATCTGGCTGTTGCTTATCCTCATCTTCCCGCGCAGTCTGGGTTGGGAGTTCTTCCTCTTTATCCCAGGTTTGGCGTTGTTGTTGGTCAACGGCGTGTGGGTCACCATGTTCTTTGGCATCATTGCCACCCGCTTCCGTGACGTAGCCCCGCTGCTGGAGGCTTTAACCCAGCTCTTGTTCTACGTCACCCCGATTGTGTGGATGACCAATACCCTGAAGGATCAGGGCGGTGCCGTGGCCGGGCGAGCCCGCATCGCGGAGATCAACCCGCTCTATCACTACCTAGAAATCGTCCGCGCACCCATGATCGGTGAGCCGGTAGCCGCCTACCACTGGTGGATCGTTATCGGCTGCACCGTGCTCGGCCTGCTCATCGCCGGCTTGGTCATGCGCAAGTGGCGCTTCCGCGTCAGCTACTGGGTCTAAGCCCACGCCCTGTACTTGTGGAGATTCCTCGAAAGGATACTGACTGATGGTCTCGATTGATACGTATAACGCGTGCGTGGACTTTCCCATCTTTGATGCCAAATCTCGCTCACTGAAGAAGGCCATGCTCTCTTCTGCCGGTGGCGCCATTGGCAAAAATGCCCAAAACACCGTCGTGGTGGAAGCCCTGAAGGACATTAACCTGCACCTGCGCGAGGGCGACCGCGTGGGTCTGGTGGGCCATAACGGCGCCGGTAAATCCACCTTGCTGCGCCTTTTGTCTGGAATTTATGAGCCCACCCGCGGTTCTGCCGATGTGCGCGGTCGGGTGGCCCCCGTTTTTGATTTGGGCGTAGGCATGGACCCGGAAGTTTCTGGCTACGACAACATCATTATCCGCGGCCTGTTTTTGGGCCAGTCCATCAAGCAGATGAAAAAGAAGATGGATGAGATTGCGGAGTTTTCTGAGCTCGGCGATTATCTCTCCATGCCGCTGCGCACCTATTCCACCGGTATGCGAGTGCGCTTGGCACTCGGCGTGGTGACCTCCATTGAGCCGGAAATCCTGTTGTTGGATGAGGGCATTGGTGCAGTCGACGCCGCCTTCATGGCCAAGGCACGCGTACGCCTGCAGGAGCTGGTGAAGCGCTCCGGCATCCTGGTCTTTGCCTCCCACTCCAATGACTTTTTGGCCCAGCTATGCAATACCGCCTTGTGGATCGACCACGGTGAGATCCGCTCGGTAGGCGAGGTTTCCGAGGTCGTCGGTGAGTACGAAGGACCTGAGGTGGGCGACTACGTCCGCGACCTGCGCGAGCGTTTTGAAAATGAGGACACCAGCGGCAACTAGCTGAGCATATGCAGCAGCTGGTCCCCCACACCCGTCACGTCCACCTGCACCCCTTCCGGTCGGTGATAGTCCGCAGCGCTCAGGCGCGCGCTGACCACCGGCCGGTTAATTTTTTCTGGGCCCGCAGGCTCTTCTTTTGCCTCGGTGCTAACGCGGTAGCCCAACTTTTCACTCACCCGGGCTGAGGCGCGGTTGGTTTTTATCCAACTGGTGCACAGCGAACCCGCATCGAGGTGCAAGAAGGAAAACGCCGCCATCGCCTGGCGGATAAGCGTGCCATAGCCTTGGCCTTGAAAGCGGTGCAGCACCCATGATGCAGTTTCTATTTCCCGTGCGGCCGCAAAATTTTCTGCCGCCAGGTCCACCACGCCTACTAATTCTTGGGTTTCTACCTGGCGAGCGATGAAATCCAAGGTCCACTTCTGGGGACACAGCTTCGCTCGGTGCTCCCATCGGTGCTGGGCCATGGCGGCGGGGGTATTCGTCTTCTCATCAAAAAGCCAGGGAAATGCATGTTCTGGAATGTCGTCGCCATAGATATCTTCCGCACACACCTGCGCTACCTGTGCGATGTCCTCATCGCGCATGACACGCAGGTCAACCCCGCGGCCCGTATCATCGCAGGCCCGAATGGTCACCGCAAAAGGCGGCCAGAAGTTTTCCATAGGTTTCACAGTATCCGCAAAGCGGCGCCTATATCCACTTTTCGCTCCACCAATGCGGAGTGTTTCTGCGCTGGTCCCCCGCCCCGGTGGCAAGATGGAACCCATGACTGCCACCCTGACTTCTACCGGTTCTACCGCCGCCGTCATTGTTACTCATCAGCGCGCCGAACTGCTGCGGGCATCGCTCGAACAGGTGGTACACCAAACCCACCCCGTGCAGTGGGTGATCGTGGTGGATAATGGTGCGGAAAATGCAGTGCGTGAACTTGTCGAGTCCATGGCGGGCGACCGCGGCGTCTACGTGCCTTCGGAGACCAACCTGGGCGGAGCTGGCGGCTTTGCGCTAGGCTTTCTCACCGCCCTTTCTTTGGGCGCGGATGCCGTGTGGTGTGCCGATGACGATGGCCGCCCCGCCGATCACACGGTCCTTGCGGAGCTGTATCGGGTGGCCGAGGCCAACCGTTTGCATGAGGTCTCGCCAGCGGTATGCAATATCAACGATCCCGACCAGCTCGCCTTCCCCCTGCGCCAAGGCCTAGTGTGGCGCCGACGAATGGATGAGCTGGAGGGCGATTTCCTGCCTGGCATCGCATCGCTATTTAACGGCGCGCTGATTTCCGCAGCGGCCATGGAGATCATTGGTGTGCCGGACTACCGGCTCTTTATCCGCGGCGATGAGGTGGAATACCACCGCCGGCTGGTCAATTCCGGGCTTTCTTTCGGCACGGCGCTGACCACAAGCTACCTGCACCCAGATGGATCGGATGAGTTTAAGCCCATTTTGGGCGGCAAGATGCACACCCAGTTTCCAGAGGGTGAGTTCAAGCGGTTTTTCACTTACCGCAATCGCGGCTACCTGCTGTGGCAACGCGGCATGCGCAAGCTACTGCCGCAGGAATTCGCCCGCTTTGGCTGGTTCTTCCTGATCCAGCGCCACGATCCGGCCGGCTTTATCGAATGGCTCAAGCTCCACAACCGCGGGCGCAGGGAAGATTTCCGGCGCCCTAGCTAGGCCGAAGCCGAACTGCAGGGGCTGGGCAAGGGGGGCATCGATAAGCGCGGCACATACCCGCCACCACCGAGAGCTTGACACCCCGCGCGCAGATTGGTCGGGCTCGATTCCCGTGGTGAGGTTATTTTTCTTTAAAAATGAAGGCCCTCTGAATGGCAAAATTGGTCACTGTGGCCACGCCCTGGGCGATGACAAAGGCGATGGTGTCTTTAAGCACGCCTTCTAAGCCAAGGGATAAAAGCGGCTCATTGAGCACCCAGTACAAGAAGTTTTGAACCGCGAAAGTGGAGGCGTACAAGATCCCCACGGTAACGGCCGTACGGCCGGAGACTTTGACCCCAAAGGTCCACCGCGCATTAGCCAGGTAGGCGGCAATGGTGCCAAAGACCCAACCGATGGCCTTGGCGGCGGAACGGTGCAGTCCCACATACGTCAATAAAAGCGTCAGGCCATAGTCAATGGCGGCGGCACCTACACCCACGGAAATAAATCGCACCAGTTGGGTGTGCAGCGAGGTGGACGAAGGTTTTACTTCTACGGCGTCATCAGCGGAGTTAGTCACGAGTGAGTAGCCTACCCGCGCAAGAGCGCTCGGTACATGTCCAACCGATCCACCGGCGCGGCGGATTCGGCACCATAGGCGCCTATCCCAGCCAATTGCTGCAACGATGCCGCACATAACTCCCGCACTTCAGCCCCGGTCAGCGCCGAGCCATCGTCATTAACCCAGCCGAGGGCATCCATGGTGGTCTCCACCACGGAATCGGTCAGCTCCGCGCCACCCATGCACGATAGGGCTAGCGCCATGGACCAAAAAGCATCTTTGCCTTCATGGGTAACCTCGCGCGGCAGGCTGGCGAGCACGCGGGCAGTATTCGGCGACAATTCGGTACCCCTGCTTAGGTCCATCGCCTGCAGCAGCGGAACAAAGTCATAGAGCTTGGTGCGCTCAATCAAATCACGCACAGGGGACACTACCGCGGAAAGGACCTCATCGGTGACTTCTTGCCCGGTCAATTCCCGGTTGACGCTGGTTAATTCAAAGGGTGCAAAGAGCGAGCCCGAGCCGCCTACGCATAGCGCTTCCGGGGTGCCATTATCGCGCGGATAAATTTCAGCTACCACCAGCTCGAAGTCCCATAACCCCCAGGCGAAGTCGACTTGATCGCCTTCGCGCCAGAGGAATTCGGAGGCCTGACGTTCCGGATCGATGCGCGGGCCACGCGCCTCGGTGTGTTCATAAAAGTGCCAGGGGGATTCCTCCTCCGGCAGGCCAAAGCAAATGCGCAGCACACGGTGCAACTCGGTGAAGGTCAGGGCATCGCTAAAGCCAATCTGGCGGTGCACCTCACCATCGGCGCGGATATTCGCGGCTTGGCAAATGATTGTTAGGGGCTCGCGTTTGAGGGATACCACGCTATTGGCGCGTTTGGCCCGCGCCTGTGCGATATCGGTGACCCCTGCGTTCATGGGCCCCACCATACGCAAGTTTTAGGAAGCTAGTTTTGCAATATCGCGCGCTTCCAGCTCACTAATCAGGAACGTCAGTGCCGCGCCAATGGCGCCCAACAGGGTCCAGGGCCGCTTGGCACCGCGCTTGCGCAGGAACTTTACCATTCGGCGGGAAATTGCAACGTTCATCCAGCCGCCTAGGATGAGCAGCAGCACCACTGCGGCAAAAATGGCCCAGGGTTTGAGGCCCTGATCGGATGCATCCTGCGGGGAGCGCGGCTCATCACCATCCTGTTCCGCGTGCGCGTTGGTATAGGCCACCAGGGCACCAAAACCAAAGAAAGACAAGGTATAGGCAGTAATCAAACCGCCTTTGGATGTGATCCAATCCGGATAAGAGGTCGCGATACCTACGGCGGCCGCCTGGGTGATGCGACCAGCCAGGGTGTCATCGAGGGCGTAGTTGTCTTGGCGCTGATCTTGCGTCTCGTGGTTGTTGGTCATAGCGACCACTTTAAGCGGCGGTAAGCTAATGCGCATGTACTCGGATAAGACAGAGCATATGACGCCAGCGCAGCAGGCGGCTCAGGATGTGCGTGCGGAAGACGATAAGCGCAACGGCCACTTCGAGGCCACGGAACACACCGATGTGCCGTTGAGTCCTTTCATGACTCGCCTGATGGCAGAGGAATTGCCCATGCTGGATTCCTCCTCGCGCGCTCGAGTCTATGACCTTTTGCGGGAGTACGATGGCCCGACTATTGAATCTCAGGAAGAACTGCCGGAGGAAATCCGCGCGCTTATGGATCTATAAACGGACACATTCGGGCAGTACAAGCGTCCGTTTTGTTCTGAATATCACTCGCGTCACTCCGTCTACCCTCGTGTGAGCTAGGTAGGCTAGGGAGGCGACACAAATCCGTCGAGCAAAGAGTAAGAGATGGAATTACATACCACTGAAAAGTCCCTGCACGGCTGGGGCCGCACCGCCCCGACGACCGCCCATGTTCTCGCCACCGAAGACGTGGACGTGATCAAGAAGGCCGTGGCCCAGGTTGCAGAAGATAACTCGGATAAGCCCGCCCACCTGCGCCGTGGCGTCATTGCCCGCGGTATGGGCCGCTCCTACGGTGACCCCGCCCAAAATGGCGGCGGCTTGGTCATCGACATGCAAAAGCTCAATAAGATCCACTCCATCGACCCGGAGTCCGCTCTGGTGGACGTCGATGGTGGTGTTACCCTAGACCAGCTGATGAAGGCTGCCCTGCCTTATGGCCTGTGGGTTCCGGTTCTGCCGGGTACCCGCCAGGTCACCATCGGTGGCGCTATCGGCCCGGATATTCACGGTAAGAACCACCACTCCGCCGGCTCCTTTGGTAACCACGTGGTCTCCATGGAGCTGCTCGTGGCCGATGGCCGCGTGCTGCACCTGACCCCGGAAGGCTCCGAGGATGACCCCAGCGGCGACCTCTTCTGGGCCACCGTTGGCGGCATGGGTCTGACCGGCATCATCCTGCGCGCCACCATCCGCATGACCAAGACGGAAACCGCTTATTTCATCGCGGATACAGACCGCACCGATAACTTGGATGAAACCATCGCGTTCCACTCCGATGGTTCCGAGCACAACTACACTTATTCTTCCGCCTGGTTCGATGTCATTTCCCCAGAACCAAAACTGGGCCGCTCCACCATTTCCCGCGGTTCGCTGGCCACCTTGGCGCAGCTGGAAGAGCTAGCCCCGAAACTGGCTAAGGATCCGTTGAAGTTCAATGCGCCGCAGCTGATGACGGTGCCGGACATCTTCCCGTCCTGGACCATGAATAAGCTTTCCCTCTCCGCTGTGGGCTTGGCCTACTACACCATGGGTGCACCGGCCAAGAACCAGGTCAAGAACCTGACGCAGTTCTACCAGCCGTTGGATCTCATCGGCGAGTGGAACCGCGGCTACGGTTCCAAGGGCTTCTTGCAGTACCAGTTCGTGGTACCGACCGAGGCCGTGGAGCCGTTCAAGGAGATCATCCGCGATATGCAACGCTCCGGCCACTACTCGGCCCTCAACGTGTTCAAGCTTCTTCGGTGAAGGCAACCGCGCGCCGCTGTCCTATCCAATGCCGGGTTGGAACGTCTGCGTGGACTTCCCCATCCGTCCGGGCCTGGGCAAGTTCCTGGATGACTTGGACCGCCGCGTGATGGAATTCGGCGGCCGCCTCTACCTGGCCAAGGAATCCCGCACTTCCGCGGAGAACTTCCACAAGATGTACCCGGGCATGGAGGGCTGGCTGAAGACCCGCAATGAAATCGACCCGACCGGCGTCTTCGCCTCCGATATGTCCCGCCGCCTCGAGCTGCACTAATCACTGGAAATAACACCTTTAAGGAGATTTACTGACCATGCTTAATGCAGTAGGCCAAGCACAACACATCCTGCTTCTGGGCGGCACCTCTGAGATCGGCCTCGGCGTCGTCTCCGAATTCCTGCAGCGCGGCCCCGCCAAGGTCACCCTGGCTGCCCGCCCGGAGTCCCCGCGCATCGCCCAGGCCAAGGCAGACCTGGAATCTCGCGGCGCTGACGTAGAGGTTCTAGACTTCGACGCCACTGACTTTGACTCCCACCCAGAGGTAATCAATAAGGCCTGGGAACGCGGCGATGTAGACGTGGCCATCGTTGCCTTCGGCACCCTGGGTGACCAGGAGGAGCTGTGGCAAAACCACGACAAGGCCGTCGCCTCCGCGCAGACCAACTACACCGCCCCGGTTTCCGTGGGCGTGCTTCTGGGCGAGAAGTTCAAGCACCAGGGCCACGGCACCATCGTCGCCATGTCCTCCGTGGCTGGCATGCGCGTGCGCCGTTCCAACTTTGTCTACGGTGCTTCCAAGGCAGGCGTGGACGGCTTCTACATCAACCTGGGCGAGGCCCTGCGCGGCACCGGCGCCAACGTGCTGGTTGTCCGCCCGGGCCAGGTGCGTACCAAGATGTCCGCCGAGGCTGGCGACGCCCCGTTGACCGTCAACGTCTCCGATGTTGCCGAAGCCACCGTGAAGGCCGTGCTCGATGGCAAGCAGTCCATCTTCGTGCACCCGCTGTTTGAATACGTTTCTTTGGCATTCAAGTTCATCCCGCAGGCCATTTTCCGCAAGCTGCCGTTCTAACTCACCGCGGTTTCTGCACTGGCGCCTGCCAGCCGCCTCGCCCCCGCTCCTCCGTCTCGCCGCACGCCCGCGGCGGGGAGGGGCGGGGGCGGTGGTGTATAAGGGGGCGCCGGAAAGCAAGTGTTTTCCTGCCCGCGCCAAATCTGGGTTGTGGCGCTTGGGTATGCGAAACTAATGGGCATGACAAGCACAGCTATACCCACCCAGTCAACGCCCGTGAGCGAAAATCCGCGCACCGAGGCCTACCGCGCCGATGCGCTGACTCATCGCGCGACCCTGCTGGGTATTGTGTTGACCGCCCTGGCCAGTGGTGCGGTCACGCTGCTGGGCTGGTTTGCCTTCAAGACGGTGTCTCTGCCTTCTTTTAATACCTCCATGGTCACCCGCGCGCTGAGCACTGTGGGTGTGGTGGTCACGCTGGCTCTAGCCGGCGGGCTGTGCGTGTGGTGGCTTTATGACCACTACAAGGATTCCTTTACTCGGCCGCGCTGGCGGGTCTGGCTGACCTACGCGGTCACCTACCTCTCCCCCGCGCTGCTGACCTTGGCTGCCGTGGGCCTGCCGCTGTCCGCCTCCCGTTTGTGGCTCGACGGCGTGCAGGTGGACCAGGCTTTCCGCACCCAGTTCCTCACCCGCTCGGTGGATGAGATGGGCTATGCGGATATGAACTACCAGGATATGCCGTCCTTTTACCCCATTGGCTGGTTCTGGCTGGGCGGCCGCTTGGGAGCGCTATTGGGCATTCCGGGATGGGAGGTCTACCAGCCCTGGGCGCTTATCTCCATCGCTGTAGCCGGCTGCATTTTGGTGCCCCTCTGGCAGCGCCTCACCAGCTCCCTACCGGTCGCCACCGCCATCGCCCTAGTCACCACCGCGATTACGCTTACCATCGCGGCCGAGGAGCCCTACTCCGCGGTCATCGCCATGGGCCTGCCCACCGTCGCGGTGCTCAGCGCCCGCGCCTTCCGTGGCTCTTGGCTCTCCACCCTGGGTGTGACACTCTACCTGGGCATTTCCGCCACCTTCTACACGCTTTTCACCGGTGCGGCCGCGCTCACCGTGGTCAGCCTCATCGCGCTTTTTACCGCGCTATTTGAGCATACGTGGCGACCCATCGTGCGACTGGCGGTAATGGCGGCAGGCTCCATTGCCATTGCGCTCATCGCCTGGGGACCCTATGTATGGGCGGTCATGCACTCGCCAGTACCGCTGCAGACCACCGCGCAGCACTACCTGCCAGAGGAAGGCACCCAGATTCCAGTGCCATTTTTGTCCTTTAGCATTGTGGGCTTCCTCTGCCTTATGGGGCTGGTCTATATTGTCATTCGCCTCAAGGACGTAGAGGTGCGTGCGCTGGGCATCTCCCTCGTCGGCACCTACCTGTGGACCGTGGTGTCTATGGTGGCAACGCTGGCCGGCACCACGCTGCTGAGCTTCCGCCTCGAAATCATCGTGGTACTCCTTTTTGCTACCGCCGGTGTCCTAGCCTTAGCCGAGGTTCGCCTCTTGGGCGTACACCGCCTCTACCCGGCGCGCTTCTCCCACACCACCAATAAGCAAATCACCGCGGTCTTGGGCATTATCCTCGCCCTGGCCGGCGTCTTCTATGCGCAGCAGATTCCGGAGGCCAACGAGGACGCCATCGACCACGCTTATAGCGATACCGATGGCTATGGCGAGCGCGCCGACCGCTTCACTAGCGATTCTGCTCATTATTACCTGGATATCCACAACTTCATCCAGGACCAGGGCTATACGCCGGATGAGACGGTGGTGCTCACGGATGAAAAGATTTTCATGTCTTACTACCCATACTGGGGTTTTAACGCCTTTACCAGCCACTATGCCAATCCACTGGGTGAGTTCAGCACCCGCAATGAGCAGATTGAAACCTGGGCCAACGATTCCTGGGACATGAAGCCGGAGGAGTTCCGCAAGGCCCTGGATTCCGCTGCGTGGCGCAGCCCAGATGTCATGATCTTCCGCGGTGATTTAGAAAATAAGGACGATGGTTTCAAGCTGCATTTGGCAGAAGATATCTACCCCAATCAGCCGAATATTCGCTATCGCGCGGTCTTCTTCAACGCCGATGTCTTTGACAAGGGCTGGAAGCTAAAGCAGACCGGCCCCTTCGTAACAGCCGTTCGCACCAAGTAAGTTCACCCACACTTCCCGCCCGTGGCAGGGTGTGCCCGCGGGCGGAGAGGGTTATCTGACGTAGACTAATCGCCGTGTCAGATAGCCTCACTACGAATACCACCCAAGCGCGACCTGCTAGCTCCCGCTTCGCCGCCGCCCCCGCGGGCCTGCGGTGGACCGCGATCATTGCCGGACTGATTGGTTTCCTGTGTTTTGTAGCCACCCCGCTACTGCCGGTGACCCAAACTCAGTCCTCTTATGACTGGCCGCAGCATGATTCCGTGCAATCCATCAACGCGCCACTCATTTCCGTGGCGCCGGAGGATCTTCAGGCCACCATCCCTATCTCCGCAGTCGATGAGCTGCGTGAGGGACAGTCCATGGTCTACGGCACCGTCCCGCCGGAGTCCAAGAAAGCCTCCAACCGCGGCCTTTTTGTCCGCGCGAATGAGGAGGGCCTTTCCGTTGTCTCCTTGGATGAGGTTCTGCTTACCCTCAACTCCAAAGAGGTAGCCAAGCTCCCTAAGGACGCCAAGATTGAGATTTCTGCTACGGGCGATGGCACCAGCGTGCGCGTGGGGGATCATGAAAAGACCACCGAGGAGGATCTGCGCCCGCAGGTCACCGGTGTCTATACCGAAATAGACGATAAAGCGGACGTGCAGGCCCTGCTTGACGACGGCCTCAATGTGCACGTCGATATCAATTCCCGCTTCACCTCCTCCCCGACGTTGCTCAAGACCATCGCCATGTGGCTGGGCACCGCCATGGTGGTCGTATCCCTGTTCTGCCTATGGCGCATCGACCGCCTCGATGGCCGCCGCTTTGGCTTCATGCCTAAGACGTGGAAGAAGGTGCGCCCGCTCGATGGCGTGGTGACCGCCGTCTTGGGATTTTGGTATATCTTCGGCGCCAATACCTCCGATGATGGCTTCATCTTCTCCATGAGCCGCGTCTTCGATCACGCGACCTACATGGCCAACTACTACCGCTGGTACGGCGTGCCAGAGGCGCCCTTCGGCGCCCCCTATTATGACCTGGTTGCCGTTCTCTCCCAGATTTCCACCGCCTCGGTCTTCGTGCGCTTGCCCGGCCTGATTTCTGGGCTCATTATTTGGTTTATCCTCTCCCGCGAGATACTCCCGCGCTTTGGCCAGCTTGTCGACGGCCGCCGGGTCGCTCACTGGACCGCGGCGCTTATGTTCTTGGCCTTCTGGCTGCCCTATAATAACGGCACCCGCCCCGAGCCCATCGTGGCGCTTGGCGTGATGTTTACCTGGGCCTCCTTTGAGCGCGCCATCGCCACCCGCCGCCTGCTCCCGGCGGCCGTGGGCACCATCGCCGCAACCATTACCCTGGCCGCCGGCCCCACCGGCCTCTTTGCCGTGGGCGTCTTCCTGGTCAGCCTGCCGCACCTCTTCCGCGCCATGGCCGAGCGCGTGCCGTCCATGGGCGGTGGCGCCCTGGGCTGGCTCGCGCTCATTGCGCCATTCCTTAGCGCTGGCACCGCCATCATGGTTGCTGCCTTTGGTGATCAGACGCTATCGACCGTGCTGGAGTCCACCCGCGTGCGCTCCGAGGTCGGCCCCTCCCTGCCGTGGTACGCGGAGTACGCGCGCTACTCCACCCTCTTCCAGGAATCGGTGGATGGCTCGCTCACCCGCCGCTTCGCGGTCTTCACCATGCTCTTCTGCTTGGTGCTCATCGTGGCGGCCTTCATCAAGGACCGCCGCGTCGTCGGTGCTGCCGTTGGCCCGACCCAGCGCCTGCTCATTATCGTGGCGCTGTCCATGTTCTTCCTCATGTTCACCCCCACCAAGTGGACCCACCACTTTGGCATTTACGCCGGCGTGGCCGGTGTTATCGCCGCCCTCGGTGCCGTGGTGCTCTCCCAATTCGCACTGCGTTCGCCGCGTGCTCGCACCTTCGCTATCGCTGCGGTGGTCTTCTTGCTGGCCATTTCCTTCGCCGGCTGGAACGCCTGGTGGTACGTTTCCTCCTTTGGCATCCCGTGGTGGGATCGTACGGTGCAATTCAAGGCCATCGAGGCCAATAAGGTGCTCCTCGCCATCGCGCTGGTCATCTTCGCCATCGGCATAGTGCAGTCCCTGCGCCATAGCTACCGCAAGTCCCAAGCAGAAGAGGCCGGCACCCTGGCGGAATTTGAGAAAAATGCCGCCGCTAAGGTTTCGCGCTCCGCCGGTATCATGTCCGCGCCCATCGCCTTGGCCTGTGCCATCGTGGTAGCGCTATCGTGTGCTTCCTTTGCCAAGGCCACCGTCTCGCAGGCGGATTCCTACTCCGTGGGCAAGGGAAACGTGGCCTCCCTGCGCGGCAATACCTGCGCTCTGGCGGATCAGACCATGGTGGAGACCAACACCAATGATTCCTTCCTGACCCCGGTCGAAGGCGACTTGGGCGATTCCCTGGTGGACCAGGACGAGACCCACAAGGGCTTCGATCCAAACTTCATCCCTGAATCCATCGAGCCGGAAAACCAGAATTCCGCCTCCGTAGGTGCCATCGCGGATGGCTCCAGCGACTCCTCCTCCGATAGCGCGGAGACCGCTACCTCGGGTGCGGATACCGAATCCGGCGGTAACAGCGATTCCGCTGATTCCCAGGAGACAAAGAATAAGCAAAACAAAAAGGACAAGAAGTCCAAGGAAACCACCAATACCTCGGAGGGTGGAGTACGCGGCACTGAGGGTGTCAATGGCTCTACCATGCACCTGCCGTTCAACCTGGATTACACCAAGGTCCCGGTGCTCGGCTCCTATTCCGAGGCGCAAGACTCCACCTCTGAGGTGACCACCAAGTGGTACAACCTGCCGGAGGCCAAGGACAATACTCCCGTGCTCGCCGTATCTGCAGCCGGCAATATCTACCACCACGACGTCAACGGGGTAGAGCAGGAAGGCATGAAGCTTAGCCTCGAATACGGCACCATCGATGGCTCCGGAAAGGTCACCAATACTGGCGAGGAAGAACTCTCCGCCGTCGGTGCCACGCCAAAGTGGCGCAACCTGCGCCTGCCGCTGGATAAGTTGCCAAAGGATGCCAACGTGGTGCGCCTGGTAGCAACGGATGATTCCACCGATGAGGATGACTGGCTGGCCTTTACCCCGCCGCGCGTGCCGGAGCTGGACACCATCAATAACCAGTTCTCCAAGGACACCCCGGCACTATTGGACTGGGCCGTAGCCCTACAGTTCCCGTGCCAGCGCACCTTTGACCACTTCGCCGGCGTCACGGAAATCCCGGAGTATCGCATCCTGCCGGATTCCTCGGCCCAGACCTCGCTGACGGACTTCCAGTCCTTCTCTGGTGGTGGTGCCATGTCCACCGCGGAGGCGGTCAACTACTCCTATGAGATCCCGAGCTACCTCAATAATGATTGGGCACGCGACTGGGGTGCCATCGAAAAGTACGAACTGCGTACCGATTCACAGGGCAATGCCCCAGTCCCAGCCGAGATTGATTATGAGGACATTACCCGTTCCGGACTGTGGAAAGACTCCGAGATGAAGATTCGCCCCGAGGGCGAGGAGTAACCTCCCCAGCGGCCGCGCCCCGATCCCGCTTCGGGGCGCGCAGGCGCCGCACGATCCAATCACCTAGGAAAAACAGCAGCAGCGAAGCGCCAAAGAGAGGCGCGATGATTGAGTAGGCCACCGCCCCCGCCAGCACGGCGGGGGTAATTTTTAGCTCGGGCAGGCGGCGGCGCGGTTTCTTCCACCACATCCACAGGCCCGCAATGCTCACCACGAGCAGGCCGAGGGCGAGTACCGCCAATGCAACCTGGCTATAGATTCCAAAAAGCGTACCCATGTGCAGCTGGATGAGCCACGAGGTTAGCTGTGCCGCAAGCGGCCAGTCGGCCGAATTGATGCGGTCGATGACCTCCCCGTTCGGAGTAACCGCCACGGCGTCGCTGCGTAACTTGAAGGCCGCACGAGCCTCCCGCACGCCCCACGCATCGCCGGGCTTTTCCGGTGGGGTCATTTCCAGCACTCCGGTCAAACCCTGGCTACGGGCGGTCGATTCTGCAGTTTGGGCTCCGGCGAGTTCTGCGGCACCGTGGTGTCCCGTATGCCCGGCGTGACCCGCGTGCCCGGCGTGACCCGCGTGCCCGGCGTGGTTGGCATGCTCCCCCGCCCCAGTACTAGCCCCCGCTTCTGCAACGGAAGTGGCCACGGACGGTTCCTTCCAATTAAGTTCCTCGCGCACCTTGCCAATACTTGTGCCCGCTACCAGCGACCATGTCAGGCCGGTAACGGTAAGAAAGAGGAAGCCCGGCAACAACCAGGCACCCACGCGGGCGTGCAGCGCCAGTACCGTGGAGCGCTTCTTCTTATTCCTTTGTTTACGCTTGAGCCACAGGTAGAGACCGAGGATGCTCAGCGCACCGAGCCACGAGGCCGCAAGTTCGGCATAGAGACGGCCAGGCTCGCCCAACCATAGGGTGCGGTGGCCATTAGAGGCCCACGTGCGGAAAGGTAGCGCCCGCGAGCCGCCATATTGTTGTAGTTCGCCAGTGATGTGCAGGTCCACCGGGTCTACAAAGACAGCGTGGGTATAGCTGGAATTGGGGGCGGTGGGGTCGTCGAAAAGCACGCGGGTGGTCTCTTGCGGGTCTTCGGAAGGCTCAACCCGAACCACCGTCCCATCCGGGTGCTGGCGCTGGGCGGCGGCAATCTGTTCATCAAGGCTGCGCGGGCTGCCTTGCGCGGTGGCTGTCACCTCATCGTGGTAAATCCACGGTTCAAAGGTGGGCGCCAAGGCATAGAGAAACCCGCTTAACGCTGCGACAATGAGAAAGGGCGCAATGATTACGCCGGCGAATTTATGCAGGCGCGATAGCGCGCCATGAGTGGATATGGTCATGCGGAACTAGTCGCAACCTTGTTGAAACTAGTTCCCTTTTAGCATGGAACCTCCAGGCAATTGTTATTTTTCTAGCTCTCCTGCCAGGAACGTGGCCGCATCCCGCACACGCTGACGGGCAACCGCCGGGGTAGACACGCGGTGGGTGGAAACGTAATCGCGTGCCACGGCGCCGGGCACAGAAACACGCGCAGCAATCTCATCCTCGGTCGCGGTCTGGACGAAAATATCCGGGCAGAGCTTAGAAAGGTCCGCCGGAATTGCATAGCCGGCACGGAGATCCTCCGGCAGATTTTCCAGGGCGCCGAAATCGGGGAAGGTGAGCAGGAGGGCGTCGGCAGGCGCAAGCGCCGCTAGTGCCCCGCCTGAGGAATATCCCCAGGTGGTGACGTTGGAAGCACCCTGCTTGCGGGCATAGTCGATGGCGTGCTGTACGGCAGTGACCATCTCCGCCACGGTGTGTTCGGGTGCAAGCGGATAGTCCACATCGATGATGGTGGTGCCAGATAGTTGCGCGGCGGCTGCTACCTCAGGGCGCCATTGCATCTCTAGTGCTTGGCCAGCACCGCGCCACCAGCCGCCGGAATGGAGCGACACCGCCCAGCGGCCGGTGGGCTTTGTGGGCCGAAAAATGGTTCCCACCTCAGATTCTTGCACGCTGATGCCCTCCGTATAGGCGGTTCCCGGCAGCGCATGGTCCACCGCAGTGCCGAGCACCATCATTGCCGCGTGTGTAATCCGGTCCGGCAAGAGCGCGCAATATTGATCCGCCTCGGGGGAGCCGCCCCCAGCCCACGGTGGGCGGAAATCCGGGGTGTCATAGTGGGCGTCGATATAGGCAACGAGTTGCTCGAGCTGTTCCTTGTCCTCCATCTGGCGGTCTTGGCCGCCGATGTGCCACTCTTGGCCGGGCTCCAGCGGGCGGTGCGGGTCCTGGTTAGCATCTGCGTTAGTCATGCCACCGAGCCTACGCGCACCGCCTACCGGCTAAAAGGGCTACCAAATGGTGACGCGGTCCTCCGGCGCGATGTACATGGCAGAATCCTCCGCTACGTCAAAAGCTTCGTAAAACTCCGCAATATTGGCAGCGATGAGGTTGCAGCGGAACTCCGCCGGCGAGTGCGGGTCAATGGCCAGGTACTGGGTGGCCATCTCCGGGCGGATGGCGGTGCGCCATACGCGGGCCCAGGACAGGAAGAAGCGCTGCAGTCCGTTGTAGGTGTGCTCGGCCAGCTCTGGCTCGGCGCCGTCTACCTCGAACCTTTCCTCCTTGCCCTGCAGATCAATGCCCTTATCGGCGCAGTAGTTCTTAAAAGCCACCACGGCGATACCCAGGCCGCCGAGGTCACCGATATTCTCACCCAGGGTAAAGCTGCCATTCACCCCGGTAGATTCGATGCCGGCCTCCTTGAGCACCGTCGGTACCTGGCCATTGAACTGCTCCACCAGCTTGGCGGTGAGCTTTTCAAAGGCGGCGCGATCCTCATCGGACCACCAGGAGTTCAGGTTGCCCTGACCATCAAACTGCGAGCCCTGGTCATCAAAGCCGTGACCAATTTCGTGGCCGATGACGGCACCAATGGCGCCGAAGTTTTCTGCGGCATCGGCCTTCGGGTTATAGAACGGCGGGCGCAGGATTGCCGCCGGGAAGGTGATGTCATTGACCACCGGGTTATAAAAGGCGTTGACCGTTTGCGGGGTAGTCACCCATTCATCGCGATCGGCCGGCTTGCCAATCTTGACCAGCTCAAAGTCGTGAGAAAAGGCAGAGCCGGCACGCGCATTGGCCAGCAGGTCCGCGCCCTTGCCGGAAACCTCGAGGGCGGAGTAATCGCGCCAGGAATCCGGGAAGCCAATCTTGGCCTTGAACTGGGAAAGTTTCTCCAAGGCACGCTCGCGGGTGGTCGGGGTCATCCACTCCAGCTGAGAGATGCGCTCGCGGTAGGCAGCAATGAGGTAGGCCACCAGCTCATCCATCTCACGCTTGGAGGAAGCCGGGAAGTGCTTATCCACGAATACCTGGCCAATCTCTTCGCCCACGAGGGACTCAGCCAGGCCTACCGCGCGCTTCCACCGGTCGCGCTGCTGGGTGGCGCCGGAGAGCTTGGTGCCGTAGAACTCAAAGTTCTTCGCGCCGACTTCCTCCGGCAGCATGGCCGCGCGGGAGCGCAGGATGTGCCAGGTGGCCCACAGCTGCCAATCGGCCATGCGCTCGGAGGTAAAGAGGCTCTCGAAGTGCTCGAGGTAGGACGGCATCATATTGACTACGCGGTGCTCCGGCAGGTTGCCGCCGGAGAGCACGGCCCGCGCCATGGCGGGCAGCTCGCCAAACTCACACGGGTTATAGGTCTTGACCGCATCGCGGGTGGAGACCACATCCCAATGGCCAGCGGCAAGTTCCTTTTCCAAGCCCACGATGCGCTGGGCGGCTACCTCGGCGCCTAGGCCGAAAAGGCGGGCTGGGTCGAGGAACTCCAGCATCTCTGCCACATGCTTTTCATAGGCGGCCAGCGTTTCGGCGTGGGCTTCCTCGCGGTAATAGGCTTCATCCGGCAGGCCCAGGCCGGATTGAATGACATAGGCAATGGCGTCCTCGGAACCAGAGTCCTTAGATACCCAAAAGGTCACCGGGGAGCCGACACCGGTGCGCTCGAGTTCACCCAGGCGTTGCGCTAATTCCTCTGGGTCGGCCGCGCTCAGGCGGTCCAGATCCGCATCCAATGGAGTCATGCCGGCCGCATTAACCCCTTCGGTATCCATACAGGAGGCATAAAGCTTGCCCGGTCGGCCGGTGTCCTTTTGCACGATATCGTGGACGAGTTCTTCGGCTTCGTCGCGCAGCGCGTGGAAGGTGCCATCCACGCCGCGATCATCGGGAATGACGTGGCTTTCCAGCCAGGGTCCATTGACTAGTTGATAAAGATCTTTCATGCTTGCCACTCTAGGGCAAAGCGACAAGATAAGGTGTGGTCCATGAATTTTTATCGCTTTCCTCCAGCGCATCCGCGGCGCCTTTTCTGCGCCGTCATTGCGTTCGTGGCGGTGGTTCTTGCCCTGCCCATGATCGTGCAAGCGGCGCTAGGGGATTCTTCCGCAGACGTCGAGCAGGTCACCCTGGCCGAGCCCAGCCAGGACTGGGAGATTGACGTTCCCGATCTTTATTGCGAGCGCGACTATGAATCCCTCGCCAGCATCGGCTGGAACTGCGGCGATGTCAGCGTACAAGCCACCCTTACCGAGGATGCCAAAGACGATGCCACCACCTTGCGCCGCATGGTCCGCGCCCTAGCCATGGCGCCTTTGCCGGCCGATGCCCCTACCTTCGACGGCACCAACGGAGCGCTCCTGCTTGCCGACGCCCCCTCCTCCACCGCCGCCCTCTCCCTTGACGGCACCGGCGAGGACGAAAACAAGGATTGGGTGGTCACCGTGACCGGCAAGGGTGAGCAGGCCCGCGCCACCGCCTCTCGCATTTGGCATGCCTTCGGCCAAAAGGATCTACCCGCCGATGCCGATTCAGAATTCGCTGACTTTAACGGGGAGTTGATGTTCTAGATGTCTAAGCTCTTTCGCACCACGCTGTGGATCTTATCCGGCATTGGACTCATCGCCTTCTTTTTCCAGACGCTAAGCACATTTTTGATTTCTCCCCTGATGGGCCTGCTCAGCCTGCTCATCGCCGCCATACTCGTGGCGCTGGTCATCTACCTGCTGCAACGCAGCCCCATGTGGGCCCGCCCGGCGCGCCTATGGGCCACGCTGGCTTTCCTTTGGGGCGGCGGAGTAGCCGTTGCCTTGGCGCTTATCAGCGCTGGGCCGGTCATGCAGCTCGCCATTGGCTCCGGCTGGGTCGACGCCATGATGTCGTGGAGCGGTGCCTATCCGGAAGAAATTTCTAAGGCCACCGGCGTAATCTTCGTGCTCATGTCCTTCCGCCAGCTCAACCGCCCATGGCATGGCTGGATGGTGGGCGCAGTGGTGGGCCTTGGCTTCGAGGCCTGCGAAAATATCCTCTACGGCGCCATGGGCGCCACCATGCATCCTGATAGCGATATCCAGGGGCTTTTTGAAATGTGGGGCCTGCGCCTTATCGCCGGTCCTGGCCTACACGTATTGCTCACCGCGCTGGCCGGCTGGGGCATCGGCTGGGCGCTCTATGCCGCCGCCAAACCCGGGTGGTGGCGCATCGGAGTCTTCCTCGGCGCCCTAGCCGCCTCTTTCACCCTGCATTTTTGTTGGAACTACCTGCACGATTCCGAGGTGGCCTCGATCATCCAAGCCGTTGTCGTGGCGCTTATTCTCTACCCCACCAGCGTGTGGCTTGTACTGCGTGGCAATAAGCTCGCCAAGGCTGACGAGAGCTACAGCCACAGCACCACCGAAGACGCGCTAGCCTTCGTCCGACCACTGTGCAAAACAAGCACGTTTCGCCCTTTTCACACCCCGTGAGAGACGAAACGTGCTTGTTTTGCATCTGTTTTGGCTCCGTAAATCCTAGTTACACACACGCATCGGCGTTACCTGCGCCAATGCCTGGTTCGCGCTCGCGCAGGCTTGACGCTCGTAGCTCGCTGCCGTGCGGGTGGCATCGCGGACGGCCTGTCGCGCGGGGCCTTGTAGATTCAAATCGTGCTCGATGCGCGCGCCAATAGCTTGGCTAGAACCGCCCGCTGCGGGTAGTGCGCCTGGGGCGTTATGTACGGCCCGGGTGACATCTGCGGTATGAGTGCCCGCGTCACCATAGGTATTGGCGGCTACGGTAAATCCAGGGGCGGTGGATACCGAGGCATGGATGCGGCGATTATCGGACCAGCCAAACTTGGTACCGATAACACCCGGAATTCGTGAGGTACCAAAATCTTGGCGGTAGCCATCGGCAGCCACAGGGGCGGCGTTAGCCATGCCGGTCATGATGGGTGCGGCAATGGGATCGTGCTGGATACGCGAGGTGAACCGCGCTACATCTTCAGTAGAGGTTGTGGTCGTTCCCCAATACCCGGTGTAGTGCGTTTCGCGCAGGCCAAACTCGTGGATGGTGCTGGGGATGGCTTGCGGGTAGCGGCGATCCAAGTCGGTAGCCACGTTGTCATCGCTGACGCGGATCATGTGCTCCACGCGGGCTTTGTCGGTCGGCGCACCGTATTTTAGGACCCAATAGCCCAAGTAGAGCTTGCTCAAAGACAGCGCGGGGCGAGACTCATGGGCGTTAGCGGTGGAAACAGTCGCGCCAGAATCATGCCGGACGGTGATCTGGGTGCGCGCGGGCACAGCGTGCGGATCGAGGGTGACAGCCTGGGCGGCAGGGGCGATTGCGAGGGAGAGTGCGGTAACCAGGGAACCTACCGCCAGCTTTTTCATCATGAAAATATAGTAGCGCCCCCGCAGGTGCTACGCACCAGCTTCTACCAGCAGCACTCCTCCGACAATCAGTACCACGCCGAGGGATTTTAGCCAGGTAAACGGCTCCTTAAACAGGAGATACGAGGCGATGGCGGTAAGCGCAACGCCGGTAGCCGCCCAGATGCCATAGGCCACGCCCAGGTCCATACCGGCCTTAAGCACGAGCGCCAAGAACCCATAGGCGCTGACATAACACAGGGCGACGAGCACTACCCAGAAGCGACGGCCGGTCACCGCGGACATGCGCAGGCACAACGTGCCGGTGACCTCAATGGCGGTGGCGAGGAAAAGCAGAAACCAGATCATTGCGGTGCCACCTCCACCGTGCGGTTTTCATCCTCGTGCGGTTTCACGCCCATTTCCACGCAGAATACGCCGGCCATAATGAGCGCGATGCCAGCGAGTTTTACTGCACCGAGCGGCTCGCCAAAGAGCGCGGCGGAAAGCAGCGCGGTGGAAATTACTCCGCCGGATGCCCAGAGGCCGTAGGCCACGCCCACGTTGACGCCTTCTTGCATGACGCGGTGCAGGAGCACGAAGGCGAGGATGAAACAAAGAGCGGCCACACCGTAGATCCAGAAATGGTCTACGGCGTATTTCAGCGCGATGGTACCCACGACTTCGCTGGCAATCGCGAGGAAGAGAATGACCCAGGCCCTCACTCCATCAACTCCTGTAATTCGCGGGCGTCGATTCCGTGCTCGTGCATTTTAACGCGGCCGCCAGCGTGGGCGATTGCCTCCCGGTCCCAGTAGTCCTCCGCACGGACGGGATCGTGAGAGGTGCCATCGGCGCGGACCACGCGCCACCAGGCAGTACCGGCACCGTGGCGCTTTAACACGGTACCGACGTTGCGCGCGCCGCAACCGGCCACCTTAGCCACCTCACCATAGGAGGTGACATTGCCGGGTGGAATTACAGCAACCACCGCCAATACGCGCTTGACCAGTGGCGACTCACTCATCGCGATTACTGCGGGTCAAGGCCCAACACATCATCCGCTTCGGTCGGCTCCTCTTCAGGGGCGTCTTCGACCTCGGTGAGGGTGATGGTCGCACCGGTGGAATCGGCCAATAGGCACATGCGGCCAAAGGGCGAATCCCATGGTTCGCGGATGACCTCACCGCCTAGTTCCACGGCCTTCTTCGCAGCGGCGTCGATATCGCGCACGCCCAAGTAGGTCTGCCAGAAGCTCGGCACCTGGGGCGGGAACTGGCCCTCGGCGTTCCACAGGCCAGCAAACGGCGCACCGTCTTCTTCCGCCGTGGCATAGATAAAGTTCTCATCCTCGGACTGCATGGCGCGAATTTCCCAATTGAAAAGCTCTCCATAAAAGTCCATTGCGCGCTGGAAACCCGAGGTTGCGGTGAGCTCGTGCCATACCGGGGTGCCGGGTTCGCCGGCGGCGACGAAGTGCTCTGGGCCGGCGGGCTGGATGAGGCCGAACATGCCACCGGCGGCGTCGGCAAGCAAAGCCATGTGCCCTAGCTGCACTTGCTGCGGCTCCACCAGGATGCGTCCACCTAGGCTCTCGGCGCGCTGGCAATCACCAGCGATGTCCTTGGAGAGGAAGTAGGTCACCCAAGTATCCGGCATGGGTGCCTCTTCCGGCTGCGGGATAAGCCCGGCGATGGGCAGGCCCTGCAAGCGCGCCATCTGATAGGGCTTTTCCTCCGCGGACTCGGCGGAAATCTCCCACCCCAGCACTTCCTCGTAGAAGTGCGCGGACTTGCGCGGATCCGAGGTGGTCAGGTCAATCCAGTAGGGCATGCCCACTTCAGCTTCGAATGCTGGCATCTACATATTCCTCCACTTTTCCGGATCAAAGTCATCGTCGGCCGTGGCTTCATCAAAGTAATCATCGTCTTCGTCCGGCTCGCCCACCCGTGCGCAAGCATCCTCGATGCACACTTCGTCGCCTGGGTGGAGCGTGGCACCCCGGCGCGTTTCGGGCTCGCCATTGACCGTAACCACGCCTTCCGCGATGAGTTCCTTGGCCTCGCCGCCGGTAGCCACCAAGCTGGCCAGCTTGATGAACTGACCCAATTTGATGGAATCGCCGTTGATAGGAATGTCTAGCATGCCGCCCAGCTTACCCAGCCCGCGCGCGGCGCTTACTACGGGTGGGCAATATGGAAGAAATCCAGCACCGTATCGGTGGTCCATTCTGCCTTAACTAGGCCGGAATGGTCCGTGGCCCCACCATTCCACGTGTGCGTGCCGCCGTGAATGGTGTACTGCTCGGTGCGCGCATCACATACCCGCCAGGTGAAGTGCTCCACTGCTTCTTTCCGACGCCTCTTTGGAAACGGATTGCACCCATTCTCTTTCGCAATCCCGCGCAGCGATTGTTTGACCGAGTGGTAGTGCGCTCCGTGTTGGCGCCCACCGCCATATTTCATCAGCGCGTCCTTAGTGCCGTGGATATCCAGGTAATCGGTGGGCTCGCTGGCGCAGTCTTTTTCCACGCGGTCATATTTTGCCGCCGAAACCGTGGCCACCGCATCGAATAGGCCCGGCCGCTTGCAGGTCACCGCACGAGCGAATCCGCCGCCATTGGAAAAGCCCACGCCATAGGTGGTGTCCGTGGCGGGATAATGGCGCCGGACGAAATCAATCGTGTCATCCACGTACTTGAGGTCATCTTCCAAACTGGTTACCGCATAGGGTGCCGGTGCCCACGCCTTGCCCGCACCTTGGACAAAGACGGTAATGGCATCGCCTTGGGATAAGTCGGTGCCTTTAAACATATTTCCGGCGTCCATCTCATAGCCGTGCATCACCACGACCACGGGCAAGCGGTGGTGCTTATCCGCATTAAACGGCACGTGGACTACAAAACTGCGATGATTTTGTAGGTTAATGATCTGGTAGCGGCCATTGGCCGTTGTGCCCTGGTCCGGCAGCGTGGTGATATAGCCATCGGCCGCGCCTTGCGATTCATTTGGCACGCTGCCCGGTAACGGCGGTTCTTCCTCGCACCCCGCCATGAGTCCGGCGGCCGCGCATAACCCAGCGCACAGGGCCAGTGTTTTCTTGCCTACCTTAATCACGAGCGCGCAGCTTCACCGCCGTGCCGGTGGCCGTGACCATCAGCATGTCATTCGACGTCCCCATGGGCGAATAATCGAAGGCGATGCCCACCACACCATCGGCCCCGAGCTCCTGCCCGCGCCGCCACAACTCATCGAGTGCCGCCTCACGCGCCTTGATGGCCTCGCTTTCGTACCCGGCGGAGCGCCCACCGGTGATATTGCGAATGGATGCCCCGAAATCCTTCAGCATATTAATACCGATGACGGTTTCCCCGGCGATAATGCGGATATAGTCCGTAATCTCATAACCATCAACGGTATTAGTAGTGGTAAAAATCATGGCCCCAGATTACATGGCTATAAGACCACGCACTCCCTCAAAAAGGATGATGACACCCAGCAGAAGGAAGACCACGCCGCTGACAATATCCACCCAGGCGGAGTTCTTAGCCATCCACTTTGAGACCGCGCGGGTACTCAAAGCCACGCCCACAAACAGCACGAGGCTTTCCAGAATCAGTACGGCACCCACCATGAGATTGGCGCCGATGCCCATGCCGGGATCAATGAAATTGGCAAAGATGGCGCCAAAGAAGATGACCACCTTGGGGTTCGAAAGATCGCAGATAAATCCCATGCGGTAGGCAGTGCCCGCCTTGATGATGCCGTCCGGTGTAAACCCGCGCGGCTGCGGGGCGCGGGTTTCGGTGCCCACGACGGTTGCGGGCGCGCGACGCTCCTTGATGCCACCGGTAATGGCGGTATAGGCCATCCACAGCAGGTAACAGCCACCGAGAACCTGCAGCGCCACGAGGATCCCAGGGTGCGCGGAAATCAGCGCGGACAGCCCCGCCAAGGAGGCCACGGTCCAAATGGTAAGGCCGGTGGTACTACCCAGCGCCGCGCATACGGCTGCGCGCGTAGAACGCGCACCTAAGCGAATGATTTGCACTACGTCTGGGCCCGGCGAGGCCATCGCCGCGAACCACACGCCCATCAGGGTCACGAGGGCGCTAATAGCCACCTAACACCTCCATACTCGCATGCCATTGGATCAACGTATGCCACTATAAGTGCCCTCTCACCTGCAGCGAAACAGGTAAGTTCTGTGATTTAGGCAGCTCCTATATCAACTCTTTTATAGAAATCCGCCACCTGCACTAACCGAAGAGCTCAATGACGCCCTCCACGGCCATAACGAGTCCCAGCCCCGCAAAGATATGACCGGAAACGATATCGATGGCCGCGGAATGATGCGCAATCCAGCGCGATGCCGCGCGCACAATGAGAGCAAAGGTAGAAAACCACGTCAAGGACATCGCCAAGAGGATTACCGCCACCGCAACGGTCCACGTGGGCGACATATCGGGGCGAATAAACTGCGCGAAAACCGCGCCGAAGAACACGAGTGCTTTCGGATTGGATAGGTTCGTGACCACCCCGAGCTTATAGGCGAGCCAGCCAGTCAAGTCATTAATGCTGCCGGCTGCGATGGCCTGTTCCGTGTAATTCTCGGTGCCCGCCACCACGGTAGGTACGCGGCGGACTTAAAACCGGAACGAATCGAAGACACGCTCATACGGACAAAAGCCCGCCAATGAGTTGCAGCGCACCCAACACACTAGGCCGTGCAGTGATCACCGCGGAGCGCCAGCCAAGGATGCTGTCACCCAAAACTCTGTGCCGCTGCACACCCCAACGCACGCATCAACCCGGCGCGGGTCGCCCGCGGGGTCACACGGATGACTTGAACCAAGTCGAGTTCAAGTTCAACGTGTAGCTAGGCCCCGGGGTTACCCACGCAGAACTCGTTGCCTTCCGGGTCCTGCATGACGGTCCACACCAATCCCGGCGCTTCGTGGGTGGTGAGTTCGGTGGCGCCTAGGTCTTTGAGGCGTTCTATTAAAGTTTCGCGCTCCGCCCCGCCAACGTCGACGTGCATGCGGTTTTTCCCAGGTGTCGGTTCCTCAACGCGCTGAAATCCCAGCGCCGGGGTGGAATCAACCATCACGAAATCGCCGTAATCCGCGGCGATTTCGCAGCCGGTTGCGGCGGACCAAAACTTGGCGAGCTTTGAGGGATCGTGGCAGTCGAAGGTGATCTGGCGGATCGTGAAGTTGGGATCGCTCATGGTTTCCATGATGGGCGCGCGTCAGCGCGCCTGCAACAATGCGGGGTGTTTCTGGTGGGGGGTATCAGACCAGTTCTCTCCGGCCATGTCAGCCCCATACGTCATAATGGAGGCATGGCCGAGCTGGACCCCGAGTGGGCGATCAATGAGATAGACGCGTTCCTGCAAGTCACAGCGAAGGTAGTCCCCGACATGGGCCCGGGCATCGCCTACCTTGGAACCGTTATGAGTGGATCGCCGACTGAGGCTGCGGCACTCGCCCATGTCGTTGAAATGATCCTTGACCGAGTGCTTCCCGGGTGGAGACAAGGACGCCCGGTCCAGGACAAGGAGTATAGCTGGCTGAGGGGTCAAGCGGCCCGGGCCAAGACAGCGCTTGAACGTCGGTCTGAACTCGCTGAAAAGCTCGGAGAGAACACGCCAGACTTAGATGCAGCCAATCTGCATCCGTGGGCGTGGGAAAATGGCAAGGGTTACTGGAATCACGGGCACTACCATCAAGCCGTGATGCAGGCTGCCATCCGCGTCAATGCAGAGACCCAAGCGAAACTGAACCGCCTAGACGTATCTGAAACAGCACTTTTCAACGAGGCGTTTTCACTCCATGATCCGAAGCGTAATGTGCCGCGCCTTCGGCTTATGGAAAATGATGGCAGTAAGACGTTTGAGAACCTGCATCGGGGCGCCCGCGCCTTTGCAGAGGGCTTGTACGCGGCTATCCGCAATCCCGGGATGCATGTTCCACACGACGGTGGTGAGGAGCAAGTCGCGTTGGAGCAGCTCGCGGCTTTCAGTCTATTGGCTCGCTGGGTTGATAAGGCTACCGTCCTGGAAGGGTGACAACATCGGTTTACGGGATAGCAGTCCGCTTGAGCGAAGGATGTGGGGAGCACGAACGCCTGTGATGGAGGTGCCGGGTGCTCAGTCAGCAAGGCCGTCCAGGACCATCGCCGTAGTTTTGTGCAAGGTTAACGCCAGCGACTGGGCTGGGTCCAAGAATGAATCTCGCACACGTTAAACTGCGCCGACACTCTGTAGAGTTCAAATTAAACGTGTAACGCTGGGCGTTGATGACGCTTCGCGTTATTGGGGGTAGGTTGAAGCGCGGTCCGTTCGTTCACCGACGCAGCCGCCGCCGGATTCTCGGCGGCGATTCCGGCCCGAACCTCGGGGACATCCCCCCATCTTCGATAGCTTTAGTGAGCACGACCACGACCATCTGATCTGGTGCGCTGGTTTTCGTTCGGCTCTCGGTCTATTCCGCCACCTCATGCGCGGCCGCGAAATCGCGGTGAAGAATCTGCATCTAGTCGGTTACGGCAACTGGAACGGCGAGGGCTCGGCAACGCTGATGAGGGTGGGGTCCTTTGTCAAACACACTGCCCAAGTAGTCACGGGCTGTGTCGATGAGACTCGGCAGCACTCCGAATGGATGTCCGCGGTATCAAGGCCGCTGAACTATTCAAGTTGCGGGACGAAAAGAGTCTCGCAGTGACGCTTGGTCCCTGAGCAAGTTCGATCCTTCCACGATCTGCGCTGGAGACGCCGAGCGCTCGGGGGCCCTTGACCGGCTGGGCACGTGCCGGGTGGTGGCTCGCCCACAGCCCCCATGCCCACCCGCACCGAGAAGGGACAGGTCACCGAGTACGGTCCCGATTCCACGGAGACGGACCGTGAACTCGAATGACGTGCCTGGCCCAAGGTGTGTCCGCTCGGCGTGTGGTTTAACCCTTATGAGACTTGCCGGTCACAGCCTCAGCGCTTCGCTTGCGCAGCCCGCAGGCCGTTCAAGATCACGATCACTTCGGCGACCTCGTGAACCAACACGACGGCAGCCAGGCCCAGCACGCCGCTGATCGCCAGTGGCATCAACACGATGATGATGGCCAGAGACAGCACGATGTTCTGGTTGATGATCCTGCTTCCTCGGCGGGCGTGCTGCAGCGCCTTCGGGATTAGCCGAAGGTCGTGGCCGGTGAAAGCGACGTCAGCGGACTCGATCGCGGCGTCAGAGCCGGTCGCTCCCATCGCTATGCCCACCGTCGCACCCGCCAGTGCCGGCGCGTCGTTGATGCCGTCGCCGATCATCGCCGTCGGCGTCTTGGAGGAGAATTCAGCGACGATGCTTGCCTTGTCCTCAGGGCGCAGCTCGGCGCGCACGTCGTTGATTCCGGCGATTCCAGCCAGCGCCCGGGCGGTGCGAGTGTTGTCGCCGGTGAGCATGCTTACTTCCACGTCGTTGGCGTGCAGGGCCTGCACGGCTTCGGGCACCTCGGGCCGCAACTCGTCACGGACCCCGATCGCCCCGGCGAGAGCGTCATCGACGGTGACCAGGACGCAGGTCTGGCCCTCGGACTCCATGCGCTCAACGTCTGCTTTCAGTGGCCCAGCGTCGATCCATCGGGGGCTGCCCACCAGCACCCGTCGGCCTTCGACGGTGCCGCCGATGCCATGCCCAGCTTCCTCGCTGATGTCCGAGGCGGTGGGCGCTTCGGGCCCCGCTGCCGCGATCGCCGCAGCGAGGGGGTGTGTCGATTGCTGCTCAACTGCCGCCGCGAAGGAAAGCACCTGCGTCCGATCGAATCCGTCTGCCGGGACCACTCCCGTAACCTCAGGCTGGTTGCGGGTAAGGGTTCCGGTTTTGTCCACTGCCAGGTGACGGATACCGCCGAGTCGCTCGAACGCCGCGCCGGACTTGATGACCACTCCGAACTGGCTGGCCGCGCCGATCGCGGCCACGACCGTCAGCGGCACGGAGATTGCCAGCGCGCACGGCGACGCTGCGACCAGGACTACCAGCGCACGGGTGATCCACGTCTCAGGTTCGCCCAGCAGCGAGCCGATAACGCCGACCAGCACCGCCAGGATCATCACCCCGGGCACTAGGGGTTGGGCAATCCGGTCGGCGATCCGGGCGCGGTCGCCCTTTTCCGCCTGCGCTTGCTCGACTAGGTCCACGAGTGTGGTCAGCGAGTTGTCCGTTCCAGCAGCGGTCGTCTCGACCTCCAGCACCCCGGCGGAGTTGATCGCTCCCGCAGGCACTTCGTCGCCGGGCGCAACCTCCTCCGGAATGGATTCTCCGGTGATCGCTGAGGTGTCAAGGCTGGAGCGCCCGGATCGAATGATGCCGTCCGTGGCGATCCGCTCCCCGGGGCGCACGAGCATTAGCTCGCCAACCTCGAGGTCCTTCGCTACGACCTCGGCCGCTGTGCCGTCGCGCAGCACCGTCGCGGTCTGCGGTACCAGCTTCAACAGTGCCCGCAGTCCGCCTTGGGCCCGATCCATCGCCTTGTCTTCCAGTGCCTCGGCGATCGAGTACAGGAACGCTAGCGCCGCGGCCTCTCCGACGAATCCGAGGATCACCGCGCCGACCGCGCTGATCGTCATTAGCAAGCCAATGCCGAGCTTGCGCTTCGTGACAAGGTTCCGGATCGCTCCAGGCGCGAACGTGTAAGCGCCCAACAGCAGGCCAACCCAATACAGTACCGTCGCGGGCGTCTCCAAGTCGGACCAGTCCAGCGCCAGTCCTGTTATGAGGGCTACCCCGGAGAAGATCGGCAGCAGTAGCTCAGGGTCCTTCCACCATGGCCGATCGAGCTCGTCAATCTCCGTGACGGGTTCGTGTTCGCATCCACATGCTGAACTCATGCGTCCGCTCCTTTCTCGCCGCAGTCGGGCACCGAGCACTCAGTGTCGATGCAGGGGGCATTCTCGTCGACGGCCAGCGTCGCGTGGACCAGCGCTTCGAGCGCTGCCGCGAGGTGGGGATCGGCGATTTCGTAGCGGGTCTTGCGGCCCTCCGGCTCAGCGACGACAATGCCACAATCGCGCAGGCAGGACAGGTGGTTCGAAACGTTCGAGCGGGTCAGATCCAAGCTTTGCGAGAGCACAGCCGGGTAGCTCGGACCGTCTAGTAGGGTTAGCAGGATTCGGGAGCGCGTCGGATCAGCCATGGCCCGGCCGAGCCGGTTCATGACGTCGAGGCGCGAAGCAATAGTCAGCATGCGCTGAATTATACAGTATGCGATGAACTATTTAAAAGGGGCTGAACTAACAGTCACGCGAAAGTCCTGCCACCTGCAAGAATTAGTCGATGGGATAGCCGATGACTGGTCTTTCGCGGTTCGGCTGCCAACCCAACGCCGGGGGCGACGCGGGCGGCGAAGTTCTCCAGAATCTTCACGTGGATGTCCACACCCACCCCTGTGGGGATGGTGATGAACAGGGTGTCGGCGGACATGACGGCGGCGTAGGTGCGGCCAGCGACACTGACACCAGGTTCTCCATCAAGGGCTAGACACTCACGGACATTGCGTACGAGTCGAACCACACGTAGCGAAGCCTTCTAATAGCCAAATGACTAACTCTTTTCGCTGGTATCCAGGAATGATACTTCCTTGAAGTCGGCAGTGTTGGCTACCCCGCGTACGAAGTACTGGAACTGCTGCTTGGAAACCACTTTGCTCCATGAAGCCATAGCCTTCAAGCTACATCGCAGGAAAATTCCATTTCACGGTCGGTATGGGCCTTTTGCAGTTGGTTAATTCGAAATTCGTCCACCATCTCCTTAGCCACCCGCACGATTAACGCGGTGTTTCGCCATCTTCTCTCGAAGCGAGCAGCTCCTTTAGGTGCTTATCTATGTCGTCGAGTTTTTTAATAACGGCCAAGGCAGCAATGACCATCGCGATAAGAATTAGCATCCACAGGCTCCTTTTCTCTGACGCTTCGATTCACTGGGGCAATCGCTTGCCAGGGTATTAAACCATGGCTCTTACCTAGACGTTAGGGAGACGGTGGGAACAAGGGGACGTCGGCAAGCAAAAGCGCCGCGCCCCAAGAATGGGAAACGCGGCGCTAGAGCAATCCGGCGGGAGGCTGCTTAGTGGTCAGCGCCCTGGATGGAGTGCTTGTGATCGCGGACTGCTTCGCCCTCAGCGTAGAGCGGCATATCGTGCTTAGCCTTGTACCACTCGGCGTAGTTTGGCTCGAGCGGGGTGCGGCCGGCGATGAGGTCGGCGGCCTTCTCGCCCACCATCATGGTTGGGGAGTAGATATTGCCGTTGGTCACGGATGGGAAGACGGAGGCATCCGCAATGTAGAGGCCTTCGACGCCCCACACGCCCATGGTGTCCGGGTTAACCACGGCCATAGGATCGGACTCCGCGCCCATCTTGGCGGTGCAGGATGGGTGCAGCGCGGTCTCGCCATCGTTGCGGACCCACTCCAGGATTTCCTCATCGGTCTGGACATCCGGGCCCGGGCTGAACTCGCGGGCGCCTACCTCTTCCATGGCCTTGGTATCCAGCAGGGAGCGGGCAACGCGTACGGCCTCAACCCACTCGCGGCGGTCCTGGTCGGTCTTCAGGTAGTTGAAGAGGATGGACGGCTTGTCGTGGATATCGGCGCTCTTGATGTGAACGTGGCCCTTGGTATCGGAGAACATCGGGCCAACGTGCCACTGGAAGCCGTGCTTGACGTCCGCCTTCTGGCCGTCATAACGCACAGCCATCGGCAGGAAGTGGAACATGAGGTTCGGGTAGTCCTCGTTCTCATTGGAGCGCACAAAGCCGCCGCCTTCAAAGTGGGAGGTAGCAACCGGGCCCTTGTGGGTCAGCAGCCACTGCAGACCCATGAACGGCCAGCGCCACTTATCCAGGTAAGGCTGGGAAGAAGCGGTGGACTTGGTGGTCTCATACTGGATGTAGACCTCGAGGTGGTCCTGCAGGTTCTCGCCCACACCCGGCAGGTGCTTGACGACGTCGATGCCGTGCTTCTCCAGAATCTCACGGTCACCAATGCCGGAGATTTCCAGCAGCTGCGGGGTGTTAATGGCACCGGCGGACAGCACGATCTTCTCGGCGTAGACGCGGTGAACGCCGCCCTGCCACTCGTACTCGACGCCGACGGCCTTCTGGCCCTCGAAGAGGATCTTGGTGGTGAAAGCGCGGGTGCGGATCTCGAGGTTCTCGCGATCCATATTGGGGTACAGGTAGGCGCGGGCAGCGGACCAACGCTTGCCGTTCTTAATATTGCGATCGAACGGAGCGAAGCCTTCCTGGCGGTAACCATTGACGTCATTGGTCAGGTTGTAGCCGGCTTCCTGCACAGACTTGAACAGGGCCTGGAAGAGCTCGGAGGTAGCCGGACCGCGGGAGAGGTACAGCGGGCCATCGTGGCCACGACGCGGGTCATTCGGCTCAGCCGCAGCGGCGGTTTCCATGCGGTTGAAGTACGGCAGGCAGTGGGCGAAGTCCCAGTTCTCCATGCCCGGGTTCTGGCCCCACTTCTCGTAGTCCATCGGGTTACCGCGCTGGTAGATCATGCCGTTGATGGAGGAAGATCCGCCAAGGACCTTGCCGCGAGCATGGTAGACACGGCGGCCGTTCATCTCTGGCTCTGGATCGGACTCATACATCCAGTCATAGTTCTTTGCGCCGATTGGGAAAGAGAAGCCGGATGGCATGTGAATGAACAGATCCCACAGGGAATCTGGGCGGCCAGCCTCAAGGACCAGCACGCGGGTGTTCTTGTCTTCGGTCAGGCGTGCGGCGATGACGGAGCCTGCGGAGCCACCGCCAACGACGACTACGTCGCTTACTTCATCGGTGACCTTTTTAGCGGAACGCTTCTTGGTCAGCTTGTCCATAAAACCCATAAATCCCCTTCTTTCTGTGAAATATTTCACACGTCAAGATTGCCCCACCGGAAGTGAAAATATTGTAATTTATACAAAAGTCTGCAATTATTCACATCGCCTTATGTGCGGGCACCGCCTCCAGAGTACACATCCTGCTAGAAGTTTGCCCATCTTAATGTATATTTACCTTGTCCGGATGGATTTCTCTGGAGATGAAATCCGCAGTCTTTGCGCATAGTTCGCCCGAATATGATTCATTTCACTCACCTATCTCTCCCTGCGATCTTGTGAGCATTTTGGGGCACTCGTGCGAAAGATTCGGCCCAAAACAACCAGCAATAGGAGAAGTAGATGGCTAACTTTGACCCTCACGATCCTGAGGAGTCTCACACTTCACATAAAGACCCCCAAGAAGGGGGTAAAAACACCTCTCTCGCAACCCCCTCTAGAGAGCCCAAGAAGCGCAGCCCGCGCTACCAAGTCCGCGCCCTCGTCGGCAGCTACAAGGCCGAAACCGGCGATGCCGTAGGCGCGGATCAGGTCCCTGCTCCCAAGACAAACTGGCCGGTATTTATCATCTCTGGCGTCCTCATTATTGCCATGGCGCTCTATGCCGGGCTCGGCCGCGATTCCGCGGCAGAAACCCTCGCCAGTGTGACCGGCTGGATCGGCCACAACCTTGGCTGGTTCTACGTTCTCACCGCCACCATCGCCGTGGTCTTCGTGCTCTATATTGCCTTTTCCAATGCCGGCAATATCCGCCTCGGACCGGACCACTCGCGGCCGAAATTCAATACCTTCTCCTGGGCGTCCATGCTCTTTGCCGCCGGCATCGGCGTGGACCTCATGTTCTTCGCCGTGGCCGAGCCGGTCACCATGTATATGCAGCCACCGGTCGGGGACGGCGAGACCATGGAGGCCGCCAAGGAAGCCGTGGTCTATGCCATGTTCCACTATGGCCTCACCGGCTGGGCGCTTTATGCCCTTATGGGCATGGCCTTTGGCTACTTTGCCTACCGCCTGAACATGCCGCTGGCTATCCGTTCCGCGCTCTATCCGCTCATCGGCAAGCGCGTACACGGCCCCATCGGCTCCGCGGTGGACATCGCCGCTATGTTGGGCACCGTCTTCGGTGTGACCGCCTCCCTGGGCATCGGCGTGGTGCAGCTGTCCTATGGCTTCCACCTCATCTTCGGCATCGAGCAGGGCCTTGGCCTGCAGTCCGCGCTCATCATTATTGCGGTGGCCATTGCCACGCTGTCGGCTGTATCCGGCGTCGATAAGGGTATTCGCTTCCTCTCCGAGCTCAACGTCTATTTGGCCATCGCGCTGATGGTCTACGTCGTGGTCTTTGGCAAGACCGCCTACCTCTTCGATGCCATCGTGACCAATATCGGTGACTACGTCGCAAAATTCCCATCTTGGACCATGGAGACCTTCGCCTTCGCCGAAGACCAAGCCAACGTAGATACCTGGATGCAGTCCTGGACCCTCTTCTTCTGGGCATGGTGGATCGCCTGGGCGACCTTCGTCGGCCTCTTCCTGGCCCGCATCTCCCGCGGCCGCACCCTGCGCCAGTTCATCTTCGGCACCCTGACCTTCCCGTTCCTATTCATCCTGATGTGGATGTCCTTCTTTGGTAACACTGCCTTGGACATGGTTCGCTCCGGTGACTACCCCGAATTCGCCGAGAACGCTATTAACGTGCCAGAACAAGGCTTCTACGACATGCTGCACGAGTTCCCAGGCTCTGGCATCGTCATCTTCTTGACCACCTTTATTGGCCTACTGCTCTACATCACTTCGGCCGACTCCGGCGCACTGGTGATGTCCAACTTCACCTCTCGCATCACCGATAACCGCCAGGATGGCGCACGCTGGCTGCGCATCTTCTGGTCCGTGACCGTGGGTGCGCTGACCCTGGCACTGCTGCAGATCGATGGCATCGCTACCGTGCAGTCCGCGACCGTCGTGATGGGCCTGCCCTTCGCCTTCGTGGTCTACCTCATTATGTTCTCCCTGTGGAAGTCACTGCGCCTTGAAAACGTGCAGCGCGAGGCCCGCACTACCGCTATACATGGTGTGATTTCCTCCCGTACCGAGCGCGAGCCTTCGGATTCCAACCTGTGGAAGAACCGCCTCGACCGCGCCAATACCTTCCCCTCCAAGCAGGAGATGGATACCTACCTGCGCGAAACCGCCACTTACGCCCTCGAGCAGGTAGCAACGCACATGCGCACCCGCGGCTACGATGCCCTCTTGCTCACCAGCGAGCTTCCCGACGTCGAACTTCCGCAGCTCGACCTCGAAGTAAAGCTGCACAACGAGCGCATGTTCCGCTACCAGCTCTTCCCGGTCGCGGCCGAGCGCCCCGACTTCAGCACGGGCGAAGGCGACGAGTACTACCGCCTCGAGGTCTATGACATGACCGGTTCGCTGGGCTATGACGTCTACGGCTATTCCGAGAACCAGATCATCAATAACGTGCTGGATCTTTATGAGCGCCACTTGGCCTTCCTCTACATGCAGCAGACCCAGCCGGGCGACTCCGATGTCTCCGATGGCGCCGAGCCCGAGCGCACCTGGCGCGAAGATAGCTAAGCTGGCCACTACAACTACCTCTATGAGAGAAAGGTTGCTTTTCACTTGAGCACCCAGAACACTTTGTTCGACCCCACCCAGACCGAGCTGCTGAAGGGCGTGCATGCCGATGGCGCCCCGAAGTCCCTGTTCATCAACGGTAAGTGGGAAGCCGCCCAGAGCGGCGAAACCCGCACCATTATCTGCCCGGCCGATGGTTCCACCGTCGGTTTAGTCTCCGAAGCCTCCGACGAGGACACCGAGCGCGCCATCAAGGTTGCACGTGAAACCTTTGACAACGGCGAGTGGGCTAATACCCCGGCTGCCGAGCGCGGCAAGCTCGTCATCCGCGTGGCCGATTTCATCCGCGAGCACAAGGAACTTTTCGCACAGGCCGAATCCGCCGATACCGGCAAGCGCTACGAAGAATCCCTGGGCGATATGGATGACATCGCCAATGCCTTCGAGTTCTTCGGCACCCTGGCCCAGCACCAGGCCGGCCGCGTGGTGGACCCGCAGGATCCCAACCTGCGCTCGCGCATCGACGCCGAGCCTGTTGGTGTCTGCGGCCTGATTACTCCGTGGAACTACCCGCTGCTGCAGGTCTCTTGGAAGGTTGGCCCGGCCCTGGCCGCTGGCAATACCTTCGTCCTCAAGCAGGCAGAGCTCACCCCACACACCGCAATGCTGCTCATGGCCGCCCTCAAGGAATGCGGCCTGCCCGACGGCGTAGGCAACCTCATCACCGGTGCTGGCGCTAACTGCGGCAACCCGCTCTCCCAGCACCCGGATGTAGACATGGTCTCCTTCACCGGTGGCCTGGTCACCGGCAAGATCATCGCCAAGAATGCGGCTGAGACCGTCAAGCGCACCGCGCTCGAGCTCGGCGGCAAGAACCCGAACGTCATCTTCGCCGATGCCGATTTCGACGTCGCCGTGGACAACGCACTCAATGGCGCCTTCTTCCACTCCGGCCAGGTCTGCTCCGCCGGCTCCCGCATCGTCGTGGAAGAGTCCCTGCACGATAAATTCGTCGACGCTCTGGTAGAGCGCGCCAATAAGATCAAGATCGGCGGCCCGACCGATGACAAGGCCGAAACCGGCCCGCTCATCTCCGCCGAGCACCGCGAGAAGGTCGCCGCCTACGTGGACAAGGCGCGCGAGCAGGGCGCCAAGATCCTCACCGGTGGCCGCGCCGCCACCAGCGAGGACACCAACGGCCAACACGGCACCGGCACCACCGATCTCGGCGCTGGTGTGTACTACCTGCCGACCATCATCGATGGCGCTACCCGCGAGATGGATTGCGTCTACGACGAGGCCTTCGGCCCGACCGTGACCATCGAGACCTTCACCACTGAGGAGGAGGCCATCGCCATCGCGAATGACACCGAGTACGGCTTGGCGGGCGCCGTCTACACTTCCGACGCCGGCCGCGCCGAGCGCGTAGCCCGCGCCCTGCGCCACGGCACCATCTGGATCAACGACTTCCACCCGTACCTGCCGCAGGCAGAGTGGGGCGGCTACAAGCAGTCCGGCAATGGCCGCGAGCTTGGCCCCACCGGCCTGGCCGAGTACCAGGAGCACAAGCACGTGTACCAGAACCTCTCCCCTGCCGCATGGGATCAGTTCGGCCTGCAGTAATTAAGCCGACCACCTAGCATTCAGCCCCCGCTGCTCGGAAAGAGCGCGGGGGCTGAAGTGTATCTGGCCAACGCGCGGCCACGTTATCGGTCTCGTTCGTCTATTGCGGGGCCAGAACGTGGCCGCTGTGCGAACTGATTATGCGGAAACGGCATCTTCCAGCTCAGCCAGCAAGGAAGTGGTGCGCTCCACCTTGAAATCAACCGGGTGGAATTCGCCCTCTGCCCAGTCGGTGGCGAGGTAGAACTCGACCTGGTTGCGCAGCTGCGGCATTGAGAAGTTCACCACGATAGGGCGCCATGCTTCGATGGCGCGGACCGCACCGGATGGGCCGTAGCCGACGAAGGCAACGGGCTTGCCCGCCCACTCTGCGGCCAGGCAGTCGAAGGCATTCTTGAACGGGCCCGGCACGGAGCGGTTGTACTCCGGGGTGATGAAGATGAAGCCATCGCAAGCGTCCACTGCATCGGACCATGCCTGAACCTGCTCGTCCTCGTACTGCTTATTAGCGGCAGCCGGTACAACCTCGGTGGTCAGGACCGGAATATCGAATTCCTTGAGATCCAGCAGGGTGTACTCCACGCCGTCCTGACGACCCTGGGCCACGTCATTGAGCCACTCGCCCACTACTTTGCCGGCGGCCTTATCGCGGGTGCTGCCGATGATGATGCCGATACGAGACATGAGAAAACCTTCTTTCCTTCAAGCTTTATGTAACATCTCTAGCCTACAGCCCGTGCCGACACTTGTCTGATAGTGATGTTGATACGTCCCTCACTAAGCCCACACCCCTCTGGCAACGTGCCATCATTAACGCGCACCACCCCGTGGTAGGCAAAGCGCTTCGGCCCACCAAAGACCACCAAATCACCACTACACAGCGTGATTTCGTCCCACGGCGGCGTGCGCGCCTCGGTATGCCCCATACGGAAAAGTGCCTCATCCCCAATGGAAAGCGAAATCACCGGCGCAGGCGATTCCTCAGAATCATCTACATGCATGCCCATCGCCGATCCTGGCGGGTAGTAATTCACGAGTGCCATCTCCGGCACAAAGGTCTCCACCCATGGCGCAAGCTCAGGCGCTACCTCGGCTGCGGCACGCAGTGCCCCCGGCGCAATCTGCCGCAGACTCTCCGGCACCGGCGGAACCCGCGTGCCGTCCATATTGTCCACATAGCGATAGCTGGGATAGTGCCAATACCTGCCCAGATGCAGCTGAAATACACTCATCTGCCCGCCGGACTTCAGCCGCGGGCGCACCATCGCCATCGGCGTAGCCGCATACACTCGCGCGCAATGCCGCGCATTTCCTCCACCAAGGCCTTCTGCTTATCGACGCCGACCCATCCCGGCACATGCCCCACCCCCGGGGCCACACGCACGCTAGGACGTGGCAGCGAATCAAAAAGCATGACCTCACCCTAACCCCAGCACCCCAATAAATCGATTCAGAACTTTTCCTTCAAAACGGTGAGGTTACCCTCAAGTCGTGGACACTGAGCGAAACCTCCTCGGGGTGAGGCAGCTGCATCTCTCATGTATCCGGCGGGCCCTAGTTATATAGAAATCCCCTCCAGCGTGTGCAGTTACACGCTGGAGGGGATTCGCAGTGATTAAGTCGCGTTAGCGATACGGGCTACTTAACGTAGCTCTGCATGCCCGGCTCAAGCTCAGTTGCGCCGGATGGTACGGACTTAATATCGACACGCTGGGCGTCGGATGGCAGTGCATTGCCGACCTCTTCAGGTTCTTGACCCGGAGCATCGCCGTTGCCGTTGCCATGGCCAGAGTTACCGCCCTCTGGAGCATCCTGGTTGCCTGGCTGGTGGTTGTTGTCACCGTGGCCACCGTTGTGGTTGCCATGATCCTTGTGGTCGAAGTGATCCTTGATGATCTTGCCCAGGCCAATGCCCGGAATCAGGATGAGCCACCATGGGGTCTTGCCGCCCTTCTTATGAGAGGTAACGGTCTGATCCTTATCGTTGATGTCCTTGTGCTCAGCGATGTGGTTCGGGTAATCCGGAGTGGTATCCGGGGTGTCCTCACCCTTGTCGTTGACCTCAGTGGAGGTGAGCTCCTCAAAGGCAACCGCAGCCTCGACTGGCTCCGTCACATCATCGTTCACGGTGATGGTGACAGGCTCCATGCCCTTGGACTTCTTCGGAGTGAAGGTAGCTTCACCCTTGCCCAGAACAGTCTTGCCGTCCTTCTTGGAAATGAGCTCAGCCTTCAGGGTGTATTCCTTACCCGGAACCAGACCCTCATAGTGAACATGGTCAGTAACAACCGTGTCCTTCTTAAGAGCCTCATGCTCATCAAGCTGATCAACCTTCGTACTAATCGAAGGCGTCAACTCATCATGAGAATCAACAGTCTGAGCCTTGTCATTGATATCCGTGTGCTTAGCAATCTCATTGTCCTTGCCAGACTCGGAATCCTTACCAGACGCATCCACCGCAGTAGACGTCAAGTACTCATAGGCAACGCCCTGCTTAACAGAACCAGCCTTAACATCATCATTAACAATGATCTTGACATCAACATCACCCGAAGCAGACTCCGGAGTGAACTTCACCGGCTCGTCAGGATTGGACTTACCAATAACAGACTCATCAGCCTTATTACGCAGCTCCGCATTCAGAACGTATTCCTTACCCGGAACCAGACCCTCATAGTGAACATGGTCAGTAACAACCGTGTCCTTCTTAAGAGCCTCATGCTCATCAAGCTGATCAACCTTCGTACTAATCGAAGGCGTCAACTCATCATGAGAATCAACAGTCTGAGCCTTGTCATTGATATCCGTGTGCTTAGCAATCTCATTGTCCTTGCCAGACTCGGAATCCTTACCAGACGCATCCACCGCAGTAGACGTCAAGTACTCATAGGCAACGCCCTGCTTAACAGAACCAGCCTTAACATCATCATTAACAATGATCTTGACATCAACATCACCCGAAGCAGACTCCGGAGTGAACTTCACCGGCTCGTCAGGATTGGACTTACCAATAACAGACTCATCAGCCTTATTACGCAGCTCCGCATTCAGAACGTATTCCTTACCCGGAACCAGACCCTCATAGTGAACATGGTCAGTAACAACCGTGTCCTTCTTAAGAGCCTCATGCTCATCAAGCTGATCAACCTTCGTACTAATCGAAGGCGTCAACTCATCATGAGAATCAACAGTCTGAGCCTTGTCATTGATATCCGTGTGCTTAGCAATCTCATTGTCCTTGCCAGACTCGGAATCCTTACCAGACGCATCCACCGCAGTAGACGTCAAGTACTCATAGGCAACGCCCTGCTTAACAGAACCAGCCTTAACATCATCATTAACAATGATCTTGACATCAACATCACCCGAAGCAGACTCCGGAGTGAACTTCACCGGCTCGTCAGGATTGGACTTACCAATAACAGACTCATCAGCCTTATTACGCAGCTCCGCATTCAGAACGTATTCCTTACCCGGAACCAGACCCTCATAGTGAACATGGTCAGTAACAACCGTGTCCTTCTTAAGAGCCTCATGCTCATCAAGCTGATCAACCTTCGTACTAATCGAAGGCGTCAACTCATCATGAGAATCAACAGTCTGAGCCTTGTCATTGATATCCGTGTGCTTAGCAATCTCATTGTCCTTGCCAGACTCGGAATCCTTACCAGACGCATCCACCGCAGTAGACGTCAAGTACTCATAGGCAACGCCCTGCTTAACAGAACCAGCCTTAACATCATCATTAACAATGATCTTGACATCAACATCACCCGAAGCAGACTCCGGAGTGAACTTCACCGGCTCGTCAGGATTGGACTTACCAATAACAGACTCATCAGCCTTATTACGCAGCTCCGCATTCAGAACGTATTCCTTACCCGGAACCAGACCCTCATAGTGAACATGGTCAGTAACAACCGTGTCCTTCTTAAGAGCCTCATGCTCATCAAGCTGATCAACCTTCGTACTAATCGAAGGCGTCAACTCATCATGAGAATCAACAGTCTGAGCCTTGTCATTGATATCCGTGTGCTTAGCAATCTCATTGTCCTTGCCAGACTCGGAATCCTTACCAGACGCATCCACCGCAGTAGACGTCAAGTACTCATAGGCAACGCCCTGCTTAACAGAACCAGCCTTAACATCATCATTAACAATGATCTTGACATCAACATCACCCGAAGCAGACTCCGGAGTGAACTTCACCGGCTCGTCAGGATTGGACTTACCAATAACAGACTCATCAGCCTTATTACGCAGCTCCGCATTCAGAACGTATTCCTTACCCGGAACCAGACCCTCATAGTGAACATGGTCAGTAACAACCGTGTCCTTCTTAAGAGCCTCATGCTCATCAAGCTGATCAACCTTCGTACTAATCGAAGGCGTCAACTCATCATGAGAATCAACAGTCTGAGCCTTGTCATTGATATCCGTGTGCTTAGCAATCTCATTGTCCTTGCCAGACTCGGAATCCTTACCAGACGCATCCACCGCAGTAGACGTCAAGTACTCATAGGCAACGCCCTGCTTAACAGAACCAGCCTTAACATCATCATTAACAATGATCTTGACATCAACATCACCCGAAGCAGACTCCGGAGTGAACTTCACCGGCTCGTCAGGATTGGACTTACCAATAACAGACTCATCAGCCTTATTACGCAGCTCCGCATTCAGAACGTATTCCTTACCCGGAACCAGACCCTCATAGTGAACATGGTCAGTAACAACCGTGTCCTTCTTAAGAGCCTCATGCTCATCAAGCTGATCAACCTTCGTACTAATCGAAGGCGTCAACTCATCATGAGAATCAACAGTCTGAGCCTTGTCATTGATATCCGTGTGCTTAGCAATCTCATTGTCCTTGCCAGACTCGGAATCCTTACCAGACGCATCCACCGCAGTAGACGTCAAGTACTCATAGGCAACGCCCTGCTTAACAGAACCAGCCTTAACATCATCATTAACAATGATCTTGACATCAACATCACCCGAAGCAGACTCCGGAGTGAACTTCACCGGCTCGTCAGGATTGGACTTACCAATAACAGACTCATCAGCCTTATTACGCAGCTCCGCATTCAGAACGTATTCCTTACCCGGAACCAGACCCTCATAGTGAACATGGTCAGTAACAACCGTGTCCTTCTTAAGAGCCTCATGCTCATCAAGCTGATCAACCTTCGTACTAATCGAAGGCGTCAACTCATCATGAGAATCAACAGTCTGAGCCTTGTCATTGATATCCGTGTGCTTAGCAATCTCATTGTCCTTGCCAGACTCGGAATCCTTACCAGACGCATCCACCGCAGTAGACGTCAAGTACTCATAGGCAACGCCCTGCTTAACAGAACCAGCCTTAACATCATCATTAACAATGATCTTGACATCAACATCACCCGAAGCAGACTCCGGAGTGAACTTCACCGGCTCGTCAGGATTGGACTTACCAATAACAGACTCATCAGCCTTATTACGCAGCTCCGCATTCAGAACGTATTCCTTACCCGGAACCAGACCCTCATAGTGAACATGGTCAGTAACAACCGTGTCCTTCTTAAGAGCCTCATGCTCATCAAGCTGATCAACCTTCGTACTAATCGAAGGCGTCAACTCATCATGAGAATCAACAGTCTGAGCCTTGTCATTGATATCCGTGTGCTTAGCAATCTCATTGTCCTTGCCAGACTCGGAATCCTTACCAGACGCATCCACCGCAGTAGACGTCAAGTACTCATAGGCAACGCCCTGCTTAACAGAACCAGCCTTAACATCATCATTAACAATGATCTTGACATCAACATCACCCGAAGCAGACTCCGGAGTGAACTTCACCGGCTCGTCAGGATTGGACTTACCAATAACAGACTCATCAGCCTTATTACGCAGCTCCGCATTCAGAACGTATTCCTTACCCGGAACCAGACCCTCATAGTGAACATGGTCAGTAACAACCGTGTCCTTCTTAAGAGCCTCATGCTCATCAAGCTGATCAACCTTCGTACTAATCGAAGGCGTCAACTCATCATGAGAATCAACAGTCTGAGCCTTGTCATTGATATCCGTGTGCTTAGCAATCTCATTGTCCTTGCCAGACTCGGAATCCTTACCAGACGCATCCACCGCAGTAGACGTCAAGTACTCATAGGCAACGCCCTGCTTAACAGAACCAGCCTTAACATCATCATTAACAATGATCTTGACATCAACATCACCCGAAGCAGACTCCGGAGTGAACTTCACCGGCTCGTCAGGATTGGACTTACCAATAACAGACTCATCAGCCTTATTACGCAGCTCCGCATTCAGAACGTATTCCTTACCCGGAACCAGACCCTCATAGTGAACATGGTCAGTAACAACCGTGTCCTTCTTAAGAGCCTCATGCTCATCAAGCTGATCAACCTTCGTACTAATCGAAGGCGTCAACTCATCATGAGAATCAACAGTCTGAGCCTTGTCATTGATATCCGTGTGCTTAGCAATCTCATTGTCCTTGCCAGACTCGGAATCCTTACCAGACGCATCCACCGCAGTAGACGTCAAGTACTCATAGGCAACGCCCTGCTTAACAGAACCAGCCTTAACATCATCATTAACAATGATCTTGACATCAACATCACCCGAAGCAGACTCCGGAGTGAACTTCACCGGCTCGTCAGGATTGGACTTACCAATAACAGACTCATCAGCCTTATTACGCAGCTCCGCATTCAGAACGTATTCCTTACCCGGAACCAGACCCTCATAGTGAACATGGTCAGTAACAACCGTGTCCTTCTTAAGAGCCTCATGCTCATCAAGCTGATCAACCTTCGTACTAATCGAAGGCGTCAACTCATCATGAGAATCAACAGTCTGAGCCTTGTCATTGATATCCGTGTGCTTAGCAATCTCATTGTCCTTGCCAGACTCGGAATCCTTACCAGACGCATCCACCGCAGTAGACGTCAAGTACTCATAGGCAACGCCCTGCTTAACAGAACCAGCCTTAACATCATCATTAACAATGATCTTGACATCAACATCACCCGAAGCAGACTCCGGAGTGAACTTCACCGGCTCGTCAGGATTGGACTTACCAATAACAGACTCATCAGCCTTATTACGCAGCTCCGCATTCAGAACGTATTCCTTACCCGGAACCAGACCCTCATAGTGAACATGGTCAGTAACAACCGTGTCCTTCTTAAGAGCCTCATGCTCATCAAGCTGATCAACCTTCGTACTAATCGAAGGCGTCAACTCATCATGAGAATCAACAGTCTGAGCCTTGTCATTGATATCCGTGTGCTTAGCAATCTCATTGTCCTTGCCAGACTCGGAATCCTTACCAGACGCATCCACCGCAGTAGACGTCAAGTACTCATAGGCAACGCCCTGCTTAACAGAACCAGCCTTAACATCATCATTAACAATGATCTTGACATCAACATCACCCGAAGCAGACTCCGGAGTGAACTTCACCGGCTCGTCAGGATTGGACTTACCAATAACAGACTCATCAGCCTTATTACGCAGCTCCGCATTCAGAACGTATTCCTTACCCGGAACCAGACCCTCATAGTGAACATGGTCAGTAACAACCGTGTCCTTCTTAAGAGCCTCATGCTCATCAAGCTGATCAACCTTCGTACTAATCGAAGGCGTCAACTCATCATGAGAATCAACAGTCTGAGCCTTGTCATTGATATCCGTGTGCTTAGCAATCTCATTGTCCTTGCCAGACTCGGAATCCTTACCAGACGCATCCACCGCAGTAGACGTCAAGTACTCATAGGCAACGCCCTGCTTAACAGAACCAGCCTTAACATCATCATTAACAATGATCTTGACATCAACATCACCCGAAGCAGACTCCGGAGTGAACTTCACCGGCTCGTCAGGATTGGACTTACCAATAACAGACTCATCAGCCTTATTACGCAGCTCCGCATTCAGAACGTATTCCTTACCCGGAACCAGACCCTCATAGTGAACATGGTCAGTAACAACCGTGTCCTTCTTAAGAGCCTCATGCTCATCAAGCTGATCAACCTTCGTACTAATCGAAGGCGTCAACTCATCATGAGAATCAACAGTCTGAGCCTTGTCATTGATATCCGTGTGCTTAGCAATCTCATTGTCCTTGCCAGACTCGGAATCCTTACCAGACGCATCCACCGCAGTAGACGTCAAGTACTCATAGGCAACGCCCTGCTTAACAGAACCAGCCTTAACATCATCATTAACAATGATCTTGACATCAACATCACCCGAAGCAGACTCCGGAGTGAACTTCACCGGCTCGTCAGGATTGGACTTACCAATAACAGACTCATCAGCCTTATTACGCAGCTCCGCATTCAGAACGTATTCCTTACCCGGAACCAGACCCTCATAGTGAACATGGTCAGTAACAACCGTGTCCTTCTTAAGAGCCTCATGCTCATCAAGCTGATCAACCTTCGTACTAATCGAAGGCGTCAACTCATCATGAGAATCAACAGTCTGAGCCTTGTCATTGATATCCGTGTGCTTAGCAATCTCATTGTCCTTGCCAGACTCGGAATCCTTACCAGACGCATCCACCGCAGTAGACGTCAAGTACTCATAGGCAACGCCCTGCTTAACAGAACCAGCCTTAACATCATCATTAACAATGATCTTGACATCAACATCACCCGAAGCAGACTCCGGAGTGAACTTCACCGGCTCGTCAGGATTGGACTTACCAATAACAGACTCATCAGCCTTATTACGCAGCTCCGCATTCAGAACGTATTCCTTACCCGGAACCAGACCCTCATAGTGAACATGGTCAGTAACAACCGTGTCCTTCTTAAGAGCCTCATGCTCATCAAGCTGATCAACCTTCGTACTAATCGAAGGCGTCAACTCATCATGAGAATCAACAGTCTGAGCCTTGTCATTGATATCCGTGTGCTTAGCAATCTCATTGTCCTTGCCAGACTCGGAATCCTTACCAGACGCATCCACCGCAGTAGACGTCAAGTACTCATAGGCAACGCCCTGCTTAACAGAACCAGCCTTAACATCATCATTAACAATGATCTTGACATCAACATCACCCGAAGCAGACTCCGGAGTGAACTTCACCGGCTCGTCAGGATTGGACTTACCAATAACAGACTCATCAGCCTTATTACGCAGCTCCGCATTCAGAACGTATTCCTTACCCGGAACCAGACCCTCATAGTGAACATGGTCAGTAACAACCGTGTCCTTCTTAAGAGCCTCATGCTCATCAAGCTGATCAACCTTCGTACTAATCGAAGGCGTCAACTCATCATGAGAATCAACAGTCTGAGCCTTGTCATTGATATCCGTGTGCTTAGCAATCTCATTGTCCTTGCCAGACTCGGAATCCTTACCAGACGCATCCACCGCAGTAGACGTCAAGTACTCATAGGCAACGCCCTGCTTAACAGAACCAGCCTTAACATCATCATTAACAATGATCTTGACATCAACATCACCCGAAGCAGACTCCGGAGTGAACTTCACCGGCTCGTCAGGATTGGACTTACCAATAACAGACTCATCAGCCTTATTACGCAGCTCCGCATTCAGAACGTATTCCTTACCCGGAACCAGACCCTCATAGTGAACATGGTCAGTAACAACCGTGTCCTTCTTAAGAGCCTCATGCTCATCAAGCTGATCAACCTTCGTACTAATCTTAGGCGTCATAGTGGACGGATTAGAGCCACTTCCGCCGTCTTCATCAGGCAAACCTGGCTGGTCCACCGGCATAACAGTTTGAAGTGATTTATCTTCACTGCCGTTGGGATGCACAACAGTAATGAACGCATCTGCAGGCTGCTTCTCGACCTTCACCGACGGATCTTTTACGAACGTGAGGGGCTTACCACTCCAAGGACCACTCGTACCTCCATCAGCTTCACCTTCAATCCGGTACCCCGTAAGTTCCGTAAACTCGTCGAGTGATCCGCTAAACTTCGGAAAAACCTTGACCCGTTTGCCGGTTCTGTTACTGACTTGATACTGATCTTCGTTGTTCCTGATCGTACCAATGACCGCTTTCTTTGTGACGACATCCGTTTGATTTTTGGACCCCATGTTGAGGAACGCCAATAGGTAGACGTAATAGTTGGCAGCCTTGGCAGCCGATTCTTCGTCCCCCCGAGCAGCTGCACTTTCCATCTTCCGTGCGAGGTTAATCACAGCGTCATGATACTGATTATCAAACTTGAGTCTTGTGGCGGTCGCCTTCTGATATGCTTTTTTCGTCTCAAGCGGGGTATGAGCAAGAGGAGCAACACACCACGCCCAGCCCACGTCGTTATTTTCATTTGGGCCCGTGCCGGTACCTTCCCCTACTGGCGCTCCCGCCCAGACTAGCACGCCCCAGTTATAATCCGCGGCGATGTAACTTTCATCTTCGCCTGTCTCTTCTCGGCTTTTTAATTCCTTTTTATAATCGCTACCCAGCGTCGTGTTGGGCTTAAAATCCTTCGGCTCCGCTGCGCTGGCATTGTTTAATGGCACAGTCAGCAAGGCCGCGATTACCGCAAGTGTAGCGAGAATTGCAGTTAAGAGCGTCCACCTCTTTCGAGGCAAGCTTCTTGAAATATCCATTTTTCCTCTTAGGTTGGCAAAATATATTTTCCTGATCAGCAGGGAATATCGCTGCTCACAGCTAGTTTTCTATGCTGAGCACACCGCACCTGATTACGGCCCCAAAGCCAAGCCATCGATCAGTCTTTTAGTGCAGTTTGAACATTACCACCATTTAGGTAGCTGCGCGTAATGCATTTTTCAGCATAAATACAGCTACAGGGCATTTTGTCGGTCTCTTATAAGTAACCTTCAATCGTCTGAGAAATCCCTAAAAATCAGTCGCTGATCCTTTTGAAACAGATTCCATTTGTACATCGGCCATGCCCTAGCGGGCGCAATCCCGTACCGTTTCGATTCCGCAGGATTTGTCTCTCGTTAGAGCTGCACAAATGCCTAATACAGTTTGCACATCCGGAGCGTGCCCGGCAGTGCCGGTGGCAGGGTCTCGCAGGTCGTGGACGACAAAGCTATTCCAGCCCCACCTTGTTCTTGACTTATAGCTTCAACACTGGGGGCGTCACTTAGCCCAAACATGCAGTGCTCAGGAGGTCCCTCTCCTGGAGCTTCGCGCTATAGGTGTCGCAGTTGTCGTTGATATATGGAGGGCCTGCCAGGGGCCCACCGATGCTTCTGTCATGTTTAGCAACTTGGTCGAGGCTATACATGCTGTGCCTGCACTAGAGCTGGAATCAGGCTGAACTACCAGAAACGTTACCCGTGGAAGCATCACCATCGTTTCAAGTGCCACAACGTTCCTCGTCAGAGGTAAAGGTTTAGTTGTCTTTCCTGTTGTTTCTCATGTGCAGCACCCCGATTTTTGTTCCCAGGCTAATGACGTGCGCTGCGCAGTGTTCCTAGGTATCGGTATTTACTTTGAGTTCTGGAAGGTTTTGGTTTCTAGCTTTAGAACTCTGAATGAGCTTCAGATGGGTTCAGTAGCTTAGAAGCTTCGAGGCCTGGAATTTTTAGCCATTTCATCTATTCAAACGTCGCGAATTTTCCTCGCTTACGACGCTGTCCATCGGGGTATCAACGGACCATTGGCCACAGTAGTGGCTTTTCAGGCACCGAGTGCCCCTCGACAAACCGGCGTTGCTGTGCTCAGCAAGCGTTTCGCTGTAGACAATGCTGAGGTACTGCTTCCCGCGATCCGAATGATGAAGAAGACCTGCGTTTTTCTTTGTCTACATAATTGCTTGCTTGAGTGACTGTGGTGACCACAGGTTAGGTGCACGTCGCGCTACCAATAGTGCTTAGCCGGCAAGCTTGCAGGAATAACAAGCGGTATATGCGAATCCTTTCCCGATCTGTCATATGTACTGACCACTTCCCACAGGTTGCCTGCTCTTGGTGCTGGGAATCCATCATTGGCAAGGCCGTGTCATGTTTCTGATCCCTCGTTGCTTTATGTGTGGTGCCAGGTGGACCACCTTTGCGCGCGGCGGACAGACACTGGCTACACGCACCGGCAGAGCAGTGTGTGCATGAGCCGATAGCAGTACTTTTCACTGTCTAAGGGGATACCGTATCGGCCGCTCACCGTAAACACCGCAATCTGCGTGGTTGACCAGGCGACTCTGTTCCACAGGGGTTCCCGTACAAAGCGCGGAAGCTATGCCCACGGAAAGTGTCAAGCAATTTCTCCTTTGCGGCCGACTTTCTGTGGCCAGTGCCAGAGTGCGGTCTAAGAGTTTTCCCGGTTTCGGTGCTGCGCCGTGGCATGTGAGCTCCATTGAATGCTTGTCTACCTCACCGCGATCCGCCACCAAGCGGATACGGTTCGTTGCATCCTGATCAACTTTGTTGGGCATACTCCCAATGGCCCAACCACTTAGAGAAAACTAGGGGCGCCTCACCCTCTACAATGACACCCATGGATGCACAGGGGCGGCAGGACTTGGAACGCTACGGCTCATGGGAGCGGATGACCGGTGGGCAGTGGTTCCTGCCGAGCATGCCGGAGGCGAAGGAAGAGCACCAGCGCACTTTCCGCTTGGTTAAACAGCTCAATGAGTTGCAGAATACGGATCCGGAGCGCGCGAAGGACATCCTGCGCGAAATCCTGCCGGAAGAATCTGCGGTGCCGGGCCTGCACGTGCCGTTGAATTTGGAATATGGCTGCAACCTGGTGTGCGGCGAGCGCGTCTTCCTTAATTTTGGCGCCACCATCTTGGCCCAGGCCAAGGTGACGCTGGGTGATGGCGTCATGGTGGGCCCCAATTGCTCGCTGATTACGGTGGGGCATCCGGTAAACGATCATGAGATGCGTGCCGGTGGGTGGGAGATAGCCAAGCCCATCACCATCGGTGATAACACCTGGCTCGGTGCCAATGTCACCGTGCTGCCGGGCATCACGATTGGAAAGAACTGCGTCTTAGGCGCAGGCACGCTTATCACCACCGATATCCCGGATAATTCGCTGGTCCTAGGATCACCCGGGCGCGTGGTGCGCAAGCTAGAAGACAATGAGGAAGCCTGGGAGCGCCAGGATCTCAACGGCCCCGTCGAGGGTTTTGGAGCCGCCAAGTAAATGTTTGATCTCGCTCGCATCGGCGCGGGACTGCCCGTAGCCGAGACCATCGATTCGCTGCCTGAAACCGGAAACGTCGTCATCCAGGCCCCGCCCGGTACGGGTAAAACCACGCTCGTGCCACCGGCGTTGGCCAATCACGCGGCAGGGCGCGGAAAAGTCATCGTCACCGCCCCACGCCGTGTGGCCGTGCGTGCGGCCGCACAGCGCTTAAGCACGCTTGGCGGCACCCCGGACAAGGTCGGCTTTGCCATCCGGGGCGAGTCCCGCAAAGGCAGCGAGGTCGAGTTCGTCACGCCGGGCGTGCTGCTGCGCCGCCTGCTGAAGGATCCGGAACTCGAGGGCGTGGCTGCCGTTGCCATCGATGAGGTCCACGAGCGCCAGCTCGATACGGATCTGGTGCTGGGCATGTGCCTGGAACTAGCCGAGCTGCGCGAGGACTTCCGCGTCATCGCCATGTCCGCGACCGTGGATGCGCAACGTTTTTCCCAGCTTATGGACGCGCCCGTCCACGTCACCGAGGCGGTCACCCATCCGCTCGATATCCACTACGCCCCTCTGCCGGGCAGGGCGGCGGGAACGAGGGAGTTTTACGGGGACGTCGCCAAGCAAGCAGCCCGCCAGCAGGAATCAACGCTGGTCTTTGTGCCCGGTGTGCGCGAGGTTAATCTCGTGTGCGATGCCTTAGCAGGCCATAATGTTTTCCCCCTGCATGGCAAGCAGACCACCGCGGAGCAAGATGCCGCGCTGTATACCGATGAGCGGCGCATCGTCGTGGCTACCTCTATCGCGGAGTCCTCGCTTACCGTGCCGGGTGTGCGCGTGGTGGTCGATGCCGGGCTTTCCCGTGTTCCCCGGCGCGACGCCCAACGCGGCATGTCCGGGCTAGTGACGGTTTCTACCTCAAAGTCGAGTGCCGATCAGCGCGCTGGTCGTGCCGGCCGTGAGGCACCCGGCACCGTAATCCGCTGCTACTCGCAGGATGATTACCAGCACTTTTCCCCACACACCACCCCGGAGATCCTGTCCGCGGACCTGACCCAGGCCGCGCTGTTTATGGACTGCTGGGGCGCGGGCCCGGACTTCCCGCTGCTCGATCCGCCGCCGGCCCAGGCCCTGGCATCCGCGCAGGCGACCCTCAAGCGCATTGGCGCCACGCAGGAACTCGCCCTCCTGCCCACCGATCCGCGCCTCGGCGCCGCCCTGCTCCGCCACGGCAGCCAGGCCGCGCCCATGATCGCCTCGCTTGCCGACGCCCCCTTCACCCCCGATCTCACCCGTCACCACCCACCTCAAAGAGAAGTCAAACGGCTCGCCCGCCTCGTAGACGATCTCGGCCCGGCCGATCCCGGAGAGGTTGTCGCCACCGCCTTTCCCGAGCAGGTGGCCAAGCGCATGGGCGAGGATTACCTGCTGGCCAGCGGCACCCGCGCCCGCCTGCTCGATAACTCGGGCTTAGCCGGTGCCCCGTGGCTCGCCATCGCGGAGGCCTCCCTGTCCAATGCGGGCAATGCCATCATTCGCTCGGCCGCGCGCATCGAGGAAAGCGCAGCGCTGGAGACCATCGGCGTCACCGAGGAAACCCGCGCCTTCCTGCGCGATGGCCGCGTGCGCGGCGTCAAGGTCAAGGCCGCGGGCGCCATCACCCTTTCTGAAACCCCGGTCAAGGTCACCGGCCCCGCAGCCGAGGAGGCGCTTGCCGCCGGCATCCGTGAAGAAGGCCTAGGACTCTTTACCTTCAGCGAGAAGGCCCAAAGATTAAAAGACCGCCTGCGCCACCTGCACTCCCACTTTGGCGAGCCGTGGCCCGACGTCGATTCCGCGGATCCCGCCGAGTGGCTCGGGCCCGAATTACACCGCATCGCCGAGGGCACTCCCGCTGCCAAGCTAGACATGTACCCCGCGCTACAACGCCTACTCCCCTGGCCGGAAGCCACCCACCTCGACGAGCTCGCTCCCGAGCGCCTACCGGTTCCCTCCGGCCGAGACGCACGAATCGACTGGTCTGGCGACCGCCCCGTGGTCCACATCAAGCTGCAGGAATGCTTCGGCCTGGCCGAATCCCCCGAATACTGCGGCCACCGCGTGCAATTCCATCTGCTCTCCCCCGCGGGCCGCCCGCTCGCGGTGACCGATGATCTCGCCAGCTTCTGGTCCGGCCCTTATGCCGGCGTGCGCGCCGATATGCGCGGGCGCTACCCCAAGCACCCATGGCCGGAGGACCCGTGGAATGCGGTTGCTACCGCGCGCACCAAAAACCGAATGTAGTTAGCCCCACTGCTGCCAACCCAGGTAGCAGCTCATGACCACGACCAAGGTAAGTAGCGCGTAGCGGATGAATTTGGCACCGCCACCTAGTACGGTACGTGCACCGAGGAGTGCGCCGGCGATATTGGCTACGCCGAGCACGATACCGAGCGTCCACCACACGTGTCCGCCGACAATGAACACGATAAGCGCCCCGAAGTTGGTAGCGGTATTGACCACCTTGGCCATGGCCGCAGAAGTCAGGAAGTTCTGCGCAAAAATAGAGGTAAAGGCCATGATCAAAAACATGCCGGTACCTGGTCCGAAGATGCCATCATAAAAGGAAATGATGCCGGAGAGCACCAAGACCACGACGGTCCGCCAACCACCACGGGTACCGGCCGAGTCGCTACTGCCAAAGTCTGGCTTGAAGGCTACGAAGATGCCCACGGCCACCATGAGCACGATGATGATGGGGCGCATGACGTCCTTATCGAGGCTCGAGGCCACGCTAGCGCCCAGCCCGGAGCAGACCAGCGCGATGAGGAGGAACCGTGCCATCTCCGCCTTGTCCAACTTCACCTTACGCGCGAGAGTCACGGCAGCGGATCCGGTGCCAGTCACCGCGGCGAGCTTACTAGTGCCCAAAGCGGCGGCCGGAGCAAGGCCCGGCAGGACCGCCAGCAGCATCGGGATCAGGATCAATCCGCCACCGCCGATGACCGCATCGACCCACCCTGCGGCCGCGGTACCGAAGAAAAGAATCACCCACTGCGCTACGTCGATTTCCATGCCCCGATCATAAAACCTAAATGATGTAAGGTGATAACCCGCCTGCCGCCCTCCCCGTAGTGGAGAGAAAAGGGGGACTACACTGGCACAGCAGAACTAGGAGGCTCGCATGGCGGCACAGCAGGAAGGCGCCGGGCTCAGTGCCCGTACTGTGGCTCGGTGGGCCCTTGTCGTTCTTGCTTCCGTCGTGCTGGGCTGGCTGTTTAGTATGTGGCACGTACCTGCTGCTTGGATCTTGGCAGCAATCCTCTCCTCCGGCGCCATGGCGCTTTTTACTGAGGAAGATCTGCGCGTGAACCGCAGTTTTTATAGCATGTCGCGTGGTTTTATCGGCATGATGGCTGCCATTCCGCTGACCGTGGTACCGGTGGGCCAATTGCTCGGCTTCCTGCCTGCCGCCCTGACGATGTCCTTTGTCACACTGATGGTAGGCGTTATCGGCGGCCAACTCTTACACCGAGCGCAGCCGCACGATGTCTCCTCCGAAACCGGCATTTTATCCATGCTGCCGGGCGGTGCGTCGCTGATGCCCGCGCTTGCCGACGAACTCGGTGCCGACTTCCGCTACGTCGCCCTCACCCAATACCTGCGCCTCTTAGTAGTCTCGGTATCGCTACCCGCCGTGGTCGCCTTATTGGACACGCCCGCCGGCGAGGGGGCGGATCTTTCGGTTGACGGCGAAACCACCTGGTGGATAGTTGCCCTAGTGGTTGTCATTGCGTTCATAGGAGAAAAGGTAGGCAGGTTCCTCCATCTCCCCGCCGCCGCGGTGCTCGGCCCCTTGCTGCTGACGGTCCTAGCCTCCTTCGTACTGCCGGAGGGCCACACGCTCGAGCCGCTCTATGCCTTTAAAGTGATGGCGTTTTTGTCCATCGGGTGGGTCTGCGGCGGCGGGCTTTCGCTGCCCGCGCTCAAGGCCTTTGCCAAGCAATTGCCCGCCACGGTTCTTTTCATCGTGGTCATTATCGGCATCTGCGCGGCCACCGCCTGGCCGCTGACCATGTGGCTACACATTTCCTACTTCGAGGCCTACCTGGCCACGAGCCCCGGCGCGCTCGAGACGGTACTCGCGCTCTCGGCGGAGGGCGGGGCCGGGCCCGCGGTCATCGCAGTCCAGCTCACCCGACTCATCGCGGTGCTGGTCGTAGCGGGCTACTTGCCACAGCTGCTGCGGCTGGCCCAGCGGCTGCTGCGCCGCTAGTTGTCCAAGACGGCCTCGCGCAGGACGGACATCGGCACAGAGCCTAGGGCGAGGGCCTCGGAATGGAACTCGCGCGCGCTCATGCCCTGCTTTTCGGCCTCGGCGCGGGTTTCCTGCCACAGGCGCTGGCCCAGGGCATAGGACGGCGCCTGGCCGGGCCAGCCCAGGTAGCGGTTGACCTCAAAGTTGAGGTTTGCATCATCCATGGCGGTGTTTTCGCGCATGAAGGTCTTCACGTGCGCCTTGTCCCACACTCCGGACGTCGAGCAATCCGGCAGCTGCTTGCCCAGGTGCAATCCGATGTCCACGACCACGCGGGCGGCGCGCAGGCGCTGGGCATCCAACATGCCCATGCGGAAGCCTGGATCGTCCATGTAGCCCAGCTCGGCCATGAGCTGTTCGGCGTAGAGCGCCCAGCCCTCGCCGTGGCCGGAGTTCCACGTCACGGCGCGGCGCCACAGGTTGAGATCTTCTTGCACCAGCGCGGAGCCGAGCTGCAGGTGGTGGCCCGGCACGCCCTCGTGGTGGACGGTGGTCAGCTCTTGCCAGGTGTGGAAGGTGTCCTGGCCCTCCGGCACGGACCACCACATGCGGCCCGGGCGGGAGAAGTCATCGCTCGGCGGGGTATAGAAGATGCCGCCGGTGCCGGCTGGATCGATGCAGCACTCGATCTCTTCTACTTCTTCCGGAATATCGAATTCCTTGCCATTAAGCTCAGCGATGACGCCATCGGCGGTGGATTGCATCCACTCCACCAGCGCATCGGTGCCGCGCAGGGTATAGCGCTCCTCGTGGTTAAGCTTGCGCATCGCCGAGCGCACCGAACAATCGGAGCCATAGAGCTCGTGGGCGATCTTTTCCTGCTCCGCGCGCAGGCTGCGCACCTGATCAAGCCCCCACTCATAGGCCTCATCGAGGTTAACGGCATCGCCCACAAAGAGCTTGGAAAAACGCTCGTAGCGCTCGCGGCCCACGGCGTCCTTATTAGGCGCCTGGGGCTGCAGGTCATTGGAGAGCCAATCGGAAAACTCGCCAAAGGCCTCCTTGGCCTGCTGTACCTCGGCGGAGTCGGCGTCGAGGCCGAGGGACTCGAGCATCGAGTCGGCGTCGGCAAGCCGCTCGCACTGCACAATGACCTCAGAGATCTGGCGGTGTGGTGCCACCATGCCGTGGGAGGCCGCCTCTTCCAGGGAGCTGCGATAGCCGGCCAAAGAGTTCTTCACCTGGGATAGGCGGGAGCGAATGGCATCGCGGTCCTCCTCCGTATCCTGTGGCATTAACAGCAGGGTATCGCGAATGGTCTGCACCGGTGAGGCGATATTATTCAGGCAGCGCACATCCTCGCTGTGGTGGTGCAGATCTAGATCGAGGCACAGGCGATCACGCAAAACGGCCGCGGTGACGTAGTCCACCTCATCAAAGTCATCCTCATCATCGGATTCATCGGTGGTGTCATCCAAGGCATCCAGGTCCGCGACCATCTCACGGGTGCGATCCGCGATGGCGGTGAAGTATTCGGGGGAGAAATCCTGCAATTCGCCCTCGTAGCCGTCAATGCCCCACGCGGTGGCATCGGTGGGGGAAAGCTCGGCTAGGTCGTGAACGAAGTTATCGCACGAAGCGTCCAGTAGAGAGGGCTGGCGCTTAGCGGTCTGCTCAGAACTCATAACGAGGAAGTCTATCCCTAAGTATTGGCTATAGGCCACCCGGGGAGGATGAAGTTGCGAACTTGTTAGCTAATCGTTGTCCCACTTTGTGCCGGGATAGCTCCAGTGGTTGAATTCATCCAGGATATCCTGCGGTTTCTCTTTCATCACCAGCGCGTCTACAAAGCGCGGCAAGATAAAGCCGGATTCGGCCATGGCGGCGTACATGGCGTAGAAGGGGCGCCAAAAGTCCGCGGCATTAACTAGGCCTACCGGGCCGCGGATGTGGCCCAGCTGCTGCAGGGTGAGTACCTCAGTAAGTTCTTCAAGGGTGCCGACGCCACCGGGGAGGCAAATATAGGCGTCGGCAAGCTGCTCCATGCGCGTCTTACGCTCGGCCATGGAGCCCACGACCTCTAGAGTGGTCAGGCCGGGGTGGGAAATCTCTAGATCCACCAGTGACTGCGGCATCACACCAGTGACGGTGCCGCCAGCAGCCAGGCAAGCCTGCGCCACCTCGCGCATCAAGCCGATATTGCCGCCGCCATACACCAGGTTCAGGCCGCGTCGGGCCAGTTCGGTGCCCAATTCCTGTGCCGCCTGAGTATAGGCCGGGGAGTTTCCTGTTGCTGAACCACAATAAACCGCTACTGACTGCATGCTCTCCAGCATAGATATCTGAGCCCCCACCACCACCTTTAGACTATTCGGTACATGAAACGTTTATCAGGTTAGACAAAGCAGTCTGGGATGCTTATACTCCTTTTTATGATCAAATCTGGCCCAGTGTTCACGCGGCCCCGCACGCCGGCCGCAAAGTGCCTCCATTTGGTGCGCCTGAACCCGATCATCACCCGGAGCGAGTTGGTGGAAGCCACCGGGCTTTCCCAGCCCACCATCACGCGCGCTACCACTTCCCTACTCAACGCGGGCCTCATCCAGGAACGCACCGACCTCACCCAATCCCGTGGGCGCGGCCGGCCAACCGTGCCGCTTGAGGCAGCCGATAATGACTGGGCGCTCGGTGGCATTTCCGTGGGCACCAAGCAGACCTACATCGGCCTCTATGACATCAAGGGCCGCACCTTAAGCGAAGAAGAGTTGGCTACGCCGGTAGCAAACCTCAGCGAGGATGACTTCCTCGAGCACATCATGGCCGGCATCAATCGCATGATGACCAACCTGAACCACCGCTTGGTCTCCCTCGGCGTGACCACCTCCGGCACCGTGGATGACAACGGCTTGGTCACCGCGGAAAACCTCAATTGGCACGGCGTGGACATCGCCGAACGCCTGCGCTTCCAGTTCGGCGTACCCGTAGTAGTCTCCTCCGCCATCCCGGCCATCCTCGGCTCCGAAACCCAGGCGGCCGAGATTGGCACCAGCGAGCGCGTTCTGGTGCTCTTTGCGGACGATTCCATCGGCTCGGCACTCTCCGTCGAGGACGAGGTCAGCCCCATTATTCCCGTGCCGCAAACGCACTCTGAGCTCCTTGGCCACGGCGCCTCCGAGCACCTACTGGCCACCCGGCACATCCTCGAGGCAATACGGCAGGAGGGAGTGAAGGCTGCCTCGCTCACCGAGGCCGCCCACATCGCCGAATCCAACCCCACCGTCCGCGCCATTTTGGACGAGCGTGCCCGCCAATTGAGCACCATCACCGCGGAACTGGTCAAAGCTCACTCCCCGGCCACCGTGGTCATCGCCGGCGGCGCGTTTACCGACGACCCGAAGGCCCCCAAGCAATTCGCCGCCACCGTCCGCGCCTCCGCAGGCGATGAGTTGCAGCTGCGCATGATCCCCAGCCATAAGGAGATTGTCCGCGCGGTAGCCCGCACCGTGGCCACCGACCAGCTCCTGCGCCAACCGCTGGAGCTAGGCCGCTCACTCCAGTGTGCTTAACACCTCACGTACCGAGTCGATGCCGCGAAAAAGATGGGCATTGAGCCCGCAGTAGCTAGCGCCCTCCACGTAGTCGATGCGGTCATCAAAAAAGTGCGTATCTTTCGGCTGCGCGGATAGCGCATCCACGGCTACGCGATAAGCCTCCGGGTGCGGCTTTGCCAGCCCAATATCGCAGCTGAAGGTCACCGCCGCGCAGTCCTCTAGCCAGGTATGCTTCTCGCGCACCTGGCCCGCCAGCGTGGTGGGAATATTAGACAAGATGCCCACGCTATAGCCTTCCCCGATAAGCCCCTTGACCAAAGCGACCATCTCCTGGTCGGCCTCCAGCAAACCGCGGTTTTCACACGCTACCGCCTCCGCGACGGGTATCTCCCCCAACCCTGCGCGGGCCGCTACCTCATTCCAAAAGTGGCTATCACTAAAGATGCCGGCATCATAGTCCGGGCGATAAAACCCGTAGGCCTCCCACATCGCCTCGGCATCGGATGGCGCGAGGAGGCGCTCCAAGGCTGCATGACTTTCTGGGGTAGCCGGGCGCATGAGCACGCCATACATATCAAAAAGGAGTTTGGGCATAACGAGAGCCAGTTTATGCGCGTTTCGGCGCCTGGGTCAGCACGGCTACGATTCCCACACCGGCGCCGGCCACAAAAACGGGCAGCATCGCGGAGACCTGTTCCATAGACAAGGCGAAAATGCCGCCGATCGCACCGATGAGCAGCATGCCACCAAGGCTATACAGCGAGCGAGTAACCAAGCCGCGCTTTCCCGCGGCACCGTACACCAGCAGCGCGAGCCCGGCGAATGGACCGAGCATGAGCGCCGCAGTGGTCAGGAATACCCCCAAGGCCACGTGGGTGGACATAATCGCCGCTCCCACGATGAGAAAAAGCGCCAGAATCAAAAGCGTCATGGCACAGAAAGCCTTGCGTTGTGTTGACATAAAAACAATCCTCCCACGGCAGTGCAGTGCCGTGGGAGGATTGCTCTAAATCTTGATGGGTTTGTTATTCACCCAGGCGCGCTTAGGCAGCGCCGCCTTCGGTGCGACCAGCCAAGCGCTCATCGATGCGTAGCAGGCCAGAGCCGTCATTTCCTACCAGCTTGATCTGGTCCAGAATCTCAGAAACGGTAGCTTCTTCTTCCACCTGCTCGCTCAGGAACCAGTCAACAAGCTGGCGGGATTCCAGGTCCTGTGCGTCCAGCGCCGCGCGAGCGATGGTGCGGATTTCCTCGGAGACCTTCTGCTCGTGCTCCAGGGAAGCCTGGAACGCATCCTGCGGGTTAGCGGCCTTTACCGAACCAACCGGGATGTCAGTGAGCTCTACGCGATAACCGCGGGAGAGCAAGTGGTCCGCAATCTTCTCGGCATGCACGCGCTCTTCAGCGGCTTGGCCCATAAACCAATCGCGCATACCCGGGAAGGAGAGGTTGTCCATCTCGAAGGCCAGCTGGGTATAGACCATGGAAGCGCCGTACTCGCTAATGACCTGGTTATTCAGGAGGGTTTGCAGTTTCTCGTCCATTGTAAAAACCTTTCTGTGCAGGGAAACCTTTCTGTGCAGGGAAATCAATAAGTGCTAAACACCACACTACCGAAGATTCTCCCGTGATCCAGCAAGGCCTACTTAAGTAAACTTGCACGTCATTATGCTTTTTTAGATTGGATAACCTAAGTTAGCCAAGACAAAGCTAGCCACCGCGCGCAGGCAAAGTTCCCCTAAGAACGCGAGGTCATCGCAGATCCTTTGCATTTACGCCAACGCGAGCTCAAGGTCAGTTCGGCGCCTACTACTTAAGCCTCCGCACCCCAGTCCATAAATGTGATGTTAGTCACCTAGGCGGCCGCTAAGGCGATTAAGGCGCTGCGCACTAGCTCCCTCTAGTCCGCGAAACTCTACTTCGATGCCCCGATCGGCGTACTTCTTCTGCACCGCATCCAGCGTCGCCACCGTAGAGGCATCCCATACCTCGGCCTCCGTCATATCTACCACCACACGCTGGGTGTCCAGCGTGTAGTCAAAGGCATAGACCAAGTCATTGGAGGAGGCGAAGAACAGCTGGCCACGCACCGCATACTCGGCATCGCCTACTTGCTCTACCTCCACCAGGTGAGCCACGCGGCGGGCAAAGCCAATGGATGCTGTCACCACACCGAGCACCACACCGACCGCCAAGTTATGCGTGGCCAGCGTGCCTACCACCGTTACCAGCATCACCAGCGTTTCTGATAGCGGCATGAGCTTAAGCGTGCGCGGGTGAACCGAGTGCCAATCCACCGTAGTTGCGGCCACGATGATCATCACCGCCACCAGGGCGGCCATCGGAATGCGGCCGACGGTCTCGCCAAGAAGAAGGCACAGGATAAGGAGGAAGGCGCCCGCGAGGAACGTCGACAAGCGCGTGCGCGCCTGGGATGCCTTCACGCCGATCATGGTCTGGCCAATCATGGCGCACACGCCCATACCGCCAATGGCCGCGGCGAGGATATTGCCCACGCCCTGGCCAAAGGACTCGCGCGTTTTATCGGAGTGGGTATCCGTAATGTCATCCACCAGCTTCGCCGTCAGCAGCGATTCCATCAGCCCCACCAACGCCATACCAAAGGCATAGGGCGCAATAAGCCGCAAGGTATCCAGGTTCCACGGAATATCCGGCACGAAAAGTCCCGGCAGCGAGGTAGGAAGCTCGCCTTGGTCCGCCACATCGGGGACCTGCCACCCGGCCACGACCGCAATGATGCTGACCACCACAATGGTAACGAGCGGGGCGGGAATCACCGTGGTCAGCCGCGGTAGCCCCAACATAATTGCCAAGCCAATGGCCACCAGCACATAGACCATCCACGGCACATCACTAAGGTGCGGCAGCTGCGTAGTAAACATCATGATTCCCAGCGCATTCACAAACCCCGTCATCACCGAGCGCGGGATAAAGCGCATGAGCTTGGCGACGCCCACCGCAGCCAAAACTACCTGCATGATTCCCGCCAAGAGCACCGCGGCGACCACGTAGTCATGACCATGTTCATGCGCGAGCGGAGAGACAACGAGTGCCACCGCGCCGGCCGCTGCGGAAATCATCGCCGGCCGGCCGCCGGTAAAGGCGATGGACATTGCCATCACGACGGAGGAAAACAATCCCACCCGCGGGTCCAAGCCCGCAAGGATGGAAAAGCTTAAGACCTCCGGGATCAAAGCAAGCGCCACCGCGAGTCCGCCAAAGACTTCCTTGCGCAGACGAGCGGGCGAGGAAAATGCATAACGGAAACTGGCGATGACGCCGGTAGGGGCAGGCTGTTCTTTAATCACGCCTGCACATCCTAGTGGACTTTAGGAGCCTTCCTTAAAGGAGCCATCTGCAGTGATTACGGGAAGCACGGACCAGGCGAAGTTGATCCACTGATCGGTCTTCTTCCACGAAAAGTCCGGTTCAAAGATGGTCTTCGGTTTGGTATAAATGACGGCCGAGCGCACCTCGTCTGCGGTTTCCTTAAGCAGATTAACCACCAGATCCAGGGTCTTGCCGGAGTCCGCGACGTCATCTACTACCAGTACCTTCTTGCCCTTTAGCGAATCCGTGTCCAGCTGCGGGGAGAGGATGATGGGCTCCTCCAGGGTTTGCCCGATATCGGTATAGAACTCCACATTGATAGCGCCCATGGCCTTGACACCGATGGCATAACCGATAGCACCGGCTGGGATCAGGCCGCCGCGGGCGACGCCCACGATGAGGTCAGGGAACCAACCAGATTCCACAATCTGTTCCGACAGGTTACGGCTCGCCTCGCCGAAGACCTCCCAGGTGAGGTTTTCCCGGTCCGGGTGGATCCAATTTTCAGTCACGATTGTGTGGCTCCTTTTGCGTCATGGGATTTCTTTGTAGTTTAACGAGCATTGCCTGCCAAAGAAAAGGCACCTACCGGAATGGAACCTCGCCCAAAGTCCGGCGCAGCTTGCGCGTGCGCAGGCGCTCCGGATTTTCGGCTAGATGCTCCATCGCACGCACCGCGCACATCACGTGAGCTTCCTTCGAGTTGGAATAGAAGGCTTGCGCCTGGGCCGGCAGCTTCGGCACCGCGTGCAGCGGCAGGTCAGAGACCGAAAGCAGAGTTCCATAAGGAACGCGGTAGCGATAGCCATTGGCCGCGAGCGTGCACGATTCCATATCGACAGCCACCGCGGTGGAGGTACGCAGCCACTCCCACAGATCCCGGTTAGTGCGCCACTCCCAATTGCGATCATCGGTGGAGAGCACCGTACCGGTTCGCATGAGCGAATTATCGTCGCCATATACCGCCTTCACCGCAGACTCAAGCATGCGCTGTACCTCCGGAATCGCCGGGATGGGAGAGGTCGCCGCGACCTTTTGGTCCAAGATGTGGTCATTGCGCTGGTAGGCATTGCCCAAAATCAAATCCCCGATGCGCATGCGCCCATCCATGCCAGCGCAGTGGCCGATCATGATCCAGGCCTCCGGCCGCAGCACCGCCAAGCAATCCGTAATGGTTTTGGCATTCGAGGGGCCTACGCCGATATTGATCATCGTGATGCCATCACCACCGGCAGTAATCAGATCAAAGCGTGGCATTTGGAAGCGAGAGGTCAAGGTAAGACCATCCACATCGAGGTCCACCGCATCGTTGGGGTGGATGGTCTCTCCATTGGGTAGCACCAAGGCGGTATAACGCGAGTCTTCCCTGGTCAACTCGCGCAAACCGAATTTCACAAACTCGGTGGTGTGCATCGCGTAGTTAGTAAACAAAATGTATTTTTGCACCGTATCGACCTCGATGCCGGTGTAGTGCTCAATGCGTTCACACGCGATATCAAAGCGCTGGGCGCCAAAATGAAAAAGCGGCTTTTCCGCACCGTGGAAGGCATCCCATTCGCCATCAATGATTGCATCATTGACCTCATCCAGCGTCGGAAGCGGAATAGGCCCGCGTTCCTGCGGGGCTTTCCTTGTGTCCTTGATGTACTCCGGTGGAATGCGCTGGTCGGATTGGCCAACAAAGATATCGCACGGATAATTCCCCGCCAGGCGAGTCAGCTGCTCGTGCAGGTAGTCCCGAATGATGTGCGGCTTGGAGATTACCGCCGAGTACTTGCCGGCCTCGTTAACGTAGCCGAAGGGCTCAGAACGATCGATCGGCTGCCATTTGCGGATATCCACCGTGACCTTGGGATAAACCACATAGCGATAGTCATCAAGGTTTCCTGATTCCAAAGTCTTGCGCGCAAGCTCGCAGGAATTCTCGTAAATCTCGATCAGACGGTTTACCGCCTCATCAACGGAGTGGACATGCTGCAGATCGGTCATAAGCGCGAGTGTAGCGGGGACTTCGCAGCGCGGCAGCGGTCCGCACATTTCATTATTCTTTTCCGCGGTAACTTCAGTGATACCACTACTGACATGATTTACTGCGAGAAAATCAAAGACCTAGGATCAGTCCTTTTAGCTGCTAAGAGTATCAAAGCAAAGGTCTCAAAGGGAATGCGACGAAGAGCTCGACTATGTCGATTCGGGCATCGTCCCATCAATCCGAAGTATTCCTAATTCACATTGTCCCCAGTATGAGAGCGAGAAGAGGCACTAGCCCCAATACTGCAGACGATTCCTACTAGGACTGCACCTAATGCTCCTAACAGGATTCCCGTGGAGGAGGGCAACAGTAATCCACCCACTGCGGAGCCGACTGCCGAGCCAAGGTAGTTCGCAGATGCATTAGCAGCAACAGCAGTCGCCCCTTCATCAGGGTTTGCACTAAGCATCGAATGCTGCTGCGGTGCCATAGACGACCACCCCAAAAGCCCCCAAGCAAAAAGACACACCACTGCCACCACGTGGCTCGAAGGGAAGAGAAGCAGTAGAGCGAAATCAGTCACGAGTAATGCAATGATAATGACCGTTAGTTTGCGTGAACTATTAACCTTGTCGAGCACCCTACCAATCCCAAAAGCACCCACTGCCCCGCCGATACCCCAGACCCACATGCCAGCAATGGTGTCTACCTGCACACGATCAAGCACTACAGGAATATAGGTGTACAACCCCAGCGAACCCACTCCAACAAAGAAGGTAACTAAGATCGTCAGGAAATTATCCACTCGGCCGATGACTCGGAGTCGCTGCCCCAACGAGGAGGAGGGCACAGCCGGTACCACACTCGCTTTGCGCAACGCTAGACCCGCTAACGCCACTATTCCAATGGCCGAGACCAAAGCGATGGTAGCCCTCCAGCCTAGCTGTTTAGCTACCCCCAATCCCACCGGTACGCCCACGACAGTTCCCACCGCTAAGCCAGCCAGCACCATTGACAGTGCGCGCCCGCGATACTTTGCTGGGACAGACATCCCCGCTACGGCTGAGGACAACGGCGAATAAATTCCCGCTGCTGCACCTGCGATTAAGCGCGACACTAGAAAAACGCTCACTGTAGGCGAAACTGCAGTCACGACATTCGCCAAAGAAAACACAGCAACAGCTCCAAGCAGACCACTCCGCGGATCTTTGCCTGCCCTACCCGAGAACAGCGGACCAGATATTGCGTACGCGCCGGTAAAGGCGGTAACGCCCAAGCCGATCACACTGCCACTTGTACCCAAGTCGTTTGCAATCTGTGATAGCAGCCCAGCGATAACATATGCGTCCAATCCGAGCGCTACACTGCCCAAAACTAACGGCCACAGCTGTTTAAGCATTCGAAATCACCATATCGAGCAAACCAGGGAACCGTTCGTCTAGATCGCCTCTGCGCAAAGAGATAACACAAGTTCGTCCCTGGCTTCTTGTCCACGTCACACCGGCTTCACGCAGCTGCCGAGTGTGGTAGGTCAGGGTAGATCGTGGCAGGTCATCAGCGAGCGTCAAACTATCGTGCTCCTGACCGTCTGCCAGGCGCCTAACCATCTCTAACCGGATGGGATCACTTACCGCAGCCAGAACACGGACAAATTCAAGGTCCTCGGTGGCCGGATGCTCATACTTTCGTGGGCTCATCACAACTCCAATCGTGCAAGAATTCCTGAACGATTGACCACAGTAAGCTACCCGAGAGCTTCGTGCAAGATTTCTTGCACGAATGCAGGTGCGCAGATAAAGCCCCACCCAGACAGCGATAAATGAACACCGGAGTCTTGAGGAGTTCTATTTTTAGATACCAAGCTTTCAGCCCCAGACGTCTCTAATTCATAACTTTCAACGTTGGAACAATGAATCGAGCCAAGCTTATGAAAGTAGAGAGCCTTTTTCCTTTTTCTAACGGTGCGTACAACGTAGCTTGATTTAATAGACCCTTCTACCCAAAAATATGCTCGAAGGTTCTTTGGTCAGGAAAGCATGACAGACACCGTCACCCCTTCAGGGAAAAGCAACTAATCTGCAGCACCAGAAATGATTTAGAGAACGAACAATCGCTGGTGACCAGTTGAAATGTTTAGTTCTCACGCGCTTGCAGTTGGTTAAATGCGCAGGGCACACCGAAGCCCTCGACGCATAAGCGTTATGGATACCAACTCGCACCCCTCCACTGCACAGAATTGCCACTGCAAGAGTAGTTCCCTGCAGAAAATGGCGTCAGCTACTCCTAGACCCCAGGGGAGGTAATGAAGCGGTATCCCAACCCGGGTTCAGTAAGCAGATATTGGGGATCAGAGGGATCGGTTTCCAGTTTGCGGCGCAGCTGCGAGGTATAGATGCGCAGGTAGTGGCTTTGCCCTTCGAATCCCGGGCCCCAAATCTCTGCGAGGAGGTCTTCTTTGCGCACCAAACCGCCGTGGGCACGCAGCAGCGTCGTAAGCACGCCCCACTCAGTAGGGGTCAGGTGAAGGGGCTTTCCTGCCTTGGTGATGGAGTGTCGAGGGACGTCGATCAGCACATCGCCCGCCCGCACCATCGTGGCTTCCCGCTGGGCAGATGGATGCTGGGGGCTGCCATGCCGCAAAGCCACGCGCACACGGGCCAAGAGTTCTTCCATAGAAAAGGGTTTGGTCACATAATCATCAGCACCGCGATCTAGGGCCGAGGCACTAAATAGGGGATCGGACCGGGCCGTAAGAATCAGAACGGGAATTGCTGACCACCCTCGAATCCCATCGAGGACCTCCCGCCCATCCATATCCGGCAGACCCATATCCAAAATCACCACATCGGGCTGATGCTGGGAGACCACCTGCAGACCCTCCGCCCCGGTGCTGGCTGAATACACCTCATACCCACGCGCTTTAAAATTAATGCTCAAGGTGGTGAGCAAACGCGGATCATCATCCACAATGACTATCGTGGCCTTTTTATCAGTCATGGCTTTTCTCCTCCCGCAGCGGGAAACTCAGGATAAAGGTCGCTCCTGGAGTGGCCTCTACGGTGATAGTACCGTCCATGGCCTCCACAAATCCGCGTACAACGGAGAGGCCTAAACCCACCCCGTTGTCATTGCTGGTATCGCCCAAGCGCTGAAAAGCTTGGAAAAGCTCCTGCTGCTTTTCTGGTGAAATTCCCGGCCCGTCATCGCTCACACTCAGCTCCACGCGCTCATCTGTAACCTGCGCATCAACGTTGACTGGTCCGCTCGGCGCATAGCGCAAAGCGTTATCGAATAGGTTCGCCAGCACGCGTTCCAGCAAAACGCTATCCGCGCAACAGGTGCGGCCACGGAGTCCAGAACCAATATGAATGCGACCAAGTTGGTCCTTGCTATGTCCAAAGGCACAGGAAGCAATAGCCCGATTGGCTACCTCGTATAACTCCACAGTATCCCGGCGTGCAGTTACCGCTCCTGCACTCAAGCGCGAGTGATCCAATAGGTTGGTCACGAGCAGCGTGAGTTGATCGATGCTAGCTGCGGTTTCCGCCAGCAGTATTTCTTGATCCTCTGGACTGAATTCGATTTCGGAATTCCGCAAAGAGGACACAGCCAGCTTGGCCGTTGCTAGGGGCGTGCGCAGATCGTGGCTCACGCTCGATAGCAGCGCACGACGCAATTCATCAGCGGCAGCAATGGCATCGGCACGTGCGGCTTCAGCCGAAAGCTTGTCGCGGCGCACGATGCCGGCTAAGTAACCTGCCACAACCGCCACCAAAGCACGGTCGCGGGCGGATAACGCTGGACCCTCCATCACAATCTGGACCGTAGTGTCCTCGCTGGAAACCAACGTTTCTACCTCGCGTTTATGAGTCTTAGCGGGGATATGCAGGTGTTTACTCTGCCGGGGCGAGGCCGCCGAAGCGTGCCAGGTAGAGAGTATGTCCCCGGAGGCGTCAAGAAGCACGGCCTTATGGCAGCCGAAAGTCTCTCCTACCTTGCGAAGCACTGCGTCGATGGGAGATACGTCCGCACGGCGGTTGAGGGCTGCGCGGGAAAAGACCGTCAAGAGCTCAGCATCGCGCGTGGCAATAGCCGCATTATGGTGCTCTATTTTGGTGCGCCGCACTTGTAAACCCACGGCCAGGGCAATAGCTACCATGACCACGAGGATGACAGCGTTAGCTGGCTCAGCAATATCGAACGTGTACAGGGGCTCGGTAAAAAACCAATTGACCGCCAAGCCCGAGGCAAACGCAATAATTACCGCCGGCCACAGGCCAGCGAGCATGCTCACGAGGAGGATCAGCGCAAAGTAAAAAGCAGAACACGTGCCTGTTCCCAATGCCGAGCCGTCGATGTCTTGCAACAGTGCGGTCAAGGCGATGAAAGCGACAGCTGCGCCTACCCAAGACACCGCCCGGCGCGGGAGGGAATGCAATGGTCGCAGCAGTGGTGAAAGAGGCGAGGGTTTATCGGACGGAAGATTAACAATGTGACAATCAATCTTGCCTGAATCCCGCAACACGGCCTCAGCAACGGTGCCGCGCCAGTGCAGGCCTAAGCGACGCCGTGGTGAAACCCCCAGGACCAGCTGGGTGGCGTTGACGCTGCGGGCAAAATTAAGCAGCGCTTCTGGCACCGAGTCACCGGTGACCTGATGCAAACGGGCACCCACGTCCTGAGCCAAGGATTGTAATTTGGCCAGTTGTTGAGCGGAACCTGCAACGGAAGATTCACCGGAAGAAAAGGAGTCCCCAAAAATTACGTGGACTACATGTAGCTCGGCTGAGGATTTGGATGCGATGCGGCGCCCGCGGCGAATGAGCAGTTCTGCGTGCGCGACGTTCTGAATGGCCACGACCACCCGCTCCCGCGCCTCCCAGGTATCGGTAATGTCCTGCTCAGAACGGTAGGACGCGAGAGCCTCATCAACCTGGTCCGCCAACCACAACAGGGCAAGCTCCCGCAGTGCAGTCAGATTGCCCACCCGAAAATAATTATTCAACGCTGGGGCAATGCGCGCTTCTTTATAGATTTGGCCATCACTCAAGCGGGTGCGCAAGAGCTGCGGGGATACATCCACCAACTCGATCTCGTTCGCCGCACGCACCACCTCGTCTGGCACCGTCTCCTGCGGGGAAATACCGGTGATCTGGTTTATTACGTCATTGAGGCTTTCAAGGTGCTGGATGTTCAGGGTAGAAATCACGTCGATTCCTGCGGCTAGGAGTTCCTCTACGTCCTCCCAGCGCTTAGCGTGTTCCTCACCGCGCGGATTGGAATGGGCAAATTCATCGACCAGAACGGTTTCCGGCTGGCGCGAGATGATGGCTGCAGTATCGAGTTCTCCGGTGGATAGTCCGGCGGCGTAGCGCCGCGGGATGGTCTCAAGGCCATCACACAGCGCCCGAGTGAATTCGCGCCCATGATCTTCCACGATGCCAATGACCACATCGCGGCCGGCCAGCACAAGGCCGTGCGCCTCGTTGAGCATTGCACAGGTCTTACCAGACCCAGGCGCCGCGCCGAGGTAGATCTTCAAAGCGCCACGCTTGGTGCGCGCCGGAACTTTCTTGTCGTTCATATAGCACTCATCTTATGAGCAGGACGGTGGATTGGGCAGCGCTCGGTTGAGAGTAGTGACGTTGACTGCGTCTTCGCCCAGGAACCCGAGGCTGGCATGCTCCGTGTTGTCCTCGATGAGGCTTCGCACTTCTTCGGTGCTCATCCCCTGCTCTCGTGCGACACGCGGAGCCTGTAGTTCAGCGTACGCAGGGCTAATGCCAGAGTCGACACCAGAGCCGGAACCGGTTACCGCATCGGTGGGAACATCTTCTGGAGCGGCGCCTTCGCGCTTGGCGATGTCCCCGCGCCGTTGCTGCACGGCTTTTTCTAGCTCGGAGCTACTAGCGCCGTAATTGCTCATGCCTTCGGAACGGGGGAAGAAGTACGGGCCTTCGGTCTGGCCATCTTGAAGCTGGGTCGAGCCAGCTAGGCACTCACCTTGGTAAAGGAGGTTGCCCTCGGCGGAGTCCGGCTTGATGCGGGAGATTCCCCACACGGCAGCAGGATAGATCATTCCTAGTGCGATAACGCACAATAGTACGGCTACGAATCCAGCGGCGAGGTTACGAAAATAGACACGCATTTTTGGTCCTTCTTTTTCTACATACCTGGAAGCAGGTTGACTACCTGGTCAATGAGCCAGATGCCTAGGAATGGGGTGATCACGCCGCCCAGGCCCCAGATGCCCAGGTTACGGCGGAGCAGGGACGAAGCAGAGGCCGGCTTATAAGCCACGCCCTTGAGCGCCAATGGAATAAGAGCAACGATGATGAGCGCATTGAATACCACTGCAGACACAATGGCGGATTGCGGCGAGTGCAGGTGCATCACGTTGAGGCGCTCGAGGTGCGGAAGCTGGGTAGAAAACAGGGCCGGCAAGATGGCGAAGTACTTCGCTAAGTCATTGGCCAAAGAGAAGGTGGTAAGCGCCCCACGGGTGATGAGCAACTGCTTGCCAATGCGCACGACATCGATAAGCTTGGTCGGATCAGAATCCAAGTCCACCATATTGGCGGCTTCCTTCGCTGCAGAGGTGCCCGTGTTCATGGCCACACCCACGTCCGCCTGCGCCAGCGCCGGCGCATCGTTAGTACCGTCACCGGTCATAGCAACCATGCGGCCGTGCGCCTGTTCCTCGCGGATCCTGGCCAGCTTATCTTCCGGGGTGGCCTCCGCGATGTAATCATCGACGCCTGCCTCTTTCGCAATGGCCGCTGCCGTCAACGGGTTATCGCCGGTCACCATGATGGTTTTGATGCCCATCTGGCGCAATTCGGCGAAGCGCTCCGCCATGCCCGGCTTGACGACGTCACTGAGCTGCACCACCGCAATAACCCTGCGGGTGCCATCGGATTCTTCCACAGCAACGGGCAGCGGGGTTCCACCACCTTCTGCAATCTGGGTCACGGAGTCTTCAATTTCTTGCGGCCAGTCGCCACCCGCCTCGGTTACCCACCGGCGCACAGCATCACCGGCACCTTTGCGCAGCTTTCGGCCTCTGAGGTCAAGCCCGGACATGCGGGTAGAAGCGCTAAATGGAATGACCTCGGCGGTCTTTTCTTCCTCTCCTGCTGCGGCAGAAAGGTGGTAATTTTCGGTCAACCACGACACGATGGAGCGGCCTTCCGGGGTCTCATCGGCAACCGAAGCAACGCGGGCTATCTCCGCAGCTTCCTGCTCATCGACACCGCGCGCAACGATAAGCCCGGTGGCCTGCCGGTTGCCATAGGTGATGGTGCCGGTTTTATCCATGAGTAGGGTCGCTACGTCGCCCGCCGCCTCCACCGCTCGTCCGGACGTAGCCAGAACATTGTGGTGCACGAGGCGGTTCATTCCCGCGATTCCCACCGCGGATAGCAGGGCAGCGATGGTGGTTGGGATGAGGCAGACCAACAGGGCCACCAGCGAGAGCGGGGAGAGCTCCGCGCCGGTAAACAGCCCCATTGGGGCCAGTGCGGTAACCGCAATGAGGAAGAGAATAGTCAGGGTAGACAGGAGGATGCTCAGCGCGATCTCATTCGGGGTCTTGCGGCGCTCCGCTCCCTCCACCAAGGCAATCATCGTATCGACGAAGGTCGATCCCGGCTCCGAGGTGATCTGTACCAGGATGGAATCAGACAAGACCACGGTACCGCCGGTCACAGCACAGCGATCTCCACCGGCCTCGCGAACCACGGGAGCAGACTCGCCGGTAATGGCAGATTCATCGACGGTTGCCGCGCCTTCAATGACGTCGCCGTCGCCCGGGATAGTCTCTCCGGCCTCCACGCGCACGATAGCGCCCTTGGTGAGCTCAGAAGCGGCAATAACCTCGATGCCGCCATCGGTGACTAGGTTCGCGGTGGCGTCATCGCGCACGGCGCGCAAGCTATCCGCTTGGGCTTTACCGCGGCCTTCGGCATATGCCTCAGCGAACGCGGCGAACGCAATGGTAAACCATAACCATACGGTCACCACCCAGCCATAAACGCTGGGGCTAAAGATGGACCACAGGGTAGTCAGCGCGGCGCCTACCCACACCACGAACATGACGGGGTTGCGGGCTTGGGCGAGCGGGGACATCTTGTGCGGCAACGATTTCAACGCTGCCGCAGCCAACCCACTGTTTTTGGTGGCAGAGCGCTGGGGAGTGCGTTGCTCAGTGGTCATAGTTGGTGTTGTCATGAGAGTGCCTCCGAAATGGGACCCAAGGTAAGAACGGGGAAGAAGGTAAGGGCGGCGACCAACACAATGACGCCGATGGTAAGCAGCGCGAAGGTCACACCGGACGTCGGCAAGCTGCCGGCGGTAGTGGCCTGCCGGCGTTGACCGGCTAGGCTGCCCGCCAAGTACAGGGTGAAAACGATGGGGAGGAAGCGGCCCAGCAGCATGGCGATACCGAGGGTGACTTGCCACCAGGGCTCGGTTACCGTCAGGCCCGCGAAGGCCGAGCCGTTATTATTCGACGCCGAGGTAAAGGCATAAAGCACCTCGGAGAGACCGTGCGCGTTATCCGGGGTTCCAGGAGCGCCGTAGTTGGTCGCCGAAAGCTCCACCAGCTTGCGCTGAGCCACCGATGCGCCCACGCCTACCAGGACGAGGACCGGCATGGTGAGGATGTACAGGCTCACCGCGGAGATTTCCTTGCGGCCGACCTTATTGCCCATGAACTCCGGTGTGCGCCCAACGAGCAGGCCGCCGATAAATACGGCGAGGATTGCCACCATCAGCAGACCGTAGAGACCCGTGCCCACGCCGCCTGGTGCAATTTCGCCCAGGAGCATATTGAGGATCAACAAGCCGCCACCCAATGGTGAGTAGCTATCGTGCATCGAATCGACCGCACCGGTAGAAGTGCCCGTGGTAGACACCGCAAAGAGTGCCGAAGCGTCAATACCTAGGCGCTGTTCGATGCCCTCCAAGTTGCCGCCAGCTGCCTGTGCTGCCGCACCGGTGGTAGTGTGCTGTGCCCATACCACCAAGGCAACCATAACGGTCCAAATGCCGCCGATGACGCCAAGCAGGGTCCAGGCATGTTTTTGCGATTTCAGCATTACTCCGTAGGCACGGATAAAGCAGAAAGAGATAACCAGCAAAGAAAATATTTCCACGAGGTTGGTAAAACCAGTGGGGTTCTCAAAAGGGTGCGCCGAGTTGGCGCCGAAGATGCCACCACCATTGGTTCCCAGCAGTTTAATTGCCTCCTGGCTAGCTACCGGAGCGCGCGGAATATCCACGCCCGCGGAGCTCACCAGGTTGGACCCGAAGGTTTGCATGGTTCCGCCCAAGATGAGGACGAAGGAAATCAATAGAGAAAGCGGCAAAAGAATGCGCACCAAACCGCGGGTGAGGTCAACCCAGAAATTTCCGATGAGGTGCTGTCCGCTCTCAGAGCCCAGCTTGTCACGGCTATATCCCAAGTGACCGATACCGCGAATGAGCGCAACCGCCACACACATGCCGACAGCCGCGGAGGCAAAGTTCTGGACGGTCAGGCCAAGCATCTGCGCACCATTGCTCAGGGTTTCTTCGCCCGAATAGGACTGCCAGTTGGTATTGGACACGAATGACGCCGCCGTATTGAACGCCATCCACGGTTCCACCGCTTCGGAGCGGGAATTGCCAAAGCTAGGCAAAACGGTTTGTAGGCGCTGCACCGCGTAAAGCACGAGTACGGATGCCAAGCTGAAACCAAGCAATGCACGGCTGTAATTCTTGCTGTTATGCCCGCGGTTTGGGTCAACGCGCAGGACCTTATACACCGCACGCTCTATCGCCCAGTCCTTGTCAGAGGTGTAGCTGCGTGCGATCCAGTTGCCCAAAGGAACATATGCCGCCGCGAGCAAGACGACGAGGGCGAGGAACTGCGGTAACACCGCCCCAATGCCGGCGATCATGCGAAACGCTCCGGATCAACTAAGGAAATGATGAGGTAGGTCACCAACGCCACAACAATGATGAGGCCAATGACCGCTGTAATGGTGTTCATGGTTATGCGTCACCGTCCAGAAGCTCGTTGAGGACGGAGGGACAGCCAACCGTCAGGATGGCTATCAGGATTGCCACGATGTCTAACATGTGGGAAACCCCCTTGTGCGAGTGAAACTTTCCTGTGCCTGACAGGTATGCCTGCCAGGTGCCGGTACCAAGGCAGCACCTGCTACGCACAAACGTTAGGACCACACCCCCGCTGCCCTAGGCAATCTTTGCGCTATCTTTACGCCTCTCGCTCGCAATTTTTATATCTTCTTTACACCCCTTTTGCGCCACCTTTTCTTCAGGCCAAGAACCGCCCTTTATCCACAACGAAGGCCCGCCGACAGCACATCGGCGGGCCTTCTCCCCATGACTAATCTCTCGGTACCCAAGGAGGGAGTGGAGCGCACCCTCCTGCAAGCACCGCCCGTGATTAGGCAAGCCTAAGTTTATAAACCTTTCGTAGGATGGTCAAGGGTTTGCCCATAAATTTCTTAACTCCTGCCAAAAACACAGTTAACCTGCAATAACGAGTACAATCCGGAACCATGGCTGAGTTGAAATCCACTATTTCCGAACAACTCCGCAAATTCTGGCGTGCCAGCGAGAAGGAATTGACCGATTCCCCGCGTCGCGGCATCGCCTCCCCTGCCGAAGCCACGGCACTGCGCGAGGAGGTCGCGGCCGAGATTGCGGACCTCATCAAAGCGCAGAAGGTAAAGACCAGCCCCGGCGATACCGCCCTCGACGCCGATGCCGCCGCTACCCTCCCGCTAGGCGCACGCATGAAGCCACGTGGGATCTTCGAAGATGACTGGGGCGCACGTCCTACCGCACAGCGCCCCTGGCCGGTCATCCTCATTCACGGCACCTGCGATACCAAGGGCGTATGGCAAATCCTCGGCAATGAGCTGCGCCAAGACGGCTGGGCGGTCTTCGCCCCTGACTACGGCCGTCGCGCCACCCAGCCCCTTGCAGAATCCGCCGAGCAACTCGATGCTTATATCCGCACCGTGCGCATGGTCACCGGCGCGGACAAGGTCATCCTCATCGGCCACTCGCAGGGCGGGCTCCTCGCCCGCTATTGGATGCGCATGATTGGCGGCGCCGAGCATGTCCTCCATCTGATGTGCATCAGCGCGCCAAACCACGGAACTACTTACGGAGGCATCGTCAGCCGCCTCATTCGCACCCCGCGCCAAGAGGCGGTTATGCGCTCCGTCATCGATGGTTGGTTTGGGCCGGCGGGAATGGACCAAATTGTCGGCAGCGAAGCGTTACGCGAGGCCAATCGCGATGGCGACTTGGAAGCAGGGGTGAGCTATACCTGCATTGCCACGCGGTCTGATGCCGTCGTGGTCCCACCCGAAACCTGCTTCCTCGACCCCCGCGGCGTCGCAGAGGGCACCGTGCGAAATATTTATGTCCAAGACTTCGACCGCCGAGCAGTGGTCATGCACGAGGATATGCCCATAGATAAGCGCGTCCACGCCATCGTGCGCACCATCTTGGAATTAGTAGAGACTATCCCCCGCTAGTTAGAGCTCCAGCTCATCAAGAACCGCGTCAAAGGCTGGGCCCACCTGTGTACGCCACAGCGTATCCACCTTCTGATCACCCCGGCCGGGCCCGCCATTGATGACGGCCACGCGCTTGCCCTGCTTCTTTGCCTCCAGCACAAAGCGATACCCACTCATCACCGCAAGAGAGGATCCAGCAACCAGCAGCGAGCGCGCCTGTCCCAGCATGGCAAAGGCGGCATCGCGGCGCTCAGCCGGCACGGGCTCGCCAAAGTAGACGACGTCTGGTTTCAATAATTCCGATCCACACCGCTCGCATCCGGCCATGCGAAACGCCGCCACGTCGGATTCATCCAGGGTCACGTCACCATCCGGATTCACTTGGTCTGCCTCCACCACAAGGCGCTCCAAGTACCCCGGGTTCGCAGCGGCCAAGCGCGCATCGAAATGCGGCCGCGCCTCCCGATACCCACACATCAAGCACACAACGGTTTCCATATCGCCATGCAGCGCCACCAAGTTCGCGGTCCCTGCCTGTTTATGCAGTCCATCAACGTTTTGGGTAACCACGCCATTAATCAGCCCGGCGCGCTCCAGTTCCACGAGCGCGTAGTGCGTGCGATTCGGCGCCGCAGAATCCATGACCCGCCACCCCACAAAGCTGCGGGCCCAATACCTATGGCTCGCGGCCGGGTCGTGGCGAAATTCCTGGTAGGTCATCGGCCGGTGCCTGCTCAGCGAGCCACGCGGTCCCCGGTAATCGGGCACGCCCGACTCCGTCGACACTCCGGCCCCCGTTAGCACCATTACCGGACCCTCGCGCAGCTGCTTGACGACGTCCCCCAAAGCCCGCCCTGGCTCCGTATGCGGCGCCGATTCCTCTACCACTCGGGCGATCGAGCGCAGCGCGGACTGGTGAGCAAGGGAGACGGCTGCATCCATGCTCCCGATGCTAGCTTTCGGGCAAGTGCTCTACGTATAGCCACTCCGAATCCAGCTCCCCGTGGCGCGAGCACTTGGTATGCCAGCCATCGGGGCGTACCTGGGCCACCATGCGCCGGCCACAAATTTGGCAGTAGCGCGGCACATCGAGGCCAGCGGCAGCAGCGGGGTGCAGCGTAAAGACCTCCTCAATCGGCTTGCCGGTATTCGGATGGAAAATCGGCTCGTCCCCAGCTAGGACGGCAGCGGCCAATTCGGAAGTCGGCTCGGATAAACCAGACACTACAGGGCCTTAATCGGCAGATCGATGCGGTTCAACATGTCCACATCCTTTTCAATCTGCTGGCCCAGGGTGGTCAGGTAGTTGCCGGCAATGATGGCGTTGATGCCGCCGAGCAGGCCGCGCTCCGTGCCGTCGTCGCCAAGCGAAAGCTCGCGGCCACCAGCAAAGCGCAAGGTGGTAGACGGCATAGCCAAGCGGAATGCCGCCACGGCGCGCAGGCCTTCACCCAGCGGAACCAGCGGGCGATCCGCAAAGGGGGTGCCCGGGCGCGGATCCAGGAAGTTCATCGGCACCTCGCAGGGATCAATCTCTGCCAGCTGCGCGGCGAACTCGGCGCGCTGCTCCAAGGACTCGCCCATGCCGATGATGCCGCCACAGCAGACCTCCATACCTACCTCGCGCACATAGTCGAGGGTCTGCTTGCGCTCCTCCCAAGTGTGGGTGGTGACCACATTGGGGAAGAAGGAACGGGACGTCTCCAGGTTGTGGTTATAACGCTGCGCGCCCATGTCCTTCAGGCGCTGCGCCTGTTCGCGGGTCAGGGTGCCCAGGGAGCAGGAAATCTCAATATCGACGGCATCATTAATCGCGGCAATGGCCTCGCCTACCTGGTCCAGCAAGCGATCATCCGGGGACTTCACCGCGGCGACGATGCAGAACTCAGTAGCACCGGTCTTGGCGGTCTTCTGCGCTGCCTCCACCAACTCCGGGATGTTGAGGCGCACGGCGCGCACTGGGGACTCGAAGAGGCCGGACTGAGAACAGAAGTGGCAATCTTCTGGGCAGCCGCCAGTTTTAATGGAGATAATGCCTTCCACCGATACGTCTGGACCACACCACTTCAGGCGGGTCTGGTGGGCGATATCGGCGATTTCCTCCAACTGGGAATCCGGGACCTGTAGTACTTGCAGTAGTTCTTCCTGGTTGAGGCCTTTGCCTTGCTCCAGCGCTTTTTCACGGGCGATATCAATAATGCTCATGGTGTGAACCATACTTGAACAGCGTTCAGCTTTGGTTAAAATCACATAAACTTTTTCCCAGCGTTAGGCTCGATAGCATGACGCTTTATGATGACACCCTCTCCCTCCTCCAAGAACTTATCCGCAATGCCTGCGTAAACGACCTCACGCCGGACTCCGGTCACGAGGTTCGCAATGCGGATAGTTTAGAAAAATTCTTCGCGGGCGAAGACGTGCAGATTGAGCGCTTCGAGTCCCACCCGGGCCGAGTTTCCATTGTCGTGACCGTCCCCGGCGATCCGGACAAAGAACCGCTGACCCTCATGGGTCATACGGACGTCGTCCCCGTGGACGAGCCTAAGTGGACTAAGCCTCCCTTCAAGGCGCTCATCGAGGACGGCAAGCTCTACGGCCGCGGTTCCGTAGACATGCTATTTATTACCGCCACCATGGCCGCCGTCACGCGCGAGGTCGCCCACACCGGCAATACGGGCGGCACCCTTGCCTTCGTCGGCATGGCCGATGAGGAGGCCCGCGGCGGTCTCGGCGTGCGCTTTATGTCCGAGAACCACCCCGATGCCTTTTCCTGGAAGAACTGCTTATCTGAAACCGGCGGCAGCCACCTGCCCGGCGCGGTGGGCTTCAACGTGGGCGAAAAGGGCGCCGGCCAGCGCCGCCTGCATGTGCACGGCGATGCCGGCCATGGCTCTACCCCTTATGGCAAGGACTTTGCCATCGTAAAGATCGGTGAGGTGGCTCGCCGCATCGCCGCCGCTGAGCCGCCCACAGCCTCCAATGAGATCTGGGAGGGATTTGTGCGCACCTTCAAGTTTGACCCCCAGACGGAGCAGGAGCTTATCGACGGCACCGGTGACTACTCCAAGTTCGGCAACCTCGACGCCTACGCGCATGCCTTTAGCCACACCACCATCGCCGAGACCGTCCTGCGCGCCGGCGGCGCCATTAACGTGCTGCCTTCACATGCCTACCTGGAAATGGATGTGCGCCCCTTCCCCGGCCAGACCCAGGAGGATCTGGATGACTTCCTGCGCAGCGCGCTTGGAGACATGGCCGATGAGGTAGAAATCGAACACCTCATTACTGAAGATGCCACGCAATCCTCCACCGATACCGAGCTGTGGCGCGCCATTGAGGCCACCTCCAAGGAATTCTTCCCCGATAAGGCCGTCGTCCCAGTTCACGCCACCGGCGGTTCGGATCTACGCTTTGCTCGGCGCAAGGGTGGCAACGCCTATGGCTTTGCCATGCACGCCGAGGGCCGCGATATGGCCAGCGCCAATTCGCAGCTGCACAGCCACGACGAGCACCTCTACTTGGAGGACCTCGAGCTCACCGTGCGCGCCTACCGCAGCCTGGTCAATCGCTTCCTTGGCCTGTCACAGGCATAACAAGTGTGGCAAGATGTCTGGCATGAGCTTTGCACGTAAGTCCGCGCTGCTATCTGCAGCTACCGCCCTGACCGTAACCCTCGCCGCCCCTGCCGCTGCCCATGCCGACGCCGTTGATAACCTCCTCGACAAGATGCCTGCCGGCCAGATTTCCTGCTCCCAGGCCAAGCAGTACTGGACCAACTCCGCTGATTACAACCAGAAGAAGTCCCAGGCCCTCGCCGTTGCCACCGTTCACCCACGCGGCAACGAGGTTCGCGACGCCATCGGCCGCATGGACGAGGCTATTGCCCGCTGCGGCCTAAACGGCACCACTGGCCAGGGCAAGCCGGTCAACACTAGCGGCCAGCGCGGCAATGCTCCCGCGCCAAAGCCGGCTCCGGCCCCGGCACCGGCACCGGCACCTGCGCCAGCCAAGAATGCCAAGGTCATCGAGCTGGGCACCATCCCGGGCCAGCCGACTGTCGACGTCCCATTCCTGGGCCAGACCTTCCGCATCCCGGATGCGGCCAAGATTGCCCAGAACGCTGTATCCCAGTTCCAGCTGCCGCAGATTCCGCAAATCCAGCAGCTACAGCAGCTGTCTTCTTTCTAAGACACTAAGACACTGACTTGGCCGGACCGCTTAGCGGTCTAGCTGAAAATAGATCCCGGCATGCGCGCTGCAGCCGGGATTAAATTTATGCCCGCAGTGGGGACAGGCAGGCGCGGCGGAATAGACGTGGTAGTTCATTTCGGTGCGGCAGGCGCCGCAGAGGACTGAGGGGGCGTCGGCAAGCATGGGCCCAAACTCATGGTCAGTGAGCTCGGCGTGGCACAGCGCGCAAGCAAAATACTTCCCGCAGGTGGCGCACTTATTGGCCACCACGTCCAGCGGGGAATGCCAATGCTGGCACCGGCCCTCCGCATCAATCGCGCCGTGAATCTTCATGGCCGTCAGCATACGCGCCGCCCTGTTGCCACTGTTGCTTCTTTTCTTCCGACTTCTTGGCATTGCGCACTGCCTGAATGCCCACCACAATGGCAATGATGATCGGCACCCACACCTTGCTGTAGTCCATCAAGAATACGAGCCAGTCGGGCGGATCGATGTCGATGTTGAAGTCGATATTCGGCACGGGAAGCTCAATCTGCGGAAACTCCGGCACCGGGAGCGCGATATCCGGCAGGTCGATATCCGGCAGCTCCCAATCCGGCAATAACCGAGACAAGATGCGGCTAATGATCGGACCAAGCACGATCACGCCAATGGCCCAGCCGGACTTTCCCAAGCCGCCCAGGAGCGGATACAACACCCGCTTAAAGGAGCTTTCCTCCATGGCCGTGCGGCGCTTTTCTCCTAGTGAGCCGGCCGGTGGATCGAGGGCAACTGCCTCCTCACCATTGCGGTAGTAGACGTCTAAAAGCTCGCCCAAGGGAGAGGCTTGGATATCCAGATAAGGTTTGCTGCGCGAGGCGGAGTTCTCAAAAAGGGTGAGGTCTTTTTCTATCTTCTTCTTAAGCGAATACCGGCCCGCACGAGGCCGATCGTGGCGGCTGCGTACCTGACCGTTGACCACAATCTGCAGGCGCGGGCTGGGATTCTTCCGCCACAACCGGAGCCGTTCGGGGAGGGAGGCATCGCCTGGAACCGGGGTATAGTCCTTCGCCTTCTTCGGCCACTCACCTAGCCCAGCGAATTCGGCATCGTAGCCGCGCTGCACCTCGATAGTGCCCACCTCGGGGTGCTCTAGGCGCCAGGTCTCCATTAGCTCTTCCCTGCCTTGGAGCCCACCACGGCACCCAGCTTGCTCGCGGCCCATGCCAGGAAAACAAACACTGGGAGGTAAATCCACGTTCCCTCATTGAAATACAGGGACATGGCGGTAAAATAAGCCAGCCCTGCCACACTGAAGATGGTCCAGGAGGCGCGGAAAGTGGCGCCGTCGACAAGAGCAATGATCACCGTCAGCACGGCCATGAGGATGAGCAGGGCAAGGCCGGAAACAAGGTGGTAGACAGCGGGCGGAATAACGATGAAAACAGCAGCGATGGCGATGGGTGCCCACCATTGCCACCAGACGCGGCTGGGCTCGTCTTTCGTTTCCGCTTCTTCTTCTAGCTCCTCAAACACGCACCCAACCTATCACAGGGCTTGGCAGAACTTATGGGGGAGAAATCCTCCCTATGTCCGGCTTAATCCTCCCCGCGGAGGATACCGCGCTGAGCAGGGCATACCTAGCGTTGAGTACATGAAAAGCACACCACTCATCCTCGCGGCGGGCGTGATATTTGGTGCCATCTACGGCACCAATGCACTCCTGCCAGATATATACGACAACCCCACCTCTGAGGTGCAGGCCGGCCAGGCGCGCATCCCCGGATTATCCTGCACGGAAGAAGATGGCTCCACCAGCAGTGAACCACGCTGGGACTGTGACGGCACCCAGATCCGCGCTAAAGAAGTCGGCGTACAGGACAAAGACCAAGCCACCCGCCGGTACCTCCGGGCAATGAGGGAAGGTACGGCCATGCCGGAAGGAGACATCGACCGCGACGGGGATAAGCGCACGCTTAGCGATGGCGGCCTCGTAGCCATCAGCATTGAGGGCGATGGCCCCACCACGTTCCTCTCCTTGCACGGACCGCGCGCTGCAGAACTTGCCCAGGAGGTAGAAAAGGCATGAAGAACCTGTACTGGCTATCTATCGCTTTCGGCCTGGTAGTTTCCGGCTTTTTCTTTGTTGATCGCCGGTTTACCGAGGTTGGGCTCATCGGTGCGCTCATCTGCGCTGGCTTGACGCTTGGACTGGGATTCTGGTGGTTTAGGCCGCGGCCGATGTGGCAGGGCATCCTATGGGGTGCGCTCGCCCAGCCGGTGGTGGTTAACCTCAACGACCAAATGGTGGGGATCTCAAACAAGCTGGGGCTCACCCACCTAGACGCGGCCTTCTACTCGCCGCTTCCGGAAGAAACCATCAAGCTCCTCGGCGTCGTTATTATTATTGCGGCTTTTGGAAACGTGAAGCATCCCTACCAAGCCGCCGCGATCGGCATGGCGGTAGGCCTTGGTTTTGACGCCATGGAAAATGTGCCGTTCATCCTCAACGCGGCCATCGATAACTTGGACGGCGACCTCTGGGGCGTCATCATTACCGGTATCGGACGATTCTTCACTGGCGCCTTTAGCCATGCGCTGTATACGGGGGTTGCGGCGTGGGGCGTCGGCAAGCTCTATGCGGGGGCACGCCACGGATACTGGCAGGTGGCCGGATTCTGGCTGGCCGGTATCGCCCTGCATACCCTATTCAATGCCTCGGCGATCATTGTAGGTAACTGGCCGGTGACCATTCTCCTTATCGCCATCATTACGTGGGCACTGATTATCTGGGGCCTGCGTTTCATACGCAAACAGGATAGGAAATATGCGGCACAAAGAAGCGAAATTCCTCTGCCTACCAAGGATCCAGAATATAGTTCTTGAGCTGCGTAAATACGAAGGAAAGGGCTCGTGTCCGAGGGGTGTTATAAGGTGTGAATCGTACACAAGTTCACACGATAATTTAGGTACGATTCGCCATGGAAGAACCCTACTTTTCCACGACCAACACCACCGACCCCACCACACGCTTAGCCTTTGAGATGCGAAAGGCGGAATACGAGTTCTGGGTGAACCAAGTCCCAGAACTCGATTCTGATTTCGAATTAGTCACCAACTCCCTCTACCGCACCACCGGCGTCAATGAAGGCCGGATTGGCCATATCCTCATGGCACTGCACCGCTTGGAGGAGCTGCCCAAGCTCCAAGCGCTACAGCACCGCCTCTATCACTTAGACCTCGACCGGATTATTGCCATCAATAAGTCCCTCAACCGCTTGGGCAACCCCACACCGGAGGTAGTGGCGCGCATCGATGAGCAGCTCACCGCCTACCTCACCCCTACCCGGCCGAACCAGACCATGCGTACGCAGGCACAGATCAAGCGCAAACTCAACGAGCTCATCAACCTCGCCGATGACACATTGGCCGTCACCCAGGGCCCCACCCAGCCGCGCTACACCATGGAAAACTGGGGCGATAACACCTCGGCGGTGACTTTGAGTGCGGACCCGGCGGTTATCGCGAGCGTCGATAAGTGCATCCGGCAGACCGCGCTAGAGCTAGATTGCTCGCTTGCCGACGCCGCCGTTGCACTCCTCACCGGCCGCACCCAAGCCCCCGAGATCATTCTCAACGCCTATAAAGCAACCGACGTGCCCAATTCTCCGGCGTTTATTGAATCCGTGGGCTGGCTCGACCCAGCGCGCTCGAATGCGCTGCCCTACACCAAAATCCGGGAGATGGACCCAAACCACAAGGTCAAAGGTTACGTCACCCCGGCGGCCATGGCTGCGTACTTAGAAGGATTTGACGGTACCTGCCGCTACCCCGGCTGCAATCGCCCGGCCACGGCCTGCCAGAAAGATCACCGCATCAATCATGCGGACGGCGGTCCGACCACACCGGCTAACCTGGCCTGCTTATGCCAGCACCACCACAATGTGAAAACCGATGGTCGCGCTTTTTATGTCATAGACCCACATACACGCGACATCATCTGGCTTTTTGAGGATGGAACCTGGACCGCCACGGAGCCCTCCGGACCACTAGCGCCTAAGAACAAGAATTGGGTGCAGACCTTTGCTCAAACCATGACCGCCCACCGCGCCCGAGCATATGAAGAGGCCCAAGAACTCATGCGCCAGCAGAAAACCACCCCTAGGGAGGAGGAATAAATCCACCAGCTGCCCTACAGTGGCTGGCATGACGCAAAATTTATTCACACTGGATGAGCTCGTAATTACCCAGACCAAGTCCTTCCTCACTGATCAGTTCATGATCACCGATATCGACGGCACCCCTGTGGGCACGATCCTGCAATCCACCAGTCTTAAAGATATGGTGTTTAAATCCTCTCGCAGCTTGGAGGTCGCACTCACGGATGCTGAAGGAAACCCTCTACAGACGGTCATGACGATTTCGGATCCGCCGAATTTTCTGCGGGATACCTATGAGGTGCACTTGCCGGGAATCGAAGCGCCCATGGCCGTCATTACCAAGCGTTTCTCCATGCTCAAGACAAAGTTGGACTTGACCATGGAGGGCTTTGCCGACGTCGAAATTCACGGCGACTTCTGGGATTGGAACCTTTCCATCACTTCCCAGGGCCGCCGGCTTGCCAACGTCACCAACGAGTGGACCGGCGTAGGCAACTACTTCATGGGTAAAAACACCTATTGCCTGGCCATCACGCCAGGCCTCAACGAGCAACAGCACGCTGCCATCATCGGCGCCGTGATGAGCATGGATATGCTGCGGACGAAGGAAAAGAATAGCGATTAGGACATAAAAAAGAACCGGAGTGGAAAGTGTTTCCAACTCCGGATTTCGATGGTGTGATGTTCACGATGGCAGCTCAGCATGGCTTTTCAGAAAGTGTCTCCCGAGCTGCGGATATGAAATGGTGTTGTTGCTAAGTTGGGCGGAGAGCAGCGAAGACTCAGTTTCTCATTCCCTGACGGCCGCTGCGTATGGCGTTGTTAGGCCGTCTCGAAGACCTGGTTGACGATCACCGCGTCCGGGTTCGGTTGCCCGTAGGCAAACATCGCGCCTTGCCCTTTCAACGTCCGATATGCAGATGTCCGGTTCTTAAAAGCGCCTTTCGGCCCGAGGATCCGCTTCAGCCGACCATGGTCGCCTTCCAGGATGTTGTTGAGGTATTTCACCTGCCGGTGTTCCACTGGTGGCGGGCAGATTCCCTCTGACTTCAACTCGGCGATTGCCCTGGCTAGGGAGGGTGCTTTATTGGTGTTGATCACTCTGGGATACCCGGCTGACGCATTAGATTTGAGGGCCTTGGCTAGGAAACGCTTCGCTGCGGCCACGTTCTGCTTCGGAGAGAGGTAAAAGTCCAGGGTCTGGCCACCGGCGGTGATCGCCCGATAGAGGCAGCATCACCTGCCGCCGACTCGGATATAGGTCTCATCCACCCGCCAGGAACTGGCCTGCCAGTCAGGTACCTGCCGGTACCACCGTGTTTGCTTGTCCAGCTCAGGGGCGTATTTCTGGACCCAGCGGTAGATCGTGGTGTGATCGACCGGCACGCCCCGCTGAAGTCATCATTTCCTCCAAATCGCGGTAGCTCACCCCGTAGCGGCAGTACCACCGCACTGCCCATAGAATGATGCCACGGGAAAAATGACAACCGGAGAAGATACCCATGGCTGTGACTATTTCACGTCGCTCTTCCTACTGCCCCAACTTTGCAACAACACCAGACATATTAACGGTGGTTGGCTTCAACAAGATAAGGGACGGCAAACCTTACGGAGTTGTAACCACCCACTGCCTTGGCTACCAAGGCCGTTGCCCGCAATGGATTATCAATTCACCGCAGATTAAATAGCAAATGTACAAAACGATGCCTCAATCGTGGGCCACGGAGCTCGCTGGGAAAGACATTTCCGGGAAAGATATGTCCAACTATGACCTGACGGATATCAATCTCGAAGGAAGCATATGCAAAGGATGCTCGTTTCGCGGCTCCATGGTGGCATGGGCTAACTTGAAATCGGCAGATTTCACCGACGCAGATTTTACGAACGCAATTCTTAGCGAGTCAGACCTTCGTGGAGCGACATTAACGCGCGCGAATTTTACGAACGCATATCTGGTACCTGTTACCGCCAGTCCAAGGCAATTTTCTGAATGTACAGGTTTGGATGCAAGTAATGCGATACTTTATAGCCCCTGATTGCGCCTACACGAATTCCGTTCAAGACCTACGGTGTATCGGGCGTTGAAAAACGCATAGCTACCGCGATGGGGCGGGTGAATATACGCCCCACAGCGCTTGCCATATGTTTAACCATATGGCAGACCATATGGTTAAACATATGGCACAACATACGCTAAAGCATATGCTTTAGCGTATGTTCGCCGGAACGTGGTTTTACCTGTTTATTCTTTCAGATAGACCGGCGGCAAACATGAGGGTGTTGTTGCAAAGTTGGGGCAGTAGGAAGAGCGACGTGAAATAGTCACAGCCATGGGTATCTTCTCCGGTTGTCATTTTTCCCGTGGCATCATTCTATGGGCAGTGCGGTGGTACTGCCGCTACGGGGTGAGCTACCGCGATTTGGAGGAAATGATGACTTCAGCGGGGCGTGCCGGTCGATCACACCACGATCTACCGCTGGGTCCAGAAATACGCCCCTGAGCTGGACAAGCAAACACGGTGGTACCGGCAGGTACCTGACTGGCAGGCCAGTTCCTGGCGGGTGGATGAGACCTATATCCGAGTCGGCGGCAGGTGATGCTGCCTCTATCGGGCGATCACCGCCGGTGGCCAGACCCTGGACTTTTACCTCTCTCCGAAGCGGAACGTGGCTGCAGCGAAGCGTTTCCTGGCCAAGGCCCTCAGATCAAGACAACAAGCAAGATGACTTGTTGACACCATCGAAAACAAAAGTACGAAAGCCGAGAGCGGGAGTTCGGATGTAAATCCCCACACTTGCAATCCTCGACCGCCAAAGTTCACAAAAACAAAGAAACCGGAGGTCACGAACCCTTTCGAGTTTGTTACCTCCGGTGTCGCAGTTTGTACAACTGCTCATGGTGTGCTGCTCACATTCCATGGTCACACGGTAATTTTTGTGTACAGCTCCCGAGCAGCACTTATGTAATCTCCCGAGAATAAATTCCACCTCGACTAGGCCGATAAGTCGATGATAGACCGTGCTATAAGTGGCCTCTGCGAGCAAACTTTTTCACTTTTGCCCTCCCGTTGACGGAAGAAGAAGCTCGCCCTGTCGAAGCAGGACGAGCGTTAGTACATGCGTGCTAAATAATTTCCAGACCTTTTAGGTTCGAGGTGGAGCCTTTACCGGGGTACGACCAAGATCTTCTTCAATCATGCGCAGGCGCTTTTTCATCGAATCCTCCGACGGCCGCCGCCTAGCGTATGAATCCTGAATAGCCCGATTCGTTGCAGCTATCCACAGAGCAATGGTGATATAGAGCATTGGCTCTCTCCGGACGCCGCGCTTCAGGTTATCCATACCTGTGACGTAGTGGGATTTCATAATAGAAAACCTTTGTTCAGTAATGGCACGTGCGGATTCGTAGTAGGTGGTGTGCTCCCACGAGCCTGGCACTAACCCCCACTGAGCTCTTTTCCACTGCTCAGGGGTGTAGGTATGAGTAATACTCGAGCTTGAACAGCACCGGTACCGTGTGGCATCCCAGGACGGTGCAACAGTAGGGGCTCCGTCTCCGGCAGAAACCATGGAAGCCGGCTTAAGCGGGCATTTCACCCTGCCTTGGACGGCGGGACAAACCAGATCGATTTTCACCGGAAGATCACCTTCAACCTCTTGCTTGCTGGGTCTACCGCGGGTCGCCCGTTTACGATACGGACGCGAATTCGTGCCCATCAGCAGTGGAAATAGGGCTTCCATCTGTGCGTCGTGCTGCTCGAAACCGTCCGGTTCGTCGAGAAGATCCACAGTACGGCGGGTGATTTTCCCGTCACCTGCCAGGTGACGGGCCATGGGGCAGTAGAAGTCACCTGCGATCTGGACTGGGCCGCTAGACATGTCATTTGCTCCTGGCGCATCTGAGGCCATGATGGTGCGCCACAAGATCGGATACCGCACAATAGGCGCATACCCCGCATCGAGTACAACATCAGAAAATTGACGTTTCGCGTTGTAGCCCATGTCCACGGTGAGAAAAGGGATCCGACCGCGTTTCGTGCGCTGGTCAAAGCCATTTTCTTGGTGGAAGCGAAGAGCTCGCTCCAAGCTCGTCACCGACCCGGAGCTTGGTTTGTCGATTGATATGGCGGTGATTACTGGCGGTATGCCATAGACCGCCTGGGGTGGCCCGACCCGACTGACTGCAGTCACACCGAGGCCTACACCGCCTTTGGTGATGCGTCGCCTTCCGGCCTCGGCATGCAGGGAGTGATCCTCGCGATCGCGGATATAGAAGGCGCCGGAATAGGCTGCACCGCGTAGCTTATCGTCGCGGCTGCCCAGCCCTTGGGACTGACCAGCCAAATCAATGATCGTCTCATCCGCAACTACGTCGCCTTTGTACCCCGAGGGGGACGGGTCATCGATAGACCCAGCTACGATGGCATTAACAACATGGTGAAGGCGCTCGCTGGCGACTACTGAGGCCTGTTGCTGCTCCTCGGTCCGCGCAGCCATCGTTTGACGATGAGCTCCGTTTTTGTCTCGGCGGGCACGGATATCCGGTAGAGAATCCAGCGGTTCCAGATATCTGGTCAGCCACATGGCGAATGAGTGATAGGTTCCTTCCCCGCTATATCCGTGCAGGTCAAGTCCCAGTCGCTGCTGAGTGTCGGCATCCAGATCCCAGAGGGTACGCCAGATCTCTGCCATGGACGGCGCACGCTGAGTACCAATGAGCGCTAGTCCTATCGTTAAGACGGCAAAGACGGAGTAGTGTGGGCCGGTTGGCTTGCGCCCACCTATTCCTTTTGCCTGCCGTCGATAAAACTCGATGAATGTATGTGCTCCAGATTTGTCGATCACTTGTGCGCATTCCTCCAGGTAGGTGCGCGAAAAGGTCAACCTTTGTTCCTGTAGTGCGATCGTCATACCTCTGCAGCCTCCTTGGTCCGCAGCAGCGCATGCGCGATATCCGCCGCCGAATAGTTCGGCAGCGATTCATCCAGGTCGTGCAGAATCCGCAAATCGGCGATGCCAGCGAGCTTAAGCAGCATTGCTGCGGGTATAGCCGGATCTGTGGCCAAATCGACCACCCAACGATTTCGCAATGCGGCCGCATTAAAACGCGGAAAGCCCTGCTCATCCAACCTATCTGCAACATGACATATTGCGTTGCGTGGCATGGTCTGTCCCACACAGGGAAAGACGAACTCACCGCCCGCCTCTTGGGCGCGGGTGAGCAGACGGTGCCCGCGAATCGGGCACACGACTGGCACCACTCGACTTACCACGCCCTTTTTGCGTACCGCAACAACGACGACGGTTCTTTCCTGAAGTTCTAGCGCAGTGATATCGGTGCCGCGGAGACGACGAATTTCTCCTGCCGACAACCCGGCTCCGGTGGTGAGATCCAAAATCACGAGCAGCTGCTGGCGCAAAGAGCCACTCAGCGAGGGCACGATGGCGTACAGCTCATCTGCCAGTGGCTCGGAAGCTGGCGCAACCGCCTTCCGACGCGGACCGCGTGAGCGGTGCGGCTCTGGAAACTGGTGCGGATACAGTGCCCTACCTGCGGCGTACAGTATAGTGCGATAGGTGCGCTGTGCTCGACGATTGAAAACGTCATCTCTAAAAAGCCATCGATCGACCGCCTCCCTGACCAAGGCCCTTTCCTCATCGACGACACCATATATCAACCCCTCGTCGTAGAGATACCGCGCTAACACGCGGCACGCTTTCGCATCGGCGACCTCATCAAGCTCGCGCGTATGGGCCTGGACCAGCGCGGCCTTCTCGATTGCCTGCGAACGCAACGGGCCTACAGGACGCCGGATCCCCACCTCCCGGAGTCGGACATACCGATCTGCATCAGGGATGGTCCGGCGGGTCAAGCGTCGCACACGCTCAGGCGCTATATCCCCGGCCACCACAGTCAACGTCGCCGTACCACCAGTTCGACCATTCTTGGTTGGTTCCGAGCTTGGTGCTGCTGCTAAGGCCTTAAAACGCCCCATGATCACACCCCGATTCCACGACGACGGCAGCACTGGAAAATTCGCGATTGCAAAACGCATTTAGGCATGACAAGATCGAGCCATCTCCTTCACATAGGTAGAACGTGTTGAATGGATATACTCACGAAAATTTCGACAAAAATTTTCGTGACCGCAGGGCCCAATCTGGCAGGATTGTGCCCTGTTTTGTTTTCGGATTTGTCCGATAAGCAGTTTTAGGTCACAGATGCACCCCCTGCACCCTGACTATCATCACCACGGAAGCGACCTGCTTCGGAAAGCCACTGCGTCATCACATGCGACATGGAGCACCCGCGCTTCGCTGACTCAGCAGAAAGCTTCGCCACGAATGGCGCAGGTAAGCGTAATTCGACGCGCACAATCGCGTCGTCGGGCACTACCCGACAGGCCTTACGGCCAAAATGCGCTGACGGAATTTCCATCAAGCCCTCCTTCACACAGCTACCGACTCGCGACACGGATGTGCCACGAGAACACAGACATAAAGCCTGCGCCAGCCAGAAAAAATCCTGGCCAGTAGTGACAATAAAGTCACTTCAATTCAGTAGCCCTGAGTGGGCTGTGTACATAGTCGTCCAAGCGTTGCCCGTAATGGGCTTTTATAGATTACCGGCTCCAACCGGTACAAAACAAATCATTCAATTACCTGCGCATTTGTCTGATCTTCCACCACCGATCAACTTCACCCGCGTCACCTTAAGGGAGGTTTGCAATACCGCATGTAGAGTTCTGTGGACAGAAGCTTCCTCACTTGGCCGACTACCTAGAGGAATCACTCGATGAGCTGATAGCTTTTACTACTGCACCGAAACCGGTATGGACCAAGATCTGGTCCAATAACCCCACCGAACGGCTCAACCGAGAAATCCGACGTCACACCGACGTCGTCGGGATCTTCCCACACCGTGAAGCCGTCATCCGGCCGGTCGGGGCCGTCCTTGCGAAACAACACGATGAGTGGATCCAGCAAAAACGCTACATATCGCTGACCAGCCTGACCCAGACCAAGGAAATCATCGCTGCCAACCTCGTCGACGACACACCCACCGACAGCAAGGAAATCGCCGCCTAATACTTACCCAACCCCGGCCCCGAGACGGCCCCAAGCATCGCTAAGCGCCCCACGCGGGCGCTTTCTTTATGCCCTAAGTCAGGTGCGCATATTTACCGATATGGAGCCACTCATCCACAGGGTCTAACCTACGGCAAAACCTTTAGGGCGTATTCGAGGGCTTCCTGGCGAACGCGCCATGCGTATTCAGGCGTGATGTGGTCGCGGCGACGAAGCTTTACGCGAGCAGCAGGCTTATCACCTTTAACCGTGACCTTGCCCTTTGCCTTATTCGTTCGAATGGCCATCGTCGGAGTCACCTCTTTCAAGTGCTTTACCCTCATTATATTCCGAATCCCCATCCGAAAGCGAGGGCGGCTTGTCCTCCGTGTTTTCTTTGTGCAGATCAACAACCGTTTCTCTAAGCGTTTGAGGAACTTGACGGATACTCCGCGTTCGGTGAGTTCATCGACCAGGCGGTGGAGGTCGATAAGGGAGCGGGCAAGTCTGTCCATGCTGACTACGATGAGTTGATCGTCGGCACGCAGATAATTCAGTGCCCCATCTAAGCCGGGGCGCTGGGTGGAGGAGCCACTCACCGTGTCGGTGAAGATGCGGAAGACTTTTTCCTTCTTTAATGCTGCGGTTTGCCGGTCAAGATTCTGGTCTTTGGGACTAACACGCGCGTAGCCGATTTTCTGCCCCGCAACAACCTCTGGTTGTTCTGGGAGGTCGAGAGGTAGTGACGGTTCTGTTCCATACAGACAGCAGCTGTCTAGTTCCCCGGTGGCTGTTTCTGACCACATCGATCGTGGCTTGCATCCCGCCATATGGAAGTTGTCTTTGAACACTAGGCTACAATTTCAGGGTGGAATCCCAGCTAGTCGCCTACATCGATGAGTCCTCCGCCCTCAGACCCCCAGACCGGCAGGAGTACATGGTGTGTGCAGCCATCATCGACACTCAAGACTTGGAAAAAGTACGCGAGGAGCTGCGTCCACTACGGCTTCCTGGCCAGGTCAAACTTCACTGGACCGACGAACGTAATAGCCGACGCCGGAAAATTGTGGACACCCTTTCTGGGATCGACTCCATGCAAGCGATCATCACCCACCAGAGTGAAGTGAGCAAGAAGACGGAGAGACACCGCAGGAAATGCCTGGAGCAGATGTACTTCGAGCTCTCCGAGATGCACGTCCACAACGTCACTTTGGAAAGCCGGCAAGAAGCACAAAACAAGCGAGACATCGCCCATATAGTTGCCCTGCAGGGCCAGGGGCAAAGTGCTGGCATCCGACTGCGACACGTACGCGGTGGCGATGATCCACTGCTCTGGATTCCAGATGCCGTTCTGGGAGCACTGAACTCCGTCCATCTAGGGGAAGAGCAGTACTGGGAGAAGCTGCACGAGAAAGTGGTCCTCAACCGTCCCACCCCGGATTCCCTCTAGAGAAAGGCGAAGACCCTGGGTCCAGTCGTCCGGCTGGGCCCCAGGGTCTTCTTCCGATCCTGTCGTAACAGGTGGCAATAACACTAGGGTAGCACCATTTGGCACCATTTGGCACCATTTGGCACCGTTTGGCACCGTCCGTTTCCTTAGCTGGATCGGCGGCCTCATCCTAGTTTCCTAACCAAATCCACATCGACCAAGCCGAACGCAGCGGGCTAAATGTCACTCTGCTCAATACTCCTAGACGTTGACACCGACATGCCGCGCCGTCTACGAAACTGAAGCGTCCTGGGTTTAGTTCCGCTTCTTTTACGGCCCTGTGTTGATGGGCTCGGTGAGATAGTACTCGGTTTCTATTTCCTGTGGGGTGGCGTAGTCCAATGCTTCGTGAAGTCGTTTAGTGTTCCACCAATGCACCCACCGCAAGGTGGCCAGTTCGACTTCCCCGACCGACGTCCACGGGCCCTGGGCATGAATCAGTTCAGCCTTGTAGAGACCATTGACTGTTTCGGCTAGAGCATTGTCGTAAGAATCGCCGACTGTTCCCACACTCGGGCGGATTCCTGACTCAGCTAGCGCAGTGGAATACTTCAGTGACACATACTGGCTGCCCCGATCGCTATGGTGAATCAGCTGGTTTCCATGGATTCGCCCTGCAGTCGTTAACGCATGCTCCAAAGCCTCCATCGGCAGCGCGTCGGTGCGCATTGTCGAGCGTGTAGCGACACCAACAATTTTTCGGCTGAATGAAGTGCCCCGAGTTTTGTTCCTAGGCAATTGCCTTGATTTCTATTTTTACTTGCGGCGGGTTCTGCTTCCAAAATTCAGTTTCCACTTCGACTGGGGTTCGGTATCCCAAGCTTTGGTGAAGTCTCGTCTCGTTCCACCATGACACCCATTTGAGCGTCGCGATTTCTACCTCGACAACGTCACCCCACCTGCGAGTATGCATCAGCTCGTTCTTGTAGGAGCCATTAACATTTTCAGCCAAAGCATTGTCATAGAAGTCACCAACCGTCCCAGTGGAAGCGGCAATGCCATGCTGGGCAAGTCGCTCGTTGTAGACCACGCTCACGTACTGCGACCCATGATCCGAATGGTGAATGAGACCTGTCGTTTCCTCAGCACACCATCGCCTGGTTGAGAGCTTGCAGCGGCAGTGCTTCGGTCCGCATGGAATCTGATAACGCCCACCCAACGATTCGTCGAGAGTAAACGTCGGTGACAAACGCGGCATACACAAAGCCTTTTTTCGTGCGCACATACGCAAATGTCAGCCACCCACAGCTTATTCGGTCCTTGGGCTTTGAATTCACGCTCGACCAAGTCTGGGCGCAGATCAGGCACGTTAGACTTACGGGTTGTAATTGGTGATCCACCTTTGCTTTTGCCAGAAACACCGGCCAAGCGCATCAGCCGGGCAGTTTGTTCACGACCGATATCAATTCCGTCACGGCGAAGAGCATGCCACATCTTCCGCACACCGTAAACACCGTAATTATCCCGGTGAATAGAACTAATGCGTTCAACCAGCACAGCATCGCGAAGGCGACGAGCACTTAACCCACGGGCCTTGAACTGGCGATAACCACGCGAGGTGATGAACCCACCAGCCCGGTTATCCTTCAACGTCTTACAGATGAACTCAGCAGAGAAACAATTCCGGTATTCATCAATGAACCGGATCATTTCCGACGTTTTGGGTCGAGTTCCGACGCGAAAAAGCTGAGGCCGCCTTCAGCAGCTCATTAGTATCGCGTAACTCTTGATTTTCACGGCGTAGCCTCGCGTTTTCCGCAGCCAAGTCTTCAGGCACAGGTTCTGGGATGTTTCCCCACAGGACCGGCAAGCTTAAGTCCACTGACGAGCCGTGTGCCATAAAACCCCCAACTTTGGAGCTACTGACTGGCACGCGGCTTGCATCGACATATTTTCCGCCAAGATGCGGTCCTCTACAAGACGGACCACACGGTCCTTCGCATCCCGGTCAAATTTTCTTGGCATATTCGAAGATTTTCCCATCTACTCAAACGGAACAAAACCTGGAGCACTTCACTTCCCCATGTGATAGGCCTAGTACATGGATAGTCATCCCCCACATCTCACCCCCTCCCTCCCAACTGTGGTCATTTACCAAAACGCAGATTTCGTCTCTGGCATCATCCAAGAGATTTACAAAGCAGGACTACTGGAAGCTACCGAGTTCGAAAACAATTCGACCACAGGGAAAGGCGACGGGTCCGAGAAACAGGCCGCAATTGCCGCAAAAGCTAACGTGTTTCCCTGGCTAACCAACCTCGGTGCACAAGGGAGCTATACACACTCTCAATCAAATAGTGAGGAAGTCGCTACAACCCGCCACCAAAAATTCGTTTATTCCCAAGAATTTTTTCTAGACCAAGCCCGATCCGAACTTCGACGGCAGGAGCTAATAACTCGGGTAGAAAACTCAGAAAGCGCCTCGGAATTCCAAGTGGGAGATTTTATTGAATTTGAGGCTAGCTTTGAAGCTAACGAGGCTAACGCCATCCTCGATATCCTTACCCCTGAGTTAACTGCGGCTATAACTCGATATATCCACCGCTCCAAAGGGCTTGAAGAGATAGACACCCTTAGAGAGCAAGCTTCTAATGCAGATACCCAGATCCCAGTAGAGAAAATCAGCGGTATTAGAGAAATCTATGACGCTAGGGCGGAGAACCAGGCGGCACTTGCAGCAGACATTACCTCTGCTATAAGAATGGATTTCCGCGGTTCCGAAACTAAAGAATTCTATGCCTCAATTGGGGCGGGCCAACACTCGCTGACCGCTGTTACCGTCTGCGAAAAGGAGTATTTCAAATCCAAAGATTTCGATCGGCTACTAGATGGAAGATTTACCGTTCTGGGCAAAGTCGTTTCCCCTATTCGAGAGAATGTCCCAATCCTGGAGAGAAACAAACTGCTTAGCCGACTGCAGGTGGAAGCTCTAGATGAAATCCTTCGCCCTTTAGCCGAAGAGGCAGACACTCACCAACTGCTGGATCTCGATTTCAAGACAAGTGTAGAAGGACCTTCAATCACCGTATTGCCTATCGCTATCTATGTATAAACCCCCAAGCGTTTCATTTAAATCCCCGTCAAACTAGATAATCAACCTCTTATAAGCCGCGCATAGTTGGCGAACAGAATCTCTAGGCGTTGGCGCTCCGAAGTGAGCTTGCGAGGCGCTCCCATTGCTTTATCCACTTCCCGGTCGAGCGCGTCATGCGCCTTCACCAGTTCTGGTGCTATGGCCAGCGGGTTATAGTGCTCCGCGAGTGAGCGATCCGGGTGCAGCGCGCGAGCGTCGAGGACTTTTTGGCCAGCCTTGATGATGCGCTTCTGAGTAGCTTCATCGAGTTCTGGGACGGGGAACGTATTCCACGTCAGGGTGCTGGAGAAACGATAATCCGATTTGATTCTTCCGCCTACAGTTCTTTGCCCACTGATGAACATCGATGAAGAAATGAAGCCGAATTGTAGCCCGTCTGGGTCAGATACCAGCATGTTGGCATCGCCGCAGATTACTGAGGGAGGGTTGATTTGAGCAGTCCAGTATTTGCGGGTTTCACTAACGTGGCGAGGAATAGCTACATACTCTGTGGCAGGTTGGCGTATCTCGCCGAACAAGTGTGACGTATCAGCAAGCTTCTTTGTCGCTGCGCGAGTGCTCCTATTTCTATGCTGTTGGACTACTGTGACGGCTTCTTTGAGGGTCACCGATTTGGATATGTCGGAAGGGGAAAAGTCGTCCCCCGCCATCCAAAAACACCAACGGTCTGCTTTCCGGATTAGCTCTTGAGCGCCTATAAAACGACGCACGTATTTCATAGCAATAGGATCATTGTCTGGGCGCGCTGTCCCTGCTTTGGGGACGAGATACCCCCATCATTCGGCATGCTTCCAAAACAGCGGACGCGAGACTAGGTGACAATACCGCGTTTCGGGTTTCGACTAGGACATTTGCCCCGTCCACTAGATAAGCGTTAATCCCATGCTCCGCGGAAAACAACTCATGCTATGGCTTCCGCAACATCGACTACTCCATCAAACCCACGACAGTGGGATTCACACCCTAAATCCTCACACGTGCAATCCTCGGCCCTTAAAAACCGGAAAACGAAAGAAACCGGAGGTAACATACCCTTTCGAGTTTGTTACTTCCGGTGGTGCAGTTTGTTCAACTGCTCATGGTGTGATGTTCACGATGGCAGCTCAGCATGGCTTTTCAAAAAGTGTCTCCCGAGCTGCGGATATGGAATCTCCCGAGTATTAATTCCGCTACTAAGGCGCTTCAATCGGCCGCAAATTAGGCCGCAGAATCACCGCTAAACCATTTGCTTCCCTTATCTGGAACATGCTGTGGACATGAAAAAGCTCGCCCAGCAGGACCAAACGAGCATTAGCACATTTGTTTTATAAAATCTCCCAGAGGTTTATCGGTCGACATTCCTCAACTGGATTGACAGCCTTATCCTTCCGGCTCCTCGGAACGCCAAGGTGCGGTTTCAGAACTGTAAGTTGTAAGCACCATGTCACACCACAGACGAGCAGCATTCACTGCAAGCTCTGCATGCCGCTGCTCTAGCCCCAACCGTAAACTCTTCCATTTCCTTTCCACTCTTAATTCAGTCTCTTAAAAAATACCGAAATAGACGAAACGCAACGCAGGACGCATTATCTTGCGCTTCCTCTGAGTCTGTTGCGGCGGCAAGTGAACTACAAATTAGTAATGGAACGATTGTCCCAATAGTTAGCTTGCGGGATTCTGACAATTCAGCTCCATCCAATTCGGTAAAATTGACCATGCCATGACAAGTCGCTGGAATCACAACACGGCCTACCATTCTGAACTGCTCGCCGCTGCCCCGGGGCCGGATTCGAAAGTCCTTGACGTTGGTTCGGGAGACGGACTGCTAGTCAGCAAATTCGCGGAGGTAGTCCATGACGTAAGAGGCATAGACTCAGACCCCCATGCAGTCAAACAGGCTAGGGCCCTTCTGGCCACCGTCCCAAACGCAACTGTAATTCTCGGCGATGTTTTCGACGCCCCAGAACTACTAGGACAGCAGTTCGATCTCATCACGGCAGTGGCAACACTCCACCACCTCCCACTCGAACCGGCACTCAAACGGCTCGCAGAACTCCTATCACCCGGAGGAGAACTATTCGTGATAGGGATTGCCTCCAACAAAACTGCGGCCGACTGGTTCATCTCCGGAGCACTCGTCATCCCAGTACGTTTGATGAGTAAAGCCCATCGTGAGGAATATTATCCCGGTATGAAGACTTCAAAACCACAAAAGTCGCTGAAAGAAATTTGCGACATAGCCAAAATTGTTCTCCCCGGATGCCGCATTCAACGACGTTTTTACTACCGATACACACTCAGGTGGACTAAACCATCCGGCGGATTTACTAACTCCTAATCCAGCAACCCAACCACCTGGCACCGACACATTCGACAAGTCAGTAGCCCCTCGGTCAGGCCGGTAACCTTCCACCCCTGCACGAAACGGGGCGAGTGAAAAGCATTTTGGAACCTCATCGACTTCGCTCTCCAAGAGAGCCCAGCACCTCTACTCACACCCCAAAACCGGAAAACCAAAACAGCAGATTGGAGACTCTTTCAAGCTTTCTGCTTTAAGAACGAGCCAAAAGGAAAGATCGACTTACAGAACCGACTTTCCCCTCTCTGTTAGGAAAATTCATAGCGATCAATAAGCGTTGATTTGACCTTTCCTAGGCATTAAATGGTTGTCATTGTGTAAAGTATATTTACGTCACCGACGTTAAAGACATCCGAGGAGGAAATGTGACTAAGCAACGCACCCTGGTAGCAACCGTAAACGTCTTAATCATGATGGCCCTAGTGACTCTTTACTCTCAGGGTTGGGGCAATATCTATGTATACGCTGGCCTGGCAATGCTAGCGGTGGTTTTTGGCGGTGTTGCAGTGGCTCAGGCCGTTGATCTCAGTGACAAAGATGCAAACGCCCGATAGAACAAACAACATGCTAAGAACCACGCGAATTCGGAAAGGGCTAACCCAATCGAAACTTGCGGAATCCGCAGGAGTATCACGCCAAACAATCTATGCCGCTGAGCAGGGAGCCGATCTGCGCCTTTCGGTAGCAAAAAGGGTGGCAAATGTTCTTCAATCAACAGTGGACGAGCTTTTTAGCCACAGCCCGCGGTAAGACGTACGCGCATTCGCCCGATAAAGTAAAGGCTAGGGCATCTCTTATCAACAGGCTGAGGCTACCGGGCTGAACCCTTGAAAGTGGGCATCGGAGATTGAATCTATGCCGTCAATTTGAGGGTACGGAACAAAACCCGGGGCACTTCAATTCACAAATTCGCTATGCGCGATTTACACATTGACCGTAGGGTAAGAGTATGCCGCTGACACTCGTTTCCTTATCAACCGACCCAACACCCGACTTGCTTCGAACACGCATCGGACAAGCACTTCGCCAAACGCGGATAGCACAATCCAAGACTCTCCAAGACGTAGCCGATGAAGCAAACCTGTCACGATCCCACCTATCAGATATTGAACGTGGCAGGAAAGAAGCATCCTCAGAAGTCATTCGCAGCATCCACCAATCCTTAAACCTCAGCATCGACGATTTACTCGACCGCGCCTCACACTCGTCGAATCAGGGCCTGTGCCTAGCAGCCTAAACACATCCAAGCACCGATTTACAGTCCGCCTGAGGCCGTAATCATTTGGCCAGTAACCCAGCGCGACTCTGGCCCCGCAAGGAAAGCGGCTACCTTTGCAATATCTTCCGGGCGGCCCAACCTACCCATAGGGGTCATCTGTGCGAGCTGTTGCCTTAGTTCCGGGTCCGGATTGGCCTCTCGCTGGCCGTCGGTATCTGTTACTCCTGGCCGAATTGCGTTGACCGTAATATCTTTAGCTGCAAGTTCTTTAGCAGCTACTTGCGTCAGTGCTTCCAAAGCAGACTTCCCCGCGCAATACTCAGCGATCCCAGGTTGCGGCAACAAAGTATTCAACGACGAAATATTAATAATGGAACTTCCCTGAGGCATCGAAGGAGCAAGATGCTTAATAAGCAGGAAAGGGGCCGTCGCATTAATAGTGATGGCCTTATTCCATTCGTCTAACTCAGTATCAACTATGGGCCCGATCTCAGTTCCGGCACTGGCGTTGTTGACAACGACATTAAAAGGACCTTCTTGCGCTAGCTCTTTAACCGTTTCTTCGACAGAATCACTGGCACTTAGATCTGCACGTACAGCACGAACCTGATAGCCCCGGGACGACAAATCAGTGACCGCCTCATCCGCAGCGGTGCGGTTACTATTCCACGTCAGTACAACGTCGTACCCACCCCGTGCAAGGGTTTCTACTACCGCACGTCCAATACCACGCGACCCACCAGTAACTAATGCGGCTTTCTTCGTTGATTGTTCCATGCCGTCAATAATCCCCATCCCCACATAAAAAAGCCACGGATTCCGCTCCTAGCGAAATCCCTCCGAACTCGCGAACCCATAACCCATCGTCACATCAAACATTGCCCTCAAACGGGATGTGCGCCCTCAATCCCCGCACGTTCAATCCTCGGCCCTTAAAAACCGGAAAACGAAAGAAACCGGAGGTAACATACCCTTTCGAGTTTGTTACTTCCGGTCGTGCAGTTTGTTCAACTGCTCATGGTGCCCGGGGCGGGACTTGAACCCGCACGTCCTTATCGAACACTGGCACCTGAAGCCAGCGCGTCTGCCAATTCCGCCACCCGGGCAGGGTGTGGATGTCTTAGCGACTTGATAAAGATACCACGAATGCTGCTCAGAACTACAAATCTGCAGGAAAAATAAACTATTTCGGGCAAAGAGAAGGGAAATTTCTGGGAACTTTCGCGTCGCCATCTACGTTTCGAGGGGGTGAACAAACTATACTGATCGCTACTGATCGCTGCATGGTGGAAAGGAGAATGGCTCGTGGCGTTTTTAGAAAAGCTGGCGAAGCTGGACTCCGCCATGCAACGCGGCCTTGATAACGGCATGGCCCTTGTCTTCGGCGGCAAGGTCGTTCCCGCGGAAATTGATGAGCTTTTAAAGCAAGAAGCTCAGGACAATCTCGCGCGCGGCGACGATGACAACCTTTATAGTCCGAACGTAATGACTGTGGGTGTCTCCTCCAAGGATTTGGAGAACTTGTCGCAGGATCGCAATCTGCCGGCCGATTGTGCAGACCAGTTGACGCGCTTCATTCGCAATAGCGGATGGTCCCTTGCGGGCCCCGTGATTGTGCGAGTGGCAGAAGAATCTGGTTTGCGCACGGGTCAGCTTCGCGTGTCCTCGTTTATTGATCACGAGCCCACGGAAGAGACCGGTTTTGAGGCTATTTTCCACGACTTTGATGGTCAGGAGGACCAGATGACCGAGCAGCACGAGAATACGGCTGATGACGCGGTAACTACCGCTTTCATTGCTCCAGATAGTCAACCCGCTCCGCAGCCACAGGGCCCCGCAGTCAACCTGATGCTGCAGGATGGCTCCTCGCGCGTTTATCACGTGCAAGAAGGCTCCAATATTATCGGCCGCAGCAACGACGCCGACCTGCGGCTTCCGGATACGGGCGTATCCCGCCAGCACGCGGAGATTACCTGGAACGGCCAGGATGCGGTTTTGGTGGATTTGCAGTCCACCAATGGCACCACCGTGAATGAAACGCCGATTGATAATTGGCTGCTTGCCGACGGCGACGTGATCACCATGGGCCATTCCCACATCGAGGTCCGCATCACGGGCCTTGATTCGCACAGCTACTAAGTTCAGTTAAGGAAGGGAGGTCGCCATGGATGCAGTCATCATGCTGGCGCTTCGCATCGGCTTGTTGGCTCTGCTCTGGATTTTTATCCTGGTGGCCTTGAACGCCATGCGCCGCGATACCAATAAGTCCGCCGGTGCTATCCGCCAGCAGTCGAAGAAGGTGGGGGCACCGCGGCGTCGGGAAGCGATTAAGCAGCTGTCCATCGTTGAGGGGCCGTTGCAAGGCTCCCACATGGAATTGGGCACACTAGAGGATTGCACGCTGGGCCGAGCTTCTGATTGCGATTTTGTCACGGGCGATGATTATTCTTCTGGCCACCATGCCCGGCTATTCCGCCGCGGTAGCGAATGGGTAGTAGAAGATTTGGAATCTCGCAATGGCACCTTTGTCAATGGCGTGCGCATCGACCAACCCGAGGTAGTCGGCGCGGACTCCGAAATTAAGCTGGGCCGCACTACCGTGAGGTTGAACGCATGACACTGAAGCTGAACTTCTTTGCTAAGTCCGATCGCGGCCTCATTCGCGATAACAACGAGGACTCAGGCTACGCCGGTCCTCACCTTTTGATCTTGGCCGATGGCATGGGCGGCCACGCGGCGGGCGAGGTTGCCTCCGAGCTGATGGTCAACCACCTAGAAATTTTGGACCAAGATCCGGGCCAAGAAGACACTAAAGCACTGCTGGAAGCGGCCGCTGACCAGGCCAATGAGGCCATCAGTGATCACGTCAAGGCCCATCCAGAAACCGAAGGCATGGGCACCACGCTATCCACCATGCTCTTCAACGGCACGGATTTCGGCGTCTGCCACGTGGGTGATTCCCGCGGATACCTGCTGCGCGACGGCAAACTCGAGCAGATCACCAAGGATGATACCTACGTGCAATCCCTGGTGGATAAGGGCGAACTGGACCCAGGCGACGTCTCGTCGCACCCGCAAAAGTCCCTCATCCTAAAGGCCTATACGGGCCGCCCGGTCGAAGCAACGCTATTTACTCTCGACGCCAAGCCCGGCGACCGTATCCTGTTGTGCTCCGATGGGCTTTCGGATCCGGTAACCGCATCCACCATTGAGACCGCACTGGGGCAAGGCAGCATTGAGCAGGCCGGCTCCACCCTGGTGGACCTAGCCATCCGCTCCGGAGGCCCGGATAATGTCACCGTGGTTATCGGTGAGGTAACTGAGGAAAGCCCCCAGGAGCACAAACCATTCCGCGTGGGCGCCCTCGCGGGCCCTACGGAAGACCCAACCCATCCGGATTCTTCCGCCTCGCGGGCGGCACAACTCTCCCGCAAGCCTCAGGTAATTCCGCCGGCCGTCATGGCGGATGCCGAGGACGAGCGCCCGGAGCCCACTGAGGACGAAGCGGAGGAGGAAACTTCCGGCCGAAAGACCGGCTGGAAGGTCCTTCTTGCCCTGCTCATCGTCCTCGCGCTGGTCATCGGTGCCGGACTGTGGGCAAAGAACTTCTTGTCCAATAAGTATTACGTAGCTACCAACGAGGAACAGGAAATCACCATCCAACAGGGTGCTGATTACTCCGTCTTTGGCAAGGAACTACACTCCACGAACCAATACGTGTGCATCAATGACAGCAATTCGCTCCTCTTTTCCGGCGAGCCATGCAAGGGCGACTTTGCACCGCTAAAGGTTACGGACCTACCGGAATCTGAACGCAGCGCCGTCGACCATCTCTCCACTGGTGATCTGGGTGAGGTGCAGCAGCAAGTCAATGATTTGGGCGATAAGGCGCTCAAGCCATGTATTACAGCGCCGAGCCAAAAAGATAAGAAGGATGCCAAGAAAAACAAGCCTGGCGTCACCTGCCGGGAGGTGTAGGTTGTGAAAAAGTTTTTTAGCCGAGGGACCGAACTCGGCCTGCTCATCCTAGCCGCCATTGTCTTCGCTATTACCTTGGTGAGCTTGGAGCTTTCCCAGGACAACGCTCTGACCATGGACCTGGTTTATCTCATTGGCGGGTTCATTGGCATCTTTACCGTCGCCCATCTGGTGATGTGCTTCTTAGCACCTTATGCCGATCAGATCATGCTGCCCATCGTGGCGATCCTCAATGGCATCGGGCTCATCATGTTGGCCCGCCTAGATCTGGTTAAAGAAAGCGGGCTCGCGGTGCGTCAGGTCATGTGGACCGTCGTCGGACTCGTACTCTTCGTGCTGGTCTTGGCCATTTTGAAGGATCACCGCTCGCTGACGCGCTACTCCTATATCTTGGGTGCCGCAGGCCTTGTCCTGCTGGCCCTGCCGCTAGTATGGCCGCAGCCTGCGGACGTGGAGGCACGCATCTGGATAAACTTGGGTCCGTTTTCAATCCAGCCCGGCGAGTTCTCCAAGATCTTGCTGATCTTGTTCTTTGCCATGCTGCTGACGCAGAAGCGCTCCCTATTTACCGTGGCGGGATACCGAGTACTGGGTATCTCCCTGCCGCGCTTGCGCGACCTCGCACCCATCCTGATCATTTGGGCCGTCGCGATCGTCATCATGGGTATCTCCAATGACTTCGGCCCAGCGCTGCTGCTGTTTAGCACCGTCCTTGGCATGCTGTTTATGGCCACGGGCCGGGTGAGCTGGCTGCTTATCGGCGTTGTCCTCGTCGGTGTAGGTGGTTTCGGTATTTATCAGATCTCCGCGAAAATCCAGCAACGCTTTTCTAACTTCCTAGACCCGCTGGGCAATTATGACGTCACGGGTTTCCAGCTCTCCCAGTCGCTATTCGGCTTGTCTTCCGGTGGTATCTCTGGCAGCGGCTTGGGCGAGGGGCATCCAGAACTCGTTCCGGTGGCCCACTCGGATTACATCCTTGCTGCAATCGGTGAGGAGTTCGGCCTCATTGGCCTCGCCGGCGTACTGGTGCTTTTCGGTATGCTGGCCATCCGCGGCTTTGGCACTGCGCTGCGCACCCGCGATACCTATGGCAAGCTGGTGGCTTCCGGTCTTTCTCTTACCTTGGCAGTCCAGGTCTTTGTGGTCACCGGCGGCATTTCCGCCCTGCTGCCGATGACCGGTTTGACCACGCCGTTCATGTCTGCCGGTGGTTCCTCTCTCATGGCTAACTATGTGTTATTGGCGATCTTGCTGCGGATCTCTAACGCGGCTCGTCGCCCCATGCAGGAGACCTCGAGCAATGCGCCGAGCGATACCTCCATGTTCCCGTCGGTCCAGGAGGCTCACCGATGAATAGATCCATCCGTCTAGTGTCCTTATTCGCCATCATTTTGACGGCCATCTTGCTGGTCAACTTGACGGTGATTCAGGCTTTTTCTGAAGATAAATACGCCCATAATCCGCGGAATATGCGCGGCTTCATGGAAATGCAGACCACCCCGCGCGGACAGATCTTCGCGGGCAATACCGTATTGGCACAGTCGACGCAGAACCCAGACGAGACCTACTCGCGCTCCTACCCCATTGATTCACCGGCCTTTGGCAACTTGACCGGCTACCTGTCTAGCCAATTTGGTGCCTCGGGACTAGAGTCCTCCCAAAATGACATCCTCAATGGCACCGATGATTCATTGATGAAGCAAAACTGGCTCGATGCTCTGGCCGATAAGCCGAAGCAGGGCGCAAATGTAGAGGTCACCATCGATCCTGCACTCCAGCAGGCTGCCTATGATCAGCTTGTGGGCCCGGGTTACGAGGGCTCTGCGGTTGCCATTCAGCCTTCCACCGGCAAGATTCTGGCTATGGCCTCCAACCCTGGCTATAACCCGAATGATCTGATGGGCGATTCCGCCGAGGACGTTTGGGCCAACCTGCAGGAGCAGGAGGGGCAGCCGCTGGTCAACCACGCCGGTGCAGAAACGCTGCCTCCTGGTTCCATTTTCAAGATCATCACCACCGCAGCCGGCCTGAACAATGGCTTTAATCCTTCCTCCACCTTGACCGGTTCCAATGTCATTACCTTGCCTGACACGGTGACGGAGCTGACTAACTATGCCAACCAAAAGTGCAACGGCCAAGATGCGGTAACCCTGCAGACCGCCTTTGCACTGTCGTGCAATACCGCTTTTGTGGAGATGTCGGAGCAGCTCGGCGCAGATGAATTGCGCAAGTATGCCAAGGCCTTTGGCGTGGGAGAAAACTATGACCTCGGCGTCTCCACCTCCGCCGGTACCTTGGGTGATTTGCCGGATGGGGCGGCCACGGCGCAGTCCGCCATTGGTCAGCGTGATGTCACCATGACCGCGCTGCAAGCCGCTGTTATGGCGGGCACCGTGGCCAATAAGGGCACCCGCATGCAGCCTTACCTGGTCAATCGCATTACCGACTCCCAGATGAAGGACATCCGCACCACCAAACCAAAGAAGGCGGACCAGGCGGTTGATGAGGAAACTGCGGCTACGCTTACTGATTTGATGTATGCCTCGGAGCGTTCCTCCGCTGGATATGATGGCAATGGCTTTGCTTCCAAGACCGGTACCGCTGAGCATGGCGAGGGCCTAGCCCCGCACGTGTGGTACGTTGCCTTCGATCCGGAGCGGGATATCGCAGTGGGCGTCGTGGTAAAAAATGGTGGTAACTTAGGTGAGTCCGCGACGGGCGGCAAGATTTCCGGCCCAATTGGCCGCGCTATCCTGCGCGCATACCAGGGGGAGCAGTAATGAATAGCGCCGAGAATAAGGAACATCTCCAGGCACTGATTGGCAGCGACTACGAGCTGCAGTGGGTAATCGGCCACGGCGGAATGTCCACCGTGTGGTTGGCCGATGACACCCGCAATGATCGGGAAGTCGCACTCAAGGTTCTACGCCCGGAATTTTCCGATAACCAAGAGTTCCTCTCGCGTTTCCGCAACGAGGCGAAATCGGCCGAATCTATTCAGTCCGAGAACGTGGTAGCTACCTATGACTACCGCGAGTTGGAAGACAACGGCCGCAAATTCTGTTTCATGGCCTTGGAATACGTCCGTGGCGAATCCCTTGCAGACCTACTGGCGCGCGAAAATACGCTGCAGGAGGAGCTGGCTCTCGACGTCCTCGAGCAGGCTGCGCATGGCCTGTCCATCATTCACCGCATGGAGCTCGTACACCGCGATATTAAGCCCGGCAACTTGCTCATTACGCAAAATGGCCAGGTCAAGATCACGGACTTTGGCATTGCCAAGGCGGCCGCAGCCGTGCCGCTGACTCGCACCGGCATGGTGGTAGGCACCGCACAGTATGTGTCCCCCGAGCAAGCACAAGGCAAGGATGTGACGCCGGCTTCCGACGTCTATTCGCTCGGCGTCGTTGGCTATGAAATGCTCGCCGGCAAGCGTCCCTTTACCGGAGATTCCTCCGTGTCCATCGCCCTAGCGCATATCAACCAGGAGCCGGAGCCGCTATCGACGAATATCAGTGCCCCAGCTCGCGAGCTCATTCGCATTGCGTTGCGCAAGGATCCGGCCACCCGCTACGCCGATGGCAACGAGTTCACTCTAGCCATCTCCGCAGTCCGCTTGGGCAAGCGCCCGCCGCAGCCCAAGTCCGCTCCGCTAGCGCAGCGCGCACCAGAACCATCGCCGTCCGCCTCGACGGAGATGCTGGGCAACGTTGCCCAACCCACCACGATCCATCCGGCAGCGGGAACCGCTCCAGTTAAGGAATCGAAAGGTGGCTCCTCCTTTCTGAAGGGCCTGGGCATCACCTTGCTCCTCGCGGCCTTGGCCGGCGGCGGTTACCTCGCCTACCAGCAGCTAAGCGATAGCGAGGGAACGAGCGCACCCTCCAGCACGCTGGAAACCTCGGTGGTGACGGAGTACCGCGATCCCACCACCACCCACCAAGACACCCCGGACGAAGATACGGAAGAGGCCCCAGCACCGGTGACGGTGACAGAGACCGAGCCGCAGGAGACGGAGCAAGAAGAGACTCCGCGTACTACTCACCGTGAGACACCCACGCGCCACTCGCCCACCCACCAACAGCAGCCCCCGGCCCTACCGACGCAACAGAATCCGCAGGATACGCACGTTGAAAACACACCTGAGCTGGATACTCCAGTAAACTCGCAGGCTAATGAGCTCCCCGGAGACTTGGCTGATTTACTGACACAGGAGGGTGACTAAGCGATGGTCAATGACCGCTATCGGAGAGGCGAGATCATCGGCGCCGGCGGCATGTCTGAGGTCTATGCTGCCGAAGACACTGTCCTAGGCCGCCAGGTTGCGGTAAAGATGCTCCGCCCGGAAATGGCGCGCGACGTCAATTTCCGGGAGCGTTTTTACCGCGAGGCCCAGAACTCGGGCAAGTTGAATCACCCCAATATCGTGGCGGTTTATGACACCGGGGAAACCGAGCTGGATGGCATGACCATCCCGTATATCGTCATGGAGCGGGTCAATGGCCGCACCTTGCGCGATATCATTCGCGAGGATGGAGCACTATCCGCCCAAGAAGCGGCGGATATCCTCAAACCGGTAGCGGATGCACTGCAAGCCTCGCACGAAGCCGGCATTATCCACCGCGATATCAAGCCGGCAAATATTATGCTCACCAACACCGGCCAGGTGAAGGTGATGGACTTCGGCATCGCTCGCGCCTTGGATGATTCCACCTCGGCGATGACGCAAACCTCCGCCGTTATCGGCACTGCCCAATATCTTTCTCCCGAGCAAGCCCGCGGTAAGAACGCGGATGCCCGCTCGGATGTCTATGCACTGGGCTGCGTGCTCTACGAGGCCCTTACCGGTCAGACCCCATTTGAGGGCGAAACCCCGTTTGCGGTTGCTTATCAGCACGTACAGGAAGAGCCGACACCACCGTCGGAGCTCATCGCGGATCCTTCACTAACCCCCACCCAGCGCGTCAATATTGATGCGGTGGTGCTTACCGCAATGGCGAAGCACCCTGCGGATCGTTACCAATCCGCCTGGGAGATGGCCGGCGATTTGGAACGCCTGCGCAATGGACAGGTCACCGCAGCAGCGCGCATGCATGTTAATGAGGACGAGGTCGAGCAGCCTACCGAGATGGTGGGTGCCGCCGCGGCCCCTGCGGCAGCGCACCGCGCACCGATTCAATCCACCCGCCCCTCCGAAGAGGATGACAAGCAGGGCGGCGGCTGGATGAAGTGGTTGGCTGCCTTCTTGGCTGCCCTTCTAGTAGCTATCGTGGGCTACTTCGCATGGGACTTCTTCTCCAATGACAAGGAGGATCCCGAAAAGCCACGCCAGACCCAATCTGCCCCGCACGACAAGATCATCGTGCCAGAGGTGGAAAACCGCCCACGCAATGAAGTGGTTAAGGAACTCGAAGACATGGGCCTACAGGTTACCGTCAACGAGGAAGCCAACCCGGATATCCCTCGCAATAATGTCATCCGCATCAACCCCGCCCCGGGTTCCGAGCTGCAAAAGAATGCTTCGGTTACGTTGACCGTGTCCTCTGGTAAGGAAATTACAGATGTCCCGGACATCACCGGCATGACCTTGGATGAAGCCTCCCAGGCCCTCGAAGAGGCGGGCTTGGCACTCAACTCCGACGTTTCGGAGGAAAACGATGAAGCACCAGCCGGCCAAATCATCAAGCAGGATCCGGCCGGCGGCACGCAGCTGTCTAAGGGATCGAAGGTACGGGTGACGGTATCTAAGGGCGTCGAAAAGAAGCGCGTGCCCAATGTTTCCGGAATGAATGTAGAAGATGCCCAGAGCCGCCTCGAATCCAGTGACTTTGATGTAGACGTGCGCGAGGTCGATTCCTTGGAGCCGAAGGGCACGGTGCTAAGCGTATCCAATGAGGGCGCGGAGCTGGAAAAGGGCAAGCCGGTCACCGTTGAGGTCTCCAATGGCATGCTCTTTAAGGCTCCTGACCTGGTAAGACAGAGTCAGAAGCAGGCCGAAGATGAGCTCCGCGCGGCTGGCTGGACTGGCCAGCTGGTGCCGGGTGAGCCCGTGCCGACCGGCGCGCTGGTGGATAATAATAAGATTGGCTGGGCCTCTGTGAATCCAGGCGATACCATGCGTAAGGATCAAAACATTGAGGTCCGCTTGTGGAATTTCGACCCCGCTGCACTTCTGCCGCAGCCATAGCTGCTGGTATCCTAAGGTCTCAGTACGAACTTAGATAAGAACTTAAATCTAGAAAAGGTATCTTATGCCGAAGTCAAAGATTTCTCAGAGCTCCTCCGTCCCTACCTCGAGCTCTGCTACCAACCGCACCCCCGTCAAGATCAATTCGGAGGGCACCCCGAAGTGGTACGTAGCCATCATGCTAGGCCTGATGGTCATCGGCTTGCTGTGGCTCGTGGTCAATTACCTCGCTGGCCAGGACATCCCGTTCATGGCGGACCTCGGCGCTTGGAATTATGGCATTGGCTTTGGCTTGGCCATCATCGGCCTGCTGATGACCATGGGATGGCGCTAAGCTAGACCTCCCAGCCTGTTCCCTCGCCTCCTTCCTGTAGGTGGCGAGGGTTCTTCATATCTAGGAGCCACATGTCTCGCCATATTCTTGCTGCTGGCCTCATCATTTCGGTGGCCTACGCGGCCGTGCACATCGCGTTTTCCGATACCACCCTACTCACCGGCGCCGCTCCCCTCCGCCTTTCCGTGCGCAACTACCTAGGCAACGTCCTGGGCTCGGGCATGGTGTGGGGAATCTTTAGCTACCTCATAGGCAAGAATTTTTCGGGCCGGTGGCTCAAGGCACTCCTGGCCGGTACGGGAATTATCATCTTGATGCTGGCCGTGCACTACGCCTTGCTCGTGGTCTTCGGTGTGTACAACTGGCGCGAGGCATTTGAGTACAACGCCCAGTGGTTTATCCTGGCGCTCATCTCTGGACCGGTATTGGGGCTGGCCGGCGCGGCCTCGGCCCAGTTCCGGTGGTTCGACTATCTCGCCGTCCTGGGCTTCCTCCTCGAGCCTGTCATAGCAGGGCTCGTCCCAGGCAGTTCCTACTTGCCCCGCACCACGACCATCCCTGGGTACTTCGCCGCTGCGACTCTCTGGCTCATCGGCGCGGGCCTCTTTTTCTGGCAGCGCCGCCTTTCCACCCGCTGAGCGCTTCCTCGGCGGCCCACCATCCCGGCATACCGTGCACTCCAGCACCGGGAGCGGCGGAGCTGGAGGCCATATATACTCCCGGAGCGAGGCGATGCGGATGGGGCGAAAGGCGTGGCCGCAGGAGAGTTTGCAGCCCAGTCATGGATCCGCCGGCGATATCGCCTCCCACCAGGTTGGGATTCCACCGCTCCAGCTCGGCCGGGCTAGTGGCGTGGGTAGCCAGGATGGTATCCCGAAAACCGGGGGCAAAGCGTTCGATCTGCGCAGTAATCAGCTCGGTTACCTCACCCGGATAGCGCTCCGCATAGCCGCGCGGGACGTGCGCATAAGTCCACAGCGTGAGCCCCCGGGAAGGGTCAGCCACGTATTGCTGGCATGCCAATACTAGGGGTCGCTCGGGCATGCGCCGCTTACCGACGTCCCCCTCTGCCCTACAGATCTCCTCCACCGTACCTCCCACATGCACGGTGCCGGCCTGGCCCACGCGCGGGTCGGTCCACGGCACGGGCTCGCTGAGGTGGAAATCCACTTTGAAGACGGCGCTGCCATATCGCCAGCCTGCCAGGCTCCGGCGAACACGGCTGGGAAGCTCCAGTCCCGGCAGACCCAGGATCTGCCGCGGGGTCAGGTTCAGAATAATCGCCTCAGCTTCGGGCAATTCCCGCAGGTCGCGAACCTCGCGTCCGGTGTGGAGGCGGGCATGATGGGAACGGAGGAGGTTTAAGAGGGCGTCGATAAGAGCGCCGGTGCCGCCCTCCACCACGGGCCAGCCGCGGGTCATACCCAACCCGCCAAAGAGCAGGCCGAATGCGGAGGTAAATGGCCTCGTAGGCGAGGTAATCGCGTGTACCGCGCTGCCCGCGAAGAGGGCGCGGGCCTGTGGCGTATCAAATGCCACCCGCGCCAAGCTGCTGGCGGGCGCGATGCCGGCCGCGCCAAACTGTGCCAAGCGCACGGGGCGATCGGGCCAACGCACCAGCGGCGTTAGTGCATTCGCCACATGCTCATCAATGTGCCGGACAATGTGTCCGTGCAACCGCGTCCACGCGCCGGCATCGGCTCCCAACTCCGCGGCCGTATCCGCCAAGGAACCCTGCAAGATCCCGGCCGGGGCTCCCTCTAGCGGATGGGCCATGGGATAGGGGGCGTTAAGCCACCGCAAACCATGGGATTCCAGATCGAGGGCGCGGAACGCCGGACTCGCCACGCCAAAGGGGTGCCCGGCCGCTCCGAGATCCACAATCGTGCCCGGAAAAATCTCCGCCGAGGAGGCTGCCGCACCACCGGCCCAGTCAGCCCGTTCGTAGATATCCACGCTCCAGCCAGCCATGGCCAAACGCGCCGCGGCCGTGAGTCCATTAGGTCCTGCGCCGACGATCACAGCGCGAGGTTGATAATCCACAATGCTCCTTATGCAGGTCAGTACCCAAATTTATCAGTCTTGCTCACACAGTGGGTAGAAAGTTATCCACAGGCTGTGGAGAAAGCCTGTGAAATGTGAATTTCACACAATTATTAACACCCTGTGGATAACTGTTTTCACGGACTTCCACAGGCGGATTTTCTTACTTCCGCACGGTCTAGACCAGCGTGATCAGGGAAAACTCCGGAAAAGCGTTCGGTAAATTACAAAAATGTAGTTATCCACATTGTGGATAAACATTGTGGAATTCTTTCGCACATGCTTTCCGGTGATCAAAATTCACAGTTATCCCCAAAACCCAGCTTGTTGGGCCAAGAACGCGAGGAGTATCGCGGCCACCACAACAACACCGCCCCAGCGAAGAGAGGAGCTTTTTCGATAGAGAACAAGGCTCAACACAAGACCTGTGCACAACCCACCCAAGTGTCCCCATAGGGATACGCCATTGGCCAGGAAGGTATAGGCCACGTTCGCCACAACCAGGGCGATGGGCGCGCGGAGATCGAGTCCGCGCTGACGATAAGCACCTACCAGCATGACCATGAGCGCGAAGAGCGCACCGGAGGCGCCGACGGTGGGGGTATTGAAGTCGAATTTCAAGATCATGGCAGACGCACCTAGGCAAGAGGTGAAATAAGCGGCAAGATACAACCCAGTGCCAAGCGTCCGCTCCACTTCCCTGCCTATGAGCAAGAGCATGATCATATTCACCGCCAAGTGACCCGCGTCTAGGTGCATGAACTCCGAAGACAGCGCAGTCTGAGGGTGGAAGGGATAATCCGGTCCCCACAGACCCCAATCCGCTGCGAGCGGGGAATCATAGAAGGTGGCTCCTAGCGTGCGCGCCTGCACCGCGGTAATCAGCCAAGCGATGATGCACACGGCGGCAATGAGTGCGGTCGCTGGGGTAGCGCGGACATAGTTTCTCACCATGGTCATGAAGTTGTCAGTCCTTTAGGCGGGGATCAAGCTGTGGATAGCTCGGGGAAAACTGCAACGAGCCCGCCGCCGCACGAATAATGCGGTGACGGGCCCGAGGAAAAGGCGATTACGCGATATCGATGGACTCGATAACAACGTCCTCGTGCGGACGGTCCATGCGGTCGGTATCCACCTTGGCGATCTTGGACACGACCTCCTGGGAAGCAGCGTCAGTTACCTCACCAAAGATGGTGTGGTGGTTGTTCAGGTGCGGGGTCGGCGCCACGGTGATGAAGAACTGGGAGCCGTTGGTGCCTGGGCCGGCATTGGCCATGGCCAGCAGGAATGGGCGGTCAAACTGCAGCTCCGGGTGGAACTCGTCCTGGAACTGGTAGCCCGGGCCACCGCGGCCGGTGCCGGTAGGGTCGCCGCCCTGGATCATGAAGTTCTCGATGATGCGGTGGAAGATTGCGCCGTCATAGAACGGGCCGGACTGCTCGCCCTTTGCGTTCTGGGTGGAGTAGTCCTTCTCGCCCTTGGCTAGGCCAATGAAGTTTTCAACGGTTACCGGTGCGTGGTTACCGAAGAGATCGATAACAATGTCGCCGTAGTTGGTATGCATCGTTGCAGTTGCGGTCTTCTGAGTCATGCCAGCCATTGTAAAGAATTTAACGCGCGCCTGCCGCGCATGACATAACGCTGTCAGCGATCGCGCTAGCCTGAAGGCATGATTCGCGCGCTACTTTTCGATCTGGATGACACCTTGCTCGACCACACCGGCGCGGCCCGGGACGCAGTGGATCAGTGGTGCCGCGAGCTAGGACTCCCCGAGGGCCAGCATGCGCGCTTTGCGGCCATCGAGCGCACCTGGTTCAGCGCCTACGAGCGCGGCGAGGTCACCCACCAGGGTCAGCGGGCGGCGCGCTGCCGCGAATTCCTCAGCCGGGAGATGAACGATGCTGAGGCGCTGGCCGCCTATGACGGCTATCTTTCCGCCTACCGGGAGCAGTGGCGCGCTTTTGCCGACGCCCTGCCCACCCTCACCTGGGCCCTCGAGTCCGGCTTTCAGGTGGGCGTGCTCACCAATGGCGAGCGCGAGATGCAGCAGGCAAAGCTGGAGGCCACGGGCCTTGCGCTTGCCGACGTCCACCTCATCCCCACCGTCGACCTCGGCTGCCCCAAACCGCAGCGCGCGGCCTACCTTGCCGCCTGCGATCAGCTGGGCGCGGCCCCCGCGGACACGCTCATGGTGGGCGATTCCCTAGCCAACGATGTGCAGGGCGCGCGCACGGCGGGCCTGCACGCGCTCCACCTCGACCGTGCGGGGAATGGGGATCTGCGCTCGCTTAGCGCGCTGAAAGTGGTTCTCCACCAAAGAGCCAGCTGACCACGAGGGCGCCCGGATCGATTACTCCCTTGCTGCGATCTCCCAGGTAGGAGGCGCGGCCCTTCTTTGCCGCGAGGTCCTCGGTGTCGAGGGCACCGGCATGCGCGGCGTCGAAAAGCGCCTGCAAAGTCTCCGGGTCCGGATGCTTCGCCCCCAATTCGCAGGCCTTTTCTGCGGCAGGGATGAGGGCATCGAGCATGGTGCGATCGCCGCGCTTCGCGCCACCAAGCTCGTGGATGAGGTCGGCCGCATCATTGAGCCCGTCCGCCAGCGACTCCGCGCGGGCCAATTCATTAAAGAGCGTGCCGAAGACGGCGCCGGAGGTACCACCGGCGAGGACGAGCAGGCGCTTGGCCAGCCCGGTGAGGATCTCCGTATCCGTGCCGCGCAAGGGAAGCTCGATGCCGCCGAAGGCCGCCTCCATGTTCTGGCCAAAGTCGCCGTCGCCGGCCTTGCGATCCAGCTCGGTCAGCGCCTCAAAGGATGCTTGGAGGCGTTCCACAAAGGCGGTGAGCCACTGGTTCTCCTCACCTTCGCTGGGCAGCTCATCCTGGAAGGTGATGGTGGCCGGTTCCACCGCCTTCGCACCGCCTAGGGTATGGGGCCAGGCGGGGGCGGACGTGGGGGCGTCGATAAGCTCGAGCAGCTCCGCATCCGCCTTGAGCAGCGTAAAGGAAGCGCCGTGCATATTGACCGCGGTGACGTAGGAGCCCACCAACGACCGGGCGACGGTGACGCCGCGCTGGGCCAGCTGCGCGGAGGCCTCGCCAAAGAGCAGGCTCAACTCCAGCGGGGTGGTACCGCCGAGGCCATTGACCAGGCACACCACCTCATCGCCCTGGCCCAGGTCAAGGGCGGGCACGATCTTTTCCAGGACCTGGTTCACAATGGCGCTCGCGCTATCTACCTGCTCGGTGTGGGTGCCCGGCTCGCCGTGAATGCCCACGCCCACCTCCATCTGGCCGGCCTCGAGATCGAAGGTTTCGCGGCCGCTGGTCGGCATGAAACCGGCGCCCAGCGCCACGGACATGCTGCGGGAATTCTCCGCGGCTCGCTTGCCCAACTCAGCGACCGTGTCCACATCATCGCCGCGGTAGGCGGCGGCGCCTGCGACCTTTTCCACCAGGATGGTCGCGCCCGTACCGCGGCGGCCGGGCCCGTCCTCATTGCCATCGGTGGCAATATCATCGGCCACCAGCACCGTGCGGGTGTCTACCGCCTCGGCGGCGTTGCGGGCGACGGTGAAGTTCATGACGTCTCCGGTGTAATTCTTCACTACGTGGACTACTCCCCTGCCCTGGTCAGCCCACTGGGTGGCCTCGCTGACCTGGACCGCGTTCGGGGAGGTAAAGAGCAATCCCGGGCAGGCCGCTGCGAGCATGCCCTGGCCGACAAACCCGGCATGCATCGGTTCGTGACCGGAACCGCCACCGGAAATCACCGCCACTGCCGGATCACCATCCGCGGTGCGCAGCGGCGTGGTGCGGCCAATGAAGCCAACGTCGTGCCAGCGAGCATCGGGGTGGTTGGCGATGAGCCCAGCGAGGGCGTCGGAGAGAAAAGTGTCTTGACTATTGCGGAATGCGGAGTGGTTCATACTCCCACGTTAGTGATGTTTCTTACCCGGAAGCTAGGAGGAGAAAAGAAACATATCGGTTCCATTCGGACACCCAGTGGATTCGCAGCTACTTTGCAGTTTGCGGAGGATACTAAAGGAACCACTAAGAAAGGATCCACACATGGATTTCTTGTCCTCCCTCCACAACCTTATGGACGCAGGTTCCCTGCTCCAAAGCTTTGGACCTTATATCCTCCTCGGCGTCGCCGTGGTCATCTTCATCGAGTCCGGCGTGCTTTTCCCGTTCCTGCCGGGTGATTCTTTGCTCGTTACCGCGGCCATCCTGCGCCACGAACTCGACATCAACGCCTGGCTGCTCTTTGTCGTGGCCGCGGTGGCCGCCTTTGCCGGCGACCAGGTGGGCTTCTACTTGGGCCGCCGCTTTGGCCGCAAGCTTTTCAAGGACGATGCCCGCGTCCTGCGCACCGAACACCTCGATAGCGCGGAGGACTTCTTCCAGCGCCACGGCCCGGTAGCCCTAGTACTGGGACGCTTCGTGCCGATTGTGCGCACCTTCGTCCCCTTCGCCGCGGGTACCGCAGAAATGGGCTACTCCTCGTTCCTGCGCTGGAATATCCTTGGCGGCATAGGCTGGGTAGGTTCCATGCTGCTCGTCGGCGTACTGCTGGGCGGCATCCCGGGTATTGCTCACTCCATCGACATCATCATGCTGATCGTAGTGGCAATTTCCGTGCTGCCGATGATCATCGGCTGGATCAATAAGCGCCGCAAGGCACAGCGCGAAATCCCAGCCAAATAAGAATTTTTATTCTTTACCCGGCCGGGATTGCGGTGCGATTAGGGAGGTGTTAGAGGGACTCGCGCACCTCATCGCGAGCCAGCACCATATTGCGCAGGGAGGCCTCGGTCTCCTCGTAGCCGCGGGTCTTCAGGCCGCAGTCCGGGTTAACCCACAGGCGCTCGACCGGTACGTCCTTGAGCGCGGCGCGGATGAGCTCGGCCATCTCCGCTACGGAAGGCACGCGCGGGGAGTGAATATCGTAGATGCCCGGGCCGATTTCGGAGTGGAAGGTCTCGTCGATATCCTCCAGCAGCTCCATGCGGGAGCGGGCCGCCTCGATGGAGGTGACATCGGCATCCAGGCCGGCAACGGCATCGATGATCTGGCCGAACTCGGAGTAGCACAGGTGGGTGTGGATCTGGGTGGTCGGCTTGGCCTCGAGAGCTACCAGGCGGAAGGAACGCACGGCCCAGTCCAGGTAGGCCTTGCGGTCTTCCTCGCGCAGCGGCAGCAGCTCGCGCAGGGCGGGCTCGTCGATCTGGATGATGTCGATGCCGGCCTCTTCCAGGTCATGCACCTCATCTGCCAGCGCGACGCCGAGCTGATCCGCGGAGACGGACTGGTGTACGTCATCTCGCACGAAGGACCAGGCCAGGATGGTCACCGGGCCGGTGAGCATGCCCTTGACGTGGTGCTCCGAAAGCGACTGCGCGTACTTGGACCACTCGGTGGTCATCGCAGCAGGGCGGGAGATGTCACCCACAACGATTGGCGGACGGGTGCAGCGGGAGCCATAAGACTGGACCCAGCCGTTTTCGGTGGTGACAAAGCCATCGAGCAGCTCGGCAAAGTACTGCACCATGTCATTGCGCTCCGGCTCGCCGTGGACGAGGACGTCCAGGCCGAGGCGCTCTTGCAGCTCAATGACGGACTTGACCTCATCCTTGAGTGCGGCGTTGTAGTCGGCGTCGGAAAGCTCGCCCTTGCGGTGCGCCGCACGCGCCTGGCGGATCTCCTTGGTCTGGGGGAAGGAGCCGATGGTGGTGGTTGGCAGCTGCGGCAGGCCGAGTTCCTTCTGTGCCTCGTTGCGCTCGGCAAAGGCAGGCTCGCGCTTGACCTCGCCGGCCGGCAGCTTCTCGATGCGCGCCTTCACCGCCGCATTGTGGATACGCTCAGAGTCAGCACGGGTGCGCACCGCGCGGTCGCTGATGTTGTACGCCTCCGGCGCTTCCAGCGGGCCCTGGGACAGGGCGACGACTTCCTTCACCTTCTCGTTGGCGAAGGAGAACCACGTAGCGACGTCGGCAGGCAGCTTGGTTTCTGCCTCCACGGTGTGCGGCACGTGCTGCAGGGATACGGAGGTAGACACAGAAAGGGAGTCGAGGCATCCCTCTAGGTCCTCGTACTTGGAGCGCAGGTCACGTAGGTTGGCGGCCCAGACATTGCGGCCGTCGATAAGCCCGGCAACCACGTGAGAGTTCAGCTTCTTCACGCGCTCAAGGTAGCCCTCATCGAGTGCCAGGGTGCCCACGGAAAGATCCACCTGGACGGCCTCTGGCTTAAGTTCCGCCAGAACGTCAAGGCCCTTGCGCGCGGAGCCATAAGGGGTGGTGAGGTAGACCTGCGGGCGGTTGTCCGCACCCAAGATGGCCTCATAGGCGCTCTTAATGTAAGCAGCAAGCTCCTCATCGGTGGCAACGGTCAGGTCCGCTACCAGGGCAGGCTCGGCCAGCTGTACCCACTTCACGCCGGATTTATCCAGCTCGGCCAGTACCTCCTGGTAGGCCTTGACGGCATCATCCAAGCGGTCGAGCGGGGACTTGGTCGCGCCCTCGGCCTGCTTGGACAGGGCCAGCAGGGTAACCGGGCCGACGAGGTATGGGCGCACGGTGTGGCCTGCTGCGCGGGCTTCTTCCACCAGCTTGATAACGCGCTGTGGGCGCGCCTTAAAGTCCTGGTCATCAGAAATTTCCGGGACAATGTAGTGGTAGTTGGTATCGAACCACTTAGTCATCTCTAGCGGCGCGGTGTCCTTATTGCCGCGGGCCAAGGTGAACTCATCATCCAGGGTCTCGCCGGCTACGGCGCCTACGGTCAGTGCGGTCTCGAGCACCTGGTCGTAGTAAGCGACGTCGGCTGGAATGGCATAGTCCTCAGTAAGACCGAGGTCGCGCAAGCGGTTATAGGTATCCAGGCGCAGGGAATGAGCGGCAGACTCAAAGGTCTCTGTATCGATGCGGCCGGCCCAGTAGGATTCCAGCGCACGCTTGAGCTCGCGGTTAGTGCCGACGCGAGGGTAGCCCTCAATCGTCGCCTTGGGGAAATTAGTGTTCGTCATTGCTTACTCCGATTCGAGATAACAGGTCTTGAGTGATGTCGGGATTGTTGTGGGTATAGATATGGAGGCCTTCTGCGCCCCCGGCCACGATGGTGCGGGCCAATTGGGCGGTAAGCTCCATGCCGATTTCGTATTCCTCTTCTGGGGTTTTCGCTGCCGCGAGCCGAGTACGCACCCTTTCGGGTACGGGCAGCCCGGACAGCTGCCCCATTCGTTCCAACCGGCGCAGGCTGGTCATGGGCATAATCCCCGGAATGAGGGGGATTTTCACCCCGGCCAACTCCGCCCGTTGGGCGAAGCGGAGAAAATCCTCGGCATCAAAAAAGAGTTGGGTGATGGCGAAGTCCGCGCCGAGGCGCTGCTTATTGAGCAGGACGTCGAAGTCCTCGTCCTCGTTTTTGGATTCAGCATGGCCGCTGGGATAGCACGCCACACTTACAGCGAGTCGGCCGGCAGCAAAGCGGGCCGCTTGGTGGCTTTCCAATTCCCGGATGAGGCGAACCAGTTCATCGGCATGCTGGAGGTAGTGCTCTGGCATGCCCCCTTCGGGGAGGTCACCCCGCAGAGCCAGCAGGCCACGAACTCCGGCATCTACCAAGCGATTGATCCACCCGATGAGCTCGTCGCGCGTCCCGGCCGTGCACGCTAAGTGCGCCAGGGGGCGCATAGAGGTGTTATGCGAAATCTTCTCAATGAAGGCCGCGGTTCCCTCCAACCAACCGGAGCGCTGAGAGCTGGTCACAGCGATGTAATCGGGGTGATAACTTTCCAGGACTTCTAGTAAGCGGTCGATCTTGGCGGCATCGGCATCGTGGCGCGGCGGGATTACCTCGAAGGAAAGGGCGAGGCGCTCAGGCACATGGGATTCCTCTTCGCTTTCATAATCCAAGGGCGCGGAAGCCGAAAGTCGCGGGCTCATGGTCACCTCCTTTGCTGGTCGTCGTCGGTGCGTTGACAAAAACGTACCAAGCTGTTCAGTTTGCGCGGTAGCGATTGTGCAATGGTATTACCATTGCAAGCCTGCAAACTGCGAGGTTGGCGAAAAATTGGCCGAATAATAATCGTATATTCTGAACCAAGCGGTCTATTTCTGGCACGTTCCCCCTGCACGCCTTCGCGCTCACGGTGGTACACCACCCGACACGTCACTATGCTGGGTGAAAGCGAATTGATAAATCTGAGTTAAGGAGTGTTCCACCCCATGAACCCCACGACACTGAACGTGGCCTTCAAGACCGCATCGAACCTGTGGAGCCAGTTCAACAACTACCGCGAAGAAAAGTCCCGCGAAGCCTACACCGCCCTAGAGGAGGCCGCGCAGAAGATGGACGAGCGCGATAACGGCAGCTTCGCCGAGTCCCGCCGCCAGGCAGGCGCCGTCACCCGCGCCGCGCACTCCCGCCTCGAGCGCGCCCTGGATGAGTTCAACAACTACCGCGAGGACGCCACCGAGCGCCTTAGTGACGCCAAGGAAGAGGCCACCAAGAAGGCTAAGAAGGCCCGCAAGCAGGCCAAAAAGGATTCTCAGAAGGCGCAGAAGAACCTTAAGAAGAAGTCCGCCAAGGTAGCCAAGAAACAGAAGAAGCAGAAGTCCTCCAAGGGCTGGATCTTCGCCGGCATTATCGCTGTGCTTTCCGCCGCGGCCGGTGCCGCCTACTACTGGCTGCGCTCCAACGACAAGCCATCCCAGACCCCACCGCGCGTGGATGACTTCCAGTCCGCTTCCCACACCGCCCCTGAGTCCACCTTGGTCTACACCTCCACCAGCGAGAATGACACCCAGTCTGACCTCGTTGAGGAAGGCGCTGTACGCGATGAGGAACTGCTGGGTTCCATCGACGAGCAGCTGGCCAAGCACCGCGAAGAAGAAGCTCAGCCAGCCGATACCACCCGCATTACCGATGACCACCAAAACGAGGGCAAGCACCGCCTGTAGGTCAAAGAATAAATACGCTTTCCACCCCGCCGTGGGGGTATATTCAGCGTTGCCTAGATCTCATTTCTTTGCTTAGACAAAAATCTCTTGATTGAATTCCCACATTAGGGATCTTTCTACAAGGAGATGAACAATGAGCTTTGAGACCCTTACCGTCAAGCTCAAAGACGGCGCAACGTACTACTTCCCAGCGGGTGCGGTGTCTAAAGACCCTTCCTCTCGCGTGGATAACCTGCGCTTCGCCATCGATAACGGAACCACTTTCCACTCCGTAGACGAGGCCGGTATCGAGCGCGAGTTTAACGGTCACGACGTCCGCAATTACCACCTAGCCTAAGCGGCAGCCGCATCCCTTCCCACAGGTCACTGGCCTGTGCGGAGGGGATTTTCGCATGCGTACCCCGTGTGCACCACTGGCGACTATCGTGGATTCCATGGAACTTCGCGCAACCCAAGAATCTGACCGCACCTACCTCGCCCGCCTCAACTTCCTCACCGATACCTTCGGTGACGAGCACGGCGAGCTTTCCCCCGATTTTGCCGATGATTTTGCCTTCTACGTGGAAAATTGGGATCCCAACCAGGGCGGCTTCATCGCCTGGGAGGAGCTTGTCCCGGCCGGTGGCGTGTGGCTCAATTGGGGAACGGAGGACAACCACGGCTTTGGTTTTGTCGAGCCCGCCATTCCGGAGATCGCCATCGCGGTTGAGGCCCGCTATAAGGGACAGGGCATTGCCACCGCGCTTATCGACGCCGCTATTTCCCTCGCCCACACCCTGCATGCCCCCGGCATCTCGCTAGCCGTCCACCCCGATAACCCCCGCGCGAAGGGGCTCTATGAGCACCTCGGCTTTGAACACGTGGGCAGCCACGAGGGACACTTTGTGATGCTAAAACGCTTCTAAAGCGAGCGCAGGCGGGCGTGCGTAACGTAAATCGGCTCATTATCCACGGCCGTCTTAAATTCCTCGGTCAGCCCGGCCATAACCGCCTCGCGCGCCTCTTCACGAGTGCCGTGAAAGCTCATGACCTCGCCATCCACTGCGGCCTCGCCACGTTTGCGCACCACAACGTATTCTGCGCCCTCCGGCGCCGAAACTTTCTTCTCTGTGGAGGTAAAGGGATCGTTGTAGCGAACGTTGGCGGCCATGGTTAGTCTCCTAATGGTTTCGCGTAATAGTAATAATTCCCCACTTACTGTACTTAAAGTTTCCTCCCCGCGACCTTGCACTATCTGTCCGGACTTCCGAAGATCAGGACTTTTGTCCATCTAAACCCCATTTTTCGTCGACGGTTTTGCTGGTTTAGATGGACAAAAGGCGCGACATAAACGTATATCCACCCATTGCATTGAAAAAGTCCGGCGCCCTCCGAAGAGGAAGCCGGACTTCATGCTGTGGAGCATAGGAGAATCGAACTCCTGACCTTCTGCTTGCAAAGCAGATGCTCTACCAATTGAGCTAATGCCCCAGTGCCTACACACTTTACTACCGCAGCCGAAGCAACCACAAACCGCTTAAAACCTGAACCACTCAAATCACTTTGGACACTTTAGGCATGTCCTATCACTTTGGTTACATTCGAGCGCTAGGGTCATGGGCACATCATGTCCACTTTCCCTCATTTTTAGGAACACTATGCGCCGCATCCTCACCTCTGCACTCACCGTGCTTATTGCCGCCGCCATGCCAGCAGCCGCTCATGCACAGTTACCGCAAATCCCACGATTGCCTGCGTCTTCAAGCGCGGATATTCAAGGAGAAATCAACCATCGCCTCGAGGATGCCCGCGCACAGGTCGAAGACTTCAGCTCCCAGGCATTTCCACACTCTGCCCCCGGGAAGAAGGCACCCGCCGCCCCAGCTCCAAAGAAGCCGCAGCCGCGCAGCGAAGGTGGCGTCGACTGTGCCAATTGCGTAGCTATCACCTATGACGACGGCCCCGGTGCCGAGACCAACCGCCTACTGGACAAGCTCAAGGCAAAGAACGCGCACGCAAGCTTCATGGTGCTAGCCCCCAACGCATATCAGCATCCTGAGCTGCTCAAGCGCATGAAGGCCGAGGGCCACACCATCGGCAACCACACCAAGAGCCACCGCCAGCTCAACACCCTGTCCTATGACCAGGTATCCCAGGAAATCGACGCCGGCAATGCCGCCATCAAAAAGGCCACCGGCCAAGGCACGCGCTGGGTACGCCCGCCCTATGGCGCGACCAACGCCACCGTGGATCAGGCCACCCGCGATAAGGGCGTCTCCCAAGCGCTGTGGGACGTCGACACCGTGGATTGGAAGGACCGCAACTCCGACCATGTGTGCTCCGCGGCTGTGCAAGGCGCCCGCGCCGGCTCCATTGTGCTGATGCACGATATCCACCCCACCACCGTGGACGCCGCCGATTGCGTTATCGACGGCCTGCGCGCGAAGGGCCTCGAGCCCGTGAGCTTGGATCGCCTCCTGCGCACCCCTGTAGCAGGTAAGCGCTACTACGCTCGTGGTTAATGATTGATTTTGCCCTGACTGCCGACGCCGTCGCTCCCCAACTCCTCGGCTGCACCCTCACCCATGCCGGGGTAAGCATCCGCCTCACGGAGGTTGAGGCTTACCTCGGTGCCGAGGATTCCGCTGCACATACCTTCAATGGCAAGACCCCGCGCAATGCGGCCATGTTCGGTCCGCCGGGTAGGTTCTACGTCTATATTTCTTATGGTATCCACCGCAACGTCAATATCGTTTGCGCCCCTGATGGCACCGGCCAAGGCTGCCTGCTGCGCGGCGGCGAAATCATCGAGGGCGCCGATATCGCCTTCGCCCGCCGCGGCACCACCGATTTTCATAATCTCGCCCGCGGACCAGGCAACTTGGGTAAGGCCTTAGGCTTCACGCTGGAAGATAACCACCAACCAATTCAGATTATTGAGCGAACCTCCGAACCAGAATGGGTACGCGGACCGCGCATCGGCATCTCGAAAAACAAGGAAGCAGCCCTGCGGTTTTGGATCCCATTCGATAAAACCGTCTCGGGCCGCCGCGGCTATCCCAAGCAATAGCCTCGCAAGGCACACTGCCTAATAGCGCCCACCATAGCGCTCATCATTCTCAATGGCCTTTATGATCCGCCGATTGATCTGCAGCATCTGGCGGATCTGCGTGCGGGTCAGGTTATCCATTACGGACCTTCGCGCCTGCTTAGCGTGTCCAGGCGCGGTCTCGACTACCTTATCCCAGCCGCTATCCGTCAGCTGTGCCATGGTGGTGCGGCCGTCAGTCGGGCACGGCTGGCGCACGACCCACCCCTGTTTTTCTAGGCGCGTAACAACCTGGCTCAAGCGAGACAAAGATCCATTGGCGGTAATCGCCAAATCACGCATACGCATCTCGCGATTTTCCGCCTCAGATAGCCGAGAGAGCACCGTGTATTCAAAAAAGCTCAGGCCTGCGTCATCACGCAGCTGAGCATCCAAAATATTGGTCAAGCGAATATTTACGCTCATTAAGGACATAAATGATGCGAGCTCTTCATCATTTAGCCAGTAGTCATCGCGCTCGGTCATGGGATTTATTCTATCAACATGGCTTTAATTTTAAAGTGACTCGCCATTGTCCTTAATACAAAGGGCTTTAGTGCACAGAGGACGGATCGATCGGCCGCCGCCCTCTCGGCAGCTTTTCCACCACCAAACGATAGGAGTCCGTGACTAACTCCTCTACCAGCCGTTCGTGCAGATCTGCGTGTGGATAGACAGAAACCCAATGCCGCTTATTCATGTGGTAGCCCGGCGCAATGAATGGATACTGCTGCTGTAGCGCTTGGCAGTCCTCCGGCTCGGCCTTAATGATCATTTGCTGTTGACCGGTCACCGCTGTCAACAGCAAGAAAATTTTGCCGCGTACTTTAAATACGTCCCAGTCGGGACCAAAAGGATGCAGCACCTGCGAGCCGAGCATCTCTTCGGCGCGCTGCCGCGCAACCTTGTAGATGCCGCTCCCGTCCAACATCGCCCCCATTTCGTTGTTAGCAGTTCCACCTCAGGGCACCGAAGATTCATAGCCTGTCCACCCGATTGGGCGGGTTATGTTTATTTCCGTTCCCTCCGTCTGAAAGGACAGTAGAACTAGTCGCTGGCTTCGGTATGGCTTATTCCCGCCCCTGTCTGAAAATGATCCGGGGGTGATGCCGCCGAAGACAGTGACATACTCAAACAGCTCAATAGGAACCTGACCCAGCCCAGGTGGTATGAGGTCTCACAGTAATGTAGATGCCAGTACTAAGTATGTCCGACCACCCCCAGCGATGAAGCTCAAATAGTCCAACTTCTAATTCATCGCTAGGAGGAACACACCCATGGCCTATGACTTCGTCATTGGCGTAGACGTCGGCAAATACTTCCACCACGCCTGCGTCCTCGATCCCCAAGGCAGGCAAGTCCTGTCCAAACGCATCAATCAGCATGAAGGCTCGCTACGCAAGCTCTTCGGCCAATTCCTCGCCGACAACGCCTCGGTCCTTGTCATTGTCGATCAGCCCAACAACATCGGCCGATTAACCGTCGCAGTCGCCCAACACATGGGGGCAGATGTTCGCTATCTACCAGGGCTTGCGATGCGACAGCTCTCTCGCATCCACGTCGGCAACTCAAAGACCGATGTACGCGACGCCTACGTTATCGCCCATGCCGGTCTTAACCTTCCGGACTCCCTGCGCAGCGTCGACCGCGTTGAGGAAGTCTTTACCCAGCTGAAAGTTCTCAACGGTATCGACGAAGACCTCGCCCGAGCCTACACACGCCTAATTAACCAGATGCGATCCGCGCTCGTGGGAACCTATCCTGCATTCGAACATGTCCTGCGCGGACAGATGATTCACCGAAAATGGATCCTCCACCTACTTGCAAAATACGGCGGCCCCACCAAGATTCGACGCATCGGTAAAACACGCCTAGCAGCCTTTGCGCGCAGTCACAAAGCGCGCAATCCCGAGCCTGTCATCGATGCCATGCTTGCTGCCATCCACGGACAGACCGTGTCCATTGCCGGCGCAGAATACGCCGAACTTGGCGTAGCAATGTCCGCCAAAGACGCACTGGCCAAACTAGAGCATCGCAAGGAAATAGAAGCACAGGTACTCAAGCTCATTCAAGACATTCCTCAAACCGAGATTCTTTTATCCATGCCCGGCATCGGCCCACGTAGCGCAGCACAGATCCTCATGACTGTTGGCGATATGTCCGACCTCCCCGATGCAGCGCACCTAGCGTCCTATGCAGGCCTATCACCACGGACAAATCAATCAGGAACGTCCATTATGTCGAATTCGCCCAACCGCGCTGGCAACAAAAATTAAAGAACGCCCTATGGCAATCGTCTTTTGCATCGATCAGATTCCACGAGCGTTCCCGGCAATTCTATGAACGAAAACGCAAAGAAGGCAAAAGACACAACGCCGCAGTCGTCGCACTCGCACGCCGACGCCTCAACGCTCTCTTCTCCATGATGCGAAACGGCGAGCACTACCGAGACATCTCTACAGCTCAGGAGGCTGCAGCAGCCTAAAGCCAACAGACCCCCATCCAAGCCGATTGCACAGCAAGCCCAACCGGCTCCTCAAGGTACCCAAAACAACATCTACGAGACGAAGCAGAAACCCTTCACACCCCCAACAAGCCCACCCACGGAGTTGACAACCTATATAGGAACACCCCCCTTTTCGAGACTGGCTTAGCGTTGTCTTCAACGATATCGTCCATCCAAAACTCGGTTTTCGTCGACGGTTTTGCTGGTCTATATGGACGAAAATGGTGATCCGAGTAGAGTGCTCGTCATTGTGTCACTTCTCAGAGCGCTTGGGAACGACCGCGGAAATAAAAAATGTCCGGCCCCTCCGAAGAGGAAGCCGGACTTCATGCTGTGGAGCATAGGAGAATCGAACTCCTGACCTTCTGCTTGCAAAGCAGATGCTCTACCAATTGAGCTAATGCCCCATTGTTCCGTGGTGGGCCTAGCTGGAATCGAACCAGCGACCTCATCGTTATCAGCGATGCGCTCTAACCGACTGAGCTATAGGCCCTTGTGCGGAACGAGAATTAACTCTACATACTATCCCCGGATTTATACAAATCGCCTGCTCAATGAGCATTTTACGCCATCAAACAAAGGAGAAAGATTCCTGCTGAAGAAAGGAAAATGCCGGCACCCGAAGGTGCCGGCATCCGCTATGGCGAGAGAGGCGCTAGCGGTTGTCTAGGTCGACTCGCAGGCCGCCAAAGACGTCCACGATGGCGTTATAAATAACCGCCATCAGAGGCGCCAGCAATGTAAGGAGAACGGCGAAAATAACGCCGATGAGCGCGGAGGCGGAGATGACGACACCGAAGGTGACCTCGAATCCGCCGCCGACGCCGCCGACGAGGCTATTGAGCGATTCCCAAATGCCCACCTGGTTCAGGCCGATGTAGAGCAGGCATACGGCCAGCATCCAGGCGATCAGTCCGACGAGTGACAGGGCCAGACCGACACGGAACGCCGAGATAGGCGAGATTCGCGTAATCGTTACGTCTCGTCGTGCCATTAATTACTCCTCATCCTTGGAAGCATCGCCAGCCTTGTGCTCCTGCTGGACCTCATCCACGGTCTTTTCGCCCTTGGCTACAGCCTGAGCGTCTTCCTCACCATCTTCTTCGACGTTGCGGTCGATGGCAAGCAGTTCGACATCGTCAGCCAAGTTCACCAAGCGCACGCCCATGGTCGCACGGGAGGACGGACGAATCTGGTCCACCTCGGTGCGGATGACGCCGCCGGCGGAGGTGATGGCGAAGATCTCGTCATCCTCATCGACGGAGATGGCACCGATGAGCTTGCCGCGCTTCGGGGTGTACTTGAAGGTCATAACGCCCAAGCCACCGCGGCCCTGCGGGGTGTATTCCTCGATGGCGGTGCGCTTGCCATAGCCGCCAGAGGTGGCGACCAAAAGGAACTCGCCATCGTGGACCACGGACATGGATAGCAGCTGATCATCGCCGCGGAAGCGCATGCCCTTCACACCGGCGGTAGCGCGGCCCATGGGGCGCAGCTGGTCGTCGTCGGCAGTAAAGCGGATAGCTTGGCCCTGCTCGGAGGTAAGCAGGATGTCATCGCCCTCGGAGACGAGCTGTGCGCCGATGAGCGCATCGCCCTCGTTGAGGTTGATGGCGATAAGGCCAGCGGAACGCGCGGACTCGTAATCGGTCAGGCGGGACTTCTTCACGCGGCCCTGCTGGGTGGCGAGGACCAAGTAAGGAGCGTCCTCGTAGGACTGAATCTGGATGACCTGTGCGATCTTTTCTTCCGGCTGGAATTCCAACAGGTTAGCCACGTGCTGGCCGCGTGCGGCGCGACCACCCTCGGGCAGCTCATAGGCCTTAAGACGGTAGACGCGGCCGAAGTTGGTAAAGAACAAGATCCAGTCGTGCGTGGAGCAGACGAAGAAGTTCTTCACAATATCGTCCTGCTTGAGCTCAGCGCCGCGCACGCCCTTGCCGCCACGCTTCTGTGCCTTATAGGAATCCACCTTGGTGCGCTTAGCGTAGCCAGTAGAGGTAATGGTGACCACGACGTTCTCGCGGGCAATGAGATCCTCATCGGTGACATCGCCGGTTGCCGGGATGATTTCGGTGCGGCGTTCATCGCCATACTTATCGACGATCTCTGCCAGCTCATCGTGGACAATCTGGCGCTGACGCTCCTCGCGGGCGAGGATGTCCTTCAGATCAGCGATCTCGCGCTCGATCTCGGCCAACTCGTCGATAATCTTCTGGCGCTCCAGAGCAGCCAGCTTGCGCAGCTGCATGGCCAGGATGGCATCGGCCTGGATATCGTCGACGTCGAGAAGCTCCTTCAAGCCTTCGCGCGCCTCGTCCACGGTGGGAGAACGGCGGATAAGGGCGATGACCTCATCGAGCATGTCCAGGGCCTTGACCAAGCCGCGCAAGATGTGGGCGCGCTTCTCGGCCTCGTTCAAGCGGTACTGGGTACGGCGAACGATGACCTCGATCTGGTGCTCCACGTAGTAGCGCAGCATTTGATCCAGGCGGAGGGTGCGCGGCACGCCGTCAACAATGGAGAGCATGTTGGCGCCGAAGGAGGTCTGCAGCTGGGAGTGCTTGTAGAGGTTATTGAGCACCACGCGAGCCACGGCGTCGCGCTTCAGGGTGACCACGATGCGCATGCCCACGCGGTCGGAGGACTCATCCTCGATCTTGGAAATGCCCGCAATCTTGCCGCTGGCCACGGACTCCGCGATATTGGAGATGAGGTTATCCGGGTTGACCTGGAACGGCAGCTCGGTAATGACGATGGTCTGACGGGAGCCAGACTCCTCGATGGAGGTCACACCGCGCATGCGGATGGAGCCGCGGCCGGTGGTGTAGGCATCCTTGATGCCCTGATCGCCCACAATGAGGCCGGCGGTGGGGAAATCCGGGCCCTTGACGCGTTCCATGCAGGCTTCCAGCGCAGCCTCTTCATCGGCGTCTGGGTTATCCAGCATCCAGTAGATGGCCTCGGCCAGCTCGTTGAGGTTATGCGGCGGAATATTGGTGGCCATACCCACGGCAATGCCGCCAGAGCCGTTTATGAGCAGGTTCGGAACGCGGGACGGCAGGACGTCTGGCTCGCTGGTCTTGCCATCATAGTTGGGCGAGAAGTCCACGGTGTTCTCGCGGATATCGCGCACCATCTCCATGGCCAACGGGGTGAGCTTACACTCCGTATAACGCATTGCTGCCGGGCCGTCGTTGCCGCGGGAACCGAAGTTACCCTGGCCATCCACCAGCGGATAGCGCATGTTCCAGGACTGGGCCAGACGCACCAAGGTGTCATAGATGGCGGAGTCACCGTGCGGGTGGAACTGACCCATGGTGTCCGAGACCGGGCGGGCGGACTTCACGTAGCCGCGCTCCGGGCGGTAACCGGAATCGAACATCGCGTAGAGGATGCGGCGGTGCACCGGCTTCAGGCCATCGCGCACCTCCGGCAGGGCGCGGCCGACGATGACGGACATGGCGTAGTCGATGTAGCTCGACTCCATCTCCTCATTAATGTCAATGGGAAATATGCGATCAAAAAGATCGTCGTTATTGTCACTCATAGCCCCAAATTCTACCCTCTAGCGCTTTTCAGGACTCGAATTGCCGCACGGGTGGTATCACCATGGTATCACTTGGGGCATGGCGATGACATTGCGACTTACGGACGAACAGGATCACGCGCTGACGCTACTGGCCTCCGCGCAGGGCACCTCCAAGCACGAGGCGGTGGTACGCGCCATCGTTGCGGCGGCAGCCCGCACGCTTGCCGACGCCCACGTGCAATCCACCGCCCGCACCCTCCTCCCCGGCCGCGCTGAGCTGGAGGCGGAAATCCGCCGTGCCCGGCCCGCACAGTCTTAGGCAAGCATGACTACTGAACAGCTCTACCTCTTGGCGCGCGAGTTTTGCGCTCGCTTTAACGTCCGCATTACCAACTTCGCCGCCCTAGCGGCCGCGGCGGCAGCCAGCACCGCCAAGGTGGAAGGAATTGCCATTCACGACAACCACCGCGATGCCGCCCGCGCAATGGCAGAGGTATTAGCCCGCGTGCCGGTGCTGAGCGGGTATAACGCAGAGTTCGCAAAGTTCAGCGCGCGCGTCTACCTTAGTGTTAAAGAAGTTACCTAAGTTACTGGGGATAGTGACCCAAGAAAGGAACTACCACCATGTCCCGCTGCAAGAAGATTGCCGCCTCGAGCCTGACCGCCGTAGCGCTAGCTATCACCGCCGTGACTGCTCCTACCGCCACCGCCGCTGATGCCGATTCCTGGAAAGAAACGGTAAATCCGGACTTTAAGCCGGGAGAGGCCGGTGGTTCCTCTACCGGTTCTTCCCAGCTGGACCTCACCCTGATCATCACCGCAGCGGCCGCCGGTGTCACCGCGCTGGCCAGCGCCGTGGCCCTGTACTCCCCTAACGTGGATCTGGAGAAAGCTGCCCGCGATGCCGGCTTGGGCCAGATCGCCGATCAGATTGCTGCCATTCAGGCCAACCTCCCTGGCCTACCGGGCCAGCCCGCCTAACTCGCGTAAGGTGGTGCAGCATGGCACATCTTTCTGAACTTATGTCAGGTCCGCAGCGCACTGCGGTGATTAACGATTGCGGCGAGCTGGTTGAGGGGGTCGTCGCCAAGCAATCGGGCATTACCGGCATGGCGCTCAAGGGCGCCGTCGCCGCCGCGAAGAAGGTCGACCCCGCCATCATCACCAAGGCCCTGGGCCGCGTGCTGCCGGATGTCCTTAATACCCTGGATCCGCACTGGCAGGAATTTTCGGAAACCTCCGAGCAGGATTTCGGTTCCTTCCTCGAGCCCCGCAGCACCCAGGTGAGCGATTCCATCATGTCGGTGGCCGATAAGCACGCCGAGCAGATTAACTCCCCCGCGCTGTCTAAGCCTTATAACTCCTTGCGCGGTAAGGCCTCGAAATTCCTCACCCCTGCGGTACCGGATTTCGGCCGCGTGCTGCAAAAACACATGTAGTTTCCGCACGGTTGAACCTAGAACAAACCGCAGAGTATAAGTGTGGAAGTGACTACTTCCGCAGCTAACCAAACCGAGTACCCCGCCGGCCAGGATCCCGCCCGCTGGCGGGTACTTATCGTTTTGCTCACGGCACTCTTCATGTCCCTGCTGAGCGTGTCGATCGTGAACGTAGCCCTGCCCTCGATTCAATCGGGCCTGGGAGCCTCTGAATCCGATGTGCAATGGGTGCTCTCCGGCTATGCGCTCACCTTTGGTGTCATCCTTGTTGCCGCCGGCCGTGCCGGAGATCTCGTCGGCCGCGGCGGCATCTTTCTAGCAGGCATTGCCATCTATTCCCTCAGCGCCGCCGTCGCCGGCTTTGCCCCCAACGCGGAGGCACTCAACGCCGCCCGCTTTATCCAAGGCATAGGCGCTGGTCTGCTCAATCCGCAGGGCGTGGGAATGATCCAGCAGTACTTCCGCGGTCCGGAACGCGCCCGCGCCTTCGGCTACTTTGGCTCCACGGTGGGCATCGCCGTGGCTATCGGACCGGTACTGGGCGGCCTGCTCATTCGCCTCGGCGGCGCGGACCTAGGTTGGCGACTGACCATGCTGGTCAATTTCCCCGTCGGCCTTATTGCCATCATCTTAGGATTGCTGTGGTTTCCGCGGCCGCTGTTCTCTCGCGTACGCGATGACGCCGGCAATAAATTGGGCATCTTCAAGGCCCTAGCCACCCTGGATCCCATCGGCGCGCTGATCCTCGGCGCTGCCGTATGGGCCATCCTCTTCCCCTTCATGGAATCGTCCGCTTCCCCGGCGGTGTGGTGGCTCCTATTGTTGGGCGCCGTCCTCCTTGTGGGATGGGTGCTATGGGAGCGACACCACAAGGCCACCGGCCATCCGCCGATGGTGGATCTCACTATCTTCGCCACCCCGAGTTTTCGCAATGGCACCATCATCGCCACCTTGTGGTTTATGGGTATTACCAGCATTTGGGTGCTCGTGGCACTCTACTTCCAAAGTGGACTCGGACACTCCGCCCTGGCTGCCGGCTCCGTAGGCATTCCGGCTGCCTTGTTGAGCTCCATATCTGCCACACTGGCCGGCCGATCCGTATCCGTCCACGGCCGCAAAGTCGTGGTGCTGGGCATGCTCGTGACCATCTCCGGCCTCATTGCCACCATTGCGCTTATCTGGGCCACTGAGCAATGGGGCGCTAGCGAATGGTGGATGGTCCTTTCACTGGCCTTTGTTGGCGGCGGGCAAGGCTCGGTCATCTCCCCCAACCAAACGCTCACCTTGGCGCATGTGCCACAGGCCTACGCCGGATCGTCCGGCGCCGTCCTCCAAACCGGCCAGCGCATCGGTACGGCCATTGGGCTTGCCGTTATTACCGCCATCGTTTTTGCCACCTTGCACGGCACAAGCGCGGACTGGCCGCTGTCCATCATTGCCGGCTTCGGCGTCATCCTCGCCATGTGCCTCGCTTCCCTAGGATTCGCCGTAGCGGATCAGCACAGATCCCAGGCCTAGGCCCAGCGCTTTCCGACGCCACAATTAAAGCCCACCGCGGTAAATTCCACGGTGGGCTTCATACTGCGCTCTAGATATCCAGGAAGCGGACGTCCTTTGCGCGGCGGGTAATGAAAGAGCGGCGGGCCGAGACATCGTCACCCATGAGGATGGAGAAGAGCTCATCGGCGCGCTGCGCGTCTTCCAGATCCACGCGGCGCAGGATGCGGGTGCTCGGGTCGAGCGTGGTCTCCCACAGCTCGGAGGCGTTCATCTCGCCCAAGCCCTTGTAGCGCTGGATGCCGTCATCTTTGTTGATCTTACGGTTTTGCTCCAAGCCCTCGGCCAGCAGCTTATCGCGCTCGGCGTCGGAAAAAGCATAGCCCGGAGTACCCTTAGACCACTTGAGCTTGTACAGCGGCGGGTTAGCCAGGAACACGTGGCCGTCCTCAACCAGCTGCGGCATAAAGCGGAAGAGCAGGGTCAGAAGCAGCGTGGCAATGTGCTGGCCGTCAACGTCGGCATCGGCCATGAGCACGATCTTGTCGTAGCGCAGCTTCTTGATATCGAATTCCTCGTGGATGCCGGTACCCAGCGCGGTAATAATCGCCTGAACCTCGGCATTCTTGAGGACCTTATCCATACGGGCCTTCTCCACGTTCAGGATCTTGCCGCGCAGCGGCAGGATGGCCTGGAACATGGAATCGCGGCCGCCCTTAGCGGAGCCACCTGCAGAGTCACCCTCCACGATGTAGAGCTCGGAAATCTTCGGATCCTTCGAACGGCAATCCGCGAGCTTGCCCGGCAGGCCACCGAGGTCGGTGGCGGACTTGCGGCGCACCATCTCGCGAGCCTTGCGGGCAGCCATGCGGGCATGCGCGGAGGACACAGCCTTATTGATAATGGCCTTGGCCTCTGCCGGGTTGGCATCGAACCAGTCATTGACGTGCTCGTTGACCGCGCGCTGGACAAAGCCCTTGATCTCGGAATTGCCCAGCTTGGTCTTGGTTTGACCCTCGAACTGCGGATCGCCCACCTTGACGGAAATGACGGCCGCCAAGCCCTCGCGGCAGTCATCGCCGGAGAGGTTACCGTCCTTTTCCTTGAGGAGCTTATGCTCCTTGGCGTAGCGGTTCATCAGGGAGGTTAGGGCCGCACGGAAACCCTCTTCGTGCGTGCCGCCCTCGTGGGTGTTGATGGTATTGGCAAAGGTGTGAACGGACTGCTTATAGCCCTGGTTCCACTGCAGCGCTACCTCGACCTCGTGATCCTCGCCCTTCGCATCGAAGGAAACGATGGTCGGGTGGATCGCGGTCTTGGACTTATTGAGGTACTTGACGTAGTCGGTCAAGCCATCCGGGTAGTGGAAGGTGACCTTCTTGCGGCGCTTCTTATCTGCCGCAGCGTCCTTCGCCTCGCCGGATTCTTCGTTGAAGGTATCGCCGGCGTCCGGGGCATCATCGAAGGACGTCTCATCCGCGCTGGTCTCGCCAGATTCTGCATCGGCGATCTCTTCCAGCTCGATCTGCTCTTCGGTGACGCGCTCGTCAATGAGCTCAATGCTCAAGCCCTTGTTCAGGAAGGCCATTTCCTGCAGGCGACGGGCAATGGTGTCGTAATCGTACTCGGTAGTTTCAAAAACTTCCGGGTCCGCCCAGAAGCGGATCTTGGTGCCCGTGCCGCGGGCGTTGCCGCCCTCAACGAGCTCGTCCGGGATGGCATTCTGGAAGTTTTGGTACCAGTGCTTACCGTCGCGCTTAATCTCCGCCTCCACGCGGGTAGAAAGCGCGTTCACCACGGAAATACCGACACCGTGCAGGCCGCCGGAAACGGCATAGGAATCGGAGTCGAACTTACCGCCGGCGTGCAGCTGGGTCATGACCACCTGGACGGTAGGTGCGCCAGAAGCGTGCATTTCTACCGGGATGCCACGGCCATTATCGATGACCTCTACGCCGCCATCTTCCAGCAGCTTGACGGTAACCTTGTCGGCGTAGCCGGCCATGGCCTCATCGACGGAGTTATCAACGATCTCCCAAATGAGGTGGTGCAGGCCGCGCGAACCGGTCGAACCAATGTACATGCCGGGGCGCTTACGAACGGCCTCGAGGCCCTCCAGGATCGTAATTGACCCGGCATCATATGCGTGTTCTTCAGCCACGGATTCGTGCTCTCCTTTTGGCTATAGCTAATTCTAAGACCTTGACTATTCTACACGGATACCCCCTACTGAAAGACACCCCACACCCGTGAGAGATAGGAATCTGGCGCGCTCTGAGGTTATTCACATTGTGCAGGTCTGAGTAAACCTCAGCCTATTAGCCGTAGGTATCTTGTGATCCTTGCGGTTTGACCCACTGCCGCCCCTCATAATTGCGCCTTTGCTTCGGTCCGTGAATCCGCAGTTCCACAATGACATCGGGGCCTAGGCGGTCAGAGATTTTGCGCAGGATTTGCCGCTGCAGGTAGCGCAGCTCCGTTGCCCACGTGGAGTTATCGCAGGATACATAGACAATCTTGTCCTTAATCCGCTGCGGCTGCGTATGCGCGGCAATGCGCTCGCCCACCAGATGCTCCCAATTGCCCATCACCCAGCCATTAGCCAGATCATGCTCCCACCCACGATTGACCACCTCGCGGTTAATTTGGGACCCCAGGCTCGGCACGGCCAGCGTGCGCCGTTTCTTCCTGCCATCTGGTCCTGTGGGAATGCCCCGTTGATAGCCCATATACCCCTGCTTTTGCGCCTTCTCCAGCGAAGGCACCGGCATCTTCGGCACCGGGCGGGTCAGCTTCGGCGGGTTCTTGGAGGTGGACCGAACCAGCTTGAAGTACTGGGTGATGGGATCGATGCGCTGCTTGCCGACGCCCCCTTGATCCTCACTCATTCCCCTCACCTTCCTCAGCGGCATTTTGAGCAAGATCTTCGGCAGAATCTTCGGCGCTGAGCTTGGAAATGCGGCCGGTCTCGGTATCTTCTACACTCACGCGGTAGCGCACGATGGGTTCCAAGTTTCCGGGAAGATCCTCATCCACGGCCGCGGTGATGAGCACCTGTTCGGCCTCGGCGGCCAAGTGGACCAGCTGCTTGCGGCGCTTGGCATCGAGCTCAGCAAAGACATCATCCAAGATGAGCACCGGATCGGATCCTCCCTCCTGGCGCAGGACGTTGAATTCCGCCAGGCGCAGCGCGATGGCGTAGGACCATGTCTCGCCGTGGCTAGCAAAGCCCTTGGCCGGCTGATCACCCAGATTAAGCACCAGATCGTCGCGGTGTGGGCCCACGAGGGAAATGCCGCGTTCGATTTCGCGCTGCCGAGCGTTCGCCAGCTCGGTAAGCAAGACGGCCTCTAATACCTCGCGGTCAGAGGTATCGATAGTGGACTTATACTCCACATGTGCCGGCCGTGATTCTGGCGCTAGGCCGGAATAGGCGGCGGGGATGTGGTCCAAGAGGGCGTCGACAAGCGCAAGGCGCGCGGCAATAACCTGGGCTCCGAGGCGGGCTAACTGCGCATCCCAGGTATCCAAGGTAGCCAGTGCCGCGGCGCCATCGCTATCGGAATAGCCGCGGCGCAGGCTGGCGGAGGCCGATTTCAGCAGGGCATTGCGCTGCTTGAGCACCTTATCGTAGTCAGCCTTCACACCCGCTAGCCGCGGAGTCCGCGAGGCAATGATGCTATCGAGGTAGGCGCGGCGCCCAGCCGGCTCCCCGCGCACCAGGGCCAAGTCCTCCGGGGAGAAGAGCACAGTTTTTACCACGCCCAGCAGCTCACGGGGGCTGCGCAGGCGGGTGCGATTAATCTGCGCCTGGTTGGCCGCATGGGGCTTAATCAGCAAATGGGTAGTAAGCTCGCGGCCCTGGTTCACCGCGGTAATAGACACCCGCGCACTATCCGCGCCCTGACGCACCAACGGTGCATCGTGGGAAACGCGGTGGGAGGAAAGGTGAGCGGTATAGCCAATGGCCTCAACGATATTGGTCTTGCCAAAGCCATTGCGCCCGACAAAAAGGGTGATCCCTGGCCCTAGCTGCACATTAAGTTCGGGCCACGAGCGAAAATCCCGAACATCGAGATCCCTGACGTACATTAGCCCGGCAGGCGAACCGGCATGAGCAGGTAGGTGAAGTTGGTCTCCGGCGTGGGGAAGTTGCCATCTTTATCGGCCTCAGGCAGCTCTTCCGGTTCTGGGATCATGATGGCTGGGCGCGAAGGCTCGGTAAAGCCGAAGACCACGCGGTCGGTATTAATGACGGCCAAGCCATCCTTGAGGTAGCCCGGATTGAAGGCGATGAGGAATTCATCGCGGCCATGGAATGCACACGGCAGGGTCTCGGTCGCATTACCAGCATCCGCACCGGCCGAAAGGGTCACCTGGCCATCGGCGAACTCCATCCGAATCTGCGCGTTGCGATCCGTCAGCAACGACACGCGGCGAATTGCTTCCTGCAGCGGGGCGACCTCAATGGAGGCAATATTGGTGTGATTCTTCGGCAGCAGGGGCTGCACATTAGGGAAATCCGCATCCAGCATGCGAGTGGTGGTCTCGCGATTATCCGCGTGCAGGCCAAAGAGGCCATCGGCACCAATATTGTCATCGGTGCCCACGGCGATCTCCACTGGAATGTTGAGATGTGGATCCAAAGAACGACCGGTTTCCTGCAGGGTCTTAGCAGGTACTAGCAGCTTGGCTTCGACATCCGGCGACTTCGGCTCCCATTCCAAGGTGCGCATGGCCAGGCGGAAGCGGTCCGTTGCCGTCATCTCAATGTCCTTGCCACGGATATCCATGTGCACACCGGTGAGCATGGGCAAGGTGTCATCCTTGCCGGCCGCAGCGGCGACCTGATGGATGGCCTCGACGAATAGCTGTGGCTGGATGGTGCCGGTAACCTCCGGCAGAACCGGGAGCTGCGGGTAATCATCCAGAGGAATCAGTGGCAGCTCAAAGCGGGAAGAACCACAAGTAACCAGGGCCTTGGAATCTACCTGGGAAATCTCCACTTCCTTGTTGGGCAGGGAAGCGACGATGTCAGAGAGGAGCTTGCCGGCTACCGCGATCTGTCCGGGCTCATCCACCATTCCGGCGATTCGGACGCGGGTGGACACCTCGTAATCGAAGCCAGTGAACTCAAGACCGTTGTCATCCGCGGTGATTAGCATCGCGCGGAGCACAGGCTGGGTGACCTTGGACGGCAGGCTACGAGCAACCCACGCTACGGCGTTGGCAAGGTCATCTTTGGCCACGCGAAATGACACGGCTTCATCCATGGTGCGAAGAGCTCCTCTGAGGCAAGTAGGAAATTTGTTACTTACAAAAGACTGGCTTCCAACTTACCGCATCGGGCGCGGTGCGCCACAACGTGTAATTCCATCTTTGCCTGCTCGATCCGCGCCTGGCCAAAGGCAGGCCGGGCCGAATTCCACACACCCTCTTTCTTCTATACAGATCAGAGAAATAATTTAGTAGTAGTAATAAGCGCTGTGGGATCTGTGGGTAACTAGTTAAACAACAAGTTCAGGACACAGATCCGGGGTGTGCCAATTCTTGTGATCTTGCTGTGATCAATCGGGGGAAAATGTGGACAACTAACGGGATCGCCGTTTTATCCACAGGTTTTGTCATTTGATCACCGATCTACACACAGCGCTGATCACAGGGTGGTTCTCCCAGCATAGAGCCTGTGGAATTTAAAACTGTGAGTAAGATCTATGAATTACAAAGGTGGAATTACACAAGTGTGAATAACGCTGTGGATAACTCTTTTCGCAGTTAAGAGAGTACTTTTCGCGGATCTTCTGGGTTCTTTGTGGAATTACACGAAGGTGTAGGCGGCTGTGTGGACGGTTTGAACCAAGTTTCGGCGTCTCAGTCAAGAATCTCTGATCTTATAGTTCTGGTCTCACCTTTAAGTAGTACGAGCAGAATCCGCGAAGTGACAAAGGGACAGACAAAAGCGCCCTCCTTTATATAAGGAAGGCGCTTAAGGAACGAGCTGTAGAAAAGGTGGCGAGATCTAGGCGCGACCGCGATTCTTGATGCGCTGGGTAAGCGCCTGGATCTCGTCGTATGTATTGCGCTTTTCAGTCATCTCTTTGCGGATCTTGCGATCCGCATAAATGACGGTGGTGTGGTCCTTACCGCCGAACTGTTCACCGATCTTGGGCAGGGACAGCTCGGTAAGCTCGCGGCACAAATACATCGCCAGCTGGCGAGCATGCGCTACCGCGCGCTTCTTGCCGGCGCCGCGCAGAGTTTCTACATCAATATCGAAGAAGTCTGCCGTGACCTCCATGATTGAGGTAGCGGTGATCTGCCGATCAGCGGAATCCGGGGCCAGATCGCGCAATGCGATTTCCGCCATCTCTACGTTGATTGGCTCATCTACCAAAGAGGAATAGGCCGAAACGCGGATAAGTGCGCCTTCGAGCTCGCGGATGGAAGATTCAAAGCGCGAGGCAATGAGCTCGAGCACGGAGCGATCCACCTCGGTGCCGTCATTTGCCGCCTTCTTCATCAAAATCGCGATACGCGTTTCCAGATCTGGCGGCTGAATATCGGTAATAAGTCCGCCTTCAAAGCGCGTGCGGAGGCGATCCTCCAGCGTTGTCAGCTGCTTCGGCGGGCGGTCCGAAGACAAAATGATCTGCTTATTGGCTTGGTGCAGCGCATTGAAAGTATGGAAGAACTCTTCCTGGGTGGATTCTTTACCCTCCAAGAACTGGATATCATCGACCATCAAGATGTCGAGGTTGCGGTAGCGCCGTTTGAAGGATTCCTGGCGGTCATCACGTAGCGAATTAATATAGTCATTCGTAAATTCTTCCGAAGACACATATTTCACGCGCAGACCCGGGTGCAGCACCTGGGCGTAGTTACCAGCGGCGTGCAAAAGGTGCGTTTTTCCTAGACCAGAGCCACCCCAAATGAATAGTGGGTTGTATGCACGGGCGGGATTTTCGGCCACGGCAACGGCTGCACCATTGGCAAAACGATTCGAAGACCCGATAACGAAGCTATCGAAGGTGTGCTTCGGATTCAGTGAAGTTTCACGGTTGGGATCATGTGCCGGAGCCTCGCGCGGGATGCGAGCGGAATTAGAGCTAGCGTCGGTGAAATTTCCCGCGGACTGCGCCTGCTGCTGGTTATAGTGCTGGGCAAGTTCATCCAAGCTGGCTGGGGCATGGCTGGATTGCCAGTTGTTTTGTGCGGGCGCTGGTTGTGTACCGGTATCAGAGTGTTGCGGGCGCGGAATGTAGTTCTGGGGAGGCTCCGTGTGCTGGGGTTGTTGCGCTTGCGGAGCCTGCTGCTGTTGCGGGGGAGCTGTCTGTGGAGAAGGCTCTGTGGCCGGTGGTTGTGGTTCTTGCGGAGTAGCCAAGGTAACCGTGAAGGAGCAGGGGCGCCCGAGATGCCGGGTTAAGGCCTTGGCGATGTACTCGCCCAGTTCATTTTCGACCACATTTTTGGCGTCGAGGTTCTCGGCGGCAACGAGGGTGTAGCCCTCGACCATCATGATGGGGCGGACCAGTTGCAGGTAAAGGCGCTGTGAATGGGAAAAACTAGGGACCTCGGAATTGGGTTGCTCGGATTGTGCGAGCAGGTCATCAACGACCGCGCGCCAAATGGCATGCAGGTTCGCTTGTGGGTCAGTCAC